>CP070764.1:4505090-4515463 GCA_020349245.1 Chloroflexota bacterium | reverse complement strand
CCACCCTGCGCACCGCAATTCCAATGCTGCAGTTTGCCCGTGCCAAGCTGAGCGAATTCACAGATCATGGTCCCAGCCATGGCCTGCGGGTCAAGTCTTTTGCCACCCAGTTGAGCTATATTTTAGACCTCACAGATGCAGAGCGGCATTTGCTGCGCGCCGGTGCACTTTTCCATGACATAGGCAACGTCGTGGATCGGGGGCTGCATAACAGGATAAGCCAGGAGACGGTTGAGAAGCTGGCTGCCGAAAGAAAATTGCCTTTTACCGCGAAAGAAGCCGAACTGGTCGGTCTCTTGTGTCGCTGGCATCGTGGTGAATTTGAACCTGCCCGCATGGATACACTGCAAGGCGAGCCAATCCGCACGGGACTTTTAGCTTCTATTCTTCGGATCGCAGATGCGATGGATATTGACCATCGCCGCTCTGATTATGAGGGCAAGTTCAGGCAGGTGCTGGAATTCTTTTTCTCGGACAGCTTGCCTCATTGGATCAGCCTGGACCACATACGGGGTGTCCGTATACATTGCGACCCAAATGTCACTCTGCAAGTCTACACCGATGGGCAAACGGCAGATAATCTGCAAATCAAGATGCTGCGCCAGGACCTGGCTAGCACACTCTTGGATTGGGGGGTTAAAGAGATCGATACAGAAGCTCCTGGTCCGGTGTTCTCTTCGCTTACTACGGAGGCACATGATGGAACTGCTGGGAGGGGGACACTGCTTGTTTTCCCCTTCGAAGCCCACAGCTTGGTGATGGCTGCAATCAGCCAAAAGCATCTGATTGCAAACAGCTGTCCAGTAGAGCCTTTGTGCTACCCAGATACAGATGCGGGATCAAATTGGTTGTGGACAAAAGCACTTCCGGAAATTGGTCCAGATGGGCAAGTTCATTTGCTGGTAATCGGCGATCGCCCGGATCCTGGGCTCACTCAACAAGCGCTCGATGTGGTGCAACTGTGGCAGGAAAGTGGTGCGGCTGTTAGTATTTTAAACCGCCATGAAGCCAACTGGCCGCGCATACCATCCCTTATCGAGCTGGGTGTAGAGATAATCCTAGGTGGCGATTGGGCTTATTTTTGGGGTGCGGATGCAGACGAGGCGGATCTTGTATGGGGCCGCATCGCTGCCCTTTGTACCCGTGATCCAACACAGTCAACCGTTGGAATTACGACCGAAGAGCAGGCAGTCACCCAGGGATTACTCAATGAAATCTATTCGACAGTCGCAGAATCACGGGCAATCGATCCTGCGGAATGGTCAGCAGCTGCCCATCCACTGTTGAAGCGGATCATCCTCGACGATCGGGATTATTTCGCCGCTCAGGCTAGTATTTTCGCTAAAACTTGTCTCAAAGCAGCTTCTCAAGGCCGGGACAGAGGGAAAGTGGTGGTGTTTGACCAGAATGTGGGAGAGAATCCCCTGGTTTATTACTGGATTTTGGAATCAGCGATTGAAATTCGTGGCCGAATGCAGGAGCGCGGGATTCGCTTTAATGTCCCCTATGCCATCGCAACCTGGCCTGATGGCGACCTCATCAAGCTGCTGGCGATCAATCACTGGCGCGAAGAAGAGGCAATTCCAATCCGCTTGCTCTACCCATTTGATCTTGGTCCGTCACCCCAGGGAAATGAATGCACAATCCATGTTCACCTGACCACAGATCAGGTAAAAGCTGTACTCCCCGCGCTTACGGCAGCCTGCAACCGCGCTTGAGATCGATCATATGGGAAAACAAATCAATTGCCAGTATTCTGAGAAATTGGGATCCGGACACCTGTCGTTTGGCGTCACCCAGAAATTTAGGTGAGATGATTGTTGAGGCTGGAAAAGATTTGCATTAGACGAGGTCAATATGATGGAACAAAAGAGGCTTGAGACAGATATCCATCACCAGAAGATTTATTACGAAGCGCTGCTGGTAAATAACCCGGTTGCGGTCGTGACAGCAAACCTGGATTTTAATATTGTCTCCTGGAACCCGATGGCAGAAAAGCTGTTTGGATATTCCCAGGAAGAGGTGATTGGGAAATACCTGGATGACGTCGTGGCGAACGATCCGTCGCTGCGCGCCGAGGCATTAGCATTTACCTCCCAGGTTATCAATCAGGAAAAACGGGTACAGGCAGCCACAAAGCGCACTCGTAAAGACGGCTCCCTGGTGGATGTTGAGCTCCTGGCGCTGCCAGTGTTCGTTGAAGGTGAAAATGTTGGAGCTATCGTTATATACCACGATATCTCCGAACGCCTTCGCTATGAAGAAGAAATCCGCTACCAGAAGGAGTATTACGAGGCCCTGGTGACCAACAACCCGGTGGCGGTCGTGACCGCTGATCTGGATGGGAAGATAGTCTCCTGGAACCCGATGGCGGAGAAGCTGTTTGGGTACACCTCAAAGGAGGTGATTGGTCGACACATTGATGATGTTGTCGCCAATGACGAATCGCTGCTCGAGGAGGCATTAACCTATACAAAACAGGTCCTTGATCAGAAACGAGTTCAGGTAACCACGAAGCGAATCCGCAAGGATGGTTCTTTCGTTGATGTAGAACTGTTATCACTGCCAGTGATGGTCGAAGGAAAGAATGTGGGTTTCATTGCCATTTACCATGATATGTCTGAGCGCAAACACTACGAGGAGCAGATCCGCTATCAAAAAGAATACTACAAAGCACTTTTCATTAACAACCCGGTAGCAGTGGTGAGTGCAGACCTGGAAAATAACATTCTTTCTTGGAACCCGATGGCAGAGAAGCTATTTGGGTATACCCAGGATGAAGTGGTCGGAAAGAACCTGGATGACATCGTGGCTACGGATGATTCACTGCGCAATGAGGCCTTGTCGTATACCCTACAGGTCATTGATCATGAGAAGCGCATACAGGTCACTACGAAGCGAACTCGCAAAGATGGTTCGCAGGTAGATGTGGAGCTGCTGGGCTTGCCTGTGATCGTGGATGGGGAAAATATTGGCTTCACTGCGATTTATCACGATATCTCAGACCGGATACGCTACGAGGAGGAGATCCGCTATCAGAAAGAGTATTATGAGGCGCTTTTTGTCAATAATCCTGTGGCTGTGGTCAGTGCAGATCTTCACAACAACATAGTCTCCTGGAATCCGATGGCGGAGAAATTATTTGGGTGGACCCCTGAGGAGGTGATTGGGAAGAACCTGGATGAGGTTGTGGCGACGGATGAGGCACTGCACGCCGAAGCATCGGAGTTCACTTCCAAGGTTATACGTGGTAAGCAACGTGTACAGGCTACCACCAGACGAACTCGCAGGGATGGTTCATTCGTGGATGTGGAGGCACAGGCTCTACCGGTGATCGTGGAGGGGAAAAATGTTGGTCTCATCGCAATCTACCATGATATCTCAGAGCGTATTCGCTACGAGGAGGAGATCCGCTACCAGAAGGAATATTACGAAGCGCTGTTTCTCAACAGCCCAGTGGCCATCGTTGCGGTCGATTTGAAAGGCAAGGTCACTGCCTGGAACCCTGCTGCTGAAACCCTGTACGGGTATGTGCAGGAAGAAGCCCTTGGGAAAAACCTCGATGATTTGGTTGCAAACGACGAGTCTATTCGAGAAGAAGCCGTGACCATGACACACGAGCTGACCTCATTTACGATGGAAAGGGTTCACCGGACAACGAGGCGCACACACAAGGATGGGTCTCTGGTTGATGTAGAAGCTCTAGGTGTCCCGATCATCGTGGGCGATAAGCGAATTGGGTTTGTAGGTATTTACCACGACATTTCTGATCGCATACGTTATGAGGAGGAGCTGCGCTATCAAAAGGAATATTATGAAGCGCTTTTGATTAACAACCCGGTGGCAGTCGTCAGCGTCGATAGAAATGTCAATATTGTCTCCTGGAACCCGATGGCGGAGAAATTATTCGGATATACCCAGGAAGAAGTGATCGGTAAAAACCTGGATGACATTGTTGCCAAAGACGAAGCGCTTTATGCCGAGGCTATTGCTTATACCAACCAGGTTATTCAAGTGGAATTCCAGATGGCTTTTCACGCTACCACGAAGCGCACGCGCAAAGACGGTTCATTAGTGGATGTGGAGGTGTTAGGACTTCCGGTGATCGTTGCCGGGGAGAAAGTAGGTTTTATCGCTATTTACCATGATATTACGGAACGGAAAAGGGCTGAGGTGCAGCTCCGCCGCGCCAAGGAAGAAGCCGAATCTGCGAGGGCAGCAATGAGCGAATTTGTGGCCAATGCAAGCCATGAGCTCAGGACGCCGCTGACCCACATTTATGGTTTTGCCAAAAGCTCAATTAAGGACCTTGAAAAATACGTCTTCCCGAAAGTTCTAGATCCGGATGCCAAGACACAGCGAGCTATCGATGAAGTGACTGAATCCCTGGGAATTATCGTGGAAGAAGGGGAGCGCATGGCGAACCTGATCAAGGACATGCTTGACTTGGCAAAGATCGAGGCTGGAAAACTTGAATGGAACATGTGCCCACTCTCAGTAGTGGAGCTGGTCGAGCGGTCGCTGGCGACCTCCGCATACCTGTTCGAACAGAAAGAACTTGAGCTGATTAAAGACTTTGAGGCAGATTTGCCCGATGTGGTTGGAGATTGGGATAGCTTGATCCGGGTGATGCTGAATTTAATCTCCAACGCGGTCAAGTTCACTGACCAGGGATCGGTCACCTGCCGGGCGAGCCAGCGCAACGGGGAGATCCTGGTGAGTGTGATCGATACGGGGATTGGCATCGCCCCAGCCGACCACACCAGGGTCTTTGAGAAGTATGCCCAGGCGGGTGATCCGCATACCGGTCGCTCCAAGGGTACCGGGCTTGGATTGACGATTTCGAAACAAATCGTGGAACATCACGGCGGCAGGATCTGGGTGGAAAGCGAACTGGGCGAGGGCAGTAATTTTTCGTTTACCCTACCCCTGCCAGCCTAGATACTCGTGGAGTTTATTCGATATCCAGGAAATGCACAAGGAGAAGTTCATGAATCACCGAATTCTGATCGTCGATGACGAGAGGCGCACGCTGTTACTCATGGAGCGCGCCCTGCGAGATCTTCAAGACGAGCATGAAGATATTGAGATCCTGACTGCCTCTGATGGAGAGCAGGCCCTGCAGCTGATCGAGGCTGAACAGCCCGCCTTGGTTTATCTTGATGTCATGATGCCTCGCGTGGATGGTCTCAATGTGTGCAAAACGGTTAAGGCAAGCCCGGACATGCAAGATGTCTATATTGTCATGCTGACCGCCATGGGTCAGGAAGGTGATCGGCAAAATGCTAAGCAAGCAGGCGCAGATCTCTATTTAACCAAGCCTTTTGATCCTGACAAAGTGCTGAAAATCGCTAAGGAAGTGCTGTCATTGTGACCTGGCGCATAGTTGAATTATGAAAAAAGATTTAGTAGCACAAAAAAATCTTAAAAGAATCCTTTCAGGTCGTGGAGAGACGATTTCGCTTCTGGAGGAGGTAATTATTGCCTCCGAATCCCCAATAACTGTCCGGGATATACAAGGCAATTTGCTTTACGGAGCGGCGCGAGGTGAGGCAGATGATTTGCTGGAAAAGTATTTAATTCACTGTGATGACCAGGATTTAGGTTGGGTTTCGGGAGGGACGCAGGCTAAGTTTATTGCCACTTTACTCACTTATCTAGTGGCACGCGAGGCGGAAAAAGAAGAATTGCTTGACGAGGTGCTGGACCTTTACCGGCAGCTGAATCTGCTCTTCAATCTCTCCAGCAAGCTGGCAGCTACTCTGGAATTGGAAACGGTTGCCAAGTTAACCCTGGAAGAGGCCTGCCGGCTGATTGACGCAACGGGCGGTGTGGTGATGCTCATGAATGAAGGAGAAACACCCCATCCCATTGCTACATTGGGCCAAGGATTCCCGGTGCAGCTCAACCACGCAGTATGTGATGGTATTCTGGGTACGTCCGTGATGGAGGGCAGGGCGGAGATTATCAACGATCTGTGCCTGGAAACGGAGATCAGCGACTCAAACTGTTCGTTGCTCTGTGCCCCGCTCACATTGAAAAACAGGACAATGGGTGCGATTATCATCATCAGTGATATCCCGGTTAGGTATACAGCTGGAGATCTCAACTTGCTAAATACCCTCGCTACCCAGGCAGCTCCTGCCATCGAGAATGCGCTGCTATACGAGAGTTCGCTGCGCGAAGCCCGCGAGCGCGAGGAACTGCTCCGGCGGCAGGTTCAAGAACTGCGGATTGAGCTGGATGAAGTCAGGCAGGAAGCAAAATTGGCGGAGATCACCGGTTCGGAATATTACCAGCGCCTGCGTAAGCGAGCCAATAGATTGCGTAATATAATTAATAAGAAAAGTGAACTTTAGGCAAAAATATATTCGAGAGGGAAAAACGTCCTAATCCCAGCGATTCAGACAAGCTCCTGGAAATATATTCAAAATAACTGCGGGTCTCTTTCAGAATAGTTTTGTATTCAACCTTCTGTAATTTGTCATCCATAATACCACCCTGAATTTTCAAAGGAGAAATACATGCCATCCAGCGATGATTTTATCCGGCCGAGGGAATGGGTTTCAGATTTTATTACCGAGCTGGGGAAAGTTGTGCGTAAGTGGGGTGAAGACCGATATATACCTATCAGGCAGAAAGTGGATGAAGATTGGCGGGAGCACGAATTAGTCGTTCCTATGATGAAAGAAATACTGGTTGACCTGGGCGTTAATGCCACCTTTTTCCCCGCAGAAGTAGGTGGTACAGATATGCCTGAACCAGCAACGCTCGCGGCAGTCATCAGTGAAGAGCTGGCCCGCATCGATTCCGGTTTTGCGACTGCCTGCATCTGCTCCATCTGGGGCATGGTGCCAATCATGATGGAACCGCACCGCAACATGGAGCTGCTAATGGAATTTGGCCCAAAATTTTGCGGCGAGGAATTATATGTCGGTTGCATGGCGATGACGGAACCTGCCAGCGGCGCAGATATTGAAAATACCGGTCGCATGAAAGGAAAAACCATCCAGACCACAGCTGCCCAGATCGGGGATCAATGGTTGATCAATGGTCATAAGATCTGGCCCAGCAATTCCGGTCACGTGGGGGACCTATTTACCGTGGTGTGTACCACGCAACGGGGTTCATCGGACCCGAATGATTTTGCCATGATCCTGGTGCCTGCCGATGCAAAAGGAGTTTCTGTGGGCAACCCATACCAGAAAGCGGGCATGGCTGCAGATTTGAACAGCGATGTATGGTTCGATAATGTCAAGGTGCCCCTAAATTACCGACTGCATGGACCTGGTGATGATCTGAAATATTTTCACCGGGCGACCAGCATTGCAAATGTTTGTTCTGCTGCTATGGCTGTCGGGGTGATGAAGAGCGTTTACGAGATCATCAAGAAATGGACCACTGAACGGGTAGTTGCTGGGAAGCCATTAAAGGAACACAGCCTGGTAGCTGATATGCTTTCTGAGGTGGCGATGTTAATCGAATCGACCTCGGCCTGGATGTGGACTTATGCCAGAGAAATGGATCACCCGGAAATTTATGGATGGGAACCATGGGATGAGCGATACGTATTGAAAACCAGGGGACTGGCACTGCACGCCAGCAATGCGGTGGAGAGAGCCTGCAGCCGGGCTATGGATTACATGGGTTCTTACGGTTACTCGCGCGAATTTGATATTGAGAAGCACTGGCGCGACCAAAAAATGATCGGGTTGTGGATGGGCGGCAAGGGGTTGAAGACCTTGGAGAATGCCCGCTACTGGTTTGACTTAGAGACCCTTTAACCTGGATAAACGAGCAATTGGGTGATGAGTATTTCAAGGAGGCGGCAAAATGGCTCTGTATCCATCACAGGCCTGGTGCGATCAATGGAAAGATGCGATCAATGCAGATCAACGGGTTGCTGAAACTGGGAAAAACTGGGGGGTGGGATTCAATGGGAACTGGTTATTCGCAGTCACACCCGGTGCTGGTCTGGAAGAAACGGTTTATATCTACCTGGAAGCTGCTGAGGGGAAGTGCACAGCTGCGCGCTTCTTGATCGATTCATCTACAGAGAACGCAGGATTTTTGGTCACAGGCTCTTATTCGGATTTCAAGCCGGTTGTAAAAGGGGAGGCGGATTTCCTGGCCGGGGTGGTCAAGGGCACTTTCAAGCTGCAGGGCGACATGGTCAGGATCATGCAGTTTGCCAGGTTTATACGGGCGGTCGCCAATTCGATCAGCTCCTTCGAAAGCGAATACCTGGGTGAGGATTGAATAGTTGCCCATAGGTGTTTTTGCCCCAGATTGCGGTTGCAGGTATCTCGTGAAATTCTAGTTATTTCCTCCAATCTTACCGACAGGAGCCATATAGAGAACAAATTCCTCCTCCCCGTTCGCTCCCACAACTTCGTTCATTTTTGCCTGGTCAAAAGCCCCCACTGCGCAGGTTCCAGCACCGATTGCCCCTGCCGCGATGTATAGATTTTGACAGACATGGCCGGCATCTAAGGCGATCAATCTGGCAGCAGCCCGGTGGTAGCGCCACTCCGAGCGGTAAGGTATCGCCACCCAAATGAAGACCACGGCAGCTTCCTTGATGAAGTAATAAGGTTGCAGCTCGCTACCGCTATCCTGGTAAAGACTGGCCCGGTTGACCTGCTCGGGTAACGACCTGTCTTCCTTTTCCTGCACCAGCAGGTGATCGATAGGCAAATAACGGTACAGACCCGGCTGGATCCCCTCCACCCGGTGGATGCTGAGATAAGTCTCCATGGGATGGCGGTTGCCGCCAGAGGGCACATTGCGCATAACATAAGTGATCCCATCTTCTGTGACTTTCTCCCGCACCCCTTGGGTAGCCCACAACAAGAAAGACAACTCTTCTAGCGTGAGTGCCTGCTCGCTGTAAACGCGGTGGCTGATGCGCTCCCGGATCACATCAATCACTGCTGCGCGGCCAATCGTGAACTGTTCAGGTGGGATTAAATCGACCAGGGCTGCTCCAGGGGGTACAGGTTTCTGGATGTCTGGTCTTGGCATTCCCTTTTGTTGGTCGCTGATCCACTCATCGGCTTGTCCCCATTCATTAGCTTTCAATAATTCGCGTTTGGATTTTGGCATCTTGTTTTCCGTTGATACAATTGTTGTCTACTATGATCCTGGTCTAGGTACGTTCTATCCTAAATTTTATCAGCACTGCAGCAGCTTTACTGGTGCCTATCATCCCAATTAAATAGATTTGTATATGGGCAATCAGGCTTAATCACGAATTTGATATTCCGCATCAGGAGCAACCCAATGAAGATCCACCTTGTTGATGGCACATATGAGCTTTTTCGCAGTTTCTATGGCCCACCCCCCAAAAAAGCCCCCGATGGTCGCGAAGTTGGCGCAACGATCGGCTTGCTGAGGAGCATGCTGGTCCTCCTGTCCAATCCAGAGGTCACCCACCTAGCCTGCGCTTTCGATCACGTGGTTGAATCCTTCCGCAATGACCTGTTCGCAGGATACAAAACAGGTGAGGGCATTAATCCTGAATTGCTGACTCAATTCCCACTTGCCGAGCAAGCTGTGCAAGCGCTGGGGATCGTAGCCTGGCCGATGGTGGAGTTTGAAGCGGATGATGCCATCGCAACGGCAGCCATGCGCTTCAAAGATCAGCCTGGTGTAGACCAGGTTGTGATTTGTTCGCCTGACAAGGATCTCACCCAGCTGGTATCTGGGCAGCAAGTGGTCTGCTGGGACCGGCGCCGAGAAATCATTTACGATGAAACTGCCGTGGTGGAGAAGTACGGTGTTCTGCCTGCTTCAATCCCGGATTACCTGGCACTGGTGGGCGACTCAGCTGATGGTATCCCCGGAATCCCCACCTGGGGGGCGAAATCCACGGCAGCGTTGTTGTCCCAATTTAAGCACATCGAGGCGATACCGGAGGATATCGCCGCCTGGGAGATGAATCCCGGTCGTGCTCGTAAGCTAGCCGAGAATCTCGCTGCACACAGGAGTGAAGCAAGCCTATACCGCCAGCTGGCAACCCTGCGCACGGATGTCCCACTCGAAGAGCAGCTGTCCGATCTCGAGTGGCGTGGGGCTCACCCAGAATTCAGGGGGTTTTGTGCGGAATTGGGAGTTGAGGATATCCCGCAGCGGGTACACCTCTGGCTCGAGAAAAGTTGAGTGACGGGGGTTATATTTTCAGACCTGCCCAGCTAAGCATTACTTTGGGTATCCTCGCTAATAATCAAAGTTAATCTGAGCTCAGTACCTGCAGGGAATTGGAATCAGGCACGAGAGAATCATTTGGCCTGCGGCCTGTGGAGATGATATCTTCTGTCTGGAAACCTGCCTGAAGTTGGGGGAAACTCTAACTTGACTTTGTTTGATTACTG
>CP070764.1:4484360-4504990 GCA_020349245.1 Chloroflexota bacterium | reverse complement strand
CACCTGGTTTTGGAACTAGTAAATCCCATTTTTACGTATACTATACCCGCCTGGATGGCAATAACCAGGTCTCGCGCTTTTTCCTCAGCGGAGATCCACAGCTAGCTGATCCGATTTCTGAACAGCTCGTACTCGAATTGACCCACCCAACCTATGAAAATCATAATGGCGGCCAGCTCGCCTTCGGCCCCGAGGGGTACCTGTACATAGCCACCGGCGATGGCGGGGGTGGTGGAGATCCGGATAAGAACGCCCAAAATCCGGGTTCTCTACTCGGGAAGCTGCTGCGAATCGATGTAGAATGGGTAAACCAGCCTCTCCGTTCGGCCGAATTCACCGTGGTCTTACCCTTTATACCTAACAGAAGCACCACGCCACCCAGCTTTCAGCCATACCGCATTCCTCCTGATAACCCGTTTGCTGGAGATCCCGCCTATCGGGGTGAAATTTGGGCAATGGGACTGCGAAATCCCTGGCGATTTTCCTTCGATCGCCTCTCGGGGGATCTGTTCATTGGTGACGTGGGTCAGAGCAACTGGGAGGAGGTTGACTACCAGCCGGCTACGAGCCCCGGCGGAGAGAATTACGGCTGGAACATCATGGAAGGATTGGAATGCTACATCAACCTCACTTGCGACAGTAGCGGGCTGACTTTGCCAGTTTTCACCTACCAAACACACGTCGGTGGTTGTTCAATCACCGGTGGATTTGCCTACCGGGGGGCCAGTTTTTCAGGCTTGCAGGGAATTTACTTCTTTGGAGATTATTGTTCCGGCAGGATCTGGGGCATGCAGAATTCTGGAAGCACCTGGACCAGCCAGGAACTCCTCGATTCAACCCACACTATTTCCAGTTTCGGGGAGGATGAGCAGGGCGAGCTCTACCTAGTGGACCGCTCCTCCGGGAATATTTACCAGATTATTGAAATTACCCCCCAATAAATGAAATCCCATATCTTTCCGCGGCAGTATCGAGAACATCTTACTGATAACCGGCTCTCACCATGTATCTACTTGAGAATGTAGTACGTTGATTTTTTATCCCCGATCTTCAAAATAATCCCCCGGGAAACCAGATCCGCTAGGTCGCGGCGTAAAGTCTCTGGGTGAACTTCAGGACAAAGTTCCTGGTATTCGCGATTGGTTATCCGCTTGCGGTTTACCAGGTAATTTAGAGCAGACACCTGCCGGGGATTGATATCCAGCTCCAGGTATGCAGACATGTCTGGAAAGGCGAATTCTTGCTTGGCAGAATTGTACACCGTCACCCGGAAAGAGCCGGCAACTTCTTCAAACCTTGGGGGAGGCAGCGAATGTTTACGCATCAGAGAAACCACTCGATCCAGTCCATAGCCCAGTTTCTCAACATAACCCATATCAGCCAGGATCTGGACGATCACCGGGTTGCGCGAATAGCGAGCTTGCATGAGATTGTCAAGGTTCACTGGTCCAGGAAGGTCTCCCGGAGAGGTGACTTCCAAGCGATCGGAGAAGATATTGATGTGGATGCTGTCCCCCTGCAGGTTATAATCCCGGTGGGCGATCGCATTGACAATCAATTCACGAACGGCCTCGAATGGGTATTCTAAAGTCTCTTCGTGCTGTAATCCAATCAGCCGCACCACGCTCTGCAAGTTCGCCCGCAGGAATTGGTCCGCCTGCTGGAGCTGCGCTGGCAGAGATCCGTTGATCTCCTGCTTGACAAAACGATCGCCGAAGGAATGTCCACTGAACCGCGCGGCCAGGATATTGGCTGATGGCAGCCAGCGCTGCGGATTGCGGCTGAATAAAAGGACTGCTGCATTTGTAGGCCGCAGTTCACCACCCTGATCTTTCAAGCACCCCCGCTGAAATAGAATCTGCTCGGCTTTATTCAGTTCTTCTGGCAGGCGCGTTTTTACCGCGGCTGAGAACTTTTCAAGATATGCTTCGACCTGCTGGGTATCCAAATCCTCGGTGGTTGAACCCGGTAAAGTGAGAGATTCAAAAAGGACCAACCCTCTCTCGATCAGCAGTTTGCGTAAATTCCTGGGAGGGATGGGCGTGGAGCGCTTACCCTCCCGCCAGTAGTATCGCCCGTCCAGACTGTAGAGATGAGGCAGACCTGCCGGCACGACGACCTCCAAGACATCGACTTGAGCAACTCGACGAACTGTTGGAAAGGGGATAACCAGGGTTGGCTCAGTGTGCAGACACGCCCGAAAGATGCGGTCAGTGGTTTCAGGGATATCTGCTACACCCGGGATTTTTCCACTCTGCGGGTTAACCCCCAGGAAAAGTCTTCCACCTTCGGAATTGGCCATCGCCACCAGGGTGGCAGCTAATTCCCCCATATCCACTTCAGCCAGGCACCAGTGCAGGTCTGGTGCCATCCCTTGGGCCAGCAGGGGGTAGATATCAAATTCCCGGGATACCACTTGATGAAACTTCTCTCTCAGAATTAGACCAGCCTGTCAAGGATGCTATCAAGCGCTGGGATGGGCAGAGGGTTGCTCATTAGCTGATTTCTTGGCACCATTTACCGGCGCAGGTTTCAAATCTTCTCCCCGTTCTTTGCGAGCTGATTTTGGCGGCATGAGTGCGATATCCAGGACCTGGTCCATGTGATCAACCAGGACGATTTTGAGTTCCGCCAGGACGGGTTTAGGTACATCGACCAGATCCTTGTCATTGTGCCTGGGCAGCAGGATGGTTTTCAACCCGACCCGGTGTCCGGAAATCACTTTCTCCCGCACACCACCGACGGGTAAAATTCGCCCGCGCAGCGTAATTTCGCCAGTCATGCCGACTTCCTTGCGAACCTTACGTTCCGTGAACGCTGAAATCAGTGCAGTGGCAATGGTTATGCCTGCACTGGGCCCATCCTTGGGAATCGATCCTTCGGGAATATGAATATGGATATCGACATTATCGAATACTTCCGAATCGACCTCCAATTGCCTCGTTCGAGATTTTAGATAAGAAAGTGCCGCCTGGGCGGATTCCTGCATCACGTTACCAATTTGCCCGGTGATTTGCAGGTTTCCCTTACCATCGACCAGCAGCACTTCCACAGGCATGATCTCACCCCCGTTTACCGTCCAGGCGATCGCCGTGGCAACACCCACTTCATTGCGCCTTTCAGCTTCCAGGTTATAAAACGGCGGTGGACCCAAGAAGCGCTCCACGGATGCGGAGCCCACCCGGCGCGGGTAGTGTGAATTTTCGGCTTTCAAGCGGGCGATTTTCCGGCAGATGCGGCCAATTTCACGCTCAAGATTGCGGACACCGGCCTCATAGGTGTATTCCCTGATCATCCGCTGCAATGCCAAGGTGGTGAATTGGAATTCTTTCCCCTGCATTCCATTTTCTTCCTTTTGCCTGGGGATCAGAAAACGCTTGGCTATCTCGATTTTTTCCTCTTCGATATATCCCGGAAATTCGATCACCTCCATCCGGTCAAGCAGGGCGAAAGGGATCGTGGCGGTGGTATTGGCGGTGGTGATGAACATCACCTTGGATAGATCATACGGAAGTTCTAGGTAATGGTCGGAGAAAGTGTGGTTCTGCTCCGGGTCGAGCACTTCTAGTAATGCAGCAGCCGGGTCGCCTCGAAAATCCTGACCCAGTTTATCCACCTCGTCTAACATGAACAAGGGGTTCACGGTTCCCGCCCTGCGCATGGTCTGCAGGATCCGTCCGGGTAAGGCGCCAATATAGGTGCGGCGATGCCCGCGGATCTCTGCCTCGTCTCTGACTCCACCCAGGGAAAGCCGCACGAATTTTCTCCCCAGGGCTTCACTGATCGACTTACCCAGGGAGGTTTTACCGGTACCGGGCGATCCGACGAAGCACAGGATCGGCTGCCTGGCCCGCCTCGGACTCAAACTGCGTACAGCAATATATTCAAGGATGCGATCTTTGATCTTTGGCAGGCCGTAATGATATTTATCCAAAGTTTTATCGGCATGTTTTACATCCAGGTTGTCTTCGGTCGCTTCTAACCAGGGCAGCTCTAAAATCCATTCCACGTAGGTGCGGATGATGCCGACCTCGGGGGAAAGTGGAGGCATTTGACTTAAACGCTCAACCTCCTTAAAGGCCCTGACCTGGGCTTCCTCTGGCATACTGATACCTGCAATGCGGCTGCGCAGATCGTTGATTTCCTGTGACCAGGGATCTCCCTCGCCCAATTCTGACTGAATGACTTTCAGCTGCTCACGCAGGTAAAATTCTCGCTGGGTGCGATCAACTTCCCCCTGCGCCTTGGTGTGAATCTCATCTTCCAATTCAAGCACGTCCGCTTCTTGGGCCAGCATACGCACCACTCTGCGCAGGCGCTCTAGCGGTTCGGTGATCATCAGCAGTTCCTGTCGTTCTTCGATCGGCGGAGCGACGGTCGTTGCGATCATGTCTGCCAGCCAGCCCGGCTCTTCAATATTCAATGCATAGAGGTAGGCTTCCTCCGGTAAGCTGCGGTCCAGCTGGATCACCCGCTGGAACAGCTCCAGGGTGGTGCGCATCGTGGCATCCATCTGCCGGTTAATATCGGTTGGTTCAATAATACGCCTCGCCCGCACCACAAGAAAAGGTTCCACCTGGGTGAACTCGATGATCTCCAACCGTCGGCGACCCTGCACCAAGGCAGAGCTGGAACCATCCGGCATACTCAGCAGGCGACCGACGGCGATTTCAACCCCGATGGGGTAAAAATCACCAGGACCGGGATCATCCTGGTCGGGATCGCGCTGCAGCAGGGCGATCATGGTCTGATCTTCAACTTGCGTATCTTCAATCGCCAGGAGCGAACCTTCCCGCCCGACGAATATTGGCGATACCATGCGGGGAAAGATCACCAGGTCACGCAGCGGTATTGCCGGGCACTCAATATACCCATCTTCATCCGAGAGAGCATCCTGAACGCTGTACAGCTCTTCAGTCCGGCGGTGCAGTGTTTCCCCAAATTCGTCTTCGTCTTCTCTTAAATACCAGTCTCGATTTCTCATAACTAAATTCCAGTGAATGTAAAATCTTCCTCGCGTAAGCGGGATAACCAGGTAGACCGGGCGGCAGCAGCCACAAAGATCGAGCCGGTCACCAGGATCAATGCTTCCCCTCCAGCCAGGCGATCTGCCGCCTCCATTGCTTCTTCAACCGAATTTGTAGCAACCGCCGGGTAGCCGATCTCTTCTGCCATCTCGACCAGCTTCAGTGGATCTGCCGCCCTGGGGTGGGTGGATTTGGTGGTCACTATCTTTTTAACCCCAGGTCCCAGCTCTGCAAACATCCCGGGGATGTCCTTGTCCTCACTGGCACCGAACACCAGGATGAACGCCATTCCTGGATAATAATCCTCCAGGACTGCCCTGAGCTTCTTGGCCGAATCGCGGTTGTGGGCTGAATCGATGACCACCGGGGGAAAATGCTGCAGGATCTCAAAGCGCGCCGGCCAGTGCACACTGCGAAACCCCTTCTGGATACCAGCTTCAGAAACTTGGACCCCTGTATTACAAGCGACCTGCAAAGCCGCGAATGCTGTAGCCGCGTTGACTACCTGGTGATCGCCCAGTAAAGGGATGGTTAAAATCATCTGGATTTGTCCGACAGGGCCTGCGGCAGCTGATGCTTGATTTACCGGATCTGGTTGGTTCCAGACAAGCAAGCTCTGTCCCTGCAGAGATCTTTCGATTTGACGGTACTGGTAGTCCCTGCCGACCTGGATCAGCGGGGCGACGCGTTCTGAGGCGATATCGCGGATGACCTGCAATGCTTCTTCTTCCTGGGGCGCGACAATCACCGGGATGCCAGGCTTGATGATACCCGACTTTTCACCAGCAATCTCAGCCAGGGTTTCGCCCAGCAGGTAGGTGTGATCGTAGGAAATAGAGGTGATCACGGTCACAACCGGGGTGCAGACATTGGTGGCATCCAGTCGGCCTCCCAGGCCGACTTCGATTACTGCTGCGCGCACCTCTTGGCGGGCAAAATAGAGAAATGCCAGGGCTGTGGTGATCTCAAAGGTGGTGATTTCGGGACTTTCTTCAATCTGCGGTTTGATCTCCTCGACGAGATCGATGAGTTCGCCAGGTGAAATAGGGATACCGTCCACCTGGATACGTTCAGTATAATCCTGCAGGTGGGGAGAGGTATACAATCCGACCCGTGTACCACTTTCCTTGATCGCATTGGCGCACAGCGCGGAAACCGACCCCTTGCCCTTCGTGCCAGCCACGTGGATGATCTGGTAATCATTTTGAGGGTTGCCAAGCCGAGACATAAAATCCCGCATGCGCCCCAGGTCGAACTTCTCTGGAGAGTAGCGGAAGGTCTTTTGCAGGCTGTAATCGATGAAACTGTAGAGGTAATCCAGGGTTTCCTGGTATTTCTGTTCGATATCCATCTGCTAGGCATTGTAACCGCGGCGCTGTCCAGGCGCAAGAGGCCGAATATTACCTGAAAATGATCGCCAGTGAGTAATGTCACTTGCCATGTCTAACAAATCGCGTTATTATTTAACCGTCCATGAACAAGCGCGTAAAATGCGTCGTCAAAACTAGCAGATCATGATTCCACCCTCACACGCAACAGTACTGCAATCCTCTTATGTGAGGCCTGCATACTTTAAAATCAATCCTTTTTTATTGAACTGCGCGTGATCCAAGGACCTCTGGATGAGCTCTAAAAGACTAACTGTCACGGCACCGACCTCCGATAAACCCACTCCCTTAGTTCAAACACGAGTCACTGAACGTCTAGCAGATTTTCCATGGTGGGCATTGATCATCGCGTTGATGGCGATCTTTCTTGTGTATAGTTTTGTCACTGATTCCACTTACCAGGATATTATTGGATACCTAATCGCCGGTATCCGCTTGACGATCATTGTTACCCTGGTTTCATTCGCATTTTCATTGATAATCGGACTGATCACCGCCTTTGCCATGATGTCCGAAGGCACAAATATCTTTAGTATTGTCGCCAGGAATTTTGCTGCGCTTTATGTGCAGATTATTCGTGGAATACCGGTGATCGTGCTCATTTTCTACACCGCCCTCGTGATCGTCCCAGCAAGTATCTCCGTGTTCAACTCGTTAGGCGATTGGATGGCAAGTATGGGCTGGTTAGCCCCTGACAACACACTGAGTAATCTGACCTCGCGCGGCGTCAGTTTTGTGATTCGCGGTATTGTCGCCCTGGCGATCAACTACGGTGCTTTTTCTGCAGAAGTCTTTCGCGCCGGCATCCAATCCATCGAGAAAGGTCAGCTGGAAGCCTCCCGAGCCTTAGGTTTAAATTGGACGCAGATGATGCGTTATGTGATCTTACCACAAGCTATTCGCCGTATTATGCCCCCCTTAGGAAACGACTTCATCTCGATGCTCAAGGAGTCATCCCTGGTGTCGGTTTTAGGTGTTGGAGAGATTACCCAGCTGGGCAAAAAATACTCTGCAGCATCATTCCTATATCCACAGACATATAACACAGTGGCATTCCTTTATCTAAGCATGACGCTGATCCTCTCCATGGGGGTAAAATATATGGAGCGGCGTATGAGAACAGGTGAAGAGACTTAATATTTGCTTCAAGGCGTTCCTATTTATCGTAAGGAGGTGATTATAGAATAATTTGAAACACATCTTTCAAAATTCTTATAAAAATCATTTCTCTGGAGGAGAAAACAACAATGAAAAAACCTATTCTATTGATTAGCATACTGATTATGGCCAGCATGGTGCTGGCAGCCTGTGCGCCGGCAGCCACACCCACGGAAGCGCCCCCGCCTGAAACAGAGGCGGTGGAGCCCACCAGCCCACCCGAACCGGTACCAACTGAAGATGAGATGATGCTGCCCGACCTGGGTGGTCGGGTGATCACCGTTGCCGTCGAGAACGCTTATATTCCATATAACTTTGTGGCTTTGGCGACTGGTGAGACGGCAGGCTGGGATTACGACTTTATCGATGAAGCCTGCAAACGCTTGAATTGCGTACCTGAGTATATCGAGTTCGGCTGGGATACGATGATCGCCTCCGTCGCGGATGGCCAATTTGACATGGCAGCGGATGGCATCACCATAACCCCTGAGCGCGCCGAGTCGGTTGATTTCTCTGTTGGTTACGTGGTAACGGATCAGCGGCTTCTAGTCCGCATCGATGATGATCGCTTCCAATCTGCAGAAGAGCTGGCGGCTGATCCAGATACGCTGTTGGCTGAGCAGGTGGGAACCACAAACTACCAGGCAGCCCTGAAGGTTATGCCTGAAGATCGCATCTTGGCCACCGATACCTTTCCATTGGCAATTCAGGCGCTCCGCTCAGGTGATGTCGATGGCGTGATCATTGATGATACAGCTGGAATGGGATACGTGGGTGTGTATGCGGATGAATTGAAAATGGTTGGTCCTTCGATCTCCTCTGACGAGCTGGGCTTCATCTTCCCCAAAGGCAGTGAGTTGGTAGAAGCCTTCAACCAAGTTATCGCTGCTATGAAGGAAGATGGAACCTTAGAAGAGATAAATCGAAAGTGGCTCCCCATGTCTGTAGAAGACATCAGAGCATTGTTTGGCGATATCAAGGGTTACGAAGAGTTCGTCTCACCTGGCACTGAAGAGGATCCGGTCGTCTGGGTGCTGGTGCCCTCCCAGGACACGCAGGTCGTGCTGACCGGGGCTGAGGAGATCGCCGCCGTGATCGAAGAACAGACCGGCCTGATCGTCGAACCCCTGATCACCACCGACTTCACCGGTGCCGTGGAAGCCATGTGCAGCGGCGAAGCCCACATGGGTGCCCTGAACACCTTCAATTACGTGCTGGCCCATGCCCGCGGCTGCGCAGATGTCGCCCTGGCTTCAGTGCGCTTTGGCAGCTCCTTCTACCAGGGGCAGCTGGTCACCCGCGCCGACACCGGCATCACCAGCGTGGCTGATTTCGCCGGCAAGACTTTCTGCCGCCCAGATCCGACTTCCACTTCCGGTTGGGTGATCCCCAGCATCACCATGCAGGCTGAGGGTATTGACCCCGAAACCGACCTGGCTGAGATTATCGATGCCGGTGGACACGATGCCGTGATTATCTCCGTTTACAACGGTGACTGCGAAGTTGGCTCGACCTTTGTCGATGCCCGCACCAACGTCGAGGAGGAATTCCCCGATGTGATGGACGTTGTCACCGTGATCCAGGAATCCGCCCCCATCCCCAACGACACGATCAGCTTCCTGCCAGACCTGGATCCTGAGGTGAAGGATGCCCTGGTGGCAGTCTTCTTGGACCTGGCCTCCACTGAGGAGGGATTGGCGATCTTAGATTCCGTCTACTCCTGGAGTGGCATGGAAGAAACTGATGATAGCTTCTACGATGGCTTCCGCCAGCAGCTCGAGGCTGCCGGAATCGATTTCGAGGAGCTGGGACAATAGCTTTATAAATTCAACCTTGATCGAACGAAGGAAGAGAGGCAACTCTCTTCCTTTGTTCAAAACCGAGAGAATATGCTCCAAATCGAAAACCTGACCAAGATTTACGAAGACGGCACCCAGGCGCTTACAGATGTCAGCTTCACAGTCGAGGAGGGGGAGTTCCTGGTGGTTATCGGGTTGAGTGGCTCGGGAAAATCTACTCTTCTCCGTTGCATCAACCGCCTGGTAGAACCCACCGGGGGACGCATCATCTGGAATGGACGCGACATAACCGCAGCCGACCATTCCGAACTGCGCGAGATCCGCCGTGAGATCGGCATGATCTTCCAGCACTTCAACCTGGTCAAGCGTTCAACAGTGATGACCAACGTTCTTTCCGGGCGATTGGGCTATACGCCGCCTGCCTGGAGCCTGATCAACCGCTTCCGCAAAGCAGATAGAGAGCGTGCCATCCAGGCGCTTAAACGGGTGGGTATCCCCGATAAAGCCAAAAATCGCGCCGATGAACTGAGCGGGGGTCAACAGCAGCGGGTGGGCATTGCCCGAGCGCTGATGCAGGAGCCGAAAATGATCCTGGCGGACGAACCCGTTGCCAGTCTTGACCCGGTCCTGGCCCATTCTATTTTAGGCAACCTGGAGAAGATCAACCAGGAAGATAATATGACCGTCATCTGCAGCCTGCACTTCCTCGACCTGGTCCAGCGCTATGCGACCAGGGTGATCGGGCTGCGGGATGGGAGGATCGTTTTCGAAGGAGACAGCCAGGATATCCGCCAGCTGAGTGATGAACGCTTCAAAGAGATCTATGGGGAAGAAGCGGAACGCCTCGGCGCCTGATCGAATCTTCACTTGAGATAAATACTACAGACATGGATGCCAACCAGCAAACAACCGAAACCAGAAGACCTTCCCTGCTGCACGGTGCTTTATCCCTTATCCTCCCTGGATTGGGACAGGTTGTTGGAGGCCAGATTAAACGCGGCCTCGGTCTTATCTTCACCTTCATTATTTTGGCCGGTCTCAGCATCTGGACCATTGCCCAGAGGGCGCGATTCCCGGATATCACCCTCAGCAACAAGATTTTCTGGATCGTTTTTTTCGAGTGTGCCGCGGTCTTATTATTCTTAATTTGTATCCGCTATCTTCTCGTTCGCTTCCTGATCAAAGACATCTCAGGACAGGCATTTACCCAATGGGGCTTATTTATTTTTTATGTCGCCGCCATTTACCTCGCATCAGATTCGCTGCTGAGTACGGCTGGATCGACTGAAGAATTAGGACAGGTATATGGTTCCACAACCGTATTTTCTGCGGCCATCCTGGCAGGTTTTTGGTTCTGGCAGATCCGGGATGCAGCCCAGATCGGTGCAAAAGCAGATATTCCCTCACTGGCACCTGCGATTATGATCGCCTGTCTGTTAATTTTCGTCCTGGGCTGGAATATCACCCAGATCGACCTGCCAAAAGCGGTAGAAGAATACCGGGATACCCAGATCATTTTAAGGCAGCTGATCTGGCCCTGGGAAGCGGCTTTTGAATTCCAGGTGATCAGCGTCGAGGCGACTGCCAAAGTTCAAGCGCCCTGTCCAGAAGGGGAGTTTGGACCTCCTGAGAATGAGCCCACTCCTGGGGAACCCTGGATTGTCGTCACCCCAACTTGTGGGGACTTAAGTGTACTGAACATGAGCGGCGAGTTCACCCTGGGCACCGAGCTGACCATCCGCGGCGGCAGTTTCACCCCTGGATCCGAAGTGGAGATCTTCTGGAAAAATCCGATAGGCAATCCATTCCGGCCGCGCGGTGTTGGCGATACGATTATCCCGATCGATGACAACGGTGAGTTTGTCACCAATCTCAACATCCCCCAGGCGGTTATCCCGGATACCGCAGTCGGGGCGCAGATCCACACGGTGGTTGTCCGCCAGGAGAGCGCCGTAATCTTCACCTGGCAGCTCAGCCGGGAGATGAAGCTGGCTTTAGCTGGCATGCTGGAAACCATCATGCTGGGTCTCATGGCCACCTTCTTCGGGATTGTGTTTGCTGTGCCGATCAGCTTCTTGGCTGCTCGTAACCTGATGGGAAATATCGTCTCCACGATCAGCGCAGTGACTGGCGGCTTTCTGCTGGCCGTGGCAGGCTTATTACTGGCTGCGCTGCTCACCGGTCAGGTCAGCAGCTTCCTGGGAGGCCTGAGTGAAAACCCCCTTTTGATCGCCTTAATCGGCTTGATATTAGTACTTGGCCTGGGTTACCTCGGTTGGCGGTTGGGATCCTGGGGTTTGGAAACGATCAATGAAAGAGCACCAGCCTTGGTCAGCCGCATCTTGACCGCTGTGCTGTTTGGCTTGATCGGCGCGGCACTCGGTTTCGCCCTGGGGCTTTTCTACAGCAGGGGAATTCGTGCCATCGGCCTCACCCAAGAAGTTGCTGCATTGACTGAAACCAGGTATGCCATCGGCGGAGCGGTCATCGTCGCCCTGCTGAGCATGATTTACGCCTACCGGATCAATTATTCTGGTGAAGTCCGCATCGGATTGATCGTCTACGCGATTGTGCGCACGATGATGAATATCATTCGGGCCATCGAACCCCTGATCTGGGCCCTAGTGGGCATCATCTGGGTTGGGCCGGGACCCTTCGCCGGCGCCATTGCCCTCACGGTTCACACCATCGCCGCCCTGGGGAAGCTGTATTCCGAATCGATCGAAAGCATCGACCCTGGACCCCTGGAAGCGATCCAGGCCACCGGCGGGAACCGCCTGCAGACAATCGTCTACGCGGTTGTCCCTCAGGTTTTACCACCCTTCATATCTTTTACAATCTACCGCTGGGATATCAATGTCCGTTTATCCACGGTGATCGGCTTGGTGGGTGGTGGTGGGATTGGCTTCATCCTCATCCAGTGGATTCGACAGTTCCAATACGAAGCAGCTGGCCTGGCCGTATGGTTGATCGCCATCACGGTTTCTGTGCTGGACTATGTCAGTTCTGAGATCCGCGAGCGATTCGTTTAGACCAGAAACCATCTCGGTAATATTAATATAAAATGGGAACAATCCATAACTTGGGTTGTTCCCATTCTTTTTCCCGGGGTACATGGTAAAATTCCGCCCGTGATACGTCGAGTGATTAAGATGGTATTTACCTTGTTTGTGTTCCTGGCAGTACTGGGACTTGTCCTGGGGATAGCACCGCGCTTGCTGACGCGCTTCTATGCTGGACCACGTTTATACGCTTTGGAGACTTCTCCCAGCGAGCCAGTAGCGATCGTCTTTGGGGCTGGACTCTACCGAAATGGTTCCCCCACACCGGTCTTGAGAGATCGCATCGAGACTGCCGCAGACCTTTACCGCGCCGGGAAGGTGGAAAAACTGCTCATGAGCGGTGATAACAGCACCCCCAATTACAATGAGCCGGGGGCAATGCGTGATTTTGCCCTCGACCTGGGGATTCCCGAAGAAGACATCATCCTGGATTATGCCGGGCGGCGCACCTATGATACATGTTACCGTGCCAGGGAGATTTTCCACCTTGATTCTGCCATCCTCGTTACCCAGTCCTTCCACTTACCGAGAGCATTGTATACCTGCAATGCCCTCGGTATCTCTGCGGTTGGGGTCTCCGCAGACCTCCGCCAGTACCGTCGCTTTTCGCGCACTTTCTGGAATCTGCGGGAAACCGTTGCCACCACGGTCGCCTTGTGGGAGATTTACGTTTCCCAACCCACACCGATCCTCGGAAATCCTGAACCCATATTCCCCCGGGAGGCCCAATGAACCGAGCCGATGCATATGCTATCGTTGAGCAATATGTCTCCAATGAGAATCTGATCCGCCACATGCTGGCGGTTGAAGCCGCGATGCGTTTTTACGCCGAGAAGTACCAGGAGGACCAGGAGCTGTGGGGAATAACAGGCCTGTTACACGATTTCGATTGGGAAATACACCCGAACCTGGAGGAACACCCCCAGGCTGGGGCACCCCTATTGAGGGAGAATGGTGTGCCCGAGGAGGTCGTGCAGGCTATCCTCAGCCATGCCGACCACACTGGCGTGCCTCGTCAAACATTGATGGAGAAAGGGCTGTATGCCTGTGATGAGATCACTGGCTTGATCACCGCGGTTGCCCTTGTCCGCCCCTCTCGCTCGCTGGACGACCTGAAAGTTAAATCGGTTAAAAAGAAGTGGAAAGACAGGGCTTTTGCGGCTGGCGCCAACCGGGAGGAGATCGCCCATGCAGCCGAAGAGTTCGATGTGGAATTGTGGGAGCACGTCAGCAATGTCATCACCGCGATGCAGCGTATCGGACCCGAGCTGGGTTTCAATCGGCTGGGAACATGAAGGTCGGCGCGTGGGAAATCTTATCTTTCTGCACTGGTAGTTTTTCCCGAGTTGAATAATTCACCAAAAACTGTAAATACATAATCGCCCCGGCTGCCACCTGCAGAGAGATCAACCTCTCCGCATTCTCATCCCCTCTCCAGCAAATTATCGTCATAAATCTCCTTCTGGACGTTGATCTTGCGCGAATTTGTAGCAATTTAGCGGCGATTAAACACCGTTGACAGCTGCAAGATTGTCGACTAAACTATCCCCAAACTACGGCTATACGAATAACCTATCCGCAATCAACCGGAGGATTTTATGACCCCCCCAGAGACTACCGATCTCCCCACAGCTCACATCTCACCGCGGACCACGTTAATCCCCGCGATAAACGCCTGGCGCTATTACCTCGAAGACCAGGGCAGTTCCCCCAATACGATCAAAGCCTTCGTAGGAGATCTAAATCTCTTGGCTTCTTACCTGCCTCCAGATAAAACCTTGGGCAGCATCTCAACCACTGATCTTAACAACTTCCTCAATTGGATGCAGAAAGGCAGGGGGGTACCCTGCAGTCCGAAAACACTCTCCCGGCGTATCACTTCTATCAAGGCATTCTTCCGCTGGCTCCACGAATATGGCGTTCTCCTGGTCGACCCTGCAGAACAGGTCGTGCAGAAATCCGTCATCAGCCCCCTCCCTACAGTGCTCAATCCCGATGAAGTCCGGGATGCCCTGCGGGTTGCCGAAGAATTCTGGCGCAAAGCACCTCAGGATTCTCGCTATCTGGCCCTGTTTGACATGCTGATCAACACCGGTTTGAAAAAGAGTGAAATCCTTGCCCTGCGTCTGAATCACATCGATTTAGAGGCACCGGGCGGTGGGCTGGTTTTCATACGTTATGCCAACCCCCAGTATCGTTTCAAGGAGCGCAAGATACCCCTACCTGAAACTTGGATAAATCTCTACCCGGAATACAGGGCTCAGTACAACCTGACTGACAAGCTCTACCCCTGGTCGCCGCGCCGCCTGGAATATCTCCTGGAGGATATCTCAGTCCAGGCAGGACTGGAAAAACACATCTCTTTTGAGATGTGCCGCTGGACCTGCGCGCTCAGTGATTGGCAATCGGGCATGGAACCGGATAAAATCCGCCAGAAGCTGGGTATTTCCAAGATCCAATGGCGAGAAGTGCGGATGAAGCTCCGCAAGCTGTCTGCGCCGGTCATCGAGTAACCTGGGTTACAACCACTTGACCACGATATCCCCGATGACATTGGCCGCCTGGTCCCCCCGGTCAGCTGCATTCGAGAGGTGGCGGTATATTTCGCGCAATTTTAAAATATCCATGACATCATCCAGAGACTGGGGATTGCGGAATAAATCTGCCAGTGCTTCCCGGTAAACCTTTTCCACCTGGTTCTCAAGCGCTTTTGCCCGCACCGCGTGGTCATTGGCGACATTGGGGTGGTCAACCAGCTCAGAAACCCCGCGCTGTATCTCCACAGCAGCATCGGTGAGCAGCGAGACCATTCGTTCAAGAAATTGGTTCGGCTCCACATTTAAAGTAACCATGCGATCGATGGTTTCTTCTGCGTAATCCAGGATGTCATCGATTGTCAGGGAAAGCGCAAATATATCCTCCCGGTCAAAGGGAGTTACAAATGTACGGTTAAGTTCATCAATTAAAATCCGGCGGACCTCGTCCTCCTCCGATTCAATCGTTGACACCTTTTCCGCAATTGCACTATCCGGTTGCTTCATGTACAGCTTTAAAGCTTCTAGACCTTCAACCGTGAATTCAGCTTGCTTAATCAGCAGGTCTAAGAAACGGCTGCTTTTCTTCCTGCGTGAAAATATCTTCATCAATCACCTCTGATTACCAGTATTGAGGCTACTCTCCTTTATCTGAGATGTTTATTACTGGTTATGGAACAAACAATAAATAAGCTCTTTTGAGATCTTATTACACACCATTATACCGTCTACACACCACCGCTTATCGCCGGAAATAAACTGACCTGGTCCTCCTCGGCAAGCGTCTTGTCCAATCCCCCTTGTAGATATCTCAGGTCCCGACCGTTTACCAGGATGTGGATATGTTCATGGAGCTGCCCATCATCATCCATGATCTCTCGCTCCAATAAAGGTACAGCCTGGAGGATTTCACGGAGCAGCTCAGCCACTGTCAACCCGTTGGCATACGGGACTTCAATGGATTTTTGACCGGCTGCCTGGCGTAAGCTGGCGTAGAAGCTGACTTTCATTTCAGGGTGCAACCTCCAAGACCTGGCTTAGTCGTAATTCTAGGACCTCCGTGGTCGACTTTTTGACCCGGAATGGATGGGCTAAGCGGTATCCACAAACCCAAACAATATCTTTCCCACTGCAAACCAAAGGCCACCCTTGTCTGGCACGATGGGGCAGTTTCTCATTGATCATGTAATCAGAAATCTTTACCGAACGTCCACCCATACCGAAAGGTTGGATCCGGTCACCCGGAGTTCGTGCTCTCACAATCAGCGGCAGCTCAACTTGGTCCTGGTCGATCCACACCCTGGTTTCATCCTCAGGCCAAGGCTCTCGTGGCAGCAAGTCCACTTTTGGAAGGCTTCGAACCGATAATTGCCAGCCCGCCTGCAGAATTAATGGCTCACCAACCACGAGTCTGGTTTCTATTTCTTTCACTTGAGGCCATTCCCTGGTTGGAATGTCTGTCTGCCATTCTGCAATCCAAAATCTGCCGGGTTCAACGGTCATCTTCAAGCCAGAGATAAGATCCACTTCGGCAAACGATTTCGAAGCGCTGAGCGATTGCAAGGCCAGTTCAACCGCATTGAAACCGATATCTCTCATGTCAGGTCTCAATACCGATATCCCTCTCCGCACCAGGTGACGCTGTATATTCAAGGGGTATCCGTAAAAAATTCCGCTATCGAAACCAACATACCCCAGGCCACTTTCCAGTATGCAATCCGCCCAGGCTTTCGTGACTGATCCCTGGATGAAATCCTCTTCAGCCTGGAGAATTTCTACCGTGCGAACAAAAACCTTGCGAAATTCAGGATTATAACTTTCCAAATAAGGGATCATTTCGTGACGCAGGCGGTTGCGGAAAAAAGTCATATCGAGGTTCGATTCATCCAGGATCGCTTCCAGTCCATGCGCCGAACAGTAAGCTATCACCTCATTCCTCCAGACCTCCAAGAGTGGCCTGACGAGGGGAATCTTGTCGCTCCAGGCATTGGGTAGAGAGCGAAATCTCATACCACCCAATCCACTCAGCCCTGAGCCTCTGATCAGGTGCATCAACACGGTTTCCACCTGGTCATCGGCTGTATGGCCCACCATGACAGCCTGGGCGTTAGATTTTTCTGCGCATTGGAATAAGAAATGGTAGCGTTCATTGCGGGCAGCTTCTTCAATTGATTCCTTCTCGCGCGCAGCTCGTTCATACACGTCTGCTTCGCCAAGGAGAAATTGCCGCTTCCGCTTACCCACCATCTGGCGGATAATTTCTGCGTCCTTGTCTGCATTAGGGCGCAGTTTATGGTTGAAATGGACAACGATCAACGGGTAATCAAACCTATCGAGAACGTCCAGGACGCATAGACTATCCGGACCGCCGGATACACCCAGGATTAACGGACGATCTTGATTTAAATGGCATTTATCTTGCAGAATATCTTTCAGCTCTTCTAACATGCTCCATAAATTATAGCCCAAAGGACATTTATTTCCCCTGAGATGGTAAATGACCTCCCCGAAAGCCCTAACTTAAGTGACACTTGTCTGGATTACTTGTTTATGCTAGACTGAAATCCTAAAAGCATACTTGCGGAGCGAGCATGCCCGGAAAAATTTTGATTGTTGATGATGATATAGATACCCTCCGGCTGGTAGGTATGATGTTGGAAAGCGAGGGGTTCAATATCATCGCGGCGAAAGATGGGCAGCGAGGCATCGCCCTTGCACGTTCAGAAACTCCAGATCTGATTATCCTCGATATCATGATGCCTGAATTGGACGGGTACGCTGTCACCAGGCAGCTGCGCCAGGAAAAGTCGACTCGGGGAATACCGATTCTGATCTTTACCGCGAAAACCGGTCAGGACGATAAAATGCTCGGCCTTGAACTCGGGGCGGATGTCTATCTGACAAAACCAATTTCTACCCGTGAGCTCCTGACCCAGGTAAATAAAGTTCTTTCACCAATTGAAGAAGAGGAAGCAAAATCTCCTGGAAAGACGAATGCCAAAGGGGCGATTGCGGTAATGGCTGCCAAAGGTGGCATGGGAGCTTCCACAGCGGCTATCAACCTCGGCATCGCCCTCTTGAGGCAGACTCGATTGCCGGTGATCGTCTCTGACTTCAGACCTGGCCAGGGCAGCCTGGCTTTGGACCTTGGTTATGATCAATCCTCGAGTTTTAACCGGCTTCTTGAAATCACACCTAAGGAAATCTCCCCGCAGCTGATTGAAGACACATTGGTGGACCATAACTCTGGGGTGCGTTTGTTGCTCAGCTCGCCAAATCTGCGGGATGCAAAATATAATTCGAAAATCGCTAATTTTGAGATTATCGCTCAACGACTCCCTCAACTGGCTGATTACACGATAATCGATTTAGGTCCAGGATTGACAGACTTAAACTTGAGAGTTCTGCCTTACTGCAGCCAGGTGGTCGTGATCGTAGAACCTGCCCCACAATCCGTATCGCAGTCACGAGAGTTAATCTCAGAATTATCCATTCTTGGAATTGAATCGGATCAAATTAAGCTGGTTGTCTTCAACCGCATTCACTCAGCTCTGCAGCTCTCCTTTGGGGAGGTAGAAGAGCTGCTTAACCTGAAAATTGCCAGTGCATTTTCACCAAATCGTGAGATGGCAAATGAAGCATCCATTCACCACATTCCCTTGATGATATTAAGACCCGAGGGGTTAACTGCCCGCCAAATCAACCAGCTGGCCAGCCATTTTATTGACCAGGACGAATGAAAGCTGATCTGGAAAGCCTTTCCCAAGATATCCGCGAGGCGATCGAAAGAGCAGCAAATTTGATCCGCTCGACAGGAAATGGCGTCGTGTTGACCGGTGCGGGTATTTCCACTCCCTCGGGAATCCCTGATTTCCGTTCACCAGGAAGCGGTCTTTGGTCGCGATACGATCCAATGGAAGTTGCTTCCTTGAGTGCTTTTCGTTATCAGCCTGAACGGTTTCTCACCTGGTTCCACCCACTGGCTAAAACAATTCTCCACGCCCTACCCAATCCTGCTCACTATGCACTGGCTTCGATGGAAACCGCGGGTTACTTTAACACGATTATCACGCAGAATATTGATGGACTGCACCAGCGAGCTGGATCAAAAGAGGTGCTGGAGGTGCATGGTACCCTTCGCTCGCTCACCTGCATCGGCTGCTTCCAAAACTTCCAGGCAGACTCATTTATCACCCGCTATATTGAACATAATGAGCTTCCCCGCTGTCCAGATTGCGGCAAAATCTTGAAACCAGATGTGATCCTTTTCGAAGAGCAATTGCCAAAACAGACCTGGCTGAAGGCCGAGCAGGTATGCAACCAATGCAGCATTTTCCTCGTTGCAGGTTCATCCCTGGAGGTAACACCAGTAGCAACTTTACCCATGAAAGCGCTGGCGAATCAAGCCAAATTGGTCATCATCAATCATACTCCCACATATCTCGATCCGCGGGCAGAGATCCTGATCAGGAGAGATGTAGCAGAAATTTTGCCAAAGATTTCTGAATTGCTTATCCATGTCTGACCAAGGACGATCTTCACTTCTCGAGCGCTACCGCAGTCTTGCGGAGATCTCTCGAAATCTGGCTTCAACTGTCGATTTGAATATACTGCTGGATCGCATTACTTCAGCAGCAGCCCATGTTTGCGGTTCAGAGGCAGCCTCAATTTTGCTTTACGATGAAAGTCAATCACAGCTGTATTTCGAATCTGCAACAAATCTTGATGAACCCTTGATGCGGGGCTTAATCGTACCGGTTGAAGGCAGCATTGCGGGGTGGATTGTCACCCATGGGCAACCAGTGATCATTGATGATACCCAAAACGACCCCCGCCATTTCACCCAGATCGGAAAAGCCACAAATGTAACCACGAAATCTTTGCTGGGAGTACCATTGATTGCCAAGGATAAAGTCATCGGCGCCTTGGAGGCGATCAACAAGCGCAATGGAAAATTTACCAGGGATGACCTGGAAATCCTCATGGACCTGGGAGCTCAGGCTGCTGTTGCTATTGAGAACGCCAGGCTGTTCCAGCAATCCGATTTGATCGCTGAAATGGTACATGAGTTGCGCACCCCGCTTGCTTCTTTAAAAACTGCTTCACACCTCCTGCTCCGCAAAGATGTCGGTGAAGAACAGCTGCGCAAGGTGGTGGAAATCATCGACAATGAAACTACCCGCCTGATCAACATGACAACCTCCTTCCTAGATCTGGCTCGCCTAGAATCCGGCAGGATCCCTTTCAATGCAGAAATATTCGATCCTGGCGAGCTGTTGCGTGAAACTGTGGAGCTCATGCAGAATAAAGCCAGAGAAAAAAAACTTCGCTTGAGCTTATCTATCCCGGATGGACTACCCAGGATCAAAGGGGATGAAGATAAGCTCAAGCAAGTTATCCTCAACCTGATCAACAATGCAATTGACTACAATAAGCCTTCAGGTAGGATTGTCGTTTCTGGACACACTTCTGCTGAAGAATTTGTGATTTCTGTAGAGGATACCGGACCTGGAATCAGGGAAACAGAACTTGCCCACCTGTTTAACAAGTTCTACCGTTCTCAAGCTACTGAGAATGCTGTGCAAGGAACTGGCTTGGGATTAGCAATCTGCAAGAAGATCGTTGAAGCACACAATGGTTTCATCGAGGTAAGAAGCGAGAT
>CP070764.1:4474528-4484260 GCA_020349245.1 Chloroflexota bacterium | reverse complement strand
CGAGGAGATGTTCGTTGAGCGCCATTTTGGCCCGGGTTCGCCGGCCAATACGCCCCATCCAAATCTCCAGATCCGCGGTGCACAGCTGCAGGTCTACTTCTCTCCAGATGACCAAACGATGGATCATCTCCTCCAACTGGTCCAGAACGCCCGGGAAGAAGTGCTCTTCCTGGCTTATTCTTTCACTGACGACGATCTCGCCGCCGCGCTGGTGGAAGCAGCGGAGTCCGGGATCAGGGTCGCCGGGGTGCTGGACAAGTCGCAGGCGCTGGGCAATATCGGCGGGGAGTATGACAATCTCCGGGAGAACGGCATCGCCGTGCGCCTGGATGGGAATCCCTATAGCATGCACCACAAGGTGATCATCATCGACGGGGAGACAGTGATCACCGGGTCGTACAACTTCAGCAACAGCGCCAAAACGCGCAACGACGAGAACACCCTGGTCATCCAGGAGGCAGGGATCGCGGCGCGCTATCTGCAGGAATTTGAACGCGTCTGGGCGGTGGCGGGAGAGTAAAACATACGGCGCTTCAGCAGCAGCAACAACGAATTCCGCATCCGCTCCTAGATTTGGCCCAGAACAACCTGGTTAAATTACGCAGAGACCCAATTTGATTTTAGTGCACTGGCGAAAAAACTCTCCCCAATCCTGCGGATCACGTTAAATAAAGGCAATGTTCCACGCGTTCTCCTCAATGGCTTTCTGAAGAGCATATTCAAGACGGAAGGGTTTCAGGTCTAGTGCTTGCTGGATTTTGTTTGCTGGTCTTCGAGGATCCCCACTTCTGAGTAATATTTGGATTTTTACTCATCAAGATTTATTGACTTGTTTGCTAATTTTGCTATACTAGTATTTAGCGAATAGGTCTATACAACTCCCATCGCAGGTGGAAAATATAATCGAAAGCTCTAAAGCCGCTGAATTGATTTCAGCGGCTCTTTTAAATTCAAAGGAGAAATTTAATGAATATCAGATTTTTCGTTCTCGCCATAGGGGTGATTTTGGTTGCCTGCAGTACAGCTGGCCAGGCGACACAAACCCAAGCTCCTGAACCTACTTCAACCCCAGAATCAGCTACCACCCCGACAGAATTGGTTGAGACGGAGCTGCCTCCCTCACCCGTTCCAACTAATACACAGCAACTGGTTCCAACCGAAATTCCATTCGACATGTCCCAGCCTATCCAACTCGACTTCACTTGGTATGAAAACAATCCCGTCCTTAACAAGGGTTCTAGCGGGGAATGGGATTCTAGAAGATTGATGGAGGGCAAGGTAGTACTGGTGGATGAACTGTTCCATATGTTCTATACAGCTGTATCATCGGATTCTTTCGGTATCGGTTATGCAGCCTCTCCTGATGGATTTACCTTTACAAAAAATGACACCAATCCAATCTTTCAACCTATTGGAGAAGGATTTGATGCCAACGGGGTTAGTCAAGGTACTCCCTTGTTCGTGGGAGATAAATGGATGTTGTTCTACAATGCGATTGCACCTGGTGAAGAATTTAATAGAATTACCGCCGGTGGTTCAAGCATTGGACTTACTACCGCACCCGAACCAATTGGTCCCTGGACATCAGGTCAACAGGTACTCAAAACTGGTGGAAGCGGAGAGTGGGATTCTGGATTTATATTTCCTAATAGCATAATTCTCAACGAGGATGGGTATCGCATGTATTACTCCGCTGGACCTGATCCAGACTCGAATGAGATGTCGTGCGGTATGGCGACTTCACAGGATGGGTTAACCTGGACCAAATATAATGATCCGGCCACAACCGAGGCACCCTTTGCCGAGAGTGATCCAGTGATGCAACCAGGTCCCTCTGCTTGGGAGACGCTCTTAGTTCAATGCAGAGTGCTGAAAACTCCAAAAGGTTGGGAAATGTTCTATATGGGATCGAATGGTAGATCTAGCGCTCGGCCTGGTTACGCTTTCAGCACAGACGGTGTACGATGGAGTAAATACGAGGATAATCCCATATTAAATAAACCTCTTATTTCGCCCTATGCGATCAAGGTTGGTACAACGTATTATCTTTATGGACATGACTTTGACTCTGGTGAGTTAATTGCTGCAACCGGCACAATTACACAGCCTTGATACCAAATCACCTGTAAAATTTGAATCCCCAGGTAAATCCCCTGGGGATTTTTCATTGTGGTGCTTGTGCTCAATTATTGTTATTTTATGCTCGCAGATCTGATAGTAAGGTTATGTGACAACCTCAATACTTACAGGTGGTATCGGTTCAGTTACCAATGGACTTCTCCATCAACGGCAGCTGCCGCAGTGACAATAACCTGGTGCACATCCGCTCCCCGGAATCAGCCCAGGACTACCTGGTTGAAATCGAGGAGATGTTCGTTGAGCGCCAGTACGCACGGCGATGAGAATACTCTGGTCATCCAGGAGGCAGGGATCGCGCGGCGCGCTATCTGCAGGAATTTGAACGCGGCTGGGCCGCAGCGGGGGAGTAAGACATACAGCGCTTAAGCAGCGACACAGCGGCAGTTAATTAACTCACTTCTCAATAACATTCAGTCATTTAAGAATATCTTAGAAGAAATAATCAACGAAATAAAAAATGGACAATCCAAGAAAAACAATGATTTGGAGTGAAGCAAAAAACGCACTAACCGTCCTCCGCAAATCTTCCTTATCATAGCACCCAAACCCGTACAGAATTAGATAAGCCCATCCAGGGAACGAGAATGCGAACCCAACCAGAAAGAAATAATCAAAATTCTCGCAGCTGTCTATGCAAGTACGGAAAGCAAGAAAAATGGATATAACAGTTATCAGAGCGACAATAAAAATATTACTGATCAGGAATAATCGACGAAATTTTTCGAATGAATCTTCTTGGAAAGCCACCCTTGCGCCCCTTTCTTGAGTTGAAATAGCTAAATGAACTCACTATAAGATTACATTATTAGGGGAGGGAAATCAATGGTAGCTGTTATGAAACTTACCGAACTTCCCCTTAAATACATATCCCCAGAGTGCGGAAATGATCGAGGCAGGGTAAGCCGTGAGTTTGTGATAGCAATCATACTCTGACAGGTATGCGGGAATCGCAAACGGATTTCACATCTTACCCGGGAGACTTGTGTTTGGCATGTTGTCCTGGGCAGGTTTCAGTATTAATTTGAGTCTCGATTTTTATTTTTGTTCGAACGATTGAAAATAATACAGAAATGAATATCAGTGTCAAATCCATCAGCGAACATGTCATATCTAAAAAGGTATCTGAAAATAAGAAACGATTCTTTTCATCCTTCTCTCTGGTGAGTGCTTTTCTGTAAACTCAGTATCGATTCTCGGGCGCGGGGTATTGACAGGCTGGTCTATAATTAGATCCATCGGGATGATAATTCGTGCTTCAGGCTATGGGGATATTTCTTATGGCGATACCGGCCTTGTTGCTTGCTTGTTTTATAATTTTACCCATTTTGCTCTTGTTTATTTACATATTTATCCCATCAGAGAAAAAACGCTGGATGAGTGATAAATATTTCTTTGGGGCAGCATTAATTTTGACTCTGTCTGCGCTGGCTATCGCAGTCTACCTGGCCACCACCTATCTCGGGCGTTAGCTATACTTGGCAATCAAAAAAGATGAAACGTTATTTTCACCTGATCAAAGTTGCTATAGTGGGGAGAGGCTGTAAAACGCCTTGCGCTGCGAGGTGAGTTTTTTCATTTCAGCTGCAGGGGTAGCTCAGTTATGGATTTGAGCATTTGACAGTTGGGTTTGAAGATCTATGGAGAAGCAGGACTAATGTGGAAAAGTACGCTGTAGTAATTCGTTTATTCGGCTTCCAAATTTTATTTTTTCAGGGATAGGGTAACCCGATGTTCTTTTCAAGCCTCAAATCGAACATTTGGATTGTCGTTTGTTGATCGGATAAGTAGATACTAAAAATCTGCCTTTCCCCGTATATTATTCGAAACCAACAATTACATTTGATTATCGATGTGAAATTCACATCTTCGCCTTTCTGATTCGCGACTGCCAGAGTCTACATGTCCTATTCTCTGGGACGTTTGAAAAACAGTTCGAACCTTTGGAGACCGCCTTCATATCCCCCGAATACCGCTCCAATACTGGTCAAAGTTGGCACAATACCTACAAGTTCCCATCCTTCCGAGCCAAGTTTATCTAAGACCTTGGGAAGTATTTCAGCTTCTTCAATTCCAGGTATTTTTTTGCTCAATTCGATTGCCACAAAACCACCCTTTCTCGTTGGTCCAACAGTTACATTCAGGTAATCCCATTTTTGCATTTTTACCACCTTTGTTCCTGCGCTCCTTGGTATACCAGGACACCCCGGCCACAGCTGCTGCCGTGACGAATAAAATAGTCATGAAGATGCAGCAGGCTAATCATATTTAGATTATGGAATGGCTTACCGGCTGCATGCTTCTCATCATAGCACCACGCCGGCTCGCAGGTCAAGCACTTCCTGCTTTTTGCGTTCAAGCTGTAATAATTCCTCCGCTTGGCAACCTGATGGAACGAACAAGTGGTTATGGGGATGTTCATGAATTGACCTCCAGTCAATGGGAATAGATCCAGGTAGAACTATTCCGTATGGAAGAGCCATATTTATTTAACGTAAAGTTGAGATGGAAGAATATGCTGAAGACGCCTATGAAATTAAATCAGGAAATAGCAACACCGCGCTCGTTTGGTTATTCGTCAAAGACGGGGGTTTTGTATGATGAGTCGCCCATAGAAGTTAGCAAGGATGGTCAGTCTCTGAGATTTATCCTGGGCGGAGAGGTAGTTAGGGATTTTCAGTAAATTGATTCTGAAACGGAATTATGAAACAAGTGAGAATTCCCAGATACCAGTTTCATGGAGCAGGGCAACCCAGCACAACCCAGGCTGCCCTAATATCTTGGATGCGAACTTTATATCTTGAATCATAGCCATTATATGAAATGTTTCATATCGCTTCATAGGAGAATTATGCTAACATACAAGTGAAAATCTGAACAACTTTTCCCCCATTCATCACATCATCAACGGGTGGAAATCAATAAACCAGGAAGCATCGCTGCCACCAAAAAATCGGTGGCATTTTTTGCATGAATATGGAAATGGAGGTGAGGAGTAAAGATTATCTAAAAGTATTCCATAAATATAATCGCTTATCATCAAAGGAGGTTGATGATGAACACCTTGGAGAAAATATTTATTGTGCTCGTGTTCTTTGTAATCACCATTTCTGCCTGTTCACCAAAAAACAAAACAACTAGAGACTTATCGACACCGTCCAAGATTATCGTTGGGCATTGGAGGTCACCTGATGATTGGCCAGAGGAATGGGTTCTAGAATGGTATTTTGGAAATTTTGACGAGAATGGCAATGCACGATGCTTCTCGAATGATCCACCTGATAGAGAATCGAAACCTTATACCTGCCAAATCTACGAGGTACAAGAAAATAGACTGTGGATAAGATTCTTAATGGAAGATGGGAAGAAAAAATACCAATTTCCCTTTACTCCCTCCAATGATGGTCAGACAATGATTTTTGATGATGATGTACCACTCGATTATATTGATTCAACTACTGAACCGGAATCGGCAAATTGATTATGCAACTATTTTCACCAAATCAGGGCAACCCTGCACAACCCGGGCTGCCTTGATTTTCGTCAACAGAATATCCCGCTTTCCAATTTTGCAAACTCACATTTTCCCGGTTGATTTCTCAGGGATCAGTTTTATACTTAACCGGGAATCATCCAACCCCGCAGTCAAAGGAGGGGATCATGGAGGATCCCCCAAAGCAGGTATTCTCAATTCTCTCAATCACCTTTGCGATCCTCTTTTTCGTTTCCCTGGCATTTGAAGCACAATTACCGGAACGGATTTTTGGCCAGGATACTGATTTCTGGCGCTTTTTCTTATTAATTGCTGCGGTTGGTATACACATGGGCTGGAAAATCGTGGCGTGGTTCCGCCGCAGGGGTTAACCTGACCATCCCGACCGGATAATTCGACCCAAAGCAGCCTGGCTGCTTACCAAGATATCTCTTTTTAATGGATCCACCCTCCTCGCCAACTGGATGGTATCCCGAGCTGCAAATTTTGCCTCAATAGATGATTAAAAAGTGCATGCCCTCCCGGATAACACAGTATAATCATCACTCCAAAAACAATGGCAATTCCTATGTACTTCCCCGTGTCTGCAACTAAATCTCGGCGAGAAATCCACTTCATCTGATGAATTCAATTCGCCAAACCCTACCCCCATACAAATCTGCCAGGGGTCTGCTGCAGCTGGCGTTGGCTTTCCTGCTGAGTGCCTGCACACTGACGATCGGCGGTCCCAGCCAGCTCCCTGACGCGCCTGCCCCCACGACGCTCCCGCAGCAGGGCAAGGTTATATCCCTGCCCGACCTACCCGGGAAAACGATCACCCTGCCGCCTGGTTTTGCGATCAGCCTGTATGCTCAAGGATTAAATAACCCCCGGATGATGACCCTGGGACCCGATGGGCAGCTGTACGTGGCTGAACGCGGTGCCGGACGGATCCTGCGCCTGCCGGATGCAGACCGGGATGGGAAACTTGACCAGGTGCAGGTCTTTGTCGAGGGTCTCGATTCCCCCAGCAGCCTGGATTTTTTCCAGGATGGCAGCCTTTTTGTGGCAGAGACCACCCGCGTCCTGCGCTTTCCCCCTTTGGCTGGAGGTGGAGAATTCAGCCAGCCGGAGGTGATCATCGGCGATCTGCCGAGCGGTGGGCACAGCACCCGCACCGTGCTCTTCAGCCTGGATGATGCATCCCTGTTTGTCTCGATTGGTTCTTCCTGCAACATCTGCGATGAAGCAGACCCGCGCCGGGCAGCGATCATGAAATACAATCCAGACGGCAGCGATGGGCAGGTCTATGCCCGCGGGTTGCGCAATGCTGTCGGCATGGCTTTCAGGCCTGGAACAGGTGATCTGTGGGCAACCAACAACGGCAGGGATTTTCTTGGTGATGATCTCCCCCCGGAAACCGTTTACCGCGTGCTGGCTGGCAAAGATTACGGCTGGCCAAACTGCCATTCAGGCCGCATCATCGATCCCGACCTGGGATCGCCCTCTGCCTGCCAGGGGATTGAAAAACCCCTGGTTGAAATTCAAGCCCATTCGGCGCCGCTGGGTTTGGAATTTTATACCGGCGATCAATTCCCTGCCTCGTACCAGGGCGACCTATTTGTCGCCCTGCATGGATCCTGGAATCGAAGCAGTCCTGTAGGCTATAAAATTGTGCGCGTTTCCCTGGATGGGGATACAATAGGACCGGTTGAGGATTTTGCCACTGGCTGGCTGGAGTCTGGTTCAAGCTGGGGTCGTCCGGTAGATGTATTAACCTCAGTAGATGGCAGCCTGTTTGTCTCGGACGATGCTGGCGGCAGGATCTACCGCATCTTCTATTCTGGGAATTAATCAACTTTAAATAGAATTTTTTCTAGGAGTTACCGCATGACAAATGAGGGTGGTTTCTATATTGGCCGGGATTTTGATCACCAGAGCGGTGAGACGGTTTTCCAAAAGACCCAGTACGATCCAGATGATTTAACCACGCACGCAGTCGTGGTGGGGATGACAGGTTCAGGGAAAACCGGTCTGTGTGTTGACATGATGGAGGAAGCAGCGCTGAGGAACTTGCCCGCGCTGATGATCGATCCGAAAGGCGATATCACCAACCTGCTGCTGCACTTTCCGGAATTAGCCCCCCAGGATTTTCAACCCTGGATCAACCCCGACCAGGCTCGCCGGGAGGACAAGACGATTGAAGAAGTCGCCGAAAAAACCGCCGACCTCTGGCGCAACGGGCTGGCCAAGTGGGATATCCAGCCGGAAAGGTTGCAGAATTTGAAAGATGCCGTCCATTTTACGGTCTACACACCCGGCTCGGACGCAGGCGTTCCGGTCAGCATTCTCGCCTCCCTGTCAGCCCCGCCGATCCCCTGGGAAAGCAACCAGGAGCTGTTGCGGGAGAAAATTTCGGGTACGGTGACCGCCCTGCTGGGATTGGTCGGCATGCACGATATTGACCCGGTGCGCTCCCGGGAACACATCCTGCTGGCCAATATTTTCGAGGGTGCCTGGAGCCAGGGAAAGGATCTGGACCTGGGTGAGCTGATCTTGCAGACCCAGAATCCACCCTTCTCAAAGCTGGGCGTTTTCGATGTGAACACATTTTTTCCGGAGAAGGACCGCTTTGAGCTGGCCATGCTGCTGAACAACATCCTGGCTGCTCCAGCCTTCCAGGTCTGGTTGGAAGGCCAACCGCTCGACATCCAGGGTTTGCTTTACGCCCCGGATGGCCGCCCTCGTCACAGCATTTTCTATATCGCCCACCTGCCGGACACCGAGCGGATGTTTTTCGTCACCCTGCTTTTCTCCGCGATGGAAGCCTGGATGCGATCCCAGGCAGGCACAACCAGCCTGCGCTCGCTGATGTACTTCGATGAGATCTTTGGCTACCTGCCACCCACCCAGAATCCGCCTTCCAAGGAGCCCATGCTGCGCATGTTAAAGCAGGCGCGTGCATTTGGAGTTGGCCTGGTGCTGGTCACCCAGAACCCGGTCGACCTGGATTACAAGGCCCTCTCCAATGCCGGGACCTGGTTCGTGGGCAAACTTCAAACCGATCAGGATAAACAGCGCCTGCTGGATGGCTTGCAGGGAGCTGCCCCCAATATGGACAGGCAGCAGTACGACCGGTTGATCTCCTCCCTGGGGAAGCGGGTTTTCCTGCTGCATAACGTCCACGAGCAGGAACCGCGCCTGTTCCAAACACGCTGGGCGATGAATTTCCTGGCTGGGCCGCTGACCCGCGCCCAGATTCCCGCTGCCAACCAGTTAGCCGGCGCCGGACTCCCGGCTGCCGTCCCAATATCGCCCGCTGTCCCTGGGCCAACCTCGGCGGTATCCACTGAAACGGTGATATCATCTCCCGGAATAACTGCCCCTGTTCAAAAGGACGCCCAGCAGGAACTGCCCGGCTCATCTACAAGACCCGCAGTTCCCCGTGGTGTGGCGGAGTACTTCCTGCCCAACAATCTATCCTTCACGCAGGCCTTCCAGGCTTCCGGTGTGCCGCTACCCGAGCAGGCGCAGAGCCTGGGCCTGATTTACCGCCCGGCGCTGCTGGCCCAGGCCAGGGTCCGCTACCTGAATAGGAAGTACAACCTGGACTACGAACAGCAAACCACCATCCTGACCCCTGAGCCAGATCGCCGGGGCGTTATGCGCTGGGAGGAATTCACTTCGGAAAAGGTCTCCCGTGAATCACTGGCTGACAAACCCGATCCGCGCGCTCGTTTTGACTCGATCGAAGCACCGCTAAGCGACACCAAGCTCATGTCCGCCATGGAAAAAGATTTCAGCGATTGGGTTTATCACAATTCATCCGTATCGGTCCAGGCTAACGAAGAGCTGGATATTTACTGCGGGCCGCAGGTCTCACAGGCAGAATTCCGCAGGCTGTGCAGCGAGGCTGCCCGCGAAGGCAGGGAGGCAGAATCAAAAAAGGTATCTGCCAGCTTCGATAAAAAGGTTGACACGATCCTTTCCAGGCTGAAACGCGAGCAGCGCGAACTGGAGGAGGACAAATCCGAACTTTCTCAACGCAAGATGGAAGAATACGGCACGCATGCTGAGACCGTCCTTGGCCTGTTTGGGCGGCGTAAGAAAAGCCTCTCCCGCTC
>CP070764.1:4466518-4474428 GCA_020349245.1 Chloroflexota bacterium | reverse complement strand
ATAGCTTTTGTTGTTTGGGACTCAATTTCTTACCATTGTTACGATGGTGTTTGTCGCCCCCGCTGAGATTAATGCCTGGGCGATCGCCTTGGCAGATTCACCTGGCACAAGAGCGATCATATTTCCACCTCTGCCGCCGCCAGATAGCTTCGAACCGAATGCACCTGATTCGCGGGCTACCCGGACGAGATGATCCAATTCCTCGCAGGAAACACCAATTCTCACCAGCAGCTCTTGATTTTCATCCATTAGTGGTCCAAGTGTAGCGATATCCCCTGCTTGAATTGCTTCTTTTGCCTGGTTAACTACCGCTCCTATGCTCGTAAATAATCTATCATATGGCTCTCGGTTCTCCTGCCAGGCGCTGCGCACATCTCCTACTGTCAAGGCAGTTGGGCTGGGGATGCCCGAATCTCCAATTAATATTGTAAAGGATCGGGCAACATTGAACTTCTCTACCTGGTCTGCTTTTCCCGGTTTGTTTCTACTGAAATAAACTGGTTTATTATAAGTGATTACTGTATTGTCAATCCCGGATGGGGTCCCATGATGTAATTTCTCCACCGCGTAGGCGAGACTTGAAACCTGTTCGTCAGACAATGGTTTTCCTAAAAATTTGGATAATCCCCGGATGAGGGCAATCGATACCGCAGCCCCTGATCCCAGACCGGCTGCGATCGGTATTGTGGAGGTGATCCTGATTTCCATCGCTGGAGCTCGGGTAATATCAACTGCTGCAAAAACATGGTTGATCGTGAAGGATAGCGGATTGTCTCCTGGCAGCTCATCCAGGAGGGCATCCAACCCAATATTTGGTGCCTGGATTCTTACCCAACCACTTGGTTGGTCTGGTCGGGCAGAAATAATCGCGCGTGCCCTAACCTGGTTTACCGGTACAGCAATAGCTGGATGCCCATAAACCACAGCATGTTCGCCGAAAAGGATGATCTTTCCTGGAGCGGTCGCAGTGATAGCAGGCATCTTGATTTAAAACAGATATAGAATGAGAAGCACTGCTAATCCCCAAAATATAATGGTGATCTGGAGAGGCCGGTCTGTAAAGAGCTCCTCTTCTGGCGCACCACCACCTTGGTTGGTCTGTACCAAATACAGATAACGCAGGATGCCATAGATGGCGAAGGGGATGGTGAGCATCATGGCATGATTAGCGGGCAAATTTGGTGCTGAGAAAGTATACAAACTATATGCCACTACCGTAGTCGCGGAAACAATGGTGATGTATTGATCGAGGAGGGGGATTGTATATCCGCCTAATACTCGCCGGTGGATATGTGCTTCATCTGAGAGAAGTGAAAGTTCAGCCCTTCTTTTTCCTAACCCAATGTACAAGGCGAGTAACGTAGTCACCACGTATAACCAAGGTGAGAAACGGGTAACCTCGATTAAGGTCAAGCCAGAGACCACCCGCAGTACATAAAAGCTCGCAAGCACAAATACATCTACGATCACGATGTGTTTCAACCACCGTGAATAGCTTAAATTAAGCACCAGGTAAAGTAGGAGAATTATGCAAAATCCGGGAGAGAGCAGGTAAGCAAGCGGGAATGATATCACCAGGAAAAGAACCACAACCCACTGGGCAAGAGATATCGGCAGTGCCCCGGAGGCGATCGGGCGGTTGCGTTTCTTTGGGTGCTGGCGATCGGCTTCCACATCGGTGGTGTCGTTTAGCAGGTATACCGAGCTGGAAACGAAACAGAAGAGAAGGAAGCCCAAAGATGTGATCAGCACTGCCTGAGTATCCAGCAATTTTTCATCAAATACCAGGGCAGTGAATATCAGAGTATTCTTTAACCACTGCTGAGGGCGCATCGATTTCAGTAATGCCTTGAAGGTTTGAATCTTCATGGGTGAAATTATACATGTTCTCAATCGAAAATTGCCACATAATGTCCTTATGTTTGGAGATTTTCAATAATTCCTAAGCTGACGTATAATCAACCTGTGAATACAATGAGTGGTCAGCCTTCCCCACGTAATATTCTCGCCGGAGAGTTAAGGCGAGATTTTGTTGTGCTGCCCAATGGCGATGTACGTTTGGACGTCGCTGGCGGAAATCTGCTCTATGCGGCTGCTGGTCTTTCTGTTTGGGATAAATCCTTCCCACCAGGGCTGGTTGCCCGGGTCGGCTCTGATTTCCCACAGGAATGGATTGATGAATTCTCCAGCTGGGGATTTGATGTACGCGGTATCCATGTGCTCGAACAGCCTATTGACCTGCGTTCTTTCTATGCATACCGCGATCCCAACCAGCGGGTTGAAGAAGAACCGATGGGATACTTTTCATCCATAGGACAGCCATTTCCAAAAATCCTCCTTGGCTACAAGCCGAGATCTGACGAGCCAGACAGCCGTTCGCGCCTCTCACGCACCTCACTGCGGCATACTGATCTGATCCCTGAATATCTGGAAGCGACAGCAGCCCATATCTGCCCGGTAGATTTTCTTACGCATAGTTTGCTACCAGCTGTTTTGCGTCAATCCGGGTTTACCTTTATCACCCTCGATCCATCCATTCGATATATGAACCCTTCTTTTCGAGAAGATATTGCCTCCATCGTCACCGGTTTGAATGCTTTTCTTCCTTCGGAAGAAGAAGTTCGTTTGCTCTACCGAGGACGGAGTACGGATTTATGGGAGATGGCGGAGTCCATTGCCCAGTTTGGCTGCGAGATTATCGTTATAAAACGAGGAGTGCGTGGACAGCTGCTATATGATTCAGCTGCAAAAAAGCGATGGGAGATCCCTGCATATCCCATTAATACGGTTGATCCAACCGGTGCTGGGGATGCATTCTGTGGTGGATTTCTGGCCGGGTTTCGCCGCACATTCGATCCTATCCAGGCAGCTCTTTACGGCAATATCTCCGCTTCCTTAGTTATGGAGGGCCGCGGACCTTTTTATGCGCTTGATTCTCTGCCTACACTTGCACAAGCACGCCTGGAAGCTCTAGTTCAATCTGTTCGCGAGGTATGAATTTGATCGATCCAGAATTAATCAATCGATCAGTCGAGTTGGCGATTGAAATCCAGCAAATAGCCGCACCTACTTTCTATGAAGAGAATCGGGGAGCATATATTCTCAAACGTTTCCGAGTAGGAGGACTGGCTGATGTAGAAATGGATGAAATCGGTAATGTGTTTGGTTGCCGACCAGGATCCGGTAACGCACTTCCGATTATCGTTTCTGCGCATCTGGACACCGTTTTCCCTTCTGGATCTGATCTGACCCTTAATCGTTTCCCAGAGAAACTCGTTGGCCCAGGAATCGGGGATAATGCAATCGGCTTAGCCGGTTTATTTGGTTTGTTGTGGGAGTTGGATCGGCAGAATATCCACCTCAATAGCGATGTGTGGTTTGTGGCGAACGTTGGCGAAGAGGGACTGGGTGATCTGAGGGGGATGAGGAATGTTGTCAAGCGATTCGCTGGTCGGGTTCAAGGATATATCATCATTGAAGGAATGGCTTTGGGCCAGGTATATCACCGTGGATTAGGGGTAACCAGGTTCCGCATCACCGTGAATACTCCTGGGGGGCATTCTTGGGTCGATTATGGCAAGCCATCCGCAGTTCACGAGCTCTCCCACCTGGTTAACCGGTTGCTCTCTCTCCAGATACCTGAAGAACCCCGTTCATCCTTGAATGTGGGTGTGTTATCTGGAGGCATCTCGGTCAATACAATAGCCGCAGAGGCGTCCCTCGAACTGGATATTCGTTCTGAAGATGTTGTTAAACTGGATGAAATTGTCCGCATGGTTGAGCAGGCGGTACGGGATTTTACCAGACCGGATGTACAGGTAAGCATGGAATTGATCGGTAAACGGCCGGTTGGCGAGCTCTCTATTGACCATCCCCTTGTAGCCTTGGCGGTCCAGGGTCTGCAATTCGTGGGTATTAAACCTCATCTGAATATTGGTTCCACTGATGCAAATATTCCCTTGAGTCTCGGGTTTCCCGCAGTATGTTTAGGATTGACGACAGGAAATGGTGCCCATACCCAGAATGAATATATCAATCTAGCTCCCCTCGGGCATGGTATAGAACAGCTGCTGCATGTCATAAGAGGGTTAGACCGGCTCTAGCGGCTTAGTTTTGCGCGAATATCCACCGCAACCGCGCCGTGACCCGCTTCAAGTACACTTAAAGGATTGATTTCGATCTCAGCGATCTGGGGGAAATCAGATCCCAACTGTGCGACTCGTAAGAGGACATCGATCACCGCCTCTCGATCTGCAGGGGGTAAATTTCGAAATCCTGCGAGTTTCTTCCCTGCCCAGGTACGCTCAAGCATTTCTTCAACTTCGCTGGTCGAAAGCGGGGCGAGAGAAAATCGGACATCCTTCACCCCTTCCACTTCGATACCACCCGAGCCAAACATAATCAGGGGACCAAATTGCTGGTCCTGAATTGCGCCAATAATTACATCCTGACCGCTTGGAATCATGCGCTGGATGTATACCCCCTCAGTCGCCGACCCAGGCCGTACGGACCGGGTTCTTTCGATAATTTCCGCGAAACCGGCTTCTACCTGGGCGGGGTTGTGCAGATTCAATAGCACGCCACCAACTTCAGATTTGTGATTAATATGGTTTGAGGCGATCTTCAAGGCAACAGGAAATCCAATTTCCCGGGCAATCTCCCCCGCTTTAATAGCATTCTTGGCAAGCTGTGGCTGGGCGGTAGGAACTCCATAAGCCTGTAATAGGGTGAAAGCATCACCTTGTGAAAGAATCTCGCCAGGATTATATTGATGGAGGACCTCTTCCACGATAGTTTGATTGATTTTTTCCAGGGGCTTGATTGGACGTTCTGCCGAGTGGCTGATTTCAGCTAAGTATTTCGCTCGTTTGGCAAGAACGGCAAGTGCTGCTGCAGCTCTTTCCGGAAAGCGATACTCGGGAACCCGGGCAGCCCGGAAATGTTCGACCGCTTCCTGGATCAACCTCTCCCCCATCAATGCTATCACGACAGGTTTTTCTGCAGTGCAGATCACCGGGATAATCGCCTTTGCAATGCCACCAGCTGTGTGCATCGGTGGGGGCGGTATGATAACCATCACGGAATCCACATGGGCATCATCGAGGAGCACCTGCAAGCTGCTGGCATATTGCTGTGGGGTAGCTCCTGCCAGCATGTCAACCGGATTTTCTACACTGGCTGCGGATTCGAGCAAGGTCTGCAACGATGTCTTCGTACTCTCCTTCAGGTTCGCAATAGTTAATCCTTCGGCTTCGAGCGCATCGATTGCCGTGACACCTGGACCACCGGCATTGGTCAAAACCCCGACAGATCTCCCTCTGGGGAGTGGGCACCAGGCGAGGGCGCGCGCCCAGTCGAACAGCTCCTCAGTCGTCTCAGCTCGAATAACTCCCGCCCGGCGGAATGCCGCACTGTATGCGTTCTCCATTCCCGCCAGGGCACCGGTATGCGAAGCAACCGCCTGTTGGCTGCTCTCGTAGCGTCCTACCTTCAAGGCGATGATGGGCTTCTGACGGGATACTTCTTGAGCCACCTTGATGAACCGCCGCCCATCACCAACACCTTCCAGATAAAGCGTGATCACCCGGGTATATGGGTCGGCTGCAACTGGTGCAAGCAAATCTGTCTCGTTTACATCGGATTGATTACCTAGGCTGGCCATCCTTGATAAACCAAATCCTTGGCCTCGCGCCCAATCAATCACTGCTGCACAAATTGCACCCGAATGGGAGATGAATGCAATATCCCCAGGGGTAGGTCCAGGTGGTGAAAGGAAGGTTGTATCGATAGGCAGGTGAGTGTCGATCAATCCTATGCAATTTGGACCGAGCAACCGCAGGTCATGTTTCCTGGCGATTTCCAAGCACTGCTCTTCAAGTTGTGTACCGCGGGTACCCGTCTCTTTAAAGCCACCAGAAACAATGATCAAGGCTTTGATCCCCCGCTGGGCGCAATCTTCTAATGCCTGCGGAACAGCTGCTGCGGGGATCAACAGAACTGCAAGATCAACCGGATCGGGGACCTCGCTGACATGCTTATAAACAGGCTGTCCAAGGAGATTGCCACCTCTCAGGTTGACAAGATGGATTGCACCTTTATATCCACTTTGCACAAGATTTCGGGAAAGCCCATAGCCAAGCTTGGTGGGAACGAATGAAGCACCAATAATGGCTACGCCTTGCGGGGTGAAAAAAGGGAACAGGGAAGGATCTATTTTCATGCGTAGTGTATCTCGATCGAGGCATGTTTGTTAAATGCCAGGTCTAATTTATATCTCCTATCTGAGAGGGGAGTCCAGGACAGTGGTGAGTTGTTGATTGTGGCCTGCCCGATTGGTTTTGGCAATGCCACTTCTGCTTGACCGCGAACAAAACCCGGACGCAGGAGGGTGAAATTTAATCTGCCTTCTCCAGCTTGCCAATCTATCACCTCCAATCCCTGCGAGATGTGCAAATCACTCCCTAGGTATTGGGGAGTGAAGGGCCAACGAGGCCTGAGAGCGAGTAGTGAGACTCCATGGGGGGAGACATTATTTATTTTCAATTCCCTTGGTGATTTCGTCTCGCTGCGGATGAGATATGTTTTACCGCTCCAAAATTCCCGGGCGTAGATTTCTCCCATCTCCGGGAGGTAGATATCGTTCAGCTGGAGGGAGACATCTTTTGGCTTGTCATCCCAGTTGAACATCGCAATCAGGTGCCAATGTCCGGTCACCCCTTCCAAGTCCAGCTGCAGCCGGGTGGGCGTAGGATTGTCAAACCAGTCGAGGATGTAAGGTCGTTTACCGATTAGGGGGAACAAGGATTCTGCGATACGCAACCTCTCAACAGGCAATTTGGGAATATGATCGGAGATCATCAGTGAACCGCCAGTGAGGGCGATCACGCTGGCAACCGTTTGAACTTCGCTCAGGGTGAGGTGTGTCTCAGGGCGCAGTAAAAGACAATCCGGGTCGTTGATCCACCAGCGTTTGTGCAGGGATGAGCGGGTGAGGGCATTATGAATGGCGTTAAAGGCTGAGGGGAATGAGGCTTCTCCTTTGAGCAAGCTTTCAATCCCTCGAAAGTGAGGCTGCCACCTTCTGGCAGTATCGGCGCTGATCCGCATCCCGTCCACGATGCCGATGGCAGGTCCGATCGGGCACCCACAGCCCAGCAGGAAGCGCTCCTCGCCAGCAGCTGCGCGGATGGTTTCTAATCCAGAACGCAAAACTTGAGCCCGGGTGCATGTGGGATCTCGATATCGCCCGGATAGCGCGGCTGCGTAAAGGAAATCGAGCTTCAGGTAAGGGTAGCCCCACTCATTACTTGCAGCATCGATCACATCAGAAACATATGCCATGGCATCCGGATGCGTAAGATCCAATGCTTGGGTGAAGGCGTTCCACAGAAAGCCAGCATTGACTGGACGACCGAAGCGATTTCGCAAGAGCCAATCTGGATGGCGGGAGGCAAGCTCGGATTTTGGATGGAGGATGAAGGGTGCCAACCAAAGTCCCGGCACAAGATTATTCTCTTGGATTTCTTTTGAAATGGGTGCTAAACCATCTTCAAATCCTGCATTGAATGAAAACCAGTCACCAACCTGGGATTCGAAACCATCATCGATTTGAATGATATCCAGAGGGAGCTGTTCGCGCTTTTCAGCCAGAGATTCCAGGTTGTCTCTGATGTCTCCTGCGGTGAGCCTGCCGACATAATCTTCACCCGAAAATTGATACCAGGAACACCAACCGCTGGGGACCGGTATCTGCCAGCTCCTGCCAGCATCGAGCTTGTGCTGGCGGGCGACTGCTTCCAGGTATGGTGCTAGCGGGTCCGGGCTATCCAGGTGGGTAAACTGCAGGCAAGCCCAATCTGTATCGATTTGGGTATCGGGGTCGAGCCGGGCTCCATCTCCATTTACCCAGA
>CP070764.1:4379029-4466418 GCA_020349245.1 Chloroflexota bacterium | reverse complement strand
TGCCCATTGTCATCATCTACCTGGTCCTTCAGGATCAAATTGTCGGTGGCCTTACCCAGGGTGCCGTTAAAGGATAACAACCTGGGAAGATCGGATTGGTTTATATCGTGTCAGGTGTCCAGCCTGGCACGTTTTTTTCGAGTATTGATGATGAACCATAAAATGAGAAATATTCTGGAATAGCCACGGATAATAAAATCAAACTTAACCTGTGGAATCAATCGCTTATGAAGTCATACCAAATATCTACCCTCGTATTTATGATTTTACTGCTGTTGCTGGTAGCTTGCGGTGGCGAGGAGGTCATCCCTCAGCCTCCAGATGAGACACAACCGCCGGTACTGCCAACGGAATTGCCACCCCCGACAAACACGCCTGATGAACCCCAGGCAACAGAGAAATCGGTGGTGGAAGACCCGATCTACCTGGCGATCATCTGGCACCAGCACCAGCCGCTCTACTTCAAGGACCTCGAAAGCAACGCCTACGCGCGTCCCTGGGTGCGGGTGCATGCCACCAAGGATTACGTGGATATGGCAGCCATGCTCAAGGAGTATCCGGAAATCCACGCCACTTTTAATCTCACCCCCAGCCTGATCCGCCAGCTGGATGACCTGGGAGCTGGCGCTAAGGACATTTACTGGCTGTTGAGCGAGATTCCTGCAGAGCAGCTTGATGACGACCAGAAGCAGTTTATCCTGGACCGCTTCTTTGACACCAATCGCAAGATCATCAACCGATTTCCCCGCTACCAGATTTTGCTGGACTTAAGAGACAACAGCGATGATCCACTGAAAGAATTCAACGATCAAGATTTCCGAGATCTGCAGGTGCTCTTTAACCTGGCCTGGGTGGATCCGGATTGGCTTGCGGAAGAACCGCTGGCTTCCCTGGTCGGGAAAGGGAAGGACTTCAGTGAAGGGGATAAGGAAATACTTTTCACCGAGCACCTGCGGCTGGTCAACGAGGTGATTCCAATTCATAGAGAGCTGCAGGAGGCTGGCCAGATCGAGGTGACAATGACCCCATACGCTCACCCGATCCTGCCACTCCTGGTGACGACTGACCTTGCACGGAAAGCGCTTCCGGATATACAGCTACCTTCGCCACCCTTCATACAGCCCCTGGATGCCGTTGCCCATCTCGAGCGAGGAGTCGAATTCTATGAGGAACACTTCGGGAGACCTCCGCGCGGCATGTGGCCCGCGGAAGGCTCGGTTGCCCAGGAGATCATCACGATGGTCGCCCGCAATGACATCCAGTGGATGGCCAGCGATGAAGGCGTATTAGCCAACAGTCTCGGCTTTGACAGCTTCACGAGGGACTCGAATGAGGTGGTGGTTGAGGCAGATCAGCTGTATCGTCCTTACTACGTGCAGGGCTTGCGAGGTGGACCGGTAGCCATGGTTTTTCGAGATGTGGTTATCTCTGATAAGGTTGGGTTTACTTACTCGGGTATGGCAGGTGAAGCGGCTGCCCAGGATTTTGTCGACCGTATTCATGCCATCCGCGAGCGGTTAATTGAGAGCGGACAGGAAGGCCCGCACCTGGTGTCTGTGATCCTGGATGGGGAAAACGCCTGGGAGTATTATGACAACGATGGCAAGGAATTCCTGCATGGACTCTACAGCCGCTTGTCGCAAGATCCAGCCATCATCACTGTCACTCCCAGTGAATTCCTGGCGCGGGCGCCCGACCAACCCGCTCTTGAAGACCTGTGGGCCGGTTCCTGGATCAACCATGATTTCTCCACCTGGATCGGCGAAGAGGAGGAGAACCAGGCCTGGGCGCTGCTGCGCGACACGCGTGATTTCCTGGAGCAGTTCATCCGCGGCGACCGCCCGGTAAGTGAGGATATCCTGGCTGAAGCGCTTGATGCCATGTATGCCGCGGAAGGCTCCGATTGGTTCTGGTGGTACGGGTCGGACCAGACCTCCGGAAATGATGACTCGTTTGACCAGCAATATCGGGAAACTCTCAAGCAAGTTTACCTGTCGTTGGGAGAAACACCGCCCATCGTGCTGGATGTGCCCATAATCCCTGAAACAGCTGCAGCTGCAGATCAAGCTTCCACAAGCCTGATCAGCCCTCAAATTGACGGTCAGTTTTCGGATGGCGAATGGGAGGCGGCGGGTGTGTACCTGGCTTCTGGTGGAGCCATGGCCGGCGGAAACAATGTTTTTGCCAGCTTGGCCTATGGTTTCGATGCCCAGAACCTGTATTTGAAATTCGAGCTGCAGGAAGACAGCCTTGAGCCCGGCCAGGAAGACTTGATCGAAATCTATCTGAAAGCTCCTGGCGGTGGTGCTCAGAACAGCTTTAGCCGCAATGCCAGCCTGCTCGGATTCCCAGCCAACCGGCTGGTGTTGATCAGCCTGGAACCTGGCAACCAGGTTGCTGCCGATCTCTTCCAGGCTGTTGAGGATCAATCCTGGCAGCTGGATGAAGCGGTTGAAATAACCACAGCTGCTGCAGGTGGACTGATTGAGCTCGCCATCCCACTAGTGGGTTTAGGCCAGGCTGATACCGGGGATACGCTGACCTTGCGAGCATATCACCCTGGAGATCAGGAAGTCCAAGTCGGGCAGCAGAGCTTGGATCTGGATGTCATCCCGCAGGTAGGCCCGGCGGTGCTCGGGGTGCCTGATCTCGGGACGACCACCATCTTGCTGGAGATCAGCGATCCGAGCGGTGACGATCACGGTCCCGGGACATACACATATCCAACCGACGCGGTCTTCACTGCAGGCAGCTACGACATCCAAAGTTTCCAGGTTGGTTTTGATGAGCAGAATATCGTCTTCCGCTTCTTCCTGGGTGGACCGATCAATAATTCCTGGGATTCACCTAATGGCTTGTCCATTCAAACTTTTGATATCTATTTAGATACGGATGGTGATGGGCAGGGAGGCCAAGCTTTGCTACCGGGCCGCAACCTGAGCGTTCGCCAGGCAGCCTGGGATTATGCGATCACGGTCGAAGGTTGGGAATACGGAATTTATACACCTGGTGAAGAAGGACCCCAGCGAATTGCTGAATCGAGTGAATTCCAGGTTGCTGTCGATCCAGGCCAGCAAAGAGTTTCCATCCGCATCCCCAAATCCCTCCTGGGTGAGAATCCCGAGGATTGGCGTTATGCCGCAGTTGTTCTAAGCCAGGAAGGTTTCCCCAGTGGTGGTGTGATGCGCGTCAGAGATGTCCTGCCGACAGCTGAGCAATGGCGCATCGGCGGCGGACCAGCAGGGGTGACGAATCACACGCGGGTCCTGGATATGGTTTGGGACACGCCTGGTGAGCAGGAGAACTGGCTCGCAGACTTTTCACCTATAAGCAGTCCCCAGGGTGACTTAAACCCGGATGATTTTGCGAGCATCCCCATGTTTGGAGTTGAATGAAGTCGTGTCAGCGTATCGCGCAAATTAATGGGAGCGATGCAGGGTCGGGCACCGCTCTTCTATGCGCAGTGGATTAATCAGGAGAATTTGTGATCAATGGATGATTACCTGTTTGGAGACCTTAGAAATCCGGAATACAGGGCAATCAGGCTGGGCAAATCTCAACAAGGCGTCAGGCACAATTGGGAGATCGATCCGCTGATTCCAGCAGCAGGGGACAGGCCGACGTTGACAGTGAGAATAGAACTCGACCAACGCGTCGAAAAAGTAACCTGCCGGCTGCTGGAGCCAGAGAACCAAGATGTGCGGCTCAGCCTTGTGAAAATCGAATGGGATGAGCTAAACTGGTCATACCGGCAGGTATGGCAGGGGCAGCTGCCCGCCCGCAGGGATGGCGAACTGGTTCAATACAAGGTGCTTGCCACCCTCGCTGGCGATGCAGCCCCAATCGAGGCAGATGACAATACAACCTTCGCCTATCTGGTGGGTGAAGCAACTCCGCCGGCCTGGTCACAGGAAGCGATCATTTACCAAATCATGCCGGATCGATTTCATCCCGGTCACGGCCGAAGCTGGAATCCAGTCTCAAAAGCTGACGATATTTACGGCGGCACCCTGCGGGGTATTATTGAAAACCTGGATTATATCCAGGACCTGGGTTTCAACTGCCTCTGGTTGAATCCCTTCTTCCCCGACCAGACACACCACGGGTATCATGCCACTGATTATTTAACCGTGAATCCGCGCCTGGGATCGCTTGAAGAAATGCGTGAACTTGTCGAAGGAGCTCATGCACGGGAGATCCGCCTTCTACTGGACTTTGTCGCCAATCATTGGGGCAGTGAGCATCCATTTTTCCGGGCTGCCCAGGCAGATCGTGAGAGTGAATATTACCCTTGGTTCTTTTGGAAAGATTGGCCTCAAGGTTATGAGACCTATTTCAAAGTCAGGCAGCTGCCCAAGCTCAACACCGAGCATCCCGGAGTGCGCAATTATCTCCTGGAATCAGCTTCCTTCTGGTTAAAGGAGGTCGGTTTTGATGGCTTGCGCCTGGATTATGCCCACGGCGTGTCATTGAACTTCTGGACTTGGTTCCGCAAAGAGATCAAATCCATCAAACCCCAGGCATGGTTGATTGGTGAGGTGACCGACTCGCCGGCTGCCCAGACGAAATTCGCCGGCCGCCTGGATGGCTGCCTTGATTTCCTGCTGGCCCAAGTTTTGCGCAATACGTTCGCCATCGACCGGATGAACCTCTCCCAGCTGGATGCCTTCCTGGAATTGCATGAAGGCTATATCCCCGAATTTTACTCCCGGCCCAGCTTCTTGGATAATCACGACATGGATCGATTTCTGCATCTCGCCGCTGGCGATAAGCGGAAATTGAAGCTGGCCGCCATGTGCCAGTTCACACTTTCAGGTCCGCCGATAGTATATTACGGGACTGAAGCAGGGGTCATACAGAAACGTTCGGTACGCGATCCCAGGGGAGTCGGGCTTCCAGAATCCAGGCAAGCCATGTTGTGGGGAGCGGACCAGGATCAAGATCTGCACGCATTCTACCAGTGGTTGATCCACCTGCGCCGTGATCACCCGGTTTTAGCCACAGGAGAGAGGCAAACACTAAAGGTTGATGACCAGGCCCGCACCTATTCGTATAAACGCTTCGATCCTGTGGAACAGGTCACCGTGGCACTTAACCTGAGTGCAGAACCCAGATCGCTCGATGTAGAAGGGCATGTGTTTCAGCTACCCCCACAAAGTGGGGACCTGCGCATCGATAGTATTACGAGTTAGTCCCGGGTCATAGTCTCTGCTCAATAGTGAAAAGGATTGTTGCATTGGCATGGCTAAATTCTTTTACCAACCGGCTGAAATTAAAGAAAATCCAGGTGCTTATTGAACACCTGGATTTTTTGTGATTTAAGGAAGGATTATTGGGTGACCTCTGGGCGGATCAAACCCGTGACATCGCCACCCACATCCTGCAGCGAATCGTACAGCACCTGGAGCATGTACTGCCCATTGTGGGCAAAGGAACCCGGGTCCTTCAACGCCCAAGTGTAGTTGTACGCCGCTCGCAATAGGCGTGGTGTCCAGGATGCAAAGGCGTTCTCGCGCACAGCTTCATCCGGATCGACTTCCCCATTACCATTGGCATCTATGAACCAGTAGGGGTAAGAGGCTGCGTCGAACGCGATCGCAGTACCAGCTACTTCCGTGGCATAGGTTTGAATGGCGGTGTAAAGGGCATCATTCACGTTCATGACCTCCACAGCCATACCGGTAGAGGTGTTCCCATCCCCATCGAAGTCGATATCAGTCATGCGGATATCGCGCAGCTCTTCCTCAGAGGCTATCCCATGGCAGGTGGCGCATTGTTTGACCTTGGGTCGCAGCTGGTGCGTATCATGGCAGTCGATGCATGCCTGGAAGCCGGGTACGTGCATGAAGCGCCCGTTGTAGGTCTGACCATCATATTCATAAGCGCCCTGCACTTCAGTCCCCCAGAGGGTTGCTCCGGCGGCGAAGTAGTGCGGGTTGCGGAAGGACAGACCTTCAGAAACTTCGTCGTCCTCTACCCCAGCGCTGGCAATCGCCGCATCTACACTGACTTTCGATTCACGACCCTGGTGGCAGTTGATGCACAGGTTCGCATCCACATTTTCAAACGATACGGTAGCCCCGCTGGGAAAGGTCACTTCCTCCGAAACGTAACGAGTGAAAGTCGACAGGTCGTCGTGGCAGGTAGCGCAGTTCAAGCCGCTGGCCACCGGTTGCGGGTAGGTATCTCCGCCGGTGGTGATAAAGGTCGGCAGTCCCTCGGCTGAATGGCACTTCGAGCAGCTGGCCGGGACTTCCTTGGGGTCGTCCTCGTCCCAGTGGCGCCAGGGTTCACCAGCAGCTGCAAAATGCCCAGGATCCTCGCGGTGTAGGATACTCATATCAACCGGCGTTCCTACTTGACCATTCAGGTCCGCGATCGAGTCATAGAGCAGCTGGATGATGTACTTGCCACCATGGGCGAAGGCACCCGGATCTTTGAGAGAGACCTGGTAATTGTAAGCTGCTTTCACCAGGCGACCGGTCCAGGCAGCATATCTTTCACCAGCCTCATCGAAGAAATACGGATAGCTGGCGGCATCATAGACCAGTGAAGAACCAGCTACCTCACTGGCATAAGCCTGCATGTTCAGGTAGAGCAATTCTTGCAACCCGGTGAGTTCATCCTTAATAGGTTCTTCAACATCACCATCACCATCATAGTCATTCAGCGAGCCAGCGAAACGGATCTGTTCCACATCTTCCAGGGTTGAAACGCCCGCGTGGCAGCCACCGCATTCCTCAACCTTAAGTTCCAGCGTGTGCATGTCGTGGCAGTTGATGCAGGATTGGTAGCCCTCCACGTGGTCAAAGCGCGGGTCGTAAGCCAGACCATCATACTCGTACCCGCCCATCACCTCCGTACCATAGCGCGTGGCTGCTGCAGCATAGTAATGGATATTGATGAAGCCCAGGTCCTCGCTGACCATGTCGAGATTTTCGCCGACTGCCTCAGCAATAGCTTCATCCACGGTAAACTTGGAGGATCGTCCCTGGTGGCACTCCATGCAGCGGGCCTGGTCACCCAGGTCAGTTAACTCCACCCCCGAGGGAAAGACCACGCTATCTTTGACCAGGTTGGTGTCATTGTGACAAGCGACGCATTCAATGGTTGTCCCGATCGGCGCGGGAGCATCCACCACGCCGGCTTCACTGCCATCCTCACCCAGGAAGTCCAAATGTCCGGGTGTGCTGTGACACTTGGCACAAGATTCGGGAATCTGCGCCGGATCATCTTCATCCCAGTGACGGAAAGCCTCTGCATCGGCAGCGTTGTGGGGTGAATTAGCCCACTCCTGTTCGAAAGGCACTACAGCTACCACTGGTTCCGGGCACTCAGGACAATCCGGGCAGCTGACCTGCGGGCATTCCGGGCAGGGTTCCGGTACAGGGCATGGCGTGGCTTCTGCCGTTGGCCCCGCAGTACCGCACGCTGCCAGAACGAGGGCAGCTAACAGCACTAGGAAACCAACAATAAAATATTTATATTTCATAATATTCTCCTTGAGCGTATCACCATCTACATACGATCGAGATTATGGGGCAATCTATGGAGATTAATCCAGTTCAGCTTCCTCCTTTCGATTTTGATTCCATTCTTGAATTTTCCCATAAAAAAATTATATACAAAAAAACTGCTGTGTGATCTCGTGTTTGTAAAGATCACACAGCAGTGGTCTCGCAATTCGAGGTTAGCTAATTAACCTGAATTATTCGTCCTTATTACTCCCCAAGTCCTAATGTAGCCAGCGACTCATCTAGTAGAGCCCTGGTGTAGGTGGGGTTGTGGACACCTAAGCTTTTATCCTCGTGGGCGATGTAGATCCAGTTCCACAGAGCATAAGCTTCAGGTGCGGGGATGGCTTCTACTGCTGGATGACCTTCTTCGTCCAACCAACCACGGGCGACGAGTGCCTCTTCCAGTTGATCCAGTTTTTCCTGGACTTCGGTCTGCAAACCGGTGTCATCGAAGGTTTCCATACCGGAGTGGCATTCCTGACAGGCAGCTACATTTGGCTCAAAGGTATGAACCTTGCCATCACCCATATGGCAGGCTACACAGGTGTCTTCCACCATGGTGGCGTGTGCGCTGGGAGCGCCTTCAACTTCACCCGCGCCAGCCAGGCCAAGCAGCATGGCACTCTGAGGACCGTGATGGGGTCCCCAGTGGGTGCTGGTTACTTCAACATCGCCATCAGCATTGGGTTCATCAACGCCGCGGCGAGCCTGGTGGCAGTTGGCGCACAGGTTGCCCTTTCCACCGTCAAAGGTCTCGCCTTCGAAGGCAGCCATCGGCACTGCTTCTGTGGTTTCCAGAGCCCAGTCTTCACCGGTATAGGTAACGTGGACCTGGTGGCAGGCCCGGCAGTCTGGGCGGCTTGGGTTCGCAGCCGCTGACTCCTGTTCACCTACTGGACTTACCCCGGCTTCAACAGCCGCACTGAAGCCACCGCCAGAATGGCAGCCTGTGCAGGAAGTTCTGCTGCCTGCATAGGCCGTGGCTTCCCCACTGCCATGTAACGATTCTGACCATGAATTTGAAATGCCAGCCATAACTGCCGAGTCATTGTGACATTCAGTGCAGGTGAGATCACCCATCTCTGCAGCTGCGCCAGCCTCCCCTGCGGTACCGGCAGGGCCAGCAGGCCCTGCAGGTCCAGCTGGTCCGGGAGGACCTTCTGGGCCGGGAGGACCTTGCGGTCCTTCAGGTCCGGACGTTCCTGCACAGGCTGCCAGAGCCAAGGCAGCGATCAGCAGTAATAGCCCGATGAAAAGATGTTTATGTTTCATTGCATTCTCCTTGAGTGTATCCGGATACACTAAAATAAAGTCTTTTTAGGGCGTTCCTTCTTCAATACTTTACAGGGATAGGCGTCCTCCTCTCTCGTTGTATCTATAAACGAATATTCCCAGCATACCTCCCGTGCTGCCAGGCTTCAATTGGGTAATTTTGCATATGATTTATACCCCAATTATGAGAAGGATATTAGTGAATTATGTCACATTACACTATATGACAAATGTATGGCTTCCCAGTATTTTGGGAGAACATGAGTTGGAAAATATTTCATTTTTGGGGATTCGATCAGCTTGGATTCTCACCCCAGCACCAAGTAGAAACCAAGCCTTGCTATGTCCTGGATAATTCGCATATCCTGGAAAGACATTGCTTTTGAATGTTAAAAAAGACTGTGTGCGCCGCGTATCTGGCGACGCACACAGCAGCAATTTAATTGAAAAATATGCGGTTATTTATGCAAAATTACCCACATATTTTACTGCTCTAAGGCGGCGAAAGCCTCCTCGAGCAGAGCTTTGGTGTAGGCTGAATTGTGGACACCCAAGCTCTTGTCCTCATGGGCGATGTAGATCCAGTTCCAAAGAGCGATGGCCAAGCCCTCGGGAGCTTCCTCGACAGTCGGGTGTCCTTCAGGACCATTTTCACTGAGTACACCCGCTGCGACCAGAGCGTCCCCAAGCTCATCTAGCTGAGCCTGGACCTCGGTTTGCACGCCGTTGATATCAAAGTTTTCAGCTCCTGAATGGCACTCCTGGCACACGGCAACATTTGGTTCATAGGTATGAACTCGATCTGGACCCATATGGCAGGCCACGCAGGTGTCTTCCACCATGTTGTAATGCGAGCTGGGGCTGCCTTCAACATCACCCGCACCAGCGACACCGAGCAACATCGGAGCTTGTCCGCCATGGTGCGGGCCCCAGTGCTCAGAGATACCGGTGACCACACCATCGACTGCACCCGGGAAAACGCGCCGAGGTTGGTGGCAATTGGCACACAGGTTACCTTCACCGCCATCATAAGTCGCGCCTTCGACCGCGAAGAAATCCACCGGATCGGTGGACTCCAAAGCCCAATCCTCGCCGGTATAGGTGACGTGAATCTGGTGACAGGTTCGGCAGTCCTGGCGGGTTGGGTTGGGATCCCCTTCCGCAACCTCATCTGGATTCAGCCCAGCTGCAATCCTGGCGCTAAAACCACCCCCTGAGTGACAACCTGCACAGCTGGCATTGGTCCCGCGCACGTAGGCTTCACCAGAACCATGCAGGGACTCACTCCAGGCTGTTTTCTTGCCGACGATCAAGGTTGTATCATTATGGCATTCAGTGCAGGACAGATCGCCCATCTCTGCAGCTGCGCCAGCCTCCCCTGCGGTACCGGCAGCACCGGCAGGACCAGCTGGACCAGCTGGACCAGGGGGGCCTTCTGGCCCAGGAGGACCTTGCGGTCCTTCAGGGCCGGGCGTTCCTGCACAGGCTGCCAGAGCCAAGGCAGCGATCAGCAGTAATAGCCCGATGAAAAGATGTTTATGTTTCATTGCATTCTCCTTGAGTGTATCCGGATACACTAAATTGAGGTCATACTGATGTGTCTTTCTTTATTTTTTATTTGGTGAGCGGCAGCCTCCTTTCTCGCAAGGTCTAAACGAATGTAGCTGGCATACTTCCCTGTATACCAGATTCCTATTTTGTAGTTTTGCATATGATTATCACCCTAAGATGAGTAACAGGTTAGGGAGTATATCATATATTCAGCGACGAATAAGGCAAAAACAGTCCTTTTTAAAAACCGTATATATATACTTCTCGCATATTTGAACAATGCAATGCGAATCCAGCGACCCAAAATTTATTTTATGGCTGACTTTGGTGATTAAGAACCGCCGAAGCTCAAAAATTAAGTTTCGGTTTTAAAACCTATTTTCCAAATGAATACAGGTAAGTGAGCACTTCCCACATCTGTTGCTCTGTAAGGGTCTCTTTCCAACCGGGCATTGATTCTTTCCCCTCGGCGACTACACATAGTTTTTCACCACCATTGGAGCGAAGATCCTGTGCAACTGCGGCATCAGTATAGTCAGGGGTACCCGGAAGACCTCCGGAACCATCAACCCCGTGACACATGCCACACGCCTGGTCATAAATTACTTGACCGGCGATGCTGGCAGCCGAATCGTTCCAATCAAAGGGATTGGTTTGGGTAAGATAATTCGGATCACAGCCACTCTCCTCTGGAACAGTCGTTGGGGGCGGTTGTTCTACAACTTCCCCCGGGAGACTCGGGTCGTACGAGAAGGTGCGCAGATAATCAATCACTGCCCAGCGTTCATCCTGGGATAAGCGCCCCTGCCAGGCCGGCATTGAACCTTTCCCTTGTGTCGTTACGAGGTAGAAATCTCGAGGAGCCTGGTCATCAACTACCCGCAAATCAGAGAAATCAGCAGCGCCAAGCACTGCTCCCGTTCCATCGAGCCCATGGCAAACCTGGCAATTCTCCTCATAGATATTTTGTCCAAGGTTAAGTGTTTCGGTATCGGTAGAAAACCGCCACACGTAAAAAACAACATCCCAAAGCTCATCTGAAGTCAGTTCATCACGAAATCCCTGCATCTCACCGCGACCCTCAGCAACCGTGGTATAGAAAAAGGCCGGAGTTTCTCCGCGCATATAATCCAAATCACCAAAATTTCGGGCTCCTGGGACAACCCCATTCCCATCATCCCCATGACAGCTGGCACAGTGAGCCTGGTAAAGTGGAAAACCGAGCTCTGCTGAGGGCAACCGGGCTGGGTAACTCTGAATGGGATAAGAAGGTTGTGCCGTTTCAGTCAGAGGACTGCCCAGATCTGTGGCAGGGATGAGGGTTGGGATCGGGGTAGGACCCGAAGGTAGACTCTGCGGTGCAGAACAAGCAGCAAGTAACAAGATAACGACTGAAGACATGAATGCAATTTTGGTTATCATCTTTACCTTTCACCTCACGGGTAGCGTGTGAAGATAATTCACCACATCCCAGGTTTCATGCGGCGTCAGATTTTCAGATAATGCTGGCATCTGGCCAAATCCATTTCGGATGGTTAAGTAGACAGCCCCATCGAATTCTGCCGATATTTGTGGGCCGGTTAGATTTTCCGGGGTACGCTCAAAATATTGCGCCAAAGGACCATCTCCATGTCCATTTACTCCGTGACAAATCTGGCAATGAATATCGAAGAGGATTTTTCCCCGCTGCAAGGAGACATCATCCGCTGTAATTGGATTTTCCGGAAATTCATCGGGGATGATAGCAAGGCCTTGTATCGGAACCGCATCTTCCGGTGGCAATAGGCGAGGACCCTCTTGATAATTTATGGAGGCTTGATACTGCATATCCGTGGTAAACGGGATTTTCAAGACCTCGTAAGTAAACAAGAGACTAATTAAGAAAGGTATCGTAAGGACGAGGATGAAGATCAATCCACGCTGTAAGCGAGAGTTCATAGCGATATCATCTCCGGTTCCCCGATAAAATCAGCCTGGTTTTCCTTGAACACCCGGTTGACGCTATCCTTCAATTCAGTTGGGAATTCAACAAGCACACCTAATTTGCCATCAGTGACAGCTTTGTTGTACGGTACAGGACCAAAGCTGGGGAAATCCATCTCCCAGAGCACACCGAGAAATGTGGACACGATGATCGCCATCATGGTAAAAACAAAAGTGATCACTGCTGCGGGAGGAAATCCAACCGGTGGGTGACCGCCTACATCCAGGCGGTAGAGATGAGGGGTGATCGCAGACAAAAATAATCCAATCAACAGGCCCACCACAGCTCCAGCAAGCACGATATATGGCAGGGTGAGCCACTCACCTGTTCTGCCCAAGGCTTTTTCGGGATAGGGTACATCTGACATGACCACCATATTTTCATCCGGGATCCCTAAATTGTGGAGGTCATCAATGGCCTTGGCGGTATCAGTACTCTCTTGAAATAGAGCGACCAGGGAGATTGTTTTTTCACTCATTGATTTTCATCTATCGCTTCGTTATATTTTTTTCTTGAATACTCGTCTCATCATATCATCTGGCAAGCAATACCAGGAATTTCTACCAATGTAGTCTCCTGCCGTAAAATGCACAATTACTCAATCTCAGCTGCGGTTGGCACCAATAAGCGGCCAATCCGGCGCATCGTATAACGCAAACGCCCTTCTTTGATCTCCCAAACCGGGACATAGGGGAAAACACGTGAAAAAAGCGTATACAAAAGCGCAAAGCCAGCAAATGTCATCACAACGATGCTTATTTCAACCCAGGATGGACTGTAATCCCCCCAGTTGAAAGGCATAAAGTTGCGCTGCAAACTGCCGACAACGATTAGTACACGCTCTGTAAACATACCAATGTTGACCATTACTGCGGCGAGGAGTAATAACCAGGGTGTCACGCGGACTTTTTTAAACACCAGCATGACAATCGGGATCAAATTGGCAGACATCTGCAGGTAAAAGAGTGGCGCGAGATCGCCGGATACTTCTTCATGGATCAATTCACGAATCACCGGTTCATTTCCATACCATTCCACGATAAAGCCTGCAAACCAGAAATAGGTCCAGGCCATGCCAGCCACCATGACTAATTTTCCGAGAGCATTAAAGTGCTCAGCCCGTAGAAATTCCTGAAGCTGCATGCCCTTGCGAACAATCACAAGGATGGCAGCCAGTGCAGCCAATCCCGAATAAATCGCGCCAACCACGAAGTAGGGCGCGAAAATCGTGCTGTGCCAGCGAGGTTGAATGGTGACGGCAAAATCCCAAGAGACAATCGAGTGGACTGAGAGGAAGATTGGAATAATGGCCACCGAAAAAATGCTTAATGCCCGCTGGAGCTTATGCCACTCCGCCTCCGTACCTCGCCATCCGAGGGATAAAATTCTGTAGAGCTTCTGACGCCATTTTGAAGTGTGGTCACGAGCCATGGCCAGATCTGGGATCAGTGCCAGGTAGAGATAGAGACTCGAGCCAATCAGGTAAGTAAAGATGGCGACCATATCCCACATCAAGGGAGATTGGAAATTCGGCCACATAAAACGATTATTGGGATAGGGAATCATCCAATAAAATTTCCAAACCCTTCCTAAGTGAATGAAAGGGAATAAGCCAGCCATCATCAGGGCAAAGGCTGTCATGGCCTCTGCACCCCGGGTAATTGGCCGGCGCCAATCCGCCTTCAATAGCCGTAAAACCGCGGAGATCATTGTTCCGGCGTGACTGATCCCAACCCAAAATACGAAAGTAGCAATGAAAAATCCCCAATAAACAGGTCGATTGATGCCCGCGGTTCCCATTCCCCAATAGATTAAGTACCCCCAGGCAAACACTCCCCAGAGAACTAAAACGCTTAAAAAGGCCACCAGCAACCAGAAGCGCCAACTTGATCTGAACATCGGTTCTAGGACAGCACGATTGATTTCTTCGCTTGTTCGTTCAGAGAGGAGCAGGCGATCTTCGAATTCCGCAGAACTGCTTTCCTCAGGGTATGCTACCACCTCTGATTCAGACATTCGTTTCGCCTCCTTTAAGGTAGATGACCCCGGGGCTGGTGCCCAGCTCGCCGAGGAGTTTGAAGGATCGATGACTCGTAGATAACTGACTTACCCGGCTCTCGGGATCATTCAAATCTCCGAAGACCAATGCACCGGGAGCACAGGTTTGTACACAGGCAGGTTGGATTTCACCATCAGCGGGTTCACGTCCTTGCGCATGAGCCTCAATTTCTACCCGCCGTATGCGCTGGATGCAAAATGTACACTTTTCAATCAAGCCACGCGAGCGAACAGATACATCAGGGTTGAGCTGCTCATTCAATGGCTCCGGAAACTCTGGGCGAAACCAGTTGTAGGTTCGCACTTTGTAGGGGCAAGCGCTGCCGCAGAAACGAGTCCCAATACAGCGGTTATAAATCTGGGCATTCAATCCTTCCGGCGTATGATAGGTGGCAAAGACCGGACAAACTGGCTCACAAGGCGCCTCTCCGCATTGTTGACACATCACGGGCATAAATCGTGCCTTGATATTCGGGTACTCGCCTTCCCAATATCTTTCAATATGGATCCAATGGAGCCAGCGGCCTTTTGCCGTTTCAGCCTCACCTACGGTTGGTACATTGTTTTCCGCCTGGCAGGCAACCACACATGCCTGGCATCCAGTACACCTGTCTAAATCAACGATCATTGCCCAACGAGGTTCTGTATTATCCAATGGATTCACGCCCTTCCCCAGCTAAACTTTCTAATCTTGGTAGGATTTCCTTTCGTCCAGTCGCTTCTATCTGCACCCTGGTAGCTCCCCAGGCAAGGGAGCCAGATTCGGAATCTGTGATCGCAGATACCAGAGCGACCGGGTTGCTACCCCGCTTTTGGGCAAAGCGACCATATTGCTGGTGGCCTTGCCCAACCGGGATTGCAACCACATCAGGACGAATTCCTGGATAGACAACAACTGGCGCTTCTAATTCTCCATAGGGAGAGATCACCCGCACAATATCATTGTCATCGACACCTAATTTACTGGCAGTCTCAGGATTGAGTTCCACCCAGGTCCCCCAAGTTGCGGTGGTCATCGGATCCGGCGCTCCTTGCAACCAGGGTAAATGCGCACCCCGCCCATCCGACAGCGTTACCGATGGATATAGATGCAGATGGAATGGATAGTCTTGCTCTTCTCCATCGTAAACCGGTTCGGTTATAGGCAGTGGATCTTGAGGAATTGCGGAAAGATCGGGTTCACGAGGAATCTCTTTCTCCGTCCACCATCCACCGTACTGACGCCAGAGAGCCCAGAAGCTATTGGAGGTCGTTGCATCGTATGCCCCAAGGCTGGAGCCATGGAGCTCATCAGCTAATTCTTGCAGGAAAGCAACCTCATCAGTCCAGGGTAGTGCCTTTGCTGCCTCACCTCCCAAACGTTTCGCTACTGCCAGGAAAACATCCGCCGATGAGCGGGTATCATACAGTGGACGCACTACCGGTTGCTGACTGCTCACTGTGGGTTTTCCCGACCCTGGCGAGGGGACTTCGTGGCCCCAAGATTCCAGGTAGGTATGATCCGGTAAGACCAGGTCAGCATGCATAGTGGTTTCATCCACAAATGAACTGAAAGAAATGACATATGGAACCCGGGCAATTGCCTCTGCGAATCCTGTCGAGGCGGGTAATTCGAAGACCGGATTCGTTCCATGGACCAGGAGCAGGTCGATCTCACCAGCTTGCATGCGATCCACTAAATCGGTTACATTCCCAAACGAATCAACTTTTGGATTTTGGCGATAAGCGGCTGTTGGACCAGGTTGGGATAAAAATATTCCTCCCACCTTTCCAAATTGAGCAACCAGTAAATTCAAGGTTTGAATGGCCAGCATGCTTGCTTGCCCGTTCGATTGTCCAGATAACCCGCCCCCAGGAATGGCCATTGCCTGGTCAGCATTCGCAAAAATTCGTGCCAGCCGGTTGAGATCTTCGGCCGGAACCTGACTCGCTGCCGCCATCTCACGGACATCAATGTTTTGATACAAACCGGCATAGGGTCGGTGACTGCCTACATTTCCAAGCCGTTCTTCTACAATGATGCGTCCAATCGCCAGTGCAACATATCCTTCTACCCCTGGTTTTAATGGGACCCATTCATCTGCAGAAGCCGCCGTGGCTGATAAGCGTGGTTCAAATTGGACAAGAAAACCCCGACCTCCAAATTGACCTTGGCGCATATTCCCATATGCATGACTTTGTGAGACCGGTGACATCCAGGTTTCCAGGAAGTTTGCCCCAAAAGAGTAGATCACCTCAGCATTCGCCAGATCATAAATTGGTAATTCTGGAGAACCAAATAAGGTTTCAGATAATTTCAAGGTCGAATACCGACCCTCAAGAGCAGAGTGCAAGTCATAAATAATCGGCGACTCCGCCCCAATTGAGTTGAGTAAACGTGTGCTCAATATGTATAAATGAGAGGGTAATAAACCACCCAAGAATGCAACCCGATTCGGCGTGCTCAAGGATTCGAGTTTTTCTGTCAATATGTCTAGAGCTTCTGACCAGTAGAGGGGTTCATATTGCAGGGAGCCCCGCCCACCAACTTGGCGAACTGCATTCTTAAGACGATCCGGGTGATAGAGTACTTGTAGCCCAGCCTGGCCCCGAGCACACAATTTTCCTTGGTTGAGCGGATGCAGGGGATTGCCTTCAATTTTCTTCGCTCGCCCATTGATCACCCTCACAATGATTCCACATCCCGCTGGACATTGGCGACAGGTACTAGCATACCAAGTGTCCTGCCCGGGTAAAATCTCCTCCGGAGGTTGTACATAGGGTTCGAGAACCAGCTTGCGGATGCTGGGTGCAATACCTGTAACCACCATAGCTCCGCTGCTTAGCTTCAGAAAATCACGCCGAGATATCTTCTTGGTCATAAATTTTTTCACTTGTGACAAGTCAGGCAGTCCGCAAGACGGCCTACTTTTTCTGCTGGTTGGTTCAAATGGCAATCCAAACACCAACCCATATCCATCTTGACGAATTGTTTCGTTACATCCATCTGGCCAACCTCACCATGGCAAGTTTCACAATTGAGACTTGCGCCGAGGTGAGGCAGGTGACTGAAATAGATGAAATCTGGTTGACGATTGACCTTTATCCAAGGGATCGGTTTGCCTTCATCATAATAACTGGCAACCTGCTGAATTTCTGGACTATCGGCTTTAATTACATTGTGGCAACCCATGCATTTTTGCACGGAAGGTATACCAGCGACTGCTGATTGAACAGCACCCGGATGACAATATAAACATTGGATGTCTTTCTCCACGTGAATCCGGTGGCTGTACTCGATCGGTTGTTCAGGCGCGGCATAAACCTGCATACGGGTCAGAATTGCTCCGATCACGATGACAATGACCACAAAAACAAAGAGTCCGATCCACCAAAAACGTTTCATACTATTCTCATAAGGCAAGCATATATTGCATTGGGCCGGAGTGGTTATCTCCGGCCCTTCGACACTTACTTTATTACAAAATCCTTTTAGGGTGCTTCAACAGGCAAGGTTTGGGCGAAAGCTAATAAATCGAGCAATTCACCTGTACTCCATCCTAGATCCAAGGAGGCGGGCATGGCTGTGCCAGGTTGTCCCGCTCTCACCTTATGTAAGAATTCCCAGGGATTGTCCAGTGCGATTGTTGCTACATATTCCGGTTCTTCATCATCACCGAAGTTGACTGCTCGTCCATCCTCACCATGACAGCCGGCACAGGCAGCATAAAGTGCCTCGCCATTCGCGGCATCGCCACCCACGGGTGCTTTTGTCTCGGCATCCACCAGAGTGGACATATCAATCAAACCCGTTTTGAGGAATGTCACCAGGTTGTTGAGAGCTTCTTCTCCCATGGCAGAAAAGTCGTGATCTGGATTTGCACTGCCATCCAGAATTGCCACAAGCGCCTCAGCGGATTCCGATTGGACATCGAATACGCCCGGGAAACCGGTGAAGTGAGATCCAGAACCATAGGCACCCGCAGCACCCATGTAATCCCATCCATGACATTCTTTACAGCGCCAGGTATCCCCACCGCTGCGTGTGTTTGTGGTTTGGGTTGCCCACACAGGCTGATCCCCGCTGGGCTCATCCACACCAGCTTCGGTCCACCATTTGTCGTACAACCGGCCGCCAGCAGCTACTGAACCGGACAGTGCGCTTGATGTAGCCCCTTCCCCAATGGGAACAGCACCTGGGATTGGCAGCGCTTCAGGATCTGGGACACCTTTCTCATTCACCTCAACTTTCTCGGTGAGAAGCTCCCAATTCCCTTCACCATCCACATTATGGCAGGTAAAGCAGTTGCCACCGTAGTGCAGCTTAAACCACTGGCTGTACATATGAGCGGGATGGACGATATCCCGCAGGGATAACGGCGCGATAACTCCTTTACCAGCACGGTCTCCGGTTCCTGCCCCATGACACTGCAGGCAGGTGGTCACCTTTACATCCTCGGTTGCGGCGAGCGAGGTACCATCGGGGGCGACTTCTGGATGCTCTTTTCCGCGCGCTTCTGCCCTCTCATGAGCTTCATATGGCAAGGTGTATTGTCCAGTCTCCTCATTTACAAGGACATGACAGGCTGGACAACCTCTGCGGACCTCATCCAAACCAGGGAATTGGATCCCACCTAGGTTACCTGCCGTTTCTAACGCAGCAAGCTGATCTTCAGTCAGCTCTGTTCCCCCAGATCCTGGTGGACCTGCAGGGCCAGCTGGTCCAGCAGGACCCTGAGGGCCAGGAGGGCCTTCAGCACCTTCTGATCCAGCACACCCCACCAAAACGATGGTGGCAAACAACAATAGTCCCGTAATAAGCATGAATTTTTTAAACATTTTTTATTCTCCTCTAACTATCATGCAGGATGGCAAACAAATTGAGCTATGATTATCTGCCAGTGGATAAATAACCTCCTTTGCCAGTTGAATATACGGTAGAAAACAATCTGCTATGCGGAAAAATAAGTGTTTTATCATTGGATAATTAACCGTATCAAATCCTCTGGTTGCCCCACCGTCTGTTGTGCATGCTGGAAAACACTCATTTGGTTATCCCTGAGACTGACACCCACCACCCGCAAATCCCACTGAAACTTTTCCACGATTTCCATGAAAGCAGAAGTGGTCGTCGCTCCAGCCATCTCTTCGATGAGAATTGTGTCAGGATGGAGGTGAGAGATCTCTTCTACAGCGGTTGAGAAATCTGAGGCAGCACCCACCCATTCGATTTCAGCATGAGCCAACAACTGGTGCAAACTATCATGGAATAGTGGGTTCACCCATATCACGTAAACCTGACGGTTGGCCATCATCACTCCATGTCCTACGTGGATCCTTAGTGGATCCTTAGAATAATATTAGTGAAAAATGGTGCGTTTGTGAATCACGGAATTTGCCAAATCGAATAAAAAGAATCGCCAAATAATTTGGCGATTCTTATGGACATGCTTTTTTCGTAAAGATTTCCCGAAATTACTCTTTCAAGAGACCTTGCTTTCTGGCATATTGAATCAAATCTCGCCGATTCTGAAGACCCAGCTTTTCCATCAAATTGCCGCGGTGTGAATGAACAGTACTCGGGCTGATTACCAGCTTATCAGCGATCTCCTTGTTGCTGTAACCTTCAGCTAAAAGCTTGAAAATCTCTTTTTCCCGGGGACTCAATGGATCTTCCCCCTCACTTTCCCAATCTGCCAACTGTAAATATCCCTGAACCAGTTTTTGGGTCATCGATGGGTACAGGAAAACCTCGCCCCGCTGGACGATATGCACGGCCTCGATAAGTTCACTGGTCTTGGCACCCTTCAGAATATAACCAGATGCACCAGCTTTCAAAACATTAAAAAAGTATTCGTCAGACCTGTGCATGGTCAGTATAAGTACATTGATTTGGGGAAAACGAGACTTGATTTCCCTGGTCGCTTCCAGTCCATCCATCTCAGGCATGGAGATATCCATAAGCACGACATCTGGCTGCAGCTCTTCCGCCAATTTGAGCGCCTCCTGGCCATTTAATGCCTCACCTACAACTTTAATGTCCATTTCAGCTTCCAGCAATAAGCGCACACCCGAGCGGACGATTGTATGATCATCGGCAATCAGTACGGCTATTTGATCAGCCACCATTTACCTCCAGCAAGGGAAAACGTAATTTGATAAGGGTTCCATTCTCTGGATCTGTGATAATCTCAATCTGTCCTCCCCATTGGCTGACTCGCTCCTTGATCCCGATTAATCCCCATCCATGGTGATGACCGCGGTCGGTATCCAATTCTTGTAAATCGAAACCGTGACCATCATCCCGGATCTCACTCTCGAGATATCCGTTATGGATCGAGATGGTGATAGAGATATTCCTTGCACCAGAATGACGCCTGGCATTGTTCAGGGTTTCTTGGTAAATTCTGTATAGGGTCGTCTCAAGTTCTGGCTCAAGCCGTTCTGTCAGGCCGTCTGTATTCAGCTCGAATTGAATTGAGCTGCCTTCTAAACACCTTTCTGCCTGAGCTTGCAGCGCAGATAGTAACCCAAGATCATCAAGTACAGAAGGGCGTAAATCTAAAATCAGCTCATACATGCTTTCAGTGGTGCCATCGATAAGTTCCCGGGTTAAGCGCAACTGCTGGATGGCACCTTCTGGATTACTGTCGATGAGCCGTTCGACAGCCTCGGTTTGCAGGGAAAGTGCCCCCAGGGCCTGGCCCAAATCATCATGGAGTTCCCGTGCAACCCGCTTGCGTTCGTCCTCTTGTGCAGTGATCAAGTGTTTGAGCAGCTCACCACGCTGTTGGCTCTGATGATATAGATGATCGGATAGGGCAAGATTCTCGGCGACCTCTTCTTCAATACGCCGGCTCATGTTATTAAAGGCTTCTGATAGCTGACCAATCTCGTCAGGAGCATCGGTTGGCAAGCGGAGACCCAATCGATCTTGACCAAATCCAGTCAAGGCCTGCGATAATCTTTGCAATCTTTCAATGACAATTTTGCTTAGGGAAACATTAACCACGACAACTGTTGCCAGTATCGTTCCTAACCACCATAAAAGATTTTCCCGGAGGTCTGCTCCCAAAGCCGATTCCACCTTTGCAAAAGGGATATCCGTCAGCAACAGCCCAATAATGGGTTCCTGGGGATCGTGACATGTCATGCACTCTGGGGAGTTCCGAATTGGATACATGCTCCGGAAGACTCGTTGACCATCATCTGCAACCACAACACTGCTCGGTCTGGCTTCTGGGGATAATCTATGGCATTCCTGGCAGGTAGGATGGCTGTTGTCTAAGCGCTTACCGACGTCCTGCCCATGTGGAGAGAAGATAATTTTTCCATTGCTATCCAACAAATAAACGACGTTAAAATCACCAGTGTCCCCGACTGCATCCAAAATCCTTTGCATCTCGGAAAAATTGGATTCCATCATTGCATTACGCAAGGAACTTTCGATCACCTTTCCAGATTGCGAAGCAAGGAGGGTCAAGTTGTAGATTTCAACATCCCGATGGCGGGAAGCTTCGATAAGCGTGAAGAGACCCAGGATTAAAGTCAAAGGGATAACCACGCCAAGTGTGATCTTCGCGCGTAAATTTGACTTGAGGAACCGGTTTCCAATTTTAGTATGTGAATCCACGCTATTTACTATTAAATCGCTTACCGAAAAATTATCACCTGTAAATCATTTGTTGATATCACAATTATAAATTGATTAATTATCGAGTGCTCCTTCTGCTATCCAATCCAGGATAAGCTGAACCTCATCATCTGGTAACAAACCCGCTGGCGGCATGATATTGCCAATCGATTGCGTGCCAACCATTTTCTGCGCCAACAGGCTATTATCTGGGTCACCGGGGATAATCACGGGAGCGTTATTCCCTGTTCCCAGAACCGTAGTATAGGTACTGGCATCCCAACCACCAAAATTCCCATGGCACGCAGCGCACTTCGCCTCAAATAAGGGCATCACATCGGAAGAAAATGATACCCCACCAGTTGGCGGTTGACTGACACCTGGAGAAGTTCGAAATTCGCGGATAAGCTGAACGATCTGCTGGATCTGCTCAGCACTCAAAACTTCACCCCAACCGATCATGGAAGTCGCTTCGTGACCGATATTGATGGCATTAAATAGCTGGGTGTCGGTTCGGGTAGCTTGAAATTGCGCGTTTTCAAACGATGGTCCGACACCACCTTCCCCATTAATCCCATGACATTGTGAGCAAAGCTGGTCATAAATTTGTTTCGTGTCCAGGGTGACGGTTTCCTGTTGACCCAGATCAATAACAACTTCAGGTGGCAATTCGACTGGAGGATTGGCTTCCCAGGATCGAATATATGCCACGATTGCATCGATGTTCTCCTCTTCCAAAGGACCTCCAAAAGCGCTGCCAAAAGGAGACATGCCGAAATTAGGCTGACCTTGAGCGATGACGGAGCGCAAGGTGAAATCATCCCTGGTCTTGAGGTAGTCTGCGGTGCTGATCGGGAAGATGATATCGCCTGCCCGGGAGGGGTTAGGACCACCTTCACCGAATTCTCCATGACAGGGGGCACAATTTTGAACATAGAGTTCCTGGCCAACTTCAACGGAGGTACCCGATGCAGCTGCCACGGTAAAGTTAACCAGGGCATCCAGCTGTTCAGGGGTGAGGACTTCCCCCCACACTGGCATGGTTTCGTGACCCCCGCCCTCAGCGATGATCTGCCGGGCCACTTCTACATCTTCAGCGGAGGGAATTCGTTCACCATGGCAACTTGCACAATTGGTTTGAAAAAGCTCCACCCCTTCCGGTGTATTCGATGGATTGACCACATAGCGAGCGAGAATATCCAATTCGGAATCGTCCAGCATATCCCGCCAGGGGGGCATATCCAGGTGCATTCCACCTTGGCTGATCGTTTCCAATAATTCTTCCTCGCCTCCAGCATAGGCAACTGATTGACCGTGGCAGGGGGCACAATTGGTGGCAAACAAGCGTTGTCCATCAGGAGCGACCAGGAAATTGAGCAGCTTTGTCTGGTCTTCGGGGTTGATAGTTGTCGTCCAATCCGGAACCTCCGCCTCTGCATGGGATCCAAATTCCGTGCCGAGCCGGATAGACTCCCTTAAGGTTATCGGATCGCTGGCGACCAGATCAGCCACATCATGACATTCGCTGCAATTCTCAGTGAACAGCTGGCTGCCTCCTGGCGAAATAATAAAGCCTGCCAGAGCATCAATTTCATCCGACGTGAGATCTCCACTCCAGGCGGGCATATCCTCATGGCGCCCCTGGGCGATAATCTCGTGTAAGTTGACACCTTGCGGTACGGTTAGCGAAGGTCCGTGACAAGGAGCGCAGTTCTCCGTGTACAGGAGCGCTGTCAGGTCACCTCCGACAATTTCCAGGGGTGGGGGGATCTCCCGGTAGGATTGGTAGGTGAGCAGTAAAATCCCAGCTGTACTCAATCCTACTAATCCCAGGATCACTGGTCGGCGCATAAAATGCCGTTTGGCTGAACGATCGATAAATGGAAGGACGATCAAAAGGATGATCGCCAAGGTGGGGATGATAACAACGCCAATCACTTCCAAGGATCCGGGGAAGTATTTCAGCAGCTGGAACAGGAATAAGAAATACCACTCTGGACGCGGCGTGTAACTGGTGTCTGCCGGATCGGCGCGTGGTTCCAGAGGTGCACCAACAAAGTATGCCAGAGCCACCAGGGCGATAAATATCACCAGGGAGACAACCGCGTCTTTAAAGAGGATATCTGGGAAAAAGGGAACTCCTTTCTCCTTCTCTTTATTGTACTTCTCGAGATACTCCTTTCGCTCTTTCTCTTTCATGTTCTACTCCTCCCTCTTTGGTACCGCGCTGATACCGAGGCGGATCACTAGGTACATATGGATTCCGAGCAGCAGCAAAAGGATTGTCGGCAAGACCCAGACGTGGGTGCCAAAGAATCGCGCCAAGGTAACTGCGGACAGCTCCTCCCCACCGCGCATGATGCGCAGGATCGGTTCACCAATGAAAGGAGCTACCCCCGCGATGCGGGTCCCAACCGTAGTCGCCCAATACGCTTTCTGATCCCAGGGTAGAAGGTAACCGGTAAATCCAAACCCCATCACAACCAGCAACAGCCCTACTCCCGTGAACCACGTCACCTCACGCGGGAATTTGTATGCCCCGTAAAGGATGACTCGCAGCATGTGCAGTACTGAGAGCAGCACCATGGCGCTGGCCCCCCAGTGATGGACGCCGCGGACAAACCAGCCGCCGGCAACCTGGGTAGTAATAAACTGGACGCTGTCATAGGCGTGGTCCGGAGTGGGGACATAATAAATGGTCAGTAAAATACCTGTCACCCCCTGCAGAATTGCCACGAAGAGGGTCGCGCTGCCCAGGGTGTAAAACCAATTTACCTTGGGGATCTTGCGCAGAAAAATGGCATCCCAGACCTTGCGCCAACCGATGCGTTCATCAAGCCAATTACCAATTCCAGCACTCATCTCAACCTCCCAACAGGATATACAATTGATCTTCCTCAACCTTGGTCTCGTAGCGATCGAGCGGACTTGGCGGAGGTCCTGCTACGACTTCCCCGGTTTTATCGAAGGCTGCGTTGTGACAAGGACAGAAATATTGTCCCTGGTCGGTAATCCAACGAACCCGGCAACCGAGGTGAGTGCAGATGTTTGAGAGGGCAATATATTCCCGCCCATCTTCAGTCAACACATAAACTGAGATTTCTTCCTCAGCAACGATCCAACCAGTTTGACTTTCTATGATGGTTTTGAAAAGGGTGGGGATTCCAAGCTCAACTTTTGAAGTTGGACCGAGCCGGACCCAGTTTTCTGCTGTCCTGCGTTGTAATGCAGGACCGACGACATAAGCCACTGCGGGGATAGCCATCACAATTCCGATCAATCCTCCAATGGCTCCGGTCGCAATCGCCAGAAAGTTCCGTCGGCTAAGTTGGTCTTTCTCTTCTTCCATATTTATCTCCTTAGGCGTATACCAACTCGTCGAACTCACGCACTGATCATCAAAATATTATAAGGCTTTTATAATATCTTCAAGATTAATCCTGATTCATTTATATGATTCACTCCTCGGGTGCACCGTTGGCGATCCACTCTTCCAAAAGCGTGAGTTCATCCAAAGTGAGCTGGGCGAAATGGGGTTGCTCACCGGTCTGGACGATTAATATCAAACTGTTGGCAGGATCATTGATTATGATCGCTGGACCGCTTTCGCCACCATCGATCAGACTGGCATAGGACGTCAGATCCAAACCCTTCAAGCTGTTTGATCTTCCATGGCAGGCACCGCATCTGCTCTCTAACAGGGGACCGATCGTGCCCGTGAAAGTAAGTGCCTCGCCTTCAGGTGGAGCGATGGGCGTGGGTTCTGGCGGCAATTGATCAAGCAGTATCTCGCGCAAGCCAGGTGCATCAAAGCCCGCGTATTCCCAGACATTCCCGTGGCAGGCGCTGTTCGAACAAAAAGAAGTATTGTCGATTCCACCGGGATTGTCGGTGGAATGACAATTGCTGCAGGTCGGATCAAATACATCCCGATGCAGGGTGATCCAGTTGGGATTCTTGTGGTTGTCGGGCTCAGGACCCCGGCTGATCTCGATCTGAGAGACAAAGTCTCCAGGTCCAGCGATGACAGGGATCGAATGACATAAATTGCACTCAAGCCGGATCGCTTCATCATCGGCATTGAGATGTTTTCCGCCATGACAGCGGAAGCAGCCCGACGTGTCGCTGTGACCTATATTGTTGGGATGGGTAGTCCAATCGGAGTTCTGTTCCGGGTATACACTTTGTGCATACGCCTCTTGGAGAGCGGTGATCGCTGTATCGATCTTATCCTTATTCTCTGCGTAATATTCTGGGTAATAGGTCTCATAGAAGCTGGAGATACTGGCAATGCCATCCAAGCCTACTTGGGTTGTTTCATAAATCTGTCCGTACGTTTCGGTGGCTATCCTGCGTATCTCGGGGATTTCCGGATCGATTATCCCCCGATTCATCATTTCATTGACCGTTTCCTGGGGTGTCTTCACCAAGTGCGTGATGCGGTTGTGGCAGGTGATGCAGTCCATCTCAACCATATCCTCGGGTGCAACATCCTGTGGATCGAAATCGGATTCGATATCAATATATTCTGTGACCGTGCCATCATCTTCGTAAACGCGTATGTATGGGATTTCCTGTTCCTCTGGATCAACAGGAAAATATTCGATCTTGTTCTCAATATGCCAATGGATACCACGACCCAGTCCCTGGCGCTTGCTGCCGCCGCCGGTCTTCAACACCAAGTAGGTAGTCAGCGGGGTGTTATCTTTATTCGGTTGGAAATGCTTGATCTCCCGCAAGCTGTCATCCGAGAACTTTTCAGGAAAGTGGCACTTCTCGCAGGTCTCTCGGGCAGGCTGCAGCTGGCGGGCACGGATGGGAAATTCGTACGTATTGAACGCGGTAGCGACGATGTGCCGGAGGTCTCCAGCTTTACGGGAGACGCGCGTGGCGAGAAAACCTTTCCCAATATGGCAATCGACACAATCAATGCGCGCATGTGGGGAAGTGAGGTAGCTGGTGAATTCAGGAGGCATCGTGTGGCACGCCGTACCACAGAATTCTGGCGAATTCGTATACTCCCAACCATATACCGCACCGGTTAAGACGATTAAAGTTAAGACACCCAACACGGCATAAGGCAGAATACGCACCCAGCGAGGTGAACCTACTGGGGGAAAGAAGAAATTCTTTAAACCGGATTTGATCCTCTGCCAATACTTTCTCATAAAATAACTCCACTTGGGAATTACCCCAATATTATATATGATAGTCAAGCGGGCCGGTATTTCTCCGGCCCGTTATTGATGGTTCAAAAGGACACCTTAAGGGGAGAAAATTACTGCTCCGTCGGTGTATGGTAGCCAACAGCTTTATCGATCAGCTCCTCGTCTGTTTTCTCTGAAGCCGTAACACCATGGCAGTGCCGGCAAGCAAAATTTAACCCTATCTCAGGCAGGGAGGTGCTGCTATCCTCTGTGAACTGCTCAATCTGTCGAGGATTGATGCGCACCTGGTGAGTGCGGATATCGCCGGTGAATTTTTCAGCATCTCCAACCGCTGATTTAATCATCCGCGGCATGTGGCAGTCAATGCAGGCAGCTGCCGCCGGGTGGATCAGCGAGTCCTGGAATTGAGCCTGTTCCAGGTGGCAATTTTCACACTGGGTGCGCATGGTAGGTACCTCTTCATCCTGCCGGAGCTGGACCACACCCGAATGCGGATCATGGCAGATGACACAATCAAGAACGGCGTGCTTTCCCGGGAAGAGATCCCCATATTGTTCATGGTGCTGAATGAATCCCTCGCTGGCATTGAGGGACTCGATCTCCCCGCGGCGGTGGCACTGACCGCACATCTCGGCACCCCGATCGATAGTCATCTGTACACCCTGGGGATTCTGCATATGCAGACCACCCGGACCGTGACACGCCTCACACATGATGCCGGATTCAGCCCAGGTACCTACCAAACCAGGCAAATCATCCTGATTTCCCGTCAGGCTGTAACCTGTTGTGTGGCAACTACCGCAGTCATAAGGCAGGTTCTCTTCACCGGAGTGATAGGTAACCCCGCCCGCCTCAGTGCCAACGATTGGATTAGCAAAGTTGTACTGGTTGAGATATTCCTCATTCCCTGATGAGCCTGGCGCGTCAGTGATTATGTACCCATCCTGGTTGAGAAAACGGGCTTTCCAGTTATAACCACCGATCACATAGGAGACATCTTCCCAGGTATAGCCTTCTGGTAATTCAGCTACTTCAGTGAACGGATATTCTGGTGGCTGACCATTAACTACCTGGGTGAGCTCATATGCATGACCCGATTTCATAAACACCTCATAGGTGTCCAGGTGGCAACCGCTGCACACGGTACTGCCAACATACTCTGCACCCAAAGACCCAGCACCTGCTTCTCCAGCGGGTCCAACTGGGCCTACTGGACCTTCCGGGCCTGGGGGACCCTGAGGTCCTTCTGGTCCAGGTGGTCCCGCTGGTCCACTGGCACCCGCAGGTCCTTCAGAGCCTGCACAAGCCGCTAAACTTGCTGCGACGATCATCAATATACCCAGCAGAGTGATCAACTTTATCTGCTTCATCATTCATCCACCTCGCAGGTCAACGACCCTTGCTTCCAGAAGAAATTGGGATAGTTTGCCATCAAAATTCATCGGAAATATTGTTATTTTTGAGCTGGTCACTCAATTTTGGATAGTTATTTTACCCCAATACTTAACCCCAGATGAGTGAATATGTAATGCTGCTTACGTGACAAAAGTCACATTGAAGACAGGCATAGTTTTTCTAGTTTGCTGTACAATAATTTCACACCTCATTGCCGATGAGTGTGGCAGAGGTTGAAAGGATTGATGAAGACCATGCAATGGGACATCGTACTCATCTTCTTCGTCTATGGATTGGCCTTCTTCAGCATGGGCATCGCCCTTGGTTTGGAAACGATGCGGGCACCACGCCTGGCAGATCGACGCGTTCTTCAGCCGCTGGCGGTTTTCGGCATATTGCATGGCATGCATGAGTGGTTCGAGATGCTGCTCCTCCAGGGTGTATGGTTGGGGGTTCCCTTTCCTGAACAATTGATCTGGTTGCGATACACTCTGTTGGTTGTCTCTTTTATTCCATTGATCTATTTTGGTTTACTGATGCTGGCCGATTCTCAAAAAGGTTTCGGGGTTCCGGTGCTGATCTTGTGCGGCATGCTGCTCATTTATGTTTTTGTCCTATTCAGCGTCACACAACTACGCCCAGATTTACAACTTGCTCCAGCGGATACATTGGCTCGCTACTTCCTGGCAGTCCCGGGAGGCATTTTAGCCGGGTTGGGATTGCGTAAACGCGCCCAGCAGGTAACCAAAGAAGGACGAAAAGATCTGACCAAGCGCTTCCGTTGGGCAGCTGTGGGTTTTGTATTGTATGGATTGACCCAGATTTTCGTTGGGCCAATCAACTTGTTTCCCGCAACTTGGATCAATTCCGCTGTATTCATCGACATTTTCAGTTTCCCAATCCAATTGGTACGAGCAGCCATGGCTGTCTTGGTGACCTTCAACCTGATCCAGGCCATCCAAGTCGTTGATCAGGAGCGAGAAGAGCAGCTCCTCTCTGCCCAAAAGCAAAGGCTGGAAGCACTTGAGCAGGTTCGCAAAGATTTAGAAGAGCGGGAATTAATGCGGCGGGAGCTCCTGCGCCACACTGTTATCGCCCAGGAGGAAGAACGCAGCCGCATTGCTAGAGAACTGCATGATGAAACGGCTCAATTCTTGACTGCACTCAGCCTCAATCTGGCAACCTTGAAAAACTTGCTCCCAAAGCAAGCTGCCACATTGGATCTGATTAACGATTTACAATCCCTATCACGCCAAATGTCTGATGGGATCTACCGCTTGGTGCATGACCTGCGACCAGCACAATTGGATGATCTGGGCTTGGTGCCAGCCTTACAGTATTTGGCTGAGGAAGAATACAAGAGAGCCGGTTTACAGGTAAATTTAATAATTGATGGAAAACGTCAACGCCTGGATCCACTGGTGGAGACCGTGTTTTTCCGTGTCGCCCAGGAAGCCTTAACCAATGTTATCCGCCATGCAAAATGCGACCAGGCAGATCTCGAATTAGCTTTCAACTCGGAGCGAGTGGTAATGGTGATCCGCGATCATGGTATCGGGATAAACAGCCAGGCTGCCACTAACTCTCAAGAACGTGGCTGGGGTCTGGAAGGTATGCGGGAGCGAGTTGACTCGGTTCAAGGACAGTTGAAGATTTTCAGTCCTGAGGGTGGGGGGACGATTGTGGAAGTGATTGTCCCCACCTTCAGTTCTCAATATTCAGAGATCGAGGAGAAGCGCGATGACCACAATCCGCCTGATGCTCGTTGATGACCATGATATTGTCCGCACTGGTTTGAAGTCTTTTCTGGATACCCAGGATGGTTTAGAAGTTGTCGCTGAAGCCAGCAGCGGACAGGAAGCGCTCGAACAAGCATTGAATACTAATCCAGACGTGGTGGTGATGGATATCACCATGCCGGAGATGGATGGCTTGGAGGCTACCCGGCGGTTGAGGGAGTTGGATGCCGACTGCTACATATTAGCCTTAACCGTACACGAGGACAAACAATACCTGTTTGAGATGCTCTCTGCAGGCGCCTCCGGGTATGTAACCAAGCAAGTCGCAGCCGAGGAACTGGTTACAGCGATCCGCTGTGTGGCACTTGGCAACGTCTATCTGCAACCTGCGCTGGCTCGCTGGCTGCTGGAGGATTACCGGCGATTGTTAAGCCAGACACCACCCGGGGTGAGACATTTTGAAAATCATGAACATGAAGAGAAAGGATTGGATATTCTCAGCCATCGAGAACTTCAGGTTCTAGAAGCGGTTGCTGAGGGTTATACAAATAACCAAATAGGCGAACAGCTGGGCATCAGCCCCAAGACCGTTGCCAGACACCGTGAGCGGATCATGCATAAATTAAATTTACATTCTTCAACAGAATTGGTAAAATTTGCGATCCGCACGGGTTTAATCGATCTGAAATAAATTAATCTCATTCTCATACTTTATTCCGCATTATCTCAGGTTACGTTAATCAAATTGTGACAAAATTAACTCCCATGAAGAGAAATAAGAAATCATCATCCACGAGGTACCTATGACAAATCAAGAGTCTGATAGCAGCGTCCCAACACAAACTGGTTCAGGTGGACGGGTAAAGTTCATTGTAGGTGGATTGTTGATCGTAGCAGCTATTATTTATTTAATTGTTACTTCAACCCAGGCAAGTGCCCAGTATTTCCTGACCGTTGATGAATTAACCGAGCGAAAAGGTAGTGATATCGGCCGCGATGTGCGTGTGTCTGGCGCCGTGATAGGGGACACTGTTGCTTATGACCCGCAATCATTGACTTTGAAATTTACAGTCGCCCATGTGCCGGGAGATAATAGCGAGATCGAAGCACAAGGTGGATTAGCGAAAGTCTTATATGATGCCGTAAACGACCCAAACCGAGCTCGCATGGAGGTCGTTTACATTGGACCCAAGCCTGATCTATTACGACATGAAGCCCAAGCCATAATGACTGGAAAACTAGCGGAGGATGGCGTTTTCTACGCGGACGAATTATTGCTTAAATGCCCCACAAAATACGAAGAGGTGGTGCCGGAGCAAGCTGAAGGTTAATGTGTTGACCTAACATAGTTTCGAATCTAATGATGCGTGAAACGTAAGCTGGGATACGTTTCACGCATTGCATGTAAATAAAATTGGAGATATTTATGGTAGCAAATATAGGTTACGGCGCACTTATCATCACGTTTTTAATATCTCTTTTTGGAATCAGTGCAGCATACTATGGAGCTCGAAAAAAGGACCACCGCTGGATTGCCAGTGCGCGCAGCGCCATGCTGCTGACCTTCCCGCTGGTGACGGTCTCAGCGTTGAGCATCATTTATCTCCTGGTCACCAATGCCTACGAAGTAGAGTATGTCGCCAGTGTGACTAGCAACAGCATGCCCCTTTACTTGAAGGTCACAGCTTTATGGGGTGGTCAGGCAGGCTCGCTGGTTTTTTGGTCTTGGTTGTTGGCAGCTTTCGCTTCGGCTGTCACGCTGCGAAAATGGAAGCGAGACCAGGAATTTTTACCCTGGGTGATCATTGTCTCCCTGGTCACGCTGGCTTTCTTCCTTTCTCTGAGTATATTCATTGAAAACCCGTTTGTTCGAATTTGGCAGTCAGCCACCGGGCAGTTTACCACCGGTATGCTACAGCCAGCCGGTTCGGTTCCTTATATAGCAGCCGATGGAAGCGGGCTGAACCCGCTTCTCCGCCATCCTGGCATGATCATCCACCCACCGATGCTCTACCTGGGTTTTGTGTCATTTGTGATTCCTTATGCATTTGCGATTGCCGCCCTGGTTACGGGTCGTACAGATGATCGCTGGATCCGCATCACCCGGCGCTGGACATTGGTAGCCTGGTTATTTCTCTCTCTCGGCTTAATCCTAGGCGGGCGTTGGGCGTACGATGTCTTGGGTTGGGGAGGTTATTGGGGATGGGACCCCGTGGAGATCGCGGCATTTATGCCCTGGTTAACAGGCACAGCTTTCCTGCATTCGGTAATGATCCAGGAAAAACGCGGCATGTTGAAACACTGGAACATGATCCTCATCATCCTGACATACGAATTGGTAATTTTCGGTACTTTTTTGACCCGCTCCGGTGTGCTTTCCTCAGTCCATGCATTTGCACAGAGTGCCATCGGTCCTGTTTTCTTCGCTTTCATCGGTCTGACATTTATTGTCTCCCTGTCATTATTACTCCGGCGATGGAATGAGTTGAAATCCCAGACTCAGATGTCATCTCTCCTATCCCGGGAAGCTTTGTTTCTGCTCAACAATTTACTTTTTATTGGTATTCTCGTGGTTTGCTTCTGGGGAGTTCTTTTCCCACTGATCTCGGAGATATTCACCGGTCAGAAAGTCACCGTAGGGCCGCCATTTTACGAAAGGGCAACTGCACCCCTGTTCGCTGGTCTGCTGCTTCTCATGGGAGTCGCTCCCCTCGCTGCCTGGAGATATTCCTCCACCAAGACTTTGGGTAAGGCGATTTGGAAGCCTTTCATCGCCTCATTGGTCATCGTAGTCATTATCCTGGTCGGAGGGATGCGCAACTGGGCAGCGATTCTCGGTTTCTGGTTGTGCGCCTTCGTATCTGCAGTAACCCTGTATGAATTCTGGCGTGGCGCCCTGGCCCGTCACCGCCGCTCTGGCGAGCGTTTTCCAGCTGCATTATGGCATTTAGCCGGCCGTAACCGGCGCAGGTATGGCGGCTATATCATCCATCTGGGCGTTGTGCTGATGGCAATCGGTATCATCGGAATCGAAGTATTTCAGAGTGAAACCCAAGGCACTATCTCACAGGGTGAGCAGATTACGCTTGGGGATTATTCTGTGACATTTAATTCGCTTTCGGTTTTTGATACCGCTGACGGGCGCAATGTCGCCCGAGCAGTAATGAGTGTCAACAAGAATGATCAGTTCCTCGGTGAGCTCTACCCCCGCAGAGATTACTATTACGAATCCCAACAGCCAATGACGATTCCCGGTGTTCGCAGCTCTTGGGAAGACGATTTCTATATCCTTCTGGTTGACTGGCAGCCTATCTCAACCGCAGGTGCAACGTTCAAAATTTACCACAACCCGCTCGTCAATTGGCTTTGGTTGGGAGGCTTTGTATTCATTCTCGGCACGCTTGTCGCTGCCTGGCCTGATCGCGATCCTGAAGAGTTGCGAGTCAAGACTACCAGCACGAGCTTCGTGGCAGCAAAACCATGAAACCCAACAGTCGTTCAGTTCCCATTTTCGTTTTCCTGCTTGTCCTCATCGCGATAGTAGCCTCCCTCGCATCAGTGAGCACAGTTTTTGCCCAGGAAGTGCCTGCCAGTGGACCAACTGATGATGAGGTTAACGCAGTAGCAAAACAACTTTACTGCCCGGTATGTGAGAACATTCCATTGGACGTTTGTCCTACCCAGGCCTGCGCCCAATGGCGTGAATTGATTCGCGAAAAGCTAGCTGAGGGATGGACTGAAGACCAGATCAAGACCTATTTTGTAAACCAATACGGTGATCGTGTGCTTGCCGCGCCTCCAGCCAGAGGTCTGAATTGGCTCGTTTACATCATCCCCCCCTTGGTCCTCATCGCTGGTATTTATATCCTCTACCGTGCCCTGAAATCTTGGAGACAAGCCTCCCCAATCCTCGCACAAGAAAGTCAGCCCGCTGAAGAGCCGGGAGATGAGTATGTTGCCAGGATTGAAGACGAACTACGGCGCCGGTAAATTTCAGAAAGAAAAACCGGGAAAATTATTGGAGTACATTTATGTCAGAGATGCCAGAAAACGCTCCGGACCTGGAGAGAAGTGAAAGCAGCGCACCGGCAAAACGCAGATTATCCTTATTTGGTAGGAATTTTTCATTTGGCGCGATTGCAGCTTGGGTCGGTATATTTGCCTTATTAACCCTGTTGGCTTTTGGCCTCCTGCGCAACCAGGAAGGTCCAGTTTCTGTTGGTGAGAAAGTACCGGATTTTACCCTGACCACCTTTGAGGGCGACCAGATTGGCCTAAAGGACCTCTCCGGGAAAATAGTTGTGCTGAATTTTTGGGCTTCATGGTGCAAACCTTGCGAACAGGAGGCTGCTGATTTGGAGACTGCCTGGCGGATGTACCAGCCACGGGGTGATGTGATCTTCCTAGGCGTGGATTACGTTGACACTGAAACCGAAGCAAAAGCATACCTGGAAAAATTTGATATCACTTACCCTAACGGTCCTGACCTGAGGACAAAGATTTCGCAGGCATTCCGAATTCGGGGAGTGCCGGAAACCTACATTATCGATCGAGACGGGAAATTAGCCTCTTTCAAAATTTCTCCTTTCCTTTCTCTGGCTGAGATTCAAAGCTTGATCGACCCTCTGCTTGAATCCAGCAACTAACACGTCAGCCAACACTATACCCCTGGTTGAAGAAAGAACTATCATGGACATTGGCTCGATTTTTCTACTGCTCGCCCTGCTCATTTTAACCGCTCTTTATATCTCAAGACCCTTGCTTGCCCCGCTGGAAGTTGGGTTGACGCCAGAAGAAGATGAAAAGGAACATGAACTCTCGACCCTGCTTGCGGAACGCGATCGTGTTCTGACAGCTCTTGAAGAACTGGATTTTGACAACACCCTGGGGAAAATCCCTGAGGAGGATTATCCTGGTCAACGAGAGCGCCTGCTAATGCAAGGAGCTGAGGTCTTGCGAAACTTGGATCAGTTACAGGGGGAAATCTCCGATGCTGAGATAGAAGAGCGAATTGAAGCAGCCATCGCGGAACGTCGTACAGCCGCTGGAGACAGAGATGATGTGTTTGCTGACCAGCAACCGCATGCCGTAATCGTCGATGCAGATGACGAAGTTGAAGTGCAGCTCGCCGCCAGACGACGCGCCCGTCAGGATAAATCTGCAGGATTTTGCCCGCAATGTGGGCGCCCTGTACAGAAATCCGATCGCTTCTGCCCCAAGTGTGGTAATGCCCTGACAAATACTAGCTAAAAAATTATCGGTGATATGCATTCCATGAATCAAATTCCTTTTATTACAATCAACCAGCCCCGCTTTCCGATGGGAAAAGCCATCTTCTGCTCCCTGTTCTTTCTGTTGATATTAACTGCCTGTTCGTTCTCGCTTGCAGAGGATATCACCCCCCCTCCAGGGGCCGAGGTACCATTCGAACAGCCAACGCAACCTCCAATGAATGGACCGCTATATCCCATGGTCCCCCCGAACCCGTCGTCCGGTAGTGCTACTTATGCAGAAAAATGTGCGCCTTGTCACGGTGTGACAGGATTAGGAGATGGTGTAATGGCTGGGCAGCTGCCAGTTCCCGCGCCAGCCCTGGGAACCAATGAAATCGCCCGCCAATCCACACCCGCTGAATGGTACCGGATAGTTACCCAGGGCAACCTGGAAAGGCGCATGCCGCCTTTCAATAGCCTGACGGATCGCCAGCGCTGGGATGTGGTCGCTTACCTTTATGCTTTAAGCAGTCCTGCGGAAAGAATTCTGCAAGGCGAGCAGTTATTCCTGGAAAATTGCGTCTCCTGTCACGGTGAGGAAGGTGATGGGAAAGGTCTCCAGGCAGGTGATCTATTAGCACCGCCCACAAACTTTACAGACCAAAAATTAATGGCAAACCTTTCTGCGGAAAATCTCTTCCAGGCGATCAGCGATGGGAAATCTGCAGGTATGCCCGCCTTCTCAGAAAAACTATCAGCTGAAGAACGCTGGGCTCTTAGCGCATATCTGCGTTCGCTGACTTTTACCTCCCAAGTCGCAGTCAGTAGTGATGCTATCACGCCATCTCCCCCGGTATCTCAGTCCAGCGAAATCACACCAGCAGCTCCAACAGTTGAAATTACCTCCGGCGTTGGCAGCGTGGAAGGTAATGTAACCAGTATTTCAGGGGTCGACCTTCCACCTAATCTGTCTGTTACCCTGCACGGGTTTGACCAGATGGAGCAAACCTTTTCTGCCGACTCTCCCCTGGCAGCGGATGGTTCTTTCACTTTTGAGGATGTCCCCATGCCGTCCGGGCGGGCTTTCCTGGCCAGCATTGAACATGAAGGGATCGCTTACAGCTCGGATATTGCGGTAGTCGACCCGGAAACTGCGAGAATTGTCCTCTCCATTGCTTATTACGACACCACCAGCGATACCTCAAACGTATCGGTTGATCGCTTGCATTTGCTGTTTGAATATCTAGAACCGGATACATTGAGAGTCGTCGAGATGTACATCATATCCAATTCTGGCGACGAAGCTGTTGTGGCTGCAGAAGAAGGTCAGCCTGTCCTGTCATACTCCCTGCCAGAAGGTGCAACCAATCTTCAATTCCAGGATGGCACCAGCGGAGAAAGATATGTCATACAGGATGGTGGATTTGGTGATTATGCCCCTGTCCGCCCTGGCGCGAGTCAGCACCAGGTAATTTATTCATACGATCTGCCGTACAAAAACAAGTTAGATTTCAAACAGCTGATCAACCTGCCGGTCGATGCAGTCATTATCCTTTTACCGGAGGATGGGATAAAAATCCAAAGTGAACAGCTCAGCGACATGGGGACCCGCGATGTCCAGGGCACTGCCTACCACATGTATTCCAGCGAGCTTGTTCAAGCTGGCTCTGATTTGGTGATATCCCTTTCTGGACGCCCCCAATCTACCGGTGCAGGATTTGTCCTTGGTGCATCCAAAAACCTGATCATCGGGTTGCTTGCCTTCGGTGTTGCATTAATCATTGCCGGTGGCTGGTTGTTCCTGCAAAATCGCAACGGAAAGAAGTCGCGAGAGGTGAGCGAACCCGATAAGGATGCACTCATCGTGCAGGATGAAGACGATGCGGATACATTGCTCGACGCGGTACTGGCTCTTGATGATCAATACCAGGCGGGAGAATTGCCCAAAGATGCTTACCTCAAGCGACGCGATGAGCTGAAATCGAGAATCAAGTCTTTATATAAGGAACAGGAGTGATCCCGAAGCCAGCAAGGGTTTCTGTCAATTCCAACTGTATAGAAACCTACCAAGTGGGCGATCTAGGTCAAAGTAGAAATGATTGAAGTTCACAAGCTTGTCAAGCGATTTGGCTTGAAAACCGTGTTGCGCGGGATGGATTTTCAAGTAAAACAAGGAGAATTTGTTGCTCTTCTGGGCCCGAATGGCGCAGGAAAAACCACATTCCTGCGAATCTTGGCTTCACTCTCCCGGCCATCGATGGGAGGGGTCATCATCGCTGGATACCGACTGCCTGACCAGGCTGCCGCGGTACGCCGGCGGCTGGGAGTCGTTTCTCACCAACCTCTCCTCTATGGGGACCTAACGGCTGAGGAAAATTTGCGATTTTATGGACGGATGTACGGTGTACAGGATCTGGGCAATCGCGTGGCAGAGGTCTTGGAACTGGTCGGCTTGACAACCCGCCGCAGGGCCTTGGTCCGCACTTATTCCCGTGGGATGCAGCAGCGACTGGCAATCGGACGGGCAGTACTGCATGATCCTGACGTGATGCTTTTTGATGAACCCCACACCGGCTTAGATCAGGATGCCAGCGCCATGCTGGATACTGTTTTAAGAGAAGTTGCCGCTAAAGGCCTCACGGTTGACATGACTTCCCATGACCTGGCGCGCGCCGCAGACCTGGCATCCCGTTTCGATGTCATCTCGCGCGGGGTAATCAGCGCCTCAGTTAACAGAGAGGAGATCAAAACTGATCAACTGCTAAGTTTCTATCGGGAGGCTCTCAAAAAAATATGAGCATCCAGCGCGAATCCTCCATTACACAAGGGAAACCGCGGACGGCGGATAAGGCGGTTGGTTTTTTGCGTGCCATGGGTGCCGTGGTTTGGAAAGACCTCTCTGCAGAGCTGCGCAGTCGGGAGCTGCTCTCTGCGATGCTGGTCTTTGCGTTACTGGTGATCCTGATCTTCAATTTTGCGCTTGACCTCGATCCAGCAACAAGGAGAGAGCCGACCATCACCGCGGGTATTCTCTGGGTGATTTTTATTTTTGCAGGAACCCTGGGCCTCAACCGGTCAATGGCAATAGAAAAAGACCGCGGCTGTATCGATGGATTGCTTCTCGCTCCGGTCGACCGCAGCGCTATTTATTTCGGCAAATCTCTGGGTAATCTGGTCTTCATGTTGATGGTTGAGATTATCGTCCTGCCAATCTACAGTATTCTTTACAACGTCAATCTATTTACCCTGGGTTTGTTGCTGGTGATCTTGCTCGGTTCGATTGGCTACGTCGCCGTTGGCACCCTGCTGGCTGCCATGGCAGTTCAAGCCCGTACACGCGATATCCTGCTGCCCATCTTGCTATTCCCGGTCGTGCTGCCAGTTATTCTCTCTGCAGTTAAGGCCAGTACAGGCTTCCTGGATGGGAGTGAAATGGAACTCATCCGTCCCTGGTTAAATTTACTGATCGTCTACGATATAATATTTTCCGCAGTCGCATTCATGGTTTTTGATTACGTGGTTGAAGAGTGAGCGACGTTGTAGGTGTTTATCAAATCTTTCCTGGAGTTAATTTATGGTATCAAAACCTCGCCTCCTTTCCATACTGGACGTCGTCACTATAATCCTGCTTCTGGTTGCCTCATATATGGTGTTCTTCTACGCACCCCAAGAAGCGGTGATGGGTGACGTCCAGCGAGTATTTTATTTCCATGTAGCCGCCGGTTGGGTGGGTATGCTTGGATTCATTGGAGCTGCCGTGGCTGGAATCATTTATTTAATCAAGAAGAATCGCAAGTGGGATATTGTCGGTCTGGCAGCTGTTGAGATCGGCATTGTCTTTATCTTCATCAATATCGTGACCGGTTCAATCTGGGCTCGACCGATCTGGAATACGTGGTGGACCTGGGACCCCAGGTTAACTACAGCCACGGTGATGCTCTTGATCTATCTCGCTTATCTGATGTTGCGCCAGGGGATCGAAGATCCGGATCGACGGGCGCGCTTCGGCGCAGTCTACGCCATCGTGGGATCCCTGAGTGTACCCATTACATACTTCTCTGCCCGGATATTTCGCACAATTCACCCCGTGGTGATAGGCAGCGGGGACCCAGGTGCCACGGGTTCTTTCGATATGACGCCCCTGATGCTGCAGACTTTCATGTTCAGCTTATTAACTTTTACATTCATTTTCATCGACTTGTTCTGGCATCGCATCCGCCTCGGTCAACAAGCTGACCGGGTTGAACAACTCCGCCTGAAAACCATGGAATAAAAGGATTCACAAAATGTTACTGACATTTTTCTTGCAAGAAGCACCCGCTAACACAACGAATTACATGATCGCAGGATATACGGTAATTTTTGGCTTGATGTTTATTTACTTGATCAGCCTGTTGGTTCGCCAACGGAATTTGCAGAAAGACCTTCAAGTCCTGGAAGAGATCCAGGGGGAAGGACAATGAAGTCTGAGTCCAGCATCCCTTTGCCAATCATCGGCAGCGAAGTGACCACTGCTTGTGGTTCACCAGATAAATTTACCTTTGAGACACCGCACGTGCTTCACGATGGTAAATGGATTTTTTTCTGTACCCCTGGATGCCAGCAGGATTTTATCCGAGATCCTCAAAATTCCTGCCTTACCAATCATATACGCGAAGAGGCGGATTGATAATCCAACCAACTTGGTAAATCTTTGTATTAAAATTCTGGATTTGTGCGCCGGTAAAACGAATGGTTTTACCGGCGTGTTTTATACCATCAAACTTGGATAGATTTCCCATTTAGCAGGACTTCTACTCAGGGGGATATTCTCCAAAATTATCTTCACATTTTATACACAACTTGCTAACCACCTCTTTATATTGGGCACATATAATGATCAGAGCAATCCGCAAATTTAGCCGATTTTAGGTAGCAAAAAGGATCTGCACCTCAATTCAGGAGTAAGAAAATGAACACTGGCGAATTGAATCAGCAGGCTGGGTCTTATCCTAACTTGAAGAAATTCCTGAAGAACAAGCTTCTGTGGATATCTCTAGGCGCGATCTTATTCACTATAATTCTTGGTTATTACCTTTACGGACTCTATTCTCCTGCCAGCATGCCGGTCTCCGAATCGCCTAAAGTCCAGACCGCAGTTGCCCGGCGCGGAGAATTAACAGTCTTCGCCACAGGTGCAGGAGAAGTGATTCCTTCCAGTGAAATTAATCTCGGTTTTAGCGAATCTGGGACCCTGGCTGATTTGTTAATCAAGGTAGGCGATCAAGTACAAGCCGGTGATGTGCTCGCTCGATTACAAACCAATCGTTCAAAGGAAGAAATCGCATTAGCCCTAGCAGAAGCCGAGCTGAATGTCGTAACCGCGCCGGAAACTCTTGATGCTATCTACGATAACGTACAAGTTGATACAGCCCAAGCGCTCTTGGATATTGAGGCTGCAGAACAAGCACTCGAGGATTTATATAACAGTGATTTAAGCCAAGCGCTCGCTTTGCAAGCTATTGCTGAAGCTCAGGACACGGTGAAACAGGCTGAGAGGACTTACAATGCTGTCCGTTCTACAGCAGGCCAATCGACCATTGACGCCGCTTACGCAGAGCTGGTGATAGCCGAGAAACAGCTCAAGGACCAGGAAGCAAGTTTTGATGACTATATCCATAAACTGGATGAGGATTTAGGCAAGGTAAACGCACAGCTGAAGCTTTCCGCAGTCCAGGCTGCCTATGATAATGCCTTGCGCTACTACAATGTTGTCACTGGAACTGGCAGCGAATTGGAACTCGAGCTGAGTGCCGCCGACTTAGCAGCTGCCCAAACCCAGTTGGCTGAAGCAGAGCGAGAATACGAACGGGTTAAAGATGGTCCTACCCCAGGGGAAATCGCCTTAGCTGAAGCCAACCTGGTTGTTGCCCAAGCCAAGTATGAGACCTTAAAAGCAGGGGTTGATCCTGCTGAGGTTTCGCTGGCAGAAGCAAATCTTAAAAATGCCCAGGCAAAGCTCGCGGTTGCCAAAGAAGACCAGGCGGTGATCGAGCTGCTCGCTCCGATGGACGGGACGATAATGTCCATTGAGGCCAGTGTCGGTGAATCTGTGGGAACAGGTGCCATCATTAGCATTGCTGATCTCCAGCAACCGGTTCTGGAAATTTTCCTTGATGAAAGTGATCTGGATAAAGTGGCGGTAGGATTCGAGGTCGAGGTGGTGTTTGATGCCTTGCCTGATGACATCTACACTGGTCATGTTATTGAAGTAAGCCCCAGCTTGCAATCCGTATCAAATGTAGACTCCGTTTTGGCTCGGGTGCAGCTAGAACCCGATTCTTTCTCCAAACCAAAGGCATTACCCGTAGGATCAAATGCATCTGTGGACGTGATTGGTGGACGGACCCAGGATGCAGTCCTCGTACCCGTAGAAGCAGTAAGAGAAATTGGCCCAGATGAATATGCCGTCTTTGTAATGGAGGACGGCGAACCGCAATTACGCGTGGTGACAGTTGGATTGATGGATTATACCTCCGCTGAAATACTGAATTAGCGGTAACTCCCGAACAAGCGATGCAGCTGCTACCGCTTTGGAAAGCAGCCAGAAGTCTGAGTGAGAGTGATACCGTGGCGGAAGTGGAGTTGGAAGCCCTCTTTAACCAAATCGAAGATACAATGACTGCTGACCAGATTCTCACCATCCAAGAAATGCAGCTCTCAGGAGAAGAAATAGCCCAGCGAATGGAAGAACTGGGGATCAATTTTGGTTTGCAAATCCTGGATTTGGAAACTTCACTCCCAAAATGCAGGAGACTGCTCAGGCTTTTCATGAAAACGGAGAAGGATTTCCAGGAGGTGGTAATCCAGGTGGTGGACCTGGTGGAGAAGGATTTGCTGGAGGACCACAATTTGGAGGTCCGGGTTTTGGCCATGGAAATCTGACGCCCGAGCAGCAAGCCACGATGGAAGCTGCCCGTGCAGAGAGAAGTGACACTCGCCTCCGGTTCAACCTAGGTTTTATCGATCCTTTAATCGGGATATTAGAAGGACGGGCAGCCGAGTAATTGGGTGTACAATCCACCCACTTCCTATCACCTGGTCTGGAGATGCGTATATTATGGCAAAGACCATTCTTATTGTGGATGATGAAAAACGCATTCTTTCTCTATTAAAAGCCTATTTGGAGCAGCAGGGATTTGGCGTGATTACTGCCTCGAATGGTAAGGAAGCTCTCTTTATCGCCAGGCATGAGAAACCCGATTTGATTATCCTGGATATTATGATGCCGGAATTGGATGGCTTTGAATTCATGCGCCAGCATCACAAGGAACGCGAAACTCCTATAATCCTTTTGACCGCCAAAGTCGAGGAAGATGACAAGGTGCTGGGCTTAGAGTTGGGCGCTGATGATTACGTTGCCAAACCTTTCAGTCCTCGCGAGCTTACCTCCCGGGTGAGAGCAGTTCTTCGCCGGACTGGTCAAAGCCTCCCCCAAACAGAGATTTTGCGTATTGCGGGTATTACCCTTGATCGCGAAAGTCACTTGGTGACAGCGGACGAGAAGGTCCTCGATCTGACCCCCTCGGAATTCGATCTGCTGGCAGCGCTCATGTCCGCCCCCGGGCGTACCTTTTCAAGACTCGAACTGCTCGATCAAATTCAGGACACCTCATTTATCGGATACGCCCGCACGATCGATGTCCACATAAAGAACTTGCGGGCAAAGCTCGAGGATGACCCCCGGCAGCCGCGCTATATTGAAACGGTTTACGGAGTAGGTTATCGCTTTTCGGTGAGGTGAATCAATGCGCTCTTTGACAGTCAAATTGGTACTTGCTTTTGCTCTGGTCAGTCTGGTTGGCATTGCATTGGTCGTCGTCATGACCGCCCGTTTTACCGGCAATCAATTCCGCGAGTTTTTTGAGAATCAGAATCGCGAGTCTTTGATCGCGGAACTGGAAGATTATTACCAGCAAAATGGTACCTGGCAAGGCATAGAGCGCTTGGCAAATGAAGTCATCTTCAACCAAAGGTACAACTGGGGATATGTTATCCTCGATACTCGCGACAGGGTAATTCTTCACAGTCCCCTTGCGGTCCGGTTACCCAATCTTCCTTGGCGGGTATTACGATCTGAAGATGGCGTTCCCCTCATTGTTGATGGAAAGGTCGTGGGGACATACTTCAGTCTTGAGACACGCTTTGACCTGCGACCTCCCTTACCGACCCAATTAACCCGCTTCTACAATACCTTGGTAATTGCTTCTATCGGCGCAGTGCTGGTATCTGTGTTCTTGGGAATCTTATTAGCCAGATCCCTCACCCGTACCTTGAGAGAACTGACTGTAGCAACCCAGAAAGTCGCCAAGGGGGATCTTGAGCAACAGGTGCCCATTCGTTCGAATGACGAGCTGGGTGAGCTCGCTGTCTCATTTAATCAGATGAGTGCTGATTTAGCCCAATCCCGAGATCTTCGCCGGCAGATGACAGCAGATATCGCTCATGAGCTGCGCACACCGCTCACGGTTATTTTGGGCCATACCGAGGCGCTCAGCGAAGGGGAGCTACCACCAGACGAGGAGACTTTTGCTATCATCCATGATGAGACCAAGCGCCTCAATCGCTTGGTGGAAGATCTGCGCACGCTTTCCCTCTCCGATGCCGGGGAGCTGCATCTTAACTGGAACAAGGTCTCGCCGCGCGATTTGCTTGAACATTCCGCAGCTGCTAAGAAAAATGAGGCCAAATCTAAAAATATCGGCATGCGAATTGAGACTGTTGAGACTCTTCCTCTGGTGAATGTCGACCCAGATCGGATGACACAAGTTCTGGTCAACATCATTGACAATAGCCTGCGCTACACACCTGAAGGTGGCATGATCAGGATGTCTGCCCAGGAACTCCGGGGAAAGATATCTCTAGAAATTGAAGATACCGGACCAGGAATCCCTGCCGAGGAAATTGACCACTTATTTGAACGCTTCTACCGGGGGGATAAATCACGCCAAAGGGAAGCAGGCGGATCGGGGTTAGGTCTTGCCATTGCCAAATCGCTGGTGGAAAGCCAGAATGGACAGATTACAGTTGAAAGCCTCCCTGGTCAGGGAGCGAAATTCGTTATAACGCTGCCCGTGGATGGAGATTGAATATCCAGGCAAATTATCCCGGTGGAATTGTATTGCCCGAACGGTAATTGAAGATATCCGTCTGGTTGAACCAATTAGTCAATCATCTGCAGGATTCTCGCCCGTCCCTGCCACTGTCTCTAGCGGCACAGTTCCCAGGGCTGAACCTTCTTCAGGTAGCTTGAACTTGAACCAAGTAGGAATCACGCTGATCCCAGCCAATAAAGCCGTAAGGATAAAAGGAATCCTTGGATTGAAGCGCTCCCATAGTTGTGCACCTATATAAGGTGCTGGCAGTGAGATAAACCCCATACTACTGCGAAACATCCCGGTAAAAATACCCAGGTTCTTTTGGGGAACAACTTTTGAGATCAGGGATTGGTATGCCGGACTCAGCAAGCCAACGCTGACGCCAAAAATTGCCCAAGTGATTGCAAAGCCAATATAATCACCGGCCTGCAGAAATATCAAGTATGCAAAGAATATCATCAAGAATCCGGCTGAAATTGGCACCCGCTCGCCATATCTGTCTGATATGCGCCCAGAGAGAAGAGGTGTAAACATCATGGAGATTGAGAAGATCGACCCCAAAAGTCCAATCTGAACGAGTGAGATGCCGGCTATCTGCTCCAGGTACAGCGGCAACAGCTCATCTGACAATAGGAAAGCGATATCCCGAACACCATCCGTGACAAAGATCCAGGTCACCACCCCTCCGCTGAGGATCATCCCGATCATCAAAGCAAAACTATTTTTAAAAGACCCCCGGGTAAGCTTTTCGGGCGTTGGCTCATCTGGAGAGCGCATGGTGGTCGCCATCCAGATCCGCAATCCAGCTGCAAACGTATAGAAAATCGTCGCCACCAAAAGCATCGGCTTAAAACCGTAAACCCCAGCTATATACCCACCTAATGGGGGTCCGACAACACCAGTGATCTGGTAGATCGTTTCAGTGATGCCGTATACTCTGCCCCGGTTTTCTTGAGTGGAATTTTCGGCAATGAATGCTCCAAAGGACGGCCCGACAAAGGCATAAGGAATTTGATTGACAGCGATCGCCATCAGCATGGTTGGCCACGAATTTGCTAAAAGCATAAACGTGAATCCAATCACCCCACCCACACTGCCGATAGCGATGGCTCGCAAGCGTCCAATTGAATCTGATAGCCACCCGCCAAATATCTGCAGGATCAAAATAACCACAGAAGAGAGGCTGAAAACCAGGCCAACCTGAGTTATGCTCGCTCCAAGTTCGGTGAGGTAGATCGGCAACAAGATGGTATACATCGTCCCTGCTATGTTCGCCAGCACCATGGCAAACATGAACCAGCGCATGATGGGGGTCAGCAGGGGTTGCTTGTCTTCCATGTGATTGTTGGTCGATCAACCTTTGGATAGGGAAGATATTGCTGGATGCGAACTAAAGGCAGGGTTATCATGCTACTGCAAGTAAATCCTCGAGGACTGCGCGGGATTTCTTGTAAACCTCCGCATGCAGGCTGGCGCCATGTGCATCCATGGTCACCACGGCAGGAAAATCCCTCACCCTGATAATCCACATCGCTTCTGGTACCCCAAATTCATACTTGTACACGCCGAGCACTTCTTCTACTGACTTGGCGATCAGGGTCGCTGCACCACCCACAGCATGAAAATAAACCCCCGGAACATCCTGGCAGGCTGCCAGCGTTTTGGCTCCCATCCCGCCCTTGCCGACCACGCCCTTAAGATTGAAATGCCGCATGACATCGCCTTGGTAAGGTTCTTCGCGAGTGCTGGTCGTTGGACCTGCAGCCACAAACTTGTAATCCTTATTTTCAAGACCAGCAACAACCGGTCCGCAGTGATAAATCACCCCACGCTCCAGCAGCGGTTTAATCTCCTTATAGATAGTTTCATCTTCTGGCGTCGGGATCTGGGTACCCTTGATAAATGATTCGACCATCCATTTGTGTGCCGCGTCCCGACCAGTCACCATCACCCCTGATAGCAGCACCGGGTCACCAACTTTTAGATTTCGAATTGTCTCATCACTGATCGGAATTGTAACTTGCTTCATCATGTTCTCCTTCTCAGTTATAGGTAATCTGACCTTCTTCTACGATCATCTGACGTCGGCGGTATGCCCAGCACATATAGGAAACGGATACGAAGAAGCTGGCTGGTAAGCGATGCTTGCTGGTGATTTTTGTGTCAAGCACAGTCGTATTACCGCCAAATCCCATCGGTCCAATCCCCAACTGATTTGCTTCTCTGGTGAGTCGCTTCTCCAGATCATCCAGTTCAGGATCAGGATTCGAGTCATCCAGCTGGCGCAGGAGCACTTCCTTGGAGGCAAGAAACGAAGATCCCCGATCACCACCGATCGCCACGCCCAGAATCCCGGGAGCACAACCCTTGCCCTGTGCCTTTTGAACCGCATCGAGGGCTGCTTTCCGCACTCCAGCGAGATCTCTGCCAGCTCCTAATTCGCTATTCGGCAGTGAATATTGGGCACCCACATTCTCACAACCCCCTCCTTTGAGCATCAAATCGATTTTCAATATCCGGCCATCAACCTCTTCAAAATGGATGGTGGGAAAATGCTCGTCCCCCAGGTTGTTGCCGCTGTTCTTTCCAGTTAACGAATCAACAGCATTGGGGCGCAGGAATGCACGCCGGGTTGCCTCAGCTACAGCCTGCTGAATCTGACTACGCAGCAGGCGAGTGCTCCATCCTTCTGGATAATTCACATAGAAGATGGGTGTCCCTGTATCCTGGCAGATGGGGGTTGAATCTTGGCGAGCCATCTCCACATTTTTCAAGATTGTTTCCAGCGCTCCCCGAGCAGCCGACCCGGGTTCTTCCTGCCCGACCGCTGTTCGCAAACCCGCCTCCACATCTGGCGGCAGGTCAGTTGCTGCAAGACGGATCAATTCGAGGATCGGATCCGTAAGATCTATCATGGCTGACCTCCATATGGGATTTCTAAGTGTTCGTCCTCCCGACTTACTAAATGATCGGGATAAAACAATTTTACCCCTCAATCAGGACCTGCAGCAAATTCGCAGACCGATGCTTGGTCAGTTTAAACTCTAACCGCTTATTGCGTTGGTCCATTTAACAATATGTGTTTTTCTTGGTTTAATTTTCAGGGATTTCGATTTTACTTTTTAACCCCTGGTGGCGGGTATAATACGCGTCGACAATGGATGCAAAAACTCTCCATACCCTTGAATATCCCAAGATATTGGAGCAGGTTGCCGCCTATGCTTCTTTCGCACCAACAGCTGAAAAGATAGCATTGCTCCAACCCAGTCCCAATATCGCGGAAGCCCAGCGCTGGCAAGCAGAAACCGAAGAAGCTGTCCAGCTGCTGAAAACCCACCCGGATCTAACCATCGGTGGTGCCCGGGATGTCCGCCAACAGATCGATCTGGCCAGTCATGCCGGTGTGCTTACCCCGGTAGATTTTTTGGATATAAAATCTACCCTGATCGCTGGTAGAACCCTGGGGCGTGCCTTTGACCGCTTGGGTGACAGCTATCCAAAAATTTTCGAGATTGCCTCTCAAATGCCCCTTCCTACGGGCTTGATTGACACCATTTCCCGCGCTATTTCTGATCGCGGAGAACTGTTGGATTCAGCCTCGGCAAAGTTAGCCATCATCCGCCGTGATTTAGGCATTGTCCACGAACGCCTGCTTTCGAAAATGCAGCGCATGATCACTGACTCCAATATCACCCAATACCTGCAGGAAAATCTGGTCACTCAGCGAGATGGTCGTTATGTATTACCTCTCAGGGCAGATTTTAAAGGCCGGGTGAGGGGGATTGTCCACGATCAATCTGCCTCCGGTGCCACTTTGTTCATTGAGCCGCTGTCGGTCGTGGAGTTGAACAATCAATATCGTGAACTGCAGCTTGAGGAGCGAGATGAGGAACGGCGCATCTTGCTGGCACTCTCTTCAGAAGTGGGTGCTTTCAGACAGGAGATCGAAACGCTGGTTGATATCATTGCTGAGATCGATCTTGCCTTGGCGAAAGCGAAGTATGCTGAGCAAATTCATGCTATCGAACCAAATCTGGTTATTTTTCCTAAGAAAGGACATGCCATCCCCGGAGGTAATCACCATCCTGGCAGCGTGGTCCGCCTTTTTGCAGCCCGCCACCCTTTACTCGACCCCGAGAGCGTTGTCCCCGTGGACGTGGACCTGGATCCAGACACCTTTGCCCTGGTTATCACAGGGCCTAATACCGGTGGAAAAACGGTCACATTAAAAACCGTTGGGCTGTTGGCATTAATGGCCCAATCTGGCTTACACATCCCTGCTGGTTCAGGTTCCGAGATCAGTGTTTTTCAAGCTATCTATGCGGACATCGGCGATGAACAATCGATTGAACAATCCTTGTCAACTTTCTCAGGCCATATCACCAATATCATACACATCCTGGCCCAAGCAAACCGGCAGTCGCTGGTGATATTGGACGAGCTGGGAGCCGGAACCGATCCACAGGAGGGAGCCGCCCTGGCGCGTGCCCTGTTGACGCACGTCCTGGAACGCAGCATAACCACCCTGGTCACCACCCACCATCCAGAATTAAAAGCTTTTGCCCACAGCACTCCCGGGGTAACCAATGCGAGCGTTGAGTTTAATCTTGAAACCCTCCAGCCTACTTACCACCTGACAATTGGCCTCCCGGGTAGGTCCAATGCACTCGCCATCGCCGATCGTCTGGGCATGCCGAGGTCAATCGTCGATGGCGCCCGGGCTGAGATCAATCCGGAAGATTTGCGTGCAGAAAATCTGCTGGAGGAGATTCACCGCCAGCGAGATCTTGCTCGTCAGGCACGCATCGAAGCAGAGCGAGCTCGCCAGCAGGTTGATGAGCTTCGCTCAACATTGGTTAAACGCCTTGAGCAAATCGAGGATGAACGCTTGGAGATTTTAGACCTTGCCCGCCAGGATTCTCAAGCAAAGATTGCCGAATTAGAACAGGATTTAGCTGCGCTGCGCAGTGGGCTGGCAAGAGCACGCCAACCACTGGATGCGCTGGAGACGGTTGAAAAGCAGGTCAGCGAATTGGAACAGGAATTCAAAGAACCTATCGAACGTCTGCCAATTGAGGATGAAGAAATTCGCCCAGACCGACCTGTTCGCCTCGGGGATCGGGTGAAGCTGCGCTCACTCAACACCAAAGGCATTGTCACCTCCCTGGGGGAAGAAGAGCTGGAGGTCCAGGTGGGCTCTCTTCGAGTAAGGACACGCCTTTCAGAAGTGGAGCTGGCCGGGAATCAAATCGCTGAAGAATCAGGCAGGAACCGGGATGGAACTCCTCAAGGAGCTCAGCGAAGCGGTGATTCGCAGCTCGGTTTAAACGCTCCTTCACCCGGTATGGAGCTCGATCTGCGCGGGCAGCGAGCTGATGACGCGATAGATCAACTAGAAAATTACTTGGATGCCGCGTACCTGGCAGGACTGCCTTATGTTCGCATCATCCACGGAAAAGGAACCGGGAAGTTGCGCCAGGCAGTTCGGGAAGCGTTATCATCACACCCCCATATCCGCTCCCACGAACCGGGCGGGTCAGGTGAAGGGGGCGATGGAGTTACCCTTGCGAAATTAAAGGCTAACTGAAGAGCAATTGATCATTCAATCCGATCTGAAAGGACCTGCTTAACAACTTCTGGCGCCCGGAAAACACCTCTGATGCGGATTCTCTCAATCGTCTCCGCGGCCAATTCAGGAGAGACATCATCGGAGAACTGCAGCAAACCAACTGCGGTGATGGTGAGCATTTTCCCTTCTGCTTTGACTGCCTCCAGATCAGCCCGATTGAAATAAAATACTCCGATGCCAAATGAATGACGACGAACAGATTGCTGCAATTCGAATTCATTCGACTTGATCTGGTTGCGGATGGCAGTCCGGATGAAATCCGTGCGGTTCGAATAAAGCCCTTCCTGAACCAGGAGATCGATCTTTCCCAGATCAACTACGCTCATATTGATGGTAATTTTTTCCGTTTCAGACATCTTTTTCCCTCCGGGTGAAGAGCTTGATCTCAATCCCATCCTGTTCCCTATTGACCGGTAAAGATGGAAACTTAATCGACAGTGCCTGCAGCAATTCTATTGCTTCATCGAAAGTAATTTGGGCTTTTTCAAATAATTCAAGAATCTTCAAGTTTGTATTCATCGAAACTCCTGTCACCATCCACATGGATGGTGTATGGAATACTTTATCGCAAATTCAGTAATTTGTCAAGAAAAAAAACATCCATATTCCTTCCAGATGGATGTCATAAGGATGATTTAATATTCTGCCCGATTAGTTTTGGTCTCGGTGTGTGTGGTGGAAGAAGTTGAAATTACCCCTCGATCTGGCCTGCACCCTGGCTTGCCTGGCACAGATAGATGTTCGTTTCTTTACCTGTTTCTTCAAGGTAACCTGCCTTGAGCCTATACATGAAGTCTTGTGCCTGGTGTTCCTCAACAAGATTGATCGTACACCCCCCGAAACCCGCGCCGGTTAAGCGGGCACCGATACAACCGGGTATACGGCTGGCAATCTCAACCAGCATATCCAGTTCTGGCGTGCTAACCTGGTAGAGATCGCGCAGACTGGCATGGCCTGCATACATCAACATACCGAATCTCTCGCAGTCTCCACTTTCCAATGCGCTCACTGCTGAACCAACGCGCTCGATTTCCCCGATCACATGCTGGGCGCGCAGGCTGACTTCAGGAGGAAGGTGGTCTTGGTAATTATCAAAATCTTCTGGGTTGACATCCGCCAGCATCTCTATCCAGGGAAGTTGTTGCTTGAGAATTGCCACGGCTTCCTCGCAAGATGCTCTGCGTTCGTTATATGCCGAACTCGTCAAACTGCGGCGGATACCAGAATCGGCGACGATCAAGACTGTATCCGGGGGTAGAGGCACCGGATACCAGTCCAAGCTGCGCGTGTCAAAATACAATGCACTTCCTGCCACCCCGTGCGCACTGGCAAATTGATCCATTAAGCCACTGGCAACACCGACATATTCATTCTCGGCTTGCTGGCAGAGCTTGGCCAAGGTCATTCTTTCTAATGTCCAATCACCAAAGGCTTGCCAAGTAACGGCAAATGCCATTTCTACCGCTGCAGAAGAACTCAGTCCTGCCCCAATGGGTACCTCTGAACAATAAACAGCTTGCATTCCGCTGAGCTGCAGGCCAGCGTTGCTCAAAGACCAGGCAACACCAGCCGGATAACACGCCCAACCTGGTAGAGGCTTACCTGCCGAGTCCTGCTTTGCCTCGAGTATCTCGAGATCAATTGTTGTTTCTTCATCGAGATCTAAGGCATATAACTCCAGCATGGTGGATTTATTTGACCTGGCTGCCAGATAAACCGCCCGGTCAATTGCCGCTGGCAGTACCGGTCCCCCGTTGTAATCCACGTGTTCGCCGAGCAGGTTTACCCGACCCGGCGCGCGAAAGATCTTCTCCGGTTCGTGACCAACTCGCCTGAGGAAATCTCTGCGTAATCTTGGGATATCCATCTCTAAGGGATAAAAACCACGATCAGGTTTCCCAGGACGACAATTCCAACCAGAAACCAGATCAAGCCTGTCGCAGAGTATTGCGCTGCGAAGAACATTGGCACCGATGGAATCAGCATAAGCAGCAGTGCTACCAAGTGCAGCTTAAACTTTTTCTCACTGAGATTATATTTGAATTTTTCCATCAGCAGATCACTCCCCTTGCTATGCTTACCACAGGTTTAGCCAGATACTCAGGAATGCAAGCAAACTGATGAACAACAAAAGCACACCCGTGTATACCAAAAGCTTGCGCAGTACATCACCCTCCCGGCCTGCCATACCGGCAGTACTCGCACCGACCACAATTTTCGTGGGGGCCAGGATCGAAGCCAAGGCTGCGCCAGCAGTCTGTGCTCCCAATATAATCGCGGCACTATAACCAAGCAATTGGGCAGTGCGTAGCTGCAGAGCACCAAAAATAACATTCGAATTGGTATTACTTCCAGTCATGAAGGCCCCTAATGCACCAATCCAGGGCGCAACTATAGGATAGGCTCTGCCCATGCTGTTCGCCAGACCGCGCGCCAAGGTGTCAGTCATGCCGGAATTTTGCATGATCACCGCCATAGCCACCATGGAGGCTATGCTCACACTGGAGGACATGACCCGTTTTACCATGCCGGAAATAATCCTGCGCGCAGCTCCACGCTGATAAAGACCTGCATTGTTGTAAATTAGGTAGGCAATAACTGAAGATATGGTCAGTATAGCCCCTGCGTGACGAAAGGGTGCAATTACACGGCCTGGTCCAGCTTCAGTGAAATACCCCAGCGTAGTTTCGACAGCTGGAAAATTCACCCGCAGAACCACTTGTCCCAGAAAATCATTCACTGGTTGAATCAGCTGCACACTCAAAGTAATCACGATCAGGATGATATATCCTGATACGGCCACCATCAAAGCTCGTTGGTCAAGCGAACCATTATCCCTTTCTTCTCCCCGATATCGGCGTGCAAGGGGTATGGAGAGCAATAGACCAACCATTCCGGCAGAGAATGCGCCAATATTCCACAACCCGGAAGTGGCTACAAAATATTGCGTCAAGCCCATCGATATTCCCAGTACCATGATGGGCACAGCCAAACGACGAACAGCCTGCCTGCCATCAGCTGCGTGGGCAACAAAGAAACCAGTTAAGGGACCGGAAAGGGAGAGGAATAATGCTGCGGGGGGAGCAAGCACCTCGGCAGGTAAACCCGTAGCCGCCATCAGCGCAATGAATGATGAGCCCAGGGAACCAAAGGTAACTGCCCAACCATGACCAAGCGAAGGGATAACAACTGCCTGCAATGGGGAGAAGCCGAGACCAACCAGTATCGGGGCAATTACCGCCACCGGAACGCCAAACCCCCCGACACCCTGCAAAAATGAGGCAAAAACCCAACCGATGATCAAGGCTTGCATGCCTTTATCTGCGGTTAGGTGGGGTAAAGCCTGGCCGATGGTGTTTATGGCGCCAGCTTCATCAGCCACCCGGTAGAGGAGGAAGGCTGCCCAGATTACGAAAAGCACATCTATCGTGAGCAGAAGCGCTTTTGTATGAGCGTAAGCCAGTAAATTCTCCCTCGCACCGAAGAAAAGGACGGCGATAAGCAGCGCGCTTAGATATCCAATCCCCCCTGAACGGGCAGCTCCCCAGCGAAAACCAACCATCAGAACCAGGATGAATGCAATAGGGATGAAGGCCAAGAAGAAGTTCATTTCGCTTTCAAGGAACTTATATTATTGAGTGGCTGGGAGAATTTAGCTGCACTTCAATTCGCCCCCTGAACCGGACTCCGGTTGCGCGTATACCAGAATATACCTGCCACACCCAGCAGTAAAACAGGTAGCAAGATGAATCCCGCTTCAGGTCCAAAAGCGCCCCCTGTGATGATCTCCGGTCCGCTAAGCGTTTGACGGACCAGCTGATAATAGTACTGACCGCTTACTGGAAAACCGAAAACCGTCCCCTCAAACAAATTCCAGCCAATGTGCAAACCTATCGGTAACCAGAGCTGATTTGTTCGCAGGTAACCGTATGCCAGGAACAGGCCTGACAGGAAAATACCGAGATATGCTTCCCATGAGAGGTTCGGATTAACCACATGGGCAAAGGCAAATAAAGCGGATGATAGCAGAACACCCAGGGACCGGCTGAGTCCATCGCTGAGATTCTGGAGCCAGTAGCCGCGCAGCAGCAGTTCCTCCTGCCAAGCTACCAGTACAAAAAAGGAGATCATGACCAGGACGGAGGACAATAAGGACCCCCAGCCCTCCACATGCCAGGCCAGCGATTCGACCTCCAACCAGCCAAATGCCCAAAACAACAGGTAGATCACCCCGACCATCAAACCGCTCAGCAGGACCCCAAATAAGATATCCTTAACAGACTGACTCTTGATCTCCAATCCCAAGGAGACAAATGACCGCTGGTCTAATAATCTCCTGGCGATAAAAATCGAGGCAGTGACTGCCAGGCTGGAGATCATAGTCGAAAACAGGAGCAAGCCGGCATAAGATATGTCGCTCCGCGTGCTCAGCACACCATTTCCCAGCGAGCTAAAAAGGCTCAAGGCAAAAATCAAAAGCAGGGATTGTCCTGCCAATCGCCAACCAGCGCGCAGGCGAGATTCGTGCGGAGAAATGAAGATTTTCTGTAGCCAGTGGCGTGGTGGAGAGGTTGGTGATTCCATGCGGTTTTACTCAGCTATCGAATGGTTATTTCCCCGTCCCTACTTGAGATATATCCCATCAGGATCGAGGTCTTCACGTAGAATGTTGAGCTCCTCCCGTGTAGGTGGCTGGGTGAACTCCAGCTGGTGGGCGACTTTAAGGGTCCAACCTGTATTTTCACGGACCTGCTCCACATCAATATCCGGGTGCAGGGCAGTCAGGATCAGCTCACCGTTTTCGTCTGGTTCCAGCAGACCCAGGTTAGTCACTACAGCTAGGGGGCCTTGCCCAGGCAAGTTGGCTGCCTTACGCTGCGCCAACCCACCGAGGAAGCCAGCAGAGGTGCGAAAATCGACCTGCTCGGGAAAACGCCGTTTTTGGTGCGGGGTCATGATGTAGCAGCGATTTGCCCAGGCGGCAATTTCCATCGAACCACCGGATCCAGGCAGGCGGACTTTCGGCTGCTGGTAATCCCCGATAACTGTGGCATTGATGTTGCCAAACCGGTCGATCTGTGCGCCGCCCAGGAAACCAACATCGATATTACCGCGCTGTAAATAGAAGCTGAAGATGTCGTACATGCTGCAGACACTCAGTGCCCCGCTGACAAGGGTCGGATCACCAATCGAGAGGGGTAGCCGTGCCGGTTGAGCACCGATCACCCCCGCCTCGTATATCATCACCAACTGCGGTGCATGGGTCCGCCTGGCTAAATTGCACGCCAGATTGGGTAAACCTACCCCAACAAATACAACATCACCATCCCGCAATAATCGAGCGGCATTTATGGTCATTAATTCAGCAGAGGTGTAGGATTTGTCCATGTTCAAGTTTCTTTAGGGAGACTCATGTTGATATGGTGCACAATCATTTTCTAATGGACCACTGACATAAAGAATTTGATTGACCTCTCGGGTTGTATATCCCAGCCTGGTGGCAAGAGATGGGGAATATGGCTGCTCACCACCCGGTTGGATTTTCCAATGCTTCACCAGTTGGGATTCCATCTTTTTCCTTACAAGAAGCAAATTCCAAAATTGATTCGGCTGATATTCTCGCCTTTTTCCGTTCAATACTGACCGTAGTTCACCGGTTCGCTGTACCGGCTGACTACTTTCAGGCGAGCGTGGACCTCGGGTCCCAGCTTGTGCCAATATTCAGCGCGATCTTCGACTGCGAACACCCATTGGTCCAGGTATGCCTGCACAGAATCCTTATCAGAGCTGATCGAGTCCCACTCCAGGTAGAAAGCATTATCCCGATCATAATAACCCTGAGTATAAGATGGATGTGCTGCGTAGGGGACGTGGCAAACAGCGCTTACAATGAAACCTGGGATCAAAGTTCTATTCGGATCTGAACGGATAACCTCCTGATCGACGATCTCCTCCGCTGTCAGGATCACCCGTTTTGCTGCGAAGGCCGCTTCCTTCTGTTCACCGATGATGCCCCAGATCTGCGCGTTGCCCTCCGCATCTGCTCTCTGGACATGGACAATTGCCACGTCCGGGTTGAGCGCCGGGACGGTGACAACCTCTTGATCCGAATAAGGATCTTTTATCTTGCGATAATGATTGTTTGCCCCCTCTAGATCGTCCGCGGCTGTGGGATTCATGGGCAGAAAAGGCAAGCCAGCTGCCCCGGCTTGCAGCCGGGTGATCATGCCAAAATGGGAATACTCCTCCCACTCCAGATTGCCTGCTTCGATCTCCCCTCTTACGATCCGCAGCGAACCCACACCCGGATTGCCCATATAAGAAAAGATTACCTTCTTTGCACAGCCAGCAGCCACGAGCTGGTCATAGATTAGATCGGGTGTCGCTCGGGCTAAGACCAGACCAGTGATTCCCTGACGGATGATCTCATGTCCAGCGGCAAATGGGATCAGGTGGGTGAAACCAGCTGCATAAACCGTATCACCTGAGTGAACATTTTCCCGAATCGCTTCAGAGAGGGAGGTAATTTTATCCATAGTCACCATACAAAGACCAGCGCGCAGTTAGCTGGGGATATGGTATCCACCTTATCCCCAGCAGATCATTTCCCATTCCCCATCAGAGTATTAGTCGACAAGGGTTTGGATCTGTTCGTGCATATAAAGCTGCAGATAATAGTGACCACCAGCGTTCTTGCCAGACGATCCGGAACCTTTCCAACCACCAAATGGCTGGAATCCAGGCCAAGCACCAGTGGTAGCGCCTTGTGGCCGGTTGGCGTAATTTACTCCCGCTTGGATATTCTCAAAGAACCACTTGGTTTCCTCTGCTGAACCATAAAATCCTGCGGTTAATCCATAGGTGACCTCGTTGGCCATTTTCATGGCTTCATCCAGATTGGCAACTTTGGTTACCGTGGTAATGGGCAGGAACATCTCATGTTTCCACAAGCGGTGGTCATGCGGGAGACCAGCGACCAGCGTGGGAGGGCAGAAATAACCCTTGGCAAAATCTCCTTCGGTCAGGATCTTTCCACCGGTCAGGAAGCGACCAGCCCCAGAAAGCTCTTCAGTGAAATCCTGGAAATCCTTATAGGAGCTGCGGTTAATCACTGGGCCCATATAAACTTCCCGTTCTGTGGGATCGCCAACCACCAGTTTCTTTGTCAGCCCAACGACCTGTTCGACCAGAGCATCATAGAGTGGTTCTTCGACAAGCACCCGCGAACAGGCAGAGCATTTCTGTCCCTGCAGGCCAAATGCCGAACGCACGATACCGATCGCAGCCCGTTCGATATCGGCGTGGCGCGAGATAATCGCTGGATTTTTCCCACCCAATTCCAGGATAGTTGGTCGCACATAATTTCGCTGCGCAAAATTCCGGAAAATCCCCATGCCCACATCATAGGAACCAGTGAAGGTGACACCGTCCACCTCCGGGTTGTCGATTAAAGCCTGGCCCAATGTGCTGCCAGGTCCGGTGACGAAATTGAAGACTCCATCTGGAAGACCTGCATCCCGGAAGCACTCTGCCAGTAAGCGGACCACAAAAGGCGTATCCGTGGCTGGCTTGATGACGATTGTATTTCCAGCAACCAGGGCAGCACCAGAGGGACCTCCGGTCAATGCAGCTGGAAAATTAAAGGGACTGATCACAAGCCAGACACCGTAAGGTCGCAACATAGAGGTGTTGGTAGAAGTGTAACCAACCAATGGATCCCGACCCATCTCGACAACATAGCCTTCATTCTTCTCCATTTGGTAGCAGGCGTAACGGATTAAATCCGCGGTTTCAGCAACATCACCTAAGGATTCCATGCGGTTTTTGCCTACTTCCATTGCCATGACAGCGCCTATTTCAAAGGTCCGCTGGTCGATCAAATCGGCTGCCTTGCGAAGCAGGCTGACCCGTTCTTGCCATTTCATCTTGCTCCACACGGGAAATGCTTGGCGAGCTGCAGCCACAGCATCATTCGCATCTTGAGCTGTCCCCTTTTGGAAAACACCCAGAACCAGGTCTGTGTTTACAGGAGATCGATCTTCAAATTTTTCTTCTGCAAACCGCTCTTCACCATTAATGATCATGCCATGTTCCTGCCCCAAGTTGGCTTTCACACCAGCTAAAACATCTTCAAAGCGAGTGTGCAGCTCTTCAGGCGGATTAAACATGGTTGCGTAGGTTAATTTGAAAGTTGATTCAGCCATTTGCGCCATCTCCTTATGTAATATCTCTGGATTTCGTTGTTAAGTATAGTCCAGGCTAACAGACAAGTCAAAGATAGGTGACGTGATCTCCAGATGACAGACATCCTGATTTCCATATTGCATCCTCGGAGCTTTTGCGCTAAACTCTATTCAACATAGCCAATTCCAAGACGCAATTGCGACCACGATGTTTTATAGCCACACGACATACCTCGGCATTGATCCTACTGCTGGTGACCGCCCGTTAACCTACGCTGCTCTAGATCGAGATCTCGGCCTGCTGGCGATCGGCCATGGAGATATGGAGGAAGTGCTGGCTTTTATAGCCGGGCAGCGTTCGGCAGTCGTCGCTATAAGCTCCCCACGCAGACCAAATCAGGGTTTAATGGATCGGGTTGAGGTGCGCGACCGCCTTTCACCGCCTCCTCGACCAGGACGGTGGGTGAATTTCCGGGTCGTTGAATATCAGTTGCGTCAGCACAATATTTACATGCCCCAAACTTCAGCCGAGGCGAAGGATTGCCCAAGGTGGATGCAACAGGGATTCATTCTTTACCAGCGACTGCACCAGATGAATTACCGCACTTTGTCTGAGAAAGACAGTGACCACCAATATCTGGAAGTCTACCCTCACGCCTGTTTCTCCGTACTCCTTGAACACCTGCCCCTGCCGAAGCATTCCCTCGAAGGTCGCATACAGCGCCAGTTGATCCTCTATAAGTGCGATTTAGAAATTCATGATCCGATGTATATTTTTGAGGAAATCACCAGGCACCGCCTGTTGCAAGGGATATTGCCCCTGGAGGAGCTCTACGAAGCTGAAGAATTGGATGCACTGGTCGCGGCTTACACCGCCTGGTTGGCAGGTACTCATCCAGAACAGGTCTGCTTTGTTGGTGATCCACTCGAAGGCCAGGTTGTCCTGCCAATCTCAGAAATTCTCCACAGGTACCCGTAAGGTCTATGCCCAAACATAATACAAAATTAATTATTAACCCCAACGCAGATTTAGGACGCGCCTGGAGATGGGGAGCGGATTTGCGGTCGCTCGTTGAGGAATTCGGTGGAGCCGATTGGAGCGGCACCGTCTACCCGACCCACGCTACCGAGCTCGCTCGCCAGGCAGCCGAGGAAGGCTATAAGCAGGTGATCTCTGTCGGCGGAGATGGCACCACTCACGAGGTGATCAATGGTCTCATGCAAGTGCCTGCTGAAAGCAGGCCACGTCTGAGTATCGTTCCAGTCGGTACAGGCAACGACTTCGCCAGCAATATCGGCGTGGCAACCGATCCAGCCCAAGCGATGCGCCAGGCATTCACGGGCAAACCAAAATCAATTGATATCGCTCAAATCGAAAGCGGCATCCGTAAGGAATTCTGGGATAATACCTTGGGCATCGGTTTTGATGCAAAGGCTACTATTCATTCGCGAAACGTGCCGGTCTTGAGCGGGTTTTTGGTGTACTTGATTGCAGCCATCAAAACGATCATGTTGAATCATGACCCGGCGATAATCCAATTCGAATCTGATCAAGAATCCTGGCAAGAAAAGAACTTGCTGATCGTGCTGTGCAACGGCCCTCGCGAGGGAGGCGGCTTCCACATCGCCCCCGAAGCGTTGGTAGATGACGGATGGCTGGATTACGCAGCGATCAAAGACGTCTCCCGTCCGATGATGTTCCGCTTGCTGCCCGAGGTGATGAATGGCACACATGGTCGCTTCTCTCAAGTCAGAATCAATAAATTCCGGGAGTTGAAAATCACCTCCGACCGACCCCTCGTGATCCACACAGACGGCGAGATCTTCGCTGGATTCGGCACCGATGTAAGGGAGCTTTCCGTAAAGGTCCTGCCATCTGCTTTAGAAGTGATCATTTAACTGAACTAAGATTCAATCATGCCCGATCTTGCTCAAAGCCTTGGGACATATGACCTGGGTTATCTACAGATTGTAGCCGAATTGTGGGGAATCGAATTCAAAGCTGCCGAGCTCAGCCAGGGTATAGACAAATTAATCCCATTAATGCTTGATCAACAACTGGTAGACGAATTGATTGAGACACTGCCCGATGAAGCCCGAACTACCGTTGCAGATCTTATCCGTAACGGTGGACGCTTGCCCTGGGCATTCTTCACCCGGGCCTATGGTGAAATCCGCGAGATGGGCTCTGGGCGCAGGGACCGCGACCGTCCATACCTAAACCCGGTTTCGACCGCTGAGTTTTTATTCTATCGCGCCTTGGTTGGACGTGCATTTTTTGACTCCCCACGCGGTCCAGAGGAGTTTGCCTATATTCCTCAAGATCTGATACCTTTCCTTAAAGCTGACGAAGATTTTGCCGGACAAGAGTTTGGCCGGGAAGCATCCCCTGGAGAAAAAGCCTACCAGATCCCTGCCACGGATCGAATCCTGGATGATACCTGCACAGTTCTGGCCGCGCTGCGTCTTGAACTGCCCGAGCAGCAGATCCCCCTCAACGATTACCCGGGGCGCTTCCCGCTGACAATTCCGTACATGAAGATGCTGTTATCGGAGTCCGGTTTGCTGGATAAGCAAGAAAAGCCATTAGCGGAACCCGTGCGTTTCTTGCTTGAGGCTGGACGTGGAGCAGCCTTGGCACAATTAGCGATGAATTGGCTGGGCAGCATTAAGCTCAATGACCTCGCTTTCCTGCCCCATATACTCTTCGAAGGCGAATGGAGCAACGATCCACTTCGAGCGCGAGAATCAATCCTGCAGTTCATGGCAAACATTCCAAAGGGGAAGTGGTGGAATATTGCCTCCTTTGTCACCGCAATATACCAGCAATATCCCGATTTTCAGCGACCTGCTGGAGATTATGATTCCTGGTTCATCCGTCATGCGGAACATGGAGAATACCTGCGCGGTTTTGAGAACTGGGATCAAATAGAAGGTGAGCTGATCCGATTTGTGGTCAGCGGTCCTTTACATTGGTTGGGGATACTCGATCTTGCAGCTCCCCGGGAGGGGAATTTGCCAACTGCTTTCCGCTTTTCTCGATGGGCAGAGGCGCTTCTGCAGGGTCAGGTGCCGGAGAATTTACCTCGAGAAGATCATAAAATTTCGGTGCACTCCGACGGAAGAGTCATCGTGTCTCCCCGAGTACCACGCTCAGTTCGTTATCAGCTTGCCAGGTTCAGCGAATGGGATGGGATCAAGCGGGAAACATACCAATACCACCTGACACCTTCCTCATTAAGCCGGGCGAGTATTAGCGGATTGCACACCGACCATTTATTAAGCTTGCTGCGTAAATATGCCGATCATGTTCCACCCAGTCTGGTAAAAGCCCTTGTACACTGGCAAGAACACGGAAGGCAAGCCCGCATGGAGCAGGTTTATATCCTCCGGCTTGGTTCTCCAGATATTCTGCAGGAACTGCGTGCTTCCCGCGCTGCTCGCTTTCTGGGTGACCCGCTGGGACCAACCACCGTGATCGTCAAACCTGGCGCGCGGGAAAAAGTGCTGGCCGCCCTGGCGGAATTGGGATATCTGGGGGAGATCGTCGATGGTCAGATATAAGCTGCCCGAAATTTGACAATCATTACTGACTTTGATACACTGCCTGCAGTCCAATATACCTGCCTCCCCAAATAGGGCTGAATCGCATCCTTATCCCAAAATATCCCACATTTATCCCACGTTATCACACGGGTAACCAGCATGAATTCACCAAAAGAAATAATAATATCTTTCCACCTGCCAACAGAATTACTTCACCAAATTCAAGCAGCATCTGAAAAACTGAAAATACACCATTTCGTGGCACTAAAAACTGATGATATTCCCCAGGAGGCTTGGCAGAAGGTTGAAATTCTTTTCACCCATAAAGTCGTTCCAAGTCCTGACCTTGCACCAAAATTAAGATGGATCCAATTCTACCGGGCGGGGAACGAACAATTCATGGACGAACCGATCTTGGACAAGCCAGATCTGATTGCCACGACGATGAGCGGTGCTTCGGCACCCCAGGTCGCAGAATATGCCCTTGAAATGATCTTGGCCTTGGGACACCGCCTGCCGCAGATCCTAGAAGATCAGAAGGGTGGCGTGTGGCGTGCAGACCGCCTCGAATATTATGCACCGCTAGAATTAAGTCAATCTACCGTGGGGATCGTTGGATACGGTAGTATCGGTCGCGAGATAGCCAGGCTGCTGAACCATTTCGGCACGGTTGTGCTGGCCACCAAACAAAATGCCATGCATCCAGCAGATCCAGGCTATACAATTGAAGGGTTAGGTGATCCAGATGGAGATTATTTTCACCGGCTTTACCCTGCCGAAGCACTGCAATCCATGGTGAAAGAATGTGACTTTGTCGTGGTAAGCCTCCCGCTGACCAAGAACAGCCAAGACCTGATCGATCACAAACATTTTGAGGCGATGAAACCCACTGCTTTCCTGATCGATGTCTCCAGGGGAGGCATTATTAATCACGAAGATCTTAAGGTTGCCTTGATGGATGGGAAAATTGCTGGAGCTGCACTGGATGTTTTTCCTGAAGAACCACTGCCCGAAGATGATCCCTTATGGAATCTCCCCAATGTGATCCTAACACCCCACATTGCCGGGGTTTCCCGCCTATACAATCAGCGGGCGGTTGACCTGTTCCTGGAAAACCTGAACCGCTATCTGGAAGGTAAAGACTTGTATAACTTAATCGATCTCCACCGGGGGTATTGAGGTGCATAGCATTGCTTTGCTGAGGCTTATACTTAGTAATTAATTGCCACACAGCATTTTTCTTTCCAATCAAAAGAGCACACATTATAGGGATAAAACAAGATGAATTACAGCGACCTGCACACGAAAATTGATGGGTACCAGAGTAAGATGTTGGAGGTCTTGGAACAGCTGGTCACTCACGAATCTCCGAGTACAGATAAAGATTCCTTGGACTCTTATATTCAGATCGTGGCTGATCGTTTTTCACCTCTCGCAACTGATACAACTTTGATCCCAAACCCGACCAGCGGGATTCACCTGAGGGTCTCCTTCAAAAATCCGCGTCACGAACAAAAAAAACCAGGCTTGCTGCTGTTGCATTACGATACAGTTTGGCCCCTTGGCACAATCAATACCCAGCCCTACCGGATCGATGGAGACAAAGCATATGGACCAGGGATTTATGATATGAAAGCCAGCCACGTGATGGCTGAATTCGCCTTGCGCGGGGTTCTGGAAATTGGTGAAATTCTCCCCCGGCCGATAGAAATCTTATTCACCTCAGACGAGGAGATCGGCAGCCACACTTCGAGAAACCTCATCGAAGAGCTCGCCCTGCAATCAGAATATGTCCTGGTGCTTGAGCCTCCCACAGCAGAGGGAGCAATAAAAACAGCTCGCAAGGGTGTTGGTATTTACCGGTTGAAAATCAGCGGGCGAGCCGCTCACGCTGGTACCCAACCAGAGCTGGGGATAAGCGCCATCGACGAGCTTGCCAGGCAAATTCTGCATATCCAGGATTTCGCAGATCAGGGCAAAGGCACATCAGTAATTGTCGGGGTGGTCAAAGGCGGAACGCGTAGTAATGTAGTTCCTGCTTACGCAGAAGCGAGAATTGATGTGCGCGCTTGGACGGAAATGGAAGTTCAGCGTATTGAAAGCGCAATGAGAAGTATACAGCCCCTGTCTCCTGGTATTACATTGGACGTACAGGGCGGTTTTAATCGACCGCCGATGGTCCGAAATAAAGCCATCGCAGACCTGTTCGTCAAGGTCCAGCAGATCGGCTCTCAACTTGGTATGGACCTCCAGGAAGGTTCCACGGGAGGCGGGAGCGACGGCAATTTTACTGCAGCACTCGGTGTGCCAACCCTGGACGGTTTAGGTGCTTTGGGGGATGGGGCACATGCGATCCACGAACATATTTATCTCCCTGCCTTTTCAGACAGGACTGCCCTGCTGGCAGCTGCCCTCATGGAATTATAGGAATTGATCACCGCTATCCCTCTTTGGGAAAATTTATAAATCAAGCAGTTGGAGGTTCTTCGAGGATAACCCGCCCATTGGACTTCTCCCAATCCTCATCACTGACCAGAGTCACCACTCGATACCCTTCAGCATAAGCCATTTCTTTTCCCTGGCCACGCTCTGCTGCCCATTCCTTGATCCGCGGTTCTGGGTCCCAGTCTCTCATCTGGGACTTGTGCGCTCGTAAAGCTGCAATTTTTCGATCGATAGTATCCTCAATATTGACAAATAAATCACTGCCACTCCAACCAGTAACATACACCTTGCGCGGTTTGTGAGCGCTAAAACCCTCTTCGGCTAATTCTTCAAAAAGGTTTGGCTGCCCAGCCGCAGGGAAGGTGGCATCCAGAGCCGCTGTTGCCGCTGCCCGGTGGTCAGGATGGTTGATATAACTATTGCCTGCCCACACGATCGTTGGATCACCGCAAACAACGATCTCTGGTTTAAACCGGCGGATCTCCCGTACCAATTTTTTTCTCAATTCCAGTGTGGCCTGAAGCATGCCATCCGGTTCTCTTAAAAAGACAACATCTTTAACGCCCACCAATCCAGCCGCGTCGAGTTGTTCAGCTTCGCGAATCTTCATCGCCTTTTCCTTCGTCATCCCCATCTCCGCGATGCCAACCTCTCCGCTGGTACACACAACATAGGCAACTCGCGAACCTCCTTGAACCCACCGGGCAACTGTCCCGGCACAGGTGAACTCAATATCATCGGGATGGGCAACGATCACCATTGCACTTTCGGGCGTATAAAATGTGCTCATCGGGTGGTAATAGCCTCCTTGGGGCGTGGTATCTTGACAATTTTACCCGTTTTCATTTCCCGGAGAGAAAAGTTTGGTAATTTTGGCCAAATGAAACCCTCCCTTTGCCCCACTGAATTCCTGACGTTTGACACTTGTCTCGAGGGGAGAAAATCGGTAACCTTTATCCTGGAAAGATATGCAGCTGTTCACCAACGTGCGAAACCTCGCAACATCAAGCGAAATGCTTAAAAGGAAGGAATAAATGGAATTAACAGGCTTGCACATACTCCTTACCTACCAGTGCAATTTCGAATGCGATCACTGCTTTGTCTGGGGAAGTCCCTGGCAAAACGGGACGTTTTCCATGGTGCAACTCGAAAATGTTCTCACGCAGGCAAAAGCAACTGGAACGATTGAATCAATATACTTTGAGGGGGGGGAGCCATTTCTTTACTACCCGATCCTGGTTAAAGCAGTTAAATCTGCCAATGATAAAGGCTTCACAGTCGGGATTGTATCCAATGGCTATTGGGCGATCACCATTGAGGACGCTGAAGAATGGCTGCATCCCTTCATTGGGAAGCTGCAGGATCTTTCTGTGAGCAGTGATTTATTTCATTATGATGAGATACTCAGTCTGCAAGCCAAAAATGCCTGTCAAGCGGCAGAAAGGCTGGGAATCCCCATTGGCACGATCAGCATCGCCCCACCAGGAAAAGACAATGCCGATCCTGCAATAGGGCAGCTGCCACCGGATGAATCAGGCGTGATGTATCGCGGTAGAGCTGCTGAGAAGCTGGTCGGGAAAGCGAATTTACATCCCTGGAGAGAATTTGTCGAATGCCCATATGAAGATTTACGTGAACCCGGACGGATCCACCTCGATCCGTTGGGAAACCTGCATATCTGCCAGGGAATAAGCATCGGTAATTTATTCGACCAACCCTTGAAAGAAATCTGCGCAACCTATGAACCTGACCAGCATCCAATTTGCGGACCACTATTAAGCGGTGGTCCTGCTGAGCTGGTGCGCAACTACGATCTGTCTCTGGAGGAGAATTTTGCAGACGCCTGTCACCTGTGTTACTCTGCCAGGATTGCCCTGCGAGCACGTTATAACAATTTCTTGGGACCGGATCAAGTATATGGCTTATATGACTCCTGAGCTTGATCATACTTTCCTATAGAGGCCATGGCGAGCTTTGCACTTATTTTTCAAGTGCCAATTCTTATTCATAATGTTAATTGCTGTGCTAGAATCAAAATAGCCAGGTACGAGTCAAAAAACCTGTCATCCCTGCAGGTAGCTGCACCGACCCAGATAAATCAAACCGCCTTCCTGCATGGCTCAAGAAGGCGGTTTGATTGTGTGATGAATTAATAGATTTGGTTTTCAAATAAGGATCATCGAAGGGAAATCAAATATCGCTTGGAAAGTTTTTGGCTCAGGCTATCCAATTTTGCTGGTCCATGGGGCTCTGGTCAGCAAGGCAATGTGGCAACCTCAAATTTCAGCCCTGCGCAGTGGATATCAAGTAATTCTCTGCGACCTGCCAGCACATGCTGGTGATATGGATATCCCGGGAGAATACACCGTACAAAAGCTTGGTGAAAGCGTTGTCCACAGGTTAGATGAATTGGGAATCCAGGAATTACATGTCTGTGGGCATTCTGGTATGCTAGCAAATAGCGATTACGCAGCCAGGACTCGTCAAGCGGATGATTCTGGCCGAGACAGCTTTTAGCACCCAAGATTCAGTCAAGGAGCGTTTAGAAACTATCCTGGCAAAGCTCTTCCTCAAGCTGATCCCACAGGATGTATTCGTCAATATGTCAGCCAAACGGTATGGTTATCCAAACCAGGATATTGGTGAGTTTATCAAGGGAGAGATGAGCATATATGATCACCAGACAGGTATTCGGGTGATGAGTGCAGCCTTCAGTTTTTCGAGCAAAGAGCAGCTGCAAAACATCCAGGCACCCACCTTGGTCATAATCGCCCAATACAACCCTCAGACTCACGCCCAAGGAAAATTGCTTGCAGAACTCATTCCAAATGCCAGACTAGAGATCATTCCGCAGGCCAACCACATGGCTAATCTGGATAACCCACAGATGTTCAACCAATCAGTGTTTGCATTTCTAAACGAATCCACATGAGTTGGAATGGGAGTACAACTTATGTGTAAATTGTTCACTTTGGAAATCCAAGACAAGGATGAAACGAGGTCTTTACAATGTCTGGGAAACTTGTTGGAGAAGTAAATCATTTTTATAACCGGATAGGGGTTGCAGTCATCGATCTTCTTGATAACTTGAAAATCGGAGATCATGTGCATTTCCTGGGACGTTCGACCGATTTCCAACAGGTTGTGGAATCCATGCAGATCGAGCACCAACCCATCACGGAAGCCGGTAAAGGCCAGGAGATCGCCGTGAAAGTTGAACGAAGGGTTCGCAATCACGATAAGGTGTATAAAATCACCGGGGAAGAAGATTAAGCGCCTATTTCCATACGCGGTAGGACTGATCAATTCTCCCCCAACGATTATCCCTTGAAATCCTCCTGGGAATTTGATATATTAGATTAAAAGAACGAACTGCTCAGTTGATCCAGCTGGGCATGCTAAGTACTCTTGAACTCAACGGCTGGTCGCGTATGCCTGGCTTGATGAACTATTAACAGTGCATCTATCAGGCATTTCTATTTAAATCATCTGCGGTTCATTTGAAGGTTTCTGATATCAGTGGTGAGTCGCACAGATGCTAAGAGCGCTAATTAATACCTTCGGTTTCGTATTGTCGTGGATCACCTGGTTGTGGGTGATCAACCAGGAATTTAGTCTGGCAATTTCCTTTGTAATTGCGCTGGGAGGGGTTCTGTTTATCATTCCCATCGTATTGATCGGCCGCTGGTCCTTGGATCAACAGCCAACCATTGTGCGGGCAGACTTTGTGACTACTATCCTGCATTACTTAGTTGCGATATCTTTCGGAGCCTCGGTGATCGCTGCCACTAAATTTGGCTTGAATTCCCCTTCCTGGTCCATACCCATACCGGCCTGGTTGGGTCTGCTGCTGATGGTTGCCGGTGGGATATTTCTACTCATCGTGGTATTGAATTTAGCCGTCAAGGGATTTGGGGCACCCTTTGCCATCGCCTTGACGCGGATGGTTGCCACTGAGTGGATGTATGCCTGGACTCGCAATCCAATGGTTCTGAGCGCCCTGGCATTTCTGATTGGTTTAGGGTTATGGCTCCAATCGACCCTGTTCCTCGTGTGGTTAATAATTGTTGTTTGCCCGGTGATCTTCTTGTTCCTAAAAGTTTACGAAGAGCGAGAACTGGAAATCAGATTTGGAGTATCCTACCTGGAGTATAAAGCCAGAACTCCGATGTTGCTCCCGAAAAAACCTGGAGATCGAACGAATGGAGGTGCAGGATGACCGCGCGTAAAATTCATGAAATGAACATAATTCTTGCTGTAGACGGATCAGAGCATTCAGAAGCAGCCGCAAAATTGCTCCGTGATCTGCCGCTGCCCCGGGAGAGCACCATAACCATCCTGGCAGTTCTCGTCCCACGAAATGCATCTGACCATGCCCGGCTGGAAAAGGCCTTAGCAGACAGCAAAGAAATTCTCAAGGGCATAAAACCCTCAGTGAAAACTGAACTGCTCACCGGCTATCCGGCAGAGCAGATCAGCGAGTATGCTGCTCGCCAGGTGCCAGATTTAATCGTCCTCGGTGCCAAAGGACGCAGGGCGACCTTGGGCATCCTACTTGGTGGTGTGGTGCAACAGATTGTTGAGTATGCAGATGATCCTGTACTGGTTGTGCGGGCACCTTATGAAGGAATCCGGCGTATCTTACTGGTCACAGATGGCTCAGTGCACAGCCAACGAGCACTGCGCTACCTGGGACATTTCCCAATCCCGGATTTAACTGAATTGCATGTCATGCATGTTCTGCCCCCGACCCCTTCACCGGCCTTAATCGCCCGTTCTTGGCCAGCCGGTTCAGAATCTATGGCTCCGATGCCGTCTTATGAAACCGAAGAAATTCTCGCCAGGCAAGCGGAGGAAGAAGAACGTCATGGTAATGCACTCCTGGCGGAGACTGTCAACATGCTTGGAGATTATGGGATCGAAGCGAAGAGCGTCCTTTTGCGGGGTGATGCCGCAACAGAGATCATCGATTATACAAAACAAAACCAAATCAATTTAATTGTTGCCGGGTCACGCGGCCTCAGTCAGATGAGGCGCCTGCTATTAGGTAGTCTTTCTCGAAAACTGGTACATTACGCTGGTTGTTCGGTACTGATTGTGAAAGGAGAAAACCATGACATGGTATGACAAGGTGGTCTGGTGTGATGGTTGTGGCGCTGAGATCACCTGGGGACCGGTGCTGGTCGCCAAACGCCCTTACTGCTGCAGGGATTGCTCACAAGGTTATCCATGCAAATGTGGTGAGCGCATGGAATTGGATGATGAACAAAGAGAAACTAGAACCCCCACAACCTCCACAATCACAAGTTATTGAACTTGAAATCAATTCCCAAAACTTTTCCTGTTGGTAAATTACCCCCAGCGTATTTAGCTCGCCTGCTGGCAAAAACTCCCCTCCTGGATAATCGCATCTTGGTCGGTCCTGGAATCGGTTTGGATTGTGCGGTGGTGGATCTCGGATCCCACCTGCTGGTTTTTAAATCTGACCCCATCACCTTTGCCACAGACGAGATAGGTTGGTACGCCGTCCAGGTGAACGTAAACGATATCGCCACGACTGGGGCCACCCCGCGCTGGTTTTTGATGACTTTGCTGCTGCCGGAACACCACACAACCCTGGATTTGATCGACACGATCAGCAACCAGGTATTTACTGCATGCCAGGAAATTGGCGTCTCAGTGATCGGCGGCCACACGGAGATCACCCATGGTCTTGATCGATCTATCCTGATCGGGACAGTGATTGGGGAGGTAAACCATCAGGACCTGATCACACCGGAGGGGGCGCGGCCAGGGGACAGCCTGCTGATCACCAAGGGTGTTCCCGTAGAAGCAACCGCTATTCTTGCACGGGAATTCCCAACCGAGCTGCTTGAATCGCTTACTGCAGATGAAATCGCACAGGCGCAAAATTTCCTGTACCGACCAGGGATCAGCATCCTAAAAGAAGCTTATCTCGCTACTAGAACAGGCAAAATAAGCGCCATGCACGATCCTACTGAAGGCGGTCTGGCTTCTGCACTCTGGGAATTAGCAGAAGCCTGCCAGCACACCATCGTGTTCAAACCCGATCTAGTACCAGTTCCAGAACTTGCCAGGCGAGTATGCCAAAATTTTGAGATCGACCCATTTGGGGCAATTGCCTCCGGGGCTCTCCTGGTCTGCACGCCTCCCAGCGAAGCCTCCAACATCTGCCGGATCGTAGAAGGTGAGGGGATCACCTGCACGGAAATTGGTCGGCTGGAGGAGGGACCCGCACAGGTTTGGAGTGAATCTGGTAAGGATCGCAGACTGTTCCCTCGACCTGAAAGGGATGAGATCGCCAGGGTGTACGCAGCCCACTCATAGAGCTGGTGCTATCCATCCTGCTTTACAACTGGCGGCCTTTGCAGCCCGGAACCAAGAACCCACCCGATTTCTCCCCACCTTCCAAATCTAATATTCCCGTTGTTGATATCGGGATACGGAACCTGGGATTATTCAAATACCCTTCCTGGAGCTGTCTTTCCATCAGGAAGAGGAGATCGCTGAATTCCATGCCCAGCTCATCCGCTGGGACAACAGTCGGCTCGCTTAGCGGATGAGGTCGTACTTGCACCTGTTAATCTTTGTCGGTTCGTACGCGGTTCGAGGTAATTCACACACCTCTTTTCTTCTTGGGGTGCCACAGTTTTTTCCTCCGGTCTCACCATGATATTCCTTATTTCCACGCAATCCCCATTTTTTTCTACCTGGTTTCCAATTTAAAGTCCTGATATTTCAATATCAAAGTCCAAAGTTAATTCACTAACATCCACTGCGAATTAATTTATTGATAACAGGGACTGCATATAATTTTTTTAATATTTTCTTTTAAGAGGATTGCTATTATGCCCATCCTGGGTTACACTCCTTATCCGAGTATCTTACTCCAAAATATGCCAAATAATCTGCAACAGAGGATTTCTTCATGAATATCCCGAGCCTGGCTCGCAAGATCACTTTTACCTTATTCCTGGCGATGAGCTTGGGATCAGCGGGATTTCTGGTTGCCGCGACGGTCAACACGATTATCGGGGCAGAGATCAGCGGCAATCCAGCCTGGGCGGGACTGCCAGCTGCCATGTTCACCCTGGGAACTGCGTTATCTGCCTTCTTACTTGGCTTTGTCATGGAGCGGTTTGGTCGTCGTTTAGGCATCGTGATCGGTCTCCTGCTCGGTCTATTTGGTACATTGCTGGCTGCCCTGGCGATCGGAGTAATTTCATTTCCAATCTTCCTGGCTGGCATGGTTTTCAGCGGGTCAGCCCGGGCTGCCTTGCAGTTAGGACGATTTGCAGCTGCAGAGGTTCACCCGCCAGAACAGCGCGGGCGGGCGATCTCCAACGTGGTGATCGGAGGCACGGTTGGCTCGATTTTGGGTCCTTGGTTGGCTGGTCCCATGGGACAATGGGCAGTTCGCACCGGTTACAACGAGATGCTTGGTCCATACGTGGCTTCGTTCATTCTCATTGCCTTATCCGCCCTGGTAGTTTTCATTCTCCTGCGTCCAGATCCACAGGACCTGGGACGGGAAGTATCCCGAATATATCCTGACAAATCAGCAGATAATCAACATTTGCGCAGCTTTTCCGAAATCTTCCGCATTCCAGCAGCCGCGGTGGCAATCATCGCCATGATTATCAGTCAAGCGGTGATGGTTATGCTGATGGGTATCACCGCGCTGCACATGAAAAATAACAACCACGCCCTGTTTGGAATTTCACTGGTGATCTCATCACATACCTTTGGTATGTATGCTTTTTCAATTATCTCCGGCCAGCTGGCTGATCGCTGGGGACGGGGGCAGGTGATCTTAGTTGGTGCCATTGGTCTGATACTTGCCTGCGTCCTGGCCCCCTTATCCCCCCAGCTGACCCCCATGGCTTTATCATTATTTTTACTCGGCCTAGGCTGGAATTTCTGCTACGTGGGAGGCTCATCCCTGTTATCGGACCAGCTCAGCCCTGCAGAACGCGCCAAAACCCAGGGTTTCAATGATCTCTTGATTGGGTTGGCCTCAGCACTCGGCAGTTTTATCAGCGGGTTGATCTTTGCCGCCTCCGGATATGGGATGGTTGGACTAATTGGTGCTGGGTTGGGAATCATTCCCCTGGGATTGACGCTCTGGTGGCAGCTGGGGAAGAGTCGCCTCGCCGTTTCCACCTGATCATCTTCATCCAGAATCAGACTTGAATACGATAACCTGATTGTGAATAGATTGAGGCAGCAGAAAAGATGTCAGACAGCACACCCGTGACCAGGGCACTCGATTCGATTGGTATCCCCTACCGCTTCTTCCGCCATCCGGGCCAGGTCAGCTCCCTGGAACAGGCTGCCGAAGAACGAGGACAAACCCCACAACAGGTGGTTCGCAGCATCGTTTTCCGCCTGGCGGATGGGGTGTATGTGATGGTCCTGATTGCCGGCCCTTCCCAGGTGTCCTGGCCTGCACTGCGTTCTTATCTGGGCAAGTCTCGCTTGACCACGGCAGATAGAGCAGAAATTTTGGCGATCACGGGATACCCCATCGGTGCCGTCTCGCCGCTGGGATTATCAAGGCCAATGCGGATCCTGGTAGACCAAAGCGTCTTGCAAAGTGGGGAAATATCCATCGGTTCGGGAGTACGAAACACAACCGTGATTCTCCACGGCCCCGACCTGATGAAGGCACTTGATCCCGTGGAAGTGGGTCAATTTACCCAGCCAGAGAGTGTTTCCTAGCTTGCTTCGGATTCCCCCCTTGGAAAAACAATCCAATTCCAACTTAATATCAAATAATTAATCCGGTGTAGAGCAGTCATCTGGGTGGATTTAACTGACATTGCTCCGGACTTTCACCAAAGCAGCCTTCTTGGGGGGTAATGAAGGCAAGTAAAGCTGCGAATACTGATCTCATATCTGAACCAATACGAAGCAATTTCTGATTGACAATAAAACCAGGAACCGAATTCAGGACTCAGGATCTGGATAGGCTTTCCCCTCCGGGTGCGGTTTTCTCGGATTTCATCCTTTGTTTATCAACAGCTGCCTGATAATTTTGCATAAGAGATCCTTTAATGCTAGGATCAGGATAAAGATGCCAGTCCACCTGGATAATGTTATCTTCCTGGAGATATTGATGAAAGAAAATCAGATTGATCATTCATCGAGTGCAAAAATTATCTCGCTCCGGGTCCTGGAAGAGCTGCTGGGCGCGAGAACAACCCGGGAAATCTGTTTCCGTCTTTGGGATGGAACCCACTGGCCTGATAATCGACCCCGTCCTGCAACTATGGTCCTCAACCACCCTGGCGCATTACGAGCGATGTTTGCCTCAATGAATGAGATCGGGTTGGCTGAAGCATATCTTTATGATGATTTCAATATCGATGGAGAGATCGAGCGTATTTACGCCCTATCGGATCATATGATCCATTCTTCCACCAGCCTCTTAAAAAAAGTGCGTTTCGGCTGGTTGGTTCTGCGACTGCCAGCATATCAGGAGAAAAGGATCGAAGATCGCGGACCAGCCCGAATGAGCGGTAGGAGACATTCAATCGAGCGCGATAGGCAGGCAATACGCTACCATTACGATGTCTCTAATGATTTTTACGCATTATGGTTAGATCGCAACATGGTCTATTCCTGTGCTTACTTTCAATCGCCTGATGAAAACCTCGATACGGCCCAAGAGAGAAAGCTGGACTACATTTGTCGCAAGCTGCGCTTCAGGCCTGGTCAGCGAATGCTGGACATCGGCTGCGGATGGGGTGGATTGATTAAGCACGCCTCAGGCAGGTACGGTGTGGAAGCCACCGGGATAACCCTCAGCCGCCCGCAGGCTGAGCTGGCAAATCAGCGCTTGGCTGAGGCAGGCCTGGCGGACCAAGCCTGCGTCGAGGAGCGTGACTACCAGGATATTCCCGAGGTTACCCCTTTCGATGCCCTGGTCAGCGTGGGCATGTTCGAGCATGTGGGCGCTGAATTGCTGGGGACCTATTTCCGCAAAGCCTACCAAATCTTGCGTCCCGGGGGCGTATTTCTCAACCATGGCATTGCAAGCACTACCTATGATAACCCCCGCCGGGGTCCCACATTTTCCGATCGCTACGTGTTCCCGGATGGTGAGCTCACCCCATTAAACCGAACATTGCACGCGGCTGAAGAAGCAGGATTCGAAGTTCGTGATGTGGAGAGCTTGCGAGATCACTATGTGTTAACTCTGCGCCAGTGGGTCAAAAGATTAGAAAACAATCACCAGCAAGCCTTGAACTTCGTCTCGGAAGCTACCTATCGAGTGTGGCGATTGTTCATGTCCGCCTCAGCTCACGGTTTCGCCTCAGGCAGGATCAATGTGTATCAATCCTTGTTAGTCAAGCCAACCGAGGCTGGTGCCAGCAACCTGCCACTGACCCGTGCAGACTGGTATGCCTGATCAGGATTCAAGGACCAAATTATGGGAAAACTGGCTTTTGTACTGAGCGGTGGTGGTGCTCGTGGTGCTCTGCAGGTAGGTGCTTTGCAGGCCCTGCTTGAAGTTGGAATCCATCCAGACCTGATGGTCGGTACTTCGATCGGAGCAGTGAACGCGACCTATCTGGCAGTGAGAGGAGTCAGATTAGAGAGTGTGCAGGGTCTCAAATCGGCGTGGCGGGATGCTGCCAGGGCAGATTTGCTGCCAGCAAACTACCTCAGACTGGCATTGAGAACTTTTACCAATCGCTCTTTCGATTCCATTTATCAGCGCCATAGGGAATTCTATATCTCCCACGGGCTGTCCCCCAATTTTAAATTCCGGGATATCCAGGAGGTAGAGCTGATCCAGGTAGCTACTGATTTGAATTCTGGAGAACCTGTGCTTTACGGTCGAAACCCTGATGAATCTGTTCTGGATGGACTGATGGCTTCCATCACCCTGCCCCCCTGGATGCCGCCGCATGAAAGAGATGGCAGCCTCCTTATGGATGGTGGGGTTGTCAGCAATTTGCCGGTTGAACCAGCCTTGATCTGCGGCGCGAAAGAGATCATCGCCCTGGATTTATCTGACTTAAGAGAACCCCTAGCGCCTGGACCCGGATTTGGTCAGTTTCTGACCAAGCTATTGTTCACAGTTTCGAAACGCCAGATCGAGATGGAGCTGGCACTGGCGGAGAGCCGTAGAGTGCCCGTCAGAAGAGTAAACCTGTTGGGTAGCAAACCGGTCAATCTCTGGGATTTCGAACACACGGAAGAGTTTATCGAGCAGGGTTACCGGAGCACACAGGCAGTCATCGCTGGATGGGAGCAAAAAAGATCTTTTTGGCAACGCTGGTTTGCCTGAAATCCAGGATGGGTGGGGGTTGAAAATCCAGGGAGCCAATTGTTTACCAGAACCAATTGGGATAGAAAGCTGCCAAAATCTCCCCCAGAAGGTCTAGATCCCCTCAAGAATTCCTTTTAACCGTTCACCGCTTTCTTGCAGAGATTTTTCGATCTGGTTGGCGATTGTGCCTTCTGCCATCTTGTAAACCCCGCGCGCCTCACCTTGAACCTTGGTGGTCATGCGGGTGAAGCCTTCCACGGTTTCAAATATCACCTGGACCTGGTAGGGAATCGGGCCCGAGAGGGTCTTGGCGGAATATAGCTGGTTTGTTTCAAGGCCGGTGATTTCGAGCAAGGTCTCCATTTCGCGACCCATGATCTTGCGAACCTCAATGAACCGCCCACCGACCTTGGGAGTTGCCTCCTTAAACTTGATCCGTTCCAACCCGCTTTGCCACTTGGGCGAATTTGCCAGATTATTGGTGTAGGCGAAAACTTCTGAGACTGGCTTCTCGATTATCACTGAATTTTCAATTTTAATCATTTTTTACCCTGTGATACATCTACTTGACAAAAATCAATCCAAGTTCGCCAGAGAAAAAACTAATCATATCTTCAAACTCAGCACCATGGATGATTTCATCCCAGGATTTAATCCCTTTGTTTCCAAAGCCCGGATCGCTTTTCGGGGAAGAATACTGTACCATATTATTTTAGGCTGCCCTGGTGATTAGGGCAGCCTCTTGAATCATATTTTGATTAAATAGGGAAGGGGAACTGTTTGTTCTTCCTGCATCCTGAAGACCATGTCGGGGGAATTCACCTCCCCTTCCCCGGGGATGATCAGGGTTGGTAGCCGTCAGAGAGCGTCTTCAAAAAGGCGACGATCGCCGCCTCTTCATCTGGCGTTAAGCCGAGATTACCCAGCTCAACGGTGTTGACATTCTCGGGGACTTCCGGCGCCGGCCAGCAATCAGACGCTAAAGCCTGTGCCTCGGTGTAATCATCTAGGCAGGTTGGCAGGACATCGCGGGTGTTGTAAAAGTGCACAATACCCTCCAGGGTTTTGAAGTAGCCGTTGTGGCCATAAGCCTTGACAAAATCGGGACCCGGTCTCAGGTCCACGTTGCGCAAGGTGGGCACCTTGTGCATACCCATGTGCTCCGCAGCATAATCCTTGTATTCATCTCGAGATCCCAGGAAGCCGCCTAAGCCAGGATCCACCCAATCATAGCCATCAGGATTATAGAGAGGATCGGCATAATAAAAGGGATTTTCAGGATTCTTGGGTAAACCCAGGTTGTCAAAGGTGAAATCGGTGAACAGCGCCATTTTGCCGTTGCTGATATGGCACAGGTGACATTTCCCTTTCCCACGGAAAAGGGCGTAGCCGCGCTGTTCCAGCTTGTCGAGCTTGACTTTCCCATCGAACGTCAGGTCAAATTTGGAAGTGAAGGCATTTGACTCCGGCGAAGCTTCAAAGGCAGCGATAGCCAGAGCAATATCTCCATAAGCTTCCGATACATTTGCCGGTTCACACATCGCCTCTCCATACACCTGCTTGAAGAGATCGCCGTAACTAGCGGCACATACCTTTGCAACAACGTCAGCCGGCGCGGCTAATGCCTGTTCCAAGGGATTCAAGAAAGGTCCTTGCGCCTGGTCTGCAGCCGGGTTACCCAGCACCTCTCCCGTTGCACGGCCATCCCAGAAGTTGCCGCCCACGAAGAGCCCCTTCTTGTCCATGTGGAAGATTGGGCTAAGCGTGGCATATGCCGAGCTGGGGGGCTTGCGGTTGCCGAAGAGTCCAGTTACGGAGCCTTCGTATATCGCAGGTCCAGCATTCACAATAGAATCAGGCCCAGTCCAACCCGCTTCCGGCGCATGGCAGGTAGCACAAGATTGATTTTCATGTAAAGAAAGATTTGTGTCAAAGAAAATGGATTGCCCCAGCTGTTCCATATCCGTGAGCGTGGTCTGCGCCGTGACAGTCCCCAGGGAAACAGCGAACAGGATCACGATCATGCAGACACCAAAAATAGTTATAGATTTTTTACGCGTCATTTCAAGCCCTCCTGGTTGAAATCTCATATCACATAACTGCATTCAGGTGGATATGAATTGCATTTATCGTCCTTCAGGATAGAATTGTCTTGACATCACCTCCTCCAATAATTTCCCCGTCGATGCAGGCGCTGGAAAACCACTATGCTCAAAACACAGCAAGTTATCATGGTGACCTAACTGCGCTTTTAACGGACATGCAGATCAACAGTGAGAGGTGTAGTGTGCTTCCCCGCCCAGTAAAAATCACCTTTACATCAATAGTATAACATAATGCTTTTCCATCCTCACAACCTTGGTATTGCTGGATGTTTGGCAAGGATAAGGGAAAATCTACTGGATCAAAGAGTGAAAACCATCCTGACTGCTACAGCCCATGTCTTCAAAAAAGCCAAATTTCTTGGGATAATTCTTGCAACCATGAATGCTCAGGGAGCATCCCGCGCGTGATATTATCCCGAAAAATAACAGAACCTGTTCTCCTGGATATACAGATTGGCGGAACTAACTCGCATAGTGAAGCGTCTATCCAGAAGATAACTGAACATATTTTGAATTTGTACTTATTTGGTGGAGGGCATTAACGATGTCTGAAGAGAAAAAATCGACCCGGTCACGCAATCGAATTATCCTGCTGGTTGGTGGGGGGATATTCGCCGCAGGAGCATTGGCTACGCTAATATTTGGATTTATAATTCCCAGTCTGGATTGGCATGAACCACAGGGACAAACCAATCCATCACTGGTTGATACCTCGAGCATTGAATTTGAAGGTGGACAGATGAGTGAAGCAGACTCCGGCCTGCAGATCACGCTCAGCGAAGGACAGCCCCAGCCCCAGGTAACTGAAAGCGTGCCCCAGGTCAGCACCGAACCGCTCTCTGAAGCAGAGATTGAGCAGATTCTGCTCCGACTGCCATCGATAACCGTTGACTCCGGTGACCAGGTTGACTTCAACCTCCCGCCTGAGCCTATCCCACCCCCCCGTACCGGGGATACAATCGAAGAGCCTTTTCCCCCCGAGGAATCGCTCGACATACCTGGGCCGGTCAGCGCCGGTCCGCTGGAGGTAATGAGATTTGCACCGGAGGGGGAAATCCCTCTAGCGCCATTCGTCAACGTCACCTTCAACCAGCCCATGGTGCCCCTGGGAACACTGGAGGACCTCTCTGCTGAAGAAGTCCCAGTTCAATTGGAACCTGACCTGCCCGGCACCTGGCGCTGGTTGGGCACCAAAACCCTGAACTTCCAGTTTGATTCAGCAGAGATCGACCGCCTGCCCAAGGCTACAGCATACCGGGCAACCATCCCGGCTGGGACCCGCTCGGCGATCGGCGGCGTTCTCGACCAGGAAGTCAGCTGGACCTTCAGCACACCCCCACCCAAGGTGATCTCCAAATATCCATATGACATTCCCCAACCGCTCGATCCACTGTTCTTCGTCGCCTTCGATCAGCGCATCAATCCGCAGGCCGTCCTTGAGACCATCAGGGTAAATGCCGGCAACCGGACTGTCAGCCTGCGTCTCGCCAGTGAGGACGAAGTCGCGGAGGAAAAAACAGCCAAACAGCTGGCTGAGAATGCTGGCGAAGGGCGCTGGTTGGCCTTCCGTGCCCTCGAATCGCTGCCTGCGGATACCCCGGTTAGCGTGTCAATCGGACCCGGGACACCCTCCGCAGAAGGACCGCTGCTGACCGAAGAAGTGCAATCCTTTGACTTTTACACCTATGCCCCGCTGAAAATCGTGGAACACGGCTGCAGCTGGGGCGACCAAGAATGTCGTCCCCTGACCCCATTCTACATCCGCTTCAACAACCCGATTGACGTCGACAGTTATGATGACAGCCTGTTAACCATCAGCCCTGAACTGCCCGGTGCCACAGTAAACATCTTCGGCGACACGATCAATATCCGCGGTGCTTCTCAAGGGCAGACCACATATCGCATCACCGTCAGCGGGGAGATCCGGGATATTTTCGGGCAAACGCTTGGCAGGGAACAAACGCTCTCCATCCGGGTTGGCTCAGCTGAGCCCCTGCTTTTTGGACCAGAAGGGATCCTGGTAACCCTGGACCCGGCCGCGACCAAGCCAGAGTTATCCCTGTTTACAATCAACTACAACCGCCTAGAGGTGAAAATCTACACCGTGGAACCCTCCAATTGGCCCGCATACCAAGAATACCTGCGGGAATTCCAGCGGACCGATGTCGAGCGCCAGCCCCCTGGCAAACTGGTCCTGGATGAGACCCTGCGCCTGGAGACACCGACGGATATCCTCACGGAGGTGAGCGTCGATCTGAGCCGGGTTATGGAGGGTGAGTTCGGTCATTTTATTGTCATCGTCAAACCACCCAAGGGATTATTCCAGGAAGATCGTTACTGGGAGACCGTTCACACATGGGTGCAGGTGACCCAGATCGGACTGGATGCCTTTTCCGACCACAGCGAGATGGTTGTTTGGACCACTGCTCTCAAAGATGGTGCGCCCCTACCGGGGGTTACTATCCAGGGCGATCCTTCCGGAACAAAAGTTGTCACCCAAGCGGATGGTACGGCGAAATTTGACCTCCCAGGTGAAGGTATCCAATACCTCACCGCCAGCCAGGGTGATGACCGGGCATTGCTCCCAAGGTCTGCTGATTATTGGGGTGACGCAGCCTGGCAACCCTGGCCGCCCAATGATCAATTGCGCTGGTACGTTTTTGATGATCGCCAGGTTTATAAACCAGGGGAGGAGATGTCCGTGAAAGGCTGGCTGCGCCGCGTCGGGGGCAGACAGGATGGCGATGTTGGCCCGGTGGGCAGCAGTGTCAGCGCGATCCGCTACCAGGTTATCGGTCCCCAGGGAAACGAGCTCGGGGTAGGGCGCAGCGAGGTCAATGCTTTAGGAGGCTTTGATTTCACTTTTACCCTCCCGGATCCCACCAACCTGGGATATGCACAGCTCATCCTGGACGCAGAAGGGAATCTCAGCGGCCTGGATGGAGGCCAGTATTATCACCAATTCCAGATACTGGAATTCAGGCGACCCGAATTTGAGGTCACCGCCCGCAATGAGACCGAAGGACCCTATTTTGTCAGCGAACATGCGATTGTCGCCGTGGAGGCGAAATACTACGCCGGAGGACCCCTGCCGAACGCAGATGTCTCCTGGCAGGTATCGACCTCCCCCAGCAATTACTCGCCTCCAAATTGGCCTGATTTTACCTTCGGTTTCTGGCAGCCGTGGTGGTGGTATTACGAACCCTTCATCGCTTATGAAGGATCTGGTCCATACGGTTTTGAATCCGTTGAAATCGAGGTGTTTGAAGGGAAAACTGATGCAACTGGAAATCACTTCTTGCGCCTGGATTTTGACCGCCTAGAACAGCCTCGCCCTTACAGCCTCCTGGCAGAAGCGACTGTGTTTGACGTCAATCGCCAGGCCTGGGCAGGCACAACCACCCTGCTGGTCCATCCGGCAGAACTCTACATCGGCATCCGCAGCGAGCGTATCTTCGTCGATCGCGGCGATCCGCTTGAAATCGAGTTTATCGTCACCGACCTTGATGGCAACCCGGTTGTTGATCGCCCGGTAAAGATCACTGCCGCCCGCCTGGAATGGAAATACAGCAAGGGTGATTGGCGTGAAGTCGAGGTGGATCAGCAGGAATGCACCAAGGGTTCCGAAACAGAGCCTGTCACCTGCACATTCGAAACACCCGTTGGGGGACGTTACCAGATCAACGCAGAGGTAACTGACCAGCAAGGGCGCCGGAACCAGAGCCAATTCACCCGCTGGGTGAGTGGCGGTGAGACACCTCCCTCTCGTCGTGTAGAACAGGAATCAGTCACTCTGATCCCGGACAAGGAAACTTACCAACCTGGTGAAACCGCCGAGATCCTCGTTCAGGCACCCTTCAGCCCTGCTGAAGGTTTACTGACCGTGAGCCGCAGCGGTATGCTCTACACTGAACGTTTCGAGATGGATTCGGACTCGATCACCCTGAAGGTTCCTATCAAAGCTGAATATATTCCCAATCTGCAACTGCAGGTAGACCTGGTCGGAGCGGCTCCACGCTTCGACGACCAGGGTCAGATCCTGGAAGGTGTCACCCCACGACCGGCTTACGCCAGCGGGCAGCTGGGATTGAGTATTCCCCCCACACAGCGGACATTATCACTCAAAGTCACACCCCGCGAAACGGAGCTGGAACCGGGTGGGGAGACGCTGCTTGATTTGCAGCTCAATGATGCCCGGGGAAATCCAGTAGCCGGGGCAGAATTGGCTGTGGTTGTGGTCGATGAAGCCATCCTGGCATTGAGCAATTACCAGTTGGCTGATCCGCTGGCGGTCTTCTACCTGGAGCGCTCTGCTGATTTAAGCAGTACATACGGGCGGGCCAGCATCGTGCTGGTAGACCCCTTGGCCTTGGATGCAACCGAAGAGGCAGAGCGCTCCGTCATGGATAAAGCGTTCTCCACTCAGGTTATCGAGGAAGGCTTGGTCATGGAAGCTGAAGCACCGCTCGAAGCGCCAGCTGCGGAGCCCGCGGCAGATATGGCTGGCCAGGCAGCACAGCCAATCCAGATCCGCACGGATTTCAACCCCCTGGCCACTTTCGCTCCCGAGGTGCGCACCGATGCCGATGGAAGAGCCAGGGTGCAGATAGAACTCCCTGACAACCTGACCCGCTACCGGGTGATGGTCGTGGCAGTGGATGACGGCAACCAGTTTGGTTCTGCCGAAGCAAACTTAACCGCCAGATTGCCCCTGATGGTGAGACCCTCTGCACCTCGCTTCCTGAACTTTGGAGACAAACTTGAACTACCTGTCGTTTTGCAGAACCAGACCGATGAGGATCTGAGCGTGGACGTGGTCGTACAGGCAGGCAACCTGGAGCTCACCGGCAGCCCTGGCCTGCGCGTGGTGGTGCCAGCCAGGGATCGAGTGGAAGTGCGCTTCCCGGCTGCCACGGTTATGGCAGGAACCGCGCGTTTACAGATTGCGGCTGTCGCCGGTGATTTCGCCGATGCAGCAGTTATCGAGCTGCCAGTATTCACACCGGCCACAACAGAGGCTTTTGCTACTTACGGTGTTGTCGATGAGGGCAGCATTATCCAGCCGGTGAAAGCCCCCAGCGGTACATTCCCCCAGTTTGGTGGGTTGGAGATCAGCACTTCCTCCACTGCGCTGCAGGCTCTTACCGATGCCGTGCTCTACCTGATTTCCTACCCTTACGAATGCAGCGAACAAATCGCTTCCCGCATCCTGGCGGTTGCCGCACTGCGGGATGTACTCTCCGCTTTTTCCGCCCAGGGAATGCCCTCTCCAGAGGAGATGGAAGCCGCAGTTGTGCGGGATATTGAAGCGCTTGGCGGTTTGCAGAACTTCGACGGAGGTTTCCCCTACTGGCGACGAGGCCAGGACTCGATACCTTTCAACACCATCCATGCTGCCCATGCAATGCAGCAGGCCAGAGAAATGGATTTTCCCGTCCCAGAGGAGATGTGGAGCAGTTCCCTCGCCTACCTGCGAGAGATCGAGAACCACTATCCTGATTACTACAATCGGCAAACTCGCCAGACCCTCAGCGCCTATGCGCTTTATGTACGGCAGCTGATGGGAGACCGGGATGTGGAGAAAGCTCGCCGTGTGTTTAACGAGGATCCGATCGAGGAGCTGCCGATGGATGCCATCGCCTGGATTTGGCAGGTGCTTATCGATGACCCGGGATCAAGCACCGAACTGGAGACCATTCGCAGATTCGTCAACAACCGGGCTGTCGAGACAGCTGGAGCAGCAAACTTCACCACCTCTTATGACGACCAGGCATACCTCTTGTTGAACTCAGACCGGCGTACAGATGCCTTATTCCTGGATGCGATGATCGCCGACAGCCCGGATCACGACCTGATCCCCAAGGTGGTCAATGGTCTTCTGGCACATCGTAAACAGGGACACTGGTCAAATACCCAGGAAAATGTATTCATCTTGCTCGCCCTGAACCACTACTTCAACACCTTCGAAGCGCAGACACCGGATTTCGTTGCCCGCATTTGGTTGGGTGATACCTATATCGCCGAACACGAATTCGTCGGGCGAACCACGGATATCCGTGAGACCAAGATACCGATGGTTTACCTCCTGGAAACGGAGCAGGATACGCAGGATTTGATTCTCAATAAAGAAGGTCCAGGGCGGCTGTACTACCGCCTGGGTCTGCGCTACGCACCCACGGATTTGAATTTAGAAGCCCTGGATATGGGATTCGTCATCCAGCGCAGCTACGAAGCTGTCGATGACCCGGACGATGTGTTTCAAGACGAGGCGGGTACCTGGCATATCAAGGCTGGGGCCCGGGTGCGAGTCCGTTTGCAGATGGTGGCCGACAACCGGCGCTACCATGTTGCTCTGGTTGACCCACTCCCGGCTGGATTGGAGATCGTCAACCCGGCATTGGCTGTCTCTGGCAGTGTACCTCAGGACCCCAACAGCACCGAATACCATTATGGCTGGTGGTGGTGGGGCACCTGGTACGAACACCAGAACATGCGCGACGAGCGCGCTGAAGCTTTCGCCTCTTTACTCTGGGATGGTGTCTACAACTACACCTACGTGGCGAGAGCCACCACGCCTGGCACCTTCGTAGTACCGCCGGCCAAGGCGGAGGAAATGTACTCCCCGGAGGTCTTTGGGCGCAGCGCCAGCGACATGGTGATTGTAGAATAGATAAGGAATCTGGACTCAGAGGATAGGGTTGCAACTGAAAAGCAACCAAAGCATAAAGATCATCGATCAAGCGGGATTTTGGTATGCTGAACGAATTGTGACAGCCAAAATCCCGCTTAAAGATCTTATTTACCACTTAATCGATTAACAAAATCAGGAAACTTTTCGATATACAAGATTCCCGGTGTGGTTTTCTATGACGATTTTATTGGGCAGTTCGCTTCAAGCCTTTATACATTCGCAATTCTCAAAAATAGAATCCCCAGTTTAGTTGAAAGCGATTGCACTCAGCCTGGTTTCTGTTCTTCCTCGGCGATAATCCAGTGGAATGCCTGCCCGCGCGCCAGCAGTCTTCCGCGTTGATCGCGCACTTCCGCATTGAAATATAGCTTCCGCCCATGGCGCGCCTTTAACCTGGCCTCCACATAGAGATGTTCAACATCTTCAGTAACCGGAAGGCTATATTTCATCTCCAGCCTGCGGGTGACATTTGCTGGCGCTACCAGCATGCTTAACGGCCCCAGGGTATTATCTACCGCAGTCGCCACCATGCCTCCCTGCATCACTCCGAAGGGATTTTGGAAGATGTCCAGGTTTTCAAATCTGCACCGGATCCAACCGGCAGCAAGATCAATTTCAATAAACTCCCCTTTCATCAACTCAAAGACTGGAGGTGGTAAGGAATAGCGGCTGGTATCTTGGCCGAGCTGCTGCTTGAAAAAATCCATGATCGCCTGCTTTTCCATCTAAGAAATCTCCTTTGGGTATCGACAAGGGGGTACCCGGGGGAAAATAAGCTGATAAAACCCAAGCAAAAGACCCCATCAAGAAGAATATATCACCTCATTCTTCATGCGGTACACACAGTGTAAATTACAATACTTTATTTCGGAGGCAGGGTTAAAGCAAAATTGATTCCAGATGAGACCCATTGCTGGAAATCATCTTCACCTTTAAAACCCGCTGGTTCTACCATTATCCACCCTTTCATGGTTTTACCGGTTATATCAAATGGGTGGGTATGGGGAGATTTGATCATTTCTTGATAAGAATCAGGACCAGCACGCACGACGAGCATGTCTTTATGCACCCCACAAGCCATATTCCCATGGATAAAAAATCCTATGCCGCCGAACATCTTCTTTTCTGCAGTCCCCTGTTCCTGGTCCATAACCTTCCTGATCCGTTCCGCTAAAATTTCATCGTATGCCACAGCTGCCTCCAGGGAAAAAATTCAACCCAATAAATTGCCTCCTATCTTATCAAATAACTCATGCCACCTGATGAAAGTTGAAGAATTTAATGATCACCCTGCCTGCGAATGGAATTTCACCCGCACCTCTGGTGGTTGTAATTGACTGGGAATTTTTGGTAAATTAGGTGCACCCCCCTAGCCTTGATTAATACAGATGCTTGATGAAAGCTACTGCAGAGCGCCAGCTCATGTCTTACTCCAAATAACCCAAATTGCCAGTCCCGGATTATGATATTCAGCCCTGTACTTCATTTTCTACAGATCCAATATTCTTTGCCTAGAATAATTGCTTCAGATAGAATATTTGTCACATGGTCTTACCCAAACACACTTTTCGACCCGAATTTGAATCCTTGCTTCAGCGACAACGAACCGAGAGAGAGGTATAATCCTTAAACTTCGAGACCAGGGCTCTCAGCCTTGATTGAAGCAGCTACAAAAGGAAAGGTATTCAAGGATGAATTATCCCACCACACCCAAAAAACAAGTCACAGATGAGTACTACGGAATCCAGGTCCAGGATGATTTCCGCTGGCTGGAGGCGGCGGAGGATCCAGCGGTTAGAGATTGGATCGAAAGCCAAAATGTATACACGCAGTCTATTCTCGAGCGCTACCCGAATCGCCAATCACTCTACGAGCGCTTGAAGTTTCTCTATTCGGACACGACGATGTATTTTGCAGCCCAATATGTCAAGGGCAAATTGTTCACCCTAAAATGGCAACCTCCTCGACAACAGCCATTCCTGGTATCACTGGAATCACCTTACGATCTGGAAACAGAGCGGCTTGTGTTCGACCCAAACGAATATGATCCTTCCGGCAATACCGCCATCGATTTCTACAGCCCCTCGCTTGACGGGCAGCTGGTAGCAATTTCACTTTCTGAGGGTGGAAGCGAGGATGGTTCGCTTTACTTGTTTGAAGTTGAGACGGGGATTCAGCTGCCTGACCTGATCTCCAGGGTGAACTACCCCACAGCTGGCGGGAGCGTTGCCTGGAATGCTGATAGTAGCGGTTTCTACTATACCCGCTATCCGCGCCAGGGAGAGCGTCCTGAGGAGGACATGTTTTTTTACCAGCAGGTCTATTTTCACTATCTCGGAAAGCCAGTTGAAAATGACAGCTACGTCATCGGTGAGGAATTCCCCCGCATCGCTGAGATCGAACTGCACACAACCGACGATGCCGAATACCTGCTGGCATTAGTCAGGAATGGTGACGGTGGTGAAATCGCCCATTATCTCATGGGACCGGAAAGACAATGGCGGCAGGTGACCGAATTCAAAGACGAGGTTCAGGAAGCTGCCCTGGGTCCGGATGGTTATCTCTACCTGCTCTCTCGTAAAGGTGCACCAAGAGGGCAAATCCTTCGATTACCCCTGGTAGATCCTAATCTATCGAATGCAGAAACGATCGTTCCCCAGAGAACCGGTGCGATCGAATCTTTTTCACCAACGCAGGATCTGCTCTATATCGTCGAACTGGATGGTGGCCCATCAAAATTGTGTGTGTTCAACCACCAGGGGGAAGAGCTCCCCAGTGTGCCGATCGAACCGATCTCATCCATCTGGCAGATCGTCCGCCTGGAAGGGGATGAAATTCTATT
>CP070764.1:4341133-4378929 GCA_020349245.1 Chloroflexota bacterium | reverse complement strand
AAACTTTCCAGGGGCATCAGCGTGAGGCAGCCTTTGCAGAACAGAGAGATGGGTTAAATGGCATCAATCAGCCACCCTGTTTAGTCCTCCCCTGTGCCATACTTGATAAAGAAAGGGTCATGTCCAGGATTGAATCAGTTAAAATAGGTCCGATGGTGCCGAATAATCTACGCCCTCTCTTGCCTGATGAAGGAAAGGGAGGAAATGAGCTCTTGATGATACGAGGATTGAAACCTTGAATCATAGCGATGGAAAAGAAGTCATCGACCTCAAGCTTCTCACATTTCTCTTCACCGATCTCGAAGACAGCACTCCCCTCTGGGAGAGGTATCCGAATGAGATGCAGGAGGTTGCTGCTAGACATGATGCGTTAATTCGTGGAGTCATTGAACAGCACCGAGGCAAGGTGGTGAAATCAACCGGTGATGGATTCCACGCAGTTTTTGAATCACCTTCAGATGGCGTTTCCGCTGCGCTGGATGGGCAACGGAGAATAGCTGCTGAGCCCTGGCCTGCGGTTATCGGTCCGCTAAGAATCCGGATGGGTATTCACACCGGTCAAACCCAGGAACGGGAAGGTGATTTCTATGGGCTCGATGTGAACCTGGCAGCTCGCATTATGAGTCTCGGTTTTGGGGGCCAAATCTTGCTCTCGGAAGTTACCACAACCTTGGTCAGAAAATCACTCCCCCCAGGGTGCAGTTTGACCGATCTCGGAGAACACCGTCTCAAAGGTATCGCTTCGGTTGAACATATTTTCCAACTCAGTCACCCGGACCTGGTCGCTGAGTTCCCGCCGCTGAAATCGCTGGCTGCCTTTAAACATAACCTGCCCCGGCAGGCTTCATCGTTTATCGGTCGTTCAAAAGAACTGGCGGAAATCAAGCGCTTACTAGAAGACTCTTCACTCCTCACCCTCCTTGGTCCTGGCGGAACGGGTAAGACCCGCCTGATGCTGCAAGTGGCTGAAGAACTCATCGAAGAATATCCCGACGGGGTTTGGCTGGTCGAATTAGCACCACTAACAGAACCCGGATTAATCCCTGAACGTGCGGCCGCAGCTCTCAACGTGCAGGAGCAACCCGGTCGCCAGATGCTCGAAACGCTCATCGAATTCCTGCGCCGCAAGGAATTGTTGCTCCTGCTCGATAATGTCGAACACCTTGTGCGCGAGAGCGCCGAGTTTGCTGAACGACTGTTGTCTAATTGTCCAAAATTGAAAATTTTAGTTACCGGTAGAGAAGCGCTCTTCATTGCCGGGGAGACGACCCTCCAAATTCCTTCACTCTCAATCCCGGACATTAAAGGCGAGCTGAACATCGAAGAGATCCGCACATCAGAAGGGGTATGGCTTTTCCTGGAGAGAGCCCGTGCTGTACGACCTGATTTTTCCCTTGACAACACAAACGTTTCAACGATTGCTGAAATTGTCCGCCGCCTGGATGGCATTCCCTTAGCGCTCGAGCTGGCGGCTGCCCGACTGCGGATGATGTCTGTCGATCAAATCGCGCTGCATCTCAATGATCGCTTCCGTTTGCTGACTGGCGGACGTCGTACCGCGCTTCCTCGCCAGCAAACCCTGCAGGCACTCATTGATTGGAGCTGGAATTTGTTGGATGAGCAAGAACGTGTCCTCCTCCGCCGCTTGTCCGTCTTCTCCGGAGGGTGGACTCTCGAAGCTGCCCAGTCTGTAACTGGCTTCGAGCCTTTGGACGAGTTCGAGGTTTTCATTCTGCTGGAGCAGCTGATCAACAAGTCATTGGTCACGGTACAGTATCCAGCTGTAGGGGAAGCTCGGTACGGAATGTTGGAGAGTATCCGTCAATATGCCCAAAATAAATTGTTCGAAGTTGGGGAAGGTGAGGTTCTACGCAATCGCCACGCAGATTTCTTCGTTGGTCTCGTGGATTTGTTTGACCAGCAAGCCCTAGGACCTGAATTCTACAATTGGTTGGACCGGTTTGCTGTGGAGGGAGATAACCTGCGATCGGTTATGGGATGGATCGCAGAGGATCGCCCAGGATTGACCCTGCACTTCGCCGGGAAATTGCTTCAATTTGAAGCAAGTTGGATTAACTACCGGGAAGCTCGCTCGTGGCTGGAGCAGAGCATTGCTCATGCGAGAGTCATCTTGGAAGAGCAACACACGGACATTCCCATGACGGATCTCATCCGCGCTTTGAGTTCACTAGGCTGGCTGCTCGTCACGCATGGAGAGATGCTCAACGGTCAATCGATCTTGGATGAGTGTATTCAGCTTGCCCGTAAATTTGATGAATTACGTCTATTGGCTTTCGCTCTTGGGATGAAGGCACAAGCCATGGGTTCCAACGTGACCTGGGAAATCATCGAACAATTGGTTGAAATCATCGACGTTTGCCACCGGAAAGGCTATGAGTTGGAATTAATCCTGGCATTGTTTTCGGTTGGGCAAGCCTATTTTGTCAAAGGCGATTTTGAAAAGGGACAAAGGGCGATTACCGAGGTGATTGAACTCGTTGAAAAATATGATGTGCTCTTTGTCAAGGCTTGGGTGTATTATGTGCAGGCTATCGAGGCGCGCTTGAACCGGGATGTATCCGAAGCTGAGAGGTATTACATACTGGCTGTTGAGGCGAATGAGAGATTGGGAAATCAACGGCTGGTGGCTACAGGGCGAAGTGAACTGGCCCACCTTTACCGCCAGGAGGGGAGATTGGACGAAGCAGAGGCGATCTACCGCCAGACTATCCTATCCTGGCAGGAACAAGGACATCAAGCCGCGGTGGCTCACCAGTTAGAGTGTTTTGCTTACATCGCCATCAGGAGTAAAAGATTCGCATATGCTGCCCAGCTGCTTGGCGCGGCTCAGATTGAGCGGGAGCGAATGAATTCACCCAGCACAGACCCGCAAGAATTAATTGACAAAGACCAGGCGATGAGACAGTTAGAGGGGGAAATTGGGACAAAGGAATTAGAGCGATTAATTAGAAATGGCAAACAGCTCAGTTTGGATGAAGCTGTGGTATTCGCCCTCGAACAAGACCAAGGTGAAAGTTAATCAATTTAGTCCTTCACTCCGATACAAGAAAGCCCTTTATCCATAACTAAACTTGATAATTTTTGGCTCAAGCCCGGTGGGATGGGTGTACTCGTTATGCCGGCACCCTATGCTGATGCGAATATGGTTGGAAACCTACTCCCTAAAGTTCGGTTGAATCCGACGCCATCCACAATTTGCGTTAGATGAGAACGAGGGGCGTTTTTTCCTATGTATAAGAATTTGGCCAGGGGGATAATTTGATCCTTGGGGGATTTACTTTGTTCAGTTAATAATGGTAGTGGAGAAAATGGTATGAATCGGTTGTAATTGGATCCCGGTGTTGGAATCATATTCATACTTATACCCCTGCTCAGTGATAATTTCTCCCTATTATTGACCAGTGAATCTTGATAAGATCCCTCATGCTATAATGAACAAGATTAAACCTGAGGATCGATAATTTCAATGTGGTCAAGCTGGGAATCCACTTGAGGAGATATCTTTCTCCTCAGATCAGACCTAACCCTTAACCATCATGGAATTGATTATCGTTAATTCGATACTCTCGCATTTCAAGGTCAAAATTGGAACAGCTGCTCAGCACGAAGCTTTATCTTCCACCACGACGTCCAGAACTGGTACCGCGGCCACACCTGAATGAGCGTCTAAATGAAGGTTTAAACCGCAAACTGACCCTTGTCTCAGCTCCGGCAGGCTTTGGAAAATCTACCCTTGTATCCAGCTGGCTTGCCGATAATGGTATTCAGGCTGCCTGGCTTTCACTAGACCCGGGGGATAATGATCCTGTCAGGTTCTGGACGTATCTGATCGCCGCCGTTCAAACTATTTATATGGATACGGGGGTAGAGGCTCGCCAGATGATCAGTGCACCCCAATTACGCAGCACTGAGCCAGTGGCGGTCAGTCTGATCAATGACCTCTCCCAGCTGCCGCAAGATTTGATCGTAGTCCTGGATGATTATCATATGATCGAGGCAACAGAAATTCATCAGGGCTTGGGTTACCTAGTGGAACACCAACCCCCAAATCTTCACCTGATTTTACTCACTCGGATCGATCCCCCATTTTCTCTGGCACGGCTGCGTGCGCATAATCGGCTGGCTGAAATCAGGGCAGAGCAGCTCCAATTCTCAGCTGAGGAAGCTTCGTTGCTGTTCAATGATGTGATGAAGCTGAATCTAAAGCCAGAGCAAGTCGAGGCCTTAAACCAGCATGCGGAAGGCTGGATCGTCAGTTTGAACCTGGCAGCCCTTTCCCTGAAGGGCCAGTCTGGTCGTGAGGAGATCATCGAAAGGTTCACGGGAAGCCACCAGTACATCCTAGACTACCTGACTGAAGAAGTCTTGGAGTTGCTGCCCGACGAGCAACGCCAATTTCTCCTGCGTACTTCGGTCCTGGACCGGTTCTGTGCGGATTTATGCAGGGAGGTCACCGGCAATCCTGCCAGTCAACAGGTGCTGGACGGGCTACGCAATGAAAACCTGTTCCTGATCCCACTCGACACTGGTGATACCTGGTTCCGCTACCACCATCTATTTGCTGAAGTGCTGTACACGCTGTTGCGGCGCGACCATCCCGATGAGATTGCTAGCCTCCATCTGAAGGCGGCAGCTTGGTTCGAGAAGCAGGGTTTATATAGTGAGGCTGTGGACCATGCATTGTTTTCTGGGGATATGGTGGAAGCCCGGGAGAAGGTGCTGAATCATTGGGTACCGGTTTTGCACCGGGGTGAGATTGCCACAGTGTTGCGCTGGCTGGATGGCCTACCTGAAAGCAGCACAAGCCCCGATCCATATATTGCCCTGGCAAGATGCTGGGCACTTTTCCTCAGCTGGCGCAATTCAGCGATTGAGCCATACCTGGAGCAGGCCAATGACGCCTACGAACAGCTGGTGGGAGAGGGAACGTTGAGCGGCATTCAGCAGAAACAGGTGGCTGTGCAGCTGGCGATGATGCGTTCTGTTCTGGCGCGCGACCAGGGAAAGCACGCTGAGTCAGTAGCATACGCTGAGGAAGCCAGCCGTCTCATGCCGCAGGAATTTTTTGAGGGTCTCGGTACTGTCTGGAACATGCTGGCTGCGGCGCGCGCCGGAGCAGGTGATTTTGAGGGTGCCATTGAGGCGTATGAGCAAGGTATTTCTCTGGCTTACGCAGAGGGTAACTTGGTCGGGGCTTACGGGTGCACCTATGGGCAGGCCATGTACCTGCTCATCCAAGGGCGTTTGAATGAAGCAGAGCGACTCTGCCGACTGTCCATTGAGCGTGCTATACACGAAGGTCATGCAAGCTTCCCCGCAGTTGGGTGGCTGTATATCGCCATGGCCAGGATCGAGATGGAGCGGTTCCGCCGCGACGAAGCCGAACAACACCTGAGTCACGGGTTGCGCATTGCCCGTCCCGGTGGTTTCAACGAAGCTGTGCGGGCAGGTTACTACCTTCGTGCACAGCTGGCAACCGCAGGCGGTGATCTGGACGCTGCGAGGAATATCCTCCATGACGCTGAACGATTCTTGAACCCAAATAATGAACCCTACCTGACCGGTGAGCTCAATCGGGAATGGGCTCAATTGTGCATTAATACGGGTGATCTGGATACCGCACGCAAGAATCTGCACATCCTTGAAGAACAAATATCCGCCACTCAGCATGCCAACCTGCTGATCTGGAGGGGATGGTTGTACCCACGTCTGCTGTGTGCTGAAGGTCGCTTCGAAGAAGCACGCACCTCGCTGGACGAGTCCATCCGCCGTGCTCGGCGAGGGAACAGCAATGGCGAATTAATTCGCCTGCTGAGCCAGCAGGCTATTGTCCTGGAGGCGTTGGGAGAACATAAACCTGCCCGCTCTGCTCTGCGCGAGGCATTAGCTTTGGGTGAAGGTGGCAGGTATGTCTGGTTATGGCTTAATGCTGGTCCAGAGATCGAGCCACTGCTCCGAGGCTTGAGATGTTCTGGTGAGACCCCTCAGGAGTTCCATTTCTACCTGGATTCTTTGTTGGATGCCTGTCAGACAATATTTATAGATCCGGCTCGCTTCCAGCCGGGAACAGTTCCTGACCCGCTGACCCCGCGCGAATTGGAGATTCTGCGCCTGATCTGCGCTGGGTATTCCAATCCGGAGATCGCCAGCGAACTGGTGGTCACTATCAATACGATAAAGAAACACACCAGCAACATTTACGGTAAGCTGGGGGTTCGCAGCCGTACCCAGGCCATCGCGCGTACCCAGCAATTGAACCTGATTTAAATCCCACGATTATTAAACCGTATACTACCTTTGAGTAATACCCTTATCTTCAGGGTTTCCTTTAAGATTACTCAATAGCATGGCGACAAAGGTGCAGGAATTTTCTATACTTATCATCAGAAAGACAGCACAAATCAAATGTGTATGGACCATTCGAAAGACAAAACAGTATTCTGGTTTTTGATTTGGATAAATTTTTAACCCGTGAAGAGGATTTATATGAAGACCGATAATATCTTGACCTTACCCGACGGACGAAACTTGTCATATGCCGAGTTCGGAAATCCTGAAGGCTTTCCAGTTTTCTATTCTCATGCAACACCATCTTCACGTCTGGAACCGTTATTTCTTGGTGAGGATACGTTTTCACGGCTCGGATTGCGTGTAATCTGCCCTGATCGTCCCGGCATAGGAAATTCCAGTTTTCAGGAGAAACGGGGACTTTCTGACTGGCCGGAGGATGTGAAATTTCTTGCCCAGAATTTGGGGCTGAACCAGTTTTCCGTCCTGGGGATATCAGGCGGCGGGGCTTACGCTGCAGTTTGTGCAGCGAGGATCCCGGAGTATCTCAGCAAAGTTGTGATTGCCTCTGGCTCCTGGCGGATAGATTCTGAGGCGGTGGGCAAAATTGGTTTTCCAATGAACATGATGTGGCAGGTGACGAGATATGCTCCCATCTTCTTGCCTCCCTTGATTAAGGCTTTGACCCGAGGGATGAGCCAGACACCCAATGGCCAAAATGAGGGGTCATCCACACCACCTGATAAATATTTTCCGGCTGCTGATCATGCTATTATGTCCCGGCCTGGTCGATTGGAAATGAACCAGCAAGTTATGGAGGAGGTATTGAGACAGGGCACCAGAGGTGTGGTGTGGGATTATCGTCTGTGCGTGCGGGAATGGGATTTTGACCTGGCGGAGATTCGGATGCCGGTGGTTCTGTTTCATGGCGAGCTGGATCGAAATTATCCTTTAGAACTGACCCGGAAGGTGGCGAATAAGTTCTCCGATGCCCAATTGCTTGTCTACCCGGAGGATGGGCATATTTCAACTTATACCAATCATTTTGAGGATATTGCCCGGACATTATTGCCCGATTAAACAGGCATTTTTCTCACTTTAAGGGTCTGATTGTTTGGAAAACAATAAAATGGAGCAAAGAGACTCATGGAAGCTAAGATAACCAATTTCGTAAAGGATTACCAGCCCGGTGAGCAGGCCCGGGTTGAATTGAAGAATGGTCGCATTCTGGATGTTGAATATGGTCGCTACTTTAAACCTGGTACAAGCATTATTCTCAAAGGCAAGAAGATAGAGGCGATGCCAGGTCCAGCAGGCGATAGCACCGATGCTGACCCTGATTTCACAATTGACCTTCAGGGTAAGACAGTACTCCCCAGCCTTTTCAACACCCATATGCATGGACCTGAATCTTCACCTGCTCCGTTTCCTGGTTTCCGCGATAGGCGTATTGTAAAAAAATATGAAGAAGAGCAGATCCTTAAAAATATGGCTGAATGCCTGGCACATGGCATCACTAATATCCGGCATGCCGGATTTGTCGCCGATCTGCGTGTAAACAGGTCCAGAATTGAACAATTCTCGAAGGCTGGTATCCCTGCGCCCCGCATACTGCAGGCAGTTGTTGTCGGACCAGAGGGTTCATATATGCAGGAGGATTTGCCTTTGTGGTTGAAGGTATTGGGATTGCCCCAGGTTGATCCTTCTCAAGTTTTCGCTGGAGCCGTGGCGTTCCCTGTAGACGCAACCGAAGAACAGGTCAGGCAAGCCGTTGATATCGCCATCAATGAGCGTAAGGCTGATGTGATCAAGGTTGGGGATGAATCTTTCAGCCTGATTGCCAGAAAGTCTGTGCCACAAATGTCATTAGAACAGCTCAGAGTGCTTGTTGACCAGGCACGCCTACACGGGGTGCAGACCATGATGCACCATACTTCAGTTGATTCCATGAGGCGCGGGATCAAGGCCGGTATCTCTTCACTGGCGCACGTGCCTTTTGATACCCGGATTACTGAAGAGGATGCGCATGCATTACAGGCCTCCGGTGTTTTCTGTGAACCTACTTTATCTGCTTTCTACCCGGCATTCTCCTGGAAATTGGCTGGAGATAATTCGAAAGGTGAGCGGAAACTGGACAGGTTAACAGCATTCAGGGAAAAAACCTATACATATCAGGACATTGCAGATAACTATTATGTCCCTGAATTACGAGATTGTGTGATGAATGGTTACAAGAATATCATCGGTGGGAAACCAAAGATCATGGGAATTATTGATAATTCTGGATTTTTCAGATGGGATTCAAAAGCCGCCAATACTTTTGAAAACTTTATTCAGCTGTACGAAGCAGGCGTTCCGATGACGACAGGAAACGACACTGTCTCCCCTTGCACACCGGCCATGGTCGATTTAGAAATGCAAATGTTTGACCATGTTTTAGAAGGAATACCGGATCCGTTGTCATTCAATGGTGCCGAGGCGGTCAAGATCGCCACCATAAACAGTGCCCGCTCCCTGGGACTGGATGGGGAATTCGGCTCCATCGATATTGGAAAAACAGCCGACCTGGCGATCCTGGAGGGCGATCCACTCGAAGACATGCGTCTGATCGGCAGCCGTGTTTTGGCTCTGTTCAAAGACGGCAGGCTGGTGATCGATAATTGTGAACTCAAAGTGGAAGCATACAGGCAATCTTGAAGATGAATCGAATGGACTATGTTGAGCAAAAAACACGATGGATGAAAGAACCGTGAGGAAAAAAAACATGAACGCTCCTGAAATGTACGAAATCCGCGTGGCGGGTCACCTAAGCGACAACTGGAGTGGGCGTTTTGAGGGATTGTCCCTGCAGCAGGAGCCAGGCGGAGAAACAGCACTGATAGGTATGCTCGATCAGGCTGCCCTGCACGGGGCCCTGGTGAAAATTCGCGACCTGGGATTGAATCTTATTTCTGTCAACAGGATCATAGATAGAATCAGCTCTCAAACAGAAGAACGAAAGTGGGTGAAATCATGACAATTCTGGTTACAATTCTTTCAGGATTATCCCTTCTGATGGGTATCCTGCTCGTTATTCGAACCAAAAATCCAATAGGGTGGCTCTCCCTCGCACCTAAATCAGCAGCAGGAGCCTTATCACCATACCTGGCGATAATGGGCCTGGCAGGCGTAATTCTCGGATGGGTATACGAAGCTTACTGGGCTATCCCGATAGGTCTTGTTGGCGCTGGTATGACGGCCTGGTATTACTGGTGCTGCACCAGTGACCATGCGGGTTTTGAAAAAGCCTTTGGTACTGGTTGGTCAGACCAGATACTCCCGGAACAATACAGGAAAATGGTTCGGACACGTAGGTCTATGCTCCTGAATCGGATAGCTTCTGCGGAATTATCTCTCGAGCGCGATGTCTCTTTCTGGAGGATTCCCGATACGGAAAGGGAATTGTTATGTGATATCTGGCGACCTGCCAATGGAGAAGTTTCGGGCCTGGCGATAATCCACTTTCACGGTAGCGGCTGGTGGATAGGCGATAAAGATTTCTTCACCAGAGCATATTTTCGACACATGGTAGCCGAGGGACATACCGTGATGGATGTTGCCTACCGTCTTTGTCCCGAAGTGGATATCCATGGCATGGTCGGGGATGTCAAACGGGCCATTGCCTGGATGAAAGCCAATGCCTCCCATTATGGAGTGGACCCTGAAAAGATAGTTTTAATGGGTGGTTCCGCAGGTGGGCATCTTGCCCTGCTGTCAGGATACGCACCTCATCATCCTGAATTTACGCCGGAAGATATTCTTGACACGGATCTATCCGTGTGTGGCGTAATTTCGATTTATGGTCCCACAGATATGCTGGTTGCATATCATCACGAGAGGCAACACGTATTCGATGACCGTCCCCCGGTGCCCATCGGTCCAACTTCCACCAAGGAAATGCAGGATTATGGGCGCATGGATGTCCTATTGGGCGGTCGTCCCCAGGATGTACCCGAAATGTATCAACTGGCGTCTCCCATATCTCATGTCCACCCTGATTGCCCTCCCACGCTGCTCATTCAAGGGGACAGGGATTTTATAACCCCCGTCGATGCGACATGTGAACTGCATGCAAAACTGGTTGAAGCAGGTGTACCGGCAATCAACGTGGTTTACCCGTGGACAGATCATGGATATGATATGGTGTTTCAACGAATATCCCCACCGGTAATATCGGCAATGTATGATGTAGATCGATTTCTGGCCCTCAGGTTGAATCATAATTAAGACAGTGAATATATTTTGGGATCAACGGAGATCGATATCATGGACCTGTCCATTTAGATAATTAGGAGAAAATCATGAACATCTTGGCTTATATCTTCTCAGGCATATCACTTATGATGAGCGGCTTCTTCCTTCTACGACCAAGCACAAAACTGTTGATGGTGTTATTTTTACCCCTGATCGCAGCTGCGCTTTCTCCTTTGTGGGCCGTATTTGGAGTGATCGGTGCGGTACTTGGGTGGGTATCTGGCGCAATATGGGCAATGCCCCTGGGAATTATCGGTGCGGTTTGGATGACCTGGTATATCTGGGTTGCAACCCGGGATCACAATGGATTCGATAATGCCTTTGGCCCTGACTGGCAGGACCAAATCACACCCGCTATTGCCAGGAAAATGCTCAATAGACGCTGGGTACCGTTCGTAAACTTGAAAGCATCTCCTCAGCCTGTCGTGGAGCGTGATATCCCCTTCTGGACCATTCCCGGTACGGACCGGAAACTGCTGTGTGATGTCTGGCGTCCAGCTGATGGTAAAACATCCAGCCTGGCGTACATTTACCTGCATGGAAGTGCCTGGGCAATCGGCGATAAAGATATGTTTACAAGATTTTTTTTCCGCCACCTGGCAGCCCAGGGACATACCGTGATGGATGTCTCCTATCGGCTGATACCAGAAGTAGATCTTTACGGGATGGTTGGAGATGCCAAACGGGCGGTTGCTTGGATGAAGGCTAATGCAGATCGTTTTGGTGTTGACCCAGAAAAGGTTGTTTTAGGGGGAGGATCAGCGGGAGCACATATCGCCCTATTGGCAGGGTACACACCTAAACTGCCCGAATTAACCCCGGAGGAACTCAATGGCTCAGACCTGTCTGTGTGCGGCTTACTCACCTACTACCCTCCCACAGACCTGGAAGCGGGTGCTCAACGTTATAACAACGAACACAAACCTCCAGTTCCCTTGGGAACAAAAGTCGATCCCAAGAATCCTATGCTTTATGCTGGCCGGTTGGATATCCTTTTGGGCGGCTATCCAGAAGACGTACCAGATATGTACCGATTGGCTTGCCCAACAACCCATGTCAATCCTGGCTCCCCACCAACCCTGAGCTTACGGGGGGACAGAGATTGCCTCAATCCTCAGGACGGCAACGAACAGCTTTACGCAAACCTGGTTGAAGCAGGCGTTCCGGCTATTGATGTTGTGCTGCCCTGGACCGAACATGGCTTTGACCTTGCATTTCCACAGGTAAATCCAGCAGCCCAATCGGCGATGTACGATGTGGATCGATTTCTGGCACTTGTAGTAAATCGAAATTGAGGCCCATTTAAGGGACCAAAGTTCCCTCACAGGAAGATGGGATCTCATCCTGGACAACAAATTTTAATAGAAATGAGCGTTTAAATATATGGAGAATTAGAAGATGAATAGACAGAAGATCGGGATTAATTTATTCTGGCTTGGTGTATTCAGCATATTTGCTTGGCAGGCCTGGCATTGGACTCGTGTACCGATGCAGCGGGTTCATACAGCTCAAGAACTGATCGGCACCTTGTATAGTCCCGAAGGAACCCTATTTCTTCTTGAGACCTACCTCATGGTGCCCTTTGCATTGATTCTTCCCTTCTTGGGAGTACTTCTCTACAGCGGGGAGAAAGGTTCCTAATCCTGGTTGCTGGGATTCTTACCCATCTCAGCAGTGGGCATAGGAATCCTCTGGGTAGCTTCCAAATATCTACCACCTCTTTTTGGAGTTGGAGGAGCGGTGATTCTCCTTTCGTATATTGGTATATTGTGGTCTTGGTCCCGAACCTACGCGGTTTACCATGGGATTTCCAGAACAGGAAGACTTTTTCAACTCCTGGGGTATTCATTTCTGGTTGTAGCTGGTTTGCTGCTGTGTTCCTATATAGGGGATCCCCAGATGCTAGCACTGACAGATGTGCCGACAGCTAGCGCTGAAAGTGTCAGCATAAGTTTGGCTATTAGCATGTTGCTGCTCTTCGTTGGTCATGATTTGATCGCGCCCGGCGTACAGAAACCAAACCTCAGTCCTGAAACAGCACTCAAGACCCAGCCCGGTACTACAGATTGATCTCGATCGCATTTAACCAAAGGTGTGATCAAGGGTCTCTGCTGGCAGGCTCTTCAATAAACACTTGCAGGGTCCAGAAGATAATCTGCGAGTCGAGTTTGAATCATTAATTCACCCATTACATAGGAAAAGACCTAAACGGTTATTAAGAAGAGTTTTGAAGATAGCAACAGCGAGTCCTGCTAATCCCATGGGTCATAACAATCCCTCCAGGAGTTTATACCCTGTTGGTATTTGTTCAATTGATGTTTCAGCAAGCAAAATATTGAGCAGGATATGTTTCCCCTATAATGGCAACAGGATAAAGATATTGAAGATGGAACGTTCTCTATAAAATTGAAGATGGACTGACCCCATTCATATAATTCACCCGGTATACTGACGGGTGATTTTTCGTATCAATAAACGTAAAAAAGAGGGAAATTCAGACCGATCGGGCAATGGAACAGGCGTTTTGTGTCAATCACTGGCAATGATCGGGTGAAAAATCGCCGGCGAGAAAAAATGTGACAGAAGCCATACTGGTATAATCTAGCAAGACAGGGGAACTTTATTGTGGGAAGGCATTCTGCAAGACAATCGTTACCGGTAACCCAATAGAATACAAAAGGGAGAGTTGTACTTATGAGCACAATGGTATCCCGAGTCTTCCGGTTGCAGGATCTTTTACTCTTTATCACCTTAATCCTGTTCGGCATAATATTCCTTGCTGGATGCGGACCCTCGATTGAGGATCTTGAAGCATTGGACTACACACCGCTGCCAGGAGAAGATTGGCTGGTATCGACACCCGCAGATCAGGGGCTGGAGCCCTTACTGGTAGCCAAACTCTATCACAATGCCGCTGAATTAGAACGGATTTATGGGCTGCTGGTGATAAAGAATGGTTATCTGGTTTCTGAAGATTATTTTAATGAAGGATCTGTTGCACAAAAAGCCCGATTACAGTCAGTTACCAAGAGCTTTACCTCCGCCTTGGTCGGGATTGCCTTGGACACGGGCTGCCTGGAAAGTGTCGATCAAAAGATGCTGGATTTTTTCCCGGATGTAGCTGATCAAGTTGCAGACCCGCGAAAAGAGTTGATTACCCTTCAGCAAATGCTGCAGATGCGCGCTGGATACCCCTCGGAGGAGAGCCACCCTGATCTTTGGGCCGGCCTTTTATCAGGGCATTACCTCCCATTAATCGAAGCATTTCCGCTGATCGGCGATCCGGGCACTGAGTTCCACTACAGTAATTTGACCTCCAACTGGTTAGGGATCATCATCGATCGGTCGTGTGGTATGCATCTCAAATCCTATGCTGAGGAGCATCTCTTCTCGCCGACGGGGATTGAAGCGGGTGAATGGGGGACGGATTGGGACGGGCATAACAATGGCTGCGGGGATCTCCACCTGACTGGGCGCGATATGGGCAAGTTTGGCATGTTGTATCTTAATGGGGGCGAATATCAGGCCCAGCAGATCATCCCCCCTCGAGTGGATTGATGCTTCCCTGCGTACCTACTCTGAAGGTGCCTGGGGAGATATCGGTCGATTCCGCGATATCGGGTATGGATACCATTGGTGGACTGCCAGGGCTGGTGAATATGATATCAATTTTGCCTGGGGGCATGGCGGACAGCTGATTGTTCTGGTGGATGAGCTCGATATGATTGTTGTCGTTACAGCTGATCCATTTTTCCTGGAGCATAATTCGGAATCATGGAAACATGAGAAGGCCCATATCAGCCTGGTCGCTGATTTCATCAGTTCATTGCTGGTTGAGTGATCCTTATTTGATCGAGAACTTTGGATGTGGTGGACTGCTGACAATATTCGGAAAGCGGATGTGTTTGCATCGCCGGTCCATTTATTATCTGCCGCAATCGAGAAGAGCTTCCTTGGAAATTGTGTTCGGGCAGACTGGCGTAAGGAGCAGATGTTTCATACCAATGATGGAAGTATGAATTTATTCGGGTTACGCGGGCCGCCGGAGACGCCATATTTTGACGGAGGGAACCTGTCATGGCTATAAATCGAGAAGACATGGAGCACGCAAGAAAAGTCACTTCAGTGGAAGGATTTTTCATGCATTCGCCATTTTCAATAGTTACCATGGTTGTCAGGATTAAAGGAGATTTGTCGCCTGAAATACTCAAGCCAACCATTGAGAAAATCCGTCAGAAGCATGCCATGCTCCGGGCTCGTATCAAAATTGATCAAAACCATACCTATTGGTTTACGAATGAAGAAGTTCAGGAGATCCCAATAGAAATTTTCAACCGAAAATCCAAGGATGATTGGATCGAGGTCCATGCTGAAGCTGCGAAAATCCCTTTTGATTTTGAATCCCGTCCTGCCATCCGCTTTATTTTGGTTCACTCACCGGATGAATCCGAATTGATCATTTTATGCCATCACCTGATCTGCGATGGGATGTCTTTAGCTTTTCTTGCACGAGATTTGATGGAGCACCTCGGTTATCCAGAGCGGGCGGTGGAACCTTTACCAGCTCCGCCAGCAATTGACCTGGATAATCTTCCCAGCGATATCTCTCAATCGAGCTTGGTTAAATTGCTCATCAACCGTATGAACCGGCAGTGGGCTGTTGATCGGGTTTTCTTTGACCAAGAAGATTACCAGATCTTGACCGAAGCTTATTGGGATAACTACCGTCACGAATTGTTCCCAGTCGAACTCTCAGAGCAGGAGACTTCTGGGTTAGTCAATCGCTGCAGGCAGGAGAGTGTTACGGTAAATTCAGCTTTAGCGACTGCCTTTTGCGGAGCACAAAGTGTAATCCAAGGCAAGAAACCCGATCAGGCGAAGATCATGGTCGCTGCCAGCTTACGGGATCGAATTCCAAGTCCTGTTGGAGAAGGGATGGGAATGTATGCCGGGGGTGTTTCACTGAAGTTTAAGTTTGATCAGAAGAAAACCGTCTGGGAGAACGCCCGCCGGTTCCATGAGGTTTTCCAATCCAATTTGACCAACAAGAACCTGTTTGGCGATCTGCTCAATTGGCTTTACCTAGATCCCGCGATCCTCGAGGCGATGAATTTCAAGAAACTAGGTCATCTTGTCCCACCCGGTTCACCCAGATATGAAAAGCTGTCTGCGTTCAGCAAGAGAGAGGATGTCGTCTTGAGGATTTTGCGACGGGACAACTTGGATTCGTTAGAAACAAGACATTGGGAAACAGCGGTAACCAATCTCGGAAGCCTGGATTTCCCCAAGACTTACGGCGCGCTTGAGCTGGATCGTTTGATCATCCAACCCGGGGGTGGCATCCCCCTGGTGAATGTCAACCTCGTACTTGGCGCAGTGACTTGTGCGGGGAAACTGAGCCTGATTATCGAATTTGTTGAGCAAGCGGTTAATAGAGCAACCATGGAAAAAATCAAGGACAAGGCGTTGAATTATTTATTTTCCAGCCATACATAAGGATGATGAATTGGCTGCTGAGATAGTCTAGCATTTTGAACAGGATTGATCAGGAGGCCCGTAACCTTACGTTAAAGAAATCCCCAACCATACCACTTGTGGAGAAAGCCAGAGCTTTCACAGACTTATTATTAAATCCCTCATTTGAAATATAAGGAAATCAAGATGAAAGCGATTGTATATAGAAAATACGGTTCCCCGGAAGTCCTCAAACTTGAAGAAGTCGAAAAACCTACTCCAGGTGATGAGGAAATACTGGTGCGTGTTAATGCGGCCTCTATAAACTATGGTGATTGGGGTTTGCTGAGAGGGAAGCCGATCTTTCTCCGCTTCATGAATGGAGGATTCCTTGCACCCAAGCACAACATTCTCGGTGGTGATGTTTCCGGGAGGGTTGAAGCGATCAGGGGGAATGGCAATCTGTTTCAGCCAGGGGATGAGGTGTTCGCGGATCTCTCCGATTGTGGGCGGGGCGGTTTTGCCGAATTTGTATGCGCTCCTGAAGATAGATTTGTGCAGAAGCCAGCCAATCTATCCCATCAGGAAGCCGCGGCTGTACCCATGGCTGCAGTTACAGCTCTGCAGGGCATCCGCAATAAAGGGCAGATTCAACCCGGGGCAAAGGTATTAATTAATGGTGCCTCAGGCGGTGTGGGCAGTTTTGCAGTCCAAATCGCCAAATCATTCGGCGCGGAGGTCACTGCGGTATGCAGCACACAGAACCTGGAGATCGCCCGTTCGAATGGTGCAGACTACGTGATCGATTATACAGTTGAGGATTTCACGAGAGGTGAAAAACGGTATGACCTGATTATTGCTGCAAATGGATATCACCCAATTTCCGATTATGATCGTGTCTTAAGCAGCAAAGGTGTTTATGTCTGCACCGGAGGTTCTTTGACTCAAATTTTTCAATCCATGGTTTATGGCCCGAGGATGTCGAGTCCCGGGGGAAAGCAGTTTGGAAATCTTTCGCAAACTCAGAGCAGAGATGATTTAATATTTTTAAAACAGCTGCTTGAAACCAGGAAAGTCATACCCGTCATCGACAGGTGTTACTCGTTAAGTGAGGTCCCAGAAGCGTTTCGGTATTTTGGACAGGGACACACGAGGGGCAAGGTGGTGATAACTGTCGAGTAGCACCTCGTCAACTTCGCACAGGATATTGAAATATTGAATCACCACAATTAATCTGCATGATCTATACGTGACAATATCCATCCATTGGAAAGCTGAGCATAAATATGAAAAACCCCAGACATACAGAGAAGAAAATGTGAAAATCATTATCAAGATATCGCTTCCGCATTATGGGTAACTTTGAGGCTCTTCTAAATTTATGTGACTATGTTGAGGTTTTATCCTCCGGGAATTATTGAAGATGTAATTTCTGGAGAAATCGCTGGTATTCAATTTGGCCAGGGATTTTTATTTCTGTCAGCAAGATGGATGTCGATCCCGAGTTTAATGTTTATCCTTTCTTTGTTATAAAGGACAAAGGTGAATCCCGGGATAAATATTATCCCCGGCATAATCCCTGTTGCTGTACGCGAAGCTACCTGGGGGGGTGAAATTTCCTTTTGGTACGCGTTGCATGCAATTGAAGAATAATCTCATAATGTATCGGTTATTTGGAAAGCGTGGTAGTGGACTCTCTACGAATGTATTGAGATCATGGATAAGATAGAATGTGGTCGTATAGTATATACTTGGATTGAGGGTCATCATCGTTGGGAGAAGATATATGAAAGCGAATGTTTGCACAAAGTATGGGTCCCCTGAAGTTCTTGAGTTCATAGAACTAGAAAAACCAGTTCCGCAGCAGGATGAACTGTTAGTGAAAATTCATGCGGCGTCTGTAAATGCTGCTGACCTGGAAACGCTGCGAGGTGATTTCATCGTTCGCATGGCCTCACCACGCAAACCCATGCACGCTATTCTTGGATCTGATATCGCCGGGGTTGTTGAAGAAGTTGGTACAGATGTCAAAGAATTTCAGCCAGGTGACGAGGTGTGGGCGGACTTATCTTTTCCACATGCCCTTGGCGGTTTTGCTGAATTTGTATGTGCTTCTGAAAAAGCCTTTAACCTTAAACCAGCCTCGATGACTTTTAAAGAGGCAGCAGCTTACCCTCAAGCGGCTATGGTCGCCTTGCAGAGTCTCCGTGATAAGGGAAACATAAAACCTGGGGATAAGGTCTTGATCAATGGTGCTGGGGGCGGTATGGGAACGTTTGCTGTGCAGCTAGCCAAGTACTTCGGTGCCGAGGTAACCGCTGTGGATAAACAAATCAAGTTGGATATGCTGCGTTCACTGGGTGCGGACCGGGTTCTTGATTACCAACAGGAGGATTACACCAAAAACGGGCAGGAGTATGACCTGGTACTGGATGTGGCAGCATACCGTTCGATTTTTGATTATCAACGTGCATTAAGTCCCGAAGGGATTTTTATGATGGTCGGGGGTTCTTTGACCACGCTTCTCCAGGTCGTGATCCTTGGCACTATTCTTTCAAAGACCGGTAGCAAGAAAATTGGTATCAACGCGTGGAAACCGAATAAAACAGAGGATCTGGCATTTTTGGCAGAACTTTTTGAAGCAGGAAAGGTGGTGCCTGTTATTGACCGCTATTATTCACTGCCTGAAGTCCCTGAAGCTCTGCGCTATCTGCAAAGTGGAAGTGTCAAAGGGAAACTGGTCATAAAGATGTGATCACCGTTGCCCCAACCGAAAATTTTTTCCCTGGTTTCCTGATCACAGCGAAGCAAATTGGCTTTTCTCATAATCTGACCGCGGATTGGAACCTTTGCTTTTGAGTTCGAGGACAGGCATGATCGGCGGCAATCATCCATTCACCCGTCGGAATTCCCGTTCTTGCCATAAGACCATCTAGCTGAACCTGAAGGCTGTGGATCTGTCCATTCGGGGGTATATGCTGCCATATTGAGCAGTTTTTCACTGGTGCGGATTACAGCACAACCACATCGTGGGGTCGGGATTCCTGGAGACCCACAGGTGTTATGCGCACAAATACGGATTTTTCATACAGCTCGTCAATGGAGTGGGCGTTGGTATAACTCATGCCGGATTGGAGACCTCCGACCATTTGTTTCAGCAGCTCCTGTGCAGACCCACGGTAAGGAACAACTGCCTCCACACCCTCAGAGACATAATCCTCTATTTCTTCCACAGTAAATTCACTCTCACTCTCGCGTGCCTTGCGGGCGATGTTCGCCTGCAGGGAAGCCATACCTCGCGATGCTTTATAGCGGTGACCCTGACGCGTCATCAAGAATCCCGGACTTTCATCCGTTCCAGCAAGAAGACTGCCGATCATCACTGTTGAGGCACCCGCAGCCAGGGCTTTTACGATGTCGCCTGATGTTCGGATGCCGCCGTCGGCAATGATTGGTATTCCTTGTGGATAGGCTATGGCAGCGCAGTTCATTACTGCAGTCAGCTGAGGTACCCCGGCTCCTGCCACCATGCGGGTGATGCAGATCGACCCGGGACCTACTCCAACTTTAACCGCGTCAGCACCTGCGTCGATCAATCGCTGGGTGCCTTCAGCAGTCGCCACATTTCCACCCACGATTTGCGCCTGGGGGAAATTATTTCGAATACTGCTGATGATCTCTATCTCCTGCCGGGAATCTCCATGGGCAATATCCACGACGATACAGTCTGCCCCCGCTTCCAACAATCGCTCTACCCGGTTGAGTTCGGCGGATTTCACACCGACTGCCGCGCCAACAGCTAGGCGACCGCGCCCGTCCTTCGTAGCTAGCGGAAATTTTTCCAGCTTCATGATATCTTTTACTGTGATCAGGCCGGTCAATACGCCATTCGAATCCACCAAGGGTAATTTCTCAATGCGATGCTCATGGAGAATCTTTTCAGCTTCGGTGATGGTTGTATCTGCTGAGGCCGTGATCACCTCCGTGGACATGACCTCTGCAAGTTGTTTGTCCATATTTTTTTCAAACAGCAGGTCACGTGTGGTCACAATGCCTGCTACTTTCTTCTCATGATCTAAAATCACAATCCCACCGGTATCCGTTTCCTCAACGAGGCGAATCACGTCCCCTATCGTGTTGGTCCCTTTGAGCGTGATGGGGTTGTCCACGACAAATGACTCGCTCTTTTTCACGCGCATCACATGCCGGACTTGCTCGTCGGTCGACATGAAACGATGGATTATCCCGATCCCGCCCGCGTGGGCCATAGCAATCCCCATATCACTTTCTGTGACTGTATCCATGTTGGCCGAGACGATGGGCACCTGCAAGTGAATCTTTGCAGTGAAGCGGGTTTTCGTTGAAATCTTGCGGCGGGAGGCTACCTCAGAATATTGTGGAACCAAGAGTACGTCGTCATAAGTCAGGGCTACATCCGCTAAAATCTTCATTCCAGCATCCTCCTTCAAATGTTTCCTACCTCAAGAAGAAGAAAATAGAAACATATTAATTCCAATTTGGTTACCAATTCAGCGATCGAATTATATCTCAAGGGAATATGAGTTGATGGATTGGAGGTAGGATTGCCTTATGCTTGAAAAGATATCGCGATTGTATTTCAATCCATAACTTTAATAAACTATTCCTTGACGAGATTGTCTCATTCAAGGCTGATGTAAAGGTGGTTTATTAGTAAAGCAGAAGAAGGATTGAGAATTGGCAACATCGCGGTTTTATCCATTGAAGTATTTCCATTTAAAATATTCCTTGGAAGAGATCGATTACCCTGCTTGATTCTCGCTTATGAGAAAACCCAATAAAAAAATCAAGAATAAACCATATTTGACCAGTGAATCGCTTCTCTGCGAAAATCTTCCAGCTGTTGGATTTACAGTTATCAAGGTATTCTCGTGGTTGAAGTTTGAAGCTGCAACCAATTTGTTCATCAAGTCGTTCTTCCTAACCATTTAGGATAAAGGTAACTTGACAAATAAAACTGGCACAATATAATCAACGTGTACCCACTTACCCGTAGTTTCCTTGGTGTATTCAAAATAATCGATATCACGAAAAGGAAGTATGGAAGCGAAATTTATTCTTCTAATTCTCAACGGGTTGACCTTGGCTTCCATCCTTTTTGTATTGGGCAGTGGATTAACACTCGCCTTCGGGTTGATGCGCGTAGTTAATCTGAGTCATGGAGCCTTCTATTTATTAGGTGGGTATATCGGATACTCGGTGGTCAAGGCAACTGACAACTGGCCGCTGGCCTTGATCGTTGGTGGGCTTTCGATCGCCTTGCTTGGATTGATCTTTGAGCGCTTCATGCTGACCCGAGTCCGAGGCGGGGATCTCCCAGAGACTTTGCTGACGGTTGCTCTGGCCATGATAATCGCGGACCAGGCTCTGGTTTATTGGGCTCGCAATCCAATTACTCTGAATGTTCCCACTTATCTCAATCCTTCTATCAAATTGCTGGGGATCACTTACCCTGGATTTCGTTTCGTGATGATGGGTGTAAGCATCTTGATCGCAGTTTCCCTGTGGCTGTTGATTTATAAAACGAAGCTGGGAGCAGCAGTGAGAGCTGGTGTTGATGATCGCGAGACGGTAAATGCTCTGGGAATCAATATCACTTTAATCTACACCACGGTTTTCGTGCTATCTGCTTTCCTGGGTGGAATTGCTGGGGTACTCGGGGGATCCTACCTGCAGCTCAGCCCAGGTGGTGACGCGATCATCCTGATATATTCGCTGGTTGTGATCATCCTGGGGGGGATGGGCAGTTTAGGTGGTGCTGTGGTCAGTTCCCTGATCCTCGGCCAAATCATATCATTCGGCCTGGCTTACGCGCCGCAATATGCCTATTTCCTGATCTTCATACCCATGGCGATCGTCCTTTCCATCCGGCCGCAGGGATTATTCGGGAGAAAGCTTTGAACCCTAGGCGAGCAAAATTCTGGAAGTACCTCATCTATGCAGTTGTGATTGCTGTATTAATTTTGCTTCCAATTTATGGCAGCCAGTATACGATCACCACTGCTATCCGGATCATCTACTTTGGCTTCCTGGCTGTTTCAACAGGGTTTCTGATTGGTCAAGGGGGTATGGTCAGCCTGGCACAAGCTGCTTTCTTTGGTATTGCTGGTTATGGTCTGGGTTTATTTGGACTGGAGAGGGGCATACCATTCCCCCTTGCGGATATTATCGCCATCCTGCTGGTCCTGGTCTTCGCAATTGTGTTTGGCATGATAGCTAACCGGGCGCAAGGCATCGTATTCTTGATGATCACGCTGGCTTTTGGACAGGTTGTCTTTGCTTTCGCGCTACAAAACACAACCTTGCTTCACGGTTGGGCAGGGATACGCGGCATAAGACCTCCAACCATAATGGGCATAGATTTTAATAATACAGATTATTTCTACTGGGCTGCCCTCGCACTGTATAGTCTAGGCCTGTATATTCTCTGGCGAATCGTAAAATCACCATTTGGATTAATGCTCAATGGGACCCGCGAAAGCACGCAGCGTATGGCTGCCTTGGGATATCCGGTCTACTGGATCAGGGTGACAGCTTTCCTGATCGCGGCTGTGTATGCCGGTATTGGCGGATTGCTGGCGACATACAATACCGGGGTGATCACACCCACAACGATGCAGCTTTCGCGCATGATCTGGGTCCTGCTCATGGTGATATTAGGTGGCGCAAATTATTTTTGGGGTCCTGTTATTGGGACGATAGTGGCAGTTTGGTTGGATGTGCTGGTCAGCCAGGTCACTGAACGCTATAACACTGTAATCGGAATTATTTTCGTCCTGACCGTATTATTTTCACCCACCGGTATCCTGGGTTTAGTGGAAAAACTCAACAAGAGAATCCGGATCCCCGTCTTTAATTCGAGCAAGATGGTCGAGAACAATCCGGAGAATGAGGAATCTTAGAAAGGAGGTATTTTATTGAGCGGAGACATGGCTAACCTGAATACGATTTTGACTATCCAAAAATCTAAGAAGGAGAAATAGTAATGTCTAGAAAATTATTCCAATTTCTATCCGTGGTCATCCTGATCAGCATGCTCATGGTTGCCTGTGGGGGACCTGCCACCGAAGCACCAGCGGAACCCGGTGAACCCGCTGTAGAAGAACCGGCAGCTGGAGAAGATGTGATCAATATCGGCTTCATCAGTGCCTTCACCGGCGTTTTCTCTTCTTTCGGCACGATGCAGAGAGAAGGTGCTGAGTTAGCTTTGGATGAATATGGTTACGAAGTCGCCGGCAAGAAGATCAATGTCATCTATGAAGATGACCAATTAGACAATGAACAGGCAGTAACCAAGGCAAAGAAGCTGGTGGAGCAGGATAATGTGGATATCCTCACCGGGTTGGTCTCTGGTGATGAAGGCCTGACAGTTGGCGATTACATGAAGGATAAAGGAATTCCGGTTATCCCCATGTACTCAGCCTCGGAAGATATGACCATGCGATCATTCTTCCCAACAGTTGTGCGCGCCACTTGGACAGGTGCTCAGGCACAGGATCCCTTTGGTTACTACTTGGCGCAAGAGCTGGGGTATAAGAAGCTTTACCAGATAGGTGAGGATTATTCCTTCCCGTGGAATGAGAGCGGTGGATTGATCCGCGGCTTCTGCCGGGGCGGCGGAGAAGAAGTAACCAGCGTTTGGTTCCCACCTGGTTCAACTTCCGACTTTTCTTCCATGATCGCTTCCATCCCGCTTGATCAGGGCTACGACGCTGTTTACTACAACGGTGCTGGTGGAGATGCTGTCAATTTTGTCAAGCAGTTTGTCGAGTTGGGCATGCTGGACAAGATCGCCCTCGTGGGTCAATCGAACACCTTCGAGAAACCCGACCTGGATTCGCTTCCCAAGGATATTGTTGGGGCACTTTCGGCGCACCACACGACAGATGACCTGGCTCGAGATGAATGGGTGGCGTTCAGCGAGGCTTTCAATGCAAAATGGGGTCACGATCCATCTGGTGCTTCCGCATTTGCTTATACCTCCATGAAGATGATCCTCGAGGCGATAAAAGCGCTGGATGGGGATGTTTCTGATAAGGATGCCCTCGTTCAGGCCATGCTGAATGTTGATATGACCAATGATCCTCGCGGCCCGGTGGTTATGGATCCAACGTGGCACGCAGCCGTTGAAAATGTCTATATCCGCGAAGTTGCCCTCGATGAAGATGGCAACCTGTATAACAAGGGTATTTTGGCGATTGAAAATGTAAGCCAGTTTGGACCGTATGATTCAGAACTCTACATGGCTCAAACCCCTGACGGAAATTCTTACCCCAGCGGAGTGTGTGCAGAACTGCCTCCTGAAATGCTTGAAGGCGGTGGTTATGAATACCTCCCGATGGGCGACTAAAACAGGAACTTGACCGAAAGGACACTTTTTTGGTGAACCATCCCGATCAGACGCACGCCCTCGCAGTGAAGAACATTTCCAAGAATTTTGGTGGTGTTCATGCAGTTCGACCGACGGACTTTGTTGTTCCGGTTGGCGAACGGCGTGCTCTGATCGGGCCAAATGGGGCGGGGAAAACGACCCTTTTTAATCTGATTACCGGGGAGCTCAAACCTGATTCTGGGGAGATTAATATATTCGGAACTGATATCACAAGGAAATCTATCCAGCAGCGTTCCAGGCTAGGCCTTGGTCGGACTTATCAGATCTCGCAGCTGTTTTTAGAATTGTCCGTTGAGGAAAATTTATTCCTGGCTGGCAAGACGAGTAAGAAATTTGGGTTTCAATTTGCAAAACCATGGAAAAAATATGGCGATGAGCGCAAATGGGCTTCAGAGGTGGCCACCCAGGTTGGACTCGAAAACCATATGCAGGAGAAGGTCTCCGAGATATCTCATGGGATGCAGCGCCAGCTTGAAGTTGGTATGGCAATGGCCATGCGTCCGCGCTTGATCATGTTAGATGAACCCGCAGCAGGTCTATCCCCTTCAGAGCGGGTAATCCTCACGGGATTGATTAAAAACTTACCGGAAGAGGTGACATTAATCTTAATTGAGCATGATATGGAAGTTGTCCTGGGGATTGCCGAGCGCATTACAGTCATGAATCGCGGCTCAATCATCGCGGAAGGAACACCCCAGGAGATCAGGCAGAATCAGGAAGTGCAGGATGTTTACCTGGGGAGTTCCTCTAATGACTGATCAACCCCTGGTGAAATCAAAGAGATTACTGAAGATAGAGGACCTGCACACGTATATCGGGGACAGCCATATCCTGCAGGGCTGCACGCTTGATGTGGGTACAGAATGTGTAGCTTTGCTGGGTAGGAATGGGATGGGAAAAACGACCCTGCTGCGTTCGATCATGGGCTTGACTCCACCCCGCAGTGGAACAATTGAGTGGAAGCAAGAAGCTATCTCCGGTAACAGTCCCAATAAGATTGCCAATGCCGGTATAGGATATGTCCCCCAGGGGAGGCGACTGTTCCCTTCGTTATCTGTGGAGGAGCATTTAACTCTGCCTCACCGGAAAATTGATGCCCCTGCGGCCTGGACACCGGAAAGGGTTTTTGAATTCTTCCCGGAACTCGCAGCTCGGAGAAAGTTAAGTGGTACCAGGTTGAGCGGCGGTGAACAGCAGATGCTTGCTATCGGCAGGGCATTGGTTACCAACCCGGAAATTTTGTTGCTGGATGAACCCTCAGAAGGGTTATCTCCGGTGGCAAACGACCGGGTAATTGAGATTTGCCAAGAACTTCTTAAGGCCAATATCTCAATATTACTGGTGGAACAGAACATCCATGTCGCAGAAGCGCTGGCTGAAAGAATTTATATCATTCTGGGTGGCAGAATAGTCCACGAATCGGAAGCGCACGAATTTCTGGAAGACACCAATTTGCGACAAAAATACCTGGGCATATAGGAGGGCTCATGAACAAAACAATTGCCATACTCGGTGCACTTGACACCAAGGGGCAGGAATTTGAATACTTGAAGAAAGAGATCGAGAAGCGGGGTTTTGATACATTTGTCATCAATGTAGGAGTCTTGGGGAAGCCTCCTTTTCAACCGGATGTCAATGCAGAGGAAGTAGCTTCAGCCGGGGGAGCTGATTTATCAGATCTTATTCAACGCGAAGATCGAGGCGAGGCGATGGCGGTGATGACGAATGGGGCTGCAATTGTGGTCTCCAAGTATTTTGAGGCTGGGAAGTTCGCTGGCATCATTTCGATGGGTGGTGGGGGTGGCACTGTGATGGGAACCAGCGCCATGCGAGCATTACCCATCGGGGTTCCCAAGGTGATGGTGTCAACTGTCGCTTCCGGGGACACCAGTGGTTATGTCGGCACCAGCGATATTGTTATGATACCTTCAATTGTTGATGTAGCTGGTCTGAACCGCATCAGCCGGACGGTATTTACAAATGCCGCCGGCGCGATTTGCGGCATGGTTGGTGGGGAAGTTGAAAAGAGCAGTGGTGAAAAACCCCTGGTTGCAGCCACGATGTTCGGGAATACGACCAGGGCGGTTGAGCACGCACGCAAGATTATCGAAGAAAATGGCTACGAAGTGCTGGTCTTTCATGCTACGGGAACCGGCGGCAAGACCATGGAGATGCTGATCAACAGCGGATTCATCAGTGGTGTGCTGGATATCACCACCACAGAATGGGCAGATGAACTTTGCGGCGGTGTTTTGAGCGCAGGCAGCGAGAGATTAGATGCCGCTGGAAAAGCCGGGATCCCCCAGGTCGTTACCCCGGCCTGCATAGATATGTGCAATTTCTGGGCACCAGACACGGTGCCTGATAAATACAAGGATAGGCTGTTTTACGAATGGAATCCAAATGTAACCCTCATGCGCACTACCCCGGAAGAAAACGCGGAGATGGGCAGGATTTTTGCAGAAAAGCTGAATGCAGCCCAGGGTCCTGTTGCGGTATTCATCCCCATGGGGGGGTTCTCAGAATTGGACGCCCCCGGAAAACCCTTCTGGTGGCCAGAAGCAGACCAGGCGTTCGTGGATGGGTTAAAAAACCAATTAGATCAGAAAATACCTGTTTTCGTGCTGGATAAGAATGTAAACGACCCTGAATTTTCAGGACAGGTCGCTGACAGTTTGTTAGCAATGCTATCACAAGGAGGCTGATGATGGCTATCCCACGCAGTGAAATTTTGAATAAACTCAATGAGCAGGCCAAGCAAGGCATCCCGATCATCGGTGGCGGAGCCGGGACCGGGATTTCTGCTAAGAGCGAAGAAGCTGGCGGTATTGACCTCATCGTGATCTACAATACCGGTCGCTATCGTATGGCGGGCCGGGTATCAATAACCGGCTTGTTTGCTTATGGCGATGCAAATTCCGTGATGATGGAAATGGCAGGTGAAGTACTTCCGGTAGTAAAGAACACCCCAGTTCTCGCTGGTGTCAATGCCACCGATCCTTTCCGCTTGATGCCACAATTCTTGAAGCAGGTTAAAGAGGTAGGTTTTTCTGGGGTGCAGAACTTCCCGACCGTTGGTTTGTTTGATGGGATTATGCGAGAGAACATGGAATCCACAGGCCTCGGTTATGACAAGGAAGTGGAGATGATCCATCTGGCACATGAGTTGGACCTGCTGACTACTCCATACTGTTTTACAGAGGATGAAGCCCAGGCCATGGTCAAGGCGGGTGCAGATATGATCGTTGCTCATGTCGGATTGACAACTGGTGGTACGATCGGAGCTACCGCTGCGATGACGATGGACCAGGCTATTAATACAACCATGCGTATTGCGGATGCCGCCCGTGCAGTTCGCAAGGATATCCTGGTGATCTGTCATGGTGGTCCTTTCGATGAACCAGAGAATGTCCAAGAGGCCATGCAGCGAATGCCCGGGATTAACGGGTTCTATGGGGCCACAAGCATGGAGCGTTTACCAGTTGAAAGAGCTATAAAAGAACAAGTCCAGAAGTTTAAGGCGATGAAGCTCTCGAGCTAGTCTTTTCCAGGGGGGGAAATCGTTGAAATAACTCGACAATTATTGCTGATCATAAGACAACCACGCGTCCAATGGTGGTTGTCTTTAGTTTTTGTGGAGTGAAGGCTAGTTAGAATCTATCTGCATCCCTGACCAGCTCGGAGGTGAAGGTTGCATTCATCAGCGGTGCAGCGGCTTATCCTGGATTCTTTACCATCTATTTTCAAACAGCAAGTCAGGTGAGCTGATTCATACCCACCACCTGGATCAGCTCGCCGATTTTTTATGTAAGTCACTTCGGGTTCATTCCAGCCAATTGATGTTGATCAGCATATAACTTCCTATCAAAATGCGATGTCCATGCTCATATCAGCCTGCAAATCCAACTAAAAATATGAGTCTGCAGGTTTATCTGCGAGGTGAGAGAGGTTTCTTAGGTAATCTATCCAATCCTTAAATCAATTCATCTCCTAGGTTTAGATCTCGCGAGTGCTGGGGATGGGTCATACATATAGGGGTTGATTCGAAGAAGGAATTATAAGGCTGTCGAAATTCTGCTACTAGTATAATTTACCGAGGAGGTAATTTTATGTCGCAGCCCGTTTGGGGTAATGTGCTTATCCAGACCAAGTTCCACCGTCCCCCAATCCTAAATGACTTGGTTTCCCGTCCACACCTGATTGAGTGGCTTGATCAACGCAGCCAGTGAGTATTAATCCTGGTATCGGCACCAGCTGGATATGGAAAAAGCACCCTGATCAGCAGCTGGCTGGAAGGATCGGAGTTGTCTTCAGCCTGGATATCACTGGATGAAAACGATAACGACCTGAGGAGTTTTTTGTCCTACTTCATTTCAGCGATCAGTAGCCTTTTTCCCGAGAGACTAGTCGAATCACAAACGCTGCTGCAGGCAGCTGATTTTCCTTCTCAGCGCTACTTAGGAAGTATTCTGATCAACGAACTAAATACTATCGGTGAAGATTATGTCCTTGTTTTGGATGACTACCATCTCATTCAGGAAATGGCTATCCATGATATGCTTGAAGAACTGTTGCGTTATCCACCGCAGGGTTTGCATTTGGTGATCGGTACCCGCACAGATCCAATGCTGTCATTAGTTGACCTGCGTGCCCGAAGGCAGGTTGCGGAAATTCGCGGCCAGGATCTGCGATTCTCACCGGTGGAAACGAAGCAACTGTTGCACAATCTGTTGGGAGAAGAGGTCGAGGAGCAAACTGCACTCACCCTGGAAGAAAAATCTGAAGGTTGGGTGACTGGACTGCGGTTGGCAGCCTTAGCATTGCGACACCGGAAAGGACAGATGGACATCGAGGGTGAATTCCCACTCACTGAGTACTTCGAAATTCAACTACTATGGAGATAACAAGTGGAGTTACAGCCTGATCAATCAAGCTCGATCTCAGCAGCTGATTATCGAATCTCAATTGTTGGTTATCTGGGTGAAAACCAGTCTTCACGCTTTGGAGGTCTGATCATCCAGAATAGAGGTTCTTGGCTTGATAGTAAAAAATCGACCGCCATCCTGACAGGCAGGTTGGCTGACCAGGCCGCCCTGTTTGGAGTTTTAAATGCTCTCATTAGCATGTGCCTGCCACTGCTATCTGTTGAGTGTATCTATATTGAAGAATCAAAAGGAGATTAATCATGAGAAACAGACGACAAGACAGGCGTGAAGAGCGCCAAGAAGATCGCCAGCAATTTGGAAGACGGGGTAGTGCTACCCGCTACCAGATGCGGCAGAAATTGGTTTCATTCGGAGATGATTTTTGGATCGAGAACGAGCAAGGTCAAAAAGCCTTCAAAGTCGATGGCAAGATGCTGCGCGTGCGTGATACGCTGTTCTTCGAAGACCCACACGGACGAAAGCTATGCAAGATCCAGACGAAAATCGCCCGGATTAAGGACAGCATGGAAATTGAAGGCCCGGATGGAGGCCGAATGGCGATGGTCAAGAAGGCCTTGATCACCCCGTTGCGCGACCGCTGGGTTGTAAAGATCGGTAACGGTCCTGACCTGGATGTGCAGGGAAACATCCTCGATCACGAGTACAGCATCGGAGAAGGACGGGATAAGATCGCTGAAGTTTCAAAGAAATGGTTTCGCATCCGGGATACCTACGGCGTACAAATTGAAGAAAGACAAGACGATGTCCTCCTGCTGGCTGTCACAGTCGCCATTGATATGATGGCTCACGAAGGGCGTTGATCCAATTGGTAAATTAATAGAAAATGTCAAAGAAGGGAAAAATGAGCGTAGATAATAAAAATACCCCAAATTACAACACATCTATTCCCCCGGAAATCATGACTCCGAATGAAGTGGAAACTGCAATTGGTACCCTGAAATTCTTCGATGGTGTTCCTACCCGGGAGACTGTTGAGATGGTGTACGATAACCTAGACCGGATGCGCGGCGTGGAAGCCTTTCTCAATGCCATGCCGGGCGCGTCCGTTTATGCGCTGGTCAAAGGTCAGCAAAGCATCGGCGCAGTTAATAACCACCAAGTGGTAATTACCGAAGAGCTTATGGATTCCAATCCTTTATTACTGACGGCAAATACTTCCACCCTCTATGTAGTGCCTTCTATCACCACCAAAGAGGATGGTCCGGTTGTGATGGAGGTTCCCCCGGGAATGTTGGGTGCCTTTAATGATATGTGGTTCCGTTATGTGCAGGATATCGGTCCGGCAGGTCCGGATCGAGGCCAAGGTGGAAAATATCTCCTGCTGCCGCCCGGTTATGAAGGCGATATCCCGGATGGATACTTCATCGTGCGTCCAAAAACCTATCGCGTTTGGATTTTCATGCGCGGTTCGATAGCAAAAGGCCTTGACGTAGCCGTCAAGAATGTTAAGGACCATTTGAAAATTTACCCTCTCTCCAAAATAGAGGATCCCCCTAAGATGGAATTTGTAAATGGATCCAAACAACCCTTCAATACCATTCATGCCAATAACTTCCATTTCTATGAGGAGATCAACGACCTGATCCAAGAAGAGAGCATGGAAATGATCGATCCTGAAACGCGCGGCTTGCTGGCAGCGATCGGTATCGTCCAGGGTCAACCCTTCAATCCTGATGCCCGTATGAAAAAACTGCTTACCGAAGCGGTGGCGATTGGCAATGCCACCGCCCGCGCCATCGTCTGGTATCCGCGCATTGAAGGGGCAAAGATCTACCCGGATACCGACAGCGCCTGGATGATGGGGTTTGCAGGCAAAGACGTTTTCTTTGAGAGAGAAGGCGCACGCAACCTGGATGCCCGGGTCATGTTCCATTATCCATATACTGCAGTCACGCCCGCCATGGCGGTTACCCGTCCAGGCTTGGGTTCGGATTATGGAATCGCTTATCTGGATGCAAACAAACATATTTTGGATGGCTCGAAAACTTACAGACTGCATCTGCCACCCAATGTACCGGTCAACAATTTCTGGGCCGTTACTATCTATGATTCACAAACCCGCTCCCAACTGCAGACCAGCCAGCCTTTCCCCACCGTGGGTAGCCAGAGCGAAAATTTCCAGCAGAATGATGACGGTTCTTATGATGTTTACTTTGCCCCAGAACCTCCGCAAGGAAAAGATGGCAACTGGCTGCAAACCATCCCCGGAAAAAGCTGGTTCATTGCTTTGCGGATGTACGGTCCCCTAGAAGCCTGGATCGATCAGAGTTGGAGACCTGGAGAAATTGAAGAGGTTTAATTCAGGGTACAGAGCAGTGCAAGAAAGGAATTAGGATAACACGCAGCGAAGGTCCAGATCAGTATTAAAGCTCACAATAAGGGCAGATTCGAACTGGCAGAAAAACTATGTGCAGCAGAGACGTCCTGCCCATCCCCGACAAGCCTCAAGTTGGGCTGACTACTCATGATGCCAAGGCTCAAGTATACTTGCTTTCACGCCACGGTGCTCTATGCCTTCACTCGCATGATCGTTTAACCTGTCGAAACCATCATTCAGTGGGACTGGGCGGCATCACCGAGATCACTGCCTCAGCCCCAGGTTACAACTTGCATTGCCGAACAGAACGTACCCGCTTGTCTGAATCCTAACGTTGACAGTTACTAGACTGCCCTTTTAACAAGTGTGACGAGGTCGTGGTCTGGCGAACTTCTCCCAGGGGTACTATCGAGGAGTGGCCGAGTGCTGGGGATAGATTTGGTTATTTCTCCTGCATTATCGAAGCAGAGGACAACCAGGAGGAGTCAGCCCTGGCAGGTTTGTTGATCATGGTTGGGGTGAGCATGATCAAGACTCACCGCCTCAGGACAATCTTTAATACCGGTACAGTATCGGTCACGATTATGCTGATCACCTTTACCTTCACTTTGTTCACTCCCATCCAGGTCGCGGTGTTGGTGGGTTTCGCCCTGCACATCGTGCACTGCATGTTCCAGCTGGCAGAAGCGGTTCGCATTAAGCGTATCCTCGTCCAAGCGAATGGCAGCTATGTTGAAGCTCCCTTGCCATCAAAACTACCCAGTGGAGAGGTTGTTATCCTAAATCCGATCGGAAATTTGTTTTTCGCTGGTGCAGCTGAGTTTGAGGAAAATCCGCCTGAAATGAGTGATGCCAGCGGTAGCGTGGTAATCATTCGCCTGCGGGATCGGGTAGAGGTCGGCAGCACCTTCATCCGCATCATCGAACGGTATGGACGTAATTTAATGCAAAGGGGAATCGCTTGATGCTCACGGGACTCAACAAGCATGTTCTGGAGCAATTCAAAAAAACAGATCTAATCGATTTACTCGGTGAAGAGAATGTCTGCCCGGCTGAGCCGCGCTTCGGGACAGCGGTTAACCAGGCGGTGGATAGAGCTGAAGCCTGGATGAATCAGAAGAATCAGATGAAAGAATAAAGTTAAAAAACGGTCAGAATAATTCCAATAATCGCCACCACTATCCCCAAGCCCTGTACCCAAGATATTTTCTCTTTCAAAAATACCAGCGCCATCGTTATGGTAACGATTGTCAGAGCAGACGCAATCGGTGTAACCAGGATCACGTCTCCAACAACCAAGCCCCAATTGAAACAAGCAACAGCGCTGGCTTCTAAAACACCGACAAGCGCAATCATGACCTTCGTTTGGTTGGTGATCTTCGACATTTTAAGCTGCCTATTAAAAAGCAGAGAAAAAATCAGCAGGAACAGAATGATGGCGATCTTCACAAAAATCGTTGTCGATAGCCAGCCAATCTCTGCAGCGATGACATCGCTGAGGTTCCAGAAAACTCCAAAGAGCACGGCGGCAGCCACGGTTTCTCTTACACCTTTCAAGGCATGGATACTTAGATTTTTAATGCTACCCCAATTCAAAGTCACCATGGTAACACCAGCGATTATCATGATCACCCCCAGGAGTTGCATGCCTGATAGCCGCTGTCCTAAAAAGATGAAGGCAAAAAGCATGGTGAAGACCGCCCACAGGTTGATGGTTGCGGAAACAATCGAGATATTCCCGATTTCATAGCCTTTATAAAAAAGTAAATATGCGCCAGCGTAAAAAATTGCGGCCACAGGTAATAAAACCGCAATAAAGGGAGGCATTTGAATTTGAATTGCAAAAAATAGAATCAGCAGGGAGGCGAATAGCAATCCGGCCAGCTGTGACCAGAAAAATGTCCTGAAGTTCCCAATCTTCTTTGAAAATAGACCGGCTAAGAAATCCGATATCCCCCAACCAAACATACCTCCCAAGCCCGCCAATACACTCATCAGTACAGGATCCATTGTGGAATTATACTTCAGCCTCAAATTATGCCCGGAAGCACCGACCCGGACACGGAATTATTCTATTATCAGGAGATCGCTGGATATATCTAATCCATCATTTCCAGAATGCATTACCTGCAGACGGATCGGTTTGGTAAAAGCCTGCCAAGTAATTTAACAATTCTCATACTTATTATTGATGTTAAATTAATATTCTTTCATTATAGTGATGATACTCAAATCTAAACCGAGGATGAAATCCGCCCGCGGTTAGATTGAAAACAAAATAATACTTGATGATTTTCAGGTTTACCTGGCTCTCATTAAGCGGACAGCGCAGCCCTTGGGAAAACCTGAGGGCTTTTTCAAATCACATAATTTCGAAAGGAGCTCGAAAAAATGTATCGAAGATTTCGGAACCCAACAGTGTGGCGAGAGTTTGATCGCCTGCAACGTGAGATGAATCAGCTCTTCAACAGCTATTCACCACACCGTCCACGCACCTCCCCCACCTACCCATCACTTAATATCTGGGAAAACCAGGAGGGGCAGTTGATCAGCGCAGAGATGCCGGGGGTAAAGATCGAAGATATTGATATAAGTGTGGAAGGTGATACCCTGACTATCAGTGGCGTACGCCAGGCAAATGAAATACCGGAAGGTGCCCGGTATCATCGCAGGGAACGCGGATCAGGGGAGTTCCGTCGTTCTCTCAGGTTACCATTCTTAATTGATTCCAATCAGGTAAAAGCCAGCTTCAATGATGGCATTCTTACCTTACAGGTGCCGCGGGCAGAAGCGGATAAGCCCAGGAAGATAACAATTAAAAGTTAACACGAGAACCAGGTATTACTCCTGTTGATACAGAGGTGAAAAATGACTGATGAATCAAAGTCCATGCAGGTCCAGGAACAAGAGATGGTCCCGGAGGTAAGGACAGAAAGGATACGTGAGCGAGCGTGCTTTGTACCGCGTGCAGATGTTTTTGAAACCGAGGAAAATGTATTTGTGGTTGTCGATATGCCAGGGGTTAATGATGAAAATATTGAAATCACCTTGGATAACAACATCCTGACAATCTATGGCAATACCACGCTGGAACGACCTGAAGGGTATTCCCTGGCATTTGTAGAATACGAGGTCGGTGATTATGAGCGCAGCTTCCGTTTGACTGATCGAATCGACCGAGAAGCCATAGAAGCAACTTATAAAGATGGTGTTCTGCACCTGACTCTGCCCAAAGCGGAGGAAGCGAAAGTTCGCAAGATCAGCGTTAAAGCTGGATAAATTCAGGAGGTGAAGAATGGCTATCACGGATTTGATTCCCTGGAAGAAAGAGGAGTCAGAAGTTACTGTCCAGCGCAAGCAGGAAGATGAGGTCATTCTAGATCTGAGAGACCAGATGAACCGGTTGTTCGATAATTTCTTTGAACAACCATTTGGGTTGACTCCCTTTGCGGGTAGAGCAACCTTTCTAAAGGAATTCTCTCCATTCCTAGATGTCAGCGAAACTGATAAAGAGATCACGATTTCTGCCGAGCTGCCCGGTTTAGACCCGGAGGATATCCACATCACGCTGGAAAGAAACACATTGACGATCAGTGGAGAAAAGCGTGCGGAGAAAGAAGAGCAGGGTGAGCGATATTTTCGCATTGAGCGATCCTACGGCTCTTTCCACCGATCAATTCCGTTGCCCGGGGATGTTGATGAGGACAAAATCGATGCTACTTTCAAACGTGGTGTACTGAAAGTAAAACTGCCGAAAACACCCGAAGCGCAAACGAAAAGCAAACATATCAACATCAAGACAAAATAAAGATCTCTGCGGGAGAATTGACGGGAGTAGAGTTCTCCCAAGAATGACAAATACGGTAAAAGGCTCTGGTTTTCCAGAGCCTTTTACGAAGCTGAAAATACTGTCCAGATCCGAAAAAACATAAAAAGCACAATACTTGGTATATACTACTCGCATGACTGAACTTCGGATAACCCAGATGGACTTTCAACCGGATATTATTGACCTGGGGATGGGTAACCCGGACTTTGACTTGCTGCCTATAGAATTGTTGCGGCGATCCGCAGAAGTATATTTTGCAACAGCCGATCGCCGGTCACTTCAGTACGGAGTGGAGCAGGGTGATGGCTATTTCCGAAAAGCCCTGGCTGAATTCCTGGTTGGAGTTTACGGATTCATCGTCGATCCTGACCTCTTATTTATCACCTCGGGAGCTTCGTCTGCATTGGATTTGTTGTGCAGCCTCTACACACATCCAGGCGAGACGATCTTCGTCGAGGAGCCATCCTATTTCCTGGCCTTGCGCATCTTTGAAGATCATGGATTGCAAGTTCTGCCGATCCCTATGGATGGCGACGGTCTGATCATAGAGGTTTTGGAGGAAAGGCTGCAGGAAGTTCACCCCAGGTTCATTTACACCATTCCAGTTTTTCAGAACCCCAGCGGGCGGACGCTCTCGGAAGCGCGCCGGGTGGAATTGGTCGACCTTGCCAAGCAGCATGATTTTCTAATCCTGGCGGATGAAGTCTACCAGTTCTTGCCTTACGGGCGTAAACCACCAGATCCACTGGCGAAATATTCAGAGAAGGTGGAGCAGGTTATCTCGATCAACTCCTTCTCCAAGATCCTGGCACCTGGTCTGCGTTTGGGCTGGATTCAAGCCCACAAGCAGGTCATAAACCGGCTGTCAGGAAGTGGATTACTGGAGAGCGGTGGGGGGATGAGCCCTTTCACATCAGCCCAGATCCTGGGGCTGATCCAATCTGGCCAGCTGCATGCAAATATCATCAATCTTCAAAAGGAGTATGCCACCCGGCTTGGAATCATGGATTCGGCCTTACACGAGAAAATACCGCAGGCTGAATATGAAAAACCTCAGGGTGGTTTCTTTTTCTGGGTCCACTTTCCTGGTCTGGAAGCAAAAGCCCTGCGTCCCATTGTAAATCGGTATAAAGTTGACTTCCGAGAGGGAGGATTATTTTCCAGTGAAGGTGGATTGCAGGATTTTATGCGGTTGAGTTTCTGCTTCTATAATCAGGAAGGGATATTGACGGGGATCGACCGGTTGGCAACCTGCCTCAAAGACCGATCTCAATCGTGAGGGGAGATTTCAAAAACAAGGTAGTGTTGCTGTGTCCAGGTTCCTCGCGCAGGTGCATAGTTTTTTATCCTTCCCAACCTGGCAGCCAGACCATAAATCCACGGATCGGTTTTTGCTTGACTCTCGCCGCATCATTCTCTATGAGCGCTGATCGAGTTCAAACCTCCGGATGATCTCAGCGGCGATCTCTTCAATGCTCTGATCGATGTTGACCACCACTGCACCAGCTGGCTCTTCTAGAGTATTAAACTGGCTTTCCAGCATGGCTTCTTTCATGAAGTGGTTTTCACGCTCGTGCATGCGGCTGGAGATCAAATCGTGGCTGCCTTTTAAGTAAACGAATGTCAGGTTCGGGTGGACTTTTCCTAGCTGCTCCCGGTATTTCTGCTTTAAGGCGGAAGCTGCAAGGATCACCGGACGATCTTTTTTGAATTCTTCTCTGAGCAAAACCTGGAGGTTTGAAAGCCAAGCGCCCCGGTCGGAATCCTGCAATGGAATACCTTTTGACATTTTGCTGATGTTCTCTGCTGGATGGAAATCATCTCCATCGAAGAACGGCCAGTTTAATATCTCTGCAAGGTGCTGGCCTACTGCGGTCTTCCCGCTTCCTGAAACTCCCATGAGCACGATTGCAACCGCCAAATTATCCTCGAGCTGATCCAAATTTCTTACCAATGGAACAATTAGCCTTTCTTTTTAATGTTACCTGGTGGAATTCTCCACTTACTTTCCGGGTTTTTCTTGATTATTTTCTATTCCGGTTTCGACGACCTTGATTGCGTGGTACAGAAATTCATTAATTGGTGTGGTTATCCTGAAGGTCTTTCCCAGCTCCATGACCTTCCCAGCAAAGATATCCACTTCTGTAGTCCTGCCAGCTTCAATATCCTGCAGCATGGAGGTTTTGCCTTGCGGATCCAGTTTTTCGAGGAACCTGT
>CP070764.1:4302624-4341033 GCA_020349245.1 Chloroflexota bacterium | reverse complement strand
ACATGATGCTGTGGAGGATCAGGGAGGTTTAGAAACACTTGAGGATATTCGTCGACGTTACGCAAACATGGTTGCTGAAATTGTGCTTTCGGTGACAGATTCAGTTGACGATCCAAAACCTCCGTGGCGTAAACGCAAGGAAGATTTTATTGTTAACATCAGCACGGCAAGTCCTCAAGCCTTGCGGGTTTCCCTGGCTGACAAAGTTTATAACGCCCGGGCGACATTGAGGGATTTACGGCGAGATGGGGAAGATGCTTGGCAGCGATTTAATGGTGGCAAAGATGGAACTCTCTGGTATTATGAGCAATTGATCCAGGTTTACCAGGCTCGGCTTTCAAGTGAGCTGCTTCAGGAGCTTGTCAGACTCGTGGACCTAATTAAGCAGATTTCTTCGCAGGGAGTGGATTAAGAAATGAACCAATTACATTGTTATGTAGCATTGGGGGCGATAGGTAAAAGGTATGCGTGATTTTCCGTTGATACTTGCCTTTGTAAAAGATTTGAACTTCTCCTTGCGTATAGAAAATGTTGCTGAGCAGTCAGGATTTGAAGTCAAATTAATCGAAACCGCCGTGCAGATTGCACCAGATGACGATCAGCCGCAAGGCCAGGTTTTCGCTGAGCCAATTCGGGGGAGAGAAGGAATCTTGCTCGATAAAATAACAAAATGGAGGCCTGCATTACTCATATTTGACCTGGGTAATGAGGCAATTCCCTGGAAGGAGTGGATCATGCTGCTCACTTCTGTACCTGCAACTCGAGGTATACCAGTCTTGTGTTATGGGCCGCATGTCGATGCGGAGAAGCTCGCGGCAGCTGAAAATGCTGGAGCAACCAAGGTGGTCACCAGGTCAACATTTGTGAAGAACTTAGCAGAACTAATTTCAGATTTAGCCAATGTAGTTGACTCAAAAGATCTTGAGACCGCCTGCGAACAAAAAATTTCCTTTCATGCAAAGCGAGGTTTGGAAAAATTTAATCGCGGAGAGTATTTTGAAGCCCATGATTTGCTTGAAATCGCTTGGAATGAGGAATTACCACCTGGCCGAGAGGTTTACCGGGCGATCTTGCAGGTTTCAGTCGCATATTACCAAGTATTGCGAGGGAATTATTCTGGTGCAATGAAAATGTTTCTACGAATGAGAAAGTGGATCGATCCGCTCCCGGCTGAATGTCGCGGTATTAACATCGAAAAACTCCGAAAAGAAGCAAAAATGGTTCACCAGCAATTGATTATGTTAGGCGAGGAAAGGATCTCGGAATTTGATCCAACCTTGCTAAAGCCGGTTGAATTCCGGGAGTTAAATTGATAAAATCAACCGCGATTATGTAGAAAAAGGTGCTGAAAATGAAAAATGGAATCGCTCTGACCGGAATTAAACCATCCGGAACGCCTCATATTGGCAATTTCCTAGGCATGATTAAACCTGCACTGGAGCTGGCCAAGGATTATCAAGCTTTGTACTTCATTGCAGATTATCACGCACTGACAACAGTCAAAAACCGGGACGAGTTAAAAAAATTAACCTATGAAGTTGCTGCAACGTGGTTAGCTCTGGGACTAGATCCAGAGAAAGTCATTTTTTATCGCCAGTCAGATATACCAGAGGTGATGGAGCTGACCTGGATCCTGGCCTGCTTCACCCCCAAGGGATTATTAAACCGTGCCCATGCATACAAGGCTGCCGTAGATGAAAACCTGGAAAAGGGGAAGGACTCAGATGAAGGTATTAACTCGGGATTGTTCTTGTACCCGGCTTTAATGGCGGCGGATATCCTGTTATTTGATACTAATTTCGTACCGGTTGGGCTAGATCAAAAGCAGCATATTGAGATCACTCGCGATATCGCCCAGGCGATCAACGGCAACTATAAAAAAGAAATATTGACTGTACCTGAAGCTGTGATCCGTGAAGACGTGATGACGATACCCGGTTTGGACGGCAGGAAAATGAGCAAAAGCTATGACAATGTGATCCCGATCTTTGAATCCTCGAAAGAGATCCGCAAACGCGTGATGCGAATTGTGACAGATTCTCGTAAGCCAGAGGATCCAAAAGATCCGGATGAGGATAATGTATTTGCAATCTACAAGCACTTTGCTTCTCCGGCGGATCTTCAAAGAGTCAGTGACGGATATCGGCAGGGTGGATTGGCTTACAGCGAGATCAAAAATGCACTATACGAGTTATTGGAAGGGGAATTCGCACAGGCTCGCGAAAGCTATTGGCGCTACATGGATGATTTTACCTACCTGGAAAAAATTCTCCAGCAGGGGGCAGATAAAGCGAGAATGATTTCGCAACCCAAGATCGAGGAAATACGCAAAGCGATCGGTATCGAATAATCGCAAATAATTTCTTAATAATCAAGTATTCTATGCTTGCAGACTTGAAAAGTTTGCCTGGTTATTGGTCTGATAAAATTCATTTTAATAAATGCATCACTTTCACCAGGTAGCGATTTTCATCATAATTGAATTCACAAATCTGCTATACCAAGTGGTAGCTGTAGGTAATAATTCTTAATTCTTATTATTGGAGATTGGCTTCATATGGCGAGGAAAAAGATTGGACATGTTGAACTTCAATGGACCTGCCCGAATTGTAATACTATCAACCCAGGACCAGTAACGCTATGCGGTGGCTGCGGTGCGCCGCAGCCGGAGGACGTTCAATTTGAACCGGCAGAGTCCCAGCAGTTAATCACAGACGAGGAGAAGATCGCCCAGGCAGAAGCGGGCGCAGACATTCATTGCCCGTACTGTGGTGCTCGCAACGCTGCGAGCGTGGAGGTTTGTTACCAGTGTGGTGGCGATCTTGTTGAAGGCATCCGCCGGGAATCTGGGCGAGTGGTAGGTGCGTACAAATCTGGCCCGGTTGGCACTGTTACATGCCCTAATTGTGAACAGGAAAACCCCGGAAACGGGAAATTTTGTCTCTTTTGTGGTGGTAGCCTGGCTGAGGAGAAGGTCGGCAAGGAAACCAGGGTTGAAGAAACAGAAAAACCACAATCAAATATGCGGAACTGGATAATTATCGGGATAGTTGCTGTTTTGATTCTTGCATGTGGTGTATACCTCATATTTGCAAACCGCACAAAACCCACAATAGGGATTGTGGAGAATGTCAGCTGGGAGCGGTCAGTTCCGATCGAAGCTCTTGGTCCAGTCGATCACAAAGATTGGGAAGATGAAATCCCTGCTGAAGGCGTGATTGGGTCCTGTAGCCAGGAAGTGCGCAGCGTTCAAAGCGAGCCGGCACCGGACTCTGTTGAAGTTTGTGGAACGCCTTACACGGTTGACTCCGGTAGTGGATACGCTGAAGTTGTTCAAGATTGCGAATACGAAGTATACGATTCTTTCTGTACTTACACACTTGACGAGTGGAGTGTCGTTGATGTGGTTGTTGTAACTGGTGAGAATTTTGAACCCAATTGGCCAGAACCTCAATTACAAGAAGGGCAACGACTCGGGGAGAGCAGGGAGGAAAATTACCGGATCTATTTCAAATCGGGTGAAGATTCTTTTGTGTACACAACAAGCGACCTTAATTTATTCCAGGAAGCTAGCATCGGTAGTGAGTGGACATTGAACATAAACACCTTCGGGACGCTTGTTTCCATTGAACAATGATCTTTCTGCAATCAAAAATCGCCAGGAATTCTCCTGGCGATTTTTTACATTTTCAAATCCCTTCCGTTGTAGCTGATCCGAGAATCCGGAAAAGCAAATTTTCCATTCTCTTGTGGTGGGATCCTCTCCAGTAAATTTGGCCACATCCTCGGCAGTGGTGAAATTCCTGGAAATATTTCTTGGTCAGAGGTTGCAAGCGGTCGATAATTTTCTCTTTTTCAATTTTTTCCAGGGGTGTATTGCAACGCAAACAGCGATGAAATGGCGAGATAAGTTTGAATAAATCAAAGCGGCGAATTATCTCAATAACTTGTCTTTCTGGATCGAGCGAGCGGAGCAGATACCCGTAAGGGATGATTTTTCTCATCAGGAGTTGCCTGTCCCTAGTGAGTAGTATTCGCTGATCTTGAACCGCAACCTGGACGAGCTCTTCGTCGTGATAATCATTCCGATAGATTGCGTCAATTCCACACATCCGCAGATAAGAAGCCAATTTCCCCAGATGATTATCAAGGATAAATCGGGGTTCGATGATTAGCTGACCATCTTTAAACATCCCGGACAGTTTATCCAGATCCGGAATCGCTGGGTAGACGAGGATATCGTCGCCAGATTGTACGAGGTATCCAAAATCTACGTTGTGCCCATTAACAACAAGTGAGCCAATCTCGGTATGGGGGATACCTAAGGATTCAACGATATGCTTAATTGACTGACGTTCATTAAATCCGATATACAATTGTCTCTGCCGATCTCTGGATGGCAGGAGGTCGTTCAGCTCATCATAGAAGGTAATTTTCGCTTCTTCCATGGTTTTCACATTTTACGATATGATCGAATTATTAGGTTGATAAATTAATAAGTCCAAAAGCGATCTTGTTCAGGATGATATTTGTTTGCAACGAGGTATGTTGAATGGTTGCTGGTATTGATGTTGTAGTGATTGCTTCTGCCGATATTGAATGGCGAGCTATTCGCAAAATAAAGTCTAACAGCCAGGTTCAGCATTCCCCATTCGGTGAATTCTTTGCTGAAAGTATCACTTCTGGCAATCGGGTCCTTGATATCATTTATTTTCAGGGTGGTTGGGGAAAGATCTCTGCAGCGGCATCCTGCCAGTACGTGATTGATAAATGGAAACCCAATCTGCTGATTAATCTGGGGACCTGTGGGGGCATTACCGGAAGAATTAACCGGGGAGAGATAGTACTTGTTAACCGTACAATCGTCTATGATCTCTTTGAGCAAATGGGTGACGCGGAAAAAGTAATAAATCACTACACAACCGATTTGAACCTTTCATGGCTTCGGGAGCCATATCCCCTAGATGTTATTACTGGATTGATGGTATCTGCTGACAGGGACTTGATGCCTGGCGATCTGATCAGCCTCCAAAAACGCTTTCGTGCAATAGCTGCTGACTGGGAGTCTGGTTCCATTGCTTTCGTGGCAAGCCGCAACCAGATTCCATGTTTGATCTTGAGAGGTGTCTCCGATCTCGTTAACGAGCAAAGGGGAGAAGCTTACGGTGATATCGCAATTTTTGAACGATCTGCGGGTCGAATTATGAGCAGCCTGATCAACACGCTACCGGCATGGCTCGGTAGAGTGGATTTTTCAAGGATTGAGAACGATTTCTAGTTCGATCTCATCCCGCAGTGGAATTTCATACAATCCTACCTGGGGAATTTCAGGTTTTAATTTGCGTGAAACCTCCAATGCATTTCGGTGAACAGCTGCAATTTGAAACCCTCTTTTCTGGAAGAAGCGTAAAGCTGGCAGGTTATCGTTCGTTGTGATAAGCCAAATGCGCTTGCAGGAGGAGTTAAGTGCTGCCTCTACTGCGGTGGTGATAAGCCTGGAGCCAATGCCGATATATGTGTCCAAACTATCGAGAGTTACAATTTCAAATTCCCTGTCTTTTATATGAGAAGTCAACAGACCGACTCGTAATCCAGACTTCAAAGCAATAAATCCCGGGAGATTCGGGACTTCATGGAGAACACCTTTTGATACAACCCGGGTTGAATTCCAACGATTTTTATAGAAATCGCTAATCCAATTTTTATCCGCTGGGTTAATTGAACGAATAGTTACCCCGATTTTATTTTTCATAAAATTAGTATACTAAAATCCTTGCCGGTTCTTCAATTGGAATTCTGGTACACTTCATTTTTACTTTTTTCGCTGAAAGGAAGAATCAATTACCAATGCAACCAATTTTAACTGTTAATTTATCCAATAATGAGGTAGGAAAGTTCATAATTCCTGAAGAATGGGAAAAAGAGTTTATTGGTGGCGCTTCCTTGGCTGCGCGTATATTATATGATTATCTTATTCCTGAATTAGACCCCTTGGATCCACAATCTCCGCTACTTTTCTTGAATGGACCCCTTTCGGGCACTGCTGGTCCTGCGGTTGGACGGTTCGTCGTATGTGGCCGTTCTCCTGCAACGCGCTTGTGGGGAGAATCAAATTGCGGGGGTTTCTGGGGAGTCGAGCTGCGAAAAACTGGTTATGATGGACTCCTGGTGACAGGACGATCGGATAAACCCGTGTATTTGTTTATCGAGGATGGGCAGGTGAATGTTTCTCCAGCAGACCAAGTTTGGGGCATGGAAACATACCAAACGCAAAAGGTCTTGCTGGAGGAATTGGACGTTCCGGGAACGAGAGTGGCGTGTATTGGACCTGCAGGTGAAGCGCTAATCCCTTTTTCTTTAATATTGAGCGATCATGGTCGTGTCGCCGGAAGAACAGGTATGGGTGCGATCATGGGTTCGAAAAACCTCAAAGCAATCGCAGTCAAAGGCACCGGTAGAATTCCCGTGCATGATCCTGCAGCATTCAACGATCTGCGTTCTCAAGCCAATAAGGAATTGAAAGACGATCCTGTCTCTCAGGTCGCGCGTGAACTGGGGACAGCCAGCGTGGCAGATTATTTTGATTACTTGATGGAGATGCCGAAGCGATATTTCACGCGGGGAACATCCACGGAAGAGCTGAGCATATCCGGCGTTAATATCAAGAATAATCTCTTGAGCAGTGTCTCAGCCTGCCATGCTTGCGTGATAGCATGCGGAAGGGTGGTAGATCTAGGGGATGGGAAGAAGAGGAAAGGGGCAGAATTTGAAACTCTCGCCGGCTTTGGTCCTAATTTATTAATTGATGATCCTATTCGTATAACGAAATTTGGTGAGCTTTGCGATCGCTATGGTATGGACAGTATCAGCCTTGCGAATGTTATCGGTCTCGCTATGCTTTTGTACGATCGAGGTTTGATCAACCTTTCTGATACAGACGGAATAATCCTCGAGTGGGGGAATGCGGACGGTGTTGAGCAGTTAATTCACAAGACCGTTAAGAGAGAAGGAATTGGGAAATTCCTCGCTTTAGGCGCTCAAGGTTTTGGGCGTCAGTTCCAATCAGAATCATTGGCAGTTCATGTGAATGGCTTAGAGGTAGCTTTTCACGATCCCCGTGGAGCTACAGGGATGTCCCTGGTATATGCAACCTCTCCCCGCGGAGCGTGTCATAACCAATCTGATTATTACCTGGTGGAGGTTGGGCAGGTTTATAACTCCTTGGGAATGACCTACTATCCACCCCGAGCTGGAGCAGAAAAAGTGATGAATGTTGCCCGGCACCAGGATTGGCGCACAGTATTTAATTCCCTGGTGATGTGCTTTTTTGCCAATGTACCGCCAGAGATGGTTGTAGAATTGATCAACGTTTGTACAGGTTCGGAAATTTCCTTGGCAGATATGATCCTCACAGGAGAAAGAGGTTGGAATTTGAAAAGAGTCATCAACCACCGCCTAGGTTTGCGGAGAGGGGATGACAGATTGCCAAAGGGCTTTATGATCCCTTATGAAGATGATCCCAGCGGTTATGTTCCTGATTTTACGAGGATGCTCGAGGCGTATTACAATATAAGGGATTGGGATAAGCGAACTGGATTTCCAAAAAATGAAAAGCTGGCAGCCTTGAACTTGGATTGGGCAATCAAAGATCTGGACCAAATTAGAAGGGAATTATGAACCTGAAGGGAAGGTATATGCCTATGGAGGCAGAAATCAAGCTCCTCAGTACTGCCGAAATGATCCAGGTGGAAAAAGAAGCTGACGCAAACGGCTTGACCTATGAATTGATGATGGAGAATGCAGGTTTGGGTTTGGCAGAAATGGTTGCGGAAAAATATGCCAGTTTCATGGACGATGGCATTCTAGGTCTTGTCGGGTCAGGTAATAACGGCGGGGATACTTTGGTGGCGTTAGCCCATTTAGCTCAGAGTGGGTGGAGAGCAACTGCTTATATCGTGCGAGAGAGGGACAGCGATGATCCATTGCTAGAACGGCTTAGAAAAAGTGGTGGGGTAATTATTGAAGTAAGAGAGGATATTAATTATCAAAAATTAGGTACGGTGATAAAAGAAAATAAGATCCTGCTGGATGGTATTCTTGGTACAGGGATTAAGCTGCCATTACGGGGTGAAGTTGACAAAGTACTTGGATTCACCAAGGAGACACTTTACAAATTGGATCAAGGCCCTGTCGTGGTAGCGGTTGATTGTCCTTCTGGGGTGGATTGTGATACTGGGGAAACTGCATCGAACAGTTTGTTTGCGGATCTAACCGTAACGATGGCTGCAGTCAAGCGTGGTTTGCTGGATTTTCCTGCGAATGATTATGTCGGCGAATTGTGCTTGGTCAGCATCGGGCTAGAAAATAATGAATCTCGATCAAAAACCTGGCAAGGGATTACTCGCCGGGTGGCTTTCCCAGAATCAGTAACCAAGACACTCCCACCGCGAAAACGAGATGCGCATAAGGGAAGTTTTGGAACTGCATTGATTGTTGCCGGGTCGGTGAATTTCACAGGGGCAGTGATATTAGCTGGCGAAGCAGCCTACCGGGTTGGTACTGGTCTCGTGACCTTGGCGGTACCTGCTCCTCTGCATGAGGCCCTTGCGGGTCATGTCCCTGAAGCGACCTGGTTGCTTTTACCTCACGAGATGGGGGTAATTGAAGAAGGCGCTACCGAGGTTGTCTTCGACAATCTGGAAAAAGTCTCCGCAATGTTGTTGGGTCCTGGATTTGGAATGGAGACTACAACAAGGAACTTTCTTATCAATCTGTTTTCCAAGCCACCTCAGAAAGCAAAGTCAAGAATAGGTTTTATACCTGCAGGTGATGAAACCAAATCTATGGAATTGCAACAACTGCCACCTCTGGTCATAGATGCAGATGGGTTGAAACTCCTGGCAAAAATGCCAGAATGGTGGAAAAGAATACCTCAACCAACTGTCTTGACTCCTCACCCTGGCGAGATGTCCGCTTTGACTGGTTTAGATGTGAGGGAAATCCAAGCTGCAAGGGTGGATGTTGCTGAAAAATTCGCAAAGGAATGGAGTCACGTGGTCGTTTTGAAGGGAGCCAATACCGTGATAGCCGGGCCAGATGGTAGAACAACATTAATCCCGGTTGCCACGCCCGCGCTTGCCAGAGCAGGATCAGGGGATGTGCAGGCAGGCATCATCACCGGGTTGCTCGCCCAGGGTTTGGATGCTTATGGGGCAGCGGTTAGCGGTTCCTGGATCCACGCTCAATGCGGGTTAAAATCTGCGGAGTTGTTGGGGACAAATACCTCAGTCATGGCAAGTGATCTGATCAATTCCATACCGTTGGTGCTCAAGGATATAAAATCATAAATAAAAAGAGGCCGAAGAAATCGGCCTCTTTTATTATATATTGCTCAAAATCAGGATTCTGCGGGGGCTTCTTTGGCTGGGGGTTCAGCTCCCTTCTTTGCTGCTGGTTTTTTTCCAGCATCAACTGCAGCTTGAATTCTTTGAACCTGCTCATCGTATTTCTGTGCAGTCTTCGAGGCGAAATCCTCCGCGCGGTGTTGATAGTCAGTAGCGGTTTCCGCTGCGCGATCGCGCAACTCGATACTTTTATCCGCAATGAGAGCGCGTGTTTCTTCGCCTGATTGGGGGGCCATCAAAAGGGCAACACCTGCACCGATCAGGCCACCGATTACAAAACCAGCCAAGAATGATCCCAAATCTCCACTATTATCTGCCATTTTAATTTACTCCTTTCAAATGTCTATATTATCGTAAGTTGATTAACGTTTTCGGGTTAAACCGATTAATTCTGTAAGCCGCATCAAGCCTGCTAGATATTGATTTAATTTTATCACCGGTTCGGTCAAATGATCACTTAAGAACTCTGTGGTCCCGCGTAAGGTATTCGCTGTTTCGTTTGTCGATTCAATTATTGGGATAACCTCGTTTTGAAGAAGATTAATCAGGGTCGCCAATTGTACAATCAACACCAGCATTGCGATACCAAGAAACATGAACTCGAGAGCCATGATAATAATCATGATATCGCGAATTCTCTCAGTGTTTGTATCCGGCAGCGATAGGTAAATTACTGCAGTGATCAATAATGCTAGCAGGATGATGACGCCCACCACCAAGCCAGCGATTGCAATTTGCCTCTGGCGGAGTTCTTCCTGGGTTACTGGGGGTTTTTCAGGGACGAATTCCGAGTTTTTAGGAGGTTGTGGTTCGAGTGATGTTGCTTCCGAATTCATGGCGTGGAGATTATACCACAATCGAGATTAATACTTTTGTCTGAAATGTCAATAAAAATAGAATCTCGGTGGATGGCGCATCCTGGGTCACGGTGTATTCCACTTCCAATCTTTTGAGTTCTTAATCGCTGCTATTCTCACCTGGATGAAAAGCACGGTACCAATCTGAAAGTATTTGTTGGGCAGGTTTGCCGTGGATCGAGTTAGATTTGTCCTGCAGTGCGGCAGGTAGATAATACCCCACAGATACAACACCATCTATCCATTGACGTTTATTCAATTCAGTAAGTATTGCTGCATAGGCAGCTGATTGTTCATCGAGATCATGTTTGATATTTTGATTGTCTGGAAAGGGGGGATCAAGAAATCGTGGGTGAAAACAAGAAGTTTCTTCATTATTTTGAACAAAATGAACGCAGTTCTGGAGCCCACCATCTGCGGACGGGTATGCAACCGCGAGGATAATTGGCATCTCGAGACTGATGTCCAAGAGAAAGACTTCACTATCCATGTATTCCGCTGCGGCTTTGCTTATCTCTGTGAAATTTACATCTGGTTGATCGGTCAGGGGGAGAGACCACAGCAGGTAAATCTGGTCAAGATCTTCGATGAATGGTGGAGGCTCGATGCCATCATGTTCAGCCGGTAATGACCAGATAAGGGTGCCACTGTATCTTTGGCGGACTTCGTTGATAATTTCGCGCCAGCGGTCTTCTGCATCTCCAGGTACTCCTGAAGGGGTGCCATCGGACAATTTCCCACCAGGCAATGCTGGTAAAAGCCAATCTCCTCCGAGTATCAAGGCATCAACCCCTTCCTGTTGAGCTTTATCAGCAAAGCTTAGAATAAAATTCTGATATCGTTCAAACCATACTTGCCACCAGGCAAAGTCAGGTGTCACGTTAGACCACCACTCTTGCACCTCAACTGGGAAGTTGGGTGCTGGATTGAGGGCAACCTGAAATTCAAAAGCCTGTGCTTTTTGAATCGAATAGGTTAAATCAGTCCATGATTGGTCTAATCTGGTGACTGCTTCAAGAACCGGAGGGTTTTGTCGGGTGAAAGTCCAAGTTGGAGACATGACGATCCAATTTGATCCAAGGTCCTTGATCTCCTTGTAAGACACTGGTAACCGGGAGCCAAATGAAGGATGGTAATATGATTGCAATTCAACGGCTGCCATAAAGTCTTCTTGGCGAGGTTTTATCTCGGGTAATTCTGTGTCCTGGCCGGATAATTCTGGATCGTACCAATGCCATGCGTCGACTGTATCCCTCACTGTCTGAGTCCCGTTGCTAATTGACACCAAGCGGCCTGAAGAATTTGCACCAGGTGTCAGAGCGTCATCAGCTCGGTTGCATTGATCATTTCGGCAGTAACGATACGAAAAATCCTCAATTCTGGTGATCGGGCTGAACAGCATGTATACCCAATGATTATCTTCTAATTTCCACATTGGAATCGGTTCTGTCCAACCGAATGGATTAAATTGGATCGAGATGGTATCAAATTCCGGTGTGGTTGCAGGAACTGCGAGATCAAAGATCACTGGCCCAACATTTGAGGAACTTCCCCAATTATCTATTTGATCCTCGATTAAGGTATTTTCATCTGGGACAGTCAAGCTGCGCAGGCGAAAATCTCCGCTAGAGGTGTATTCAGCATTCCAGAATCCATCACCCAAGGTATATTTATATTGGATAAAAGCACCAGCGGGAAGCTCAATTTGAACTGCATAGCGACCATCAGGAAGAGCGGTAAGGGTTGGCATGCGCGAAGCGAGTGTATTCATGCCTCCAGATAAATCTGCAAAAGTATTTCCTAGCTGGACCAGATTTCCCGCCAAGCGAATAGGAACTGCTGGGAGTGTTCCTTCAGGTACGACAGCAGTAAAGATCAGTTTTACCAGCGGTGAAGGTGATATACGAATATCAGCTGGAGTCGTTGATTGAGCTGCAACTTGGGCTCCCTGCTGGTATGTATGATAAGTACCATCGAAGGCATAAAAAACTAGATTATGAAGTCCCGGAGGTAATCCTTCAAGCAGATATTCACCCTGGGAGGAAGTTACTGTCTGTGCGCCTCCAGCAGTAACAAGCAGGTTGGGGATTGGCTTTTCAGTGATCTCATCGCTCACTTTTCCCATGATGCGACCAGTAGATCCTTCGTAGGTACTATCTGACCAATTGCTAACCACGTCCTTAACAATCCCCGGTCCATCTACCTGGTAGATGCGATAACGAACTGGTCGCTGGTCGGTGGTATGTTCTTCTGCAGTAAATGTATCCTGGCGAGCGTAGCGGTATTTAATAGTGGCTCCCACGGGGAAGGGGAGGGTTATTGAATAAGTTGTATCCCCAACCTTTTGCATTTCCATTCTGGTGATATTTAGGGCCAAGCCAGTTACCTCGTCCAGAATGCTAAGCATGATCGGCTGACCAGGCGGTGTGTCGGGAGGTATATCGACTTGAAAAGTTATGGTTGTCAGGGGCTCGATTTCGATATTTTCTGGGCTTGATTCTGGTTGTGATAGACGAATAGATTTCAGAGGCGGTTCGGCAGAATTACATGAGGCAAGCAAAATGCCGAACATTAATATGAGAATATATCCGACTTTTCGTACATAAATTGATTTATGCCTGTGTGAAAAATCGATCATATCCGGATGCCCCAATCAACAAATTTAAGAAATAATTCTACATTTTGGATATCAGAGATCGGAAACAGCTGGGAGGAATTCTCGTCATAGTTCACAATTAAGTACCCTGAATCAACGTTTAATTGGTTTATTGTCTCCCAAGGAATAGCCAATTTTTTAAGGTAAAGTTTGTCCCTGCTAACAATAATTTTCCCGAACTCTACCCTGCCCTTAATACGGAAGGTTGATTTCAATCGCGGCCATATTAAAGGGTATATTCTTGCTTTTGTGGTTGCAATAATCCGGGGAATTTTTTGATAACGGTTGGTAATATTTAGTGGTTTTCCTTGGTAGAAGTAGAGAATGGCTGATGGGATTGTATGCAGCTCCTGATCAAAAATCGTCGTTCTTGTGGATGAGGTTGATATTCCTGAAATTTCCGACCACAGATATTCGTATTGCCGGAGAAAAATGCTTCTATAACGGATACCATTCTCGTAGATTTCAAGCCTTTGGGCTGACCTGAGGAGCGAGTAGAAGATAAAACAACCCAGGAGGATAAACAGAAAGCTGAATGTCAGTATCCAGGGTAACCCTCTGGATAATGCCAACATTGGTCCGTACTGCTCGAATACTTTCCTTGCAAGGAGTAGGCCATAAAGGCAGCCAGATGTCACCAGCAGAAATCCGGGGAAAATAAAGATCATCCAGGTTCGCAAGTTTATTGACTTACCAGAGAATGATTCTCTGATCGACCCTAATTCATGTTTGTCAGCCTGGGGACCCATGGTTAATTCCATGATTAATCGAATATGTAGGTTTCCAGCATCAGTCAGGTATCAGCTCTAAATACAGGATATCAGTAATGGAACCCTCTCTTTCCTCGGCTGGTTTAAAAACCACCTTGGCTTGCATGCCAATTTGAATTTCTGGGGATTGGGACGATTTCAACCGGTGAATCAAACCGCCATCACCAAGGCGTACGAAAGCAATTGTCTCAGTCTCTTCCCGTGGTGAACCATCGTAATTGACATTCAGGTGGGTGAAGGTAATTATCTCGCCCACCGTGCCGACATCAATCCATTCATCAAGGTGGTCCAAACATCTTTCGCAAAACTCAGCTGCTGGGACATAAGTTCGTTCGCAATTGCTGCATCTCGAACCGAGTATCTGCCCTTTTTCCTTGATTGTGCGGAAAAACCGTTCGCCAGCAATACCAAAAGTATATCGATTTGTGACTTGGATTTCATCCCGCCAGACCGGGGGTGAATTTGGATCCCGTTCCAATAGTGTCATTTTTATCACTCCTGGATTGGTTTGAAATAAAGAATATCTGTGATAGCACCATCCCGTTCTGCTGCTGGTTTCCAGACAGCCTGAACCCGCATACCAATTGTGACTGCTTCCGGTTCCACTTCGCCCAATTTGTGCATGATGCCGTGCAATGGAGAAGCACCATCGATCTCGATTACCGCTGGGATTTCTGGTTCTTTGATGCGTTTTACGTCCCAAGTCACGTAACACAGAGAGAATGTGTTAACTTTGCCAGTATCTTCTAACCTGATGTATTCATCCATCGGATTAAAGCACCACTCGCAGATATTTCTTGGGGGGACCACGGTTCGACGGCATTGGGAGCAGCGGGAACCAGTTATTTCACCATTTCTGAGTCCTGCAAGGTAACGTCCAATTGCTATCCCAGAATCCCAGGCGAAGTCCCCAGCCATCTGGTCGTGGATGGATAGTACCTGTCCTTCTTGAATAGCTTCTTCACTCAATGATGTACCAGAAAATTTATCAGGCATGGGTTTCTCCTCATCTGCCTAGAATAACAACGGTGCCAACCTGCATCAGGTCCCCCCATGCTTGTGCAAGACCTCGCTTTGGTTGACCAGGAACTTGCCGGGCACCCGCTTCGCCGCGCAGCTGCCAAAACAGCTCTGCCACTTTCATCAAACCCGCTGCCGCAATCGGGTTGCCTACTCCCAATAATCCGCCCGAGGGACACACTGGCATATCGCCATCTCGCTGAGTAACACCATCAACAACCAGCTGGGGGGCCTGTCCCCGATCGGCGAGTAAAAGTCCTTCAAGGTGGTGAAGTTCTTTGTAGTCAAAAGGATCGTACGGTTCAACGATATTAATCTGCTGGCGAGGTTCCTTGATTCCAGCCATGTCATACGCCATGCGAGCTGCATATTCAACATACCGTGGGTAGGCGAGATCTCGGTTGGTCCAGTATGCAGTGTCCAGGTTCCAGCCTACACCTTCGATCCAAACGGGTTTGTCAGTGATCCTTTTGGCTACATGTTCTGCAGCGAGTACCAGGGCAACCGCGCCATCAGAAACCGGACTGACGTCTAACCGGTTTACTGGCCAAGCCAGCACCTCGGAATTGAGTACATCTTCCACAGTTATACTCGCATCCCCGAGAAGTGCGCTTGGGTGATCGGCGGCATTTCGCTTGTTCTTGACCGCCACCTGGGCAATATCAGCTTTGGATATCCCATAAGTATGCATGTATCGATTCATTTCCAGGGCAAAAATCCATAATAGGTTTGGCTTCAAGGGGCGTTCGGTGGTATGGTCAAAAATGGTTAAAAAAGCACCTTGGGCATGGGGGTAGTAACTGGACATTTTCTCTTCGGCAACGACAAGGACTACATCGAAAAGACCAGAGGCGACATGATACCAGCCTTGAATGGGTGCAAATACGCCTGTTCCACCCCCAACGTAGGAGCGCATGAAGGGTTTTCGCCATGCTCCTGCTCCATCGCTGAGATATTCACCCTTCATGTGAACGCCATCAAAAGCGTCGGGAGCAGTGCCAAGACAAACTCCCTCGATATCATCCATGGTAAGCTCACAGGAATCTAGGGCTAATTTACTGGCCTGCCAAGCCAGCTCTTTGCCTGTTTCCAATGCCCGGCGGACAAACTTGGTCATACCGGCGCCGACAACAGCAACTTTCCGCATTGACATTTTTCCTTTCTCCTCAATTCGCCAGGATAGCGACAGCACCACTCGCAGTCGGGACTCCCCGCCAGGATTGTGCTAAGCCGATATAGACTTCATCCAGCTGTCTCGGACCAGCTTCTCCCCGGAGCTGCAGAACGACTTCGAGAGTCTTCGCCAAACCGTTTGCGTCTAACAAATTTCCTGTTCCCAGGCAACCACCGGAAATATTTACCGGGAGAGGACCATCCCGGTCTGTAAATCCGTTTGTGACTGCGGGACCGGCTCCCCCGGGACTGAAGAAACCGAGAGCTTCCAGGGACTGCAATTCTTTATAGGCGTACTGGTCGTCTACTTCAGCAAAATCAATAGCTTCCAGCGGATTTCGTATACCTGCCTGGCGATAAGCAAATTGAGCAGCATCTTGGGTATAAAATGCGCTCGACCAGTCGCGATTTTCCAGGCTTGGTGAATCATTGCTCCATCCTGCTCCGAGAACCCAGATAGGTGAATCCGAAAGCGCTAGGGCTGTCTCTTCATTTGCCAAGACCATGACGACAGCACCATCGGAATACTGTGCAGTTTCCCGTTTTCCCAATGGATAAGATAGACTCGGGCCGGCGAGTACATCCTCAACCGAGAGGTTTGCGCCATACGGAGCAGAAGGATTATCCAGGGCATTCCTGCGGTTCTTGACCACTACCTGTGCGCATTGTTCGTGGGTTGTATTCGTATCATGGAGGTAGCGGTTCATTTCCATTCCAGCAATGAAGTGGGTATTTAACCGCAGTGGACGGTTGAGAATCGGATCCTGTGCGTAGGCTGTGATTCCAGCATGGGAGAGCATATTTGAGGCTTTGCTGTGCCCTTCGAGAGCTATGGTTGAGAATTGCCCAGTCTTTATCAACATATATGCGGTAGCCAATCCGTGGAGTCCATCACCAGAGATTGTGTGCATCGGTTTGAGAACTGCACCGAGCTGATCGGGGGTGTATTCGTCAAAAATGCTTGTACCTTCGTGGAAGTCCTCCGCAACCGTGATAAAACTCTCGATGTCACGGCGGGGATCGAGACCTGCATCGTTGTATGCTCGCTGGGCAGCTTCATACATGAGTTCCTTGTAGGAATATTCAGGCGTGATCGGGCGGAATCCACTCCATCCAATTCCTATGATCGCCACACGATCGTTCATAGTCCTTCTCCTAATTTAAGATAATCTATTTTCGGTACAATTGTAATTTTACCTGCCGCCTTGGCGCGCTCGAGGAGTGCAAGAGCGGATTTGACGATTGGCGCGTCTATCATCTTGCCATCACTGACGAATGCACCTCGGCCTTTTTCCTGGTAGGAAAGATATTCAGCCACAACCTCCTGTGCATTTTTGACCTGATCATCGGTTGGCGTGAAGGATTCTTGAACGACCTTCACCTGATTGGGATGAATGATTTGCTTACCCGAGAAACCCATCTGTACTCCCTGGAGCGATTCGGCGCGAAGTTTTTCAAGATTGAGGAAATCGGTATTTACCAGGTCTATAGCTTGTAAACCGTAAGCAGCTGCAAATGTAACCACTGCACTTCTACTATATAGCACTTCCCATCCAGGTTCGGTTCTGGTAGCGCCGACATCTGCTGCAAGGTCTTCTGCGCCAAAGATCAATCCCCTTAACCTGCTGCTGGAAGAAGCAATTTCTTTCAAATTTACAATTCCAAGAGCAGATTCAATAATCGCAAGTATGATGATGCTGCCAGGCATCCAGCCAGATTTGCTCTCGATGGCAGAGATTTTTCGGTCAACCCAGCTGATTTGATCGGCATTCTTTACCTTGGGCAGCACGATACCATCCGGTTTTGATGTGATGATGTTTTCTAAGTCTTCGTCGATGAATCTGGAACTGACTGGATTCAGCCTTACCAAGCGCTCTGAGCCACCAAAGTTAATTGATTTCAACGCTTCCTGGATAGTTTTTCGGGCTTCTGCCTTGCGATTTTGCGCAACGCCATCCTCGAGATCCATGCAGATGCAGTCAACTTCCAGGGTAGTTGCCTTGTGAATTTTGTGTTCATCGTCGCCTGGCATATAGAGAAGGGCTCGGCGAGCTCGCATAGAGGCTCCGTCTATAGAGATAAGGCTTGGCTAGGGGGTAGGAGAGATCGAGTCGGTTTTTGCTTCTTGTTCAAGGTTTGCTCGAGAGCGAGTACGTTCGGCAATCTTCGCTAATAAAATCCCCAAGAAGTAAAGTACGATCATGGGACCCATGACAAGAGCCATGTTAATTGGATCGATAGTTGGTGTGATTGCTGCAGACAATATGGCAATAATTACGATCGCTAATCGCCATTGAGCGCTTAATACCTTAGCACTAACCAGTCCTACTCTGGCCAGGACATAGATGATCAGCGGAAATTGAAAGGCGATCCCGATCCAGAACATGATCGAGGTAACAAATCGAATATAGGAAGAGGGTCGAATCTGGCTGGTGATGCCCCCAAAATTAACGAGGAACGGGATCGCTGTTGGGAGTAAAACAAAATAAGCAAAAGCCATGCCACCGATGAAGAAAATAACTGCAATCGGAATTGCGTATAGACCAAAAATACGCGAATCTCGGCTTAATCCTGGGGCGATGAACAGCCACAACTCAAGGATAATATAAGGTAAGGTGACTGCAAATGCGGTCAGGAGCGATACCCGCATGAATGTACCGATAGGTTCTGTCGGATCGATAGCAACTAATGCTTCGATCCCACCAACCGGCAATGCGAGTAAATTGATAATCTGCGAAGCAAACGCAAATGCCAGGACGGTAATGGCACCCAGGACGATTGCTGAGCGAAACAAGTGTTTTCTTAGGGCATCCAGGTGAAGTAATAATCCATGTGGATTGTTAATTGCTTTTTCTAGTGAATCTCCCAGGGGGGTATCCTCTGGTTCATCGGAAAGAAAAGATCTGATCTCCGCGAACATATGCCTGATCCATCTGAAAGGAGCCAGGATAATATTCCAAATTGCACGTAACAGCAGTCGCATGATTTATCCTTGCTCCTCATCGGTTGGGCTATCTTGGGAGGATGGTTCCTGTTCAGTCGTTTCATCGGGTTCAGGAGATAGTTTTCCGATGGAAGGAGGGGTTGTCCAGGTATCGATATCTTCTTGCCATTTCGATAAATCCGAATTTAAGTTGGGTGGGATGGCTTGTTTAGTCGCTTGCTGAATCTGGTTTAAATCTTCCTCTAAACCTGCATCGCGAATTAATTTGTTTGGCAAGGTACGCAGTTCATTTGAGGTACGGGTAACGGCGCGCCATGTGGAAGAAGTCACTACCTGCCGTAAAAACTTCCCAATCGTTCTTCCAGCTTTGACCATATCGGAAGGACCTAATACGATTAGGGCAATAATGAGGATGAAGATCAATTCTAGGGGACCAATACCGAGGATATCCATTTATTATAAATATTCTTACGATAGGGGATTGTGGAGATGCTGTAAAGATTGTCGGATTTCATTTTGACGAGAAGCCAGGCTACCTAATACACCATTAATAAATCGAGGAGAACTATCCGATCCGTATACCTTTGCAAGTTCAACGGCCTCGTTAATGGCGACTTTGATTGGGATATTTTCACTGACTGCAAACTCCCAAAGTGCAATACGCAGGATATTTCGATCGACGATCGCTACCTGGTCTAAGGGCCATTCTGGTGCATGCTCAGCAATAAATTGATCGAGCTCTGCGATGATCGGATAGACACCCATCGTGATCTGGCGAACAAACTCTGCCATCTTTTCACCGAGGTCGTTATCAGCCAAGCGATCATTAATCACCAATTGCGGAGGGTGACCAACGATATCTATTTCGTAAAGTGCTTGCAGAGCCACTGCGCGAGCTCTGGTTCGAGCTTTCATAAATTGAGTTGAACTTCAATCTTCATGGGTAGTCAATATCTTCAACATGAACGTTGACCTCGCCAACCTGCATGCCGATCATATCCGTGATGGCTCGAGCGACTGAAGTTTGGATATTCCTGCCAACCTCACGAATATTGACATCCGAATCTAGAACCACATAGATATCGGTATAAACCGTATCGTTCTCAACTTCAACATGGAGACCATCTTCATCTTGACGGTGAAGCAGCATAGTTCTAAAACGTTTCGACGGGATTTGACTCATTCTACTTACACCTGGCACGTCTAAAGTTGTCAACCTGGTTATAGTTAGTATGACATCTATCGATATGGTTGTTTTCCCGGGTGTTCCTGAATAATTCGTCATATGCCTCCGGAACCTACATCATCGTCATTCCGCCATCGATACCAATCACCTGTCCTGTGATGTACGCAGCTTGGTCGGATGCCAAAAATGCAACTGCATCTGCAATTTCTTGTGTTGTCCCTTTCCTTCCCAGCGGCACCATCGCTAGAATCGCTTCCTTGGCTTCATTGGGGACATTGTTCCAGATATCTGTCTCCACATACCCAGCGGCAATTGCATTCACGGTTATGTTACGCGAGCCTACCTCGCGAGCAAGGGCTTTGGTGAAACCGATTTGACCTGCCTTTGACGCAGAGTAGTTGGTTTGACCTGGATTTCCCATTTGTCCAGCGATCGAAGTGATGTTGATGATTCGGCCATAACGTTTTCGCATCATATAGCGGACAGCCGGTTTGGAGCAGTTGAACGCGCTTTTTAAATTCGTTGTCTGGACGATGTCCCAATCACCCTCGGTCATCATCATGATCAGGTTATCCCTCGTAATTCCAGCATTGTTTACCAGGATATCCAAACCCTGAAAAGTATCAATCGCGAACTTGATCAAATCCTGTGCTTCGGTGAAATTGGAGACATCTGCCTGGAAAGATTCAGCTTTTCCTCCAGCTGTGCGAATTTCTTGCACAACTTCCTCAGCCTCCTCGGTAGATTTATGATAATTTACAACCACGGAAGCGCCTCTTTGGGCTAATTCTTTGGCGACTGTGCGGCCAATGCCACGCGATGAACCAGTTACTACCGCGACGCGACCTTCGAGGGATAGGCTTGAAGGCAGGGACATAACAATCTCCTGGATACAGAGTTGCGATAATTATACCGTAATCAATGTACCTATGAAGTCAGGATACCAGCCATATTTTTTAAATCTCAGAGAATTTCAAATAAATTATCAATATCCGCAGGATTTCCAATTGCATACCCCTTAGCGCTGCGGTCTATTCGCTTCAATAAGCCTGTTAACACCGAGTTGTTCCCTATTTCAAGGAAAATTGAAACCCCTTGGGAGACCATGTACTCGATAGACTCCGTCCAGCGGACTCGTGAATTTAATTGGGCCTGCAGATCAATCCGAATGTTGTCTGCATCCAGTAATGGTAAAGCTTGAACATTTCCGATTATTGGAATGGCTGGATCGGAAATCTCCACTGATCCTACCGCTTCATTAAATCTTTCCTGGACATGGGACATAAGGGGAGAATGTGCTGCAATACTCACCGCCAACCTCACAGTTCGTCTTGCCCCGGCCTCCTGGGCAGCCTGCATGGCGCGCTCCAAAGCTGCGCTTGATCCAGAAATGACAACCTGACCAGGGCTATTGTCATTAGCAATTTGAACAATTTCTTTATCGTTGCTCACAGACGTACAAATTTCTTCAAGCGCGGCTATACTCAAACCAAGGATGGCTGCCATTCCACCCGGGGAAATGTCACCCGCCTGCTTCATTAACTGACCGCGGGTCTGTACTAATTTTAGTCCAGCCTCAAAGGTAAATGATTTAGCGGCAAATAAGGCGCTTAATTCTCCCATGGAATGACCCGCGACAAAATCTGGGTGGAAATCAGGGAACAATTGCCGTATCACCTTCAAGACAGAAACAGAGTGGACGAAAAGTGCAGGCTGAGTATATTCAGTGTCATTCAGTTTCTCTTCAGGTCCATGCCAGCTGATTGCAGAAAGAGAATAACCAAGTATGCGATCGGCAGCTGAATATGTTTGGGCGGCAAGTTCATATGCTGAGGCGATCTGCTGGCCCATACCCAGGGATTGGGATCCCTGTCCTGGGAATAAAAGTGCAATGCGGTCTTTAGTGGAATTCATGCTGTTAGGGAAAACAGTTACGGGCCGTGGTGTTCACGGCCCGTTGGATGTTCTACTCTTTTTCAACTTCGATGATTTCACGACCTTGGTAATATCCACAGTTTTCACAAACATGGTGGGGAAGACGGGTTTCGCCACAATTCGAACACTGGACAACGTTTCTTGATTTCAGGGCGTGATGGGCTCTGCGACGATCTCTGCGACCTGAGGAATGCTTCTTCTTAGGTAGGGGGGGCATTGACGTTCTCTCCTAACAAATAGATAAACTCATAACAACGCCTGCCCTTGGGGCAGGCAGGGGAGATTATAAAAGGAGCAAGGGTAGATGTCAAGTCTGATTTACCCCAACCTGGCTACTCAAGTAGGCTTCAATAAAGCCATCCAGGTCTCCGTCTAGGACTGCCTGGGTATTGCCTCTCTCATGTTCGGTGCGGTGATCCTTAACCATCTGGTAGGGGTGTAGCACATAGGAGCGAATCTGGCTACCCCATTCTGCTTTTTGGTATTCTCCCCGTAATTCAGCAATTTTCTCCTCCTGTTCCTGTTGCTTTTTCTCCAGGAGTCTTGCTCGCAGGACCATCATCGCATTCTGTTTATTCTGGAGCTGAGATCGTTCATTCTGGCAGCTAACAACAATCCCAGTTGGCAAGTGAGTAATGCGTATAGCAGTGGCATTTTTCTGGACATTCTGACCGCCAGCTCCAGAAGAGCGGAAGACATCAATGCGCAGGTCATCCGGGTTGATTTCAACCTGGGAGTCCTCTTCAACCTGCGGCAATACCTCCACCATGGCAAAAGACGTGTGCCGGCGATGAGCAGAATCAAATGGTGAGAGCCGAACCAGGCGATGGACACCTTTCTCCGAGCGTAGATACCCGTAGGCATAGCGACCTTCCACGGAGATTGTCACGCTCTTTATGCCGGCTTCCTCGCCATATGTCAAGTCGAGAATATCTGTTTTATATCCCTTGCGTTCAGTCCACCGCAGGTACATTCTCTGAAGCATTTCAGCCCAATCTTGCGAATCTGTACCACCTGCACCAGCATGAATCGCTAATAGTGCGTCACCGCGATCATAAGGACCGGACAATTTTGCTTCAAACTCGCGTGTAGCCAGCTCGCTCTCGAGCGCATTCGTTTCCCGCTCAAGTTCATTGTACATACTTCGATCTTCAAGCTGGGCCAATTCCAAGGTGTCGGTAATATTCTGCCGGAGGGTCTGCCATTCCTCCACCTCTTCTTTAAGGGCAGAAATCTCTTTCATCAACCGCTGAGCATACTCAGGATCTTCCCATAAATCTGGATCTTGGGTTCTTTTTTGAAGTTCAGCTAAGAGTGTTTCCTTTTCAGGTAAGTCAAAGACGCTCCAGCAAATTATTGAAAGTCTTTTGCGTTGTGATCAATCGATCAATTAACTCTTCCATCAAGGTAACTCCTTTTGGGCTAATATACCATCGACGAACAAATCGGGATCAAAAGGCTGTAAGTCCTCGGCTTTTTCCCCCAATCCAGCGAAAAGAATCGGTAATCCGAGTTCCTTTTGAATTGCAAATGCCATTCCCCCTTTAGCAGAAGAATCAAGTTTTGCCAGGATGATCCCGGTGACTTTAACAGCTTCTTTGAAGGCATGTGCTTGTTGCAGGGCGTTTTGTCCAGTGGTAGCATCCATTACCAACCAAACGGCATGCGGAGCACCGGGCATAGCTTTACCGGTGACGCGGTGCACTTTTCTTAATTCTTCCATCAGATTGAACCGCGTATGCAAGCGTCCGGCAGTATCGATCAAGGCAATATCAACCTGGCGAGCAACAGCGGATTGGACTGTATCATAGGTAACTGCTCCAGGATCGCCATCTTGTTGGCCTGCAATAACAGGTATATTGAGGCGTTCACCCCAAATCTGAAGTTGATCGACAGCTGCGGCGCGGTAAGTGTCTGCTGCACCGAAAATCACGCGCATGCCCTGGTCAGTGAAACGTTTGCCTAATTTTGCAATGGTGGTCGTTTTTCCAGAGCCATTTACGCCAACAATGAGAATGATTGTGGGTTTGCTGGTGAGAGACATTTGGGGGGGATCGTCCAGGCGCAGCCGTAATTCATCACGAAGTGCTGCTGTGAGTTGGTTGGTTTTCGTGATCCCATCATGTCGCTCTCGTTCCCAGAGAACTTCAAGCAGGGATTCGCTTGTCTCGACACCCAAATCAGCCTTGATCAAAAGGGCTTCAATCTCTTCGTAAGTGCCATCGGAGATCTCTGAAGCACCCAGCAGTGATGCAATTTGACCAAAAGTTGCTTTACTTGTTTTTGCCAGGCCTTTTTTCCACTTTTCAAACCGATCGCTCATGGCGGCGTATTATATCATGGCGGTTCTGGTAATAATATAGGATCAATTAATATTCGTATTCAAAACCCAACTTTGATTTAATTGAAAGTGAATATTTCTTATAAAAGATACTTCTTCAGCGGATAGATGCTATAATTTCTTGCTATGAATGCGAAATTGAGTCATATAGATGATAGTGGAAACGCGCACATGGTTGACGTCAGTGCAAAGGATGTAACCCATCGCCAGGCAGTGGCCAAAGGCGAAGTCAGAATGCGTAAAGAAACACTCGCCTTGATCAAGGAGGGCTCAGTTAGCAAAGGTGATGTTCTCGGAACAGCTCAATTGGCTGGGGTCATGGCAGCCAAGCGGACCTTTGAATTGATCCCGCTTTGCCATCAGCTTGCTTTGAACTATGTCCATGTAGATTTTGTGCTGGATGAACAGCTGCCTGGAATCGTGATCACCGCAACTGTGAAAACCGATGCAAAAACAGGGGTCGAAATGGAAGCGCTAACTGCAGTTTCCATTGCTGCGCTGACAATTTATGATATGGCAAAATCAGCGGAGAAGACCATGCGCATCCAAAATATCCGCTTGGTCGAGAAGCATGGTGGTCGGAGCGGTTTATTTCAAAATGAATGATAACAACCAAGTATTGTAAGATGACTCATCAGATTAGGGTATTGTTTTTTGCAAATTTACGTGAAATAGTTGGGGAGCGAGCGATCTCGCTTGAGATACCTGAAGGTACCCGCGTCATGGAATTTAAGGTACTAATCGGCGAGCTATATCCTGGTTTAGACTCTCATCTCTCAACTGCTATCGTTGCTGTGAATAAAGAATTTGGATTTGACGGTGATGTCATTCCTGCAGACTCAGAAGTGGCATTGTTTCCTCCCGTGAGTGGTGGAGATGAAGTCCACCTTCCAGGTAATTTCTCAGTTACTTATAAGGAGATTGATCTTGATGCGATGGTAAAGAGCATCACGACGGACTCAACCGGTGCTGTATGTGTGTTTACCGGGATTGTCCGGGCTGTTACATCGAAAGAAACACCAAGAGAGACCAAATATTTAGAATACCAAGCCTACCAAGACATGGCAATTGCCAAAATGCGGCAAGTGGCAGAAGAGATCCGGGATAAGTGGTCATCTGTGGAGGGAATTGCGATTATTCAGCGACTCGGTCAGCTGGATGCGGGTACGCCAACCGTGGTTATCGCCTGCAGTGCTGGCCACCGGGATAGCGGGGTATTTGAAGCTGCCCGTTATGGAATTGACCGTTTGAAGCAGATTGTGCCAATCTGGAAGAAAGAGGTCGGTCCAGCGGGAGAAGAATGGATTGAGGGTGAGTATGTCCCGAAGCCTGGAGAATAGGGATTCAAGTGTATTTAATTCAATGCATTCAATGTAATCAAGATTTATCGATCTATGATTTGTATGATCGGTGCCCAAACTGCGGGGGTTACTTTGTATATAACGAACCCTTTAATTTTGAACCTTACTCGATAGACGATGATCAACCCGGTATTTGGCGGTTTAGGCATACTTTCGGTTTACCGGAAGATATCGTTCCGGTGAGCCTGGGAGAGGGTAATACTCCCCTCGTCTGGGATGTGATCAATGGAAGAAGCGTGGGTTTCAAATTAGACTATCTCACGCCAACGGGTTCTTATAAGGACCGGGGGACGAGTGTGCTGATCAGTCTCCTAAAATGGAATAAAGTCGGATCAGCAATAGAGGACTCTTCAGGGAATGCTGGTGCTTCTTTCGCTGCATATACAGCCCGGGCGGGAATTATGAGCAGGGTGTTTGTTCCATCTTCTGCATCCGGACCGAAGCGGTATCAGATCCAAGCTTACGGTAGCAAATTGGTTGAGGTACCCGGTCCTAGGTCAAACGCAGCTGAGGCCGTAAAGATAGAAGCGAACCAAGGTACAATCTACGCGAGCCATGTACACCAGCCGTATGTACTACCTGGTTATGCAACAGCAGCATACGAAATTTTGGAGCAGCTGGGTGAAACACCTGGTTCGGTTCTTGCTCCTGTTGGACAGGGAGGCTTATTACTGGGTATGGCTCGGGGTTTTGAAGCACTCTTGAATGCGGGTTTGATCTCAGATCAGCCGCAGCTGGTCGGAGTGCAAAGCCGTAGATGCGCACCACTTTGGGAGAGACAAACTACAGGGGCACCAGTGTTGGATGAAACCGGTGAGACAGAAACGATCGCTGAGGGGATCCGGATTCGTCAACCTCTCCGAGGCGATCAGGTTGCCCAATCGGTACAGAAGAGTGGAGGCTTTTTTGTAGCTGTAGAAGAGGATAGCATCATTCCTGGACGGAACGAATTAGCGCGACTTGGGTTTTATGTAGAACCAACCTCGGCAGTTATATGGTCGGCGCTTTTAGAAAGCTTGGCCGATCTCAAGAATCCGATCGTCGTTGTTCTGACAGGTTCTGGATTAAAATATCTTCCTGCAAATTAGAAGTTAAAATTCTTAGAGAGGAAATAAAATTAGTATAAATAATGGAGATGGAATGGCAGACAAAGTAGTCATCACTGGCATGGGAACTGTAAATCCAATTGGTTTATCTGTTCGTGAAACATGGGAAAACCTGACCAACGGGATCAGTGGCGTAGGTCCCATAACATTGATAGATGCCAGGGACCACTTGGTTAATCATGCTTGTGAGGTAAAGGGATTTAATCCAGATAATTATATGGATCCCCGGGAAGCACGCCGTAGAGATAGGTTTCAGCAATTTGCATCGGCAGCCTCGGGCGAAGCAATTCAGCAGGCAGGATTACAGGTAAGTGAAGCAGAATCGGGGAGAGTTGGTGTGATCGTGTCTTCTGCCATCGGTGGATTACAGGCTATATCGGAAAACATCCATGTCATTCGTGATCGCGGCCCCCGGAGAGTAAGCCCCTTCGTGATTCCAATGCTGATGCCGAACGGCGCTGCTGGATTAATATCCATTGATAACGGTTATCGCGGGCCTTCATTTTCTGTTGCTTCGGCCTGTGCCTCCGGAGCGGATGGAATTGGTGCGGCTTGGACACTGATTCGAGACGGGGTGATCGATTGCGCAATTGCCGGAGCGAGTGATGCTACGATCACAGAGCTGGCGATGGCAGCATTTGACCGCTTGGGGGCTTTATCCCGGCGTGAGCTGGTGGATCGCAAAACACCCCAGCCGTTTGATCGGAACCGAGATGGATTTGTTATGGGGGAAGGAGCGGCGATACTGGTCTTAGAACGGGAGGAAACAGCCGTCCAACGTGGAGCCGAAATCCTTGCGGAATTAGCGGGTTATGCAAGTACTGCAGATGCTTACCATATCACCGCACCAATGGAGGGTGGTGAAGGAGGTTCAAAAGCGATCAAATTTGCTCTAAATTATGCAAACGTGAATCCAGAGGAAGTGGACTATATCAATGCACATGGTACCGCGACAGAATTAAATGATATCGCTGAAACTCGGGCGATAAAAAGTGTATTTGGGGATCTGGCGTATCACATTCCGGTGTCATCGACCAAATCGATGACCGGTCATCTGATTGGGACTACCGGTGCATTGGAATTGATCTTTTGCATCAAGGCGATTCGGGAGAATATTGTGCCACCAACGATCAATTATGAAAATCCCGATCCCGAGTGTGATTTAGATTATGTACCTAACACTGCTCGTGAACACAAGGTTTCAACTGCTGTAAGTAACGCTTTCGGATTCGGTGGACATAATGCGGTTTTAGTGGTAAAAGAATACCGCTAACAAATTATTTACCAAGTTTGATTGTGAGATCGGAACTGATGGAATGAAAGCTACCCGATTCTAATGGGGTGGCTATCGTTCCCTGAGTTCCGGGGAGAAATAACAATATGGAACAAGACCAGGGACAAAGCGATCAGTTAATCCCTCAGGATTATACGAATAAATTAGGAATCGATTTCTCTGATCCATTGCTGCTAACCAGGGCACTGACCCATCGCTCATACTTGAATGAACACCCCGAATCCCTGGAAGATAATGAGCGTCTGGAATTCTTGGGTGATGCCGTCCTAGATTTCCTGGTTGGTGCATGGCTTTACAATCGGTTTCCAGAGATGCCAGAAGGCAACCTGACAAGATTGCGATCGGCTCTTGTCCGAACAGAAAATTTGGCTCAATTTGCTGAGTCTATTGAACTAGGTGAAGCTATGCTGCTGGGGCATGGCGAACGCCAGGGAGGGGGCTCCCAGAGACCAGCCTTGCTTTGTGCTACCTTTGAAGCGCTTATTGGGGCAATATATATTGACCAGGGGATAGAGGCTGTCAAAGATTTCATTGAACCGATGCTTGAAGAATCAGCCCAGGTGATATTGAAGAAAAATCGTGATAAAGATTCAAAGAGCACCCTCCAGGAGTGGGCTCAATCCCAGGGCTTAGGTACGCCATATTACAAGACGGTCAGCTCTTATGGGCCAGATCATGCCAAGAATTTTATTGTTGAAGTTCATATTGGAAATTCGGTGTATGGTACTGGGATCGGTCATAGCAAGCAATCTGCGGCAAAATATGCTGCGGAGCAGGCGTTAAAATCCCTCAGAATTATCAATTAGCAGGATGTTTGTCGATGATCGCCAGACTTAAATCTTTAGAACTACAGGGATATAAGACATTCGCAAACCGCACAGTGTTTGAGTTCCCTGGCGCAGTAACAGCGATTGTTGGTCCAAATGGATCTGGAAAATCGAACATAACCGATGCCTTGCGCTGGGTGTTGGGCGAACAATCCTACAGTCTTTTGCGAGGGAAGAAGACTGAAGACATGATATTTTCAGGTTCTGACAGAAGAACGCGTTCTGGGATGGCCTCTGCAACGGTGATCCTTGATAATAGCGATAGCTGGCTCCCCATAGATTTCTCTGAAGTTGCCATCGCGCGAAGAGCATACCGAGACGGATCGAATGAATATATGCTCAATGGGCAACGCGTGCGACTGAAAGACGTGTCCGAACTCCTGGCAGAATCTGGCTTAGCCGAGCGAACATATACAATAATCGGTCAAGGGCTGGTAGATGCCGCATTGGCGCTCCGCGCTGAGGACCGCAGGAGGTTGTTTGAGGAAGCTGCGGGGATAGGGTTGCATCGTTCCCGGAGACAGGAAGCAGTACGCCGGTTAGCGGATACACAACGAAATTTAGAGAGGGTTCAGGATATCATTGCAGAACTCCGACCAAGACTGCGGAGTCTGGAGAAACAGGCTCGGCGAGCTCAAGAATATGAACATGCAGTTGCTGATTTACATTCTCTGCTGCATGAATGGTATGGATATCATTGGTATAAGGCTCAAGAGGATTTATCCGATGCCCAGAGTCAGGTGAAAGAGTTTTCTGGTGAACTGGAACAAAACCGGCAAAGAGAATCAGAGATAACCCAGGAAATCACCAAGCTCAGAGAAGAGCGGCAGATTATTAGAGAAAATATAAATCGCTTTAACCTTCACCTCGCTAAGTTACATACCCGGCGGGAAAGCATCAGCCGGGAGCTGGCAGTGGCAGAGGAGCGTGAGCGATTTCTAATTGAGCAAGAAACCCGGTATGAGAGTGAGAGGGTTCAGCTCACAGAAGAGCTAATAACTCTGGAAGAACGGAAAAAATTCGCTGAGCAAGATGCAAGGAGATTGGCAATAGAGCTTGAAGAAGCCAAGGCAAATGAGATCTCTTCTAGAGAAGGACTCGACAATCGCCAACATGAGCGAGGGAAAATTGAAGAACAGATTGCCCAAGAAAAACAAAATCTAGTAGAAATTTCCGCTCACCGTACTGAAATTCAGCATCGCCGCTTAGAACTTCTAAGCATCATCGAAGATTTAGATAAAGCCATCCTAAAAAGCGAAAGTCTAATTGTAAAACACCAGTCCCAGTTTCGACAAATTGGTGACGCAATTGAAGCCAGCAAGCAAGAATTAGCGGTTGCCGAGTCTGCCATGGAAAAAATCGATGCAGAAAAAATCGAACTTGATCAAAAGATTTCTGAGCTCTCTATCCAGCGAGAAAATATCTCGAAGCAACTCGCAACAGATGAAACTGATCTATCGAAAAAATCAGCCCAATTTGAAGTGATTAAACAGGCTGAAAAAACCCACCTGGGGTATTCTTCTGGAATTAAATTACTGCTTGATGCAATAGATAAAGTTGAGCTAAAAGCCGAGTCTGAGGTACTTGGCTCGATGCTTACTGTGCAAGAAAAATACGAAATCGCGGTAGGCGCGGTGTTAGGTGAATTTTCCGAAGCACTCGTGGTGACTGATAACAAGCAAGTCGAGAACGCGCTGGTCGTTCTTGATCGAAATCCCGAGAATGCGGTCATAATACCTTTGGAAAATCTAATTCAGCATGAAGAAGCGCCTTTTCCAAAAGGTGAAGGAATTGAAGGTCCGCTGAGAAATTTTGTCTCTGTCCCCGAGCGGTTAAAGTTAGCAATTGATCTTTTGGTGGGGAACACACTGGTTGTAAACAATCGAGAAACTGCAAGAAAAATAATGCCTGCTATGAGAACTATGGTAGCCTTGAAAACATTCCCTGAACCAAAGCTTGTTACGTTATCGGGGGAGGTTTTTCACATTTACGGACCAGTCAAGACCACCGCAGGTACAAAGCCCGTAAGTATCAGCAGACAGAGAGAGCGTAGAAATATCCAGGATGCGATAAGCACAATTGAGGGGCAATTAGAAAAAACCAGAAGTGATGCGGCCGAGATTGAGGCAAAAAGATCTGCTTTGGATACCCAAATAGCGAAAGTAGTCCTTTCGTATCAAGCGCAGCGAGAGGAATACGAAAGGACGCAAAATGCGCATAGACAATTAATAATCAATTATGAACATGCGAAGCGTGAGATGAGCTGGCAGGAAGAACAATTAGTACAGCAAAAGTCTTCGCTGGAAAAAACTCTACTGCAAATTCAATCAGTAGATGATGAAATTAGTTCACTCGATGACCGGGAAGCAACGCTCAACACCAGTCTGCGAATATTAAAAGATTCAATTGGGAACTTACCGATAGAGAATTTTCAGGGAGATCTAGCCCATTGGACTACAAGGGTGGCCGTTCTTGAGCAAGCATTTCGGGAATCTCGAAATAGGCTGGAAGAGCGTCAGCAGGATATTGACGAATCCGCGAAGAAGATAAGCCTGGTTGATGAAAGCATAGTTCGATTGAAGGAAGAACAGGCATTATTAATGCAAGAGATTGAAAGATTAAGAACCGAAAGCGTGGATATTGCAGGAGAAATTGATGACTCAATGAAGTTAATTTCTCCGGCAGAGGGGGAATTGGATTCAATCGAAAGCAAGATGAGTCGGTATCTATCTTTAGAATCTGAAGAGCGCGTCATCTCAAATCAGGCAGAGAGCAAATTTACTCAAGCCAGGATCAGCCAAGTACGTAAACAAGAAGCGCTTGACAGGCTTAGAAGGCAAATTGAATTGGATTTCGGGTTGGTTGCTTTTGAGTACCGGGAAGATGTCTCGGGGCCAAGCCCCCTGCCATTGGATGGATTTGTAAAGGACCTGCCGCTGCGGACTGAACTCTCTCGAGAAACCGAGGAGGCCTTAAAGAACCAACGTGCGCTTGTACGCAGAATTGGTCCAATTAATCCAGAAGCACTGAAGGAATACCAGGAAGTTGAAGAGCGTTACACATTTCTGACCTCTCAGGTTGAAGATCTCAAGGAGGCTGCAGCGGATGTTGAACGGGTTATCGAAGAACTCGATGAAATTATGCAGAGGGAATTTTGCAATACATTTGAGGCTGTCGCAGAAGAATTTCACCAGATATTCAACCGTTTGTTTGGCGGTGGTACAGCACGACTGATCCTGACCGATCCTGACGACCTAACGGAAACTGGTATTGATATTGAAGCCCGGCTTCCCGGAAAACGAGAACAAGGACTTTCGTTATTATCTGGGGGAGAAAGATCCCTGACTGCAGTTGCCTTGGTTTTTTCATTATTGCGTGTTTCACCAACGCCATTTTGTGTTCTCGATGAGGTTGACGCAATGCTAGATGAAGCTAATGTCGGGCGGTTTCGCGAATTACTACGCGAGCTCAGCAGATCAACTCAATTTATTCTGATTACACATAACAGGGCGACTGTCCAGGTGGCGGATATTATTTATGGGGTAACCATGGGAAAAGACTCTACTAGCCAAATTTTGAGTCTAAAAATTGATGAGCTCGAGAAGGTCGTTTGATAAGATAAAAGATCGGAGGGCATTTTCTTAGAGCCTTCCGATCTTTTTAAAATTGTGCTTGAGAAAAGTTATTGTTGAAGAAATTGGGGTGGTATCGATGGTTCGGATGGGATCCGTTCTTCAAAGAAATCGGCAATAACAGGTTCAACTCGATCACGTTCAGATTGAAGCCACTGGTCGAATTCCATTTGCCGGAGCTGTTCATGCTCGTTGAATGATAACGGACGCATCTCTTGCCCCAACTTTAGGATGATATGCCAACCGAAAGAAGTTTCTACTGGATTGCTAACCTCGCCAATATCGAGGGCGAAGGCGGCGTTTTCGAATTCCGGTACCATCTGGCCAGTTCCAAACCATCCTAAATCACCTGCCTGGTCTTTATTGCTTTCATCTGTGGAGAATTCTGCAGCCAGGGCTGCAAAATCTTCTCCGTTGAGATAGCGTTCTCGAACTTCGAGTGCAGTAGTCTCATCGGCAACAAGAATGTGACGTGCCCAGACCTGCTCCTGTTGGTTAGGAACATCCGCAGTTATCTCTTCATAAACTCTTTCACGATAAATGCCAGATTCGATAATCTTGCGTATTTGAGCTTCCGTTATACCGATTTCTTTTTCAAAGGTATCAATAACTTCCTGGTAGTTCTTTTGATATTCCTCAAAAGTGTAAGGAGTTGGTGTGGGAGATGGACCTGTCGTTGGTGTTGGTCCGACAGGTGTAAATGTTGCTTCACTGGTTGGAGTGGATTCACTCGTAGCCGTGGGGGTTAAGTTTGGAGTACTCGTAGGTGTGATAGTTGGGGTGGTAGTTGGCGGAGAAAGCGCTAATTGTGTAGCCGATAGTGTCGATGTTGGAACAGTAGTTGGTAAAGCTGTTGGTGTAGGTGGGGTTCCACCTGGATAATAACCAAATTCTTGCTGAATTCTCTGCTCAACTTCGTCTTCTGTGACAATTATTCCGCGCTTTTCAGCCTCTTGCTGGATGATGACATCCTCTATCATCGAATTTAATACACTTTGACCAAGTGTCAACGGATCTAACTGAAATTCTATTTGGTTCAAGGTTTGCTGAAAAAAAGCTTGTGTACTCTCATCGCCACCGAATAACTGCATGTTCTGTAAAGTTTGAAGGTATTGCTGCACTAGCTGGTAGCGCTGAAAGCGATCTTGGGCTTGGAAATCTTCCGTTGAGATTTGTTCGTTTCCAACTTCAGCGATCGCCTGATTCGGTTGGATAACTTGGGATTCGATAACTCCGTAAATGATTGAGCCAACAACTAATACCAAAACGACGATAGATCCAACAAGGATATACCTTTGTTGAAGATTCTCACGTTCAATACGGGCTAGATGTTTTTTTGTAGTTACTTTTTTCTCTGGAGCTTTGGCCATAGAACTCTTTACCAATTACCTTTTTATTATCATTTATAAAGAGGGCACAAGGTGATATCCTTATGCCCCGAATTTATTTGAATAGCCACAACTAAATATTTAGCGAAGAACCTCACCTGTAAAAGGCAACAATGCGACGTGTCGAGCACGCTTAATCGCCTTTGCAAGCTGCCGCTGGTGTTTTGCGCAAGTTCCTGTTTGTCGACGGGGTCTGATCTTCCCTTCTTCGGTAATAAACCTGTGCATCGCATCAAATTGCTTGTAATCAATTTTGATACTTGGATCAGTGCAGAATTGGCATACACGTGGGCGAGAATAAAATCTTCTGCGCTGTTGTGATTCATCTTGGTTTGTCACAATAATATACTCCTATATCATGCCTTAATGTTTCTTCTTTAAGAACTGGTTGAAGTATTTACAAAGGAAATTCCTCGTCAAATTCACTTTCGGATACTTGATCTGAAGATAAATTGTCCTTTCGATCGCCAAGGATTATCATTTCGTTTGCGACGATCTCGGTCGAGGTACGCTTGTTCCCATTATTATCTTCCCATGCTCGAGTCTGAAGCCGACCTTCTATGTAGACCTGCTGTCCTTTTACCAAATGCTGGTTGCAAATCTCAGCTAAACTCCCCCACGCGACAATATTAAACCACTCCGTTTCCGTATGCCGTTCACCATCTGAGCTATTCCAAGTTCGGGATGTAGCAACAGTGAATGTTGTCACCGGTCGTCCAGAGGGAGTGTAGCGCATCTCAGGGTCACGACCAAGCCGACCGATAATCATGACCTTGTTCAATCCTCGACTCATCTTGTCAACCTCAATTCCAATTCACCTGCAATTAATCTTCTTCGTCAGCGGTCAGTAGGTAGCGCATAACATTTTCTTGAAGACCCAAGTTATGCTCAAGTTCTGGACAAAATGCTGGCTCCATCTGCGCATTAAAGAGCACGTATTGCCCTTCAATTTGCTTTTGAATAGGGTAGGCGAGTCTTCGCTTTCCCCATAAATCAACTTTGTCAACCTTGCCACCAGAATCAGCAATCCAGCTTTTAACCTTTTCAACAACTTCGTTAACGCCAGTATCATCCATCTCTGGGTGGACAATAAACATCAGTTCGTATGAACGCATTGGGGGATTCCTCCTTTCCTCGGGATTGCCTCTGGATCATGCTGTAAGCAAGCCAAAAGCGGAAAGATAGCCACGCAATTCGCGTGGCTGATAACATTTTAGCACAACTTCAATAAATTGAGAAGAGAAGTTTCGTGTTAGTCAAATTATCAAAATCCTTGTTTACTAAACCTTGATATAACCTCCGAGTTATGCTATTGCGAAGGTAAAAGAAAAAGGCTGGAAAATTTAGCAGTGCAATATTTCCAGCCTAAGTTTCAAAATTGGTGGCAATGATTGTTAAGCAGTTCAAAACAAACCCCAATCAGCCCCAACGCCTTCCTCCATCATCGTGGGGTCCCACATCTGCATACCCACTTCAATTGTTGTGCTGAGATTGAGCGCTTCTTCCACTTTTTTACGAGCCATCTCAAGCAATGCGGGACCGTATGGGCAGAAAGGTGTTGTCAATATCATAATTATATGGGCTTTTTCGGCATCAATCGTCAAATCACGGATGAGACCTAATTCAATCAGATTTAATCCAATCTCCGGATCCACTACGTCACGTAAAGCCTCTTTCGCTTCTTCAGCCTCCTTGGGATGAGTAACTTCCGCTTGCCAAATCAACATCTGGGATTCTTCTGTCATGAATATTCCTCCGTAGGAATAAATTTTGTAGAGTCAGGCACAACATAGGTGCATTGATTATCCCCATCGAGGATACATTTGACTTTCTCGGTTGGTAAATCGAGCACGGTTGATATTAAAGTTTGATCGATCAAACAAATTTCAGGGTGGTTTTGTCCAACATGAAGGTATGGGCAGCTGATCTCGCGAATATAATACTGGTTATTTTTCTTTTCCCATTCGAGGTCAAATCCCTCATCTTTGAGCAAATCATTTATAAGCTCTAATCGCTGTTCAATACTCAATCCCTGCTGGTTGGCTGTGTGGGCGTACTCCTCAACCAAATCGGCTGCCATTTGTGAAAAAAGTTGATTCACCATTCTTGCAGGTAGGTTTTCTTTGAGCTGTTCGAGGAGTCTCACCGTGAGGCGTAAGTACCGGGTTGGAAATACTTCTACACCAGATTCGGTGAGAAAAAAAACCTGGCGGGGACGTCCAACGCCGTGTCTTTCCTCTTCAGAGGCAACAAGACCCTCTGCCTGTAATTTTGCGATGTGATGACGAACGGATATTGGATTGATGCCAACTTCATCGGCAAGCTCAATAATTGTACAACGGTGCTTTTTCAGCAAGGTTTGCATTACTCTTTGACGAGTACTTTTGGCATTATTTGCGAGCATACATAGTTTCCCTTACCGATATTCAATAATCACTAATCAAGAATATTTACACACAGAAATTTAATCAGGTTCGAGTATAACAGGGCTAGGTAATAATGTCAATATTTAAGATATTTATCGTAAATATTGACATAACTTCTCTCAACTGCTATAATTCCGACTTGGTTAATTCTACGAATCCTGGGATGTTTATACGCCATTCAGGATAAATCAGGCAACAAGTGGAGTATTCTTAATATGTCGGAAATTGTTATTAATAACTTGCACGCAGGAATTGATGGAAACGAGATTTTAAAGGGTGTAAACCTCGAGGTGGAGCAAGGTGAAGTACATGCCTTAATGGGGCCAAACGGTACAGGCAAATCGACTTTAGCATACGTGCTCATGGGGCATCCGAAATACGAGGTTACCGATGGTGAAATCATATTTAAGGGGGAAAATATTCTGGAGCTTGAACCTGATGAACGTGCCCGGATTGGTCTATTCCTTGCATTTCAATATCCAGTAGCTATTCCTGGGGTTAGCGTGGCAAATTTTTTGCGAACCGCAATAAATGCCAGAAGGAAAGCTGATAATCCGGCGGATAAAGGTATACCGATTCCTGAGTTCAGAAAGATGCTCAAAGAAAAAATGGATTTATTGAAGATGGATCATGCCTTCGCAGGAAGATATCTGAACGAAGGATTTTCTGGGGGTGAAAAGAAGCGAGCAGAAATTCTGCAAATGGCCACTTTACAACCGGAGATTGCGATATTGGATGAAACAGATTCTGGATTGGACATTGATGCATTGAGAATCGTTTCCGATGGCGTAAATGCACTGCGCAGTGAGGATCTGGGAGTTCTAGTAATCACGCACTATCAGCGAATACTCAACTACATAAAGCCAGATTTTGTTCACATCATGCTTGATGGAAGAATAGCTGAATCAGGTGGGCCAGAATTAGCCTTGACCCTAGAAGAGCAGGGCTATGATTGGCTTCGCGAGAAATTTAACCCCGTTTCTGCATAACAACTTTTACTGGTTGACTTCTTTGTATTAACTTGGAGGTAGTTTATGGCTTCAGATGCCCAAATCCTTGAGGGCGTAGGTGAATATAAATGGGGATTTCGTGATCCTGAAAACTTGGTATTCAAAGCCAGGAAGGGACTCGATCGAGATGTCGTTGAGCAAATATCTTACATGAAGGGCGAGCCTGAATGGATGCTCAATTTTAGATTGAAGGGGTTGGAGCACTTTAATAAGCGTCCGATGCCTACCTGGGGAGGCGATCTCAGTCAATTGGATTTGGATGAAATTTATTTTTATGCTAAACCCGCAGATAAGGAAGGTAAATCCTGGGATGATGTCCCAGAAACGATCAAAGAGACATTCAATCGCTTGGGAATACCGGAAGCAGAGCAGAAATTCCTTTCCGGAGTTGGTGCGCAATATGAATCTGAAATGGTTTACCATAGCATCCAGGAACATCTGGCAAGCCAGGGGGTGATCTTCATCAGTATTGAGAATGGGCTAAAAGAATATCCTGACCTGTTTAGGGAATATTTCGGAAAGGTTATTCCCATCGAGGACAATAAGTTTTCTGCCTTAAATAGTGCGGTCTGGTCTGGTGGTTCATTTGTTTATGTTCCACCTGGAGTCAAAGTTGACCTACCGATGCAAGCCTATTTTCGGATTAACACCGCTGAGCTCGGTCAATTTGAACGCACGCTCATTATCATTGACGAAGGCGCCCAAGCACATTATGTAGAAGGGTGTACAGCTCCGATATATTCTACCGATTCCTTCCACAGTGGGGTTATCGAAATCGTGGTAAAGAAAGGTGGCCGAATGCGTTATACAACGATCCAAAATTGGTCCACGAACATGTATAACCTGGTTACCCAAAGGGCTTTAGTCCACGAAAATGCCACAATGGAATGGGTGGATGCGAATCTGGGATCTAAACTCACCATGAAGTATCCATCCTGCTATCTACTTGGTGAAAATGCTCATGGTGAGATTTTGTCCATGGCTTTTGCCAGTACAGGTCAACACCAGGATACAGGCGGTAAAATCCTGCACTTTGCGCCAAATACAAGCAGCAAGATCACTTCAAAATCTATCAGTAA
>CP070764.1:4291853-4302524 GCA_020349245.1 Chloroflexota bacterium | reverse complement strand
AATGAACGCCCGTTTGCACCCTGGTTCTTTCGGATTGTGGTGAACGAATCTCTCAAGGTTTCAAAGAAACAAAATCGCCAAGTTTCCCTTGATCAAAAAGCGGATGAACCTACCCTGCAGCTGGCGAATTGGCTGGCTGAATCAGACCCAAACCCTGAGCTGCTGGTTGATAAAAGCATCCCGGTAACCATCAGGATCGCATACCCGATCCCGGCAAAGGCGGCTGCCCGCGGCGAACGGATATCGCGCTGCATTTTACTTACGATCTTACTTTCATGAATTTCTACCATAATGATTTTAGCCTTTTTGAGGTTCAGAATTGGTCATAGAGAAACTCGAGGGGTGTGGATGTGGAAACCACATTCATACCTTTTTGAGCTAGTAAATTTTGGGGATTGAACTTTCGCAGAACTTCTACTTGCTTCGCCCCGCGCTTGCCCAATTCCAACGCAAGCGGGATGATCACCACCACGGTGGCGGCAATATTGCGCTGCCCAGCGGTTAGGCATGTATCCAGGCCTCCACCTTACTCAGTTTTCCCAACAGATACGCTCCAACTACGGTCAGGATCACCAAAATCAAGCTTGCCAATAAGCCTCCAGAGCTCAACAAGCCAACCACATCACAAAAATTCAGCACCACTATCAGCACCATCAGGATCAGCAGGCTCAGGCTGGAAGCCTGGGCGAACATCGGTTGGACTGACCCGGCCGCGTCGGGATAGCGGGCGCGCACAAATAAGCTGATGACCAGCGGGATCAGGATCAGGTAAATCAGACCGGCCGCGATATCCCAAAACGTGACCGAAATCCCGGTCAGCACCTGGGGCAGTGCAATCGGCAGAATAATGATCGTCGCCACCACCAGGAGTACCATCAAGCCGGTGGCAGCGGCGGTATCCACCTTGGCAAACACCGCTGTTTTGGGTAGGGCTGGCGCACCCGCTGCCAGTGAAATCAGCAGCAGTCCCACGGCTAATGGCTCATCCAATGAGAAGACCCAGATCAGGATGAATGCCAGAATGGGCATGACCACAAAGTTCTCCAGAAAAGAAATGATCACAAAGGACGCATTGCGTAATGCCCCGGAGATTTGATGCATTGTTAGGCTCAAGCCCATTGAGCAGATCGTGCCCAGCACGAAGACCAGACCCATCAGGTTGTAGAGTGTGTTCAGGATTTCCATGTTTATTCTCCTGAGCGAGATGCTGTATGCACTCCCAGCGATAGTCCAAACGAATCAGCCTCCGCCAGGAATTCCAAAAATAATTATGGGCGTGCCAGCGCGCTCAGCTAATTTTCTCCGCCTCAGGCGCGCTCCAGTTTTGAAAACGTTCAAGATCGGGGGCATACAATCGCATGATGATGTCAATGCCGTAATCGCCCCGGTTGATCGGCAGCCAGTTTTCCTCCGGTACGCCTTTTGGCTGCTCGGCAGCGATATAGATGTCAATGCCACCATTGGAATCCAGTTTCATGCCACCGTTTTCGCCCACGCTGTATTTGTTGCGATCGTTGGGGATGAAGAAGCCATGTTCCGTGTCGTAAACCGTGGTAGACCAGAATGCCATGGCAGGCGGCATCTCGTCGCCTTGCATCCGGATCACATAATCGTGCATAGCGTTCATCGGTTCACCATCCGTTGTTTTAATAGCAGGGTAAACAGCCTCAAAAGCCGGCTGTCCAATCGGGCCGATGATCGACTGAAATACCAACCGTTCAAGAGTCATTTTACCCTTGGGCTGGAACAACCCAACCATGTTTTGTGCACTCCATTCTGGATCGGCTGATTTCGCTATCTCGCCAGGGATGATTTTTTCGACAACCTCCCGGAACCTGGACCCATCGAGTTTCACCACCTGGCTGGGGTCATAGCTTTTCCCTGGCTCAACCCCCAGTGGCTTCAAAGCAGCCATGACCACCTGATCGAGTTCATCGATAGGATCGAAGCTGATGTGGTTGAACACGAACTGCATAACCTCGAGAAAATTGTTCGCGAACACATCCGCATCCGTCTTGCCCACCTGTGGAAACTGGAGTTCATCCACTGACTTGGGAGGCTTCCCCTGAAACTCCGAGAGCGTGACCAGGTTCACCGACTTCATCTGCGTAACAATCTTTTTGAAGCGCTCCGGTTCATCGGCATGTGGCATGACCCGGAATACAGCCGATACAAAATCGCCGTTGGTCTCGAAGATTCGATCGACTCCCTTCACCGGTTCGCCCTGGTAGCCATCCGTGCGCGCCGAATAAAAAAGCACCTTCTCCGGCTTTTTAAAATCCCCCAAACGTGACGCCATAGGTATTGTAACGTAATGGTCGTAGGCTGTGACCATAAACGAAACGTATTTTGAATCGAAAGCCGGGATGTCCAATATAACCGCATCCGCCCGTAGATCAAGCATACAGCCGATGTAAAGGGTGTCATTGTTTGGGCGGGCAATATCTTTAAGGGTGTGATCCTTGAGCTTAGTGTCGGCTTTCACCGTGTTCCAACCGCCTTGCGTCAGCGCGAACTTGTTGTTCACATTGTACATCGCCACGTACTGGTACGAACGGCGGATGATGTTTTCAATTTCTACGTTGTTCAGTTCAATGATGAGATTATTCTTGTTCATTCTTTCTCCTTATAGATATTTGATCATCAAGCTCTTCTGTCGATAGTTTCATTAATGTTGGCGGCGCGCAAATCCAGCCAGGTTCCAGAACAGATAAATTTTCTAATATCATCTTCTCCTGATCAATGCTTCTTGAATGCATAACTTTCGTGAGCTGGGGTTGGTCAATCCCACTTCACAAATTCTTAGTAGCTCATGTTGCGCACTTTTGGAAAAGTGTTACAAATTTCATCCTGAGTAGCTTGCAGCGTATATGATCAATATCTGGGGGAGTTTGTGAGTATGGATCATTCTGATCAACTCTTTACAGGAAATTACAATCGAGCAGCAAGGCATTAATCAAGAATGAAATTCTCAAACACCTAGATTTTCAACTCACCTCCAGGCATTCGACGGAGAGCAATGGAAAACGCATATCGTAAAGCGCCTTGAGCACGCCAAATAAGGCAGCCTGATCAGCTAAGGCACCGGATAGAGTCGAGACTTCATGGCTGCCTACCGGATTTGATACGCTGATTTGCATACCACTTAGGCGATTTGACCAGCTTCTATCTAAATGTCCGACCACGCGAATGCAGTAGAAGGCCGGTTGGTCAACTGTGAGTTCAATACCATTTGCTTCTGTATCGAGTGAGAATTCCGGATGAGTCACCAGTTTAAGCGCTCCTTTCACCGACCATTTTGATAAGGTGATTAATTTTTGAATCACTTTATCGAAGTTGAAGAATTAGATCACCTAGCACGGAAGACTCTAGGCGCAGCTCTTCTGTATAGAATATGGAGTAAAGATGGAAAAACCTGGTCGAGAACAGGGATGTAATCCCCAGTCCTCGACCAGAATATAACAACCTATGGAACCGGGGGGGGCTGCACCACGGGAACATTACTCACATTCTCAGCGCGCACGAAGCGAGCCTGGATCCACCCCTGACCGCTCTGGTTGAGCTCCTTGGGGACATTCACCACATAATATTCCTTATCCGGGCTGACTCCGACAACAGCGATGATCGTGCCGATGCCCACTTTCCCCAGACTGGGGTATTGATTACCCGGACCGCTGCGCACATGCATCACATCCCGGGTGATCAAGGATGGTGCGCCGGAAGGCGGGGCAGCTGCAGAGATATTCTTGGGCAGCTCAGGTGTTTTTATCACGGTTACACCGCCGACATTAACCGCGGAGGTGTACACCTTCGCGACCCAACCTCTGCCATCGCTGACAAGGCTGGTTGGCAACCGCAAAACCCACCATTCACCATCCTCGCTCTCACCGACCACTTCAGCCCTGGAGCCGGTGGGGGCAACACCGAATACGGGAAATTCCAGGGTCGGGCCGCTGCGCAGGGTGGCTGGCTCCCGCATAGTGGCTTGCGGGGAATTTGAAGGTGGAGCAGGGAAGCTGATCAGGGTTGGCAACAGGGGTGGCGTGATTACAGGCAGATCCTGGCCTGTCGGGTTGGTCAGGTTAACATAATCTTTGGCCACCCAAGCGGTACCGGTACCAACCACTGTCGTGGGTACCTTGACAGCATACCAATAACCATCTGGGCTGATTCCCTGCACCTCACCCATATCCCCTTGTTCAGCAACCCCTCGCACAGGGAATAGCATGCTTGGACCGGTGCGCACGTTCACGTTGACCCGAGCTTCGCCAGTGGGTACATTGGGATCGGGTTCTGGTATGTCGATCGGTGGCAAGGGTTGCACAGCGATTGGTGGGTAGAATTCATCCTCCAATGCCCAGAGGAGCAGCTGATTGTAGCGTACCGTGAAAGGCGTTTCTTGCGCAGCACGAACGAAGTAACCAATCTTACCCTGATCTAGGAAGGTGAAGTCGGTCACCGTCTCCAGGTAAACACCATTGGCGTAGAGGGAGATATTTTCACCGAAGGTCAGCAATCCCAACCGGTTGTTCTCCCCTGGAACGTTGAGAATGGCATCGCTATTGGTTGGTTCGACTAAAACCGTGGTGGATTGCCCATCCCAGATTGAGAGGCTGTAATTCCCACCACAGTCAACGCCATACAAGTAACCACGGTTGTTATCTGGGGCGCGGAACAGCATCCCGAAGCGGTCCTGGGGATCACAGGTTTCAGGTCTCTCGTAGGTGGTTTCCAGGTAGAAATTGTCCAGCTGCGACCAGGATACTTCCCAGCATAAAGTCTGCGGGATCCCCTTGGCTGTCATAATAAACTGACCCCAAATGATAGAACTCTTGAAGCAGGGACTGTCAAATGTTGTCCAGTTCTTTTCATTGTTAAAGTCTTCTGTTCCATCCGGCGTACCAAGGAAAGCTGCGGGATCACCCTCGATCACCTGCGGTTCCTCAATTTCGGAGACCTCACCGCCATTCACAAAGTTCATGATCCTAGTATCATTAGCCAGGACCAATACCAAGACCTCCTCCCGCATTCCGACACCGTCCACTAGTTCCAGCAGAGAACGGTAAAAATCGTAGGAGGAACCCGCGTCACATGCCGCCAGGGTGGAGATGTCAGGTTCTAGACGCAGCTGGCTGCCCAGCAGCTCGTAGCTGCCCATCAGCTGGTTGCAATCAGCCTTGGCGATGAAGGTTCCATCAGTGCGAAAGACCAAGTTGTAATTCCACGGCTCCGCGACCATGGAATGGAAAACTGGCTTTGGAATGGTTTCCACCAAACTGATCCACTGCCAGAGGGTATCGACCAGTTCATCCTCTGTTACGGGTGTTAAGTCAGCAGCCAAGCTGCTGACGGTGGCGCGCTGGAAAGCCATCTGCCCGGCTTCATCCGCCAAGGTGATCACCAGGTTGCCATAAGCCATGCCAACCCCAGCAGCTTGTTCCAGGAAGCTCAAGAACTGGTTGTATGAAGAGTCCGGACCGCATTCCGCCAGGGTGGTTGGACCTAAGCTGATAGTCAGCTGGTTTCCGGAAAGCTCGTATGATCCCATGGCGACGTTGCAGTCTGCCTTGATGCTGACCGTACCGTCCTCGATAAAAGTGAGGGTGTAGTTTTCCGGGTCTGGCACTACAGATTGAGCGGCGGGCATGGTTTCGATTAAACTGATCCACTGCCAAGTTTCACCGGTCAGCTCCGCTGGACTCATGGTTTCCAGAACCGGCTCCGGGACCGGGGTGGGCTCTGAGGTAGCTGTCGGTTCAGGCTCGGTCGTTGGCGCGCCACATGCACTTACCAGCAAGATAATTGCCAGTAGTAGGGTAAGAGCCTTAGAACGGTGGTGGGATTTTTGTGCCATTTGTTCCTCCTTGGATCTTAAATGAATAGAACAAGTAATTAATAGTAAGAATACATATAGTTTGGTAAATTTCAACTTAAGAAATGTTATATATTTGTTATAGTAAACAGAATCAGGCTGTAAACCCGCGAAAAGTGTTCAGATGCTTCTATTCCCCCAAAATCGTTATCCAATCGTGCTTAATGCGAAAGCAACCCATAAACTTGAGCTTTGATCACAGCCTCACGTCGATTGCTGACTTCAAGCTTCTGGTACAGGTTGTGAGAATGTTGCCGAACTGTCCCCGAGGTAATTCCCAGCAGAAGGGCAATTTCCTTATTCGTTTTTCGCTCAGCGAGCAAAGCTAAAATCTCCAATTCGCGATTGGTAAGTGATTCGAGAAATTTATCTGGATCGTCAGGGTAGATTGCTTGGTGTGTACCTGGAAGGGTAGACCGAATCAGGTTGACAAATTGGCTCAGGTCTTTTCCTTCCTGTAATTGGGATATCAAATCGGCCATCGCAGGGCCCAGATCAACAAATAGCCGGATAAAGCCACCAGGTTGGGCGAGTCGGAGTGCTTTCTCTAAATCAGCCTGAGCAGATAATTGGTCGCCATTCACCTGGTCCAGCAATGCCTGTAAAGCCAATGTCTCGATCAGGAAACGGGTATTGTGGATGCTGGCCAGATAATTTCGCAGCTGGTTTAATAATTCGGAAGCTTTCTCCAGGCTACCAGGTGTGTTTTGAGCTAACCAGACCTTAACCAGGGTCAAGTGGGGGGCCAAAAACCAAGGCATTGGTGTTAATGGCGGTACCGGATCGAGTTGTTCAGCCCACTGATTTGCTTTGGAGAAATGCCCCTGCATCAATCCTAATTCGGCTTGTAGCGCAAGGATTAGTGGTAACTGGGAAGTATTGCCAGTCTCCAGTGAATATGCGACTGCATCATTGGAAACCTGCACGGCTTCAACTTCTTTCCCCTGTGCCTGGTAGGTCAAGGCTAATCCACAGGCGGAATTGGTATAGGATATGCCGTAATTTAGATACGGACGGGCAACCACACCAGCGAAAAGTTGCTCTGCTTGGGCTAATTTATCCTGGTGATAGCGGGCTCGACCCAGCTGGTATCTTCCATAGTCGAGAATTTCCTGTTGGCCAGTTTCCTGGCAGAGGGCGATGCACTGCTTGGCTGCTTGGGCCATGTTTTCCAAGTCCGCGGTTATCCAATGGAAATTACAGGCAGCCATTAATAATGTTGCCTTGAAGTGCTTATTCTGCACTTGCTCCTCTTCAAAACCATCATAAAAGGCATGGTAGGCGTGGGTTTCCTCACCACACAGTAGGTAGCTACCGCCCAGGTATGTCCGTGCTAAAATCCGCACGATCCATAAATCTGATGGTAGCTGGTCCAACGCCACCTGTGCCTGGCGTACCGCTTCTTCAGCAGCACCCCGGAAATAAGCGACCAGGCTGCGCAGGGTGCTTATTTCACCGATCAGGTAATTATCTTTAGGCTGGTCCCTACTGGATTCTAGAATATCTACCAAATGCTTGAGCATAGCGGGTATCTCAGCGAATCGCCCGTTATGGTACACCAGCCAGGTTCTCAGCATCCACAACTCTTCCGAACTTTCCACAGCTTCAGCTGGAAATAAGTTCAGCCAGCGCTCGAGGCGCGGCCATTGGGTGGTGTTTAACATGTTATTGCGGTGGTGGGCGACCAGTTGGATGGCCTTCTTCGTTTCATTAGCTGCTAACAGGTGGTAAAGCCCTTCCTCAATCCAGCCATTCTGGGCATACCAGGCACCTGCAGCTGCGTGCAGCGCGGCGATTTGACCAGAGCTGTATTTGTCAGTTAATTCTTTTTGGAGGAAATTTTGAAAAAGATGGTGGTAGCGGAACCACTCCTGCTGAGCATCCAATGGGATGACGAAAAGATTAGAGTTGCGCAGCCAGTCAATGAATTGGCTGCCATTCAAGTCCTGTGGAGCGGGTATAACATCAATATGTTCTGATTTTGGGAAACAAACCGCTGCGCAAAGATCCGCGCAAAAACGTTCTAAGATCGAGATTTTCAACATGCAATCGGATAACGCTGTTGGTTGCTTTGCCAGGATTTCGGAAACCAAATATTCGGAGATATACTGGTTTTGGAGAGAAAATTCTCCCTCAAGGAGTCCTCGACCAATGCGATGGCGCATGGCCAAGGCAGCCAGTCGCAAACCGGTTACCCAGCCCTCTGCCTTGGCATTTATCTCGCCAATAGCATCTTGATCGACAGTCTCCCCGATCATTTTTTGAAATAAAAGCAGGGATTCTTCATGGTTGAAGCGTAGATCCTGGGTGCGAATCTCCAGCATTTGTCCCCTGGCACGCAAGGTGACCAGAGGTAGTGGCGGATCCATACGGGTGCCCATCATCAGGTGCAAGTTGCGTGGTGGATGAATGAGGAGCTCGCTCAGCAAATCGTGAATATCCTGTGTATCGATAGCGTGGTAATCATCCAATACTAGGACATAGGGTTGCTCGAGCTGATTAAGTTCGTTGATCAGGTTCTTGGTGATAGCTGGCAGAGGCGGCAAGGGTGCAGACATCAGCAAAGCCTGGATCTCTGGCAAAGCATCGGGGAAAATTGTATGGATGGCAGCCAGGATATAGCGTAAAAAGTCGCCTAAATCAGCATCGTGCTCATCCAAGGAGAGCCAGGCAAATGGCAATTCCCATACATCCAGCAGGCATTTCATTAGTGTGCTCTTGCCATAACCTGCTGGTGCAGAGATCAGAATGAATGGAGGAAGGGGAACGTTGAGATCGGTCAAGCGCGGGCGCGGGACTAAATCCGGTGGCAAAGGAGGTCGGTTTAACTTGGTATGGATCAGTGCAGTAGCAAATTCCTTATTGTCCAAATCAATCTCCTTGAGCGATTATACTATGCTGAGTTCTTTCCCACTGTTCAAGACTGGTGGTAGGACGACCATATTCGGATTGTTAAGTTCATCTCATGATCGCCAATAGACTTTGATTTTGTCTGATATCTTGATGGGTGAAATTTCTCAGCAACTATCTTTTTACCCCTGCAATGGATAATATATATAGAGAATTCTCTTAAAGGATCCATGCAATGGATGATCACAATGCAATTTCCCGCATAAAGCAAGGTGACTTGAATGGTCTCGAAATCTTGGTAAACCAGTATCAGGCACGCGCAGTGCATGCTGCGTATCTCGTTTTATATGACCGTGGCCTCGCCGAAGATGTGGTTCAGACGGCTTTCGTGAAGGTAGCAGAACGCATCCATCAATATGACAATGAACGCCCGTTTGCACCCTGGTTCTTTCGGATTGTGGTGAACGAATCTCTCAAGGTTTCAAAGAAACAAAATCGCCAAGTTTCCCTTGATCGAAAAGTGGATGAACCTACCCTGCAGCTGGCGAATTGGCTGGCTGAATCAGACCCAAACCCTGAGCTGCTGGTTGAGCAAAGGGAAATTCGGCAGATGATCTTGAAAGCCATACGAAGTTTGCCACCTGGGCAACGGGCCTCGATTGTGATGCGGTATTTCCTCGATATGAGTATGGCGGAAATATCAGCGGACACCGGACGCCCCCTCAGTACAGTCAAATGGTGGTTGAGAGATGGACGCAGACGCCTGAAAAACCTGATAAATATACCTGGAGGTGGATAGTGGAAAAGGAAAATATCCGCTCTATCTTGCAAGATGCGCTGGAGGAAGAAATGCCATCCTCGCAAATCAACCTCTGGCCAGCCATTAAAGCCGACCTTGTTGCCGGGAAAAACCAATTCACACAACAAGGAACAGAAATGAACGCCACATTAACCAAACGAAACTCACGTCTCGCATTTGTCGTCTTGATCCTTCTTGTCCTGCTGGTTGCCGCTTTTGCAACCCCGCAAGGAAGATCATTCGCCCAGAGTGTGCTGCAGTTCTTCACCCGTGCGGAGAATACATCATTTCCTGTTGAATCCTCCCAATTGGCTGAAGAAGAATCCGAGCAACTCCAACCAACCGCGCAACCTCCCTCGCCATTGATCAGCGTAGCAGAGGCAGAAGCAAGCGCAGGATTCAAAGCTGCAGTACCTAAAATAACACCGGCAGGGTTCAAATTCAACGGTGCTAGGCTTTATGGGGATAATGTCGTCCTCGAATATGAACCGCTTGCTGGAAATGGTCATCTTATGATTGCACAATCTGAGAAAGGGTTTAACGAATCCGAATGGGATATGGTCCCGGCAAGCGAGATCATTCCGGTGAAGATTGGTGACTCGGATGGGGAGTATACCCAAGGGACATTTGTTGTTTATGCCGGGGATACTTCTGCAACATGGAAGCCCGATATGGCCATTCGCCGTCTGCGCTGGGCTGAGAACGGTATCTGGTTCCAGATGACGAAATATGGTGATGCCGCAGGAACGGAATACCTTGACCAGGAAGGTCTGGTCGAATTGGCTGCCAGTCTGACTTTTGAGCCGTAAAGCCAGTTTACGCGAAGAGATAGCCACCTCAAGGTGGCTATCTCTGGTTTGTGGGGGAAGAATATCCTGCTCTGCAGTCTATTTGAATCGTTGTTGATCAGCTTCTCGTATTGGAATTGTCCTGATCCAAACTGGATTCAGCCAGTAATCCTTCTATCGCGCCTGTATGGACGACATGAATTGTTGCTTTTTCATTCACAGTAAATCTTTAAACGAGAAAGCCAAATGGGGTGGTGAACAAGCACTCGTGCAGGTACCACTGTCACCAGCGGTAGCCTTTACAGCCTCGATTGAATCTAAACCTCTTACCAACCGTGCAGTATTATTATCCCTATCGGTCG
>CP070764.1:4287258-4291753 GCA_020349245.1 Chloroflexota bacterium | reverse complement strand
GCAACGCGTGTAATGATCCACATCACCTGGTCTGGTCATTCCAACCACTGGGTGGATTAGCAGGGCGCCACTAACCTCTTCCGCTGCCCGTTTGGTAAGAGCTTCGTGGATTCGGTGCATGGGGTTGCGAGTCTGGAAAGCGACAACCTTTTCATGCCCAAGCTCTTCCAGGATCGTCCTAACTTCAACTGGTGTGCGGCGAAGTTCAGTGAAGTCATTGTAGTTGGGTAGGTTGACGACTTTTAGTTCACCAGAGATGCACACCTCGCCCCAGCGGTCCATCTCAGAGACTAAAGGGTGGCGAGGGTCTGTGCTGCTTAAGACATTCCGAGCTTCTTCTTGTGGGTCCCACTTAAAGACCTCTTCCAATTTCATCACGGCGATCAGATTGTTGCGCGAGTCGCGCAGCACGATCTTCTCAGCGCCTTGGGGAATATTCTCCTCATCCACAGTTAAAGTTATAGGAATAGGGAATAAGGTGCCATCGGCCAAACGCATGTCATCCAAGATGCCCTGATAGTCTTCCTTTCCCAAAAACCGGTCAAGAGGTGAAAATCCGCCAACGGCTAACAGTTCCAGGTCGTGTAAAGCTCTTTGGGAAATCTTTATTGAAGGCAACTGGCTAACTTCTTCCAGCAGTTCCTCGCGTTCTTCGCCAGCAACAACAAGATTCACCAATTCGCCACCGTAGGGAGTGATTATATTGTTCTGTTTAGTTTCAACGGTCATTTTTCGTCTCCAAAGCCACTTGTTTTCTCTCATAATAAATCAAGCCTGCTGCAACGCAGACCTCCCATGATACCACAAGCCAAGGAAGGGTTGAAAAAGTGCATATATCACCCATGAAACGTTATCCTCTGCCCCTCTTCTGCTGATTGGCGGACAGCCAGAGCCAATTTTAGGGCACGAACTCCATCTTGAAGCGTACATATCGGATCAGCATTCCCTTCGACTACCTCAAGGAAATGCATCATTTGTGCTCTGAAGAGTTGGTCTCGTTCAAAATCTGAAGGGAGCGGATAGGGCTGCCATTCTTGTTTCTCGGTCGAATACACATCCAAGGACTTGCCTAAATTATCCCAAAGGATAGTGCCCCGAGTGCAAATAATTTCCAATTGGTGCCGGGATGGACGCTGATTGTAATCCAGATGCACACTACCAATCACGCTGTTAACAAACTTCAAACCGATCTCAGCAGTATCTTCTACATTTAATTCCAAATCACTCAACTGCCCAGCAAAAGCCCATAAAGCCTCAACCTCCCCAAAAAACCAGCCGAGGTAATCTAGAGGGTGTGCGAGCGTTAGGATCACCCCGCCGCCCAGGTCTTTTCGGGCGCTGTAGCTTCTGCGGTAATCCTCCCAGGGATGCCAGTCTGGCAAAAACTCACCCCAATGAGCGCGGAAGGAAATCGAGCGACCTATTTTCTCACCGGACAGGATTTTTTCAACCTGGTGCAAACTAGGATGATAGCGGAACTGGAAGCCAACTAACACGTGGATACCCTTCTTCTCCACAATAGCCTGCAGTTCATCCAAACAGTCAAGGTTGTGAGAAACAGGTTTTTCTAATAAGATGTGGCAACCTGCTTCCACCGCTGGAATAGCCACATCGAGGTGCAGAGAGGTTGGATTTGAGATGATTACAGCATCAGGTTTATGATTTAATGCAGCACTTAAATCTGTCTCTATAAGATAGCCGGATAGTTCATCATCGGGAAGAGTACCTCGATGGGTGCGATACAACAAGATATCCTCTTGCCCTAAGGCAACCAGATGTCGCAAGTGACGGCGACCAATCGAACCCAAACCAGCAATCAAGAACTTCATATCACCAATCCAAATCCTTCTCGTAACCCCAGGCGATGAGAGTCTCACCTGCGATTTCTTTGAATATCTTTTTATCTCGTTGTGTGAATAGATTTCGCCAGGAACCATGCTTGCCCTTCTTCAGATCCACCACTAAATCGCCTGCCTTATTCTGCTGCCATTCAGCATCTGGATTGCTTCCTATTTCAGCGGCAACCAATTCCCCTAGTCCGGTGGAGTCAACTCCCAGGAAACGCCAGACCTTTGAAATGGTCTCATAAGGCTGTCCAAGGATATCTTCGAAACGCAAAGTGTGATACCTTTCACCATATAGCTTACAAGCCAACCTGTCTGTTTCTGAAACATTCAGCGCCCAACTTTGGGCCATACGGCGAATGGCGTTTTCTGTAAATATCGAACGCCCACCATTAAAGAATATCTTGGAATCCCTTGCGAAGGCTTTCATAATTTGTCTATCTGCCCTGGATATATATTCCGGCGAGCCATCGATAAACCTCTGAAAGCGGTGGGATATCAACGTATCGCGGCCATCCCGAATGATAAAGATCAAGCGAGCATCAGGATAGATTGTGTACAATTCCCGAACAGCCTTTTCCTTAACCAATACATTAGGACTTTTATCACCGACTATTGTTTTCCCTTCTATGCGTGCGTCGCGCTCCAGTATAAAATCGCACATCGCCCTCAATACGACTGGGGTTAGGTCTCTCCCTCGATTCCAACGGTTGCTGGGGTGGGCCAACCAATCTTCAAATCTTTTTTCAACTGCCATGCCACTGAGCATCGGTGGACGAGTGAAAAAGTGCGCCTGATAGTTGCAATGCACTTCTGGGTGAAGGCGTACTAAGCGAGTCAGCAAAGTAGTCCCCGACCGGGCGTGCCCAAAGATGAAAAACTTTTCCATAGGGAAAAATTCTTTGGCTTCGGAAACCTCTTCCGGGGTGATTTGTGGAATCTGCCGAAGTTCCCAAAAAGCAGTTCTCCCTTTCGAAAACACCTGTAAAGTTATTGAGATTCGCCGTCCAATTCTTTTAAGCATATATTACTACCGTGTCAAATGCACTTTCGTTAAATATGGTGACTAAATCTCTCTTGATTAATATAACCAGCGTTGGTGGATCTTGTCCAATTATTAAATAAGAAATCCGCTTTCCACGATTTGTGGTTACGGTAAATGGGATGACCGCAGATAAAAATCGGTCTGTCTCGAAGTTCAACCAGTAACATCACTCAGCATTCCTTCAATCCGCACCGTAAAAAACCCGAAAAATCCAATCATACAGCTTCCATAAAACACGTCCAGCACCTGGGATACGAAGAATCCAGTGTCGTTTCTTCCGGCGTTTAATTCGGTGGCTAGATACAGACAAGCCTAAAGTTCTCACATCCTCTACAAGCTGCGGTGATATTACATTTCCTATATGGCGGGTATACCGTTCCAGAGTAGACAATCGTAAAAATCCTTGACGATCTATGTCCTCATCCAATTCAACCATTTGCCCCATGAGCTGGCCGCCCCATTCAGAGGATAACGCTTTCACGAGAACAGCTTTAGGCGAGACAAATTGGAAGTGGTTGGCCGACCCTAAAACTTCAACGCCATTAAGTTCTAAGATCAAATCTTGCATGTCCTTTGTGGCCTGGATATGCTCGCCAGGATCACGTCCAGTGCTCACTGCCCAATCTGCTTCCCAATCATCGGGTATCCGGCGTTCGCGACGCACTGCCAAGCCAGGAGCACCCTCACCTATATATTTATTTAAAGTTACACTGGCGCGATCGGATGCATTCCTTACAGGTAAGCCACTAACCATGCCCACATTGGGAAACGTCTCTATAATCTGGAGGTGAGCCTTCAGCCACCCAGGATAAAATAATATATCGTCATCGGAGTAGGCGATGACCTCACTAGGTGCGGCATTAAAAAGCAACTTCAACGCACCAATCTTCCCAAGATTTTGAGTAGAAAGCATCAAATAATCTAGTATTCCATTTTGATTCAAGTCGCGCAAGTGATCTACAACCGGCTCACAACTTCCGTTATCAAAGACGATAAAATCGAATGGTTCAGATGTATTAGCTATTAAGCTGGAAAGGGTGAGCTTCAGAATATCAAAACGTTGTGCAAAATAGCCTTTAAGTTCAGGAACAAAGGTTAAAACAGCCACCGTAACCCCGGCTGGTTGATAGTCTGAGAACTTATTTCTGGCAGGGTTGCTTCCTATTCTTGCCATCTACTTACTCAACCTCCTACGCAATCGACGCAGCTTTCGGGTAAGGCCCCACCGAAATCCCGAAGGCGAACGGCTCTCAGGGATTAATTTAAGCTCAAACCACCGGATCAACCGCAGCAGGCTGAATCCGGCAGGACGGATGTGACCATCAACCAGAAGGTGGTCTACTTCGATGAGTGTATACATATTTTTGTAACCACCAGCCATTTCTAAGTTTTCAAAAGTCTCTTCCACTTTGTAGTGGGCGCTTCCACCCGGTAGATGAGCATAATCGTGATTCTGGTGAACGATCATAATCGACGAAGAAGCATTTATTGCCGGCCAAGGCTGTTTGACTGCGTAGTAGATCATCCAATTATCCCAGCCGGCGCGGCCAATCGTGAAATTTGGGATTGTGCGAAACACCTTGCGAGGGAAGATAAAGTAATCGCT
>CP070764.1:4271446-4287158 GCA_020349245.1 Chloroflexota bacterium | reverse complement strand
GATATTAACCCGCTGGCTTTGATCACGCCCATGTCCCCGCGATCGCTGTTCCCTGAATATGCATCCAGTATCGAGACCGCTGAAGCCACCGCCACACAGGCTCCAGAGACCGATATACCACCGCAAGAAATACCGCTTGAGACGCCCATGACTGAGATGGCATACACCGTCCAGGCCGGAGATACGCTGGGGGCGATCGCCGTTAAATTTAATGTAACCGTTGCTGAAATCACTGACAGCAATGAGATTGCCAATCCCGATGCCCTCGAGGTGGGCCAGGTATTGATCATCCGTCGACCCTTGATCGCACCTACTACTCAAACTCCGCTGCCAGCTGAGGAAATTGATGTGGGATTGGAAACGCCAACTTCCGTTCCCACGGACATATCCCCCCCATCCTCGGGCGAAACACGAGTTACGATCGACTCTGTCATCGCTGCTGGCGATCTCAATTCTGAGCGGGTCTTTTTGAAGCGCGTCGGGCCAGGGGAAATTTCCTTGACGGGCTGGCAGCTGGTCGCTGAAAACGGTGAGAAATTTGATTTCCCCCAAATAACCCTTTTTGAGAATGGGGCAGTGTTCATATATTCAAAAGAAGGTCAAACCACAGCGGTTGCCCTGTATTGGGCGCTTGATCACTCGGTTTGGAAATCAGGGGATACGGTGGTTTTACTGGATGACCAGGGTCAGGTTCACACGTCCTACCAGATTCCCTGATCACCTTCTCCCGATGGATGGACCATCCCGCGTTTCATTGGTAATATAATTCCACCATAGTTTGTTTGAGAAATCCGGTCTATATTTGACAACAGGTCTGTTGGAAGGTGCAGATCATGGCAAATTCATCCTTCGAAGAGATCATCCGCCGCGCCATTGAGGAAGGGATTTTTGATGATCTCCCTGGAAAGGGGAAGCCATTAAATATTGAACAGTACCCCCACCAGGATCCGGCTTGGCGTTCTGCCCATCACATATTGAAAAACGCCGGATATTCCTTGCCCTGGATCGAATCCTTGCGCGATATCGAAGCTGAACTGCAGAAAACACGCCAAAAGCTGCTGCGCTCCTGGACCTGGTATAACGAACAGCAAGAAAAAACAGCCTTCCACGAAGAAGAATGGATGAAAGCCAGGCAGCTTTTTCAAGTCGAGATCGCGGAGATCAACCCTAAGATAAGAGCCTATAACCTGGAAGTCCCCCGCCCACAGTTCCAATTGCAATTAATTGTACCTGAGCGTGAGATAGAGAAAGTAATAAAATCTAGCGATTCTTAGGTGAAATGTTGCCTTCCAGGGCTCCATCTGATAAACTACTGCTCAAAGGATTCTGAATGCCCCAAGCTCTTTACAGCAAATGGCGTCCAAGACGGTGGGATTCTGTTGTTGGTCAGGACCATGTTGTCCAGACCCTGCGCAACGCTGTCAGCAACCAGCGGATCGTACACGCATATCTCTTTGCAGGCCCACGTGGGACCGGGAAAACGACAACTGCCCGCTTGCTGGCTAAAGCCGTCAACTGCCTCGATGAAGATTTATCTCAACGTCCATGCGATGATTGCGAAAACTGCCGGGGGCTAAACGCGGGACGCTTCCTGGACCTGATAGAAATTGATGCTGCCTCCAATACCAGCGTTGATGATGTGCGCGATCTGAGGGAAAAGATCAATTTTTCTCCGAATCTGGGTCGTTTCAAAGTGTACGTCATCGATGAAGTTCACATGCTGTCCAATGCCGCCTTCAACGCCCTACTGAAAACCCTGGAAGAACCCCCCGCCCATGCGATCCTCATCCTGGCAACCACGGAAATTCACAAGATCCCCGCGACGGTCCTCTCACGCTGCCAGCGTTATGAGTTCCGCCGCATCCCGGTGAAGGATATCATCACCACGCTGGGAGTCATGGCAAAAAATGAAGACCTGCAAGTCTCCCCAGAAGCGCTGGAACTCATCGCCCGCCAATCCACAGGCAGCTTGCGAGATGCCATCTCCCTCCTTGACCAGCTTTCCTCAACTGGAAGCAAGATCGACCTGTCAGTCGCCCAGGAAGTGCTCGGGACTGCCACCAGCCAGTCTGTGATTGAAGTAGTGGGTTCCTTGCTGGCAGCTGAGGCAAAGTCGGGACTCGACCAGATTCACAGGGCGCTTGACTCGGGCAGCGACGTCCGCCAGTTCACCCGCCAGATTATCGAACACCTGCGCAATATGCTGCTGGTGCAGATTGGCGAGATGGATCCCGGCAATGAAACCCCGGAGAGAGCAGCCCTGTTGAAAGAACAGGCAAGATTGATCGATACACCCGATCTGATCAAGGTGATCCGTATTTTCAACCAGGCGGCCTACGAATCCCGGACAAGCTGGCAGCCGGGATTGCCATTGGAAGTCGCTTTCATCGAAGCCTGCCAGCAGCTGGCTGAATCTGGGACGCAAATCAAACCAGACAATCCCAGCCACACGAAGACTGCAAACACACTCGCAAAGCCCGAAAAAGCCGCCGCGCGGACTCGACCGCAAATGGGGGAAGAAACCCACAGTGAACAGAAAAAAACATCTCCACAGGATGCGCAGCTGTCTTCGCAACTGAACCAATACTGGCCTCAAGTTCTGGGAATGGTCAGAAAAGACCATCCCAATTTGTATGGACTGTTGAATTCCAGCCAATCCAAGCACTTGTCAGGAAATGTACTGGTTCTCGGGTTCGCCAGTGATATCCTCAAGAATCAGATGAACAAGAGAGAAAACCTGGAGGTCATCCAGCAGGTAGTCTCTGAGGTGGTCGGTATGCCTATCTCTGTCCGCTGTATGATAACCACTGCCAAAAACAATGATATTCCGAAAGAAGTTGATGAGGACGGCATGGTCGCCTCTGCCTTGCGGGACATGGGAGGGGAGATTGTTGATATCCAATAATTAATATTATTCGAGGTGAAATTCTTATGGCAAAAGGATTCAAAGGACCCCAAGGGGGGAACATGATGCAGCAGATCCAGAAACTGCAGCAGCAAATCGAAGAGACCCAAGCGCAATTGGCTGAGGAAACCGTCACCGCGACTGTAGGCGGTGGTGCAGTGAAGATTACATTCAGTGGTGATCAGCGCTGCCAATCCATTGAGATCGACTCCACCCTTCTTGAAGACGCCGACGTGGAAATGCTGCAGGACCTGCTGCTGACGGCCATCAACAGCGGATTGGATCAATCCCGCGAGCTTGCCGCACAGCGCTTAGGTCCCCTGGCAGGAGGCTTGCCCTTCTGAACCGAGGCGATCGATGATCTTACCCAAGCCTATCCAGGATCTGATCAATGCGCTCTCACGACTGCCGGGGATCGGCCCGAAGACCGCCTCGCGGTTGACCTTTTTCCTGCTGACAGCTCCTGACGATCTCTCCAAAGACCTGGCAGCCGCGTTGAGCGCCATAAAATCAGAAACCACCTATTGCCAGACCTGTTTCAACATCACGACCTCCGACCAGGTTTTGTGTGAGATCTGCCGGAATGAGGATCGCGACCAGGAGGTGATCTGCGTGGTTGAAGAACCCCTGGATGTCCTGGCGATAGAACGAACAGAGGGCTATAACGGTCGCTACCATGTACTGCAGGGAGCGCTTTCCCCGATCGAGGGCATCGGTCCCGACGACCTGCGAATCCGGGAGCTGATCACCCGGGTCTCCGGCGAAGGTGTCCATGAAGTCATCCTTGCGACGAATCCCAGCATGGAAGGTGATGCAACCGCGATGTACCTGCGCCAGCGGCTTGCTTCCTTGCCCGTGCGAACAACCCGCCTGGCTCGCGGTCTGCCCGTGGGAGGCGACCTGGAATACGCAGACCAGCACACCCTGCTGCGCGCCTTGGCCGGCCGGCAGGATATGGGGGACTAATCACATTATCTGATCAAGATTTTTCTTCAGCAGTTCACATCATGCTGGACTCGATGTTCTCAGAATTCCACTGAAAGCTCTCCTACGAATCCGCCGGACATAAATCAGTTTCTGAATGATACTGAGTAAATAGAATTTGCTATCTCCCAATCTATGCTTGACTTTGCTTTGTAATTGTGCAATATTAACCTTAGCCTGCTGTTATCTCTATTATCAGGAAAAAAGAAAACCTTTACTCGCAGTTTTTGGCAAATTGCTTCTTCTAACCATTGCGGCTGGATACCTTCTATATTTCCAGTGCTCAATGGGTAACCTTGCTAATGATGCCTGTTTTAAAACATGAGAGGAGGTTATTTTGGGACATTTTTATTTCGACCCGAGAGATGCTGGTCGTATCTAAAAAACCAACAAACAATTTCAGTTATTGATTTAATCGAGAGGAGGGAAAGATGTCTCGAAAGATATTCGCAATTTCAATTACCCTGATCCTGCTATTTGTCCTGGTGACACCTGTCCTGGCAATAACCTACGGTGAGCCAGACGGCGATAATCATCCATCTGTTGGCTCAATGGTAGCCATAATTCCGGGTTATGGAATATACCAATTGTGCTCAGGTACCTTGATCGATGATAATGTGTTCCTGACCGCCTCACATTGCACTTCGGGTGTGGACAATATCCTGGCAACCTATCCAGGGGCAGAAGTGGTGGTGACCTTCGATCCGACGATCAGCGAAGGGGGAAACTTTTATCACGGCGATTTCTACACAAACCCGAACTACAACGGTTTTCAGGGGAAGTACGGAATTTCAGATCCCGGGGATATCGCTGTGATCGTGCTCCATGAAACACCCGGTATCCCTCCCGCCAGTCTGCCGACAGCAGGCATGCTGGACGATCTAAAGGCGAATCACGCCTTAAAAGACACCCTCTTTACTGCGGTGGGTTATGGAACTGTCCGCGAGACAAATCGCACTGGTTTCCAGGGATTCCTCGACAATTTGGATCGCAACAAGGTGGATCAGGAATTCCTTTCGCTGACAGGCTCGTGGTTGACTTTGTCGATGAATATGGCTACCGGCAATGGGGGTACCTGTTACGGTGATTCAGGTGGTCCCCACTTTGTCCACCTGGATGGAGTCGAAACCGATATCGTCGTCTCGCTAACGGTAACTGGAGATTCTCCATGTAAGGCTACCGATAAAACCTACCGCACGGACACGGAGTCAGCGCGCGATTTCCTGGGTTCATTTGTAGATCTGCCTTGATTGGAAATATTGATTTGATAAAACCAGATACACGTTCCTAAATCCGATCACAGTCAATGATAAACAAGGGCTGGTCCTATTACTTGGGCAGCCCTTGACTATCTTTCCCAGATGGTTGAGTTTTGAGCATTTGATCATTATCTGCCAAGATGGGAGGTTCATTGGAGAACAACTGCGGAAAGCCTGTAAAGAATAAATTTTTCTCCATGGATATTGGACAGTGGTCCAGTAAATAATAAATGGTGCATGGATGCTTGATTTTTGAACCATAATACGCTTTAACCGGGTATATTAAGTAACCGATCTTCCTGTGAACATGATGAACAATTGGAAGGTAATCTCAAAAGAAGACGTCGAATCGATCCACCAGGCGACGCTGCGCGTTCTCGATGAAGTTGGCATCCGCCTCTCTCACCCGAAAGTTAAAAAGATGCTCCTCGAGGCAGGTGCCCGGGTCCTAAACGACCGGGTAGTGCTTCCGCCGGAACTGGTTGAAAATGCGCTCGCCAGCTGTGCAAAGACAGTCTCCATCATGGGCCGCGATATGCAAGAGATCACCCTGGGAGATGGCAGCCTGCACTGGCACAATCTGGGTGGGGCGAGAGATGTTTACGATCCAGATGAAGGTCACCCTCACCCGGCCACCATCGAGGACATCTGCAAGAGCACCCGCCTGTTAGATGCCCTGGATCAGGCCACGACGATCACACCTTTCTTCACACCGCAGGATGTCCCAGGCGAGCTGATGTCCCTTGCCATGTACCGCCACACGCTGCCTAACACCACCAAGCCGATTCAAGGACCTGGCGTTCAGGACCCCAGGGAGGTCAGGTATATCGCCCTGATGGCCGGGGTGATCGGACCGGTGGACAAGGTGCTCACAATGAGCGTCTCCCCGGTCAGCCCGCTCTCATTTCCAGAGATGCTGGTCGAAGCGATAGTGCAAATTGCGAACCACGGAATCCCCTTCGGCCCGCTTCCCTGCCCAACGGCAGGTACGACGGCGCCTTTTTCCCTGGCTGGCGCCCTGACCCAGCAAAACGCAGAAGTCCTGGCAAGCCTGGTCATCGTGCAGCTGCTCAATCCGGGCTTACCGGTGATTTACTGCGGCCGCCTGGCGATGATGGAACCGCGCACCGGCAGCTCCGTCTGGGGAGGCGTGGAGCTGGGGATCGCCTCCGCAGCCACGGTCCAAATCGGGCATTACTATGGCTTGCCGGTCAATGTTTACGGGTTCTCCACCAACGCCCACACCCTGGATATCCAGAGCGGGTACGAACGCTCGCTGAACGCCCTCCTGCCTGCCCTGGCTGGCGCGGATGAGCTCTCCGGGATCGGCGAAATGGAAGCCGGGGTGATGGGTTCTTATGCCCAGATGGTATGCGATAACGAGATCGCGGCCAGCGTGCGCCGGGCTTTGCGCGGGTTTGAAGTTAACGAGGATTCCCTGGCCGTTGAGGTGATTCACAAGGTTATGGATACCTCGCTCAATTTCCTGGCAGAAAAGCATTCAATAAAATACCTGCGCAGCGGTGAGATCATGCTGGCCAAACTCGGCGAGCGGCGTTCGTTCCTGGAATGGGAGCGCTCAGGTCGCCACGGCCTGGCAGAGAATGCCCAAACAGAAGCCTCCCGGCTGCTGGCAGAGCACGAAGTGCCTCCACTGACAGACGAACAGGCAGATGAATTAAACGCGATCCTGGCAGCTGCCCAGAACGAGCTGGTCACAGCCTGATGACCTGCTAATGAAAGAAGAAAACTTGTCTGGGTGAGCCAATTTCCTAATATATAATTATTCAAGGAAGTGAAAAGAAAGGAGGTGCCCACACAGCCAAATATACATCGCGAAAGATTGGGATGACAACCCAGACGTCGAGGTCCTATCATGTTTTTCAATTGAAATCTAAGGAGAAGAACTAATGAAGAACAAATGGTTTCTCTATGTAATAAGCTTACTGGTTGTGTTTTCACTCATCCTGGCAGCCTGTGCTCCCGCGGCGACCGCACCACCCGCAGTGGAAGAGCCCCCTGCCGAAGAACCCCCAATGGAAGAACCTCCAGCCGAGGAACCCCCTGCCGAAGAACCCACAGCTGAACCACCCCCCGTTGAAGAACCGGGGGAACCCAAGACGGTCACCATGACCTTCTTCGAGGAGCCGGATAACCTAAACCAGTTCTATTCCGGCATGTGGTTTTCCACGCTGGCGGGTATGCTGATCCACCTGAGCTTCTGGAATTTTGACGACCAACAAAATGCCAACCTGGAACTGGCCGCAGAATTCCCGTCAATGGAGAATGGCCTGATCTCGGAGGATGGCCTGACGATCACCATACCTCTGCGAGAAGATGCCGTCTGGACGGATGGCACTCCGGTCACCGCCCACGATTACGTCTTCACGGTCGATATGCTTATGGCTGAGGGGAATGCTGTCCAGACCCGCTACCCCTTCGACACCTACGTGGAAAGCGTCACCGCCGTGGACGATTACACGGTGGAGATCGTGATGAACGAACCCTACGTGGGCTGGCCAGTTGGTTTTGACGGTAGCTTAGCCTTCTTACCCAAGCACATCCTCGAACCGGTCTTCGATGCGGAGGGGACGATCGACGACGCCGATTGGAACCGCAACCCCACCGTGACCAATGGACCCTACAAATTGGTGGAGTGGGTGGCTGCTGACCACCTGACCTTCGAGGCCAATGATGATTACTGGCGCGGCCGGCCCAAGATCGACCAGATCTTCATCCGCATTGTGCCTGACGACCAGGCCCAGATCGCAGCCATCAAGGCCGGGGATACAGACATCGGCGTCTTCATGACCGCGGCGGATAAACCGGATATCGATGAAGCCCCGGATTTCGATTTCATCCCCTCTGGTGGTGGCGGCTGGGTGGAATCCTGGTTCTTCAACCTGATCTCAGAGGACCTGGCGGCGGAGAACGACCTCGAACCCGGTCACGTAGCGCTGCAAGACAAGATGGTCCGCCGGGCTATCGTCCAGGGCTTCGATCGCCAAGGTATCATCGACAACCTGTTTTATGGTTTGTACATAATCCCGGCTGTATTCTGGTGGGGCACGCCCTTTGAAGATCCGTCCCTCGAACCCTGGCCTTACGATCCCGAAGCAGCCATGGCCTTGCTGGATGAGGCCGGCTGGGTGGATACCAATGGCGATGGCACCCGGGACAAAGACGGGGTGGAGCTGGTGATCCAGTTCTCGACCACGGCCGGCAACGAGAACCGCGAGTCGACCGCGCTGGTTTTCCAGCAGAGCATGGCGGAGATCGGCGTCGGGGTTGAGATCGAAAACTACTCCTATGATGTCTATTGGAACGGTTACGGCGATGAAGGCCCCATCGCCCTGGGGCAATACGATATCGCCGAGTGGTCCACCTTAGCCTGGGACTATCCTGATCCCAACACGGGTGACTGGCTCTGCGAGGAGATCCCCTCCGCAGATTACCCTGCAGGGAATAACTGGCAGGGTGTCTGCATAGAGGAGTTGGACCAGCTGTTCCAAGAGCAAGCTGTGACCGTCGACCAGGAAGCCCGCATCCAGCTCTACTATGAGATCGAACGCATCATGCACGACGAGATGTTCTGGATGGGCGTGCGCAGCGATCCCGATTTCTGGGCCCTGAACAAACGCCTGCAGAATGTGAAGTTCTCCTCGCTCGAATCCTTCTGGAACGTCTACGAGTGGGATGTCGCTCCGTGAGGTGAACTGTTGTAAAGATAAGATGGGAGGTGAGGAGTCCTCGCCTCCCTTCTTTTGCAATATTGAACGGCAACCTGCAGGTATCTGGAGGTAAATAGAGATTATGACCCGCTATATAATCCGGAGAATTCTGCAAGCCATCCCTCTTCTGATCATCATCAGCGGCATCCTCTTCATCCTGGCTAACGAGATGGGTGACCCGCTGGCTTCCTTCGGCGGGCGCCGCCGAATCCGCTCCTCGGACCGGGAGCGGTTAACCCGCCAGCTGGGGTTGGACCAGCCAGTTCTGGTTCAATACGCCATCTGGCTGGTGGGCAACGATTGGATGCAGATCGATATTGATGGGGATGGCGTCCCCGACGAATATGGAACCCGCAAGGGGGTCCTCAGAGGCGATTTCGGCATTTCCTTCATGGAAAAGCGACCCGTGCTGGAAATCATCGGCGAGCGCTTTAAGAATACGATGATCCTCATGATCACGGCAGAGATCGTGATCATCGTCTTTGCCCTTTTGATCGGTATCTACTCCGCCCTGCGCCAATATTCACTTCTGGATAACGTAGTCACGACCTTATCATTCGTCGGCTACTCCATGCCGGTTTTCTGGCTGGGATTGATCCTGATGTATATTTTCGCGGTCAATTTCAAGCGCTGGGGGTTGCCGTACTTCCCCACTGTCGGTATGTATGACCTGTCCGTCGGTCCCACCGTACCCCAGATCGCCTGGCACCTCGTGCTCCCGGTGGCAACCATCGCCATCATCAGCATCGCCGGCTACAGCCGCTATGTCCGCTCCCAAATGCTGGAAGTGATCAACCAGGATTATATCCGCACAGCTCACTCCAAGGGATTGCCAGAGCGCTGGGTGCTTTCCCGCCACGCGCTTAAGAACGCCGCGCTGCCCCTCGTCACCATTATTGGCATGGATCTGCCCTTGTTGATCGCTGGGGCGACGGTCACTGAATCCATCTTTGCCTGGCCTGGCATGGGCCGGCTTTATTGGGACGCCACCCAAGACACGGACATACCCGTCTTGATGGGAATCCTGGTGATCATCTCTGTGCTGGTCGTTGTCTTTCAAATCATCACGGATATCACCTATACCTTTCTTGATCCCCGCATCCGCTACGAGTGAGGAAGGCTGAGATGACATCTTCATCCCCAGAAGCTCCTGCAGTTACCTTAAAATCTCTCGATATCACCGAACGCCCTCCCCTGACTCCCACCCAGGTAGCCTGGCGGCGATTCCGCCGCCACAAGATGGCCATGGCTGGCATCGTAATGCTGGTTGTCATTGTACTTTACGTTACCATTGGGACATTCTTCTACAGCGAAGCAGATGCCAATCTCACCGATCTTTCGATCACCCTCAACCCACCCTCCCTCGAGCACCCATTTGGAACTGACATGGTGGGCAGGGACTTGCTGGCCCGCACCATCTATGGGGGGCAGATCTCGATCATCATCGGGGTTTTAGCTGTCGTTGTTTCGATCGTTGTCGGCGTGCTGGTTGGTGCGGTTTCAGGATTTTACGGCGGGATGACAGACAGCGTCCTGATGCGCTTCACCGAAGCCATGTTCAATATTCCTTCCCTTTTCCTGTTAATCCTGTTAGCAAAAATGCTCAGCGGCAGGATCCCGAACTTCACCTTCATGGGTCGCTCGTTCAGCGGGAGTGTGGTCGTCATTATCGCCGTGATCGGGATTACCTCCTGGATGTACCTGGCGCGCATCGTTCGGGCAAATGTCCTGTCATTAAAAGAACAGGAATTTATCACCGCAGCCCGCTGCACCGGTGCAAGCAATATTTCGATTATCTTCTTCCATATTCTGCCCAATACAACTGCCCCGATCATTGTTTCCGCCACCTTGCTGGTTGCCTCTGCTATCCTGGCTGAAGCCTATGTCAGCTTTCTCGGGGTCGGCGTGCAACCCCCCACTCCAACCTGGGGCAACATGCTGGACCAGGCATACCATCACCTGGAGAGAGAACCCTGGATGTGGTTCTTTCCGGGAATGCTGATCCTGCTCGCGGTTTTGGGGATAAATTTCGTTGGCGATGGTCTGCGAGATGCCCTTGACCCTCGAGCACTCACCGAATCCGAATAGGAGCTGCTTTGGACCCAGTACTTGAATTAAGAGATCTTGTCGTTCAGTTCTACACCCAAGATGGTGTCGTCTATGCTGTTAATGGTGTCTCTTATGCCGCCGGAGCTGGAGAGACGCTGGGAATCGTTGGAGAGAGTGGCTGCGGGAAAAGTGTCAGCGTTCTTTCCATAATGCGGCTGATCCCTGAACCCCCTGGTAAGATCGTCTCGGGAGAAATACTTTATATGGGACAGGACCTGCTCAAATTAAGCAAAACCGGCATGCAGGATATCCGCGGCAAGGAAATTGCCATGGTTTTCCAGGACCCGATGACCTCCTTTAACCCGGTCCTTACCATCGGGCAGCAGATCAGCGAATCATCGATGGTTCATATGGGCTTGGACAAGGAAGAAGCTAAAAAACGATCCGTTGAGCTGTTGGAACTGGTGGGAATACCCAAGGCAGCCGAACGGATCAATGATTATCCGCACCAGTTTTCCGGGGGAATGCGACAGCGGGCGATGATCGCCATGGCGCTTTCCTGCAACCCCAGCGTACTCATCGCTGATGAACCCACCACGGCCTTGGACGTGACCATCCAGGCCCAAATCGTGGAGTTGATCAAGAGCTTGAGTGAACGTTTCAACATGGCAATCATCTGGATCACCCACGACCTGGGAGTTATCGCCGAAATTGCGGACCGGGTAGCAGTCATGTACGCCGGGTATGTTGTTGAAGAAGCAGATGTATTCACCCTCTTCGAACAGCCATCACATCCATACACCTTGCTGCTGCTTAAAGCCCTGCCGAGGATTGACTCGTATACCAGCGAAAAATTAGCTACCATCCCGGGATCGCCCCCAGATTGTCTCAGCCTCCCGCCTGGCTGCCCCTTCGCCCCACGCTGTGATTTTATCGTCGAAAGATGTCTTCAAGAGAATCCCTCATTACAAGAGATCGCTCCTCAACATAAAATTGCCTGTTGGGTCGATGTAACCAGCGGGAGCGAGCGATGAGCGACAAACAGGTTCTGGTGAAAATCGAGCAGCTGAAGAAGCACTTCCCCATCACGCAGGGTATTCTCATTCAAAGACAGATCGGAGCAGTAAAAGCGGTTGATGGGATTAGTTTTGACATTTACAAAGGGGAAACCTTAGGGATGGTCGGAGAAAGCGGCTGCGGAAAAACCACTGCTGGCCGCACGATCCTGCAGCTCTATCGGCCAACTGAGGGGAAGGTTTACTTCGACGGGACAGATATCACGCTTATCAAGCGAGAAGAATTGCGCAAGATGCGTCGACGGATGCAGATGATCTTCCAGGACCCCTATGCCTCACTGAATCCCCGCTGGACGATCTCACGCATTATCAGTGAGCCGATGAGAGTTCACAACTTGAATTCCGGGAATGCCCGTATAAAAAGGGTCCAGGAACTGCTCGAACTCGTTCAATTAAACACCCTGTTCCAGAATCGCTATCCCCATGAATTCTCTGGAGGCCAGCGTCAAAGAATAGGTATCGCTAGAGCGTTAGCCTCTGATCCAGATTTTATCGTTTGTGATGAGCCAATATCTGCCCTGGATGTCTCGATCCAAGCCCAGGTGGTCAACCTCTTGGAAGAACTGCAGAAGAAATTTAACCTGACCTATCTCTTTATCGCCCATGACCTGAGCATGGTGCGGCACATCTGCAGTCGAGTCGCAGTCATGTACCTGGGGGTAATTGTTGAACTCGCCGGGCGCAATGAGCTTTACGATAATCCACTCCATCCCTATACCCAGGCGCTTCTTTCTGCGGTCCCTATCCCCGATCCGAGGGAAACTCGCAAGCGCCAGCGGATAATCCTGCCCGGAGACCCGCCCAGTCCGGTTGACCCACCCAAAGGCTGCCGCTTTCACCCGCGCTGTCCAATCGCAAAACCGGTCTGCAGCCAGGAACAACCCGAGTGGCGTGAAGTTCAGCCAGGACATTGGGTCGCCTGCCACGCGGTAGAATCCTGATCCTACATGTCTCAACCTATTGATCTGCAATTATTGCTCAGCGTTCCGTTCGTGGATCCGGACCTGGGTTTTGAGATTTCCCCCTCCGGTGATCAGGTGGCTTTTTCTTGGAATCTGAGTGGTCGCTGGGAGATATACATCCAGCAACTCGCAGGGAACACTTCCCCAAGACAGGTATCCTATGGTGAAGGGGCGAAGTTCTCACCCCGCTGGAGACCTGATGGCCAGCAGCTGGCCTATGTTTGTGACCTGGATGGCAGCGAAAACTACGACATCCTGGTCTATGATTTCCCCTCTGGTCATCAAGGCAACCTCACCCCAGGTACACCGGAGGCGATCATGTCCGGCTATGACTGGTCTCCAGATGGAAAATGGATCGCTTATTGTTCCAACCATTCAGGGCGCTTCGACACCTATGTGATCCCGGCATCTGGAGGTCAGGCACGCAAAGTTCTGGATCAGAAATATACTGATTACGAAGTGTTCTGGTCTCCGGATGGCAGCACGCTGGCTGTCGTTGTGGAAGGTCCCGGGCAGGACTTCTGGACCTACCTGGTGCCGCTTGAGGGGCGGGAACCATACCCCATCGCCATAAACGGACAGGTGATCTGTGCCAAGAACGCCTGTTGGGCACCAGATGGAAGATCAATCGCTTTTTCCTCAGACCAGACTGGACGGTTTGAAATTGGACTTTACCAGATTGATACCGGATCGGTCACCTGGTTGACCGCTGGTGAAGGTGAGAAAGAAAAACCGGATTGGTCTGCGAACGGCTTGCTGACCTTTACGACCAGCTTTGGTCCAAGAACCGAGCTAGCCCTGATGCAGTTCGAGAATGGTACGCTCTCCCATAACCGGATTGAGCCAGGCGTGGTCTATTCACCAAAATTTACCCCCAACGGGGAAAATATCATCCTCGTCTTTGACAACCCCTGCCATCCTGACGACCTGTGGTCATTCTCCATAAAGACCAAAGCATTCAAGCAGCTCACATTTTCCTTGCCCCAGACGATCGACCAGGAAGGTTTTCGCCTGCCTGAAGAGATCCTCTACCCCAGCCTGGATGGAGTCCAGGTACCTGCACTGCTGTATCATCCCGCACATACAGGCGAACAACCGCCAGCCGTGATCTACGTCCACGGCGGCCCCAACTGGTTGACTCAAATCACCTGGGATCCCATGATCCAGCACATGGTCAGCCGGGGATGGGTTGTGCTGGCGCCTAATTACCGCGGCTCAACCGGCTACGGTCGAGATTGGCAGCTGGCCAGCCGCTTCGATTTCGGAGGCGTGGACACCGCTGATGTCGTCGCCGGAATGGAATATCTCAGCAAACAGGGAATTGCACACCGGGGGAAAATCGCGGTTACCGGGAGAAGCTGGGGGGGATACCTGACCATGACCTGCCTGACCCAATACCCCGATCACTGGGCAGCGGGTTCAGCCGTCGTACCTTTCCTGAACTGGTTCACCGGGCATGCAAATTCCCGGGAGGATCTACAGCATTGGGATCGCGAAAACTTCGGTGATCCTGAAACAGATCACGATTTGTGGTACCAGCGCTCCCCCTACTTCTTCCTGGATCGAGTCTTGGCACCCGTCCAATTGATCTGCGGCGCCCAGGATGTACGCTGTCCGCAAAGTGAATCCGCCCAGGCGCATGAACAGCTAACGGCCCTGGGGAAAGTTTGTGAATATAATTTATACCCTGATGAAGGTCACAGCTTCTTGAAAGTTGAAAACCGGGTTAAATCGAGACTCCAGCAAGTTGATTTTCTGGCTAAATATCTAGAATCAGATGGTCCTTAATAGGTTGTATCATGCTCAGTAAAACGCAAGAGATCTTACCTTCGATGGTAGACTGGCGCCGGGATTTTCACATGTATCCTGAGCTGGGTTTCCAGGAAGTTCGTACCTCTGCGAAAATTGCCGAACTGCTTCAGAGTTGGGGGTACCGGGTCCGCACAGGTGTGGGTAAGACCGGCGTCGTTGGGGATATCGGCAGTGGAAAACCTGTGGTGGCAATCCGTGCGGATATGGATGCGCTACCAATCCAAGAAACGAATGAAGTGCCGTATAAATCCAGGCATGATGGGGTCATGCATGCCTGCGGTCACGATGCCCACATGGCGATCGCCCTGGGCACAGCCAAAGTGATGTCAGGTGAAGAGTTCAACGGCACACTCCGTTTTTTGTTCCAACCTGCCGAGGAGGTGGAGGATGAGGAAGGCCTGAGCGGAGCTCCCCGGATGATCGAGGATGGCGCAATTGAAGGTGTTGATTATGCGCTCGCCCTGCATGTGGCCGCAAGCATCAAAACCGGTGAGATTGAACTGGATGAATTCGCTGGGGCAGGTGTGGATACGTTCTATGCAACGATCATCGGCAAAGGTGGACATGGGTCGACCCCACAGAAGGTGATCGATCCGATCTTCATCAGCGGGCATGTCATCCTGGCAATTCACCACATCGTCTCCCGGAGGCTGCGGCCGTTTGAACCTGCCGTGATCAGCATCGGGACGATCCACGGTGGGCAGATAGATAATGTTATCCCGGAAGAGGTGAGCCTCACCGGGACCATTCGCTATCTCAACCCCAAGATACAGACCCAGATTCATGCTGAGCTCACGAGAGTGATGGATATCGCCAAGGCTCTGGGTGGGAATTACGAATTGAAAATCGTGGATGGTTATCCTCCGATGAACAACGATCCCGAAGTTCTCCACCAAATAAGAACCGTGATTAATGAGCTCATCGGTGCGGATAA
>CP070764.1:4215676-4271346 GCA_020349245.1 Chloroflexota bacterium | reverse complement strand
GATCAGGACATCAATGTGCCATCCGGCCAAAGTCGGGACAGGTTGAACGCGTTGGACAAGGAGAACATCCGCGTGGTTATATTTGAGGGATCGGGACACGGCCTCGAGGCGCCCGCTGGTATTGGCGGCGACTACCAAAGAGAAGACGCTCTCGAGCTAATCAGAGACTTCATACTTGATGCAACTGAAAGTCGGTAACGGCTGCTCCTCTCCACCTTACATGTGGTGCAGGAGCGGCCCAACCCAGCGTACACCCAACGCTGGGGATTCGTACCGTTTTTTGAGCATTATCTACACCCCAGCGTTTTTCTGGCTGGACGGCTTCGCAATGAACTTGAAGCCAGAAGAAGAATAAACGGCAAAAAATAAATTCTTAGAAGGAGTCTCTCATCTATCTGCTGGCTAAGCCACCGGCAGTCTCTCCACCATCGATCACGAAACACTGACCGGTAATATAGGAGGCTTCATCGGAAGCAAGGAAAGCGAAGAGGGCCGCGATCTCCTCCGGTTTCGCATGCCTGCCCAAGGGGATCTTCTTATTCACCTCCGAAAGCATTTCGGGCGTGTACTCCGCTTCTTGCATTGGTGTCATCACGTATCCCGGACAAACCGCGACCACCCGTACATGTGGGGCGAGCTCCAGGGCCATCGAGCGGGTCAATTCGATCACCCCCGCCTTGGAAGCATTGTAATCTGCGTAGAAAGGATAGCCCATCAAGCCATTTGTAGAGGCCATGTTGACGATAACCCCCTGCCTCATGCGCCGGGCAGCAGCCTGGGCGACAAAAAAAGCACCATAAAGGTTGACCTCGATCACCCGCTTCCATTCTTGGGGGGTAATATCGAGAAAAGCGTGACGCAAACTGATCCCGGCGTTATTGATCAGAATATCCAATCCACCCCACCAGGCGTCGATCTGATCGAAAGCTGCCGAGACTGCGACCGGATCGGATACATCCGCCTGGACAAAACCACTTAGCCCGGGGAACTCCTGCTGCATTTGCTCACCCGCAGGGTTGTCGCGATCGAGAATCAAAACCCGGGAGCTTTCTTCCAAGAAACGAATCGCAGTTGCCCTGCCAATCCCGCTTGCCCCGCCAGTGATCAAGGTCCGTTTGCCGCTTAAACCGCGCATGACAACTCCTTAGACTTCGAATTTCCTCGTGTCCCCGGTCAACCTGGCGAAGTTCATCATGAACTCGGTCTGGGGGACATTGAGCCCATAAAGTTTTATATCGATTAACTCGATGATTGTGCCGGAGATCTGCTGTGTATCAAGATAGGCAAATCGTACAGATCCCCCGCCTGCTGTTTCAAATTGCCCCTCCTGAAGAACCTCCAACCCAAGCTGGTGTGCTCCCCGAAGTTTTTCCAGTAGGTCAGGAACGTAAAAGCCCAAGTGGTGAAGGCCCGGCCCGTAGCGCTCCAGGAAATTGCGATATAACGGGGATCTACGGCTTTTCTCTTCGATTAATTCTACCTGTAATTTCCCAGTGTAGCCAAAAACCAGGTTCAAGTCCAGTTCTATTTCTTCCCCACCGATTTGAAAGTGTTTCTCCGCATACTTGGGTTCAAACCAGGATTTTATATTGTATGAAGAAGCGTATTCTGGCAGCGAATCGCGGATATCCTCCACGACAAAACCTAATTGGCCTACAGGAGGCAAACCAAGGAAGGGTTCCATTTTATTATCCTCCTAAAGGGTCGAGACCCATATCCGCCACAGCCTCGAGGGGTCAATTCAGAATATGGGTGGAATGAAGACAACCAAAATATGCCCGCTGTGGCGCTGGCAAATCCAATAAATTATTCCTTCATACCGATCACTGAGTATGTTTGGTCATCAGCCTTGGCTGGTTTGCGGCTGAATTCGCTGAATACTTGTAATTCTACGAAACCTGCAGCGCGATACAGGTCAAGAGCTTGAGCTTGCGAGTACCAGCGAGTCGCTGGTGAGCGTACGTGGTATTCAGAGGTGATGAGCTGCCCATCACGGAAGACCTCATATCGGGTTTCTGTATGTTCCAGCTGGTTCTTGAGGTCATATCGCGCCCGGGACCAACGGTGGATCCAAACTCCATCTGCTGGGCGTTCGATCTCACCATCCTGCACCCAATCCGTTTGAAGCGGATCTCCATCCTGCCAGATGAGTATAAAAGGCATGACCAGAAATCCTCCTGCGAGAAGATGGTCATAAAAGCACGCCATCGTTCTCCGGGCTGCCCGAGGATTGGTGACCAATTGGAAGGAACTGGATGGCACCATAATGACACGGTATTTGCGAGGCAGGTTCATTTCCTGCATTTCTTGCAGGTAAAGGTTTGGCTGCAAACCGAGTTTATCCGCCTTATCACGACACAGCGCTAACATCTCCGGCGAATTATCCACGCCATCTATATCAATACCATCCAGCATGAAATCTAATAATAAGCGACCCGTTCCACAGCCGACATCCAGGACCGGTTCACCAAGCATGTTTACCGAATCACGGAAGAAGAACCTGTCCGGCCATTGGGAAGTATCCCCGCGAAATAAATCCCAAGTTGTGGCTAACAGGTCTCGATACTCATAATCCTGTTCTTCCATTGGATACTCCTTCCAGATGATTAAGCCTTGTCCCTGCTAGTTGACCTTTAATAGGGAGAATCAATAAGATAGAACGAAATCATGACCGCGTAGCGAACCATCCAGATAGCTCGCCCTCTAACCTTTCGTACCTCAGATCGGGGTGAATCTTAAGATGGGTTCTCAAGTAGCTGGCCAATTTTGGCGCTGTAATAGGGATGCAATGTCTCAATAGCAGCAGGTATCGGCAGCCAATAAAACTCGAACAGAATAGGTTCAGGCTGGTAATCGCTGCGATAGTGCTCGTAATGCTGCCAAGTGTGCGGTGTATCCTGCTCACATATCAGGTGGTAGAAGTGGCGCAGGTGAATTTCCTCTGCCTCGTTTTCCTGAAGATGATATTCATCACAACCCAAATAGCTTTCAAGGCGAATGGCTTCCAGGCCGGTCTCCTCAACAACTTCGCGCAAAACTGCTCTCTCAGGTAATTCCCCCTGGTGAAGCGTTCCCCCAGGCACTTGGATGCCAGCTTCTGGGAAATCCACGTGGCGAAAGACGAGTATCTGCTCGTTACGGGTTATGTAAGCATACACCTTGCTTCTTTGTATCATCAGATTCCAATTATACGGCAGGTTCCCTTCAGAGCGATATCAATCTAACCAAACTTTCCCAGGTAAAGTAATAACCAGGCTCTTGAGTGAATCGAAGAGCCTGGTCAACTTGCTGCAGGGTATAGCCTTATGGAGTCACGGGTTCAGCCTGAACCAAGGATACAAAGTGCAATCCCTCAACCCCTGGCTCTACGCGGATCCTATCTCCCTCCTGGAATTCCCCAGAAAGGATGCTCAACGCCAGCGGGTCCTGCAGTTCACGCTGGATCGCTCGCTTGAGTGGCCGGGCTCCAAAATCAGGGTTATAGCCAACTTCGGTCAAGTATTCGACCGCTTCTGGGCTGACTTCAAGTTCAAAACCTCTTTCAATGAGCAGGGATTCTAGACGGCGCAGCTGGATGGCTACGATTTGCTTCAAGTGCTGCCGGTTCAACGTATGGAAGATGACGATCTCATCGATTCGGTTGAGAAATTCCGGCCTGAAGTGCGCCTGGAGGATATCGGTGATTTCATCTCGGGACACGCTGCGACCACCCTCCCAAAGTTGATTCCCGAGGTTACTCGTCATGATCACAACCGTATTGCGGAAATCTACCGTCCGTCCTTGTCCATCTGTCAAACGGCCTTCATCCAGCAGTTGCAACAGCACATTGAAGACCTCGTGGTGAGCTTTCTCGATCTCATCGAAGAGTACGACGCTGTAAGGCCTGCGGCGAACCGCTTGAGTCAGCTGCCCGCCCTCTTCATAACCGATGTAACCAGGAGGGGCACCAACCAATCGTGAAACTGTATGCTTTTCTTGATATTCACTCATATCGATGCGCACAATTGCCTGCTCATCATCAAAGAGGAAATCTGCCAGGGAGCGCGCCAGCTCGGTTTTACCAACTCCTGTCGGCCCGAGGAAGATAAACGACCCGATTGGACGGCTGGGATCCTGTAAACCCGCTCGTGAGCGTCGCACTGCGTTTGAGACCACCCGAACTGCGTCATCTTGACCAACCACGCGCTCATGCAGGCGATCTTCCATGTGGATCAGCTTCTCCATTTCCCCTTCCATAAGGCGCGACACCGGGATCGATGTCCAGCGTGAGACCACCTGGGCTATCTCTTCCGGATCGACTTCTTCCTTGAGCAGGGCGCCTTCACCCTGCAGTTCTTTCAAGCGCTGTTCATCCGCAATCAATTTCTCCTCCAATTCGTGGAGGGTGCCATAACGCAGTCTGGCCACCGTCTCCAGGTCTGCACGCCGCTCTGCGCGTTCTATCTCCAGGCGCGTGGCTTCGATCTGTTCCTTGGTGTTTTGCAGATTGCCGATCGCCTCTTTCTCGTTGCCCCAACGGGCGTGCAGGAGGTTGGCGCGCTCTTGTAGATCAGCCAGCTCGCGTTCCAGGCGCTCCAGACGTTCCCTGGAGGCTTTGTCCTTCTCTTTTTGCAATGCCTGCCGCTCGATCTCCAGCTGTAAAATCTGCCGATCAACTTCATCCAACGCCTGCGGCTTTGAATCGATCTCAGTGCGCAGCCGGGCAGCAGCTTCGTCTATCAGGTCGATCGCCTTGTCCGGCAGGTGGCGATCGGATATATAGCGATTGGAAAGGGTAGCCGCGGCGATCACGGCAGGATCGGTAATGCGAACTCCATGATGGATTTCGTAACGCTCTTTCAAGCCGCGCAGAATACTGATCGTCTCCTCCACGCTGGGCTCATCCACGTAAACCGGCTGAAACCGTCGCTCAAGGGCAGGATCTTTTTCGACATATTTGCGATATTCGTCCACCGTGGTGGCGCCGATCATATGCAGCTCGCCGCGCGCCAGCATCGGCTTGAGCATATTGCCCGCATCCATTGCCCCTTCTGCTGCACCTGCCCCAACAACAGTGTGCATCTCATCCACGAAGAGGATGATCGCCCCCTGTGCGTCTGTGATTTCACTCAAGACGGCTTTCAACCGCTCTTCAAACTCGCCCCGGTATTTCGCCCCGGCTACTAATGCACTCATATCCAGCTGGATCAATTGCTTATGCTTCAAACCTTCAGGGACATCTCCGTTGATGATCCGCTGTGCCAATCCTTCGGCAATAGCTGTCTTGCCCACGCCCGGATCGCCGATCAAGGCCGGATTATTCTTGGTGCGGCGTGATAGGATCTGCACCAGGCGCCGGATCTCCTCATCGCGCCCGATCACCGGGTCCATTTTCCCCTGCCGAGCGAGTGCGGTCAAATCACGCCCATATTTCTCCAAAGCCTGGTAAGTCGATTCCGGGGTTTCCGTGGTGACTCGCTGTGTACCCCGGATGCTGGCCAAGGATTTTAATATCGCGTCCTTCGTCAACCCGTACTGGCTGAGACGCTTGCCTTCAACACTCTCGGTTAGACCAAGCAGGATATGCTCGGTGGAGACATACTCATCCTGCATCCCTTTCGCGAAACGCTCTGCTGCCGCTAGGACATCTGCTGTCCGGGAGGATAAACCAATCTCACCTCCCGCACCATGTACCTTGGGCTTCTTATCTAAATCTTGAAAAACTTCTTCCCGCACACCGAGTACACTGCCGGAGACCTTATTAACAATCGCAGGAACGACCCCATCCTCCTGGTTGAGCAACGCCAGGAGCAGATGTTCCGGTTCAATCGATTGGTGGCTTAAATCTTGTGCCAATCGCTGTGCATGAATAATTGCTTCCTGTGATTTCTGGGTAAAACGATCTAGTTTCATAGGGATTCCTTTAAATTCCGGGGATGACCCCATATGGAAATTTCTTCGAATTTCAGTATACGCTGTCTATGTTTGAAATAAGTAAACAGAATGTTAACCGTGCATATGAGAGTATCAGTAGTTGTGTAATTATCGCCCGGGATGATAATCTCCGTTATACTTCATCTTATGAAGAGAATCTGTCAGGTGCACTCATTAGGATTGATCCCCTACCAAGAAGCCTGGGATTTGCAGGTGCGGCTGGCAAACGAGATCGCCGATGGGCTGCGTTCACCTACCCTGCTGCTCCTCGAGCACCCGCATACCTACACCTTCGGGCGTGGAGGTGACCTAAAACATCTCTTATGGGATGAAACCACCCTGGAGGAGAAAGGCATTGAAGTTCATTGGGTTGATCGGGGTGGCGATGTAACCTACCACGGACCAGGACAACTGGTTGGCTACCCCTTGCTGCCCCTTGGGACTCCTGACACACAATCTGCTCAGCAGAAAGGCAAGGGTCACTTGCCTCAAGTGGATTATATTGAGTACCTGCGAAAACTGGAAACCGCACTGATTGTAGCTTTGGCCAAGATGGGCGTAACTGGCCAACAATTCCCGGGGTTGACCGGGGTGTGGATTCACCTGCCTCCACCAAAATCAAATTCACAGGGAACATTAATGGCCAGCCTGCACCCCTCAAAGATCGCCTCGATCGGCGTAAAAGTGGATGCCCACGGAATCTCCCGGCATGGATTTTCTCTGAACGTGAATCCCGACATGTCATACTGGGACGGCATTGTTGCCTGTGGCTTGGAGGATTATCCTGGGATCAGCTTGGCTAATTTGATCTCTCCCCTGCCAAGTCAGCAAACTGTTCTGGAAAGCGTGGTTGCGGGATTTGGCGAGGTTTTCAATTTTTCTATGCAAGAGAAAGCCATATAGGTAAAATCCACAGGTTTGACAGTGGAAATAATTGACATTAAACTTATTTCATCCCCTCTTCAGCGATCAGGATGAGGGCGCAGGAGGAAGACATGGCATACCAATTGGTTATGAAAACTGGCCCAGCTCCAGGCAAAGTTTATACCTTGGATAAGAGCGTGATCTCAATTGGTCGTGAGGCAGGAAGCGATGTATTTATTAACGATGTAGAGGTCTCCAGAAAGCATGCCCGGCTGACCTCGCAATTCGGTGATTACCTCCTGGAAGACCTGGGGTCCACAAACGGCACTTTTGTCAATTCGCAGCACTTGACTGGTCAACGAATCTTGAAGCCAGGTGACTCTATCCTGCTCGGTGAAAATATCGCCCTGGCTTTTGAAGAGGTACGTTTTGATCCAAATGCCGTACAGGTGGGAGTTTCCAGCGAAAGCGCTTCACCTGAACCCCTTGAATTTGAAACCAGTGCCCCCCAAGAAGCACAATACCCTTCTTCTCCACCCCCCACTTATGCAGGAAAGTATCCAGAAAGCCCCGTCGAACCGCTGGTTCCAGAGGAAAGCAGCCCCCGTCGAACTTGGCTCTGGGTAAGCTGCGGTTGTGGATTAGTCCTGGTTTGTGTTTTCCTCGGATTGGCCTTTGTCTTTGACAATCTCAATCTTTACTGCACCCCCCCCTTCCGGCAGGTGATGGTGCTCATTGGCGCGGTCTGTCCATAAGCGGAGGGCTTTCATTTCGGCAGGAATAAATTGTACTGTTCAAGCTGCAGGGTTAACAACTACACCCGGAGGGCAAGAATTCAATCAAAAAACCTGATTTGCTGCTGGACACCACCAGGAAGAGCGGCTCCAATCAGGACTTCCACTTCGACCTGGTTTAATTTGTTTTCAACCAGCCAGAGTTCTTTTGCTGCCTCCCCGTAATTTCCTTGCCTGATTTGCTGATCAATATCAACCAACAATTCTTCAATCATCTGGTTTTCCGGGCTTGATGGACGACGCAGGTAATCCGCCACGATTCCCCGCTGGCGCATTTGTTCTCCGTCTGGCAGCCAGGCGGTTAAAAAATACGCCGATGGGTCGAGTAGACGCTGGTATCGCCTGACGGCATCGTAGTAGGTCACCGAAAGGATGACATCCTCCGACATATCAGGATTGATTTTCTGTTTTTGGATCTCGTTCACAAAATTCGATTCCAGCTGTTCAAAAGTTAAATCGAAGTGTTTTTGCAATGCTTGATCGATCGCCAAGGATTGTTTCTCACTGGGATGAGGATAAATATCCCGGTAAAAATCATCGAATGCCTGCCAACCGTAACGATTAACCATGAACTGAACCAAAGCCGCTCCTTCCAGGTAGCCGATTTCGTGCTGTGACGTGTAAAAAGAATCCGCTAATTCCCTCAATGGCAGATACTGATCGAGATCATACAGGGCGGACACCCTCGCCAGGATTGGCTCTTGCTTGAAATGGCCATCGGAAAGATAAACCGCCAATCCTTCGACAAATAACGACGGTCGTAACTCCCCACCCGATTGCCGGTCCAAAATGTGTATCATTTCATGGTGCAATACCTGCGAAAGATCATTCCCGGCATAATTGTCATCTGTGTATGAAATGTAAATCTCGTTCCCGGCAAATCCCCCATGCCCCAGAACGCGGGGCAGGATGGTTATGATTACGCGCTGCTCAAACTCGACGCCCATGCGCTGGACCGAGTCATCTGCCTGGCGCTGAATAATTTCCATCAAATCTGGCAGATCGTGGGCAAAATCAGTACCGGTTATATAATGCACTTTGCAGCAGTCCAGCTGCACTTTCTCCCATTTCGCTACCGGTTCAGGACTGGGTACATCCTTCGCTGGGTGTAAGTAAACGGTTTCCACCCACTCAGGTCCTTCCGGCTGAACAGCGAATTGGATTTGATGTTCACCTGGTTCCAGATTGCTGGTATCCCAGACCCAATTGAAGGTGGCCTGAACGCGTCCGCCAATACCAAATTCGGTAAAAGCAGAGGAACCCAGATCAGCAGAGACAGGCCCTTCTATACGAATTTGGACATTTTTTTCCTGCAACTCATCTTCACCGGGCGATATGACTTCGATACTGACCCGATCACCAATAAACAGCGGACCATCTGGGTGCAGGCGCACAGTATACTCTCCCCCGGGAATTAGCTGCGGCGTAGAGGTTGGGCCAGTTGTTGCTGTCGGCTCAACAATGGTGGGAGTGAGCGTTGAAGGAGCCTGCGCGGTAAAAGTCGGCGGCGGGGTCAATGAACCCACCGCCTGGCATGCAGCCAGAAACATTCCTGCCAACAATAACAAGCCGCGCATAGCAAAATTATACTCAGCATTGTTGACTGGTAAAATTTACTTACAAAAAATTAATGGTATCTTACTCAATTGTTGGAGGAAAAAATGGCTCCAATGTTCGTTCCCGGCCCCGTTGATGTTGATGTGGAAGTACTCAATGCCCAATCCCGGGCAATGCTACCTCACCGCAGCGAAGAATTTGAAACCATCTATCGTCGAGCAAGCGAAAAAGCCAAGCAGTTATTCCAGACTGAAGCGCCTATACTCATCGCTACCTGCTCCGGGACAGGGCTACAAGAAGCTGCAATCCGCAATCTGGCAAAACAAAGCGTGCTGAGCTGTGTGAATGGGGCATTCAGCCAGCGATGGTTCGAGGTCGCCAGAAGCAACGGCAAACAGGCGGAGCTGCTCGAAGTTGAGTGGGGGCAACCTATAACCCCCCAGAAGATCGCTAAAGCACTGCAGGGAAAAAATTTCGAGATGGTAACCCTTGTCCACAATGAAACCTCAACCGGCGTCCTGAATCCAATAGAGCAGATAGCAGCCCTTGTTCACCAGGTAAGTCCGGACACCATAATTTGTATTGATGCTGTCTCCTCCCTGGGAGGTATCCCGATCAAGATGGATGCCTGGGGGCTGGATATGGTGCTCACTTCCTCGCAAAAATGCCTCGCCCTGCCGCCAGGATTAGCGCTGGCAGCAGTCTCAGATCGGGCGCTCAATTATGCCAAAGAAGTGCCGGATAGGGGGTGGTACTTCGATCTGATTCGCATGGAAACCCACCGCAATAAAGACTCCACCCCGGCTACGCCAGCCATGTCATTAATTTTCGCCCTGGATTTGCAGCTGGACCGAATTCTCAAGGAGGGTCTCGAGAATCGCTTCTCGCGTCACAAAGCCATGGCTGAGCTTGTCCAAAGCTGGGTCAAGGCAAAAGGCTTTCAGATACTTGCCGAAGAGGGATACCGCTCACTCACGGTAACAACAGTCAGCAACTCCTTAAATTTAGATATTGCTGCCTTGAATGCGTTCCTGCTTGCGAAAGACATGCGCATCGCCGAGGGGTATGGGAAATTAAAAAATCATAGCTTCCGAATAGCCCACATGGGAGAGACCCAGCTGGCCGATATCCAGGAGTTGTTATCTGCCCTGGACGAATTTATCGCCCAAAAGTAAATGCAGGTTGAGCCGCAGAAGGGAGATTGATTGTCTACAATCCTTGAACTTACCCTGGAAAATCCTGCCTTTGGCGGGGACACGATTGGCAGGCTGCCTGATGGACGGGCAGTATTTGTCCCTTTCTGCTTACCTGGAGAAACCGTGCGGGTCAAAATTATCAGCGAAAAAAAACGGTTCGCTCGGGCTGAACTCTTGGAGGTTCTGGAGCCTTCACCTTTTCGAATCACACCCCGCTGCCAGCACTTTTCAACCTGTGGCGGTTGCCATTACCAGCACATCGACTACCATCAGCAGCTCTTGCTCAAGAAGCGAATTCTCCAAGACCAGCTGGAGAGGATTGGCGGCATTCGCAATCCGCAGATTTCCAACCCTATCCCTTCATCCAAGGAGTATAACTACCGCAACCAAATCCAGTTTCACATCAGCGAGGGGAATAAACCGGGATTCATCCGCGCAGACCGGACTGGAGTCATGGAGATTTCTGAATGCCACCTGCCCGAAGAACCGCTAAACGAATTATGGCCTCTTATCGATATAGAACCGCACTCCGGTATTTCGTCCCTGACCTTAAGGAGCGGGGCAGGAGATGATGCGCTTATAACCTTGGAATCGAAATCCTTTTTTGAGGCAGATTTCGATATCGATGCATTACCTGTCTCTGTCGTTCATCTCGGTCCTGAGAATGTGCAAGTTTTGGCAGGGAGTTCATTCACCCTAATGCAAGTAAAAAACAGGGATTTCCAGGTATCTGCGGGGTCTTTCTTCCAGGTAAATACCCTGATGGCAGAGAAAATGGTCACCTTGGTAGAAGAAAGTATCCCGGAGAGCAGCAAAGTTTTCCTCGAGTTATATTCCGGCGTGGGTTTGTTCAGCGCATTTGTCGCCCCCCAGGTTGATCAGTTGATCGCGATTGAATCATCTGAAAACGCTGTCGAGGATTTCTCGCTCAATCTCGATGAATTTGATAATGTAACCATTTACCAAGGGCGTGCAGAAGAAATCCTTCCCCTGCTGGCGGTACAGCCAGATATCGTTTTACTCGATCCGCCCAGAGCTGGTGTGAGCAGGAATGTCCTTGAGGGGATTCTCTCCTTGAAACCCGAGAAAATCCTGTACATCTCCTGTGATCCAGCAACTTTATCCCGGGACGCCAGAGTGTTGATTGAGTGGGGATATGCTGCTGAAAGAATTATCCCGTTGGATCTCTTTGCCCAAACTTACCACATCGAAACATTCAGCGTCTGGCAGTTAAATTCCACCTAGGGAGCTCTTGACAAAGAACTTTTGTTCTGGTATAAATAGAACGTTAGTTCTATTTATCGCTTCGAGGAGCTCTTTATGGCCAGCAATTTAATACCTTTACCTGCACTTTGGAATGGTAACCGGGAAAGAAGAAACAGCTCATCCCTGGATTACCAAACTGCGGCCGTTCCCACACTTTCCTCGCGAGAGATAGCACCCAGCCTGTATTCTCTCATTGAATCTATGGGGCCTTTCCCGCCTTACTCGGTAGTAGTAGGTCAATGCCGCGATGGGTTGCCATTAATGATCGACCTCGATAACCCAAAATCTGGTTCGATTCTGGTTGTTGGAGAGAACGTCTACGAAAAAACCCAAATAATGAAGACCCTGGGGCATTCTGCGAGCCTGATCAACAAGCCGGGCTTGGTACAAATATCTTTGATCAGCAACAATATTAGTCGCTATTCCGACCTGGAACAGTATCCCAACTGCCATGCTTGGCACCACGCTTACGATCGCGCAGCTGCCGAAATGATAATTGAGCTGGCATCCCTTGCAGAACAAAGGCGCTGGGGGAGAGAGAGGGGGAGAGCCATGATGCTGCTTATCGATGATTTCCAAAGCCTTGCGCCCATACTCAGCGACGATCGTATCTACCTAAGTTTCAAAACTTTAGTCAGCAGAGGACCCACCTCCGGTATCTGGCCGATTCTCTCCATCAATCCTGGAGATGAGCGTTCGGACCAGGGGCAATTACTGCACTCTTTTGGCACGTATATCTTTGAAAAAGTCAGCCGCGACCTGTCCTCCGCAGGCAATTCAAATAATGCCAGGCAAGCAGGTTTGAGCTACCCGCCCAATTACAACGTGATCATCGGCGGAAGATTAATTCCAATCAGCGTCTTATCAGTATAGGAGCTCAAGAAAGGCAGTCGAAATGAATGTCGGAATGTTGTGGTTTGATAATGATGTGAAATCTGATTTGATCGTTAAGATCGAGCGCGCCGCGGCCTATTACCTTGGCAAATACGGTGATAAACCCAATATCTGCTTCGTCCACCCAAGCATGGCCCAGATTGAATCTAAAGAACAAGTGCTAAGAGCTGGTGATATTGAAATCAAATTGACAAAATCCGTGCTTCCCCACCACCTGTGGATCGGGATTCAAAGTTTGAATGGAAACTCTATCAGGTAATATCGGCGATCAACAGGTCTAAACTCAGATCGATATCCATTTTCCCGGTCTTCAATTCGTAATCGATCTCCAGCAAACGATGGTAGATATTCTCCAGCTGCGCTCGGGAAAAACGATGTGCCTGGGAAGATATTTTCCGGCCTACATAGGGATGGATATTCAAGCGACGGGTTATTTCAGCCTCCCCACCATGATGATCCAAAATCTCTCTCGCCAAGAGCAGCAGTCGAAATTGGCGCACAACCATGCTGAAGATGTGCAGCTGATCCTGGTTAGCTAACAAGTCATGAAATACCTGGGTGGCTTTTTTCCTGTCACGGTTTCCTAAAGCATCAACAAACTCAAAAATATCCCCTTCTGGAATTACAACGGTCAGGTTCATCACGTCTGATTCCATAACCGGACGCTCAAAATTTACGAAAGTCAACAGCTTGGTGATTTCCTGATCAGCCAGGCGGAGGTCTTCCCCAACCAAGGAGGCCAGAAGCATGGCCGCTTTTATATCGAAATCACCTCCCGCCTGCCTGGCGCGGTTCATGATCCAGGTGGTCAATTGAGTGCCCCTCGCCAGGCTGAATTCCCGCATGTACACCTTGGCTCCCATCGAACTCCCCCATTCTTCCAGCCAATGGGATTTTCCTTGTCTTCTTTCCTTCAGACTTAGCAAAGGATGATATTCAGCGAGCACAACTGCGTTTTCTTCAGGGAGTTCCTCCAGAAGTGACAAGATTCTCTGGCGATTCGTTTCATCCTGCATACAAGCCAGCGGATGATTGACCACCGTCAAACGACGTTCTGCAAGGAAAGGCATGGATTTTCCTGCAGTTTCAAAAGATTCGATGGAGAATGAACGCCCGTCTAATGTTGTGAAGTTGAGCTCGGCCGTTGATAAATCCCCCAATCTTGATTTTAATTGCGCGATGGATTCGCTTATGGCCAGCTCATCATCCCCATGAAAGACGTAAACGATGGGTTTCTGTGCATTCCCCATAATTAGTTCCGGGTCGTTATTCGATGCGCTTTCATTCTTCCCCTGCGGGCAGTAATAATCTCGATCACCTGAAGATCTCCCGGCTCGGCAGAAGTTGTCACATTTTCCTGCAAAAACAATCCCACTGGTTGGGAAAAAATCAGCATCAAGGTGGCTGCGAACATCGCAAAAGGTAATCGCTCCAGTTTATCCCGCATTCTTTTCCCGACCCCAAGCATAGCTATACCGGCGGCGAGACCTGCCAGTATGCCGGAGGTAACATAGTTTGTGCCGCAATTACGATGGATAGCCAGGTGCTTTTCTCCGCTGCGCAGCCGTGCCAATGCTTCTTCAACAGCCTCGTAAACACCCTCGATAGGTACATCACCGATCAACCAAAACCCCCGATTATCTGAATGACCAGCCAAGCTGCGTTTTGGATAACGCTGGGAAAGGATATGCAGGGTCGCATGCTCGAGTCCGTGGTTGCGCTGCACCCGGGATAAAATGGGTATCTCCCTGCGCTGCTTTACCTGAAATACACTATTGTCTACCATTTTATTCACTCTCATATTCAAGGATCAATTGCTCAAAGTATTATAACCCCGCCATGCACTTCCTGGCGGGTGCGAAAAGATTACCAATTTCCGCATTGTAAGCTTGAAGGAAAACCGCAATCTCCCACAAACCCGGGAGATTTTTTCTGGAAGAATTTTGGATCACAATTCAATAGAGAATAATGCGCCCAGGAAGTTTTGCTTCAATGATTTCCCCGCTGGTAGGCATCATATGTTTCCAAGAGCGTGATCTGGATCTGGTCGGTGAAATGATAAATCTGGCGAAAAATATCGCTCCAGGCTCTGGGCGTCTGTATAGATGATTCTTCATATACTGTGAGCATGGCATCCAACAAGACATTCCGAAAGAACAGGAAAGCCCGTGAGGCCTCTGCAGCGGTCAAGCCGCGCCGCCAGCCGCGAGAGGCGTATTCGAACCCCAGCGAGCGAGCCTCGGAATCGTCATATTCACCATGCACAGCGAGAGATTCAAGCAAGCCTTGCAGTAAGGCGCGGCCGCTGCGCCGATATTGGTTCCGAGCTTCTTCATCCAACTTTTCATACCAGGCTTCGTTTGCAAGGTTTCCCTCGCTGACCTTAACCCGGATGTTCTTCAGTGCTGCTTGGATCACCAAGTTCCCCTCATCCAATCCCTCTTCCCGGTGAGTTTGAATCCACAGCTCAATATCTCGGCGTCGGAATCGGCGGTGTCCTCCTTGGGTACGATGGGCTGGCAGATGGCCTTGATCCGACCAGCTGCGAACCGTGCTGGGGTGAACTCCCAGCATTTTGGCTACCTCACTTAAGCTTAACCATTCATCATTCATACGCGGTTTGCCGGCTACAGCCAGATTCAAATGCAAACGGGCTTACAAATCACCCGCCATGGCTGCCTTCTCTCCCATGGAGATCGTCTCGGCCTTTCGGCGAAAAGCTCTGACATCGATACGTCGCAAAATGATCAAGGAAATAAGCAGCAGTAATGCCAGGATACTGAAAACGGAAACATATGCCAAAACTGGATCCTGGAATACTCGGGTGAGCACATCTCGAACCACGCCACTCAAAAGCGAGCCGAACAAACGGGACACCGCATTGGCCATTCCCCAGGCTCCAATAAACAAACCCACTTTTGTGGCAGTCGTCATATCAAGCATCAATGATAAATTGGATACCGTCGAAAGCCCTGTTCCACCACCCAACAAGATTACCCCGAGATAGAAAACAGTCGAGTTGAGCAAAATTCCGCTCGCCGCGATCAGGATAAATCCCAGTAAGGCAGTACCCCCACCCCAAAAGGCAATCAGCTGCTTGCTGGTTTTGCGCTCCAAATAACCCGCCAGGATCAGGGTCAGGAGCGTAAAAGCACCCCAAATTGAAGTGATGCGGGTTGTATCGGTTACCGCCATCCCAAATGCTTCTGCCCCATATGGTTCGAGCAGTATATCCTGACCAAGCAGTGCAATTAATAAAATGATCAGGTATAAGAAGAAAATTGTCGCCTGTTTATTTTCAAGAATCGAATTGGCAAGAAATTTCCAGGAATAGCGTTCTTCCTGCTGTACGTGTATCCCGAGGGAGCGCTTCTCCAAATTGATCAAACCTAAAATTCCCAGGAATAAAGCAATTACTCCAACAATCAAAAAAGAGCGAATAAGTGCTTCTGGCGAGTAAGGATCAACCAGCCTGCTGAGCAAGAGAGAAGTCGAGATGATCCCAATGATCATCATAAAAAACATCACAGAGATGGTTCGTCCGCGTTCTTTTTCTCCTGACAAATCCGTTGCTAATGAGAAGTAAGCGACCGTGGCGAAATTAAATCCCATACCCCAGGCACCGAAAGCGAAGAGCCCAAACAGAAGGCCAAGGATGAAATTCTCATAGAGTACAAATGCCGCAAAAGGAGACAGAACCACTCCAAGCACACAAAAAATCAAGCCAATGGCGATATATGGCGTTCGCCGCCAGCCGAAGATCGGATGACGGTCAGAGATCGAGCCGATCAGGACCTGGATCGGGGAAAACAGATAGGGCAGGGATGCAAGAATAGCCACCAAGGTGGCTGAGAAAGCGAGCTCTTTGATCATGACCCGGTTCAGCGTGCTGTTTATTGGAACCAGTGTCATGGCAACAGCCAGGTGGATCAACCCCAATTGAACGCGTTTTAAAAGCATAAAATTGAACCGAATTTCTATGTATACCCCATTCCTTGTTCAATCCACAAATTAATATGGACAGGATAAAGGTTGCGACGAGTTTAGATCAACTAAATTTATCAGCTATATCCATTCCCCGTCAATGTAGGTTTGTGCAGGTTTTGAATTAATGTTTATGAAGATTTTAATAGATTTTAGACAGTGCAACCATCCAGAATAACGCCTTGCGCAAACAGATTATTCTTTAGTCAAGACTTGAGCCAAGACCTGTTGGATTGAGCGCGCTTCAATGACCTGGATATTCTTTGGCCAGGGCTCATTACGCCGCAGCCGGGCGGGGACAACAGCTGTCTTAAATCCCAGATTCGCGGCTTCTTTCAGCCGGGCCGACATCTGCCCAACTGCCCGCAACTCCCCTGAAAGGCCTAGTTCTCCGATCAAGACCGTCTCAGCCTGTAATGGCCTATCCCTCATCGATGAGGCGATCGCTGCGGCAACAGCCAGGTCGGCGGCAGGCTCACTCACCCTGAGGCCCCCAACAACATTCACAAAGACATCTTGTTCCCCCAATCGTAAACCAACTCGACGGGTGAGCACAGCTACAATCAATAGCATCCTGTTCATATCAATCCCGTTCGGGGTGCGGCGGGGATTACCGAACGATGTTGAACTGGTTAATCCTTGGATTTCAACCAGTATAGGTCGGGTGCCTTCCATAGTGACCGCAATTGCAGAACCAGGTGCGTTAACTAGCCGTCCAGCCAGAAAGACTTCCGAAGGATTTACAACTTGGATCATGCCCCTTTCCTGCATCTCGAACACCCCAACTTCGGAAGTGGGTCCAAAGCGGTTCTTAACCGAACGCAGTAATCGATAGGAATGAAATCGATCCCCCTCGAGATACAGAACCGTATCGACAATATGCTCTAGGACACGCGGCCCGGCGATCGTTCCCTCCTTGGTCACGTGCCCGATCAAAAATATCGCAATCCCTTGAGATTTCGCCAGCTCTCTCAAGCGGGAGGCACACTCACGAACTTGAGAAACTGAGCCCGCAGAGGATTCAAGATCGGGTATTGTCGTTGTCTGAATTGAATCCACAATCAACAGGCTTGGTTGTAATTGTGAGACATGCGTGAGGATAACTTCCAGGTTGGTTTCGGTAACCAGGAACAGGTCTTCAGGCAAGGTTGAATCACTCCCCTCGCTTTCCTTTGATAAACGCAACGCTCGCATTTTGATCTGCCGTTCAGATTCTTCGCCAGACACGTATAAAATTTTCCCATTGCGGGCCATTTCCATAGCAATTTGGAGCAACAATGTGCTTTTGCCTATCCCCGGGTCTCCACCGATCAGCACGATTGAGCCAGGCACGACACCGCCTCCAAGCACACGGGCAAACTCCTCGATAGTTAGCTGGAGGCGCTCTTCGACTCCTTCACCGATCTCAGAAAGACGGCGCGGTGTTGATGCCCCGCGGAGACCGCGCACACTGGTTTTTCGTTGCTCGCTAGGGGAGGCAACAACCTCCTCGATCATGCTGTTCCAGGCGTTACATTGGGGACAGCGCCCCATATCTCGCGGAGATATTCGCCCACACTGCTGGCAAACGAATTGTGTCCTGACTTTTGGCATAAATGAATTATAACTTAGCCATTTTATTTCTGCCCTGCAGACACCATTCCCGCCATATGGAAAAATAATAAAAAGAGCACGGAACAAAATCCGTGCTCTTGATAAACTCACTACCTGATTGCGGGAGTTAACCCGTGGCTATTGCCTCTTCTTGTTCAACTGGCTTCTCTTCGCTGGGGTAGAGGGTAATCTCACCATCAACCACATCGACTACGATCGTATCGCCATCCTCGAATTCGCCAGCCAAGAGGGCATCCGAGAATTTATCCTCAATATGCTGCTGAATGACCCGGCGTAAGGGGCGTGCGCCCATATCTGGATCATAACCCCTTTCTGCCAGCAGGTCCAAAGCAGAGGGGGTAACATTGATCACAATTTCGTGCTCCTCGAGCCTATGGCCAACTTTTTTGATCTCCAGCTGAACGATCTCCTTGATGCTCTCTTTGCTAAGAGCGCGGAAAACGATTACGGCATCCACCCGGTTAATAAACTCGGGACGGAAAACACGTTTAAGCGAATCGAGTAATTTTTTACGCATTTCCTGGTATGCCAGGCGTTCTTCCAGCTCTTCATCCCGCTTAATATCGAAGCCCAGGGAGGTCTGACGCTTGATCACATCTGCACCCACATTGGAGGTCATCACCACTAAAGCGTTGCGAAAATCAACCATGCGGCCGCGTGCATCGGAAAGATGCCCCTCTTCCATGATCTGCAGCAACATGTTATGTGCTTCTGGATGGGCTTTTTCAATCTCGTCAAAGACGACAATAGAGTAAGGGCGGCGGCGCAATGCTTCAGTCAACTGTCCTGATTCCTCGTACCCTACGTACCCGGGAGGTGCACCTACCAATCGACTCACTGTATGCCTTTCCATAAATTCGGACATGTCGAGCTGGATGAGTGCATCCTCGCTGCCAAACAGGAACCTAGCCAACGCTTTGGTCAGCTCCGTTTTGCCAACGCCCGTGGGTCCCAAGAAGATGAAGGATCCGATCGGTCGGCGGGGGTCTTTTAAACCAGCCCTTGCCCGGCGAACAGCCTTGGAGATAGCTTCGATCGCTTCCTCCTGGCCGATAATATGCTTGCTCAGTTCTTCTTCCATTTTCAGTAAGCGGATTGATTCTTCCTGGGCAATTTGCATTACTGGGACGCCGGTCCACATCGAGACGACTTCAGCAATGTCTTCAGCCGTGACAACCGGGCTGTTGCTGCGATCCCACCCGGTTTGCAAACGCTCTAATTGTCTTTCCAGCGCTTCCTGCCGCTCGAGCATTTCTTGTGCATCCTCGTAGCGACCGTCCTCTAAAGCTAACCCATGATTCTGGCGGATTTCCTTAATCTGACCGATCAATTCTTTCGCTGTCCTGGCGGCTGGGCTTTTATACATCCGCACCCGGGAGGATGATTCGTCGATCAGGTCTATGGCTTTATCTGGCAGGAACCGATCTGTGACATAACGGGATGAAAGCTGGGCCGCTGCGTCCAGAGCATCGTCAGAAATTGACAGGCGGTGATGCTCTTCGTAAGCCGAACGCACGCCGCGCAATATTTCGATCGTTTCTTCGACATCAGGCTCCTCAACCATAACCGGTTGGAAACGGCGCTCCAAAGCTGCATCACTCTCAATATGTTTGCGATATTCGTCGTGCGTGGTCGCACCAATCACCTGCAGCTCGCCGCGTGACAGGGCGGGCTTGAGGATATTGGCTGCGTCGACCGATGAACCTGCCGCGCCTGCCCCCACCAGCATGTGCACTTCATCGATAAACAGGATGGCTTCTGCCGCTTTAAGCTCATCGATCACCCGCTTGAGACGTTCTTCAAATTGGCCGCGATACATCGTTCCCGCGACCAGTGAACCGACATCGAGTTGCAGGACACGCTTGTCCAAAAGCGGTGCAGGGACATCACCATCCAGGATTCGTTGCGCCAACCCTTCGACTATTGCGGTTTTACCCACCCCGGGCTCACCGATCAGCGCTGGGTTATTCTTTGTTCGCCGGGCGAGAATCTGGATCACCCGCTCGATTTCCATGACGCGCCCAATCACTGGATCTAGTTTGCCCTCTTCTGCAAGGGTGGTTAAATCAACTGCCAGCTGGTCGACGAGAGGTGTTTTCTGCTGCTGTTTTTCAGATTGAGTAGATTTTCTTTCCGTGCTGCGCCGTGATGAGCTGCTCTCCTGGAGCACCCGGCGAGTCTGCCGTCGAATTTGCTCTGGGGTAACCCCCAGCTTCCTCAAGACGTCATTGGCGACTCCCTCGCCATATCGTACGAGACCAAGCAGGAGATGTTCGGTACCAATATAATGGTGCCCAAGGCGCCGGGCTTCATCAACCGCATATTCCAATACTTGTTGCGTGCCCGGGGATAGATCCAGCTTTCCTCCAGGGGATGTGCCGGTTCCGGTTAATCTCTCAACGATTTCTTGAACCCGCTCAGCTTCTAAGCCTAGTTCGCGGAGAACACGTCCAGCGACGCCTCCATCTTCACGAATCAAGCCCAAGAGAAGATGTTCTGTACCGATATAATTTTGCCGCATGCGCTCAGCTTCCTGGTGGGCTAAGCTCAGCACCCTGCGTGCCCTTTGGGTAAAACGCTCCATGCTCGACAAAGCGTACCTCCTACGATCTTACGAACGCATCCCGTGTTCGTGAGACATTGATTACGAGATATTTAGTCCAGTTGGATTTTACCAGAGATTATTCTTTCCTTTTGTGATTCTTCAGCCGAATCAGGGTAAGTTAATAAAACTCTTAGATTACTATTTTGTAATTTACGCCCGGCTGTCAAGCAAGTACTTCGAAATTAAAACTTGATTTCCCCTTCTGGATAAGCCCGGACACTGGCCAAAGCTATAAGAACTCTATACCAGCGGGTTAAACAAAAACAGCGCATCGGAGAGCGACACGCTGTAAGTGAAAAGATCAATCTTCGCTGTCAGTCTCAGCAGGAGCCTCGTCACCGGTTTCTTGTGCCTCATCTGCTGCTGCATCTATATCCAGTGTTTCAGCAACTTCGCCTGCCTCCACCTGCAAATCTTCGTCTCTTTCTGCTGCTTGATCAGGCTGTTCTTCATCGACAAACGCCTCAGTAACTTCTGCTTCCATTTCTACAGGCGCCTCTTCTTCTGCAGCATCAACTTCTGTTTCCGCTTCCGATTCTACGACGACTTCTTCCTCTGCAACCACCTCTATAGCTTCTTCTTCTGTTTCTGCTTCGGTAGCCGTCTCCTCTTCCATGACAGCTTCTGCAGATTCTGGTTCCATTTCAGCAACTGGCTCTTCTTCCGTATTTGATTCTGCGACCTCGGTTGCCTCCAGCGCTAACTCCTCTAATTCAGCACCAGGTTCATGTTCCTGGCTTTCTTCAACTACCTCAGCTAAGGTCATCTTCCAATCGAAATCTGAGTAGGCTGGAGAATCAACCTTCCGCAAGCTCAACCCAATCCGGTGCCGCTCGGGCTCTATCTTTATTACCCGCAGGGTCACAACGTCCCCTTCGTGGAGCACCTCCTTGGGGTGGGCAACCCGCTGCTCGCTGATCTCGGAAATGTGGATCAGCCCCTCTAGATCCTCATCCAGCCGAGCAAAAGCGCCAAACTTGGTCAGGTGAGTGATCGTCCCTTCCACTAATTGGCCTTCTTTCAAGTCCTCTATCTTCTTTACCCAGGGATCTGCTTGCAGCTGGCGAATTGACAGGCCAATTCGTTTACGGTCATGGTCAATTCCGATGACCTTAACCTGGACTTCCTGCCCGACTTTTAATACTTCTCTTGGGTGTTCGATCCTCTCCCAGGAGATCTCAGACAGGTGCACAAGACCATCCGCGCCATCGATATTCACGAAGGCGCCAAAATCAGCCAGGCTGGTCACTCGTCCACCGCGTACATCACCTTCCGATAATTCTTCCAGCAAACGCTCTTTCAACGATTCGCGTGTCTCCTGCAGGGCAGCTCTCTCGGAAAGGATCAACCTGCGGCGCTCTCGATCTACTTCGATCACCGAAACTGTGATCTCTTCGTCAACCATCGCTCCCCAGCGCTGCTCAGGCGTGTTTCCACTGGAATCGATTCTGCGGAGTAAACTTACCTGGGAGGCTGGCACAAATCCGCGCAATTGTCCTACCGGGATGATCAGCCCGCCTTTATTAAAGCCCATGATTTTCCCATCATACGGTTCGCCAGATGCGAGCAAGGATTCAGCCAACAACCAATCCTTCTCCTCAAGGGCGCGTACAAAAGAGAGCAGAACATTACCATTCTGATCTTCAGGGTTAACGACATAGACAGTTACTTCATTACCAACAGTTAATTGGTCCTGAAGTTCTTTTTCCACCTGGTCTAACTCGCGCGATGGAATCACACCTTCAGATTTTGTGCCTATGCTGACTAATATTTCTGTTTCGGATACTCTGGCAACGGTACCTTTGCGAATCTCCCCCTGACGAGGCAGGTCAAAGCCTAGGTCTTCATTATCCAACAGCTGTTCCATTGTTGCGGAAGGCTCTGCTGGTTTGCTTTGTTCAATATTCTCCTCTTCTAGTTGTTCGTTTTCGGTTGTAGCCTCCTGCCCGTCTAGGGCAAAATTCTGATTCATACGTTTAGATACTCCGGCTTAAAGGATAGACCTACATTATAAAAGCATATAGATAACTTGGCAACCTTTGTGATAAGATTGGGTCTCGGTTATAATCACTGGTAAGAGATCAGAAATGCCTCCCATTTATCCATTTACCGCAATTGTTGGACAAGAACGGATGAAACGCGCCTTGGTTTTGAACGCGGTTTCCCCGCGTATCGGGGGCGTATTGATTCGCGGTGAACGGGGTACTGCCAAATCAACGGCGGCCCGTGCCCTGGCAGCATTGCTGCCGCATGTACACGCAGTCAGGGATTGCCGCTTCAGCTGCGATCCAGATCGGCCGACTACCTGGTGCACTGAGTGCCGAGAAAGAGTTGCCGAAGGAGAATCTTTACCCGTACATCAGCAGCCTACTCCATTCATCAACTTGCCCGTCTCGGCAACAGAAGACCGGGTAGTTGGTACTCTAGACATTGAAAAAGCCATCCAGAAAGGTGAACGCCAATTTGAACCTGGTGTCTTGGCCGCGGCTAATCGGGGTTTGCTCTATATCGATGAAGTGAATCTCCTGGACGATCATGTTGTTGATCTCCTGCTGGATTCCGCCGCCATGGGGATGAACATCGTTGAACGGGAGGGCATTTCCTTCTCACATCCTTCTCGTTTCATCCTAGTAGGGACGATGAACCCCGAGGAAGGGGATCTGCGCCCCCAGCTGCTGGATCGTTTTGCGCTTTCTGTAGAAATCCACGGTATCCGGGATGCCCGCGATCGGGTCTTGATCATGGAGCGCAACCTGGATTTTGAGGCCGATCCGGATGGTTTTCGGGAGAAATGGCTGGCTCGGGAGGAAGATCTCTCCCATCAAATTGAGTCGGGACGCCTCCTTCTAGACCAGGTCACTTATACCCAGCGCGATTTGCTATCGATCGCGGCCCTGACAGCTTCCTTGAATGTGGACGGACATCGTGCCGACCTGGTGATTCTGAAGACAGCCCGGGCGCACTCTGCTTTCGAAGGGCGAACCGCGATTAATGAGCGGGACATCGCCCTGGCAGCCGAATTAGCTCTGCCTCACCGCATCAAACGGGGACCTTTCCAGCAAGCCGATATCACGATGGAGGACCTGCAGGAGAGAATTGAAGAATTGCAGGGCGGGACAACAGAAGGACAACCCGAACCTGTCCCGAGCGAAAGCGAATCCATCGAAAAAAAAAAGGTATGAGCCAGGAGGTGCTGGAAGAAGGGTCTGAAAAAGGCCCCCTGAGTCCAGCCCCCCAATCTGTTTTCGATTCCGGCAGCGCCACGTGGTGGGAAGGCGGCGAAAAGGTCGAGATTGGCAAACCTTTCTCTCCCCGAAAGATTGACTCTCCCCTTGATCGATTATCTCGTAAAAAAACTGGGCGGCGATCACGCACTCACACCGAAAGAAAGCGCGGTCGCTATATTCGCGCCAGGCCAGCCAAGGGAAAGGTGACCGACCTGGCTTTCGATGCCACAATTCGAGCCGCAGCCCCTTACCAGCGTCAGCGGGACGAGCAAAGAAAACGAGTCGCGTTTGCTATCCAGCCCGATGATTTTCATCGGAAGGTGCGAGTCAAACGGACAGCCAACCTGGTGCTGTTTGTGGTGGATGCCTCCTGGTCCATGGCTGTCGCCGAACGCATGGCTGCCACGAAGGGAGCTATTCTCTCCCTGCTCACAGATGCATACCAACGCCGTGACCGGGTAGGCTTGGTTGTCTTTCAAAAAGATCGGGCAACGATGGTCTTGCCCCCCACCAATTCTATCCAGCTGGCGCGGCGCGCCCTGGCAGATATCCCCGTGGGAGGTAAAACGCCCCTCTCCGCCGGCCTTTTCCTGGCACACCAAACCATCGACCGGGAGAAAATTCTCCACCCGGATGTACTCCCGTTGGTCATCTTGCTTACAGATGGCGCCGGGAACGTGTCGATGAGCGGTCTCCCTCCCCAGGAAGAGGCCCACCAGGTAGCAGAAAAGATTGCCGAGGAGGATATCCGCGCAGTTGTGATTAACATGGAACATGCTGCCTTTGACCAGGGATTGGCTCAGATGCTTGCTGAACACTTAAAAGCGCCCTGTTACACCCTCAGTGAGCTCAAAGCTGAAAATCTGTACCGGGCTGTACGTGAAGAGATGGAAAGCTGAAAGTTCTGTGAGACTATCCTTTATACTCAATCTCCCGGAGATTGAGATACTTCTTAAATTTCTCACCAATTTACGGAGCACCCTGAATTTAGACCCAAAAGTCTTTCAATCTTGAACTTGCAAACACGCAGATATGCTTGATCTATGACGCCCAAACCTGGACAGCAGGCTTTTCCATGAAAAGACAACTCGCGGTATTTATCTTGACCTCCTGTCTCGGCCTCTCCATCCTCGGCTGCAGCACCCAGGAGCAGGTCCCTCTCTCGACAAACAGCGGGGCAAACACACCCGAGACGGCTACGCCCACAGCAGAACAACCTATCACAACAACCCCGCCTCCAGCAACACCAACCAATGCTCCAGATGAGCCCGGTTTTCAACTGACCAAGTATGTTATCGATGTGGAGTTAAACTATGACGCACACTCTGCGGTAGTTGACCAGCGGATCACTTATGTGAACAACTCCAACTCCGAATTGGAGGACCTGCTATTTCTCATCGAGCCCAACAGCTATCCAAACGGATTCCTGCTTAATGCCATTACCTGGGAAAATGATAACCCCATCCAAGATTACTCCTTGAATGGGCGAGAACTGCGCCTTGTGCTCCCCCAAAGTCTTGAACCTGAAAGCACGGTTGGGATCACTCTCTCCTTCCAGTTGAATTTACCGAATCAGAATGCCCCTTATGGTTATACCGAGCGACAGACCAACCTGGGAGATTGGTATCCCTATCTGCCCCCATATATTCCGGGGGAAGGATGGCTTGTGCGCGAAGACGCATTCCTGGGAGAGCACCTGGCTTACGAGATGTCAGAATTTGAGGTTGAAATTAAATTAACGAATCCTTACTCGGCCAATGGGGGTGAACTTGTGCTTGCCGCCAGCTCCATCCCTGAGAGAGAGGGGGATAGTTATCAATATCATCATTCTCCTGCCAGGAATTTCGCTTGGACAGTTAGCGACCAATACCTTGAACAAGAAACCCAGGTTGGCGCTGTGCTGGTTAAAAGTTATGCCTTCCCTTTTCACCCGCAGGCTGAAGCACCTGCGCTGGAGGAAACAGCCAAGGCCTTATCGATTTTCAGTGAACTGTTTGAGCCTTACCCGCATAAAGCCCTCTCAGTTGTTGAAGCCGATTTTCTTGATGGTATGGAATATGATGGCCTTGTCTTTCTGAGCCATGCTTTTTATGATTACTACACCGGCGACCCCCAAAGCAATCTGACGATCATCGCTGCCCACGAAGTCGCACACCAGTGGTGGTACGGCCTGGTCGGGAATGACCAAGCGCGGGAACCCTGGCTGGACGAAGCTTTGAGCACCTTCAGTGAGATCTTTTTTTATGAACGCGCTTATCCTGAATTTGTAGATTGGTGGTGGGAAAATCGGATCTACTTCCACGATCCCCAAGGTTGGGTTGACAGCACTATCTATGAAGCAGCTGGGTTCTATCCATACCGGGATGCAGTATATTTACGGGGGGCATTATTCCTAAGCGACCTGCGGAATCTTCTTGGCGAGGAGGTCTTTATTGCCTTCTTAAGAGATTACCTGGCAGAATATCGCTATCGCCAGGCCACTGGGGATGATTTTTTCAATTTGTTGTCTGCATACGCATCTGAGGCTGACCTGAGTGCCCTGATCAACAGTTACTTCAGCCACCGCTCAGGTTGATCGCACAGCAATTTCATTCCATGTTCCTCCATGAAGATGAAACATCCTTTAGCATTACTCTCCTGCCTCCTCCTAGCCCTGGCTGGCTGCACCACTCAGATTATGCCAACGGCCACGAGCCAACCGCCTGCTTCAAACCCAACCAAATCCCCCTCACCAACGATTGAACTCATTGCCCCTGTAACCGCGACCCTCTCACCCTCCGCAACTTCCTCCCCGCAAGAATTGTTAGCTACCCCTACATCTGAACCTAAAGCAGATAAACTTCCCCACTACACGCTTTATGCTTCCTTGAATTACAGTCTACACAATCTTCGGGTTGAGCAGCAGATAGATTATCTCAATCGCTCTGGAGACTCACTATCAGAATTGCTGTTGCTGGTTGAACCTGCTCGTTATCCAGGTGTTTTCCAGCTGGATAACCTGAATTGGGGAGATGGTAGCCCCGTGGTGGATTATTCGCGCGACTTGGGGATCATCCAGATTCCCCTTGAAAGTCCCCTTCTCCCGGGCGAAGAGATAGCACTATCCCTGACCTATACACTGGACTTACCCTCCCCCTCCCCTGAGTATTACGGACGCCCCGTTCCCTTTGGTTACTCAAGCCGGCAAATTAACCTCGTAGATTGGTATCCGTTCATCCCTCCTTACATTCCTGGTGAAGGCTGGCTCTACCACCAAGCAGGACCTTTTGGTGAGCATCTAGTTTATGAAATCGCAGATTTTGATGTGCACATCCAGATCGCAGACTCGAACCCTAATATAGTGATTGCAGCAAGTTCTATCCCGGAGACTACTGAAGACGGAGATCACTACAGATTGGAAAGTGCTCGAAATTTCTCCTGGTCTGTCAGCGACCAGTATGTCGTCTCCTCAACAACAATTGATTCTGTAGAAGTTTTTTCATATTACTTCCCCATCAATTCAGCTGCCGGTGAGGCTGTCCTTCAGACGACTGCTGAATCTCTCGAACTTTTTAATGAGCTATTTGGCCCATATCCCCGCCAGGTGCTGACCGTAGTGGAAGCCGATTTTCTTGATGGCATGGAATATGATGGCTTATATTTCCTCAGCAAAGGTTTCTACAATCTTTATACTGGCAGTCCAGCAGACTATTTAACCGCTATCGCCGCCCACGAAACTGCTCACCAATGGTGGTACGCGGCCGTCGGGAATGACCAAGCCTTAGAACCCTGGTTGGATGAAGCCCTGTGCACTTATAGCGAACACCTATATTATGAAAAACTGCATCCCGATAGTTTAACCTGGTGGTGGACGTACCGGATAAACTATTACGAACCGCAGGGCTGGGTTGATGGAAGCATTTACAATCCATTGGGTTACCGTGCGTACCGGGATGCGGTTTATCTAAACGGGGCGCTTTTCCTGGATGAACTGCGCAATACCATGGGCGATGACAACTTCCTGGATTTTCTCCTCGCCTACAGCCAGAAATATTTCCGCCAGATCGTAACCGGGGATGATTTCTTTACGACACTGGTTGATTACAATCCAGGCGATATTGAGCCGTTATTGGATAAATTCTTTCAATCGCGGTAAAAGTTATTTTCGACTTTTCTTAGGTGTAATACTGCAAAGCGCCAGGAAGTTTTTTTACTGTGTATTTCTCCCAGGAGATAGATTGTTGTATTGTATAGTCTTATAGATCCTCCAATTAATTAATAATTTAATCGTAGTAGCAGTAGGGCTTGTGGATATGTGGATAAGCGGAATCTAAAGTAAATTCAGAAGGATCCGGTCTGCTAATATAAGGGGAAGGAGAGTGGCGGGGAGAGGTAAAGACAGGAAAGTAAATCCACAGCGGTATTGTGGACAAATTCGAATAAGTAGAGCAATTAAAGTTATCACAGATTCTTTTTTTGTTATATGGAGGGACATGGCAGGGTCCCCCCATATCTGGGGTATACGGGGAAGAAAGAATTCCGAACAAACGAGCGACTTTTCCCCAATTCAGAGGAGTTATCCACAGTTTTCAACAAGTTATCCACATAGGAAGCAGGCAAAGGGCAGGCTGGGTTCTCCGGATAAATGAGAAAAAGGCGAAAAAGCTTGACAAAAAGGGAAAGTTAGACTATTATCTATGTTAGATATACGTCTAACATAGATAATGACCTAATAGATAATTGTCTAACGGTATGAGGCTGAACAAAAGCCAAGGAGGTTATCGTGAATCAGGAACACTATGAGTTTATTTACCAAATTCACCAGCAGCAATTGAATGTCAACCTTATTCAGGAACAATTGAGAAAGGGCTCGCAAGAAAATCCGGGTTTGCGCAAGCGCACCTTGCTCTACTTGAGCGACATCATGCTCAACCTCGGGCAGCGCATCAGGCCAGTAGAATTCCGGGTTGTGAATCGGCCTGGCCAGGCACAGGACCACAACTTCGAGATCAACGCAGGAGGATGCTGATAAATCATGGAGGCGCTCATAGAAAATACGGATACAAAACAGCCCACAATCGTCCATGAATTAGGCACGGCTTATGATTTCCTGATGAGCTTGGAAGTCCTGCATAATCCAGAGAATTTTGGGTTACGGGCTTCTTGGGCAGCAGGGGTACGTTCACGGGTCCCGGCGGGAGAAAGAAGTGTATTGGAAGACTCTCTGAGATTGATATACGTTCCTCTTTCATGGTTGCACGCTCTTCCTGAACCAAGAGATGCAGATGCTGTACTTTGGGCCTTGCGCCAAATACCGCCTGTGGACAGATTAGCAGTCGTGACCAAAAAGAGCGATACATCTTCAGAATATGATGAGATTCTCACTCAGGTATTCGAGCGCCGGGCCTGGGACGAGGATGATCTTGAAAAGATGCAGAAAATATTTAAAGGGAAGAAAGGCTATTCCTTAAAAGATGCCCAAAGTGTTTTAGATTGGTGGTCAAAGCCAGAAGAATTCGGAGAATTGTATTTGGCGGCTCTGCAATCTTATTATCAAGAATTTTTTGCCGAAGAGGAGCAGCGGATCAAGCCTGCTTTGCAGCGGGCCATCGAGAAAAGCCAATCTTTAGCAGAAGAGAAAAACTTACCCGAACTTATTGAAACGCTATCCCAGGGAGTGCAGCTGCACATTGATCCAGAAATAAGAGAGATAATCTTCGTGCCCTCTTACTGGATAACACCCCTCATTCTCTACGCCGCCATAAATCCCGAACAGATGATACTGTTGTATGGCGCCCGACCGGCTGATGTTTCCCTCGTGCCAGGAGAGGGTGTCCCTGACGCCCTTCTGCGCATCTTAAAAGCCCTGGCAGACCCCACCCGACTGAAAACACTTCGCTACCTTGAACAGGAACCGCTCTCGCCGGCTCAACTGTCAAGAAGATTGCGCTTGCGCGCGCCTACAGTTGTGCATCACTTGGAAATACTTCGACTTGCCAGGCTGGTGAGATTAAACCTGGAGATACCCGGAGAAAGGAAATATGCTGCCCGGCTTGAAGGACTTGAGGATACCTTCTCAAGCCTTAAGGAATTCTTGCACGCTGATCAAGAGCGTTAATCCATGAGGAGTATTTGGAACCTGAGAACTTAATCAACAGGATCGGTCTCGGGATCCACGAATATGCGGCCAGAGTGCGCGCATTCAGCCGGAATGCGCGCTTGTATCTGGTTAATGTGATCATAGTTGGGGCAGCAATGGGGGTTTTCCGCCTCCTGTTTAACTTTTATGTGCTCTCGCTGGGCTACAACGAAGCCCTCCTGGGGAGTTTGATCACTGTCAGCAGCCTGACCGCGTTGCTGGCAGCCCTGCCGATGGGATACCTGGCCGATTTATTGGGTCGAAAGAACTCGCTGGTCATTTCCAGCGCACTGGTGGGCCTTTCAATTTTGGCGATGGTTTTATGGCCATTTGAAGGGATGCTCTATGCGATGAATGTGGTATCAGGATTGGGGCAAAGCCTGGGTGCGGTTACCATGGCTCCATTTCTTATGGAAAACAGCGGAGAAAAAGAGCGTACCTATTTGTTCAGTTTCTCTTCTGGTTTGCAGATGGCAATGGCCTCAGTGGGCAACTGGATTGGCGGCTACCTACCAACCTGGATCGGCACGATGCGCGGTGTTTCCACAATGAGTAGCCAGGCCTACGCAGGAGCGCTTTTTGTAGTCTCATTAACTGTAATTTTAGGATTGGTCCCCCTGGCTATGCTGCGTACACCCCGTCTGCAGAGAGCAGAAAGATCAGTATTTGCTCCGCTCTCTTATGCTTCGAAAAATCCGGCACTGTTAGGCAAATTAGTCTTGCCAATCCTGGTCACATCGATTGGCGCAGGGTTGATTATGCCGTTCATGAACGTGTTTTTCCGCCAAGTTCACAATCAACCCGATCCGGTGATTGGGTCGCTGTTTGCCTGGGGGTCATTAGCGATGGGGCTTGGCTTGCTGATCGCTCCGCCTCTCGCTGATCGGATGGGTAAAATCCAGCTGGTGGTGGTCACCCAAACCTTGTCTATTCCTTTCCTGATCATCCTGGGCTTCTCGCCGCTCTTTTGGATGAGCACAATCGCCTATTACATTCGCCTGGCGCTGATGAATATGAGTGGACCGGTCTACCAGACCTATGTGATGGAACAAGTAGAGCCTTCTGCAAGGGCAACCGTTGCCAGCCTGGTCAGCATGGCCTGGAATTTCGGTTGGGCTTTCAGCCCGACGATCAGCGGCTACCTGCAGGTGCATTACGGTTTTGGGCCACCGTTCCTGGGCACGATCGTCTTGTATACAATTTCAACCATCCTGTATTACTGGTTCTTTTTACGCCGGAAAGAGCATCCCGGGCCAGAACCTGCTCCAGGATGAGCCCCAGGTGTCTGATCTCCCTGAATGTTCGGAATAATCGAAAATTTAATCAGCTCCAGGTGGAAATGTAACCTTTAAAGAGCAAATGCATCTAAGAATCGTAAGAGATTACACAGCATTCATTGGAGGCAATATTACGAGATGGAAATGGTGATAGATTTTCCGGGGGGAGCAAGGGTTGACGCACATTTCGGAGCCTATACTGTGAGCACCGATCAACCCCCCATGGGCGGCGGTGAAGGTTCAGCGCCAACACCCTTTGCAGTCTTCTTATCATCTATTGGAACCTGTGCCGGGATTTATGTCCTGGGCTTTTGCAAACAGCGCGGGTTGTCAGTGGACGGCATTCGCATCATTCAGCGGGCTCATACCGATCCCCTCACCCGCATGATCAGTAAGGTTGATCTCGAAATACAGGTGCCGGAGGATTTTCCGGAGAAATACCGCGCATCACTAGTTCGTTCAGCAGAGCTATGTGCTGTGAAGAAACACCTAGAAACACCCCCGGCATTCGATGTATTCACGAAAGAGGTTTCTATCGTATAGCCTCCATTGGGGGTTAATACAAGGAGACCTGCCAAGCTCCCCTAAGCGGAGTTGAGAGTATATGGCAGGTCTTTTTTTCTTTTTCGATCCATGAGGGGGACAAGGTATTCTAATTCAAAGAGAGAAAATCCTGCGGCATTAATCCTTCAGGAGATACCTGCAGAGGTATCAGGGGAGAAATTGGAATTATTTTTTATCCCATAAGGGAATGGTTCTCAGGAGAAACAAATGAGGTCAGGAAATACCCGTGCTTCTAATCATTCAAGTCTAATTCACGGATCGCCTGTTCTGTTTGAGCCTGGTCAGCCAGGATGAGCGTCTCTTTTTTCTCGGCAGTCCAGCGTTTGATCTTTTTCTCCTGAGTACGCGCGGCTTCTTTTGAGTCAAATTCGTTAACCCAAACAAGTTTTACAGGTCGACGAGATTTTGTATACGCCCGGGGTATTGCGCCTGTCTGGTGTTGTTTAAAACGGCGGGTAAGGTCTCCAGTATAGCCCGTATAATAGGTCCCATCTGCACAAAGTAGTAAATATACGTGGTAAGCCATCCGTGCAATTTCCTTCCATCAGCCAGCGAACTGCGATCCCAAGGGCAAAACCTAAACTTGATTTGTTACCGGTACTGGCCTAGGTTACCATAAAGGCGCAATCTTGTGAAAGGATTTGCCTCTTTTCGAAAGGCCTGCTACTGAAAAATTTCTGGCCAGGAGGTAGCGGCACATCTTGGATGAAATCAAAGCCAGTTATTTTATATAATAGAGCCAAGGGTTTGACCCATTTCGGGGATGCCTGCAAATCAGGGGGGGTATAATTAAATCTCAACGGATTCCATTTTTCCATAGATAAACGAAAGGATGTGGTGAATATGCCAACAGGAACACCGCCCGAAAAAATTAGCCCCACCTCGTTGGATGATTATCTAGAGGTGATGAGTAAAGCTGTATTTCAATCTGGCATGTCCTGGAAAGTGGTAGAAGCGAAGTGGGCTGGCACCCGGGAAGCTTTCCATAATTTTGATATAAACAAGGTTGCAGATATCAGCGATAAGGACCTAGACGATCTGGCTAATGATACCAGGGTGATCCGCAACTACCGAAAACTTGCCGCGATTGTCAGCAATGCCCATAAGATGCTCGATCTCGATCAAGAGCACGGCTCATTTCAAGATTACCTGCGCTCTCAAGACGATTTCGATGGGACACTCAACATGTTGCGCGGTGATTTTAAGTTTATGGGACCGACGGGTATTTATTATTTTCTATACGTGGTTGGTGAGCCAGTCCCTCCTCATGAAGAGTTTGAAGCGAAGTACCGTAAGTAAGGGCAGCCAATAGAGAGGCTAGACCTGGTCCTTCGATCTTCGGCCCATATGCCAGCCTCTGTCAGTTAATTCAAGGCACTCGTAAGAGCGCCTTGTTTTTTATAATGAGGAAAGAATGGAGAAAAATTCCAAGGCTAAGGGGGAAAATCCGGCAATGCTACTGCATATCCAATAAACAGCTGTCGTCAGGCTGCGTGCCCGGATCCCGCAGGAATGTGGACATCATATTGAGAGGGCAGGGATGCGAGACGCCTGCGCCATGGCCAATGCCGGGAAATTCAAAAGCGAATGAGTTCACGAGAGACTCTGCCACCTTGTTTCCCCAGTCCGGAGGAGTAATCGGGTCAAATTCTCCACTCAGGATCAGCGCAGGGATGACGCTTGACACGGGTTGGTTAGCTTGTTCTCCCGCCTTTCCCACCGACCACACTTCGCAAGCTTCGTAGATCAAATCACCCAGAATTGCTCCTTGGTACATGCCAGCGAGTTGAGGGTACCGTTCGATTTCGACCTGGAACTGGTTAAAAGAACTGAAGGGAACTTCTTCATGGCACTGCACAGAAAACATCATCCCACGATTGGAAAGCCCTGATAAGGCGAGCAAGGAGCTGTAAGATATTTCGAGATAATGAAAATCGTCCTGGCTGACATCATAGATGATCTGCGGAATGAAATAACGCACCCTGCTATCATATAGCAGCTGGAAGGTTAACACCATTAACGTGTTCCCGTTGACCAGAGTCTTGTGTTCATCACCCGTGTAGGGATCCCAAATATCCAGGTAGACAGGTTGCTCGTCGAGCCGGGCAACCGTATTGAAAAAAACCGTCTCCAATTCTGGATAATTCTCAGAACAGACCGGGTTCTCCCCACAGCTTGCAAAAAGCCTGGTCAAACTGCGCTGAAAATTCGCCGGGCCTTCAAGGTATAGGTCTGCATCGGGAGGGTAAACCGCATCGAGAATTACGCTGCGTAGATCATCTGGATAAAGGCGCATCACTTCCAATGCCAGACGTGTACCGTAGGAACCGCCCCACAAGTTAACCCGTTGAAATCCCAGAGACGTGACGATCTGGTGGACATCAGCCGCGCTGTTCTGGCTGTTGTAAGCTCCCAGGTCTGCAGATTGCGCTAAATCATCTCTGCAAGACTTGATGCTCCCCAGGATAAGACTGCGTATCTCCTGCTCGCTGATGCTCTTTCCATCGATCTGCCGGTCGAGCAATTCCATTGATAAAGTGCGGTATGTGGGGCAATCCAATTCTGGCTGTGAGACTCCAACCCCACGCTGGTCGAAGACAATCAGGGAGCGCCCTGTGTCGAAAACGGGTTTTGACAAGATTTCATATTGGGAGTGGATCAGTTTGAGGATGCTCGCGCCGGGTCCACCGGACAGATACAGGACGGGGTCAGGCTGGGTCGCGCCGCCGGGCGGATGGAATACCGCTATTGCCAGGCGGATGATACGCTGGTTAGCGGAGTCGCTACCGTTGGGCTGTTCGTAAACCGGCAGGAAACCGCACTCGACATCTTTACCCTCCACAATTCCCTCGGGAAGAACAAACGGACAGGCGGAAGGGCGAAAGACTCCGGCGGTATCAGGGCCGGTTAAGATTGCCGGGAGGGAAGTGGGCTGGGCAGTCCCTGGATTGTTTTCAGGGACTGCCGATTTAATTCCGCAAGCTGTCAGGCTAAACCAGATGCAAAACAAGAGAATTCTGCGCGCCATTTGATTCACCGGTCAGTCAGCTGCATGCGCCAGGCAAGTACCCCGGAGACGATCAGAGCGGAGAACAGTAAAGCGGCCGCGTTAATCCACATCTGCCCCATGGGGTACTCCCCAGCCAGCGAGTATCCCAGCAACCTTGTAAAAGCCACGGTCGGGAAATAATCCAGCACAGCACCAATGAGCTGAGGCAACAAGGGATTGAAATAGGTGTTCGCCATTGTCACCCCCAGCAGGGCAAGCAGTATTATGGAGCTCCACATGCCAACCGAGGTCGGATTATCCGAAAGCAAACCTACCAGTAAGCCTAAACTCACTGCAAACGCGCCACCCAAAACAACCGCAATCAAGGCAACACCCCAGTTGACGACAATAACTCTGTTCAGGAAGAGCACGACCATAACGGCAAGCAGGCAGTAAAACCCACCCGCCAAAGCTTTTCCGCTAATTACTTCAAAAATCCTTGCCGGGGAGACCATCAATACCTCAAAGGTATGTGCTACCCGTTCTTCTACCATCAGAAGCGGGACCAGGGTTATGCCCAGAGTGAGGACGACGATGGATAGCATCAGGGCAAACATGGTAGATTGTCCCTCGAGTCTTGCAGGGGGGTAGAGTTTGTCTTCGGATACATTTATCTGCACTGAACCCCAGGTGGCTGCCCCCAGCTGATCTTGGATAGTGGCAACCCTCTCCGAGACTGTCTCGGGATCTGCCCAGTGGACAACATATCCGTCCAATTCTATGACCTCGCTGCTGCCCACCAGGGAATCAAAATTTGAGGGGACGACCAGCCCCAGCCAGATATCAAACGACTCACTGACGATCTCTTGCATCTCTTCCAACGAATCCGCGAATCCCATCCGGAGATCATCGCTCGCAGACAACCCTCTGAGGATAGTTGAGCGTCCGGCATCATATACCACGACAGGCGGAGTGCTCCTGCCCGTAATCAGCATACGGGGAACCATACTGGTGATAACGATTAATGTGGTGCCCATAATAATGGATAGCGCAATCTTGTTTTTCAAAGTGGCAAAGATATCCTTGGAGGCAATTGTCCAAATAATCCGCAAACTGCTGTGTTCTCCAGGTGCATAAGAGGTGCTTTCAGGATGATCGAGCACCTGATCCTGAACCTGCTTTGGTTTTCGCAATTGGGAGAGCTTGCCCAGCTGCGAGTCCAGCCAACCGACTCCGGGATTTCCCCCAGTTTGTTGTATATCACCAGTTGTGGAGAGGCGAGTTTCCTGCCGGTCCATGCGCAAAACCTGCCTGGCGGCGAAGATCAAGCCTGCTGCAACGTATACAGCAAGCAAGGACAGTAGCAAAAAAGTCTTGCCCATGGGGATCACCCCGGAGTAAGAGATGCGCAGCAGATCCAGCATTATCGCTGTCGGGAAGAATTGGATGACCTGGTTTGCCAACTCTGGTAACAGGTCTCCCATCAGGACCAGGAACACAGGCAGGAGAAGCGGGAGGATGAAAGCCCAGGCCCAGATTGTCAACTGGGAACGGGAATCGACAATATTTCCCAATATCAAGCCCATGGAAATTGCGAACAAAGCACCCAAGATGATGGTGAGAATTGCCAGCCACCAGTGTACGATCACATGAGCGAAGACGATCAGCGCCACGATGGCTCCCAGTAAGACGTAAACCAACCCGACGATGGCTTTGCCTGCGATCAGGTTCCCTGCGCTTGCCGGAGATACGAGCAGCACATCAATCGTGCGGGTTTTCTTCTCTTCGAGCATCAGGTGAGGGATCATGATCAGGCCGATCATCACGATCACAAGAATGAAAGCGATAGAGGCTGTCCCACTTATCCCGCTTGAATCCGGTTCTAAGTGTACGCGGTTGCCTTCCGCGAGGAGTTGGATAGGCTGACCCAGTATGGCAGCAATTTGGCTTTCATAAAAATTCACCAGCTTGTCAACCTCTTTTTGATTGACCCAAGCCGGAACAAAACCCTGGATACTTGCTTCCCCATTTTCGGCCAAGTTGCTATCGAGGTCGGCGGGGAGGATGATCCCTAGCGCGGGTATATCCTCGCTGCGCAGACCGCTGAGCATTTTCTCTTTGCTAGGATACGTTCGTAAATCGATAGCATTGTTGTTTTCAAGGAGAGAAACCAACACGGATTCTCCTTCATCATAAACACGCAGCCGGGGCGGCTCATTCTTGGTCCCCAGAATGGGCAAGTAGTAATAAACGAAAATCATCGGTATCGTGGTCAGGAGGATCCCGATTGTGTTTTTATTCTTCAGAGCTTCGACCAAATCCTTGGCCACGATAGCCCAGGTGATGCGCAGAGTTTGATGGAGGCTCTTTGGTTTTCTTGTGCTTTTCATTTCAAACCTTTCTTTCCCAGATGATACTTAATTTAGGTAAATCTATGTTTCACATTCTGCTACCAGTGAATTTATCAGCATTGCAATGGGAATAGTGCTAGACAGTTTCCCGCTGGAGGTAGTGACCTGTCAATCCCACAAATACATCTTCTAAGGTAGGTGCTTGACCCATACCGAAATCTGCTTTCAAACGGTCTGGAGTATCCAGAGCGACGATCTTTCCTTGATCGATGATCGCAACCCGATTACAAAGTCGGTCGGCTTCTTCCATGTAGTGCGTGGTCAGGAAGACGGTCACACCCTCCTCTGAGAGGCTGGAGATAAAACGGCGAATATCACGGGCCACGTTTGGATCCAGCCCACGGGTTGGTTCATCTAGAAAAAGCACCTTTGGCCGATGAAGTAAAGCACGAGCGATCAGAAGACGCTGTTTCATGCCGTTGGAGAAATTCTGGGTTTTCTCTTTAGAACGCCCGGATAAGCCAACCCGGGCTAAGGCTTCATCTACTGCCCGTCTATCGATGCCGTAGAGCCTAGCTATAAAGTCCAGATTGTCCCTGGCTGAGAGTCTCTCATAGATGTTTTGGTGTTCAAATACTACGCCAATCTGTGGCTTTAGTTGCTCTCGTTCGTCAACGACATCGCAGCCAGCCACCTTCGCCCAACCAGAAGTTGGGCGTAGCTGGCCAGTCAAGATTTTTATGGTCGTTGTTTTTCCAGCGCCGTTTGGGCCAAGAAACCCGAAAATTTCACCGGGTTCAACCGAAAAACTGATTCCAGCGACTGCTTTCAAGCCGTTAAAATTTCGGGTCAGATTGTTTACTTCAATTGCTTTCATAATCATGCTCCTGGTTTCTACCATTTTCTACTCAACGTCAAATCGTGATTTCTGCTGATACTATATATTAAGTAGTAAGGCGATGCAACAAAATAACGCCAAACAGCGCTATTCAGGGGTGAGTGGCGAATTTGGGGGGGTGAATGGAGCAATTGGGGTGACCTGTTAATAGCCTAAAAGGTCACTTAATTCACTGGCAGAAGATTTGCTGAGCGGAATTTCCGTGTTTTCGGAATCGTTCAAACGCAGGCTGAAGCTGTTGCGGGTAAAGGGAATCACCTCTTTTACATGCTGTAAATTGACCAGGTAGGCCCGATGGGCGCGAAAAAACCCACTGCGGGTAAGGCGTTCTTCCAACTCCGAAAGCGTGAACTGGGTAGGTAAGTGTCCCTCATCTGTGACCAAATAAGCGCGTCCTTCTCCAGCGTAGGCGTACAGGATATCTGCCGGGTTCAGCAGTACAACTTTCTTGTCTTCCATTTTTGCTGGGATCTTGAAAGGGAGATTGGCTTCGCGCTCTTCCTTCGGACGACGTTTCTCCGCAATCCTCCCCTCGTCCAGGAAATAGATCACGTCGCAAATTGAATCCAGATTGCTCGGCTCAGCGCTTAGGATCAGCTGTATTTTACCCTCATCTGAATGGGCTTGCATCAAGTTGCTCAACAGTCGGATAGTGGTCTGATCACAACGGATGAAGGGTTCAGAGAGCAGCAAAACACTTGGAGAGTGTAAATATGAACGCCCAAATCCAAGCCTGCGCAGCAAGCTAGAAGAGAGCTGGTCTGATTTGCTGTTCGCCTGATCCGCCAGGCCCACTTGCGATAGGACCTCAGCCGCGCGGGATCTGGGCAATCCATAGATCTGACAATAAAATTCTAAATTTGCCAGCGGCGAGAGGTGTAGATAAATCGCGTCTTCACCAAACAAGAAACCAGCCACTTTACTGAGATGTTCGTGTTCATGGAAGGGATCAACCGAGGCTATGCGGATCGTGCCCGCGCTGGGCGGTGTTCTTCCAATCAGCAGGTCCAGCAAAAGGGATTTTCCGCTGCCTGCAGGACCAACCAGGGCAGCGATTTCTCCCGCAGCTACATCCAGCGCAGGGATATCAATCATTGATTTGTTGCTGCTGATTTTCTGGAGATTCCGGATTTCTATCATAGACCTGAGCCCAGATCGTGGTTCAATTTAATGGTTTACATGAATAATGAATGTATTTTAGCATCGTTGTGCTATCTTGACGTGGATATTCGATGGGTAACCCCCAATTACGACCGGTGAAACTGATTGACCAGACAGCAGCAGAGCGGCTATTCAGCGGACCAATTAAAATTTGCCGAACCCCAACTGGTCGAGTGGATTGAGGGCACAGCGGGGAAGGAAGCTGATCAAAAAAGCCTTTCCGGACTCCGAAAAGGCGCATGTTATAATCCAGGCGAATTTCAGTTAGGTGCCGAAGGTGGGAGTCGAACCCACACTCCCGAAGGAACACGAGTTTGAGTCGTGCGCGTCTGCCAGTTCCGCCACTTCGGCATCGGACTTTTTCGTATCAGCGTAGTATAACTAAATATAGGATGGGGGTCAAGATAGTGGAGGCAGAAGATGTATTTTCAAACAGAGCAAATAAAATTACGTCCCTTTGAGATGGAAGATGCTGCTGATCTGCGGGCCTATCTGAATCATCCAAAGCTGAGTGGCCGCCGCTATCTACCGCACGGCTTCCCGGAAGAGGTGCCGCTTTCATTGATCCAGGCGGAGGCGATCATCAAGAGATGGGCAGAGAAAGAAAACGAGGCTCACCTGGCGATCGAACTCTCCGACCGGGGGGAATTGATCGGGCATACCGAATTCGAGTGGAACTGGGATCCGCAAGCGCCATGGGTCTCGATCGTAATCGCTCGACCGCAACAGCGCCAGGGGTACGGCATCCAGGTCATGCGGCTGATCCTGGAATACCTTTTTGAAAGCACCCCGGCACACAACATCTCGAGCTGGATGGCAGATTGGAATAAAGCTGCCAGATCTTTTGCCAAGAAGCTGGGTTTCCAGGAAAGCGGTCGCTCGCGCCGGGAAGGCTTTCGCAGCGGAAGGTATTTTGACGGTATTCTCGTGGATATCCTCCGCCCGGAGTACCTGGTGAAAGGAGGATCAAATTATGCCACTGGAAGGTGAACTGGTTATCTTGCGGGAAGAACACCCGGAGGACATGGTGCGCTTGGCTGCATTAAGAAATGACCTGGAGACCCAGGCCTGGAGTAAAAGCTTGCCGCCGGATTACACAGAGAACATGTACATGAAGCGCTTCCAGGGCCGGGAATTTTCTTACGATCCCAAGGAAGGACGATTTATTATCATTTCGCGTGAAACGGGTGAGTTCGCTGGCTCGATCAGCTATACCGGGCTGCATCCCCGCTGGGCAGCGACGATCGGCTTGATGGTGGATAAAAAATTCTGGGGAACCGGCTTCGCCGCGGAAGCACAGGAGTTGTTGCTGAAATTCCTTTTCACCGAGCTCGGGCTGCGAGTGGTGCGCTTGTTTACTCACAGCGGCAACCCGCGAGCCGTCGGCTTGGCGAAAAAAGCTGGATTTCAGATTGGCATACGCCAGCGGCAGGCGATTTTTAAAAACGGAGAGCTGTATGATAATCTGTCTATGGACCTGCTGCGTGAGGAGTATTTTGCCCGCCACCCGCAGCTCGTGGACAATTTGCCCTCTTTAGCATAAGCCGGGCATGGGATAAATAGCCGGATATCCGCAGGAGATATACTCCCAGCGGTCCAGGATTATTTCGTTCAGTGTGATTGATCGGGAGAGCCAGCATGCGACTGGGAATTATCGGTCTGCCCCAATCTGGTAAAACAACGATTTTTAACCTGCTCACGGGGGGCGACCAACCCGTCGTGACAAGCGGCGGACGTTTTGAGGTCCACACGGCGGTAATCGATGTGCCGGATGATCGGCTTGAGCAGATTGCGGCCTTATCCAAGCCTGAAAAGATCATTCACGGCAAGGTCACCTATGCAGATATCGCAGGCCTTGGCAGCGGCAGCGGGGGCGAAATATCGGGGCCATTGCTGAATCAACTCACCCAGATGGATGGTTTCCTGCACGTTGTACGCTGTTTTGATGATCCCGGGGTGCCGCATCTATCAGGCGAGATCGACCCTGAGAGGGATATCGCAGCCATGGATGCTGAAATGCTGATCAATGATTTGATCGCTGTTGAACGAAAGCTGGAACGGCTGCAAGACGAGTGGCGTAAGGGTGGGGGTAGATCCAAGAGTGAAATCGAACGGGAAATCGAATTGTTCAAGAAGCTGCAATCAGCACTTTCGGCTGAGCAGCCTCTGCGGGACCTGGATTTTTCCAACGATGAAAAACGCATTCTCTCTGGGTTTGGTTTCCTGACAAGCAAACCCATGTTGATCCTGCTTAATTTAGGAGATGGGCAGGATCCCCCAGACATCACATACTCCCATGCCCACAGCGCGGTTGCCTCCCTGCAGGGCAAGTTAGAGATGGAAATCGCCCAGCTCTCGCCAGGTGAAGCCGAGGTTTTCTTGCAGGAGTTTGGAATTTCAGAATCCGGGATGGCGCGTCTTATTCACCTTTCTTATGAATTGATGGGATTGATCTCGTTTTTTACGATTGGGGATAACGAGGTCCGGGCCTGGGCCATTCCCCGGGGCGAAACCGCCCATGAAGCCTCTGGACGGATCCACTCGGATATCTACCAGGGCTTTATCAGGGCCGAGGTTATCCACTGGGATGAATTGGTGAGCCTGGGAGGTTTATCCAAGGCGCGCACCACTGGAAAGCTGCGTCTGGAGGGGAAAGATTACGTGTTACAGGATGGCGAAGTGATGCAGGTGCGCTTCAATATTTAGTTCACAGGTCCTGCTTCTTGGTATAATCGGGGAGTTCTGAACCCCTGCTATGAAAATTCAAAACAGATCTTTGTGGAGAGACAATGGACGATTCAAATAAGCCCTATCCAGTATCCCCGTGGAGCTTGGCAGATTTATTTCCAGGCTACGACAGTGACGAGATGAAGGCGGCATTTGCTGATGTTGAAGAAAAGGTTGCTGAATTTGAGGCCCAACGTGCTATTCTGAACGACGAGATCAGCAGTGAGGATTTTCAAGCTCTGATCCACCAGGTGGAGGAAATTTACCAGAAGGTCAGCCGGATCAGCGCTTTCACTTTTCTCTGGTTCACAGAAGACACGCAAAACCAGGCTGCCCAGAATGCTCAGGCCCGGGTTGACCAGTTCAACGCAGGGATTGAAAACCGCACACTATTTTTCAGTTTGTGGTGGAAAGCCCTGGATGATGGCAACGCCGCCCGCTTGATGGAAAATTCTGGGGAATACCGTTACTGGCTGGAGGAGATGCGCAACTTCAAACCTCATACGCTCAGCGAGCCCGAAGAGAAAATCATCAATATAAAGGATGTCACCGGTACCAATGCCATCAAGACCATTTATGAAACCATCACCAACCGCTACGTATTCAAATTGCAGGTTGATGGCGAAGAAAAGGAGCTGACCCGTGGCGAGCTGATGGTCTATGTACAGCAGCACAATCCAGAGCTGCGGGCAGCTGCCTACCAGGAGCTGTACAGGATCTATGGTGAAGACGGTCCGATTCTGGGCATGATGTACCAGAACCTGGTGCGAGATTGGCACAACGAAAACATTGACCTGCGCCACTTCGCATCCCCGATCGCGGTTCGTAATTTGATTAATGATATCCCTGATCGGGTGGTGGAGACCTTGTTAGAAGTCAGCCGCAAGAACGCTTCCGTGTTCCAGCGATATTTTCGCTTGAAAGCCCGCTGGTTGGGGGTGGAGCGCCTGCGCCGGTATGATATCTACGCACCGGTGGTCAAATCCGATAAAAAATATGAGCATGATCAAGCTGTGGCCATGGTGCTGGAGGCTTTTGAGGATTTCGTGCCTCGCATCGCGGAGCTGGCAAAGCGTGTGCTCGATGAGCAGCACTTGGACAGTGAGGTGCGCAAGGGGAAAATGAGCGGAGCCTTCTGCCTCACCGTTCAACCTGACCTGACTCCCTGGGTGCTGACGAACTATCAGTCCCGGGCATACGATATCTCTACCCTGGCCCACGAGCTTGGCCACGCGATTCACGCCATGCTGGCAGAGGATCACAGCCAGTTAACCTTCCACTCCTCCCTACCTCTCGCAGAAACAGCCTCTACTTTCGGGGAGATGCTCTTGGTGGATCGGCTGTTGGAGAGTGAAACGTCCGAAGATGTTCGCCGGGATGTGCTTTTCCGCCAGGTGGATGATGCCTATGCAACGATTATGCGCCAGATCTACTTTGCTCTTTTTGAGCGCCAGGCACACCAAATGACTCAAGAAGGCGCGACGGTTGATGAAATGTCCGCAGCCTATATGGAGAATCTGCAGGAGCAATTCGGCGACTCGGTCGAGCTGAGCGATGAATTTCGCTGGGAATGGGTATCCATCCCCCATATCTACGATCGGCCGTTCTATGTATATGCCTATTCGTTCGGGCAGCTGCTGGTTTTGTCCCTTTATCAGCAGTACCGGGTCGAAGGAGAGGCTTTCAAGCCGCGCTTGATCAAGATTCTCGAGGCTGGTGGTTCAGATGCGCCAGCCCACATCCTCTCAGAAGCAGGGATTGACATCAACCAGGCCGAGTTCTGGCAGGGCGGCTTCGATGTGATCAGCAACCTGATCGCACAATTGGAAGAGATGCCGGTAGAAGTGCTGCGATCGGAAGAGTGATCGCAGCGCCCGCATCGCGGGTAGATAAGAATCTGAAATCCCTCACCATGGTGAGGGATTTTTTGGCATCCTGGCCCATGTATGCGCTCTAATTTTGGGTTATCTTTCTCAGGACGGGACAGAATAGAGTTGACAAGACATTATTCTGACATTAAAATGATGTCATGAAGCGATTTTCGCTGCGCCTACCGGAAGATTTGCACGAAGCGCTGCAGCGTACAGCCGAAAAAGAATACCGTTCGCTGCATAACCAGATCCTGGCAATCCTGGAGAGCTACGTTCGCCAGGTGGAATACCAGGATCTACAGCAAATTTCTGGTTTGCGGGAACAATCTGCACCTCCCATCGAGGGCACTCAAGACAGGCTGATGATCAGGGATGGCGATCTGAATCAAGAGATCGACTTACTGGAGCTTTCCGCGCAAGCCTTCGCTGTTTTTGGCACGCGCAACCGCCACTTCCTGCGAGTTTTCAACTGGGATCCGGAATCGGAGGACAGTCGACAGGAATTCCGAGCCCTTGCCGAAGCCGGATACCATATCCGTCGGTGGCGCTGATCCACCTGATTTCCTATCTGATCTTGTCATGTAGGGCAGGGAATAACAGTATAGGGGAACCTCATTTCCAGTCCAGCTGTTATGATCCGGGTGTGAATGTTCACCAAAGCAAATTCTTGCTCAATAAGCAAGGTGTCAGTTGATGAGAAGGGTCGCGTCGATAATCATCACCGCTCTTGGCCTTCTACTCGCGGTCAGCTGTGCTTCCCCGGGTTTTCCTGAAACTGGGCTCAGGTCAGCGACAGAAAATGGGTTCACGGCTGCAACTGAGACTTGTACCCCAACCGCCAGGCCACAACCCAGTTCCACAGCTACGACAGAGCCCAGTCCCACGTACCCGCCGAGAGCGACACCCAGCACAACCTCAACCAGCAAACCGACAAAAATAGCAACGATCACCCAAACAGCAACCATCACTCCCACCCTGCCGCCGCTGGAGGGATTTGTGAATGTGGCTCAGGCGAACTGCCGGTATGGCCCTGGCTGGGCGTATTTATATAAATTTGGGCTATACAAAGGCATATCAGTGGAGATTTTAGGGCGTACCGAGCGGGGGGATTGGGCTTATGTCCTGCCATTGTGGTACGAAACAGGATGCTGGATAAAAGCCGACCTGCTTGAGATAGCCGGGGACATCTTTAACGTAGCGCCATATTACGGAACCTTGCCATTCTCTGATATCTACCCGCCTCCGTGGATCACCGAGGTAACCCGTTCCGGGGACGAGGTGTTCATCGCCTGGTCAGATGTACGCATGACCGCAGATAAATACCGCGGATACCTGATCGAAGCTTGGGTCTGCCAGGATGGCGAGCTGGTTTTTACCCCGGTAAATGTCGATGGCTTGTCGACTGTTTTCACGGATGAACCCGGCTGCAGTGAGCCATCCTGGGGGCGCATCTACAGTGCTGAGAAGCACGGCTATTCGAAGTGGCGGATCATCCCGTGGCCAGCCTATACGGGCACTTCCACACCCATGCCGTGAGTATGCGCGATACATCCAAGGACTGAAAGGGTATGGCCGCACGACTGTGAAATCCTTCACAATATTGCTGGGTTTACTTTTTTGCTGTACAATGTGGGAGGTAAGCAGAGGTACTTCATCCTCCCAGCATCACAGGCGGGATTCAAGCACGTTGCGTGCTTGAAATGCAGATAAGTTTTCATCGTTGCCGCTAACTCTCGGTTAGCGGTTTTGTGATCCCGAAACGTTTTCCCCAGGCACTAGGTGGACCTGTCTCGAAAATCTGGGCACCAGCGGGAGAGGGGTACGAGAATCGATGTTCGAGGTCAGTATATGCAAATAAATTGAAAGGAGTGAAAGGCAATGGCGCGGATAGAAACCACAATCATGATTGATGTACCGGTGGAAAAGGTGTTTGAATTTACCCACCCAAAGAACCTGCCAGAAATTTGGCCCAGCCTGGTCGAGGTGAAAAATGTTAAGGATTTAGCCAGTGGGGGTTATAGCTGGGATTGGGTGTATAAAATGGCCGGCATGCGCTTTGAAGGCACCAGCACCCATACTGAGTTCGTGGCCAACGAGCGCACCGTTTCTGAATCAACCGGGGGAATAGAGAGCACCATCACCTGGTTGTTCCAACCAGAGGGAAACAGGACCAAAATGACCTCGGTCACCGATTACAAGGTCCCGGCAACCCTGCTGGGGAAATTAGCTGAAAATTTCATCATCAGGTTTAACGAAAATGAGAGCCAGACGGTCCTGGCAAACTTGAAAGCCAGGCTGGAGGGCTGATAAGGATTTTGAGCTCGACACAATTTAACCCCCTGGGTGAAGGAGATGTTCTTCTTCACCCGATTTGATCTTTATCTCGTTCTTTAATCCGAAGTCATTGTTTTTCGCCATGAGCAAGCCATCCAGGAAAAAGCAACTCCAGGTGTGGCGAGGCTGGTTGTATAGCGCTCATTTTGGAGAAAGCCCAAGCGCGATGGATTGGATTTGGTTCTGGTGTTCAGGGGGATGTCTCCTGGATCCTGCTAAATAATCGTGGCAGATAATCCACCAGATACGTAAATGGAGGTGGTGGGCTGTACGGGTCTGGAGTTGGTGGTCTCGTTGGAAGCGGATAAGGCCGCTCACTTCCCTAACAATCGATATCGGTAAAATCGCTAATGGGTGCCTGCATTTGCGATATTCACGCCCAACTCAGCTCGCAAAATTACTTCCATCAATACAGCCATAGCAATCAGGAATAAACCAACGATAGATTTATTGCTGTTCTACAATGCCAAATTTAACTCAATCCATCCAGGCATCGAGGCATATGATTCGTAATATTATCTGAGGTTATCTATCGGCGTGATCGAAAGAGGCTTCTAAGAACCGTTGGATACCTGTGTTATTCAGAACGAGGAATGTAGCAAAGCGGGATCAATCACCCTCTTCCACTTCAACTACCGGTTCCTCCGCGTCTTTCTTCTCCAGCATCTGCATCTGGCGGGCGATCACCTTGGTGAAGAAGCGGGTTTCGCCTTCGTGCTCGTAGCGATCCGTCTGCAGGCGGCCAGAAATATAAACCAGGCTGCCTTTGGACAGATAATCCTGGCAGATTTCCCCCAGGCGCCCCCAGGCTTCAACATTGAACCAATCGGTGGCTTCCTTGGTCTCGCCATCGCCCCCGGTCCAGCGGCGGGTGACCGCCAGACTGAAATTGCAGACCCTGGTACCGGATGGAGTAAAACGGCCCTCAGGATCCCTGCCTAAATAACCGATCAGCTGAACAAGATTTAACCCTGGCATCTTTTCCTCCCTAATAGACTAATGACTTCTGATCTTCACTACAGAATTAAGTTTATCCAAAGAATCGAGAAAGTCAAGTTGCTGGAGCTGTGGATTTCCTCCCTTTGGCGGTTGCGCGCAGAAAAGATCGCTGGTATGCTTAATTGCAGAATCCTCACCCGGTTCAATAATCTTTTTCAAAGGTTCAGCACTTCAACGGAAAATCCTAGCAGCGAGTTAGAATCCTATGTATATCGCAATTGAAGGTGTGATCGGTGTAGGCAAGACCACTTTAGCCCGCCTGCTTCAGCCATCTTTTAAGGCAGCTTTACTGCTGGAAGTTTTCGAAGAGAACCCATTTCTTTCCGATTTCTATGCTGATCGGGAAAGATATGCATTTCAAACGCAGATCTTTTTCCTACTGAGCCGTTATCATCAGCAGCGCAAGGCAGTGGGAGAGCTGCTCGCAGAAAAAGAGAGCCTGTTGTCCGATTACACATTTGAAAAAGATGCCTTGTTCGCGGGCATCAATCTTGCAGGGGATGAACTGGAGATGTATTACCGGGTTCATGATGCACTTGCCGAGAAGATCATTAAGCCTAATCTGATACTGTATTTGCGGGCCAGTACCGAGAAACTGATGCAGCGCATCGCCCTGCGTGATAGGCCTTACGAGCGCAATATGGATGGGGATTATATCCACCAGCTGAATATCGCCTACGACGCCTTCTTCAGTGACTACCACCAGGGGACGGTTGTCCTGCCAATAGACACCGATAACCTGGATTATGTGCACGATTCCCAAGCCTTGAAATTTGTTGAAAACCGGATTCGTCAGGCGCTCCGCTTGCCGCCATTTCAGCAGGAGCTGCCCCTGAGATCAGAAGTCGAAGCATAAGGCCTGTGCAATGCGAATCACCCCAGCTTTACTCCATAAGATCGCCCGGGATACCGTTGCCCAACGGATCCGCCGTGATCGTACCCTCCTGGCTGTTTACCTGGCTGGCTCTCTGTTCAGCGGGGACCCATTGCTGGGAGGCACGGCAGATATCGACCTGTTTTGTGTTCATGACGATCCTGTCAGCCCGGAGAGGGAGATTCAACGCCTGACAGACGAAGTTCACCTGGATATTGCCCATCACGGCCGCGACGAATACAACCAGGCCCGCACCTTGCGGCAGCATCCCTGGCTGGGCTACGGGATCATCAACTGCACGATCATGCATGATCCCCAGCACTTCATGGATTTCACCCAGGCCAGCGTGCGCGGCCAATTCAACCTGCCTGAAAATATCCTCTCCCGGGTGCAGAATCTCTCTGAACACGCCCGGCAGATCTGGTTGGAGCTGCACGATGAGCGGCAGGAACCGGGCTTGGATCAGGTAAGCAACTATTTGCGCGCTGTTGGGCAAGCGGCGAATGCTGTCGCCTGTCTAAACGGTCCTCCACTCACCGACCGGCGCTTCCTGCTGCAGTTCCCCCAAAGGGCCGCTGCGGTTGGTCGCCCAGGGCTTTATCCAGGCCTGGTGGGTTTGCTGGGCGGCGCCCAGGTGGACAGCGGAGACTTGCAGGAATGGCTCCAGGCCTGGGAAGGTGCGTATTTGGCGATTCCGCCTGAGACCGCTACCCCGCGCCTCCACCCGGACCGTTTTGCCTACTACCGGCAGGCTTTCGAGAGCCTGCTGGGCAGCGAGTCGCCCCAGGATGTGCTCTGGCCGCTGCTGCGTACCTGGCACAAAGCCATCCGGCTCCTGCCTGCCGATCATCCCCAGGTTGAAACCTGGCAACAAGTTTTCAGCGATATCGGCTTGTTGGGTCCGGGATTTCGGGAGCGGGTTAATGCGCTGGATGCTTATCTGGACAGTGTTGAAGAGCTGCTTGACGAGTGGGGACAGGCGCGCGGTATCGAACGCGAGACATTGTGATCGGCACGGAGAAATCATCCTGTTGAAGCACGTAAACCGGGAGACTTGCGTGCAGGATCTCCCCGGCGATTTAGAATTCCTCGAAGAGTATTCACACATTTGATGGCTGGGTTGGCCGGGGAAAAAGCGCGTGTATACTGGTATCTGTCGTTGGAGACTCTCTCAGCGCAGAGCGGTCTTTCCTGGCAAGTTAGATTGAATCTTATCAAAGCGATGGAGGGGAAATGTACGAACAATTGAGGAACACTTTAGGAAATAAAATACCGATTCCTGAGATGGGCCAGGATTTAGCCGAGTATGCCATGCTCATCGGCCTGATCGCCATCCTGGTGGTTGTGACGGTAACCCTGCTCGGCACCCAGATCAGCGAAACCTTTCGGAATATCGCCATGGGATTCGGCGCGGTGCGGATCGGGGGTTGATCGCACCCACCGGGTTCAAGTCTGGGGACTGATAGCCTGGGATTGAAAGCATATCAGTTATAATCGCCGTGGATTTTCGCCTGAGAAGGTACACGAGATACCGTGGACAGCTGCCAATCCGCATATGCTTGCCTGGAGTTAAGTTTGAGCTTGCTTCGAATATGCTGGTAAAATCTACTGGCGGGAAGGGCCTATTCCGTGGAATTGAACCTTTACTTCTTCTGGAGATTCGTTGTTTGCAGGGTTAATTCAGCCGGGTTGCTGGGGCTGATCTGAGGGCTGGAGGAGCATGTCTTGGGTAAACTTCGCATTATTTTTGGTTGCATCGTCCTGATTGCCAGCGTGGTGTTGGGCGCCGATCTCTCTGGGGTTAAATCGCGGCCTGCGGCGGCCCAAAGTGCGCGGCACGTGCAGTACCTGCCGCAAATCCTCTCCAGCTACTGTTTGGGTTATCCGGCGATCCAGCCAACCGACGCCGGCAAAGACAGGGAGTTGGAGACGCAGATCAACAGCCTCCGCCAGGCAAATGGACTGCCTGCCCTGATCAGCGTGGCAGAGGTGTCCCAGGCGGCACTGCGGCACAGCAATGACATGGCCGCCAAAAGCTTTGTGAGCCACACCGGCTCCGATGGTTCGGACCCCGGGCAGCGCTTGCAGGAAGCCTGCTACGGCTGGCGGGGATACGGCGAGATCATCGCCATGGGCTACAACACGCCACAGGAAGTGCTCGCCGGCTGGATGGACAGCCCCCCGCACCAGGGCATTCTCCTGTCCGATTTGTTCACTGAGTTCGGGGCAGGATACGGCTATGACTCCGTGGGCGAGGATCACTACTGGACTGTGGACTTCGGCCTGCCTGGTGCACAGCTGCTTTCGGTACAGGGGGACAAATACACCTGTACCTATTACCATCAGTATAGCCAGGGACAGAGCTGGCTGAGGTTGACCAGCGATAGACCCTGTCCCGCAGATTGGGAACTGGTGGCGACGGAATAGCCGGGCCGCCAAGCTGCGAACCGGGCAGAAGAACCTGTTTCACGTGAAACACCCGATTCACCTGATTCCCCGACCGAATAGTGATAAATTTCACCTGTCGACCTTCTTTACCCCCCAATAAAATTGTTAATCTTAGCAGTGGATTAATTCCCCTGAATCCTCTTGACATAAATCCCAGATCCCTTATAATACAATTATTATAAATAAACTCATAAATATTGAGGAGTAATCTTGGTACGTTGCATCTGTATGGGGCGGGGTTCATAACCACCGCCTCAACGTCCGAATGACCAACAGCTGAGGAAGGGTGGTTGTGCCCCCGCTTGCGGAGTAAGTTGCGCAGAGCCGGTTTGGCTTGACTGCCCTTTTTTTGATCTCTGTTGGTCGTTTTAATTTAATTGGTAAGGTTTTTGAGATAATGGTCGTCGGTATCGTACAGCGAAAGAGTAAAACCGATCATTGTCTAGACAACTTGGAGAGTTTATCATGACGATGCCCGTCATTGATCAGAATACCCATATACTGGCACCCGCTGCCCTGACCCTGGAGTCACTCGTGGGGAATACGCCCCTGTTGCCCCTGAACAAACTTTCACCCGGTGTGCCTATTTTTGCCAAAGCGGAGTGGTTTAACCCCGGTGGCTCGATCAAAGACCGACCTGCTCTGAATATCATCCGCGCTGCCTTGTCCGCAGGTGAACTGGATGGCGGCAGACGCCTGCTCGATTCTACTTCAGGCAACATGGGCATATCGTATGCCACATTGGGAGTCGCCATGGGTATCCCGGTGACCCTGGCCATCCCTGCCAATGCCAGCCCGGAGCGGATCAAGATCCTGAGGGCTCTCGGTGCAGAACTGATCCTCAGCGATCCCCTGGAAGGCTCGGATGGGGCTATCCGGGTGGCGCAGCAGCTGGCAGCAGAAGAACCTGGGAAATACTACTACGCAGACCAATACAACAACCCGGCCAACTGGCAGGCTCACTATCGCTTCACCGGACCCGAGATCGTCGAGCAGACTGGCGGACGGGTGACTCACTTTATCGCCGGGCTGGGCACCTCCGGTACGCTGATGGGTATTGGCCGCTACCTGCGCCAGTACAATCCCGGGGTCCAGATCCTGGCGGTTCAGCCAGACAGCTCTTTCCACGGGCTGGAAGGGCTGAAGCACATGCCGACGGCTATCCAACCGGGCATCTACGATGAGAACTTCCCTGACCAGATTTTGGAAATCTCCACTGAAGCGGCATACGAGATGACCCTCAGGCTGGCCCGGGAGGAAGGTTTGTTTGTCGGCTTCTCTTCTGGTGCTGCGGCTGTGGCAGCCGTACAGGTTGCGGCGAGGCTGGAGCGGGGTGTGGTTGTCACGGTGTTCCCGGATGCGGGGTATAAATATCTCAGCGAGAACTTTTGGGAGGCAAACGCGTGACGCTGTACATTCCCGCGCAGATATTGGCGCGCATCCACCTGCACGGTGAAGAAGCCTATCCCGAAGAAGGGGCTGGATTGCTGCTGGGTGAAACCAGCAGCAGTCAAGGGAAAGTAAAAGAGATTGTCCCCCTGATGAACATGCGCGATAAGAGCGCCCGCCACAACCGCTACCAGCTATCGCCAGAGGATTACCTGCTGGGTGAGCAGCTGGCGGAGCAGCTGGGCCTGGAGGTGCTGGGAGTCTTTCACTCACACCCGGATCACCCCAACCAGCCGTCCGAATATGACCGCCAGTGGGCCTGGCCGAATTTCTCCTACCTGATCACCAGCGTGGTGCAGGGCAAAGCGCAGGAGACCAGCGCCTGGCGTTTGAATGATGACAGGTCCAAATTCAACCAGGAAGCAATCGAAATCATTGAACAGATAATCAAATAGGAGATCCCCCGCGGCCGTCCGCAGCCGGGCGACCGCGAGAACATGGAAAAGTAAATTATGACAAAATTAAAAATACCTTCACCCTTACGCAGCTACACTGGCGGTCTTGCGGTGGTGGATGTCACCGGTAATACCGTGGCTGAAGCCATGGATAACCTGATCGCGCAGCACCCGGACCTCCGCCAGCACCTCTTCAGCGACCAGGGTGAGCTGCGCCCATTTGTAAATCTCTATCTCAACAGCGAGGATATTCGCCACCTGCAGAGATTGGACACCCCGCTCCAATCTGGGGATCAGATGATGATCGTGCCCAGCATCGCCGGGGGTTTTGACCCGGCTGCTTGCTCCAGGAGTTAATATAATGACAGCGGGAGGCGCTTCCCGGTAAAATCAGGGGCGAAGTTATGCGAGAGAAAAGCCCTTTCCATCCTTCAAACCCCGGGGCGTATCCTGGCTGAGATACCTAAAAAGAGGCGAACTCTATGAGCGGTGAAAACGGAAATATTGACCTCAATCACGAAGAAATCCTGCGCTACAGCCGCCACCTGCTGATCCCGGAGGTGGGTTTATCCGGGCAGAAGAAGATCAAGGCTGCCAGGGTGCTGCTGATCGGCACCGGCGGACTCGGTTCCCCCGTGGCTTTGTACTTGGCAGCAGCCGGGGTGGGCCGGATTGGCCTGGTGGATTACGACCGGGTGGATGAATCCAACCTGCAGCGCCAGGTGATCCACGGCACCTCCCAGGTAGGGGTTATGAAGGTCGAATCTGCCCGTCAGCGCATGCTTGATATCAACCCGGACATCCATGTTGATGTGTACAACGAACCGTTTACCTCGGAAAATGCCATGCGGATCGCCGAGGAATATGACATCCTGATCGATGGTACCGATAATTTCCCCACCCGCTACCTGACGAACGATGTCAGCGTGTTGCTGGGCAAGCCCAACGTGTACGGCTCGATCTTCCGTTTCGACGGGCAGGTGAGCGTATTTGACGCCCGCACCGGCCCCTGCTATCGTTGTTTATTCCCCGAACCGCCCCCACCCGGGCTGGTGCCCTCCTGCGCCGAGGGCGGCGTGCTGGGGGTGTTACCAGGCATCATCGGCACCATGCAGGCCAACGAAGCCTTGAAACTCATCCTGGGCATCGGTGAAACGCTGAATGGGCGCCTGCTGCTGTTCAACGCCCTGGATATGTCCTTTGACTTCGTCACCCTGCGCAAAAACCCGCACTGCAAGGTATGCGGGCCGAACCCGGAGATCAGCGAGCTGATCGATTACGAGGAATTCTGCGGTGTGCCCGGTCATGGTGCGGAAGAGGGCAGCGTGGGAGGTGACTGGGATATCGAAGCCACCCAGCTGGCGGAGAAATTGAATCACGGTGAGAACATCCACCTGCTGGATGTGCGCGAGCCGCACGAACTGGAGATCTCCGCCCTGGTGGGCGCGGATCTGATCCCCCTGGGGCAGCTGGCGGCCCGTCTCTCCGAGCTGGACAGCGCCGATGAGATGGTTGTCTTCTGCAAGGGAGGCACCCGCTCGGCGCGGGCCCTGGAGCTGCTCACCAGCGCAGGCTTCCGCAAGGTAAAAAATCTCAAGGGCGGTATCAATGCCTGGGCCCGAGATGTAGACCCCAGCCTGCCGATCTACTGATCTCCCCGGATGTAACGCCGCTTGCCTCCGGGGGACCAATTGCGCTCTCAGGTATAATCACCAGAATGGACAAATCTACTCCGAGTGATAATCTTACTTTGCTGGCTGTGCTCGCCCACCCCGATGATGAAACCTTCGGTCTGGGTGGGACACTGGCCCTTTATGCCCGGCGCGGGGTGGCTGTGCACCTGGTCTGCGCTACCCGGGGGGAGGTTGGGGAAGTTGAGCCGCACTACCTGGAAGGCTTCCAGTCGATCGGCGAGCTGCGCGAGAACGAGCTGCGCTGCGCGGCAAGCAAGCTGGGCCTGGCGGGAGTGCACTTCCTGGATTATCGCGATTCGGGTATGCCGGGCTCTGCGGATAACCGGCATACCCGGGCACTGGCTGCAGCCCCGCTCGAGGAAGTGGCGGCCAGGGTCACCGGCTACATTCGTTCATTGCGCCCCCAGGTGGTGCTGACTTTTGACCCCATTGGGGGTTACCGCCACCCCGACCATATAGCCATCCACCAGGCGACGGTGCAGGCCTTTCATGCCGCGGGAGACGGCGCCCAGTTCCCGGATCAGGGCCCGCCTTTCCAGCCAGAGAAGCTCTACTTCCATACCTTCCCGCGCGGCTGGCTGACCTGGGTGGTGCGCCTGCTGCCGCTGTTTGGCAAGGACCCGCGCCATTTTGGCAGGAACGGGGACATTGACCTACTGGATTTAGTCGGGGAGAATTTTCCAGTGCACGCTCGCATCAGGTACCAGGAGGTAGCCAAGGCCAAGGAAGCCGCCACGGCCTGCCATGCCAGCCAGGGCGGCCTGGCTTCATCCGGTAACTGGGTGGTGAGCCTGGCTTTCCGTCTGGCTGCCGGGGTGGATACCTACACCCGGGCCTACCCGGAACCGGATGGCGGTCCTAAGGAAACCGATTTATTCGCAGGTATACTGTCCCCGTAATAATCACGCTCTAAGAAACACTACCCGCAGAAAAAACCCTGCCGCATGCCGAATCCATCAGTCAATGTGTGCTGATAAAGAATATCCCTTGCTGCACACACTAATTGAAATGCAACGGATGTTGATATCCCGCCAGGGTTATAGGGCTAGAGGGAACCCCCTGCCTTCTGAATAAAGAAAAAGCTTACATAACCGGAGTCAAAATCCGATGAATTACTTTGTATACATCATGCTATGTTCAGACGGTACATTTTACACAGGACTGACCTCAGATCTTCAAAGGCGGATCATGGAACACGAACAGGGAGTAGAAACTACAGCTTATTCCTATTCCCGTCGTCCGGTAAAACTCGTTTGGGCGGGCGAGTTCCCATCTCATGAGGAAGCATTCAGCTTTGAAAGACAGATCAAGGGCTGGAGTCATGCCAAGAAGCAGGCGCTGATCAATGAGGATTGGGAAGAAATCCATCAAATCGTTCGTCGCGAGCGAAAGGGGCGTGAGCGGGGAAAGCGATAGATTATTCAAAGAGAGAAACTCTAGTCACTCTTCGACTGCGCCGGTCGGCTCCGCTCTGAGTGCCTGAGGAGCACACACTCATCGACTGCACCGGTCGGCTCCGCTCTGAGTGCCTGAGGAGCACACACTCATCGACTGCGCCGGTCGGCTCCGCTCTGAGTGCCTGAGGAGCACACACTCATCGACTGCAC
>CP070764.1:4213044-4215576 GCA_020349245.1 Chloroflexota bacterium | reverse complement strand
AAAACTTGGGTTGCCCAGTTGATCATAATCGGGGTTTATTTTGTGATAATCCTGCTGTTTATTAAACGCAAGGATGCCTCCGCTTAATGTGGGGAGATTTCGATGAAACCTTACTTTGAATCAAGACCTTCCAAGACCTTGATGCTCGGATTTATGATATTGTCTGTGCTGAGCGTGCTGCTCCAGGGTTGTGGGCAAAATACGCAATCCAACTCATCGGATGCAACAGTATCAGCATTAAGCCAGGCGATTGCAGGCACAGCCACGGCTGAAAAAGCAAATGCCTCCAGCGCGGGAGATTTAGCGACTGCAGAGGCAGAAGCAACCCAGCAGAGCCAGAATATTTCCGCCACCCAGACCGCCCAGCTCGCTGGAAGGGATGAAACCAAGCTGGCAACCGCGACCATTACCGCGCCGGTTGTTGCTGAACTGCCCACTTATGGGTTCGACGCATCCAGTGGAAAGGTTGGCTGGATTCACGACCCGCTTAACCTGGAAGTTTCTGGATACCAACAGACTACGTTTGGTAATGATTTTATGAACATTACGGCCAAGGATTTTGTCCTGGCTGCGGACCTGACCTGGAACACACAATACGGCGACTCGGGCTGCGGATTTATGTTTCGTTCGGATGGTAATCAACAAAAACCAAATCAATATATGCTGATTGCCACACGTTTTGCCAATGGCAGGCTGGTATTTACCGCGTTGGCAGACGGCGAGCTGGCGAATATGCGGCATTTCTATCCGAGGGAAAGCGACCGTTCTTTTGAATGGCAAAATGACACCACCAATCGCCTGGGGATTGTGGCGCGCGGCAACCTGATCGAAGTATATACCAATGGTTTGAAGATCGGGGAGATCGATACGACAGAACCACCGAAGCAGCCGATCTTACCACCAAGACCAGAGCCACCGCTGGATAAAAATGACTCAGCCGCTCAGAAAGCGTATGAAGATCATATAGCGGAGTATGAAGATATCGTTCAGCAAGCCCAATCGAATTTCACGGTTGCAAAAGCCAACTTCCAGGAACGAGATGTGGTATTTACAGAAGGGTTTTTAGGCATGCTGGCTGTCACGCAGGGTGGACAGACAACGTGTAAGTTTGATAAAGCCTGGTTGTGGTTGCTGGAGCCTTGAACGGAGGTCATGAATGAATAGCACGAACATCGTGGGCGAAACCCTCGGAGGCAGGTATAAAATCCAATCCCTGATCGGCCAGGGGGGAATGGCGTCAGTATATAAGGCTTATGACCCGAACCTGCACCGTGCAGTGGCTGTCAAGGTAATTCATCCGCATCTCTCAAACAACCCGGAATTCTTCCGCCGCTTTGAAGAAGAGGCGACCGCAGTCGCCCAATTGCGACACCCAAACATCGTCCAGGTATACGATTTTAGCCATGACGAGGACCTGTATTACATGGTAATGGAGTTTGTGATGGGCGAGACCCTGCAAACTCGTTTGAAGCGTCTAAACGAGAGCAGGCGACGAATGCCTGCTAAAGAAGCAATTACCTTCACGGCTGAAATTTGCGATGCTGCATATTATGCCCACCAGCGAGGGATGATCCATCGTGATATCAAGCCTGCGAATATCATGCTGGATGTGAATGGGCGCGCGATCTTGATGGATTTCGGTATTGCACGGCTGGCAGATACCACCCAGCACACGGCAACCGGGACCGTATTGGGTACTGCAACTTATATGGCGCCAGAACAAATTCAAGGTCTACAGATCGATGCCAGGGCTGACATCTATTCGATCGGGATCACGCTGTTCGAGATTTTAAGCGGGAGACCGCCCTTTGAGGCTGATTCCGCCATGACCTTGATGATGATGCATTTGAATGATCCGGTGCCCGATCTGCGCCAAATACATGCGGATACCCCAGCTGATCTGGTGGCGATCACCAATAATGCCCTGGCAAAAAACCGCGACGAGCGCTATCAATCTGCAAGTGAGATGGCGGAGGCACTGCGTAAATTACCGGATCAATTCCAGCAAGCTCCCGTTGCTGCCCCAATACCGACACCTGATCAAACCTTCATAGAAGCAACGGCTGTCAGTGACGCAGGTAAGACGATTATCGAACCAGCTGTCCCGTTCGAACCATCGCCTTCCCAAGCAGATTACCAACCAACCCTGGTGGAACAGGTAGCCCAACCCGTTCAGCCCTCAGCCCCTCCTGTTGGGGTTCCGGAGAAGATGCCCGCTGAGGAAAAAAAGGGGAGAGCCTGGCTACCAGTAGTGCTGGTGCTTTTGGTCTTGATTATTGGTGGGGGTGGTTACTTTGCTTATACCAAATTCTTCGCGGGTGGTGCAACCAATTCACCCTTACCATCTCCAACAGCAGAAAGTGTGGCGCTGATCTCTGCGACCGAAACTAGTGAACCTACCCAGGATGGAACTCCCACTTCGCAACCACAAGCTACAGAATCAGTATTGCCTAGCCAGACCCCAACCGAGGCGCCGACTGCCACCCCTGCCCCGGTCGTAATCGGTGGTGCAGACAAGATCGCATACTTTGC
>CP070764.1:4200733-4212944 GCA_020349245.1 Chloroflexota bacterium | reverse complement strand
GCGCTTGGCGACCAGATCCAGATCGGCATCTGGGGCAATGATGACCGGGGAGGTATTACCCAATTCCAGGGTGACTTTCTTCGCTGATAGGATCGATTCGTTCATCTACCAACAATGAGCCACATCGCCCGTTCTGCCTTGATTATCGCTGTCTTCATTGGCCTGGAAAAGCTGCTTGGTTTTTTCCGCCAGATACTCATTGCACGGCAGTTTGGTCTTTCCGCGGGATTGGATGTATTCAATGCAGCCAACAATCTCCCTGACCTGATCTTTGGATTGATCTCAGGAGGAGCATTGGCGATCGCTTTTATCCCGGTGCTCTCGGAATATTTGCAAGAGAAGGGTCAACCGGCAATGTGGGATATCTTTTCTCGCGTTGCAAACCTGGTTTTCCTGGTTTCCTTGGGTATGTCCATCCTGGTAGCGCTACTCGCAAACCAGCTGGTGGGCTGGAACCTGGGTATCGCCCCCGGGTTTTCGCCTGAGCAGCAATCCCAAGTGGTCGGTTTGATGCGCTTGAATTTGATCGCCACGATGCTGTTTTCGATCAGTGGGCTGGTGATCGCCGGATTACAAGCCAACCAGCACTTTTTATTGCCGGCTTTGGCCCGCAGCATGTACGATGTCGGTACCCTGATCGGGGTGATCTTCCTAGCTCCAAGTACAGGCTACCAGATAGGCCCGCTGACCTTGCCTGCCTTCGGGTTGGGGATTTATGGCTTGACATATGGGACCGTGATCGGCGCTCTCCTGTTCCTGGTAATCCAGCTTCCGGGATTGATCCGCTACCAATTCCACTGGGTAGCAACAATCAACCTGCGTCATCCTGGAGTTCAAAAGGTGCTGCGGGTAATGGTGCCCAGAGTGGGAAGCATGTTCTTTATCTACCTGGTCTTGATCTATATTCCAGATAATATCGCCTCCCGCTTGCCAACTGGATCTGTAACTGCCTTGGTCTATGGGTGGCTGTTCATGCAGGTCCCTGAGACGTTGATCGGTACAGCCATCGGTACTGCTCTGTTGCCAACCATATCCGAGCAGTTCGTGCGCCGGGAAAAGGAAAAATTCACGACTTCCATTAATAATGCCTTGAGGGTGATCCTTGCCTTGACCCTGCCGATCGCGGTGTTAATCGGCCTGGCAATTGAACCCATCGTGGCGATTTTAGGTTTTGAACAGGTAGGAACCGATCTGGTGGTCTGGACGACACGCGCGTTTCTAGTTGGCTTGACAGGGCATGCCATGCTGGAAGTCGCTGGACGTGGTTTTTACGCCCAGCAAGATGCCATCACTCCATTGTGGGCATCCGCACTGATGGCTGCCATATTTACAATCCTGGCAGTCGTATTCGCTCGCTGGGTGGGTTCACCAGGGATTGCCCTGGCGAATTCGCTGGCTTTCACCTCCCAGGCAGTTTTGCTGTGGATATTTATTAACCGGCGCTATCCCGGGGCATTGAAAATCGGATCGACATTGCTGCGGGCGGTCATCGGTTCAATTTTAGCTGGGCTGGCTGTCCTGGTTTTGGGGCGATTCATCGCTTCGAGCATTTTGCTGGCGATAGGTTCCTTGTTGATCGGAGGCCTTATTGCGTTGCCTTTTGCCTGGAACGAAATCAAGCTCCTGGTTCGATTATGATCCGTTTGTATACATCCCCGATTAAGGTACGCGGTTCATTTTCATCCTCCTGATTTGAGATTTCGATGAGGTTGCTGAGTAAACTTTTCCTTCTAATTTTCCTTTTCAATTTTTGGGTTGGACCAGGCGCGGCAAAAGATTCCTTGGAACAGGATGCATGGCAGGAAAAAGTGGATGGGGATCTCCTGGCTTTGAGTGCACAGGGGGAAATTGAATTTATCCTCTATCTTTCTCAACAAGCGGACCTGGATGGCGCTCGAGCCCTGACGACCAAGGGAGAAAAAGGTCAATTTGTCTATCAAAAATTGACAGAAGTTGCCAGGAGGACTCAAGGGCCGCTCATCCGCCGCTTAAAGGAATTAGGTGCTGAATTTCGCCCATTTTGGGTCGCCAATATGATCTGGGTGCGGGCAGACCAGGGTGTCCTGCGTAGCATAGCCATGAGAAAAGATATCGATCATATATACTCCAATCCCCGCGTGCAACTGGATATGCCAGTTGATCGGCAGGAAACAATTGCCATCCAATCTGGTTCAGCGATCGAGTGGAATATCAGCCATGTGCGGGCACCGGAGGTGTGGGCTGCTGGTTTTCGCGGCCAGGGAATCACGATTGGCGGGCAGGACACGGGCTATGATTGGCAACACCCAGCACTAAAATCCCAATACCGGGGCTGGGAAGGTGTTTCAGCGGATCATGATTACAACTGGCACGACGCCATCCATGACAGTGTTGGAAATCCATGTGGGAATGATTCTCCAGAACCCTGTGATGACCACAATCGGAGTCACGGTACGCATACGATGGGCATTATGGTTGGTGAGGATGCAGATCTCAATCTGCAAATTGGCATGGCACCCGATGCCAAGTGGATCGGCTGCCGGAATATGGACCAGGGGGTTGGCAGCCCAATCACCTATGCAGAGTGCTACCAGTGGTTCCTGGCTCCTACTGATTTAGATAATCTCAATCCCGATCCATCAAGAGCCCCCGACGTGATTAATAATTCCTGGTCTTGCCCTGAGGACGAAGGCTGTACCGATCCGCAGGTTCTTTTATCGGTTGTGGAAGCGGTGCGGGCAGCGGGCATCCTGACGGTCCATTCGGCTGGCAATAGAGGACCAACCTGTGCTTCGATCGCTACCCCGGCAGCGATTTATGATGCTTCCTTTACTGTGGGCAATACCAAAAGCAATGATACGCTCGCCTCCAGCAGCAGCCGTGGGCCGGTGACCATTGACGGCAGCGGGCGGATCAAGCCGGATGTCTCCGCTCCCGGGACATTAATTCTCTCCAGCATCAGAGGCGGCGAGTACACGACCCTCACCGGAACAAGCATGGCTGCACCGCATGTGGCTGGTTTGGCAGCATTGCTGTTTTCTGCCCAGCCAGATCTGATCGGACAGGTCGATCAGATTGAGCGATTGATCACCAGCAACGCCGCACCAGTTCAGGTAGAACCAAGCACAAGTATTTGCGGCGGCATTTCAGGTTCAGTTTATCCCAATAACTTCTCCGGTTGGGGACGCATTGATGCCCTTGCTGCCCTCCATGGGGATGCTTTCTGGATAGAAAAAACCACCCCCACAGGCGATGTATTCCCGGGTGAGCAGATCCATTATTCACTTACCATAAGCCACAGCGCTGTGCAGGGGCAAGCGACAGACATCCTGATCAGCGATATCTTGCCAGAAAATACCACTTTTGTCTCGGCATCTGGTCCATATTCTTTTGATGGTAAGACAGTGCAGTGGGAGTTCGACAGCATGGAACCGGTTGATAGCCGGACAGTTGGGCTGAATGTTCGCGTGGCAAAGACCTTTATCGGGATGATCGTCAACGACCAATACCAGGTTGAATCTGCGCAGCTCTCCGCACCCGTTTCCGGTGAACCAGCAATAACCGAAGTGCAACCGCCTTTCCAATTTCACCTTCCGTACATTTTTACTGGAGATTAACTACAGGCGCAAATCCTCCCTTGCACAATATTTGTATCAATCTCCTTCCGCAATCAGATTGAGTGATTTATTTGGGGCTGAATTTGCACTTGCTAAAGGCTACTTCTGGCGCAGAAGGCGAGACGAATTTACCAGGATCGCCAGGTCCGGGATAGACTGCGCCGCGGCGGCCAGTATCGGGGGCAGGAATCCCAGGGCAGCCAGCGAGAGACCGATGAAATTATAGACCAGGGTGAAGGCGATATTGCCTTTTATCACCCGAGTCGTGCGCTGGGCGATCTGCAGGATTTCAGGGATCAGCTGCCAATCTTCATTCATTAATACAATGTGTGCAGCTTCCATGGCAATATTGTGACCCGCGGCACCCATGGCAATCCCCACATCTGCCTGGGCTAAGGCCGGGGCATCGTTGACCCCGTCTCCAACCATGATCACTTTTCGTCCGCCAGCCTGATAGTCCCTGACTATTGAAATTTTATCTTCAGGAAGCAGCTCGGCGCGATAGGTGATACCCAATTTCTCTGCTAACTCTGCTGCACTGGCCTGGTTATCGCCAGTCAGCAGTTCAATATCCTGGATACCCAGGTGGCGGATAGATTGGATTGCTTGCGGAACTTCTTCGCGCAGCTTATCCTTGGCTGCCAGGATTCCACAGAATTCTTTGTTAATGGCGATATACAGCAGGGATTTTCCCTGGTTTCGCAACGCATCCAATTCATCCATTCCAAGGATGATCCCTGTGATTTGCTCAATGAATTTCTGATTTCCCAGCGAAATTGTATATCCGTCTAATTTAACGCTGATCCCTTCACCGGGAACGGATTTAAAATTGTCAATATCTACAAAGGCGATATTATGCCGTGCTGCTTCGTATCGGACAGCTTCAGCAAGTGGATGCTCTGAGTACCTTTCCGCTTGAGCTGCCAGTGCAAGCAGTTGAACCTGGGGGTTCTCGTAACCGGCTGTTATGGGGAGTGAATCAAATATGCCTTGCCTGTCTTTGACGGGCAGGATATCGGTAATATAGGGTTTACCGATTGTGAGCGTGCCAGTTTTGTCGATCAGCAGGATATCCGCCTTGGGCAGGATCTCCAGGTACTTTCCGCCTTTGATCAGCAATCCCCGTTTTGCCCCAGCTCCCACAGATGCCAATATCGCGATGGGCGTCGCCAGGGCAAAGGCGCACGAGCAGGCAACTACCAATACTGCTGCAGTGGCGATTGGATCTCGGCGAATGAGTAATGTCAGCAGGGCAATACATAGCACCACGGGCAGGTAATAAGTTGAGAATTTGTCGGCTAGCCGCTGGATTTCGCCCCGGTGAGCTTCAGCTTCCTCAACCAGCATGATCACGCGCCCAAAAGTCGAATCCGGACCAACCCTGGATGCCCGCACTCGCATGCTTCCCTGGGAAGCAATCGTGGCGGCAAACACATGGGTTCCGGGACCGGCTTCAACCGGGATACTCTCACCGGTGATCGCAGATTGATCAATAACTGCATGCCCGGCGATCACTTCTCCATCAACGGGAATCTGTTCACCTGGACGGATGACCACGATATCGCTGACCTGGACTTGTTCGATGGGGACTTCAATTTCGATCCCTTTTTCTTCCAGGCGGGCAGTTTGTGGTGCAAGTTCTCCTAAATCTTTTACCGCCTGGCGGGCCTGCTCAGCGGTGAAGTGTTCCACATAATCACCGATGCGCATGAAAAAAGCCACAACAGCTGCGGTTGCCCATTCACCCACGGCGATTGCCGCGATAACCCCCAGGCTCATTAACGTGTGGGAAATTATCTGGCGTTTAAGGGTGGCTTTGATAACGTTGTAGAATGCTGGATATCCGATCAGGATCACCACAACCAGGCTGATCGGCCATGGTATGCTTGCTGTGATCTGGGCAAAGACACCCAGACCTTCACCGACAACCAGGACAAACAGGATCGCGCCAAAGAGGATGGCCAGCAGGGTCAGGATTGGTTTCGCCAGGTTCGTTGGGGATTGGGGTTGAGGATCCTGGTTATCTGTTGGGGGGACTGAATAACCGGCTTCGGCAACCGCCTTGCGTATAGCCGTTAGGTCCGCGGAGCCTGGTTTATGCTGGATGATAGCTTTTTCTGCTGCGAGGTAGACTTCCACGGATTCTACGCCGGGGATCTGTGCCAGGGCTTGCTGGACATGCCGGGTGCATTCCATGCAGTCCATTCCCTGGATCGGTACCTCTGTTTTGTGCACTGCCACTTGATCGACACCTCTACTTGTTTGGACCTAAAGTATACATCATGCACTGAATTCTATTCCGGTGGGTTTACCTGGCAGGTTAAAAGCGTGTGGCTGCCAGATAGGTGCTGGCAGCCACGAATTGAAGGTTAAATTAAACGCCAGGGATCGTTATTGCTCTCACTCTTTTTCGTATGGTTGGCCATCGGCAGCAGGCATTCTGGAACGACCTACAAAACCTGCCAATACGATCATTGTGGCGATATATGGCGCCATCCCCAACAAGTCAACTGGTATACCCACCTGTAATAGGGCTAATTTTTCCTGCCATGAATCAAAGAAACCGAAAATTAGAGACCCTGCAAAAGCACCAAATGGGTTCCAATTGCCGAAGATCATAGCAGCAAGCCCCAGAAATCCCTTTCCAGCTGTCATACCCTCATTAAATCTTCCTGCTGCGCCGATACTCATATAAGTTCCAGCCAAGCCTGCAATTGCTCCACTGAGTAATACACTGATGTAACGAATGCGAAAGACGTTGATCCCCAATGTATCGGCCGCTTTTGGATGTTCACCAACAGATCGTACTCGTAACCCCCAACGGGTATTATTCATCAGGACTTGGGTGACGATCAGCAGGGCGAACAAGGTGTAGATGATGGGACTGAGATTGAAAAGGACTGGTCCAAGGAATGGAACTTGCCATAAACCCGGAATGGGTAGGGCAGCGATGGCAGGTCCGGGTTGGTTAAGTTCGGGATAATTGTTCAAGATCGCTCTTTGCAGGTAGCTGGTTAAACCCAATGCGAGGATAATTATGCCTGTACCACTGATAATCTGGTTGACCTTGTATTTTATAGACAGCACGGAATGCAGGGCTCCCAGCAACACGCCGGATAAGACCCCAGCGATGATCCCAACGAACATGTTACCGGTTATGCTGGCAAACACGACAGAGGTAAACGCACCTACCAACATCATGCCTTCGATACCGATATTCACAACACCGGAGCGTTCACTGTAGATTCCGCTCAGGGATGCCAAAGCGATCGGCGTGGCGCGCACAAGGCTGCTGACCAACATTCCAGTTAAATTCAGGGATTTGTCGCTTGTAGCCCAGACAAGAAAGGCAAGGATTGCTATGCCAGCAACCAGGATGACTATCATATCGCCATTTCTAAATCCACGGAAAACATGCCAGAATCCAGCCGCGGCGCACAACACACCGAGGACAATTAAACTTGTCATGGTGGGAAGAACCACGTCTGGCGCGGCGATGGTAATGCCTGCTCGCTGGCTAGTCAGGATAAAAGTTGAATTCATCCCAGATTTTCCGGATGCCATCAAGAAGATTCCGGCTGCAGCCATGAATGCGATGATGGCGATAGCTATCCCCCGCAAGTCTCGGGTTTTTTTCTCAACGACAGTAGCTTGCATGCGGTCCTCCTTGCATCTGATCTTATGATCCCCAGCCCCGGGATAGGACAGTCTCTTCTTCTTCCTCGGGTGGTTTTAATCTATATAGGCTACGGATAATTGGGGGCGCAGCGATAAAAATGATGACCATGCCTTGAATTATCCGGATCAGCTCCACCGGTGTTCCCGCCACTGATTGCATTCGCGCGGCCCCACCGCGCATGAACCCAAACAGTAATGAAGATAACACAACACCAAGGGGATGGCTGTTGCCTAACAGCGCTAATGCAATCGAATCAAAACCATAGCCGGTTGAAAAAGCGCGTACCAGCTGGTGGTCGACTGCCAAAATTTGTACAGTTCCGGCCATTCCAGCCAGTGCACCACTGAGGGTCATGGTCAATACCGTAATGAAAGCGATGCGGATACCCGCATAGCGGGCCGCGTTTGGATTAGCACCTGTCATGCGAATTTCCAAACCGCGCGGTGTTTTCCACAAGAACCAGTAAACCAGAACCGCGGCTCCAATTGCAATGAAGAAACCCCAATGTAACCGGACAGGGGGTGGCAGCAACGTAGGAATATATGCAGAGGGTTTAATCTGTGGGGTAATTGGTAGACCATCTTGACGCATCATTGGACCAGTGAGCAGATAATCTGTCAAACGAAAGGCGATGTAATTCATCATGATGGTGTTGATCACTTCATGTGCCCCAGTGCGGGCTTTTAGAAAACCTGGAATGGCTCCCCACAGGCCTCCTGCAACCAAGCCAGCTAAGATAGCTAACGGCAGGTGGATGATCATGGGTAACCCACTCAATGAATAACCAACAAAAGCAGATGCTAAACCACCGACGAATAATTGCCCTTCAGCGCCGATATTGAAGAGGCCACCTCGAAAACCGAGTGCTACGGCTAAGCCGGCGAAAATATAGGGCGTAGAGATGACCAGACTTTCGCTGAAAGGACGTAGAGCAGCTAGGAGAGGAGCTGTATCGCCGGTGGAGAACCAGACCTGGAACCCTTCAAATATTAATTTTGGGTTACCAAAAGCACCTTCAAATAAGGCTAGATACGCTGTCCAGACGGTTTGCCACGTGATGCTGAGTGCCCCAAGTGGATCCTTGAAGAACTGGCCCCATGCTGCCAGGGTCTGCGGAGTAGAGATGGTGATAATGAAACCCCCAATAATGAAGGCAGTAAAAACCGCCAGGAGTGGGACGACTAAGGCGGAGAATGCACTTCGCCTGACTGCGATTTTCTGCAACAGGGGCCGTTCATCTTGTTCTGAGGATGGCTGTTTTTCAGTATCAACTTCTTTGATGTCTTCCGGTTCTTGGCTCAATTTGACCTCCTATCTGGCAGAGAGTCATGGTGGAGGATAATTCTTTATTAATCTGAAACGGTTTCTGTAATACCTGCCATCAATAGACCGCACTTCTCCCGGGTAAGCTCATCACCCTCTAGCATGTCAATAAATTTGCCTTCGAACATGATTGCAACCCGGTCCGAAAGGCTCAATACCTCATCTAATTCAGGAGACACGAGCAACACCGCACAACCATTGTTGCGCTTGTTAACGATCTGCGCATGAATATACTCTATTGATCCTACATCAAGTCCACGCGTGGGTTGGGAGGCGATAAGTAGCTTTATCGGTCGTGAAAATTCCCGGGCAACGATTACCTTTTGTTGGTTGCCACCGGATAAATTGGATACTGGCACGAAAATACTGGGAGTGCGGACATCAAATGCCTGCACGCGCTCTGTGGCAGCTTTCTCGATCTGGTCTTGTTGGAGATTCATACCTTTCGAATAAGGAGTTTGATAATACGTGTTGAGCACCAAATTGTCAGCGACGGGGAAGGAGAGTATCAGACCGTCTTTTTGCCGGTCCTCTGGAACATGAGCGGTACCGATTTCGGTGATTTGACGTGGGGAGAAATGCGTTGAATCTTGCCCATCAACCATGATTTCCCCATTTTCCACTTCCCGTAAACCGGTTAATGCTTCAACGAGCTCAGTTTGGCCATTTCCCTGAACTCCGGCTACACCAAGGATTTCTCCTTCTCTAACTTCAAAGGAGACATCATCCACCGCCAGCAGGTGGCGGTCGTCGTAAACTGTTAAGTTCTTGACATCAAGGACCACATCTCCATATTTTGGAGGAGATTTTTCAACCTCTAACAGGACTTCCCGCCCGACCATCATGTTGGCCAGCGAGGCAGTGCTGGCTTCACCTGGCGTTGTAGTTCCTACCATAGCGCCATGACGCAGCACCATGATGCGGTCGGCTATTTCCATGACTTCATTAAGTTTATGGGTGATGAAAATCAAGGACTTACCCTGGTCGACCAATGATCGTATAACCGTGAAGAGTTCCTCAACTTCTTGAGGAGTCAACACTGCAGTTGGTTCGTCGAATATTAATATGTCTGCTTCGCGGTATAGGACTTTAATGATCTCAACCCGTTGTTGTACACCCACAGATATATCTTCTACCAATGCATCGGGATCGACATTGAGACCAAATTGGCTGGATATTTCTTTTATCCGGTCAGCTGCATTCTTGCGGTCAAGGAAGACACCGTTTTTAATCGATTCAACTCCCAGCATTACGTTTTCTGTGACGGTGAATACCGGGACCAGCATGAAGTGCTGGTGGACCATGCCAATGCCCTTGGCAATGGCATCATTTGGACCATGGATAGCCACTTTTTCACCACGGACCAGGATTTCACCTTCATCCGGATGGTATAAGCCGTAAAGGACATTCATCAGGGTAGTTTTACCTGCGCCATTTTCCCCCAGTAGGGCCAGGATTTCACCTTCATTCAGCGTTAGATCGATGCTGTCATTGGCTAGGACGCCAGGGAACCGTTTTGTGATTCCTCGCAGCTCAAGCAGTGGAGGCATAAGCATCTCCTTCAATGATTATTGGGAAGGTTCTCGAATTATGTAAGTGCGAAATTTCAGCCAGGCGGTGCCAAGTATCATTTTGGCACCGCCTAGGATTGTTTACTCTATCTGATAGTGATTCATCCTGTGGATGAGACTGGGTTATTAATATAAGCCGCCAGGGCAATGCTCTGGGTATGAGACACACCCGGTATCAGTAATTTCTCCAGAAATAATATCCTGGGCAAGAGCTTCTACCTCTGCCTTGAGATCATCAGGAACCGCGCTGTCCAGATCGTGATAAGACGCAAGACCTACACCACCATTGTTCAGGTCACCAACATAAACGCCGCAGCCTTGGAAGTTTCCTTCCATGGTTTCCTTGATGATGGCGAATACAGCTTCATCCATGACTTTCATGACACTCGTCAGGATCACGTCCTGCACACCGGTTAGGGACTGATAACCATCAGTATCAACCCAGATGCCGTATCCACCTCGCTCACGGGCAACATCGAAGCCGGGGGATCCGATCAGACCACCGACAGGGATAAAGATGTCGGCGCCTTCATCAAATAGGGATTCGGTGGCTTCTTTCCCCTTGGTCAGGTCAGAAAAATCACCTGTAAAGAGACCTTCACCGGTCTCGTTGTCCCAACCAAGCAGCTCGACACTGGTGCCATGGACTTCATTATAGTGCTCCATGCCAGCCTGGAAACCAACACCAAAGATGGTCACGGTGGGGATCTTGGCTCCACCAAAGTAGCCAAGCTTGCCGGTCTTGGTCATACCAGCAGCCAGGTATCCAGCCAGGAATGCAGCCTGGTCAGTCTTGAAGATTGAACCCATGACGTTGGGGATGCATTCAGCATTACCGACCACACCTTCTGGGACACCAAAGGGATCTGGATATGAATAGTCAAATATGGAGAATTTCGTATCGGGATACTGGGCAGCCACGTTTGCGACTGCGCCTCCCAGGAAGAAGCCGGAGGCGTGGATCAGGTCATAACCCTGGCTGGCGAATTCAGTCAGGTTGGGTTCGTACTGCGTGGCTTCATCAGACTGGATAAATTGGCCTTGGGCACCCAATTCATCTATTGCCCGCTGTACACCTGCCCACTGGTTGGTGTTAAAGCTCTGGTCATCGATACCGCCCGTGTCTGTCACGAAGCCAATCCGGAAGGACTCCCCGGGTGGTGCGGCTTCGGTTGTCTCCTCGGGTGCTGCTTCTTCGGTCGGAGCTTCGGTTGCAGCAGGTGCGCAGGCGGCCAGGACCAGCGCAGCAAGGATCAGGACTGACAGGATCGATAGAAGTTTTTTATGCATTTTCTTTCTCCTCCATGGGGAATTAGAATTGTGGAAAGTGGAATATTCAGTTTGGTTTCTCAAATGGGAAAAGAAAAACTTTCAAATAAAGGACCTCCTTATTCTGAAAGCATTTTGTCTGGTTTAATGGGCAATCAAACGCGATCAAACCAGCCATTTCTAAAAAGTATATCTCCGATTCTTAATCTTGGCAAGTTTGTGGCGAAATTTTAAGATGGAGGGGAATGATTCTTGATTTAAGGCGAGTCGGAGGTTGTTCCGGTACCGGTGTCAATGAATCCAGCGCTGATTTCAGCGATCATTTTGTCAACCAGGCGCTGCCTCCCCGGGCTGAGCAAATCTGGATTGATATGGGTGACGGCGAGTGGTGCGCTGTAAACTGCGCCGCTCTGGCCAGTGATCAGGTCAGGCCAGGCTTGCTGTAGGGCAGATGAGATATCGCCACTGACGGTGGCAATCCACTGGTCGATGAGGCCATCTGGCGGAGGAGTTGTCCCGATCAAATTTACTCCCGCTTCGGCCAGGTATTCAAGCAGGGTTTCATCTCCCGATCCAGGCGTGATATAGACTGTGTTCACCGCGCTGTTGACCAGAATATCGGCTGCGGCCTGCCATTCTGGCGAAGTAGCACCCGCAGGGGCTTCACTGAACAAGGGATAATTAAAATATGGTGGATAGGTCTGGCGGCAGAGCCCGCAGAAATACACCACGCCGTTTAAGAATCCCTCCCGGTGGTCAATATCCACACCGCT
>CP070764.1:4187160-4200633 GCA_020349245.1 Chloroflexota bacterium | reverse complement strand
TAGCTTTTTCTAAAAGTGGTATTGCTGTAAAAGGTTCTTCGGATGGAATATTTTCTGCTCCATTCAATAAAGCTGTGAAAATATCAGCGTCCAACCAGATATCCGCACCTGGCCGCAGTCCATAGATTGTGCCTTCCCGCAGGATAAAGGTAGAATCATTTCCTGGTTTGCGGGCAGGTTCTAAGACGTTGTAGAGCGTGTTCAGGGCAACCTTAAAATTCCGTGTGGAAACTGAAGGATCCGCGCCAGGCCAAAGGTGTTCAAAGATCTGTTCCCGATCTAAAGGGGCATCGCGATTCGTAATCATCAACTGGAAAAGATGCCTGGTTTTTTCGCGGCGCCAACCATCTGGTTGAATCAGTGTGTCCCCGAGCCATGCCTGAAAAGTGCCTAATGTATACACCCGAAGTTGATATCCTGGGTGCATCGTAATATTTGGTAGACCGATCAAATCCAGCAAATAGTCAATATACCCGCTTTCCCAGTTATTTTCTCGGGCGAATAAAAGCATTGGGATGATCGATCTGATATCATCAAAACCAAGCAGGGTTGGCTGCTTAAAAAGGAAATCGTATCCAAATTTTCGGCAGGTCACCAGCACTTCAGGTAATACTTGGGCAAGTCGTGGGTAATCATCCTGTAAATACCAGCCGATACATAACCAAAGACGGGTAGCAGTATATCCAAATCTGTCGCTGCAATCGTGGAAACCTCGTCCAGCATTCAGAAGCCACTCTTCGCTCAATTTAAAGCGTCGGGCTAATGTTAAACTAGCACCGTAAGCTGTCCGGACTTGCGAGGCGATCCATTCATCACCAGCCTGGAGAGCAATCTTGATTCCCTGTTTCGCTGCTTCGTGGGCCTTTGATAATTCACCCTGGAAGCCGAATGCACGGCACAATCCCCAGTTAGCTTCAACTCTGAGCCGAGGTGTAACCAGTTCGTGGCTTATCTCAATTGCTTGCTGAAACTGCTGGCGCGCTCGAGCATAATTTTCTTTGCTTGGTACTAACATAAGGGCATGTCCCTGCCGCATATGGCCTACTGCTTTCATGTATGGAGAATCTAAATCAACCCCTAGCTGTGTTCCTTCGATGGCAGTGTGCAGCGCAGCTTCCGCTTCCCCCTGGAAAGAATAAATCAGTGAAAGTAGGAATAGGGATTCCCGGTGAGCCCGGGGGAGCCGGATAGAAGAAAGCCTTTCAGCCTCCACCCTTTTTTCCAATGCTTGGCGGGCTTCTGTAAGCCGACCAGTGCGCAGCATTACCCGGAAAATAAGTTGAGAATCTGTGGGTCCTTCCGAGCGGAGCTTTTCGGCTTTATGGTGCAATGATTCCGATTCTTCAGGTTTTCCTGCGTTTAATTTATTTTCTGCCAGCATTTCCAGCAAACGGGCTTGTGTTTCCCGGTCAGATATACCATCACTCAAGCGAAGCGCTTCTTGCAGTAATGCTTCGGCTCGTGAAGGATCGACTGTATCAAGATAAATTCGAGCTTGACCACGCAACGATCTACCTACATCATTGAGCATTCCTCGTTCGCGCCAGATCGCTTCCGCTTGCTGGTACCAGGCCAATGCCTCTTGGTATCGGCTGTGCAGGCGAGCCAGATCACCCAGGTAAGAGAGCAGCATCGGATGTTGGTGGAAGGATTCAGGTGGGAGAGATTCAAGATAAGTGGTTAAAGAATTTAATCGACCTTGGGCAATAAGTTCATTACCGAATGCCTCTAGGAAATTAGCAGCTTGAAGAAAATCTTCTGCTTTGAGTAGGTGATAAATGGTTGATTCCGAATCGCCCTTTGCGCGAAAATAATTTGCAGCTGATAAGTGCCATTCTCTACGCTGGTCTGCCGGGGTTATTTGTTGGAGAAAACGGCGAAATATATTTTGGTACCGTAAATGAACCTCATCCAGGGGGACGACAAACAAATCCTGCTGGTATAAGTATGAGAGCATCTCATTGCTGTCGTGCTTGTGCCGTATAGCATTACAGGCTTTGACAGACATTACGCGCAGGGTGGAGGAGATGCGCAGGAAATCCTGTACATCACCGGGTTGTTTTCCGAAGACCTCATTGGCAAGCACATCAAAAAGACTCTTGAGTGACGCGGGTTGGCGATTCAGAGCATCTGATATCGAAGTTGCTGCATTAGATCGCAAGCTCTGCCAGATTAATTGGAGCGAGATTGCCCAGCCTTCAGTGATTGAATGGAGATTTTCTGCTTCCTCTTGGGAGAGGGAATACCCGTAGCATTTCGTATACAGCTCGGATATCTCGTCAATGGTAAACGCCAGGTGTGATTGATCCAGCTTCAACACCTGGCCGCGGGTATCCCAAAGTGATAAATTGGGCAGATTTAGTCTCGGTCGTGAGGACAACAGGATGTGTAATTCTGGTGGAGCTAATCTTAGTAATAAATCAAGGCTTTTTGCGATCTCATCAGAATCAATAGCCAGGTGTAGATCATCTAGGATCAGCAGCGCGGGTGAGACTACCCCCTCACTTACCGCGTTAATATAATGGCTGATAATATCATGAGATGGTAAGGGGCCACGAGATCCTTCCCACGAATCTAAAATTGGTATAGGTAACCCCTTGATCTTGGGAAGAGCCAATTGTGTCGAATGGTTGAGATGCTGGAGAAATACCAGGGGATCGTTATCCTCCCGGGTAACTTGATACCAAATTATGGGTAGCTCCCACTCCACGAGCGATGCCAACATGGTACTTTTCCCATATCCAGCACTCGCCTGGATTAAAGTAAGCCGATGGTTTAATGCTTCTTCCAGCAGCTTGGTCAAGCGCGGACGGGTTAATGTGTTTGCAGATTTTTGGGGAGGAATTATCTTGGTGCGGATAACCTGGGGGGGTACCATCGTTATAACAGCGGTGTCTCCTTCAATTGAAGATTAAAGTTCACTTATTGACCTGGATAAATTATACACAAATCAAAGAATGTGGAGCATTTGGTGGAATGCTGAATTTTGAAAATAATGGATTAGCTTATTTGAATCATCAACAAGAAAAAACGCCTGGATATCCCAGGCGTTTTTGAATATACTCGAAAACCAGTCAATTTAGTGGAATTTAGCAGTTGGGCATTCTTGATATCTCAGGCTTTACATCTGTCGAAGAAATCGAATTAAAAGTATTCAACCTAGGGAAATGGTTAGATTAATACGCACCTTTTCTGATAAATGCAGCCTTTATCGTTAAAGCTAAGATATACAAATCCAGCCAGATAGACCAATTGCTGATGTAATATTTGTCCAGCTGTACACGATAATCATAGCTTGTGTCATTTCGACCCGATACCTGCCACAAACCTGACATGCCTGGTTTAACGAGGGCATACATATCAAAAACGTCCCCATAGCATTTGATCTCATCTTCAATTATCGGTCGAGGTCCGACGAGACTCATTTCACCAACGAGGACATTCCAGATTTGGGGCAATTCGTCGAGACTAAGCTTGCGCAGAATTCGACCTACTCGGGTTATCCTAGGATCCTTGCGAAGTTTGTAGGAAGATTCCCACTCTTTTCTTAAATCCGGATCTTTCTCCAGATATTCTTGCAGGAGCTTATCGGCATTGGGAACCATCGTGCGGAATTTCCAAGCTTTGAATTTCTTCTTTCCCTTACCAATCCTGGTATGTCCGTAGAAGATGCTTCCATTTGAATCGATTTTTACGATCAAGCCGAGCATGATTAACATTGGGGCGATCAGTAAGCCACCGGATAATACCAGGATAATATCTATACTGCGTTTGATAAAACTCCAAAACGTGCTGAATAAACTCCATTCCACTTTGAGACCAGAAACAGATCCTAAATCCATAGTCTTTATACCCAAATTACTGATCTCCTGTTCATTGGGGATGAAAACCATCCGGCGGAAGCCAGATTCTTCGATTTTTGCAGCTTCCCTCAATAATTCTGGAGGGCATTCAGATAAGACCATAATTGCTGTTTTAATGCCACTCGTCCGGGAGAAACTTTGCAAATTGGTGGGATCGGACAGTTTAAATATGGGCAGATCCCCTTCCTCATTACTTCCCAATGAGGGTGAAAAATCGATCATTGCGACTGGGTGTAACCCAACCATCGGGTTATTCATTAGATGCCGGATGAGTGCTCTTCCAACTTTTCCTGAACCGATAATCACAGTGGGTTCCCCATTAAACCCAATCCGCGTCCGGATAGCGCGTGTAATGGAACGCCCTAAAGGTAATAACAACAGGCTGCCACCCCAAATTAATGCCAGAAAAATTAAGTAATTTCGGCCATGGTCAGTAAACCAAAAAGATTCCACCAATATAACCAAGAAAATTAAGCTGGTGGATATCGTTAATTTCTTTAGTTCCACAACTGGACTGATACTAAATCTTGAGTATAAGCCATACAATGCGTACGCGATGATACATAAGAAGATAAATACTCCAATCTGTAATGGTGAGACTACCAATTTATATCGGATAAGGAGCTGGAGACCAACACTGAAGAGGGAGGCAGCGAGAATACAAGTCAAATCTGAGAAGATCAGTATCATCATCGCTGAGAATCCTTGGATGCGCGTCATTGAATTCACGGTGAGAACTCTTCCATGGTCTTCAGCTTTACTTTCAGATAAAAATCTTTTTACTTCTACTTCCATTCAATTCTCCGGACCGACATCTCAAACAATGAACACTCGAAGAAGAGAGATAAATTCGTGCTTTGCAGAGTATTTATTAATTTGAACAGCATGATTCTCAAAATAATTTACCTTGTACGAGTGAAAATTACCGAATGTAATTGGGAAAAAATTTTGTTACTTATCTTGAAATGAGGGTTAATAAATAACCCTCGCTTGGATATATTCGTTCCTAAGTCTATTCTTTTGAACCTCTCCGGAAAATAATTCATTCTCCAGCCCCAAAATGAAAAATTACTTTGAAATAGGAAGAATTTTCCTACCAGAAAAAAATTTGCCCGTTAATTTACTCCTTATCGCATGAATCTAACGTAAAGGCTAAAGGGTATCAAAGAGACTTCTGTACATTTAAACGTAAAATTTTAGAATTTGATACAGTTTAATTAAGATTCCTGATTGAAAAAGGAAGAATTACACGATCTTGAGATCAATAAATTCCCCCCTTAGCCGCCGATTTGATTCTCAATGATAAGAAGACAAGTTTTTTATCTTAATTCTCTATATTAGTACTTGAGATGTTGAGTACAAATCTTTATATAAAGTTTCAACATTCTCTAGCATTCTTTGTTTTGAATAAAAACTTGAACGCTGTCGAGCAAGCTCTCCCATTTTCTCGCAGAGTTCTTCGTCATTAAGGAGGGTTAGAATGCGTTCCGCCATCTCTGATGGTTGGTGAGGAGGCACAAGAAAACCGGTTTCCCCATCCTTGACAACATCACTAGCGCCATCAACATCATTAGCAACGATTGGCTTTCCTGCACTCATTGATTCGAGGAATGCAATCGGTAAACCTTCCCACAGAGAACTCATTGCAGTCATGGTTAGGATTGAGAGGATTTTGTCAACGTCATCTCTAAATCCTAGCAAGAAGAATTTTCCTGTTAAGTCACATTCATCAATTAATTGTTCGCATTCTAATTGGAGTGGCCCACCGCCAACCATTAGAAATTGTACCCGGGAATATCTTTCGGAGACGTGAGCTGCTGCGCGGATAAAATCTAGCGGATTCTTCTGATCCTCGAGTCTGCCGATCATACCCACAAGCTTGCTATCAGTCTCGAGACCTAACTTTGAGCGCATCATCATCTCATCAACCGGTTGACGAAATTTCTCCAAGTCAATGCCGTTGTAAATCAACATCAGCTTGTCTTCTCCACCGATGTGATAATCACGGCCTTTATTTATGTCTGGTTTGGATACCACGATGATCCGATCGGAAAATTGCCCGCAAAGCCATTCCAGACTTACGTGAAGCATGCGAGTTGCCATGGACATTCCTTCTGGAGATCCCCAGCCATGGACGTGATGGATAATCACGCAGCTACCTGTCGACCTAGCTGCAAGACGCCCGACTACCCCCGCCACTTTAGTATGCGTGTGAACAATATCAAAATTTTCTTCGAGGATAATCTTTCGAATATCAGTGATAGCTCTTAGATTTGCGATTGGGTTGATTTCATTGATTAAACTTGGCAGAACCCGCGTCTTGATACCGTACTCGAATGCCAGGTGAGTAACATCATTCCTGTCTTCTGAAGCCGGCCCAGTTATCAGCTGTACATCAAAATCCGGATGCTGATTAAAATAGCTTGCGAGGTCCAGGGCAACGTTTGTTGCGCCTCCCATTGCGAGCTGTGTAATGACAACCAGCACCCGGATTTTACGTTCGGGCTCAGATGATAATTCACGACTGTGAATATTTTCGAATATTTTTTTCGTCTCTGAGAAAGTTTCTTGTCGTGGAACCTTTATTGTATTCACCATTTTTCCACCCCTTTGCACATTGGATAAGCTTCTAAATTTGAAGATAATTATGTAATGGTATTACCGGGAGCAATTTCTTCATGATAACCCTTACTACCATATGTATTTATCCTTCACACCAGTGAGTAAAAGCATTGTTTTCCCGGAAATATCGAAGGTTGTGAGGCGATTAACCGGATTACAAAGCGTTCCAAATTGCTCGTTTTATTTGGAGCAATGAATCTTCAAATGGTTGATCAGTATTGATTTTTTGGATTGGTGTGTCCCCAAAATCTAAATTGGATCCTACAGCATGCCGCCAGCGGACGTAATCCTCTGGCTCTGTTTTATCCCGGTTGGCGTTTCTAGAAATCGTGACCTCGATCGGTGCAGTTAGATAAATGATTAAATCTGCGGGGGGGATTTGACGATAAAGACGAGTTTCAATATTTCTACATCGCCTACGGAGTGAATATTTATCTTTCGTTATCGATAAATGTGCTAACTGGGGACTATCTGGAGCACCGCTCTTTATAGATGGATAGCGATCGCATAATACAAGTGTTCCATTCGAGGCCTGGCTATATGCCCTTGAGAGCAGGGACCAGCGGTCATACGCAAGCAAAGCTGATCGAATCGCAAAGATAAGGGGGTAGCCAGAATTTTCTTTAGGTTGTTGATCGCCATGAGCTGATTGACTGCTGATGTGGGTTGACCTGGAAGAAGGGAAAATTGAGCGTAAAGCTGGGAGGAATAAATTTGGCACAAAGCTGACGAAAGTAGACATTGGTTTACCCACGTGAATCTGTTGGACTGAAAAATGCTCGCCCAGCCAGCGATTCATTTCCTTGATGAGGGTTGATTTGCCAGTGGCTTCCGGACCAACAAAGGCGATGATTGCGCCTCCATTTTGCAGTGACATGCTCTTCTGGGAGTGAACCAGACGCCGATAAACTGTTAAGGAAAATTTTTGGATACCAGAAAACCAGGCATGAACCGAAGAATGCCTAGAATAGAATTTCAATTGTTTGCGCAGCTGATGACCGAGATAGATTCGCCGGAGAATTGGAGCAGGACCTTCAAGCGCAGCAATACATTCTAAGAATAAGTCTTCATCGATGGAAGGCAACCAGGTTTTCAACAGGCTTCTGGTTTCCTGGATGGGGCCGGAGTCTAATAACCACGTGAGTTCTTTTTTTACTCCGTGCCAGTATCGCTGAAGTAAAACAAGTTCCACAAGTGAGGTGTGTTTTAACATCATGCGCAGGGTAAACACGATAAGTTCTGCACTTTTTCGAGGTAAGTAGATTGTCTCGACTTCTCGTGTATTTTCCAGAAGCATTTCTTCAATTGGAAAGTGATAATTTTTTGTCAGACTTTCACCAGTTATAACCTGGTAATAAGCGTGCACATGTACCAAAATACCACTTTCCTCATCCAGTCCATAATAGTGTTCAACTGAGGGAAATCGTTCACCATCCGTCATGACTGCGGGTTGAAAATCCAGTCTGTCCAGAATGGATCTGAACGCTCTGGCATCTTTTCGAGAGATCAGCAGGTCAATATCTGTCTGGCCCGAGAGTGATTCTGCGAGAGAAATGTTGCTCTTCCAATGGCAGTATCGAATTCCTGTCGAATTAATACTTTCAAATAAGTTTTGGATTTTCGTCTTTGATAAGGAAATCATTAAGTTATTAAGTGTTCGAGCTTTATCCATTGATAGAGGATTTTTTATTCAAAATAAATTCGCTAATAAGGTCCGCAAGATTTCCAATTGTCCCATTATTTGAATCAGGATTTTCTACAGTAAGAACCCTGTTTCTAATCCTTTCCTGAGCGATTAGCTGATCAAACATGTTCACGGCACGCTGGAGATACAGCTCATTTAATTCTGGATCTTTCGCCCTCATCTCTCTTGGTGGTTTAGTTCGTTCCAATGAGCGTTTAAGTAAGGTTTTCACTGGTGCCTGTATATAGATGATTACATCTGGCAGAGGGAGTAACCTGGAGAAACTTGCATAGTCATCCCGGGTAAAATCCTGTTCGGTAAACACAAATACATGGTGTGCTGTGAGGACTGTACCTTCATCAACCAGGATGATTTTATTCTGATCGTTTCGTCTGATTATCTCATAAACACCGATTTTTCTCTCTAGGCTCCTTAAATTGTTGAAGGTGAAAAGGTTGAGCTTCGCTCGGCGCAGCCATAATTTTAAATTCAGGCTGACAAATTTTTTATGGCGGGGAAGCGAGATAACGAAAAACGGGAAACTGATAATCTCTTGAATGATATTTCTTACCGATGGGTGGGTTACCCATCGAAGTCCGAAAGGGGAAGCAACGATATCGTATGCCGTTGAGACTTCTGTTTTATCCGATAATCTGCGTTCGACCTCTGAGATTAAAGTTGACTTTCCTGCTCCGGTACTGCCGATAAATTCGACGATCATAGAGATAAATTTAATGCCATATCACTTGTAATTGATCGGGATAATAAATGATATTCAAGAATTGGGAAATTATGTGCGCCATAGGCTTAAGTCAATCTGCAAACAACGTTCTAATTCATCATATTCATCTAAATACAGCTGCTCTAATTCCTTCTTCATTTCTGGGTCTAGAGGTGGTAGGGTGCTCCCTTTTGACAAGATGCGATCTATACCAAGACCTTTAACAGAATCAACTAAAGGCTCAAGATTATATTTTCGCAATCGACGCCCTGCCTTTACGATGGAACCATACAGGGATTGATGCGTCGGAATACTGCTCTGATTTACTTTTCCTTTCCCAACAGTTGGTGGAAACTTGTCTGCTGATATGTCTAAAAATTCCGCCAGGGAATTTTTTGTGCGAGTGACATCTGTAAAAACCTCTTCAAAAATCAGGGCAAGTATCTGTGACCTCTCAAAATATTGAAGATAATTCTTGAGATATCGGCTATAGAATCCCTTTTCCATTGATTTATGCCGCGAAGATAAAAATTCCTCAAATGAGCCCCTGTAATTTCTCCTTTGAACGACAAATCCATAATGAGAATAAGCTCGATTTACGGGATTTCTTAACATTATGATTATTTTGATGTAAGGGAATGCTTGATAAATTCTTTCCGGGCATTCTTCACAATCATAATATTGAGTGGATATTTCACCAATCGCTTTGTATCTTTTAGCCTCCTCTTCGGTGCAGAAGAATGTCTCATACCAATTAAGACCCCGGGCATAATATCTTTCAAAAAAACGTATCTCTTTTCGCTGGGTAGGCATGTACACATCTGGATGACTGGCAAGAAGGTTGTGCAACCATGTAGTACCAGCTCTTTGAACACCAATACCAATAAATGTGGGATATGTCATCGTAAATGTCTTTCGAAGTTTTTAGTTTATCTGACTCGGGAATTTACCGTTTCGCGTTGGAACTGTCTCCATTAAGCCAGATAGTTAAATCTTGATGAATTAGAGATTCCAGCTGCAGGATATCATCATGATAAATGTTTAGTAAATCAGCTCTCACTTCTTGAGGTAATTTTGGGGATGACTTTAAATTCATTTGACGGGTCTGTTTCGCTTTTGCCTGGAAATTTTCTGGAAGAAAACGCTTTGCTGTTTGGATTATCTTGGGATCATAGAACAACCGATTCAATAACCTGTACTTCGGTACAGCTCCAGGATTGTGCCGTACAGATGTATCTGGCACGTAACCAGTGTCTACACCCAGGAAATTATATAGATCTTTGAGAATTTTTGTGGGATCTTTTTTAAATTCTTCGAATATATATACCTTTATGCTCTCTCTTGGGAATATATCGAAAAATCTTTTCATCCGCTGGTAATAGAATCCTTCTTTCACATGGCTCGAGTCTGGGGTTAATTCTTTACGGATACTTTTTACTGCTTCACCTCTGCGAGTTCGCATCATGAAACCCGAAAATGCCCGATCAGCAGGATTGCGAATACTGGCTATTAATTTTACGTCAGGGATTGACTCCTGAATGCGACGGGCAGCTGTGGGACATCGAAAATATTGTGGCGAAACCTCGCCAATCGCGATTTCACCTGTTGCCCCCGAGAATAAATTTTCAAAGTCTTCGAAAGTTGTTACTTGAAAGTGGCGCAGCAACGGTGGTTCGCCTTCATCGGACCATTTCCAATCAAGTGCATCCTGATATCCAAAGTAATTGCTCCCTTTTATCGGGCACATATAAATTTGTGGGTGTTGGTCAAGGTAACGGAAATATGAAGTTGTTCCAGCTTTGGCAACGCCAATCATGATAAAGTTAGGTAAGGTCATCGTTTTTTTCCATACAACGGATTTAGTTCATACCATGACGGTAGTAGGGTTTTCGCTATTGGCGACGATAAGTAAATCAATGTCAATCAGCGATAGCTAGATTGGGCATGGATCTTCCGCATAACTGCGTATAGATAGCTGTATATCCTGCATGCATTGAGGGCAAGCTGAATCGATCCTCAACCAGCTTTCTGCACTTATCGCCAATTTCACTTCTTTGTGAGATAGACATCTTACTAAATTTCTCAATTTCACTTGCGAAGCCCGCAACATCGTCTGGGGGGATAAGCGGGATGAAATCTACACCTTTGGCAATCTCGCGATGTGGGGGGATGTCGGATAGAATAACCGGTCGCCGGCAAGCCATGGCCTCAAGCACCGCTATCGGAAGACCTTCTCCTTTCGATGGAGAAATAAATAAATCAGCGTTGAATAAATATTCAAATACCTTGTCACGAGGGATCAGCCCGGTTAGCTCAAGGCGGTTTCCAAGCCCGAGACTTTGTCTTGTTTCTTCAAGGTCATCTCGCAATGGACCTTCACCAATATAAATAAGACCAATGTTGTTGTCATTGCCATTGAGGCTTTGTTGAAATGCCTTTACCACGATAAATGGATTCTTTATATCTACCAACCTGCTGATAGCAACGATGGTCAAGTCATTAATTTTATGAGCCGATAGATTTTGCTGAGAAACAATATTATCAACTCTTTCAATGTCAACTCCGTTTTGAACAAAAGTCAACCTGTCACCAGCAAACCATTTGTATATCTTTGGAAAACTATCGTAACTTGCCCGGCCGCAGCATACGACACTTTGAAATCCAGCAAACACCGGTAAAAGCATCAATTGGTTGCGAAATTTGAAGTTTTGGTAGGAATCGTGTACCGTAACAACGGCGGAAGATCTGATGTTGTGGTGCTTGAATTGGGTAGCCAGCAGAAAAAGCAATCCAAGGTGAGGGGAATGGACGTGGATAATATGATATTGTTGCCTCCCAAGCGAAGACCTTAAGGCTCGGAAGAAACCTAGTAAAGATCCATCACCTTCATACAATGTGATCGATTCAGGTATTGATACTTCTGACTTAAAATAAGTACAAATTGAAATATTTCGATCATGTGCCCAAGGCAGGCAGTGCTCGTTGTATGGAGCACTTGTCTCCCGAACAGCGATAATGATGTGCAGGATCCCTAATCTGTTTGTCTCAAGTTTGCTCAATTCTTACTCACCTAATGCTTTTTTTTATATCTGGGAACGTTAACTTGGAATAATCTAATACTTAGCTGGAGAATACGGGTTAGAATATCTGGATTTTCCAGTTTGCCTATTCAGGAGCAGATCCTCGTATTGGTCTACAATTACTTCTAAGGTATAAGGCTTCCAGCTTTCCGGGCTTGGATTTGGAATATCGCCGGTAAAACCGGCTTCAATTGCCCCTGCCAAGGCGGTTATGTCTCCCACTGGGACCAATGAACCATACCTGCCGTCAGCCAGAATTTCCCGGGGACCGCTGGGGCAATCCGTCGCAATGATCTTTGGTCCACAGTACAAAGCTTCAATGAGGACAGTTGGCAATCCCTCCCATCGTGAGGAGAGAATGTACATCGATGCATTGGCCATAAAGGAATATGGGTTTTCAACAAATCCGGGCATACTGATTTTATTTTCCAATCCTAATTGTTTAATAAGCTGCTCGAGTGCCTCTCGATCTGGACCTTCTCCCAGGATGATCAAGCGGGCTGGATGAGTTTGCGAGACGAGATGGAAGGCTTTTATTAGGGATGGGAAATCTTTTTGTTTTGTCAATCGGCCAACCGCGAGGAGAACAGGCGGTTGATTTTTCTCAAACCAGGGGTGCTCAATTGGCTGGCGGGCCTTCTCCCGAACATCAGGTGTGATCACCGGGTTGTAAAGGATTGTAACTTTCTCTGGTGGTAAACCAATTAATCGACTCAAATCTTCGGCGACCCCTTGGGAATTTCCGATTATGCAATCAGCCCAGGGATAAAAGTGTTTTACTAAGAATGGAATGAATCTTTGTCGACGCCTGGATGAATTCCTGGCTGATTTTGAGACTGTATTTTGTTCATTCACAGCCACATAAGAAGGTTGTCCAGCAAATCTTCGTGCCCAGATGGCAAGGATATTGGCATAATCAAGAGCGGATAGCAAAGAATCAGGCTGATCACTGATTAAGTATCTAGTTAATGCAGGTAAGCTCGCCAAAACCCTTTGGGCTTTGAGGTCAACAATCCGAACTGACTTTCGGACTTCTTTGAGATAAGGTCCAGAAGCCTGTGCTAGGACGAGATCAACAGCTATTCCCTTTTCTCCGAGACCATGAGCTAGGTTCAGCATCGCCCGTTCTGCACCTCCGCCTGCCAAAGAAGGCAGGAAGATCGCGATCTTTTTCCCTGAATATTTCATTATTGTGAAACGGTAAACTATATTAAGCTGTTTGAATCAGTCTGATTCTTGCCAGTAAGGAATCGAGTATCCAGTGATCTGGGAATAAATCTCCGCTAACCCCGCATGCATCACCGGTAAGCTAAACTGCTGTTCAATCACTTCTCTGCATTTTTGACCGATTAATTTTCGCTCAGAAGGAGTCATCCTTCTGAAACTCTCGATCGCTTTCGCAAATCCCTCGCTATCATCAGGTTCAATTAACGGAATAAATTCAACTCTGTTAGCGATCTCGCGGTGCGGTGGAATATCTGAGATGATTACCGGGCTTCTTGA
>CP070764.1:4153688-4187060 GCA_020349245.1 Chloroflexota bacterium | reverse complement strand
GAGAGCACCTCCCTCACCGCAGGTAAAATTCTTCGTTTCGTGAAAACTTTGGGTTGCAAATCTACCAAATGTACCTAGGAATTGACCTTCGTATTTACCAAACAATCCATGTGCGTTATCTTCCACCACAGGTACTCCATAGCGATTAGCAATTTCCATAATCGAAACCATTTCACATCCTACACCTGCATAATGAACAGGCACAATCGCCTTTGTATTTCTGGTTATCAATTTCTCCAATCGCTGTTCATCGATATTCAATGTATCTGGTCTGATATCAATAAAAACTGGAGTTGCACCTCGTAACACAAAAGCATTTACGGTTGAGACAAAGGTAAATGAGGGGATAATAACTTCATCGCCGGGTTGAATATCCAATAATATTGCTGACATTTCTAAGGCATGAGTACACGAAGTCGTTAAGAGTACTTTCGGTACACCTAGAATTTCTTCAAGTGCTAAATTACATTTCTTGGTGAACGTGCCGTCTCCTGAGAAGTGGGCATTATGAAGTGCTTCTTCCAAGAATTGGCTTTCATTGCCAATCATTGTAGGTTTATTGAAAGGGATTCTTATCTCCATTTTCTTTATTTCCGATCTAACTGAATCCAACCAATATAAGCATTGCGGTCAATTTCATTCTCTTTACCATCGTTATTGAAATTTATTGAAAGTAGATTAATTCCTCGTGACAGGTAAATTTCTGTTTCCAACCCTTGCCAACTCAAATCACCTTTTGATAAAGAAAAATCCTCCACCGATTTTAGGTTAAGTTCGATTTCCAATTCGATTGGTGGTGGACTTGAATGTTTCGCCACAAAGGAAAGATTAAAATTTCCTGGTTCATGAACACGTATTGGTAGACCTGCGGATCCATTCCACCACATCACACCAACCTGAATATTATCGGACATCACCAAATCCAGGGGTTTGCCAACAGCTGGAAGAGGCTGGATCCAATACAGTTCGTCAGGATTGATTAACAAATGGTCTGATAATTCCTTGATCCCAGGTAAATCAGTCGAATTATTTTCAGGGAATTGAACACCAGATAAGGTCATCAATATTTTTTGAACTAATTCACCCTGTTTAATTTTGGGCGAACCAAAACTATCAGCTAATTGAAAATAACAGGCAGCTCTTTGGAAATCACCCTTTGAATAATTTTCGCTCGCCAATTCAGAAAATTGCTGTCCATCAATCCCTGATTCTTTAAATAGAACAACAGCCGTCTCACGAAAATTATTCTTGTTATTTTGTTCCCCATCCATCTGGCACATGTCAGCTACTTTATCACGGGAACTCCCAATTTCCATTGCTAAATAACCAAAGCCTGCTTCGATAAAACCCAAAGGATTATCAGGTTTCAAGTATGTGTAATGCGAAGAGAATTTTACAGCTTCATCGAATTCACCAATCAAACAATGTGCTCTCCCTAATAACAGATATGCCTGAGCCAAGTTTGGGTTGTACGAAACTGCTTTCTTCAATAATCCTATCGACTTTGTTGCTAGCTCATAGGAATTTCTATCCCTAGTTGGCTCTAGGGAACACAATAAGGACTCGTTATTAAAATCTGGTGCTGATTGAATAGCTTCATCTAGTAGTTGCCCTCCTTGAATCTGGAAAAATATGCTTTTAGCCTGGGGGATTAACCACCAAATAAAAATTATCAAACTAAAAGTGAGGAGGGAAAAAAGAATTCGTAAAGACCATTTAGAAAACATAGAGGTCATTGTCTTTTAAACCAATCCGATGAACCGGTTATTCTTTTCCTATCTCACCCCAAACCTTCCACCACCTGGCTGTCCCAGCGGTGCCAGGCGCCGTGGTGCTGCTCTAATATCTTGCGCCCCTGGCCGGGGGACTCGAGACCGGTCATCTCCAGGTCGGCATCCACCATGACCCTCACCAGGTCACGGAACATGACCCGTGGTTCCCACTCGATCACCTTCTTGGCTTTGCTATAATCTGCCATCAGGTAATCCACCTCGTTGGGGCGGAAATAACGTTCATCGATGCGCACAAATTCCTGCCAATCCATCCCAACATAGCTGAAGGCTTCCTCCAAGAATTCACGCACCGAATGGGCCTCACCTGTACCAATCACAAAATCATCGGGGGCATCGAGCTGCAGCATTTTCCACATGGCTGCCACGTAATCAGGGGCATACCCCCAATCACGCTTGGCATCCAGATTCCCGAGGTATAAATACTGCTGCTTGCCGGCTTTAATGGCAGCCAAGGCACGGGTGATTTTGCGGGTGACGAAAGTTTCCCCGCGACGCGGTGACTCGTGGTTGAACAAGATGCCGTTGCTGGCAAATATTCCATAGCCCTGGCGGTAGTTACGGGTGACCCAGTAAGCATAAGCCTTCGCTGCAGCGTAGGGGCTTTGCGGTTCAAATTGCGTATCTTCATTTTGCGGCGGTGAAGCACTGCCGAACATTTCGCTGGAGGATGCCTGGTAAAAACGGGTATTCAACCCGCTTTTGCGGATCGCCTCCAGGATGCGCAGAGTCCCCAACCCGGTTACATCCCCGGTATACAGCGGCAAATCAAAGCTGACCCTGACATGGGACTGGGCAGCCAGATGGTAAATCTCATCCGGCTGGACATTGTAAATCAGGTCAACCAGGTTGCCGGTGTTGGCCACGTCACCATAATGGAGAAACAAACGGTTGGATATCCCATTATGGGGATCGCGGTAGAGGTGTTCGATTCTCTGGGTATTAAACGTGCTGGCTTTACGGATCAAGCCGTGTACTTCATATTCTTGGGATAATAATAGCTCAGTAAGATAAGAACCATCCTGGCCGGTTATCCCGGTAATTAACGCTTTGGGCAAAATTTTCTCCTTACAGACTTCATTGAATCATTAAATTAAAAAAAACCATCAGGCGTGCTCCGCCCATCCGACATCTCTAAAAATCTCGTTCAAGGGAATAAGCACGATTAAATTATGCTTCACAATAAAGGATCAGCGATTTTTCTTGCGTTCAACCTGTGCAGCTTTGAGTTCCACGGATACCTTGCGGTCACTCAGCATTTGAATCAACACGCGCACCCGTTCACTTCCAGGTAAACGCATATCGAAAATCGCCTCATATCCCGCAAAAGGTCCGCTGCTGATCCGGACAGGTTCACCGGGTTTCAACCCATCATAGAATTCACCGCCAGCAGCGGCGATCTCATCTACCCGCTTGTGGATGGCATGGATGAGGTTCTCTGGTACGGTAGCGGGTTCACCATCGAAGCTGACCAGCCCAATAGCGTGCGGCATCCATTGAAACTTCGACAAACCGACTTCATCTAAATCCACCTGCACGAACATGTATCCCGGGAAATAAGGCCGCAGTTTGCGAGAACGTGGATTGACCGGATTGACCTTGATGCGTGGGAAGAAGACATCAACTTCATGAGCAAGAAGTTGCCGCCACAAAACTTCCTCTTTGCGCGGTTTACTGCGCAACGCATACCAGGCTTCAGCCATGCTTTACCATTCCGATTATTGCCTAAAAGGTGAAATTTGGGGATACATTGAAGGGTTAAATTCTATTCGTTTGCCTATTTCTCGATTGCTCCAGGCTGCCACTTTAATGCATCGAAACTTTTTTGGGTGACAATGAAGCGCAGGCGACCTTTTTCAACAATCAAGCGCAGTTCACCATAATCCCCCAGAGCTGCGAGGGCTTCATCGATCATTTTCACCTGGCGCTGATCCAGGAACGATAACAATCGATTATCCTTAACCTCTTCCAATTGAGTGAGGGCAGTATCGCTCATAAATTTACCTTTCCTAAAATCTTCTTCTTTCCTGCTCAATCCACCCTGGCAGGGAACAACGGCACAAAATGTGCAAACCTAGCATGTAATGTAGAGAAGAATCCAAAATTTTCATAAAATGATTGCATTCATGGTAGGCAACAAAAAAACACGCTCGTGGGCTCTTTCACCTCTGCGATGTGTCCTGGCATGTGGATTCTTTACAATTCTTTCTTTTTCGACAGCCCAATTCTAACATAAAAGGGAAACGAAAATGTTGGTCAATAAGTCCCTATCGCACTACCTTCAGGTTGAAGATTTTCTCCAGAAAGACTCTCGAAATCCATAATGGTGGAAGAAAAATGAGATGCACAAGAACGCTGAGCATGAAGATTATTGAGAAGACCTCAACCACACCCATAAATCTTGTGCCCAGCGTCTCCCACAGCCATGGTCCTGCGCCAAAGATCAGCAGCAATGCAACAAACACACCTAAGAAAACGAGCAGCATGTTCCATGCCCTACGGTCGGTTGCTGAAGGAAACATGGTGCTGCTGACCACAAAAACGAGGTAAAACCAGATCCAAAAATCGGGCTGATCAGCCATTTGAGAAATTCCCATAACTACTGCGGAGAGCTGATTTGAGGATAATTGCCCCCAAAAGAGATCAAAATTCAGCTGCAAGAATCCAGCATAAGCGACAAACAAGGATCCTGCGATCAGGGGCGCGGTACCGATGAACGCATCCCGGAGAAAATCGGTCGAGGCAGTCTCCACATAACCTAACCTCAAGCGACCATCGGGCAGGGATTGGGGAATAATGGAGAATTTCCCCACCGGCACCCTGAGTAAACGAGCCATGAAATAATGGCTCAGCTCATGCAGAAACACACCGGGTAGAAAGAGAATTGAAAAAATCGCAATCGCCAGATCTATACGTCTGGTGAGCAAAAAGAGGACAGACTGGATCTCGAAATGTAGTCTTCGTTGGAGAAATGCTAAAGCGATAACACCAATCAGGAACCAGCCTAAGCTGTTTAACTCAGCTATCACTGCACAGCAGCAAGCGTAATTTGAGTGTAATCTGCAACTTTCAAACTAGCTCCCCCCACCAGAGCACCATCGATCTCCGGCTGTTGGAAGAAATCTCTGGCATTATCGCCAGTAACAGAGCCACCATACAATACTCGGATCCTTTGGGCTATTTCGTTGCCGAATAACTCCCCCAAGGCTGGACGAATTACGTTTGCGATGACTTCATTTGCATCTGTTGGGGTCGCAGCACGGCCTGTACCAATACACCAGATTGGTTCATAAGCGATTACCAAGTTACTGCCATCACTCTCCTGCCCTGCGAATTGTATGCCATCCAGCCCTAATTTTGCTTGTCGAAATACAACATCATAAGTCCGATCGGCTTCATACTCTTCTAAGGTCTCACCGATGCAGACGATCGGAGTCAAATCATGGGCAAATGCTGCCTGTACTTTCCGATTAACATCCTTATCCGTTTCCCCAAAATATGCCCTTCTTTCAGAATGACCCAAGATTACATAGTCACAAAATTCAGCAACCATCGCTGGTGAAATTTCGCCTGTAAAAGCACCAGACGGTTCCCAGAACAAATTTTGAGCTCCCAAGGAAATGTCAGTACCCTCAAGCAATGAAGAAACCGCAAGCAGGGCTGTATGGGGAGGGCATATCACTTTATCCACACCCGATTTCGATTGCAGTCCTGGGACCATCTGGGAGACAAGATGCCGGGCGTCAGCTACCGTCATGTTCATTTTCCAATTTCCAGCAACCAAAGGTTTTCGATTCATGATTCTCGTGACTCCTGGTTATATCTATACTTTTTGCGTCTAACAAGGATAACACCAATCCCTGGATTTCTAGAGGGACTGGTGTTTTGGTATTTGAAAATTTTCTCCAGTTAATCTTTATCTGCCAAGGCTGCTAGACCTGGCAGAACTTTCCCTTCCAGCATCTCCAGGGAAGCACCCCCGCCGGTTGAGATATGGGTGATTTTTTCGGCCAAACCAGCTTCTTTCACTGCTGCCACAGAATCACCCCCCCCAATGATTGTGATTGCATTTGAATCTGCAACTGCCTTTGCCAGACTAAATGTCCCCTCTGCAAAGCGGGGAAACTCAAATACTCCCATGGGGCCATTCCATACGATCGTTCCCGCTCCCTGGATACTTTTCTCAAACCTTTGTACAGTCTCAGGTCCAATATCAAGAATCCGCCAACCCTGCGGAATTGGACCCATGCTGATCACCCGGCGATCGGCCGCATTTTCGAACCTATCCGCGATAACCACATCAACTGGCAGGCGTAAACGATTTTCAGCTTGGTGAAGCAAATCCCGAGCGATACCTAAAGATTCATCCTCAGCCAGCGAGTCACCTACTGGATATCCCTGTGCTTTGAAAAACGTGTTGGCCATTCCTCCCCCGATCATCACTTGGTCAGCTTTCTCGAGTAAGTTCCGGATAACACCGATCTTATCGCTAATTTTTGCGCCACCCAAAATTGCAATGAAAGGCCTGGCAGGATCAGCTATCGCCTGACCCAAGTAGACGATCTCCTTTTCCATCAGTAAACCAGCAACGCTGGGTAGGAATTTGGCAACTCCCTCGGTCGAGGCGTGTGCCCTATGAGCAGATCCAAAGGCATCATTTACATAAATATCCGCGAGATTTGCTAGCTCTTTTGCCATTTCGGGATCATTCTTCTTCTCACCAGAATGAAAGCGCGTGTTTTCTAACAGCAAGACTTGACCTTGAGAAAGATCGTTCACCGCCTTTTCGGCGATCGGTCCAATACAATCTCCTGCAAATTTCACAGGTTGCCCAAGCAGCGTGCTCAAGTGAGCCGCCACAGGACGCAAAGAAAATTCTGGCTTAGGTTCACCATCAGGTCTGCCCAGATGGGAACACAAGATTGATGTGCCACCATGTGACAATATGTATTGCAAAGTGGGCAGAGATGCACGAATACGTGTGTCGTCACCTACAACGCCTTCTTTGATCGGTACATTGAAATCTACTCGAACCAGGATTCTCTTTCCTTCGAGATCAACATCTTGGATTGTCTTCTTATTAAACATCAATTCTCCTACCGCGGAAAACTTGGAACGCGGTGACTATCCACGTTCCAAATATTCCCTGAGCGAGATTACAAGGTTTTCGCCATCAATGCCGCCAGGTCCGCGGTGCGGGCGGAATACCCCCATTCATTGTCATACCAGGCGACAATCTTGGCAAAGGTATCTGGTCCACCACCCATGACCATGGTAAGCGGCAAATCGATAATAGAGCTATGAGGATCTCCCTTGTAATCGATGCTGACCCGCGGCTCATCAGTGGCTTCCATGATGCCCTTCAAAGGTCCATTGGCCGCGTCTCGATATGCCTGGCGCAGATCTTCACTAGTTGTCGCGGTTTCCAGCTCAACAGTAAGGTCAATGTACGAAACAGTCGGGGTGGGCACCCGCAGAGCATAACCATCCAGTTTTCCATCCATCTCCGGGATCACCAGCTTCAATGCTTTTGCTGCTCCGGTTGAAGTGGGGATAATGCTCAACGCCGCAGCACGAGCCCGACGAAGATCCTTATGCGGCAGGTCCAAGATTTTCTGATCGTTGGTATACGCATGTATGGTTGTCATGAGACCGCGCTTGATCCCGAATTTATCATTGGCAACTTTTACTGCAGGTGCAAGACCATTCGTGGTACAGGAAGCATTCGAGACCACATGGTGTCCTTTCGGGTCATATTTATCATCATTAACACCCAGAACGATAGTCAGGTCCTCACCCTGCGCGGGCGCAGAGATTATCACTTTCTTGGCTCCACCTTGTGTAATGTGATTCTCTGCACCGCGAACTTCTTTACCCTTCTTGTTGATGCCATCCTTCTTAAGCGTGAATAGACCCGTACTTTCAACAACAATCTCTACACCCAGGTCTGACCAGGGTAAATTCCCAGGATCGGCTTCACTGAAGACCTTAACAGGCCTACCATCGATCATGAGCTGACCTTCCCCAACCTCGACGGTGCCATCGAATCTTCCATAATTAGAGTCATACTTCAACAGGTGTGCCATCGTATTCAAATCACCTATATCGTTGAAGGCAACAACTTCAAGTTCATTGGGATGGTAATCACGCATCGCTTTAAATACCTGGCGACCGACTCGACCAAATCCATTGATTCCTACTTTTACTGCCATGCCAAACCTCCATTGAATAATGAGTATAAAAATCTTTCTTACATGAAGCGACCTAGGTGAGTTTAAAAAAAGAGATTTCGTAGACTCCCTAGGATCGGTTCTTAAGTGAAATTTATCACTTATAATTCTACCAGAGGACCGGTTCTTTCCTCCAGTAGATCAATTATAACCTGTGACAAAACCTTTCCGTCATGCCGCCAAGGCATATCAGGATCAATCAGGTCCCCGTTATACACTGCATAATACGCGTCAATATTTTCATCGATGGTGATCCAGTTTATCCCTTCGGGCAGCTCTAGATCACAGTTATTGTTCGCGATGACAAGATCGAATAATCCCCGCCCAGCATGATCTTCTATAGCATGGATATGATCAAGACACGAGTAACCTTCCGTTTCACCGATCTGGGAGGCTACATTACAAATATATATCTTGAGCGCTTTGCTGGAACGGATTGCATCAGCAATATCCGGAACCAGTAAATTAGGCAAGATGCTGGTATATAAACTCCCCGGGCCAATAACAATAATATCAGCAGTCAGCAATGCCTTTACAGCTTGGGGAAAAGCAGGTGGCGAATTTGGATCTAACCACACCCGGCGTACTTTCCCATTACTGTCTGGTATCTGGCTTTCGCCTGCAACCCTCACTTCGGATACAAGATGGGGTAGTCTCACGTCCGCAACCAGTTGTACATTGTGCAATGTTGAAGGTAAAACCCGCCCACTTACAGACAATACTCGACCAGATTCCGCAACCGCCTCCTCAAAACTGCCGGTGATTTCAGTCAAAGCCGAAATGAATAGATTCCCAAACGAATGACCATCCAATCCACTAGAACCATTGGGAAATCGATATTGGAACAGCTGTGCCAGCATCGCTTCATCGTTGGACATAGCGGCCAAACAGTTGCGGATATCCCCTGGAGGGAGAATCCCGAATGATTCCCTCAACCTGCCGGATGAGCCACCATCATCAGCGACGGTAACGATAGCGGTGATATTGTTGGAATAGTCTTTTAAACCACGCAAGAGGACCGATAACCCATGTCCTCCTCCAATGACTGCGATCCGAGGGCCCCGATCTCGTCGACGATGAACAGTAAGCGCGTCAACAACCTTGAAACCAGGTTTTAAGAATGGCGCCAGCAGCGATCGATTAATCCCCCAGATCCCAAGAATAATCAAGGAGACACCCAAACCACCAAAAATCACTGCACGAAAAAGCCTGGGTAAGAATCGCAGAGATGCAGCGGAGATAATGGGCAACCACCAAGTTTCTGGCGCGGTTCGATAAACATCTAGGATCAAGATAGCTAAACCAACCCCGAGAAGTGATGTACCCAACAGTACAAGAAGTAACCATCGTTTAACCCCCAAACCTGGTGTCAACCACCGCAAAGATTGACCAACAGCTTTTTTGATGCGTTGAAACCAGGTGTTTAATGGCTTAGCTGACATACGAGTCCATAATAGCAGTGTTTGAACAATGCGTCAACGATCAAACACCTACATCGTAATCCATAAGCCCTGCAATATACGTTTGTGCTATACTTCAGCAAGAATCATGCACAAACCACAAAAACGATGGCAAATTTTCCCACTCATAACACCAGAAGCTGATAAATCATTAATTGAGTTTCCACAGCCACTGAGACAAATTCTCTTCAACCGCGGGTATCCAACCTCAACCGCTGCCCTTGATTTCCTCGCAGCAAGACCACCAATAGGTTCAGACCCATTTAATTTGCTCGGCATGGGAAGCGCGGTGGACAGACTCTCGTCAGCTATCAAAAATCAAGAAAAAATCGCGATTTACGGCGATTATGATGCAGATGGGGTGACCGCAACCGCGTTAATGGTGCAAGTTCTCTCAACCCTGGGTGCGAAAGTGGAAGGATACATTCCAAATCGGTTTGACGAAGGATACGGACTCAATAATGAAGCTCTTGCCAGCCTTCAGCAAAGTGGTGTGGATTTAGTTGTTACTGTGGATTGTGGTGTGCGTTCCATTGAAGAAGTAGAACATGCCCGGAAATTGGGTTTGGAAATGATCATCACTGACCACCACCACCCGGGTGATGAACTGCCAGCTGTTCTGGCAGTTATCAATCCCAAACAATATGGCGACGATTATCCGGATAAGAACCTGGCGGGCGTTGGTTTAGCCTTCAAGCTTGCTAAAGCACTGATGAGTCATCTTGCATTAGAGCAAGGTCAAACGTCAGATGAATTCGAAACCATGAACCTTTTAGACCTAGTCGCTCTTGGTACTGTGGCTGATCTGGCTCCATTGATCGGTGAAAATCGGAGTTTAGTCAGGGCAGGGATAGCCTCACTTCAACAGCCAAAAAGGCAAGGACTTCAAGCGTTAATCGGTGTGTGTGGATTGATCCCGCGCCGTTTACAGGCTTCAGATATTGGATATATCCTCGGACCCCGCTTGAATGCAGCTGGACGTCTTGACTCAGCTTTAGCTGCATTCGATCTCTTAACAACAGAGGATATTTACAATGCCGGTCGGCTCGCACAACAATTGGACAACCAGAATCGCGAAAGACAAAAAATAACCCGGGAAGTTCAAGAGAAAGCTGAACGGATTGCCCTTGATGACGACCCAGATAGCTTGTTATTATTCGCTGCAGACCCAGAATTCAATCCCGGGATTGTTGGCCTCGCCGCATCACGATTGAACGAACAATATTACCGACCCGCTATTGTAGCTTATAAAGGGGATACATACACTCGTGGGTCTTGCCGCAGTATTCCTGAATTTCACATAACGGAAGCCCTGGATCAATGCGAGGAGTTAATGGAGCATCATGGCGGGCATGCTGCTGCAGCAGGTTTCACTGTCAGGAATGAGAATCTTCCCGAATTAATTTCTAGATTACGGGCAATTGCTTTCGAACAACTCTCAAAGATTGATCTGCGTCCTGTCATTAACGGGGATGTAGAAATCCAGCTTTCTAATCTAGTTCCAGAAATCATCGATCAGCTTGATTTACTTCAGCCTACTGGATATGGCAATCCCCAACCGGTTTTTGTCTCCCGGGAATTGAGAATCCTCGATCATCGACAGGTTGGAAGGGAAGGAAACCACTTGAGATTAACAGTGACCGATGGTTGGATTACTTATGATGCTATAGCATTTGGCCAGGGTCACTGGTATGAAGAGATGCCGTCCCTGGTAGATCTAATGTACGCATTTGAAACGAATGAGTTCAACGGAAAAGAAAGTCTACAACTCAGGGTGAGAGATATCAAACCCTCGAATTCGGATGATTGACCGCGCGATTCAAGCAATCCAAGCCAGGATTTCCCTTTTTATTCCCCCCCCATATCTCTGTGCAATCAACCTGGTTTGAAGATTAATCGACAAACCGATACTTCAATAACGCCCACACAGCCTGAAAGGCATCAAATATACCAATTTTCTTACCCTCATCATAATCACGCGGGTTAAAGGAAATCGGGACTTCATAAACCCGAACTTTCTGCTTTAATATCTTCGCGGTAAATTCCGGCTCAAAATCAAATTTGTTCGCCCGCAATTTCATATTCCTGACAATTTCCTGCTTAAAGACTTTATAACCTGTCTCCATATCCGAGAGTATGGTGTTGTAAAGTATATTGGTCATAAACGTCAGTAATTTATTGGCAACCATGTGCCAGAACATAGCTGTTCGACGAGGTCCTCCCAGGAACCTTGATCCATAGACAACATCTGCGATTCCTTCTTCTATCGGCTGGATTAAGGCTGGATAATCGCGCGGGTCATACTCTAAATCAGCATCCTGGATGAGAATCACCTCACCTTTTGCTTGATTGATGCCTGTCCGGACTGCAGCTCCTTTTCCTTGATTACGATCATGGAAAATCACTCGCAAATGTTCCCCCTGATTCAATGATTTCAATTTTTCCCGTGTTCCATCTGTAGATCCATCATCAATAATCAGAATCTCGGAAGCCAAATTTTCCGCCTCAACCCGGCGGATTATCTCTTCTACGGTGTTTATTTCATTATAAACAGGAATAATTACAGATAATCTGGTCATTGAAAAATCCCCATTTTCATTGGAAATCAGAACGAATTCTACCATTCATATGGAATTTTTAGGAATTTACACTTTCGAAGGTTGATCATATCAAACATATTTTTTATCAGTCCCCGTGCTATAATTTTTTTGGTTTCTTATTGCTGGGTAGTGGAGTACAAAAAATGGCAGGTTTACAATCTACTTTTCCACCAACCGTTCGAGATAGATTTCCCGGTGAAAGTTTTACGCCGCCTGCAATCAACAAAATGGAGGACACAGGGCTATCACCGCTCTGGTTGCAGGATCTTGCATTAAAAATACTTTACTTCCAGGGATACCTGACTGGATTCACGATTGCAGAGGAGATGGCACTGCCATTCCCGAATGTTGTCGATCAAATCCTCGAAGCACTTAAACGCGAGAAATTTATTGAAGTGAAAACCTCACAAATTGGTTTGGGAGAAGGGGCATACCAGTACGCGATTACCGGCGCCGGTATAGCCCGCGCCCGAGAAGCCCTGGAACGCAGCCAATATGCAGGGGCAGCCCCAGTTCCTCTTGAAGTATACAATGTGTCTATTCGCAATCAAAGTCGCTCACGAACGAATATGAATCAGCGGGATGTGAGAAAAGCGTTATCTCACCTAGTATTGGCGGATAAGACCTTTCATAGGATTGGCCCAGCGATCAATTCAGGCACTTCAATTTTTCTTTATGGCCCACCAGGCAATGGTAAAACAAGTATTGCTAGGGCGATCGGGGATATGATCCTCCAAGAAAACATGTATATTCCTTATGCTGTGTATATCGATGGTCAGGTGGTGAAGATATACGACTCGGTGAACCACCAGGCTTCACCAGAAGAAGAACCAGCTCCCGCTTCCGGGACCTTGAGATCCAGCACTCGACGTGACCCACGTTGGATTCGCATACACCGCCCATTCATTATTACCGGTGGTGAATTAACCCTGGCTGGCCTGGATCTCGTTTTCGATGATGTAAATAAATATTATGAAGCTCCCTTCCAGGTTAAAGCCAATGGGGGCATCCTGCTAATTGATGACTTTGGCAGGCAACTTGTGCGCCCAAGGGATTTACTCAATCGCTGGATTGTGCCATTAGAAAATCGGATCGATTACCTCACTTTGCATACTGGTCGGAAAATGGAAATTCCATTTGATGTGCTTGTTGTTTTCTCTACCAATCTTCCACCAAAAGACTTGGTCGATGAAGCTTTCCTCCGCCGTCTCCGGCACAAAATTGAAGTAGGGGACCCCAGTTATGATGACTTCCGGGAGATCTTTCACCAAGTAGCTGAAGCGAAGGGTGTAGCTTTCAGCAATCAAGGTCTCGCCTACTTACTGCAGGAGTGGTATATCAAACCAGGCAGGAAAATCAGGGCTTCTCATCCCAGAGATCTATGCGACCAGATTCTTGACATTGCACGTTATCTTTCAGTTGAACCAGCCCTGACTCGCGAACTCATCGATATGGCTGCCATTTCTTACTTTGTTGACTTATAAGCCCATCAGCTACCATTACCCCGAGATCATCCTTTACTAATCAAGGTCACCAAAAATAAATGGTCCTCACGTGGCCATCGCCTTTGATAATCGCTCATCGCGGTGCATCTGCATACGCACCAGAGAACACCCTAGCTGCTATTGAGCTGGCCATCGACATGAAGGCTCACATGGTCGAGCTGGACACGAAGCTCACCGCTGATGAACACGTCGTCGTTATTCATGATCAGACGGTCGATCGAACTACGGACGGGTCCGGGAAAGTGATGGACTTATCTCTCGCTGAACTGAAAATGCTGAACGCCGGTTCCCAATTTTCAGTGGATTACGGGCATGCAAATATCCCAACGTTGGACGAAGTTTTCGAATTTTATGGAGGAAAAACCCTCTTTAATATTGAATTAACGAATTACACTTCCCCGTTCGATCAGCTACCAGAGAAAGTCTCCCAGCTCATCAAGCGTTATGATTTACAAAATTCCGTCTTGGTCTCTTCTTTCCATCCAATACCATTGAGCAGATTCCACAAGTTCTCGCCAGATATCCCGATTGCATTGCTGGCAAGAGCTGCTTATCTCGGTTTTCTCTCCCGGGGGTGGCTCGGGAGAGCGTTGATACCGTACCAAGCCTTACACCCGAATAATCGTGATGTAACAAAGAAATTAATGGATACCGCTCATCATTACGGACACCGGGTTCATCCTTATACGGTGAATGATCAAGAAGAAATCAAGACGCTGTTTCGACTAGGGATTGATGGGATCATCACGGATGATCCTGCGCTCGTTTCTCATTTGCTATCCAATAACGAAAGTTTTGTTGATCATAATAACAAACAGTAATACCGGTTCGCAGCTGAATGGTGATTTTTTGTCAATGAATTCGTGAAGATATTTTTGTTCGCAGCTCGTGTGTTTAGTCGGATCAAAATTCAATCCCAATTAAAGAATACTTATCTGATAAGCTAAACGCCTGTTAATTGGTAAAATTATTGCAGAATCTCATTTGGTGATTCTCGGAATCAATTCTATAAAGTTTGGATTCGACCTTCATGTAGAAATCGGTCAAGCAGACTCTTTGTTGAGAGCAAGCTTGTCAAGCAAGTGAGCGTATTATCTAGGTTCGTTATCTTTATGGACTATACCCCGGACGAAATCATGGTTGTATGCATCTCTCGCTGCATTCGAGATGGCGAGGTAGTCGCCCAGGGTATCGCCACACCGGTTGTCGCTGCAGGATATTTATTGGCTAGGCACACTCACGCACCCAATCTTTATTTTTCCTCCGCGATTGGACAGGGAGTGTGCCATGAACCAGCTCCATTAAGATTACTGAGTGTTGAGAGTCTTTGGCTCGATCGGGCGATAATTACCATCGGCTTTGTTCGGGGAGTGATCGATATTTTCCCACGCCTCTGTCCTCTTGAATTCTTCCGTCCAGCACAAGTGGATCAATTTGGAAATTTCAACAATATCGCCTTTGGAAAGAATTACAAATCACCCCGCCTTCGGCTTCCCGGTACCGGGGGAATACCGGACGTGACAACGTATCTGGATAAGGTTTATTTATACGTACCCAGGCATTCCAGGTTAACCTTTGTACCTGATCTGGATTTTCGCTCAGGTCTTGGGTATGATGAATCACGTGTTCAGGGTAGTGGCCCTCAACGCCTGATCACAGATTTAGGCCAGTTTGATTTCAATGGAGAAAATCCCAAGCATGGTATGCGCTTGATCTCATACCATCGAGGAGTAACATTAGAAAGGATACAATCAAAAACAGGTTTTAGGTTTGAGATTGCACCGGATATCCAAGAGACAACACCGCCTACCGAGGATGAACTGTATCTGATTCGCGATGAAATTGACCCCTTGCGGATAAGGCAGCTCGAATTCCTGAGTGGAAGTAAAAGACGCACGTTGCTGCATGAAATCATTGCCCAGGAAAAAGATGAGATGCGGGTTCCATCATGAGAAATTCGCACTTATTGGTATCCATCAAAGTGAAATTATTCCGCAGCCTGGTCCTCATGGCAACATTATTGTCCAGCTTCTGGGGTTCACGCGGATCAGCTAGTGAATTTTTCCAAATCAGTTCTCCCCAGGATCATGCAGAAGCCTTGCTGGAAACCTTGACCCCCGAGGAACGAGTTGGTCAACTATTCTTGGTTTCATTTAGTGGAACAGATGTTGGGCTCGAATCTCAAATTTATGACTTGATAAAGAACCACCATATTGGTGGTGTATTCCTTCAAAGAGAAAGTGATAATTTCCTAGCCCCACCCCAAACAGAAACGGGAACGTATCAACTCACTAAAGCTCTTCAGACAGTCGAGTGGTCTGCTTCTCAATCCGACCAGATTGAACCCGAGTCAAATCAAGACTTCCGTCCTGCATTTATCCCACTTTTCATTGGGATTTCACAGGAAGGAAATGGCCCTCCCGCGGATAACCTGTTTAACGGGTTGACTGCACTGCCATCCTCCATGGCTATTGGGGCAACATTCCAACCAGAACTGGCGCGTCAGGTGGGCAATGTTGTCGGTCAAGAGCTCTCAGCTTTGGGAATAAATCTTCTCTTAGGACCCTCTCTGGATGTTCTCGAATCCCCAATTGAACAGGGTGCCGGTGATCTTGGCGTGAGAACGTTCGGGGGAGATCCATTCTGGGTCGGTGAGATGGGACGTGCCTATGTCAGTGGAGTCCACGAGGGGAGCGCTGGAAGGATGGGCGTTGTTGCCAAGCATTTCCCCGGTCATGGCAGCTCCGATCGACTCCCAGAAGAGGAAGTTGCTACGGTTAGGAAATCACTCGAACAGCTCAAGCAGATTGAGTTACCACCATTCTATGCAGTAACAGGTAACGCGCCTTCAGAGTTAGCTACCGTTGATGGTTTGCTGACTTCACACATTCGTTACCAAGGTTTCCAAGGCAACATTCGTGAAACAACTCGACCGGTTAGTATGGATCCCATTGCTTTAGACCAGCTTATCAATCTTGCGCCGATATCAAATTGGGTGGAGAATGGTGGGGTGATGGTATCTGAAAATTTAGGTAGTGACGCATTTCTGCGATTTGAAGATCCAACAGGGTTCAGCTTCCAGGGTAGATTTGTTGCCAGGGATGCCTTCCTAGCAGGTAATGACCTTTTAGTTCTCGGCGATCAATTTATTTCAACCAGTGATCCAGATCAATATTCATCCGTTCTCAGGACATTGGATTTATTCGCGCAAAAGTACCGGGATGATCCAGCTTTTCAAGAACAAATCGATGAATCTGTTCTTAAAATCCTCACAATGAAGTACCGCTTGAACAATAACGCAGTTTTCACCCTTGGTTCAACGTTCCTCCCCCAAGAAAACTTGGCTACAGTTGGTGAATCCAACAATATATCTCGTCAGGTAGCGCAGGAAGCATTAACATTGATCAGCCCTTCATTCCCGGACTTGGTGGAAACAATTCCGGCACCTCCAAATATCAACGACCGGATTGTATTTATCACCGATGTGCGCACTTCAAGCCAATGTTCGACTTGTGCAGATCAACAAATATTTGCTAAATCTGGCTTGAGGGACGCTGTGCTCAGGCTTTACGGCCCACTTGCTGGTGGACAAGTTGTCCAGAGAAATCTGATCTCATATACATTTAGCGAGCTGTTAGCCCTTCTGAATAGAGCCCCGGAGTTTGATTACACTGTTCTCCAGGGTGATCTTGAGCAAGCCCAATGGATAATCTTTTCCATGGCTGATGTTAGTACAGCGAAATCCTCATCCCAAGCACTCTCACGTTTCCTCGCCGAGCGACCTGACCTCTTCCAACAAAAAAACCTTATCGTATTCGCATTCGATGCACCATATTATCTGGATGCAACCGAGATATCCAAGTTGAATGCATATTATGGTTTATACAGTAAGATCCCACAGTTCGTCGACACAGCTGCCCGCGTCCTTTTTGGCGAGATTCCATCTCCGAGGGGAGATTTGCCTGTCTCAGTTTCTGGGGTCAATTACGATTTGATCTCTGCAACCTCTCCGGATCCTGATCAAACAATTGAGTTGGCAATTGACATTCCCGAGGCAAACTTGAGTACACCTGTCCCAACACAAATCCCGCAATTAACAACTGGGGATTTAATACCTGTGCGCACAGGAGTGATTATCGATCACAATGGACACCCAGTGCCAGACGGGACAATTGTTGAATTTGTTCTAAGTGCGGGTGTAAATGAATTGGCGGTACAAAGAGAGAGCACCCAGGATGGTATTGCCAGAACAACATTTCTTATTGAAGAAGCAGGGACGATCATCATCCATGCCCGCAGTGATCCAGCAATAGAATCAAATTTCCTCCAGTTTGATATCCCCCCCGAAGGTTTGCCTACTATCGAATTCGTGATCACCCAATTTCCAACTGAGACTGCCACCGAGGAAGCCGAACCAACTGAAACCCCCCAACCAAGTATCTTTCCTGAAACTCCATCATCACCAGGACAATCAGGCATGCTTAATTGGTTAATTGCCACAGTGGTGTCTTTATCGATTGGAACCTTAATTTACTTTGTCACCACCTCTTTTAGTGTATTGCGCTGGGGAATAAGAGCAGGATTGCTTTCCACCATCGGAGGATTATTGGCTTATATGTATTTAGCAACTCACCTGCCAGGTAGCGAGCAGCTGCTCAGTTATTTTGGTATTTGGGGGGTGATGATGGTGACAATACTGGGAGCAGGGATCGGGTGGGGAACTTCATATGGTTGGCAAAAGATCAGCAATTCAAACTAACCCTGCTCAATACAGCATAGTTACTATAAAACTTAGAATTATCACCAAGATAGCAAAAGCGACCAGGACCCTGTCAACCGGAGTCCCAACCAAGTCAGCAAATGAAGGTCTTGGCAGTTGATGGCGAGGTTGGGTTACAGGATTCGCTCTCCCAACCAGGCTCTGGCGAAACTCCTCAATATTCTGAGGACGCTCATCAGGATGTAAATTCAAAGCCCACAGGATTGCCCGCTCGGTCCTAACGGATATATCTGGATTAATTTGCCGAAGTGGAATAAGACTTTCGGGATGTAAAAATCGTTCTCTTGCTTCCACTGGCGGAATGTTGGTAAGCAAATGATATAACGTTGCTCCGAAGGCATAGATATCGCTGCGCACATCCGTATGTCCGGTATCACCACCGTATTGCTCGAGTGGTGTATACAACGCTGTGCCTCGCCCCTGAAGTATCGTGATCGTCATTTCTTCTGATGCAAGCAGTTTCACTAGCCCAAAATCCACCAGTTTAATCAATCCACTTGGAGTGAGCTTGAGATTGCTAGGTTTAATATCCCGGTGCAGGATCGGTGGATCTTGGCGGTGCATATAACCTAAAGCATCCGCTAATTGAACAGCCCACCCAAGGACATCACGTTCAGCAAGAAATGTTTTCTTCCGACGGGCGTCCAGCATCAAGGTGCGCAGGTCATCTCCAGGTACATAATCCATCACCAGGTATTCCATGTTTTCTTTGGAAAAGTAATCGGACACTTTCGGTAAATTGGGGTGATCGAGTCTGGCGAGAATTTGTGCTTCCCGGAGGAACTGCTCTCTTGCTTGTTTGAGAGTATCATCATGCATGGAACTCTCATGTTGGACTTCTTTAAGCGCGCACTGACGACCCTCCAAGCGGATATCTTCAGCCAGATAGATCGATCCCATACCTCCCTGGCCGATAATCCGACGAATTTTATAACGATCGCGTAAAATTACGCCAGGTTCTAGAGGAGTCGGCATTTTCCTTCTTCATTCCTCAGATTAAATGGTATTATACCAACGGAGGCTCTCAAGATGGCGAAAAATAATGAGGATAAACCTGTCTTGGTCGGGCAATCTGGCCCACTCAATGGCCAACGCTGGATGATTGGAGATAAAATTATCATCGGTCGGGACGTGGAATGTGAAATTATGATACCAAATCGCCAGGTGTCAAGGAGGCATGCCTGCTTGACGTTGACAAATTCAGGGGCGACAATAGAAGACTTAGGCAGTAAGAATGGAACCCATCTGAATGGGGCTCTCGTTTCCGAACCGGAGTTACTTAAGGATGGGGATATGATCCAAATTGCTTTTGCCCAACAATTCATATACCTCAGTTCAGATGCAACTATGCCGCTGGAAATGGGAACCATGGAGGGAATTTCACCAGTTCGAGAAGGATTACTCAAACTGGATAAAAGCTCCAGACAGGTTTGGATCGGTACCGAGGAAGTGATCCCACCCCTTTCTGCCTCTCAATTTCAATTGCTGGAATTGCTATACGAACGCCAAGATCGGGTTGTGCCCCGCAAGGAGATAATTTCAGAAATTTGGGGGGCTGAAAACGCTTTAGACGTTTCTGAACAAGCATTGGATGCTTTAGTACGGCGCTTACGGGAAAGACTGGCTGCAATTGATAACCTGCATCCATTTATCATCACCGTGCGGGGTCATGGATTGCGGCTTGATAACCCGCCATCATAACCAGCAAACCTTTTTCTAAATCTCTTGAAAGACTTGAACGATCCTCTCAGCTGTGCGCCCATCCCATAATGGGGGTATCTGATGGGTATGGTTTTGTGATTCAAGCCTGGTCCGCATCGCCGGGACCAAAGAAGATGATTTGCTCTGAATAAGCTGGTTTGTCCCCAGGCTGATGGTAACCGGTCTTTCAGTATTCGCCCTTGCGGTCATGCAGGGGATTCCCAAATAGGTTGTCTCCTCCTGGATGCCTCCTGAATCTGTCAGCACAAGAGAGGCATGGACTTGAAGAGCAAGAAAATCCACATATCCGAGAGGGTCAACGAGTAGGAATTGAGAGTTCTTGGGCATTAGACCAGCTGCCATGATCTGCTCTTCTGTACGGGGATGGACGGGGAAAATTACTGGTACTTCCAGGCTCATTGCGTCCAGGGCGGTCATTATCTCAGACAATGTAGCAGGATTATCAACATTAGATGGTCGATGGATTGTGACCAGGATATAACGTTCAAAAGGAAATCGTTCAGACAGCGCAGGCCATTTCTTCTCAGCCTTGGGCAGGAGATTCACCAGGGTATCAATCATCACATTCCCCACAAGATAAATCTTTTTCGGATTGATCCCCTCACGTTCCAGATTTATATTTGCATCTTCTGATGGCGTGAAGAGGAGATCCGCGATTTGGTCGGTAACCAGGCGGTTGACCTCTTCCGGCATGCTCCGATCATAGGAACGCAACCCTGCCTCGACATGGGCAACCCGAATTCCGAGTTTACTACTGACTAATGAGCTGGCCAGAGTGGAATTGACATCACCATAAACCACAACCCAATCAGGCTGGTAATCCAACAAGACCGGTTCAAACCGAACCATGATTTGAGCGGTCTGCCAGGCATGGCTGCCAGATCCAACCTCAAGGTTGACGTCCGGCTGGGGCAGCTCCAGCTCATCAAAAAATATCTGCGACATCTGCGCGTCATAGTGTTGACCAGTATGAACCAGCAATTGCTGAAACTCTGAGCCTAAGCGAGTAACCGCCCGGATGATCGGGGCTGCCTTCATAAAATTCGGTCGAGCCCCAACAACATGCAATATACGCAATATCAATCCCTCTGTAAATTTGCCTGCATGGAAAATCTTAACACCTGACGATTGATAGTTTTTACCCTTTCAACTAGTTGCGGATCTTGATCTGAATCGCTGAGTTGAGACATCAAACCAGAAAGCATTTGGAAGAATTCTGGGCTTATCTTCTCTTGGTTTTTCACCAGCAACTCTTGCCGTGCCTGATCATCCTCAACTTCAAGCAATTCTTCCAGGAATTCGATTTCAGGAGGTTGGGAAGTCATCTGGCGAAGAAGTTCTTCGATTTGATTCAATTTCGCACTGGTTTCAAGATCACCACTTTTTCGAGCAGCCTCCAGGGATTCCCTCACCGCGGTCAGAAAATATTCATCAATTTGGGAAGCATTTCGCTGAACCGCCTGCTCAATATCATCCTCCTTCAAAATCATTTCGAGGAGTTGGCGGGCTCTAGATACTCTCAATTCAATTTGAGCATCGATCTGATCGGATAGTTCCAGCAGTTTTTCCCTCAGCACAGACAAGTTTTCCTTCTCCTCTCCATCGGCATTTTCTATTTTCTGGCTGAGAATTTGATAAAATTCGTAATCCATACCTGGTCGGGAAAGGCTTACCAGCGCACTCAATCTGAGGTCATTGGGAGCTTCGATCATCAAATTTAGTAATTTCTCCCGGGTCAATTCCTGCCCAGCTGCCTGGAGAGATTCAATTGCAGCTTGTACTTCTTGGGACTGGTAGCGAATCTGCTTTCCAAATTCTGTATGCTCAACCAATAAATTCTGAATTACTTCTAACTGCTCGACTGAGTTTTGATCACCAGTTGCAGCTGCGGTTTCGAGCAAACGATTCAACATGTTGAACAGGTCTGAATCAACTAATTCCTCTTTATCCTTCAGCAACTTTAAACGAGAAGTTTCGTCATTGGTTGTCGATAATTTTTGCAGTAAGTCCAGCTTATCCTGCTGGGCCTGGATCATTTCCTTTGTGACGCCATCTGCTTCTAAAATCCGCTCCACTAAACCTTGCATGGTTAAGTGCGCCTTCGGCGTGAGCAGGTAGGCTTTGCGCTTTTCAGCTGGTAATTGGTTTACGACCTTGTTAATCAGGCTTCCAATTAAACGTTCCTGTTCATCGCGAGGCAATCCAACTTCCGGAGGAACAAAGGTTAATAAGAGCTCTTTTTCCGGATCGTGGTAAACAATTGGAGTGGCCAATCCTCCTTGGTAACCACAAACCTGACATTGGACAAAATTCGCCATACCTGAAAGTAATTTTGCTTTTGCACTCCGATCTTGAGCAACATCAAAAAGTTGTTCTACATCAGCCAGGATGGGTTGCTTGCAATTTGGACAATTAATTTGTGTTCGGGGCATCCTTTACTCCTAAAGAAATTTCTTAACCAGATAAAGGCAAATGTCCTCTGGATAAGAACAAATTATTCAGAAACCTGGGGAGAAGGAAATTACAGCAAACAGGTAGTAATAAACCTGTAAAAATCCATTCCCATGCCGGGTAGATTATACACTCAACGGGGTAATGAAAAACAAATTCGGGCACCGTGGTCAGGCATCGGATCTACCCAGATGCGACCACCGTGAGCTTCCACAACTGCGCGCGATAGGAAAAGACCCAAACCTGCACCTTTGGTTTTCTTACTCGCTTCGGTAGAGCGATAGAAGCGATCAAAGATATAAGGAATATCACCCGGAGCTATTCCCGGTCCCTGATCTGAGATGCAAACTACAATCTGCCCACCATGCACTTGGCCACTGATCCTGATTTCACCGCCATTTGGTGAATATTTGACTGCATTTGAGAGCAAATTGTACAACACCTGTTCAAGGCGATCTTCATCTCCCATGATCACGGGGAAATTAGCGGGAAAATCGACCACAAATTGGTGCTTTGGGGCTTGAATAGTAAATCTCTCAACCACCCGTTGGGCGGTATTGGCTATCGATAGATCTGTACGGTTTAATGAAAGGGTCCCGCTCTGCAAACGGGTTGCATCCAGCAAGTTCTCAATTAATTCTGTCAACCGGTCCGCTTCGTCTTCAATTACTGCGAGACTATCTTGGACAACTTCCCTGTCCCAAACCGCATCCTCCCGGCGCAGGGTACCCACATATCCTTTGATTAATGCTACAGGCGTTTTTAATTCGTGGCTGATCACCGAGATAAAGGTACGCTTAATCTCATCGGCTTCACGAAAATGTGAGATATCCCTGATGGTTGCCACGATATTTATCAGCTGCTCTTCGGTGGAGAGTAAGGGTGCGTAGGTAATCCCAACCGGTAAAGGCATTTCTTCAGGACGATCTAAATCACCTTCCACGTAAAGTGTGGCATGTGGAGTGAGCGGCCATCCTTGTGCTAAAGCTTGTTCGAGGGTGAGGCCATTTTCGATATGTGTCCAGCGAATCACATCCTGGTGAGGTCGATCGACAATTTTCTCGATCGGCATCCCCCATAAATTCCCAAAGGCAGGGTTGCAGCGTTCGATAACCCGCTCAGCATTTAAGATCAAAATACCATCAGCTGCTGAATCCAGGAGGGTATCCATGCGCTGTTTTTCTCGGCGGATCTGTGTGTAAAACTGGGCATTGCGAACTGCGATGGCTGCCTGGTCCGCAAAACTTTGCAACAATGCCCGGTCATTCCCAGAAAACCTGCCTGAATAATTTCTAAAAATGAAGATCATACCAACCACGCGACTCCGAAATACCAGGGGTAATCCTACCCCATCCAAAAAGCCCAGGCTTGCTATCCTGGTTACCTCTTTCAGCAAAGTATTAATTTGAGGTAGTTCAAACTTGGCCGGGTCTTCTTGATCAGGGATTGCTTTGAGCAATGGGTCAAGGTAATTTAAGAAAGCAGATGGTATTCCATGGGAGACGGCGATCGTCCAGCCCCCTTCTTCACCTCGCAGAGAGATCAATCCTGCCTGGCCAGCGAGCATCTCGACAGAGATATTCAAGATCCGATTGAGCAATTTATCCAGCTCGAGTTCCTGGGTAATTGCACGACCAAGCTCTAATAAATAATCTCTCTGGCGGACTCGAAAATCAGGCAGCATGGGCGGAAACTTCCAATCCTACTGCGAGTGAAATCGCTTCTTCAAAGATTTGCATTCCTTCATCCACTTGTGTCTTGGATATATTCAAGGGAGGGGCAAAACGAATAGTGCTCTTTCCACAGCCTAAAAGTAATAAACCGCCTTCGAAGGCTTTATGAATTATACGGTCGCGCAGCTTCTGGTGAGCTTCTCGGGTTTCCCTATCCTTGACAAACTCAACGCCGATCATCAATCCCTTACCTCTCACATCACCGATATAAGGATGACGTTCCTGGATTTTTACTACCCGCTCTAACATGTATTGACCAACTTCTTGTGCATTTTGCATATATTCAGTTTCTATCAGATCAATCGTGGCGAGCGCGGCAGCGCAGGCGATCGGATTTCCCCCAAATGTATTGCCGTGCGTTCCCTTTGTCCAGGTCATCAGACTCTTACGGGCAATGATCGCACCCAGCGGCATGCCTGAAGCGATGCCTTTACCTACGCACACGATGTCTGGCTCAACATCGAAATGCTCTATCGCCCACCACTTACCCGTTCGGCCCATGCCAGATTGAACTTCGTCAACAATCAATAGAATATCATATCTGTCGCAGAGATCGCGCAAAGCAGGATAGAACCCTGGTGCAGGGATTATATATCCACCTTCACCTTGAATGGTTTCAACCAGGATTCCGGCGACATCTCGATGAGGTAAGACCTTCCCAAGAACCTGCTGCTCAATATACCGCACGACAGTTTCACCATAATCCTCCCCGGGTTTGGACATTAATAGTGGTCGGTAGGGATCTGGATAAGGAACATGGGTGACACCATTCATCAAGGGGAAAAAGCCTTCCAGGTAATGGGGTTTACTGGCTGTGAAAGCCAAGGATCCCATTGTTCTCCCATGAAAACCGCCGAGAAAACCTATAAATTGACTGCGCCCTGTATAATGGCGGGCCAGCTTGATTGCCGCTTCAACGCCTTCAGTTCCTGAATTGGTCATGAATGACATGGCATCTTCCTGGAAAGGCGCGATTTGATTTAATTTTTCTCCCAATGACACCCATTGGTGATGGTAATAATCAGAAGAGATATGGATAAATTTTTCTGCCTGTTCCTGGATAGCTTTGACGACTTTTGGGTGGCTGTGTCCGGTTGAAGTAACCGCTATTCCTGCCGCAAAATCAAGGAAGTGGTTGCCATCGACATCCCAGACCTCGACACCCCTCCCCATGTCCATAACAAACGGATAATCTCTTGGGTAGGAGGGAGAAATCACCTTTTGATCGCGGTCGATGATCGCCTTCGCCTTTGGGCCAGGCAGTTGTAAAGCTGACTTCATGTCTTTCTCCTTGCATCGTTGGGTTAGTTGTTAGACAATTGGAATTATATCATCGGAAAACAGGTATAATCAACGGCTGTGATCAAAGCCCCATTCACTTTCCAAATAGAAGCCCAAGCAGGTCGTGCTCGCGCCGGAAGATTTCAGACTCCCCATGGTGAATTGCTCACCCCTGTTTTTGCTCCAGTGGGTACACAAGCATCTGTGAAAGCCATAACACCTGATCAACTTACAGAGCTAAATGCATCCCTTATCCTTGCGAATACATATCATCTTTACCTCCGCCCGGGGGATGAATTAATCGCCGATCAGGGTGGTCTTCACCAATTCATGCATTGGCCCGGTCCAATTCTCACAGATTCTGGGGGATTTCAAGTGTTCTCCTTAGCCAAGAAACGGAGAATTGACCAAGATGGGGTAACTTTCCGCAGTCATATTGATGGATCAGAACACCGCCTGGATCCTGAAAAAGCCATCAAGATTCAAGAAAATCTTGGAGCGGATATCATCATGGCTTTCGATGAATGCGCCGAACCGGATGATAAAACCTATGCGCAACAGGCAATGAATCGCACTCACAGATGGGCTGAGCGCTGTTTGCTGGCCAAATCCCGCGCAGACCAAGCCCTGTTCGGCATCGTTCAGGGGGGTATATTCGCTGATCTGCGCCGTGAATCAGCAGAATTCATTTCGAGTTTGGATTTCCCAGGCATCGCTATAGGCGGCTTATCTATTGGTGAGACAAAAGGTGAAATGCATGATGTGATAGAACTTGTAGACCAGATTCTCCCGGTCCACAAACCCCGTTATTTGATGGGCGTGGGTACTCCCCAAGATCTTGTTAATGGTGTCATGAGGGGCATCGATCTCTTCGATTGCGTATTACCGACTCGCCTCGCCAGGCACAATGCAGCAATGACTCGCCATGGAGGTAGACTGAATTTGGTCAACGCCCAATATGCAAAGGACCCCCAACCCATCGACTCCTCCTGCCAATGCTACACCTGCCTCAATTTTTCGCGCGCTTATCTGCGACACCTGATTGTTGCCAAAGAGATGCTATCCGCCACACTATTATCAATCCACAACTTATTTACTTTGATCAAATTGATGACCGATATTCGCCATGCAGTAATGAGTGAAAAATTCGACGAATTTGCTGCAGAATATTTCGAGCACCCTGCAGGAGAAAATCAGGATCATGCCTGAGAGAATTCACAACCAGGCAAGGATTATTGGGATGGTTTGATGACTGTTTTTCAATCCGTAATTCTAGGCATCATTCAGGGTATCACCGAATTTCTTCCGATATCCAGTTCAGGGCACCTGGTGGTGGTTCCTTTCCTATTTCGATGGGATATCCCTCCTGATGAAGCTTTTGTCTTCGATGTACTGGTCCAGGTAGCGACCCTCGTCGCAGTGCTGGCTTATTTTTGGCAAGATTTCTACCATATTTTGCGGGCGATGCTGCACGGCATACAACGCAGACAACCCCTCGCAACCCAACATGCCCGCCTCGGTTGGTATATTCTCTTGGCCTCCATCCCGGCAGCGATTGCAGGGATCTTACTTAAAGACATTCTCGAAAGAGCATTTTCCAATCCAATCATGACCTCAATTGCATTGTTTGGTACAGCCATTTTACTTGTGATCGCCGAACAGGTTGGAGCACGTTCACGAAAACTTGAAAATCTCACCTGGCAGGATGCACTGATAATCGGCCTATTTCAAATATTGGCTTTGTTCCCTGGTTTGTCCCGCTCGGGATCAACCATTTCAGGCGCGATGACCCGCAATTTTAACCGCCCAACTGCAGCCAGATTTTCTTTCCTAATGGCAGTTCCTATCATGCTTGCTGCTGGTCTGCTCGCGACAATTGATTTATTGACCATCCCAAATTTGGGAGATATTCTGCCAGTATTCATTCCTGGATTTATCGCCTCTGCAGTCGTCGGATATTTAGCCATTGGCTGGTTGATTTCATTTCTCAACCGCTATTCTCTTTATTATTTTGCTGCATACTGTACGCTAATCGCTGCAGCGACTCTGCTGATCGCAGTTTTCTAGCTGGCAGATCTCCAATGAAATCTGTTCTGAAATGTATTGGCTGCATATTATCAATCATCTGGTTGGTTGCCTGCGGTGCTTCACCATCAGCCACTATTCCGCCTTCCCCAATACCGATTAATATATCTCTATCTCCTGCGCTTGATCCAGCCAGGCAGGCTATAGAGATGTGTGCTGGTCAATTAGATCACACCGCAGTGTTCATTGATTCCATCCCGGCTTCCGTCCAGGATTACAAGTCAGGAGATTTGATTATCTGGTGGGGTGAAAAACCTGAAGAAATCGAGTATGCATATCCCCTAGCTGAAGACGAACTGGTGATAATTATCAATCCGGAAAACCCGAATAAAGAATTGAAGGCTACTGAAGTAAAGTCAATATTCAGTGGACGGATCGAGGCCTGGTCGCAAATCAGCATCTTTAACCAGCCGATATCTGTGTGGATTTTCCCACCTGGGAATGATATCTCGGAAACCTTTCGAAGTGCGATTCTCGATATTCAACCATACGGCAGATTAGCTCGCCTGGCGTTGACTCCCCAGGCGATGGTGGAAGCGATAGCTGCTGATGCTGGTGGGATCGGTTATCTTCCAAGATCATGGCTGCAGCCGAATGTTTCCGCCAGTATGATCGATGAAAATCTGCAGATGATCTTGCGGAAGCCTGTTCTGGCTCTCGCAGCTGAGAAACCCCAGGGGGAAGTCCTGGAACTATTGAGCTGTTTGCAGTCAGGGGCAGGCCAAGAAAAGTTGATGGAGTCTTTCTCCCCCTCAGGTTAGTCGGGTTTATTTTCTGAGCGACCGATAGAGGTAGGGATACATTTCCTGGGGAAAGCCACCAGCAAGCTGATTATCCCAAACAAACTCACCTGGAATTAACAAGCCATTGATTATGCGGTCCAATCCAGTTAACATCTGTTGCTGGGATACCGGTATTTCAAAGGCTTCATCTTGCAATAATTTTAACATCACCCGACGGTTCACCTCGTAAGGATAGCGGTCGAAATTTCCGGGGGAATCCTGGCGTAAATCTTCGATAAAATTTCGCCAAAGATTTAATCTTGAGCGGAATTCCTTCTTGGCTTTCTTCCCCCACGCGGTGCGCCATTTTGTCCGCAGGCGGTTGAGTTCATTCTGCAATTCAAATTTCCTTTGTTCCTGAGAATCAGACAACTGCCCAGCTTCTAATCGGGCAAGCGCTAAAATCACCGTTCCCAAAGTTAATGTTGGGTAACCCGGTTCCCCTGGCGGTGAGCTCACGTTCAGCTTCCAGTAATTGTCGCTTGAAAGCAGATATCCCTCCAGCAGTTCAACCGCGGTATCCAAGTATCCCAGGTCAAATTCTACTGAAGGCATTTTTCGTCTTTGAATACATGGTCAATCCTCAGGGGAGATAGTGCCGTTTGTTCGGGGATTATCTATATGAGGCAAAGGAGCTTTTTCCCGTATCGACTTACGAATATCCATACGATGCATCGTATTATGGCGATAAATTAACTTTAAATACCACCCCACTTCTTTCTGATTAAACCAGGGATGGTTCGCCACCCTGCTTAAATCTTCCTCTGCCAGATTTTCAGTTAATTGAATTGTATGTTCACGAACGGTTCTGAATGATGCCAATAGCTCCGGCGGGGTTCCCTGCATTCGGGCTACTTCTGATTCATTGAACTGGTCAATATCCATTGTATCCGGTGCCCCATCCCCTCCCCGGAGAATATCCTGAAGATAATACTGGTAAGCTTTTTCAGCAGAGATGAAATGCGCCAGGATATCACCGACCCGCCATTTTGGACCAGTCGTGTAGACTTGTCTCTCCCAATCCTCTGGGTAAAGTGTCTCAAAAAATTCAAGGGTCTTTTCACCTTCGTCTGCCAAGCGTTTTCGGATATGAGTAAGTTCATCACTCATGATTCACCTACGCTTGCAAATCAGGTACCATCAGGCGGAGCGGATTTTCCAGATGCTTAGCCAACGCCTGTAAGAATTGCGCGGCTTCAGCACCGTCGCTCACCCGGTGATCGACCGAGATAGTCGCTTTCATCCTCCAACCTGGAACGACCTGACCTCCCTGAACCACGGGAACATGATTAGCAGAGCCAATTGCCAGTATCGCTGCCTCGGGCGGATTAATAATAGCGATAAACTCTTCCACATCGAACATACCCAGATTGCTTACAGAAAAGGTGGATCCTTCGATATCCTCCACCTTCACCCGGCCTTCACGGGCTCGGCTTGCCATGTTGCGTACTTCGATCGATATTTGCCGTACAGACTTCAGGTCCGCGTCCCGGCAGACCACTGTCAACAAGCCTCCCTCCACGGCAACAGCCACGCCAATATTAATGTGGCCAAACTGGTTGACAGCCTGTTGATCTTCTTCGAGCCTGGAATTGAGGTTGGGGAATTCCCTTAATGCTAATGCAGCTGCCTTGATTATGTAATCGTTTACAGAAGTTTTTTCACCTTCGGGGAGAAGCGCATTCACCTGTTCGCGCATATCTAGCAACTTTGCCACATCGTACTCATGGGTGACAAAAAATTGGGGAAATTCTAATTTCGACTGCACCATGCGCCTGCCAATAGCGCTCCGCAAACGGCTCAAGGGGATAATCTTATCTTCAGGAATATCACCAGACACAGTTGGAAACACAGGAATGACAGCTGCAGGACGAACTGTGGGCGCTGCCTGGAAGGCTTCGATGTCAGCTTTTACGATACGCCCATTCGGTCCACTACCTTCAATGTTGCGCAAATCAATACCCATGGTTTCAGCCATGCGTCGTGCGAGTGGAGAGGCACGTACACCCTGTGGGAGCTGTGTATCCAGGATTACAGGCTCAGAGACAGTCTCCACCGCTGGAGGACTTTCTTCAACCACCTCCTGCTCCTGCTCCTCCCCACGGAGGTCTGCAGGTTCACTAACAAGCTGCTCAATATCTATCTTCTCTCCTTGTGCTCCGATCACTGCAATTGGTGTGCTGACCGGTACAATATCCCCTTGGTTAACCAGGTGCTGAAACACGAAACCACTAAACGGGGATTCCACTTCCACGGTTGCCTTATCAGTTTCAATCTCTGCGAGCACCTGGCCTTTCTCCACGGGTTCATTTTCACTGACAACCCAGCGCACCAAGGTGCCTTCAGCCATGTCGAAACCTAATTTGGGCATGTTTACGATTTCCGCCATCACATCACCTCCTTAACCGCTTGGATGATGTCCTCCACTTGCGGGAGTGCCATCTGCTCCAAAATGCGGTTATAAGGTAAAGGGACTTCCTTCTGGGCGACACGCCTGATTGGCGCATCAACATAATCGAAAGCTTGCTCGTAAATCCTGGCGGAGACCTCGGCACCTACTCCATACGAACCCCAACCTTCTTCTACAATCACTGCCCGGTTAGTTTTTTTGAAGGAATTGATAATCGGTTCCATGTCAAGGGGTCTCAAGCAGCGTAAATCAACAATCTCGGTTTCGATCCCCTGCTTTGCTAGTTCATCTGCTGCCTTGGTGGAAAGTTCCAGCATTTTACTGTAAGTCACGAGGGTCACATCGCTTCCCTCGCGCTGAACCTTGGCTTTATCCAGGGGGATCGTATATTCCTCTTCGGGCACCTCTCCCCTTACCTGGTACAGGGTCGCGTGCTCGATGAACATGATCGGATCATCTGAACGGATCGCAGACTTTAGCATTCCCTTCGCATCTTCTGGAGTGCCAGGCGCTACAACTTTCAATCCCGGGAAGTGAGCAAAAACTGCATCGGGGGTTTGAGAATGGGTTGCCCCGAGCTGCCTCCCCCCGCCTCCTGGAGTGCGGATGACCATCGGGATGGTAAACTGCCCACCAAACATGTAGCGCAGCTTGGCAGCTTCGTTAACAATATGATCCATCGCAGCGAAAGCAAAATTGATTGTCATCAGCTCTGCCACAGGGCGCAGTCCTGTCAGCGCAGCTCCGATGGCAGCTCCGATTATTACTGATTCTGCAATGGGCGTATCTCGGACACGCTTTGCCCCGAAATGGTCGTAAAACCCTTTAGTGACCGCGTAAGTTCCCCCCCAGACTCCAACCTCCTCCCCCAGGATGAAAACCTTTTCATCCCTTTCCATCTCTTCCCACAAGGCCTGTGAGATTGCCTCACGCATCGTTATTCTGGCCATAATTTTTCCCTTAGTACAATTATTGCTTTCAAAATTTCTAATAACAGCCGCGGATCAATCCTCCGCGTAAATATCTGTGAACAATTCTTCAGGGGCTGGCTCAGGGCTGGATTCAGCAAAATCGATTGCTTCTTGTGTTTCTTGCTCTACCTGTTGATCGATCTTATCCAACTCTCCAGCCGAGGTTATTTCATTCTCGAGCAGGTACTTGCGGTATATTCCGATCGGATCTTCTTCCTGCCATTTCTCGATTTCATCCTTTTGCCGATAACGTTCTGGATCACCCATAGAGTGTCCCCGGAAACGGTAGGTAACAGCTTCCAGGAAGAAAGGACCGGTGCCAGCACGCACGTATTCAAGATGCTCTTCTGCTGCTTGGCGAACTGCGATCAAGTCCATACCGTCAACCCGGGCATTAGGGATTCCATATCCCTCAGCTTTTTGCCGTATCTCAGAAACTGCAGAGGCACGCTCAACCGTGGTGCCCATCCCGTACTTATTATTCTCTGTAACCCAAAGCACGGGAAGGCTCCAGACTTTGGATAAATTGAGCGCTTCATGGAAGAAACCGATGTTTGTCGCACCATCTCCAAACATGCAAATCGTGACCCCATCATTTGACTGGTACTGATCACCGAGTGCCATACCTGCTGCAATCGGCAAATGGGCACCGACAACTGCGTGGCCTCCCCAGTAGTTCTTTTCCACGTCCGCCATATGCATCGAACCCCCCTTTCCTTTCGAAATCCCCGTGGCTTTACCTAACAATTCAGCCATGACTTCCTTCGCTGAGATACCTGCGTTGATTGCCACGCCATGATCGCGATAAGCAGTGATTATCCGGTCTTGAGGTTTCCGTGCAGATATCAGTCCAGTGCTGACAGCTTCCTGCCCGATATAAAGGTGGAGGAAACCGCCAATTTTACCCTGCTGGTAAAGCTCGGCAGATCGTTCTTCGACGCGGCGGATGAGCACCATCTGGTGGTATAAATCCAGATATTCATTTTTATCCATAACTGCTTTGGGCCTCCAAGTACTGAACACCTATTCACGCAAATAACACCGGGATTGACCCGGCGTTATACGTCTATTGACATTTATTAATTTTCAACGCGAAAAATTATACCAGCTTTATCAAATTACCCACCGCCAGGAGGCTGTGCACAAATCTCTAAACCTCCTCGAATAGGCGGATAGGCGACACCCCAATCATGGACAGGAGAATCCTGTGCGACCCAAAATCCCTCCCAATCAAAGGTACCATCGTAAACAGTTTGCCCAGTTGTGACGTCGAACACCAGAATCCGCCATTTACCGTGCCTCAAGAAGCTGCCCTGAATGGCAATTTGGTTGCTGTCTGGGCTCCAAAGCAGCCCGCTGCCCATCTCCACGCCCGTCATGAATCTTGATGCTCCAGATGCAGTATTGATCAGGTAAATACCGCAATCTTGGTCACCTTCCCTTTGGCAGCCATATACTGCCAGTTGTTGGTTGTCGGGAGAAAATGAAAAATCATACGGCACGATCTCTTGGAGGGAGGTAACAACATTTGGCAGATCGTATAAATCCAACCAGCGGATAGGAGCATATCCC
>CP070764.1:4104944-4153588 GCA_020349245.1 Chloroflexota bacterium | reverse complement strand
AGTATACCTGCCAACCTTGGTGGCGACCGATAGTGCACATTTGAAGATCGAAAAAAAAGGTGCAATTGAAAGACGCGCAGTTTCTGATCCCGCATTTTCATTGCGGGATCAGAAACTGCTTCGATGATTCGCAAAGGGGATTTGGGTCGCGGCTTTTCTGTTTTCCTGGCTACGACTGGTTTCAAGCGCTGTTATCGGTTGGTTGAGTGGGGTTTTCGCGGCCGAAGATCCAGGCCAAATACGACAAAACAACCAAAGCGAGAACAAAATAGTCAACTGTCTGCATGATACGGTTCCTCCAAATCAATATTGTTACCAGAATTTTGTTCTTGACCTATGGTTGTCTGCAGTTGCTGTGATCATCATAGCAGTGATTTCTTCACCATGATCTCACACATTTGCAAGTTGTACTTGCTGGAGAGACCTGTTGTGTAGAGGGAAAATGCCGCAGAGATTACTTCCTGCTTACCAGTACCAGCAACAATCACTCAATTACGATTAGGTCTCGGTGAGCGATTGAACCGCACCGTTTATTCAAACCAGCACCGGGGTGGTGTGAAATGAGAGCAAGAATTATTGAAAACTTGCCTCGCTGGAGGTTGTCCCGCGACAACAAGCATCTTGCTATTCGGTCACTGGGGCACCTGTTTGAGAAGGGTCCAGTATCAGCCCGCAAGCCAAGCCTGTCGGTCTCTGCCAAATATGATTTCCGATAACTTTTCGATGTATTGAAGGATGACTGCGATTGGGGAATAATATTCCAATTTTTTGAATTGGTTTGACAGAATCTGCAGCTCATCGATCCTGGCAAACACCCGGGATACCTCGGTATCCGCTCCTCCATAATAAATCGCATCCCGACCAGTCTCCGGATCATGTAGAGCCGCACAGCGGCTGGCGACAGATGTCAATCGATCCCGTTTTTTGTGATGCAATGGAGAACGCCAGCAAATTTCCCTTAAAAATCAAGGATGGCGCTGGTGAAGAAGCTGTTTGTATTGGGGATGAGATCCGTGGGGATGACCGGGTTGCTACTCAATCGCCAGACGATGGCTTAATTCCCGGAGGGTCGCTCTTCCCAGGAAATGTCTGGAAGCGGGGGATTGGGTATCGATCCCCGTAAAGGTCTCCAAAGTAGGTTTCGGATGTTGACTTTCGAATGAAGTTAGTATATAATAGTTCTAGTTATTGGGAGCGCTCCCAATTCTGAGCATAATTCCGAGAATATACCCTAATATTATCCAGTATAGTCGAAAATTGTCATTTATTGTCTTTATTTTTGTCTGTAAATACTGAGAGCGCTCTCAAGAAAATTCTTACTCATGAGTTCTTTCGCTGACCCGAAACTCACGCTAGAAGAAATCGCCCATCTAAGTGGTGTTTCTCGCTCCACTGTTTCCCGTGTGATCAACCACCATCCGAATGTCAGTGATTCTGTCCGCCAACGGGTTATGGCTGTCATCGAAGAGACCGGCTATCGCCCCAATCTAGCCGCCCGCACCTTGGCCTCCAAGCGCTCCTGGATGATCGGCCTTGTCCTGCCGCGCAGTGTCAGCTCCTTTTTTGCAGATCCTTATTTCCCACGCCTGACACAAGGGATTGCCCAGGGATGCAACCAGCACGATTTCACCTTGGGGTTATTTTTGATAGGCACCAAGGAAGATGAGAAAAAAATCCTTCCTCGAGTATCACGGAAAGGGATGTTAGATGGGGTCTTGGTTCAATCGGGACAGATTGGCGACCAGTTGATTATTCGCATGGTGAATTTAAATATGCCAGTGGTTGTGATTGGACATCCACTCAATTCGGAGGATGTCAGTTTCATCGACGTGGATAACCTGAATGGAGCTTACAACGCGGTCAGTCACCTGATCCGCATGGGGTACAAGCGGATTGGCACGATCACGGGTCTTTCAGGTGGCGCAGCGACTGCCGATCGCCTGGAAGGTTACCGGAAAGCAATTGCCGAGCGCGGTCGAAATATCGATCAATCCCTGATTGCTGAGGGTGATTACACGGAGGCAGGGGGATACTATGCGATGCAGCAATTATTACCAGCCAAGCCGGATGCAGTGTTTGCTGCCTCCGATCTAATGGCGATTGGTGCGATGCGGGCGGTACGTGAGGCCGGGCTGAATGTCCCTCAAGATGTGGCTTTCGTCGGATTTGATGATGTTCCTATCGCCACCTATGCAAATCCCCAGCTGACGACAATCCGCCAACCAATCGTTCAGTTTGGGATAAACGCGGTTGAAATCTTGATCGATCTGATTGAGAATGGAATTAAACCGCATCGACGTATCATCATGGGTACAGAATTAATCATTCGCGATTCTTGTGGTGCCTCCCTGAGGAGAAGAGAACTCTCGAAAATTCAATCTTGATAGGGTAATTCTACATTTCACTCAAGTGTGAAAAGGAGGTGTCATTGGAAGCTCGTTTGTTTAAAATATAAACGTTGTTCAGTTGGAACATATAACAATCAATAGGAGAAAGAAAATGCGTAAGCTAACTTTTACCGCCCTAAGTATTTTTATCCTGGCCAGCCTAGTTCTGGCTGGATGTGCGGCTCCTGCAACACCTGCAACACCCGAGACTATCATCGAAACCGTTGAAGTTATCGAAACCGTGGAGGTTATCGAGACTGTTGAGGTAATCGAGACTGTCGAGGTACAGGTTACCCCGGTGCCGGATGAATCTGCTCTACCCCGCAACGAAACCATGTACTTTAATGGTTTTCAGTGGAGCCCAGTTGTGAATTGGAATCCATACAATGCCAACGCCAACAATGCCATGGCAATCACCGAGGGAGACAGCGCCCTGGTCACCATGTTCGAAACGCCTTACGTGTTCAATATGCTAGATGGCCAGCAGTATCCACTGCTCGCAGATGGTCCCTACACCTGGAATGATGACAAGACCGAGATCACCTTCAAGCTCAAAGATGCCGCCATGTGGAGCGACGGTACCCCGGTTACCGCTGAGGATGTCGCCTATACCTGGGATACCCACCTCAAATACAACACCAATGCTGGCGGGGCTAACGCACCTTACATTGAAGACATCGTTGCCGTGGATGACAAGACGGTCGTAGTCAAGGCTAAACTGAATGACGAGGGCCAGGCAGTCAATCCGCTGATCGTTCAGGCTTACTTGAGCAGCAACTATGTGATCCAGAAAGCCTGGACTGAGACCCTGGAAGAGCGGGTTGGTGATGATGTCGCCGCGTTCAATGAAGATACTGCCGAGGACGTCGTCTACTCTGGTCCCTACTACAAATTCTATTCAGATGATCAGAAGGTTGTCCTCATTCGTGATGACAACTACTGGGGTCAGGATGCAAGCATGTGGGGCAAGCTGCCTGTACCGAAGTACCTGGCGCATACGATCTTCAAGGATAACGCCGCCGGTTCGGTTGCTTTTGCAAAAGGTGAGGTGGATGTCAGCCAGCAGTTTAACTCCAATATCCAACTTCTGTGGGAAAGCTATGGGCTGCCCATCTCCACCTACCTGCCTGAAGCTCCCTACGGGATTGGTGCCAGCCTGCCCACCGCCTTCTTCAACCTGACATCCCCTGGTTTGGATAATGTTGCGGTGCGCAAGGCTATCGCTATCGCGGTTGACTATCCCACTATCATTGCCAATGCCATGACCAATCAATCCGCCACCTTCGACCAGGTTCCGCGCTCCCTGATGAATCCGACCCCTGGTGAGCAGGCGATGTACGATAAGGAAGCTGTGGCCGACCTGCAGTGGGCTGGTAACGATATCGAAGGTGCCAAGAAACTCCTGGATGATGCCGGCGTTGTGGATACCGACGGCGATGGATGGCGTGAATACAATGGTGAAAAGCTGAGCTATGTTGCCACCTGCCCCAATGGCTGGTCCGACTGGCAGGCAGCGATCGAAGTTGTAGCCGCTGCAGGGAAAGAAATTGGCATTGACATCACCACCAACTTCCCAGAATGGGGCGTATATCAAACCGTGGTCACCAAATCAGATGCACCGCTGCCCGAGGGCTACGACATCTTCATGATGTGGAGTGCCGGCGCTGGCCCCACCATGCCGTGGGGACGCATCCGCAATCTGCTCAGTTCTGAATACGTGGGCATGGCGGTCAACTGGAATGGCAACTGGGGTCAGTACAGCAATCCTGAGGTGGATGCTCTGATCCAGGCTATCCCCAATGAAACCGATCCCGATACACTGAAGGAGATTTACACAGAATTGGTCAGGCTCTACCTGACAGAGGTTCCCTCCTTCACCCTCATGTACCGTCCTGATTTGTTCCATGCGGTGAACGAGAGTGTGTGGACAGGTTTCCCGTTTGATGGCGATGGCACAGACCCAGCAGTCCCACCGATGGACTGTATTCGAGGTTATAGTATTGCATGTCTCTATAACGTGTCGCTGGTTGAACAGTAAACCATGATCTAATAAACAGCCATGTCCCATTTTCCACGGGACATGGCTGTTTGCTAAAATTGCATAAGAGCCTCAAAGGGCAATTAACCGGATGGCATTTCGACCTGACGCTGGTTATATTCATTTTCATAGCTCAACAACGGTGGATGTCATTATTTTTATATAACTTATTTTTTCCAAATTTGCAGGAGGTGCCAGATTGAAAGGGTACTTTCGGTATTTCAGCGGGAAGCTGGTTTGGTTCCTGATCACTTTAATTTTCGCATTCATCCTGAATTTTATGCTCCCTCGCCTGATGCCGGGTGACCCTATCGCAGGCATCGTTTCAAGAATGGCCCAAGGCTTGAGCGATGCGTCTGGGGTTCAAGCAACTTATGAGCATTACACTCAGTTGTTCGGCCTAAATAAACCCATGCTCGAACAGTTCTTCATCTACGTGAACAATGTACTTCACGGCGATTTTGGTTTCTCAATCGCTCAATATCCCAGAACGGTAGCAGACGTTATCAAGTCTTCGATCTGGTGGACAATCGCCCTGCAATTGCCGGCTATCCTCGTCGGCTGGATGATCGGCAATCTGCTGGGTGCCTTGGCTGCCTATCTCAAGGGGGGATACGATAAAGTCCTCATGCCCGCCAGTCTTTTTACCAGCAGTTTGCCCGCCTTTGGTATGGCTGTTATTCTATTGGTCGTGTTTGCCGTCACCCTGGAATGGTTCCCAACCTCGGGGGGATATGGATTTGACATGATTCCCAACCTGAGCTGGGGGTTTTTGTGGTCCGTTCTTATCCATTATCAATTGCCGTTCTGGTCTATCGTCTTGGTCACCATCGGGGGTCAAGCAATCGGCATGCGCTCCATGGCGATCTATGAGCTGAATGCGGACTATGTGAAATACGCTCGTTTCATGGGGATCAAGGATCGCAAGATCCTCCGTTATGTCTTTCGTAACGCCATGCTCCCGCAAATTACCGGTTTGGCGCTGGCGATTGGCACTATGATTGGCGGTGCCCTGGTGGCAGAGATCATCTTCAGCTACCCAGGGCTTGGTTCCACTATTTTCACCGCGGTATTAGGGGGCGATTATCCATTGATCTCGGCAACTGCCTTAATTATCACCTTGATGGTACTCATGGCGACGTTCGTCATCGAGATCTTTTACGGCTTTATCGACCCGCGTATCAAAGCTGCTCAGACTGAAAGTTGAGGAGAGATGGTGTTATGAAACATACACTTCAACAGGTCTTTCGCTCTGGAAAATTTGTGGTCGGTTTTTCCATCTTCATGGCCATATTGCTGATCGTGATCATTTACCCGTGGATTGTCAGGTACCCGCCTCTGGAGATCATCGGCCAGGGAACTTTTTTCCCTCCTGGGATCTATGTGAATGTATACGACAGCATCGGTTCTCCAACTACCTATACCCTCCATCTGGATGATGCTGATGCCAAGCGAATTGCTAGCAAGCTCAAGGAGGACGATCGGCAAGCTATTAAGGAGTGGCTCGTGGCAACCGGGGTCCCTGAATCCGAGATCGATACCGAGGATACTGCAGGGCTCCTGGATCTGTGGGTGAATAATTTTGATCCCAAGTTAAGGGTTCCTGGAATGACGAATGCGCAGAGGAATTACTATATCCGGCTCAATACTGCCCTGGATGGAATCCTTTCGACGGAAGGGGTGATCATCGCAGCGAAAGATCCAGACGGCGTGACCCTGGTGGAAAAAGGTACCGTCAAACAATCTGATTATGTCAATATTGGTGAGACTGCGAATGTGCGGGTTTTACTGCTGGGAACGGATAATTTTGGCAGGGATGTATTCACCGAGCTGGTCAAAGCCACAGGTGTCTCGCTGCTGATCGGTTTTGTCGCCGGCACGATTGCCACCTTTATTGGGGTGAGTCTGGGGCTGCTGGCCGGGTATATCGGTGGGTTTATGGATGACGGGATCATGTTTATCACAAATCTCTTTACCGTGATCCCAGCCATTGTATTGTTGATCTTGATCTCCTTCAGCATCGGGCAGGAATATCGCGGCCCGGTCACTATCGCTGTGGTGATCGGACTCACCTCCTGGGTATGGACGACAAGGGCTGTGCGTGCGCAGGTGCTTTCTCTGCGCAACCGCGATCATGTCAACCTGTCGAAACTCTCTGGGCATTCGATCTTTCGCATCATCCTCAGGGACATCACCCCTTATATCGCTTCGTATGTCATTATGGCGTTGATCCTGCAAATCTCCTTGGGTATCCTGGCGGAAGCGGGATTGTCGATCCTTGGGTTGGGACCCAGAACTACGGAACTTCCGACCTTGGGTCTGATGCTGAACTGGGCTTTTATCTACCAGGCTCAAATCCTGGGAAAGTGGTGGGCGTACATACCAGTAATTATCACCATTGCGCTGATATCATTCTCGCTGAACTTGATGAATACAGGCCTTGACCAGGTTTATAACCCGGCTTTGAGAGAATAGGTAATAGAGATGCCAAAAGACTTAACGTTAGATGTCGGGGACCGGACTAAAGATAATTTAATGTTGGAAGTCAGGGAACTGACAACAAAATATATCACCCGCTATAATGAAAATGTTTATGCTGTGGACAAGGTTTCACTGAAGGTCGAGGAAACAAAGTCACTGGGGATTGCCGGTGAATCGGGATGTGGAAAATCAACCCTTGCGCTCAGCATGATGGGATATTATTTTCCACCACTGCATTACACTGGCGGTGAGATTATTCTCGAAGGGCGCAACATATCTGGGATGGACCCGGATGATGTTCGTAAATCGATTTTGGGCAGGGAAATTGCTTACATCCCCCAATCAGCAATGAATGCACTCAACCCCACGCGGAAAATCATCAACTTCATTGAGGATGTTCTCCAAGCGCATGAATTTTACCTGAGCAAAAATGAGATTTACGAACGCGCCAGAACCTTGTTTGAGACACTGGGGCTGCCTGGGGAAGTGTTGCAAAAGTATCCGGTTGAGCTTTCGGGGGGCATGAAGCAGCGCACGGTGATCGCCATCTCGGTGATCTTGCTGCCAAAAGTACTGATTGCCGATGAGCCATCTTCCGCGCTGGATGTCACCTCGCAAAAGATGGTGATCAAAATGCTGAAGCAGTTGCTGGAAACGGGTTTGATCGGATCGTTGATCTTCATCACCCATGAGCTGCCCCTGCTTTATAACGTGACCGACGATATCATGGTCATGTATGCAGGTCAGATTGTGGAAAGAGCGAATGCCAAACAAGCTGTGTTTGATCCCCTGCACCCCTATGCCAAAGGTCTCATGGGTTCGATAATCGTGCCTGAAAGCGGCTTGCGGGATGTAAAACTGGCGGCCATACCCGGTGTTCCACCCAATCTCAAAAATCCACCCTCAGGCTGCCGGTTTGCTGAACGCTGCAAATTCGTCCGACCAGAATGCAAGGCGATTGATGTTAAGCTGCACGAGATCCCAGGCAACCGGGCTTACCGCTGTATCTTTTCTGAAGAGCAACTCAGAGATTTTTACGCGAAAGAGGCGAAACAGAATGACTGATAAAAGAAAAGAAATCCTGCGTGGCGAAGGTCTTACCAAGGTATTTGGATTTGGACGCCAGAGAACGCTCGCCGTCGATCGCGTGGATATAAGTTTTTACGAGGGTGAAGTTGCTTCGATTGTGGGCGAATCGGGAAGCGGTAAAACGACGCTTGCCAAGATGCTTTTGGGATTGATCGGCCTGACCGAGGGGGAGGTTTATTTTCAGGGAGAGAAGCGCGATATCCGCACGCACAAGATGAAACGGGAGTATTGGAAAAATATCCAGGCTATCTTCCAGGATCCTTACAGTTCTTACAATATCTTTAATAAAATCGATGCCGTACTCTTAGATTGTATTCGTATGCGCGGTGGTGGAAAGCTGCCCGGTGAGAAGAAAGTCGAGATGATGGGAGAGGCGTGCAGCTTTGTCAACTTGAAATTCGAGGAATTAACCAATAAATATCCCTTTGAGCTCTCGGGTGGTCAGATGCAACGCCTGATGATCGCCCGCATATTCCTGTTAAAGCCAAAGATACTGGTGGCTGATGAACCGACATCGATGATCGATGCCTGTTCGCGAGCGACCATTCTGGATTTTTTGATGCAGCTGCGCGACGAAATTGGGATGACGGTGATCTTCATCACCCATGATATCGGTCTGGCGTATTATGTATCGGACAGTGTCTATATCATGGAGCATGGAAGAATTGTGGAAAGCGGATCTGCTGATGAGGTGATTCTCAATCCCACAGAAGTGTATACCCAGCGTTTACTCAACGATGTTCCCAAGATCTATGAAGAATGGGATCTCTCAACTGTTGAGTATTCCTCTTGATTTTTGATATCTTTGATTCCACACGAATAAAGCAGGAAGATTCTTCGAGCGAACCAGTATGAAACCACAATCATTGGCAGGTGCCTGGGAATTTCGCCAGGTGGGCACGACTGAGTGGTTGCCTGCCAGGGTCCCCGGCGGTGTACATACTGATTTACTTGCATTGGGTCATATCCCTGATCCCTTTATGGCCGATAACGAGCAGCGCGTCCAGTGGGTCGCGGAGTCCGATTGGATCTACCGTGGCACCTTTCGCTGTTCCCCGGATTTACTTGCAGAAGAAAAAATATACCTGGTATGCGAAGGGTTGGACACCCTGGCGGCGGTTGTGCTCAACGATCACGAACTCGGGAAAACTAACAACATGTTTCGCCGCTATGAGTGGGAGGTGAAATCTTTATTGGTTGCACAGGGTGTAAATGAGATAAGGATTACCTTCTCTTCACCAGTAAATTATGCCGCTGAAATGCAAGCCGCTCGCCGGCTGACAGGAGTTGTCCAGGCTATTCCCGGTGGCCCCCACCTGCGCAAAGCTCCCTGCCAATTTGGCTGGGATTGGGGACCGCAGCTGCCGCCAATTGGTATCTGGAAGGATATCCGGCTGGAAGGATTTCACCAGGCACGGCTCTCGGATGTTCATCTCCAGCAAGAACATGAAGGCGGTGAGGTAGCGCTCCGGATTCAGCTTTCCATTCAACGCTGGGATGAATCACCCGTTCGTGCAGCCGTTCGCATCACCACCCCGGAGGGCGAGCTCCTAGAAGATGAAATCACGGCTGTCGTGCAAGATGCCCTGGTTCTGGAAGTGCCGCTTCCCGAGCCTGAGCTTTGGTGGCCGAACGGGTACGGCGAACAACCGCTTTACCAGGTGGAAATCAGCTTGTTTGGCAATCAGATTCGTGCTGGAGAATTGCTTGACCTGCGCACATATCAGCTTGGCTTGCGTACACTTGAACTTCGCCAGGAGGATGACCAGTGGGGGCGATCATTTGTCTTCGTGGTCAACGGTGTGCCAATCTTATGTAAAGGGGCAAATTGGATCCCGGCAGATTCCTTCCCTACTCGCATAACGTATGAATCCCTGGAAGGTCTCATTCGTTCAGCTGCTGAAACCCACCAGAATATGCTGCGCGTCTGGGGAGGAGGCTTTTATGAAGAAGAGCGCTTCTACGATCTGTGCGACCGCTATGGTATTCTGGTCTGGCAGGATTTCATCTTTTCCTGCAGCATTTACCCTCTAGATGAGCCAGCTTTCATCGAAAACCTCCAGGTGGAAGCGGTTGAGAACATCCGCCGGCTGCGCCATCGTGCCAGCCTGGCATTGTGGTGCGGCAATAACGAGATGGAGTGGGGCTGGGTGGATTGGAATTGGAATCTGCCTGAGCTGCAGGATCTCAAAGCGGCTTACGATCAATTTTTCCACAATACCCTGCCGGCTTGGTGCCAGAGCGAGGACCCAGATCACCCTTACTGGCCCAGTTCACCTTCCTCTGGCACCCCGTTCATCGATCCCAACGGCCAGCAGCGGGGAGATTCGCATTACTGGGATGTTTGGCACGGGCGGAAACCTTTCACCGCCTATCGGAACCAGTTCCCACGCTTCATGAGCGAGTTTGGCTTCCAGGCACTGCCGCCCCTGGCGACCATCCAGACCTATGCCGAAGAGCCTGACTGGAACATGACTTCCTACATCATGGAGCAGCACCAGAAAAACGCCAGTGGAAATTCGCTGATGGTTGGCCAGATGCTGGACACGTTCCGTTTACCCAAGGATTTTGCCTCCCTGGTTTACCTGAGCCTGGTTCTCCAGGCGGAAGGCATCCGCTACGGGGTGGAACACTGGCGGCGCTACCCGGACCGGGTTGCCGGGATCCTGTACTGGCAACTAAATGACTGCTGGCCGGTAGCCTCCTGGTCGAGCCTGGATTACTTCGGGCGCTGGAAAGCATTGCATTACACTGCGCGACGTTTCTTTGCACCGCTGCTGCTTTCGATCGAGGATGATCCACCCAGGCAAGGTGTTTATGTCTCCAATGATTGGCTTGCGCCCTGGCAGGGGACCGTGCACTGGTCCTTGGAGACGCTGGAGGGAGAAAAGCTAAATTCGGGGCAGTCAGCGGTCAATGCTGCTCCCCAAGCATCATCCTTGGTTTGCGAACTGGATTTTTCAGATCAAGTCACATATGACAATATGCGCAACCTGGTATTTATCGCTGAGCTCTGGCAAGCGGAACAATTTATCACCCGCCAGGTCGCGCCATTTGCCCCCATCAAGCATTTATCTCTCTCCGATCCAGCGATCACGGTGGAATTGCAGAATCAGCAGGGTGAATTATTCATTGACCTGGTTGCCCGCTCGCTGGCAATGCTGGTAGAGGTATCTATTGGCAATACCGATGTTGTCTTCAACGATAACTATTTCAACCTCCCGGCTGGACGCACCAGACAAATTTCTTGCCCGATGCCGGCTGGTTGGTCTTTAAGCAGAGTGGAGGAAGAAATTCATATTCGCTCTGTGTATGATTCGTATTCAACTTCTCCATCTGGATGAGTCCATCTTAGAGCGAATATTCTCAAATTCCTGCCGGTATATAGCTAAGTGAATAACCATATCTCAGTATGTAAAGTAAAAAGGGCTGAACCATGACAAAAATAGATCAATTAGTTGAGAAAATGTCTCTGGAAGAAAAAGCTGCTCTCTGCACGGGGTCCGGACCATGGACACTGACTTCTGTGGAGCGCCTGGGTATACCAGAGATGACCGTAACCGATGGGCCCCACGGCGTGCGGCGCGTTGAAGATGTTCACACATTCATATCCACCAGTGTTCCCGCCACCTGTTTTCCCACTGCAGCCTGCATGGCTTCAACCTGGAATGTGGATTTGATCCAAACAGTTGGCGAGGCCATCGCGGCAGAGTGCATCGCTTTGAAGGTGGATGTGGTTCTTGGACCCGGGGTAAACATGAAACGCACCCCGCTTTGCGGGCGCAATTTCGAATACTACTCCGAAGACCCTTACCTGGCGGGAGAGATGGCAGTCAGCTTCATCAAGGGAGTACAAGGTAAAGGTGTGGGCACTTCGCTGAAGCATTTCGCTGCCAACAACCAGGAATACCAACGCACCACGATCAATTCCGAAGTTGATGAACGAGCCTTGCGGGAGATTTACCTGCCCGCCTTTGAAGCGGCAGTTAAAAAGGGCAAACCCTGGACGGTAATGTGCTCGTACAACAAGCTCAACGGCACTTTCTCTGCTGAGAACCACAGGCTGCTCACGGAAATCCTCAAGGAGGAGTGGGGGTTTGAAGGATTTGTCGTTTCCGATTGGGGTGCTGTTCACGACCGGGTGGAGGCATTGAGAGCTGGCCTGGATTTGGAAATGCCCGGTCCAAGAGAAAGGCGGGTGAAAGCAGTTATTGAGGCCGTTCGCTCGGGCCAGCTGGATATGTCTGTGCTGGATGAGGCGGTTCGCAGAATTCTGGCGATCGTGTTCAAAGCTGCTGAGACGGATAAAGGTGGTTCATTTGACGCTGGCGAACACCATGCCCTGGCGCGCAAGGTGGCTGGAGAAGGTATGGTCTTGTTGAAAAACAACGGCATATTACCTCTATCCGACCAAAAGCAGATCGCTGTCATCGGCCGTTCAGCCAAAGAAGCATATTTCCAGGGAGGGGGCAGTTCGCACATCAATCCAACCCAGGTTGATAATCCATACGACGAGCTGGGCAAAATTACCGGAGCTCAAGCGCTGAGTTATGCAGTGGGTTATCCCGCCGACGAAAGTTTTGATCAAGCGCTTATCGATGAAGCCTGTGAAGCTGCCAGTTCAGCAGAGGTAGCTTTGCTGTACATTTGCCTGCCGGCAACCAAGGAATCTGAAGGTTACGACCGACCTGACCTTGACCTGACCGCACACCAGGTTGCTTTGATCCAAGCGGTCACCGGGGTTCAACCGAATACAGTTGTTATCCTTAACAACGGCGCCCCGGTGGTGATGAGCGAGTGGATCGAAGGACCGGCAGCTGTTATTGAAGCCTGGATGATGGGACAGGCCGGGGGAGGGGCAATAGCGGATGTACTCTTTGGAAAAGTCAATCCATCCGGCAAGCTGGCTGAAACCTTCCCGCTAAAATTGGTGGACACACCGGCATATATAAACTATCCAGGGGAAATCGGCACTGTGCGTTATGGGGAGGGGATATTCTTGGGGTATCGTTACTATGATACTAAAGAGGTTCCAACACTGTTTCCTTTCGGTTACGGGATGAGCTATACCACCTTCGAGTATCAAAATCCCAGGGTTTCATCGCAGACTTTCCGGGATGTGGATGGCCTGACCGTGTCTGTGGAGGTGACAAACGCGGGTAAAGTAGCAGGCAAAGAAGTGGTCCAGGTTTACATACACGATCATCAGTCAAAAGTGGTTCGCCCCCCCAAAGAGCTTAAAGGATTTGCCAAGGTTGAGCTCCAACCGGGCGAGACCAAGACCGTCACAGTATCGCTTGATTTTCGGGCCTTTGCCTTTTATCACCCGGCTTACCGGCAATGGATAACAGAGGATGGTGAGTTCGATATCCTGTTCGGGTCTTCTTCCAGTGATATTCGCTGCACGAAGACGGTTACCTTGCAATCCACGCTGGAGCTACCCAGTATCCTGACTCGCGAATCGACCTTGCGCGAATGGCTGGATGACCCACGCGGCATGCAAGTTCTGGCTTACCTCTACGAACAAATTAGCGAACAAATGCGGGCCAACTTTGGCGGGGAAGACGGTGAAACGATCGGTATGGATCCAATGGGATTCCTGATGGAAACCCCCTTGATGGGATTACTATACTTTGTAGGCGATTCTATGCCATCTTCCCCAGAAGATGTGGTGGAGGAACTGCTGGCTAAAGTTTATCGCAGCGACTAATGGGAATTTACCAAGGTGTGGTCAGGATAAGCAGGTATTGAAACCTAGTCACTGGCTGTTTGAATCCATCCAGGTCTGAGGAGCATAGCGACGAAGATTCTCCACCGATTTAACCTGCGCCTGCGAAAAATTCAATTCAATGTGAGATCACAATGAACCCTGAAGAAATGAGATCCAAACCCAACAGTAAAAAGAGGAGCCTGGCTAACAGTGATTCCCTGCTTATGACCTCCCCTATTTCTGAACGGGTAGAAAATTTACTTGGGCGCATGACCCTGGAAGAGAAAGTTGGACAAATGACTCAGGTCGAAAAAGATAGCTTGCCTGCGGGTGCGGTCAAGCGTTATTTCATTGGTTCAGTCCTGAGTGGTGGGGGTGGAAACCCGGTAAACAATACTCCGGCGGGTTGGCTGGAGATGAGCAGCACTTTTGAAAAAGAGGCCTTAGAAACCCGATTAGGGATTCCCATTTTGTACGGCGTGGATGCCGTGCACGGACACAGCCATGTTGTTGGGGCGACGGTTTTTCCTCACAATATCGGTTTAGGAGCCTCCCGGGACCCTGATCTGGTAAAACGCGTTGCTGGAGCGACGGCTTTGGAAATTGGAGCCACAGGTGTTCACTGGACCTTTGCCCCTTGCGTGGCCGTTCCACAAGATATCCGCTGGGGACGCACTTACGAAGGATTTAGTGAAGATGCGGAATTGGTAGCCACACTGGGTGCAGCATACGTATCTGGTCTACAGCGGGGTGAAGATCTTGGATCGCCAGGCACGATCCTGGCCTGCCCAAAACATTACCTCGGTGATGGTGGAACAACCTGGGGAACAACGCTACCATATCCCTGGATAACTGATAATCCCCAGGGGGTTAATCCACGCTACAAAATCGATCAAGGTGATACACAAATTAGCGAAGCACAATTACGCGAGATCCACTTGAAACCTTATATTGCCGCGATAACTGCCGGTGCACGAACCATCATGGTTTCCTTCAGCAGTTGGAATGGAGTTAAGTCACACGCAAATCATTATTTGTTGACCGATTTACTCAAGGGTGAAATTGGTTTTAGCGGCTTCCTCGTCTCGGATTGGCAGGCGATTGATCAAATTGATGCTGATTATTACAAGTGTGTCACCGAATCGATCAATGCCGGAATGGACATGATCATGGTGCCATTCAATTATCTGCGCTTCATTGAAAATCTCAAACGAGCTATCGATCATGGTGATGTGCCTGCAAGCCGGATTGATGATGCAGTGCGCCGGATCCTGACTGTCAAATTTGAACTGGGACTATTCGATCGCAAATTCGCTGAAGAAAGCGGATTAGAAAATCTAGGCAGTGAAGACCATCGGCTTCTAGCCCGGGAAGCCGTGCGAAAATCCCTGGTTTTATTGAAGAATGACCACCACACAATTCCGTTGGACAAGAGTGTCCCTCAAATCATTCTAGCTGGAACAGCCGCAGACAACATTGGCATCCAATGTGGAGGCTGGACTATTGAATGGCAAGGATGTGCTGGGGATATCACACCTGGAACCTCACTCCTTGAAGCAGTTCAACAAGCTGTTTCGATGGAGACAATTGTTCAATATGATGAAATGGGATTTTTTGCGGATGATATTCAGGCAGAAGTCGGTATAGTCTGTATGCACGAAATTCCATATGCAGAAGGCGTTGGCGATCGGGCTGAGTTAACGCTAAATGTCGAGGATGTTAATTTATTAAAAAGAGTCAGGAATCGATGCCAGAAGTTGGTAGTGATTATTTTCTCGGGTCGCCCATTGATCATCACGGAGCAGCTGCCCTTGGCTGATACGTGGCTGGCGGCCTGGTTGCCGGGCACAGAGGCCCAGGGTATCACGGATGTGATCTTTGGGGATTATCCGCCGGTCGGCAGGCTGCCATACGAATGGCCGCGCTCGGGAAGCGGACCGAATCAAATATTTGAGCCAACAGGAACAGGTGATATTGCCCCCCTGTTTCCTGTTGGCTATGGCCTTCATTGATCGCGATTGGAGAAAAATTATTTCAGATTTTATTGCAGGAGCTGTTCGTCCCCTTATCTCTTCCAAGCTTGGAGATAATAAGGGGCTCGGAGAAGGGAGGGTAAAAACATCTTTAAACATTACACCTAGTAACAAGGACACATGCTGGTTGTGAATCTTAGCTAAGCTGGATCTCGTTAATCAATGATTTTTTCTTCTGGGTAAGAAGGAAAACCCTTTATTGCATAAACAAATACCGGTATATTTTTACTCAATCTGGAGGCAACCATGAAAATCAAACATGTCCATCAACCTCTTATCCTATTCCTTAGTATGCTGACCATCGTTAGCTTATTCTCTGGATTATTGGCTACCACAGCCGTCGCAGCTCCCCCGGTCGGCCCGGACAAGCTGGCCAATTTTGAGGGCGGAGCCCCTGACGGGTGGTTCGTGTACAATGGCAGCGCCAGTTCCGTGTCGACTACAGTGCTGACGGTCGGTGCTGCCGACCCGCTCGCCCGGCCTGGCCAGGTAGGGGAAAATGGGGTCCTCGAGGCAGGCTTTAACATCGGCGATTTTGGCGGGTTTGGCCAGGACTTTGCAGCCTTGGGAGGGCCTCAGGACTGGAGCAGCCTTGACGGCCTTAGCTTCTGGTTCTACGGCTCGAACAGCGCGTTGACTTATCAGCTTGATGTGATGGACAACCGCTCTGACCCAGGCAGCGACACCGCCGAACGCTTTTCGTACTGGCTTGACGACGATTTCTCGGGGTGGCGCTACATCAGTGTGCCCTGGGGAGCCCTCGTGAGGCGACCCGACTGGCAGCCCGGCGGTGCGCCGGATGACGGCCTGACGCTCACTGAGATGTGGGGTTGGGCCTTCGTCCTGCCGTTTGGTAGCGGCTCCTTCTATCTGGATGATGTAGGCCTAATCAACCACGTTATCGACGACTTCGAGAGCGGCGTAGCGCCAGGCAGCAGCTGTGCCGGGATCCCCCTGGGTTTCTGCACCTTCCAAGGCGCAAGCAGCTCGGTGTCCATCGCGGCAGCGACGACGCCGCCCGCACCGCTCCTGCCTGAACTGGGTGAACCCAACACTGTGATCCAGGTGGACCTGGACGTGACATCCTACGCCGGTTTTATCCACGGCTTTAGCAACGCAGCAGGCGACACCTGGATTCCTCAGGACTGGAGCGCCTACGAAGGATTTTCCTTCTACCTCTATGGCAATGACAGCGGCACGAGTATGTTCATCGACCTGCTGGAGAACCGCAACCCGGGCTCGACGACCGACGACGCCGAGCGCTGGTCGGTGACTATCCCGGACGATTTCTCTGGATGGCGCTATTTCGAGTTCCCCTTTTCCGACTTTGTGCGTAAAGATGTCGGGAACAGCGCCCCCAACGACGGACTCACCCTGGACGAGGTGCACGGCTGGGCCTTTGGCACGGTCGGCACGGGCGGGTCGCGTACCTTCTACCTCGATCAGGCCAGCCTGTTTGGCCAAGCCGCCGAGCGTCCGCTGGAGGTGACCTTTGCGGCCGACAAGTTCGATGCGCAAGAAGGCACGGAGGCCACGGTGGCCGTGAAACTGACCCGTCCCCTCAAGGAGGACGACCCGGAGCAGGTCTCGGTGTCCTACACCACAGAACCGGGTTCGGCCACGCCGGACCGGGACTATACCCCAGTCTCCGGGACCCTGACCTTCGCCAAGGGGGGTGTCTCCGAGCAGACCTTCACGGTGCCGACCTTTGACAATCCCAAACACGACGGCGACAAGACGGTCATCCTGCGCCTCACCGAACCGGTGGGTGTGCCGCTTGGTTACACCTTCCAGGCGCGAGTCCGCATCCTCGACGATGAACCGTTCGAACCGGCCCTGCTCGACGACTTTGAGCAGGGTGTCTACCTGTGGGACTCTGCGGTCAACGTCACGCTCAATAATCCGGAGATCACCTCCGGTGATGCCGATGCTATTCCGGGCCAGGGGGCCTATGAAAGAGTCCTCAACGCTGCGCTTGTGGCCCCTGATCACATCGAGGTGCAGGGCCGAATCTGCAACCAGGGCGACGGCATGATCCCGGTTGTCCTATATTCAACTGATACATTCGATGCCACCACCGTAGACCACCGGACGGTGGTGCTCGGGGACGCCTCCGAGATGCACATCGACAAGAAGACCGGCGAGCCAAGACGCCATGTCGAAGACGTGGACCGGGACGGCAAGCTGGACCTCGTCTTCCATTTCCGGTTCAAGGACACCGGCTTGCCATGTGATCCCGATGTCGTTCCCTTCAGTGGTCTCACCTTCGATGGTCGCCCAATCACTGGCAGCTTCTGGCGGGATTTCCCGCTCGCAGAGGACTGGAGTACTTCCTCGGGTCTCGAGTTCTGGTACTTTGGGCGTGCAAGCGGAGACGAGATCACCGTATCGCTGAAAGACAACCGTGCTCCGGATCCCGGACCGAGCGGCTGGAGCATGGTGTGGAGTGACGAGTTTGACGACCCGGCGGGCACACCGCCCAACCCGGCTCACTGGACGCATGAGATCGGCGACGGTACCGGCAACGACAACCCTGGTTGGGGCAACAGCGAGCTGCAGTACTATACCAACAGCACAGAAAACGCGGCCACCGATGGCTCGGGCAACCTGGTCATTACCGCCAGGGAAGCGGACAACTCGCTGCAGTGCTACTACGGTCCCTGTGAGTACACCTCAACACGGCTGATCTCCTGGCACAAGGCGGAGTTTGCCTACGGCCGCGTCGAAGCACGTATTCTGGTTCCGGACGGCGGAGATGGACTCTGGCCTGCTTTCTGGAGCTTGGGAACGGACATCGGTGAGGTCGGCTGGCCGCAAACTGGTGAGATCGACATCATGGAATACGTCAGCCGCCTGCCCAATGAGATCTTTGGTACCATCCACGGGCCAGGATACTCTGGCGGAGCCAGCTTTGGCGGCCTCTATGACTTTGGCGTACCCGTCTTTGACGGTTATCATACCTTCGCCATCGAATGGCAGCCTAACGATATCAAGTGGTACGTGGACGGTATCCTTTACCACCAGGCCGATCCGGCTGACGTGGCGCCCAACCAGTGGGTGTTCAACCATCCCTTCTTCATCATCCTGAACATGGCGATCGGTGGAAACTTTGGCGGTCCGGTCGGTGAAGATACCATCTTCCCGCAATCGATGAAGATAGACTATATCCGTGTATACCAGGGTCCCGACACCGCCGAGCGGTGGGAAACCTCATTCGTCGACGATTTCGAAGGATGGCATCAGGTCGAGATCCCGCTCGAGGCTTTCACCAGGAGCACCAGCCAGCCGGCTGGAGCCCCCGACGATGGCCTGGGGCTGACTGAGGTCTGGGGCTATGGCTTTGCGGTTGAAGATCTCAATGCGACTGGAACGATCATGGTGGACCAGGTTCGCCGGGTACAGCCCACCGCCGTCACAGTGACCAACCTCAATGATAGCGGAACCGGTTCACTGCGCCAGGCGATAGCCGTCATCGCGGATGGCGGTCTGATCACGTTCGACCCGGCGCTGGCAGGCAAGACGATTGGGCTCACCTCTGGCCCGTTATTGATCTCCGGGAAAACGGTGAACATCGACGGCTCCGACGCCCCAGGCCTCGCCGTCAGCGGTGGGGGCACCGACCGGGTGCTGATCGTCGACCCTGGCGCGACGGCGCAGGTCAGCGATCTGACCCTTGCCGACGGCTACGGCTTCCAGCTGGCTGGATGTGTGCTGAACAACGGAACGCTGACCCTCGACCACGTCACGGTCACCGGCTGTCTGATGACGACCGATGCCAGTGACTTTTGGCAGGGTGGTGGCGGCATCTACAATGGGGGTGGTGCCACGTTCAACCTGATCGACAGCAGCGTGGTGAACAACACGGCTGGTTGGTCGGGCGGTGGTGTCTACTCTTTCTTTAACACCAACACCACAATCACGCGCAGCACGATCAGCGGCAACCTCTCCAACGACGTCGGTGGCGGGATCCGATCGCTTGGGAACGCCGAGATCATCAACAGCACGATCAGTGGCAATACGGCGACCGGCTGGTACGGTGGTGCCCTGTTCGTCACGGATGGGGTGGTCAATCTGACCAATGTGACTGTTGCTGATAACGTCTCACCGGAATTGGCTCCTGCAGACGTGTTCGTCGGCACCTTCACCGCTGCCAACGCGACACTTACCTTGTCGAACAGTATCGTCGCTAGCGAGCAGGATAACTGCTTCTTCGCGCCCTGGGGTAGTGGAGTCGTTACCTTGATGGCTGATCACAACAACGTGCTCACTGACGCCACCTGCTTTGCAGGTGCTTCCGATCTGGTGGTGGCTGATGCTGGTTTTGGTCCGCTGGCGGACAACGGCGGCTCGACGGAGACTCATGCCCTGCTGGCCGGCAGCCCAGCCATCGACGCGGCCGATGTCGCCGTGTGCCCGGCCACTGACCAGCGCGGGGTAGCCCGTCCACAAGGCGCAGGCTGTGATGTCGGCGCCTATGAATATGTACCCTAACTGTTCAGCGTTGCATATCAATCTATAGTTAAATCACCATCCCGAAGAGCTTTATGTTCTTCGGGATGGTGCGAGTAAATGTAATGACCGACTACTACCTTGATCAGAACAACCGCTTTGTAATTAAGGATTTCTCCAAAAAGCGAACCTTCTCGAGTTTCCTGCCCGGTATTGCTGGAAAGTTAGGTATCCCCTTGTGGGTATTCTATGTGAATCGAGGCCAGGCGATTGCCAGCTTTGGCGTGCAGGATAAAGATTCCCCTATCATGGAATTTCAACCTGCCAATAAAGCTTACCGGATAACTCCCTACGAAGGCTTCCGCACTTTTATCAAAATTCAACGGAACAATTCGCGCTCTTTATACGAACCCTTTGCTCCTTGGTCTCCAGGAGACCGGTCACAAATGACCATTGGCATGAACGAGTTGGAGATTGAAGTGATGAACCATGACAGCGGTCTCAAGACTTCTGTACTCTATTTTCTCCTTCCCAACGAACCTCATGCTGGATTGGTCAGGCAGGTGACCATAACCAACATCAGTCAATCTGGACTTAATTTAGAGATCCTGGATGGATTACCCATCCTGATCCCTTATGGTATCAACAACCAGGGACTCAAGGAAATCAACCGGACACTTGAAGCCTGGATGGCGGTATTCAACCTGGAAACTGGCATCCCTTTCTATCGCCTTTTAGCCAGCAGCGCGGATACTGCTGAGGTATCAGATATCCAGTCCGGGCATTTCTATCTCGGCCTTGATACAAATGGCGAGTCACTTCCCGTAATTGTAGACCCCGATAACATCTTTGGAAACAATTCAGCCCTTCATTACCCTGAGAATTTCGACCAGCTGTCTCTTAGGGAGCTCATAGAATTGCCTCAGATCACCAGAGGCAAGACACCTTGTGGCTTTACTGGTTTGAACACGGCGCTTGAGCCAGGTGAGCAGGTCAATTTTTCCAGTGTGATCGGCCATGCTGCTGATCCCGATCAGATTACGCGGCAACAAGCCCACCTCAGGCGACCTGGATATCTTCAGCAAAAAAGATTGGAATCCAATTATCTTACCGAGCGGATTACCAGCGTTATTAATCTGGAGAGTGGGTTTCCTGAATTTGATGCGTACTGCCACCAAACTTATTTGGACAATAGCCTGCGGGGAGGAGTTCCCCTCATTTTGCCAGGTACAGGCCAACCCCGTTTCGTTTATCATCTGTTTTCACGCAAGCATGGCGATCTGGAACGAGACTACAACTATTTTCAACTTGCTCCGGAACCATATTCACAGGGGAACGGCAACTACCGCGATATAAACCAAAATCGACGCAATGACGTTTTCTTTGAACCGCGTGTTGCCGATTTCAACGTCCGCACATTTATGAACTTGATCCAACCCGATGGTCACAACCCGCTGGTCCTTCTGGGAAGTCGCTTTAACATACCAGAGCAAAGGTTGGTAGATAACTTCAAGGCAGAATCCACTCCGGAAACTTTGCGCGAAATCCTATCCCGACCATTTAATCTGGGCGAATTGTTAACGACGCTGAACGAATTGCAGGCAGAAGGAAAGCAGAGTCGAGAAATCACCTTAAGCGAGATTCTGGAACAAGCCAACCAGTACATTGAAGCTGAATTTCATGAAGGCTACTGGATTGATCACTGGACTTACAACTTGGACCTTATCGAAGATTACCTCTCTGTCTACCCGGATAAAGAAGAAGAATTTCTTTTCGGCCAACCAACCTATACCTATTACGATAGTCAGTTCATCATCCGGCCTCGATCAGGGAAATATGTCAAGCTCGATGATCGCATTCGTCAGTATAACGCAGTCGTGGAGGATGAAGAAAAAGCAGCGCTCATATCCAGCCGCGAAGATTCTCCGAATGTCGTGCGGATGGAAAATGGAAAAGGAGACATTTTTCTATCCACTCTTTTTGAAAAATTAGTTTTACTCGCCCTGCTCAAGTTTACAACAATCGATCCGGAAGGAATGGGAATTGAGATGGAAGCCGGGAGACCGGGCTGGTATGATGCGTTGAATGGTTTGCCCGGTTTGCTCGGATCATCATTGCCGGAAACTTTCGAATTGCAAAGACTGCTTAGGTTTATGCAAAGGAAATTGGATGAATACCACGATTCCATTCGCTTGCCTGAAGAAGCAGTAGATTTACTTCGCAGGACGATGGGGCTTTTAAAAACCTATCAAACCAGCGATGATCCTGAACGAGATTTTTTCTACTGGGATGGGGTTTCTTCAGAGCGGGAAGAGTATCGCCAGCGGGTGAAGCTTGGATTTTCTGGCCATTTAGAAATCATATCTCGCAGCGAATTATTAGATTGCCTGGGGCAAATGAGGCAGAAGATCGGGGCTGGCATTGACAGGGCATTGTCCATTGATAGCAATCTATTGCCGACATATTTTTATTATCAAGTTATGGAATACGATTTGCTGCTTGACGAGCTCGGTCTCCAACAACTGGATAATCAGGGGCGCTCTTTTATACGTGCTTGCAGATTCAAGCGTCACACACTTCCCCCTTTCCTTGAAGCTCCCGCGAAATTCTTAAAAATAGTTGATAGCACAGAAAGTGCGCTACGTATCCATTCCCAGGTTATGAATAGTCCCCTCTATGATCAATCCTTAGGAATGTTTCGCATTTGCGCCTCCCTGGCTGGAGAAACTCATGAAATCGGACGCGCACGGGCATTCACTCCTGGCTGGTTGGAAAATGAGTCCATCTGGACGCATATGTCCTTTAAGTACCTCCTGGCTTTACTTGATGCGGGGCTCTACGAAGAATTTTTCACTCATTTTTGGAAAGCATTACCACCAAAAATGGATCCGCAAGTCTATGGTCGCAGTATTCTGGAGAATTGTTCATTCATTGTCAGCAGCGCCCACCCGGATGAATCCCTTCATGGTGCTGGTTTTGTTGCCCGGCTGAGTGGTGTTGCAGCAGAGTTTCTGAGTATCTGGCGCATCCTGATGGCAGGAAAAAATCCATTTTATGTTCACGATGATCAACTACACCTTTCCTTGAGACCGATTCTACCCGGTTGGCTGTTTACTGAGGCAGGAACTCTTTCTTTCACGTTTTTGGGACATACTACAATCACCTATCACAATCCAAAACGCATGGATACCTATCAGCCGAGAATGAGACAAGCTAGAATCGTGCTCAATCTGCCTGACGACAGGAAAGTCACCATCCACAATGACGTAATTGGTCCACCCTATGCGGTGATGATCCGCGCCCGAAAGGTGGATTCGATTGATGTTTACTTGAAGGAGAATTTATGAAAAATTGGTCCTTTATAGACGAAGGTGGCACATTTACTTTATCTGATCCACACCTGAATAACTATCTGTACTTTCCTCTGGTAAATACCGCCGGGATGATGTCTTCGATCTCTCCAACGCTCCACGGGGATATCAAGATAGGCCATAACTCGTTTTTGACCGCGCCGGTAACGGTGGAAGACCTGCACAATTCAAGGTCGGGTCGCAATTTCTGGTTTTACATTGATGGTTTTGGACCATGGTCAGTGGCGGGCTCATCAGCTCGACAAAGAGCTGGCATGTATGAGCCTGCTGAGGCAGAACAGGTGACCTTGGAGGCGGGCTTATTGTGGCACAAATTAACCAGAATTAACCAAAAAGTCGGCTTAAGGGCTGAGACAATAAATTTTATTCCCCCTGGCTCAGATCAAGTCGAATTAATGCAAGTTACAGTGACCAATCTTGGCGACCAGCCTGTGCGGCTTACCACAACTGCTGCAATCCCAATTTATGGCCGTTCTGCAGACAATTTGCGTGACCATCGCCACGTGACCTCCCTGCTACATCGCATTTGGACTGCACCTCACGGCGTGTTGGTAAAACCGAGCATGTCATTTGATGAACGCGGTCACAAACAAAATACTATTACGTATGCTGTCTTAGGTGTAGAGGAAGGTGGTACTCCACCGGCTGGTTTTTTCCCCCTTGTTGGAGATTTTATCGGTGAAGGTGGCACATTGGAATGGCCGCAAACAGTAGTATTAAATTCTGACAAATTGGTGCCTGCCGGATCTGAAATCGCTGGATATGAAGCCCTGGGTGGATTGCGGTTTAGCTCTCTTACCCTCAAACCTGGTGAGAGCCGAACATACATCCTGATCATGAGTATTCTCGCTGACGAAACGAAACCCGATGATCTCATCCTTCGCTTCGGGAACAAAGATCAAATTCACAATTGGCTTAAGCAGAATCAAGCATTCTGGCAGGAAAAAATCTCGGGGCTTTCCTTCAAGACGGCAGATCCCCGCTTTGATGGCTGGCTAAAATGGGTTGGGGTTCAACCAATCCTGCGCCGCTTGTTTGGCAACTCATTCTTACCTTACCATGATTACGGTCGCGGTGGCAGAGGTTGGCGAGACCTTTGGCAAGACACCTTGGCTCAGCTGATAATGGAAACAGATGGAATAGATAAATTGCTCTGGAATTACTACGCTGGAGTCCGGATGGACGGCAGTAACGCGACCATCATTGGATCTAAACCGGGTGAGTTTAAAGCTGACCGCAACGACATTCCCCGTGTTTGGATGGATCATGGGGCTTGGCCCTGGTTGACGACAAAATTCTATATCGATCGAAGCGGTAATCTGGATTTTGTATTACGAAACCAGGTGTATTTTAAAGATCGCCATGTTGATCGCTGTCAATCCCACGACAAGGATTGGCATGCTGGTTTAGGCACCCAGCTGAGGCATAATAATGGAGAGGTTTATCAAGGATCCATTTTAGAGCATCTCTTGGTACAGCACCTGACGGCCTTTTTTAACGTTGGGGAACATAACAACATCCGATTAGAGGGTGGTGATTGGAATGATGGTATGGATATGGCAGCCAGGCGAGGAGAGAGTGTCGCTTTCACCGCGCTGTACGCCAGCAATTTACTTCAGATCAGCCAGCTCGTGACAGCTTTATTAGATTCCGGGGTGGAGAAGGTGGAGCTTGCCGAAGAGCTCCTCCAGTTGCTTGATACCGTCAGTATTCCAATTGACTACGCATCTTTTCAGGAGAAGCAGGGTAAGCTGGCAGCATACTTTGCCAGCTGTCGGAACAAAATCTCTGGTGAGAAAGTGGCCATTCCTTCTGGAGATTTGATAAAAGATCTGCAGGCAAAAGCCGCCTGGCTCTATGAACACATTCGTCAGAATGAATGGATTCAGGATTGGGAGGGAAATGGATGGTTCAACGGTTATTATGACAATGATGGGAATCGAGTGGAAGGATTTGATAGCGAACGAGTCCGGATGACTCTGACAGGACAGGTATTCACCATGATGGGCGGAATAGCTGATGAACAGCAGGTTAGGGACATGGTAGGAGCTGCCGATCATTACTTGTGGGAAGAGTCAATGGGCGGCTATCGCTTAAATACCAATTTTGGAGAGGTGTTAACTAATCTGGGCCGTTTTTCTGGCTTTGCTTATGGACACAAGGAGAACGGTGCCATGTTCAGTCATATGGGAATGATGTGGGCAAATGCATTGTTCAAGCGCGGGTATGTTCATCAAGGCTGGCAAGTGATCAATACCTTATATTTACATTGCCAGGATTTTGTGAAAAGCGGTATATATCCGGGCATTCCTGAGTACATCGATCCTCGCGGGAAAGGCATGTATCCATACCTGACCGGCTCAGCCAGCTGGCTCTTGTTGACCATGCTAAGCGAACTTTTCGGGGTGCAGGGAAAAATGGGTGATTTGGTATTAGAGCCCAAGCTTCCCCAGGATCTTTTTGATGTAGAGGGGAAAGCAAGTGTAAGGACTCAGTTTGCTGATCGGCAGCTGATAATCACCTATGTCAATACCTCGCGACTCGAATATGGTGATTATGTGATTGTGGCAATCAAGATTGATGGTGAAGGTTTACCAAGCATTATGAACCAGCACTCAGAGAGAATATCCAGGGATCAGATTTCGTCATTATCCCAGGAGGTTGGTCATGAAATTGTTGTAGAATTAGGTGCCCCTTCATAGCAGATAAAATTGTATCTGCTTTTTTTCCTTTGGCCTAACATTCTAGAACTCAGTGTATTTTGAGGGATAAACTTGATCCTGTCTGCATCAGTTTTTGGTGGTTCTGTGGAAATTCATCCGGGAACCACAGTTGCGCAGCCATCTTGATAAGATGATTTAAGGGTTGCAAGAAACAGGATCCCCAAGGACCCGACCCCCAGAGGTGTACTTTATTTTTAGATCAGAATCCGCTCGTTTTCATTTATTGGTCTGTGGACTTAACGAGTTCTGATTGATTCAGAAAATAATAAAGTAAGAATGATCCAATCCCGAATTTTAATGAATTTGCCTCCGCCAGGAAAAATTCATAATCGGGGAAAAACACGGAATTCACAGGTTTAACCGTGTTTGTACGATTTGCAGATACGTATCAAGAATCGAGAACCTGCTGTGTTAAGATTCAAGAGGAACTTCGGTAAAATTATGCACTCAATTGGAGAATAATATGAAGGTAACTGTGATTGGTGGAGGGTCCACGTATACTCCCGAACTGGTAAATGGTTTCCTGTTCCGGCTGGATGAATTTCCACTTGAAGAGTTGTGGCTGATGGATATTGATCAGGAGCGGCTGGATATTGTGGGCGGTTTCGCCCAGCGAATGGTGAGGGCGAAAGGCTCACCGTTTCGGGTCGTATTGTCGACTGATCAAGGCGCGTCGCTGGCAGATTCGAGCTATGTTATCACCCAGCTGCGTGTAGGCCAGATGGAAGCCCGCCGTGCAGATGAATACCTGGGTCGCCGGCATGGTCTGATCGGCCAGGAAACGACAGGTGTGGGTGGGATGGCGAAAGCTTTGCGGACCATTCCCGTGGTTCTCCAGGTGGCGGCTGAGATACGCGCATCAGCTGCACCAGGCTGCCTGTTGGTGAACTTCACCAACCCGGCTGGCTTGATCACCCAGGCGCTGCATCAGTATGCACCCGATGTGGAATCCGTGGGCGTGTGTAACGTACCGATAACTGTAAAAATGGAGCTTATCGAAAGGATCGAGGCGAAATTCGGAGAGCAGATTTCTCCAAAGAGGGCTGCACTCAACACGATGGGTCTTAACCATCTTTCCTGGCACCGCGGCTTCACGGTTGACGGCGAGGACATATGGTCCCGGGTGATCGAGTTGTACATCGCCGAAGCCCAAGAGAATCCTGAGTCGGAATGGGATCTGCAGACACTCGCTGCCCTGGGCATGCTGCCCAATTATTATCTGAAATATTATTACTATACAGGACGAATCCTGGCTGAACAGGAAAAATGGCCGCCTTCGAGGGCAGAAGAGGTCCTGCAGGTGGAAGGTGATTTGCTGCGCATGTATTCCGATCATGGATTACACGAGCCGCCTGAAGCTCTGATGAAACGCGGTGGAGCATACTATTCTACTGTTGCGACACAGCTCCTAAATGCTCACTTCAACGACTTGAATGAGGTCCACGTGGTCAATGTGGCCAATGATGGTGTAGTCCGAGACTGGCCAAGTAATTGGGTGTTGGAACTGCCCGCAAAAGTAAACCGGATGGGGATACAGCCTTTACCCGCTGAACCCCTGCCGCCGGTTTGCTTCGGATTGATCGCCCAGGTCAAGGCTTATGAATTGCTGACCGTCGAGGCAGCCGTACATGGCGATCGAATCGCTGCTTACCAGGCGCTGCTGGCACACCCATTAGGGCCTGAGGCAGACAAAGTGCAACTGGTCTTGGAAGATATGCTGGTCACCCACCGCGAATACTTACCGAATTTCTGGAGAGATTAAGGATAATCGGATGGATTATTATCTCGGTGCAGATATTGGCAGCTCGAAAACCCAGGTCATGATCGCTGATGGAGCGGGTCGAAAGACCGGTCTTGGTTTGGCAGGACCGGGCAACCATCAAACCGTTGGATACGCGGGGATGCTCGCTGCATTGCGGAAAGCAGCAACAGAGGCATGCGATCAGACCGGGATTTCTGCAGGTGAGCTTTCTGGATCGGGTTTTGGTATCTCCGGTTACGATTGGCCTTCGGATGCGCCTCATATGTTGCAAGTGATCAACAAGCTGGGTTTGGGAGGTCATATAGAAATCCATAATGATGCCATCCTGGGCTTGGTGGCGGGAACAGCAGCGGGTTGGGGCATTGCCGTGGTTTCCGGCACAGGATGCAATTGCTGGGGGTGGGATAAGAAGCGGAATCATATTGGCAGGGTGACAGGATTTGGAGACCTGGCCGGGGAGGCGGCTGGGAGTACCGAGCTGGTCTACCGCGCCATGCAGCTGGTCGCCCATGCCTGGACGCAACGCGGGCAGAGGACCGCATTGACAGAGATTTTAATTCGCTACGCTGGAGCGGAAGATGAAGTAGATTTGTTAGAGGGGTATACTACCAATCGCTATCAGGTCGACGGAAATGCAGCACCGCTGATTTTCCAGGCTGCTGAAGACGGCGATCCGGTTGCCACCCAATTGATCGATTGGGCTGGAAGGGAATTGGGGGAAATGGTCAAAGCGGTGATTCGCCAGCTGAATTTCCAGGACCTTGAATTTGAGGTTGTTCTCGTCGGTAGCATGTTCAAGGCTGGTCAAGTCCTGATTGATCCCATGCATTTGAGTATTCAAGAACTGGCACCCAAAGCGCACCTGGTAAGATTGAATCTGCCTCCCGTTGTGGGGGGGGTACTGATCGGCATGCAGGTCGGGGGTTTACAGGTGACGCCACAAATTCACCAGGCATTGGCGGACTCTTTCAAGTAACCAATCCCGCCTGGGCGTGCTACCAGCTGTCTCCCTTTTTCGCGATTCGCTCCAGCAGAAAGGCAAGACGCTCCTCCGGGGGGAGTACGGGGACCCTGACAACCTGGTAATTTAATGCCCGATAATCCCGTTCAAGCCATTCGTCGACGAATCTCGCAGATGCATCGTCTTCAGGCCCAAGCTGCCGGTCGCGTTCAAATGGAAGCCGGTCGAGTATGAACACAGAATCATAGTGATATTGGAAGCACTTGGGCAAAATCTCGTTTGGATTCAACCCAAATATCCGGAAAAAAGTCAGTGAATCCGGGAATGCGCGATCGAGAAAAGCTGTATCATCAGGGTCTAGATCTTGTTCACAGGACAGCTGCAGATCAGCAATACCCCGCTGGAAATTTCTTATGTCCTGATGGATCTCAGCAATTGTTCTCCCCTTCGCAATCTCCCTATCGTAGGCTTGGCGAGCAATTTCCGGAACTGTCATGAACCCCCTCGCGGTTAATAAATCCACCAATGTCGTTTTGCCTGAACATGGTGCCCCGGTGAGAACATGCCAGCCTGTCTCGAACTGAAATGGGGATAAAAGAAGTTCACTGTTCAAGGCTGTAGAGAGAAATTTCAATTGGATCCTGGTGGGCATTTAATTACCCTCGATCTTGGATGCCTGTTTGATAAATTATTAGTCGCACAAAGGTATTCCAAAATGACACGACAAATTCCGGTGGTAAGCCGTAAATATACACCCATTATATGTGCAAAAATTCAGTTCTGGCTCCAGGATTTCTACGCTTTCAGCGTATAGCGATCAATGATGGGAAATAAATTTACAACTTCACACAGAGCAATTGGCTTGGAGAATCGTCAAGATCTCCAACCTGGTTGAATGGCTTCGCAGAGGCCATTAAACTCTCGTCCTTTTGACTGGGGAAATTGAGATTGATCTCCGCTACTCAAAACAAAGACTCGCTTGGGGGAAATTAATCTCCAGGTTTACATGTTGTCATCTGGCAGATAGACAAGTTCATCTTCCTCGATGTCAGGGTCAGTTTCCAGGTTTTCCGCTGATTCTTCCGAGGGCAGATAAAGAATCCTGCCAGCTTCGATATTGTCGTCATCGGGATCCCGGGATGATTCTTGCCCGGAGTGAGATGCCACTGATCGTTCACTTTGCTCCTCATTAGTGAGATTAAGCTGCGTATCATCTTCATTAATCCAATCTTCGTCGAAACACCAAAGATCAATCCCGATGCCGTTAGGTGTGCGGAAGGTTCCAATTAACAAAGGTGATGTATCGAAAGACCGGGCTGGCCAGTGTTCAAATATAACGCCCCGCCGCTCGAGTTCGACCGCTGTTTCGAAGATGTGGGTCACCGAAAATTGTAGGTGGATCGCATCTGGAGGGGTCGCCTGTGCTGCGTCTTCTGTCGGAACGATAGCGAAATGAAATTCACCGTTTGGGCTGGTGAACATGGCATAATCTGGATCGAAGGCGTTCACTGCGAATCCTAGGATATCGATGAAGAAACCAACTTCTGCAGGAAAATCTGCCACTTTGTATTCAACACAATGTCTCCAGGTTTTTCCCCAGGAGAAGGGAAAGGGGTGGGCTGATCTTTTCCACAGCCTGTCCCAGTCTTCCCGGGTGACAGCTCGCTGGGCAATATCAATGCGCGCTTTTCCATAAGCTCGAAATCTAGGATTGATAGGATAGGTTTCTGCTGGTTTCCGATTTCTTTCTAACATCACGACCATCCTTGTTAATTGGGTATTGTGCCGACCTTGCTTCGGGATCAAGCACCTGGAGGTCCATCCCAGAGAAATCTTTCCAGGTCAACTCGATCTTTGTCATCAAATTCCACACCTTCACCTTCCAGCAGAGATCGCTGGCTCGCACCCCCCTCTCCTGCGCGAATGCTGACTTTCCCCTGTGCGTTGATGACCCGCTGCCAAGGGACATTATCCGGGCAGGCAGCCATTGCGCCACCCACCATACGCGGTCCACGAACTCGATATGCCTGCACACTCATGCCTGGTGGGGGAGTGATTAACGCAGCGATACGCCCGTAGGTGCTCACCTTTCCAGGGGGAATTTGGCGGACGAGTGTCCACACCTTTTCGAAGTACGCTATTCGATCGGGGGCTGAAGCGTATTGGGCTGACATGAGATTGATCCTCCATAATGATTCAACCTGATATCCAAATATGCATCTATAATACACGAACATATGTTCTAAGTCAAGTATCTTAATATTGGCAATTCACTTACTTGATGTGAATTGCTTTACACCAAGACGTTTACGGGTCCGAATATCCTCGGGTGATTCGAATAACTGACAGATTTTATTGGATCGGATAAGATCAGCATAACTTGGTAATTGAGACCACAATGACCAGATAAGGGAAGGAGTATAAGATGAACAACCTAAATTATGATCCTGGTCTCCGGCAAGCTTTCAACCGGCAAACCCACGAACGTTTACTTGCAGAATCAGCCAACGCTCGCGTAGTCAAGAGCGTGAAGACCGAAGATCTTGGTCGAGAAGTGACCCCAAAAGTTTCCATCTCGGAAAAAATTAGGATTATTGGTCAGACTTTGCGAGAAGTTGGTTCAAACTTTATCACCAGCCTGAGAGCAGATAGCGATATTATGAAGGTATAACTCATTGATTGGAGACCTGATGTAAGCGAATCCAACTAAATATTCTCGGATAGTTCAGCACCAGTTCAGAGGGTTGGTGCTGAACTATTTTATATATAGATATCCATACTTAACCAGCAAACGGAAAGAAGTCCGTGAATATGAGGATTCGTGGTAGATATCCCAGCCATTAATTTGGATTATAATTGTATAAAATAAGTTGCTTTCTGATATATCATTGGTGAGGGTGCTGGGAAAGTAATCAAAGAAATTCAGATCTGAAATAAGGATCTGGAAATGAAGGCGGGATTCGCAGGATAGCACACGCCCCATAAACCCAGTTTAAAGCAAATTTCCGCTTATCAACCTCCACGTATCCCCACCAAACGGTTAATCCTGATAATCGTGCAGATGGTACAACTGCGAAGTGCCACTGCAAAAGGCATGGGATGAACTAGCATTAGGTTCCGGAATACAGTCATCAACCTAATTGAATCTCAGAGCTGTCTCTCACTGGCATTTTTCCGGGATTATTGCTTCAATCCATGAGCGAGCAGTACCGTCACCATCCTCAGGAATCTATATGCCCGGAAACGATCAAGAACAAGTTGAACAACTTAGAAATGCAATCGCCACTCTGGAAGCACAGCGGGATGTGCTGGGAGAGGCAGTTGTGGAAGCCTCTTTGGCAGCTCTGCGCAAGCAGCTGGCTGAGTTGGAGGCGGAATCAGGCATTACAGGCAGGCACAAAAAGCTGGTAAGTGTGGTTTTTGTCGATGTAGTTGATTCGACAAAAATAGGGCAGCATCTTGAACCTGATGAAATACTTGAAATCATGGACGGGTGTTTGCAGCGGCTATCCATTCCGATCGCGCAGTATGGCGGCCGGGTCACCCGTTTTAAAGGGGATGGGTTTAAAGCAGTATTTGGAGAGCCAGTTGCGCAGGAAAATGATGCCGAGATGGCTGTCCGAGCTGGCTTAGCCATCCAGGAGGATGCAAGAGCTTTTGCAGTAGAGCTGCAGGAAAAAAGACAAATCTCGAATTTTGCCGTACGTGTGGGGGTTAATACTGGCATGGTCGCGATTGGAGGTTTCACTGAATCGGATGACACGGTGATGGGTTTGACAGTTAACTTGGGAGCCCGCCTTGAGAGCGCGGCTCCACCGGGAGGTCTGTTAATCTCGCAGGCAACGTATCAGCACGTGCGCGGTATGTTCGAGATTGAACCTCTGCCACCGGTGGTTGCTAAAGGGTTCCCTGAACCGGTAAAGGTCTATTTGGTCAAGGGTTCTAGACCACGGGAATTTCGCAACCGGACTCGCGGGGTAGAGGGAGTCGTGACCCGCATGATCGGTCGCGAGGCGGAACTCAAGCGTCTCCAAGATGTGTACTATGCTTGCACAGAAGACAAGGAATTTCAAATCGTAACCGTGATCGGTGAAGCGGGAGTCGGAAAGTCGCGCTTGCTGGAAGAATTTGAGATCTGGCTGGACCAGCAAGCAGGGGAAACCGACTTGCTGAAAGGTCGCAGTAGCCCCGAATTACAAGAATCACCCTATTCCCTGTTGCGGGATGTGTTTGGGCAGCGCTTCCAGATTCAGGCCAGCGATAAGGTCAGGGATGTCTACCAGAAATTCGAGTCCGGCATTGGGGAAGCATTCACCGGCGAGGCATACGCAGTGATGCAAGCTCATTTCATCGGTCAATTGTTGGGCTTTGAATTTGGTGATAGTCCCCATCTGCAGGGAGTTTCCGACGATGCCATGCAGCTGCGCGATCGTGCCTGGATATACTTGAGTGAATTTGTCAAACAAACTGCAACATTTTCACCGCTGCTAATCTTCCTGGATGATGTTCACTGGGCGGATGATAGCTCTTTGGATTTGATCAACTATTTAGGTCAAAGTCTCTCGGACCAGCGCGTGATGGTTGTCTGTCTGGCACGATCGGTTTTGTATGAGCGGAGACCCCTATGGGGTGAAGGACAAAAATCACATACAAAAATAGATCTTAATTCATTGTCGACCCGTGATTGCCGCCGCCTGGTGGAGGAAATTCTGCAGAGAATGGGACAGGTCCCCCTGGCACTGAGGGAGCTGGTGGTCAGTAATGCGGATGGGAACCCCTTCTATATTGAAGAATTGATCAAAATACTCATTGATTCAGGGGTGATCATCATCGACAGCGATCCATGGCGGGTGGATCCATCGCAGCTGACAGGCATTCTGGCTGAAATGAATATCCCGACTACCTTATCAAGTTTGCTCCAAGCACGCATAGACCAATTGGTGCCTGATGAGAAAAAAGCCCTGCAACAGGCCTCGGTAGTTGGGCGGGTTTTCTGGGATGAAGTTGTTTATTACCTGGAATCGTTCTCAAGTGGCGAGGGGGCTGAAAAAGCTGATATTTCCGGGATCCTGGATAAATTGCGACAGAAAGAAATGATCTACCATCGGGAGACATCCAGTGTTAGTGGTGCCCAAGAATATTTCTTCAAGCATACCATTTTGCGGGATGTTGCTTATGACACGATATTGAAAAAAAACCGTGTCTCCTACCACGCCATGGTGGCGAAGTGGCTGATGACAGAAAATGCTGAACGCGCTGGGGAATTGACGGGCATGATCGCCGAACATCTCGAATCAGCTGGGGAGATATCCGCGGCCATTTCTTACTACCGCCAAGCAGGTGAGCAGGCTGCGCGCCAGTACGCCAACCAATCGGCACTGCGGTACTTAGATCACGCACTCGAAATGACCGGCGAATCCGAATTGCATGAGCGCTTCGCGATCCTCCTTGCCCGGGAACAGGTCTACAGCTTATTAGGTTCGCGCAAAGAACAGGGGGAAGATTTAGAACAGCTGGTCAGGCTAGCTGATCAGCTGCAGGATGAAGAAGCAAAGGGAGAGGTCGCTTTACTTCAGGCCAGCGCGGCCTCGGAGAGAAGCGAGTACTCTCAAATCATCGCTCATGCTCAAGAATCTATCCGCATCGCTCAATCAGTGAACCTTCCATATATCGAGTCCAAGGCGAATCTACTCTGGGGAAGAGCGTTGCTATCAACTGGGGATTACCCCGGGGCTGAAAGTCGATTTTCAAATGCCTTGAGACTTGCCAAAGAGAATGAATTGTCCAACCTGGAAGCAGATAGCTTGCGATACCTGGGCAGTGTTGACGAACGGCTCGGTAAACAAGCTTCAGCGATTGATTTTCTGGAAGAAGCGCTGCAGCTCTTCCGCCAGATTGGTGATCGCAGGGGTGAAGGGAAGACACTCAACCAGCTGGGAAATATTCTGTTGCTGCAAGGTGATCATGCCCAGGGTAAGAGATATTATGACCTGTTCTTGACTATCAGCCGGGAGATAGGTGACCGCTGGGGTGAGGGTCAGGTTATCCGCAACATTGCTGATACGTATCTCAGTCAATATGATTATGCTGGGGCTAGTAAATACTTTGAGCAGGCTTTGGAGATCACGCGTGAAATTGGTAACCGGACGATTGAATCCAGTGCCCTAGTTGGTTTAGGTAATATTTATATCGAGCAAGGAGAATATACCAAAGCGAAAAAGGTATTTGAGCAGTCATTGAATATTGCCCGTGAAATCGGCAATCGACCCTGGGAAGCAAAAACGCTCGGCCAAATTGGCAAGTACTTCCACCGCCAGGGAGATTATTTGCGCGCCCAGAGTTATTACGACCAGGCGATAGCAATTTATCAGCAACTCGGGAATCGACTAAGTGAAAGCCGGGTGTTGATTGACTTGAGCCTGCTTTATCACGATCTTGGGGATGACGAACGCGCACTTGAAAAAAGCGAAATAGCCCTCTCTGTGATAGAGGAGCTTCATCAGAATAAATACAAGGCGCAGGCACTTCACCAGATGGGGCGGGCGCAGGTCGCGCAAAGGAAATTTGCAGGCGCTGAGGATTCATTCCGACAATCATTTGAAATATTTAACGGGCTCAAGCAAGAAAATCAGTCCATGGAGCCGCTGGCCGGCATGGCAAAGGTGGCTTTGCTGCGTGGCGATCGAAACTCGGCTATGGAATATGTCGAACAGATCCTGGATCATTTACAGACCTTCCCGGATCCAAAAGTCACCAAATCAGCCAGCTCGGGGGAGATAAAGGCGGATGATATGACCGGTGCAGTACCCGGTTTGGAGGGCACGCGCGATCCTACGTGGATTTACTGGACATGTTATCAGATCTTAAAGGATGCTGAGGACCCAAGGGCGGTGAATCTTATTGGCAAGGCGCATGAATTGATCGAGGATCAAGCACAAAAAATCGAAGATTCCGAATTGCGCTATTCATTCCTTAGTAACGTGAGAACTCACCAGAAAATTCGCACAGAGCTTGCTTTAGGAGAGAATACGTGAAAGAAAAATTACTAGCCCGCGCACCTATTTTCACAGGCCTGCCAGATGATGAGATTAAAAAGTTAAGTGAAACACTCCAGGTGATCGAGGTACCACCAAGCACGGTTATTTTTCAAGAAGGAGAAATTGGCGACCGTTTCTATATCATCATTCAAGGCCAAATTGAAGTAATTAAAGCGCTTGGTACACCGGAAGAGCGCTTTATCGGTGTACGAGGTCCCGGAGAATTTGTGGGTGAGTTAAGTCTGATCAATCGTGCTGGATTGCGGACTGCTAGCGTGCGTTCACTGGGTCCTGCTCATTTGTGGGAGATGTCTCATACTGAATTCGACGCTCTGCTGCACAGGCAACCCCGCATGGCATTTGAATTGATCAGCGTGCTTTCCGAGCGCCTGACAAATGCCCACGACTCAACCATTAAAGATCTCCAGGAGAAAAATATTGAATTGACCAAGGCATATGAGGAGCTTAAAGCTGCTCAGGCCCAGATTATTGAAAAGGAAAGATTAGAACGGGAACTGCAAGTCGCTTTTGAAATTCAAACCAGCATTCTCCCGCAGAAGCTGCCAAGCCTGCCCGGGTATGATTTCGGTGCGGTAATGATTCCTGCTCGAGCTGTAGGCGGGGATTTTTACGATATTATCCCCTTATCTGCGGATAAGGTCGGGATTATCATCGGTGATGTAGCTGATAAGGGAGTACCTTCGGCGATTTTCATGGCACAAACCCATGCTCTGCTGTACGCGATGTCTACCCGACGAGCCTCTCCAGCAAGAGTTTTGCAGCGGGTTAATGATCTGTTGCTCAAGATCGGCGAATCAAGCCTTTTTGTGACTGTGCTATACGGGGTGTTGGACCGGAGGACGAATCTTTTTTCATACGCCCGTGCTGGTCATGAGCTGCCAATTATTATCGACCCGATTGGAAAAGCGAAGATTTCACCCTACAATCAGGGTCAGCTGATGGGGATCCTGGAAGGGCCTATCCTCGATGAACAAAAATTGGAGATTCCACCAGGTGGAAAGGTGTTTCTTTATACCGATGGGGTGATCGATGCTCGTCATAAGAACGGTGATTCTTTCGGCATGGAGAGATTGATCAAAGAGCTGCAGAGACTACACGAAGGAACTGCCCAGGAACATTGCGAGGACCTCTGGCAGACCTTGTGTGATTTCCAGAGCAAGGATGCTCAGGAAGATGATGTGACCATGGTGTTTATTCAATCTGTTGACAGTTTTGAAACCTAATCCTTTGGGGAGATATTTATCAATGAACCTGAAGTTATCAGGATATTCGATCTTGATCAGATATCTCATCCTACTTTCGATAGGTCTAACTGCCGGGTGCAATTACCTGGAAAACGTACTTTCCTTGGAGAATCCGGTTGCCGAATCAGCATCTGCGCAAGTGCATGAAACAGAGAGGGAGGAACCAATTGAGCCAAAAACCCTTATCGCACAAAAATCGGTACTGCAGGGTCTGATAAGAATACCGGTCACAGGCGCCGCCAAGCAAACTGCAGATGATTTGAACGAAGCGGATCGACCTGCTGTGGATCGATTTCGATTAGGTCAAGAGCTTGATGGATTGAGTACCGGGAGTTGGATAAGCGAAGCCACGAATGAAATCGAGTACCAAATTAATGATCACATGGATTTTAGCGTGAACGATGGTTTAGTCGTGAACAATCGCTTTCTACGGGGGAGATTACGCTATATCAGCGAAAATGCATACTGGTGGACCAGCCTCAATTCACATGTTGATGACGCTCAGATCGCTGCGGCTGCGATGAATTTTGAAGAGCAGGTGCGGGTCAACAGCGAATTAACAACCATGGAACTTGTTCCGGGCATTGATAAGGCTTCAAGGATTCATATTCTTATGGTTGATCAGCCCAATTGGCTTGAGGAGATTGATTATTTCAGCATATATAAAAGTGTCCCCTGCAAAATTGAGCCCGCTGCTGGGATCAAGGATCTGATTTTTATCAACCTCAGCAAGATACCGTTGGGTACTAGTACATTCACTGGTGGACTGGCTCATGAATATTCCCAATTGATTCATTGGAGAGCAGATGCGAATGAGGATTATTGGCTGAAAGAGGCAACGGCTAAGCTGGCGCAATTTCTTTCTGGGGCACCCCAAAGGACCAACAACTTGGGATTGACGAATGCCGAGATTTTCTCAGAGTTCCCCGCCATCCAGCTGAACTATCGACCTGAAAACAAGGATCTATTGAGCGATGAATTGTCCGCGGCCCACTCCGGAGCCGAATTGTTATTTTCAGTCTATTTGTTGGAGCAATATGGACCCCAGTTGATCAAGAATATTGTCATGAATCCGGATCCAGGGATTTTGGGTATACATGAAGAATTATCCAAACTGCCTGGCTCTCCGCGATTTGAAGATGTCTATGCCTCCTGGATAGTGGCAAATTTAATCAACCGCTCCAGTCTTGCGGGTGGAGAATTTGGTTATAAAAATATTCGTCCGGCAAAACCTCTCCTTGAGGAAATCAAATCCTTTGATGGGGAAATCCATACCGGTCAGCTGCCTCCGTTTGGGGCACGCTATTTCGAAGTACTTCACGAAGCACCTGTTCAAGTCACTTTTTCAGGTTCAACCATGGCTCGATTAACACCCGCTGATCCGGTGAGCGGTGCCTATGCGTGGTATTCGAATCGGGGAGATGAAACTGAATTCACCCTGGAGCGCACTTTTGACTTAAGCTCGGTGGAGACTGCGACTTTGAAGTTCAAAGCTTGGTACCAGCTGGAAGAGTTTTATGATTATGCATATGTAGAGGTTTCCAGTGATGGTGGCAGATCTTGGGGAATTCTAAATACAATCCATGGCACTGAAAAGGATCCTCACCATCTATCGTTAGGAGTTGGGTATACCGGTTCGACATTCGATTGGATTTATGAATCAATTGATCTTTCAGCCTTCAGCAGTCAAGAGATCCGGATTCGCTTTCACGTAATCACGGATTATCTGGGCAATGGATTTGGGTTTCAGGTGGATGATATCTCTATACCTGAACTGGGATATTATGATGGCGCTGAAAACAACCTTGGCGGGTGGGAAACCAAGGGATTCGTTCGCAGCAGTAATTTTGTGCCAGGAAAATGGATCCTCTGGCTGATAAACGCTAATAATCCAATCCGGGTCGAGCGGATTGATACTGGATCAAACCAAAATGCTGATTTTTGGATCGACGCTGCAGGTGGAAGATTATCCAGATCGTTCATTGTGATCTCCCCCATTGCTCCGGTCACAACGAAAACATTGGATTATGAAATCAAATTCCAACAAAATTTATCCGATTGATGTGAGATAATAAGAGCTTCAAATGATTTTAAAAATCCCCCTGAAATCTAGGTAAGTGAATCTTCGAGGTCAGAAAATGCAAAGTTTATCTAAAGTTGTATCAAGGAAAAGTATTTTGGGGATATTGTTTGTAATCTTGATTACGGCATGCTCCACACCGACTGAAACAGAGACAGCGGAAAGCCCTACCGCGGTTATCCAGGAGACTGAGACAGCCACCCCGCTGGAGCCGACCTCCCTCCCTGAGAAGGAGCCGTTACCGGATGGCCTGGTGCAATTGGCTGTTCCAGAGACAGCGCGAGAAACGGCTACTCGATTGCGAGAAGCATCTCATCCCGAAAGAGATGATTTCCGCCTGGCAGAGGAATTGCTTGGCATGCAGCCAGATCAGTTCGCTGCCGAGGTGACTGACCCGAATCTCTACGAAATGAACTACTCGGAGAAGTTTAAGACCACGGTGCGTCCAGGCAGCGATGATTATAGAGAATTTACAGCCCAGATCCGCCATGTCAGCGAAAACGCAGTGTGGTGGAAAGCCAGTGGTGCCCAAATGCAGGATTCTGAAATCGTCGCCTTAGCGGACATGTTCGAAGAGATTGTCCAACCAGTAAACCACCTGGCGTTTGGAAAAGAACCTTCACCAGGGATCGATGAAGATTACCGCGTGCACTTTTTACTAGTAAATGAGGATGATTGGAGTGGCACATTTGGCTATTTCACCCCGATCAACCAATTTCCAATATCATTACAGCCGTACTCAAATCAGAAAGAGATGCTGGTGATCAACACGGCAGGCGCAAGTCTCGAATCGATCATCACTGCTGGCAGGCTGTCTCATGAATTTCAGCACCTGATCCACTGGAACCTGGATCCGAATGAAGATCGATGGCTCAATGAGGCCTTGTCTGAATTGGCTTACTACTTCACCGGCGCGCCGGAAACGACAAGCGCATTGGGTCCCACCAATGCGGAGCTGTTCGCCGAGAATCCAGATATGCAACTGACTTCTCGCCCGGAGCGAAAATATGGCGAGGATGATAAATCAACTTATATCCATTACGCGGGTGAAAAGCTGTTCACGATTTACCTGCTGGATAAATTTGGTCCCCAATTCATCAAGGATTTAGCCAACAATCCAAATCCGGGAGTCTTCAGCGTCCAGGAAGAGCTGGATAAGCTGCCGGAAGCGCCCAGATTCGAAGATGTTTTTGCTGACTGGCTGGTAGCCAACCTGATCGACCGGCCACAGATCGCAGAAGGTCAATATGGCTACAGCGAATATAACCCGGTTCCGCTCATATTAAATCGAAAAAAGATCGGTGGCCAGGATAATGAACCGATCCAGGAGCAACTGCCCCCTTATGGCGCGCATTATTACGAGATACGGAGAGATGGCTCCACCAGGGTGACGTTTAACGGCTCGACGCTGGCGCGTTTGACCCCCGCTGACCCACCCAACGGTGAATACGCCTGGTATTCCAACCGGGGTGACCAAAGTGAATTCACATTGACAAGGACCTTCGATCTCTCCGCGCTGGATTCTGCCACCTTGAACTACAAGATCTGGTACGAACTCGAGGAATACTTTGATTTCGCCTATGTAGAAGTCTCCACAGACGGCGGTGAGACCTGGCAGATTTTAGAGACCGCGTATGGCACGGACAACGATCCCCGCGAGCGATCGTATGGTTGGGGATATACTGGTACGACCTTAGAATGGCTGTCTGAGAGTCTCGATCTTTCCCAATATGCTGGGCAGGAGGTGCAGGTCAGGTTCCATGTGATCTCCGATTTCACCACCAACCGGGATGGCATCCAACTGGACGACATTGCCATTCCAGAATTGGACTTTTTCGACAGCGCGGAAGATGACTCCGGAGGTTGGGAGGCTCAAGGTTTTATCCGCAGTACAAACCTGGTGCCCGTTGAATGGATCGTCTGGTTGGTGAAAGCCTCCAACCCTATGCAGGTGGAGCGCATCACCCTGAACTCCGAACAAATGGCAGAATTTGATATTGAAGGATTTGGCGAGCAGTTTAATGTCGCTGCCGTTGTGGTTTCCCCCACAGCGCCTACAACGACCATGGAGCTAGATTATGAGCTTGTATTCCAACATCCCTAGCACGCCGCCTGGGGCAAAAGAGTTTCTCAGCAGATTGCCTTTATTTGCTGAGCTGGAGATTGAACAGCTGGAGCAGGTTGCACAGCGCGTCCACAGGCGGGAATTTGCTCCTGGCGTCACCCTTTTTCACCAGGATATGCCCGGTACGATGATGTATATGCTCGAATCAGGTAGTGTGCGGGTGATCAGCATCGGCCGCACGGGACAGGAACTGACGCTCAATGTTCTCGGTCCAGGAGAGATATTCGGTGAGTTATCGATCCTGGATGGCCGGCAGCGTTCGGCGACCGCGGTAACCCTGGCGCCAACTGTTATCTGGCTGCTCTCCCAGGCTGATCTGAAGGAGTTTATGAATAAATTCCCAACTGTCAACCAGGCGATGATCCAGATCCTTGTTGAACGGGTGCGATCGACAGCCCGGCGTTTAGAGGCGATGACCTTTCAGGACGTATTGGGAAGGTTAGCCTTTGAACTGCTCAGCCTGGCTGAACGAAGTGGAAGGCCTTGTGAGGCGGGAATTGAGATCACCATCCCGCTGACTCAAGTCGACCTGGCGACGATGGTTGGCGCCACCCGCGAAAGTGTGAATAAAGCTGTGTCGGTATTACGTTCCAAGAATTTAATTGAATTTGATGGCACCAGCTGGTTCCTGCAGGACCCGCAGGGGATGCAGCAGATCCTTTACGAACGAGGTCGTTAAATGGCAGTTGATTGGTATCTTGGATTGTTAGATCGCTTGGCAGACCAGGCAGAAGAAAACCAGGGCACAGAGGAAATCGCTCCTGGCCTTTGGCAGTCCCTAGAGAAGAAGGTCCAGATCGCAGAATATAAACCAGAAAGGAACCCTGATGTGGTTGAAAGAGAATTAAGCGATCACTCCGGGGCTTATTTTGTACTCAAAAACCGCGTGGATAAGACCTACATACGCTTGTCCCCCGCCGAGCATAAACTTTGGCAGCGCATGGACGGTAAGACCCCGCTGCAGGACCTTATTGTTGAGCATTTTATGACCACGGGCGAATTTGCCCATGCTACTGTTGTTCACCTGGTGGAACAGCTCTATTGGAAACACATGTTTACCGATCCACCCGTGGCTGTTTGGCGTGAAGTAAGGCAGGAGGTGGCTAAGCGTTCCTGGAAATATCGGATTACCCTGCCAGCCCAGAAAATCATGAACCAACCCCTCGGGTATAACGGATTAGATAAATACATCACGCTGATCTATAAATATGGGGGATTTATTTTTTTTACCCGGCCCATGGCGATACTCCTGGCGCTGGTCAGCGTGCTTGGTTTAGCAGCATTTTCGCAAGTGATCCGAGATCCAAGTCACAAGTTTTTCGGTGAGAATATTTTGATGAGCATTGCCATGATTTGGGTGGCTTCCCTGCTACCAGTTTTGATCCACGAATTGGGACATGCCTTGACAGTTAAGCATTATGGCAGGGAGGTGCCATCTGGCGGGGTCATGCTGTATTTTGGGATGCCCGCTGCATTTGTGAAAACCACGGATATCTGGCTCGAGTCAAAAAGGGCCCGCTTGGCGGTCACTTGGAATGGTCCCTATACCGGATTAATCATTGGTGGTTTGGCGTCCATAATCATCTTCCTTTTCCCAGCCGCGCCGATCAACTCTTTTCTTTTAAAGATGCTGCTTGTGGCTTACGCGCTGGTTCTTTTCAACGTCAACCCGCTTTTAAAATACGACGGATACTATTTGCTCTCTGATTATTTGGAAATCCCATCCTTGCGTGAAAGGTCCGGCGCTTTCCTGCGCAGGAATTTCCTGAATAAATTCTTAAAACGAGAGAAATTTACCCGGGAGGAGAAGTTCTTCACCATTTTCGGCGCTCTTTCATTTGTCTGGATGGCGTATGTCCTCTACCTGGTCAGTTCAGCTTACCAATCACGGATCCAAAACAGTGTCCAGGTTATCCTGAGTCGGAGCGCCTCGCTGCCTACCCGGGTTTTTAGTTTCTTGTTGATTGCCGGCTTGATATCCTTTGCCATTTTGATGGCCTTTAGATTACTGGGGCTCGTTCAAGGGTTTATCGATAAGTACAGCCGGTCTGGCGGTCTCCAACGCCATGGTCAATTTGCGATCATCGGCACCGTACTGCCTGTATTTCTCGGGTTTGCTGTCCTGCTCCTGTTCCCAGGACACGCTCATTGGTTGGGACCAGCGATAGGATCATTGGCGCTGTTTTTCGCGGCATTTCGCTTGGTCAGGTCCACCCTGCCATACTTTGGTTCTTTGCGCGGCGTCACTTTCCTGGTTACCGCAGCAGCATTGCTCCTGGTGGGTATCTCGATTCTTCTCCAGGTATTCGAATTAGACCAGGGCATTGGATTCTGGCTGCAGTGGCTGGGCGTTCTCCTGGTGGGGGTGGGGATGCTGCTGCTGGTTTTACCGCTTCAAGGACGGCTTACGCTCCTGGCATTCCTGATGGGCGTATTGAGTTTCATCCTCGTCTTTGGGACTCTTACTTGGCTGGTTGCGCTCCCAATTTCACCGGCAACTATCAGCATGGGTATATTGCTGATGTTGAGCATATGGTCGGTTAGCAGTCTGTATGGTGGTGCTCGCGCACCAGCATTCCTGCTGCTTGGTTTGGGCAGCATAACGATCAATGTCTCCTGGTTGTTCAATCTACCATACGCAGACTTGCAGGTGATTGGCGCGCTGATCCTCGCTGCGGGAGGCCTGCACCTGGTTTTTTCCAGGATACCGCAGCTCTCCTCTTTTACCCTGGAGGATATTCCCAGTGAAACCCAAAAGGCAATTGGGTTATCTGTAGCCATCCTGGTGCGGCGCATCATTGCCCAGGTGTTTTTTGAATCGGGCTACATGGGAGTTAAGCGACTGGGAACCGAATTTTCCCGGGACATGCACCAACAGGGTGTGGATATCCATATCAAAGGGAATACTTTTGAGGATAACGAGCTGCCGAAGCGTTCCGCAGACGAGTTAACGGAAGTTTATTATCTGGTGTTTGATGATCTTCACAGGATATTACAGCGCGAACTGGGAAAAAATATGGGCAGAATGGCATTCAGCTTCGGGATCGATCTCTTGCCTTGGCAAACGCGCGAAGTGGTTTCTGAACTGGTGATCTCCCGCTTAGATTGGGGATTAAGCCTCGGCGAGGAAGTCGTGAGCGCAAGGACCCGCATACGAAAATTACTCAAACGAGTGCCGTTATTTGTCACCGTAACAGATGAAGAATTGGATAACATCGCCAACCATCTCAAGCAGGAGAGATTTCCGGCTGGTGAGGATATCATTCGCGAGGGAGAGATTGGCGATAAATTCTATATCCTGGAGCGGGGAAAAGCAACTGTATGGCGACTTGATGAAGATCAGGTCGAACGGAAAATCGATGAAAAAGGACCTGGGCAGTACTTTGGCGAAGTTGCCCTGGTATCCAGTGCACCGCGCAATGCTACGGTCCGGGCGGAAACGCCAGTCTCAACCCTGACCCTGGATTATAGTGATTTCAACCAATGTGTGCGCCAGTATATCAATTTGGCCTCCCAGGTGGATGAAAATGTCAAGCACAGCTGGTTACTGCGTGGAATGCCAATATTTGATGAATTATCCAGTGAGAAATTGGATCAATTGGCCAGCTGGTTAAAACCAGAGTCAATAAAGGCTGGAGAGATGCTCTTCGAGGAAGGTGACGAAGGAGATAAATTCTATATTGTTGAGTCTGGTGAGGTGATTATCAGCCGTGTGGTTGATGACCAACCTGTGGAGATCTCCCGGCGAGAACCAGGTGAGTATTTTGGTGAGATCGCTCTGCTGCAAAATCGCCCGCGGACAGCCACGGTCTCCGCCTCGGTCGATACACAATTATTGAGCCTGAGAGCAGCCCAGTTCCAGGAACTGACCTCTCATTTTATGCAGCTTGGCGACACGATCAGCCGGACCAGCTCCCGGCGATTATCCTTCGTCCAGGCTGCAAAATCAAGAGTCCCACAACCCCAAAACGCCTAGGAGTTACCAAAATTCATGAATTGTATTCATTGTGATCGTTCAGCGCATGCAAATTGCCGATTTTGCGGTCGTGCAGTGTGTAAAGATCATTTACAAGAGATGCCATATATTGTCGAGTTATATACAGGAGAAGATGGGGACCAAAAGGCGATCGTCGTTCCAAATGCTATCTACTGCGGGATATGTAAACCCCGGGAGCGGCCTGTGCCAATGCCGGAGCTGAAATAATCGGTGAATCCTGCGCTTCACAGCGGAAAATAATAAAAAATCTCTTGGTTTGGCACTCATATTTACGTTTATTACCATAAAATTTCCTTTGAGGTGTGATTTAGATCACACCCAAGCCGTTTTGCAGGTCACAGGTCGCCAGTGGATGAGTTCACTGGTATCTACAGAGCTGCTTCACTGACAAATCATACCCAAACAGTTATATTTATGCACAGAAATCGATTATTAAACAATCTGCAACAAGGAGTGTATAAAATGAGTGCATCAGAAACCAGGAAAGTTGTCAGTCGAGCCGTAATGGATGAAGAATTTCGCAACACGTTATTCAGCGATCCCGATAAAGCTTTGGTGGGTTATGACCTAACCCCAGAAGAGGTCAATGCTTTACGTGCTATTCCCGCAGAAACAATAGACGAATTTTCCAATAATTTAGATGAGCGTATCTCGATGTCACTGCTATACTTTGGTGCGGATGCGATGGGCAGTGATGCCATGGGCAGCCAGGCCGAAGGCAGCCAGGTAATGGGTCATTCCGCATTCGGCAGTGATGCAACGGGTAGTTCTGCAGAAGGAGCACAGGCGATGGGTCACTCAGCCTTTGGTCAAGATGCCATGGGCAACGTCGCTGAAGGGAATGTAGCCGAAGGCAGTTTTGCTGAGGGCAGTTGGGCTGAAGGCAGCCTGGCAGAAGGCAGTCTGGCTGAAGGCAGCCTGGCAGAAGGCAGTGTAGCTGAGGGCAGTCTGGCAGAAGGCAGCCTGGCAGAAGGCAGTCTGGCTGAGGGAAGCCTGGCAGAAGGCAGTGTGGCTGAAGGCGGCCTGGCAGAAGGCAATGTTGCTGAAGGCGCTTTGGCTGAAGGCAGCGAAGCCATGGGTGCGGGCATCGCCGGAGGCGCAGCAGCCGCTACAGGCAACTGGCTGCAGAGATTGGCCGCAGCACTGGGTATCGGTGGTGGCAGCCCGGGTGGCGGACACAACTACTACTAAAATTACAAAAATTAATATTTCCCCCCATGAATTCACAGCCGCCCATATTGGGCGGCTGTATTCTTTTACGTTGACGCCGCAAAGTGCTCATGATAGAATGCGGCTGATAACGGGCGCGTAGCTCAATGGTAGAGCAGTGGCCTTTTAAGCCATTGGTTGCAGGTTCGAGCCCTGCCGCGCTCATTATCTATTATGTAGGGTTCCCCTTAGTTCTTACGACAGTTGATGGACGAGCTGATTAAGAAAATTACTCTATGATATTTGAGAATTTTCCAGATCAGCAAGATAACGATTGGTCTCGAGAATTGTTTAATGAGCTGATTCAAGCTGGTGCGACGTTGCCTCCAGGAATGTTGGATAGCATTGAGCATCTGAGTGTACTTCCCTTGGTATATTGATCCAATGGATGTGAGGATACCTGAAAAACAATATCTTGACATGCTTATTAGGCAGGAACCAGAATGAGACCACAATCACAAGATCCGTTTAATTATCCAAGGAATTATTGGATGCAGATTGGATCAATGCCCAATCCGACCAAGAAACCCCTGTAACCATGTCTTAATTCCGCCGGGATTACCATGCTTTTCTCATCCCTGAAGTGCTTGGTGATGATGAGAAAAATGAATATATCCAAGCTTTCAAACTCGAAATATTTGTTTTCGAAATAATTTCATGGTCAAGAGATCAAATGGTGTCTGGCCAAAGAGACGCACTCCAGATATGCTCTATGAATGGTTTGATCTGGAGTTTCATTCTATGATCATCGATATGAAAAAGACACCCCTCTACAAAGAATACCAATGAAAAAATTTGATTAGGTTAGTTAAAAATCCCCATGCATTAGTTCAGTAGCCTGCAGAGTTACAGGCGTTCCCACATTCGAGGGAAAGACAAGATCACAATCTTGCCATTTCTCCCCCGACCTTTTGGGGCAAGCCATTAATTCTTGATCTATGGTTTTGAAGCGCTACTAAAGCAACGTGCTGGCAAAGCCGTCTTATACTGTCCGTGCCAGGGTAGTGAATAAACTGGATTCAGCCGAGTACTTAAAAAATTCGTCCATCAGCGGCCAGTATCCTGTTAAATCTGGAGCGCTTGCCCATTGGGCAAGCGCTCCAATTGCATCCTTATCTCGAGTGAGACTCGACTTGGGGACGTTTATGGGATTTGTGGGATTCCTACCACGCCGTGAACGATGACGTAGATAGGACTGCCGTCGAACGGACTGTAGATCTCCAATTGACCGGGTGCGAAGCCATTGGGCGGTATTTGATCATAGCCCGCGTAGATGTGCTCTGCGTCCAGGACATTTGGATAGAACAGATCCCAAGTGACGGATATATCGAATACACCCGGTTCGACATCCTCATAATAAAAGACAGTTACATCGCCGACGTAGGTTCCAGCGCTGGGGTCACATCCGCCTGCTCCAGCATATACTGGCCATGTGTATTCACCTGGTTCAATGGGGCCGTTGACCCAACCCCATCTGCTGTCACCTAAATCTCTGAAGCATGTTGCGCCGTCGCCATAAGCGTAGGCGGTTTCATACTCTATCACCAGTGTGCAGTCCACTGTTACAGTAGCGGAGGCAGACAGGTTGAGGTTGCCGTTGAGGTAAGCGATGTTCTCTTCGGTGAAGGAGTAGAAGCCATTGGTGTAATCGTTGATGTCCGTCGAGCAGGTGAACGTCTCTTCAAAGGTCTTTGTGGTGCTATCACCAATCAGCTCAGAGTATCCGAAGCGCGGGTCGCTCAGAGTACCCTCGTCGTAGCCATTCAAAATTTCAGTCCATTCAATCGGGTCGCTTGCCTGTTGAGCCGGGTTGCCTACTGCTGTGACCGTGACGGTGTTCAGGGTCGCTGAATCGTCCTCCGGCGAGGCAGTGAACGTGCAGCCCACAGTACCGCCTGCAGGAACCGTGTTGGTCGGGCAGGAGACA
>CP070764.1:4065577-4104844 GCA_020349245.1 Chloroflexota bacterium | reverse complement strand
GCACCCATTAATGCAATTCTTTCTGCCGCAAATAAACTAAATTCGGGAGATGTTAAATATACTCCCACGGATGGTACCCCGAGTTTAAAGAAAGCTATCATCCAATATACCGAGGAGAATTACAACAGGATTGTCGCACCGGAAAATATTATCGTAACCAACGGTGCAAAGCAATCCTTATTTAACGTGATCTTCAGCGTCATTGATCCCCAGGATGAAGTGATCATCCCTGCTCCATATTGGGTCAGCTATCCAGAAATGGTGAAAATGGTTCACGGCATACCGATTGTCGTGACTCCTAAAGACGGTACTTTCACCCCGAGGATGGAAGATATCCTAGAAGCAGTAAGTTCCTACACCAAAGCGATAATTCTCCACAGCCCGAACAACCCCTCCGGGATGGTATTCCCTCCTGATCTCATTGCTGAACTGGTTGAATTCTGCGAGGAAAAAGGGATCTACTTAATCATGGATGACATCTATCACCGGCTTGTATTCGATGGGATAAAAGCCGTACCAGGATACCAGTTCACCGAAAAGGATATCGAATCAACAAAGATTATTGTGGCCAATGGGGTCTCAAAAATTTATGGAATGACTGGGTTCCGAATTGGTTGGGTGATCACAAACCGGAGACTGGTCGAGGTGATGACAAATGTTCAAGCTCAGATGACGTCTAACCCTGCTAGTATCCTCCAATCAGCAGCGGAGGGCGCACTGAATGGGATACAGAGTTATGTCGAAAGCCTGCGACTGACCATAGAGAACAACCGCAATGTAATCATGCAGGAGATGCGCTCATTCAGTGGTGTCAGGGTGTCCAAACCACAAGGAACATTCTACTGTCTGCCAGATTTTCGGGCGTACCAGGAGAACTCTGTGGAATTGGCAGATTTCATCTTGAAGAAAGCCCTGGTAGTCACCGTTCCTGGTGTTGAATTTGGGATGGAAGGACACTTACGATTGAGCTTCTCCGGGACAGTAAAAGATATTACCGAAGGGGTAGCCAGAATGAAATGGGCATTAGACCCAGAATCCCCGCGTGAAATTTATATCGGTGATCGTAAAATGATCAGGGATTGGTTATGAACAACTTACTCAATATCAAAACTCCTGCAGAAGAGCAAGCCCGTGAATTAAAGAGCGACTTTGGGCTTAAAAATATCGGCTTGGCTAATTTGCGGAAAGCATATTGGAATCTCTCCGTCGAAGCATTATATGAGGAAATCATCTTTCGCGATGAAGGCAAGCTCACCCACCTTGGTCCAATCGTTGTGAATACTGGAAAACACACCGCCCGCGCAGCAAATGACAAGTTCATTGTGCGTGAAAGCAGCTCTTCAGAGCATGTATGGTGGGGAGAGTATAACCGTCCTTTTGACGGAGATAAATTTGAAGAGCTTTTCTCCCGATTGCAAGGTTTTCTCCAGGGCCGGGATATATTTATTCAAGATTGTTATGGGGGAGCGGATCCAAACTTCAAGCTGCCAGTCCGCATTATCACTGAATTTGCTTGGCACAGTTTGTTTGCCCGTAATATGTTTATCCTGCCTGAAACCAATGAAGAATACCGCAGACATGTACCCAAATTTACAGTCATTTGCGTCCCTTCTTTTCAAGCTTATCCATCGATCGATGGTTCCCAATCCCCTACGTTCATTGCAATTAATTTCGCCCAGGGACTTTGTATAATCGGCAATACTGCCTATGCGGGAGAGATCAAGAAATCAATTTTTACAGTTCTCAATTATCTTCTACCCCTTGAAAATGTGATGCCCATGCACTGTTCTGCAAATGTGGGAAAAGAAGAGGATGTGGCTCTATTCTTTGGTCTCTCAGGCACTGGTAAAACCACATTGTCGGCAGACCCCGAACGAAGATTAATTGGCGATGATGAGCATGGTTGGAGTGATGATGGGGTATTCAACTTTGAAGCAGGCAGCTACGCAAAAGTGATCTTACTCTCGTCCACAGCAGAACCACAGATATACGCCTGTACGAGGAAGTTTGGCACGATACTCGAAAATGTTATTTTCGATCCTGTCACAAGGTTAATTGACTTAGATGATGACTCCATCACTGAAAATACCCGCGCCTCCTATCCTCTCGAATACATTGACAATTCCATCCCCGACAAGAGATCAGGGCATCCGAAAAATATCATTCTACTTACCTGCGACGCTTCGGGGGTGATGCCACCGATTGCTAAATTGACTCCAGATCAGGCACTCTACCATTTTATTTCTGGATACACATCTAAAGTCGCTGGAACGGAGATCGGACTCGGCCAGGAACCTGAGATCACCTTCAGCACTTGTTTCGGGGCACCTTTTATGGTTCACCACCCGAATGATTATGCAGATCTGCTCAAAAAGAAGATCACTCGCTATGGTGTAAAGTGCTGGCTTCTGAATACGGGCTGGGTAGGAGGACCTTATGGGATCGGAAAAAGAATCAGTATTCGTTATACCCGGGCAATGCTTGCTGCCGCTCTTTCAGGTGCCCTGGATGAGGTTGCCTATTTCAAAGATCCAGTTTTCGGATTTGATATCCCGAAGCATTGTACGGATGTCCCAGATGAGGTCTTAAACCCTGCACTTTCTTGGCCTAATGAGGAAGATTACAAACTTCGTTACCGTGACCTGGCTTCTCGTTTTATCAACAACTTTAGAAAATTTGAGGATGAAGCGGAACAATCTGTACGCAATTCAGGACCGAAATTTTAATTAGAGCGCCCAGGCGAGCAGAAACCCTATGACCGCGATGATCACGCCAAGGTGAAGCAATATATTCGCTTCAGCAAGAATACCGATCCCGGGGATGAATTGTAATCCCCCGTTAATAATCACCAAGATAAGACCAATGATCGGGAGTAAACCTTTGCGTTGGGCGAGGAATTCAGAGGCTGCGTCAAGGAAACGATTCAATAAATCCAGCATGGGTTTCCCTTATTGTCTATTGGGTTTGGATTAAATAGGGGGAATACCGAGCTAACAAGCGATGAGGGATTACCCCTGTAATATGAATTCCACCATCGCCATGTTCGATTCTATCCACATGACCCTGCTCATGAAATAGAGAGATCAAACCACCCTCTTTATATGGCAACCAGATCGACACGTCAACAAAGCTTTCAAATAAGATCCGGTTAATGGACTCAAGCAGTTCGCTGATACCTTCCCCGGTTAATGCAGAAATAGCATCTGCATTCGGGAAATATTCCATCGCCCGCCGAGCATTATCGGAATCATTGAGAAGATCAATCTTGTTCAATGCAATAACGACAGGTATATGGTCAGCCTCGATATCTTCCAGGGTTTGGTAGACAGCTTTTGCCTGGGCCTGGGCGTTCATATGAGTGACATCAACCACGTGTAGAAGAAGGTCAGCCTCAGCAATCTCTTCTAAAGTCGCTCTAAATGCTGCAACCAGGGTGGTCGGCAGCTTCTGAATAAAGCCAACCGTATCTGTGACCAAAGCGATCTTCCCACCTGGAAATTCAACTCGCCGGGTAGTTGGGTCAAGTGTCGCAAAGAGCTGGTCAGCGACATAGATATCAGCTCCAGACAATTTATTCAACAGGGTCGATTTTCCTGCGTTTGTATATCCAACGAGGGCGACGATTGGCAGGTTGGAACGTTTTCGCCGGGAGCGGTACTGTTGGCGATGAGTGCGTACTTTTTCCAATTGTTCTTTTAAATTACTGATCCTTCGGCGAATATCCCTTCGATCGACCTCCAACTGGGTTTCACCTGGTCCGCGCAAACCTACACCACCGACTCCTCCTGATCTTCCTCCCCCACCTCCAGCTTGCCGGGCAAGGTGTGTCCAAGCCCTGGTTAGCCGGGGCAAACGATACTCGTACTGGGCGAGTTCAACCTGCAGGGCACCTTCCCGGGTATTGGCATGCTGAGCAAAGATATCTAATATTAAGGCTGTTCTATCGATAATTTGAACACGATCGCCAAAGATCTTCTCGAGTTCTCTTAAATGACGACCAGAAAGCTCTTCATCAAATATTACGATATCTGCCTGTACCTCTTCTACAAGGGCTTTGACCTCTTCTACTTTCCCAGAACCGATGAATGTTTTCGGGTTGGGAGCATCTAACCTTTGGGTTGCCTGGCCAACCACGTCAAGTCCAGCTGAATCAGCAAGTAGCGCTAATTCCTCTAGAGAATCTTCTATAGAGAGTAAATCCTCCTCCAGCTGGAGATCAACACCAACTAAAAATGCTCTCTCTCTTGGACGTATTGTGTTTTCTGGAAATTTCATAATAAATCACATCTTATTCAATGGCTTACGGGTAAACAAAGGCTCGTATAAATTGCTTGATGGCTGACTGGGTGGTTCGAGCCTGATCGGCAACAAAATGTGAAACGTCGAACCTGGGAAATTTGCTTCATCGTAGCCCTCGGACTCTACCCAAATCCGTCCACCATGAGCCTCTATGATCCCTTTTGCAATCGGAAGCCCGAGACCCGGGCCACCGCCTTTATATTTTAATTTTCCACTCGAGTGATAAGCCACTTCGCCGATAGGTTCAAACTTATCAAATATTTTCTCATGATCGTGAGTATCGATGCCAATACCGTTATCAATAATCAGGATTTCAATGAATTCAGCCAATTTTCTGCCATCAATGGTAATTTTACCTCCATCTGGCGTATATTTGACAGCATTTGAGACCACATTAGCAATCGCTTGAAACAATCGCTCGCCATCATAGAAATTTAATATCTCATCACCCGAAAAGCGATTAATTTCCAGGGAAAGATTGCGGGAGAGGACAGGTTTTTGAAATTCAAATTTGATCTTCTCGAGTAATTGATACAGCCAAGTTGGCTGAAAGTTTAATGACAGAATTTGATTATCAATTAATGAAACATCGATCATGTCGTTGATTATCTCTCTTAACCGCCGCGATCCACTATCCATGCCTTCCAGGAGCAGAAAGATATGCTCATCAAAGATCTTTTTTTGCTCCAAGATTTCTCTCAACATCGCCCCATACCCCTCCAATAAGGTCAGTGGAGTCTTCAGTTCGTGCGCAGCAATTGAGATAAAATCGGATTTGCTTTTTTCCAGCTGTTGCAAGGCAACCTGTGTTTTCGATATTATTTTTATTTGCGACTCGAGGTATTTCGCTTGTTCATATTGGTTTGCATGGATAAATATCGGCAGGATATCCCGGAGCAATTGGTTCGCCATCTCAGCCGATAGATCCCTATTTGCCACATTGAATATCGATAGTAGGATCTGGTTTACCGAAGGCAATGAATATTCTTTTCTCTCCACTTCATTTGTCTGCCACCATTCGTCAAGGAATGGATTAAGTAATGTGGGATCAGAAAATTCAATGCATCTCTTTAGAAGTCCAAAAAAACCTTCAATTTTTCGGTCAATATTCTCTGAACCCTCAATATCCCCAAGAATCTCTCCTTGGATAAGTGTGATCGACTCTACACTGATCTGATCCAATATCCTCTCGGTTATCATTTCTATAGTTTAATCCAGGAAAACTTGATCGTGTCCCTCTCCCCCTATCAAATCAGTTAGATAAAGATTCTATCAGCTCCTCTCGGAAGATTAATCGCTCCCATAATTTGTCCTCAACCACGTCAGCACAACCTGACCAACAATATCCAGACTTTCAGCAGAAACCTTATCTAAAGTATCTCCAGTCGTATGCCAAAAGGGATAATCCAAATCAATAATATCAACTGCCGGTATCCCAGCCTGAACAAAGGGTAAGTGATCATCAATTACACGATGTTTGGGAAAAGCAATGAATTTGTCACCAAACCCTAAATCCTCAGCAGTTTTCCAAATTTCCCTGGATAAGTTTTGATCAGAATTCTTTTCATAGAATATATTTAAATCTTCGTCCCCGACCATATCCAGGATAATAACAGCCTCGGGTCTTCCCTCTAATGATTCAACGAAGGTTCTGGATCCAAGTATCCATTCTCCTCCCGGTAAATTTCCATTATCCTCTGCGTCAAAGAAAACCAACCAGATATTTGCGCCAATTTCCGCCGGGAGGGATCTAGATAATTCTAAAAGTATGGAAACTCCAGAAGCGCCATCATTTGCCCCTGGGACTGGTTGGACTCGATTCGAGAATACAGGATCCTTGTCAGCTACCTTTCTAGTGTCATAGTGAGCCCCGATTATGACCCAAGGGAGATCTTCTTTTTTCTCTTTCTTCGCCACGATATTGAAAATGTCGAGACCATTGATATTCACTGTTTGAATTTCTACAAGCCACCCCGAATTTTTCACCTGCCCTGAAATCCATTCCCTAATCTGGGTGTGCGCAAAACTCCCAGGTACCCGGGCTCCTAAGCTAACTTGATACTCAACGTCGGCATATGCTCTCTCACCATCAAACTCTCCATCCAATTTATACGTTTGATTGCACCCTGCTCCAGCGATAAGAATGATAGTGATGATCAGATTTCTTAGTGTGATTTTTAAATGTGGGAGGTTATCCATAACAAAGGGTGGCTATGCGCATTCAGTCTGACTTATGATTCGACTGCCCTAATATATCCTTTTCCTCTATATATGCCTGCATTACCATCAAGGATCTTTCTGCATATTCAGTATACCGCTGTCTTTTATTCAGCTTGCTTTTTACTTGTAAAGCCGGTAATATGCCAAAATTAGCTTTCATCGGTTGATAATCTGCTGCGGAGGCATTAGATATATAATGACATAGCGCTCCAATCATGGTTTCTTGGGGAAAGGACAGCAGGGGTGCTCCACTGATAAAACGTGTCGCATTAATGCCCGCCAACAAACCAGAAGCGATATTTCCTGCATATCCTTCGATGCCGGTAATTTGTCCCGCAAAAAATAAACCGCTTTTCTTTTTAAACTGCATCGTTGACTCTAAAAGATCAGGTGAATAGATAAAAGTATTGCGATGCATTTGACCATATCTAAGGAAGTCAGCATTCTCAAGCCCGGGAATCATCCGGAATATGCGCTTCTGCTCAGAGAATTTTAAATTCGTCTGGAAACCGACCATGTTATACATACTTCCCGCCAGATTATCTTGCCGCAGTTGAACAACAGCATATGGTCTTTTTCCACTGTGTGGGTTCGTCAGACCAACAGGACGGAGAGGACCATAGGCTAAAGTCTTTTCGTCTCTCTGTGCCAAAACTTCTACAGGCAAACAGCCTTCAAAATATTCACGCATCCCAGCGATAACCCCCCTGCCCCCTTCTTGAAAACGATCAAACTCCTTGAGCTTGATCCTTTCAGCAGTATTGAGTGCTTTGACTAATTCATCGTACTGGTGTTTATCCATGGGGCAATTAATGTAATCACCTTGCTCAGTTGTTCCTCGCCCGTATCGAGAACCGCGAAAAGCAATTTCCAAATTTATTGATTCAAATGAAACAATCGGTGCAATCGCATCAAAAAAAAATAAGTGCCCGCTACCGCTAATTATCTCAATCGCCCTGGATAAACTTTGGGAAGTCAACGGGCCTGAAGCAATAATCGCTGGCAAATTTGGGATCTCTTCAACCTCCTGGCGAATCAAATTAATATTGGGATGTAATTCTATTGTTTCTGTGACTACCTCAGAAAATTCTTTTCTATCAACTGCTAGTGCTCCCCCAGCTGGAATTGCTACCTGATCCGCGCACTTGATTAAGAGCGAATTTAGCAGACGAAGTTCTTCCTTTAGTAGACCAGAAGCACGATCAACCAGGTTTGAACCCAGCGAATTGGAACAAACTAGCTCAGCCAAATCTGCACTTTCATGGGCACCTGTATTTTTCCCAGGACGCATCTCATATAAATTCACACAGATCCCCCGCTCAGCTGCTTGCCAAGCGGCTTCGCTACCTGAGAGTCCTCCCCCTACAATCGTCAACATTCTTTCCATAGTGCCTGCGGATAATAATCCAAGACTTTGTCTAGACATGATTCGTTTTTGATTATCAACTAAAGGTGATGATTCTACCATGATGAAATAGCCGATGAGGTTGCCTTCCAATAAAATCAGATAAATGTTCAACGCTATTTTTAAAATTGATTTATAATAGGTGCAAGATTAACTATCAAAATTGGATTCGTCCAGATAGAATAGGAGAAAGTGTTATGTTTGGTGGTTTTGGGATGCCCGAACTTCTTATCGTGCTCGTGATTGTACTCGTATTGTTTGGCGTTGGCAGGATCAGTAAAATTGCTGGCGAAATGGGAAGTGGAATTCGTGCGTTTAAAGATGGTATTCAAGGGACTGATGCTGAAAAAACTGAAGAAGATGAAGAAACCAAAGAAGAAACAGAAAAATAAATTTCCTTCTCCGGTAATTTCTGGTCTGGTCGACGATGTGCATTTGGATTAGAGTTCCCATATAATTTCCGGACATACTCTAGTGGGGGTATTGAGATTTCCAAGGTGTTCCAATCGTTAAATGCAATCTGCATTATGCTCAAGACTGCACTTCATGATGGCAAATATCGAGATAAAGTCCGGTCTGATAATACAATACACCGACCTAAATTCGACTAGCAATAATACTGTGTTAATGCTCCACGGACTTGGAGCAACAAGTGAATCCTGGCACTTACAATTTGATCCGCTGATTAACAGCGGATTTCGAGTTTTGGCACCAGACTTGCGGGGGTTTGGATATTCCACATTCCCAGGTGGAGAAAACAATCCAGGTATCATGGCAAGTGACATGATTGTTCTTCTGAATGAATTATCAATTAACACCTGCCATATCATTGGCATTTCTATGGGAGGTGCAGTCGCTTTAGAGATCGCAGTCAGTAAACCTTTGATTGTCGATTCGCTGATTCTCACGAATACATTCTCTAAGATTAGAGCGACCAGCTTCTCTGCACTTTTCTTCTATGCGATCCGTTTGTTCCTCGTTCATACAATTGGTCTTTCCAAACAAGCCGATTATGTTGCCAACCGACTTTTTCCGGATGACAAGCACACTTTTTTAAGAAATGAATTTCGATCTCAAGTGGAAAAGGCAAACCCGTTTGGATACAGGTCAATCATGCGTTCATTTGTAAAATTCGATTTATCCAGCCAGATGCGAATGATCCATGCACCGACCCTAATTATCACTGGAGAAAATGATTCCGTTGTTCCACCGGCAATCCAAATAGAGCTGGCGAGTCAAATTCCTCATGCAGAACATGTATTTATCCCTGATGCCGGTCATGCAGTTAGCGTGGAACAGCCAAATGAATATAATCGAATTATCCTCAATTTTCTTGCTAACATTAAAGACGCAATCAACCCATCGTCCTTGAACCAAAAGATGGAAGAACCATTTCATGCATGAACTACCGGTTGCGGAAAACCTGCTTGAGATCGCTTTGCGACATGCTGGTAAAGCAAATGCGAGCAAAATAACTGATCTATACTTGGTGATAGGTCAGCTGTCTTCAATCATCGATGATTCAATTCAATTCTATTGGGAAATTATCGCCAAAGACACTATTGCTGAAGGGGCAATATTACATTTCAAGAGAATACCGACAAAGATTCAATGCCTGGATTGCGATCACCAATATCCTCCATCAGACAAGACCCTGGCTTGCCCTATTTGCAATAGTATCTCGGTAAAAATAATTTCTGGAGAGGAGTTTTTTCTGGAAGCCATAAACGTTGAAAATTAATTCTTTTTTTATATCCTTCCATTTTCATCATTGTCTGCCATCATATCTTTTGGTCTTGTAAAATATGCGAATGCTGCTGCACCGAGTATACCGAGTAGCACAATGATCACTTCTAGGAAACCATAGAATGAGCGTGCCGTATTCGGGTCAACCCCCTGCCCGATCTCTCGTCCAATCAGGATTAACAATGGCAAGGGTACCATCAAAAATATGCTGGCCACCCTTGCCCGCCAACCCTTTACACTCATATTCCACGGAAGCCTGACACTTCCAAATATAAATGCATAGACACCAAAAATAAATACAAGCATCTCAAACATAAACTCACCTGTCGATTAATTCATATTCAACACAGATATGTAATAATATAATAGAATTCTTGGTAGGATATCTTATCACCAGTAAGAAATATCTTTTGTAAAAACACCGAAAGTGAAGTTGTTCAATAATTTTCCTGACTGCGTCCACAGTAATATCGTTCATCACAATGTAGGTGGATTATGCAAAACAGAAAAAAAACTTCCCTGATCTTATCCTTTCTAATCCTCACACTTTCAATATATTACTTAGCTGTTCAAACTGTATCAGCTCAGTCTGGTGTGGATGAAAATTCGGAAGTCCCACGAGATGAGAATACAGATTTTAACTTCAGTTTTCCTGTTATATATGTAGCACCGACCCCAACCCCAATTCCTCCTCCTATTGGTGAGGTTCCAAAAACGCTGTTTTGCAGTTCAGTCAATGCAGATATCCCAGATAACAACCAAAATGGAATATCAAATACAATCACCATACCCGATGCAAAGTTTATCAGGGATCTTGATGTTCGCATCGATATTGATCATACATGGATTGGTGATCTTGCAATTGATCTCACTCACACTGAGACCGGGATTACAATCAGGCTAATTGATCGTCCCGGCAGCGCTGCGGGAAGTAACAATGAAGGATGCGGGCTTGATAATATCCGGGCAATCCTTGATGACGACATTTCACTGCCAGTAGAAGAAGAGTGCTCTTCGTTCCCTGCAGCGGTATCTGTTAATCAATATATCCCGGCAGCCATCGCGGGAATTTATCTCCCCGAACAAGAATTAGCGACTTTCGATTCTGAATCCATATCTGGGAATTGGATATTGACCGTCTCAGATTTATCTCCAGTCGACAAAGGGAAACTAAATAACTGGTGTCTTTCTGCGGAGCTGATTGACACTCCGAATTTCCCACCAACTCCCCCACCGCCAACAGGATTACCGAGAAACGCTTACATATCTGGTGTCACTGGAAGGAGCCAGGCATTACCCCTAGATTGTGAATCGCGTTCAGCAGTCGATTGGGCAAATTTCTTTGGCACGAATATCAGTGAACTGGATTTCTTCTACGGGTTGCCGGAATCGGATAATCCCGACCTTGGATTTGTTGGCAGTGTTTCCTATCCAACAGGCCCGAATCAATTTTGGGGACAGATACCCCCCAAGCCTTATGGTGTACATGCTGATCCCATAGCCAAGCGCCTGCGTAAATTTGGTCTTCCCGCTGTAAGTCACCGCCCGCTTTCCTGGAATGCATTAAGAGCTGAAATCGCCAATGGCAGGCCGGTAATCGTCTGGATTTTGGGGTCAAATTACTCTGGGTACGATTATGTTGTAAATGGCATTCCTGAATACTATCGTCCTAACTCAGGATACAACACCGTGGTAGCTCGTTATGAACACACGGTGATTGTTATGGGATATACACAGGATTCTGTTTATTATCTAAATGGGGGAACTATTTATCAGAAAAGTCGCAAACAATTCTTAGAATCCTGGTCAGCTCTGGGGAATATGGCTGTTACCTTTCAGCCTTGATGAAAATTAAGCAACAATAAAACCCCGAGAGTCGGGGTTTTTTGGATCTTGGGGATAAGTAATTTTTGAGGAATACAATAGGTCGCTAGAAGTCATCGTCATCGAGCCAGAGGTCATCTTCATCATCTTCCAGATCGATATCATCCCAATCCTCTAGCTCCTTCTCTGCATCCTCCCATTCTTCCTCTTCCAGGTCATCTGCACGAGAATAAGTCATGCAACCAACATCCGGATCAAATTCAACTGCAGCTGCGCTGCAATAACCATCGTCTATGAATACACAATCGATATAATGGCAACGAATTCGTGGCACGCTATTCTCCTCAATCGTTGTATTGATAGCTTACCTTATTCTCTGAGACTGATTGCCAGTCTGAACCCGGAGATAACCAGTAAGGCAAGCAAAATTATAGCCGAAATAACACAATATGGGCATATCGCTTTTAAAACCGCGATCTCTATGTACGTAAGGTAAATCGAATAGAGTACACCAATAAGACTCATGCCAAATACAATCGTTTGCCCATATTCTATCCAAACTCCTCCATATCTCTCGAGCACCAGGAGTAGAATAATCAGCGCATATGCTCCTGCACCAAGTAGAGCGATTGGAATTCCAAAGACTTCAGAATATTGGCTTGAATTCACGGATTCGCAGTCGCCAATGGGACCGCACAATGCATACGCGCCGGTGTATTTGACCCAGGTGAGGTAAATTGAATCCACTAATCCCAATATTGCCAGAATTATTGAAGAAATGCGTAGTTTTGAGTCCATATGTCACTTATAGCTTACCAGGTAGAATTTATCATCCACGCGTCAACGATTTCACCAGACGGCAGCGATTTTACACCAGAAGGAATAATCAGTAAAGCGTTCGCTTGCACTAAAGATAATAAATTTCCTGAACCTTGATGGCCGGTTAACCGAGCTTCCTTTACACCATCTTTTTCTTCAACCAGAGCTCTCAGGTAGCTCTCCCGGCCATCCGATGAGATGTTTTCGACGATTTTCACTTTTTCACTTCTCCGGGGAAACTCGCCATATCCAGCCAATTTTCTGATCACAGGTCGCACAAATACTTCGTAACCGACAAACGCTGATACCGGATTCCCCGGCAAGCCAATAAATTGGGTCCCACGATAATTTCCAAATGCAATGGGTTTGCCAGGTCGCATGTTGACTCTCCACAAATCTAGTGAACCTTCACTTTGTACGACTTTTTTTACATAGTCAAATGCTCCGACACTCACACCAGCGGAAGATAGGATTAGATCAGCATTTATATTCACTGCTTGATTCAGGGCTTCCCGGACTGCCTGCTCCCTGTCGGGAATAATTCCCAAGTATATTGCCTCACCACCATCGCGAGTGATAAGCCCAGACAATGAGTAAGCATTCGAGTCATGGATCTTCCCAAGTTCAAGTGGAACATTGAGTGGAACAAGCTCATCTCCAGTTGACAAAATTGCGATTCTAGGATGGCAAAAGACTGGCACTTGGGCAATACCCAGCATCGCTAGTAACCCCACATCTTGTGGACGAAGCTGATGATTTGCATCTAAAACGATCTCATTTGATTTAACATCTTCGCCTTTCTGGCGAAGATAATCACCCCTCTCGAGAGACCGAAAAACCTTGATACGTTCAGGCAATGCAGCTCCATGCAATGATTCAAGTTCGTACTGGTCGGTATCTTCTACCGGAACAACTGTATCCGCCCCATTTGGAAGCGGTGCCCCGGTCATGATTCTTGAGGCTTGCTTTTTACCAACTTCTCGTACAGGGTATTTACCTGCAGGGATATCTTCAACTATTCGCAATTCAATAGGGTTATCTGGTTTTGCCTCATGGAGATCCTCTGCCCGCACAGCAAATCCATCCATGCTTGAATTTGTAAATAGAGGCAGATCGACATTGGATTTGATATTCCTGCTTAACACCCTCCCCGCAGCTTTTTCCAATAACATGTCTTCCGTCTTGACAGAAGAAAATTTTGCTAAAAGTAAATTTAATGCTTCGTTAACGCTGATCAGCGACATCTGTACCCAACCCGATAATCTTATTTAGCCTGGCTTGACTCTTTGAGCTTCAAGTACATTTGCCAGATTTTCCAAACGGTCCAGCACTTTACTCAACTGGGCGAGATCGCGAACTTCCAGAACCATATCGAATATTGCTAAATTATTGTTGACGTCCACACTGACTTTCCCCATATTAATACCTTCTTCAGCGATCAATGTGGAGACATCACGCATCAAGCCATCCCGATCGTACGCTTTCACCTGTATCGGTACTGGATAAGTGTGTTTGGCTTCCCCCCATGAAACCTTCACCAATCTTTCGCGATCCGTGATGCGGATGATATTTGGGCAATCTTGACGATGGATTGTTGCTCCCCTACCCCTGGTGATGTAGCCAACAATGTCATCCCCGGGAGCCGGATTGCAGCATTTAGCAAAATTTGTTAATAAACCTCGCAGACCTAGGATAACAACTGAGTCAGTTGAAGTGGTGGAAATATCTGCAGACGGACGAGCGATTAATTCGAATCCATTTTTCTCAACTTCCGGTAGAGTTAGGTGATTAACAATCCGTCCAATGGAGATATCGCCGTTGCCGATGGCTTCGTGTAAATCATCGACCGTCTTAAATTCAAACTCCTTGGCTAAAGTCTCAATATTCAACTTGGTTAGTCCTAACCGCCTCAGCTCCTTTTCAAGCAGGATTTTTCCCTGGCTGATATTCTTCTCTCGTGCCTGAACCTTAAACCAGCGACGAATTTTCGAACGCGCTCGCTGAGTTTTTACAAGTCCGAGGTTCGGATTTAGCCAATCCAAGCTTGGTCCACCTCTCTTTGCGGTTAATATTTCTACTTTCTCCCCAGTTTTCAGTTGATAATCCAATGAAACCAGCTTACCATTTACTTTCGCTCCCCGGCAGCGATGCCCAACGTCCGTATGAACATGATATGCAAAATCGATTGGGGTTGATCCAGCTGGTAAATCGATGATATCCCCTCTTGGCGTGAAAAGGTATTCCCGATCCTCGAATACATCAGATTTTAAACCATCAACGAATTCTCCAGCGTCAATGACATCCTGACGCCATTCCATCAGCGAGCGGAGCCAAACAATTCTGCGCTCATAATCCTCGTCTCTATCTACTCCTTCCTTATATCGCCAATGTGAAGCAATCCCATATTCTGCACTTTGATCCATATCGGGCGTTCTGATCTGGATCTCAAGCGTATTACCATCATCGAATACTACCGCGGTGTGTAAAGACTGATAGAAGTTATCTTTAGGTGCCGCAATATAATCATCGAACTCATCCGGTATTGGACGCCAATGGGTGTGGATCACGCCCAAGGTCGAATAACAAGCTGGGATGTTAGGTACAACGATGCGAACTCCTCTCACATCAAAAATCATATCAAATGGGACGCCTTTCCGGTGCATCTTCTTATAGATTGAATAAATATGTTTTGGACGCCCAGTGATCTCAGCTTTTATTCCTTCTTTTGAAAGAACCGAATATAGACCCCCGGTTACATTCTTCATTTCCTTTTCTCTATCAGCCCTTCTGGCTGCTAAATTCTCTGCAATTTCCTTATAAACATCCGGTTTCAAGTAACGAAATGCTAAATCCTCCAGCTCCCATTTAATTTGCCAGATACCCAACCTGTTTGCCAAGGGTGCAAAAATATCCATGGTTTGTTGAGCGATGCGCTTTCGTTTATCTTCTGGGAGATGTCCCAGGGTGCGCATATTATGCAATCTATCCGCGAGCTTAATCAGGACCACGCGGATATCTTCCCCCATTGCTAAGAATGTTTTCCGCAGAGTTTCCGACACTGCATCATAGCGCCTGCTGCGGGTCAATCGGTCAACTTCAGAATCAGGATCAGGAACGCCTCTCCGCTCAGCAATTTCCCGAAGCTTCGCTTCTTCCATCCCTTCATCAGAATGTTGATCGCCTCGCGATACTCTTGGCAATTGGGTTAGCTTCGTAACTCCATCAACCAGGAGAGCAATTTCATCACCAAAATCTCGAGCGATATCCTCCAGGGTAACCTCCGTGTCTTCTACCGTATCGTGGAGCAAGCCAGCAGAGACAACAGCCGGGGGCACACATAATTCGGCAAGAATTGATGCAACTGCGAGGCAATGGCTGATGTAAGGTTCACCGGATGCCCGAGTCTGACCTTTATGCGCCTGCTCAGCAACCTTATAAGCTCTCAGAACCAGCTCGCGATCAGCGCTTGAGTAAGACTCCGGAAAAGACTCTTGCAAGGTTTCTATGCGCATCCTTTATTCCTGCCTTTTCGCAATTGGATGCAATCGAAGTCAAACCAATTACCTGTATCAGCCGTAATCGGTTTATAATCCATTATTTGAGGAGCAATTACCAGATAATCCATGGATGACAACCAGCATTCATTATTGGAAAAGTATAACCGACTCTCTGAATTTGCCAAGATATTTTGGCCAAGTTTAGATACCCTGAATGAACAACGCCGATTGATTGGTGCCGGGGATGTATTAAATTCATTTATTACCCTCCCTCTCGCAGTTGGGGGTCTGGTCTGGTTGGTTTTATCCACAGAACTGGTTGAGCTTCAGGACAATACATTATTTCTTATCTTCAACTTCGGATTATTAATTCTTTTCAGTCGATTAAGTTTCTTCACCATCGTCGAAATCCGATCCGATCGGTATGGTAGCTCTGAAGATTCTTTAGCATCCATGATTCAATGGTCGGCGATATTCATCATTGGACCGACTGCTTTATGGTTGAGTGTGATCTACACATTGGTCGATTTCACCCTGAATTGGCGAAATTCTCCATCACCTGGTGAGCGATGGAGTCTACTTCGCACGCTGTTTTCCTCATTAGCGGTGAACACTTTCGCGCCCTTAGCCTCCTTGGCAGTTTACGAGCGGATTGGCGGCAGTTATCCTATCCCAGGATTAACAATCATCACTATCAGCCAAGCTTTATTAGCCATAAGTGTGAATTTCCTTCTGGTGTTGCTGATAACGGCGGGTTACCTTGGATATCACATCGGCGTACAGAAAATTCTTGCCCAATCCAACACAATTTATCCTTTGATCAGGTTTTTCCTGATAAGTGTCGGTTTACCTCATCTTGCCCATCCATTCTCAATTTTGCTTGCAGATTTCTACATCGAAGACGGAGTTGCAGTTTATTCATTTCTCTTAACTGGACTGATACTAGTTGCTTATCTTTCGCGAAGATTAAGCTTGGTAGCAGAGTTTAACAGACAACAATCGCAGCAGCTTGAGAAACTTGAAAAACTAAGCCGAGAATTGTTTCAGGTTATTCCAGATCCTTCTATACTAAACTCAGTCCTCGAGCAATATATACCTGGAATGTTTCCTTCGGGAAGGATTTCTATTTGGCTATCACCTGATAATACAATATTAAATTTCCCTGAAGATTGGCAAGGGGTTGCAGATGATGCCTGGCAATGGATAATGAAACAAGATCGACCGATGTCCTTCTTGGTAAACGAAGTCCTTCCTTGGCAAACGGTTTATGAGGACCATTTAGCTATCGTCACAACACCGATTTCCCAGGTAAATGCGCATGGTGTAATCGGAGGCATTTTCATCGAGCTGCGTGCCTTAGCACAACCCTGGGATAAGAAATCTCTCAGGAATTTGTACCCTGCCTTGTTGTCATTGGCCGATCAAATCGCGTCAACTCTCCAACAAGCCGAGGTGTACAATAATTCCCTCGATTTCCTGCAAATAAGCCAGGAGTTGAGATTAGCCGGGAGAATCCAAGCCAGATATCTACATAACAAATTTCCACCAATACCAGGCTGGCAGCTGGCCGTCACCTTGCTCCCAGCCAGAGAAACCTCAGGAGATTTTTTCGATGTAATTGAATTGAGTGGAAATCGATTAGGTATACTGGTCGCTGATGTCGCAGACAAAGGCGTTGGTTCAGCCCTCTACATGGCACTCAGCAGAACCCTCTTGCGTACGTATGCCGAAGAGTATGATGCAGAGCCTGAGGTTGTTTTCTTTGCAGCCAACAACCGCTTATTGAAAGATGCGAGAGCAAATTTGTTTGTCACGATTTTTTACGGCATACTTGATCCAGAACAGGGTACTCTAACATATTGCAATGCTGGACACAATCCACCCTACTTAATTCGTAATGCAAATCATAACGCGGTTGATTCATTAAGTCTCACCGGGATAGCGATGGGTATTGAAGCCAATGCAACTTGGACGACGAATACCGTGACCATTGAACCTGGAGACGTCTTGGTTCTATACACCGATGGAATACCAGATACCCAGGATCCAGATGGCGATTTCTTTGATGACGAGTCAATTATTGATATAGCTAAGGAAAATACTGGTCGTTCCGCTTATGAAATTCAATCTTCAATAATTAATAAAGTTCAAGAGTTTTCCGCGAATGTCCCCCAGATAGATGATATTACACTGATGGTATTAGTCCGCGATAACTAACTTCTCTTCTTTTTTTTCACCATCCGCAAAGTATTCCCATCTCGTTGTGAAAATTCAAACTCGACATCATCCATCATGTTGCGGATTAAGAATAACCCTGCGCCTCGAGGTTTAATGTTCTCTATGGATACGGAAAAATCGGGATGATCGACTAATTCTGGATCGAAAGGTCTTCCCTCATCCCTAAGAATAATTTCTAATCCACCATTGAGATCGTTGCAAGTGCATTCAATATCCCCCTTGCCTTCCCCACCGTATGCATGCTCGATGATATTGGCACAAGCTTCGTCGACAGCTAATTCAACTGCATAAATTTCCTTATCATCAAAACCCGCATCTGTAGCAGCTTGGAAAACAAATTTTCGAATACCTGAAAGGCTTTCAAACCGGCCAGAAAATTTTGCCGTTGCCATTATCACAGAACAATCCCTTTACCGATAATATTAGAAAAATGCTACTGCGCTAACCAGATCATCAAAAATCTGAAAATAACTACCCATACCCACTAGGTTCAGTGATTCACGAATCCGGTCTTGTACACCATACAAAACCAGTTCACCTCGATTGTATCGTTTGCATGCTTTTTGTGTTTCGATCAGTACCCACCAACCTTTACTTGACATGAAATCAACTTCTTCTAAATCCAAAACAATTTTATATTTCCCATCTTTTGTAAGAGAAGTTAATACTTCCTCCAGGTCAGGTGCAGTATAGCTGTCGATTCGACCTACTGATTTCACGACATCGCATCGTTTGTAATTGGTGGTGGTTATTTCCATGTTTTACTCCGTTGACAAAATAAATATCCACATGGGAATTTGTTTGGCGGAGATGAGTATATCATAAAAAGGATTTGCTTGACGCTACTTTGTGCCTATGGTAAACTTTCCTGCGCCCGGTCCCGTGGTGTAGTGGCCAAACATGCGGCCCTGTCAAGGCCGAGATCGCGGGTTCGAATCCCGTCGGGACCGCAGTTTTTTTCCATCCAAATATGGCTGATGCCCTCAAGAATCTCCAAGCATATACTTGGGGATTTTTCCTTTATCGGGACAGAATGGCAAATGATTGATAGGGAAGGATTTGCCGAGATTAATGGACAAACCACATCCCTTCCCTTACTTCACGCTTAGCCGCGAGCCGGGGAAACACATTAATCCTCCCCAAAGAGGAGAAATCCCCTTGAGAGAAAGAAATTGGAACTCATAGAACCAGGGTGGATCGAATTTTATAATCATGTATACTCTGGAACTTGATATTTTGTTGAAACCTTTGGTTTTCATTTTTCCTTGATCTTGGAAAAAATAAAATCAGAACCATCATAGAGGTGTTTCAATAACAATTTAAATTTGACGAGTCTCATCCTGGTTGACAAACGGCTTTCCAGACTCGATATGTAAATTCCTTCCAAGATCTATATTTATGAGGTAACCTCCACGATTCCAGAGGTCACATCATTATTTAATTTGCGGCTGAAGGCTAAAATTGGACTGGATAAACAAAATTCGCAAACTTCAGGAAAGGATTCAGCATGTCACCAAGTAGAAAACACAAATCCCGGATTTTATCCAAAGTATTATTTCTCGATATCCTATTTGATCCCAGTACCCGCCCGATGCTAATTTACGTCATGACGATTTTATTTATTGGTTCAGTGATATTTCATTATTTAGAAGGGTGGAATTGGATCGATTCAATTTATTTTGTCGTGATCACCTTGACGACTATCGGGTACGGAGATCTAACCCCGACAACCTCACTGACAAAACTAATAACAATCTTTTATGGAATAAACGGCGTTGTTCTTCTTTTGACTTTCTTCGATATCATCCGTCGCTACCGACAGTTGGATTTTCCACATCGAAACCAAAAGAGCTCCTCTGATATGGATGCAGGTTGAGCTTCATCAACAGAATACGCAGAAGACACTACGAATAAGTGTTAATTCTCAAGTCGCAATTTTTGGTTCAGACCAGCGTGAAAATAAAAAGAGCACCCGTGATAGCTATCAGGATATCTATAAATAAAGCTCTCATTCCAAAAGTTGCCCTTCGGTAGGGAAAAGCACTCATACCTAGTATTAATATATTTTCATTTCTGAAATTCGATAACAAGATCAAAAAGAAGGTTAGAAAGAAAGCTCTTGCAAACATTCGCGACCATTCGCTATTTACTACTTGTTGAAAATAGGATTGGTTATAGGAGGAGATGATCCGTTCGCTGATATACCAAACATACGTTACGACCAGATATACAAGTAGCCCGATCAACCATAAAGGCCGCAGTTCAAATGGTGAAATACCTGAGGTTGGTTCCATCAGGCCCGCTATGACAGCAATCGAGAGGATGTGCAAGAATTGGTCAACGAAGTATGGGACCACAACCCATTGTGGTTTGACCTTGTTTAAGGTCGATTTTCCGGTATCTATCAATAAATGGATAGCAGTTAATAATAAGATGTATGGCCAAGATCTTGGTGCAATAAAAATTACAACGATCAAGCTGACAAACAGGTGTGTCAAAATGTGGAGAATCAAAACACCCGGTCGGTTTTTGTGTTCAACTATCCAATTTGATTGCAGTGGATAGTCAGCCAGGAAGTGAGCAAACAGTAAGTACCAGAACACGATTAATTTGCGAACAACCTTTTATGTGTAGCTCTCATGCAAGTGTCCATCACCACTTCTAGACCGGCCTGGCGAGCTGTCTCCGCAGCTAACTCATTTATTACACCTTCTTGCATCCAAACAACTTTCGCCTTTATCTTTATCGCTTGGTCAACAATACCTGGAACTGCCTCACTTCGCCTGAATATCTCAACCACATCAATGGGTTCCTCAACCGAGAGAAGGTCAGGATATGCTTTCTCCCCAAGGACCTCGTCCAGTGCAGGGTTAATCGGAATGATCCGATACCCCTGTTCCTGTAAATACTTTGGTACTGTATGATTTACCTTATCAGGAATATCCGTTATACCAACAACTGCTACTGTCTTGGCTGATTCTAGAATTTCGCGCAATTTTTCATCACTGGTATTCGCTGAATTTGACAATGGTGCTTCTCCTACTTTAATATCTTGAAAATCGATGGGCAAAGTCACTCGGAACCTTGTTTTTCCTGGTTTGGAAAATACTTTAATCTCGCCTGAATGTTTTTCGATGATTTTATAGCTGATATTTAATCCTAACCCGGTTCCCTTGCCAACAGCTTTCGTGGTAAAGAATGGGCTGAAGATTTTCTCCTGGACATCCTCGGGGATTCCTGGTCCATTGTCCTCAATTTCCACGATGACCCAATCACCCTCTTGATGGGTTTTGATAATGATCTCGCCCTTCCCGTTCATCGCATCCACCGCGTTATCGATGATATTTGTCCAAACCTGGTTGAGCTCACTGCCATAAGCTTGGATCTGGGGAAGATTATCCCCATACTCTCGTTTTACTTCAATTCCTTGTTTTAATTTGTGCCGCAGCATGACCAGCGTATTGTCCAATCCTTCCTGAACATCGACAGCCTGGATTGGTGCCTGGTCCAAATATACGTAAGTTTTCAGTGATTTGACAATTTCAGAGATCCTTTCAGACCCCTGGTTTATCTCTTCAAGCAAACTGTAGGTATTGTAGCTCGCTCCTATCCAATTAATAACTTCAACTAACTGTTCTAACGAGAAATCCTTCGCCAGATCAGAAAACTGCTCGTCTTTCAAACCTAGATCCACTAGAGTTGGAGCAAGCTCCCAGGCGTTGGGAATATTATGGGCGTTTAACCAATCCTCAATTTCGTACTCGCGATCAGATCGCTCTAAGGAGTCGATATCAAGTGGATTTGTCGCCCGCTCGCGAATAAGCTCATTTAGTTTCCCTAGCTTGTCCCAGCTTTCCGGTGAAAGTGAGGATTTTGATAAACCGATCTGGGCTGCCTGCAACCGTGAAATCACTGACATGAGCTGGGAAGTGCCCCTTTGCGCAGCTGCAGCAGGATTGTTCAATTCATGGGCGATGCCTGCAGTTAAGGTACCCAACTGAGCCATCTTTTCACTCTGGCGCAGCATCAATTCAGTTGACCTCAATCGCGAAGTGATTGTAAAGAGCAATGATTTCGCAGCAGATGGGCTCGTGTTAAGCAGGTCATCTAACTGGGCATGACTGATCGCTAATAATTTACTATCTGTCTTTGCTCTTCCACTGGCAAAGCGCGGGGCTGATTCCAGCAACGACATCTCACCGATGACATCCCCTGATTTTCGCACTGCCAGCAGAACCATTCTTTCACCTGACGATTTTAAAATTTCGATCTCGCCAGTTTCAATGATGTAGGCACTGTCCCCGGGACTACCCTCCGCAAACAATTCATCTCCCGGATTGAGATGGACTTCGGTGACCATCTCACATAGCAAGTCAAGATCATGATCAGGCATGCTCGCAAATAAAGGAACTTTTTTTAGAAACTCGTACATAAATTTATACCGTCTTCAGGTACTGGTGCACCAGGGCGACTGCCACAGCTCCTTCTCCAACTGCCGAAGCGACTCGTTTCATCGAATGGTGGCGCACATCTCCAGCAGCAAAAATCCCAGGAACACTTGTTTCCAGTAAGAATGGATCTCGATTTGGTTTCCAACCTTTCGGTCGCTTCCCATCAACCATGAGGTCAGAACCCGTGATAATAAATCCTGCCCGGTCTCTCTCTACAAGTCCAGAAACTAAATCTGTTGGAGGGACGGCACCGATGAAAATGAACATCGCTGCTGCAGGAAGGGCTTGGCTCTCTTGTGTATCCAAGTCTGAAACCTTAATTTTCTCCAAACGGGTTTCTCCCATCGCCTCGACTACCTCGGTTCTCAAAACTACTTCAATGTTTGGCGTGGCTGCAATTTGGTCAACAAGATATTGGGACATCCCGGCCTCGAGGCTGCTGCCTCGGACCAGCATGGTCACTTTCCTTGCGTAGCGAGAAAAGAACATGGCGCCCTGACCAGCAGAATTTGCACCACCAACAACAAAGACATCCTGGTCGCGGTAATAGGCTGCCTCTGTGAGAGCAGCACCATAGTAAATACCAGCTCCGGTCAATTTTTCAATGCCAGGCGCATCGAGGCGGCGAACCTTAACCCCAGTTGAGATTAATATTGCCCTGCCACTGATTTCACTTCCATCTCCCAGGATCACATAGCGATATGGATCATCGACACGAACCTTCACTGCTTCCTGGGGGCGTAATAGCTCCACTCCAAAACGCAGGGCTTGTGTGGTCGCCCTTCTCGCCAGGTCTGCACCAGTCAATCCTTGAGGAAAACCCAAGTAGTTTTCAATGCGAGAGCTGGTGCCCGCCTGACCCCCGGTTGCTTCTCTTTCGATCATCACCGTGGATAAACCTTCTGATCCCCCATATACTGCTGCAGCTAAACCTGCTGGTCCAGCACCGATTATGATCAAGTCATAAAACGGTCTTTCAGCTTTGGTTTGCAATCCGATCTTCTCCGCGACCTGTTGAATCGATGGATCAATCAGCGTCTCACCATCTGGGAAGAATACGACCGGTAAGCGGTGTTTGCCTTCACTGACAGTATCCACCAGGTTCTTGGCTTCAGTATCCAATTCGATATCCAGCCACTGGTAGGGAATTTGATTTCTCGCCAGGAAGTCTTTGACGGTATGGCTGTTAGAAGACCAGAGTGTACCGGCAACTCGTATACCATCGTATGGCATGGGTACAGTAGCTGACCAATCACTCAACAAATCATCAAGAACGGGATAAAGGTTTTGTTCTGGCGGATCCCAGGGTTTCATTAAGTAATAATCCAAGCCGATATCATTGATACTTGAGATTGCGGCTTGGGTATCCGCATAGGCGGTTAACAGGACCTTCTTCGCTTGGGGATAGAACTTTGATGCTTGACCAAGAAAGTCTGTACCGCTCATGTTCGGCATGCGTTGATCGACAAGAAATAGCGCAATGGGAGTATTTCTTTCCTTTAGCTTTTTCAGAACATCAAGCGCATCCTGTCCATTGGTTGACTTGACGATCCGATAATCGCTCTGGTAGTGCTGGCGAAGATCTCGCTCAACTGCGTTGAGCACCTGTGCTTCGTCATCAAGTATGAGGATGGATGGGGGTGGCATTTTGATCTCCTTAGAATAAATCAAACATTTTCAGACAAATATTAAAACCCTCTCGTGACAATAGCAAATCCCCAATCTTGGTAGTTGGTCTTATTATATTTTTGAGGCGCGATGTATGGAATGAGACCAGGCGTCAGGGCTGCGAAAATAATTCAAGCTTCAAAAATAAACAAAGAAGTCACTTTGTTTATATCACTTTTCGAATGAGAATTATTATGTAGTTTGTAATTATATATCGGCGTTATTCACTTCCAAAAACGTTTTGTGATTGCCCCGAAAAAATCTGAGACAGAGAATGAAGCTCCTAAAGAAGGCTTATATTGTACATTATATCCAATTATTGACATTTTGGGGAGATTCTCATGATATGCTGATACATACAAGACAAAACCTGAACTTGAGGGTAGAATCTCAAGAGGTCATGACTTACCTCCTTCACCTAAAATGCATGATCTGTGAGCAAACATTCAACTCTCAGGTGGTCCAAACGTACTGTGCTGATTGTAATGCTCCTCTTTTTGCTCAATATGATCTCCATGCTATAGAAAAATCACTCGACCGAGATCAAATCAAGCTACGGCGAGCAGGCATGTGGCGTTGGCATGAGCTACTCCCAGTGGAAGATTTGAATCTAATTGCCAGCCTTGGAGAAGGGGATACTCCCATAGTTCCATTGTCCACGCTTGGTATACGTTACCGGAATCATGAGATTTATGCCAAGGATGAAGGAATTAATCCAACTTCAAGTTTTAAGGCTCGAGGGCTCAGTGCAGCAGTTTCTAAGGCATCGGAGCTTGGGATTAAAAACCTTGCTATCCCAACAGCTGGAAACGCTGGTGGAGCGTTGGCAGCGTATGCCTCGCGGGCACGTCTCAAATCCGCAGTCGTGATGCCTAGCGATACTCCCCCAATCATCATCCAAGAATGCAGATTATACGGCGCCGATGTAATCCTTTTGGATGGATTAATTTCTGATTGTGCAGCCGTGGTCGCCGATATGACCGCTAAAGGAGAATGGTTCTCAGTTTCCACCTTTCGAGAACCTTACCGCCTTGAGGGAAAGAAAATCATGGGATATGAACTGGCGGAACAATTCAATTGGCTCCTGCCGGACGTGATCATCTACCCAACCGGCGGAGGCACTGGTTTGATTGGCATCTGGAAAGCATTCCAAGAATTGGGCGCGCTTGGGTGGATAGAAGAATCTCATCTTCCAAAAATGGTTGCTGTCCAATCAGACGGCTGTGCACCGGTGGTAAAAGCATTCCAATCTGGATGGGATCATTGTGAGTATTGGGAGAATGCCCGCACCATAGCCTCGGGAGTCAGGGTTCCTCACAGCTTCGCTGATCATGTCATCCTGGATATCCTGAAAAGATCAGGAGGCACTGCAATTGCTGTTTCAGATGAGGAAATTCTGGATGCACAGGTAGAATTAAGCATATCTGAAGGCATCTTTGCTAGTCCAGAAGGAGCGGCGACCATGGCTGCTTGGAAAAAACTGCTTTCGTCAAATTTCATTGCTTCTGATGAGCGCGTTGTACTTTTTATCACCGCATCCGGAGTAAAATATATTTAGCATTTACCTGGACAAGTTCTTATTCCCAAATTTCTACCTGCAATCAAAGGAGCATGGTAATGATCAAGAGGGATTTCCTTGATGATTTAGCTAAAATCTACCCAACAGACAGGTTGTTAACGAATAATGCTCAGCTGGTCGCTTATGCTTCTGATGCACTTACTTCATACGAAGTCCGCCCGCTAGCGGTTGTTCTTGCGGAGACACAAGAAGAAGTTATTCAAACTATTCTGGTTTGCAACAAACACCGGGTGCCATTTGTTGCCCGTGGAAGTGGTACAAGTCTTTCTGGAGGATCGCTTCCGGTGGCGGATGGAATCGTGATTGCCTTGAATAGACTGGATCGCATCATTCGTCTTGATCCTGAAAAGAGAATTGCGATTGTAGAATGCGGTGTCGTCAATATCGATGTCAGCCTTGCAGCAGCTCCTTACGGGTTGTATTACGCTCCTGATCCCTCCAGCCAACCAATTTGCACCATAGGCGGTAATCTAGCATTTAACTCCGGTGGGGCTCACTGCTTAAAATACGGCATGACAAGCAACCATATCCTGGGAATTAAGGCTGTGCTACCTGATGGTGAGGTCGTTACTCTCGGTGGAGAAAGCTTGGAATTTGTGGGGGCAGATACTGTTGGGGCTTATGTCGGTTCAGAGGGATTATTCGGAATCGCCCTTGAAATTACACTCAGATTACTACCTAAACCAGAGACATACCGCACAATTTTGGCGGCATACCATTCACTGGAAGCTGCAGGAAAAGCTGTTTCCATGGTAATCGCAGCAGGATTATTGCCAGGAGCGATTGAAATCATGGACAATCTGGCCATCCAGGCTGCGGAAAAAGCGGTGCAGGCTGGTTATCCGCTCGATGCCGCTGGATTATTGATCGTCGAATTGGATGGCGAAGCTTCGGTAGTTGAGAAGGAGTTCAACTCCTTGATTGAAGTCATAGAAGAATCTGCCCCCTATGATGTCCGCATAGCAGAGAGCGATGAGCAGCGCATGCTTATTTGGAAGGGGAGGAAAAGTGCCTTCTCTGCAGTTGGTCGGCTTAGCCAAGACTACTTGGTTCAAGATGGTGTAGTTCCTCGCAGTCAGCTCAGCCAGGCTCTCCATCAAATCGAGGAACTCGGAAAAAAATATGGTATCCGAGTAGCCAATGTTTTCCACGCCGGTGATGGCAATCTGCACCCCCTGATACTTTTCGATGGACGTGATCCTGAAAATCACCAGAAAGCTGAAATCGTTGCTGGTGAAATTCTTGAGATGTGTATCGGTCGCGGTGGAACCATTACCGGTGAACATGGCATTGGGGTGGAGAAGTTGAAATATGTCACAAAAATGTTTACAACAGCTGATATTCATGCCATGCAGGCTATCCGCAAGCAAATTGACCCATATGGTTTGTCAAACCCGGGAAAAATGCTCCCAGAAAGCGAAAAAACTGCCGAAATTCGTTGAAATATGTGATTTACTATCTTCAGCACAGGTATTACTAAAATGACCGTAAAAACCTCCAATATTGATGATTTAAGTGAGTTCATAAAATCCCAAGATCAATTGCTCCCTTACGGAAGAAGGACAAAAACCGCGCTAATTCCTCCCGCCGGAGTGGAGATTCTCGACATGTCTGAAGTTAGTGGAATTCTTGAATATGAACCCAGTGAATATACTTTTAGCGCTTATGCTGGTACTCGAATCGAAGAAATTGACAAATTGCTTTCTGAAAATAATCAGTTTCTGCCTTTCGATCCACCTTTCATCAATCGGGGTGCCACATTGGGTGGTACTGTAGCTGCAAACCTAAGCGGTTCTGCAAGATACCACTTTGGAGGAGTTAGAGATTTTATTCTCGGCATTCAATTCTTGGATGGAAATGGAAGCCTGATCCGCTCTGGTGGGAAAGTTGTCAAAAACGCTGCCGGGTTCGACCTCCCCAAATTAATGGTTGGCAGTTTGGGATCTTTAGGAGCTTTAGTTGAACTAAGCTTCAAAGTCTTTCCCAGACCTGAAGCTTACTGCACAATTATCAGTCGACATCCAGCACTACCTTCTGCTCTAGAGGAACTGATCCAATTAACCACCTGTCCCATGGAAATCCTCTGCCTTGATTTACTCCCTACCAAGAATTCATTCGATCTCTATGTAAGAATCGGCGGCATTGCGGATCTCTTTATGCAGCGTATCGATGCGTTGAGAAAATATATTCAGCCTGATGAGATTATTTCTGGTGAATCAGAAGAACGTTATTGGAATGATATCTGCGAATTTCGCTGGGTGCCGGAGGGGACACTCCTGGTAAAAGTCCCCTTGACTCCTAATTCAGTTCCCCTTCTGGAGGAATTGTTAGCGGTAAATGGAGCTTACCATCGCTATACTGTCGGTGCAAACGTTGCCTGGATCGCTTGGCCAAAATCCTTCCTTGATTTGGATAGAGGCTTAAGAACGCTGAACCTTTCCGGTTTGGCGATAAGCGGACATTGCGAACAGATTAGGTTAGGATCCTGGGAACCAAGTGTTTTTTATCAGCGGATAAAACAAGGTCTTGATCCTGATCAAAAATGGGCAGAGGTATAAACATCATGAAGCATAAGATCCCAATCGAAGATATAGGACCTCTAGCAAATGAAATGGCTGAGGCTGTATCCAAGTGCGTTCACTGTGGTTTCTGCTTACCAGCCTGTCCAACATATAATGTGCTTCACCAAGAAATGGACTCACCTCGGGGCAGGATAATCCTCATGAAATCTGTCCTTGAAGATGAGATTGGATTGGAAGAGGCAATCCCATATCTCGACCATTGCTTGGTTTGCCTGGGATGTGAAACTGCCTGTCCTTCAGGCGTAGCGTACGGAAAACTTATCACTCCATTCAGATTTTACGCTGAAAGTTTACGTAAAAGATCGGTCGATGAAAGGTTCTCTCGCTGGTTAACTAAAGAAACCTTGCCATACCCTGACCGGTGCCGCACTGTGACACAGGTGGGAAAAATCGCTAAACCGATCTCTTCGGGTTTGCCTGGACGATATAAGGCAATGCTCGGGTTAATTCCTGAAGACCTGCCCGGGAAACAATCGCTTCCCGCATTCTCACCCGTTGAAGGTGAGCGAAAAGCTCGCGTGGCGCTCCATACTGGTTGTGTTCAACAGGTCCTCGCTCAGGAGATCAACTTGGCAACTATTCGCGTGCTTGTGAGAAATGGGGTTGAAGTCGTAATTCCATCGAGACAAATTTGTTGTGGTGCTTTGGCATTGCATACCGGCGACTACGAAACCAGCAAAGATCTTGCTACCCAGAATATCGAAGCATTCCCACCAGAGGTTGATGCGATTATCTCCAATGCTGCAGGCTGTGGCTCCGCAATGCATGAATATCCCCTATTGTTTCAAGGCGGAGAAGGGGAGGTGTCTGCGAATTCTTTTTCTGAAAAGGTGGTGGATATCAGTGTATTTCTCAATCAAATAGGCATTCAGCCAATCCCCCCGCTGCAGAATCCTCTAAAAATCGCATACCATGATGCCTGCCATCTCGCTCATGCGCAGGGGGTTGTCGCAGAACCAAGGAATCTTCTATCCAACATAACTGGTATAACAATTTTACCCATCCAAGAAGGCGATCTCTGTTGTGGATCAGCAGGCTCGTACAACATCGAACAACCAGTGATTGCCGATCAATTAGGTCGTCGAAAAATTAACCACATCCTCGCCACGGGTGCGGATGTGGTTGTGGCAGGTAATATTGGCTGCCTGATCCAAATCAAGAAACATTTAATAGATCAAAATAAAGAGAATGGTAATCCTTTAAATAATATACCGGTTTTCCATACGATCGAACTAATCGATCTGGCATACCGTGGAAAACTCTAACAAAATTCACTTCTAAGGAGATTCCATAACAAAAATGCCGAAACAAAAAAAACGCTTGATCAAAGCAGAAGATTTGTACGGAATTAATCTCATCACCAATGTAAGGATTTCACCCCGGGGCGATTTTGTCATTTATACGCAAGCGAGAACTGATCCTGAAAGCGAGAAGAAATACTGCAACCTGTGGATTGTTCCTACCAATGGCGGTGAATCTGTCCAATATACTTTTGGCGACCACAACGATATCCTTCCATGCTGGTCTCCAAATGGGGATAGGATTGCTTTTCTTTCCAATCGAGCGAACTTGGAGAGACCTTCTCAAATATTCATAATCCCATTTTCCGGAGGGGAAGCCAAGCAACTTACCAATATCAATGGGAAAATTGATTCGCTGAGCTGGTCACCGGACGGAAAAAAACTTCTCTGCAAAATGCGAAAACTCGATCAAGAAGAACTTGATCGGCAGTCCGATAAAGCGAAAGAAAAATTAGGTGTTGTCCAACGCCATTATCAACGCGTCAGTTTCAAACTCGATGGAGAAGGTTACCTGCCAAAAGAACGCTGGCATATTTGGACAATTGATACCACAAACGGGCGTGCAAAACAATTGACTGACCATGAAATATACGACGAAAAAGATCCATGCTGGTCACCAGATGGAAAATTGATCGCTTGCATTTCAAATCGCAGCCCTGATCCGGATCTAGAACCCGAGGCAATTGATTTATTTCTTCTCCAGGAAACAGGAGGTACGCTCAAAAAAGTGCCCACGAAGGTCGGTGAAAAATCCTTGCCCAGTTTTTCGCCCGACGGGAAGCATATTGCTTATTTTGGTACAGAAGGAAAAAGTGATTGGACAAAAAATCAGAGTTTGTGGATTGTTCCCTTGGATGGCTCGAGTGAAGGAATCAATCTGACAGAACAATATGATATCCATACCTCCCCGGAAATAATTAATGACATGGGTTCACCGGAGATTATACCCCCGGCTTGGTCAAATACTGGGGAAGAATTGTATTTTCCGGTTGCCCGACATGGAAGAGTTGACCTCTGTTCAATCGATGTCAATGGAAATAATTTCACGACTATCGTGGGTCAAAAAGGCATTGTGGGAAGCTTTTCCTTCGATAAAGACCAGACTCGCTTGGTTTATTTCCTGGGTAAAATCGATGATCCTGGACAGGTTTGCATCCAGAAAATTAATTCTGTCCAAAATGTCCAGATCACAAATATTAACCAAAAACTGTTTTCAAAAATCGATCTGGGGCAGGTCGAGGAGGTTTGGATCAAGGGACCTGATGATAATGACCTTCAGGGCTGGATAATAAAACCCCCCGGATTCAGGCCAGATCAAAAATACCCTTCGATATTGGAGATTCATGGTGGTCCGCTCACCCAGTATGGAGAATTCTTTATGCACGAATTCTACTTCCTGGCTGCCGCAGGATATGTAGTGCATTTCTGCAATCCAAGGGGCGGTCGGGGGTACGGCGAAGCACACGCTCAAGCAATTCGAGGCAATTGGGGCGCAGATGATTTTCGAGATTTGATGACCTGGTCAGATTTCATCGCCGAGCAGCCCTATATCTCAAAAAACAGAATGGGGGTCACTGGGGGAAGTTATGGCGGCTACATGACTGTTTGGATCATAGGACATACCGATCGCTTTAAAGCAGCAGTTACCCAGAGATGTGTGAGCAATTGGACCAGCATGTGGGGATCAAGCGATTTGAATTGGATCTTCCAGCAGCTATTGGGTGATAAACCGCCATTCCAAGATCTGGATAAATATTGGGATCATTCACCAATAAAGTATATTGGCAACGCGAAAACTCCCACTTTGGTTATCCACAGTGAAAATGACCTGAGATGCCCAATTGAGCAAGGGGAACAGGTCTTCGTTGCCCTGAAAACAATGGGAGTTGATACAGAAATGGTCCGGTTTCCAGATGAATATCACGGACTCTCGCGAACTGGACGTACTGACCGGCGTATCGCACGCTTGAATCATATACTGCGCTGGTTTAATATGTATTTATAGACCCCAATTTGCATCCAGGACAGAATTATGCCCCCATTTTTCAAAATACTTCCCCAGGAAATCCTCCCCAAAGTGATCGATGAAGCCCTTGAATTGCTGCGAAATCCAGGAATCAAAGTTGGTTCTTCTGAGGCATTGGAATTGTTGCACAGTTCAGGGGCTGAAGTAAATCATCATGATGCAACTGTAAAAATTCCTCAGGAATTAGTCCAGAAGGCTTTGATTACTGTTCCGCATGAATTCTATCTCCATGATGCGGAAGGTACTCCTGTTGTTCATTATTCTGGGGATGAGGTCCATTTCGATCCAGGGTCATCTGGCGTGAATATCCTTGATTCGGATTCCCGCGTACATCGACCTTCAGAGACTGGCGATCTGATTCAGATCATTAAAACTGCTGAAGGCTTAGCGGAATATGATGCCCAATCCACGGCAGTGATTTGTCATGATGTGCCAGAAGAAATTGGAGATTTTTACCGTTTATTCCTGGTTCTGCTCTTTTCAAAAAAGCCTATTGTGACTGGTGCTTTCTCCACAGCGACCAGTCAAATCATGATTGATTTATTGAATATCTCAGCTGGATCGGGTGAATCGGCAGCACAAAAGCCAAGGGCAATTTTCGATGTATGCCCTTCTCCACCCCTAAATTGGACCGAGTTTGCTGCACAAAACCTGATCGATCTAGCCCGGAATAATATCCCCGCAGAAATTGTATCGATGCCCCTATCTGGAGCAGCCTCCCCGGTTACCTTGATTGGATCGATTGTCCAGCATGCTGCAGAGTGCTTGAGCGGAATAACGATTCACCAGCTAGCAAATCCTGGGTCGGCAATCGTCTGGGGAGGTGCCCCAGCTTTATTTAATATGCGGGATGGGACAACTTCGGTAGGTGCAGCGGAAACATCCTTGATTGTATGTGGCTATGCGCAAATAGGCAAATACCTCAATCTCCCCACCCACGCTTACCTCGGAGCATCAGATGCCAAGTTGATCGATGGCCAAGCGGGTATGGAAAGCGCTTCCAGCAGTATCCTCGGTGCATTATCTGGAATTAACATGATCTCCGGTGGCGGTATGCTTGATTTCTTGGCATGCCTGAGCCTTGAAAAATTGGTCATCGATGCTGAAGCCATTGCGTTTGTTAGGCGCCTTCTTAAGGGTATCTCGATCCCAAGCCAATCCTTATCCCTTGAACATTATGAGGATTTCGAATTTCCAGGTAATTTCCTCAAGCACAAGCTCACCCGCCAGTTATTCCGGGAAGAGCAATACCTGCCCTCAACTATCATTGATAGAGGCTCCCTGCGAGCATGGAAAGATACAGGGAGCGGTGATATCGTATCAAGGGCAAAAACCCGTGTTCAAGAGCTTCTGTCCAATTACCAGCCCATCGATTTGCCGTCTGACAAGCAAGAAGCGCTCCAAGAAATTGTGTCAAGTTATGCCAAACAAGCAGGAATGACCAAATTACCAGCAATAATCAAGTAAAAACATTCGCTTACCGTGGTCAGATACCCAAGGTCTGATAAATGCCCAGGGAGTGAACGCGTTTGTTATATAAACTTCTTTAAGTTACTTTGAACCTTTTTTGAAGAAGTTTGAAATGAAAAACCACAGATTTGCCGGTCGCTCTGCAAGACGGCGGATGTAAAATGGGTACCACTCCGTACCAAAGGGTACATACACGCGCACAGGATAACCCCTCTCGGCCAATCCTTCCTGCAGGTCACGCCGAATTCCATGCAGCATTTGGAACTCTAAGGCTCTCTTCGGCAGTTTAGCCTCCTCAGCAAACTGGATGGCGTGATTTATCCTGTGCTCATCATGCGTCGCAATCGCAGGAATTGGAGGGATTTTGCCATTTTCACTGATCGGGGGAGTACCATGGAGCACTGAACCGGAGAAAAGCTCTTTCACAATCCGGTCGAAATTTTCATCGACGTCTTGTTTCTTGGGGAATGCTACCTGCTCCGGTTCATCATATGCGCCTTTACATATCCTGATCCTTGAACCAGTTTGCAGGAGCTTCTGGACATCCTCAAGGCTGCGGTACAAATAGGATTGGATAACCAATCCAACGTGCTCGCCACCAAAGCGACCTTGCATACTGCTGAACAGTGATATTGTTGCCGGTACCCAATGCGAATCTTCCATGTCTATGCGCACAAAGTTGCCTAATTCAACCGCTGCATGCAGAATTGCATCGAGATTTTCCTCACATACCGTCTCATCCAGGGCGAGACCAATCTGGGTCAGCTTGATGGATACATTCGATCGCACCTTTTCCTGGTCGATCCGCCTAAGCGTAGCGATAATCTCTTCCGTTGCTTGCCTAGATTTCTCAAGAGTTGAAGTGTGCTCCCCCAGGTGATCGAGGGTTGCATTTATTCCTATACGGTTAAGTGTATTTACAACCTTGATAGCATCATCCAATTTTTCCCCTGCGATAAACCGGGCAGCAGCCCGTCGGGAAACACTCCACCCGGTTATTATATTTCGTGCCCAACCAGCTTGAGAAAGATAGAGAAGGATTGAACGAAGCATAAATGTTATCTCTTATGATTGTCTTAATCGTCCAACGGTCAGATCAAAATTGATCTGACCGCATTGTACTTGAAAAAAATATGTCCCACACGAGCTATCATGCTTCAATGGTATATATCAATGGTCATTAATTATGTGTATGGCGTTACAATATAAACCTTTACCGGGTCGTGAAATCGACACCATTTTAGCATTAAACTTCTCATAAATTATTGCTGAATATTCACCAAACTCCTATGTAAACCCAAATGACAAGATCAATGAGAGATTACTATTTTTCCGGATATTTTTTCGTCTTATTAGCGGCTACGTTATGGGGTACCTTGGGAGTCTTTTACAAGTTCTTGGCATCCAGCTATGAACTACCTTCGCTTGAGATTGTATTCTGGAGGGCGCTCTTCGCCTCAATGTTTACCTTCATTTTCCTTGGAATCTGGCGGAGAGATGAATTATCTTTTCCAAGAAGGGAAATCAAACTCTTCTTCGCAATGGGTGTAATAGGGATCGCCGCATTCTATATTGTTTACATCATCGCTATTCGCCTGATCGGGATGGGTGTCGCATCGGTTTTGCTTTACAGCGCTCCGCTCTGGGTTATGTTGTATGGTTCTATCTTCCAAGGTGAAAAAATCGAACAAATCGAATTCTTGGCATTGATCCTGGCTATCATCGGGATTATTCTTATCGGTCAGGTCTACGATATTACCCAACTTCGGATCAGTTCATTCGGTTTGCTTGCTGGCTTGGGCTCCGGGTTAGGATATGCAGCTTATATTCTGCTTAATAAGCAAATCAGTAAACATAATTATTCCACTTGGACAGTCAATGCATATGGGTTGGGGATAGGAGCACTAATTTTATTGATATTCCAAGACGCAAACGAATTAAGCAAGACACTGACGAATCCCAGCGCTATGGCTTGGCTCATCGTACTTGGCATGATACCAACTCTGGGGGGTGGCTTGGCGTTCTACGCAGGCCTGCAGAGACTCTCAGCAGTGAATGCAAGCATAGTGGCAACCTTCGAACCCGTGGTAGCAACCACCTTGGGCTGGATAATCTTTGTTGAAAGATTGAATTTTCTCCAGGCATTGGGAGGAATCCTTGTCGTTGGATCAGTTATCTTGATCCAGCTGCCACTGCGCAGAAAAAATTCATTCACCGATCCCCAACAATTGGTAGATGATGAACCGTCTTGAATTATAGATCTCTTCCACTGCGGATAAATCTACATCATCCATAAAATTACGTCTTTCCAAGACATACTCCATTGTTTGTCCGAGAGCCTGGTTAACTACAATAATTGCTCTATTGAAAGATTTATCTTTTTCTAACTCTGTGTATTCCTTCTCAAGGCCTATTCGACTTAGATAATATTTCAAAACGATAGTATCAGGTGAGGTAACCACCACAACATCCTCCGGTTGGAGATATTCTCCCAAGAAATCCGCCAGCACTTCAATCTCACCTTTTGCATGCAATTTTTGGGCGAATTGCGGATAATTGATCACTAACCCAGCAGACAGGGGAAGCACGATCAAGAGACCCACCATAAGATGAGAAAGTAAATCTCCACGAGGTATGTACCTAAAAAGAATTTCAATAAGGCCGAGAATCCCGGCTGAAATCCAAATAACGAAGAATGGCAGCAGGAACAACCAAATCCTCGGCCAGGGTGCCACACGCTGGACTACCAGTGCTGTTCCAATCCAAAGAGCTCCGGCCAGGATCAAGGGTGAACGACGTCCTTCCTGTCGGGGAGGGACAAAGAATGAGGCCAATAAACCGATAACTGCGATTAACGAGAGTATTCCAGGCAATCCGCGATTCCATTCTGCCCAGGTATTTTTTATCCTAGGTAGAATGCTTTGAAGAAAATCCCTCCAACTCAAGGACTCTATTACTTCATTCCCTATCAGGGATTGGAGACCAGAATTCAGCATAATGGGAAGGTAAATAAACGATGTCAGCATTATGATCAGGAGAGGAGATATGAATAAATATGAATAGTAATCTCTTCCATAATTCTCATTCACATCGTTGACCAATTTGGAAAGTAATAGCCATGTATAGGTCATGCCGATGGGATAAATCATGGTGGGATTGACGTATAAACCCAAGCTGGCAGTGACCACCAGGATTCCCCAAGCTATCAAATTTCGCTTTTTTTTCACGTACGAGGCCAGAATGATCAACAGTAATGAAAATAATGTCAGCAGCGTATATCCCCGTGCAACAGTTGAATAATCGATCATTACAGGAAGCGAGGCAATAATACTAGCAGCGATGAGACCAATGCGCGTGTTGTAAAATATTTTCCCTACGCCATAAGAAGCTGGAATTATTAATAATCCTGCCATGAACGAGGGTAGGCGAATAACCGCAGGAGAATCTCCCATGAGTTGGGTAACCAGGTTCACCAAGATCGTATGCAGGACATGATTGTTGGGTAGATGGTAATCTGAGATTACTACTCGTAATCCGCGAGAGGCGAAAGCGATGAAAGTGTATGTCTCATCGTGACCCATCGGCTTCCATAGATATGCGTAGCGGAAAAAAGCTCCCAGCAAGGTTATAACGAACAATATGATAAGTGGGATACACTCATTTCTTTGCGGAATTAATGCCTTCAACACATCTATTAAATCTCTCTTCGCAGTGGAGAAGAAATCACTTATCCGAGTTCCCAAGTATGTTATTTGACCTAGTGACTTGTTTCTAAAGATGACCAGATATGCGATTAGACTCCCGGTGAGTATTCCCAGAATTGTTGAAGTGAGCCTAATTTTTGTATATAGATCTACAGTGAATGATTCAAGATCACCATCGCGAGCTAGGTTATTTAATATTAATTTTTGAGTGTTATAGGGAAGTAATAATTGCAATATGAAGAACACCACCCCTATCAACAATAACGATATTAATAGAGACCAAATTATCGATATCTTCTTCAAAGCTAGACTACCCCATTCCGAATTGACAACCTTGCTACGCACATAAAGATAATTATAACGTTTTGCCGATTTTTGGAGAAATTTTCAATAAAAAATACAATCAAAACAGGGTCTTCGATGTAGTGGCTATGCGCATGGTTTCAGTTTACCCAGGCTTATTCCATCTCTCTTGTGGCAATGGATATGTTTCCAGACTGTCATCTTGCCAAGCGGACAGGTTACCCATATACTAATGAAATGGAAGATGCTTATCTTTACCAACAGATTGCCAGCAGCGTGCGGAAGCACATCCTTGATGGAAAATTAAAGCCCGGGGATAGATTGCCCTCATTGCGAGAGTCAAGCTCCCAATGGAATTGCACTGTAGCTACCGTTCAGCGCGCATACCGGGAGCTAGCTCAACAGGGATTGGTAACTAGTCGAGCGGGCCAGGGAACCCGGGTTGTCAAGAGCCTTCCAACCCAGGATCAAGCAACGCTTCGCAGAGCAGCCTTGGTGCATAGGGCAGAAACATTTCTATTGGAAGTTTTCACCGCTGGTCACTCCCCAATCGAGGTAGAAGATGCAGTTCGTGAAGCCCTCGACCATTGGCGCACGTTCGTCGAGGTAAGTACTGCTCCTCCCCCAAAAACGATTCGCTTCTCCGGCAGCCACGATCTTATTATTACCTGGCTGGGCAGTTATTTTCCTGAGATTATAAATGGTTTCCACCTGAACATTGAATTCCCTGGTAGCCTTGGAGGGTTGATCGCGTTGGCAAGTGGAAATGTAGAAATTGCTGGCTGCCACCTCTGGGATCAAGAAAGCGATACCTACAACATACCTTTCATCCGTCGGTTACTACCAGGCCAGAAGCTGGCTGTACAAACACTTGCCGGCAGACATTTGGGGCTTATCCTGCCTAAAGGTAATCCACACCAGATCGAGGATTTATCTGATTTAGTTCGTCCCGGAATACGATTTGCTAACCGGCAGGCTGGCTCTGGCTCCCGCGTTTGGTTGGATGCCAAGTTGCAAGCGCTTGGTATAAACCGAGATCAGATTATTGGTTATCTAGACGAAAGAACAACCCATCTGGAAATTGCCAAGGCTGTAGCTGAAGGTGAAATCAGTGTCGGGGTAGGCCTGGAGGCAGCAGCCAACAGCTACGGATTGGATTTTGTTCCCTTGGTCCTCGAGCAATATGATCTTGTGATCCCCCAAAGATCGATGGAGAACCCGGGAATTGTTTTGTTCATGGATTGGCTCACAGATCCAATCGCGAAAAGAAGGATATCAAGCTTTCCCGGTTATGAGACAAATCGAACCGGAAATATTACCTGGATGACGTGAAATAACTTGGAGGGGGATAGTTGAATTAATTCCTGGACAGGTAGCAAAATTCATCTAGACACAACTATCCAGTCTTATTATACTTGTACTAGCACGAACTACACAATTAGAGCCCTGCATGTGCATTTTGCAGGAGAGCTTGGTGTTGAATTTATGATTCCCGAATTAAATGAAATCGTCGTCCTGTCTTTGCAGGTATCTGGAATTGCATTGTTTATCAGCACCTTGCTAGGTGTACCTGTTGGGGTACTGATGGGGTTGCACAGGTTTCGTGGACGCCGATTGATCATGGTGCTGCTCTATACCGGTATGGGGTTTCCACCGGTCGTGATTGGGTTGTTTGTTTACTTATTGCTTACCAACAATGGTCCACTTGGAAATCTTGATTTCTCATTCATCCCCAAGTTATTTACTCCCGGAGCGATGATCCTTGCCCAAACGATCATCGCCTTCCCGCTAGTCGCAGGCTTTACCATGGCAGCTGTCATGGGTGTCAACCCTTCGCTTCGAACCCAGATCAAATCTTTAGGGGCAACAAATCGTCAAACAGCTTGGGTTATCCTCAGCGAAGCTCGCCTGGGGGTAATTGTAGCTATCGTAGCTGGATTTGGCAGCATCATTTCCGAAGTAGGGGCAGTGATGCTGGTAGGTGGTAACATCGCCCACCAAACCAGGGTATTAACCACCGCCATCGTATTAGAGACTCGCAGAGGAAATTTTAATCTTGCATTGGCATTAGGCGCTGTTTTATTGGGATTGTCATTCCTTGCCAACCTGGTGATGTTACGCCTGCAGGGGAGAGA
>CP070764.1:4026676-4065477 GCA_020349245.1 Chloroflexota bacterium | reverse complement strand
ACAGTGTTGCGAGCACCCGGATTCACTCTGAAATCACCAAAGGTCGCCCGTCCAAAGGGAGCGTATGCTCGATTCAGCTGGTAGATGCGCTGGATCACGCTGACAGCAGCTAGCACCGGGTCATGGCGATTATCCATTGGCGTGGTCCCCGCGTGGGCTTCCTGTCCCTTGAAGATCAGGTCATACCAGCGCATGCCCTGGATACCGGTGACGATGCCGATGGTCACCCCTTGTTCTTCCAGGATCGGACCTTGTTCAATATGGATCTCCAGCGCAGCTTTGATAGACTTCTGGTGAGAAGGGCTGTGACCAGCGTAGCCGATGCGCTGAAGCTCCTCACCCAGGGTGAGACCTTCCTTATCGGTTCTCGTCAGCGCGAACTCAAGATCGAAAGCGCCCGTGAATACCCCTGAACCGCTCAATCCTGGAACAAAACGAGCACCCTCTTCATTTGTCCAGGAGACAATTTCCACCGGGTGGATTGTGGATAGGTGCGCATCGTTCAGCGTCTCAATGACCTCCAGCGCTGCGAGCACACCGTAAACGCCGTCATATTTACCGCCCGTAGGCTGGCTATCCAGATGGCTGCCTGCTAACACTACCGGCAAATTATTTTCCTGCCCATCTCGTCTCGCGAAAATATTTCCTATTTGGTCGATCTCGATCCTGCAGTTTGCCTCCCGACACCATTCAACAAATAAGTCGCGGCCAACTTTGTCTTCATCAGTCAAGGCCACTCGGCAGACTCCACCCTTGGGTGTTGCTCCGATCTTGGCCATATCGGCTAAGCGCCTCTGTAATCTCTCGGCATTGACTTGCAGATGAGTCTTCATGCCTTGCCTCTTACCAGGGGCAGGGTTGAGCAGTGTATCCCACCCCCAGATTTGTGCAATTCATCGTACGGTACTAAGACTACTTCCACACCCACCTGTTGGAGCCGTTCTGCAGTGCGCTCGGCGTGGGAGGAGATCAGTACCCGGCCAGGGCGAAGCGCAAGACAATTAACCCCAAAAGCGCCATCCTGCGGATTGGCTTCCAGGAGGTGAATGCCTAATTCCTTCAGCCGGTTGAGAAACCACCAGGGAAGATCCTGCGCAAAGACCAGGGCCAGGTCCGTATTCACCATGACGAAAGATCCATCGATGTGCAGTCCATAGCCTGTGTTGTCCACGCAGAGCAGTTCAACTCCCAGCCTCTTGAGCACATCAGCGACCTGACGGGCACCCTCCGGGTTGCAGCGGTGCCCGATGGACACAACTGCTGTCTGCGGGTTGAGCCAGGCGAAGCTGCCTCCTTCCATCAGGCCGGTTCCGTGCACGGTATGCAGGATTGGCATTCCCAATTTCGCCAGGGTACGCATGAAAGGTAGTTCCTCCCCACGGCGATAGCTGACCCCCATCCGGCAGAGGATCGCTCCACCATTAACGATGATCGCTGGATCCCGTGTAAAGACGGATTTAGTCATGTGAGGGAGCGGATTCTCAAGATAGAAAATTTCAGTTCCTTCAGCCTGCAATGCCTTCACAAGGCTGTCATGCTGGTTTTGTGCTTTCGCCAAATCCGGTCTCTGACGACCTTTCCAATACCACATCTTGTCCTTTCCGATCCAGGCCTGCGCTCCTTCATCGAATTCCCCTCCCTGCATCATGATCTGCCATTCATCACCTGGTCGGCATACCAGCACCGATTTGAGAACACCAACATCGTTGTCGATCCCCCAGGGACGCCCCCAAACTCTCTCCTGCATTCCAGGCTCCTCGAAGGCTGGTTCAGGTTCACCAGGTATTTGCCGGTGCAGATTCATATATGCATCGTCAGCTGTGAATGGATCCTGCTGGTTTATCATGGAATTTTTCGCCTATTTTGGTGGAACAGTCTCTATTTATAGGAATGTTTTCATCTGTGTTGTGAAAGAATTGTGGTTTCATTATATATCAGCTTTTTTGGGGAACTTTTGTAACTGCCTCTCCGTTTTTAAAAGGAGGTATATCTAAGAAGAGGGTGACATATGGACTTCTACAAAAAATATTCACAAAAAACAGAAATTCTTGGGTTTCCCTCCCTGATGGTTGCGCCGGTCATCCTTATACTTGTTGTGGGGTGCCAGGCATCTCCGGGAGAGCTCTCCTGGGATTTGGATTCAGAGATCGAACAAACCGAGGAACCGACTGATCCGACTCCCTTTCCTCCTGGTTTTCCCACTCCGGATGCAGAAAAATATGCAGATTGCCTCGCAATCGGAGGGCGTTGGGAAGTATTGGGTTTCAGCGGACCGGGCTGCAATTTGCCCACTTCTGATGGTGGTAATCCCTGCTCGGATAGCAAGGCGTGCGAGAGTGCCTGCCTGGCAGATCCCGACCAGGTGATGAGTGAAGATGAGATTGGCCAGCTCATCCCCGATATAGCCCGGATTGACGAATTAAATTCCCGGGGAGAGCCACTATTGGGGCTCTGTTCCTCATGGAAAGAGAATTTCGGTTGCCGGATCTGGCTGCAAGAAGGCCAATTTGTCCAGATGTGTGTCGATTAACAATACCTTTGGCTGATTTTACCTGCCAACACTCGGAAGATCTGATCAGGAGGGCCTTTCCCATGAAGCGATTTCCCTGGAAAAGCTTTGGTATCTTTCTGTTGGGCATGCTGACCTTGGCTGTTGGACTGATTTCAGTCAATGTGTTTTTCGGTTTGCGCAGGCCCACACCTGAGGGCATCATCGAAGATTGGGGGAGTATTTGTTTTTGGTACAGCGATGATGGCAGCATGCGGTCATCGATCTCACCCAGAGGCTGCTTCTCAACAACCTGCACGCGCCAAATATCCCAGGTGGGTACTGCTCTGATTGAGCAGGATGCATTTAAAATCCACCTTGATTCAACGTTTGTCCTGGCAGAAACCTCGCGTTTTCCATTGCCCTGCACGGAAAATTGTTCGGGGGGAGGCAGCATTGATTTTAACCTGGGAGTGCTGCAGGTCGGAAAATATGATGTCTGGTTTGAAGATGAACCTGTGGGCAACCTGAATATCTTCTCCGGTCTTCCCACCCCGAGGCAGTGTTTCGATAACCAGTGAGGTTAGCCAGGCACGGCTTACCTGTCCGTGTAAATGGGCACCGCAAGACCAATACAGTCATTTGCTTGCGTACTGAATCTTGTGGTCGAATATATGTACTTTCTCCAGAAAATTATCAGGGATTCTTTTCTTTTCGCGGTTATAACTAAAATCAGTTGATCTCCCCGGATGAAATCTCAATATGAAAGTAATTCAGCGTGGTCCAGTATTGTGATTTCACCACCACAGCATCAAAACTGGTTGGCGAATTCATTTGCGGTCTGTCATCGAGGATCAAATATGGGAAACGTGCGGTATCGTGTCGATCGTGCGGATCAGACTCGAATTGTGCAAAATCTCTTTCAGAAGGTGAAAGAATTTTATCTGTTTCCTGAGCAGGTTGACGACCTGTGCAGCCAGGTGATGGAACAATTGGCCTCAGCAGATTATGCGGATATTAACGATGGCGAATTTTTCGCTTACGCATTGACAACCTACATCCAGGCGATCACTCGGGATGAGCATTTCTGGGTTAAATTTCACTCGGATGTTCTCCCAAACCAGGGAGGATCAATGCGCGACAACCCGGATTGGATAGAATCTGAGCGCCTTTTGGCAGAACAGGATAATTACGGCTTCCACAAAGTGGAAAGATTGCCAGGAAATATTGGCTATGTGGATATTCATTACTTCCATAGAACAGATTGGTCTGGCAATCTGGCAACCGCAGCCATGAACTTCATTGCCAATATGAATGCCTTGATCATTGACTTGCGTAAATGCCTTGGAGGATATCCGGACATGGTGAACCTGGTCAGCAGCTACTTGTTTGGAGAACAGCCAGTGCACTTGGACAGCGTCTACTGGCGTGATCAGAACCAGCCGCAAGAGTTTTGGACCCTCGACGATATCCCCGGAAAGCGTTTCGTTGATAAACCTGTTTTCCTGCTGATCAGCAAAACCACTTTTTCAGCCGGTGAAGGTTTTGCTTATGGCTTGCAAGCGCAACAGCGGGCGGTTCTGGTGGGTGAGAAGACGGATGGTGGGGCTCATCTCGTTGCATCTTTTACTTTACATCCCCATTTTGAAGCAAGCATTCCCATAGGACGATCGATTAATCCTGTTACCAAGAAAAACTGGCAGGGATGTGGGGTTATACCGGACTTCGAGGTCCCAGAAGACCAGTCATTTGATCTTGCGTATCGACTGGCACTGGAAGCAGTACTCAATCATGCGGGTAGAGAAAACTCGAAGTCGTTCGAGGCCCTGGTCGCCGAAGCAAAATTAGCTTATGAAGTTCTCAATAAATAACGAGTAACAATCTCATCCTGATTCAGGCGGACCCAGCAAAGCCTGGAAAAGCAGCTGGTCATTTTTTTTCTGCAGCCAGACATTTATACGGAGGACATCCCAATTCCCAACTAAAATTCAAGAAATGGAGAACTTTTTACTCTCCTCTATCACGTAAGCAACGAATTCCAGCGTGTGCTGGAAATCCTCGCCGTCCGCAGGCTGTTGAATGGATATCTCGGGATTTGGCCTGGCAGCCCAGGTTCGGTCGATCAACCCTTTCCATGAAGGGTCCAGGTTGGTCTTAGCCCACTCTGCGCCAGTGCGTTTGGAAGTGACGCTGCCCAGAATAAGGTCGTGAAGCATTCTGCAGTAGCTCAAGACGATAAAGGATTGGTAAAAGCGGTTGTTGAATTTTTGCGGATTCGATAATAATTCACGACCCCAGTCATGGATCACCTCCCGGATTTCCCGCCGCAGCGCTTCAGCGGGCACTGGATCGATCAGGTCTTTTGGTGTTGGGCCGGTCAGAATCACCTCGTGTTCGCGCAGCACCCAGCGAACAACAAGGGTATTGCAGTGGTTCGATCTGATCAAAACGGAGCTGCCGTTATCCAGGTACCATACCTGCTCGTCTCTATGTGGGGCTTGGCGCAATATTTCCTTGGGAAAATATGATCCTTCCAAATGTTGTGCCCAGGGAGAGGTTAACTTGAATATGCGGGTGTGCATCTCCTGTAATAGAGGTATGTGTTCAGACGCAATGTCGTCTTCCATAACCACGATGAAATCCACATCGCTGTGCTGGTCAAAATCACCAACGGCGAAAGATCCTTGCAGGTAAGCACCCAGAAAATTGTTACCCAAGATCACCTGGATATTGGTAACCAGGTCCTGCAGGACTTCGTTCAGCTCAGGGTATAAGGTCGGGTGCGTTTCGTTCATTGCCAGATGGGTTTTCGGTAGATCCCCGGTGAGTCCCTTGGGTTCTAGTATATACCATCGATGAAGAATAAATAAATCCAGCGGGATTTTGGAAGATACTCTTCTGGCGTTTATTGACGCCCGAAGTAAACAGGATTATGATCAAATCACCACAGGCTGGCTGAGTGGTCGCGGCCCTGGTTTTCAGGGTCGAGGAAAGTCCGCACTCCACAGAGCACTTTGCCGGGTAACTCCCGGGGTGGGGCAACCTGCCGGATAGGGCCACAGAAACATACCGCTGGATTCCGGTAAGGGTGAAATGGTGGTGTAAGAGACCACCGGTGTCCTCAGTAATGAGAACAGCCAGGCAACCCCCAAAGGGAGCAAGGCCAAGCAGGGACGGTAGATTGCTCGTCTCATGACCTCAGCAATGAGGTCGAAGTCCCGGGTAGGCTGCTTGAGCTGTATGGAGACATGCAGCCCAGATAGATGACCATTCAGGCGGTTCCCACCGCCAGACAGAATGCGGCTTATAGGCTAGCCTGTGGGAAAACCACCCGTGAATACCTGCTTGATTTGGAATTGAGGTACTGCTATACTAAACGAGGGGTCAAGAAACCTTAAGGGTAATTACAAGCATATCTTATTGGTGCCAACTCCTTGCCGGAAATTTATTTCATCGTCCAATTTACGTAGATTAGAAAAGGGAGCGCACAATGCCTGACGAAAAGACAGAAGAAAAGAACGAAAAAGAGATGGAGAAGCGGGAGGAGAAATCACCCGAAGAGAAGTACCGCAGGGATCCGCTGGGCTCAATCATCTGGGCCTTCATACTTATCTGGGCTGGCCTGGTATTTCTGTTCAACCAGCTGGGATATTTAGAACAAATAAAGGAAATGCTATTCGCTGCTCAGGCGGAATGGATTGGGGGATTTCCTGGCGATTTTTCCGTCTGGGGATTGATATTCCTTGGTGCAGGGGTAATTCTGCTCTTTGAAGTGCTGATACGCTTGGTGGTCCCGGCTTACCGCAAGCCAGTCACCGGCACAATAATTCTTGCCTTCGTTTTTATTGGTATCGGCTTGGGCAATGTGCTGCGCTGGGAGTTCATCTTCGCCCTGGTGCTCATCGCAATTGGGTTGTCTATCATCGTGGGCAGTTTCACGCGCAAGAGAGAATAAGGAATTATAACCTGCCAAGATTGAAAGACATAAATTCGTCCCAGGCATAGCGAAGCGGCACCCACCATTCTTCTCGTCCAATGCAGCGGAAGTAAGGTGGTTCTTTGGCGAGGATAAGATCGCCAATGCGGTAGCGCGGCAATATCGGGGTGGAAACGATCAGCGATCCGCGCTCTCCAGGCTTCATTTCATGCATCATCTTGGCCTGATTGCCGACTTCAACTTCAAAGAAAAAGAGGTCATAATTTGGGACCCAGGCGCGCTTTTCATCGCGCTGTTGACCAAACATGCCTTCCGTGGCTCCATAGATCTCGCGAATAACGGCTGGGCCATACATGGCATTTAATGCTGGTTGATATTTGATATTGATGCTCGGTACACTGCCCAGGGTCATGATCTGTGTTTTCCACAGGTCTTTTGGATAAATATTGTGGTTGTTGTGCATGTAGCGACCGAAACGCAGCGCCGTGGGGCAAACTCCACCAACCAGGGACACGTTCTTATCCTTGCACGTGTTGTATGCCAATTCAAAGCGGCGGTACCAATCGCTCTCGGTTTTTCCACCACCCAGGGCATCAATCTCCTCCTGGGTAGGAGCTGACTTGATGGGAGTGGTTTGTGAGACGAATTTTGTGTAGATTCCCGAGCTGTAGCCATACTCAATCTCGCGATCGCCGATATTGACTGTACCGACCACGGAGGGGAAATTGAGGTTAAGGTTGACACCCCCGAAAAGGTCAAAGCGTTTTGAGGTGGCGACATAATTCATCATCGCCCGCCCAGCGCTACTGCGCAAGCTCATGTCCGTCGGTGTCATGGGGATGAACTTCGACTCTCCCTTTGTGGTACCGCGAGTGATCGCCCACCCGATGGGTTCTTCCCACAACAGCAGTTCTATTTCACCGGCTAACACTTTGTCAATGATGGGTTTAAAATCGTTGTCATACGTCCCAACGGGGAATGCTCGCTGGTAATCTGCCAGGCTATCGATGTTTTCCGCGCCGTGTTGCTGACCATATTTCGTCTTTGCGTAATCATTGACCAGGTTATGGAGAACAGCCTCCTGGGCGGAGGCTGGATCTGCGATGGCACGATTCCACGGTTCCAGGATGGCTTGCAGCATTTGGGCACCGCTCTGGGGATCGATGTTCATATTTCTCCTCCGGTGATAGAAATGGTCGGTTGAATATCCATTTTATAGTTAATTTGCCTGTAAAGCAATAAATTCGATGATCTTCCATCCAGGGATTGACATTTCTCAGTGAAGGTTTATATACTATTTTTAAAGCTTCTTCATTTGGAAATCTGTATGGTAAACAGGATCGCGCGGTTCTTAAATCGATTATTACTGATAGCCATCCTTGATCTGGAATTCATCAACCTGGAATCAGCACCTAGAGATGGGGGTTTAATCGTGGCCGGAAACCACTTGGGGGTTCTTGACGCTCTGATTGTTTTTTATGTGGTTGATCAGCGTGATTATATTGTCTTGGTGGCAGAGTATCATCGCCGATATTTCCTGCGCCGGATGCTGGTAAAAGCTGCTAATGCACTCTTCGTTGATCGATATCAGGCTGATTTTGCTGTACTGAGAGAAGTTATACGGCGACTTAATAACGGTGGAGTGCTAATGATTGCTCCAGAGGGTACCCGTAGTAAAACGGGCGGATTACAGGCTGGACAGCCGGGGACCGCCTATCTGGCTGCCAAAACTGGTTTTCCAGTTCTCCCGGTCGGCATTGTCGGCAGCCAAGATCGGCTGATCCTGCGCAACCTTAAACGCCTTCGCCGCACACCGGTAAAAGTCAGAATCGGCGATCCAATATATTTTCAATCAGTATCCAGAAAGGACCGGGGAGATCAGCTGCAAACCTATACCGATGAGATTATGTGCCAGATTGCAGCACTCCTACCTGAAGGAAATCGGGGTGTTTATACCAACCATCGAAGATTGAAGGATATATTGTTTGATAAAGGTACCTAAAAGAAGCAAACCCGTTTGAAAAGCATCCTTCACATCTACAACAGCGGCTAAAGCATAAGGCCTTCTTGTATCCTTGCTGCTGGAATAAATTCCAAGAATACAAAGGAGTGTTGTAACCTTTTTCACCATTCTGCATCTAAATGTGATGAGATGCAGTTAAGATGGGCAGCAAAATTGTTCATAATCGCCAGTTCTTACATTGAAGGAGTAATTAATGCCGATCTTTGAATTTAAGTGTAAGGAATGTGGAACGCCATTTGAAGAGCTCGTGCGCAGTGCAAGTAGCGTAGGTGAAATCGTTTGCCCCTTCTGTGGAAGCACGGAAGTGAACAAGCAGATCTCAACTTTCGCTTCATCGGTTTCCGGCTCTACAAGCTCATTTACAAGTTCCGCTGCAGCTTCCTGCAGCAGCGGCAGCCTGTGAGGGATATAGGCATCACTCGACCGTGAGTCGAGCTTTTCACAAATTATCATTAAACCAGGCTATTCCCTGAATTCGAAGTCCGAGTTTCAGCCTAGAAATCCCAAAATCAGTTTCTTTTGTTAGAATACCGGCATAATTGAGTATCCAATGCCGGTATTTTCTGATTATCCACAAGCGTATCCATTCCTAAAATGGGCAGGTGGGAAGCGGCAGCTGCTCGGGCAGCTGGAGGGATATTTCCCCTCCCAGCTTGAGCAGGGTGCCATTTCAAGGTATGTGGAGCCGTTTGTCGGTAGTGGCGCGGTTTTTTTTAAGATCATCCAATCGTATCCCATACAGGAATGCCTGATCGCGGATGTTAACCCTGAGCTGATCCTGGTTTACCAGACTATTCAAAAGGATGTGGAGGGCTTAATAGAACAGCTGGCTGATATTGAAAGCTATTATTTGGGACTGGATGCAGCAAAGCGAAGAGAATACTACTACCAAACCAGATTAAATTATAATGATCAGCGCAGGCTGATAAATTTCAGCAAGTTTCAAGCGACCTGGATTGAACGTTCTGCATTTATGCTCTTTCTCAATCGAACGGGTTATAACGGTTTATTCCGTTTAAATTCAAAGGGAGAGTTCAATGTACCATTTGGGCGATATAAAAATCCCCGCATCCTTGATGCTGAAAACTTGCGAAATGTCTCCCGCTTGTTGAAATTGGTACGGATCCAATTTGGAGATTTCGAGCAGGTTGCAGAGTTTATCGATGACAAGACCTTGGTTTATTTCGATCCACCATACCGACCTCTGAGTGAGACTGCTCATTTTACAGCATACTCACATATCCGCTTTGATGATCGGCAGCAGCTTCGCCTGGCACGGTATTACCGCCAGCTGGACAAACAAGGGGGGTTTCTGATGCTGAGCAATTCCGATCCACACAATTTAAATCCGGAGGATGATTTTTTTGAAAAAGCGTACCAGGGATTTCGGATCGAGCGGCTGCAGGCCAAAAGGAATATTAACCGGAACCCTGAAAAAAGGGGACCGATATCAGAGTTGTTGATCATGAACTACAGTTGAAGTTCAACGAACGGATGAACAGATGACTTCGCGGAAATGGATTGATGATGGCTATCTAACAACGGATATGCGTGATGTGCGCAAGATCCGCTGGGTGCTGATCATCACGATGATCTTGAATTTCATGGCAACCGGGTTGAAATTAGCCGTGGGCATCATCACGGGTGCCCTGAGCGTGGTCGCAGATGGATTGGACAGTTTCTTTGATGGTATTTCAAACGTAGTCGGGCTGTGGGGATTGTCCCTGGCCTCCAGACCTCCAGACAGCGACCATCCCTACGGACACAGGAAATTTGAAACGGTTGCTGCGCTGAGCATTGCCGTGCTGCTGTTCCTAACCAGCTGGCAGCTGCTGCTCACCGCCTGGAACAGGTGGTGGAGCGATGAAGTTCCCGAAGTAAATATCTGGAGCATCATCGTCATGGTGGTGAGCATGCTGCTCCAGGGCGGTACCAGTTTATACGAACTGCGCCAGGGGAGAAGATTGAACAGCGAGGTGCTGGTGGCAGATGCCCTCCATACCCGGGCAAGCATCCTGATCTCACTTTCTGTTCTGGGTGGACTCATCCTGGTGAATTTTGGATTCCCGAAGGCAGACCCACTTCTGGCGACCTTCGTCGCTCTGATGATCGCCAAGATCGGGGTAGATATTCTCAGGGAAACGCTGCCAGTATTGGTGGACAAGGCTGCATTCGATCCAAGCCAAATCGCAGAAGTGGTGGATGATGTGGGAGGCATCGAGTCTTTTCACAGGGTGCGCAGCCGGGGAGCAGCCGGCAGTGCAGCGATAGACCTCCACATTCGCATTTCAGCGGACAAAACTGTTCGAGAAGCGAACGCGGTTGCAGATGAAGTTCGGCGTCGCTTACTTGCGCTTGAAGGGGTTAGTGATGTCACGATCCATATCGAGGCTGAAGGTGAACTGGAATCAGGCACAGGGGATTTATTTGCGACTGTCAAACACGCGGCCTCCGAGTTGGGATTAACGGTCCACGAAATCTGGGCGCACCGCTACAATGATGATTTAGCCTTGGAAATGCATATAGGAGTCGATCCGCAGCTATCCTTAGGAGAAGCCCATGAGCTGGTGGATCGACTTGAACAGTACATTCCTGAACGTCTTCCTGATGTTAGGTGGGTACATACGCATATCGAGCTGGCTACGAACGAAGTTCAACAATTGAGCGGCGAGTCGCTACCGGTCAGCAGCGAAATTAGGGCTATCGTTGAACGGGCTGTGGTTGACATCCCGCACATCTTCAACCCCCATAATATTCGTTTACGACGCGATCCCGGTGACGACGATGGGTTGTACATGTCCCTGGAGTGCACAGTTGAACCTGATTTACCCATGACCCAAGCGCACCAGCTCGCTTCCCAGCTGGAAACGGAGCTCTCACGCCAGTTGGAGAATGTGACCGACGTCTCCGTTCATCTTGAACCGCATGATCAGCTCTAGATTTCGTATTGTATAAAAGATGCATCCGGTAGATATACTGCCGGATGCATCAAAGAGGAGCAACACGGCGGAAGCAGGATTTACTTCCAGCCGGGTTGTTTAACGAGTTATGCGGCCTGGGTTTCGCTATCTCGGGCTGGTTCCTGGGGCACAAGGATTAACATGACCAGGTAAATTAATGCCAGGGCACCCGGAACTCCTATAAACGCACCAAATACAAACAGTACGCGCACCAGGGTCGGATCAATATCGAAATATTCACCTATTCCGCCACATACGCCCCCGATCATGCGATTATTACCTGACCGATAAAGTTGTTTATATTGAGTAGTCATCATATTCTCCTATAGTCTTGTTCTATATTGATCTACGCAGATTGTCACTGAAAGTTGCAAACAGAGGTGATCACATGGGAATTCCTCCCTGGAGCTCACCGATTCAATCCTAAATCACCCAGCCGGGGAAGAATGCCTGCCAGCTGCCAAGCAGAGTGTCTTGTCTCTCACACCCATGGACTAAAATCAATATTTCCCAATGGCGGAGTTCTCCGGCAAAACAGCTTCAAAAAACCCCCGCAGAAAGGGTTTCTGCAGGGGTTTATTCGCGCAAAATGCAATTGTCTGCTGAACGAATCAATTCACTCCACAAGTGCTACAGGCATGCGTTGCGCAGGAACTGCAAGCTGGGGCACTCTGCGTCACAGAACGGCCATCGGAATGTGCAAAGAAGAGGGACAACATGCGAGAAGTATTCTCTCCTTGGCAGTTCTGGCAAGCGATCGGGGCGTCAGCATCTTTAATCGATCGCAGGGCATCAAACTGAGCCCGACAATCAAGGCAAACATATTCATAAAGTGGCATAAGTTCCCTCACAGCCTGCAACGATATCGAAATTGCCTGTACGATCCAAGTATAGCATAAAGCCCGAATTCGTTGATTAATGAAATGCTGCAGTTATCCATCCAATAAATGGCGGGAGGTCCACAGCGGCAGGACACTGGTCTGCCTGGAGGGCAGCTGGCCAGGTGGAGCGCAATAGGCCGCGTTGCTGAACAGCCACTGGTACAGCAGCTGTTTGCTGACACCAAATGGCTCCAACAGCGTGGTGGCGGCACGCAGCAGAAGTTCGCTGTAGCGCTCAACATCCACGCTGGATGGGTCAGGTGGCTCGGGTAGATTCCAGGCATAAACGCCCGGCTCGCCGCGCGTGTAAAGGAAGCGGACGCGCTCACCAGGGCTGGTCGTCTTACCAACGGCAAGCAGCTGCCTTGCCGCCCGCGCCACGGGTGAAGGTGTGCGGAATTCATCCAGGGTGCGGCTGAGCTTCTGGGCAACAAGCAGCTGTTCCAAAGGCAAACGTCCTGCACGCAGGGCAGCCAGTTTTCGACGCAACAGGTCAAGTATATCGGGCAGGTGTCTATCTATGGGCATTGCCTGGGAAACCTTTGCCAGCTCAACCAGCATCTCAGCCTGAGCCCGGGCGATAAAGGGCGGTGTATCTCGGCGCCTGGCTTCGATGCCGCGCACCTTGATCGAGCCGTCCTGGAAAACCCCAAAATAGCGATTTGCGACCGGCACGCGCGCATCCACGCGGGAGGACAAGAAAGCCAACCAGCGGTAGATCCCCTCCAGGGCAATGGGTAGGCCGGTACGTTCGCTGATCGCCTCCAGCACGGGTTGGAAGTCGGTGACCTGGAAGGCACCCGGTTTGGCGATCCACATGCCATCCACGTATAGATGCAGCACATCGAAGCCCAGATCTTCAGCTGCCTCTTTTGCGCGCAGAAGTGCCTCCCGTCCGTAAGCGGTGACCGCTTCGTGGGCCTCTATGCGGCCGAATCGGGCGTTTTTGTAGCCGAGATAGCCAAAGCAGGTCACCAGCAGCCATTTGTGGGCAGAAGCGCGCGCCTGGTAGATTTTGCGCTGTGGATGCCAGGGAGGCAGCGTTGCCAGGCAGGTCTTGAACGCTAACCGCTTTTCCAGCAAGGGGGCGAGGGTTATCGGGACCAGCCCCTGGGGTTGGGGCTCGCCCGGGGAACCCAGCCGGGGGGCTGCGTCGGCGATAGCCCGGCTGGAGCCGACCGTCTCCGGCGAAATGTTGAAGTGCACCATGATGCTGGGGTACATGGAGATGAAATCGATCTCGGCAACATCGTAATGCAGACCGACTGTTGGTTGGTAAACCAGACCGCCCTGGTCGGCGCGCATCAAATCCAGGATGGTCTTGGGGCGTTCAGCCTGCTGCTTGTGCCAGGGTACCAGGATGCCCTGACGCAAAGCGGTCAGCATCTGCATGGCGGATATCCCTGAGCCAGGAGATACCCGGGCGGCAGTTTGTATGGGCAGGGAGGTAACCCGGGATAGTTCATAGATGCCGTGCATACCGTAGTCGTGGAAGAGCATGGCATTGTAGCGGTCAATATGCCAGCGGCCATAAAGAAGCACCTGGCGCCCCTGGTGAACGACCTGCCCGTACGAAAAATAGGTGCGCTCTGGCTTGTGAGCCGGAGCCAAACCGGCTTCGCGATTGAGCGGTAATGATAGGTCTGCCTGCTGGGATAAGTCCAGCAGGTGCGGCATCAACCAGGTATCGCCCCAGGAGGTGAGCAGCAGGTCGGGGTCATGCCGGTTAATGATCGACCGCAGCCCAACCAGCAGCGGGCGGATGGGTTCCAGGGGCAGCTCGTAGGTGTGGCGCTCGAAACGCAGGGAGAGGTGGGTAGGGCAAGCGTGCGCGGGATCGTTATCAGGCTCGATCTCCAGGATGCGCAGGGTGGGAGGTGAGGGATCGAGATCCCAGGGCGAATCGAGCGCGGTGATCGCCTCCACCTGCCCGGCTTGGCTGACACGCACCCAGCAGCGGGCTAGGGGAAAGACATGGTGAACGGCTGAGTAGCGCAGAGTGAGCTGCAGATCGGCATCATAATAGGTCAGATCGGGGAAGTGCCTTGCCACCTGCTGGAAAAGGCGCGGCTGCCGGGCAGGTTCTGCCACCTGAACGGCAAGCACGGTGAGCGGTTGCGGTTGGAAGAGGTCACGATGCTGGGTACGGGAGAGCTTCACCGGGATGGATTGCTTCTCTAGGTAGCGCCACAGGGCGCGCAAGCGCGCTGCTGGTCCAGCAGCATAGAAAGTGATCGGGAAGCTCTGTTGAAAACGGTAGCGTTCACCATCGTCACCCAAGAGCCACAGGATCACGCCACCCCGTGGATCAGCGAATAAGTCAAGTAACCAGCCAGTGTGTTCCATTCCCATCTTTAAAAGAAGCCGAATCGATTATTCAATCAATAGAACAAATGTTCTTTGCATAGTGTACCACAGATCCAGGCCGCCAGGATTGACACGCCCCATTGGCTGGGTTATAGTACTTCTTCGTGAAAAGAATTAGAAAGTATGTACCGCTGTGGATATTGCTTGCCGGGTCGCTGGCCTGTAACTTACCGAATTTTTCCGTTGACCAGGTCCCTTCCCTGTCCACGGGAGAGTCCTTTCCGACGCCAACGGTTCCCCCGACCAATACCCCTTTACCCACTGCAACGCCAACACCGCTCCCCGCAGTGCGGGTAGAGTTGGGCGATCGGGCAATTTTTTATGGGGATTGGGAGACCGCTTCTGCTGAGTTCCAGGAAGCCTTTGAAACCAGCCCCGAAGAAGAGGTTCAGTTTGCTGCTCGTTTAGGGATCGCGCGGACTCACTATCTGGCAGGGGAATTAGATGAAGCGCTGGCCATGCTGCTGGAGATGGCTGCAGAAGAGAGCGAGCAATCACTGCTCTCCGAGGTTTACTTTGCCCTTGCCCAGACACAAGAGGCGCTCGGTAATTATCACGCTGCTGCAGAAGGGTATGCGCGGTATCTTGAGCTGCGCCCGGGTGTTTTGGAGAGCTATATCAACGAGCGGCGGGGGGATGTTCTCTACGCAGCTGGGGATTATTTGGCTGCTATCCCTGCTTACCAAGCAGCTATTGCATCACCGCGGCTGAAATCCGATCTCGATATTGAATTAAAGATGGCTCAGGCATATGACCTGTCAGGCGATCTGGCAACTGCTATTGTTGCATACGAAGACATCTACTCCCGGACTGCCAATGAATATATGCGCGCCAGGTTGGATTATCTCCTGGGACAAGCATACCGGGAGGTTGGGGAAATCGAGCAGGCTGAAAACGCTTTCCTGGACGCGGTCATGAACTATCCCCGCTCCTATGATTCATATCTGGCGCTAGTAGATTTGGTCGAAGCAGATGTGCAGGTTGATGAGCTGCAAAGGGGATTGGTAGATTACTATGCAGGACAAAATGCAGTCGCGATCGCGGCCTTTGATCGCTATATGCAGTCTGAATTGGCCGATATCCCCACGGCGCTTTATTACAAGGGACTCGCACAGAGCGCACTTGGAGAACACTCAGCAGCCATGGAAACTTGGGCTGAAATCATCGAATCACATTCCGATGCGGATATCTGGGCTGAGGCATGGCTGCAGACCGCGGAAGTGCTCTGGTTCCAGTATGGTGAGTATCGAGAGGCAACCCAGGTTCTCTTGGATTTCGTTGAGCAGGTGCCGAACCATCCGCGAGCTGCTGAATTCTTATATATTGCAGCCCGGATAGCAGAGCGGGGTGAGCACCTCGGTCAGGCGGCCAGGATATGGGAACGGGTGTTCGCTGAATATCCCAGTGCGGAAGAAGCTGTGCAGGCACTCCATCTTGCAGGAATCACGCGCTATCGCCTTGCTGATTATCTTAAATCCGAGGAACTCTTCCAGAAGTTGCTGGCATTCTCAATCGATCCGGAAATCCGCTCTGCGGCGTTTTTTTGGATCGGAAAAGCAAAGCAGATGCTGGGTGAGGTCGACGCTGCCAGAGAAGCATGGCAGCAAGGTGTGGTAGCTGATCCAACCGGTTATTACAGTGAACGTGCCAGAGACCTTTCAGCGGAGGTCGAACCGTTTACACCACCCCTGGAATACGATTTATCTTTCGATTTATCTGCCGAGCGTCTTGAAGCAGAAGAATGGCTGCGCACGATTTTTGGTTTACCGGAGGGAACGGATTTATCAGGCCCCGGTCCTTTAGCTGGCGATGCCAGATTCCAGCGCGGGACCGAGTTCTGGCGTCTAGGATTGTACGAAGATGCCAGGGCCGAATTTGAGAATTTACGGATTGATTTCGAAACTGATCCGGCAAATTCGTACCGCTTGACCAATCACCTGCTTGATTTGGGTCTCTACAGAATAGCGATCTTTACTGCCCGGCAGGTGCTGACTCAAGCTGGTATGGATGACGCTGCGACGATGAATGCGCCAGTTTATTTTAATCATGTGCGCTTTGGTCCGTATTATCGGGAGCTGATTATACCTGCAGGTCATCAATATAACTTCCACCCATTGTTTTTATTCAGTGTTGTCCGCCAGGAAAGCTTATTTGAAGGTTTCGTCCGTTCTTCGGCTGGAGCCCGGGGTTTGATGCAGATCCTCCCCAGCACTGCTCAAGAGATTGTCACCAATGAAAATTGGCCACCCAATTACACCGATGAAGATCTCTACCGACCACTGGTCAGTATATTCCTGGGGAGCAACTACCTAGACCGCCAGCGGGGCTTCATGAGCGGGGATATTTATGGCGCCTTGGCAGCTTACAATGGTGGACCGGGAAATGCGAAGGCCTGGAAAGACCTTGTACCACCAGATCCAGACCTCTACGTAGAGGTGATCCGCTTTCCTGAAACCCAGGAATACATCAAGGGAATTTTCGAAATCTTCAGTATTTATAAGAATTTGTATGACCGTACACCTTGAGTGGACCTTCTACCGCATTCTGGCGAGGGTCCTGGGGGCTTTATTCTTTCCTGCACACGAGATCGATCTAACTGATGGTCAATTATCTGGTTGTGAGTCAATCTTTCGCAGGATGGTCGGGGGAGTGGATAGCGAAATTTGCACTTTACCTCGGAACCTGACAAAGGTTGAATTTCTTCACTACCTGGTGAATAACAAGCGGGTCCTTTTACACGGATCCAATCGGGGAGATATTCGAACCCTCCACCCAGAATTCCAGGTAGATTTCCAGGGAAACAGGACCAGGGCAGTCTTTTCAAGCGCTGATCCAATCTGGCCGATTTTCTTTGCTATCCTGGACCGGTCTGTTTACCAGGGTTCAATACGCAATGGTTGTTTTGTTCTCGCCCATCCTTCAGGTGGGAATGAGCGATATTACTTCTTCTCCACTATTCAAGGGCTCGCTCAGGATAAGCTGTGGAGGGAAGGGGTGATCTATATACTCCCCGGCGACAATTTTTCCCAGACCAGTTCAGGAAGAGTTCGCTTTGATGAATGGGCAAGTAGCGTTTCCGTTGATCCGGTGGGAAAGATCAGCATCTCACCACGGGATTTTCCCTTTCTGAACCAGGTATCTATGCACAAGGACAGCGAGCCAATGTACGTCACCTGGCTTTTGTACAAAAGCCGTTTGAAACACAGATCCAGCAAAATGTAAGCCAAGGGGGAGATTTCAGGGAGTCGTCGAGGTTTCTGCTGGCGCGGTAACTGTTTCTGATGAACGTTCTGCGATTAGAAACCATTTTGTAATACCAGCAAAACGGTCACTTGGTTCGTATAAAGATCCGATGGTCACACCATTAACCCGCTGATCGATCCCGTAATTATAGATGGGATAAATCAGCGGAAGTGCGGGTAGCTCGGTGGCAAAGCGAACCTGAAAATTGTTATACAGGCGGATGCGTTCGGCTCTATCGATTTCAACCCGCGCCTCCTCCAGATACTCGCTGGCCTGGCGGTCATTCCATTGGGAATAATTTTGACCGCTGGTGATTTGGGCTTGGTCCCAAAATGGGTACGGATCAGGATCGGGTGAGCTGGTCAGGTTGATATCCACCAGTGCCGCGTCATACTCGCGGGGATCAAGATAATCACTAATTAATGTATCGGAGTCAACAGCTTGCAGGATGGCTTCCACGCCCAGCTGCTGCCAATCTTCAGCGATTGCTTGGGCAAGCTGGTCAAATCTTGTACCTGAAGGATATACCAATTCGAAGGATAAGGATTGTCCTTCCTCGTTTGTCCTCACAGGGTTGCCGGAGGCAGGAATTGAATATCCCGCGGCTCTCAAAATTTGAATGGCGGCATCCGGGTTGTATTCAATTTTTTCGATACCATCGTAATACGCCCAGCTGCCTGGAAAGATAGGACCATGGGCAGTGATAGCTTGTCCATCGTTGAGCTGGTTGATTACCCGCTGGCGGTCGATGCCCATTAATAATGCCTTGCGGATATTTACATCTTGGAAGAATGGAGTTCGCGGGTTTTCAAGGTTGAGGAAGACAATGGATAGCAAGGGGACTTGGCCGGAGTGCATGTTCAAATTTGGTTCCCGCAAAGCTTCACTTAAAATGTCATTGCTGATCTGGCTGACCCCAAGGACATCTCCAGATTGATATGCGTCCAGCGCAGACTGATGATCTGGATAATACTTGAAGGTTATCTGCTCTACGAATGCAGGGTCGCTGTAATAATCTTCAAAAGCGCTTAGGGAAACGCCAGTGATCTGGTCACCATCCACTAAAAACTGGTTGAAGCGAAATGGTCCGCTACCAACAGGCTGCAAATTAAATTCGGAATCGATGATCTCTGCAGGTGTAAGATCACCAAGCAGGTGCTTGGGCAGGATGCCAAAAGTCAGATAATCCAGGAAAGGAGCATAAGGTTCAGGTAAGCGGAATTGGAGAGTGCGTTCATCCAAAGCTTCCGCTTCTACACTCTGCCATAATTCGCGTACGTCCGCCGGAATGGGGAGCTCTTCCGAAGCAAGCAGTTCGGTGGTGAAAACAACGTCCTCACTGGTCACTGGTTGGCCGTCATGCCATACCGCATTCTCCCGCAGGGAGATATTATAGGTTTGTACATTTTGGGAAATTCCCATCGATTCAACCAAGTCATTTATTGGCAATCCCTGGTCATCAAATTTCAGCAAGCTGCTGAATATCAGCCGATCGACATCTCGATCTGCAGGATTAGCGTAGTCCAGGATCGGGTTCAAGCGGTTGAATGAACCGATGAGGGCTTCTGAGTACACGCCTCCCGAAGAAGGCTGGATTTCTGGGGTGATAGGCAGTAGCGAAGGTTGCTGGCTTAATAACAGGACGGCGATTGCTGCCAGGGCAACAACAACGATCACGATCTGCCAAACCATTTTTCTCATAAGTAACAAAAAAGGGCGTTCACCGGCCGGGCCGTGAATCGCCCAAAAAAAGGCGAATTATTTTGTCAGGTACCATCGCCTTGCTTAGCCCGTCAGCACGACGGTGGCGATAGCTAGGCTGAAGAATATTACACTTAATATGACAGTTATCCGGAATAGTGTCTTCTCGACACCCCGTCTGGCAGTGAATACAGCACCTGTATCACCACCAGTCAAGCCCCCTAATCCAGCACCTTTGCTTTGCAGGATGACGCTAACGATCAAGGCAATTGACGTTATAATCATCGCAATGTCTAAATAACGCTCCACGAAAGACCTCCAGTTAAATCAATTCTAAGCAGGCGGATTATACCTTCCGTTATTTGTTTCGTCAAATCACACAATGAATGAATTGATCATCAATTTACACATGCACACCACCTACTCGGACGGTTCTGGGACCCATGGGGATATTGTTCAGGCTGCGCTGAAAGCCGGCCTGGATGCGGTTATTACCACGGATCATAATGTCTATGTGAATGGCCCGGAAGGATATTATCAGGAGGGGAACAGTAAAGTCTTACTGATGGTCGGAGAAGAGGTACATGACCAAACCGCGAACCCTCAGAAAAATCACCTGCTGGTGATAGGAGCCACTCGAGAAATGGCAGCCTTGGCGGAAGATCCGCAGCGGTTGATTGACAGTGTGCTCAAATCTGGTGGGCTGGCTTTTATCGCCCATCCAGTCGATCCTGCCGCACCTGTATTCGGTGAACCAGATATCTCCTGGGAAAGATGGGAGGTAGGAAATTTTACCGGGATCGAGTTGTGGAACGCCATGTCTGAATTCAAAGGATTGCTTAAGAATTGGTTTCGAGCGATCTTTTTCGCATTCAATCCAAAAATGGTGGCCCACGCTCCATATAGGGAAGCAGTGCAGAAATGGGACGAGCTGCTCGCCTCTGGTAAACGGGTAGTGGCGGTTGGCGGATCAGACGCCCATGCCTTCCGGGTATCAATTGGACCACTGAAACGGATCCTCTTCCCCTACGAGTTTCATTTTCAGGCTGTGAATACCCATCTTATAATCCGGGAACCGCTATCTGGAGATGTTTCCAAGGACCGCGCTGCAATAATCGACGCCCTTGCCAACGGTCGTTGCTTCATTGGCTATGATCTGCCAGCACCCACCCGCGGGTTTCGCTTTACTGCACAGGGAAAAGAAGCCTCTGTAGAAATGGGGGCAGAGATTACAATAGACACTGGTGTCACCCTGCAGATCCACCTACCACAGCGTTCCGAATGCCGATTACTCAAGGATGGCAAGGTGATCAAGACATGGACAAAAAGGGAGATCTGCAGCTATATCGCAACTGAACCCGGTGTTTACCGGGTGGAAGTGTACCTGAAATATTTCGGTGTTAGAAGAGGCTGGATCTTCAGCAATCCGATCTATGTTAGAGAATAAAAAATCTGCAAATAATTGTGTGTAGATCTTCGTAATAATTATTTAAGCGAAAGTTTTCCACCCAATCCTTGACGCCTGAAGGTAGGTTAAACTCTCTCTCAGGCGTGGATGAATTCAAACAGTTGAGGAACGATGGAATTTAAACTAGAAGCACCTTTCAAACCCACCGGAGATCAACCGGAAGCGATCCGCCAGCTGGTCAGGGGTATTGAGAAAGGATACCGCGACCAGGTGCTGTTAGGAGCGACGGGAACCGGCAAAACGTATACCATTGCTGCGGTCATTGAGCAAATCCAGAAACCTGCCCTGGTTATGGCGCACAATAAGACCCTAGCAGCGCAGCTCTATGCGGAGTTTAAAGATTTCTTCCCTGAAAATGCAGTGGAGTATTTTGTCTCTTATTATGATTATTACCAACCTGAAGCATATGTCCCCCGCCATGATTTATTCATTGAGAAAGAGACCGATGTAAACGAAGAAATCGAACGGTTGCGATTAGCAGCTACCACGGCATTGATGTCTCGCCGGGATGTGGTCATTGTGGCTTCTGTATCCTGTATTTACGGGCTTGGCAACCCGGAGGCATATGGCCGCGTGGTGATCAACTTGGAAAGCGGGAAAGTATATCGCCGGACCGCGCTGCTGAGGCAGATGGTTGAAAGCCACTACGAACGCAATGATATGGAATTAAGGCCTGGCACCTTTCGTGTGCGTGGGGATACTCTGGAAGTGATCCCGGCCTACCAGGATAAGTTCGGATACCGGATCACCTTCTTTGGTGATGAGGTTGAACGGATCGTCGAGTTCAGCCCTGTGACAGGGGAACTGAGGCGAGAATTAGCCTCTGTGGCGATCTACCCTGCCAAACACTTCATCACTGAAGAGGAGAAGTTGCGCGCTGCTATCGGGGATATCGAAAATGAACTGGGTGAGCGGTTGGAATATTTTCGCAGGGAGGAGAAGCTCTTAGAAGCGCAACGACTTGAGCAGCGCACATTGTACGACATGGAAATGCTGCGCGAAGTTGGCTATTGTTCTGGTATCGAGAACTATTCTCGGCATATGGATCAGCGAGCGGCAGGCTCGCACCCGTGGACATTGATGGATTACCTCCCCGGTGATTACCTGCTGGTGATAGATGAATCCCACATGACAATTCCTCAGGTGCGGGGCATGTATAACGGGGATCGGTCTCGCAAAGAAGTACTCGTTGAGTATGGTTTTCGGCTGCCATCTGCACTCGATAACCGCCCTTTGACCTTCTCAGAGTTTGAAGAAGCGATGGGATTTGCCATCTATACCTCGGCCACGCCGGGTCCTTATGAACTTAATAAGGCCGATCAGGTGGTAGAACAGATTATCCGCCCCACTGGTTTGGTTGATCCACAAGTTGAGGTAAGACCGATAGAAGGGCAGGTGGACGATCTGATCTCTGAAATCAACCAGCGTGTGGAGCGTGGAGAGCGCACTCTGGTGACGACCTTGACCAAGCGCATGGCAGAGAAGCTTTCCGATTATCTGATGGAAATGGGGGTCAAGGTCCATTACCTGCACTCGGAAATTGATACGCTGGAACGGGTTGGCATACTGCGCGATCTGCGCCTCGGGGTTTTTGACGTGGTGGTGGGAATAAACCTTCTGAGAGAAGGCCTGGACCTACCGGAAGTCTCGCTGGTAGCTATCCTGGATGCGGATAAGGAGGGATTCCTGCGTTCAGACACTGCCTTAATCCAGACCATCGGACGAGCAGCCCGGCATGTTCAGGGGAAAGTGATCATGTATGCCGATAAAGCCACTGATTCAATGCAAAGGGCGATCGATGAGACAAACCGGCGCCGGGCAAAACAAAATGCATATAATGAAGCACATGGTATCGAGCCGATCGGCATCGTGAAAGCTGTGAGAGACTTGACGGACCAGGTTGCAGTCCAATCTGTGGCGGAGACGAAAGCCGAATATCGGGTTAGAGGTGCAGCTGCACTGCCAAAATCCGAAATCCAGCAGCTGATCGCAGAACTGGAAAAACAAATGAAGATCGCTGCCAAGGATCTGCAGTTTGAGAAGGCTGCCGTATTACGAGACCAGATTTTTGAGCTGCGGGCTGTGCTGGCTGAGGAATCAAATCTACCCCCCTGGGAGAAGATTCACCTGCTGGCAGGTGAGGAGTGAAGTTTTTCTGGAGGCTGATCATCAATGGATATGCTTAGAAATCACGTTTGACGGATCGAAAATTGAGGCCGAACGGAATTCAGCTTGCCTGCTATGAACTCTCATCCATGTATTTGTACACTTTTGACCATGCGTCCGAAGGCGCATATCGTTCCCCTACTTCTCTTTATAAACACAAGAATTCCTCTCGCAAGGTGGGTGAAAGATCTCTATAACTACCTTTTTCAGGGTGAGATCGGCATTCAGAAAGACTCACCTGTTTATTTTCAAACATATCAATTACCGCAACGATAGCTAAACCCCTCAGCTTCCTGGTGTCTGGGGTATTGATGATCATATATGTCTAGAAATTCTGGATGGTAAGTCTTTCCTGTGTTGTTAGTCAATTCCCCAAGCTGTTCATCGATTATCCTGATCACTTTCTAGCATCCGAATGCGCACAGGAGTTTGTCAACGTAAAGCAAGGGGATGCCATAATTATGATGAGTGCAAATATCCTGAGTTAATTAAATTTGTGCAGGTTGATAAACAACTGGATCGGCACCGGATACCCTTTGCATCCCTGTTCCGTGTTGGGGAGAAAATTCAAAGGTCATTCAGATAATCTTCACATGATCTTCATATGTATAAGATAACATTGACCAAGTGATGAGATAAAAAAGTAAAACAGGAGTTTTATCATGAAAAGAAATTTATTGATTGTTGGTGCACTTGGCATTGCAGTATTGACCCTCGGTTTGGCAGGTCTGGCATTCGCCCAATCAGAAACGCAACCACCTTTCCAGGATCCCGCCTTTGGTCCAGGGATGATGGGAGGTTGGAGGGGGTTTGGCGGTATGCATGGGAATTGGTCAGAAGGTCAAGAAGGACCTTATCATGACCTAATGATTGAGGCTTTTGCTGAAGCATTGGGCTTATCACCGGAGGAGGTTCAAAATCGCCACAATTCTGGTGAAATGATGTGGCAGATCGCTCAATCTGAAGGATTTAGTTCAGCGGAGTTCAATGCATTGATGCTGAAAGCGCGCTCCGAGATGCTGTCAAAGGCAGTTGAAGATGGTCTCCTAACCCAGGAACAGGCAGATTACATGCAAAATAGGATGCAGGGTGGGGGGTATGGATCAGGATATGGTGGTTGTGGAGGTTATGGCTTCCAGTCGGGATTTCATGGTGGACATCACGGTTGGTGGAATTCTCCCTGATCGCCAGAATTAGGTTGCATAGCGCAATCGGTCTTCACCAGTGGGCAGCATCCCAGCTGCCCACTGGTATTGTATAATCAACGCGATTGATGTTAAGAATTCTATCCATAGGCAAAGTCATCTCCCAACAGTATTCTTTCCCCTATTAATTTCATGGTTTGAGCAATGACAACAATATTAATAATTGAAGATGAGCTCGAGCTGCTGCAGATTTTGCAGAAATACCTGGAACAGGCGAATTATCAGGTCGTTATCGCCAGTAAAGGTGATCTTGGGTTATCAATGTGGGAGGAGAAACAACCGGACCTGGTCATTCTGGACCTTAATCTCCCTGGAATGGATGGTCTGGATATCGCTCGAGAAATTCGACGTAAAAGCGACACACCGATTATTATGGTTACCGCCAGAGTCGAGGAGACTGATCGCCTTATCGGGTTGGAATTAGGGGCAGATGATTACATTACAAAGCCATTTTCGCCCCGCGAAGTGGTAGCCAGGGTGCGGGCAGTGATGAGGAGGGTGAAAATACCGAAAGAGGTGAGTAATGTGATCAAGTCTGGTGCGCTGGAAATCGACCTGGATGGATATGAGGTTTCGATTGATGACGAGGTGATCGATCTTACTCCCACTGAGTTCAAAATTATTGAAACGCTTGCCTCTCAACCGGGTCGAGTATTCAATCGCTTGCAGTTGCTGGAAGCCTCCCAGGGTAATGCTTATGAAGGTTATGAACGGACGATCGATGCCCATATTAAGAATTTGCGGGCGAAGATCGAGTCAGATCCCAAAAATCCTTATTATATCGAGACGGTTTTTGGAATTGGCTACCGCTTTGTCAAGGAAAAAAGGGACTGATCCTGGTTTCTATAGCCTGTTTATAGATTTGGATGTTTTATGCGTCTTAAATTGATTATTTCCTTTACTTTGGTTGCCTTGGTGTCGATCGCCACTTTACTGATCGTGGTCAGGCAGAGTGCGATCCAGGAGGTGCGCACATATATGTTTCGGGGCGGGATGGCTGGGGTTGATGGAATAGTGCGCGAGTTAGAGAATTATTATGAAACGAACGATTCATGGGTTGGGGTGGAACAAATTCTCAGCACTGGGAGTGCGAGCCCAGGGAAAAGATATGGAAATCAAGGAGGACTTCATGGATTAGGCGGCATGATGGGGGGAATGATGAGTCAGAGGCTGCGTCTGGCAGATTCTAATGGATATCTTATCCTGGACACCGAAGGAGGCATCCAGGGTGGAAAATTAACTGGACCAGAGATCCAGGCAGCGATCAAACTTGAAAACAAGGGAGAAATTGTTGGCTTTCTGCTGCCAGAGGGCGGTATGGTTTTCAGCAGTGGTGCAGAAAACAACCTGATTGGTAGACTCACCAGGGCAGCCTACGTTGCTGCAGGTGTGGCTATCGGATTCGCGGTTATCTTGGCACTCTTGCTGAGCGCCCAATTGTTAAAACCGGTCAGCCAATTGACAGAAGCGGCCTCCAGCCTTGCGGGTGGAAATTTATCCTTGCGGGTTTCAATTCCTGGGGATGATGAGCTGGCCACGTTGGGTAAAACCTTCAACCAAATGGCCAATGAACTGGAGAATGCGGAGCACAACCGGAGAGCGATGACAGCTGATATTGCTCACGAGCTGCGCACACCCCTGGCTGTGCAGCGTGCTCAATTAGAAGCTATCCAGGATGGTGTTTACCCGCCAACCTCCGAAAATATAACCTCGATTTTGGAACAGAATATGCTTCTCACTCGTCTGGTAGATGACCTGCGAACACTCGCATTGGCAGATTCAGGACAGCTGCAGCTTGAAATGGTCCCTACTGATTTGCACAAGTTGGTTGAACGAGTCCTGGATAATTTTAAAGCGAAGGCGATAGAAAGAGAGATTGATCTGAGATTTGAGGTATTCGGGGAGGGTAGGGAGATTGAAGTGGATCCTGGTAGGGTGGAGCAGATTTGCAGCAATTTACTTTCGAACGCGTTACGATTTACACCAGATCAGAGCTGGATTGAAACCCGTTTGAGATTTGCACCAGATATGGTCCTGGTATCTGTGATCGATAATGGTCCAGGAATCCCGGAAGAAGCTCAAGAATTAATCTTTACGCGATTTTATCGACTCGATCAAAGCCGAAGTCGGTCTGAGGGGGGCAGCGGTTTAGGATTAGCCATCGCCCGGCAGCTTGCGGAAGCACAAGGTGGAACCTTGAACGCCATCAATAACCCTGGTGGCGGTGCCACTTTTCGATTATCTTTCCCCATCGGTGAAGTTTAGAGGATCAGCATGACCATTAAGAACAATGTGACCCGCTTGCTGGAATCACAGGGCATTCCCTATGAAGCTATCGAACTTCCCGTTGAGAAGCTAAGCGCTCTGGAGGCGGCGTCCTTCATGGGAGTAGATCCAGACCTGGTCTATAAGACGATCGTTGCTGTTAGGCTAACTGGAGGCAGATCGATATTGGCACTTGTACCCGCACCACACGAGGTGAATTTAAAGTCCCTGGCGAAAGCCGTTGGAGAGAAAAAGATCCGCTTGGCGACACAGAGAGAAGCTGAGCATCTTACCGGGTTACAAACAGGTGGGATCTCTCCGCTGGCATTGCTGCACCGCAATTTCCAAGTTGTGGTGGACGATAGCGCCCAGGTTCAGGAGGCAATATACATATCAGGTGGACAACGGGGTCTTGATATTCGCATAGCCACAGAGGCGCTGATCAAAATCACAAAAGCAATTACTGCCTCGATCAGCCGGTGAATGAAAAGAAAGATCTACAGGCGCGCTTGTGTGATTTTCATTAAAGCCCTATAATTTCTCTATCTGGATTTCAGGGAGTAGTTCATGAATGATACATCCGATCCGATCATCCAATGCTACGATGTGCATAAGTGGTTTGGTCATTTCGAAGCACTGCGGGGGATTTCGATGGAGGTTAACCGCGGAGAAGTAGTCGTAATTTTTGGACCTTCTGGGTCTGGTAAATCGACCTTTATCCGCACTTTAAACCGCCTCGAAGAGCACCAGCAAGGCAAAATAATTATTGATGGGATTGAATTAACCAAGGATGTACACAATATCGAAGCTGTACGCATGGAGACAGGTATGGTATTCCAGCAATTCAACCTGTTCCCCCATTTGAGTGTATTGGAAAACATCACCTTGGCTCCTATTCAGGTTCGCAAATGGTCGAAAAAGCAGGCGGAGGAGATTGGAATGCAACTGCTTAACCGGGTGGGGATCCCGGAACAGGCTCAAAAGTATCCGAACCAGCTTTCAGGAGGACAGCAACAGCGGGTGGCTATCGCCCGTGCTCTGGCGATGCAGCCGAAAATAATGCTCTTTGATGAGCCAACTTCTGCGTTAGATCCCGAGATGATCAAAGAGGTACTGGATGTGATGATCGAATTGGCCAAAACGGGCATGACGATGCTGGTTGTCACCCACGAGATGGGGTTTGCCCGCGGGGTAGCAGATCGAATGTATTTTTTTGATGAAGGCTTGATCGTTGAAACCGGCAGCCCCCATGATATCTTCCACAACCCCCAGGAGGACCGCACCAAGCTGTTCCTATCTCAAATCCTGTCACACTGAACGAGCTGGCTGAATTTCTGCAAATTAATTTTTTTACCAGCTGCTAACGCCAGGCTGAAAGACCCCTCCAACCAGGATAGCTGTTTCTATAAAGACGAGCTTTTTGGTCCCAATCTGTTTGGGTTAATACCCGGATAGAAATTATCCCTTAATCACTGCCACCGGTCGCAGTCTGGCGACTTTGTTGGCGATACCAGCGTTGTGGACAGTCTCGACGACAAGATCAACATCTTTATATGCCTGGGGGGCTTCTTCAGCTAAACCCGCCATTGATCCTGCGCGGATCTGGATACCCTGAGATTGGAGCTCATTTCTCAGATCTTCCCCCCAGATCGACTTTTTTGCCTTACTGCGACTCATCGTCCGTCCAGCACCGTGGCAAGATGATCCGAATGAACGCTGCATACTCTCTTCGGTGCCAACCAGGACCCAGGAAGCTGTTCCCATGCTCCCGGGTACGAGCACAGGTTGACCGATTGCCTTGTATTCACCAGGTAAACCTTCAGAACCGGGTCCAAAGGCACGAGTTGCTCCTTTACGATGAACACAGACTTCTACGGGTTCTTCATCAACCATGTGTGTTTCGATCTTACCCATATTGTGGGCGATGTCGTAAACCTGGTGAAGGTGCCAATTGGCAACGATTCCAGCCAGAGTCTTTTCAAATGCCTGGCGAGCGAAGTGGGCGAGTACCTGGCGGTTTGCAAAGGCATAATTAGCTGCCCCGCGCATGGCACCCAGGTATGCCTGACCTTCTGGGGAATCGAGAGGGGCACAAACCAGTTCGCGGTCAGGCAGCTGAATTGAATACCGGCGGACGGCTGATTGAAATTCGCGCACGTAATCAGTACAGATTTGGTGCCCGAAACCGCGCGATCCACAGTGAATCATCACCACCAGATGACCTACCGTGAGGCCCATCACTTGGGCAGCTTTGGGGTGGAATACCTGGTCAACAACATCCACCTCGATGAAATGGTTTCCAGCACCTAACGTCCCCAGCTGGGGCAAACCGCGTTCTTTAGCTCGTTTACTGATTTTCGATGGATCGGCTCCAGCCAGGCAACCACCTTCCTCCGTTCGGTGCAGATCTGCTTCTGTGGCATAACCATGCTGAAGAGCCCACCGGCTTCCCTCCCGGCATACTTTATCAAGCTCAGGAATTTTTAGTTTCAAATGACCTTTTTTGCCAACACCGCTGGGACATAAACTGTTGAGTGAGGTCGCCAGATCAGACAGATGAGGTTTAACTGCTTCAAACTCTATTTGTGATGCCAGCAGGCGAACTCCACAATTGATATCGTAACCGATGGCACCGGGTGAGATAATCCCGTGCGGGAGCCGGGTGGCGGCCACCCCTCCGATTGGGAATCCATATCCCTGATGCACATCGGGCATGACTACAACGCGGTCAACTAAGCCAGGCAGCGTTGCCGCATTGGCAGCTTGTTCGAGTGATTTATCATTTTGAATCTGCTCCAGAAGCTCCCGGGTGGCAAATATTCGCACCGGTACCAGCATGTCTGGACGATGAGATTTTGGAATCTCCCATTCGTAACGGTTTATTTGCTTTAAATCTCGGAGACCAACCATATCAATACCTCCGATCATCGATTGAACTGCACAGTTTCTGGTCAGACATCGAAAACAATGTTAGCGACCAAACCTTGATCAGTTTCTTGAATCTTCAGTTTGTGAAAAGTGGCAGCTTTGATCTCTTTGGAAATTAAGGCAAGTTTTCCTCCATTGAGATCCGCGATCAATTGCCCATTATTTAATTTGATTTCGAATTGATCAAAAGATAAATTTTCGGCTTCGATCAGGAAGATTAACTCTGATAGAAAATCAATTAGCAGCGATTCTGGATCATGATAAATCAATTGAAATCTATGCTGAATGCGAGGTTGGGAGGAAAGCTTTACTCCGGCGAGGTGGTACATCCCTTTAGCAGCCTGTACCAACAAGCTGCTCAAATCAGGAGCCCACACCTCCAATTCCCAATCGGCAGTGTGTGGCACTTCTTTATAACCAAAAAGTGTTTCTGAATCCACATTTTCAGTATACCACTTGGGGGTGAATGAGATCTGGCAAAGCGAGTGGATTGTCTTTGCTAGATTAATAATAGTTAATTTGAACTCTCTTGCAGTCTGATTGCCTTCCTTCTATAATTAGTCCCTGAGTATGAATTTATTCACCAAGAAACTCAACGATCTTGAAAACAAACTTCAGAACATGATCGAAGGTAGTTCATCGCGACTCTTTCCTGGTGCGGGAAGAATAAATGGGCTTCGCAACCTGATCGTATCAGCAATGCAGTCGAGCATAATTACGGATGAATCTGGCAGGCAAACTGCGGGTGATTTATATATCCTCCAGGTGGATTTGAAAACTGCTGAATACTTTGAAGATCGATCTATGATCGGCGCATTAAGCGATTTGATATCCGAAATAGGAGAGGAAAACGGGGTCAGCTTCCCCGCACCTCCCAGGATCAAAGTGAGCTCTACAGCAGAGAATAAACCGGGAGAAATCAAGGTGCTGGCCCAATTCAGCCTGCAAGATTTGGAAGAGACAAACACTTTGACATTAGACTCGGAGGATAGTGATCAAATTCCTGAATATGCATTCTTGAATGTATATGGCAATATTTTTCCCCTTACCCAGTCGATAATCAATATAGGCAGAAGGATTGATAACCATGTGGTGATAGAGGATATGCGTGTATCCCGCTCGCATGCTCAAATCAGGGCGATCAAAGGTCATTACGTAATCTTTGATCTGGATTCATCTGGGGGAACATACGTTAACGGTGTGCGATCCGATCAGGCCACCCTTTACCGGGGTGATGTGATCACCCTGGCTGGTGTAGACATCATTTATGGTCAGGATGCATCCTACTTACCAGGTGAGGATGAGAGTGCTACCCAGCAGCTGACCATGTCCCCAGATAATAAGGAATAGGTGTACAGGTAAATTATATGAGCGGAACGCTTCTACTTGCCCTCCGCCTAGTAATGGCCTTGACCCTCTATGCTTTCCTGGGATGGGCACTGCTGACGCTGTGGAGGGATATCAGGCGCCAATCGGAACTCATCATTGCAAGGCAAATTCCGGGGATCAGCTTGGTTGAAGAAACAGATACTGGTTCAAAGGTTTACCATTTTAATAATCCGGAAGTGGTGATCGGTCGTGACCAGCGTTGTGATTTGGTCTTTGATGTGAATACTGTCTCCGCTGAACATGCACGTCTCTCTTACCACCATAACAATTGGTGGATTGAGGATTTACACTCCAGGAATGGGACCTTGTTGAATCTTGAATTGCTCACAACACCGGTAGTCTTGACCTCAAATGATGAACTTCAGCTTGGCCAAGTAATCTTAAAAGCAGAAATCAGCGAGAGCCTTCCGGATTCGAAATGAATCTGTCTGCAAAATTGAAATATGCGCAACAGGTCAGGCTTGAAGGTTATCTCACCCCAAGTATGCATGGAAGGAGGTAAGAGATGTGCAAAGTAGCCATCATAGGTGGATCTGGCCTGTATGAAATGCCGGGTATCGAAATCACTGAGGAAAAAACCTTGACCACCCCCTTTGGTCAGCCCAGTACGCCCATACTGGTCGGTAAATTGGAAGGGGTATCCGTTGCTTTTCTTGCCCGTCATGGGGTTGGACACCATCTAAATCCATCGGAAATAAATTACCGGGCGAACATTTATGCCTTGAAGAGCCTGGGAGTCGAACGGATCGTGGGCATCAGCGCTTGTGGTTCGCTGCGCGAAGATTATGTTCCTGGGGACATTGTTATTCCTGACCAGCTCTTTGATTTCACCAGGGGCAGAGCGCGAACATTTTTTGAAGAGGGATTGGTCGCCCATATCAGCATTCCTGACCCGTTTTGCGCAGATTTATCCGAGATTGCTTACCAAGCGGTTAAATTAACGGGAAATAATGTACATTTCGGAGGCGCATACATAGCTATTGAAGGGCCGCGTTTCTCCACTCGAGTTGAATCAAATACCTATCGTTCATGGGGAATGTCGATTATCGGTATGACCAGCTCTCCAGAAGCATTCCTGGCGAAGGAAGCTGAAATGTGCTACACGACCCTGGCCCACGTGACAGATTATGATGTCTGGCATATCAGTGAAAAACCGGTTAGCGTAGAGATGGTAGTCGAGATTCTGCATAGCAATGCGACTGTTGCTCAAGAAGCGATGCGGAATATTGTCAAGAATTTGGATCGGGAGAGAATGTGTGATTGCGAGCATGCGCTGGCAGCTGCTGTGATCACAAATCCGGAAGCGATCCCGCCAGAAGCTCGCCAGCGACTTGGTCTCCTGGTGGATAAATATTTGAAGTAAACGAGCTGGTTCGGGGAGCCAATCAGTACGATTTTCCCCAACCATCAAGTCCAATGTCTCCAACCACAAGAAAAATTCGGGTTTCTCAATCTCCAAATTACCTGCAGGGTCGATTGCTGGTGATAGCTGCAGTATTTCTGGGTCTGTATGCTGCGGCCTTAAGTATTGCACCCGCGGCTCGAGCACGCAGCTGGCAGGTGGATTATCGCTACAACCACTGGCTTGGATTTGTGGTCTGGGTTGTCATTCTATTTCTTGCCGATCGGCAAACGAGGCGGCATTTACCTGAAAGAGATCCCTACCTCTTGCCGCTCGCAGGTCTACTCAGCGGGTGGGGGTTGATGACGATCTGGCGTTTGTTTCCAGATTTTGGATATAGACAAACGATGTGGCTGGTGATTGCCCTGGTCGTGTTTACCCTGGGATTGCGCTTGCCGACTGACCTGAAATTTCTCCGACGTTATAAATATGTATTATTGACCGGGGGCCTCATCCTTACTGCCCTGACGTTATTTTTCGGGACAAATCCTGCCAGCGAAATAGGACCGCGTTTGTGGTTAGGATGTTGTGGAGTATATTTGCAACCTTCAGAACCGCTAAAGCTGCTGTTGGTAATTTATCTTTCAGCATATCTATCCGATAAGCAGCCCTGGGTGAGCTGGTCGTCAAGGGCGGGATCGGAGGATAACAAAATCCAGAACGGTAAGGATGGAGATCAAAATGGTCCACAACCCTCTTCATTACCGTTGCTGGCACCAATCCTGTTAATGACCGGATTGACCGTGCTTCTGCTTCTGGTGCAGAGAGACCTGGGTACGGCGACCATTTTTCTATTTCTCTTTGCGGTGATCGTTTACCTGGCTACCGAGCGAAAAATTGTTTTGATCAGTAGTGCCATCCTGCTCTTGGCAGCCGGTATAAGCGGTTATTTCATGTTTGATGTCGTTCGCTTGCGAATTGATGCTTGGCTGAACCCATGGCTGGATCCGAGTGATAGGTCCTATCAAATCGTTCAATCCATCATTGCCATGGCGAATGGCGGTGTCGGGGGAAGAGGTCCAGGAATGGGCAGCCCAACCCTGGTGCCGATATCTCACTCTGATTTCATCTTTTCTGCCATTATTGAAGAGGGGGGAATGATAGCCGCGATTGCATTAATCGCGTTGCTCATGATGTTGACTGCTGCCGGAGTGCGGATCGCGATGCGAGCCCCCGATAACTTTCGCCGCTTGCTCGCTGCAGGTCTCACAGCATACCTGATCGGGCAGAGCCTGCTGATCATCGGTGGAAATATTCGCCTGCTGCCTCTAACCGGGGTGACGTTGCCGTTTGTCTCTTATGGTGGTTCATCCCTGGTAACTGCATTTATCTCGCTGCTGCTGCTGATCCTGATCAGCCAGAGTGGAAATGAAAGTCCAACCCTACCTCGAAATCCGCGATTGTTCACTCGCCTGGGGTACCTCCTCTTGGTTTGCCTGGGCGCTGTTGCGCTGGTAGTTGGGTGGTGGACATATTTCCGGGGACCGGACCTGTTGGAGCGAACGGATAATGCCAGAAGATCGATAGCTGACAGGCAGGTCAGGCGGGGTGAAATCCTGGATCGAGAGAATAACCCTCTGGCGAGCACGGAAGGAGTTCCTGGGGATTATTGGCGGGCATACAATTTCCCAGCCCTTGGCTCCACCATTGGTTATTCGCATCCGTTGTACGGCCAATCTGGTCTTGAAGCAGATCTCGATCCATACCTGCGGGGTCTTCTTGGTCCTTCAGAGTTCGAGATCTGGTGGAATCACCTGCTTTATGGGCAGCCCCCTCCCGGTGTTGATATCCGCTTGAGTCTGGACATGGACCTGCAGGGAACTGCCGACGAGCTTTTAGGAGATCACACGGGTGCTTTAATCTTGCTCAATGCTGAAAATGGCGAGGTGCTTGCAGTTGCCTCCCATCCAACGTTTGATCCCAATCAATTGGAGGATATCTGGCCAGCATTGGTGAGTAGTCCAGAATCCCCGCTTGTCAACCGAGCATTTCAAGGAAGATACCGTCCAGGTGCGATATTAGGACCATTTTTGCTGGCGGCTTTCAACGAGCAGGGAGACCTCACCTACCTGGATGGCAATCAAAGCTATGAAAGCCTGTTTGCGAATCTCGACTGTGCCATTGCCCCAGCTGGAACGAGCTGGGCTGCACCTATCGCCGCGGGTTGTACGTTGCCGGAAGATTTGAGCAAGCAATTGGATGCTATTGATACTCAAGATTTCTATGCAGAATTGGGGTTATTCGAGTTTCCAGATCCGACCCAATTTGATAAGCAGGGTTCTGATGTGCAAGGCAGCACTTCTTCCGGGGAGCTGCTGGGTGATCAACCAGATTTCCTGGTCAGCCCTCTGCAGGTGGTCCTTGCAGCAGCGACACTCAGTTCCGACGGCGCGCTCCCTGCAGCACAGATTATCACTGCGGCGAATCTACCGGAAACAGGTTGGTCAGTTTTTCCACCTGAGAGAGAAGAAAGGCAGGTTTTTTCACAGGATAACGCTGATTTTATTGCCAATTCACTGGCGACTGAGGGTTTGCCTGTTTGGAGCAGTGTTGCAAGTACCTTGAACGAAGATGATCGGACGATCACCTGGTACTTGGCTGGCAGCCTGCCAAATTGGACAGGCACTCCCGTTGCATTATTGGTCTTATTAGAAGAAGACGATCCTTTATTGGCGATGGAGATCGGCCAGAACATGATCGCGGCTGCCATGCAGTATGAATCAACTCCTGAGGGATATTAATGAACCAGATTGACCAGTTCCGGGGCTGTTCATTAGGTCTGGCTACTGGCGATGCGCTGGGTACAACCCTCGAGTTTCAGCCAACAGGGAGCGTTAACCCGCTCAATGATATGGTGGGTGGAGGTCCCTTTGGCCTGGCACCCGGTCAATGGACAGATGATACTGCAATGGCTCTCTGCCTGGCGGAATCTTTAATCCAATGTCAGGGATTTAATTTATCAGACCAGATGGACAGATATATTCGCTGGTTTCGCACGGGTTACCTGAGCAGCACTGGCCGGTGCATTGATATCGGAAATACAATTCAAGCTGCCTTGATCTAATACGAACGATCAGGTGATCCTATCAGTGGGTCCACAGATCCAGATTCAGCTGGGAATGGCTCCTTGATGCGCTTGGCACCGGTACCGATGTTCTTTGCTGGTCATCCATTTGAGGCTCCGGAAAAAAGCGGGATCAGCTCACAGACCACCCACGGTGCTAGAGCTGCTGTAGATGCCTGCCGTTTTTTTGGCGGATTAATCGCCGGGGCATTGGAGGGGGTTTCAAAGGAAGAATTGCTCAGCGAGCGATATTGTCCTCAAAAAGACTATTGGCAGGATCAGCCGCTGGTTGAAGAGATCGATCAAATTGCGAGGGGCTCATTTACGAGGAAGCAGCCACCGGAGATAAAAGGAACAGGCAATGTCGTGGCTTCCCTTGAAGCAGCACTATGGGCTTTTTACCATAGTAACAGCTTTCTGGATGGCTGCTTACTTGGGGTTAACTTGGGGGATGACGCGGACCCAACCGGGGCGGTTTACGGGCAGCTGGCAGGAGCATATTATGGTCTTGAGGCTATCCCCCAAACGTGGCGGTCAAAAATAACATACAAGGAGCTGATCCAATCTTATGCGGACCAGCTCCATGATATAGCAATAAAATCAGGTTGATAGCTGAATTTATTTTGGTCCCCTGCTCATGCGGAAGAACATGCCAGCCACGAATCCAGCAGCCGTGATGGCTGCCATGATCACCTTGGTCCGGTCTGCGACAGGCTCTACCCTGACACCGTCCGGAGAAGCAATCACAATTGCCACAGGCCTGGAGAGTGTTCTCCCACCGCCAGCAGCACCCCCACCCAATCCCTCTCCGCTGGAATCATCTTCGGGTTGGTTTTCCTCATCAGCGGTCATTTCCGAAGAAAAGGAACCGCTGGCTGCACCAAAACCCATCACCACGAGGTTTTCAGCTGCGGGAATGATCTTTGTCGCTCCAACCTCTACCGGTACTCCATAAACCCGTTCGACGCTGGCAGTTTCAAGCAAAGCCCTGATGTTTGGGTTGATGTCCTTGATAGTCTGATGCAGAATGTCGCCAGCTGCATCTCCAGGACCTTTAACCACCTTATCCATAAAGTTTCTCCTTCCTAGGGACTTGATTTATTCCCCTTGAAAATTAACCAGGTCAGGATTGTGCCAAAAAATCCTGCGAGGAGCAAAGTAATTTGAATCCGCCGCGTATAATCGATAATCGGGATCACTTGTCGATTCCTCGATTTATCCTCGACGATAACCGCGAGAGGCTTGTTCCAGATTATGCCGCCGCTGGCTTTGGGGAATTCGATGCGGTAAGATCTCGAGATGGGATAGACATTCAGCTCACCCACCTGAATGGGTTCTCCAGCGCTGGTCTGCTGAACGATTACCCTTCTAACCATCCTGTTCACTCGCAGATCCCTCGTCTTCACCTGTTGCTGCTGATTTCTGTGAAGGAACTGCTTTTTCCAATTCAATATTTAGTTTATGCAAGACAGATTTTAAATCCGACTTGATTTTACCTTCAACTTCGCCACTGCGGACTCGATCACGAAAGTCTTCAGCTTCAGATTTAAAACGCTGTCCAGGTTCGCTTTCTTGGATTTCTTCCGCAGTCTTTTTCAGCGTTTCTCCTAATTCAGCTAAACCCTCACCAATCTCATTCTGCATATTCTGTACTTTTTCACTCTCCCAGGCATCGATGAAGATTTTTTTTAGATTATCTCCCAGCTGTTTGAATTCCGATGACAAATCATCTGCGGAAAATTCTCCTTTGGGATCAGGTATTTCAGACATATCTTTGAACCTCCTCTTATTAGAACTCAGTTTACAAAATAAAAACCAGGAGTATGGATATCACGGTGCGAGCAATTAAGCTTTATTTTCCCTCAAATTGATTATTTGTGCAAGCAAAGATAGGCCAAGGGAAGACTCGCATAAGGAGAGTAAAATTATTTAGCATTCTAGTGGAAAAGGAGAGAAAGGTATGGCTTTGATTTCAGGGTACAAAATCACGCGGTGGGATCATAATAAACCCCCAGACGAGTCTGAACTGCGCAGTTTACTCAACCAAGCAGGATATCAAGCATATCGCTGGTCAAATTTACCAGGTGAAATCTATGAAGCCCATAGTCACCAATATCATAAAATTATCTATGTGGTTCAGGGATCCATTACCTTTGTCCTCCCGGAGATTAATGAACGGGTGCAGCTGAGCATCGGAGACCGGTTAGATCTGCCAAGAGGGCTGGTCCATGAAGCAGAAGTAGGTGCGGAAGGTGTGGTCTGCCTGGAAGCACATCATGGATGAATAACCTATCATTATTTAAGGCTAACAATATATTAATGAGAAACCACACTGCACCTGTAATCCCTGGAGGTGATATCGATATGGGTGCTCATATCTCCACCTTTGCACAGCGTTTTCATGCAACTTTTATCACGGGATAGCGTATATAATGATAGATAGAATGAGACCCAAAGAGGAGGTTGATATGAACAAAACGAAATTATTCCTGGCGGTTGCTGTTTTAGCATTAACTATGCTAGCTTGCACATTCACGATCAATTCGGATATGCGAGGAGTTGAAGTTGGTCCGCTCGAGACTTACGAGATTGAGGTTCCAGCCCGGAGTGCCGATGAAATCACAAAGGTCAATCTTAAATTTGGCGCTGGAGACTTGACTATAAGCCCAGGTTCCGCGGATTGGCTGGTTTCTGGGACGGCAACTTACAATGTTGCTGATTTGAAACCGAAAGTGACTGAAACTGATTCAAGGGTAGAGATTTCTCCCCAGGTTGACGATCTCAACCTGTTCCCAAGGCTGGGTGCGGATATCAAGAATCAATGGGATCTGGCATTAGGTGAATCACCAATGGAACTGGAGATCTTTGCAGGTGGGTATCAGGGAGAATATGAGTTCGGTGGAATCCCGCTCCATGAGCTGCGGATCGCAGAAGGCGCAGCAAATACCAGCTTGTCTTTCTCCGAAGTGAACCCGGTGGTTATGGATATGATGAGGTATGAGACCGGGGCTTCAAAAGCTTCGCTATCGGGGCTGGCAAATGCGAATTTCCGTGATTTTGATTTCCGCAGCGGGGCCGGGGATTATCTATTGGATTTCTCCGGTGAACTTCAGCAAGATGCAGAAGTGCAGATTAAATCTGGTTTGAGCAGTATCGTGATTGTTGTTCCAGAAGGAACGCCGGCGACATTGCGGTTCAAGAGCGGCTTGGCGAACGTCGATGTTGGGGGTGAGTGGTCAAGTTCTGGCAGCGAATATACATTGGAAGGCGATGGACCTGCACTCAACATCACGATTGATATGGGGGCTGGAAAC
>CP070764.1:3997341-4026576 GCA_020349245.1 Chloroflexota bacterium | reverse complement strand
GAAGCGGATCAAACCCTGGAATTGCTCCTAGAATATGGGATCAATCACATCGACGTCGCCGCTTCCTATGGGGAGGCCGAATTGCGCATTGGCCCTTGGATGGCGAAGCACCGCCAGGATTTTTTCCTGGCAACCAAGACTGAAAAACGAACCTATACGGGCGCGAAAGAAGAGCTGCAGAGATCTCTTGAACGTCTGCAGGTGGATTATGTCGATCTCTGGCAGATGCATTTCCTGATCGAAGAAGAAGACTGGCAAACAGCGATGGGTCCCGGTGGGGCATTGGAAGCATTTATCGAAGCCAAAGACCTTGGATTGGCACGCCACCTGGGGGTTACAGGTCATGAGTTGCGGGTGACAAGTTTCCACAAACGCAGTCTGGAGCGTTACGACTTCGATTCGATTTTGTTGCCTTACAGTCCGGTGATGATGAGTAACCCAGCTTATGCGGAAGGTTTTGAGTCCTTGATGTCCATGTGCCAGGAGCGGAAAGTCGCCGTACAGACGATAAAATCCATCTGCCGCGGCCCCTGGAAAGACAAGGAAAAAAACCGCGCTACCTGGTACGAACCCTATGAAGACCAGGCAGAAATTGATGCCATCATTCATTGGGTGCTAAGCCGCCCAGGTATATTCCTGAATACGGTAGGAGATATTTACCTCCTGCCCAAGGTGCTTAATGCTGCTCAGCGGTTTGATGAAAATGCGACCCAGGCGGACTTTGAAGATGCCATCACCCAGATTGAGGCGGAACCGCTTTTCATATAAATTAAACACCCATGAACCAAATCCTCGATTCTGGTGCCTAATTCGAGGATTAAAGGCCATTTAGAACCCCCATTTCTTGGGGGTTTTTAATTAGTCCAATTCAAGAGATGGCATTTTGGGGCAGCAAAAAATCCGGTATGTATATCATGTTGCTGATTGGATACCGGACATTGCGTGCTGGAATCAATCCAGCGGATATTTGGGGAAAAGCCAGATAATGATCTGGAGAATTTTATCGATCAATAGACTTGAGAAAATCGACCAGCAGCTGGCGAAAATCATCACCGGAGGCGGTCTCAAACATGCGTGTGCCGTGCACCTGTTCAGGAAAAGTATGGTAAGACTTTGGTTCTGGAACCATTTCGTAGAGCGCTTCCATTGTGGGGGCCAAAAAATATGGGTCCCCTTCTTCTAACACAAAGAGTTTCGGCATGCTGAGCTGTGAATAGTCTCTATCCAATCTGGGTTTGCTGGCGATGATGGCCAACCCATCCATGTCCGGGTATGCCAGGGCAGCTTCAGCACAGGCGTTGCCACCCATACTGGCACCCATACAAACAATTTTCTCAAAGCCCTGGGCCTTAAGGAAATCTATGGCTGCCAGCACATCCAAGTATTGTTCACCATGTTTGCGCATCCCACCGGTGTTGCCATAGCCGCGCAGATCGATGGCCAAAGCCGTGAATTCACCCGTGGTGGCGATATACCGGGCAAAGGGAGACCAGCTGGCGCGGGTATTCGAGCCCGCTTCCCCCATATGGGCCAGGATGACCGCAACCTCGCCTTGTCCAAATTGGGTGCCAACAATGGTCAGCCCATCTTCAGCAGGGAATTTGACAACCCCATTCTCACTGTCGGGTGTTGGCGAGGCTGTCCTAGTTGGTGTGAGAGTCCCGGTAGCAGAAGGCACAGATGTGTCTGTCGGTAAGATCGTGGGCGTGGAAGTATCTGCCAAAGTGGGAATCAACCCTGCATCTTCTGTTTTGACATCGCTTGGCATACAAGCCGTTGCAAAAAGCACCATGAGGAACAAGCAAATCAATTTCTTCATTACCAACCTCAATAATAGGTAAAGCAATCGGACAACGGTTGATGAATCAAATTTATCGTTCAAAATCCAATTTGAGTTCATTTATTATTACCTTTCACAGGGAAGAACAGTTCACTGGTCCGGGTATTATTGTGTCTCATGCCTCGCCAGCCCTTTTCAATGAAAAGGATGCAAACCAGGTGGCACGGATTCCTACATTCCACTCCCAGATGCCCGACCGATGCCCTACGGGGTGATCGGTACCCAAAGGGGATAAGCGCTAGGGAAAAGGAAATTTAGTTGTAATTACCCCCTCGCTCACTATTCGTGCTAGCCAGCATTGTATATAATTGCGTGTCTACCACGAGGTGGTTTTGAAAACCAAAAACGGTGGGAAATAATGATCAGAAGACAGTTTGATAATCTTTTTTACTCCTGCAATGTTGGGGAACAAAAATGCCCCCAGAAGTGATTTGTAAGATTACACTTTTCTAGGGGGATTTAGAGAAGGACTGCTCAATTATCTGTGAAGGGCACCGGCAAGTAAGAGAATTTGAGCGCGCCTGGAGGCGAGGATTCATCAGCACCTATTTCTGGTTTTTGATTAAGACGTGGATGGAAGTCTATGCCTGTCGTCACATCCGCGACGATGCCCTGGTCGATAGCATCGCTATTAGCGCTGATGCTATTCTCCGGTGCGCTGGTGCCGATGGAGGTGATACCGCAAACAGTGCAGGCTATCCCTGGTTATTTTCCCCTGACCCACTTGGAAACTTTTCTGCGAGGCATGTGATTTGGAGTGAGTTGGGCAGGATTGACCACCGAGGTGATCGAGCTTGCATTCATGGCGATTATCTGTATGATCATTGTAGCCAGAACTTCCTTTGGGAATAGTTGCACACACCACTTCTGCAACAGTCTCCTCGCTGGAGCTGTTCTACCAGGTTATTGAGGTATCAGGGATGACCAGAATAATTTTAACAATGCTTGCCATAGGCTCAGCCTCGATCCATTTATGGGGGGAGTATCAGGGACCAGCACTCCTGATCTATGTCTTCAAACCACTCACCATGATTTTCATCATCTCGATCGCTGTGCTGGCAAAAGAGCCTCCCAGCATGAGATACAAGCTTGCCATCATCGCAGGTTTATCATTCTCAATGCTGGGAGATATCCTTCTGATGCTGCCGGTTGATCTTTTCCTCGCTGGTTTGGTCACCTTTCTCCTCGCACAAGTGATTTATATCTATGCTTTTCGTTCAGGACGAGCCTGGCGAAAAAAATTCATCGCCCTGCTGCCATTAATAATTTACGGGGCGATTATTTATGTTGTCCTATTACCAAACTTAAATGGGTTGGAGATCCCCGTAGCTGGCTATATCCTGGTCATTCTCATCATGGCCTGGCAGGCATGGGATCTATGGGATGTTCTGCGAACCCGCTGGGCTTTGCTGGCATTTCTTGGTGCGCTATTATTCGTGGTCTCAGATAGCATCCTCGCGATTAACCGCTTTGGTGAGCCTTTTATCGCCGCGAGAGCCCTGACGCTCACCACATATTTTTCAGCCCAATGGTTGATCTCAAATTCAAATTACACCTCAGGGAAAACTGGCTTACAGCTTTTCTTCCACTCCGAACGGTTTGATCAGCCTGGTCGGGGACGATCCGATTGATTACTGGTAGAGAGACCGCTTCTCCAAACACTCACGACTTTAAAATTTCCTTAATGCATGGTTTAGGGGCATCTCTTGCCATCCAAATCGTGTAGAATCAGCGCATAGTGAGCAAGTATCGCAACCAAACTCAAGTCCTGATCCAGATCAGCCTGCTGCTTATCTGGCTGTTTAATTTACCCGGGACACAGGCGAAAGATCAAGCCCAGTCGGGAGGCGTATCCCGCAGTGAATTGATCTTGGCGATGAACACGCTGCGTGTCTCCAATGGTTTGCCGCCTTTAATCGAAGACCCGATTATCAATTCCGTTGCCCAGGCAACCGCCGAGATAATGGCTGCCAATTACATGTCCTGGCACATCGGTGATGTTCGCGGCCGCATCGCTGCAGCCGGGTACGGTGGCGGCGGCACAGTTTGGGCGACGGAAAATTTTGCCGTCGGATTTAACAGCAGCATCGATGAGGTCATGCAAGCCTGGGCTGATCCCGAACACATGCGCCCGGCGGTAAACCCGGCATATTGCCATGTGGGTGCTGGTGTCGCCCAGGCAGACGATGGGCGCTATTATTACATTTTGCAGGCTGCCTACACTTCCGGAAAAGCCTGTGGTGCATACAAACCAGCCCCCGGAGATAACCCGGGTGGCGGCGAAAACCAGCCTCCGCCGGTTTCCCAGATCATTATCCCGGTGAAGGTCGCCACACCAGACATTGATGGCAGGATTTATCACACCGTGAAATCAGGGCAGTCGTTCTGGTCTATTGCCATTGCATACGGGATCACCATCCGCGACCTGGAGATCTGGAACAACCTCTTGAGAGATAACGGCCTGGTTGTGGGTCAGAAGCTGTTCATCCCCTCCAGCAGCACTGAAGGCTATGCCACCCCCACACCGGTGGGAATGGTGCAGTTAGCCACCCCCGGTGCTGACGGCAAAATTATTCACGAAGTACAGCCTTACCAGGCACTGCTGATGATCGCCTCCGCCTATGATGTCAAAATGGACACGATCTTAACTCTCAATGGGTTACAGGCCGATTGGCCGCTGCAGATTGGGCAAAAAGTGCTCATTTATCCGGGGAATGTGACCCCCAGCCCCACCCCACGCCCGCTGACACCCATAGAACTGCTCACCCCCTCTAGCGACGGCAGTTACTACCATACAGTAAAAAACGGTGAATACCTGGCCTGGATCGCCGATTTATACCAGATCAATGTGACTGAATTGATGGCCTGGAATGGCCTCACTTCCGGTTCGATCCTCCTGCCAGGTCAGCAGCTGCTCCTGCGCGTCACACCGCCTGCCACCTCCACCCCGGTTCCGCTGCAGCCAAGCATCACTCCTACAGCAACACCGTCTCCTGTCACTCCCTCACCTACCCGGGTGGTGACCACGCCGCCCCCTCGACCCACTGCGACCAGCGAGGTTCAGGCTCAATCCGGTTCACCTGGCTGGGTTATACCAGTGTTGATCGCTTTAGTCTTGGCTGGTATGCTTGTATTCGGCTTGGTATTCCGTCGCAAATAATATGGGATTCTAGAATTTTTAATCCCACCAGCTAATATAATTTTCAATCAACGCACCAAACCTCGCATCTAAAAATTCCCGATTCCTACGACCTCCGGGAAAATCTGACCCGTGATTGGAGAATCCCCGATGCTCATTTGTTCAATCCCTGGGGGATAGACATTATTTTCTCATCGTTTAAAATATAATAAGATTCTCAATTCGGGATCAGTGGAAGGAGCATCAAATGACCACATCGGATCCTGGGCAAAGGAGAGCACCGATTGAAATCGCCCCCGAGGATTTTCGAAAAGCTGGTTACCGGGTCGTCGACCAGTTAGCAGCATTCCTTGAAACCCTGCCGCAGAGACCTGTCACGACCGGCGAAAGCCCCAAAGAAATTAAAAACTTGCTCGGCAGCAAATCACTCCCCGAAGAAGGAGTCGCTCTCGGGAGCCTTCTTGACGATACGATTGACCTGCTGGTAAATCATTCCCTGTTTAACGGGCACCCACGTTTCTGGGGATATATCACCTCTGCAGCTGCACCCATCGGCGCATTCGGGGATTTCATCGCCGCGATGGTAAATCCAAACGTTGGCGCCTGGTTGATCTCTCCAGTCGCCTCAGAAATCGAGGCGCAGACAGTCCGCTGGACCGCAGAAATACTCGGGTATCCAGCAGGTTGTGGTGGCCTGTTAGTCAGCGGAGGCAATGTTGCCAACTTTGTGGGCTTCATGGCTGCTCGGAATTCAAAGGCAACCCGGAATATAAGAAAAGAAGGACTTGCCCAGGGGAACGGTAACCGGTTGACCATGTATTGTTCTGCTGAGACACATACCTGGATTGTGAAAGCCGTTGACCAATATGGCTTAGGAACAGACTCAATTCGGTGGATAAGGACAGATGATAAATTGAGAATAGATGTTGCTGCCTTGCGCGAGCAGATTGTCAACGATAAAGCGGCTGGCTACATACCCTTCCTGGTTGTTGGAACAGCTGGCTCGACCGGTATCGGCCTGATTGACCCCCTGCCGGTCCTTGCAGAACTTTGCCGCGAATTCGATCTGTGGTTTCACGTTGATGCTGCCTACGGTGGCTTTGCCGCTTGCCTACCCGACGCGCCGGCTGATTTATTAGGATTACGTGAAGCAGACTCTGTGGTAATTGATCCGCATAAATGGCTTTACTCCCCCCTTGAAGCGGGCGTTGCCCTTGTCCGCGATCCTGACAACCTCAGGTCTGCCTTCAGCCACACTCCACCCTCGTACTATAAGTTTGACCAAAACCTCGAAGAAAATCCGATCAATTATTATGATTTGGGACCACAAAACTCCCGTGGATTCCGGGCGCTAAAGGTTTGGTTGGCGTATCAGCAAGTGGGACGGGAGGGGTACGTGCGTATGATTTCGGACGATGTTCAACTCGCCCGCAGGTTATTCGATCTCGCCAAGGAACACCCTGCCCTGGAAGCATTTACTCAGAATCTCAGTATCACCACCTTTCGATACGTCCCTGAAGATCTCGAGCAAGGGATTGAACAGGTGGAATCTTATCTAAATCTATTAAATACCGAGCTGCTGACTCGACTCCAGCGAGGTGGGGAAGTCTTTTTATCCAATGCACTGGTCCGGGACACCTATCTTCTCCGGGTGTGCATCGTAAACTTCCGGACTTCTTTAGCCGACATTGAAGCTCTCCCGAATATTGTCGTGCGGGTTGGTAAACAGGTCGATGAAGATATCCGCCCTGATGCATTGAGGTAATCAAGGGATCGGAAATATTCTAAAAATTCGGGAGAATGTTGGATACCAAGGGAGTTGCTGTATGCAACCCCCTTTTATTTTTCAATTCTGGCTGGTTTTGAATGATTTATTATCCTGCTCGCAGATCATCTGGATCACATTCTTACCTGAGACTGCTGCCAAGGTAACGGTCCCTCCAGGTTCAACCCAATGGCCAGCCAGGAAAAAATCCTTCAAGCCAGGCAAGGTTCTGGGAACACCGATGATCATCATCGGGATGGTTTCCTTGGTCAGCAACCATCCCGTAGTAGCTCCCATCCAGTTCCCTGTATAGCGCTCGTAGCTCAAGGGGGTGGCTTCATCGACGAATTCGATATCCTCCTTGATACCGGGATACCACTTCTCAAGGTGTCCGAGGATAATATCGGAGACCTGGGATTGTTCGGTGTCGTAAACTCGCCGACCATAGATTCGCTGCCAATAGGCGTAATTCGTTCGCACGATAAGCTCGATCACCGATTTCCCTTGCGGAGCCAGGGAGGGATCAAAGCAGTAATGCTTCACACCAATTTGGTGATGCTCTTCTCCAGCCAAGAGAATGGGTTCGTTCAACAGGTAAGTCACCCAATGCGGTTCGCTGGAGAGATCTCGTTTGACCCCCATGGAAACCTGGCACATCTGGTGTGTGGGTAAATGCCCATCATACATGCGGTGGATTTTGCGATTGGTATACCCTCCCTCAAGCATATCAAATATCGTGCCCCGTCCATCTGCAGCAGAGATGATCAAATCGGCATTATGGACCTCGTCGTTATACAAGCGCACACCAGCAGCGCGGCCGTTTTCAACGAGGATCTTCTCCACTTGGGATTCATAGTGAATCTCACCCCCGAGCTCGATATAGCGTTGTTCAAGGGAGCGGGCAAATTCAAGCGAAGCGCCTACCGGAAAGCCCGCATTACCAAGGTGCATAAAAGCCAGCAGCATCATACCCATCATCACAGGAGCTTCTTCCCAGGAAAACATCTGGGCTACGGCTTGGCGCAGAAAAGGATCCTGGAACTTGTCAGCAAAATCGCGCGAGGATTGCAGCGCCCATTTCGCCAAGGCGGGTGCAAAGGCGATATTCTTTCCCCCGAAATCAAGCCAATCCATCAGCCCCATAAGTGGTCTTGGGACCTTGTACATGGCGGCGAGATCGAAAGTGGCAAACCTGCGCACACCATCGCAAAAACTCTCGACCAGCTTGGCGTCACTCGGACTTAACTCCGTCATGTGAGCTTGCAGGCGATCAGGATCAGCATATACAATCAGCGTCCTTTCCCCGTCAGTGACCTGCTGATATTCTTCGTGGTTGATGAACTTTCGTCCCTGGACCACTCCTAATTCCTGCCACATACTGTTGAAAGGTTTGCCTTCCCCTGATCCAAAAAGGTAATGTATGCAACCATCGAATACATACCCTTTTCGCTCCCAGGCAGTACATAACCCACCGGGAAGATTATGCATCTCGAAAATTCGGCTGCGATAGCCATTCATCTGGGCGTAGCATCCTGCTGAAAGACCAGCTATCCCCCCGCCAATGATAATGATAGATTTCTGCGAAGACATATCCTTGTCCCTATCCTTTTCGCTTATCCTTTCTCAACCCATGCATTAAAGGCATGAAAACATCGAGGTGCAGCAGGATGTTCCGCAAACAATCAGAGAAGGAATTTCAAAGTCACTTCAACTTAAATAAATTTTCCAGTGAAGAACAACCACTCCATTCGGTATTTTTGCTTGATCCTAAGCGGGTTATTCAAGCCCTATTGATTTACCGTGTTTTTAACGTTTACCTGCTTGCTACTGTTATAGCATGCCTCTGCACAATGGTATAGTACCGCTTTTTATGGAATCAAAAGACCGCATAATAAAGCACTGATTTTGGTAGGGTTTTCAAAAGATACTCGAATCTCTCGACATTGGTAGAAAATGAACAGCACTTTATCCTGTCGTTCCGAATTAAAAATGCGATAAGAAGATTTATGTTTTAACGAGCTGGATATACTCTGGTAAACCCAGTAATAATCTTGTTCCCAGTTTATTTATACATAACAATCCCTGGGACATATTAACCTCCCAGGGATTTTGATATTCCTCTTCAGCCAGAAATATTAGGGGGTCGTTCTACCAGGACCGAGTAATGGACACAGCAGGAAGGTATCGCCTTCGTCCATGATGCCGTCGCCATCATCAATCCACCAGCGTCCACCAACATAGCCTTGATCCCCAGGTCCAAATTCAGTCACACCACCTTCAAGCTTCTGAAATCGACCTTTCATCGGCAGGCTTTGTGCGCTAACAAAGGTATCGTAATATAAACCTTGGCTGCTGACATAGACAACTCCCAGAGCCCCATCCCCTCGATTGGCTGAAGCCGGGATGACTGCCAATGCGCTCAGCGCTGCAACAATAAATAGTACAACCAAACTGCGTTTCATTTTTTTCTCTCCTATGGATAAAAGTGGGATACCAACGGGGTATAGTTTTGTTGTTTTCTCCAATAAGCACCTCCAAAAGTCTCTCGGGTTTCGGATACAGTCTAATGAGAAAAGGTTGCGAAACGCTAAAAAAACGCTTACGAATCTATTAAAGTCGGAATTATTCAGGAAGATCGTGGCTTTGATGGGTGCAGATCAGATTGTAGGCAACATACCCAGCAGGATGATCAGCATTGGAGATTCAACCTTTCTAGGCCATAACCTGGAGAAATCTGTTGAGAATAATCTCTCAGAACTTTTGATTCTTCTCAAAATTATCTCTACCTAGAAGCATATCGAGGGAGAGGTGATCCTGTTGAATCTTGAACTTGGGATAACAATTGAACAGCAAGTAGGAATTAGCAGGGCTTTGCCGATCAAAAAGTCTACCTGGTGGTATTTGATAGTTGATGGGATTTATTTACTGGCGAGTGGCCCAGACGCGGCTGAGTAAGTGATAAAAGATTTAAGAATTGGATAATGATTTCTTCATAGTTCTAAACTAAACTAAATAGAGAGCCCAATTGGACGTGGTTTGACTCGTTCAGGTATGTGAGGCTCACCTATATAAAGGTGCTCAGTAAATCTGGATGTTCATGCTTTAGCACGATAGCACTGAACAGCCACAGCCTTGTACCAAACAAATTTCTGCCCCCTGAGACGGATGATACCCTTGAGAACATCAACCGGATTACTTGAACGATATATTACTTTGGGCTGTATAAATAACAAGCCAACCTCTCGAGCACAAACGATAAAAATCATTCGATGCTGGTCAGGAGGTCGGGTATTTTGCTTGATGATAGGATAATAGAGAAGCTCAAACATCAATCAGTTGATTGACTCAATCTGATCGGGGACAAGCGCTTACCGCGGCAAAGGAGGAGAAGGATGAAGACAAAAATTGCGGCAACAGGCTTACTGGTTGGGGGATTATTGACCGCCTCCCTAACGAGCTTGATGTACCTGGGGAACAAAGCAGCAGGATTGCCCTTCTCGCCCTTTGACCTGTTCAACTGGATCGCCAGGATCTTACCGGGAGTGGTAATCACCTTCGGTATAGATTTGATGATCGACAGCATGCTCATATTAGGCATCAACGTCGCCGATACAGCTAAACTGGCTGAACAGGGAATGGCGGTGGTAACTTTCTTAATCCTGGGAGGCCTCTCCGGGGCAATTTTCTTCACCATCATTCACGTTCGCCAGATCAGGATGGACCAGCTGGTCGGCTTGGTATTAGGCGCGTTATTTGGTTTACCCATTGTGGTGATCAGTGTTGGTTTTGGAGAGGTGGAGGGAATTGCATTTATCAACTTTGTCTGGCTTTTGAGTTTATTTCTCGTTTGGGGATTTGCCTTAGGCTGGTCTTACCGCAAGCTATACCAGGGTAGACAAGAACCTTCATTAACAGAGGCGGAGATTCCGACGGTGGAAAAGATCAATCGGAGGCAATTCTTAATCGTTTTAGGCGGTGCTACTGCGGCAATCACCGTTACCGGCACAGGAATTGGGGCCGTGCTTTCCAGCGTGGAAAGACGGAGGCAGGAGCAAGCTTTGGCGGATACCTTTGCCCATGAATCCGAAGGTCCACTGGGCAGTCCATTCCCGAATGCCAATGACTCCGTAGTACCGGCACCCGGTACCCGTCCAGAATACACACCCTTAAAGGATCACTACAAAGTATTCATCGAGCTCGAACCGGCGGAGATCGATGGTGCCAGTTGGCAATTGCCGGTTACAGGTCTGGTTGATAATCCATTAATGCTGACAATAAATGACCTGCGCAGCAATTACACTCCCCGAAACCAATACGTCACGCTATCTTGTATCTCTGGCAGGATTGGAACCACGCTGATCAGCACCACACATTGGACGGGGGCCAGCCTTCAGGAAATTCTGGCGGATGCACTGGTAAGGGAAAATGCTCGCTACGCGGTTATCTCCAGCGGGGATGGCTTCTACGAAACCGTTGATCTCGATCTCATCGCTTCCGACGAGCGCATCATGCTCACCTATGATTGGGACGGCCACCCGCTGCCAGTAGATCATGGATTTCCACTGCGGGTCTGGATTCCTGATCGTTACGGCATGAAACAACCCAAGTGGATCACCGGCATAGAGGTGGTGGATGAATACCAGGAGGGTTACTGGGTCGAGCGCGGCTGGGATGAAATTGCCCAGGTGAGAACAACATCGGTGATCGATAACGTGGCTGTGAATGGATTAATTGAACAGGGTGATCAGACACTGGTACCCATTGGCGGTATCGCTTTCTCCGGAGACAGGGGAATCTCGAAGGTAGAAATTCGGGTGGATAACGGGTTCTGGCAAGCTGCGCAGTTACGCGCCCCGCTTTCGGAGACAACCTGGGTGATCTGGCGCTTCGATTGGCCATTCGAGGCTGGTTCGCATACATTCGAGGTACGCTGTGCGGAAGAAAACGGGACGCCCCAAATCGAAGAATCGCAGGATAGTCGCCCAAGCGGCGCAACCGGTATCCACCAGCTGGAAGAAAATATTTAACAACAAGATATAGCTGACCGGCTTCTATATGCTCCATGCCTGGCGTTTATTATCAAAGCAGCAGGTACATAGGCACCCGGGAAAAATTGATTGCTGCAAGTGTTGTTGGACTGCAGATCAGAGAGGATTCACAACAGCTTTACGATTTTTTAGAACCTGATTCGTTCATAAGGACATCGAGATGATAAAAACAAAGGCGGATTTTCTTGATAGTCACCGGCGGATGCATAAGCGAATTTTTATGTTTGGCGAAGAACTCGAATCCTACATTGACCATCCAATGGTGCAGCCTTCGCTGAATGCAGTTGCCATGACTTATGAATTGGCCCTCGACCCAGCACATGCAGAATTACTGACGGCAGAATCAAGCCTGAGTGGTAAACCGATCAATCGCTTCACCCACCTGCATCAGAGCACACGTGATCTCGTCGATAAAATCAAGATGCAGCGCTTGCTCGGTCAATGCACTGCTTGCTGTTTCCAGCGGTGTGTGGGAATGGACAGTTTCAATGCCCTGGATGTCATCACTTTCCAGATGGACCAGGAATTAGGCAGCAGCTACAACCAGCGCTTCCGCAAGTACCTTGCCCAGGTCCAGGGTGAAAACTTGGTCGTGGATGGCGCAATGACTGACCCGAAGGGCAACCGTAAGCTCTCACCCTCCCAGCAAGCTGATCCTGATTTGCACCTGCGTATCGTCAATGAAGATGAACAGGGGATCACCATTCGTGGGGCAAAAATGCACCAGACAGGAGCGATCAGCGCCCATGAAATACTGGTCATGCCGACTCGCAGCTTGAGTGATAAGGAAAAGGACTATGCTGTTGCCTGCGCAGTCCCAGCAGATGCAGATGGAATCATCTATGTTTACGGACGCCAGGCAAGCGACACCCGCAAACTGGAAGGTGGAAAGATCGATGTGGGAAATTATCACTTTGGAGGACATGAAGCGCTGATTATCTTCCAGGATGTCTTTGTCCCCTGGGAACGGGTATTCATGTCCCGGGAATACCAATATGCTGGCAGCCTGGTGGAGCTGTTTGCTGCCCACCACCGAACGAGCTATGGTGGCTGCAAGCCAGGTGTGGGGGATGTACTCATCGGCGCGGTGCAGGCAATTGCCAGAATTCAGGGAACAGACCATGCCTCTCACATCCAGGACAAACTGGTCGAAATGGTGCATCTCAATGAAACCCTGTATGCCTGCGGATTAGCAGCCTCGTACGAAGGCAACCCCTCCGAATCCGGGACTTACAGGATCGATTACCTGCTCGCCAACATCACGAAATTAAATGTCACCCGTTTTCCCTATGAGATAGCGCGCATCGCCCAAGATATCGCCGGAGGCTTGCTGGTCACCATGCCATCTGAGAAAGATTTCAACCATCCGGAGGTTGGTCCACTGTTGAAAAAATATCTGGTTGGGTCGCACGAATACCCCACCGAATGGCGCCAGCGCCTGTTGAGGTTGATCGAAAACCTGACAATTGGGGCAGGCAGCATTGGTTATCTTGTCGAATCGATGCATGGTGCGGGATCACCGATGGCACAGCGGATCATGCTTGCCCGGTTGGCGAACATGGAAACCAAGGAAAGCTATGCCTTGAAGATAGCAGGTTTAAGCGAGACAAACTAGGATCTAACACCCATAATAAGGAAAACCGATTTTTTTATGAAGGATCCGGCTGCTCATCCAGATCCCAGGTTCAATATCATGGATTGATATTTCCCCAAGTTTGAATACCAACAATACGTACTCTATTAATTTTCGATAAGAAAATATTGAAATAATGTGGACTAATTGTATAATATTTATGAATATTATGAAGGCCCAATAGATTACGAGGAAAATAAAAAATGCAATTAAGCGGAATCCACCATGTAACAGCAGTCACGGCGAGAATAGCAGACAACGCGGACTTTTATACGCAGGTCTTGGGTTTACGTCTGGTGAAAAAATCTGTCAATCAGGACGATGTTTCAGCTTACCACCTCTTTTATGCTGACAAGTTCGGCAGTCCAGGGACAGATATGACCTTCTTCGATTGGCCATATATCGGTCCAGATGTGCGTGGAACCGATAGCATTGCGGGTACAGCCTTCCGGGTCGGTAGCCGCACTTCCCTAGATTTCTGGTCTGAACGCTTCACCGAAAAAGGAATTAACCATTCAAGGATCAGCGAATTTGCCGGTCGACAGTTACTACCATTTGAAGATCCCGAAGGGCAACGACTTTATTTAGTCAATGACCAGGGGGCAGATTTTGAGGGAGAGATTTGGCAGCGCCCTGATATCCCTGATGAACACGCCCTGCGAGGGTTCTACAGCGTTATCCTATCCATGCCGTCCCTCAACCAGCTCGGTAACCTCTTCACGAATATTCTCAACTACGAGGAGGTTGAGCAATCCCAATGGATCGATCAGGAGTCCAAAGCGGTCATTTACTCCACATCGGTGAATGGTGGCCCAGGAACTGAAGTCTGGCTGCTAGAACAACCGCATGCAGGGCGCGCCCGGCTTGGGGCTGGAGGCACGCATCACGTCGCCTTCCGGGTCACGGACTTTGAAACGCAGAAAGAATGGCACACTCATTTGACCGCTTCTGGTTTACATGTCAGTAACCTGATCGATCGATTCTGGTTCCGTTCTATATATTTCCGTGTTTCGAATGGCATCCTCTTTGAAATCGCCACTGACGGTCCTGGATTTGCTATCGATGAAGCCCCAGAAAGCCTGGGAGAGAAACTGGTCTTACCTCCATTCCTGGAAAACCACCGGCAGGAAATTGAAGCCAATCTAACCCCCATCCAAGCCTAGAACGATGAATACAAACATCCATCTGGACCAGCCCAGGCTTACCTTTGGTGCTGAAATCAAATCTGCGAATCGAATCGTGATCCTGTTGCACGGACGGGGTGCCACTGCCGATTCGATGGTCCCGCTTGCCCGGGTACTCGAGACCCCGGGAAGCAGATTTGTGATGCCACAAGCAGCCTTAAATCGCTGGTATCCACAAACTGCTTTTGGTCCCTTGGAAGCAAACGAACCGGATTTATCCTCGGCACTAGCGACCATACAGAAACTGGTTGATGATGCACACCAGGATGGTTTCTCCGACCAGCAGATCACCTTTGGCGGCTTCTCACAAGGGGCCTGTCTGGCATCAGAATTTGTCGCTCGCAATGCAAGAAAATATGCCGGTTTATTCAGTTTCAGTGGTGCGCTCATCGGACCTCGGGGGATGCCCAGGAATTATGCAGGCCATTTTGATAGTATGCCTGTTTTCATCGGCGGCAGCGATATCGATCCTTGGGTGGACCACGATCTAATCACAGAAACAGCCAGCATCTTCAAGAAAATGGGGGCTACTGTCGATTTCCGAACGTACCCTGGTATGGGGCACACCGTCAATCAAGATGAGATTGATAGCGTGCGAAAGATGCTCGCTAACTCACACTCGGGATGAACTATTCGGTGTTTGCAGCTGTTAACACTGATCGAATCCCACCTTGCCCAGCATGCAAGGTCATTTTTGTAGATTTACCTCAACAATTCCAACGAGGTGATCTGCTCTATGCCAGCCGAGCAGGAAGGTCAGAGATCCAAGAATTACCTTACCTAATTTAAATTCGACTCCCCAACGAAAATATCTTGTGAAGAATGGATGAGAACCTGGAATTAAGGATATATTCTGAAAGCACAGAATGCAGATACCTGTCATTTATCCTTGAAGCAGGGATTCCAGGAATTGGCGAACCATTTGGGGTGAATCTAAATTCAATTGTGCAACCGTGTCACTTGAGCGAGGACCGACTTTTATCGCAATCCCCGAGTGTTTAACGATCTCTTCGAATGCTTCTTCATCCTTGTCATCATCACCTATATAAACCGGTAGTGCTCCTTCGAGCGGGTATCTGGATAATAAATACCGCACTGTCAGACCTTTATTTGCAAGCTGGGGAGCTAACTCTAAGAATTTGTGGCCCCCCAATATTCGAAATGAACTTGCCTCCAGATTCGCCTGTTGGATCGCTAGTCGAGCCTTACTAAAGACTAAATCGGTGGTTTCTTGATCTGCATATTTGGCATGCAGCGCTATTGACCAACCCTTATCCTCCAGGTAGAAATTCCCATGAGGATGAACGAGATCAACCCATTGGAGTTTTATTACTTCCAACTTTGGGCGAATTTTCTCAAACTCCAATCTTTCGAGTATTTCCCCAGACGGTTCCAAAATTTCTATGCCATAAGTCCCCCCCAGCAAGATACCGGGAACCGGGATCAAAGCACGAACATGGCTTAACCTTCTACCGCTGATAACAGCCAGCTGAAAACGTTGATGGCTGTTCAATCTTCCAAGGAGGTCGATCAATTCAGAATCTACGTGGATCACATCTGGGGTTGGAGCAAATTCCGCCAGGGTGCCATCGTAATCCAAAAAGATACGCAAGGTGGCAGACTTTCGAATCCGATTCGAGTCAAAGGTGTCGTTAAGATTCAATTTTCAGTCCTGCTAAGCAAAATGGGTTGAATTTCATTTTCAAAAATCGCTCGCCAAGTGAACTGCATGCGGATTCGCCGCCGTAGCTGGGCTGTTGGAGATCGCTCCACGATCTCAAGCAGATAATTCGCAACCAGTTCAGCAGAATCATCTGCGCTAAAAATTAATGCTTCCTTTTCAGCTAATTCTTGCGCGGCGGGGACAGCCCGGCTTACTACCGGAATGCCGACCAAGCCTGCCTCCAATACGGGCATGCCAAATCCTTCCCGGTGACTGGGCATAAACATCACATCGCTGATGCGAAATAGGTCGCCAACAACCTGTTCATCGATGTAATTTGGTTTTTCCGGATTCGGACCCGATTCAAAGACAAATCGCATTTCACTGGCCACTCCCAATTTCTCGCGGAGTTCCCGGAGAGATTGATAGTAAATCATGCTCTTTGGATCATGCGGGTCAGGTGGCCCCGTGACAATAAGCATTGGTTGCAAGCCTTTTCCTTTTAATTGGGCAAGGACTTCCAAGGCAAATTCGATATTTTTGGCTCGGGTTATCCGGACTGGCATCAAGATGTTGAGATCACTCTTCAGGAGGCCTAAGCGATTCACTAAACTGATCCCTTCATTTGATAAACCCAACATATGTGTTGGGTCAACTCCGTTGTAAACCACTCTGATATCCTCAGGTGAGCATTTGAATAATCCTGCCAAGGTCTGCTGCCGTTCCTTCGATACAGTAACATATAGGCAGTCTGAGCGCTGCGTACGTAACAAATCCCAGGGATACCCAGGATGCACCTTCGAACGGGAGCTCGGGCTGGTCCAGGTAAAATCATGGCACCAGGCAATCCCATGTTGTATTACCCCCCGATCGAGTAATTGGTGAAGCGCCCCGGTAAGCGGTAAATTAAAATGCTTGGTGAATACATTATGGATAATCAGGTGATCAAACTCAGCCACTATTTTTTCAAGACGATTGATTAACCTATCTTCCAGGATTTCGAAGGTTTCGGGAACAGAACCTTTTTCAAGCTCCTGATTAAGCTTAATGACAGCAGAGTTTTGCGAATCAATTTCAGGAATTTCTATGTAACTCGACTTCCTTGGGAGGTCAGCAACATCACCACGCCCCGCGATCACTGTGCATGAATAACCAGCGCGGACAAGTTCTTCTAGGTGAGCTTTTATCACTCCTTCAACACCACCGATAATTGGGGGAGCTGAATAGTGAAGCATGGCAACAGTTTGTTTTGTCATTTTGATTTCACAAATTGAGTTCTTCTACTGCCGCTAATTGTTGGCTGAACCACTCACGGATATCCTCACGTTCAATCAACCAACGGAGACGCGCTGCCTTTTCGGCTCGCAGGTCATAATTCATGACCAATGCCTGGTGGATTGCCTCGGCAGTCGCGTATACATCACAGGGTGATATGACAATAGCACCTGAATTGAGTTGTTCCTGGGCACCGGTTCGTTCCGAGAGAATCAACACACCATCACGTTGGTTCACAATGGGCCCTTCTTTTGCAACCAGGTTCATACCATCCGCAATTGAATTTACCAGCAATACATCGTAATACTTCAATGCAGCAATCGCTCTGGCATAGTTTTCACCGACGATTACCCGGATAGGCTCCCAGTCAAAAGTTCCGTATACAGCATTTACGTGACCCGCTGCAGCCATGAGCGCATCGAGATAATCTTGGTATTCCTCCACATCTAATCGAGAAGGCACTAACAAGGCAAGAAAGGAAACCTTTCCCCGATGTTCCGGATATAGCTCGAGCATCTCTTCAAAAGCTTGGAAACCTCGCACGATATTCTTACTTGGTTCTATGCGGTCGATACGCAACACCAATTGACATCCACCCACCAGATCTGAAATTTCAGAATGATAAGCCTGAATTTCATCACTAACCGCTGCCTTATTTATTTGTTCTACATCGATAGAAATGGGAAAGCTGCGGGCATAGGTTGCATGATTTCGATACCAAACACGCTGTGGTTTGTAATTTACACTCGCCCGAGGCAGATAGGTCTGGCAAGTTCTCAAGAAATTTAGAGCATCTGCATTGGTTTGAAAACCAAGCACATCTGCAGCACTTAAACCCTCAAGAATCGCTTGCCGCATGGTAGGAGGTAAGACTCCCCAATACTCAGGACCTGGCCATGGAATATGGGTGAAATGCAGGATGGTGGGTCGAAGTCGGGGAGATGTGTTTTCACGTAGGAAATTAGCAACAAGGTAGAGATGGTAATCCTGCAGCATCACTAAAACCGGTTTTGGGGTCTTCTCCAGTTGCTCAATGATCGAATAGGCAAATTCTTTATTCACTGCTACGTATCCCGCCTCCCATGCTTTCCAAGTATCCCTATCGATCACAGGAGCATAAGGTACATTCCACATCGAATGCTGGAGAAACCACAACAATGGATTAGCAATTTGATTATAGTAACCTTCGTATGCAGCTTCATCTGTAGAAATGAATTTTAATGAGAAGACTTCATTATTATTTTGGAGGGAGATCTGGCCCTCACCCCACAATTTATCCTCATCGGAGATGGCGTAAGATATCCAGGTCGCATTCACCTCCTGAATAATTCCGGTAAGGGCTGTTACCAAGCCACCGGAGCCACGTTGATAGGTAAGATCACCATCCAGCTCTCGATAAAATGTTACTGGGCCACGATTTGATGCAATTATGACCGACTGGCGCGGGATTTTTTCTTCTTGATGTTTCTCATTCACGACTAACTCCTGACTCTAACCATTCACGGGCGTGAAAACTCCTGCATATTACTCGCAGATATTGCTAAATCAATGAAGACTGCTGCAGTCCAGCCAAATGCTTCAGCAGCTTTTTCTGGAGGTGATCCATTCTCTGAGTGATAATATTCATAAATACCTGGGTGTTGCATGATAAGATCGAGGGTCTTTCGCGTCAGTTCGTTGGCAAGCACATCTTCCCCCACCTGGCGAAGCGCTTCGATAAAAAAGTAATTAATGTTGGTCCACACAGGTCCGCGCCACATAGCGCTGGGATCATAATGAGGATCGTTTCGAGCGACTGAAGGAAGAATAATTTCACCCCAAAACTCCTCTGGATTGGTAAGATGCCCAATAAGACGATTGCGAATAGCATCCGGCAGCTGCCCTGTCCACAGCGGATAAAGGTTAAATGGAGTGATTACGGGAATACTTTCATCGTGATGCTTCGCCAGAAAGACCCCACTTGCTTCATCCCAAAAGTCTTCAATCATGCGGTGGACTATGGCCTGAGACCTTCGCCGCCACATTTGTGCTTCAGAATGCATGCCTAAGAATTCGGCCATCATCGCAAGAGAACCCATTTGAATACAAAGATAAGTGTTGAGATCCGGAGATTCAACCGGCATACCATAATCCCATAAAGGGCTATCGTCTAATCCAGATGAATATGGATGGTTGTACTGAACGAGACCATCAACATCATCATCGTTCATGCTGAACCACCATGCATTCCAACGCACTAGCGGTACATAGATATCGTTTAAGAATTTCAGATCAGGCTCTGTTTCGTGCAACTTCAGCCCAGCCCAGGCAAGGATTGGCGGTTTTGTGACTTCCGCAAAGATGGGATGATCGATTTCTGATATTACTCCATCATCATAGATTGCATCCGGAAGCATACCATCCGGAAGCTGATATTCTAAAATTGCTCGGATCTGATTGCGCGCCAGCTCGGGATCTACATGACGAAATGCTAAGGAGTGCATAGCGCTATCCCACAACCACAAACCAACGTAATTTACTTTTGACGGCATCATGGCTTCATAAGCTATACTACCTTTTGGGCGGACCAGGTTGTTAGCCATAACCCACCAGGCATACGTGTAAGTGCGCACGTAAGTATCTGCCACCGGGGGTAATTTTTCGAACCAACTTTTCCAGCGCTCCTCCGCAGAGTCCGCGATCGATGAGAATGGTGATACTTCTTTCTTATGAGTATTCTTATCCCCAATATTAATTGTTATTGTACTATCATCTCCAGAACGAACTAATATGACCACTGTATAACCACCCCTGTGGGGCTTTATCCGATTCTCAACAATTTCTCCATTGGTATCGTAAGACAGTTCGCGGATAGATTTAAACTCACCTCCCTTTTCACTCGTTGTCCAAAATTGAGGAGCAACATGAAACTTGATCCCCACCGTTACCCCTGGAGGTAAACCAAAAGCAAGAGTTTGATCGTCATCAAATGTAAGGCCAAATTCTCCTAACACAGTCTCGAAATAAATCATATGCGGGTAATTTGTGGTCTCGAACTTTAGCGGATCTCCTCGATCATCAATAAGCATAAGATCATGGATAAATGGGGGTCTACGAAGGTAAGCTTCAACATCCGCATCCAGTGAGACCAATCTCTCAGCTAATCGAACAAGCAACTTGTCCTTATCAGCATTAAGGAAAACAAGCAGGCGAGATCCTCGATCACTGAAAGGAACCCGGGTGAAATCAAGTTGATTTCTGAGCAGATTTATGCTTGGCGATGTGATTATCTCTGTCATTTTCTTTCCCTGAAAAATTGAGGATTTGGACCAACTATTTCATACTCATTCGATACACAGCACGACCTAAAAATTTCCTCAGGCTACATCCGAACGAATAATATTTCACTACCGAATCTTACCAGCTTGACTTACCACTCATCATTGCAAAGCTCTCAGAGGGCAAGTCCATCTAGAAAGGGAGATCGCGAGGCAAAAGAATGGACTTTTAGAATTTTTCAAAACAAGGATAACGGCAAAAAGTTCTACCTGTGGAAAAAAAACGGGTAAATCTAGTATTCCTATAGCTTTTCACAATCCCATGGGGTGTCATGGTGCCTGACGCCCACCAGATTACCCGCTAATATACCATTGGTAGTTGAACATAATAAAAAAAGATTCAGGCGAAATTCATAGACTGGCATCTTTAACAGTCCAATGGGTGAGGAAAATATATTTCCGATTCTTGACAATGCTCAGGAACGAATCGAGAAGGCATATTGGATCAATACTCCCCTGTTGAAAATTGGAAGACTCCTATCCAAGTAAGATCTACTGCTTAGGCTTCGAGTAGACGTCCCTTAATCCCCCAAGAATGAAAATACCAAAAATCTCTTTCAATACCTTTATGTATTGGAAGCCTCTATGAGGCGGTAGAACGACTCCCTCCATTGCTTGCACTGATCCCGTCTCACAACCGCGCCAGTTTCAAACCTGAGCACAGAAAACCAAGTGTTTGCGCTGGGTAAAAGAAAATTGTTGGGATCAGTTAAGCCTTTTTATGGAGCAGCCCCAAATACATTTTCAATGGCGCTGTACCCTTTGTGATAGGTCGCAACTGAAATCTTACAAGCTGGATTCGCTAAACTGACCAATGATATGGACATTGCGCGCTTGAGGCCCCTTCACACCTTGCTCAACCTCAAATTCAACACGCTGACCTTCAGATAAAGATCGGAAGCCTACGCCCAGGATGTTGCTGTAGTGAACAAAAACATCCCCCCCGTTTTCTCGCTCGATAAAACCAAAACCTTTTGAATCATTGAACCACTTGACGATTCCACTTTCACGTTCGATCACTTTTAAACTCCTCATTCGATTCACTTCACAAATATAAACTCAATTGCCTTCATTGATCAATTGTTCCCATTTCGGAATATCATTGACATAGGATTCTCCAGTAATCGTCTCCAAAGCCTCAACAGCGTTCCAACGTACGATCTCGTTTTGTTCTCTCAAAATCATGATGAGCGGTTGAATGGCGCGATCTTCTCCGATCTTGCCCAGCGCCTTCGCAGCAGTACTTTTCACCTCCCAATCGCGGTCATCCAGAACAGTGATGAGAGGGTCAACTGCACGTGGATCGCCAATTTCACCTAATGCTTGGACAACAACCTCTTTGACTCTCCCCTGATCATCAAGTGCCGCGATTAGCGGATCTACCGCACGTCTATCGCCGACTTTCCCAAGCGCGGCAGCAGCAAGCCGGATATTATGGTCATCCTGATAGTCCAAAGCTTCAATTAACCCGTCTACATCCTCTTCTCGCTGTAGCTCGAGAACATTTGGCTGGCGCGAAAATTTAAATATTGGCATCTTTCATATTCCGGAAACTCAACCATATGAATATCTAGAAGAGAGCAACCCAGCAATAACGCTGATAAATGATTGGTTCCTTTACTTACTTTTTAGCCAAATCAATATTCGGATGGACGCTGATTTTCAAAATCTTCTCCATCAACAGCTCCCGTTCTTTTAAATCCCGGGCTTCAGCTAATTTCGTTTTGAGTTTTTTTATTTTCGCCCGGCGATGTCTTCTTCTGTGTAACTTGCGATCTTTTTCTCTTCTCATGGTTTATTTTGAATGGTCGTCCTTTATCCTTTCAAGATTTTTCCCCAGATTGGGAGCAAGGTTTTTGATCCGGTTTTTTTATATCGCATCGTTTCATTTCATACATGCTGGTGAACATCCTTTTTGCACGCTTTGATTTCTTACGACGCAGATGGCGTTTACTTTCTTTCGTGTGCATAATTTTATCGCTACCAGTTTTCCGAACACACTTTGCCATTGCTACATGCGTTTTCAAGCCGGAACCAAAACCAGGTAGCAGGATTGACCTTAGCAATCATATCCCGATTTTCTGAGGAATTGAAGGAATTAACAGCTTTGATCCTCGCCTCTCGAATTTCGTCCCAGGGGAACTCAATAGAACTAGTTCCCGGATGCAAGCAGCATATCTACATAATTCCCTGTTTCCCGAATAATCAGATTCCTGCTTCTTAAGTAGAACCCGGGATTTCTTTTGGAAATCCCGCTCATACATTTCTTGGTGATTATTGCGGGAATCAAGCAGGAGTCGCCCATCTTCAATCTACGTTGATTTTGGACTTGCTTAATTGAATACATTCATTTAATATTGGTCGAATTTCATTGACCTCTTCCCGGGTGCACGATGCCCATTCTCGCAAGATCTGTTCTTTAAAATGCTCCAGGGCTTTTTCCTCAGTTTGATTTAGATCTCTCAAAACCTGCTGCGTAGAGAGATCCCGCACCAATTTACTGATTTCAAGGAGATCACCGTTCGTTTGCACATCCTCAATCCGGGTTTTCCAGTATTTCCTATCTGTATCCAGAATACTGGACTTCCGTTTCAGGTTCTTGACAACCTTTTCAATTATTTCTTTGGTGGCAACCGGACGGATGCGCGGATTATCCTGGTCACTTGTGGGAAACCAGTAAGTACTGTCTTTGGTTCTCACCTTAAAGCATTTCGTCTCTTCACCATGAATTGGCTTGACTTCAATCCTTCGAATTTGTCCAACACCATAATAGGAATGCACAACCCAATCACCTGTTGAATAGATCATATTTGTTCCCATGTTTACCTCATCCAGAAAAATGTAATTTTGTTCACGGCTTGGTGTGAATTCTGGTCAAGCTTTTCCACGTACTACCGATGATTTCTTCTGTTGTTTCTCTGCCGCCTTTTACTCTTCTGGATCGCTTTTTTCTTCGCGATCCGCCGTAATTCACTCTTCGATACAAACCAACGCTTACGTCGAACAGTTGTCAACCGTCCACTCATGGCTACTTTCTTGCGAAACCGTCTTAATAACTGCTGCTGGGACTCGTTATCCCGAAGTTCAACTCTTGGCACTCAATAAAACTCCTTTCATAGGATCTGGTAAGGGGATGGATCTCATGGGTGAATCACAAAAAGTGCGCAGCAATCGGGATTCCGAAAAATTCGCGACAGGGAATCCAAAAATCACCGAGAGCGATTCAGCCTGGCTATGCTGACCGTGCAATCAAGCTGCACAATAGCAAAAAATTAGAAGAGAAGCGTGCAGGATCCTCAGTAAGGAAATTTCGTGAAATAAAACCTACAACCCCATTTGGTCGTTAATTCAGACCCATTCAAGTCTCATTTTCTATTCCTCGCACACAACCAGACCCCTTACATTGCGCGAATTATATGTATTATAACACATCAGCAATGATGCATCATTATTAGCGTAATACTTAATTAACGCTAATTATATTGCAATCGGTTTCGGTTATATCTAAACGCACTTCCAACCTTCTCGCCATTGGGGATGAGGGATAACTTATAGTCTGCACTAAAGCAAGTCCGGAGCTAATAGCACGATATTGCCGACAACCGATCCCCCTTCCAGCTGCCGATTTGCCTCAGCCGCTTCCAGGATTGGATACTTGGCAGCGATCACAGGTTTTATCTGCCCTTTATCCAGCATAGCGAAGAGCTTTCTCCAGTCTTCCTTCAGCAGATCAATGCTCAATCGATGGGTTCCATAGCCTTTTATTTTCTTGCCATTCGGCAGCAAATTGAAAACAATTAATTCTGCAACCAGAAGCAAGAAGGACGATATGCTCTGTGGTCCACCATAGTGGACCAGAACACCACCTTTTATTAGCACTTTCATCCCCGGAACCAGATATTCTTCACCCATACCATTGAACACGTAATCGATCCCACAAGGTTCCAAATGCTTGATTACTTTTATAAAGTCTTGTGTGTGGTAATCGATGGGTACCGCACCATATTTCTCCAGAATTTGATGCTTCCCAGGGGAAGCTAACCCGTACATTTTGACTCCCGCAAGTGCTCCGAGCTGCAGAAATGCAGTACCTACGCCTCCACTCGCACCAACAATCAGGACTTTGTCATTCGCCTTCACGCCTGCTACCCGGTGGAGGATCTGGTAAGCCACCAGGTAATTGAGAATCAACACCACTGCTTCAGCTGGATCAAGATCATTGGGGACATGGACTAATTGATCTTCATTTATATAAATGTACTCAGCATATCCGCCAAAATTGGTCAGCGCGGCAACACGATCCCCTTTAGCGACCTGGGTGACGCTCTCATCAATTTCGTCGACAATTCCGAGTATGGAATAACCTGGCACAAATGGAGGTTTCGCCAAAAATGGCCGGTTACCAAGCCGAACTGCAATATCGTCCTGACAAACTGGCGTGGCTTGAATTCTTACCCGCGCCTGTTCAGCCCCGGGAGCACGCAGGTCATTCTCCACGATCTGCATCACTTCCGGACCGCCTCTTTCAGTGACGAGTATGCTTTTATATTTCATCAGCTTTAATCCCTTGTCAGAAGAGGCTATATCCCAGGTTTATAAACTCTTTTTTTCATCGTATCGGCTGCCATATCGATCAAAATCATCACTGTGCCAATTTCCTAGATAAGCATGGATCCGATCAATTCCGGGGGATAGGGCTTGATATCTGAACTGCCAGGCCCCTCTGGATGGCATCCAAGGGACATTCGAAGAACATTTCCGCCTCTTAAGCGATGTGCCCTGCTATCAACCAGGAATCCTTGACCTAGCGAATATCCTGGTAGGCTTTAAGGTTATCCCGGAACCAGCGAACTGACCCCATCCGGGTTGTCGAGATGGTTTCTTTCTCCGACAATCCCGGGATCGAGAGGGATGGGAGGTAATCGGATTGTTCTTTAGCGATCTTAAGAACCAGCTCATGGACCAAATTTTGGTGGGACCAATAGTACAAGAATTGCATACCGGCTGTAGTGCCTGCCTCTTAGGCCATTGCTGCCGTGAAAGTGTTTTTCACGCCTTTGGCAGCAGATATTTTCGACGCAGAATCAAAGGTCTTCAATTTTTCAGGACTGAGTTTTCTAACCATCGAGGGATGACCATAATAATGTCTGATTTCTCACTCTTTATTATGCGAGATACACATTTTGTCAATCACCTATTCTGCGGTAGGTACACCACTTTTTTTTATGGCTTTCACTAAACAACCGCCAGCCTGAGTTTATACTTCGTACCAGGGGGAAAGGTTTTTGTCTATAATTATTGCAGCGGACCATAACTCCCCGATAGACGAATGGATGGATTTCTGCTGGAATCCTTCACTGCTGATAGGAGAAAATATGGAAAAGGTATTGATCGTTGGAGCCGGCGCACAAGGAGGACCCTGTGCCGCTATTCTTGCAGGCGAAGAGCAGGTAAAAGAGGTCAGGTTAGGAGACATTCAGGAGGAGTACCTGCAAAAAGTGACCAGGCGGATCAAAAGTCATAAGCTGGTTCCCTTGAAGATAGATGCCGGGAACATAAATGATCTCATCCGTGCTGCAGAAGGCGTGGACACGATCTTAAACTTCACATTGATTCAATATAATGAGCAACTGATGCAAGCTGCATTAGCCTGCAATGCACATTATGTTGATACTGCCTGTAATCTCGAATTCCTCGACCGCTGGATCTCAGGAGAAACCCCCAAGTTTCACGATGAATTTGTGAAGCAGGGGAAAACCGCGCTGGTTGGCTGTGGATTTTCCCCCGGCGTTGCCAATGTTATCACCCGGTACATCTGCGACCAGCTGGAGACGATCGAAAGGATCATCATCCGCGTAGGTCGAAGCTCTCCAACAGACACGGGAGAAGTGGTAAGCGCATGGGAACCCTCCTGGTCACCTGAAGTGCTCCTGGAGGACTATGCTGACCCACCCATGTTGCTTAAAGAAGGCAAATATATTGACGCACCCATATTCAGTAATCCAGAAGTTTACACCTTCCCCGAGCCGGTGGGTGAAATCCTGCTCTCATCCCATAACCATGAAGAACCGTATCTCCTGCCCCGCTTCTACAAGGAGAAGGGACTCCAGGAGGTGGACTTTAAATATCCAGTGGATAAGCTGGCAGGAGCCTTCGTGAAGATGGGATTTGCAGGTGATCATCCCATCAATGTCAAAGGGGTGGAAGTCGTCCCCAGAGATGTACTTATGCATCTGGTCAAGCGACCAGGGAATTCCTTCCTGGAAGAAAGCGAGAGATCCACTCCTCAAGGGGATCTCACCGGTATCATGGAAATATCTGTGGATGGATCACACGAGGGAGAAAAAATCACCCACCTGGTCTCCTATGTATTCACCAATGGAAAGGATGAGAAACTCAAGCGCCAACTAATCAAGACCTATGGAACTGCTCACGTATATGTAGCCCTACCTGCAGTCGTGGGTGCAAAGTTGGTTTCCAGGGGGGATTTAGAACCAGGGGTTATCACACCTGATTCCATAGTGCCCTGGAGTTTTTTTACAGGTATGGCCGAAAGAGGGGTGCCCTTCAAGATGGAAGAGCGCGTTATTAAACGGACAGCGATTTGATTCGAGGAAAACCCGGTGGATTTAAGGCAGGCGATTTGAGGCCAACTGGACCATAAATCGATCCGAAGCAGGTTTGTGGAGGTGCTGAAATGAAAGAAGGACTGGAGGCGAACCGCAAGCTGTGTCTCAAGCAGCAAACAGAATTACGCAAAAAACTTCAAAACAGCTACCAGTTTGAGGAGGCGAAGGACCTTTTTTTCAAACAACATGCCATGCTCCACACCGCTCAGATGGCCGGCAGTGAAAGCTTTTCGCTGGAAGATGAAGTTTTTGACAACTTGAGCGAAAAAAAAGCACGCCGCATTCCCCCAAATAGTGAACACTCAATCCTCTGGAATATCTGGCACATCGCCCGAATTGAAGACGTCGCCATGAACTTGCTTGTATCAACCAGCCCACAAGTGCTGCACCAAAATCACTGGCTGCAGGAATTGAAGATCGATGTCCTGGACACAGGCAATGCAATGTCTCCCATCCAGATTGCGGACCTCAGTAAAAGAATAGAAATTCAGGCTTTACGAGCATACCGCATGGCGGTTGGCAGAAAAACAAGGCAGATCGTAAAGGAGCTTCAAGCAGGAGATTTAAGCCGAAAAGTTGATCCCGCGCGCCTGGTCCAGGTCAAGCAACAAGGAGCGGTCGTTGAGGCTGCCACCAGCATCATTGAGTATTGGAGCAAGCGCAATATTGCAGGTTTGTTGTTGATGCCAGCCACCCGTCACAGTCTTGTCCATTTGAATGAATCATTTCGTCTCAAGGAAAAACGCTGATCAAACCATGTGCAGCAAGAATTTTCTCCTCCTGCATAGCGGAATCACCTCTTTCAGAGTTGGCTTGACTCACAGCAAATGCCTTGAACAGGATGGACAAGCACATTTAATTCAGTCACCTATATTCGCAACTAGTCATACCAGGATAACCTCCCCCAAAAAACCGTTTTGGGACTCCCCCGGGCGATCTCCTACCTGGAGGGATTTATCATGATTTCTTCAGATTTGCCTGCTCTTCAGTCTTAATCAAGCTGGATAATCTTATCGTTTGTGCCAGCAATTTGGCGCAGAAGACCGGCCAATCCCGTGTGGTACCTTTCGTGGGAAAAAAAAGCCATGCAAACGCTACACCAACAGTATTTGGCGTGTACCCAATTTGATCCACTCGGAGAGGGTTTCCTCATCAATTTTTGAAAGAGATTGATCAAATTTCGTATGCCCCACCATTAAGATTGCGATCATTCTTTCAAGCCTGATTACATCCTCAGCATCAGCATTTATGGAATCAGAATCGATTTTATACCGATTGACCTCCGCCTCACTGAAGAATGGCTCTTCTCCAAATATGCTGAGAACACGATCGCGTCCTATGGCGATATGTCCTAACACCCAATTAAGGCAGTTGATATTGTGTGGCGTCTGAATCAAGCTGTATGCGTGAGTCAATCCTTCGGTTTGCATCTTGATCAGATGAAGGTTTGTTGGATACCCTTCAGCCAGATGATTTATGGTAATCATCCCAGTATCCCAATTTTTTGTTGTACTTTCACATAACAGGGTTGTATCCAGGAACTTATACTCTTCAAGAATCTGGCTAAATTCCTGATAATGCCTGAGTAAGGATTGTTCAAATCCCCTCCTTAATTTACCTTGCTAAAAATGCGCAATACGTAATTGGGATTAAATGGCTGATAAATCAGTTAATTACAGGAATGTTTGTAACAAATTATACAAACCTGCGTTATCTTATTCACAAATGATCTGCCTATCAGA
>CP070764.1:3977219-3997241 GCA_020349245.1 Chloroflexota bacterium | reverse complement strand
ACACAGGATTCATTCGTGAAGCTGTCCAGTGGGCAACGGGCGAAGATTTCGAGGTCCTCGAAACCGACTGCCTGATACCGGTGAGCCTTTTTGCAGATTTGCAGTTGAGACGGTGAGACAACACAGTATAACCGTTGGCAAGTGACGGTATATAAGGATCTTCTAGAAGATTAAACACAATTCATTTATATCTGGACAAACTTCAGCGAACATGGCAAAATCGGGTGGTTATAAAACGATTTTAGAAGGGAGATTCGATGAGTAATAAATCCTCTGCTGGCAAAAAAGGCCCAATAACGAAACGCGAAGCGGTGCGTGAAAAGCGCCGCCAGGAACAAAAGAGAAAAAGGATCTTTATCATCCTTGCTGCAGTTGCTGCTGCATTAATTATCGCTGCCCTATTGATCTACCCATCCTTTCGTCCGGTAGGTGAAATCATCACCATTACACCAATTGAACGTCCAATGGCCGATGGGAGAGCCCTCGGAGATCCAAATGCCCCTGTAAAGATCGAGATTTATGAGGATTTCCAATGTCCAGCATGTAAAAACTTCTCCGAACAGATCGAACCTCAAATTGTTGACACCTATGTAGCCACAGGTGAAGTTTACTATGTATTCCGCCATTTCCCATTTCTCGATGACCAGGCAGTGCGCAAAGAATCCGATCAAACTGCGAATGCAAGTATGTGTGCAGCGGATGAAAACCGGTTTTGGGATTTCCATGATATCCTGTTTGCCAATTGGAACGGCGAAAATCAGGGAGCATTCAGCGATAATCGACTGGTTGCATTCGCGGAATCTATCGGTCTTAATATGGAAAGTTTCAATCAGTGCTTTGATGCAAACACGCATAAAGATGTGATTGATGCAGACCTGCAGTCCGGGAAAGACCTGGGTGTGACCGGGACCCCATCAGTGTTTGTTAATGGGAAATTACTCACTCCCGGTTTAGTCCCCTCATTTTCTGAAATATCCGATGCAGTTCAGGCTCAGCTAAACCAATAAATAAATTTAGGAATAAAAAAAAGGGCTTCCTAAATTCCACTTGGAATAATTGGAAACCCTTTTTAATATCTGGATGGAATCCGCGTTCAGCTATCCTTCTTGGCCAGGGAGATATTGGTAGAATTGTTCTCAAGAAGTTCTAGAACAAAACAAAGGGAGGAAAGGCGGTTCAGATAAGGGAGAATCTGCTGGTTTTCTATCTCTCCTGCGTGCAGGAGTTCAGAAACTCTCCGCTCAGCTCTGCGGACGATGCTTCTCGCCAGAGACATTGCTGCACCTGGAAGGTTGTCACCTGGAACGATGAACTCACTCGGCATCACAATATCACTGCCGATCGCCTCAATTTGGCTTTCCAACCCACGCACCTTATCCTCATCGATGACCCGGAATTTCGAAGCATTTTCACTCGTCGCAGACAACTCAGCCATCAAGTGATATAAATCTCTCTGCACACCGACTAGCAGATCTTTATTCCCTTGAATCTTGCTGGAAGCTCGTGCTAAGCCGATCGCGGCAGAAGCTTCATCGATCGTACCGATGGCTTCAATCAAGCGATCATGCTTAGCCAATCGGCCTTTCCCGAGACGGCCCGTATAACCATCATCGCCAGTTTCTGTGAAGTATTTTGTCATAATCTAATTATAACGGACACTCTGACCTACTCCATCCTGCCTTGATGTTGTATACTTAAATCATTGAGAAAGGAGCCCCTGATGCAAATCCGATGCACAAATTGTCATAGACCTTTTGCAATTGGCAAAGACACTGTTCATGCAGCGTTAGATGCTATTCATGCGGAAAATCTCAATCACTATAATGTGCAATGTCCTCATTGCCGCCGGGTCAATCGACTTTCTCCCATGGAATTGAAACGCGCAGCCCCCGACTGGCAACCTGAACAAGATTCAGCAGACAATCCTGAAGAATGATAGATATCCACTGAATTAAAATAAAATAGATGCAGGTAAAACGAAGAAGAATCGATCCATCCCGGTAAGTTGCGGTTGCCAAGATCACAGGATGTGAACATGTTTCAGTGCGATTTTTTATTTGCGACACCGGCGATCATCAATTCAGTTTTCCCTCTGAGTGGAGAGATAACAACAAAAAAAGGCTGCGAGGTTTGACCAAAATTTAACCCACATTAACTTCCATCCGATTCGCCAGCCACATTAGCAGCAGGGATCTCACGATCGTATAAGAAATTAATTTCCTTGATTCGCGCCATCAACGAATCTTCTATCGCCGCTGGTGACATCCTCCAGGTCCAATTTCCGCTGGGGTTCCCGGGGTAGTTCATACGTGATTCATTCCCAAGATCCAGGAAATCCTGCATCGGTGCTAAAGCAAAAATTGCTACAGAACTCCAGGAAGCTCTGATCAGGTCCCAAGCAACATTTTTCCCATCCCGGTCCAGATACTGCCTGTAGAAGCGCTTCTCTTTTTCAGGTACCCTTTCGTACCAACCCCTGGCAGTATCATTATCGTGTGTTCCCGTGTAAACCACACAATTTTCGGTGTGGTTGTGGGGAAGGAAGGGGTCTTTCGGATCACCTTCAAATGCAAATTGAACTATTCTCATCCCGGGCAGTTTAAATCGCTCTCGCAGTGCAACCACATCTGGTGTGATAACCCCAAGATCCTCAGCAATGATCGGTAAATCACCTAACTCCCGCTGAACAACCCGGAAGAAATCGTCACCTGGACCTGGTACCCAGCGACCTTTTTCCGCAGTTTTTTCACCAAATGGAACCTCCCAGTATCCGGCGAATCCTCGGAAGTGATCAAGTCGGACTATATCAACCAGGCCAAGAACTGAAGTCAGGCGGTTTAACCACCACTGGTATCCATCTTTACGATGAACCTCCCAGCGATACAATGGGTTTCCCCATAGCTGCCCTGTCTTTGAAAAATAATCTGGTGGTACACCAGCGACAAATGTCGGGTTCCCCTTTTCATCCAAGTAAAACAATTCAGGATTTGCCCAGACCTCGGCACTATCATGAGCAACAAAAATCGGAATATCGCCGATGATGAGGATACCTGCCTCGTTGGCGTAATCACGCAGCGAGTACCACTGGCGGTGGAAAATAAATTGCCGGAATTCCTGACGCTGAATATTGGTCCCATACATATCCCGGGCTTGCTTGATCGCAGAGGGCTCGCGAGCTAATAGCGGTTGCGGCCAGTTCACCCACGAACCGCCTCCATGAGCCTCCTTCAAGGCCATGAACAGGCTAAAATCTTCCAGCCAATAGCTGTGTCCCACTTTGAAGGCCTCGAAATCAGACTTCATTTCTCGATTGCCATTCTGTTGGAACTGGATAAACGATCTATCCAGCAAGCCCGTCTTCCAGGGAATTAACTCACCAAAATTTACTTTATCAGGTGGAAATCTTGGCATTTCAACCAGGTCGTTTGTATGGAGCAAACCTTCATCGAGGAGCAGCTCGGGGCTGATCAAGTATGGGTTGCCAGCAAATGCAGAGAAACACTGGTAGGGAGAATCTCCATAACCGGTGGGACCCAGTGGAAGGACCTGCCACAATCTGCATCCCGCTTTATAAAGAAAATCAACCCAGCGGTAAGCGTTAGGGCCTATATCACCGATTCCATAGGATCCTGGCAAACTTGTTGGGTGGAGGAGAATGCCTGATGATCGCTCAAACTTCATAAGCTAATCGCTTCGTCTGGATGTAATCTCCACTGCGAATGATATTTGTGGAGAAATCTGTTGGGATAACGTCAGTTGCAATGATTGCGCCTGGTTCGACTCTGATGCCTTCAGGAAGGTGGCTGTTTTTCCCGATCATTGATATCACCGGTTCGCTTTCCAGATCAATCCCGCCAACGATCGCATTCTTTCCAATTCTCACCCGCTTATCGATGATCGCCCGCTCAACAACTGCACCAGCTTCAATTACCGCGTCCGTGAGGATCACAGATTCTCTCACAACCGCACCCTTCATAACCCGCACACCAGGCGAGAGTACGCTGCGCTCAACCACTGAATCTGCAGAAAGAACCCCACCGTCTGTGACCATACTGTCAATCACCTTGGCTCCTGCGGAGATACGAACCGGTGGGCGCTCCTCAGTGCGGGTGTGAATGATCCAAGAACGATCATTGAGGTCAATGGAGGCTGGTTCCTTAATCAGGTCCATATGGGCCTGCCAATATGATCCTACCGTTCCAACATCCACCCAATACCCGGTGTATGGAAATGCAAACACCCGGGCACCAGTAGCTACCAGGTACGGCAAAATATCTTTTCCAAAATCATGGCTGCTATCACTTCGCGTCCGGTCTTCCCAAAGTACTTTATCCAGCAATTCAATATTGAACAGGTACACACCCATGTTGATCAGATTGGAGCTCGGTTGCCTTGGTTTTTCCTCGAAACTGGTCACTCGATAACCTTTATCTACGTTAAGAATCCCGAACCGTGGGGCTTCTTCAAGGGGTACACGGATTGTGCAGATCGTTACGTCGGCTTGGTGATCGACATGGAATGCTATCAATGCATCGTAATTCATCACATAGATATGGTCTCCCGATAGCACCAGGACAAAATCAGGGTCGGAACTTTTTATAAACCGAAAATTTTGTTGAACTGCATCGGCCGTTCCAAGATACCATTCGGAGGAACCCCTGGCTTTGTATGGTGAGTAAATTCGCACACCTCCGGTGAAATCCCGATTCAAATCCCATGGTCCACCAGATCCAATATGTTCAATTAATGAATGAGGACGATATTGGGCTAATATCATTACATCAAATATTCGCGAGTTTACACAATTTGAGAGCGTAAAATCGATGATGCGGTATTTTCCTGCAAAGGGGACTGCTGGTTTTGTTCGCTTTGAAGTTAATGTGCCCAACCGAGAACCCTCACCGCCAGCCATGATGACCGCTCGAGTTTTCATAGAGTCTCCTTCCAATATACTTTCGCCAGGGTTCGGTTAATTTTACACGATCTTCGAATCTAAGCTGCCTCTATAAATCCTAGTTCAATTCGAGAGTTTACTGGTAATCACGTACTGATGGAGCAATTTAGATTTTATCGATTCGGGGTTTCAAGGAAGGACCCATCTGAGAATAATGATATAATCGCCATTTGGTTTCCAAGAACTCCAATTCCATTCACAGTAAAAAAATGCCAATCAAAGCATTCAGCATCCACGGACATTTTTACCAACCGCCACGCGAAGACCCATTATCCGGCAGGATACCGACTGAAAGCAGTGCTGCTCCATACGAAAATTGGAACGAGCGCATTTTACATGAATGCTACCAACCCAATGCAAGGTTGAATAACTTCGCTGGGATGAGCTTTAACGTCGGTCCCACGCTGCTTTCCTGGCTGGAAACAAGAGATCAAGAGACTTACCAGCAAATAATTAGTCAAAACCAAGTGAACCTGAAGCGCTATGGCATAGGAAATGCCTTGGCACAGACGTACCATCACACGATTCTGCCTCTCGCTTCTTCCTCTGAAAAAAACCTCCAGGTTTATTGGGGGATTGCAGATTTTGTCCATCGATTTGGACATGCACCGCGTGGGATGTGGCTGCCAGAGACAGCAGTGGATTATGAAACTTTAACTATCATATCGAACCAGGGCATCCAATTTACAATACTCGCCCCCTGGCAGGCGGATCGTGACCATCTGGATACCACGCAACCTTATAACGTGAGTCTCCCTGGTGATAAATCCATTGCGGTTTTCTTCTATCAAGGTATGCTGAGCTCCAAGATCAGTTTTGAACCCCTGTCTACCATTGATGCGAAATTCTTTGCTCAATATGAACTTGCAGCTCATTACCATACCGATAGCAGTAAAGGGGATCAAGACCAGCTAGTGTTGATCGCTTCTGACGGTGAGCTTTATGGTCACCACCAACCTTCCCGAGAAGATTTCCTAGCCCAATTATTAAATGGAGCTGGAGAACCTGCTGGCCTGGATAAAACATATCCTGCGCTTTGGCTGGAAACAAATCCTCCTGAAGAAACTATCCGCATTCGTGAGCGTACATCGTGGTCATGCCATCATGGTGTTGATCGCTGGAGTAAAGGGTGTGCGTGTATATCCACAGACGGTCAATGGAAGAACCATTTACGTTCGGCACTAAACCGGCTCGCTACTGCCCTTGATGGTTTGTATTTTGAAGCCCTCTACCGCCACATTCCCAAACCAAGAGTTCTCAGGCAGCGTTATATCCATGTCTTGCTTGGAGAGATCTCTCTGCACAGATTAATCGCTGAAATGGAGAGCCATCCATTACCCAGCGAGAGAATGAAAGTAATTGCCCTTTTACTCGAATCACAAAAAGAAAGGCAGCGCATGTTCACCTCGTGTGGGTGGTATTTTGAGGATTTTGATCGAATTGAACCCAAGAATGTGATCGCCTATGCAGCACAGGCAGTCCGCCTGGCTCACCTCGCGACCGGAAATGATTTATCTTCCCAGGCGATCTCTGACCTGAAAAAGGTAATCAGTCCTCATACAGGCCTGAGTGCGGACGAAGTTTTTAGAGAGCAGATATCACGACCTTGGGATGCAGTTAAGCATCTCCCATTTTGACGCTGTATTCCCCCCAAATATTAGGTAATAATTGATCAACGACCTGCAGCTTCCAGCAATTTTTCCAGCTGATAATCCGAAACTGACTCCGCTTTCTTGATCTTGCGGATTATCTGGTAACACTCGATCAGGTGAGTGCGAGCAGCTGCCTGATCGATGTTTGGATCAGCGAAGAGATTAATGGCAGCAACCTTCATCAGCCATCCGAATAAGTCATCAAAAGATTCTTTGTTGAACCACAAAATTCCCTGGTAGCGGTTAATCTGTAAATAATCCCGGACAGCTTCATCCTCCAGCAATTCTTCCAGCACGAGGCGAACCGTCTTACTGCGGGGTGTCCTGGTCTGCATCCAATCCTGATGCCTGATCAGCAGCTTGACCAGGTTTACCGCACGCCACGCGGTGTCTGGATTTATTCCCAGGTCTACCATCGAGTTAGCCAGAATTCGTCCTAAAAACCACTCGTCAACCCAGGTCTGGCTGCGTACCGCGCTTTGCTCATCACCCAGTAAGCAACCCAGGTTGCTGGTAATAGCCCAACCCAGCAACACGCTCCAGGCCGGGAAATCCTGCTCCCGCAAGCTGAGTCCTTGCATGACTAATTTCCAAGCAGATTTATAATTTCGGCTTGAATCCGCAGCAGCATCTTTGCTCAGACCCGGCAATTTGAGTATCACCCCGGTTTTATTCCTGACCTGGACTGCAAGTTGATTTACCTCACTGCTGCCTCTTCCTGAATTTGTCAGGGTGTTAATTTCATCCAGCAGGTGATTGGCTTTTTGTTCAACCTCACCCAATAATTCGCGATCAACTTGCTTCCCACTGGTCACCCTGCTCTCAAGCAGACGGCTGAGCATTTGAGTGGACGTCAGCTCACGAAAGGGGAAATGAATTGGCTGCAATACAATCTCTTTTAAGGTGGTTTCAATGCTTGGTACGCCACGTCCATTCAAATAAGCTGCCAGCTGCCTGTACTGGCGCCAATCACTGTCCTGAACCTCCTGAAAATCCAAGAAGACATGATATTTGTATGCACCTAATTCCATATACAGACCCTGCTCAGCCAGTTCACGATTATTTCGAATGTATTCCAGGCCGGTTACCTGGTCTCGAAAGATCGTGTAAAAATTCTCCCCAGGATTGATCGCCAATCCTTCGTGCAGTGTTCCTGAGATCAGCTGCCTCTGCTCCCCTTCCTTTCCCCTAATTGAAACTGCGGCAGAGTTCTTTATCCAACCGCGTGCTTCAGCATACCGATTGTGATAAACGACCAGCGCGCGTTCGGTTCCTTTCATATTCGAATAGGCGAAGACATCTTCATTCACAAAGCCCTCAGGTGTGTAGAAATCGTAAAGGTAGAATTCCCCAACTTCGGCAAACAAGTAGCGTTTGCGGAGCAAGGGAAATATTTCCCTAGCATGACGCTCAACCAAATAGGGGTCACTTCTCTCTTCCCAGTAAGCACGCCTGTATTCCATACCGTACTTCTCTGCAAACCCTTCAATTTGTCCATGACCGAACATCGGTAAACCAGGCATTGTGACCATCATGATGCAAACGCCAAAATATTTATCGTTTTTGCCAAATTGGTCAACTGCTGTACGCTCGTCCGGATTGTTCATGAAATTCACATAGCGTTTAAGGATTTCAGGATCAAACTCCAGGGTATTCTTGATCACCAGCCGGTATTCCTGATTTTTCTCATCGCGCAGCATGTTCATAAAAGCACTGTTATACACCCTGTGCATACCTAATGTACGCACAAAATAACCCTCCATCAACCAAAATGCCTCTGCAAGTAATAATGTGTCTGGGACCTCCGCAGCGACTCGATCAACAACTTCCCGCCAGAATTCAACAGGAAATGCAGAATCAAATTGTTCTTTGGTCAATCCATGCTCCGCTCTGGAGGGTATCGCTCCGCCTGTGCCTGGCTCTGGATACCAGAGTCTTTGATAATGTTTTTTCGCAAGGGTCATGGCAGCATCAAACCGGATGATTGGAAATTTTCGCGCCACACCCAGGATGGTTTGAATAACTGCTTCCCTGACTTCTGCAGATAAAAAGTTCAGCTGGGCTGTATCGTTCCAAGGCATACTAGTTCCGTCATTGCCATGGTAAATATATTTCGCATTCCCGGTCCAATTATCCACCCGCTTGAAAACAACCGCAGCATCGGTATTGTCGTAGTAATGGTCTTCAATATATATCCCAACCTGATCATCCCAGGAAAGGTTTACCCCATTGAATGTATATGCTGGGAAAGGCGAGTGATCTAAGGAGATAAACCAATCTGGATGTTGGATTACCCAATTTGAATCGATCCCCATATGATTAGGCACCATATCAGAAGCCAGGCGGATCCCTCGCGCCCATGCCCTGGAAAAGAGATTATGGTAGGCTTGCTCCCCTCCCAATTCAGCTGCAATCTGGTAATCGAACAAAGAATATGCCGAGGCGACTGCTTCAGGATTCCCACGCAGCTGTTTGATTCTCTGCGAAGCTGAACTTCTCTCCCACAAACCGATTAACCAGAGACCAGAGAACCCCCAATCTGCCAGGCGATCAAGTTCTTCATCTGGAATGTGATCCAATTTGTAGATCGGTCGCTGGTATTCTTTGGATAACTGGTCAAGCCAGACAAAGATGTTCTTTGCGATCAGTACAACTGAGGGCATCCAATCACTATCCGGGCTGAAGCGCTCGAATTCGATATCCAATCCTGCATAATCGTAAACTCGAGATGGTCCCACCCCGCCAAATATGGGTTTCTCCTCCTCGGCGATAAAATCCAGGCTGCTCAATAAGCGGAAAATATAGTCTCCCAGGAGATAACCCCATTTCATGCGAATATAATCCAATTGTCCTTGCAAAGAATGGGGAACTGCGATCGCCGGGCTGCGCAATAAATCGATAAGGTTTTGATGGTCTGGACCGAATTTCGTCTGCGTTTCAAAATAATCTTTCAACATCAAGATTATTTCAGTATATGCGGTATTCTTCTCAAGGTCCGAATCGTCAAATAGCTCTAAATATGGTGAAAATGCTGGATTCATATTTGCCAGCCAGAGCATCAATAATTCTTCGAGGACGATCTGCTTATTTGGAATCCCACCCGTTGAGTCTTTCAAATATGCCTGGGTTTCAATTTTTCCCCGGTATACATCCAAGGGGGGAAATTGATCGTTGAACTGCATCAAACAAGCGGTGACTTTCTCTGCGCCTAATTGCGTATTGAGTACATTTAATGCTTCTGCCATCATCTTGGGATTAATTTGTTGCCGATAAATCCCAACCATGAAATGCATTATCTCGTCGATCAAACCCATGGCATTGATCTGAGCTGCGCGCACAGCCGTTTCAGGATAACGAAGCAGATCTCTCTTCTGGTTAATCTTCTGGGTGAATAAACGAGCTGCATAGAAATCGGCGAATACCACATTTCCACTCAAAGAGAATAGCGAAGAATCAAAGTCGTAATAATCTCGTGCTCTGCGAGAGATATGAAATTCAAAGCATATTGATGACTTCGTCATGTATTCAACTCCATTCGATTTGGGGAAAGTCTGCTCCATTATATCTCAAGCAGCACCTTCAGTTCTAAAACCTTCTTCGAACTGAGCATGCAGCAGAGATAATTAATCGCGTTCATCTCGATTCCTTCTTTAAAAAACTGGAGCTTCATTGACCACCTGAACCTTCTTGTTCCCCCAACGAAAGAACTCCTTAACAATACCTCCACGCTTCATAGATCACAAACCACCTGCCGATTTTCTTGTATCCCACCAGGGAACCAAGTGATCAATTTGCAATTTGATCTTCCTCCCATTTTGAAAATGGGTCAAGAGTGTTCCAGGATCACATAGACAGGAACGGACACATTTTGGTAAGATCAATGTGTAAACAGAAACCATCCGAGGATTATCCTTTCTCCCTCAGGAGGCTAATTCCCATGAGCGTGAAGCCCCTTTCCCCTGAAAAGCTCTACCAGGTGACCGATCCTACCCAATTTGTTTTCGAAACCAGTGACGAACTTGAGGAACTGACAGATATTATTGGTCAACCGAGAGCGCTCGAAGCGATTCGCTTTGGGACCGGCATGGAGAGCCGCGGATACAACATCTTTGCCCTGGGTCCCCCGAGTACAGGAAAACGGTCGCTGGTCAAGAAATTCTTTGAAGAGAAAGCAATTAAAGACACTGTTCCTGATGATTGGTGCTATGTTTTTAACTTCAATCAGGATCATAAACCAAAAGCGATCCGTCTGCCATCTGGGATGGGAGCAAAATTCCAATCAGACATGGAGCAATTCATCGATGAATTAAAGAATACGCTGTCTGCTGCTTTTGAAAGTGATGAATACCGTACCCGCCGCAGAATGGTAGAAAGCGAGGTTGAGGATCGCCAAGAAGCTGCCTTTGATAAACTGCAGGAGAAGGCAACGAAAGAGAATTTTGCCCTGCTGAGGACACCGGCAGGGCTGGTATTCGCTCCAACCAAGAATGGAGAAGTTATTCCCCCAGAAGATTTTAAACAGCTTTCCAAAGAGACCCGCCAGGAGATGGAGAAAAGGGTTCAATCCCTGCAGGAAGAACTGCAAATTCTACTTCAGCAGATCCCTGTCTGGCAGCGGGAGCTGCGTGGGAGTATTCGCCAGCTTAATAACGAAATCACAGAAATTGCCGTATCGAGCATATTAAGCGAATTGAAAACCATTTACGATGCATTTCCGCAAGTCAGCGAATACTTGGTGGCAGTGCAGAAGGACGTCGTGGAGAACGCCAGCCGGCTGATAGAAGCAGAAGAAGATGGCGACAAACCCAAAGACGAAGCCTCCCTGGCTGCCTTAATGTCCTCCGGACGGTCGAGCTCCACATTTATGCGCCGCTATAAAGTCAATCTGCTGGTAAATAACAAGGATTCAGACGGTGCACCGGTAATATTTGAAGAAAATCCAACCTATCCCAACCTTATCGGGCGTGTCGAGCAGATGGCCAGGATGGGAGCATTAATCACTGATTTCACCTTGATTAAACCTGGCTCCTTACACCTGGCAAACGGCGGCTACTTGGTGATGGATGCCCGCAAGGTATTAACCCAGCCATACACCTGGGAAGCATTGAAACGCGCCCTGGAGACGCAAAAGGTGCGTATTGAATCTCCAGGAGAGATGCTGGGCCTATTGAGTACCGTATCCCTCGAACCAGAGCCGATCCCCTTAAGCTTGAAAGTTGCCCTGCTTGGCGATCGCATGATGTACTACCTATTATCCCAATATGATCCCGAATTTAGAGAACTATTTAAAGTTCAGGCAGATTTTGCCGAAGAAATACCGCGTACTCTTGAAAACCAGATTTTGTACGCCCAGATGATTGCCACGCTGGCAAGGAAGAATGAAGTTAAACCGCTAACCAGGGAGGCGATAGCTCGTCTAATCGAACACTCCGCCCGGGTGATCGGGGACTCAGTCAAGCTGACCATTCAGGTCAATAACATTGTGGATCTGCTGAATGAAGCCAATTATTGGGCTAATGAAAATAGCACAGATAAAATCAATGCCAGTGACGTTCAAAAAGCCATTGATGCCCGGATATACCGCGCCGACCGGATGCGTGAACGGTACCAGGAAAATATTCTGCGTGAAACGATCATGATCTCCACAAAAGGGTCCCAGGTAGGTCAAATCAACGGACTTTCCGTTGTGCAGATGGGTGAGTTTTCATTCGGATTTCCCAGCCGCATCACTGCCTCCATCCGGCGAGGTAAAGGAGATGTGATCGATATTGAGCGAGAGGTGGAACTCAGCGGTCCGATTCATTCAAAGGGTGTATTGATCCTGGCCGGATTCCTCACCCAGCGCTTTGCTTCTGAAGAGGCGCTTTCACTCTCAGCCAGCCTGGTATTTGAGCAATCATACAGCGGAGTCGAAGGTGACAGTGCCTCCTCTGCCGAACTTTACGCACTTCTGTCAGCGATCTCCCAGGTGCCTATCAAGCAAGATTTTGCAGTAACTGGATCAGTGAACCAGCTTGGCCAGGTCCAGGCAATTGGCGGTGTAAATGAGAAAATAGAAGGTTTCTTTGATATTTGTAAGGAACGCGGTCTCAACGGTGAACAGGGCGTATTAATTCCGGAAGCAAACGTAGAACACCTGATGTTGAAACAAGAGGTAAGGGATGCAGTCGCTGATGGGTTGTTCAACGTCTATCCAATATCTCGAATAGATGAAGGTATCGAATTGCTGACAGGAATCGCCATGGGTGAGTTCGACGCGGATGGCAATTACCCACCCGAGTCGATTAGCGGAAGAGTTTTAGCAAGATTGGAAAAACTGAGCAAGAAAAAAGACGATTCTTCAGAAAAAGAACCGGATGATAATTCATGAAATCTGAAAACGGTTTAGATGAAATACGCCGAATATTGATCGCATTGGATGCCTCTCCAGCAAGCCAGGCAGCACTCGAGCTGGCAGCAGAACTGGCTGTGCGTTACCAGGCTGAGCTCATTGGCGTTTACGTTGAGGATATCAACCTTATCCGTTCTGCCGAGTTACCTATTACGCAGGAGGTTGGTTATTATTCAGGGTCCTCCCATGATATCGATACTCCCCATCTAGAGCGTGAGCTACGGGCTCATGCCCGGCGGGTAGAACAGCTGCTGGCATCTATCGCTCGCAAGGGGAATCTGCGTTGGTCTTTTCAACGGGCACGCGGGGTAATTCCTGGAGAGCTGATAACCGCGGCAGCTGGTACAGATCTGATCATCCTGGGTAAAACTGGCTGGTCAGGTGGCAACAAAATTGGTTCAACAGCCCGAGAAGTGGCGGTTAGTTCTCCAATCCAATCTCTCATCTTGCTGAAAAAAGTCCGACCTGGTTCGCCAACCCTTGTTTTGTATGATGGTTCACCTGCCGGCCGGAAAGCTCTCGCTGCTGCACGGAGAATATCCAGACCTCAGGGTAAACTGATCATCCTCATCTTGGCTGAAACCAAGGTCAAAGCAGAAGAGTTGCAGGAAGAGGTGCAGTCAGCATTCGAAAATATTGAACTGCAGCTTGAATTTCGCTGGGTAACTGACCTACGGGCTGACCTCTTATCATACCTCGCTCGTATCTCCAGCTGTGATGTTGTAGTGCTACCTATAAAGAGGGAACAATTTGAACCAGAAAAGTTAATCGCCATGCTCAATGAGGCCGAATGTGCTGTGCTGCTCGTCCGGTAAAATTGCTTCTATGCAAAGCATCTCTGGCCATTAAGGATTATCCTTTTTCAAATTTGTGGAGGCAAAAGTGATCTATACAACCCTTATTTCAATGCCTCAGTTACTATCCGAGATGGATGATCCCGATCTTGCGATCATCGATTGCCGCTTTTCATTAGAGGATCCAGGTTTCGGCCGCCGTAGCTATCTTGAAGCACACATCCCCGGAGCAACCTATGCGCATCTGGATGATGATCTGTGTTCACCAGTTATCCCGGGCCGTACGGGGCGTCATCCACTCCCAAAAATTGATGCTTTGACAAAAACCCTCAGCAGTTGGGGGATCGATTCTGACTCTCAGGTCATCGTTTACGATGACGCCAGTGGTTCCATGGCAGCCTCCAGGTTATGGTGGCTGCTGCGGTGGTTGGGGCATTATGCAGTTTGCGTACTGGATGGCGGTTGGCAATCCTGGTTAGAGTCCGGAGAACAAGTTCGTGGCGGTCTGGAAACCCGATCCTCAAGCATGTTCATTCCAAGAGAGAAGCATTGGAGATTAATTGAAACCGATGAAGTCTTCAAAAAGCTCAGGGATGAAAATTTCCTGCTGGTTGACTCAAGAGATGGAGAACGCTATCGCGGCGAAATTGAACCGATCGACCCAGTCGCTGGTCATATCCCGGGAGCCATATCAGCACCCCACCTGAATATCCTTGCCCCGGATGGGAAATTTCTAGCCCCCGGAGAATTACGCGAATACTTCAAGCCATTGGTCGAAAAAACTTCCGCTTCCAATACAGCATTCTACTGTGGTTCCGGGGTAACAGCCACGCAAAATGTATTGGCTATGGAATACGCTGGCCTGGGAGAACCAAGATTATACGCCGGTTCGTGGAGCGAGTGGATCACAGATCCTGCAAGACCTATCGCCAGCGGGGACAATCCGTAAATAACCCCAGCAAGGATCTAATCCTTCTGCTAGATTTGCTATATTAATCCTGGTCGTTATCCGACCCGGTTTTATCCATCACGTCAACAACTGGATTACCGTCTCGGTTTGGATTGGTGGATGGTTCCAAGACCGTCTGGCGCAGGAAGGAATGGAAGGCACTTTGGCGACGCTTGACCACCATCACAGTTACCTTCGCCCGGTTCGCCACCTGGTCAGCAATGTTTCCGAACAACAAGTTTCTGAAGAGGGGTTCGTCAGTGGCACCGATCACGATCAAATCGCAATCGCAATTCTCAGCTTGGTCCAGGATCGTCTCCAGGACACCATCCGTGCTCTCAACGATAGAACGAGTAATATGCACGTAATCGACACCCTCCGAGGCGTAATCAAAGATCTGGTCAGCACGTATGCGAGCCCGGGTGCCCCCGCCAGCCGGAATGATGTGCATCAGGTTGACCAGGGCAGGTCCTTCTTCACCAAACATTGCCATATTCACCGCAGTGCGTACCACCCGGCGGCTGTTTGGACCACCAGAGACAGGAACGAAAATCGTCCGAATTGGGCGGTGTTCGCGGTAGCGCACGACAGCGATATCGCAGGGAGGATCATCCACGATGGGATCGATCACTGAACCATATAATCGACCAGCAGTGTTGGTATAACCCGGCCAGCCCAGAAGAATCAGATCAGAAGCATTCTCATCAGCCGTTTTGCGCACAGCGTCATCGACCTTCCTCCCCAGGCGGACCATCGTGTGCACGGGTACGTCCATTTCCTTAGCTTGCATGATGACAGTCTCTAGATAAGGACGAGATTCTTTCAGCCACGTGCGACCATCTCCGAGGGTCAGCTGGTAGGGAACCCGCACTACATGCAGCGCTAATACTTCACCTTCGTTCGCCCGCGCCAGGATGCTACCGATATGTCCCAGTATTCGGGCTTGCTCCTGAGTAGCCACGGGAATAAGCACGGAGTACTGCCGGCTGACCAGAACTTCTTCTAGAAGGATCTCCTTGGGCTTTTCCAGCTCTTCCATCTTCGAGAAGTAGATGTAATATGCCAGTAAGCCAACTACGATCCAGCCGATTGCCACATACCAGGCAATAGGACTGAAGGTAAACAGGTAAATTGCCAGCAGGGCGTTCAAGACGATTGCCAGCAAGGGGAACAGCGGAAATAATGGCACTCGGAAACCACGTTCGAGATCAGGCATTTTTAGTCGCAACCGCATTACCACAACATTGACCTGCAGGAAGAGCAATAGGAACATGATATCTGCAGCTGCTGCCACATCCTCAATGGGTAAAAACCAGGCAATGATCAGCATGAAAATTCCGGAGGCAATCACAGCCCAGTAGGGGGTTAAACGTTGTGGGTGTACCTTCGCTAAAATGAGAGGTAGGTTATGATCCCGACCCATAGCAAAAGAAACCCGGGAGGAAGAATAGGTGGTGGCATTCAAAGCAGATAGCGTGGAAACCAACCCGCTGAACAGCAAAACCACCGCTCCGATTCCCAGCGGGAAGGTTTGTTGGGCAGTTTCCACTATCGCCACCTCTTTCTGCTGTCCAAGAAACTCATATACCTTCAAACCATCGGGGGGTGTAGTGGCACCGAGTGCAGTAATACCTACCAGGAGGTAAATCGTGACTGCCACCGCGATCGCCAGGAAAATCGCCCGGGGGATGTTTCGCTTGGGGTCAATCACCTCCTCCCCGGATTGGGCGATGATCTCATAACCTTCAAAGGCAATGAAGGTTAACCCCATTGCTGCAAAGACCTTGATGAATCCATTCGGCATAAAATCTTCTGTAAAGCGTTGCTGCCAACCATCAGAATTAAGCATCACGATAATGCCGAATAAGACGAACAGCAACAAAATCACTATCTTGATGATAGTGACAACATTCCCAATTGTGCCTGTTTCAGACGCCCCCCAATAATTAATAAACATAAATACCAGGATCACTATGGTCATGAAGATCAGTGTCATCTGGCCAATACTGAGCCCAAAGGTTGACAGGCCAGCAATAATCCACATCTCTGTAGCAAACCGACCGAAACCAAGCGCGTAAAGCGAACCAGCCGCCACGTGTGCAGACCAGCTCATCCACCCTGATAGGTATCCTTGTGCACCGCCCAGGCCTTCTTTAACCCACAGGTATCCGCCACCTGCATCGGGGAATGCAGAGCCTAATTCTGCGTAAGACATCGCGGTAAATGAAGTGATGATGCCGTTGAGGGCAAAAGCAAGGATCAATGCTGGACCCGCCACCCCAGCCGCGATCCCAGTCAAAACGAAGATACCAGCCCCGATCATCCCACCAATACCGATCATCGTGATGGTAAACAGATTTAGACTTCTGCTCAAGGTTACGCCGGTTGAGATATTTGATCCGGCTTTTCTTATTTCAGCCATCATAATCCTTTTAATGCGTTATTAATCAATAAATTTTACCCTACAAAATACATTTTTTCTCACCTTCCTAAACCTGGACTCATCGCCTGAATAGAGCAATTCAGGCGAATCTTTCGAGAAAAATAATGCAGCCTGGATCGAGATCGATTCAGGCTGCGCAGATTAAAACTCTATTTATCGAGGGTGGTTGATCAAGGTTTTACCAAGGTAAGATCGCCCCAGGTTGTCGGATCGGTCAAAATGCGAATGGGAACAAATGAAACCATGCTCTGCTGAATATTCTGGTTAGCGTTATCATTATCAGAGATTGAATAAGCAAAACCAAAGTGCTGCCCTGAACGCGGGGTGATGTTGAAGACAGACCAGGGTATTGCGGCCTCGACAATATAACCATCGCCTCGTGCCCGGGCGGCGATGGCTACCTGGGTGAGTTTTCCGGAAGACGCGCTGGGAAACCACAAGTAGGCTTCCATGTTCTCATTTGCGCTGGGTGAGCCGGGGGAAATACCAATCTGGTAATCATCTTTGTTGAGCTCTGCAAAATAGAAATCGCTCGAAACATCCGTATCCAGCAGGATATCCAGGGAATCCCCTTTAAAAAGGTTCGAGCCCCGGGCATTTTGGACGTATTTATCGTCCAGCACCCGGATGCCGAGATACAGATTCTTATCATCCCACCCGACCATCGCCCTGCCGGAGAGATCGGCTGCTCCGGAATGATTATCCTTACCGTAGACAACCTGCTCAATCAAATAGCGGTCCAGGGTCCAATCTTCTAAAGAGCCATCGATTCTTGGGGCTGCATTAAAATAATAGCCAACCATGCCGAATTTTGGGCGCATACCTGGTCCAGCGTATGACCGGGTCGGTGTGACAGTGTTGGTCGCAGTAGCGGTCGGGGGAAGCGGAGTATTCGAAGGAGTGCTCGATGGCTCCAAACCCTGGGGAGTGGAAGTTGGGCTGCTCCAGGCCGGGGGCGAGGTCTGGGTTGGAAAAATCACCGGCGCGGAGGTGAGGGTGGGATTGAACAATGCGGTCATGGTCAAGTCAGGAGTCGGGAAAACAAATGGTGTGGGCGAAGCCACAAAGGGAAAATTGCAGGCCAGCATCAGCAAAGCGAGCAAGCCGAGTGTAATAAGTGGGGAATACCTCTTTCTCTTTTTCATGATTTCCTCGCCTGATTCTAACCTTTCACAATTATTATAGACCAGCTTCTTGAAACAGTTTCGTGACGAAAAATTGGAGTGGAATATGAATAAGAGACGAAAAATATTTCAAGATTGTTCCAAAAAAAATTTAGTCGAGCGAGTGAATAAATTCACAATATGTTGACAAACACTGAAAAATTTGTTATATTACTAACACGCGTTAGTAACGCGTGTTAGTGACATGTCGCACAGGGTATGAATAAAAAAAGGGTTACCAGCAATGACGTTGCCGAGCATGCCGGTGTCTCCAGAACCACCGTCTCTTTAGTGCTAAATAACGTCGAAGGGGTGCAGATCAGTGAAGAAACTCGTCAAAGAGTTATCGATGCAGCCCTGGAACTTGGTTACGTACCAAACGCAGCGGCTCAGGCATTAGCAAGCCGCCGGGCGCAAATTATCGGATTGCTACTCACACGCAACCCTCACCATATCTCCTCAGACATTTTCTTGAACCAAATCCTGGATGGATTGATCACCTCAGCTCAACAGCATTCCATACGCCTATTAATTGATATTGTTGAACCCCGACATCAGAAGAAAGCCTATCTCGAACTTGTGCGCGCAAAACGTATTGATGGCTTGATCCTCTCCGGACCCAGATTTAATGATGAAGCCTTATTCTCCTTACAACAGGAACATTTTCCCACCGTTTTAATGGGCCAGCTACCTGACTTGGATTTCTACAGCGTGGATATAGACAATTATTCTGCCGCCAAAAATGCTGTTAACCACTTGATCAGCCTTGGTCATAAAGAGATCGCCTGTGTAACGAATGCACACCCAGCCTACTCAGCAGCGGCAGATCGGTTACGCGGTTACCAGGATGCACTCGAATCTGCGGGGATTCCATTTTTAAAGCAACTTGTTCGCTATGGTGATTTCGATCCAGAGAGCGGTTTCCAACAAATGAAAAGCCTCTTAGCCGATGAAAGGAAAATCACAGCGGTATTTGTTGCCAGCGATGTCGTTGCTATCGGGGCAAAAGCTGCAATTGTTGAATGGGGTTTGCACATTCCCCAAGATATTGCCCTGGTCGGGTTTGATGATGTACCCCTAGCTCGCTATCTAGATCCCCCGCTATCCACTGTGCGACTACCTGCTAGTGAATTAGCCAAAAGAGCTAGTCAGATGCTAATCCGGATCATCCAAGGTGATCCTCCCAGGCAAAAGCAAGTCCTTCTGGATTCTCAATTCATCGTGCGCCAATCTTGCGGCGCACATATCAATCCAAATTGAGATCTTGCTGATGATTTAGAAACTAAAAAGGAGGTGTATGAAGCGTTATCAAAAGAGAATTACAAGAATTTCTAAATCAAACAAAATTTACAGCACCACAATTTGAACCATACCACTCTGGAGGATAAAATGAGAAAATCTTTGTTATACGCAATATCCGCTGTACTTCTGATTGCTTTGCTGATAACCGCTTGTGCGCCAGCGGCAACAGAAGCACCGACCGAAGAAGCACCACCGGAAGCACCTCCCACGGAGGCTCCGCCCCCACCGGAAGCTACTGAAGCCCCTGAAATGCCCGAAATTGACTGCATGGGTGCCCAGGCTGGCGACCAGCTCTCGGTGATGTACCAGTGGTCCGGTGCAGAGGAAGAGAAGATCAACGCCATCCTCAAGCCCCTGGTGGATGCCTGCGGCCT
>CP070764.1:3915949-3977119 GCA_020349245.1 Chloroflexota bacterium | reverse complement strand
TACCAATCTGCGGTAAATCTTATCCAGGGGTCCACAGCGATAGGGACCTGGGTTTGAATGTTACCTGGGTGTTTGATGATCACTGAAATGCCTTCCTTCGATAAGACAAACGTCTTTTTAGTCTCAACCCTGGATGATGTAAATTGAATTTGGTTGTTGGAAATAATCACTTCAAATGGCTCCCAGGGAGGGGGATTGTCCATAAATGCTCCGTGTAAACCTGCTGAATCTGCTCCCTCACCAAGGTTTAGCTGCCAGGTAGTTGGATCACTTAAACCGACGACAAACTGCGAGGAAGGAGCGATTATTTGATGGAATCCTGACTCGGACTTATAGAAATAAGCAATCAATCGGGCACCATCAAGATCATAGACCGTGAATTGATTTTCTGAAGCCAATACACATTCCGGCGTTCCATCTGAATCGAGATCTTCGCTGCAATCTGCACGTTGTTTGGGTCGATTACTCCAGGATGCCGCCGCAAGTAGTATCCCTGGTTGACCCGAATAATTAGCCCGTAATGCTGGCAATTGTTCTGATTCAGGGGGCAGGGCTGCATACAAAGAAAGTGCAGATTGCCAGGCAAGGTCGTCCAAGGGAGTTTGAAAGTGATTGGGAAACTGTTGTAAGACAGCCGAAGGTTTAAATAAGTCTATTGAGCTGATTTTGGTGTTGCCCGGGGGAAATTGGGGGATAAAACTTGAAACCATAGAACGCAGCTGATCAGAATTGACTGGATCGATCCAGGGATGATTGGCGATGTAGCTCAAGGTAGCTGCACCGGCGAGGGGATCAGAAAAGGCACTCTGCACTAGATCCCCTCCAAGGATCAACAAAGGGGTTTCACCGGCTTGAAGATTGATTTGCAAAGCGTTATCGATCAAGATTTTTTTTATCGCAGTCGGTAATCCGCTGGGAGTAGCCAGGAATTCATCTGGAATTTGTTGGGGGAGGGGGATAGGATTAGTGGGTTTTGAAAGAGTAGCCTGGTTTGGAGGCTGGGGGCTGAAACTCAATGAGTATCCCTTGGGGGCTTGTTCCAAAACTCTCGGGGAGTAAAACAAATCACTCGCCGGTAAACCAAACTGCCTGGAAATGCCCTGCAAATCCTGCAGGTATTTCTCTTCTGCCCATTCCGGTAAGCCCATTGGGAAGAGGGGAAATGTTGGTGAGCCGGGAATCAGATCAGGTAGGATGAGTAGTTTGTCGGCCACCAATTTCTGCACAAGTGGCATTGCGCCAATATAATCCAACGCAGATAATGAAAGGGGATCCCGCAGGTCCAGCAGTACGGCGGGAACTTGAAAGCGCTGGATATTGTTCAACAAAATGGACAGTCCGTGGCGTTCACCGAACGGACCTGTGTGCGCTCCGTCCCATCTTCTCAGGGATTGGGCTGGAGAATAAGCCGGGAAAGTGTTCCAGAATGTTAACAAGACAGGTGCTGATTGGGGAGGAAAATTACTGCTGTTAAATGGACCAATCGAATCGAGAATTTGCTTGGAATCTTGGGCAGTGCTAAAAGCCTGAATCGAAATTCCTTTATTCGTTATAGGGATCGTGTTTTTGTTGATTGCCACAAGGATATAATCTTGCCAGGGGATTCGGATGACCCGGGGGATCAGATCATTACGTAGAACGAATCTAGAATCTGTTTTCGCTGGAGTCCCTTGCACGTCCATGCCCTTTGCAGATAAGGCATATGGGCTGCTGAAAGCCGGGAGGACGAGTAAGGTATCCCATTCAACATCAGAAGATCCTGCTAATGGTAATTTATTTGTGCCACCCGGCTTGGTATCCAGGGCGATATACAGATCCCCGCCGCCTGGAGCGTTTAATTCGAGATAATCAAATCGGAATTGAAAATCACTATCAACAACTCGCGTGTAGGCAGCAATCAAATCTCCTTCTGGAAGGAGAGCATCATAACCTGCAATGACACGCAAATCTCCTCGTAACCAGGAGACACCTGGTTTTTGGAAGACTCGCGGTGAACAGGCAACCATTGTTATAATGATGAGTGATGCGAACAAAAACCCCGAATTTGCCTGAAGACCTTTTCTTTGGAAATTATGCGAGCTGCAAGGATTGATCCAAGTATTCATAAATCAGGGGGTGACTTGCAGGATTGTTAGTTAGATTACTTACCAAATATGGTAGGATCGTCTGTGCAGAGGGTGTTGGTGGGGACCAATAAAGGTTTTCCAAATTCAGAACAATGAATTGCTAGGTGATCGCGCCAATTATTCAATTCTCAATATTCTGGCTTCGAAAAAGGCAAACCCGCTGTGAGGCGGGGACGCAAAACTAAGGGTCTCTGCGTTATTGTGCCAAGATTATAAGGCCAATTTCCTTTCGAGAGAAGGTTTTTCTCCGCAACTTGAGACAGCCTGGTTACCGAAAAGTCTACTCGAGTGTGATGAGCTCACCGAGAAAGGCTTAATTTGGTTAAGCTTATCGTTGTTTATTGTAATTTTCAGCTATCCCAATACTCAGTTGAGGTGAGTAGATGAGGCATTTACGCAATTTGCGTAAATTCATTCTGATTTCATTGGTTTTCGTTGCTCTCACCCTAACAGGGTGCAGTGCAGTGGATTTCAATGAAAGCGAAATCAAGGATCTTTCGGGAAGGATATTATCCTGGGAGTTAGCTTCCAGGAGGAATTCTACAAAGAATTTGAGCCCGGGTGATTATGCTATAGATCCCGTATTCAAGGGATTCTATGCTGCTCTTGGGGGAGAGGCTGTATTAGGACCCGCGATTTCTCCAGTAGCAACCATTGATGGTGTGGTGAAGCAGTATCTGGCGGCGGGATTAATGATCTTTGATCCCACCCAGGTAAAATCCACTCGCTTTTCTTTAGCTCCATTAGGATTGGAGTTAGGTGTGGGTGAAGGGGAGCTCTTGGGGAAAGCTTACCAGTCGGGAAGAATCATTAATGGATATTTGGTCATAGGTGATTTCCTGACGACTTACGAAAGGCTTGGCGGCGCCCGGTTTGTGGGGAAACCGATCAGTGAAGCATATTACAACCGCGAGAAAAGCAGGATTGAGCAGTATTTTGAAAACCTTGGTTTTTATAAACTCGATTCGGAATCGAAAGTCCGTTTGATGGCATACGGTGCTTATGCATGTGATCGGAATTGCCGAGATCAAGGTCTTTCTTCAGGGATCGCGGTTCGTGAACCAATCCTTCCGCAGCCTTTCCTGAATAAGATTGTTGAACTTGGTTTGCCTTTTGTTGGAAAACCACTCACCGGGCTTCATTATGCCCCGGATGGAAAGCAAGAGGTGATTTTTGAAAATCTTGTATTGGTTGCAGATGCTAATAATCCTGAGAATGTGTATATCCGGTCAATAGCGGTTAAAGTCGGTGATGAAGCATATGGCCTCAGTTTTCCAAGTGATTCTCAGTTAGATTTCTTCTATGAAATCAAGGATGGAATGGGGTATAACATCCCGACCTATTTCATTGACTATATGGATCAATTTGGCGGCCTGCAAACAGCAGGAAAACCGATAAGTGAAGTATTTTCACCTGAGCCTGGTGTCTATTGGCAGTGTTTTACAAATCTTTGTTTGGAGTTTACAATCAAGACTGATTCCGGGGAAAAATTAGGCCCTGTACCGTTGGGGAGCAAGTATCTTAATGAGGAATTTGAAGCGGTTCGGGACTTTAGTGCCAATCAGCAGTTGGATGATCTGGATATAAAGGTTTGGGAGAAAAACACATTTGTTGCCTCTGATGGTTTCCAGGAGATCCACGTTGCACTTTATGAATCAGGTTCACCATTGGAAAACTTTGAACCGTTATTAATTGTCACAATGCCAGACGGGAGCCAGCGGAAAGCGTATTTTCAACCAAGTGACAAGAATGGGCGAACATCAATCGGGATTCCCCCCATCCAAGCGCCAAGCGGAACTTTAATTGCATACAGAATATGTCTGGCCCTTGGCATTCCAGATGAACCACGTTGTGTTGGAGACAATTATTTGATCTGGGATTCTGATTGAGGCTTGATAATTTTCATCAAATTGAGTTCTATTTGTAATAGAATTGCGACCCCTGAGTTTTGCCTCTCAGGGGTCGTCTATATGTCTGCCGATTGTATGTATATTTACCAATATTGTGTGGAGTTATCTGGATACAGCTAATTTAATAATTTTGCCATTATCATCGATCGTCACCCGGGCATAATGATGGTGTATCTGAGTCGCGCCATTTTCTGTATTGGATTGTTCAACATGCTTGCTTAGGGTGACCACATTGTGCTCAGGTATTTTTTGATTTTTAGCCTTCGGGCTATGTAGAGATGTTGGGCATGTATGACCTTCACCGGAACAGGTTGCATGGCTTCGTGTACACTGTACGTTTGCATCCGTCATTCCAGGAAGATATTGTTCTACGATCGATTTTACCTGAGCAAGGGTTTTGCTGGGAATCGGAGGATTATCATATAAAGGGTGCGGTATATTCTTTCGTAATTCTTGGCAGTTTCCGTTTCGATCGCAGACCGTGTTAACGACCCCGGGTGCCCGCATTGCACGCATAATCGTTTTCGAGTTATCTTTTATCTCTGTGAACTGCGCCAAGGGATCTCCAAGCAACAAGAATGAGATTAATGTCTTCTGGTCCTCGCCATCCAAATATCCTTGTCGTTGATGCATTTCTTTCGCCAGGTGAATTTTTGCCCTGCGTAAAGCTTCACCAGCGGGATAACCATCTCGCAAGAATTTCCAAAATGCGTGTCCTAACAAATCCGCTGCGATCAGCGGGGGAGTTATCGAACCATATGATGTGCAGGTTGAACCTACCACCGTTTGGCTACCTGACGCCAAAAATGTCAAGGATAATGCCTCTTCGCGGTTCTTACCCACGATATTAGCGCCGTAACAAGCCTCACTGAAGACCACTCTAGGTGCATGCCCATTGTTGGTTACATCTTGAGGCCGTAAAGCAACTGGATAATCTGGCAATTCCGATGGTTCGCTAGGATCACGTTGTCCATACCAGTTTCCCGAATCCTCAAGTCCATGGAGGTTGAAATAGCCTAACTTGGCGAATGGGTAAAAACCGTTTTTGCGATCACCAAGTTCTACGGTCGATTGAACTGGTGGAGAAACATACAAGGTATGAGGGGCACCAATAGGTCGGAATACCGATAGTGAAGCCCGTCGCCATATTGCTGCGGAGTAACCCCAGCTCGATTTATTACCATTTGTTGAGAGAAATCGGCGGAACTGAATGCGATCCCACCACCTTTGAAGCCAATTTCTCTTTCTTCCCAACCTGGCATGATGGTCGGAGATTTGTCTTAATCCATAGATCAATGATTCCGGATCATCCTGGATTCCACCGGGCAAGCGACCAACTGGCCATTCGGGAATAAAATAATTCTCATCTCGGGTTGCATAGGGGTTGTCTGAAGGCACTTCAAAATCAACGTCATCAACCGGATTGGGAAGATTGTGATATGGGACGATTTCAGGTCCTCCAACAATAAGCAAGGCGCCGATCATCGCGCCTTTTTGACGCAGGAATTTATCCAAATCTGCAATCACCAATTTCAGCGACCAGGGGTCCTTGGGGGAAACCGGATTAAGATCAAAGGCTGACATGCAGCTTGGATCATCAGCATAAACGAGAATCGATCCCCAATCCTGACGAGCAGAAATGCTGGAAACAACTCGCTTCATCTCTCGATCAAGTTGATCGAGATGCTTGGTGCCGTATTGAGCTGACAAACCACTCTTGGCTGTGAAAACCACATAGATTGGGAAGCGACCATCCTTTTGAGCAAGAGGCCGTCTATTGATTTTGGCCGCCACCCGTTCCAGTTCGGTTTGGATAGAAATGAGGGATTCGGGAACAGGTTCTCCCTGATTACTTAGGGCCCCAGGTTTCACTGCTACCGGGATTCTTTGATTTGGCTCACCAAGATGAATAACAGCTGGCGATATTATTCCAGGTTTTTGATTCGATCGAATTTCGCACCTGTTCGACAGATCTTTGCCACCGGTTTCGCTTTGTTTGACCACGAAATTTGAAGAAGATGCTTGTTGTGGTAAGCGATTCCAACCAAAGAGCGCTGCCACAGGCGCAGGAATAGGGATGTTGACCGGTGCTTCGAGCTTATCCGGCCACAAATTCTGGTATGGATTGTCAGAACCCCAAATTCGTAGGGCAACCTGTCCAGTCACATCCAGGCTGGCCGCCCGGTGAAGCAAGGCAACCGCTCTCTCGGGTTCCCCTCCATCCATTAGAGATTCTGCCAGGTAAAGGACAGGGGCGATAGTTTTGGGAAAACGTTGCCGATAAAATTCGGCCAGATTCTGGATGGCAATCGATGGTAATTCAGCGCCTTTCATGATCGCCAGATGGATTACTGCCATTATCGGAGGCAATGGATCTACCACCAATACCTGGTGAATGTTTTCTTCTGCGAGTTCAATCTCATCCCGGGCGAGTGCAATGCGACTCTGGAGCACAAAATTCGACCAGGAGGGCAATGGTGCAGAGACATTTATTTTTCCGCCTAATGCACAGATTACCGATTGGCAATCAGAAATTGAAAAAGCATTATCAGTGGAGGCTTGAATCTGCGCATTTCCCTGTAATAGATTCGCTAATTGGATCCAGGCATCCAAATATTCAGGATCGGCCTGACTCAGATCGGTCAGCTGTTGAATAGCTTGCTCTATTTGTCCTGCTTTTGCGAGTAATTGACAATATTTTAGACGTACTGGTAAATCGCCAGGATAGTACGCCAACCAGGTTAATGATATTTGACGGGCAAAGCGTATCGACCCGGAAAACATCGCAGCATCCAGCAGCTGCAAGAAATCTGCTCGGGAAGTAAGTGTGTGCTGGGAAAGATTCTGAATCGAGTTCATACTGTTCTACACATCCGAAGAGATTTCCTGACGATTGTGAACAAGGTTCAGAGCAACGAGTGCTGCAAGCTGGCGGTGAATAGCAACGTCGTTTGGTGCTTTTTCAGCTGCCCGTCTGAGCATTTTTTCAGCTGCTGGATAATCTCGGCTTGCCTTAAGCAGTAAGCCGGCTTGATAATATGGACGTGGATCATTCGGGTATTTTGCGATCGCCTTCTGGTAAGTTTCCAGAGCAAGATTATGTTCGCGACGGTCTTCATGGGTCAAACCCAATTCCAGATAAGTGCCAACCCTGTTTGGGGCGATGCGAATAGCTTCTGAAAGTTGTTGTATAGATTGATCAAGCTGGCCAGATTGACGCAATAGAAGACCCAAAAGGTGATGTAAGCTTGCCTGATCATCGAGATTGAGTTGACCACTGCCTCGCTTCAAGGCTTGCTGGGCTGCCTGAATTGCTTCAGCTTGCTGTCCTGCTTTCGCCAAGGCATTTGCCAATGGCGTAAGCACACTGGGTTCATCTGGATATTCAATAGAAATCCTTTTGAGCTCCAGAAGATTAGCTTCTGGCCCTTCAAAATTGCCCAGTAATTCCGCCCTTTGGAGCAGCAAAGGCAGGGGATCGGATGATAATGGAATTGCTTTTTCTACAATCTCGAGTGCCTTTGAAGGGTCACCAGAGGACATCAGGGATTTCGCCTGGAGGTGGAGTGCCTCGGGGTCATTAGGACTGATCCGCAGCACAGACTCTACATATGCTTTCGCATTTCCTGGATCGTCCATCTTGAGAGCGATCTTTGCACTAAGCAACAATGGATCTGGTAAATCTGGTGCTATTTCCGCAGCATATTTTGTACTTTTTAACGCCTGGGAATAATTTCTGTTCTGGTATTGGGCAGATGCTAATGCCAGTAAAACTTCAACTTGATGAGGGGCAACATTACTTGCTTGTTTGAGAGTAGCGATTGCTTCGTCACCATCACCTTTTAACAAATATGCTTGGCTGAGATCAAGATAATGCTGGTGATTATTCGGCTCGATAGCGATCGCATTTTCGAAGTGGGTCAACGCTAAATCATAGTCATCATTCAAGAGCGAGATATGCCCAAGGGCAGATTGCCAAAGCGGTTCATCTGACCACAATGTCAGGGCGGTTTGCAATGCCTTTTGTGACGCTACCAAATCGCCGCGCAGCTCAGCGATCTTGGCTTGAACCTTGTAGTAAATCGGTTCTGTTGGGTACTGATCAATTGCTGATTTTATCGACTCGAAAGCATGCTCTTTAGAGGTCAGATCGTCACCGCATTCGATCAAAGCCACAGCATATGCGGCATATATGCTATGGTGAAGGATTTCTGAGTCTGCCTTACTCTGCAGGTTGTGGTATAGTTTGGCGACCGCATTAATATCTCTACTTTGTGATAAGGCAATGAGCAATGCCGCCTGATCAGATGGTTCAGTAAGCAGATCTTCGATTCCGTCTATTGCTTCTCTAGATGGATTAAAAGCCATCTCTCCCCGTTTTCTCCAACGCATTATTGAAGTTGGTATTTGCACCCTTTGATCATCATTCAATGATTTGACCGTGTTGTGTATAGTTTCTTCAAATATTCGCTGAGTTCGTGGAGATAAGGCGACTGCACCAGGGGCATGATTCACGATTTCGAGGGATTGACATAAATGTTGAAACTCTGCCCGTAGAACAAATAATCTGGATTTTTGCAGAAGGAGATAAGAATCACTCGGGGAAATCGAAACAGCCTTGTCAATTAATTCAAGTGCTAAATCCCATTTAAAAAGCTCGATTGCCAGCAAGGCCAAGCCAAGCACCGTATTGGAATTAGCTCCCAGGGGATTCTCCTGCTGTGTCGAAAAACCAATTTTTTCGAGACCGCTGAGTAATGATTTATTTGCCGATTCGCGGTCTCCTTGCCGAAGAGCCATCCTGCCCTGTAAACCTAAACCACGAGGATGGTCCTGCTCAATGGAATACGCCTCATTGAGAGCTGCAGCAGCAGCAATTTGTTCTTCACGGTCAAGCGAAAATTCGGAAATGATGCAAAAATAATCAAATAACGAAGGTGGTCTTTTCCCCTGCCCATTGGGTTCTGATTCATTATCTGGGTTTGCAACTTGTTCGAGCAATCCCTGGATCAAATTTTCTTGGAGTGTCGATCTGGCCAGTTCGGCAGCCAGGCCTCGGGCAGCGCAAGCGAGAACACCCGTGTCAAGCCTCTGAACTGCTTCAAAAGCATGTCTGCAGGCGCTGAATACTTCTCCCTTGTTCCGTAAATTTATCGCTATGCGGTAATGCACCTCGCCATTTTGTGGATCCACAATCAAGGCGTGCTCCAGACATGCCTTGGCAGCATCATCGTGTCCGAGCTTTTCTAATAAATCCGCTTTTGTTGTATAAAGCAATGCATTTTCGGAATCCTGGTCGATGCCTTTATCGATAGTCTTGATCGCCAATTCCGTTTTCTTGGCTGCAGTATATGCCTCTGTCAATTCTAAGATTAATGACATCGGTGGGTGTGGATGAATCTCCAGCGCTCTTTCCAGGCATTCTGCTGCGGATACGGTGTCACCCAAATCGCTGAGACTTTCTGCTGCGAGATAGAGATCCTCAGGATTTGAATATGGACTAGTGAGAACGCTACGAAAAGCTGTGCGTGCCTGATCCTTTTTGCCGATGGTGACAAAAGTCTGACCCAACTGGATTATTAAATCTGTGCGTTGCGGATCGAGTTGGGCTGCACTGGTGAGTGCCGGGACTGCTTCAGCGATCACACCTAATTTCTTGGCCTGGTCAGCAAACCATGCAAGGACCTTTACATCATCCGGAGCCAGATGGACTGCAATCCTGGCGGCGTAAAGTGCTTCATGATTGAGGTTGATTGCTGAATAAGATTCGCAAAGAATTTGTGCAACTTCGCTATCTTGAATTTCAGACCGATGTGAATCTTGGAGTGCAGCAATAGCCACTTCAGGTTGATTTAGCTGCAAGGCAACCCTACCCAAACCGACCGCAAGTGTATTTTTCCAAGTTAATTCCTTGGCGAGATCGGTTTCGAGGGCTTGGGTATAAGTTCGCAAAGCTGACTCAAGATCCCCTGATGCTTCTTGGGCTTGACCTAGGAGAGCGACGGCCAGCTCCTGCATTTCTCTTGCTTCATCTGTAGTTTCATTATCCTGGGATTCCAAGATTCTTAATGCGGTTTGTAAGGATTCTGCTGCCTCCAGAGGATACTCTTTTACCAGCATTAATGACTTGGCATATTGAATATATGGCAGAGGTTCATTGGGTTTTGCTGCGACAGCAACCGCGAGTGGAGCCAGTGCAGCCCTTTCGTTTCCTTCTTCCAGCAGCGATTTTGCGTAAGTATAAGCAAGCCCAGGATATGCAGGATAAGCATAGTAAGCTTGTTCGAACACTTTATTGGCTCGGGATTTATGTCCAAGCTGTGACAAAATATCACCATAAATGAGTGCGATTTCGCAAAGCTGTTCACGATTCCGTGCAAAAAGGTCTATATCAGACCTGTGACTGGATTTCGCTGATCTTTGATTAAGCATGACCTTAGGTTGTGAGACCAGTTGGAATGCCCTATCCAGAGCGGATTGTGCCTGGGAGACAGAATCGTCTGCAACTAAGGCTTTTCCGAGAGCATAGAATACAGCGGGATCATCAGGGACAGCATGCGAGGCTGTCCGCAAGGTTTCTATAGCCTTTTCTATTTGTCCAGAGCGTTCAAATGCTTTGGATAAGGAGAGCCAGGGTGAAGCTTGATGTGGAGCGAGCTGGGTGGCTAGCTGAAAGTGTTCCATCGATCTTTCCTGATCTCCAAGAACCGAAAGGGCTTCTCCTAATATTGCATGAGCATACCCGTTTGATGGATCGATATCGATTGCCTTTTGACAAGCATCAAGTGCATAGTTTGGTTGATCCGCATGGATAGAGCAATTCGCCAGGGCTATTAGATCATCTGCAGTTGGCCAGGTACCAGCCTCGGGTTCTGTAAATCGATGTTCCAGGATGGTTTTGCGTTCTTTCAGCGCTTCTTCCCAGAAACCTGACACTTCGAGGCTTTTGGCGAGCTGACGGCGAAATTCCGGGGCGGATGATTGATGAGCTACTGCCAGTTCAGCAGAGGCGATTGAAGTTTCATATTCACCAGCGGACCGTGCTGTCTTACATAATGTCATCATTGCTTTGGTGTTGTTTGGTTGGAATTCTTGCAGCACTTGAGCAGCTTGGAAGGCTTCTTTATACAAAGCCAAATAGGTCAATTGGTGGATTAAATCCGTCAGAAAAATAACTACATCTTGTTCAGAACCAAGCTGGATTTCTAACCCATTTAGATCACGATCCGTTATTTCAATCACGGAATTCAAGGTTTGTTGGCCAAAAGTTCTCGCTTGGGGGAGATCTTCACTCTCCAACGCTTGGTACAAGTTGTAGAGCCAGCGCAAAGATGTTTGTGTATTCCTTTCGGTATCCGGTAGTAGGGCTTTCGATTCCTCAAGGCGATTGGCTTGAAGAAGCTTCACTATCAAACCGGCTGGTGGGATCTGTTCTCTAGGAGTGGAAGTTTGAGTCCAGAGAGATAAAGATTGCTCAGTACTCTTATCGAGCAAGACCCCACCAACCAGTCGATTGATTAAGTTATCCTGAATATTTTTCAATTGGTATATCGATCCTAACCTCTGCTCCTGAGCTTCTCGGTCTAGGCCAGCGAGACTGAATAATTCTGCAGCATGAAGATCTTCTGAAAGCTGCTGTATTTGATTACCGAGATCAAACGCATGGAGGCTAGAATTTGATATCTGGTGTGTATTAATCCAATTTGTGGCTAGCTGCTTCACCAGTTCCGGCTTGTGTCGAGCCAATTGACTCAAAAATGGTTCCACTTCGGCTTGCGGAATATTTTCAATTAAATCTTCAATATTCTCCTGGAACGCCTCCTGAGGCAATGGCTGGCACATCAGGATATCAATAACAATTGAATTTATTTTTGAATTATTTCCCGAAGATAGCAAGGTTTGAGCAAAAAGTGATGGGTTATCCACCCAGCTCATAAGGATTGCAAAAGAGGTCAGCCACTTTTGAGATTGCATCAAGAAGGGGACATTATTTTCCCCGAATTGCCGGTGATTTGATCCTGAGAGCTCGTTATATAATCCAAGGGCGATCATTGTAGCGAACTTCAAATTTAATTCAGCAATATCATCTGAAGAATTTTCCTGGCGGAATATTTCTAAAGCAGATTTTGCTTCCTGGATAACCTCTTCTGGAAGCTGATCTAAATTCGCGTACCCGAGTGTCAACAAAGATAAGTTACCAGGAGACCAATCCCTGGGTTCATGGATATTTTCGACTGCCCGTTCGAAAAAAGTCGGATCACCGAGAGCATCCCAAACCAGGCGGTCATGGATTAATGCGGGTATCACCCATGACCAGGTCGGTTCAGGTAAAATGGATTTTAATGAAGTCAATAATGAGGATCGTTTTGCCATAACTCCGCCGAGAGAAAATATTACCGATAACTGCCTATTCGGATCCCATCAGGAAATTTTTAACACAAGCCAAGTCGCAGCTGCCATTAATAAGAACCCAAGAACCGCGAGAAAAACTCCGATGCCTGCAGATGTGCGTACAAGTTCATTCGTGGCACTTAGCAAATTCGAAGCATTACCTACAAGCCCGGCAACATCTTCTGCAATACCCTTTTTAGCTAGTTGTGCAGTTTGTGATGCTAAGGTGCGAACTTCTTTGCTTGCAGAGCGCGTGATCAACAGCAGCACACCGATCAATAGTGTGATCGCTCCTAGGATAAATAAGCCAATCACCATTAATAACTTCAAGTCGAAGATATTTAAATCGAGGATATTCATATTCCCTCCTTGAGGGTTCATTGACGTTGTGAGTAAGACAACTGCATCTTATTCTTCTGATTGGGTAAACACTCCCTACTCGGTTCAATCAACAGATGTGGTTTCGATTGGTCCATTCCATATGACCTAATACGCCTGACAGCCTTTTGAGATCGTGATCTCCCCGCCCAGATATTCGACCAAGATAGGATTAGGGAATTGCCATTCGAGTTTGGGTAAGGTATTTTTTTGCATACTCAAATGAGATGTCTTGGTGGGATTCAGAAGAGAGAAAGTATGCATCCAAGCACGAATCCGAATCCTAAACCGATTGCGGTCCAGCGAATAATTAGCTGGCGATCAATTTGTTTGTTGATTGCCGCCAGGTATGGCAAGAAGTCTAAATAAAACCGTCTTATTAATTTCTGAACAATGTCTGATGTGCTTAATAGATTGATCACGACTTGCCAAAAACTAAGCTCAATGCGGGATGAAAGTTGCCGTAAACTCATTCCAATCTCCAGTTCTTTGATGAAATTTTTAAATGACCTTAACGTGAAGTAGAGATTTTGATGATTTTTCCATTATCGTTAGCAGTAACCCGGATAATTCGCGTAATCGATTTTCCATCGGCTGCTGTAGATTTTCCGCGATAGGTGATCAGGTATGTTACGGGAAATGATTTCGAGTTTTGCCCGCTCTGTTTCCTGACCTTTGGCTGAGTTCCGGCAATTTCCGGAAATTGGCGAGAAACCTGAGAAGTAATGGATTTAATTTGATTGTCGTTCATTGATAGGCCCTAATTGTTCATATTTTGGAGAAATCAAAATTAGCGATTCCTTCGCCTAAGGAAGGCTGGAATATCGAGATTATCGGCTGCATACTGGGGAGTACCGACAGGAACTGATTCAAATGGCGAATCGCTGTCTTCTGGTGATAATGGAGCGGGTTCGGGAATGGCATCTGCAATACTTCTGCGAACAGCTGTTGAATTCTTATCAATTTTCAGAGCTAGACCAGGCATGACCTCCTCAAGTGTTGGAGCACCCAAGCCTGTAATCACGAGAATTACTTGAGCTCGGCCTTGCAGTCGATCATCATTTGAAAGACCGAAAACGATTTCTGCTTGATCGTTCACTCGGGCATGGAGTTCATTCAATACTTCACTGACTTCAAACAAGGTGAGATCATCACCACCGGTAAAATTGGCGATGATGCCAGCAGCCTGATCAAGAGAGATTTCCTCGAGGAGGGGGTGATTCAAAGCCTGCTCCACGGCATTTTGTGCCTTGGCTAAACCTTTTCCGTGCCCGATGGACATAAATGCTCCACCACCAATTTTCATCAGACGGCGGATGTGTGCGAAATCCACGTTGATCATCCCAGGTTCGGTGATCAATTCAGTAATCCCTTGTACAGATTGTCGGAGAACATCATCTGCCAGACGGAAGGCAACCTCAAGCGGCAGGTCCCTAGGAGCTACCTGCAGGAGACGGTCGTTGGGTATGGCGATTAAGGTGTCCGTATGCCGGGCGAGCTCTGATAATCCCCGATTGGCATTCCGCTGGCGGGTGCCCATCTCAAATGAGAAAGGTGTGGTGACTATTGCAATCGTTACCGCCCCCATTGATCTGGCTGCCCGGGCAGCGATCGGGATTGAACCGGTGCCAGTCCCACCACCCATCCCGGCAGTCAAGAAGACCATGTCTGCGCCTTCAAGTGCATCAACGATTGCTCGCTCACTTTCCTCAGCCGCCTGGCGACCAATCTCAGGATTTCCACCAGCGCCTAAACCACGGGTGATCTCAGGACCCAGTTGAATTTTCTTGGCCGCGAGACATGTTTGCAGGGCTTGATAATCGGTGTTTGCAGCCAGAAATTCAACGCCAGAAATGCCCAGCTCGATCATCCTGTTTATTGCATTACAACCCCCACCTCCCAAACCCAGGACTTTAAGCACGGGGAAATTCGTTCCTCGATCTTGACCTCCGAAAAAATCACTCATCTGAACCTCCGCTTATTTTTCTGCCAATTGTGTTGCAATACTTGTGCCATCCCCGCTGATCCTTTCGACCATGCATCCTGCATTTCGTAATAAATCTAAAGCAGACTCTGGAAATTGATCTACATCACCAACCACAGTGACTCTCTCTGCCATAAAAGCGTAATTCAACGAAAAGCCAATCATCGGACGGTATTTGCGAATAAAAGGACGGGCTGCGTTGAGATGCCAATCAGTGATACCCCACTCGTACGCAGGTAAAACCAAGTAATGGGGAATGGTTTGAGTTGTGACCGGGACTGGTGATGATCTTGTGGGATCCAGAGCTTTCCCATCCGCCCAGGAATTCCAGCGGATCAAGGCTTGTGCCTTTGGACTGCCGTTCTCGCCTGGGAGAAACCAGGCTTGATCTGCAAAGGGGCTGCCAGGATCTGCACTTAGCAACCAGAAATTACCACAGAGCACCTGGGGTGGTAAAGCGTTGACCGCCTTCAATGACGGGTTATTTTTTGCGATAGATGATGGACCAGCAAGTGCTTGAACCATACCGAGAGTCCGGCGGACGTGTGCTTTTTGCTCAGGATCATTCGATTTTTCTTCGCTGGAAGAGCTTCCTAAGTAGAGCAAAATCAATGGACGGGGCTCACCAATAACGGCCTGGGTGATTGCCATGTACCAATCAGAAATTGCAAAGCCCCGATGATCTTGATTGCCGGATTTTGTGAAATATGGCCGCGACTCTGGCCAACGCTCAGGTCCACCGCTTCCCCAATCCAACGGTCGATTTGCAGAGAAGGCCTTTGCGGAGATCCCCATCCGGTCAAGCAGGTAATAGCTTCCCCGGCGCTCAAGTGCCTGAAAAGAGGATCGTAAAAATGCTGTGTCCCAGTAATCTCCACCCGGTTCGAGTGGTGGGAATACCGGTACAAGTCCTCTTTTCGCAGCATTTTCCGCCTGGGGAATAAAGTGGTCCAGGAAATTTTCTACAAGATCCTCTTGGGCCCAGCTTGAAGGCGTCCACGATTTTCGAATATTTGGCGCGTCGAAGAGGATCACATAGTTAACCCCCCAGCGGGCATAATTCTGAAAAAGCAAATCAAGATCTACATTGGCAGTCTTCTTATTTAGCGGGAGCTGAAAATGGAGAATAGGTTCGATGCCATTCTCAACCAAGCCATTGATGAAGAATTCCGGGATCGCTCTATCTAACGGAGCGACCAGGGTTAACCAGAAGGCTCCGAGTGTCTTGATCTCAGGCAGCCAGGTATACAAATCGGTTTCCCGGTAATGATCCGTATCAGGGAAGTAGTGAAAACCGATGCGGTTGTTTACTGGTGGTGTGGGGAAATTGGGCATAGTCTCGCTCCTGGCATAATATGTGCAAGAGACATGCCAGAAACTCGGGGACTATGCATTATTTTGCTTTGTTGATAATCTCAACTGGCAGATGGGAAAGATCGATGGCAGCATCATCGCAAAAGAGCATTGCTCTGTCGAGTACATGGCGCAGTTGACGGATATTTCCTGGCCAATTATAGTTCATCAATGCTTCCATCGCCCTGGGATTGATATCTTCGATGTTGAGGCCCATTTGTGGGTTGTTGAGCCTAATGAAGAGACCAACCAATTCGGGGATATCTTCTTTATGTTCACGAAGCGGAGGTATGTGCAAATCAACGACTTTAAGACGGTAATACAAATCCTCCCTGAATTCACCATCTGTCATCATTTTCAGTAAATCCCGGTTGGAGGCTGCAATGACCTGTACATCAACCTTAATCAGATTTGTCCCGCCAACTCTTCGGAAGGAGCGTTCTTCCAATACTCGTAAAAGTTTCACCTGAACATCAACCGGTGCGGAGGAAATTTCGTCGAGGAATAATATCCCGTTATCTGCGATCTCCATCAAGCCGGGTTTTCGTTTCTCAGCACTGGTGAAAGCACCAGCTTCATACCCGAACAACTCTGCTTCGACAACAGTGCTCTGAACTGCAGGCAGACTGATATCAATGAAAGGTTTTTTTCCTCGAGGTCCCATGCCATGGATAGCCCGTGCAAGTACTTCCTTTCCCGTGCCGGTTTCACCAGTGATTAGCACGGATACGGAAGCTTCAGCGGCTCGTTGTGCATGTTCAAGCAAGGTGCGCATGACTGGAGATTTTCCAACAACAAAATTGAGATTCTTATGCTGTGATTCTCGAAAGTGGCTCAACTCACGCCGCATTGAGACAACCTCCCCAGCGCGAACAATAGTCTTTTCGAGCTCCTCTAAATCGATGGGTTTTTCGAGAAAGTCATGGGCTCCGTTCTTCATCGCATAAACCGCGTTATCAACATCTCCGTGCGCAGTAATAACGATTATCGGAGGGCGGTGGGGGATATGCAAGGTTTCTTCGAGCAGAACAGGTCCATAGCCATCTGGAAGCCGCACATCAAGAAGGACAATGTCTGCGCTTCCACTCAAAACCTGTTCGCGGGCTTCTCCCAAGGTAGCGGCATGGAGAATTTCATAATCCCTGCTGGTGAGATAGGAGGCGATATTCAAGCGCGCATTTTCTTCGTCATCAACAATAAGGACTGTTAAGCTCATTAAGTGTTTATACCTCTGGGTTTTGGAATTGGGGCAGGGTAACCTGGAAAACCGTACCACCAGGCACGCTGGAGGCACTGATAGTGCCTTTATGAGCGGAAACGATGCGTTTGGCGATTGACAAACCCAGTCCAGTGCCGTTGCGGCTCGTAGTAACAAAAGGTTCAAATATGCGATCGATCAAATCTGGGGGAATGCCCGGTCCATCATCAATGACGTTAACTTCGATATACTGGCGACCACCTTCTTGATGAGATTGGCGGATATGAATGGACAACTTTCCGCCGTTCGATTTCATCGCCTCGACTGCATTACCGATTAAATTGCTGAAGACTTGTTCGAGAGCGCGCGGGTCACCAAGTATTGTCGTGGTCTTCGTTTTTGAGACAAACTCGTGTTCAACTTTCAGCCTGGCGAGGCGCGGCCTCCAGCGCTCCAAAAGGGTCGGAATGAGTTCCGCAAGGTCAACCTGTTGAAATTTATTTTCAGGAGGACGGGAAAACGTCAGCACGGACTGCATCAGATGGTTTAATCGGTTGCAGTCATCCAACAAGCGAGTGATGACCTCTTGGTTGGGATCATCTGAGGGCAGATTGAATGCCATCAATTGTAATCCAGTGCTGATATTATTTATCGGATTGCGTACCTCATGGGCAAAAATTGCGGTTACTTCACCTAACAGGGCACGTTGTTCGAGCTGCTGGTTGCGAATTTCTGACTCTTCATGGGCGCTTAAATCCCGCAGCATGACAATTATGCCTTGAATGTCTTCATCACTCATCAGCGGGATCACTTGGAGATGAGCAAGAAATGCTACCCCATCCCGCCGGTGGAGATGAACTTCGCCGAGGTTTGGTGTAGATATGCCTTGCTGAGCAGACTGCAGCGCCGGTACTAAATTTAAGGGACCAATCAAAACGTTATTCACAGGTTGCCCATAGATTTCTGTGGAGGCATACCCAAGTAGAGCTTCTGCCTGTGGATTTAACTCCTCGATCAATAGATCTGGTGAGAGCAGTATAATCCCATCCTGGGTTGATTCTTGAACTGTATCTCCTATTAGAATTTTTTGTCCCATTATCCGTTCGCGATTTAATAAATTCGCGAAGACAGAATTTTGTTGAATAACGCCGGAAATAACACCAGACAATATTTGCGTAATTGCTGTATTCTCCGCAGGGATGCCACCCTGCTCAGCGGCAAGGACTACGATACCCAAGAATGCCCCATCTTCACCAATCGGATATGTCTGCAGGTAGCCCATCTTTGATATTTTTGCCGCCCGGAATAAATGATTAGACACCCGATTTCCTGGTTCCCAGGTAGTCGGTTTTAAATACTCATTGATTTCACTGGGTTCAAGTTTTTCTGGAATCGAAGGAATTAGACCACTTGTGAATTTTCGTTCCAAGCCAGGTTTTGTACCATGGGCGAGATAAAGTGCAATGAAATCTGCACCAGTCATCTTCTTACCAGACTCCAGAACTTTCTGGAGCGCTCGCTCAACGTCTTTCTCGTAACTGGCGAGAATGAGATCGGATAAATCACTGAGTCTCTCTGAACGGCGTTTAAGTTCTGCTGCTGATTTCTCGCGCAAATTTGCCGGTTCAAATGTCACTAATCCCCAGCTGCCTAGGGGATCAAAACGCGTGATCTCTACGCGTACTTCAATAGACGAACCTTGACGAGTTGCCAAACTGTCGATATATGTCTCAGGTTTACTGGAAGTAGAACCGGTTTTGAGGTGGTTGGAAAGGAAGGGTATGAGATTCTCAATGTTGGACTTGATCAGCTCTGACCTGGTGAAGGCGGTCAATTCAGTGGCCTTGGCATTTGCCAGAACGATAGAATTCTTTTCTAAATCAACTAGCAAGCTCGCTTGCGGGATGAAATCCAGGAGGTGCTCCAACTCCGCCAAGGATGGTTGGCGGGTGCGCAGGAAGGAGACACTCGGGAGAGGTATCGAACGGTTCATGAAATCTATACTGTCTCTGGTGACTGGCGCAAGTGAGACGGGAGGATACCTTCCATCGCCCGGTATTTTGCTACAGTTCGACGGGCAACAGAGTAACCCTGCTCCTCAAGGAGTTCAGAGATTGCGCTGTCACTTAGTGGTGATTTTTCTTCTTGAATGATTTGTTTTAGGGCGGTTCTGACTTGCAGACTCCGGTCGAAAAATTTCGAAAGAGGGATGATGTGTCCATTGGGAATCTGGACCGATTTGTTTGCCACTGCCCTTGATATGGTTGATTCGTGAACATCCAATTCTTGGGCTAAACTTGCACGTGTTTGCGGCCGGAGAAATTGATCTCCACGCAGGATGAATTCACGCTGGATGACAGCTAGGCGTCGCATCAACCTGACGATGGTTGTGGTCCTCTGCTGCAAGCACTTGACAAGCAGCTCGGCGCGGCTCAAATCGGATTTCCATTGTTCGGTGTTTTCCTTGGAGACTTCCTCGATTGCTTGTCTGAATAGTGGGTTAACCCTCAGAATTCCTGCATAGGGTGAAAACACCTCGACAACCAGAGGAGATTCTGGAGAATTATCAATTGTGGTGATAATGGCATCGGGCTGGGTATAAACTGGCGGATTGTCACTGAAGCCACTGCGAATATCTCCCCAAAATGCGCGACCAGGGAAAGGATTGAGATTGTCGCTGATAAATCGGGCAATTTTTTCTACCTGATGTACTTGAATACCGATCAACCGGGCAAGTTCAACATATTGATGCCGGCTCAACAAATCCAATCCCTCACGAATAGCAGCATCCGCATGCAGGGGAACCGGGTGATGTTCCGAGAGCACATCGAGCTGCACCAACATCGCTTCTTGAGGCGATGGGGAACCTACGCCAATCGGATCTGCGTGTTGGATGAGCTCAACTACACTTTCAACCCGTGAAATGGGGACATGATAATATCGAGCAACTTCGACCAGCGGGATTTCTAGGAGACCATCTTCATCCAGGTTTGAGAGTATATAAGCCGCGATCTGACGATCTTCTACGGGAAGCTCGGGTGCGATTTGCTTCAACACATAGGTTGACAGATCTTCTTTTGCTAATTGCAGCTCTCTGTCCTGTGTTTCTGATTCATTCCTAGGGGTACGGATAAAATCATGACGGGGTGAAACAAAAATAATCGGTTGGTCAAGCTGATGACTTACCTTGGGATGGCAGCGAGGGCAGAGACCGTTTTCTGCGTATTGGCGCTTGCATACAGGACAATGGCGGGTGTCCTTAACTTCAAGCGCTGGATTTTTCGCGAGTTCTGCTTGAACTTTTTGTTCAAGCTCTGCAGCAGTGAGCTCGATTAATGCCATTGTCTGCGCAAGGTGTGCAGTTGTTAAAGGCTTTAACTGGGTTGACGGGCGTAATTGAGTTTGAAGCATAATGGTCACTTCTCTTTAATAAGTATTGTTTTTCTCGGAAGTTTCTGGTTCAATTCCCACTGAGTGGTGCAAGAATCATGCCCGCCCAATGAATAACAATACCGCCTATGATTATCAAGATAACTATTATCTTTGTCAAGATAAAATGAGCGGAAAAGCCTTAACAGTTATGAAAGGTTGGTATCGGGAATTTATCAGGGTGTTTCAGAATCTGGAGGGGGGGCAACCTGGACCAAGATAGATGAACCATCAGATTTTTCAAGCACAACGGCAATATTAGTCGCTCCAAATTTGGGGACCAGGGTATAGCCTGAGCAACTGCCAATCCATTGATCTTCTACTCCGAGGTGCTTGTATAATGTGCAATCATCTGGAACCTGACCAATATCCTTGCGATTGGATTCATTGGAGATCGTCCAGCCAGCCTGAGTCCAATACGCTTCAATAGGCTTCGTCGAGGCAACAAATACGCTTCCTTCAAAGGCGACCATTTCACCCATAGAAGCTTGTTCAAACTTTGCCCCCGATTTTGTTTGATGAGCACTCACCCCAACTGTATTGGGGTCAGCGCTGACTTGGATGACAGGTTCTTGATTTTTTATTCCAGGAGAACCGGCTGAGCAGGCGGATAGCAGGAATACAATCAATATGGTTAACCCGGTTAAAGTTTTTATAGACAACAGCACTGCAACCTCGAGATTTCTGACATCGGAATAAAACTTCCCGTTGCAGGTAGTTGTGCAAGAATTACGCCAAACTGAATGTTATTTCTGGATGAACTAACCTTGAATATAATTCTAGAAACTCGGGGAACCGAGATCCTTCGTGAAGCAGTAACTGGCTAAGATTTCTTTACCTTGAAGAGGAATAAATCCCGATCGGAATCTTCAATTTTATGCTGGTCGAGCTTATCAAAATATATTGAAAAGTATTGAAGAAAGTGATCTTGATCATAATCCTGGAATATGTCTTTTCGGACCCCCATCAGCTTCTCGACCTGGGGGTCCTGTTTCGGAATGAATTCAATGATCAGCCAATTGCAGACCTTGCTGAAGAATTGAGCTAACTTCTCTAGGGGGACATTATTTCCGATCACCAGGTGGTGAATCAGCGCAAGGGCCATGACAGTATCTGCGGGTCCACGATCCAACAGGGATTGGCGTTCTTCATGTGCCCAGCCCAACCCGGGGCTGGGGTTTGTTAGATCGCTGACCAAAGGCAAAAGATGATGATCTCCACGTTTCACTGCCTCGAGATAATTCAACTCCACTGCGCCTGGATCAAGGTCGAAAGAGATGGTGTTGATATTTTGTTGAGTGGCGATACGGCTAAATTTCCCGGTATTTGCCCCCAAATCCCAGACCATAGAAGATTGGGATCTGGTGAGGTAATTCTCAACGACTTCCTGCTTTTGCTCCAAAGCTGCTGGTGAATAATTATGAAATTGCTCATAGTCAGCCCAGTCTGTTTTATCAGGTTTCCAATTTAATTTCTCGATCCCCGATTGGAGGCTTTCGATCATTCCGAGGAGCTGGTGCTCCTTCAGTTGCCGGTGCTCCTTGTTGGGTTCAATCTTCTTATCGGAATAACGAGCCTGGGATTTGGCATGAAGATGAATATGCAGGTTTAAGGATAAATTTAGCGAGGTTTTTTTGGGGAGTAATTTGCTAGCTAAATCTAATGGAATGCCATCAATATACACACGCAATAATTGACTAAGGCGCACATCTGTGAATGCCATTAGGGCTAATGGAGCCAGGAAGTGTTGGCAGAACTGGCGGTAAGCTGCCCAAGGTTCTCCTTCGTGGTAGCGTTCAAACGAAAGGGTATCGATTAATATTGGTTTCCCACGAAGAAATTGGATGTTGTAAGCGCTGCAATCCTTGAGAGACATGCCCCTCCGAATTGCAAACTTCTGGATCTTGAGTGTTAATTCAGCTGTATCTTTCAACTGGCTGAAGCTCCACTCATAAGGGTAGGATATGAAGGAGATTTCCTCAGGTTTTATTACAATCTTTTCTGGAGGCGATTCTTGGTCGTAAGCAGTAATTTCTTCATGGGGGATCAATAAACCAGCGGTAAGCAAATCCTCTAAGAGACCGGAATTGATCAATGTAAAATAATCATCAAATCCAGTAGGATTAATCTGCCGATAAAGATATCCATCTTCTATAAACAGAAAACCCGCTGGATCGCGAAATGAACTGGAAACGAAATGTTTATTCGTCAGATTCTTCATCTGCCTTATTTTTCGAGAACAAGCTACGGAAGAAATCCGTGACTTTCTTGCGGTAGACCCCGATCAAAAATAAAGTTCCCATCAGGCTGGCGAGAATCAGCTGAACAAAATAACTTCCTGAGCCGGGGTCAAGATAATACGCTTGTCTCCCAAGTGTCGAGAACAACGTTGGCAATATTACTGCTGAAATTAACTCTGTCAATTCCATCTACGCCTCCAGGTACTTTTTAAATCACAGGCTGTATTATATACGCAATGGTGTGAGGTATGTTGAAAGAAAACCATTAAAATGGGTTGTTATTCGCCTATATTTAGCGGTTTGGTAGGGCAGGGCAGCTCTGTAAAAGGACTTTGCCGACCGATTATACTCTTGTCTGGAAGAAGACCATATTGGCCGTTAAAATATTGATCAAATATTAACCGGAATGTGTTTACGGGTGTTATCCTAGGATACAAGCTATTCGTCGGATCACCGTTTTTTTCACCCAGGGATTCTTCTCCAGCGGGGAGATAATATGCATTAAGAATTCCTAACCTGTTTGCCAAATCAATATCGCGTTCCTTATATTCTATTGTCGCACCATGGTCACCCTGGATGATTATGATGGGGTCGGGATCTGTGTTGGCGATTAATTGATCAATGATTTCAATCAAGCGGGTGTCCAGGTACGCAATCTGGTCACCGTAACCAGCGAGCTCATTTTCGGGTGAATTCCGCAGGGCTTTGCCATCTGCATTAACAATGAATGGTGGGTGAGGAAAGATAATGTGGCCGTAGACAAAGACTGGTTTATCCTTTGCTGAGGACATTTCAGGCAAATAATCCAATGCAAAGAATACCCGGTCCCTATGGGATGCGCGCGGGCTGTTCAGGATTTCAGCAATGCGATTAGCTTCGGTTGGGTTTAGCACGAAGGGCAAGTCGAGAAGGAATTTGGCCGCGGTGGTATTGAGCAGGAGATACTCGAAATCGTTTATCCGGATGCCGGATAATGTGCGTCTTGACCTCTCCACAGCTGGATCAAGATGAACATCCGTGTCTTGCCAGCGAAGCCATTTATAACCAGATTCAAAGGTGATGATCTGGTAATCCAAAGCAGAAAAGTTTTGTTGGACAATCCCAGAACGAATCATGTTGTCCAAGATGGCACCCGGGAACACAACTTCTGAAGCCCCGGTACCGTTATCCAGGTATACCATGTTCAGTGTCGATGCCATTGCAAACCGAGTATCTGTGTAATTCGATTGGCTGCATTCCGCGACGTAGAAACCTCTTGCGGATAGTTGTTTAAGAAAATCGGAATTGTCGTAATTCAGGAAACGTTGGATAAAATCATGGCGGGGATATCCATCGGTGAGGATATAGTACACATCTCTTGGGATCTGGTTTGGAGATAAGAATACTGATTTGCTCGTGGAGGGATTATTTTCCTGTCCTCGCTGAGCGATGGAATCCTGTATCCAGTAGATGCCAATCTGGTACATGGGGAATATAAGCAAGACGACCGAAAAGACATTGAGAAACCGGCTGAGAAAGGTGAGTTCGCGCTTGGAAACAAGTATCAGCGTTGCGCCAATTACCAAAATAAAGGTATATAACGGTATAAGCACCCTATGTCTTCCCAGAGATATCGCGAAGATGTTCCAATTGCGTAATAGGAGATTAAGATGCCCATAAGAGAAAAAAAGTACCAGTATTAATGTGGTAAGCAGGGCAGCTTTGAACGGATTTTTAATCAACAAAAGTATGGATATGTTGAGCAGTGCACAGAGAATAATTGTGAGAAATAGAGACCTGAGGCTATCTACCAGCGGCATCTCAGCTGCATTATGCGCCATGAGCGTGAGCACGGGGTAGACTGCGATGAGAAATGGAAAAAAGAAAAATAAACTGCTGCTTTTGTTTTTCACTTGGAGGAGGGTATTAATCCAGTAAAATTAATATTCATTACCTGAGGTCAATTCTTCGAAGGCGAATATATAAAGGATTGATGAGTGCATGCATATTTTACTGTCTTTTCGCCTGATGGATTAAATTGGAGCTAGATAAAATAGCACAGCAAAGTAATGACAGATGCTGCCTCCCAGGACAAAGAAATGCCAAACAGTGTGCATGTATGGAATTCTCTGCAGGGCGTAGAATATCACCCCGATTGTATAAAACATCCCACCTGCTGCAAGCCAGATTATCCCACCCAATGGTATGTTGGCTAACATTTCCTGAAAAATGAACACGCACAGCCATCCCATCAACAAGTAAGAAATTACAGATAATACTTGAAATCTCTCGATGAATAGGATTTTCAGTGTAATGCCGGTAATTGCTATAAACCAGACAATTGCCAATAAGATCCACCCGGCTGTGTCTCTGAGAGCAACCAGAAGAAATGGTGTATAGGTTCCTGCAATGACCAAATAAATGGAGGAATGATCGAAGATCTTAAAGATTCTTTTGGTTTTCGGTTCTTGGATACCATGATACAAAGTGGATGATAAATAGAGGATAACCAGGCTGCTGCCAAAAATTGCGAAGCTGATGATTTGATATACATCTCCTCGAAGGATTGCCAAAACGAGAAGTAAAGTTAATCCAGCGATACTTAAAGCTGAACCAATTCCGTGTGTGATGCTGTGAAAGATCTCCTCACCGATGGAAAAAGGTCTCGGGGGTTTTGGTGTGGTTATTTTTTCAAGACGCTCTAACATATCCATTATTGGGGTTAATTACAGAATATTTTATGAACAAGGTTGAGCTGAAACCATTATTAACCAACATTTTTTGCAGCCAAGCCATAGAAATTCCGAATGGGAAATAAGCTCCCTCAATTTGATTTAATAAATCTAGAGTGCAAGGTAGCGCTCAATTCTATTCTGCAGTACATCCAGGCTGCTCGTCCAAAACTCGATTGATTGGATATTGATACCGAAATTCGCAGCAAGCTCGACAGGCTTTGCCATACCTGTATTAGAGAGAAATGACTGAAATTGGGGAACAAATTCTTTACCGCGCTCCTTGTAGACTGCATACAACCCCGCACTGAATAGAAGCCCAAAAGCATAGGGATAATTGTAAAATGCGATATCCTCGCGGAAATAATGGGGCTTCCACGACCACATGTAAGGGTGCAGATGCTCGGGATCTAATGCATCTCCGTAAGTCGCTACCTGGGCTTTGGTCATTAGCTCACATAATTCATCTGCGGATAACTCGGCTTCTTTTCGCCGTTCAAAAACTTCTTTTTCAAACAAATAACGGGATGAGATATCCACGATTATCTGTGTGTCGCCAATCAGCAATGTCTCAAGGATGGACAGTTTTTCATCAGGAGATTCCGCTTGCTCCAAGGCGGCTTCCATGATAATCGTCTCACAAAACGTCGAGGCAGTTTCCGCCAAGGTCATCGGTGTTTGATACTGGAGAAATTTCTTCCCTCGTTGGCATTCAATATGGTAAGCGTGACCTAATTCATGAGCGATAGTAGATATCTGGTCGAGAGAGCCATCGAAGTTGCAAAGGATTCGCGATTCTTCGGCACTCGGTATTCGCATGCAAAACGCTCCACCCCTTTTGCCACTACGAGGTTCTGCATCAATCCAATTCTGTGCAAATGCTTTTTGAGCGAAGTTCGCCAGGTTTGAAGAGAAAGTAGCAAAATTATCGATAATGAAATCCTGAGATTCTCCCCAGCTGTAAATACGATTATTTTCTGCAACTGGTGCGAATAAGTCCCACCAGGGTAGTGCTTTTTTATTGAATCGCTTTGCCTTATGTTCCAGGTATCTTCTAAACGACGGGAAAGAAGCTCGCATCGCGGAAAGCATCACCTCAAGGGTATCTTGGTCGATGCGATATTCATCCAAGGATGTATGGATCGCATTTTTTCTGCCCCGTCGATAATCGAGGACATTCTGAAAGCCCTTGACGCCGTTCATGCAGGCAGCGAGTGGTTCACGAACGCTTCCCAGCGCTTGTATCTCCGCGTTAAATGCTGCCTGGCGAACATGTGAATCAGGATTGTAGCGGCGGATATTCTGTAAAGCAGGCAGAGGTAAAAATGTATCCTCGCCATCGATTTTGAACTCAATTGTCAATTGAGAGGTGATTGTTCCCTGAAGATTCTTCCAGGCCCTCAAACTGCTGAGGGAGAGTTCGTTGGCTAATGATTCCTCTTTTGGACTCATTAAGTATAGACTTCTCTGTGCTAGTTCCTGGAGATAAAAATTGTATTGTGCAGCAATAGGGTTTGATTCTATGGCAGCGGTCAGATTATTTTCAATTGACCTCAACCATGAAGTAAAGAATAATTCTACTTCTCTCGCGCGAACCACAATAGCCTGAATTTGGGAATAAAGGTTCTTGGCCTGGGTGTTGAAAGAGTCTGTGCTTGTATACGAGCTGACATAATTATTCAGGGTGTTGACGGAAGTAAAAACTGTGTTTAGCTGCTCCACCAAATAGGCAACATGGTTGCTGTGCGATCCAAGCCCGCTGTCCGCTGGGGGATGAGCGGAATTGTTCAATTTTTGTTTATTAATATACTCATCCAATTCGTCGAGTTGAGTAGTGACTTCCTGGAGTGCCAGCTTGAATTCCGGTGAGTCCAGACCCGGAAAAACGTTGCTCAAATCCCAGTGAGGTAATTTGGTTTGATCGAGACTCATATGGCTTCCTTTCAAATGGGATAATTGATAAGAATGAGCATATTTTGGTCAATTTTTTATTGCTGCTTTCAAATCTGTAGCAAGATCGATTTCGCTGAAATCCCGGATTTAATCGTTCAATTTCGTATATTCATCCAGATCTCTAAGGGCTGTGTCGCGAGATTTTGCTTCAAGTGAGATAACGATGCGATTGATTCCCTGTTCGGCCATGTCATCGATCGTGAATTCGTCTGGGGCTGACCAGCAAAAAACAGACAAATCGATAATATCCGGATCCCTGCCGAATTGTCGCGCTTGTCTTTTCAATTTCGGCAGGGAATCCTTTATCTGCTGCCAGCTGGTGTTGCCCACGATTGGCATCCATCCATCGCAGTGCTCGATGATGAATTCCATGCTTTTCACACCAATCCCACTTCCAGCAATAATGGGTGGATGTGGACTTTGCAAAGGTTTCGGATAAGTCTTCATCTTGGTGAAGCGAATAAAGTTTCCCTGGAATTCCGGCTCAGGTTCAGTCCAGATTAACTTCATTGCCGCAAGCTGCTCACCAGCCTGGCGGTAACGGGTTTGGTAACGGATTCCATGATTTTCCATCTCCTCTGCCAACCAGCCAACACCTACCCCAAAAAGAAAACGGCCTGAAGATACCTGATCGAGGGTTGCTACTGACTTAGCAAGCGATATGGGATCATGCTGGAGGATGAGAGATACGCCTGTCCCGATTTTCAGCGACGTTGTTGCCGCTGCCGCTAACCCAGAGGCAATGAATGGGTCATAGGTTTGCCAGTAATACTCGGGTAATGTGCGCTTCTCTCTGGGTGATTGCAAAAATCCAAGAGGGATGTGGGTATGCTCTGAAAACCAGGCAGAATCAAATCCTCGAGTTTCGACAGCTGCGGCGAATTCCCCAGGCTGAATCGAAGCCTCTGTCGCGAAAAGATGGATGCCGTATTTCATCGGGGGATTGCTCCTATTAATGATCTTCTATTATATGCGTTTATCAAATAATGTCTACTCGAGGGAGTGATTGTCCCAGTTTGAATCGTTTGAAATATTGTGTGGAAAATTTTCATTAAATGGCGAACAACTGATGCTGGGAAACAAGTCTCAGCATATGAAGTATTATGCTGGCTTGAGAGACGATATTTGTTTCGAATATGAAAATAGAAGATGGAAACCATCCCATCTTCTTATTTTGACAAAGGATGTATGAATTTTGAATTGCTTAATTGCGGTAAATTGCGTTTGCCAATAAACCAAATACCAGCGCTGAAGCCAAGAAGCAAAGCCCCCCGCCAATATAATTATATTCATTCAATATCGCTAATACCCCAGCCAGGAAAGCGATAACGCCAAGGATAAATCCGCTCAGTACAATCAGACCAGCCCAAACTGAATTACCTTTCATCTCTTATTTTCTCCTTTTTTGGAATTGAATACCAGTGGATCAATTGTGAACGATAAAGACACTCTTGGATACTGCTAAATCATTCAGAAGGTTCATAAACATCGATAGAGTCTGCGATCTCTGATATCAAAAGCCGTTTGAGTACGTTCCTGCAAAAAATGAGTTTCGTGAACTTTGGCATCGAACCTTCAAGAGAAAGAGCTTAGATAATAACCCGCAATCGTTTGTGCAACACACTTAGCTCCAGACGCCGGGATTCAAGAAAAGGAATTTCTCCATCGGTTTCGACAATAATCGGTTCCCGGGATTCAATTACAACTTTGCGGGCACGGTGCATGTGTACGACTGGCTCATCCGTGTGCGTTCCTTTCATGAGCTTGGGAAGCAAGCGCAAAATTGACAGGCGACCGACTTTATCGCTCACCAATACGTCAAATAATCCGTCATCAGCAAATGCTTGAGGGCAAAACCAAAAACTATTCCCCATACAGCGACCATTCATGATAGCAGTGATGGTTGTGGATTGTTCAAACGGTTCTCTGCCGTCAATTTGAAGCCGCAAATTTAGGGTTGGATAATTAACCATAGTCTTGACAATAGTTGCCAGGTACGCTGAGAGCCCTTGGAAATATGAAGGTATCGTGGTTAGATTTTGAGCCCCATGAGCACCGAAACCTACATCAAAGCTGTTGATGAAGTAATATTCACCGCTTCCGTATTCAGGTCTCAGGTTATCACCTTCAATTCGGCCAACATCAAATAAGGCTGTTTTACCAGCCTGTATTTTCTCAATTGCTGTTTGCCAGTTGAATGGTTGATTGCCAATTGGTGTTTCCGGCGGGATCATTTTAGCAAAATCATCCCCTTTACCAAGGGGTATGATGCCGAGTGGAATCGTTTCCTGCTCTTGGGAGGCAAGCATTAATCCATTGACAATCTCATGAACGGTTCCATCACCTCCAACGGAGATTATCTGCGAAAATTCATTTATTGCGTGTTCGGCAAGTTCTCGTGCGTGAAATGGGGCGCGGGTGATGGCGACGCGAAAATTTAAACCCAATTCATTAAGTGCATTTTCTACTGATGGCCAAAATTTCCTGGCACGGCCATTCCCAGCAGTGGGGTTATAAATTACAAGTGTTGGTGCTGATTCAGCTCCGATCTGATAACTCCTTGTGAGCCAGGCAAAAGGTAATCAATATTTTATCCATATCACGCGTTATTTACCAGCCGAGATTCGAAAATAATCAATCAAAGTCAATTAAGGATTTGGTGGATGAGTAGCAGGATAGTTACATATATTACTTAGAGAATTGCTCGCCTCTCCAGAACGAATACCGTTGTTTGCTTACTTTCCAGGGAGAAGATGGCAGTGATTTGTAGATATGTGTTCAAAATGCTGTCAATGATGACTACAAGACCTTTTCCTATGCGATAGTTTGGATTGCCAGTCATACGCATCGATAATGCTGGTGAAGCGCTTCGGCACCGACCGATGGAAAATGCATTATTTAATTACCGCCGTAAAATTTTCCCTCAAAACTTATTCTGAAGCGATGAAATCGTTAATGAACACTGATGTATTCTGTGTAGCTGGACTCTTTCCAACATGCCAGAAGCAGCAGAAGAGATAATGAGGATGCTGGAGAAAAAGCATTCTCTTGTATAATGGTGCTTAGGTACCTTTGTTCCAAGAAGAAATCTGCTTAAAAACTAATAAACCGAAAAACAGGAATAAAAAAAGGGCAGTTCTATGAAATTCGGCATTTACTTACCAAACTTTGGTTCCTTTGGACAAGCACAAGTCCTGGCCGATCTAGCTCGGGATGCAGAAAACTCAGGTTGGGACGGTTTTTTCATCTGGGATCATGTTGGAGGCTGGGCATTGCCTATGGTTGATCCTTGGGTAGCCCTGGCAGCGATTGCTGTCACCACCCACCGGATCCGAATCGGTACTACGGTTACACCCCTTCCCCGGCGCCGTCCCTGGAAGCTGGCCCGCGAAGCGGTTTCAATAGATCATCTTTCAGGAGGGCGGCTAACACTGGGTGTAGGGAGTGGGGGAGGAGAATCCGAGTGGGCTGACCTCGGTGAAGAGCCGGATCTCAAAAAGCGAGGGGCAATGCTGGATGAAGCATTAAGTGTACTGGTTGGATTATGGAGTGGTGAACCGTTCAGCTTTGCGGGGCAATATTATCACATCAAGAATGCACATTTCCTACCCAAACCACTACAGCAGCCTCATATTCCTATTTGGGTGGGTGGAAACTGGCCATACAAAACTCCCTTTAGAAGGGCTGCAAAATGGGATGGAGCATTTCCTTTATTCTGGGTTGAAGAAAATGAAGAAGAGCTGGCCCAACTCGATGAAATAGTTCGTTACCTAAGTAAGTATCGCAAACATGAACAGCCAATAGATATAATCTGTATGGGGGTTACACATGATCCAATTTCGAAAGAAGATTGTAGTTTGGTCGAGCAACGCTCCGAATTGGGAGCGACATGGTGGTTGGAATGTCTAACACCTTTTCGCTATGGTAAAGATTATGAAGATGAATGGCCAGCAGATGCAATGCGTGAACGAATATTGCAAGGTCCACCCCAGGTGGGAAAATTGCATATTAAGGGCGTCAATCCCGCATAGGGCACTGCCCGCCTCTCGCGGGAGGTAAGCTGAGGGTTGTGAAATGTTTTGGATTTGGTTTGCGGTATTTCCAATTCATACCGAGTAAGGGCCTCACGCAAACCGATGGACTTGAGCCATTCTCATCCATTTTTGTATGCCGGGTAACCTTTCTAATTTTCCTCTCTGAATAATGCTTATTGATGCCCGTGGTAGGAAACCCATCAGAGCAGGGTGATGGTTTGATCTGTAAAATAACTCTCAGCTTTTGCCTAGATACACACCTTACTGTCTAGATATCTGCTGATCTATCTGGCTACAACGTTCAATTGATGAGTATTAACTAAACATAATCAGACGCCCTCGAATCAGCTCCCAGGACTATCGAAATGAAGCGGTTATTAGGGACCAATTTCTTTTCTGTGGCCGATCATCCTGACAAAACCCAAATACCTGCCCTGATCTGCCATCAAATCTTCGAGTTCACTCGTCTCACCTGGCCTATTTCGCGTTTCAAATAAGTTCAAGAATTCATGCCATCTCACCCACAGCTCCCACCCCCCAGGTAACAGTTCGGCCAGCTTAACTTCCAGCCCAGGGCATCGCTCCCAGTGGTTTTGCCACCACTCGACCGAATTCATCCAATACCAGGTATCGTCTAGGTGTTCTGGAAACGGACTGGGGATCTCTATTGGCGAAGCAGGGGATATCATCCCAATCTCTCCTCCACGTTTCAGGAATTTGAGCAAATAAAACTCGAGATAATGAACATCAGTACCATAATAATGAAAACTATCCAAGCTTACAATTGCATCAAAGAATTCATCAGCAAAAGGTAATTGCCTGGCTTCAGCATGAATCGGAAAAACAGTATCTTCGACACCTTCATCGCAAATGCGTCCGAAATTCTCGCTCGCTCGAATCCAAAGGTCAATTGCCCATACTTGTACCCCGTATTCTTTTGCCAAGAATATGGAACTCATCGCCGTACCACAGCCCAAGTCCAGAACACGCATCCCAGGTTTCAATTCCATCCTCTGACAAAGGGCTTCGGTCAGCCACAGAACATTTGGACCCATCTCGTGTTTGTGTACCCAATATGGATCGTACTTTGCTGAACGTGGGAATTCCTTAACTTGAAATTTCTTTCGTAGCTCAAGATCGGATACCATCTTGTTCTTACCTCCTGTTTCTCATTGAATAAAGCAATCTGTAGACATGTTGGGTTCAAGCAAATGATAGGTTCCCAGCATCGATCTGTTCATACACAGATCTCTGCTAGCTAATTCAAATGCGAACTTTCGTTCGTCAGAATAATGGTATTGCGGAAACAATGGCCGGGAATAGCGTATAAGCTATTGGAGAATTGTATCATTCGGGAGTATATCCGTTGCTCGTTAGCCACCCTGTCCCAGGGAAAGCATAAAGCTTGTCAACTAGGTAGAGAGTATCAATATTCTTATTGACACCCCAATCCCTGAAAGTGGAGAACCTGTAATTTTGTTTCACGCGCATCCTGATGCTGATTTTGAATATCGAATGAAAATCAGATGTCAGTAGTGAAACAACTCAGAGCTGACTCAATATACGAGTTCAAATGACTTATTACATACTATAACAAAAACCGCTCCGTAAAGTTTGAAGCGGTTCATCTTGGGTCATGTTTGTACCCCCACTGCGATTCGAACGCAGGCTTCTGCCTCCGGAGGGCAGCGCTCTATCCTCTGAGCTATGGGGGCTGTCTTCTGGACGATTTTACCATGATCAAGCGGCAGATGGGTTTATATTCGTTTATTCCTTGATTATCAGCTTTATTCGTTGTATCGAGGCTTCCTCGGGTTGAATATTTAATGACAGCAGAACTTCCTCGGGTCTACCCGTGCTACCTTCCCTGGCATCCAGGCGCATGAACAGGCCGTCAAGGCCAGGTCCCTCCAGCGGTGTGCGTTTCAAATCCAGGATCAAAGGTCGCAGATCATAACTCTTCTCACGTCGCTGGCGAATAATTGATTTTGAATTCAGCAGTGAGTCAATTTTTGCGGGAAAATCATGGATTTTTTCGTGTAATTCAGCTATATACTCTGCAGCAATAACATGCTTTTGCAACGTCGGTGAATTATCCTCGACTTCGTAAGCATCCTGGACGTCGATACCGGGAGGCTGTGCCTCCTGGAGCAAGGAGTTTATTGTTCTCGATGTGTTTGGAACCGAAGCCAGCCAGAAATCGATAATTTCACACTGGCTGGTAATACCAAGTGGAAGAGGAGCCGCAAGCTGCAAACGGGGGCGGGGGTTGTATCCCTGGCTGAAGGAAACTGGCAGACCAGTGCGGCGGAGTAGTCTTTCCCAGGCGCGGTACAAATCGAGATGGGAGGTGAAACGCATATGCTCGGTTTTCGCGAAATTTGCCCTGATGCGCATAGACATAATTGAACTTCTTTTGGTGCTCAGCTTCTTGATTCAGAGACATTCATTTGGATCAAATGGGATTGTTTACCTCTCGGGGCGACATCTGGGCAGCCCCAGGTATCTCCGGGGTGCAACCGGCGCAGGTCAGAGAAAGTCGGGAGAACACCGCAAGCATAACAATTGTCGCGGCAGTCGTCCAGTGTCTCGCTTTCTAGACTGCGTTTCATATCCTGGACAAGGAAATTCTTGCGAAGCGAGGTGTTGATATGATCCCAGGGGAGCCGCTCAGAGACGTCGCGCTCCCGATGAGTGTAGAAGTATGGATCGAGGCCCACTTCTTGGAAAGCATCTATCCACGCATGGTAGGTTTGCAAGTCTTTCCAGGCATCGAATTTAGCGCCTTTCAACCATGCCCGATAAATAACTTCGGCGAGACGGCGGTCTCCACGAGATAACCATGCTTCGACCAGCGACTCCTCAGGGTCGGTCCAGGTGAGCTTGAAACCTTTCCCGCGCAACTGAGTTTTAAGCAATTCTTGCTTTTCGAGGATATTTTCCCGTGTATCACAGGGTGCCCACTGAAAGGGTGTATGTGGTTTGGGAATGAAGGTACTGACACCGGCATGGAGTTTGGCTCGCCGACCCATTACGTCACGACCTTCTTTGAGTACAGCTTTGCATAAATCGACAATCGCTTGAACATCCTCCAATTTTTCCGAGGGATGCCCGATCATGAAGTACAGCTTCAACGTTGGCCACCCACGAGAATATACTTCGCGGGCAGTCTCGAGAACTTGTTGTGTGCTGACTGGCTTGTTGATGATCTGTCTCATTCGTTCGGTGGCCGCTTCTGGTGCAAGGGTGAATCCACTGCGCCGTTGATCCATGATTGCATCCATCAGGTCTACTGATACTGTTTCGATTCGCAGGGAGGGCAGCGATATTGACAGGTGGCGGCCCTTGAATTTTTCGCTGACCGTGTTGACCAGCTCGATAATATGCGTATAGTCAGAGGAGGAGAGGGAAAGCAGGCCGATTTCTTCAAATCCAGTGTTGGCGACGCCTTCTTCAATGGCATTTACAATCTCTTCAACTGAACGTTCCCGAACCGGCCTGGTGACCATACCGGCGTGGCAGAAGCGGCAGCCGCGAGTACAACCGCGCATGATCTCAATAGGGATTCGATTGTGTACAGTATCGATAAATGGCACAACCAACCTAGTTGGGGGCGGCGGTAGTTCCCCGACGATGCGTTTCAGGACAGGCAGGGCTGCCGTATCCTCGATTTTACGAAACATGGAAATTCTACCTGCTCGATCGTATTCTGCTTCATAAAACGATGGTACATAAACACCCTGGATTTGGGTGAGTGACCGCAGAAGATCAATACGCGGTAGTCCCGTTGGTTTCCAATCCTGGTAAATATTGACGATCTCCTGGATCACTTCTTCACCTTCACCGATTACGAAAGCATCGATGAAAGCATACATTGGTTCCGGGTTAAAGGTTGCATGCCCTCCAGCGATGATCAGGGGGTGATTACGTTCTCTTTGAGAATTGAATAGGGGGATGCCTGCCAGATCGAGGATATTTAATGTATTGGTATAAAGCGTTTCATAAGGTAGGGAAATACCGAGAATATCAAAATCCGCTGCGGGTCGTTTGCTCTCTAAAGCGTATAAGGGGATGCTCGCACTGCGCAGAGCATCTTCCATGTCGGTCCAGGGCGCGAAAATTCGTTCAGCAAGGACATCCTCTCGCTTGTTTAGAATATCATATAGAATAGCCAACCCTAAATTTGACATACCCAAGTCATAGATGTCTGGAAACACCAGACCAACCTTGGTTTTTGTTGTCGTCCAATCCTTGAGGATCTGGTTAAGTTCTCCCCCTGTATAACGACCGGGTTTGCGCACGGTGGGTAAAATACGCTTCAGACGATTTTCGATCTCCGAGGGTGTGAATACCATTAAATACCTCTGTGAATTTCAAAATAAACCTATTCGGGTGATTATAACCTACAATGAGCTGGGGAGTTGGAAATGGGATCCAGGCGGTTTGTTGGCCCTTCTGCCGGTCAGTGTCAAAATGTAGCTGAGAGGAAATGGCGAGCTCGCTTTTAATTTATGCCTATCCATATCAAAACCTAACTTTGTTATCCGTGAGCAAGTTTGAAAAAAACCGCCTCCCATTTGTCTGGGAGGCGGGTGATTGGCGATTTATTCGAAAATCCAATTATCAACTGAACGTTCCCAGTGAACCAATTCTGGGCTGGAAAACCACAAATCAACTTCTGCCTTACCGTTCTCGATCGAATCGGAGGCATGGGTTAGATTTCGACCCACCTCAAGTGCAAAATCATGACGGATAGAACCTGGTGCAGCCTCGGTAGGTCGGGTTGCGCCCATTGTTTGGCGGACCGCAGCGATTGCATTGGGACCTTCCCAGACCATCGCCATCACCGGCGCAGAGGTGATGTAAGCGATCAAACCATCATAAAACGGTTTTCCTTTATGGATGGCATAGTGGGTTTCTGCCAGATCCTGGGTAACATGCATGAATTTAGCACCGATCAGGCGCAAGCCACGCCGCTCCAAGCGTGAAATCACTTCCCCTATCAGCCCGCGCTGTACACCATCTGGTTTGATTAAGACTAGTGTGCGTTCCAAACGTTTTCTCCAAATTTATTGAATTAAATCTTCCGCCCGATTATAGGCGTCAAGGGCTTCCTGCAGCATATCTGAACGCAGATATGCGTCACCCAATGATTGGTATAATGCTGGATTTTGAGGATAGCGGACAAGAGCTTCCTGCAAGTCGTGGATAATTTCTTCGAGATGCTCACCGCGATCAATTATTTGTGCATATTGTTCGACGGATGCTTCAATTTCGCCATCGATGATCCCCTTCCAGGCTGACTGAAGATCTGGATGAGCGGATTCGGGTAATGGTGTTTCGGGAACAACCTCAATGGTAAGGTATGGCTTGATATCAGATACCATATCTGCAGTGATACCGGGGACTTTTTCCAGTTCGTCAAACTCCTTGAAAGGTCCATTTTTTGCACGATAATTGACGATTCGCTGGGCGTGAATAAAGCCAATCCCAGGAATCTTTTCCAATTGAGCAAGGGAAGCAGCATTTAAATCAATTTGTTTCTCAGGGATCGTTTTTCCGATCTCGTCTTCGAGAGCTTCTTCTGGCAGCTCTTCTGGTGACCACTCAGGTGAGATATCGGGTTCCGTTGCTTCCTCACCGATGCCGCTGAGCCAATCTGGAATTTCTTCTCCCCCTTCAGCAATTTCTTCAGGCTCTTCTGGGAGGGATTCTGACTCAAATTCGGAGATCTCCGCCTCTCCCACTTCGCTGACAAGCGATTCCTTGCGTGGCATTTCTTCCTCAAACTCTATTTCTTCTATGCCTTCAGGCACCCATTCTGGTGGTCTTTCGGTGATTGGCACTTCTTCCCATTTCTCTTCTACTTCCTCCTCACCACGCATGGCCTCGGCGACGGCACCCGCTGCAATGGCTGCCTCAGCAACATCTATCCTCCCTTCTTCTTCAATCGCAGCTTCTACTTCTTCTTCATCCATGACAGATTCTTGGATCCATTCCGGGACATCCTCTCTCCTTGCCTCTGGTGAGGTAAGAAGTTCATCCTCAGCAGCTCCTTGCTTGGCAGCTAGACTTTCTAACCAAGCCATGGCTGCGTCTTGATCTTCCTCCGATAATGGTTTCTCAGTAGAAATCGCGGCGAGTTCTTCAATTTCCTGCTCTTCTGGTGGAAGTAATTCTTCCTCACCGGGAATAGCAACTGCTTCTTCCTCGATTTCTTCCAGACCTTCTTCGATCTCAAGGCCAGCTCCCTCGGTGTAGATTACCACTGGATGTGTTTCCTCTTCCTCGGAAAGCTCCTCAACGATCTCAGCTGCAATCCCAATCTTGGCCGCTTGCCCCACCTCCTCCATAAGCGATGGTTCAATTTCTACTTCGCCTTCTGCGGTCTCTGCTACAAACTCTTCAACTTCTACTTCTTCGATGACATGATCGGTCTCTGGGATAGTTTCGGTAGCTGGTTCTGTGAATTCTTCAGTTTCTGACTCAACACCAATTACAGCTTCTTCAGCTTCGCCCTGTGTGTAATCTCCGGTTATCTCGTCCTCAAGAATGATATCTTGTTCCGTTATTTCTGCGAGGAATTCGCTGATCTCTTCAATTTCATCGCCTTCGGCCTCACCAGAGATCTCGGTTCCCATTGCAGTCATCAGCCAAGAAGGCACATCTTCGCCGGTTAATTCAGTAAATTCGGCATCAAAATCAAGCGCTTCTATTTCTTCAAATTCACCAGCCGTCGCGGCATCAGCTCTATGCTCCTGTTCCATCTTTCGCAGCCACTCCGGGATTTCAGCGAGCACAATCTCCTGCCCTTCAACTTCTGAGGTATCAGCTTCCGTGGCCAGGTCTGGGATCCCTTCAGGAGAAACTTCAGACAGCCAATCTGGGATTGTCTCAGGGAATTCAGAATCAAATTCCGCGCCCTCTGTTGCCTCGGAGAATATATCAACCTTGTTTTCGGATGCAACTGTCGCACTATCTTCGACAGGGATTGGTTCTAATTCACGACTATCCAAATCACCTTCAAGATCGAATTCTTCTTCATCGCTTAAAGTGTAATCTTGGAGAACGGGTTCTTCACTGGGGGAAGGGATTTCTTCTCCCAATTCAAGAAGCCATGCAGGTAAATCTTCATCGTGTCCTTCCGGGGATTTTTCTCCGGTATCTTCAACCGATGGCTCACCTTCCGGTTGGCTTGCTTGTGAAATACTTTCCTCAGTAAAATCCTCGTTGTCAAGGGTTTCATCGTCCTGAGTTGAGACGAATGGCTCTGCTGCTATCGCTGCACCAGCTACTGCTTCACCAATCAGCGATTTATCTCTTCTAAATGCCTCTTCAATGGATTCATCAAGCTCTTCTGGGGAGCTTTCAATGATGGACTCGTCAGGCTCTGGTCTCGGAGCAGATTCGTCAATACTGGATTCCAGCTGGTAGTAATCATCTTCAGCATCCTGAATATCATCACCAGAATCCTGATCATTCATGGAGAATACAGCTGCAGCCCCAACTACCTTTCCCGCATCAGTGAGTGATAAACCTTGATCTGGAGATTCTTCCATCGCATCACGGAGCCAATCCGGTGTTTCATTCTCTGTTTCTGCTTCTTGTTCTTCCATCCATTCCGGTACATGATCAGGTGTTTCGGAATCTAATGTGGATTTTGCAGATAATGTTTCTTCGCTTGGCTCCTGAAAATCCACCAGCGTGTCATCGAGCTTTGCAGTACTCATCCATTCTGGAGTTGGCTCTAAGTCTTCTGCAGGTTCATCAATATCACCCTTGGGAAATTGGATTTCTGGGGGCGCTAAATCTTCAGGTTCTTCTTGCTCTTCAGAAGGAAATTTAATATCTTCATCGATCAACCAATCTGGAGTAGGTTCTCCCGATTTGACGCTGTCCTCAATATCGAGACCTAATGAGGCTGCCCAGGTTGGCTGGTCGGGCTGTTGGTCAGTAAAATCTTCATCCGTGTAATCCAATCGCTGGATAGTTACTGCACCATCTGGTATTTGCTCGATAGACATTGCGACTTCAGACAAGTGTGCATAATATGGATCGAGTTCGATCAAGCGATCCTTGAACTCCTGAGCTCGATCTGCGCGTTCTGTTTCTGGAAGAACTTCTGCTAAAACGCGGTTGGCAACGAGACAATAGGGGAACTTGCTGGCCAATGAATTGCAAGTTTCTATCGCTTCCATCCGAGCGCCAGTATGAAGATACATTTCTGCAAGAACTACCTGCAGGTCTGGTCGCTGAGGATCCTCGCTTAAAGCGGTCCGTAATTCTGATATTGCTTGGGTGTATAAATGGCTTTTCGCTGACATGCGTGCTAATGCCCCACGGGTGAGCTGGATTTTCTGAGGAGTCAATCCATCTCTAAGCCCATACAACTTACGCAATTCCATTTGGACAGCTGCATTCGAAGGCTGGACTTCAAAAGCGCGTTCCATGTGCCAAATCGCCGCGTCAAGATTTTTCTCATCTTCCCGGATAATACTCATCCCTAGATGGGCAATGAAATCATCTGGCACACAGGATAAGACTCGATGGAAAACATCCGATGCGTCACTGAAACGCTGCGCTTCTAACAGCGCTTTCCCCATCAATCGATACGTATCAACATGCTTTGGGAAGCTTTCCAGGATATGGCGACAATGCGCGAATGCTTCATCGATTTGATTGCTATCAATCAGTGCTTCGATATCGCGATTATAGGCACGTAATGGAATACGAGCCATATTCTCACCCCTTTCCTAGGTACTTCAAGGTGATATTAATCTCCCATCGATGGATTTACATCGACTGATTCCAGACTGGGGGCAGGTTTCTTACTCTGATAAATCGCCCAAATTAATGCAGCGATTGCCAGAGCCACAACCAACCAACCAGTGAATCCTAAGCTCTTATATACCACAACAATTGGTGCCACGATCAGGGCAACCAAATTAACGACTTTAATCATCGGGTTCAAAGCAGGCCCTGCAGTATCCTTGAAAGGATCACCAACGGTATCACCAACAACCCCAGCTTTATGACGTTCTGAACCTTTACCCAGATTATTTTCAGGATCAGAAGGTTCATCTTCGATGAGTTTCTTGGCGTTGTCCCATGCGCCTCCGGAGTTGTTCAAAAAGACCGCGAGGAGCTGCCCAGATAGAATAATACCAGCTAAGAAGCCTCCCAAGGCCTCAACTTGGAAAACCAGGCCAACAATAATCGGCGAAAGGACACCAATCAGGGCTAGGGGGATTAATTCTTTCTGCGCTGCGCTGGTAGAAACCTCCACCGGGCGACCATAATCTGGGGGTACTTTTCCTTCAAGCACTCCCAATTTAAACTGCCTGCGCACTTCCCAAATAATCAGCGAGGCTGCCCGGCTGACTGCCAAAATCGCGAAAGAAGAGAAGATCCAGGGGACTGCTCCTCCGATCAGTAATCCAACGAAGACTGCAGGCATTGATACTCGGATGCCTTCAGCAAGGGCTGTCGGATCAACTCTGCTGACATCAGTGATGAATGAACCGAATAAGGAGACGGCCGCGATGACCGCTGAACCGATAGCTATACCCTTTGTAATCGCCTTTGTTGTATTTCCGACTGCATCCAGGTCAGCCATAATTTTCTTGGCATTGTTGGTTTCTTCATCATCGATATTATGCCATGCCATCTCGCCAATTCCGTTGGCATTGTCTGCTATTGGCCCAAAAGAGTCCATTGCTACGTTGTTGCCCGTTAAGGTTAGCATACCAATCCCGGTCAAGGCGACACCATATAGTATGTAAGTGAAATCCAGCATTGGGTCTGCAGAAATGCCGCCGAATATGAGGATTGATGCAAAAATTGTGCCAGCCAAGACCAATATTGACCAAGCGGAAGATTCGAATCCGGAAGATACTCCCGAGAGAATCAGGGTGGCAGTTCCGGTATCGGCGGATTTCTTAATCTCTTTGACTGGTTTTGAATGGGATCCTGTAAAGTAATCAGTAAGACGGTCGATCAATATTGCTAAGAGAACCCCGACAGTAGTTGCCATAAACGGACGCCACCAGCCACCTTCAACTTCTTGCATATAGAATACTGAAACGATGCCAAACAAAACAACTGAGATTCCCGCTGAGGTGAGAAAACCGGTGAATATTGCTTTCATCGCATCCCCACTCATCCCTTTACTACCGCGCACGTTGTAGGTACCAATAATGGAGGCCAAAACGCCAATTCCTCGGACTAATAAGGGGAAAATGATCCACTCCACATGGCCAGTCATACTGAACAAAGCCACGCCGAGGATCAGGCTCGATACGATGGTTACTTCGTAGGATTCGAAAATATCTGCAGCCATCCCGGCGCAATCTCCAACGTTATCACCCACAAGGTCAGCGATAACTGCGGGGTTGCGGGGATCATCCTCCGCCAGTCCGGTCTCGACTTTTCCAACCAGATCAGCTCCTACATCCGCTGCTTTGGTATAAATACCGCCACCAACTCGCATGAAGAGCGCTAGTAGTGTTCCCCCGAACCCAAAACCGAGCAAGGCATCTGGTGCAGCAACCCCAAAGATCATAAAAATCAGGGTTCCTCCAAAGAGACCCAATCCATCGGTGAGCATACCGGTGATTGTTCCGGAGCGGTAAGCAATGCGCAATGATTCACCAAAGGAATATCTGGCAGCTGAGGCGACCCTTACATTTCCCTGGACTGCCATGCGCATACCGATCTGTCCAACTGCAAGGGAGAACCCAGCCCCCAGAACAAAGGCAAACGCTCTCCCAATACCAATAAACAATCGAATTTGCTGGCTTTCTACATTTGTTAAGGTTCTCGCACATTCTTCAGCCAATTCCATTGGTGTCTGTTTGATTGCCACACAATACCATACAGAGGCTTCGGGGGTTGGTGGAACAATATAAATCGAAGCAAACAGGGCGATTGTCAACACAAGAATCAAAGGCAATATGGTAATTAATTGACGGCGAAGATATGCATTCGCTCCTTCACGAATAGCATTCCAAACATCTTGCATGGCGCGAGTGCCTTTGTCTTCTTTCAAGACTTGGTAACGCAGAAAAACTGCATAAAGCAAACCAAGAATAGCAATTCCCATGACACTCCAGATAGCAATTTGCTCAAATGTGTCAAGTCCATACATAGTGTTACTTCCTCCAGGTCGGCATTTTTTGATTGAATAGGAAATACAATAAAAACTGGTTCTGGGATATATTTACAGTGGTTCTCACCCCTATACAGTTGTGAAGACGTGATAATAACATTAAGAATGGTTTCAACTACGAATTTAATCCAGCATTACTCTTTGGATGCTTGTTTATAACAGGTAATTGATTTTAAAAACTTGTCAGATTGTACAGGTGGGGAGTGAATGTGTCAAGAACAATGATCAGATTAGGGTTTTATTAGAACAAAGATAACCGCTTGACTTCGGTATTTCATTTATTGTATAGTGTTACACGGTATAGCAATGTGAGAAATTGGCAACTGTAAAGTCCAAAGTTTATCATTCCTACACCAACCAATTAATTACAAACGAGCACAGGTGAATGCAATGATTCGCTGTGCTTTTTATTGTGTAAATCGGACTTAGACCAGATCAATTTTAATTGAGTAATAAATCTATTTACATCGGATTGATTTGGGTATTGATTTTGGATAGGAAATGTTGTATTCTGATTAATAAATTCAGAGAAATATTTCCTGAGTTTTTTTAAGATTTTGGAGATCAAATGATTGATGAAGAACTGTTAAGTTCTATCGAGGAACAAGAAGACCGCCACAATGCAGTGGCAAAGTTAATTGAGCTTGGCAGGAAGAAAAGTTTTGTAACCTACGATGATATCCTACTTTTCTTTCCAGAAGCTGAACAAGATGTTGACCAGCTGGAGGAGGCATTCTCTGCGCTGGTAAGCGCGGGTATTGCTTATATCGAAGATCCAGGTCTTGGTGGACCCACTGAGCAGGAGCTTAATGAAGAAGAGGAAAGCGACGAGGATGGAGTTCAAATTGGAGCATCGGAAGACAATTATTTGGCCAACATTGATACCGATGACACAATTGGGCTTTATTTAAAAGAAGTTGGGCGAGTACCACTATTAACTGCTGTCGAAGAAGTTGAGCTCGCCCAACGGATTGAGCGTGGTCGGCTGGCACGCGAGGAGTTAGCTCGTGGAAATGTAACCCCACGACGGCGGCAAGAATTACAGATGCTGATTGAAGATGGATGGGCAGCCCGTGAACATTTAATTACCGCAAACTCTCGTTTGGTGATCAGCGTAGCGAAGAAATATATGGGAAGGGGGGTGCCATTTCTCGATCTAATTCAAGAAGGAAATATCGGTTTAATTCGAGCAGCGAAAAAATTTGATTATCGTCGGGGGCACAAGTTCAGCACTTATGCTACCTGGTGGATCCGGCAAGCGGTTACACGCGCCATTGCAGACCAAGGACGTACAATACGAGTGCCGGTGCACATGGGTGATCAAATCAATAAGCTGCTCAGAGTCCAGCACCAGCTCACCCAGCGCCTGGGAAGAGATCCATCCGTGGAGGAATTGGCTGGTGCTCTGGAGGTGACCCCGCAAAAAGTCGAGAATATGATCCAGGTGGCTAGGCGACCGCTCTCCTTGGAAACACCTACCGATGATGAAGAGGATTCAGTTCTGGGTGATTTTATCCAGGATGATGAATTCCCAGCTCCGGATGATACGGCAACTTACAACTTGCTGCGGGAACACCTGGAAAGCGTTCTGGATGGATTGCCCCCCCGAGAAGTGCGTATCCTTCAATTACGCTATGGTCTCCTCGATGGTCAGGCATACACTCTAGAAGAAGTTGGTCGAAAAATGGGCGTCACCCGTGAGCGTGTCAGGCAGATTGAAGCCCAGGCATTAAGCAGATTAAGACATCCAGCTATCAGGCGCAAACTGCGAGAGTATTTGGGATAACCGTCCCACCAATCTCCCGGAGGAAACAACCCTCCGGGAGATTTTTATTATCCAAACCAGACCCAAACTGGCAAAAATTGAAATAAAAGGAACCAGGGGAATTGAATAACGCTGCCACGCAAGCGGAATCGTTGCGATCATTCCGATCAATAGGGTGAAAAATGACAATAGGATCAGAGTGAGCGATTTCTCTTGATAAAATCCGTGCTGCGAAACTCTGCGGAAAGAAGCAATAATTCCCAACAAGGTGCTGCCCAGAAAAATTGCAGCGGAATACACATTTCTGCCAAGATTATTCCCATATTTATCCAGATATTGATCCTCGGAAAATTCAGTTTCGGTCCGATAATTTCCAACCTCGGAAAATATTGGTGGCGCAAGGTACACCTGCCCCAAAGTCACGGCTACTCTTTCCAAAGGCGATTCCAGTACGAGCTGGGGTGAAATAATTCTGGCATCAACAACCTGTCTTTCCAAAAGGTTCTGGCGTTGGTAGAGAGCTTCTTCAACAGCCGCGAAAGGATTTCGCCAGAATACTGGATTCAAGAGCACAGTCAGCAAGATGAAGCCAAGCAAGTAATTAATGATATTCTTGGCGATTCGAGAGGTCATAACAGGTGAGCTTGCTGGAACCCAGCACACAGCAATTAAACCTACAGGCATAAGGAGGATCGCAGAATGTTTAGCGTTAAAAGCCAGGGCAAGAACGAAACCGGTGAGAAAAGCCCGCTGGTTCTTCCCAAGCAATGCGAACAAAGTGAAAAGGATCGCGAAAACCAATACTGATTCAGCCATCGCCCGGCGGGTATGTAGAAGGGTAAGTGGATGAAATGCAAAGAATAGAACGGAGATGATCCCCATCATTTTTCCATCTATCCTTAAACAATTAAGGTAGATCAATATCACACTCAGGGGGAAAAAGCAACCTACTGCGAGCCGTCCAAGGATCAGCAGATCCACATTGGGGAGCGCACCAGAAATTTTGTTCATCTCCCAGGATGAGGACCAATTCCAATCCGCTGGTAGGGCTTGTTTCCCTGACAAAAATTGCCCAATGCCCACCAGATAGCGGGTTAACGGTGCATCGATCATCCGGTAGCGAACTTCATCAGTGATCGGTTGCCCGGATTCCCAAGCTAAGGTTTGCGGGTTTGAGAACAAATGCTTCAAATCCGCACCCATGTAAAGATAGGTGCTTTCATCAGGGTGGAAGGGCACATCACTCGCACCCAGAAAGTAGAAGGTGCATGTTCCCAGAAAAACCAGGAGGAAAATCCAATGATCGCGTAGGGTGGTTCGCATAATTAACAGAAATGTTATCCAACCTGAACCAGATAAAGACTACAATACAATCGAAATTATATGCCATTCAAACCGGGAGCCGATTGACAAATCTGTTATGCAGGCTATGAAAACGCAATCCAGGACATGGTTAATTGGTCTGGGGGGAGCCATTACTGCCGCGGCAATTTTAAAGACAGGCTTGATTTTTGCTAATGTGGTTCCGTTTAATTCAGACGAAGCAATCGTGGCTTTAATGGCCAGGCATATTCTGGAAGGTGGGCGTCCAATATTTTTTTATGGACAATCTTATATGGGCAGCCTGGATGCTTACCTTGTCGCTGCTGTTTTCAAGTTTATCGGATACCAGGTGGGGGGAATCAGGCTCGTTCAGATAATTCTTTACTCCCTGACAATTTTAACGACCGCTATCCTGGGGAAACAGCTGACTGGAAAATGGAAAGTAGGCGTGCTGGCTGCCTGGTTTTTGGCTATACCAAATGTTTCAACCACTCTTTACACTACAGTTTCTTTGGGGGGTTATGGCGAAATGCTCTTGATTGGCAATCTGATCCTCTTAACCGGGGTAAAGATTGCGAAGGAATTCTCACAGAAGAAGAAAGAAACACCGCTGTTCCTCTGGTTTGGACTGGGATTTTTAAGCGGATTTGGGCTCTGGGTATTTGGATTAACCTTGGTTTATAGCCTCCCTGTGTTTGCATACCTTATTTGGATTCACCTGAAAGTGAAGGAATTGTCTTATCTCGAGAATATTAAGAACTTCAAACGAAGGTATGCCTCGTCCGATCGAAATACTTTCACTCTTAATCAGTTAACTTATCAATCTGGGCGATGGGCAACTGTTCTTCTAGGCGGGTTTTTTGGAGCAATTCCCTGGTGGTCTCATGCAAGGTACGTGGGTTTATCCAACTTAGTGCTTGAACTTTCCGGGAGTGCTATAACGGGTGTTGAGAGTCTTGGTTACCTTGACCAAGTACTCAAGCATGGGTTGAATTTCAGCTTATTTGGCAGCACAGTGATCCTTGGGCTGCGGCCACCCTGGGAGGTTCGCTGGTTGGCCTACTTCTTAGCGCCTTTTGTGCTAATTTTCTGGTTTGGAGTCATGGGATATGCTTTTCGGAAAACATCCCTAGAACTATCTCTATTCCCGGATTCCAAGGGCTATTCATTTGCACCCATTTTATCTGGTGTGTTCTCATTGGTGATTCTTGGATTTATCTTATCTCCGTTCGGTGCAGATCCTTCTGGTCGGTATTACTTACCTCTCAGTGTCGTGATGGCTCTTTTTGCATCCCAGGCAGTGTGGTCTTGGCATAAAAAATGGGGGAGGTATGTTTGGGTAATTGTTGGCTTGATTTTTACCTTCCACATCTGGGGGACGATTCAAGTAGCACAGTTAAATCCACCAGGAATCACAACCCAAATTGATTCCGTGACCCAGATAGACCACGCATATGACCAGGAATTGATCGATTTTCTCAATAACCAAGGTGAAACATCTGGATATTCAAATTATTGGGTTGCGTACCCCTTGGCTTTCCAATCAGAAGAGAGCTTGGTATTTGTCCCAAAGCTGCCTTACCATCAAGATCTACGTTACACAAATCGGGATAACCGGTATGAACCTTATGACCAGCTGGTGAACCGAGCAACGCGCATAGCCTATATCACTACCAATAATCCAGAACTCGATCTTTCATTGCGCAGGGGATTAACGGACTTGGGGATTAAATGGAAGGAAGAATCGATCGGCGATTATCGAGTATATTATCAGCTATCCCGACGGGTAGAGCCAGAAGAGCTGGGCATTAACGGGGGTGAAGGGTGACAGCATCAATTGGAAATTTATCTCGTCGAATCCGGAGAATTTCCTGGGCTAGCCTGTTTATTCCCAGAATTGAAGATCTTGTATTCATATCGATCTTCCTCTCAGTGATCGTCATCGGTCCCAGGCTGCTTAATATGGATGGCGACATTGGGCGGCATATTACTATTGGTTCATACATCCTGGACAACGGCAAGGTTCCCATAGGCGATATTTTTTCTCACACGATGGCCGGTTTGCCGCTGACACCCCATGAATGGTTTGCTCAATTGATATTTGCTGTTGCCTTTCGCCTGGCTGGATTGGATGGCATCGTGGTGTTTTGTGCTTTCCTGATTGCAATTACCTTTACCCTTGTTTTTCGTCAGGCACATGAGATAAGCAATCTGTCACTGGCATCACTGGTGTTGACAGTCATTGCAGCAGCCGCGGCAAGTATCCACTGGTTAGCAAGGCCTCATTTATTCACCTTGCTGTTTGTGGTGCTCTGGATTGGCGAATTAAAACGCTGGAAAAAAACTGGTCGCTGGCGATGGTGGGTATTACCATTGTTGATGCTTTTCTGGGTAAATTCACATGGGGCTTTTATCGTCGGGATTTTAATCTTGGGCATCTATCTGATTGACCTAGTGCTGTCCGGGCAGCGCAAAGGAATTACCCCTGGCAAGGAAAAATTTAGATTAGTGCTGGGTTCAATAATAAAAAATCCACAGAGGGTGGTCATTTTTTCATCTATCTCGGTTGTACTGTTGACCTTACTCAACCCGGTGGGCTGGCGAATCTGGGAAACCACGATGAGCTTCCTGGGAAGCAGGTACTTAGTCAGCCACACTTTTGAATACCAACCTCCAGATTTTCAAAAATTGAGCTTCCTACCCTTCCTGATTTCGATCGCATTATCTGTGGGCATATTCAGCCTCAACCGCAAATCACTTTCAATCGCCGATATGTTGTTGTTGACAACCTGGACGGTATTCGGATTGGTTAGCGCTAGAAATATCCCTATCTATGCAGTCATTGCAGTACCGATTTTGGCGGGTGCCAGCTCTTCCATATTTCGCGATTCACTTCATTTGGGGAAGTTTGTGCAATACGATCACAATATACAGCGCGTGGAGAAGAGATTATTAGGATACCTTTGGCCTGCGGCGATCACTATTCTGGTCGTTGGGATTCTGTTTTCCGGATCTGCATTGGACTTGAATAAATCTGGAAATAGATTTTCCGATAAAGTTTTCCCGGTCAAAGCTGTCGAATGGGCTTCGCTGCAGCCAGACATGGGCTTGGTATTTAATTACTTCCCTTGGGGTGGTTATCTACTATATACAAGCTGGCCGCAGCAACGGGTCTTCATCGATGGTCAAACGGACTTCTATGGTGAACCTTTGACTCGTAAGTATGAAGAAGTAATTTCCATCGGATCTGATTGGGAAAAAATCCTTGCGGAATATCAGGTATCCTGGATTCTCATGCCTCAAGATGCGCCTCTAGTCAGCGTTCTAGCAACACATCCTGCCTGGAGGCTTAAATATGCAGATCAAACTGCGGTGATTTACGCATATGCACATTAAATCCAATCGGGAGGAAGGATCGAAAACCGGAAAGTGCTTGTCAAGTTGCTGTACAATGAAAGCCATTGATTCTAAAATGGACACTACCAAATCAATGATGAGTTAAACTCTATTCGGCACAATATTCAGTTTATCGCCATTAACTATGAATTCAATCTTCAGCCGCTATTGGTATATATCTATAATCCTAATCCTTGGCATAGTTGTTTTAATTACCTGGGCGAACTACAATTTTGTTCAGCAGAATCCTGGGGGTAATGATTTTCTTGTCCATTGGGTGGGAACCAGGGCGCTATTGATCGATGGGTTAAGTCCGTATAGCGACCCGGTTGCCATTCAAATACAAACTATGGCTTATGGTCGCCCGGCTATTCCTGGAGAACATGAGTTGCGGGTTGCATACCCGATATATTCAACGCTCGTTTTTCTACCATTCGCATTAATTGGCGATTACGAATTGGCCAGAGCTATTTGGATGACAGCTTTGGAATCGGCATTAATTGGTTTAGCTTTCATAAGTCTTAGACTCACCAGATGGAGAATAGGTATTTGGCTTTTGCCATTATTCTTAATATTTTCCATATTCTGGTATCACAGTTTGAGACCGCTGATTAATGGGAATGCTGTGATTTTGGTCGCCCTGATGCTTGGAGGTGCATTTGCAGCATTGCGAGTGGGGCGAGATGAATTGGCAGGGGTTATCTTGGCCTTCAGCACGATAAAGCCACACCTGGTTATAGTACCCATAATCCTCATTCTTCTGTGGACAATTTCCGAGAGAAGATGGAGGGCTTTAGGGTGGATGCTGATTACCCTCTTATTTCTCTCGCTTGGTGGAATGTTATTGGTACCGGATTGGCCTCTTCAAAATCTCAGGGAGATTATGGCTTATACAAGCTATAACCCGCCAGGAACGCTGGGGAGTGCAGTTGCCACATGGTTGCCTGCCAGTGGACGACAAATAGGTTGGGTAGTTTCCGGTCTTCTCGGGATCATTCTGCTTTTTGAATGGCTTGCTGTGAGGCATAAGGAATTTCGCTGGTTTATATGGACTGCCAGTTTGACATTGGTTGTGAGCCAATGGATCGGTATTCAAACAGATCCTGGAAATTTTATTCTGCTATTCCTTCCACTGGTATTGGTTTTTTCAATGTGGGTCGAAAGGTGGGGAAAATCGGGTACGATACTCGCTTTCATCTCCATGCTAATGCTATTTATTATCCCTTGGGCGATATTTCTCGAAACGGTGATCTATGGAGATCAACCATTGCAACATCCGGTGATGTTCTTCCCGCTGCCGATTTTCTTGTTGCTCACCTTGTATTGGGTGCGTTGGTGGGCAATAAACCCCAGGAGACTGATGGTTGATGATCTGCGTGCTTATGAAGAACAATTATAGCGAATAAAAATCCTGATTGATTCCCAAGGGTAACCTGGATAGGGAATCGGGGGAACCAACCGATACGAGCTGGGTATGGGAAAGCGAATCTATTTATTGTTAATCGTTGTTAGTGCCGTCAGTTTTCTCGGGATCGCTGTAAGAGAGAAGGTCCCCGGGTATATGGATGCGGATTATTATTATGCCACTGGATTGCGCATAGCCACCATCAAATCTTGGGAAGAACCATTCTTGTGGAATTATCTCAGTGGTTTGGATACGCTGCCTCATCCAGCTTTCACTTATTGGATGCCTATAGCTGGCGTAATCACCGCCATTGGCATAAAAATTTCAGGATTGAATAATTTTTGGGGAGCGCGAATAGGTTTTATTATCCTTTCCTGTTGTGCTGTTGCCCTTTCTGCGTTTCTATCGACGCGGTTTACCAGAAAAGGATGGGCAGCATTGCTCACCGGATTGATTGCCATTTGCTCAGGATTTTATTTTGCCTACTTACCGACCACAGACACTTTCGCTGTTTACATGTTCCTGGGATCTGTTTTCATTTTGTTACTAGGGAAACTTCAGAATGACGCGAATAAACTCAGCGCAACGCGTAAATCCGTTTCTCGCAATCGAGATCAAAATTCTACGGGATTTTTCCTGTCGCCTCTTTGGACTTATGGATCTTTAGGTGTTGTTTCTGGTCTGATGTATTTAACCCGTGCAGATGGAATAATTTGGTTGGCTATGGCTTCAGGGGGTATTATCATGCAGGCCCGATTTGCTAGCAAATATATCAAAATAACATGGAGAAAAGCAGGTGTCTATAACTACCTGCTTCCCATGGCAATCACATTTGGGGTTTTCCTTGTCGTAATCAGCCCGTGGATCATCCGCAATCTTAACCATTTTGGATCAATATTTGCACCTGGCTTATCAAGGGCGATGTGGTTATCAAATTATGATCAACTATTCGTCTACCCGGCATCAGGAATAACATTCCAGTCGTGGTTGGATCCAGGACTTGCTGAAATTTTAAAGGTGCGCGGTTGGGCTCTGGGCATGAATCTCCTCACGACTTTCGCAGTTCAGGGGACTATTTTTTTGCTGCCGTTCATCTTGATGGGGATATGGGTAAACCGAAAAGATTGGCGGGTGATTATTGGAGTTTCTGGATGGTTGGCAGTCCTGATTTTAATGACAGGCGTTTTTCCTTTTCAGGGCGCGCGAGGTGGTTTCTTCCATGCCGGTGCTGGTTTTCAGCCACTTTTTTGGGCTCTCATTCCCTCTGGTTTAGAGGTGATTACGAGTTGGGCTGCGAAAATACGAACCTGGGAAAGTAAACGCGCAATAACCTTATTTTCAATTGCCTTAATTGGATTATCAATCCTGGTGACGACGATAATAACCTGGCAGCGGTTGAATGGCGGAACAAACTCACTTGCTGCTTGGGGAGAACGGGAGCTCTCCTACCTGGAAGTCGAAGCATATCTGAAAAGCAGCGGGGCCGATCCGGAGGATATTGTGATGGCAAACAATCCCCCAGGGTATTATGCAATGAATAACCGTCCTGCTATCGTTATTCCAGATGGGGACCTTAACACCACTCTCGATGCAGCTCGTAAGTTTGATGCCCAGTATCTCATCCTGGACGAAGGTTATCCAAGCGGGCTCGCGGATGTCTATCTGAATCCGGGAGACTATCCGGGGATTGTATTTCTGGATACCAGACGAGAGATTCAGATTTACTCACTAGAACCATGACCTTTATGCGCATTTTGAAAAATCCGTATCAACAGGCTGTGATTCTTGGATTGTGTTCGTTAATCGCGGTTGGCAGTTACCTGGTCGCCGCGAATGAGGTATTTAGGATTGGATTTCCCCTAGATGATGCATGGATTCATCAGACCTACGCAAAAAACTTAGGCGAAGCTGGATCTTGGGATTTTATCCCAGGTCAACCATCAGGGGGATCAACTTCTCCTGGTTGGACACTATTACTCGCATTGGGATATTCATTAAAAATAAACCCATATCTCTGGACCTATTTACTGGGATGGTTAATCCTGTGGTCATCATCTGTACTTTCAGCGTATGGACTCCGTATTCTAATGCCGCAAAGTACAGACTATGGTTTCTGGGCAGGGATATTCATGATTTTTGAATGGCATTTGATTTGGGCGGCTGATTCAGGCATGGAAACCCTACTTGCTGGATTTTTGGCACTTGCAGTCATCACATGGTCAATTAAACTTACGGGTACCGATACCAGATTCGAAAGTTCAAAACGGTGGCAATGGGTTGGATTGGGAGGCTTAATCGGTTTGAGTGTCTGGGTGCGACCAGATGGAATAACCCTGCTGGGAATTGCCGCGCTCACAATCATCACGCATAAATCTGATTTCTCCTCCAAGTTGAAGGATGGTCTTGGCTTTATTGCTGGAGTTTTATTAACCATCATTCCATATTTATTTTTTAATTTATCGTTAGAGGGGCAGATATTACCCAACACATTCTTCGCGAAACAAGCTGAGTATGCCATCCTAAAAGAATTACCAATTTGGGAGCGATATGCCGATGTATCCAAGCAGCTGGTGACAGGTGTTGGAGTTGTGCTGCTGCCAGGATTTATTTGGTTTATTTATCAAAGTATCCGAAAAAGAAGATGGGTAGAGGTTTTCGCGACCCTTTGGATCCTCGGATATTTAGGACTTTATGCTCTTCGTCTGCCAGTCACTTATCAGCATGGACGATACATCATGCCAGTCATGCCTCCTTTTTTATTATTCGGTTTTATTGGGGTGACCTGGCTGATAAAATCGATCCCCAAGGGACAATTTGGCTGGATAATTAAGTACGCCTGGGTTGGAAGCATCGCTGTAACATTAACAGCATTCTGGTTGCTCGGTATGAGGTCGTACGCAATGGATGTCGCGGTCATCGAAAGTGAGATGGTGGAGACTGCCCATTGGATAAAGGAGAATACTGGCGCAGATTCTTTGATTGCTGCCCATGATATTGGTGCATTAGGATTCTTTTCGGACCGCAAACTGGTGGACTTAGCAGGTCTGGTATCACCAGAAGTAATCCCGTTCATCCGCGATGAGAATGCATTACGGGAGCACTTGAATAGTGAAGGGGCAGATTATTTAGTGACGTTTCCAGGATGGTATCCAGAACTTACCTCAGCTTATCCTCTGATATACCAGACTGGCGGCGAATTCAGTCCGCTCATGGGTGGAGAAAATATGGCGGTATATAAATGGGAGCAGTTGCAGCCTTGAAGATTATCCCTGTTGATGCTGAATTACTCCTATGCTATACTTTCGAATGTTCAGCTGATCCTGGAGAGAGGGATTAATGGAAACCATACGCATCGTTGTTGTTGATGATCATCCGCTATTCCGTCAGGGCGTTATTGATACGCTTTCGTTAGAACCGGATTTCATTGTAGTTGGCGAGGCTACGAGCGGAGAAGAGGCCTTAGAGCTCATCCGGGATTTATCCCCAGATGTGGGAATAGTGGATGTTAATTTGCCCGGAATGAACGGCCAACAGGTGACTCAACATGCGGTAGCTGAAAAACTACCTACCAAGATAATTTTATTAACTGCATATGATGATGCGGAACAAAAATTGCACGCAATGAAAGTTGGTGCTGCGGGCTATTGTGTGAAAGATGTGCAGCCTAAGACACTCGCCAATTGTGTAAGGGAAGTTGTGCGTGATAATTTTGTTATAGGCCAGGATGTTCTTACTCCGCATGAGCTCGAGACGTGGCTACAACCGGAGAGTGATAAGGAAAGAAGTTTTTTCAGTGAACTTGGCGATCCATACGAACCTCTATCCAAAAGAGAAATGGAAGTCTTGAGCCAATTAACCAAAGGCATGAGCAATAAAGAGATCGCTGTCGAACTCGGTATCAGCCACCAGACTGTTAAGAATCATGTCACTTCTATTCTTAGAAAATTGGATGTAGAGGATCGCACACAGGCAACTCTCTACGCGATAAAAAGAGGCTGGGTTCGTCTTCAAGATGAAGATAAGGAGATTCAGGAATGAATCAAACGGATTTTCCAGAAGTCGAAGAATCACAAAAGAGTGAAACAGAAATCCTACTTGAGCAAATTCAAACTGAATTGGAGCAAGCTAGGCAGGCAAACCAAGAGATTCAAATGCTCTTCGAACAAAGTGAATTGGAAGTCAATAAGCTCACAGAGCGAAATGCTTCGGCTACTGGAACCCTCCAACGCGTGCAATCCCAGTTTGAAAGACTCCCCCGCGAAGAAATCCGTCTGGCATATGATACCGCCCTGGATGCTCAGCAGCGTTTATTTGTAGTCCGTGGCCAGGTTGAAAAGTTACAAAGTGAGAAGAAAAACTTGCAGCGGCAGATAGAATTATTGGAAATGATAGAAGGGTTTCTATCAGATGAACAGTTCTCCCCGAGAAAACCTCAAAATGCTTCTGCAACTACAGAGCTCCTTGAGATGCTAATTCAAGCTCAAGAAGCGGAACGATTACGCTTATCCAGGCAAATGCACGATGGACCAGCCCAGGCGTTATCGAATTTGATCCTGGAAACTGAGATCGCAATGCGATTATTTGATGTCAACAAGGAGGAGGCGTATCAAGAATTGGGTTCACTCCGCGATTCGGCTTCAAACACTTTCCAGCAGGTGCGTGATTTCATATTCGAATTGAGGCCCATGATGCTGGATGATTTAGGTTTAATTCCAACAGTAAAAAAATATACTTCAGCGATTGGGGATTTATCTGCAGTTCCAATAAAATTTGGGGTTACGGGTTCGGAACGGAGGTTGGAGCCATTTCTGGAAGTTATGATATTTCGTTCAGTTCAAGAATTAATGCGCAATGCAATTAATCACAGTCAGGCAAATCAAATAGAAGTTCAAATCAATGTGGATGAATCCTTCGTAAACGTGATCGTGGAAGATGATGGAACAGGTTTTGATGTTCAAAATTTGGAAGAAGAAAAAGGGATGGGATTGAAGTTGATAAAAGAGCGAGTGGAAATGGCCAGCGGGGAATTTAATATTGATAGTCAGGTCGGCGAGGGTACCCGAGTATCCTTCAAAGTACCGGATTCAGTCTTGGGGGTCAGCGACTGAAATCTTGCAAAGAAGTAAGTATAAATTAACGCCATCTATATGGATATTCATATCTCCTTTCTCTATAATGTTGTCATCTTTGTAGGGAAAATATGTGAAAGGAGGTAAAAATCCATGTTGTTCGCACCGAAAGAAAAAGGACAGGGCCTCGTCGAATATGCGTTGATCTTAGTCTTAGTAGCTGTCGTTGTAATTGTTATTCTCGCCCTGCTCGGACCAGCAATTGGCAACGTCTTCAGCGAAATTATGAATAGTATTTGATGTCCAATAGGAGTTTGATTTATGGTTGCTGCAGTAGGGCCCTGATTTCGGGGCCCTTACTGTTTCTGTAAGTTTGCAGGCTTGTTAGCCCAGAGTTGGTTGATTGGATTTATCATAACCCCAAACTGAATGATTGTGTCTGTTGGTATTGGAGGTATTCATGCGTAAAGGCCGGATATTTTTCATCATAGCGTTAATCCTGATCCTGGGGTTGGCAGCGGTCGGTATTTTCTATTTTAGATCCATGCAACCAGCATCCAGCGAATCAGCCGCTGAGGTCCAACCCACGCAGGTGGTGGATATGGTCGGCGTGGTGGTGGTAACGCAACAAACCCCGAGGGGGTATCTGCTGAATGAAACCGTTTTGGGCGTAATTGAGATTCCGAGATCGATGTACATCGAAGGTTATTTCACTGACTTGGCTCAGGTTGTTGGCCGCCAAGCGCGGGTAGATTTGGAAGCCAACATGCTCCTGACAAGTAGCATGGTCGTGGATAGCCCAGATCAGTTATCGGCTACCGGCTCACTAGCTGCTCTATCTATACCACGTGGCATGGTGGCGATTTCGATTCCCATAAATCGGTTGACCAGTGTGTCGTATGCCCCTCAACCGGGGGATCATGTTAATGTTATCGCGGCGTTGTTGATGGTTGACCTGGATACAGATTACCAGACCAAAACACCCAACAGGAATGCCGCCGTGTTAGGGGCGGGACCAGGTGTCGTTGTCGGAGCTGAAACTGCCACCGACCTGTCGGTCGACGCCAACACGGATATATCAAAAGTCACTGCACAGAGCATTGGTGCAGGTCCTACCAGCCTCATAGGTAGAACGGAGATCGATCCATTACTTGAACAGACCCTTTATGCTGTGCCTTCGGAAGAACAACGCCCAAGATTAGTCAGCCAAACGCTTCTCCAAGATGCGATTGTTTTAGGAGTTGGCGATTTCCCGCTGGCCAGTCAGGAAGAAGCTGCACCAACCCCAACCCCGGAGGTTCCCCCGGTAGAAGGTGAAGAACAAACTGGGGAACTGACGAGTGAATACCCACAGGCTGAATTGGCAACACCAGAACCCAAATTACCAGATTTGATCACACTCGTAGTGAATCCACAGGATGCGGTTACGCTGAATTATTTGGTTTACGCTGGCGCGCAGTTAACTCTGGCTTTGCGTCCCTCTGGTGATGATACCCGGGTGCAGACTGAAGCGACCACCCTGGATTTCTTACTCAAACAGTACAACATCCCTGTTCCAGTAAAGTTGCCGTATGGAGCAGAGCCCAGAGTTGATGATCTCATGCCACCGAAATTGGTCAATGACGCTGCACCCACACCTCAACCATGATGAGTGATAAAGCAAACTGCGGTGGGAAATTTTCGACTGGAGATAATCCATGAGCAATGACGAAAAAATCAAGGTTTTAATTGTCGATGATATCGCTGAAACGAGAGAAAATATCCGCAAGCTTCTCCAGTTTGAGCTAGATTTTGAAATTGTGGGTGCAGCCCGTAACGGGGCAGAAGGGATCGAGCTAGCCAAAGAGTTGCAGCCGGATGTGATCCTGATGGATATCAATATGCCAGATATTGACGGGATCACTGCTACGGAAACAATCCGCAGCGAGGTGCCAAATTCGCAAATTGTTATTCTCACTGTGCAGGCTGATCCGAACTATATGCGCAGAGCAATGTTGGCTGGGGCTCGCGACTTCCTGACAAAGCCGCCATCCGTGGACGAGATGATCGGTGCGATCAGGCGAGCTGGAGAGCTTGCCCATGAAGAAAGATCCAGAACAAAAACTGCCTTTGTGGTTAAACCCGGAAATGGCTCGATGCCAGCCGGACCACAAAAAGCAGGAAAGGTTATTTCAGTTTACAGTCCTAAAGGTGGTGTTGGTTCTACAACCCTGGCGGTCAATTTGTCCGTCGCCTTGCATCGGGAAGAATCACCCGTCGTGTTGGTAGATGGCAACATGGAATTTGGTGATGTAACGGTATTCCTGAACCAGCAGGCAAAGAACAGCATCGTTGATTTAGCGCCAAGAGCAGATGAGCTCGATCCGGAAGTGATTGAAGAAGTCACAATGCTGCACCAGGAATCCGGGATCAAGGTTCTGGCTGCTCCATCCAGGCCTGAATTTGCAGAAAGTGTGAGTGGGAATCAATTTGCCAGGGTCTTAGATTTCTTGCGACATTTCTTTTCTTATATCGTGGTTGATTGTTCATCTTCACTGACAGATGTAACCCTTGCCACGATCGATAGTTCGGACCTGATCATCTTGCTAACCACCCAGGAGATCCCCGCAATAAAGGATGCACGTCTATTCCTCGACTTGTTACAGCCATTAAAGATCAGCAGAGATCGTGTGCTTTTTGTGATGAATAAATACGATAAGCGGATCGGAATTAAACCTGAAAAAGTCAGTGAGAATTTTAAACAGGAAGTAAAGGTGGTTATCCCATTTGAAGAGAAGGTGGTTTTACCTTCGATCAATCGGGGAATACCCTTCATGACTGGGGAAAAAGCGAAAGCAATCACGCGCAGTTTTCTGTCTCTAAGTGAAGTGGTCAGGAAAAGATTAGCGGCTGAAAAGGAAAGGATTGCGGTTGACATTCCAGCTAAGGTGCGCGTGGGTAGCCGGTGAGTAAATAGCGGGTGGAGGCGATAGGATGTCATTATTAAAGAGGATTGAACAAGGGCAGACAACGGCAAATACTACTGGAAATGGTGGGGCACCGAAATCCCAACTGGGAAAAATTCAATCACGTAGTGGTGCAGTCCCTAGCAGTAGCCCTCAGAGAGATACCTATTCTGATTTAAAAACCCGAGTCCAGAACAGGCTCCTGGCAGAGCTGGACCCAACCATGGATGTAACCCGCGTTGGGGAAGTTCGCAATACAATCCAGGATCTGTTCGAACAGGTTTTGGCAGAAGAAAACATTGTACTAACAAGGCAGGAGCGTCACCGGCTATTTGAGCAGATCGCCGCAGAAATTCTTGGATTAGGCCCCTTGCAGCCACTCCTGGAAGATGGAGAAATCACCGAGATCATGGTCAATGGGGCAAAGAATATCTACATCGAGAAAAAAGGCAAAATCCACCGTATGCCAATCACTTTCGAAAGTGATGATCATGTAATGCGCATAATTGACCGGATCGTTGCTCCACTGGGTAGGCGAATCGATGAATCCAGTCCTTATGTGGACGCTCGCTTGGATGATGGTTCACGTGTGAATGCGGTGATCCCACCGATATCCCTTGTAGGTCCGGTGCTCACCATTCGAAAGTTCCCCGAAAACCCCATCACACTGGAACAGCTGATCGAATATGGCACTTTAACCGAGGAGATTATCGAATTCCTGCGTGCATGTGTAGTTGCCCGATTGAATATCGTTATCTCGGGTGGAACTGGTTCAGGGAAAACCACGCTACTGAATGTGTTATCGCAATTTATTCCTTCTGATGAGCGCATCGTGACAATCGAAAACGCTGCGGAGTTACAGCTCAGGCAAGAACATGTTGTGACACTCGAATCACGACCGCCCAACATTGAAGGCAAAGGTGAGATAACCATCCGACAACTGGTGATAAATTCATTGCGTATGCGCCCAGATCGCATCATTGTTGGCGAGATCCGTGATGAGGCTGCCCTGGATATGCTACAAGCCATGAATACTGGTCATGATGGATCAATGACAACCGCTCACTCAAACAGTCCGCGAGACTCGCTTGCCCGTATTGAGACCATGGTGATGATGGCAGGAATGGATCTGCCAGTTCGGGCTATTCGTGAACAGGTCGCCTCCGCGATCGATCTCGTGGTACATCAAGACAGGATGCGAGATGGCGATCGGAAAGTTGTTCAAATAACCGAAGTATCTGGCATGGAAGGGGACGTGATTACAATGACAGATATCTTTGTATTTGAGCAAACAGGTTATGAAGATGGCCGGGTGATCGGGAGATTCCGCCCGACAGGACTGCGCCCGAAGTTTATTGAAAAAATTGAAGCTGCAGGTATTCATCTTCCTGCATCGACATTCGGTATTGGTGGACAACGCAGACGATGAGTTGAGGAGAATTGCCTATGATGACGACAATTCTGTTTATTGGTGGTGGGCTGGTATTCTTCCTGCTAGCAGTTGGCGCGATTGTCTCCTTGATGGGAGAGCGCTCACTCGTTGAGGAGCGCCTGGGGCCATATTTTGATGAACGGGAGCTCAAAGATGCGAAAGACAAGAGTTCACCGGTTGGTGATTGGCTTAATACCAAGGTAGAAAAATCATCTTATGGGAGTCGGTTAGCCCGTCAGCTCGCTCGGGCAGATTTAAAACTTAAGCCTGCTGAATACATCGCTTTAATGGTGATTTTTGGTTTCGGGGTGGGATTCGTAGCTTGGTTCTTTGGGGGTCAAAGTATTTTTGTTGGCTTATTGGGCGTTGGTGTTGGGATGCTGATTCCCCGGGTGTATGTGCGCCAACAACAGGCAAAACGGCTGGTTAAATTCAATGAGCAGTTGCCAGATATGCTGGGGTTAATGGTCAATGGATTACGGGCAGGCTTCTCCATGATGCAGGCCATGGAAGCCGTAAGTAAAGAATTACCGCCGCCGATATGCGATGAATTCCGCAGGGTGGTGCAGGAGATCCAGATCGGATTACCCATGGAGCGTTCTTTGGATAATCTCTACCGGCGCATTCCTAGTGAAGATTTGGATCTGACGATTACTGCAATGAATGTCCAGCGGGAAGTTGGTGGAAATTTAGCTGAAATTCTCGATACCATTTCATACACCATCCGCGAACGAGTGCGGATTAAAGGTGAAATCCGGGTGCTGACATCACAGGTTGTCTATTCGAGCCGGTTTTTATCCAGTATGCCGGTATTAATTGCCGTGGCGTTGTATTTCATGAATCGACCTTATATGATGATGTTCTTTGCTCCCGAATCGCGGATGATCGGAATCCCTGCATTGGTTTTTGGGGGTTTGATGATTTTTTCGGGTTACATGGTCATGAAAAAGATTGCTGATAT
>CP070764.1:3911465-3915849 GCA_020349245.1 Chloroflexota bacterium | reverse complement strand
TAATCCGTCAGACGACAGATTGCGCTTGTGATTAATCTTGCAAAGCTATCGTTTAATAAAGCAAAAGAAAATCAACCGGTAAGCCACCCAGCGAATGAAGGATTGATACGGCGGAAGGGTGCAAGGCAGATTGATCAAGCAAAATGTAACCTTCTCTAATCTTTACTTCCTTGTAACTTATTGCCTATTTGGTTATAATATCGTTATATCAAGATATATTGGGTAAAAATTGTAATTATTATTCCACTAAGTGATGGGGAAATCCTATCTCGCAATCGTCCAAGTTTGATTTATACCCAAGGAGGTGGTAGGCAAAGCTTATTGTCTTACTGAGGAGATGTTATTGCGCATTTGCCATGCGGAGAGTCTGCGACCTCCAATTTGATTAGTATAAAAGGAAATTCCATATGAAACCCAAGTTTATTATTGTATCGCTGGCTGTATTTGTTCTTCTTCTAGCTCTGCCCGGGACTTCCCTGGCAGACCATCCCTATCAAACTCCTGTGCCTCCCTTCATTACACTCACCGTCCCAGGTGCGGTCACCCCGATCATCAGCAGTGGTGAGGAATACCATGGCTTTATCTTCGAAGGCATTCCTGACGGTATTGGAATCGCCCCGGGACCCAGCGAAGGCACTGTGGATGTCTATGTCACCCATGAACAATCCCGGGTTCCCTTCCGTGGAACAGCCGATTTCCAGGACAGCTCGATCTCCAAACTGACTTTGGACAGTAGCGGTGCTGTAATCGCTGCCTCGGTTGCTCTCGGTCCAGAAGCTGGCTACATCCGTTTCTGTTCAGCTTTTATGGCCGGACCGGATGAAGGATTTTCGCGTTACACATTCTTTACTGGTGAAGAGTCCAATGATATCCTCGCCGTCCCTGCTGGCGCACCCTACAATCCCGACCCTGGTTTAGATCCGAATCGGCAGGCTGGTTATGCAGTTGTCTTGGACACAGAGACAGGTGCCTATACCCAGGTGGCTGGGATGGGACGTCACAATCATGAAAACACTGTTGTCGTTCCAGGCGGCTGGAATCAGATCGTAATGCTCTCAGGTGACGATACATTCACTGCCCCCTCTTCACAACTGTATATGTACCTAGCCAACCATGAAGAACACATCTGGGCGGATAAAGGCAGCCTGTGGGCATTCCGGGTGACCAGCACTGGAGATGGCGCCGTAGAAGCTGCGGATCCATTTAATGAAGCCAATGATTATCTCGATATCCAGCCTGGCGACAGCTGGCAGGGCGAATTCATCCGCGTGCCAAAGGAAGTTGCCCGAGGTGAATCTGGCTTGGCGCCCCAGGATGCGCTGGAGCAGTGGTCCAACGAGAATAATGTGTTCCAGTTTATTCGTTTGGAGGATATCGATTACGACCGCAACAACCCGCGGATTGTATACGTGGCAGACACCGGTACGACGCGTGTTATTCCCGATCCGACAACCGGAAGACTGAGGCGCGGTCCCGGTGGAACGGCTGGGCTTGCCGATCAAGGCCGGATATTCAAGTTCGTCTTTAATGAGAATAATCCTCGCAAGGTGGACAGTTTTTCGGTCTTTGCCGATGGGGATGCATCGGGCAGCAGTGTATACGTCCCCTTCCGCAGCCCAGATAATGTCGGTATAAGTGCGAACAGCCTGATGGTGCAAGAGGACAGCGATAATGCCAAGGTCTGGCGGTACGACTTTGCCAGCGGTGTCTGGAGCGTGGTGGCGGCTGTCAACGATCCTTCCGGTGAATCCAGTGGTATCGTGGATGCCTCAGCCTGGTTCGGTCCTGGTGCCTGGCTTTTGGATGTGCAGGGACATGGGTTGTTCGTGGATCAGGAGCAGGTTGGCGAGGTACTCTTCAAACGTGAATCCGGTCAGTTGATTTTGATGATCATACCAGGTTCGTGATCTAGCTATTGCTTCCTGCATATATTACTAAACTACCAAGTCAGTTTTTTCAGAGAATAAATGAACGGTCAAGTTTAGATAATTACGCAATTCACTGTAAATAGCAGTCCCTTGATCAGGCAGATGGTAAACATCCATCTGCCTGATTTCCTTTTCAATTTCAATATGGTTACCAACCTTTTTCTGTTCGTTTACCGAAAACTGTAACATCAGGTTGTTGGAGACAGCGGAGAGAATGTGAATCCTAAATTTATGACTTGTTTTACAACCTGTAACTTTCAGAGGGGTTCGGAGTTCAATGAGGTCGGGGTAGAAACCAGGGTAAGCGGCCTTTGTTGCCAGCCCTCAAGTTGCTCCAGCAGCTGCGGCCGGGGGATGAAATCGGTCTGGAGGGGCGGAAGACTCGTCGAAAAGGTCGTCGCAAAGGTTCTCATCATCCACGCGGGGGGCTTCGACATGGATATCGATGCGATCCAGGAGATGCGCTTAGAGTAGTGGGTGACGGTAGAGGAGGGGCAGGATGTGAAGTCGCCCGACACTTGCAATGGGAACAGCCAAGGTATCAAGAACTAACAGTCTATCTTCAGCGCATTTCTCACAATAACATCAGGTATTCTATGGAGGGAAGATCCTCTGGATGAGCAGCTGGAGGATGAAGAGGAGAACCGGCAGGGCGATAAGGCCAAGAAGGCGAGCAAACGTCCCATGAGGCCAAGGCCAGGTCCGCAGCTTCTCAAGATACTCCTGTTCTAGCACGAGCAACGCAAGTTGAGCATGCTGCGTTTCTATATGAGACAAATCTCCCTGATCCATATCTTGATTGAGCTCATGGATTGTGTCACGAATCCGCTGCCTAACCTGCCCCAACATTGCGGATTTCTCATTAACCAATCTTTTGTTAAGGCTATAGAGGGGGAGGAAGAACACTAGGGTAGCGAAACCCATTCCCACGATCGACGGCACAGCAAAAATAATATTTTCCTCAGTAATTTGATAGATAAAGATCGAGGGGAGGATCATGAAAACGGTGAAGACCGCGGCCCAAAATGAGAGCCTCGAGAATGCGAAGATGGGTGCCGTGTCAAAAATGTCGATGGAGGCAGCCTCTTGATGGAGGTTGGAAACCATCTCGAGCTGTCGAGTGTGATGGTACATCGAAACTAAGAGCATCCCTATATTGAACCAAAAGATCAAGTACACAATTGCGTCTGATATCGGATTAACGTTGACCAAACCGGAATAGGTGGGAGCCACCCAAATTGTACCCAGGAAGATAACCGTCCCAGCAAGTTGGGTGAGGATAACAGGCCTGGACTGCATCGTGATTAACCTATATTCCACGCGCTCGTAGTCCTCTGCTTCTAAACCGCTCGCCGGACAGAACTGAGTCAAGGATTGCCGCGCGACTCGATCAAGGATGTGGATCATGGCAAGCATGAAAGGAGTCCAGGCTGCGGTCCACGTCAAAGGCAGGGTGAAGAGAAACTTCTCAGTATTGCCCGAGACCCATTGGGAGCCATGCAGGATAAAGAGGATGACTACAGCAAGGACGACGTATAAACCTAGTGGAGCTAGTGGAAATCCCTCAGCAATTTGCTGAATTCGGTCCACCCAGCTACGGCGATAAATTTGATCTGTCATTGTGATGTATGCGTTTCAGGCCGACCAAACTCGGAAAAGAACCTCTCCTATTAATGGGTAAACTGATTCTTGTCCTGGTTATTTCTTCCCGTGGGGTCCAGGATCAATCAGCCGCGGATGCCTAAAAGGTTGATATGCCGCACCTTATACAATGCACCTGACTTGATTTCAGCCCAGCCATTTCCATGCATACCAAACTGTTATTGCGTTGAAGATAACGCTCACACTAAGCAGGAATTTATTGTATGCAGGGTATCCAGATAATGAAATGAGATTAAAGATAATCCAGAAGATTGCTACGATGATATTTACCCAGCGAATCGCTGGATATGGCAGGGTCAAGGTTAGCACAAACATTAGAATCGGAGTCAACATCAAGACTCCGATACCAAACAACATAGGTTGAGTTACCTTCACACCACCCATTTCTCCCGGCTTCATGTCACCTGCGAAAATTGTCAGTACATCCCCCCAAAGATAGGTCAACATCACTGCTACCCATAATCCTGAAAGGATAATCCTTGTATTCAACATTGATGAATGCCTCCTTGATAAATTAAATGAAGTCACTAAACTGCGAGGCCGCTGGGGTCAGGGATCATGGCGTATACAGTGAATTCTGCTAGGAGGAGCACCACGATCGCGGTGCTCGCTCCACCGCCAAGTTTGAAGAGTTCACTCCAGCGGCCATGTGATGAGCCGGTTTCTTGTAGAGCATTCGGTAATAATTTCACCTTCCTGGTACGCCTGAACGCCACGAGCTGAGCAGGTCCGTTAAGATACTCCGATAAATCACTCTACTTCAAGCATTGTGCTCTCCAGCGAGTTGTTAGCCA
>CP070764.1:3879446-3911365 GCA_020349245.1 Chloroflexota bacterium | reverse complement strand
GATGTCCAGGCGGCCCTGGATACCGCTGCTGCTGTACAGGCAGAAGCTTTAGGCGAATAATATCTTCATAGGAAGATAAAATTTCTGCTAGCAAATAAAATATCGTTTTGAGAAAAGCGCAGCGGAGCGGAGTTCCTTTAAGCTAAGTGGGAATCCCTTCGCTGCGCTCAGGACGATAAGCGTTCAGGAAATAAATGCATTTTTTCAATCCTCTTTTATAAAAATCTTTCAATTAACCACGTAATCACCAACCACATAAGCTTCAGGGAGTACCCGACATGGTCCCTAATATTATGAAACAATCCCGGATAGCTCCATATTTATATCTGCTTCCGGCGATCCTGGTTATTGGGTTGTTTATTGTCTATCCGATGGTTGATACGATCCGTTTAAGTTTCACCGATCGATCTGGTGATCCAACTGCATCAAATAGCTGTATTCAAGGGGAAACTTGCTGGGGGATTTTAGAAAATTTTCGATACGCGTTGACCGGATCAGACATGTTAACCGCGTTGCGAAATAATGCTTTATGGTTATTATTGATGGTCCCAGCAACAGTTGCAGCAGGATTATTAATTGCACTGCTTGCGGACCGGGTGCGTTACGAAAGTTTTGCGAAGGCGATAATCTTCATGCCGATGGCGATCTCCTTCATCGGGGCTGGTATTATCTGGAATTTCATGTATCACATCGAAGCAGGATCAGGAGATCAGATTGGGGTTTTGAATGCCATAATTGTCGCTCTCGGAGGACAACCCATTGCCTGGATGAGCAATTCTGCCGTGAATAATTTTGCCCTCATGCTCGTTGGCACTTGGCTCTGGGCTGGCTTTTGCATGACCATTCTCTCCGCGGCGATTAAAGGTCTCCCAGATGAAGTGATGGAAGCTGCCCGGGTGGATGGGGCTAATGAATGGAACTTATTCTGGCGCATAATATTGCCAATGATCTGGCCGATTGTTGTCGTGGTGACAATCACGATGGTGATCAACATTTTGAAGATATTCGATATTGTCTTCGTTATGACCGGGGGAAACTTCGGGACAGAAGTCATTGCCAACCGCATGTTTAAGTTGATAGTCACCGATGTTGGTAAATCTACCGCCATCGCGGTGCTGCTGGTGATATTAACCATACCTGTCATGATTTACAACGTTCGGCGGTTCAGGGAGGAGGAGGCGGTGCGATGAAGAAATATTCAAAGCTCAACGCATTCCTGGGGAAGATCCCGGTAAATTTAGCACTGATCGTATTGATCATCCTGTGGATCGTTCCTACACTCGGCCTATTTGTCACCTCATTCCGCACCCGGGAAGATGTGCGTACAACCGGCTGGTGGACTGCATTCTCAGCTACCGAGGTCGCTGGTGAACCAGAATACACGATGTACTGTGCTAGCTGTCATGGGGCAGATGGTAAAACAATTCCTGGCGCAGATCTCAGCGACCCTGTACTCCTGGAGAACTACCCGCGATCAAATCGCTTGATGGCCATGCTGCGCAAGGAAATTGATGGTCAGCCACACTTGATCGATCCATCTCTGCCAGAAAACCCGAACGAAGCGCAGGCAATTCTGTCACCAATCTTAGAATATATAGTCAGCTTATCTGTAGGAGGCGAAACACCAGAGCGTTTTACTCTAAGAAACTATGCAGATGCTCTGGTAGGTTATAAGGGTACTCAGGATTATTTGACCGATTGTGAGCAAGGAGTTGAAAGCACTTTGGCAAAATTCAATTGTGATGCCAGCGATCTACTCAACCCAGAAGGTATGGGGCGCGCTTACCTCAATACCCTCCTGGTGACGATACCCGCGACATTATTTCCAATTATGCTGGCGGCATTCGCTGCTTATGCAATCGCCTGGTTTGATTTTAGAGGACGGCAGGTGTTCTTTATTTTACTCGTCGGTTTGCAAATCGTACCTTTGCAAATGACCCTGGTACCAATAGCACGTCTATACGCCGACCTCGGGATGCAAAGTACCTTCTATGGTATTTGGCTGTTCCACACCGCATTCGGCTTACCATACGCGATTTACCTATTAAGCAATTTCATGCGCAGTCTACCCAGAGATCTTTTTGAATCTGCTTATATCGACGGGGCAACACACTGGACAGTATTTTGGCAACTCGCGCTGCCTTTAGCTCTGCCGGCAGTCGCTTCCCTGGCAATCTTCCAATTCCTCTGGGTATGGAATGACTTTCTCGTTGCGAAAATCTTTCTGACCACGAATCCTGTACTCACTGTTCAGATCACAAATTTGATCGATCCACGTGGAGGCAACTGGCACATCCTGACTGGAGCCGCATTTTTGTCATTTCTTCTTCCCATGGTTGTGTTCTTCGCCTTCCAGCGCTACTTCGTGCGCGGAATGACAGCGGGCGCGGTGAAAGGCTGATTTATCGAGCGAATGAATTCAACCCATCTTTGGTACAAAAATGCTGTATTCTACCAGGTCTACGTGCGCGCCTTCTATGATCGCAATGGTGATGGCCACGGAGATTTGATCGGTTTAACTCAAAAATTGGGTTATCTCAAAGATTTAGGCATCGATTGCCTCTGGTTAATGCCAATTTATCCCTCTCCGCTATTGGATGATGGTTATGATATTGCAGATTTCTATAACATCCATCCTGACTATGGAACTCTGCAGGATTTCAAGCAGTTAATCTCATCTGCCCATGAACGAGGAATTCGGATTATCACGGATCTCGTCTTAAATCACACCTCCGACCAGCATAATTGGTTCCTGGAAGCGAGAAAGGGAAAGGATAACCCATACCACGACTATTATGTATGGAGAGATGATGACCAGGACTACAGCGAAGCACGCATAATATTCTTGGATATCGAAGAATCCAATTGGGCATGGGATGATAATGCTCATCAATATTATTGGCATCGTTTTTATGCCAGCCAGCCGGATTTAAACTACGATAATTCCTCTGTACGCCAGGAGATGCTCAAGGTAGCAAAATTCTGGTTGGACCTTGGTGTTGATGGTTTCCGGGCAGACGCAGTTCCTTACCTATTCGAACGCGATGGCACTAACTGCGAGAATCTTCCGGAGACTCACGCATACTTAAAAGAACTGCGCCAGTTCATTGACCGAAATTATCCCGGGAGAATATTGCTATGTGAAGCAAATCAATGGCCCGAGGAGGTGCGTGAGTATTTTGGAGAGGGTGATGAATTCCACATGGGTTTTCACTTCCCCTTAATGCCGCGAATATTCATGGCTTTATGCAAAGAGGAAATTTCGCCTATTGTCTGGGTTCTGGAAAAAACCCCGCCCATCCCAGAAAATACACAATGGACTACTTTCTTACGCAATCACGATGAGCTCACTCTGGAGATGGTTACTGAAGAAGAGCGCCAGTGGATGTGGCAGCATTATGCCCCGCTTCCCAGGATGCGTTTAAACCTGGGAATCCGGCGCAGGTTAGCACCTCTTTTGGATAACCACCGGGGGAAGATTGAACTCGCTTTTTCGCTTCTCTTCAGCTTGCCTGGCTCCCCTATTATCTATTATGGAGATGAAATCGGGATGGGAGATGATATTTGGTTGGAAGATCGAAACGGTGTACGAACGCCAATGCAGTGGGATAATAGCCCTGCTGCTGGATTTTCACCTGCCGATCCTGAACGACTATACGCACCCATTATCTCAAATTCTGAGTTCAATCCTCAAAAAGTAAATGTCACTAATCAAACAAATGACCCAGGTTCTTTACTTTCATCGATCAAAAAAATGATTACCCTGCGAAAATCATTCCAATCCTTCGGTTGGGGAGAATTCGAATGGGCTTTTGACACAAAACAGACTCAATCTAAACCCATCGCTGCTTTTTACCGGTCCTACCTGGATGAAAAATTGCTCATCATTCAAAACCTCTCATCACAAGCGCTCACAGCTGAAATACCTCTATCTTCATCCTCAATCTCTTTAAATGAAATCTTGGGAAAAAGTTCAAACGCTTTAATTAATAATCATACGCTTTCAATTGATTTGCAGCCATTCGATTATCACTGGTTTCAAGTTAAATCATTTTAAGCACTGTTAACATCCCAAGTAAATAACTTCGGCACAATAACAATAGCCCGTGTATACCTACAAATACCCCCGCCCAATGTTAACCGTGGATGTGGTTGTTTTTTGTCCACTAGCTGAAGGATTACAAATTCTGCTCATCAAGCGCGCTGGCGAACCATTTGCAGGATCCTGGGCCCTGCCCGGTGGTTTTGTTGAAATGGCGGAATCGATCGAGGCAGCCGCCGCCCGTGAGCTAGCAGAGGAGACGGGGTTGGAGTGTCTCGACCTGGTTCAATTCCATACCTATGATGATCCGCAGCGCGATCCTCGGGGCAGAGTAGTGAGTGTGGGTTACTACACCTACCTCCCGTCTGGTTTGTCAAATGCAATCCGCAAAGGTGGTGATACTAAAAATGCACAGTGGTTCCCTCTCAACCAGCTGCCTGATCTGGCTTTCGACCACCAGCAGATTATTGAGGAGGCTTATCAGCAATTCCAGGAGAAACTCCCTGATAACTATCGCACATCAGAAAAGTGAATGCTAAGTTCACCATCCCATTCTCTCCAGCTAATAAGTAATAGATGAAAAGAAAACTCCCCCGAAATGTCTGGGTGCTCTCAGTCACCTCGTTTCTCACCGATGTCTCCTCCGAGATGCTCTTCAACTTATTGCCCCTTTTCCTGGTCAATGTCCTGGGTGTACGGACCGCTGTGGTAGGGCTGATCGAAGGGATCGCCGAAACGACTGCCAGCCTTGTCAAATTGGCATCCGGGGCACTCTCTGATTATTTAGAAAAAAGAAAGGCTTTAACGGCGATCGGTTACAGCTTCTCTGCATTGACCAAGCCGCTGCTGTTTTTCGCCAACACGTGGGGGTTGGTATTGGGAATTCGCTTCACAGACCGGGTGGGTAAAGGTATCCGCAGTTCTCCTCGCGATGCATTACTGGCTGATAGTACACCAGAGGAACGGAGGGGATTAGCTTTCGGTCTTCACCGCGCCGCTGACACTGCGGGGGCGTTTACCGGCCTTGCGATCGCGGCTCTTGTTGTATGGGCGACCCAGGCTAGTGCAGTCGAGCTGACCCGCAATACATTTCAAACTGTTGTTCTGATCAGCATCATTCCCGCTTTTCTGGGTGTCATCGTTCTCATCTGGGGAGCCCGCGAAGTTGGTCCAGAAAACCCATCGCAGGAAAAACGCCGCTTCGGTTTTTCGGGATTGGACCGCAAGTTTTGGGCTTTCCTGATCGTCATCATGATTTTCACCCTGGGTAATTCTGCGGATGCGTTTATCATTCTCCGAGCGCAGGAAAGAGGCTTGAATGTGCTACAGGTTTTAGGAATGCTGCTCACGTTCAATGCGGTGTACACCCTGATCGCCAGCCCGGCAGGTGCTCTCTCCGATCGGATCGGACGCCGCAGGGTTCTGATGGCGGGATGGCTGGCATATGGCCTCATTTATTTAGGCTTTGCCCTGGCCGGCACTGGCACCCAGATATGGTTTCTTTATGGAGTTTACGGTCTCTATTACGCACTATCGGAAGGTATCTCGCGCGCCATGGTCGCTGACTTGGTCCCTCAGGAACAGCGCGGCACTGCATATGGCCTGTACCATGCAGGGATTGGGTTGGCTGCATTCCCGGCTTCGCTGATCGCGGGAATCTTGTGGCAGGGATCTGGCGGATGGCAGGGCTTTGGCCCAGCAGCGCCTTTTTTCTTCGGTGCCTCGCTGGCTGGCCTGGCTTTGTTGCTCTTCATCACCTGGGTGAGGTGATTATTACTCTCATACCCGGTACAACAAATCCATAAACCAGTTTAAAACCGGTTTGACCATGGTGCGCGTGTCGATCGTGGCGGCCAAGCCGTAAACCGGCTCGATCCCGCTGGGAGCCTGGGGGTTTTCTTGGACAAATTCGACCGCAGATTTGAAATCTTCCACAAAGCGTTCTCTCACACCTTCCTGGGTGTGACGCTGGGTAATGCAGAGATGGACAGCTGGCGGCAGGTGCAGTTCATTCAAACTCCAACTTTTTTGTGACATATATTCTGAGATCTGGTACACATTGTGCGTTTCTGACTGAAAGACCACCATGAAGAGTGGATCCTGCAGAATTTGGATTTCCTTAATATCTGCGAGCTCATTTTTCAGCCAGGCAGTGGTTTCCAAGATTCTTTTTGCAGCTTGGAGGTAACCCTGCTCTCCAATCGAAACCAGGGCTGCCCAGGCTGCAGCTATCAAAGCGCCGGGTCGGCTGCCGCTGAAGGTCGGCGTGATATATAGCCCTCCAGGCCAATCCGATACCGAAAAATACTGTAAATGGCGCATATCTGATCCCCGGTAGAGGAGGACCGAGGTTCCCTTGGGGGCATAACCATACTTGTGGGTATCGATTGAGATCGATGTGACCCCAGGTAAGCGAAAATCAAATACCGGCACCGCATAACCCAATTTCTCCGCCCAGGGCAGGATAAACCCACCCAGGCAGGCATCCGTGTGGAAGCCAATTCCATGTTGGCGAGCAAGCTCTGAGAGTTCATCGATCGGATCGACGATACCATGGGGGAAGGGCGGCGCTGATCCAACCAGGGCAATTGTGTTTTCAGTGATCTCGTCCTGCATCGCAGCGACATCTGCTCTGAAATCGGCTCCCACGGGAACACGGATGACCTTGATGCCAAAAGCCTCTCCAGCCTTGGTGAATGCGGCATGCGCTGAAGTGGGAGCAATAATTTCTGGGGCTGCGATCCCCTTATTTTCCTTTGCCCGATCACGGTAGGTTTTCATCGCCAGCAGGATACTCTCCGTTCCACCGGAGGTAACGGTACCCACGATCTCATCCGGAGTTTGATCTGCGCTCATGAGATTTGCTGTCATGCCTACGATCTCAGCTTCAAATTTCGATATACTCGGCCAGACTTCTGGATGAATAGGATTGCTTTGAGAATTAATCGCATAGACCCTGTTCATGAAATCGATATGGGCGGTATCCCCATGATAGACAACCCCGGAGAGAAACCCATCCTGCCATTGCGCAGCCTCAATTTCTTTGAATTCCTCCATCAACTCCAGGATTTCCTCTCGATCCATCCCCTGTAGAGGAAGATGATCAAACTTTTGGAAATCCTCCCCATAGGGTTTCAATACTTTCTCAAATCCAGCTGCCAAATTGGCGAGCAAAGATGCATCCATAGAAGCCTCTCTCTTCTTTCTATTCGATCATCTGTTCAAATCGTGGTACAAGTCTCGCAAGGCGGGATAAATTCTGCGGTAGGCCGCGTACTGCTTGACATAGATATCATCGTGACTGGAATCGGGTTCAACCACGGTATTTATTGGCACCAGGGATTTTAATGCTTCGAAGGATGGATAAATGTTTAAACCAAGGGCTGCGATTAAACCTGCACCCACTGCCAATCTCTCCCTCGGGTCTGGAAGCACCTCCAGGCGGCATCCGGTGATGTCCGCGATGATTCTCAGCCAGGGATATCCCTGCGCACCACCACCCAGGACCCTAAGTGTTTCGCACTTTATGCCGTATAATTCGTTGATCGAATCGAGTATCCAGCGCAGGTTGAATGCGATACCTTCATATATCGCCCGCACCATTTGCTGCCGGGTGCGGTTGACGCTCAGATTGATAAAAGCACCCCGCAGGCTTTCATCCGGGATCGGGCAGCGTTCTCCATACATCCAGGGTGTAAAAATCAAACCTCCCGCACCCGGTTCCGCTTGTTCAACCTCCTGGTCCATCCTGGCAAATGCTTCGGCATCCGGCGAAGCACCATATAGTTCCCGCGCCGCCCACTCAAGGCTCGCCCCAGCGGTGGAGGTTTCCCCGAAGAGCATGAGCATGTCTGGGTCAGCTGATTGGATAGTCGCTAATCCGCGCCTCCCGGTTATCGGTTTGCTGGTAAGCACACCAACAAAGGCTGATGTTCCCAAATTTAGATATGCATCCCCCTCCAGCAGCGTTCCAGAGCCAACGGCCGCGGTCATCGGGTCGCCTGCTCCACCAAATACGGGGGTTCCCGGGAGTAAACCTAATTCTTTCGCAGTTGCATCGGATAAACCTCCGACTTGGTCAATCGACCGCACCAGATTGGGGAACTTATCTGTATCCAAGCCAAAAAACCGCATGAGAAAGGTATCGATCTTCTTGGTCTTGAAATTAAATAACCCCAATCCACTGGCGATAGACCATTCATAGGCCATCTCCCCGGTAGTTCGATACAGCAGGTATCCGCTCACATCCAGGAAATACTTGCCCTTCTCATAAATCTCAGGTTCATTTCTTTTTAGCCATAAGAATTTGGGGATTAAATCTTTTCCCGAGGCAGTCGCACCAACAATCTGGGTAAATATCCTCTCACCTCCCAGCCTGCGCATAAGATATCGTGCTTCTTCTCCGGCACGACCATCCATCCAATAGATGCACGGTCTCAGCAATTTATATTTCTCATCCAGAACAATGATATTGGTCATTGTGGTGGAAAATGCCAATCCGATGATTTGATCTGCCCCAATCTCCCCTTCTGCAAGGACTTTCTTTGTGGAGAGCACCACCGCCTGCCACCAATCTTCTGGATTTTGCTCTGACCAGAGCGGTTTTGGATAATAGGTCGGATAACTTTCAAATGCTTTATGAAGCAGGACCCCATCGATCGTCACTATTGCTGCCTTGCAACCAGTGGAACTGACATCATAAGACAATAAGTAATCCATAACCTACCTCCAATTTTTCGAATAGTAAGAGCAATAAACCGACAGAATTGATTACGTCCATTGTAGTATTAATTACTTCATCAAGCCACTTGAAATTTAGCTGAGAAATCGGCAGAGCAGGGCAAATCTCGGAGAGGCTTTGTCGATTATAATTCCTGAATTCCAAAACCAGGAGCCTTCACCTAACCAATGACCATCTTGCATAAGCGGACGCCAATCCTGATTCTCCTGATACTCCTTCTCATCTTCACCGGTTGTCAAGCAAGTTCCACTACCGGGGTGGATTCGACGGAAGCACCGTTGTCTCCAAGCAGCACCCTCCAACCGACACCCAGCCCGTCGCATACACCCCTACCTGCGACAGAGACAGCAACCCCAGTACCACCGACTCATACTTTAACGGCAACAAGCACCGGCACCAGCACTGCAACACAGACCAGTGAGCCCCCTTACATCGTCATCGACCAGGATACTACCTGCCGGACTGGACCGGGCTTGGTGTATGACATCCGGGCATACCTTGCAGAAGGCACAGCACCCACCTTGCTTGGACACAACGAGGACAATTCCTGGTGGACTGTTGAAGAACCAGATTTCAATGCCACTTGTTGGGTATCAGCCGAGTTTGTCTCTGTGGCAGGCGATCTGGAGACAGTCGCGGTCTTTACCGCCGAACCCACCCCAAGCCTAGTGCCCTCACCAACCGAAAATCAAAAAGGGATGAAAATCTTCCTGGTCGCCTTGAATACAGGCGGTCCTTTCGGCTGTGGGGATGGGCTGGTCTATTATTTTTCAGGAAAACCCCGCACCGACAGTGTTGAACGAGATCTCAAAGGTGCGCTTAACGCCCTCTTCAAACTTAAATCTAAATTTGTAGGTGAACATTACAACCCAGTTTACAATGCCCACCTGCACGTTTTGGACGTAGACGTGATCGAGGCAACCGGCAAGGTTTTTGTTTACCTGGCTGGTTCGATCCCGAAACCTCCGAATGAATGTGAAGCAAAGCGGATCCACGATCAGGTTTGGGAAACTGCCCGGCAAATATCCGGATATCGGAATGTCACTATTCGGGTAGGAGACAAGCTGCTTGGTGATCTGATCGCCGTGGGGGATAAGTAGTCCTGGAAACAAAAAAACCTCAAAAGATGGACTTTTGAAGTTTTTCGCTCCAAGAAAAGAGATACCCCACCGTGTCGTGTGCAGCTAAGTTCTGAACCTGCCTTCGCAGGGTGGGTCCCGCCTCGCCAGCTCCGCCTTGGCTCAGGCCTATCGCGTCACTGCCGTAAGTCTGAGACCCATAAAGTGTGTGTTGGCTCAGAACCGGATTGCAGCAGCACGCACACAGCAGGGTCACTATTCTTATACCACAGATTGAACTGCTTGAGTAGACAAAACTGATAAGTCTAATCAACGACTCGCAGGTGCAGCTCTCGCAGCTGGTTATCCTCAACCATGGAGGGCGCATCTGCCATCACGTCGCGGGCTGCCTGGTTCTTCGGAAATGCAATCACCTCGCGGATGTTCGGCTCACCGGCTAAGACCATGCACAGCCTATCGATACCAGGTGCGATGCCACCGTGCGGTGGCGTTCCAAACTCGAATGCTTCCAGCATGTGCCCGAAGCGTTCCGCTGCCACCTCGGGATCCAGCCCGATCAGGGTGAAGACTTTTTCCTGCAGTTCCCTGTTGTGGATCCTGATCGAGCCACCACCGACTTCGTAGTCATTAACCACCATGTCATATTGCTGGCCTCGCGCTTTAGCTGGATCGCTGTCTAAAAATGGCACATCCTCTGGCATTGGCGAAGTGAACAGGTGATGGCTGGGATCCCAGCGTTTTTCCGCCTCATTCCAAACTACGAAAGGAAAATCGATGATCCAGCAAAATGCCAACACTTCAGGGTCTCTCAATGCCATGCGGTCGGCCAGCATCACCCGCAGCCGGCCTAAAGACTCGAAGACTACCTCTGGCTGGTCAGCGACAAAAAGCAGCAGATCCCCAGGCTTTGCGGCCATGCGGGACAGGATTTCTTCAGCTCGCTCAGCTGGTAAGAACTTTGCAAAGGAAGAACGCTGTTCTCCTTCAGACGTAATTGCTAAGTAAGCGAGACCCTTGGCATCAAATTGGCTGACAAACTCTACCAGCTCGTCTATTTGTTTCCGGCTGTAATCCCCTAAACCGCTGGCATTAATGCCTCGTACATGCCCTCCACGCTCGATAACTTCTTCAAAAACCTTGAATCCGCTTCCCGGCGCTAAATCACTGATATCCTGCAGCTCCATGCCAAATCGCAGATCCGGATTATCCTTCCCGAAACGCTCCATGGATTCTCGGTAGGTCAAACGCGGCCAGGGACTTGCCAACAGACGCTTATCCGGCAGGAGATCAGCCACCAATTTCGTGAACATGTCCTCTGTCAGGGACATGATATCCTCCCGTTCAACGAAAGACATTTCCAGGTCGAGCTGGGTAAATTCAGGCTGACGATCTCCTCGCTGGTCTTCATCACGAAAACAACGTGCAATCTGGAAGTAGCGTTCCATGCCAGCCACCATGAGCAGTTGCTTCAGCTGCTGAGGGGATTGTGGCAGGGCATAGAATTCTCCCGGGTGCACACGGGATGGAACCAGGTAGTCACGTGCCCCTTCCGGCGTGGTCTTGAACAGGATAGGTGTCTCAATCTCCAGGAAACCTTGCCGATCGAGATAATCCCGGATAAATTTGACAATCCGGTGGCGGAGCGCGATATTGCGAGCCATGCGTTCATGACGTAGATCCATATATCGGTAGCGCAGTCGAATCTGCTCATCCACCTCTTCCTCCTTATTGATCGGGAATGGAGGTGTATTCGCAGGGTTTAATATCTTGAGATCGCTCACTTCAACTTCGATCTCGCCTGTCGGTAGATTGAGATTTTCCATCCCTTTCGGACGCAGGTTTACAACCCCCCTCACCTGGATGACCCATTCGTTTCGCAAAGGCACGGCTTCCTGATGGGCCTGTGGTGAATTATCCGGATTGAAAACCACCTGGACCACACCAGATCGATCGCGCAGGTCCACAAAGGTAACCCCACCATGATCGCGACGACGGTTGACCCACCCAGCCAGTGTCACCGGTTGACCCTCATGTGCAGATCTTATTTCCCCGCAATTGTGGCTTTTATGCATCTCTCTCCTCCAGATAGATATTTTTCCGAAACTGATATTCCCCGATCACCAAAATAAAACGCCCTCCGCAATTTTTGCGTCGGGCGGATGCTTCACCACGCAATGGATTATCCCACAACCAGCGAGTGAACCCCGACCCGATGGTGTCTGGGATTATTCAGATTAATTAAGATTCGGAATCTGGCCAAACAAAACATAAACGATTATCCAGGCGTTTTTAATAAGTCGCATTATAGCATGATAGCCAAAATGAGGGGAAGACTTGCGAATTTATATTTCTTTTCTAGCCGGAATATCGTAAGCACATTTTGATTCAAAAAGAATGCAACATTGGTAAAAAAAATTTGAATCGTGAGACTTATTATTTAACAAAGTAAATCCTCGCACGTAGCAACCTGAAAAAGTATTACAGGAAACGGAGTAAAGATCCCTTGACAGGACTGATATAATCATTATAGATTGACAACGCACTACTCCCTCACAGCATCCCTTACCAAACCGTAGCAGCAACTGAATAAGGGGAAGACAGCATGCTGAATAAATACGCGGATCTCTCTCCAGATCTCGTATGGATGCTGCAAAGTAACCAACCCGATGATGAAGTTCTCATCGAAACATTGACTCGAACATACTACCTGCTCATATACCAGCAAGCCCTAACATTACTCGATTACCCAGAAGAAGCCCACCGAGCTGCCCAGGAAACAATCATTCAAGCCACTCTTCAGGCGAAGAAAAACCAGGTCAGCCCAAACATTGGTGAATGGCTTTTTTCGATCTTGCACAATATATGCGGCATCCGAAAATCCTATCTGGATTCCTTCCATTTTCTCAACCCCAAGCTGAACAAGAGTATTGCCAGGTTTGAATCTCACCGATTTCTTTCCGATCAAGAAATTGAGACTGCAATACGCGATATCAAAACCGAAATTTTATCAAGAAAAATTAACAGCCGGTACAAGATTGCCTGGAAAGAATTTGGGATATGTGTCATCGCTGTGATTGGGGCTTTGATCGCCTTTCAATTAATCGATCTCACATTTCTCAGGGATCGCCTACTCACCGATAACCAGCAATCCTATCCAGAATACGACCTTTCCTCAGATATCCGCTTTGGTCCTCCCGCCCAATCCGCTGATATATATAATAATTTGCAACCAAAATCAACAGATTTTTCTTTTCTGCCTCCGCTAACTCGCGATGCGAGTCATGAGGACATCTGGAGACGCATGCTGCTAAGTCACTTTCTTTGGAAGACAATTTGGGTCGATCTCAATATCACTCTCTGGGGACCAGCAGATTATTCCGGACCACCGCGCACTGAACGACATCAGCTTTGGTTATCTCAACAGGAGAGTGGACTTCACCTCGTTGGTCAGGTAGATGGCAAAGTTGAGCACATCGAGAGTATCACCTTCGATGGGGTGGGGCCGCAACCGACAACATTTCTCCACGGTAGAGAAGATTACGCCCGACTTGGTAGTCAGATCCCCTGGTTCTATTTGAGCGCGGAGATTATCTACTCAAATCCATACATGACAAACTTTTTCTTAATCGGTGATTACGATTTCCCTCCACAAAGGATTCGATACCAGGTGATCGATGAACAGTTCTGGGCTGATCGGCCCGTCATCCTTGTCGAAGCAACAGACAATCATGGTATCCGTCGGGCATACCTTTGGCTGGATTCCCTGACGGGAATCACGCTGCGGGAACAATTTTTCAGTGCTGACTCTGCGGATGAGATCCGTCTGGAAACAAGTGTCTCCCATATCAAATTTGATTATCAATTCCCAGAGAATATCTATCACTCGATTCCGGTGGTTGGAAGTGAGATCCATTTCGCAAACAACGAACTTGGTACTCCTGAATTAACGGATGATATGCCGATCCTTATACCCACCCAAACCTTACCTGGCCGGCTCGCAGAAGTGCAGAAGATGCTCCCCTTTGATTACAATCTCGATGATAAGCCCATAATTTTCGTGCCCGAGAATGGTCAAAGCTGCCAGGAAGGTGAACTGATCCCAGTCCAGATCATATCAAATGAGTATTATCTCGGGGATATTGAACTGATGGATCCATTGCGAACTTCCTGTACTCGCTCTCCAGATGGGAGCTATATTGCCGTTTCCCAATGGCCAGATCTGCCAAGCCAGGTTTCAAATACCCTCACTTGGTATCAGTTATCCGATCTCCGTCCTTTGAAACTGGTCATCCCAAACATAATAATCGCTCAACTCGCTTTTTCGCCAGACAATCGTTTTCTGGCTGCAGCTGGCATTAATCTTATTACTGGAAAAAGCGATCTTTATCTGATCGACACAAGAACCTGTGATTCGCAATTTATCACCGAAATTGATGATGTTTGGGGCTTGGCATGGAGCCCGGATGGAACACAACTCGCGATTATGAACTGGCCCAGCTTCAGGTATCAATCTCAATCCAACTTGAGAATAGTTATTTATGATCTTGTGCAGAAGGTATTCTTTTCCGAGATTATTACACCTGATTTCCCATTGGGGATGAGCAGCATGAAGATTCCCCTTGAAGGATGGAATGCAAACTTTATCTTATCAATGAGTGGATTAGAATCGTGTGCTGGGAATCCGGATTCTTGATCCGTGAGGATAGTTTTATATGGTCTGGTTAACTCAGACAATAGCTTAAGTTTCGTGCTCTACTTTTCCCGCCGCTTCCCGTTGGCCGGCGCTCAAATGAAATTCGCTCGGTCTCTCATCTAGCTCAAACCCGGAAAGTACAAATAATACGTTGCTGACACTTTTGCCTGGATTGCGCCACCGGTGGCGTAATCTTGAGGCAAATAATAAGCTGTCCCCTGGGGCTAGGCTAAACCGCTGCTCCTCAACCTCGTATTCGAGCTGTCCTTTCAGGCAGATGACAAATTCGTGACCTGAATGCACCAGGCCGTGTGGACCACTCGTCGCCCCAGCTTCTAAGGTCAACATAAAGGGTTCTACTCTACCAATGAAGGATTCCCCCCCCAAGCCCTCCCACAAACCACGCTGGAATTGAACGCGAGAGCGTTCATTTTGGTTTCGATAAACAATTGTGAGCCTGGGCGGCTCAGTGCGGAAAAAAGCGGTGATTGGAATCTCCAGTGCTTCTGATAATTTATATAGCGTGCTTACCGAGGGAGAGGTTTTTCCGCGCTCGATCATGGATAGTGCATTTGTTGATAATCCACTTAGACGAGCGAGAGAGCGCATGGACAGGCTCCTTTCCTGACGCAATTCCCGCAATCTATTACCGACATCCATGACCTGTTCTTTTTTCTCAGCACTCATTATTTGCTCCTCTAGCCATTTGTCAATCGATCAATATTATTGTACTATCACTTGACGCAAACGAATCTGCACTTTGATAACCGGGGGAAATGTCCAAAATACTTAAATAAATCATTAAGATCGCGGGGATCGATTTCGGATTTGGAAATAAATATGATCTTTGTCACCCTTTCATAATTACAGAAAGTGATTTGTTACAGATATCACATTCGACGAATTGGGGTAAAATTTATGGGACAAACTACCCATGAATATCCCAGATTCTAGGAATTTTTCGTCCAGATTGGGATCATTTACGCGGAAATTACCACAAACCGCGTTCTGTCAAACAACAGATGAGATTTGAGGTTCTTGGAGGTGATGTTGTGAGATACATCCACCACAATCGAAAATTATGGGTTGCCGTTATGCTTGCAGGGTTTTTGTTGATAATTTCTGTCAGCTCAGCAACGGCATCCGAACCTCCTAATATCCAGGCAGCACCGAATCCCCAGGGGGTGGCGAATGAAACCTGCCTCTCCTGCCACGGTTCCCCGGGTATGCAGACCACTTTACCCTCGGGAGAAATCCTTTATCTGACCGTCGATCCCCAAGTGTACGAACAATCCATCCATGGCCAGCAAGGATATGCCTGCGTCCAGTGCCATGTAGATATCCGGGAATACCCCCATCGCCCATTAGAGGCAGAGACCAGGCGGGATGTTTCCCTGCTTTACTATAAGAATTGTGCTCGCTGCCACCAAGATAAGTATGATGCTACCTTGGATAGTGTGCACCAGGCTGCTTTGGAAGCAGGCAATGAAGAAGCTGCCTTGTGCGTCGATTGCCATGGCTATCATGATGTCCGCGACCCGAATGAATCCTTGACAAGTGTTCCCCAAACTTGTGAACGCTGCCATTCACAGATTTTTGCTGAATATTCGCAGAGTGTACATGGTTCGGCATTGATCGGTGAAGGAAACCCGGATGTACCAACCTGCATTGATTGTCACGGCGTCCATAATGTCTCGGGGCCATCCGAAACTGGTTTCCACCTGTTCTCTCCCCAACTTTGTGCAGAATGTCATGCCGATCAAGAGCTGATGGGAAAATATGGGATCAGCACCAATGTCTTCAATAGCTATGTGTCGGATTTTCACGGGACAACGGTAATCTTCGAACAGCAATTTGAAGGACAGGAAACAAATAAACCCGTCTGCATAGACTGCCATGGTGTACACATTATGAAAATGGTCGATGATGCAGAGAGCCAGGTTATCCGGGAAAACTTGCTGGTCACCTGCCAGAGATGCCACCCGGATGCAAGCAGTAATTTTACCGATTCATGGCTTGGTCATTATGAACCAGACCTGAATCGATTTCCAGCGGTTTACCTGGTTGATCTCTTCTATCGAATTTTTATCCCTGCAGTTCTAGGTTTTATGGTTTTATTTGTCTTTGGTGATGCTACTCGTCGGTTGATCAATCGCCGAAGGGAGAGAAATGATGAGTAATATCGCAGAGCCCCTTCAAGGATCTGAAGCAACAAACGTCGCAGAACACAAAAAGTATTATGTAAGATTTTCGCTTTCTGAACGAATTGAACATTGGATATTCATCACCAGTTTTATCCTTCTCGGAATTACTGGACTTGTACAGCGGTATTCTGAGACTCAAATTTCTAAGGCAGTCGTTTCCGCGCTCGGTGGCGTTGAAAACATACGCTTGATTCACCACGTAGCGGCGATCACCACAATGCTGGTTGTGATATACCACATCGGAGCTCTCGGTTACCGTGTTTACGTTCAGCGTGCCCGTTTGACAATGCTCCCCCTGGTCAGCGATGTGATCAGCGCTTTTCATGCTGCCTTGTATTATCTCGGCATTCGTAAAGATCCCCCTCAGCAGGGCAGGTACACATTTGAGGAAAAATTAGAATACTGGGCGGTGGTTTGGGGCACAGCCATCATGGCTGTCACTGGCTTCATGATGTGGAATCCGATCGCCACAACAAGGTTTCTCCCAGGCCAATTCATTCCAGCAGCAAAAGTCGCCCATGGACTCGAAGCAGTGCTCGCGGTGCTATCTATCCTGATTTGGCATATGTACCAGGTATTTATCCGTCACTTCAATAAATCCATGTACACCGGGAAGATCTCAGAAAAGGAGATGCTGCACGACCATCCTCTCGAGTTAGCGGATATCAAGGCAGGTATTGCCAAGCCGCTGGTCACCCCTGAAGGCGAACGGAAACGGCGCAGAATTTATTTGCCAATATACTCCGTGGTTGCAGCGCTGATGCTGGTCGGTGTATATTACTTCATTGGGTACGAGGAGACCGCTATCTCGACGGTTCCACCAGCGGAACAGGCCGAAGTTTTTGTACCATTCACACCTACCCCGCTGCCAACTCTCGCGCCAACACCAACACCTCCACCAGTAACTTCATTAACCTGGGAAGGCGGCATATCAGGCCTCTTTGAAACCAAATGTGTTGCCTGCCATAACAGCAGTAGCAAACTCGGTGGGTTGGATTTAAGTGAGTATCAAACCTCCCTGCGGGGTGGCAACTCTGGACCCACTATCCTCCCCGGCGATGCAGAAAACAGCCTAATTATCAGCATTCAATCAGCTGGTGGACACCCTGGCCAATTCAGCACGGATGAATTATCTCAAGTCAGTGAATGGATCACCGAGGGTGCACCAGAAAACTAATAAACAACCTTAAAAGAAAAAACGGCTGGCGACTTAACACCAGCCGTTTTTCATATCCAGTCGATCAATCTGTCCCTGCGACTGCTGGTTGTATTTCGACGACCTTTGCCTCCTCAAGTGCACTGTGATTGATCAAGTTCAAATATCGCACACCCAGTGTGATTGCCAAGATGCCATACGCTACAACGCCAAGTCCGCTCAAGATTTCGATGAGTGATGGGAAATATGTCGTGTAAATCGTGGTGATTTCCTTGGGGAGATAAGTCATGATTATCAGCAATCCAGACATATTAATATCCCAACGATAAGCCACAACCCCGAATACTACCAGGGTTAATGCGATGACTTGAGCAGTCCAGCTCTTCCGAAATCGTGGCACCAGGAGCAAGATTGCAGGAATTAATGCCCCCAACAGCATCTCACCCACAAGAAAATTAAATGCCAGTGGCCCGGAAGTCATCATCTTCAAGGCTTCAGACCGGCCTGGTTCATATGTATAAGTCATGGAGAATGCATCCCAGAAGCGGAAATAGATATACCCAACAAGCGCCCACCCGATAAAGAGAGTTATCTTATCCAGCAACGAGTCATCTACTTTCGCCCGGGGGGTCAAGCGCCCGGATACCTTGGTGATCAAAACCGTCAGCGAAGGACCCCCTACAATAGCAGAAAACATGAATAGCACTGAGAGTCCGGGTTTGTACCAAATTGGGCGGGCTTTTAGAACCCCATAGGTAGCACCGAGGGATGATTGGTGGAGCATGGAAAGACCCAGTCCAATAAGGGCCAGGATTGGGGCAATATGGTGGATGCTGGTCATTTTATTGGCAATCCATGGATATCTGCGCTGCATCCACTCTGTCCGTCCAATCAGCGGGGCAGTCTCCAGAACCAGGACACACAAATACAAGGTCAGGCACATACTCACTTCCCAGAGAAGGGAATGCGTATTCCAGTAGACCAGAGCATGCCAGAAACGATCTGGTCGGCCGATATCCAGCAGCAGGGTTAGCAATGCCATGGAATATCCGATCAATCCAACGAAAGTGGCAGTACGGGCTACTGGTTCAAACTGCTTCAACCCCAGCAAGTAGACGGCTGCGCAGAGCAGGAAAGCCCCAGCGCTCAATGCGATCGCAGATAAGTCGATCGTGATCCACAATCCCCAGGGTACCAGGTCAGTGAGATTAGTCACGCTCAAACCCTTTACCAGGACAATGCCATATGCCCCTGCACCAACAGCAAGCACCAACAGTAAAAATAAGATCCACAGGTGAACCGGTTGAACAGTGAAATGCTTGAGCTTTATCATGATATCCCTTCCTCGCTCGGTGGCAGGTAGAATACCCTTGGAAATGTACCCAGGTCCTCTCGCAATTGCATGTATGAGTGATTTCGAAGCAGGATGCTTACTTCTGCCTCAGGATCATTCAGATCTCCAAATTTACGAGCTCCCATCGGGCAGGCGACAACGCAAGCTGGCGTGGCATCATCATCAACACCCGGTTGCAAACCAAGTTTTAAACCTCTGTCGATACGCTGATAGCAGAAGGAGCACTTTTCAACCACCCCTCTGGGTCTGCGCGGGACTTCCGGTTGTCCCCATTCTGGGACTGCTGGATTGGGATCTGTAAATGATTCCCAGTTGAACGCCCGGGCACCATATGGGCAGGCGACTTCGCAGTACCTGCAGCCAATGCATTTATCGTAATCCATCATCACAATACCATCTGCTCGATGGTAGCTCGCCCGGACCATACAGGCATCCACACAAGGAGCTTCTTCACAGTGCATACAGGGTCTCGGTAGGTAAACCTGTCTGTCACCCACCTTGCCTGCCTCCAACACCCGGTTCCAGGAGATGTCAGGCGGGACATCATTGTGAGCACGGCAAGCCAGAGTGCAATACCCACAACCCGTGCATTTGTCCTGGTCGATAACCATCCCCCAGCGGTAAGGACTTGATCCACCGGTTTCTGAAGCGGAGGTCAAGCGAACCAGCCGGAGCCCACCGGTGACAGCAGACCCAAATACTAGGAGTTTGAGAAAATCGCGTCGCTTAATGTTATTCTCTGCCATGATTACTTCTCCTTGTTCTTGTCCCGCAGGTCCAGTCTGCTTTGGAATCGCTCAATCCAGGGTGCGAGCACAACGCCTGCTGCTAAACCGACGAGCCCAGCTAACAAAGCAAAACCGAGGGGAGAAACAGGCTCAGGAGTAGCTAACACGGAAGCAGTTTCCGCGGAGACCATCGGATCAAGGACTTCTTCAGTTGGCTGGATTTCATGGACTGCCACAGGGTCGTGCATCTGGTAGACATGGCATCCGTTGCAGGTATCGAGGCTTACAAAGAAGCTATGATCCTTTTCCCCATGTGCCTGGACACCCTGATCTTGCAGGTTCGCCATGTGGCAATCAGCACAGGCCAAGCCTTCCTGGCTGTGGGAGGTGTGCGAATAGTTAGACGAGCGAGCCTTGTGACACGAGGCGCATAAGGTCGAATCATCCTCCGCTAACAGCTGGCTACCATGTGGATCGTGACAGGTTTCGCAGCCCAGATCGTGCTGGCGGTGGACGCTTGCCTGCCATTGAAAATTCGTCTCCGTATGGCATTCACCGCACAATTCCGAGCTGCGTGCAACAGGCATTGGTTCCTGGGGGTGATTTTCCGGGACAGGATTGTGACATCGCTCGCAGGAGATCCCATCCGACTGCCACGTGTTGCTGGTGGCATCATAACCGGTTACGTGGCACACCAGGCATTCAACCGGCTCACCCTGATCCTGCCAAGATTTTTGAAAGGCAGGATCAGACCATGCTTGCCCATGTAGTCCATTTTCCCAAGTCTCATAAAAAGCAGGATGGCAGGTCTTACAATCTTTACCACTGTTCTCCTGCTCCTGCTGTTCAATTTCCTGGGTAGGACTCGCTTGCGCAAAGGCGTATGTAAGAAGCATCAATGGAATTGCGAAGAGGGTTCCGTAAGTGATGCGGGAAATGAAGCTTTTCATATTAATATCTCCTCAATGTATAACAATGTTCAGGCTGCAACTGGTACCGGTGATCGCCGAAAAACATCACATCCGATACAATCCTCTTGTAATCTGCCGTTCTGATCACGTAAAACTTGCCAACAGGGCTTATCGGGGTCGGTATAGGCTTTGCACAAGGCGCGCTTTTCAGCTGGACATTGATTAATTTCCCAACAACCAATATTGCCCGCCTTTACAATTTGTGTCCCTTCAAGATCCGCTTCTCTCTTCCATCGCTCGTCCAGTTTCTTAAACAAGAAAATGATCAATAATGTAACGGCTATTGGAAGAGCAATCCGCAGAATTAGAAGCAGAATAATCGCAGAGACTGTAGTCAGCCACTCCATAAGAAATCTCCATCAACTTGAGAATGAGATCTCCCTTTTATTTACAATGGACCCCATTATCACCAGCAAAGTAAAAGGGACCACCAATCTGATGAGGAATAGCGAGGTAATCACTATAGCTGTATTCATTGCATTGTCCTTTTCCGTTGTGATAATTGTTTATCCAATTATTTCATTCCTGCAAATGCAGGATTTTCTCTCTACGTACCAGAGTCGATTCCTTGCTTTTATTTCAGCCTCAGTATAGAAAAACCACTCTCCGATGTAAATCGGGTGGTCGCCATATTTTTCTTCTACAGGTTTCCACCCATACAAACTTTAAACTCGGGAGGAGCAAACCCATTCAGTTTGGGGAAAATTCCTGCGAGTCAATCATCAGATTGTGAAAAATTTCACCCACCATTATGGGTGATATCCCCCATGGAGCTCAAAAGAATATTACGAAAATTACCCCACCAATCTACGCATAGTATGGAAGTTAATTGTTAGTTCAAAATATGGGAATTTTCTTCCATGCGACCAACAGCCAGGCGTTGTTACACCTGAATTGTTGATGCAGAGCGAAATTTACGGCTCGATGATACCTTTGCGAATTGCGTATTTAACCAATTCAGCCCGGGAATGAAGATTTAATTTCCCCATGATATTCTCGCGGTGCCGGGCAACTGTTTTTGGGCTTATACTCAATTGATCGGCAATTTCTGCGTTGCTTACACCATCCGCTAATAAGGTAAGTACTTCATTTTCACGAGGGGTTAATCCCGTCAAGGAATTCTGATTCTTTGATTGGATCGATTGGGTGAGATAATCTTTAACCAGCAACTTTGCCAATGAAGGATATAAGTAAACCTCTCCCTGGGCAGAAATACGAATAGCAGATAGTAATTCTTCCGGGGCTGCTCTCTTCGGAACGTATCCCGCAGCGCCGGCATCCAGCATCTTAAAGAAATATTCCTCATCTTCATGGATTGTCAGTGCCACGACTGCAGTTTCTGGGGAGATTTCCTTTATCCGCTTCGTCGCCTCAATCCCAGACATATCTGGAAGCCCAATATCCATGAGGATCACATCTGGTTGCAAGTGTGAAATTTGGTTGATTGCCTCGCTGGCATTTTCTGCTTCCCCCACTATTTCCATATCTTCTTCCCCCTCAAGGAGCATGCGCAGACCGGTTCGCACCACGGCATGATCGTCAACTATCAACAAGCGAGTCTTCATGATCGGTTTCCTCAATTAAACTATAAGGGATATAAACATTTACCCGTGTGCCAACCCCGGGCACTGAGAATATCTCGAAGCTTCCACCCAACAAGGTTGCTCGTTCCCGCATGCCGATCAATCCCCAAGATGGTCTATTGGTAGATTGCACCGGCAAAGTTTCAAACCCCACACCATCATCGATGACATCCAGAGATATTCCCTCTGCCAGATACGTTAAAGTCACTCTGACTTCATCAGCACCGCTGTGCTTGATTACATTGGTCAAGGCCTCCTGCATGATGCGGAACAGGGTGGTTTTCATCTCCATGGTCACATCAGGTTTTTCGTCACGGATGGAGACTATCAATTTTAGGGGCAATCTTTTTTCGATCTCTCCGGCATACCAGCGGACTGCTGCACCCAAACCAAGATCATCCAGGTGGGAGGGGCGCAGATCGGCGATCAATCGCTGCAGTTCAACCAAAGAATGCTCCACCAATTTTTCCAGCTGCCTCATATTGGCGGATGAATTTCTCCCTTCTCTTTCAATCGCAGAAGCCACACCTCTCAGCCCGAGGCCGATAGCGGTCAGCGCCTGGCCAGTCTCATCATGCAGCTCCCTGGCGATACGTTGCCGCTCAGATTCCTGTGCAGCAACTATTCTGCGCAGCATCTCGCCTCGCAACGCTTCCCTTCTTTGCGCTTCTTCCAAGCGCGCCTTCTGCAATTCGTCTATCCTTCGCCGGGTCTCAACCTCAAAAGAACGCAGTACCCGGATAATAAAATAAGCAGCAAAGACAGCTGCAATCGCTCTCAACAACTGCACCGGAAATCCAAATAACTGCAGGAATAAATCCTCGTTGATCACATTGGAAGGCGGTAGTGGGCTTTCCACAGGAAACGTTTGCCCGGCTAAGCCGTACCATAGGAAAGCGATCGCAGCCCACAAGCTGTCACGACCAAATTCCGCCAATCCAGCTCTGCGGAATTCTCGCTGTTGGACAATCAAACCCGCACACGCCAGCAATGCGGATGGCACAGCCAAACTGTACCTTGTCCAGGCATGGGTGACATGAATCAAATCCAATTCAAGCGGGAATCTTCCGCTGATGATCAACAAGCCAAGCCCCCAGACAGAGATCAAACCGAGTGGGATCAGCATGGTGAATCGCTGGGCCTGATCGCTTCGTGCGATCAGGTAGACGCCAAATGCGGCCAGTGAGAGAAAAGAGAATGTCAAAATCGCCAGATCGATCGCCCCCCACAAGACTGGGTAGGCAAATTGCCCTGGTAAAAGCCCCTGCAGTTCCCACATTTCCAACCACTCATGGGCACCATGGAGAAACCCGAAAACAGCCAATGGGCGGAAAGCATGTCGCAATCGCTGATCGGATCCGTGGGCTAATTCCAGCAATATTGCGATTCCCATGCTGAAGAACGCCAGGCCGTAGAGAAAATAAATGAGTGAAAAATAGGAAGGTGACATCTTTTGGTTTGATGCTATCCAATATTGGGTAGCGCTGCGTTTACCCCGTTAACCGTTTCTATTTCGGGCTTTTGGACTAAATCCCAGAATTCACCCTGTGCTCGAGTGACTGGAAATCGCTGATTTCGAGCCAAATAAATCTTGCGGAATAACTCCAGGCCTTCTATCTTCACTTCAATAACCCGACCGAGCTCCAACCCACGGGCAGCTACCAACCTGGAAATAAAGGCAATTCCGATGCCTTCCTCCACTGCCATCTCTATCGCCTCGGCATTCCCGAGGGTCATCACAATATTGAGCATATCAAAAGTGATATCCTGTTCCAGCAACCCAGTTCGCATCACTTCGCGTGTGCCGGAGCCTTCCTCGCGAGAAATTATCGGTTCATCCAGCAAATCCTCTAAATAGATGCAACCGTAATCAGACCAACGGTGATCGGCTGCTGCAATCAGGATCACCTCGTCGCTGAAAAATTCCTTGCATTCCAAATCGCGGTGCTCTACCTGTAAACTTGATACCCCGAACCCTGCTTCGCCGGATAAAAGTCTTTTGATCACAGAACTACGGCTTGTAAGCAGGACATTGACCTGCACCAGGGGAAACATGCTTTTGTATTTTGCGATCAGGCTGAGGAGCAGGTATTTTCCGGCGTCAGTTGAACAACCAATCTCAAACTCACCCATAACCTCTCCTTGAAGTGAAGAGATCGTTTCTTCCATTCTCCGGGCAGAAGCAATCAGTTCCTGTGCCATAGACTTCAATGCCAGTCCAATTTCTGTCAGGTAAACAGTACGTCCCTGGCGGATGAACAGGGATGCCCCAAAATGCCTTTCCAGATTGTTGATAGTCTGGCTGATCGCCGGTTGAGATAGGTTTAACTGCCTGCCAGCCTGGCTGAAATTCCTCGTCTCACAGGCGACGAGAAAAACGACTAAATCGTTCAAATCCGAAAGATCACCAGCCATAATCCCTTTGCTGCAAGCGGTTATTTATCCAAGAAACACGATATCTATAAATAAAACTAATCAATAATTGTGATATTTCTTACAATCCATTATAGGTTGACCTTTAGATTTGGGCAATTGATATGTGTCACTTGTCATTATGACACATATCCCATTTAGAGAAATTCCTATCAAAGTAAATTCCATGGATAATTGCGGGTTTCTTTCTGGACACCAGAAATTCATGATCAAGATATTGCGTGAAAATCAATAAAAAAGAAAAAGGGTGATCCACAATTGGATCACCCTGGATGGAAATCAAAGTCTCAAATGCTTATTGGGTGAAGAATTTCATCGATCCCGCATCCATCATGATATCCAAGTAGAGGAAATCTCCTTGCCGGATAAAAGCAACTGCATCATTCAGCAGCTGGATATATTTTTCGGAAAGGGAACCTTCCGGGCAAAGAGCCAGTGTTGTGGCGAGGATTTCCAGCTCCAGCTGGCCTTGGCTGACAACATAAGAGCCATTTGCCATGTTGCAATCGGCTTTGAGAGTAACAGTTCCATCTGGTAGAAATTCAAGTGTGTAGTTCGCTGGATTGTCCGGTCGGGTGACGGTGTCGTTATTTTCCAGGAATTCTACCCAGGTCCACTCATACCCGACCAGATCAGAAGCTTTGAATTCTAGGATGATTTGATCCTGGTTATCCAACATGACCATCCCGTCCCCGCGGATCTGATAACTGCTGACAGACTCCAATGCCTTCAAATACGCGGATTCTTGATCCATGACACCTTCCGGTTGATCGCAGGACATCATGGTCAGCGGACCCAGTCCAACCTCGATTCCCCCATTCTGGAGGTCATAGGTGCCTAAATAATTGTTGCATCCAGCGGAACCGGACAGATTGCCATCAGGATTGAAATATGCTGTGATTTCACTGTTCTCAAGTACTGGAACAGTCCCCTGACTGCCGTCATGATAATTCTGGAGATACCAGATCGTCTCAGAAAGTTCAAAAGTACGGGCCGGCTGGTAATCAACGATCCTTCGCCCCTCAGAATCTAACAAAATCAAGCGATCGTTTTCGTAACGATATGTTGTGACCAGCTCCAAGGCTGCCAAATAAGCAGATTCCTGGTCCATGATTCCTTCCGGTTCACTGCATGCCATCCGGGTGGAAATTGCCGGTCCGATGGTCAAATTTTCTCCATCTGTTTTATATTCCGCAGAATAATTGTTACACCCTGCGTAGCCAGTTAATCTGCCATCCTCACCAAAGAACGCATTGATCTCTGTATCTAATATCACGGAGACGACAGCATCCTTGCCGTTGTTATACATGACGACTTTCCATAAGCTCCCCGGCAAAGCTTTTGGCTCAGAGATATCAAACACCAGGACAATTTCGTCAGATTCATCAGATATAAATAATTGGTTCCCTTCAACCTTGTAGGAAGCTGCGCTGCCCAATAAGGCCAAAAATGCCATCTCCTGATCCATCAGCCCTTCAGGACTGACACAGAACATTTCTGTCATGCCCAATTGGCTGACACTTAGATACTCCGCATCCCCTTGGTACCCACCGAAGTAGCTGTTGCAGCCAGCATTTCCAATCACCTCACCATCTTCGAAGCGGGCACTCGTATAGGTATTGGCCAGAGGTTTAACCAATTCTCCAGCTTGATCGCGATATGAGTTCAAAATCCAGTCTTTGGCTTCAAAATCAACAGCAGAAGTTGGATATACTGTTTCTTTGCTTTCTACCCGGACCAGGGACCACTTTATAGATGACGCATCAGCCGGGGGATTTTCTATTTGTTCTTCCTTTACAACCAGTTTATATGTATAGCCTTCTTCATATTCGAAGCCTTCAATCTGGTCGTAAAATAAGGTGTATTCATCTTCTGGATTTTCCTTGATCAGCATGCATTTTTGAGGGCTAACGCCAACACAATCCACCAGCTCAGCTCCCACATATATCGTCTTTTCTGCAGATGTATCAAAAACAGGTACGCTTTCCTTGCTCTCTATGCGCAGAAGTGTCCACTTTATTGATGAACCACCCGCCGGTGGGTTCTCAACACTTTCTTCTTTGACAACGATCTTGTACTCGAATCCTTCCTCATAATCAAAACCTTCGATCTTATCGTAGAAGAGAGCGTATTCATCCTCAATCTTTTCCTTGATCAGCATACATTTCTGCGGACCTTCGCCTTCACAATCGACCAGCAGTGGTCCAACAAAGACAGTTTTCTCCCTTCCATTCTGCTTGACAGAAGTATCCGTGGCTGATGTGCCTGATGAACCTGCACAGGCGGTCAAAATGATCCCACCTATGGTCATAAAAGCCAATCCAAATAGTAGTTTTTGTAATTTCATCTTCTAATGCCTCCGAGATTTACCTGACTCGCCAATATTTTTGATTGATAGACTTGCCAGAATGAACAAACAAATCAAACTCAAGTCATCCCTATAAACGATTTATCATTACTCATGGTTCCTTGCTGAGCTGATTATAAACATTTATTAATTTTTGTGAGGTTTATTACCCAAAATGATACTGAAATTCCAGCACCAAGTTCACAGAGAAAATTGAATTTTCTGAACCAAGGAGCAGTTGGGATTAAGGTCAACCTGAGCCCAGCAAGGTTCTCGGGAAATGCGATTTCAATGAGATATTTCGGTGTAAATGATAGTGAAATCAATGCTTCTATGGGACATTTCCATTACTTCAAGAACATATGCTACATATGATGTGTGCGTACGGTTACGAAGGTCTCCTGTGCATTTAAGTGTCAATCCGGCAGGAAAATTATCCTGCCGGATTGCCTGCGCAGAAAATCCAAATCCTCTGCTGGAGGGAATGCTCCTTCGACTCTATAACTGGGTAATCCGAGTGAGCTCCCGAACTTCAGGTGGAAAATGATTGATTCAGGGTTGTTCTCCTAGTGTGACCTCAACGGTTATCGTTTTGCCATCCCTAAGAACAGTCAATGCTACCTGCCCACCAGCACCGACTTCTTGGAAATATGCGGCCAATTCAGGTACAGTTGATAAATCTCTTCCATCAACCTGAAGGATCACGTCGCCACCGATCATGATCTCCTGGCCTCCTACCGTGAAGGGTGTATCCCCAGGGATCAATCCAACCTCATCGGCAGGGCTGCCTGGTTGCACCTCAACCACGAGAACACCCTGCTGATCAGCCGGTAAGTCCATCGCTTCTGCCAGGTCACCTGTCAATGCCAGTCCAGTTATACCCAACCAGGCTCGCCTGGCAGACTCTTCAGGCAGCGAGGGATTCTGCACCCGTTCCATAGGCCTCACTTCGAGGGTCACTTCAATCTCTTGTGGATTGCCATCGCGGAGTACGGTCAAGGTGACCTTTTGATTAACCTCTGTTTTCGCAGAAAGGTATGCGATCAAATCATCCATGTCGTACACTGCATTTCCATCGATAGCGGTGATCACATCACCACCTACTTGCATATCCATCCCATCTATTACAACCTGTTTATCGCTACCGCGCAATCCGGCTTTATCAGCAGGTCCACCTGATACAATTGTTGCCACCAGCGCGCCTCGCTGATCCTCACCGAGATTCATCGCTTTTGCTAAATCCGGGTTGAGAGAAGTACCGCTGATTCCTAAATAAGGATGTTCGTAACTTCCACTGGTGATCAATTCAGGTACAACCCTGTGAACGATGGATGCTGGGATTACAAAACCAACACCGGCATTCGCTCTAACCGGGGATTCGATAGCAGCCGTAACTCCGATCACTTCTCCCATGTCATTGAGCAAAACGCCACCTGAATTTCCCGGATTGATGGGTGCATCAGTCTGGATCACGTCCGGAATAGAATAAACTGGACCAGCAGTCATTCCATCGCTCGCTGGCAGGGTACGACCGAGCGCACTCACAATCCCAACCGTCATCGTGCCTTCTAATCCAAAAGGATTGCCAATCGCGATCGCCAATTGACCAACCCGCAACGAATCCGAATCACCCATCTGAACTGGTTTCAGATTTTCAGCAGGCACATCAACCTTGATCACTGCCAGGTCGCTGTCAGGATCAGACCCAACCAATTCTGCCGATGCCACCGATTCATCAGAAAATGTGACCTCAATCTTTTGGGCACCATCGACAACGTGATTATTGGTGATAATATGACCTTCACTATCCCAAACGAAACCTGAACCCAGGCTCACATTATTGGGTGGTTGAAAATTTGGATTCTCTGGAATTTGCGGGTGATCCGGGAATAATTCCGGCATTTGAATTGTGCTGGGAAGTGCTTGACCCACCACCCGGATATTCACCACAGAAGGATTAACCTGTTCGTAGATATTGATCAGTGTGTTTTCATAAGCTGCCAGCAATCCAGGTTCAACCGGAGTTGCAGGGGATGGTTCATCTGAAACAGGCTGCTCCTCTGTGATCTCACTCGCTGGATTCCTTTCTAGAACAGAATTGACTGTTTCGGACAATTCTGCTGGCAATACGAACTGCGAAGGACTGCATGCTGCAGCAAGCACTGCCAAGAAAATCACGAGAACAGGGGTTAGGCGAATTTTCTTATACATTTTTACCTCTATTCGGAATAAAATCTTTCTTACCTTGCAGCCTAAAGATACCTTATCAAGCGAAAAAAGTCTTTAAAAAATGCTTTTCGCAAGCTTAAGTTTAGCTTAAGGAATCTTTTTGGAGATCTTGTTCGGAATTTTCAGATTGTTGAGGATTGAATTGGGGTATCCAAATTATGAACAAGCTTCCCTGGTTAGGCAAGCTTTCCAGCTCGATCTCTCCTCCATGCGCATGGAGGATATCCCTGGCGATACTCAAACCCAGTCCCATGCCTTGTTTTATTTTTCGTCCCTGATCCCCCCGGTAAAATGGTTCAAAGACCAATTCTTGCTCACTTTGTTTTATACCTGGACCGGTGTCGTGGAATTTTATCCAAATCTGGTTTTCATTCAATCCTGCGGAGATGTTAATTGATCCCCCTGCTTGGGTATATTTGACTGCGTTATTGGCAAGATTACCAATTACTTGCCCCATGCGGAACGAATCTACGGAAAGGATGATCCGCTCAGGTGGGTAATCTTCACTCCATTGGATTTGTTTATCTCCAGCCAGCTGTTTCCAGGGAAGCAGGACTGTTGGCAGCCATTCTCCAAGAACCAGATCTTCCCGCTTAAGCTCCAGGGTCCCGATCACTTCGTCATGAAGATGAGCTAATTCTTCCAATACATGCTGCATTCGATCTGCTTCTTCATCAATACCTTGGGTAAGTTGATTCAGCAATTGGGGATCGCGATCAGCACCTCTGAGTATAGACTGGATGCCCGATCTGATCGCACCTAAGGGACGACCGAGCTCGTGGACAATATTGGCGAGCAGATGCCTGCGGGCAATCTCCAGCTCGTCGAGCCGCTCAACCAGATAATTCACTGCCTGGGTCAGGTTTCGGATCTCATCCGGTCCCTCTATGGGCTGGATGCGTTCGCGTTCTCCTTGGGCTAGACCATATATTGCAGTCGTTACCTGGCGGATCGGATTTCCAATATTCAAACCCAAAACCGATCCGATCAAGATACCAACCAGTAACCCAATGATCAGCACCACGGTGATAAGGTTTCGCAATCGAGATAATAATTGGTAGAGTGCTGCACTACGGTAGCTGACCCGCACAACCCCAACAACCTCCTCATCTTGCGAGGTAACCGGGGTGAAAACATCCACCAGTACATCTCTGAGGCGAAAAATCGAATAATTGGTCAGAACGACTTCTTCCCCTCGAGCGGCCTCCGTCAATCCCTGTGTATCTAAAATTGTGCCAAACTGATCGAGATCACTGCTGTCACTGGAGTAAAGCAAAGTGCCATTTTCATCCAGAAACATCACTCGAATTGAAGGCGTAATATCCACCCTGTTGAGCAAGTTACTGACAAAAACCGGGTTTCCAAAAAGCTGGTATTCTGCCCGGCTTAATTCAGCCAAGTATCTGGCATCTTGAGAGAGGTTTTCCGCAATCGAGGGCAGTAAAAACTGGGTTTCAATGACAAAGAATAAGATCACTGCTGCCAATGGAATCGTAATGATTATGGGCAGTATATGGCTGAAGATGAGGCGGTTTCGCAGCGACCGGATCATGCTGCTCCCTGTGGTTGAAATTTGTATCCTATTCCCCGAACGGTTAATATGCGCTGTGGTTTATTTGGATACTGTTCAATTTTTTCCCTTAACCAGCGGACATGCACATAAACAACTTGAGGTTGCCCGATATATTCTGCACCCCAAACTCTCCTGATCAAATCATCAATGGTGACCACTCGGTTTGCTTCTGATGCCAGCGCGTAAAGTAAATCAAACTCTTTGGGAGCCAATTCTACTTGCTTACCGGATACTGTGACAGAGTGGGCATCCACATCAATGTCAATATCTCCAACAGTTAGATGAGTTTTTCCTGGTGTTATCACGGGGAGACTCGCCGCCCGACGCATGACTGCTTTTATCCTGGCGATGAGAACATCTATATCAAACGGCTTGGTTATATAATCATCCGCTCCTAACTCCAAACCGACCACTTCATCCAAATTACGCCGGCGGGCGGTGAGGAAGATCACTGGCAATCCATACTGATCCTTAAACTTACGAAGTGCTTCTAAACCATCCATACCCGGTAAGCCGATATCCAGGAGTACCAGGTCGGGCGGATTTACTTGAATAATACCAAGACCATCTTCAGCTTGCGCAGCAGTGTATACCTGATATCCAGCTTGTTCAAGATTAAACGCCAAGCTGCGCCGCAGAAGATCATCATCATCAATGACCAAGATTCGCTGTGCCATAAATAATCTCTGGAGATTTTATCGCAATCTGGATTTAATTGTATCCTTTAGAAGCATTGACTATATCGATCTTGACCCAACTTAAGGATTACGCTTTCCCCCAAGTAAA
>CP070764.1:3829556-3879346 GCA_020349245.1 Chloroflexota bacterium | reverse complement strand
CATAATACAGATTCTGAAGATTTCCACCCAATGTTTGGTTGCGTTCCACCAGGTGGACATCGTATCCGCTATCGGCAATTGCCAATGCCGCGGACATTCCTGATACGCCCCCACCAATCACCAAGGCGCTGGGCAGGCAGCGGTGCTTCTGTTTGGAAACTGGTTTGGCGGTTAATACCCGACCAATTGCCAGGCGGACCAATTCTGCAGCTTTACGATTGGCCATATACGCCTGTGATCGATGTACAAAGCTACATTGTTCACGCAGGTTAACAACTTCAAGCAGATATGGGTTAAGGCCTGCTGAGCGTACAGTACGCTGGAAGAGGGATTCGTGTGTGCGATTGCTACAGGCAGCGATCACCACCCGGTTGAGACGCTCGTCTGTGATGTGTTGTATAAACTGCTGCTGTACCTCGGGAAAACAGGCATATTCGATCATGTTCACAGAGACTACATTCGGCATGCGGCTGGCGCTGTGAAGCAGTGCTTCGAAATCTACCACCTGGCTGATCGTTTCTCCGCACGTACACGCAAAAACACCGACCCGCGGTTCTTCAGCGCTGATGTCCCGTTCTGGAGGTAGATTATCGACTGCCAGGAAGGGATTTTCCCGGGAGAATGTGTAGGTGTGGAGGCGATCATTGAGTAAACGCATCACTTCCGCTGCAGCTCCACTGGCATCGATTATCGTTTCGACGATCTCCTTGGGGGAAGAGAAAGCGCCACAGACAAAAACACCGGGGCGGGTGGTTTGCAGCGGGGTGAATTTGTCTGTGTGGCAGAAACCGTACTGGTTAAGTTCAATCCCCAGGTTTTCTGCCAGATACCTGGCAGATTCTGGGGGCTGTAACCCCGTTGCCAAAACGACCATCTCGAAGTGTCCCTGGTGTCTTTCCCCATTCGGTGTGGCATATTGTAGGATCAGGTCGCCGGTTTGCTGGTCTTCTTTAATCTCCGATACGCGACAATGGTTGTATTCAATATTGTGAATGTCTCTGGCTTTGGTGAAGTAGGCACTGTATTCCTTGTTAAAGGCCCGTTCATCCATGATAAAAACACTGCAATCGATGTCCGGACCGAGGCGCTGCTTTGCCAAGATCGCCTCTTTGGTTGCGTACATACAGCAGATGGAGGAACAGAAAGTATTATTTTTATCCCGAGAACCGATGCACTGCAGCCAGGCGATCGATCGAGGCTGTTTGCCATCTGATGGTCTGGTGATGATACCCTCAGTAGGCCCTGATCGGCTGGCCAGGCGTTCGTACTGCATCGCTTGAACAACATTTGGGAAACGCCCAAACCCTAATTCTGCCAATTCATGAGAATCATAGATTTTGAAACCGAGAGCGAGGATGATTGCACCAACCTCTATTGTGATCAGGCGGGGTTGTTCAGTTAGGTTGATCGCATTGGTTGGACAAACAGAGACACAATCTCCGCATTCCTCGCAGTATGGACCTTTGTCGATCACAAATGCATCTGGGGTCGCCCGGGCAGCTACTTTATAGGCAGCTTTACGGTTTGTCATACCCAGCTGGTAGCTATTGGGCAGTTCAACAGAGCAAACCTGCGCGCATTTTCCACAGCTTGTACAGCGATTGATATCTACGTAACGTGGTTCTTGGCGAAGTGAAACGGTAAAATCTCCCGCTTGGCCTTCCACCTCGAGAATATTAGTGTTGGTCAGAATCTCGATATTCGGGTGCTGATTATGCTGAATATAGGCCGGAGATATGGATGGCCTCGTACAGCCATACCCATGGTCAGCAGTTCCCCGACAGAGCACACAATCGTGCTGTGGGAACATGAAGCCCAGCTGAGCAACCCGTCCTCCCAAACAGGGGGTTTGTTCAACCAGGAAAACTTTCAATCCCGCATCGGCCAAATCAAGGGCTGCACGCATACCACTAATGCCCCCGCCCACGACCAGGGTCGCGGCAGGCTCACCGTAGTAATTCCGGCTCGTCATCGGTTGCATTAATGCCTCCCCCGAGAGATGAGGTTGACGTTTTTATCAAAGCCATGAATAGGACAAATATTCCTATTCTTATCGTTATTATAGATACAGGGATAAGTTTTCGTATGTGTCATTCGTCAGAACTTTTCGGGTAATATGTCCTTTATGTAAATAGGATTAGATCCCTCCGACAGTAGGGATCTAATCCTATATCCACAAGGTATATTTACCTTGGAACCAAAATAATGGATCGTAATGGATCCGAATTGTTACAATATGGGTAATAAATATTCATAGGCACTTAAGGCAGCCTTTGCACCTTCTCCGACAGCCACCAGGACCTGTTCGGCGTAGCTATCGGTGACATCTCCGGCGGCAAAGATTCCTGGCACGTTGGTGCGGGCATAACAGTCCACTTTAATGCGTCCCTGTTCATCTAGTTCAACCAGGTTTTCAACCATTTGGGAGTTTGGCACCAGGTTCAATTCAATGAAAGTTCCCTCCGCCTCGATGATTTCTTCTCCACCATCCGGGCTATGCAGGACCAGCTGATTGGCAAACCCGTTTCCCTTGACCTCAACAACGGTGTGGTTTTCGAGAATGGTCACATTGGGTGAATTTGCCAACTTCTTTCCCAATGCGCTTCCAAGGGCAACACCAGATAGGCCGATTAAATGTACGTGTTTGGCGACTGTCGCTAGTTCTGCGGCTGAGCGAAGGGCAAGATCACCTTCACCGACGACCACGGTCTTCCGGTCAATAAATAAAGGGGCATAGCTGAGTGCGGAATAGCAGAGACCGCGCATAATGAACTGTTTTTCACCGGGAACATTTAAGCGCTGCTGCATTGTGCCGGATGCAATGATGACCGCCTTGGCACTTAGTTCTCCGCCACCACGGGTATGGACGATGAAACCAGAATTATCCTTTTCTATTTTCTCAACGGGTTCCATGTGACGGGCAAATTTCAAGTATTCCAGCTCGCTGCGGAATTTATTGACAATTTCCAGGCCGCGGATCACTTGATAATCCTCAATCCAGGGCAGGGCAAGACGATAGTTTGTCTTACCACCTAAATCTTTCGAAACCATCAATACATTCAACCGTTTCCGGATGGCATATACCGTTGCGGTCAGACCAGCAGGTCCCCCTCCAACGACGATTAGGTCGTACATTGTTCACCTCATTAGATCGTGCAAAATGACTTGAGAAATGGATGCAGGCGACATCCGGTTTTATCTCCGAATGTTTATTCCTGGGGAGCAGATTTGATAAAATCCCGCTCCATCATCGCGTGGGTTAAATCACGCGATCGTTGGATGATTTGATGAGCATGGGAGTACAGCTCATCGTGACTCAATTCAAGTTGGGCAACCCCTTGTTCTTGAGCTTTCATCGCCACAGCGACTGCTTCTCGGGGAAATACTTCCCAGTCATCCATGGTTGGCAAGACGTGTTCTTCGTCCAAGCGGTCCCCGACGTGATCGGCAAGTGCATTGGCAGCGGCAAAACACATTTCATCGGTAATCGTGCGCGCCCGGACGTCTAGCGCGCCGCGGAAGATGCCCGGAAAACCGAGGGAATTGTTTACCTGGTTTGGAAAATCTGATCGACCAGTGGCGATGATTCGCGCCCCGCCAGCCTTTGCCTCCCAAGGCCAAATTTCCGGAACAGGATTTGCGCAAGCGAAGAGAATCGCATCCTCTGCCATCATCCCGACCCATTCGGGAAGGATCACCCCGGGACCAGAACGGCTTAGAGCAACCACGACATCAACACCCTTCATCGCATCCGGGATATTTCCTTGCCGCCCTTCGGCATTGGTGATCTGGCAAAGGTGCCATTTATCGACATACTCCGCTTTGCGCATTTCGAGATCTTTACGGTGCATACCCAGAATACCCTTGCTGTCCACCATAAAGCATTTTGCTGGGTCAGCTCCTGAACCAAAGATCAAGCGGGAGCAGGCTACATTGGAGGCGCCGCTACCGATGAATGCAATTCTGACCTCACTCATCTCTTTGCCCACAATCTTCAAAGCGTTGATTAGGGCTGCTAAGGTCACTGTGGCTGTCCCTTGCTGGTCATCGTGCCAGACGGGTATCTCTGCTTTCTCACGCAGCGTATCAAGAATATAGAAGCACTTGGGTTGGGAGATATCTTCCAGATTGACACCCCCAAAACCAGGCTGCAACATCGTGACAGCGTTGATGATCTGGTCAGGATCTTTGGTATCCAGCATTATAGGTACGCCGTCGACCCCTCCCAAATATTTGTACAGCAAGGCTTTCCCTTCCATCACTGGCAAGCCTGCTTTCGGACCAATATCGCCCAATCCAAGGACGCGGGTGCCGTCGCTAACCACCGCGACGGTATTCCACTTGTTGGTGTATTCATAAACAAGATTTGGGTCTTCAGCTATTGCCCGACATGGTGCAGCAACACCTGGTGTATACCAGATGGCAAAATCGTTGAAATCTCTTACACAACATTTCAATACAGTCTCAATTTTTCCACGGTAAAAAGGATGCAGTACCATGGCATCAGCGGATGGTTTCTTTGCCTTGGCAAGAAGCTCATCAACATTGATTGGTTCTTTGTGCACAACCATTATGTTCTCCTATTTTCGAGAAGAAAGAATATGATTGGTATACCTATCCTTATTGTTGTAGGTATGAATCTGCGTAGATTACTTGGTTAAGCAATATTTGAACTGTCTTCCAGATGTCTAACTGCTGCGGGTCGCTTAGATCAAAATCTTCAGCGATGGGTTCTTCCATATTCGATGTTCTTTCTGCAATCTTAAGGTACAGCTTACCAAGTGGTGTTGAATCATCACCTTCTTCGATGATCCGAATTGTCGCTTTTAGTGGCTCATCCAAAGGATCGGCAATCATCATGTTAAGTCCTACGCCCATCAACATGGCGCAGTACACCCTATTGATCAAAGCTCGATTTTCGCGGGGCACGGCGTTGGAGACATTCGAAAGTCCCACCGATATCGCTGGTGGTGGATCCCATGCAAACTGCAGGGTGCGAACTGCTTCAAGCAGTTCTGGACAGTATTCCTGGCATCCTGAAACGGTCAGCACCAATGGATCGATGATCAAATTTTCCATTGGGTAATCGATCTCGAGCATACGTGGGATCAGCTGTTCCAATGCTATCGTGACCCGATCGTCTGCGCCAACTGGGATACCGCTGCTGCCCATGGTCAAGGCGACCAGTTTTGCATCATATTCTTTGGCTAGCAGCGGGACCTTTTCTAATCTTTCCGGCTCTGCAGAAGTTGAATTGATGATCGCCTGGGCTTTAGTCACTTTTTTCAGACCAGCTTCGATGCCCATTAAATTGGTACTATCGAAACTCAGCGGCAGGTCAGTCACCGCTTCAACCGTTTCAACCATCCAGGGGAAAACCTCTTCCCAATCTTTTTTGCGCGGTCCCAGGTTGATATCTAGAGCTGAAGCGCCACCTTCAGCCTGTTTTATGGCGAGCTCTTGAAAGAACTTTGCATTTTTTTCTTTCAGAGCCTCCTTGACTTTCTCAGAAATGATGTGAATATTTTCTCCGATGATGTACATAGGTGCCCTCCCTCATGAATCCTTTCACTTATTGTTTGTTCGTCATTGCTGCTTCGACCGATGGAAAATGGGACAGGTCAGTATGTGGAAGAAACAGCGCAGACATGAATGCATCATAAAACTTGTTATCCGCAGATAATTCGATATAGGTCATCCTGGATGCGATTTCTTTAACTTGTTCACGGGCATTGCGATCCAATAGTGCCAAGTAAGCACCGCGGACCGCGGTATTTCCCAGGAATTGGAATCTTTCCCATGGTAAATCAGGGAGCAGGCCGATTTCGATAGCTTTTTCTACGTTGATATATTTACCAAACGAACCTCCAATTAATACTTGTTCGATCCAATCTAGGGGAATGCCGACGCTCTCAGCTAGGACAGTCATGCCGGCATAGATAGCAGCCTTGGCGCGTAGCAGGTTATCAACATCAACATGGGTGATCACAATGTCCTCGCCGTCGCCAGTGTTCTCTGCAAAACAGATCACATATTCCCAGCCATGTTCGCCCTCCCGGATGCGGGGGGTTTGCAGGTTCGTGTTGATATTTCCAGCCTTGTCAATTACCCCTGTGAGGAACATTTCGGCTAAGAGTGCAATCAGACCACTACCGCAAATACCGCGAGGCTTAATCTCCCCAATTACCCGGAAAGTGGGCTCTAGGTTCGATTCATTGATCCAGATGTCTTCGATAGCGCCTTTGGTGGCCCGCATTCCATCTCCCACCCCAGCGCCTTCAAACGCTGGTCCAGCAGAGCAGGCACAGGTCACCAGCCATTCCCGGGAACCCAACACGATCTCCCCATTGGTACCCACGTCCATGAACAAGGTGACCGGTTCGGCTTCGTTAATACCCGATGACAACACACCCGCAGTGATGTCTGCTCCTACGTAGCTGGCCACCCCGGGAAGGCAATCGACAGTTCCATCTGGGTGAATATTGATACCGATCTCCTGGGCGGTGAGCAGCGGCATCTGGTTAACTGTGGTGATAAATGGCATCATGCGGATATTCTCAGGGGGAATTCCAAGCACCAAGTGCATCATGGTGCTGTTCCCAACCACGGTTGCCTTGAGGATATTTTCTGGCACCAGGGGCGGATCAGATTTGATCCGCTTACAGGCTGTCTCAAGCAGCTCATTGATCGTTGCAAGCACCAGCTGGCGGAGGTTCTCACCCCCACCATCCTTGCCGGCATAGATGATCCGTGAGACCACATCCTCTCCCCGGCTGATCTGCTGGTTGTACTGGGCAGTTTGCGCTTCAACTTTTCCGGTGATCAAATCCACCAACCAAACTGTGACTGTGGTCGTGCCGATATCGATTGCTGCAGCCCAAAGCGGAGGTGGGATCAGCTCCTTTCCCGGTAGTAAATCAATCAAGCGCGGATTGTCTTGAGGTTTCTCCCAGGTTTGCATATCCAGGATGGCAGTCACCTCCCAATTCGCAGCTCGCAAAATACCAGCAATCCGCTGAAGCAGGCTAAGAGAGATCTGCACGTTTTCAATGCCTGCCTGTTTGCGTAAACCGGTGGTTAATCGACCCCAGTCATCTGTCTGGTCGCTCATGTCCGGCGGGTTGAGTGATAAGGGGATGGCCTGGATGGATTGGTCGAGGGAGGCATCATAACCAGACGGTACGGTGATCTCTGCCACGCTACGATCGCTGGTTAATAGTCGTTCAATTTTCTCCTGGGGTGGAATTTCAACATGAACATCAGCTTCAACAACTGATTGGCAGGCAAGGGCATAACCTTCTTTACGGTCTTCCTCAGATAAGCGAATAGTGCTCCGGCTACGGATGGCTCCCCCGGTAATCCGCACAGCACACCGCCCGCATCTTCCCTGTCCGCCGCAAGGTTGGTTGAGCTCGAGTCCCGCTAGCTGAGCTGCTTCAGAGAGCAGTGTCCCGGTATTGACCTCTACTTTTAGTTTTACTTTGTCAAAAGAGACAGAATGTTTAGCCATTACATAAACCGACCTGGTTGCCTATCTCGAATGTTGTCCTATAAGACCTGTTTCATAAAAGCTGGGATATCAACGGCTTCACGAGGTCCTACCCGGATCTGCCATCCAGGCAGTTCCTCTTCTAATTCACCGGAAAGAACGGCAACATGTCCAGGTAATACGATTTGTTTCGTGCTGATCTTGTCCACAACGTTGAATTCTTTAACAGCTTTGGCAATTCTCTCCGCGTCGAATTTTCCTGCCGCCCAGGCAGTCAATACGCTCATCCCCTCAGCGTCAGTAACCAGAAGCCAGGCCGGGAGTCCAGCCCCCTCTACTTCGTTGGCGACGCTGAAGTAGGTGATGCTGAAATTTGTGGTGACCAGCAGTGGAGCTTCAGGTTTCGGGTTGTTAATTTCGTACAGACCTGGCTGAACCTGGATAGGCTTCTGAGGATCGGTATATATATTCTGGCGTAATACCAGCAGGGGATAGATGAATGCCGGGCTGAATGTATCAACAATAATAAATCCAGCATATTTAGCAATCGCTTGGGCAGCCAGCATGGATTCCAACCCGGTGTCACCAGAATCACCGGGGAAGGCGATGATCGGGTACCCTAATGGGCGGAAGTTTTTCTTCAAAGAGAGCCGCCGAATTTGGGTCCCGAGAGTTAATGCCGGGCTGAAAGTGCGCCCGCCTGGATCAACCACCAGATCAGCAACTCCCTTGGCGGTAATTTTTTCGGTTAAATCAGCGATATCCTCCAGGGTTGAGCCAATCACGCCCAGGGCAGCCTTGTTGTCCTTGGCAAGCTCAGCCAAGGATTCCCAGTTGTTGGCATCTGCACCATATAATAACGGTTGTTCTCCTTCAAGGACATCCAATCCGCTTCTCATGATTTCAGGATCACGGCTTTGAAGGACCAGCGGTCGCTGGCTGACTTCGCGAACCGCAGCAACCGCCTTTGCGAAAGCTGTGCCATCCCCAGAGACAGAAGCCACAGCAAATCCATCGATGGACAGGTCCATACCTACATAGTTCACTTTATATCCATCAGCCAGACGGACCTTGTTCTTGATTTCATCAACCGGATCGCTATCCATAACCCTGACGAAGATCCCAGGCATGTGATAGAAGGTTTTTTCATGGCGGAAAAGAACAACTTCGTTTCCTGCCTTGGTTTCATAGCCATCGGATTTTAGACTCACCAAGCGAATTGGCGGTGCAGCAGATTCGGCTAGCTGAGCTTTTGATTCTTCGGTGACATAGGGGCAATCTGCCAATTCAACTTGTTTAGCGGCCAGTTTCATGGCGAAAGCCAAGCAGGTAGGAAATCCACATTCCTTACAATTTGTTTGTGGGAGTAGTTTATAGATCTGTATTCCAGTTAAGGCCATGTTCGCCTCTCCAAAATGTCTGTTGATTATCTTGATTCAATGATATATCTTTTATGAAGGTAAATTGAGCTATGCACCTTACAATTCTCATGCAGATTCAGGAAGGACCATCAGGTGTTCGATAGCCATTTTGACCCTTTTGATGCTTTCTGGGTGCCGCAGGACGAGAATGTCTGCTCCTGATTCGAGCAGCGTGATAGCAGTCAGTGTTTCCCAGTTGATGCTCCGCGCTTCCCAATCGCCCCAGGAATCAGGGACACCTTCACCGACCTTGGCTTCCTTCGTTTTCCAAGCTTCAAAACCCGGAGTGACGATCATCGGAAGTTGGGTCATCTTATCTCCCTGGAGGGCAGCCAAACGCAAACGCTCCATGGCAGAGTAGCCATATTCGATCCCGTACCCCAGAGCACCCGTGGTCGGATCCATCAGGACTCTATCCATGGGGAAATCCATATCGCTGATCAGAATGTTGAGCTGTTTGGCGAGGTTGACATCCATGGGTGTCCTTGCGGTGACCAGATGATCGTTCGCCATGGCGGTAGCGACGATGGTGCGGTAGTTTTTGTCCTCGCAAATCCCGAGCACCAAACGTTCGCCTTTGGTGGCTTCTGCGATCGGAACCAATAATTCGTTATCCAGTTCTGCCTGGCCGGGTCCGTAGACGAGTAAAGGCAAACCGCTGGCTCCAAGGACGGATTTCACCGTGGCGACCGCAGACTCAGCTGTGGGCGGTTCTCCAGAGGGGCTGGTTGCACTAAGTGAAAGCTGGATTAAATCAACCCCTGTTTCTTCGGCAGCTTTTGCCCAGCTACCTGGATCATTTACCACCTCCCCCCAGGCTTCCAGCAATAGCGGTGACCAATCGTCCGGTTTTTGATCTTTGATTTCAGCTGCAATCACCGGTGGATTTGGCATCTCTGCTTCAAAATGCATAAATGGCAGGGTTTTTTCACCCCCGATTGTGACCGTTCGCGCCCGCGTGCCACCATCTGCTGATGTCGCGCCGATGGTTACACTGAGCACCTCCCCGGGCCAGGTATCTTTGGGTATGTCGATCGGCATTGGTTTATACTCCTTAGGTGATTTGAAAATTCCTCAATTTAAATGGCAAATAAATAATTCCTGATCAGCTATCTTGTTTGCTGATTTTTTTTCGGGTTGCCTCCCGCCTCTGGATAAATTCATCCAATGGTAAGGTCCGTTCGGCTTTGATGCCCAAATCGCGGAGTTCATCAAGGTCTTTTGCTGCCAGGAGGCGGAGATAATGTTTATAAGAGATGGCTGCAGCGGGATACTCAATCCCACTCGCATGGTGCATGAGAAAAAATGTGCGCGTTCCCTGGTCGCGCATGAGTTGAGCTGCTACTCGCAAGGGAATATCGGGAGGGATTTGGGGTACCCCCTCACGCATCACGTCGGTAGCTTTGAGCTGCTCGTCTTGATCTTCAGCAAATGCTTTGAGCAGTTCCTCTTGACCAACAACGCCCAGCGCTCTACCATCATCGAGAACGACAATCTGATCCAGATCGTTTTCCAGCAGTAATTGTGCTAATTCTGGGATGGTTGTTTGGGGTGTGCAAGTCAATACGCCGACTGTCATCAAGTCGCGCACAAGATTGGGGAGGGAATCCTCGGGCATGGCAACCTTGACCATGTGGCGAGGAGGGGAAGGGTTAAGGTCACTGGGCTTGCTCACTGTGTGTCCTTATCCCAGATCCCCTATCCACTTCGCCTTTAGAATATCGGATCCATGACGAGTGCGGGATGGTTATTTTCTTCCATCCAGGCGAGTAACTCGTCGACAGAGGTAGCGTTACGCTCGTCTGCGATCTTGGTGATCAGGTCCGGATCGCCTTCACGTTCAGCTACGGCGCGCAGTTCATCGGCCATCGTCTCTTTGAGGACGCTGCTCATCCAAACCACGCGTTTGAAGCCACCATCCGCGGAGATGAATTTCGGGCTGATCAAATAAAACTTTCCAACACCCATGACCCCGGGGGTTTGCAGACCACCACCCGCAATACCGGCCAGCGTGCTGAAAGTCATCCCTGCGGGGGTCATGCTCGTATCCTCCCGGCTGACAACCATGACACCATTGGACTCAGGAATCAGCATGACGATACATTCAAAACATCCACAGGCTGTCATGGGGTTTTCCATGATTGAGTACATGGCAACTTCTTCTACAACACCATGAGAACCAACTTTGGCGTAATCGTTCGTGCCGGTCCAGTAACCCTTGTCACCGTCGACCAATTTTCCGAGCTTGATCGGCTGGTTTGGCCCTGTTGGATTGATGCTGAAAGATGCTTTGCAGTCCAGCCAGTTGTACGCGCCGCACAGGCCCAGTCTTTCTGGACTGACCACACAGACATGATTTGGAGCGAATGATTGACAGAGTGTGCAGGAATAGAATTCATCCACTGAACTATCTGTCAGGTCTGCCAAGCGCTTGTTGCGGAAATCGTAAGCTTGGCGGGCTTTCTCCAACCAGGCCTGGATCTGGTCTGGTTCAGTGAAAATCGTAACTTCAACCTTGTCCACGATTGCGCCAAAATCTGAATGGTAACGCGCATGGAGTATCTTACCAAAGTGTTCTAAATTGAAACCTTTATCCGCTGCCCCAGTGGAGATACGGATCCAGGCGATATCTCTCTGCCCGATGTGCTGGATACCCGAGGCACCGTTTATGAAGTAGTGGATCTGGCGCTCCAGGACTGGTTCAAAATCCTCCTGCATCTGGCGACCAGCTACTTTAACCACGATGCCAACATCCATGCTGCCCTGTTCAGGAATCTCGTCAAAGGTTGGTCCGATCACTTGAACGTTCCCGTCGACAATATCTTCTAGTGGGACCATGTGGAGATATTCGAAACATCGCGAGTACTTACCACCAAATTCAATGCGCATATCTGCCTTGCGAACTACTTCGCCTTCGAAGGCTGATCCGTATGGAACCGGGACAGGCACATCAGCAACCTTGACCTTGACACCTCGGATTTCGATGCATTTCTGGACCAAACGTTCGGCGCGTTCCAGATCGTCTTTGGCCTCAATTTCGTTGAAGGGCATGCTGACCACGTGTTCGTAGGTGGTCACGCCTGTGGGCAGGATCTCTGGGATCACAGTATCGGCAATCACAGGAAATCCGAAATTAATCGCGCCAGCAGCAGCGGCGTATTTGAGATCATCCACCTCACCCAGAGCAAGCACAAAGGCAAATACCCGGTTCTTGTTGTAGAGCAGGATATCGCGTGCCATGCCGCCTTTCAAACCACCGAAGGTCAGGGCGGATCGGACTGCAAATCCGAGGGCGTAAATTGCGCTCAGGGTATCCGTGCCGAAGGGTACCGTGTAGGTATCGTAGCCCAGTTCAACACCTTCTTCGATCAACTGGTGGATAATGCTGCGCCCGTTGACATTTCCAGAAAGGAAGGTGAGAATATTTCGCCGCTGTAATTCGCGGACTAGCTTTACCGCAACTTCATTTGACTTGGCTGCGCCGACGATAGCGGCGAAACCAGGCATGCGCCCGTCCACCAGCTGGATACCCCATGAACGCAGCTGGATGTCATCGATGGGACCGTTCAAGTGTCCGTCAGTGCCGTTACCACCACCTCCGTTATCAGGGCTCGTGAAAGCTGTTCCACCTGCCAGGGAGAATCCTGGCATGGGTTCAGGTTGCAGATCATAGACGAAACGAATCGCTTCAATCGTTTCTGCAGCGATGAGGGTAGCCATACCACTGTCTAATGTCTCACCCAGATAAGGGGTCCAATTGTTTTTCGATGGTACGGGGTGTAAAAGCTGTTTCGCATGCTTCATAACTGGTTCAAGCTGACCGAGATTTTCTACTTCTATCCCGGTCATCCCGTTGATCAACGGCAGATAATAGGCTGTGTTTGGGAATGCAACCGGTGTTTCGGGTCCTTTCTCTGCGAGAGCTTTCTTAAGCATCAGCTCAGCTTCAGTAACCAAGGCGTTGGCACCACGAATAGCACGAGATGCAATGTAACGTGACATGAATGAACCTCCTATTTAATCGGCGGCAACGCCGTAAATTGCTGAGACACGCTCTTCGAATGGCATTTGCTCAATCTCGAGCATGCGTGTGTCACCACTTTCTCCAAATCGGTCAGGATCGTAAACCGGTAATCCCAGGGCAGCGCGCTTTTTGTCAATATGTTCAAGGGTTTTGGCGATCATCTCGTCAGGATCGGCGATAAATTCTAATTTTCCACCGTAGATTTTCTCCCATCCTTCGCTGATATAGTGTGAAATGATGTCGCTATCTGCAACCCGGTCGGGCATTCCGCTGACTGGTGACGACCCGCCAAAAATGACATACGCTCCAGAGGCGACACAGTAGGTACCGATAGCCAGTGCTTTCTCACTCATCCATTCTGGCGCCAAACCGACAGCCGGGATTTGATCGATATCATCTCCCAATCCACCTTCTTCGACCATTTGCGTCAATACGGTCAGGATGCGGGTGTTGTCAACACAGGAACCCATGTGCAGTACTGGAGGAATTCCGATCGCCTCACACACTTCACGCAGACCTGGACCAACTTGCTCGAGTCCCGCTTTTCCAAGAAGCAAGCCGAGCTTCGCACTGGCGATCGCTCCACAACCTGTTTCAACGACCAGAACATCCTGCTGGAGCAGTTCTTTGGTGACTTTTGTATGCAGGTAATCTTGTGAACTGCGGGGATTGTTGCAGCCTACGACTGCCGCGACACCACGAATTCTTCCGCTCATGATGGCGTCATTTAGCGGTCGGAAGGAAGCCCGATATGAACCGCCCAACATATAGTTAATGTATTCATGAGAAAAGCCAGGGATCAGATCTTCTTTGATCTGGGGGATATGGGTTGTGCCGCGATTCTGGTAATTATCGATAGCCTCCCGCAGAATTTCCTTCGCGATGGTGAGTGCTTGATGCTCGTTGAATTCGATGTGTGTACTGCCTTTGATCTTCACCTTGGGGGAGGTGGTGATAATTTTGGTATGGAAATTGCTGGCCAAGTCTACCAGCGCTTGCATGATGCATTGCACGTCAACCACCATCGCCTCAACCGCACCGGTGAGGATAGCTAATTCCTGATGCAGGAAGTTTCCCGCGGCAGGAATGCCCTGCCGCATGAGTATCTCGTTTGCCGTGCAACAAATCCCTGATAGGCTGATGCCTTGTGCACCTGCTGCCTTGGCATATTCGATTATCTCTGGATCCTGAGAGGCGGCAACGATCATCTCGCTTAAAGTTGGCTCGTGACCATGGACGACCACATTTACCATGTCATCCTTCAGAACTCCTAGGTTCGCCTGTCCGAGCAAGGGGGCCGGGGTACCGAAGAGGATATCCGCGGCATCAGTGGCGATCATGCTGCCACCCCAACCATCTGCCAGAGACGTACGGATAGCATGATTGAGGATATGTTCTGGATCCTGGTCGTCACCGATATGTGTGCGGTGGAGAGCTTCAACGACCTCGCGGTCAATACCGCGCGGGACCACACCCTGTTCTTTCCACAGCTCCTGCCGTTTCTTGGGAGCTCGGATAATGGGGGCGATTTCTCCTTTCTGCTGTCCGAATTGAGAAATATATAAGTCAGCCAAATCGTTCGCGATCTCTTCCGGCGCGCGTCCTTCAATGGGGATATCATATCGAGCCGCAACTGTACGAAGCTTGGCGACATCTTTAATAGAATAGCCTTCGGCCTCACCATTGGCGACAGCTTTCAGGGTAAATGCCATGTCCCGTCCGTGGTCAGAGTGGGCAGCACCACCGGCAGCGATAGCCCGGATCAGGTTGCGGGCTTGGATCGTGTCGATGGTTGCACCACATATGCCGGTTTGACCATCTTTCGTCAACCGGCAGGGACCCATACCGCATAATTTGCAGCACATTCCAGTACTACCAATATTACAGGGGGATAAATCATCTGCCCTGCTGAAGGCGGTGCTGAGGCCTAACTCCTCCGCCCGAATCAGCATCTCCTGTGCTGCAGGATCGATGGTTTGTTCTTCTACCGTTCGTTTCTTCTTGGGCATTGTCTATTACTCCTCCTCCATTTGATTGATCACACCCATCCCTGGACAGGGCCAGAGAGGACGCCCAACGTAGCTTACATTTTGTGCAAATCCTATCGTGTCTTTGGCATTCTTGTAAACTTCTGTGTGCCGGAAGAAAACTCCATCACCATTTCTTGATGTCGCTGACACTCCGGCTTCCATGTCCACGGATAATTCACCCAGATATCCTGCGGCTCCTAGCTGCTCGGTGATAGCGTTTTCGTCTATCAGCTCCGGATCATATGTGACCTCAGCTACCTGGAATGCACTGCTGGCGTAAACGTCTTTTACCCCAGGTAATTCCAGGAGTATTCGTCTCACTTCGACGACGTGGTGATCAGCAAACATTGCAGGGAGTTGAATAGATTTCTTTTCCATATTTACCCTTCCACAATAATGATTATTTCTCTTATGTTCGTGATAGGGGATGATCTGCATGCCCCTTGAGCATATGAGCTGGCGAAATATGATTAAATGTTCAGCTGGTGATCTTAAGCGTTAAGTTCAACCTAAGATCAGCTGGATGCCTCCTTTCTGATTGATTGGATATCTGGTTTATGGGATTTCTTGTATATGCTCATTTAGTGAAGACGCAAAATTATTAGAGCTCGCGATTTCTCCTATTAATACGTCTTGGGTCTTAATTGAACCAAATTCCCTGGGTATAGTATAAATAGACCTCGTTAATGTTTTTAGTACCACCTGTCACGATTAGAGTGGATATTTGTCATAGGAAATTTTGACCGGATTTTTGCTTGACGGGATGGGGGAATGCAAATATAATAAAAAGGATAAATTTAGTCATATCTAAAAATATTTTTTAGGAAATTCAATATTTACAATTCCGTTTGTTATGAAGTTCTCAATAGACGTAGTTGAAGATTAATTATTGTTTTCAGGTTATTCAATAGGGAGTGCATTCGATGAAAATTATTAATGAACACTTGAAAAGCTTGTCTCGTAGGGATTTTCTTAAGACCGCGGTTGGTGGTGGTTTGGCAACTGCTGGTCTGGCCGGAATTGCGAACAGCAAGCGGGTAGCAGCAATATCACCGATGGCTGAATATCTGGATATCCAACAGCATGAAGGCGCTCAAGATAATCACGGTAGGCCTGGCACGATTGGTCAGGTGGACCACCAGGCGAATGGATTCGATCCCGTTTCATTATTGTATGAATGGGATTATGGAGAAGTGAGCGAGCTACCCAATGGGCAGACTTTGCGGGAATACCATATCGCCGCAGTAGATAAGGAAATTGAGATCGCTCCCGGCATTTTTTTCCCTGCCTGGACATATAACAGCCGTGTACCTGGACCGAGCTTGCGGTGCGTGGAAGGAGATCGAATCCGGATTAAGTTTATCAATGCCAGCAGTCATCCACACACAATTCATTTTCATGGCATCCATTCCGCAAGCATGGATGGTGTCCCAGGGGTAGGCGCTGGGGAAATCGCCTCCGGGTCAGAAACCATTTATGAGTTTGATGCTTTTCCTTTTGGTTGTCACCTCTACCACTGCCATTCTAATCCCCTCAAACGACATATTCACAAGGGATTGTATGGAGCTTTCGTTATTGATCCCGATCCAGCAAAATACCAGGGAGAGGAAGCAATAATAGCCCAGGGGCGAAATCACCTGTTCGCGGAGGTGAAAAATTTCAATGAAATGATTATGGTGATGAATGCTTTCGATACGAATTTCGATGGGGAAAATGAAGTATATGCCGTGAATAGCGTCGCTTTCGCCTACATGGATGAGCCGATCCGGATCAAAAGAGATCAAACACAAAGATTGTATTTAATTAATATAACGGAATTTGACCCGATAAATTCAATCCACATCCACGCTAATTTTTTCGATTACTATGACCACGGAACGACACTTCTACCGACATTGAAAATAGTCGATACGATTATGCAATGCCAGGCACAGCGCGGTATCCTGGAGTTTTCATTCAAGAATTTTGAACCAGGATTGTACATGTTCCACGCACACCAGAGTGAATTTGCGGAGTTGGGCTGGATGGGTTTCTTCGAGGTGGTTGAATGAGTACCAAAGAGGAGCTTATTAACTCGCAGGATGAAAAATCGTCCTCCGGTTGGCGGATCCCCATGTGGGTGGCGATCTTGATTCCTGTTTCCGTAGTAGCCTTGATGTTGACGTTTTTTGCTTTCGGCAACCCATTATCTCTCTTCACAGCCGACCTGCCGCCGATCGAGGACTTGAATATCGAGCGTATTCGGATTACCTCGGTTGGTTTTGAAGCCACCGTGGTCAATGGAGGACCTGACCCGGTATCCATTGCCCAGGTGCTAGTAGACGATGCTTACTGGAACTATGAAATCTACCCTTCGGCAACAATACCTAGACTGGGTCGGGCAAGCTTATTCATATCCTATCCCTGGGTGGAGTCGGAAGCGCACGAGATAGTGATATTGACCTCGACCGGGATGTCTTTTGCTGGGGAGATTCCCGTCGCCACGCTCACTCCGACTCCGGGCGGGCAAGAATTCTTGGCATATGGTTTGATAGGAATCTATGTGGGCATTATCCCAGTCGCTTTGGGGATGCTGTTTTACCCGGCGATGAGAAAGCTCGATCTCAAGTGGTTGGGCGGATTGTTAGCATTAACCATTGGGTTGCTGGTATTCCTCTTGGTGGATACATTCTTAGAAGCCCTGGAGTTCGCCAACCAGCTGCCTGGGGTCTTCCAAGGAGTGCCATTAATTTTATTTGCTGCATTGTTAACCTGGTTAATTCTTGTGGCAGTAGGATCCCAACGAAGGAAGTTTGCCCAAGCCGATCCAGGAAAATATGCATTCTATGTTGCTTCCATGATTGCCTTGGGGATAGGTTTGCACAACCTGGGTGAGGGGTTGGCTATTGGCGTGGCTTTCTCAATTGGCGAAGCCGCATTAGGATCATTCTTGGTGATGGGTTTTATGCTGCACAATATAACAGAAGGTATTGGCATAGTTGCCCCACTCATTCCAAGCAGGAATGCGAGCCAAGCCGAAAACCAGCCTGCAGTTGAAAAAGATGGGGTGTCAGGAAAACCTTCCGTACAACCAAATATTTGGTTTTTCATCGGTCTCATCCTGCTGGCAGGATTTCCAGCAATCATCGGTTCATGGATTGGTGGATTTGCATTTTCACCATTTTTGGTGGTGGTTTTCCTGGGGATAGCTACAGGAGCTATCTGGCAGGTGATTTTCGAAGTGGTTAATTTGTTAAGGAAATATGCTGATGGAGAAAATACACCATTTGTATCGTGGATTAATCTTGGTGGATTTATTGCCGGCCTCATGATCATGTACCTAACAGCCTTCCTGGTGAAATTCTAGGTATTGCTCAGGGTAACCTGTACTTGCACCCAGCTACCTCACTTGAATCCAAAGACTTCCGAAATAGAGTCATTTCCGGAAGTCTTCTTGGCTGGGGGTCGAGGATTCGAACCTCGGCTTACGGTTCCAGAGACCGCTGTCCTACCACTAGACGAACCCCCAACAACGTAACGCATTCTACCATGGCTGCCCGTAACCGTCAAATTTGGTGTACCGGCAGGCTAATTTCGATATAAATCCCCTCAAAACAGTGAATTCTACTGAAATCGTAATTACTTCGTGGATATAATAGTTGTCGACAGGCTGAAACAGGGATAGAATCCATGCTTCAAGAAATTGCCTGTAAAAGATGTATCAGGAGTGGAAATAATATGAGTGATAGCGAAAAAGGCGCTGGAGCGGATTTTATCCGTACGATAATTAATGAGGATATGAACACCAACAAGTATGGGCGGAGGGTGCATACGCGCTTTCCACCTGAACCGAACGGTTATCTCCACATTGGTCATGCAAAATCAATTTGTCTGAATTTCGGCGTAGCGGCAGAATATGGCGGACTGACAAATTTGCGTTTTGACGACACCAATCCAAGCAAAGAAGAAGTTGAATATGTTGAGTCGATCCAGGAGGATGTTCGCTGGCTGGGATTTGATTGGGATGACCGCTTATTCTATGCTTCAGATTACTTCGCACAACTTTATGAATACGCCGTGGAATTGATCAAGAGAGGCATGGCTTATGTCTGTGATTTAAGTGCTGATGAGATTCGTGAATACCGGGGTACCTTGACCGAACCAGGAAAAAACAGTCCATTTCGTGATCGTTCGAGCGAGGAAAACCTGGATTTATTCACGCGCATGAAAGCCGGGGAGTTTCCGGATGGTGCGCGGACACTGCGTGCCAAGATCGACATGGCTTCCCCGAATATCACCATGAGAGATCCGGTGCTCTACCGTATTATGCATATGCCTCATTATCGGTCTGGTGACCAGTGGGTGATTTACCCGACCTATGATTTCACCCACTGCCTCTCTGATTCGATTGAAGGCATCACTCATTCTCTGTGCACGCTTGAATTCGAAAACAATCGTCCTTTATACGATTGGATTCTGGATCAATTGGAGGTATACCATCCCCAGCAGATCGAGTTCGCCCGTCTTAATTTGAGCTACACCGTGCTCAGTAAACGTAAATTACTCCGGCTTGTGGATGAGGGGTTTGTTGAAGGGTGGGATGATCCGCGAATGCCGACTCTTTCCGGCTTACGACGCCGGGGTTATACACCAGAAGCGATCCGGGAATTTTGTGATCAGATAGGTGTGGCGAAAACCAACAGCATCATCGATATCGCATTGCTTGAGCATTTCATCCGTAAAGATTTGAACCTGCGTGCGCCAAGAGTTTCTGGGGTCTTACGACCGCTGCGAGTGGTGATCACCAATTATCCAGAAGACCAGGTTGAGGAGCTGGAAGCGATCAACAATCCTGAAGATGAGAGCATGGGATCACGTAAGGTGCCATTCTCGAGAGTAATCTATATCGAACAGGAGGATTTCAGTGAAAGTCCACCTCCGAAATTCCGCCGCCTGGTACCAGGTCGGGAGGTGCGTTTACGCTACGCGTACTTCATCACTTGCACTGAGGTAGTCAAGGATCAAGAGACCGGCGAGATAATCGAGTTGCACTGCACGTATGATCCCGAGACAAGAGGTGGGAACGCACCTGATGGCCGGAAGGTAAAAGCAACCCTGCATTGGGTATCTGCAGCCCATGCGGTCGAAGTTGAGACCCGGCTTTATGACCGTTTATTCCTTACTAACAATCCTGACGAAGCAGAGGGTGATTTAGATTTCAAATCAAATTTAAACCCCGATTCGTTGGAGATCCTAGAAGGTTGTTTTGTCGAACAGAGCTTGGCGGATGTATCCCCTGGTGTTACTTACCAATTTGAGAGACAGGGATATTTTTGTGTCGATCCCAAGGATTCTCAGGAAGGGAAACTGGTTTTCAACCGCACGATATCCCTGAGGGATACCTGGGCGAAAATCGCAAAACAGAATATGTAAATTACAACTAGCTGGAATCCAGGGATTAACCCTCCATCTTATTCAAGGTCTCGACAGCCTGGTGTATTCGCGCTAATACAGTCTCTTTACCTATGACTGCCATGGTTTCAAAAAGCGGAGGGCTTATTGTGCGGCCCGTAACTGCGGATCTTAGAATGCCAAACAGCTGACCGGCTTTCAGTCCGAGTTTTTCTGCAAGGGCGCGCATCGGATCTTCAGCTGTTTCTTGGTTGATTTGGGTTAATTTACTTAAAATTTCGAATGCTTGTTGCGCAGCTTCTGCTGACTCGGCCGGTGTCATATTCTTTCCCACTAGTTCTTCAGGTTTTGGATTTACCTCGTCTTCAAAAAAGAAGCCACCCATCTCTGGACCATCCTCCAGGGTGACGATGCGCGGCTGGATCAAAGGGGTTACCTGGACTAACTTTTCATCTTCTGCTTCGTAACCGGCTGCCTGGAAAAATGGCTGCAAGCGATTTGCCAGGTCTGGAATTGCAAGATTGCGGATGTGCAGGCCATTGAAGTGGTCCAATTTGGAGAAATTTATCGCCGCTGGTGAGGGATTGAGGCGATCAATGCTGAATTTTTCCACCATGTCAGCCAAGGTGAAAAACTCGGTATGGTCGTCATAGCTCCAGCCCATCAGAGCCGTCCAATTTAATACCCCCTCAGGCAGGTATCCAAGCGATTTCAAATCGGTGAGATAGATCGAGAAACCATCTTTCATTAATTGAGATGAATCTCGCTTGCTCATCTTTCCCTTCCCGCTTGGTTTGAGAAATATCGAGAGGTGGATCCAGTCCGGCTCCTGCCAACCAAAAGCCCGGATGATGTGAGCATGGAGAGGAAAAGTTGGCAGCCATTCAGAACCCCGGATGACGTGCGAGATATCCATGAGATGGTCATCAACCATTGCTGCCAGGTGGTAGAGCGCTAAGCCATCAGATTTCACGATGATATAGTCGTCGATGTTTTCGTTTTCCACGGTGATCTCACCGCGCAGTCGATCGCGAACCGTGATTGACCCTTCATATGGAGTTTTAAAACGAATGACGTGTGATTCGCCATCCTTCACCCTTTGAGCGGATTCGCTTGGGGGGAGCCGGCGGCAGGTACCATCATAACGAGTGGGTATTTTCTGCTTCTGCTGCACCTGGCGAACCCGGGCGAGGCGCTCTGCCGTGCAAAAGCAGTAGTAGGCATGTCCCATTTCGACCAACCGCGTGGCATGTTCAAGGTAAATTTCTTTACGTTGAGATTGATGATAGGGTGCATGGGGCCCGCCAACATCTGGTCCTTCATCCCATTGAATCCCCAACCAGTGTAAACTATCGATTAATTCCTGTTCAGATTCCGGGTTATATCTTTTTTGATCTGTATCCTCGATGCGCAGGATAAATTGACCACCAGTTTGATGGGCAAGCAGATAATTATATAAAGCGGTCCGCCCGCTGCCCAGATGGGTCCTGCCAGTGGGAGAGGGAGCAAAACGAACACGAACGGGCTTAATTGGGTTTTGATTCATAAGACTCCACAGTGATTGGTCAATCCAAGGAGAGATAAGTTAGGCGGGTACTGTGAATTATACAGACTTGTGGCGGAGAATCACGCTCTGAACCAGTCCAATACCGAGAAGGAGGGAGAGCATTGCACTGCCTCCATAACTGATAAATGGCAGTGGTAAACCTGTTGCTGGAATCAGACGCAGGTTCACCCCAATGTTGATCATGGCTTGAAACGCCACAAGTATGGCGACTCCGTAACAGATTAATGCGCCGTAGGTATCACGGGCTAGGCGGGCTGCGCGTAGAATGCGGTAGATGACGAATAATAAAATGGCGATAATCACCACCGTACCGATGAAACCGAATTCCTCTGCCATGGCTGAGAAAATAAAATCTGAGTGGCGAACTTTCAGGAATCGCAGTTGCACCTGCGTTCCGAGATTGTAGCCTTTCCCAAACCACCCACCAGAACCAATGCTGATCAGCGCTTGCTGGATGTTATAAATATCTCCATGGCGGGCACCCGGATCGGGGAAGAGAAAATTCAGAATGCGGTTCTTTTGGTAATCGGCGAGTAATGGATATCCAATAATGGGTATAACAATTCCTGCACCGGCAAATGCCGCCAGCATCTTGAAATTGAGACCGCTGGCCCATAAGAGCGTGAACCAGATGACAAGGATTACGATGGAGGTGCCCAGGTTGGGCTGAAGGAGAATCCACAAGACGATACCAGCTGTCAGCAGTATGCTGCGCAAGATTATGCGAGGCTCATTGACCCGTCCCATATGGCGAGAAAAGAATTCGGCCAAGGCGAGAATGATGATGATTTTTGCCAGCTCGGAAGGCTGGATATCGAAGTAGGTGGTTTCAAACCAGCGGGCAGAACCAAATATTGCCTGACCAACAACGTAAAGTATGCCCAGGAGACCAGCCATACCGTAATACAGGATGCGGTTAAGGGAAGCCCAGAAGCGGTAATCAATTGCCGTGGTGATCAAAATAACACCAAAGCCGATGATTACAAATATTGCCTGTCGTTGATCGTATCCGGCGAGAGTGATATTTCCGGCGATCGCGGACCGGATCATTGCCACGCTGAAAATACTTAAGATTGCGACAGCTCCGAGCAGCCAGAAATCGAAATCTCGCCAGGAAGTTTTTACATCACTCATACATTTTTTCTACTGCGGCGGCGTCCAGCTGGATTGAGGGGAATATCGGCGATCAGTCTCTGTTGGCGTCCATCTTGAGTCATTTTAATGTGCACGCTGCCGGGATCGATTTCCACGTGTCTGGAGATTACTTCGATAATCTCATCTTTTAATGTATCGAGCGTACCCGGATTCATGTCGATGCGATCGTGAATTAATACCAGCTTTAGGCGATCTTTGGCTTTCTTCGCGCTGCTTTTCTCTCTACCCAGTAAGCGGTCGATGAAGGTGCTCATGCTAGTCACCTCCTGAGCGAATCATGCGGGAGATGCGGCCAAAGAAGCCATTTGTGTCTTCAAGGTTTATGAAGGGGATATTTTGACCTTCAATCCTGAGAGCGATATTTCGGAAAGCCTGCCCTGCCTGACTTTTTCCATCCAGGACGATTGGAATTCCACGATTGGTGCTCAGGATTACGTTTTCATCATCAGGGACTATTCCGATTAGTTCTACAGCCAGAAGTTCAAGTACGTCATCTGGTGAAAGCATATCTTCCCGTTTTACCATTGCGGGTTTGATCCGGTTGATGACCAGCTTGGCAGGTCCTTTTTCTTCTGCTTCAACCAACCCGATAATCCGATCTGCGTCACGAACTGCTGATATCTCGGGATTGGTAATCACCACGACTAAATCTGCAGGAGCGATTGCGTTGCGAAAACCGCGTTCTATTCCGGCTGGGGAGTCGATTAATATCCAATCGCTCTCTGATCGCAGTTCATCAATTAAACGCACCATGTCGCTTGGGGAAACAGCAGTTTTGTCCCTCGTTTGTGCGGCAGGGATCAAAAAGAGGTTGGGCAACCTTTTATCCCGGATCATGGCTTGACGAAGGCGGCAGCGTCCTTCAATTACATCGACTAGATCATAGACGATCCGGTTCTCCAAGCCGAGAACAACGTCAAGATTGCGCAGTCCTATGTCTGCATCGATACAGACAACCTTGGCTCCATCAACAGCCAGGGCTGTTGCAATGTTGGCCGTGGCTGTTGTTTTTCCGACCCCGCCTTTCCCGGAGGTTATTGTGATCACTTTATTTGTCATTTATCATCCCCAGTGTCAATTTAGAAAGCATTCCTCACACAATTAGATTATTTCATTTACGGCTGCCAGGGGAGTGCCACAACCTGGCCATCAATAATTCGGGCCATTTCTGGTTGTGAATTTCCAATGTTTTTTGGTGTTGTGGCGATATGGTCGGCGATGCGCAACTGGGTTGGTGAAAGGTCCATTGCACATACCACAGCATCCTGGTTTCCTTCAGCACCGGCATGCACCATGCCCCTTAAATGCCCCCAGACGATCACATCTCCACCAGCAATAATCTCGCTTCCTGGATTTACATCGCCTATCACAATTACATGACCAAAATACTGCAAACTGAAGCCGGATCGCAAGGTTCTGCGCACAAGCACAGCTTCTTCACCGGTAAGAGCTGTTTCGATGGTTTGAACCTTTCGCTCAGGCGTGGGTTTGCTAATGCGGGTAGCCAACCCTAGCAGTTGGGCGTTCTGCTCAGTAACCGGGGAATTACTCAGCACTGCCCACAAGGAGAGTCCATCATCTGTGAGCATGTCCCGGAGCTGGCCTAATTCCGCTGCGCGGATTACTTGGTTGCCTACATCCAGGATTAATTTTCCACCGCGAAGAAAATCGGCTTGTTCCTTGATTTGTTCCTGCAATGTGGCTTTGGCGGATGGCCAATCATCATCACGAACGGAGATCAACAACCCCTCGCGGATACCCTTAATTTGTACCTTGGCGCGATCATCCATAGTTTTTTTTCGTGGTCGGACCAAGCAAATTCACCGATAATCCGGACCCAAAATGAAATTTACGATTGATTATAGCATGTTCTACTAGGGATTTTGAGCAGCGGTATCGCCAGCTTTTATTTCGAAGTATGCCTCTAAAAACTGGCGCACAATCGGCCCGGCAACCGAGGCACCCTCACCGCCATTATATACGAAGGCGATGACTGCGATTTCCGGGTCTTCGTAAGGTGCGTAGGCAGTAGTCCAAGCGTGAGTTGGCCAATTTCCCGGGATGCACAGATTTTTTTCATTTGCATACTTGTCACAATATTCAGCAGTGCCAGTTTTTCCAGCGACCGAGATATTTACATTCTCGAACTCGTCTGTCAGGGTACCGTTTAATACTGCCTGGCGCATGCCTTCTTGAACCTTATCAATCACCCAGGGTTCTACCGTTGTCTTTTCTCCGGTGAGTTTACTTTCGCATCCCCCCGGACTGCTGGGATCATTGAAGACGTCGATCAATGGCTCGGTGGTAATATCCCAGACTGGATCCGGGATGAATGATTTGATGATATTGCCATCGCTATCTTCAATTTCTCCGAGTATGGTAGGGCGCATCAATTCTCCATCATTGGCGATCGTGGCTGCAGATAAAAGCACCTGGAGTGGTGTGGCGATGATAAAACCCTGACCGACGCTGGCAATATACGTATCACCACTTGACCAGTTTTCGCCTTGATTGATTCGTTTCCAGGTTGGATCAGGAATGAGACCATCTTCAACGAGCGGTAGTTCAATATCAGGATAATTCCCATAACCCAGAGCACGGGCGTAGGTACCGAGGCGACAAATACCAAGGCCTTCTGGTACCTCGTCTTCAAAGCCGCCTCCGAGCTTGTAGAAATATACGTTGCTGGAGTTTGCGAGTCCGTTGACGAAATCAATTTCTCCGAAACCAGCTTCATTCCAATCGACGAACTCCTGGGGACGGGGGTTCAGTTCATTGGCGGAATATTTTACGTCGACGATAATTTTCGGGGGTGCCTCAATCACCTGTTCCGGTGTAACAACTCCTTCGTTAAGCGCACCAACCGCAGTCACCAGTTTGAATACTGAACCGGCAGGAAGTTCATCCCCGACCGCATGGTTTAGCATCGGGTTGCGCGGATCCAGCGAGAGCTGCTCGAAATAATATTGCGGGATAACTCGGGCCATCCGGTTATTCTCGTAGCTCGGATAAGAAACCATTGCCAGGATCTCCCCGGTTTTTGGATTCAAAGCAATCACGACCCCGCTGTTCATTCGTATTTCCCCAAAATAGGTATTCCACTCGTCGATCTCACGCACGAGTATTGATTCGGCTGCACTCTGTAATCTAGAATCAATGGTCAAACTCAAATTTAATCCAGGTGTTGGATCAGTCGGTGGAACTAAATCGCGCAGGACTTGTCCACCTACGTCCACTTCGACCACTCGCTTCCCATTTCTTCCGCTGAGGATACTTTGAAAATATCGCTCGACTCCCGCATACCCGACTTTATCCCGGTTGGGGACAAAATTGCGGTCGAGATAATATTGTTCCTCCGCTGCAGAAATTGGACCAAGGAAGCCGATGATATCCGCCGTCAGAGATCCGGTGGGATAATCCCGAACCGATTCGATCTCGATATCAACACCAGGTAAATCAACCGCATTTTCCTTTATGATCATGGCTGATGTACGGTCAATATTGCAGATGATTCTGACAGGAGTATATGGAGCGGTTGTTTCACCATAATCGACGATCTGGGCGATCCCATGCTCTGACAGGCAGGGGACATAAGGATTTTCATCTGAAACTTCATTGAGGTTAATCGGAACGTTGATCATCCCGCTCAATTTGCGAAAGATCTCTTGGATTTCGCCTAAATCATCAGGCAAGTTTGCTGGCGTGATGACAATGTTATAGGACGGGATATTCTGGGCTAAGATATATCCGTTGCGATCGAAAATAATCCCCCGTTGGGTGGGTAAGTTGATTTCACTGATCCGATTTTCTTCTGCTTGAGCGACCCAATCGGAATTTTCAAGAACCTGCAGAGAGAACAAACGTCCTAAATAAATTATAAACACACCAATGATGGCGATGCCAAAGATGATGATCCTCGAAAGTTGAATTTGGTTGGTAAGATTCGCACTGCCGTTCATTTGTATCTCGCAATACCCATTAATTTATACCAGCATTTTATATAAATATACCTTATTTCAATCCTGGATATGTCACATTTCAATTGGTTCTGGATACAGCCAGTTCGCCAAATCACCGAGTAATGCATATATGGGAACCGCGAGCAGCAAGTTGAGTAATGCACTTGGCAGGGTTATCATATAAAATGCCTCAAGGAGCGGAATTGGTGTACCATTAATAAGCAACGCGGCTAAAGTAACTGCATGAGTGATCAATGTGGCAAAGAGGGTGGCGGTTATCATTGCCAGAAGTGGTCTTTGCCAAAAAATTCGCCGCATGTAAATGGCAACTCCCGTAACCAGAACATAACCGGGAATGATCGCCAAAGGTGTGATTGCGGTCCCTAGACTGGCTAGCAGTCCGGCAATGAGGCCCCAATGCCAGGCAGTTGTAACCCTTTCCTGGACTGACCAGGCAACAACAAAGAGCAAGACTAGGTCGACCGTGCCATTCAGCAAGTGAATTTGGCTGAAAACAGCTGACTGGACGACCACCATCAAACCCAGGATCGGAAGTGCCAGAAGAATTGCCATTCTACACTATCAAAATGTCTTCGCTATCGGTATTCACAGGTTATTAATTTTTTGCCAATGTTATATTTATTCACCGCCCGGTGATGGAATTAGGGGGGCGATATTAACGGGTTGAAAATTAACAATCACCAGCACGATTTCCAGGCTAGCAAAATCAACTACAGGCTCAACCGTTGCAGTTTGAAAGAGTTCCACAGGTCTCTGCCTGACACCGCTGACCTGTCCAATCAACATGTCTGGTGGATAATTCCCTCCTAACCCCGAAGTGAGGACGAGATCGCCATTTTGGATTGAGGCGTCCTGGGCAATAGCTTCAACGGTGATATCACCAGTGATTGAACCTTGGAGCAAACCTTCAGTTCCGGAGGGCTGAATGCGGACATTGATGGCGGTGCCGGGATCAGATATTAACTGTACCCGCGCGCCGTCAGCAGTAACCGCGGCTACCCTGCCGACCAACCCCTGTGATGAGACCACCGGCATGCCGCGCCGGAGACCATCATCGGAGCCACGATTGATGATCACATAATGCATGAAGGGGCTGATATCCCGACCAATCACAGCAGCAGTGATGTACTCGTTTTCTGCGTGAGTTCGGGCAAAATCCAATAATGCAGATAGGACCTGGAGTTCGGAATTTTGCTGCTGCAGCTCAATGATTTGGGATTGCAGACGGGATATCTCGGCTTCAAGCTGTTCGTTAATTTGTGTAAGCCGGGCGACATCTCGCGGCGCGGTCATGAAATCGCGGATCGCGAGATATCGGCTGGATAACCACGTTTGAGCAGAAATGAAGGGTGAAAAAGCAATCTGGGAAAGCGGCGTGAGATAGCCACCTAAAGCCAGGAGGAGGATACCAACAACAAATATCGCCAGGGCGGCGGTTTGAAAGGAACGAGGTAAATTCATTGAAGATCGATTTTAGACGTGTTGTGTGCTGCCGCGCTCTAATCCTACCAAAAATTGTGCCAGGTGTTCATAATCCTCTAAAATCATGCTGGCTCCACGGACTACACAAGTCATCGGATCTTCTGCGACCCAAACGCGAATATGCAGTTCATCGGATAAGCGCCGGTCCAAGCCGCGCAGTTGCGAGCCACCACCAGCCAGGGTGATGCCAGATTCCATCAAATCAGCCACGATCTCCGGCGGGCACTCATCCAGAGCATCCTTGATGGTATCAATTACTGTCAGGACGGAGCCAGAGATCGCTTCACGTATTTCAACCGATGACACTTCAACAGCTTCCGGCAAACCCGTGACCAGGTTTCTGCCACGCAGGGTGAGGGTCATTTCTTCGGGTAAATGGTAAGCCGATCCAATTGCGATTTTGGATTGTTCGGCCATCCGCTCACCGATCAGGAGATTGTACTTATTGCGCATATACTGGACGATATCCTCATCCATCTCATCTCCGGCTACCCGCAATGACCTCGAGATGACAACGCCACCCATCGATAAAGTAGCAACTTCGGTTGTGCCACCGCCGATATCGACGATCATGCTACCGCGAATTTCAGATACCGGCAGTCCCGCTCCTAGCGCTGCGGCCACAGGCTCTTCGATTAATCCAACTTCTCGTGCACCAGCAGACATGGCTGCATCATAGACAGCTCTTTTTTCGACCTCGGTCACTCCAGAGGGTATACCGACAACCACCCGGGGGCGGGGAACCGGTACGATGCTTTGCTGGTGTGCTTTTCCAATGAAATACTCCAGCATGGCTTCCGTGATCTCAAACTCAGAGATCACACCATCCCTCAAGGGACGCACGGCAATGATATTCGCAGGAGTCCTGCCAACCATCTCTTTGGCTTCTGCACCGATGGCCTTGGGTTCTCGAGTGCGCTTATCGATCGCAACCCAGGATGGTTCTCGGATGACGATGCCCTTTCCACGCACGCTGACCAGTGTGTTAGCAGTGCCCAAATCTATGCCGATGTCGAGTGAAAAAAACCCCAGCAGCCAGTTAAGGGGATTGAAAGCCAAATTGGGGCTCCTTTGGTTTAGGATTTGTAGGTGCCATTTCTATCCCTTGGACGAAATCATGCTCCTCACACACCTGCAAATTCAGCGCGATTATACCATCGAACGGTTTAAACCTTACTTTCATAAGAATTTGGGCGACCGATCCTGCATTTCAGGATATTTTCACCAATTAGTTGTATAATTAGGCCCCGAATAGCATGATGGAGGTGTCCAGGGGAAATTATCAGCGAACATTTAGAGGGACGTATAGCGCAAGGACTCAAAACCTGCAGGCAAATCGAGCAGATACGCCCATTTTTTTACTTGAGTACTGGGGTTTCGATTAGTTTCCAGGCGGTTTGAGTAAACGAGGATGAGGGTTCCCGGTGTCAAATCCGGGTTAATCTCAGGAAGGCATATACCCTGAGAGAAAATCGACAGATCAGCGGAAGCCCTCTGGGTAGGTCACAGCCCATATACTCTCCCTCCAATCTAAACCTTGCAACAAAACCGGGTGGGTGACTGCACGGGCAAAAATGCGAGGGGTGACAATAATATCCGAGAGAGATGTGCAAAGACGGTAAACGATACGTTAACCAGCTCTGCACCTTGAATACTCTACTGGATAAATCATAATCTGGAGGGATCCCATGTGTGGAATTGTTGGTTATATTGGACCCCAGGATGCCACACCGATCATCCTGGATGGGTTGCGACGGCTAGAATACCGCGGTTACGATTCAGCCGGGATAGCTGTGCTTGAGGGGGATAAAATAGAAATCCGCCGAGATGAGGGGAAATTGGATAAGTTAATTGCCCTGGTGGATGAGGAGCCATTACATGGGCAGATTGGGATTGGTCATACCCGCTGGGCGACACACGGAGAACCAAGTGCCAGAAATGCGCACCCCCATGTCGGCACAAGCGGTACGGTTGTATTGGCGCATAACGGTATTGTGGAAAATTATCAGGAACTACGTGAGGAATTGAGCGCAGAAGGAGTTGAATTCAATTCTGACACGGATACAGAGGTGATTGTACAGCTCGTGGATCGCTACCTTTCTCTCGAAATGAGCTTTGTTGAAGCAGCCCAAAAAACCCTCTCTCATTTAAAGGGCGCCCACGGGGTAGTTCTCTTCTCCACCAAGGAAACCGATAAGATTGTGACTGCCAGGATTGGTAACGCTGGGGGGGTCGTGGTTGGATTCGGAGAAGGAGAGATGTTTATTGCTTCTGATATGCCAGCTATTCTGGAACATACTCGCCAAATGGTATTCCTTGAGTCGGGTCAGATAGGCGTGGTGCAGCAGGATGGATTGCAGGTCTTGACCTTGGATGGAAAACCAGTTTCCTACAACAAACAAACAGTGCCCTGGGATCCTGTCGCTGCAGAGAAGGGTGAATACCGTCACTTTATGCACAAAGAAATGCATGAACAGGTGCGTTCGCTGACCGATACCATTGCAGGGAGAGTTGACTTCGATAATGGACGAGTTTTTCTCCCACAGCTCAATTTAGCACCCCCCGTAGCTCAGCGAATAAATAAAATGTTTATCACCGCTTGCGGGACTGCTTCCCATGCTGGCATGGTGGGTAAAACCTTGATCGAACATATCGCTCGCCTTCCAGTTGAAGTAGATATCGCTTCTGAGTTTCGCTATCGCAATCCCATCCTGGATGAAAATTCCGCCGTTTTGGCGATCAGCCAATCGGGGGAAACGGCCGATACGCTGGCGGCTATGGAAGAAGCGAAACAAAAGAATGCAATCCTATGGTCGATTGTAAACGTGATCGGATCACAAGCGATGCGCATCTCCGATGGGTACATCTCGATGCAGACAGGCCCGGAAATTGGAGTTGCCTCGACCAAAGCGTATACTGCTCCCCTAGTTGATTTGTACATGTTGGCTATCTTATTGGCTGACCTGCGGGGCACTCTCGAAAGTAATGAACGGCGCGCTCTCGTCGCGGATTTGCGGTTAATCCCTGACTTGGCAGGACGCTGTCTGGATAGAGAAGCTGAAGTTCAGGAGATCGCCTGGGAATTAAAGGATTTCTCTCACTGTCTCTACTTGGGTCGCGGCATTAATATGCCCACGGCTTACGAGGGAGCATTAAAACTCAAGGAAATCTCATACATCCATGCCGAAGGTTATCCAGCAGGCGAGATGAAACACGGTCCAATCGCCTTGATCGACGAAGACATGCCCATCGTTGTGATTGCCCCCCGCGATCCTTGGTATGGAAAAATGTTCAGCCAGATAGAACAGGCAAAAGCACGTGGGGGAATAGTGATTGCCGTGGCAACAGAAGGCGATGAAGTGATTCCTACCATAGCGGATCACGTCCTTTGGGTGCCCCCTACACCCTGGATGCTCAGCCCTGTTACAACGGTGATCCCCCTGCAGTTGCTCGCTTATCATATTGCTGCATTAAGGGGATTGGATGTTGATCAACCAAGAAACCTGGCCAAGTCTGTCACAGTTGAATAAAAAATTTTGATGATTGAGTCTTGAAGGTAGATGCTTTCTAAGCCATTATGAAAAATGTGTTAGAAATGCATCCAGGTTGATTCTTTTATTCAATGTTGGCTTATAATCAGCAACTGCTTTGCGAATCTAAAAGCTTTTACTGAAATTAATAAGGAAGAAAATTGAAAAAACGAATCTTTATTGCGATCGCTGTAACGATCTTGATTGGTGGGCTCTTTTTCTGGTTTGTTGATCTGAACCAGGTGATTGGACTCTTACAGAAAGCTGATTGGAAACTATTGATTGCTGCGATCAGCATGCTTATAATCGCTTATATTTTGTTGGCTGTTCGATGGCGCTATCTCCTGGGCAACAGGCCAGGCTTCTTTTCCGCTTTCCACTCGGTAAATGTTTCCAATCTGGTGAATAGCTTAACGCCCATACCTGAGATCGCTCTAAGAGTTCTTATCACCGGGGGTGGTTCAAACATGTCTGTCTCAAGCGCGACTTCCGGGATGCTGGTTGAACGAACTTTGGAACAAGTAATGCGGGTTCTGGCGTTTCTTATCGCCCTATTCACGGGTTATGTGATTATCTTTAAATCCGGTTCAATGATAATCAATGCGTTATTGATAGTGGGTTTCTTGGTTTTGATGGTGTTGTTTATCCGCTATGCTGAAAAAATCATGAGCTGGACACAAATCCAGCTTTCGCGTTATCCGCGCTTTGACCAGCGCAGGATCGAAAACGTGATTTCAGATATGAAATCAGGATTGCAGATGGCTGGTGGACCTAAGCAATTGGCATTCGGCTGGATCCTGTCTTTTGGGATCTGGGGCGCATTTTTTGTATTTGGTTATCTTGTCCTTTTAGGTTTGAATATCCTGCTTCCGGTTGAACAGATGGTAGCGATCACACTGCTAACCTTGGCTGTTGCTCCCCCATCCGCACCTGGAACCCCTGGTTTGTACCAGGCAACGATAGTTGGTGCCTTATCCTTGGTTGTTGGACTCAATCCGATCATCATGACCGCGTACGCGATCATGGTCCATATCCTCCAAATCATCCCCTTGCTTGTCCTGGGAATCTGGGGCGCATTTGATAACAGCATACCAATCCGCACATTATTCAGGCAAAAGCAGGCAGTCCCTGTTGAAGTGGATGAGCGAATTTAGAGTACATTAAAGCCTGTTCGATATTATTCAGCCTTGCAGTGGATACACAATTGCAAGGCTGGTTTATTTTAGATAATATTAAGTAAGATTATTCGACCGAGAGAATTTTGTGAAGCATGATGATGATTTGGTCCATTTGTTAATCGCCCGCTTGGAACGCTTATCTGCAGATTCATACTGGGCACACCAGGCGAGCGGAGTTCGGGGGTCTCTCCTGCGGATGATCGATAGCGGAGAGCTCCACCCAGAGCAGCGTGAAAAATTAATTAGAAGTGGTTTCGATTTTTTGGAGAAAGCTGCCAGGGAGAAGTAAATTTTCCATCATCGGACATTTGGTAAATGAGTAATGTATGGTGGGTTTGTAAAGAAGAATTCCCTCTAGAAAACGGGAGCATGGGGAAAATACAGGAAACTTCTTTCAGCGAAAATTATTAATTAAAAGAAAAAATCAACTCTTTCATTTACGTTATCAGGTTTCTACGAAGAAGTGAAGCGCATCATTCTATCGGGGAACGGCTCTCTCCTACCAGAAACAAGCAGATTCCATCAAACCGGTGGGCACTAGCCTCTTGCTGGTAAACTTGCTCATCAAGCAAATGCTCGACAAGATAAGTATCCAGCTGGCATAATTCGGGATGCTCAGTTCGGAGTGCAGCAAAGGGGCAGTGTTCGAAAATGATTCTTGGTGCAACTGCGTGCGCTTCCCACCTCGCCTGGTAGCCTAATTTGTTTAGTGTTTGTACTCCCGCGACGAGACGTTGTGCGAGGGGACCAGGTACCTCGGGTCCACCGCTCAGGTTACTGGCAACTTGGCGGAGATAGGTGGTGCGCTCCTCAGGGGAGTGTTGACCGAAATAGATCTTCAGTAAAGAACTGGAGAGTAAATCAAAGTTATCCCGTTGGGCAGTGACAGATAAGCTAAAGCGTCTTGCTGGGCGACCCCTTTTGCCATGGTTTTCTTGGCCAGCAGTAACGACCAATCCTTCATCGATCATAATAGATAAGTGGTGACGGACATCGGATGGCGTGACCTTTAACGCTCGGCTGAGTTCCGCCGCGGTTATACCGGGTCTGTTTTTGACGTTCTCGAGCAGTTTTTGGCGAGTTGTCTTCACGGGGCTCTAATCCTGGATAAACTATGATAAGACTGACATATCTCACTTCGCAATTATACAGGTTTTAATGATTTACGCAAATAATTATTTGCGTAATAGTGAGTTTGACAACCAAAATATATCCGGTATAATAAGCCATTGTGACGCCAGAAGAGATGTCGCTATCCTGGGAAGATTCCTTTGCCATTGCGAAGGCATTGTCCAAGATGCATCCAGAAGTCAACATTGAAGATGTCTCCTTGATGATGATCTATCACTGGACCTTGGAACTCCCCGGATTTGTGGATGATCCCGAGCTGGCAAACGATGGCATCTTGTCAGCAATATATCAAGAATGGTATGAGGAGGTAGCCTGGTTATGACTGAAGAGTTGAATACTACCGGATATGACATCCCCCCTGAGATGGAAGGGCAGGTAGCAATTACCACCCTGGATAAAGTCTATAACTGGAGTCGGAGAAACTCGATTTGGCCGATGATGTTTGGCCTGGCTTGCTGCGGGATTGAGATGATCTGTGCTGCTACCAGCCGCTTTGATTTTTCTAGATTTGGCATGGAAGTTATGCGACCCAGTCCACGGCAAAGCGACCTGATGATTGTCTCCGGTACAGTCACAAAAAAGATGATCCCGCAGATTGTGCGTCTATATAACCAGATGCCTGAGCCGAAATATGTTTTGGCAATGGGAGCCTGTGCCTCCGGTGGCGGCCCGTTCAAAGAAGGTTACAGCGTTGTGGATGGTGTTGACAAGTTTATCCCGGTGGATGTGTATGTCCCTGGTTGTCCCCCAACACCTCAGGCGCTCCTGCATGGTTTGATCACCCTGCAGAAAAAGATCGATAAACAATCGATAAAGAATGTGCGTTGGTATAGTAAAGACCCGGTTGAGCCGATTCCCGTTCCTGTTTTGGGACCGGATCTGATGGATCCCCGTGAATACGGCTTAATCCAGCAATACACTGCCGAGAAGCAAGTTGATGATTTAACTGTCCCTGCCGCGGAAGAAGCCTAACTTGGAGTGATGAGATGAGTGAAGAAGTCCTTGTTGAAGAAAAAACACCGGTTGAAGAACGGTTTCCTGAAGTCAGCCGGGATGAACGTGAAGGATACGAGGGTTACATTGTACCTACGGATAAGCTACTTGAATTTGTCGCGGTGATGCGTGATGAATTTGGTTACGATTTCTTATCCTCTGTGACAGGGGTAGATTATCTCCCAGACAATCGCATGGAAGTCGTTTATCATGCTTACAAGACTACCGGTGGGCCGGCACTGGTATACAAAGTACAGGTTGATCGGGATGACCCGGTGGTGCCATCACTTACACCCATGGTCCCAGGCGCAAATCTGCAAGAAAGGGAAGTCTGGGATTTGATGGGGATCCGCTTTTCGGGACATCCAGACCTGAAGCGTGTCTTGTTGTGGGAAGGATTCGAAGGACATCCGTTGAGAAAAGATTGGCGGGAGCCATTCTTCGAAGAGGAGGGCAAACCATTCAAGAGTCGCTGGCCAGGAGGCGATATCATCCGGGCAGAGGATAGCAATCCCTTCAATAAAAATGTGGATTACCCTGAAGGATTTAATCCGGAGTTCTGGTCGCCGGAAGGCGAGACAGCAGTATATGCTGGTGTTGGTAGGTTTGACCATGCAGTCAGCGAAACCGCGATCAGCACAGATCAGATTATCGTCAATCTTGGACCCCAGCATCCTTCGACACACGGGGTTTTCAGAATGGTGGCTCGCCTGGATGGGGAGACTGTTGTTGATCTCGAACCCGTGATGGGATACCTGCACCGCAATCACGAGAAAATTGGTGAGCGAAATACCTTCCTGATGAACATACCTTTCACGGATCGGTTGGATTATTTCAATTCAATGAGTAATAACTTCGGTTATGTCCTGGCGGTTGAGAAACTGATGGGTGTACAACCTCCAGAAAGAGCTGAGTACATTAGGGTGATGATGGCGGAATTGACCCGCATTGTCAATCACCTGGCAGCCATTGGATTCCTGCTCAATGACCTTGGCGCATTCTTCACACCACTGCTGTACGCTTTCGAAGAACGGGAGCTGATCCTGGATATTTTCGAAGCTGTCAGTGGTTCGCGGATGATGTGTAATTACTACCGGTTTGCGGGTGTAGCACGCGACTTGCCGGAGGGCGTGTTTGAACAGGTGAAAGGCCTTGTACTGGAAAGGTTGCCGCGAAAAATCGACGACCTGGATAATTTCCTCACCAACAATGAAATCATCCGCGCCAGGGCGATTAATGTCGGGATATTAACTGCGGAACAAGCGATTGCACACTCTGCCGTTGGCCCATTGCTGCGCGCATCTGGTGTTCCGTATGATATCCGCCGGGCGGACCCATACAGCATCTATGACCGCTTTGATTTTGATGTCGCAGTCCGCTATCACGGAGATATCTACGACCGGTACTTGATCCGGCTCGACGAAATTCGCCAGAGCATCCGCATATTAGAGCAAGTTATTCGGGATATCCCGGAGGGACCGATACAGGAAGGAAAACCGCAGTACCAAGTCCGGGTGCCAGCAGGTGAGGCATACGGTCGAGTCGAAGGCCCGAAGGGTGAATTAGGCTTCTATGTGGTTTCCAATGGAAAACCGAATCCCTGGCGCTATCATGTTCGGGCGCCCTCTTTTATCAACTTAACTGCCCTGGGAGTGATGAGCAGGAATTATAAGATTGCAGACGTCGTCTCAATTCTTGGTTCGATTGATATTGTGCTCGGAGAAACGGATCGGTAAAGGTCAGGTGGATTCGTTGTCGGGTAAATGATTTCAAAGGCATCCTACACGGAGTTTGATTATGGCTGAAATGTATGGAAAAGGACTTCTGAAGGGTTTGAGCATCACATTTAAACACTTCATGAACACCTATTTGGAGGATATTCGCTGGTTAACGCGAGGGAAGAGACGCTACTACACTACCGATGGGATAGATAACCGGAAAAGTGTTGATGCCAGAGGGATCTTCACGATTCAATACCCCGAGGAGAAACTGCCGGTACCGGAGGAATTTCGCTTCATTCCCTTTTTGATTTACGAGGTGAATGAGGATGGCGAAAAACAAGACCGCTGTACCTCATGTGGAATCTGCGCAAAGGTTTGCCCCCCGCAGTGCATATGGATTGAACGTACCAATGATCCCGATACCGGCAGACCTGTACCTGAGCCAGCTGAATTTTATATTGATGTGGATATATGCATGAATTGTGGTCTCTGTGCCGAATATTGCCCATTTGATGCGATCAAGATGGATCACGATTACGAGATCGCTGTATATGATCGCTTCAAGCACAATATCTTCAATAAAGAGCGGCTCTCCCGACCTGTGTCCTATTATGCTTCGATCCGACCTTCAAATTATGCCCGGGAAGAAGCTGCCCGTGCTGAAGCGGAAGCGGCGAAAGCAGCCAAGAAAGCAGCCCGTGAGAAGAATTAATTGCTTGATATCCGCTAAATGAAAGATGAGTTGATGGTTCTTTACCGGTAATTATCACAAGGAAAATATACATGTCTGATGAAAAGAAGGTGAATGAAAAATTGGTCCTCGAGGCGCTCAGCAAAGTGCAAGAGCCTGAGCTGCACAAGGATCTGGTAAGTCTTAACATGATCCGTGATGTGCAAATTGACGCTGGGGAGGTTGGCTTCACGGTTGTCCTGACGACACCAGCTTGTCCACTCCGTTCACAGATTGAACGAGAAGCTCGTGAGGCCGTGGCTGCTATCCCGGGGGTCGTAAATGTATCCATCAAGATGGATGCTAATGTACCGACTGATGGCAGGCAACGTGGACTTTTGGAATTGCCGATTCGCAATGCAATTGCTGTTGCTTCGGGTAAAGGCGGAGTTGGAAAAAGCACCTTGGCTGTCAATCTCGCCGTAATCCTGGCAAAATCAGGAGCTCGTGTCGGACTTCTTGATGCGGACATTTATGGACCAAACATTCCAACCATGATGGGTGTGGAGCATTTACCACCCGCAGGCACAGAGAAGCTTTTGCCGGCGGAAGCTCATGGTGTAAAGCTGATGTCGATCGGCTTCATGGTTAAAGCTGACCAACCGCTTATTTGGCGTGGTCCGATGCTCCACTCGGCAATCCGCCAGTTCTTGAGTGATGTTGAATGGGGGGAGCTTGATTACCTGGTTATCGATTTACCACCAGGGACCGGAGATGCTGGTCTTAGTCTGGCGCAATCGCTGCCATTGAGCGGGGGATTGATCGTCACTCTACCACAACAAGTTTCTTTGGATGATGCGCGCCGCGGGCTGGAGATGTTCCGCCAGATGAATGTCCCCATCTTTGGTGTCGTTGAGAATATGAGTTACCTGGATTTGCCTGATGGAACACGTTTGGATGTATTCGGCTCTGGCGGCGGTGAAAAACTAGCGAAAGAAAGTGGTGTACCATTTATCGGCGCTATTCCCATGGATCCGGCTGTGCGCGAAGGTGGCGATCAGGGTGTACCGGTCACCGTGAGCGATCCAGAGTCCCCCGTTTCTCAAGCCCTGAACGCTATTGCCATGGATATCGCCGCCAAAGTCAGTGTTGCTGCGATGCAAAATAATAACTTCGTTCCCATCACAATGGTAGGATGAGCATGGACCGATCGAATCCATTGGTGGTTGGAGTTCGCTTCCAGAAAGTGGGGAAGATCTATCATTTTGATGCCAGCGACCTCGAAGATCTGCAGACTGGTGACTTTGCTGTTGTTGAGACCAGCCGAGGCAAGCAGCTCGGAGAGATTGTTCAAATATTGGAGGATCCTTCCTCACCCCCACATGGTTCCTGGAAATCTATTACCAGAAAAGCTACGCCCCGGGATCTCTTGATGCGCCAGTTGTGGCAGCGCAAGGCGGTTGAAGCAATGATCAGCTGCCGGGCGAAGGCAGCTGAATTAAAACTTGAAGGTGTGAAGATAGTCTCTGCAGAATTCTCTTTCGATGGAAAACGACTTTCATTTCTGTACAACACCGAGACAGAAGAACGCGTCGACCTCAAATCTCTGAAGAAAGCCATGCAGCGCACATATCAACGTTCGCGGGTGGACATGCGCCAGATTGGACCCCGCGATGTAGCCAAGATAATCGGTGGGATGGGGGCATGCGGTATGGAAACCCGCTGCTGCTCCATTTTCCTGACAGAATTCAGTCCCATCTCGATCAAGATGGCCAAGGAACAGGGCATCTCCCTGACCCCTTCAGAGATCACCGGTATGTGCGGCAGGTTGCGGTGTTGCTTGATTTATGAATACGAGCAATATGTCAATGCTCGCAAGGAGCTGCCGAAACGTAATAAACGGGTCGTGACTCCACAAGGAGAAGGCAAGGTGGTTGATATATTTCCATTAAGGGACTCGGTGCTGGTTGAAATCGAAGGGGTTGGCAGGGAGGAATTCAAGCGCCTTGATATCCAACCTTGGGATGAATTGGAGGAACTGCGCCGAAAATCCAATGAGCCTTGTGGCAAACACGAGAACGGGGAATGTGATTGCGGTAAAGGGGCAAATTGAGCGAGATTGCAGCACCAGACAATTGGCAATCCCCACAGCGAATCCTGGTTATCCTAGCCCATCCGGATGATCCCGAATTTTTTTGTGGTGGAACAATTGCCCGCTGGGTGAAGGCCGGTCATCAGGTCTCGTATTGCTTATTAACCTGTGGGGATAAAGGCACAGCAGACAAGGCACTTACCCCAGATGTGCTGTGCACCCAAAGACAGGGTGAGCAATTAGCCGCCGCCGCAGTATTAGGTGTGGGTAAAGTGCGTTTTCTTGATCATCCCGATGGATATCTTGTCCCTGATCTCAATTTACGAAAAGAAATAACCCGTGTGATCCGCCAGGAGAAACCCGATGTGCTGGTAACCTGCGATCCAACGAATCTATATGTTCGGGATACCTATATAAATCATCCGGACCACAGGGCAGCCGGACAGGCGACCTTGGATGCTGTCTTTCCGGCGGCGAGGGATCATTTAAATTTTATCGAATTGTGGCGCGATGAAAAATTAGACCCGCATAACGTTCGAGAAGTGTGGATTTCATTACCGCAAGAGACAAATGTATCTGTGGATGTGACCGAACATTGGCCGTTGAAGCTGCAGGCACTTCGGGAACATAAAAGCCAAATAGGAGACCCAGAGAAACTAGAGGAGCGTTTACGCAGTCGGCATACAGTGGACAGCACCCTTGAAAATCCCCGCTATCAGGAACATTTTAAGCGGATCGTTCTCGCATAATGTAGCAGTATTCTTCCGGTTCCATTTCGTTTTGAAAGAAAGTGTTTGTTGTTCGCTTAAGTGCGCAGCTGAAAAAATCTAAAGTTGATCCTGAGTGCGACCATAGAGAAAATTGCAGGGAGGCACCGTGATTAATTTTATTCCTGAGGCAGAAGAACTTTTCGCCTACACTCAAGATTTCCGGAGAGACTTCCATCGCAATCCTGAACTTGGTTTTCAGGAGATCCGTACAGCTGGGATAGTTGCCCGTGAACTGACCGACCTAGGTCTGGAAGTGACTACTGGGGTGGGGAAGACCGGTGTTGTGGCAACCCTGGAAGGGGCGAGTGAAGGGTCTGTGATGCTGGTGCGCTTTGATATGGATGCGCTGCCAATCCAGGAAGAGACAGGTGCAGAATATGCTTCTCAAATACCCGGTGTCATGCATGCCTGCGGACATGACGGGCATACCGCGATTGGATTAGCCGTTGCCCGAATTTTGGAATCCCATAAGCAGGAACTTTCTGGGACGGTAAAGTTTGTCTTCCAGCCTGCCGAGGAAGGTCTTGGAGGAGCACAAGCGATGATCGCGGATGGTGTTCTGGAAAACCCGAAGCCTGACCTTTGCCTATCCCTGCATTTGTGGAATGATAAACCCGTTGGCTGGATCGGTATTACGCCAGGTCCGGCCATGTCAGCTTCTGACAGGTTTCAATTAACGATTAAAGGAAAGGGCGGACACGGGGCAGCCCCATATCTGACCCGTGACCCGGTTGTTGCTGGTGCTCAGGTGATATCCGCTCTGCAAAACATTGTTGCCCGTAATGTTAACCCCCTGGAATCTGCGGTGGTCAGTGTCACCAGTATGACTGGCGGTGAAGCGTTCAATGTTATCCCAGAGATTGTGACACTTAAAGGAACCATCCGTTCATTTTCCCCTGAAATTCGTAAAATTGTTCTCCAGAGATTTGAAGAAATCTCGACCGGTGTGGCAGAAGCGTTGGGCTGCCAGGCACAGGTGGAGGTTTGGCCGGTTACCCCGGCTGTCGTGAATGATCTTAAAGTATCAAATACTATCCAATCTATCGCCCGGTTTTTGTATCCGGAGGATGTGATCGATAACCAGGAACGCACAATGGGGTCAGAGGATATGGCTTATATGATGGAAGATATCCCCGGGTGCTATTTCTTTATCGGTTCGGCTAATCATGAAAAAGGTCTGGATGCCGGTCACCACCATCCAGGATTTGATTTCGATGAAAGCGCATTGCCGCGCGCCGCAGCTTTAATGTCTTCAGCGGTAGTAGATTTCCTCAGATGATACTTATTTCGGAAGTTTGTTCTGTTATTCGATTAAGGCAAATTCATGCGTGGATAGCGATCACTGGCCAGTGATGACCTGGATGGTTTGTAATTCCAGGCAGGTCTCATTCTAACTCATCTCGAATCAAGTAGTTTTTCAACATTAGAAGGTTACATTTAAGGTGATGATATGGCGAAAATCTTCAGATTGATTGCTTGGTTTATCGGTATCACGCTTGGGCTCCTAGCATTATTCATACTTATTTCCTTGCTGGTCTATCCCTCTGAATATGTGTACAGGGCGCTCGCCTGGCGTGAGACAGATTACACAGATTTTATGGAGCATTTCCCGATGCGGAAATTATTTGCAGCATCTGAGAAATTTTATTTCCGAGAATCACTTGAGGAAGATCGGGTGTCAGGAATTTTTGAACAACTGTCAGGAACGACTGATTTTGAATCACTTTTGGAGGCTGAGAACACCCAGGCATTTATCGTTATCCAAGACGATAAAATTCTCTATGAAAAATATCTTAATGGGACTCAAAGGGATACCTTATTGACTTCATTTTCTGTTGCCAAATCTTATGACTCAGCATTAATCGGGAGTGCTATCGCTGATGGGTATCTCAAGAGTATTGACGACCCGATCACGGATTATTTGCCGGAAATGCTTGAGCGTGATCCCAGGTTCCAAAATGTCACTATTCGTCATTTGTTGCTCATGGCATCTGGCTTTGAATACAAGGAAATGCGCTGGGGACTTTTGAATGGAGATGATCCCTTGACTTCCTATTACCCGGACCAGCGGCAGGCTGCCCTTGAATTCACCAAAATCCTGGATTCGCCAGGAGAATATTTTCTCTACAATAAGTACCATCCGCAGCTGTTGGGTTTGATTTTAGAACGCTCCACAGGGAAAACCGTAACTGAATACATGCAGGAGAAAATCTGGAGTCCACTGGGTACGGAATTCGATGGATCCATGAGTCTTGACAGCGAAAGCAGCAGTTTTGAGAAGATGGAAACAGGTGTAAATGCGCGGGCGATCGATTACGCGAAACTCGGCCGTTTGTATCTGAAAAATGGCGAATGGGAAGGTGAACAACTGCTCCCAAAATCATGGATACAGGAATCGATAACGATCGATCGTGAGAACCACAATGCAGAATATTATCCGGATGAATTTGGGCAGATCATTTACGATTTTTTAGGGGGTTATTACAAGTACATGTGGTATGGATATACCCGGGAGGGTGAAGATCCTGATTTCGCTGCTGAAGGAGACCAGGGTCAATTTATCTATGTTTCCCCCCACAAGAACCTGATCCTAGTCCGCAACGCAACGGCATATGGGCATCTGCTGGGTGAGGATTGGATTAAGCTTTTCTACCAATTTGCCACGGAATTCTAGAACACTTGGAACCCATTAACAATAACCAGCGCCTGAGTCAACCGGAATCGCAACAAAAAATATTGGTCGTTGATTTTGTTCGCCAGCATGCTGTCAATCTGCATGGCTGGTCAGAGTCTCCATTGGGGCTGCTTGACGCAAGCAGTTGCCTATGATATAATTCCAATCATCCTAATAATCATATTAATCATATTATTAGTCGGGAATAAATCTAGATGATGCCAAAAGGTCTTGCTTCCCATTTCTTGAATTATCTGGTTGAGACGTACCATATGGATATTGATTGTGAACGTCTGCCCTCCCTGCAGGTGCTCAGCAAGGAGCTCGGGGTTAGTGTTTCCACTTTGCGGGAACAGATGGAAGTAGCCAGAGCTCTGGGGTTGGTGGAGGCGAGACCTCGCACAGGTCTGCGCCGATTGCCCTATACATTTTCCCCAGCCGTCAATCAATCCCTGGCTTATGCCATCGCAATAGACCAGGAGAATTTCCTAAAATTTGCAGACTTGCGCCGTAACTTAGAATCAGCTTATTGGTATCAGGCGGTCGCTTTGCTGACTGAAGAGGATAAATCCAATCTTGTCAACTTGATCGAAAAGGCTTGGGATAAGCTGCGCGGTACGCCTATCCAAATCCCACAATGGGAACACCGACAGCTCCACCTGACCATCTATAAGAGATTGGATAACCAATTTGTCTCCGGGATTTTGGAAGCTTACTGGGATGCGTATGAAACCGTAGGCTTGAATCTATATGCGGGTTATCAATACTTGGAGGAGGTATGGACCTACCACCAAAAAATGGTGGATGGTATCTGCCAAGGTGATCTCGAGGGAGGTTACCAGGCATTGCTGGAACACACTGATTTAATCCGCCACCGGGTCATCGAGCGAGAAGATGGAAATGTCTTCGTCACCCAATCGGAATAATTTATTATATTGTAATCATCAGATAAGGGAATTATAAGGAGATTAGCAAGATATGTCTGCGGTACAAACTCAACAAGCTCAAGCACCGACTGCTGAAATTGGTTCTATCGTCAACGATTTTTCTATCACCGTTGGAACTTCGAATGGTTCTGGCAGTCAGACATCCAATTTAACCCTTCTGCGAGCGCTGTTCAAAATGGGCATTCCAGTTTCCGGAAAGAATATATTCCCCTCCAATATTCAGGGCTTGCCCACCTGGTATACGATCCGGGCGAATAAGGATGGCTATTTAGCCCGGCGCGAGGAACACGAGATCGTTGTAGCCATGAACCCGGATTCATTTTCCCAAGATCTGCAAGAGGTGATTCCGGGTGGTGTTTTCCTGTATGCTGATGATGTAAAAATACCCATAAATAGGGAAGATGTTGTCGCATATCCGATGCCGGTCAACCAGCTGGTGAAGGAATCAGATGCGCCAGCCAATTTGAAAAGTTACGTCGCCAATATGGTTTATGTTGGAGTGCTGGCAAATTTACTTGGAATTGATTTGAATAGCATCCGGGAGGCATTGAAATTTCATTTCAAAGGCAAGCAAAAGCCGATAGACCTGAATTTTGGACTCGTCCAGATGGCTGATGAATGGGCTGAAAAGAATCTCGAAAAACGAGATCCTTACCGGGTTGAAAGAATGGATGGAACGAAAGGTTTCATCATGTCGGATGGCAACACGGCTGCTGCGCTTGGGGCAATTTACGGTGGCGTGAATTTTGCAGCCTGGTACCCGATCACGCCTGCGACCAGCCTGGTTGAAGAGCTGGGTGATTACCTGCCCTTGCTGCGCAAGGATCCCGAGACGGGGAAAAGCACCTATGCAATTGTCCAGGCAGAAGACGAATTGGCTGCGATTGGCATGGCGATTGGAGCAGGTTGGGCTGGATTGAGGGCTATGACCTCCACCTCAGGCCCAGGCTTGAGCTTGATGACTGAATATGCCGGGTTGGCATATTATTCGGAAGTACCCCTGGTTATTTGGGATATTCAGAGAGTTGGCCCCAGCACAGGATTACCCACCCGGACTTCACAGGGTGATCTTGGGATGGTTTATTTTCTTGGCCACGGGGATACGCAAAACGTGATTCTCCTGCCAGGCTCAGTAAATGAATGTTTTGAGTTCGGCTGGCGAAGTTTCGATCTCGCTGAACGGTTGCAGTGGCCAATTTATGTGCTCAGCGACCTCGATATTGGCATGAACCACTGGATGACCAAGCCATTCGAATATCCCGATCAACCTCTGGATCGGGGGAAGGTTCTTTGGGAAGAGGATCTTGAAAAGCTCGGCGGAAAATGGGGTCGGTATAAGGATGTCGACGGAGATGGCATTCCATACCGGACAGTTCCCGGGAACCGCCATCCAGCCAGTGCTTGGTTTGCTCGCGGCACCGGTCATGATGAATTCGCAATATACACCGAAGATGGTGAAGAATATGAACGCAATATGGACCGCTTGAAAAGGAAATTCAACACTGCCAGGAATATGGTTCCAAAACCGATCGTGGATAACATGCCAGGTGCCGATATCGGGATTATCGCATTTGGCTCCACAGAACCTGCTGTGCGGGAAGCCCGGTATCACTTGGAAAAATCTGGATTCAAGACAGATTTTCTCCGCCTGCGGGCCATTCCTTTCACAGAAGAAGTAACTGAGTTCATCTACTCCCACGAGCGTTCGTACGTGGTAGAGATGAATAGAGATGGCCAGCTGCACCAGTTGCTTTCATTAGAGTATGCACCGGTTTGTGCAAAATTAATTTCTATCGCTCACTTGGATGGTCTACCCCTGACAGCACACTGGGTTGAGGATAGGATTTTGCAGCAGGAGGATAAAAAATAATGACCGACAGATCATCAAAAAATCGCGGGTCAGTTAACCTGGTTGGATTGACCAGATCCGATTACAAGGGAATGCCAACCACCCTCTGTCAGGGCTGTGGGCATAATTCAATATCCAGTCAACTTATCGCAGCCTGCTATGAACTGGATCTCGACCCCTCTTCAATAATCAAGTTCAGCGGGATCGGGTGTTCCAGCAAGAGCCCTGCATACTTCCTGGGGAGGTCGTTCGGATTTAATGGTCTCCATGGGCGAATGCCTTCTCTGGCAACGGGGGCGATGTTTGGCGACCATAAGCAAATTGGTATTGGTGTCAGCGGAGACGGTGATACAGCCAGCATTGGCATGGGGCAATTCAAACACATCATGCGCCGTAACTTGCCCTTTGTTTACATCGTTGAAAATAATGGGGTCTATGGTCTCACCAAAGGGCAATTTTCTGCCACAGCGGAGTCTGGATTGACGCTTAAAGGTCACGGAACCAATCCCTACATGCCTGTGGATATCGCCTGGGAAGCAGCAGTCGGAAATGCGACCCTGGTAGCCCGATCATTTGCTGGCGATCCAAAACAGGTGAGGGAATTGTTGAAGGCTGCCTTGAGCCATAAAGGCACCGCAGTTCTTGATATCATCAGCCCGTGCGTCACGTTTAACAACACAGATGATTCAATGCATTCCTACGCCTGGGGTCGGGAACACGAAGTGGCTCTGCACGAATTATCCTATGTCCCACCGCGCGACGATATTTTAGTCGAGTATGAAGAAGGGCAGGTGATTGATGTCACCATGCACGATGGTTCGTCAATTGTGCTTAAGAAATTGGAACGGGATTACGATCCTACAAATCGCAGCCGGGCGATATCTTTATTGGAAGAAGCGAACCGGAAAAATTGGTTGATCACAGGATTGATCTACATCGATACTCGTCAGCCTTCGTTGTTTGATTTTTATGATCTACCGGAATCCCCACTGAACAGGTTAACCGTGGACCAGATGCGACCTGTTCCAGAGAGTATGGACAAAGTCAATGCGATGATGTTTGGCTAATTCATCATTTATTCCAACAAGGTATCAGTTCTTCTCACAGGAGCTGATACCGTTAATTTTCAGTCAATCCTTTTGGGGGGAGAAATTATTGTTCAACGATTCAATCCAGATACCAACCTGGGTAAAATATCTCCCGCAGCACCTTTCAGAGAGTAATTCGCTATTCCTGATAAAGGTGTATCTTGGGAGTTGATTTCAATAACAACTGCTGAATTATGAAGGGCAACGATAGGTAAGGATGCCGCAGGTTCGACCACGGAGGAAGTACCAATCGCTAAGAATACCTGGCAGGAACTGGCTGCTTCCCATGCGGCTTCAAGAATTCTGGCGGGTAGGCTTTCTCCAAACCAGACCACATCTGGGCGCAGCATCCCACCACAATGGGGACAGAGCGGTGGAATGTCGCCCTTATCTGGCCAATCTTTCACAGCGATGTTCTCGACTGAACATTTGGTTCGGAAGATATCCCCATGCAGTTCAATGATCCGTTCATTTCCGGCTATACGATGGAGACGATCGACATTTTGGGTGATTAATACAAACTCAGGGAAAAGTTTTTCCATCTCAGCCAGGGCAAAATGTGCTGGGTTTGGCAGTGCTTTTTTAATGATTTCTCTGCGCCAGGTATACCATTCCCAAACCAGTTTGGGATTCTGGCGAAAAGCTTGGGGGGTAGCCAGCTCGGTTGGCTGGAATTTCGACCACAAGCCTGTTTGTGCATCGCGGAAGGTAGGCACACCGCTTTCTGCGGATATCCCTGCACCAGTGAGGACCGTGACACGGTTGTTGGACCGAAGTATTTCAATAATCTCTGGGATTAAATCAGGATTCGAAGTATGCATTGTCCTTGGAGGAGGTGATCCGCTTATCCAGTATGACGATGCTTCTGCCAATATCTCTGGATACCCAAGATCGAGATCTCGGGTGGATTGGCGGCGTGGTATACATCGCTGATTTGATTGTTGATATGGTCCTTTCGGGCGCGCTCGCTCTCCCACCTGAGAAATTCCGCTCGAAATTCATTGGGTGGCAGTTTTTTGGGCATAAATTCTTCCATCCAGATTTCGACATCATTGAGGCCATCCATAAGGGCCGCAAAGTGCCATTCCGGATCAGTGAACATTCCAAAATGAGTTGGCAAGATACAAGAGATGTTTTCATTGCGCAAAACCTCAATACTCTGCTTCCAAGATTCAAGATGGAATTCAGGTGGAGGCATTGGTAGACGGACATGCTTTGTGCCCGCCATGCGCACACCTCCAATATCTCCTGTGAAGCAGGCACTATTGAAAAGATATGCAAAGTGGTGGGAGGCGTGCCCGGGCGTTTCTATGGCTTGGAAGACCAGGTTATTAATTTCAATAAATTCCCGATCCTGATGGATGACGAGACTGGATTCAGGTACTGGGAAAAATTCTCCCCAGAGTAATTCCATCTGATCTCCATAGATCCTTTCCGCACTTGAGAGCAATCTCTCGGGTTCGATAAGGTGCGGCGCGCCGATCGGATGGACATGGATTCGAGCACCATGCTGGGCAAGCCAACCAGAAGCCCCAGCATGATCGAGGTGTATATGTGTCAATAAGACGTCACTGATCTCGCGAGCTGCGAAGCCGGCTGAACGTAAATGAGCTTGCAGCACGGGCACGGTGGAACCAGGTCCGCATTCCACCAATACAGCACCCTCTTCGTGGGGAATTAAGTAACAGGCGATGGCCCCTTCGATTCCTAAAAATTTCAGATCCAGGGTATGAATTGGAAAAGAACTCGAATTATCTTTATTTGACATGTTTTATCCTAGAGGAATTGATCAATGGATAAGTATACAATGAATAGATGCTATCTTTGAAAATTTCCAATCCAAAAAGCTGCGAAATGACAGTTATCACTTGACAGCAGGAGAAAATTAATATAATCTTAACAACCTATCATAATTGAAAGGTTCCGCGAGGAATTCATAATTGTATTTAAGGAGGTGCACAGAGGGTAGCTAAGGACAGTTCTTATGTGATCATTTCATCGAGACCTGGATGACTTTCATCTGTTGAAAGATTGGCGAAGGAGGGCAGCTGAAAGACATCGTAGGAATAATTTCATAACCCACCCAGATTGAGGAGATTAGTATGGCACTCGCACAAGTTGTATACAAAATTTCCACAGATAAGGATTTTGCCTTGAGGATGCAAACCGATCCACATACCGCACTCCATGAGCGGGGATGGTCCTTGAGTAAGGAAGAACTAGCATTCCTCCTCTCGACACTGAGAAAGAATACCGACCGGACAGAAATTCGCCGAATTGTTAAACCACTGCTGTACAGTGGCTGGCGATAAATTATCGTTGAGATAGCACATAATCAGATCCAAACCATTGTCCAGTTTGTAAGAGATAACTGGAAAGTATCAGGCGCGTGGCCAGAATTTGTCGAGGCTATGCGCCTTGTATTACCGGGGGCTAATAAGCGTGAATCTGATCGCTGGGTACTTCTACCCAGACTCTGCTGCCAGGCAGCGGGTGGAGATCCTGAATTAACTGAAGAAATTTCTGCAGCGTGGCTTTTGTTCTACATCGCGGCCCATCTTGTTGATAAGGTTGAGGATCAGGAAAAAGCTGATTTAATTGACATCCT
>CP070764.1:3793478-3829456 GCA_020349245.1 Chloroflexota bacterium | reverse complement strand
AAGCGTGGTATACCCCTGGCAGTTAACCAGGTTCAGTACAGCTTGCTCTACCGAAAAATTGAGTCAAACGGTATCTTGCACGCCGCGCGGGAGCTGGGGATCACGATCGTTGCCTGGTCTCCGTTAGCTCAGGGGATATTGAGTGGCAGGTATCATAACCAGGATGACAACTATAATAAGCTCCCTATTGGCCGAAAATTCATGATGCGCAAGCTCATTAACGAAAGTGGACCGGTTGTGAATGCCCTGAAGAGCATTGCCCAAGATCGCCAGGCAACTCCAGCTCAGGTAGCATTAAATTGGTTGATTAATTTTGCGGGGGAAAACGTGGTCGCCATCCCGGGTGCATCAAAAAAGCACCAGGCTGAAGAAAGCGCTGGAGCGATGAGATTCAGTCTATCTGATGAAGAGATGGATCGCTTGGATCAACTGACTAGGAGTTTTCTTTAAGGCAGGCCTCGATATAAATTGGGGAGTGACCGAATATCCAAAGTTTCCCGTCAAGCATATTGTCAAGGAAATATTCTCTCGCGTATAATACGATATCAGATAAAAGCATTTGTCAAATGAATGCACTGCAATCCTAACTTAGATTACCAATTAAGGAGGGAGCCAATCGAACATGGTCTGGATGATCAAAACCATCAATTAATATTTTGAATTCTATCGACTTGAAAGATCTGTGTCGTGAATTGCATAGATAGCAATTATCGAGGAGGCTGAAATGGCGGAATTTCTTGAGAAGACCTGGTGGATTGCCCTGTTGCGGGGCTTGATCGCCATCCTGTTTGGTATATTTGCCCTTGTCAACCCTGAGGGTGCTGGCAGCCTGCTGGTATTAGTCTTCGGCATATTCTTGGTTGTGGATGGTTTGGTTAATCTTATTGGCTCAATTCTTTATTACCGGGTCGCTGTTGATTGGTGGGTATACTTGGTGATCGGTATGCTGGAAATCGGCGTGGCGTTAATCACCTTCATGCGCCCGGAAATCACTGGCACCATCTTGGCTATCCTGGTTGGGCTGTGGGCGTTGTTCAAAGGTTTGATCGAGTTGATGGCTGGCATTGCCCTGAGAGACGAAGTTGAGGGTGAATGGATATTGATCCTGACTGGGGTTTTAACCCTTGTTTTCGGTGTCTTTGCATTGTTGTTGCCATTTACCGAGAGCGTTGCCGCGATATGGATGTTGGGACTTTACGCCTTCCTAAATGGTACATTGTGGGTTGTGATCGGTTTCGAAGCTAGGAGCCTGTCAAAAGAATTGGTCGAGGTTGAATAACAATTATTTGATTTCATTTTAATCTCATCACTGATAACGAGTTCCTATAATAGAATAATTGGATGCTATAGCCCAAGATATTCCATTGGGTGGTGATTAAAATTTTCAAAATCACCGAATGCTGAATTTTGCTCTTTCTGAAAAAAGGTTTTTCGTTACCGAAAATATTAAATGAATAAATATACTTATCCATTTCTCGAGTTTTCGATCTAGTAATTGTCACAAGTAGGAAGCCAGCTTATTAACCAAAAACCTCGGGCAAATATGATTTCCTGCCCTTGTATAGCTGAAATCGTAATAATTGCTGCCTTGCTGGATCAATCAGGTTCACCTCTACACCAGCTTGTAATGGAAAAACAAGCAATTTGAATGGCTAGTTGAAGGAAGAGCTCAAGATCATCACCAAATGCAATCTCGGGTGCTATATTCTGTATTGTTGCGGATGTGGGAGCTGGGCATTTATGATCTTGAACAAAATTTGCAATCCAGGCAGGTTACCCACCAAAATTCTGGTTAAATATGTATAATCATTCAAAAGACGCCGCATTTGGCAGCATTAATCATAAATCCCTGTCGATCGGTTATCTGCGACCACAAAATATACGCTCAAAATACAAGAATTTATATTATGTGGGAGACAGCACCTATCCAGGGAATGGCCTCCCCCTTGCACTGATGTCATCAAGCTTGACTTCAGAGTGAATATTCGAAGATTGTGGGATTCCTGAACCTAATCAAAGACTCACCTTCCTGCCATCTGAACTGATTCTCAAACAAGGGTGGTTTAATCAAAATTGAACCCAGGTATGAATTCTGGTAATCGCCAATCCAGCGCAGAGCTTGCCCGCTCGATCACAAAAACGGGAAGTGTACAGACCTATTTCACTGCCAGGTTGATGGTGGACAGGGACCTGGTTGATGATTTCTTCCGGGCGTATGCCTACTTTCGCTGGATTGACGATGTTATCGATATTGATTCGAACTCTGATCAAGAACGTTTGACCTTTATCGCAAATCAGAGAAGGTTGATTGACCAACTGTACGAAAATGAATTAGTTGATGGTCTTTGCCCTGAAGAAGAGATTCTCGGGGAATTAATTCATAACGATCGCGGTGAATCCAGCGGTCTGCAATCTTTTATCCGCAACATGTTTGCCATCATCGAGTTTGACGCCCATAGGAAAGGACGATTAATTGATGGGGGTGAGCTGGATTGGTATGTGAACACGCTAGGTAAATCTGTCACAGATGGATTACTGTACTTCATAGGCAATGGCACGGCATATCCCCATTTGGAAAATCGCTACGATGCTGGAAATGCAGCCCATATCTCACATTTGCTGCGGGATATGCGCCAGGATACAGGTGATGGATTTATCAATATTCCCCGCGAGTTCCTCGAGGAAAACCAGATCCCTCCAGATGCAATGAGTAATCCATCCTATAGAAAATGGGTAAAGGAGCGTGTTGAAACTGCACGGGCGCTCTTTAATTCTGGAAAAATGTATCTCGACAAGCTACCGGTTCTACGCTGCAAGATTGTCGGATATTGGTATTGTGCCCGCTTTGAAGTCGTTTTAGATACCATCGAAAAGGACAATTATGCGCTGCGCGCTGACTACCAGGAGCGGCAAAGAATTTCCACTTGGTTTAAGATTTTGTGGTTAGGGATCAGCATTTCCCTGCGCCATATATTCAAAAGAAATCACGAGGCTCCAATCACGGCTGAAAATTGATGCAGCTGGATTAATATTCTCGAGAGTGGAAGCACCCGAAGGGGAATCCTCTAATAATTTCAGAAAAATTTAACTCGTTTTAACTATCGAGTATATTTATCTCTCCCGTTGAGCCATTTAATAATATCCGCTGACCTGTATTAAAGATTATGGTTGCTCCCTGGACACCCACCACCGCGGGTATGCCATATTCCCTGGCAACAATGGCCCCATGGGTGACCATGCCGCCTACCTCCGTGATCAGACCTCCTGCAACAAGAAATAGGGGAGTCCAGGCGGGATCAGTACCAGGACAGACGAGAATTTCTCCGGGTGATAGTTCCGCCTTGAGGGGATCCTGGACGACTTTGACAATTCCATCAACTATCCCTGGGGATACTGGGCTGCCGAGAATTCTATTGCCATTACCCTCTTGAGAGATCATACCTTCATAAAAAGCGCGGCCATCACTCAGGAGAATACGCGGAATTTGCACCCTCGATTTTTCTCGCCGGTATGCTGTTCTGCGTTCTGCGATTAAATCTTTCCAGGGATCACCTCTATTCCGGGCGAAATTTTCAAGTTCGGATAAATATAGATAAAAAAGGTCATCGGCCTGGTTTATATCGCCTGAATCTGCAAGCTGCTTACCCTGAGTTAATATGCTTTCGCGGATGATGCCCATCATCTGGACAATATGGAACTTGGGGCTCTCCCGCAGACCAGATAACTCGCGCACACGCAGCGCCAGCTGCTTGATAATGGACGCTTTAATCCAGCCGAAAGGGGTTCTTCTGGCGATAGAAGCTAATTCAACTATGGCTTCCTCAGCCTCCTGTGCTCCTTCTTGGAAGATTGCTTCCGTAGTAAGGGTATCCTCGGCAATCTGTAGGTAGCTCTTGATCACATCCATGACATACTCGGGGTTCTCCCGCCACCTCGAACGCCCGATATCAATCTCGCCCACTCCACGCATACCGTATCTATTTAGAAATGTGCCAACGGCAGATTGGGCAGTTTCTGGCAACTCGCCATGAATATATTGATTTGCGAGCTCAATTGAGGAGGTTTGGAGCATACAACGGTAAGATTGTTCATCAGATCGTACTTTATTTGCAGTATCCAGGAGAAAAAGATCCATCTCTGTGGTCACATTATGTGGGACTCCACGGGTGATTGTCATTGCCAGTTCATCTGAACCGGTAAGCTCCTCGGAAAGCTTGGCCAGCAAGAACAAGGGGATTAAACCGGCGAAGATCACGGGAACAAATTCAGGAACTACATAAGGGAAAGCTGTGTATATATGGCGAAACAGGTTGATGCTGTCCTCGAGGCTGGTAATTTGGTCGCTTCTCACTCGGAATCTCTCAATTTCTCCCTGGCTGGCGAGCTGGACTCCTTGGGCAGAATCTTGTGGTTTCCAATAATACCAAAATGTCCTTATCAACATTGGGAAGGCGAATTTCGCCAACCGCCGGAAGGTAGAAAATCTGAGTTTGCCCTGCCCATGATTTAATCCCGGGTCATTCGATATATGTTTATATATCACCTGTGCAACAGGGTCGATCACAGAAAATATCCGGGGAATAATATGTGAACCGATCGGGTGGTTAATTACCGCGGTCGCATCACCCCATAAACGGGATGCGGCGATTTTGATCACTCCCTGGGTTTCATGTGTTACATCGAAACCAAATATGCTTGCACCTCCGGCAAATATCATGCGGATGGCATCCTGTCCCAGAGGGGTGAGGGGGTCTAAAATTCCCTGTACCGAACCGAAGGAAAACATCATCCGCAATGGGGTTGTACTCATACCCTCTGGGAGAGGGAATAACGAGGTAATTGGGCGAGTTTGCAGGAGGAAAAGTTTTCCTTCGGCAATTGCCCATTCAATATCCTGCGGAAATTTGAAAAGCGCTGCAACCTTTTCGCCGAGCCGGATGACCTCAAACAGCTGCTCTTTGTTAAGGGCTTCGCTGTGAGAAGCATCCTGTTTAACGAACTGAAGACCACCGGACTCTTGATCGAAGATCGCCAGCTTTTTCGATCCCAGGGTTGTTTGTCTGATTTTACGGTTGGGAAGATCGATCAAATAATGGTCTGGTTCTACCTTGCCACTGACAAGCGCTTCACCAAGGCCGTAGGTGGCATCAACCACCGCTTCATTACGCGAGCCAGTCAATGGATTGGCAGTGAACAGAACTCCAGAAATTTCGGCAGGGATAAACTCCTGCACAACCACCGCCATGGAAACTTGTGTCTGGTCGATTTCATTCCGGTACCGATATGCAATTGCCCGAGCTGTCCACAAGCTGCTCCAGCAGTTCACCACCGCGGTAAGTAAAGCCTTAGAATTGGTAACATTTAAGAAAGTCTCTTGCTGTCCAGCAAAAGATAATCCGGGCAGATCCTCAGCGGTGGCAGAAGAACGCACGGCTACTGCGGGTTCTCCCCATTTGCGGTAAGCATCTTCAATTTGGTGGACAAGCTGGGTAGGAACAGCAGCGGATGAGAACAGGCCACGAATTTTCTGCGAAGTTTTTTCTTGCCCAGGAATGTCCTGGGATTCAAACCCGCTAAGCAGTTCCAAAATTCTTCCCAGAAGCTGGTTGGCTTCCACGAATTCTGAGTAAGCATCTGTGGTGATGATAAATCCATCGGGTACAGGAAAATCCTCCTGGATAAGTGCGCTAAGATTGGCAGCTTTGCCACCGGTATTTTCAAGTCGGGCTTGAGGAGAATTCAAAGCGAGAATCATGAGGTTATTTTTGGTCATCTACCGCGAAATAAAATTGATGTGGTGATTTGGGATAAGATATCGAGCATCTTCTAATCCGAATTGAATTTCTGAAATCATCTAATGCCAATTGATCAATTATAGGTGAATCTTGAGGGAAACCACACTTTCTTGAGGTGATTTCTGCTCGTGAACCCGAATCCCGTGAAACCATGGTCTCTAGTAAGGAACTCATTTGTTTACGCTTCGGGTATATAGATATTGCAGGTCAAATTGGTGTATAATAATAATAAGGTAATGCAAGCAAAAAGGTTTTTTGTTGATCCAAATCTTTAATTCAACGTTATTGGGGGCTTTTTCAGTCATATCCGAGCCAAATAGGAAAATGATCAAGTTGATTTCTGTATGATCACTTGTATTGGTGATTAACTAATTTCAGTGCAGCTGGATGGAGGCAGTGATGGAAGTAAAAATCCCAGAAAATTGCAACCCTGCTACCCGGGAGAAATTTGAAGCGATTGAGTCTTTTGACAAGTACGAAAATGCCATTGCCGATCTTAACCGAGCTTTTCATCAAAGCTACAATAATATGATCCACCGTACCTTTGAGACCTTAGGTAAAGAGCATACACCGGTGATCATTATGGCACACGACGAAGTCATGCTATTCCACGAGGGAAGGCAAGAAGTAGTGAATATCATCCCTGAGCTTTATCACAAGTTAAAAGGGATCGGGCATGTGTCTTTTGGCGTGTACGTGACGCTGGCGGATAACGGTTATGGTAAATTGCGGGATGATATCCGCGAGACTCTAGAGAATCAGAAGTACTTAATCGAACAAGGTTTGCAATCTCTCGAATACGATCCCCTGCCTTTGGACTACATGTCAAAACAGCGTTTCACCTTGGAAAGTGCCAGGGATATGATCGCCAGAGTTTTGGCTGCAGGCGAAGTAAGAGAGGATGAACTACGTGCGTACTGCCAGCTCAGCGCTCCTTTATACCTGGAAAGTGCCGCGCTCAGTGCAAGGATGGAAATACATAAACTACACGAGACAGTCATGGCCTGGCTTGATCGCATGGGTGATGAAAACTGGGAAAATATCCACGTAGTGGTTTGTGCAGCTCACCAGGGACGCTATCGTGAAACAACGCTGCAGTATTTTCAACAGCTCCTGCATGAGGAAGAAGGTCTTGCGGCAGAGAAGGAAAACCGGGTGATTTATGCCGAACACATCAGCGAACCGAAAGAAGCGCTAGACTTGTTAGCCAGGCATCTAGTCGACCGCAAAGCATCCATCGACCTTTTTGGCAGTGCAACCCGGTTGCAGCGGGACTTGATGTCAGATGGGGCAACCGAGTTCCTGGAGGAATTACTCGAGGGTTGAGTTCAGGTTATTTTGAGATAATTCGAAACCTGCCAAACTACTGGCAGGTTTTTCTTGATCCGTGGATTGATCCATTATTCCAGAAAGGTTATTGGGAATTAAATCACCAAAAGTGTCACCCCGATGGCTGTGATAAGTACCAGTATCAGTCCCGGAAGCAGAGCTCGTTTTAGTGGTTTCGCTCCCCCAAGGAGAACGATGCTGCCTTTGGCAATCGTATTGGCGATCATAGCAAGAACGATCCCCTCGGCAGCCACCTGGAAGCTCAGGCCACCGGTGTTGCTGAGCTGTGCCAGGGAGAGGGTGATGGCATCCACATCTGCAAAACCAGATACCAGGCTGGAAATATAAACTCCGGTGTCTCCGAAATACATCTGGGCAGCCCGGGCTACCACCAGGATCACCGCGTACAGTAATCCAAATTTTATGGCGGAAATCAAATCGAACGGATTAGAAAACTCCTGGGTATCGGTTTCAGAAACGCGCTGGGAAATGTAAAGGTAAATGCAGTAAAAAATTCCGGCAAGTCCTGACGCAGCGATAGGAAGCCAGACCACTGCCAGTAGATCGAGGTTGAGCACCCCGACTTCAACCAGTATGCGGGCAAACATCACTGTCCAGGCGATCATGATCGCCAGGGCGAAAGGCTTGGAAAGACCTTGTTCGCGGTTACTGCGTTCGCTGAAGCCTAGCGTAACCGCAGTGCTGGAGATCAAGCCTCCCAGAAGGCCAGTGATGCCGATACCGCGTTCAGGACCAACAAATTTTATTGCTATGTAGCCTAGAAAATTTATCCCGGAGATGAATACAACCATAAGCCAGATCTTGAACGGGTTTAGCACATCAAACGGTGGAGGCAGCAGGCTTTCATTCGGCAGGATTGGAAGGACTATGATCGTGATCACAGCTAGCTGCAGGGCAGCGAAAATATCTTCCCGGGTGAGTGCTTTCACCAACCGGTCAGTTTCTATTTTCAGCGAAAGTAGAACTGTGGTCGCAATCCCGAGGGCAGCAGCCAGAGTTAGATAATTCCAATAGCACAATGCACCGATCAAAACTGTGATTAATATTGCCACTTCAGTCGTCAAGCCGACTTGACCCCGCCAGGCATCGATGAAATAGGCGATAGCGGTGAAGATACCGACCAGCAGGATGACCCCCAGGAAAGCAATGGAGGAGGAAGTGAGATCCGCGCTCATGGCTGCCAGTGCGCCTACCAGACCCATCAAGGCAAATGTACGTTCACCTGCAACTAATTCGCGCTCGACGGTGCGGAAGGCATATTCTCGCTGGAGGCCTATCATGAATCCAATGGCTAAAGCAACCCCAAATCTGAGGAAAAGGTCTGCAGATGCTGTCATGACGCTCCTTTGAAGCCCAATATTTCTTGAGTTATTATACGCGTGAAAAATTGATCACGCTTAGTATTTCAAATTCAGAAGATCTTCTCGTGTGAATATTCTTTTGCGCATGCTGAAGAATAGCTCATCATTACCCCCAGGGTCAAACCTTGCATATCATCAATTATTAATTCTTGATTGCTCATTATTTTATCCGGGTGCGTCCAGAGACCTGGAGATCCGCGATAGTGAGTCATTTTCCAACAACAACAGAGTAAGATCGGGTTTAAGTTCACAAGCTCTTTTGGCAATACCTGGAATGGACGAATCGGTAAATTGAAGACCAATTCCATCTCACACTAAAATTCCCATCTATCATGAACAACCAGACATGCCAGATGAGATGATTATCTGCATTTTATAAAATCCCCTGAGGTTTCAAATTTCAAAATTGTCATAATAAAATTTCATCCGCTCAGTGACTTCTGCTTTCTCCAATCCAAAATCTGAAGGCGAGTAACGATGCTTGCCGTGTTTATCTTTCTTATTCCTCGCGATGTAATCCTTCAATACGGTTTCGTGATCCTCCGGCCAAGGTAGGTCAAGGTGTGAATAAATACCTTGCACTGTCCCGATAGGGTCTGAAACAAGGTTGTCATAATATACATCAAAAATCACATCCAGATTATCCTCGCGGAATGCAATGTTACGTTTTCCAAGGGTTTCGTAGCTTCTTAGCAATAATTTGGCCATGCGTTGGATATCAATTTCATCAGCTACACCAAGGTGGAAAGTATACAGGAGGCTGCAAGCACTGCTGATACAGGCAACTGGATCCCGGTGTGTCATGATCAATTTTGCCTGGGGCACCTCTTCTAAGATTGCTGCCAGGCTGCCTGTATGTGCTGGTGCTTTCAAAGTCAATCGTCGCTCAGATTCTTGATCTTGGAATACCTGCAATAGCCAGCGATATTCCCTGTATTTCATTGAAAGCTCTTCTTGTTTCAGGTACCATTCCTGGTAGCTGTAAACTGGAAAAAGGGTGAAGAATACAAGGCTGTGGAGGGTCAGACCCAGCATGATGATGTCTTCCTCAAAGGAATCAGCCCGTGAATAGTGGATGGAATCCAAGCCGGGTAATAATGGTAGCCTAAAACGCAGTCCCTGTTCAGCTTTTATTAATCGCGGGTCCGGGCTATTATCGTTTCCTGGTCCCTCAGGAAATGGATACATCAACAACCATTGGGGCAATGCCCTGTGCGCAGGATCTTGGGCTAACAGATTGTGCAGGAATGTTGTTCCTGAGCGAGCAGGTCCGATGATGATCAGTGGTGGAATCAGTGGTTGTTTGAATATCTTCTGCTCTTTCGTCCTGGTTTCCACCATCCGCAGCCGCTGGACCATGAAGTTGGTGACCATGTTAATAAATATCAATCGACCTAAGGGATGAAGATTCGCATCCTCCTCAGCTGAGTTTAGGAGCTGTTGTAATCCTTCACGGAAATATGGGTCCCCGAAATCCGTTAGTTCGGTTTGATTAATAGCAGCCTCACAAAGAGCCTGTTCATCTAGAAGCAGACCTCGCGTTCCTGCTGTGACAAGCAACCGCCCGACAGCATTCACTGCCCGGTAGCGGATAGGTAAATGGGATCGTGAATCTTTCATCCCTGTTCCTCCTCTTCTATTCTTTTCTAATTTGTTCTGGAATTTTATGGTTTTACTGGCAGCTGCGACGGTTATTAAATTATAGAGCAAACTAGGATTACGATCAACTTCTACACCTGTATGTATTCTTTTGGATGTTTTTTGTTGTTGTCGAAGAAAGAATCTTGGGAGAATCCTAAGCAACAATTTTTCATTTCCTTCTCCTCCAGCAATGTATTGATAATCCGAGAAGAAAAAATCTCAATCATGTCGGCAAATCTAGTCCCGGCTCGGGTAGTCTGTTTTCTCCCCCAATAACGATGCCTAATTTCATATTATTGTTTTCCTGCCGTATTTATTGCGAGACGAGCGCGGCAGGTTTATCCTGAGCGAACGATCGAAGGAAAGGAATCTCTCATCCCAATTCAGCTCAATTCAGCTGGCATTCAAGCATTTCCCCCCGTCTGCACAGGCGCGCAAGCGGCCTGAATGGGTCGGGGTGATTACAGACCACCAGTTGAAACCAGGCGCATAGATTGTCCAGTTAATATCGGAGCATCTGAAGAATAGTCAGGGGGTCGGTGAAGTGATTTTCGTCCAGAGCCAGATGTTCTTGAATAAGCGTTATTTCTTTCTACAGGAACCTGCGCGGCAGGATTCCAACAAACTCTTAGCGTTATCGGTCGGCCCTTGTCGGGCTATTTCTAAATCTCCAATATTATGCCATTAAGCGTCCGGAGTGTTGTATACAACTTGTTTTTGCACACACTTAGCTTAGCTGCTATCCCTTTAGCCTCTTTCTGGATCACAGGTTCACCCCCGTTGCATTCATCGAATTAAAACAAATCGAAATCACCACCCTTTGGAATTTCCCGAGTTAAAATTTTAACGGACTCTGTGCAGTTATCTTCAAGCCATTCGAAACCAAAAAAAAATGCCCACAAGAATGTGGGCAAATTGCGATCAGACCGGTTTCTATCTGGTGATCGTTTAGAAGACCTGGTAAACCGTCTGCCTGGCATCACTCCAGCCAAGCAGGTCTGCGCCTTCCTTAAACCACTCCATATATTCTGGATCATCCATCAATTTGGCGTATACCTCTTCCATGTGGGCGGCGCTTTCATAACGAGAGACAACGTGGTTCTCATAAATAGGACCACTCATGTTGCCCAATACCTGAGTGGGAATGCTGTACTTCTCTTCAATCCAACTTGAAAATTTCTTCAAATGCTCGATACCCTGGAAGCGAATTCCGGGTTTTGTAGTTACGGTAATTGCAGAATAATACACGAGTATCTCCTTTAACTCAGACTGATTAAACGAATTTTCACTTGACAGGATTTGCGGATAAAGCTGGGAGGCAACTTATTCAATTGAAATCAATGGTAATGCCCCGGTCTGTTGATAAAAGTATACAATTAATATCCAATAAGTCAAGATTATATCTTGCTCCGGGTGTGTTTCAGTCTTTACTAAAATTCTAGTCAGTTTGCCAACCTTGCTAAATTATCCCACTCGTCACGACAGACCGTGTGGAAGCAGACTTCCAGCACCGGGCCTTCAACAGCGCATACCGAGTTTGGTGAAACCATCCTCGTATTGATTGGCGAAACCTAACGGCATTTATATGCCAGCTCCGCTCCCGAGATGCCTTCGCTTAAATCCTCCCATACCTGCGGGCTGCATCTTCAAGTCTCTTAGACCACTTTGAACGATCTAGTGCACCTGAGAGCTCGATCAGGTTCCCGTCAGGGTCTCGCAAGTAAGCGCTCCTAATCCCCCAATCAACTTGGTCCTCCGGCTCCGCCACAAACTCCAGACCTTTTTCACTCAAGGTCATGAATACGCCATCGATATTTTCGACCTCCATGATCAGGGCAATTCGATCCTGACAATCGACCTGTGCGGGTAGATCTTCAGTCCCAATCACCTCTGCCATATCCTTGCGGCGATAGAGAGCCAGGGTTGTCTCCTTACTTTCACGGTCCGTGAAGGCTGCGTAGTCATCATTTTCGTTGCCCCAGGTAACCAGAAAACCCATCACATCCCTATAGAAACGGAAACACTCAGCGAAGTTGACCACCAGCAGTCTTGTGTGGCTGATATACATCTTTACTTCTCCTTTCATATGGGAACCACATGCATTGTAAACCTTTGGAGATGATCTTCCTTGGAAAAATTACTAATATTTATACCCCCACTGCTTGTGGTTTGGTTAACCAGTTCTGATAATATCAGCACAGTGCTGATAAACAAAAAACTGGCTTTTTTTGAAGCCAGAGGATGAAAAATATTTTTCAAACCATGCGTACGCCGGTTCAATGGGTTTTTGCGAATTTCGTAACCGTATTCCTCAAGGCTACCGAATTTATGGAACCATGCGTACGGAGGTTGTCATTAAGTCGGGGCGGCCGGATTTGAACCGGCGGCCTCACGGACCCGAACCGTGCACTCTAGCCGGACTGAGCTACGCCCCGAACGTTGAAATTATAATCGAGCCCCAAGCGCTTGGCAAGGATACCTCCAAAACCTCCCCCAGCATCTGGTGAACACCTGCAAAACATGTATAATTGTCTCGGTTAAATATTGGATTCAAATCCAGATCTTCGAACAATTCTCAGGTGGGGGTATACCACACCTGGTGAAAGATAATTTTTCTTAGGAGAGACACATGACAGACAACGGAAAGGTGCGAGTGGCGATCATCGGGGTGGGAAATTGCGCCTCGGCACTTGTGCAGGGTGTGGAGTTCTATAAGAACGCCGCAGAAGATGAATTCGTGCCAGGATTGATGCACAACACCCTCGGCGGATATCATATCCGGGATATCGAGTTTACCGCAGCATTCGACGTCGTTGATACCAAGGTGGGTCGCGATCTTTCTGAAGCGATCTTTGCTTTCCCCAATAACACGATCAAATTTGCTGAGGTTCCCCACGTGGGTGTCCCCGTCTCGCGCGGAATGACGCATGACGGCCTGGGTAAATACTTATTGGAGATCGTAAAAAAGGCACCTGGACCAACAGCAGATCTGATCGGTATTCTGAAAGATACCAAAACAAATGTGGTCGTTAATTTCTTACCGGTAGGTTCGGAAATGGCGACCAAGTGGTATGTGGAACAGACCTTAGAGGCAGGCTGTGCATTTGTGAACGCCATCCCGGTGTTTATCGCCAGCTCGGAATATTGGTCACGCCGGTTCGTTGAAACCGGGCTGCCTGTCATCGGCGATGATGTCAAGAGCCAGGTTGGTGCCACCATCATGCACCGGGTGCTGACCAGCTTGTTTGTTGACAGGGGGGTTCGACTTGACCGTACATACCAGCTGAACTTTGGGGGAAACACGGATTTTCTGAATATGCTTGAACGGGAGCGCCTGGAATCGAAGAAGATCTCCAAGACTGGCGCGGTGACAAGCATGCTGCCGTATGAACTCTCAAAAGAGAATGTGCATGTCGGGCCCAGCGATTATGTTCCCTGGTTGACAGATCGGAAGTGGTGTCATGTGCGCATGGAGGGGACGACCTTTGGCAATGTTCCTTTAAACCTGGAGACAAAACTGGAAGTCTGGGATTCGCCAAATTCCGCCGGTGTCATTATCGATGCTGTGCGCTGTGCAAAAATCGCTCTGGATCGGGGGATCGCTGGTCCATTGATCGGACCTTCTTCATACTTGATGAAAACCCCTCCCAAGCAGTTCAGGGATAGTGTAGCACGGGAGATGACAGAAGCGTTTATTCGTGGAGAGGATTAGGTAATAAAGTGCGGAACCTGACTCCATTTGAAAGGTTCCAGCGCCGCTTGGTTGGTGAACCGGTTGACCGGACACCAAATTTCAATATCTTGATGACCTTCGCGGCACACTATATTCATAAACCTCTCTCGCAGTACTACCTGGATTACCGGGTGCTGGCTGAAGCCAATTTAGCAGTGCAAGAAGCATTTGACCTGGACATTCTCCAGGTCATTTCTGATCCCTACCGTGAAGCAGCAGATTTTGGGCTGCAGGTGGATTTTCCCTATGACGGTCTACCTGTAGCGGCAGAGCCGCTGCTAGCTAAACCAGCGGATTTGATGGGGCTAAAATCCCCAGAACCAGGCACAGGAAGGCGGATGAGTGACCGGTTGGAAGCAATCCGCCACCTGGGTGAACGCAAGGGTGGACAGGTACCGATAATGGGTTGGGTAGAAGGGGCATTAGCTGAAGCGGCCGATTTGCGTGGAATGTTCGACCTGATGAAAGATCTAACCCTGCGACCGGAGTGGGTTGTAGATTTGTTAAACCAGCTGGTGGAAGTTGAGGTGGCCTTCGCATTAGCCCAGGTGGAAGCTGGGGCGGATATTATTGGGCTCGGTGATGCGGTGGCGTCCCAGATATCTCCAAAAATGTACCGGAAATTTGCTCTACCGTACGAAAAACGCATTTTCGAGGCTGTACATAAAGCTGGAGGAAAAACCCGTCTGCACATTTGCGGTAACTCTAGCCATATCCTGGATGACATGATCCACAGTGGTGCTGATATCATAGATATTGATTGGATGGTGGATATTCAGCGAGCTGCTGAAGTATTTGGGGATCGGGCAGGCCTTTGCGGGAATTTCAATCCCGTCCAGGTGATGCTCCAAGGTCAGCCTCCTGCGGTAGCAGAGGCTGTATTGAAGTGCCAGGAAGGGGGTGGTAATAAATATTTCAGCGCGGCTGGATGTGAAATTCCAGATGGGACTCCGGTGGAAAACCTGCTAGCGCAATCCAAGGCACTCAAGTTGTGATTCTTTAACCGACTCTTTCCTGCCCTATAAAAAATAACTTGAATGCATCTTAGCAAGCTTATCGAGGAACTGGGCTCCTCCTGCATAAAGCATTCATTTTGCGCGGGAATGGGGCTAACTTCCTCCGAATGCCGCATGGTATAATTCGGCGAAAATGACGCAAAACTCTCTGGTCCCAGATTAGGAGATAGGATTATGTCTGGTCATTCAAAATGGTCGACAATTAAACGGAAAAAAGGCGCTGCGGATGCCAAAAGGGGGCAGCTTTTCACCCGTCTTGCGCGGGAGATATCTATTGCCGCACGGCAAGGCGGCGGAGACCCGGATACAAATTTTCGCTTAAGATTAGCCGTAGATCGCGCCCGGGCAAACAATATGCCCAAGGACAATATTGAACGAGCAATCCAGCGTGGAACTGGAGAAGGTAAAGACGGGGCAGTCCAGATTGAAGAAGTGATGTATGAGGGTTATGCCCCTCATGGTGTGGCAATGTTGATAGAATGCGTCACCGATAACCGCAATCGAGCGGTAGCGGAGATCCGTCACACCCTGACTCGATTTGGCGGCAGCATGGGTGAAACCGGGTCGGTGAGCTGGCAGTTTACCCGCAAGGCGTATTTTACTTTTCCGCTTGCAGACCATGATGAAGATCGTATATTTGAACTGGCAGTCGAGGGTGGTGCGGATGATGTGACGTTTGATGATGGCGAGGTTGAAATTATCGGCGGAGTGGAAAATTTCAAGGCGATTAACGATGAGCTGGAAGCGGCGAACATCATCACAGAGGAAGCTGAGCTGCGCATGTTTCCTGATAATGAGATTGACCTGAATGCATCCGATACTGCCCAGGTTCTGCGAGTAGTAGAAGCTCTCGAAGAACTAGAAGATGTGCAAAATGTCTATTCGAATCTGCACATCTCTGATGAAGCTTTAGCTGAACTTGAAGCAGCATAGCAGGTAGATGCTGGCCATCGGGATTGACCCTGGAACTGCGATCACCGGTTATGGACTGGTGAAGGAGGAACAAGACGGACGATTATCTGTTGTTGATTTTGGTGTAATCCAAACTTCCCCCACCAACGCCATGCCTGAGAGGCTGGTGCAGTTATTTCATGATCTCAAGCAGATAATTGATCTCCACGACCCCCAAAGTGGGGCTGTGGAGAAGTTATTTTTTGCCCGGAATGTACGAACTGCGCTGACGGTTGGGCAAGCTCGCGGCATCGCGATGTTAGCCCTCGCGGAATCAAGTGTCAAGATTGCTGAATACACCCCAAATGAGATCAAATTAGCAGTGGCTGGATATGGAGGAGCAGATAAAACCCAGGTTCAAAGAATGGTGCAAGCCCTCTTATATTTGGATGAAATCCCACAGCCAGATGACGCTGCTGATGCACTGGCAGTCGCGATCTGCCATATTCATAGTGCCAGACTACGCAATTTAGAAGAAGAAGCGAAGAGCCATTGAGATATTCCTGAAAAATCTGTTGGAGTTGAAGCAGGATTGCGCATAGACAAAGAATTCGAAGTAGATCATAATCATAATTCTGAAGATCTCATCAGCTGGTTGTTGGCAGGGGATCCCGCGATCCGCTTTCAAGTCATGCGCGATCTGCTCTCAGAAGCACCTGAGAACATGGAAGAAGAGCGCGAAAAAATCACCCTGCTGGGATGGGGAAAGAGATATCTCTCTTATCAGGATTCAAATGGATTGTGGGCTGGGGGTATTTACGGTCCAAAGTGGATATCAACCACATATACGATGCTAACTCTCAAGCGACTTGGGCTGCCCTCGTATAACCAGCAAGCGCAGGAAGGCTGTCGACAACTTCTTGATCGAGGATTTTTCAGGGATCTAGGTATCAATTACTCAAAATCTCAACAGCAGAGTGAAGTCTGCATTACAGGGATGGTTCTATCCGTTCTAGCACATTTTAAATTCCCAGACCCTAGGGTACACAAGCTGGCTGATCACTTACTCAGCAGGCAGATGCAGGACGGAGGTTGGAACTGCCAGGATCACCAGGGTGATAGACACAGCTCTTTCCACACGACAATCTCCGTTTTGGAGGGATTGCTGGAATATCAAAGGGCATATGGCCAAATTCGACCTGATATCGAATCCGCCAGGTTGAAAGGGCATGAGTTTTTGCTCCAGCACAGGCTTTATAAATCAGATCATACCGGCGCGATTGTCAGCGAGCGAATGCTGCGTATGCCCTTCCCCCCACGGTGGTTTTATGATTTTCTGCGGGCGCTGGATTATTTTCAAGATTACTTCACCTGGCAAGCTCAGTCCGAGATCCAATTTCCTGACCGCCAATCGGAGCAGCTTGCGGCGACGCATATCCGGGATGAACGCTTTTCCGATGCAATTGAGCTGTTGAAAAATAAGCGGAAGCCTGATGGCAGGTGGCGCATGATGCGGGGACCTTCAGGTAAAGTATACTTTGATATGGAGAAAGCCGGCGGACCCAGCCGGTGGAATACTTTAAGAGCATTAAGGGTGCTCAAATGGTGGGAAGGTGTCAATTGATTGCTTCAATACAAGGAAAAATCAACCGGATTGAGGAAGGGATTCTGATAATTGAAGTTGGCGGAGTCGGGATTCAAGTATATGTACCCAGCTCACTCTCAGATGAATTCGCGCCAGGAAAGTCGATATTTCTGCATACTCACCTGGTTGTTAGGCAAGATTACCTGGCTTTGTATGGTTTTGATTCACTCGAAAGCCGTGAGATATTCGAATTGCTTTTGGGCGTTAGCGGTGTGGGTCCACGATTGGCAGTGACGATCTTGTCAACCTTATCCCCGGACACTATCCGCAAAGCGATCCTGACGGAACAGGTGGAGATTTTCAGTCGGGTTCCAGGTGTTGGAAAGAAAACCGCACAGAAGATCTTATTTCATTTGCAGGATAAAGTATCAAAGGTGGAAGGCTTTGAACCGTTAGCCGCAATGAGTGAAGCGGATGGCGAGGTTATCGGTGCCCTGGTCAGTTTAGGGTACAGCCTTGTTGAAGCCCAGTCAGCAGTTCAATCCATACCGAAGGATACACCCCAGGAAGTTGAAATGCGATTGAGAATAGCGTTAAGCTATTTTTCGTAATTTTTGGAGGCAGATTTTGTTTGGAAACAGAGTTATCACATTTATTGGACCCGGAGTGATGGCCGAGGCGATGATTGCTGGATTGATTCGTCAAGAAGTCGCCAAGCCCTCTCAAATGATCGCTTCTGGGCCTCGAGAAGAACGGGTAAACGAGTTGCGCACCAGGTATCAGATAGCTGCAGAAACGGATAATTCAGTAGCTGCTGGGAAAGCAGATGTTGTTGTTCTCTCAGTAAAACCGCAACGCCTGGATACAGTACTGAAAAGTATGCGGGGCGTACTCAAACCAGATGCCCTGGTGTTATCGATCGTTGCCGGAGCCCCTATCGCCAAGATCGGAGGCAGTCTCGAGCACGAAGCAATCGTGCGCGCGATGCCCAACACACCAGCCCAGATTGGTGAAGGCATCACGGTGTGGACTGCCTCGCCAAAAGTCTCGGAGGAACAATGTGAGGTTGCCCGTGATATTCTGGCTGCTCTCGGAGAAGAAATCTTCCTTGAGGAAGAATATTATTTGAATATGGCTACCGCGCTATCCGGCACCGGACCGGCATATGTTTTCTTATTCATGGAAGCCATGGTAGATGCCGGGGTGCACCTAGGATTTCCAAGGCGCGTTGCTGAAAAGCTAGTCGCTCAAACGGTCCGTGGATCTGTTGATTATTACGCCCGCGAAAGGGATCCTGTCCATCTTGCTCGTTTACGCAATCAGGTGACTTCTCCGGGAGGAACTTCGGCAGCAGCCCTGTATTACTTGGAGAAGGCAGGTTTTCGCACTGCCATTTCTCGGGCAATTTGGGCAGCTTATGAACGGTCGCGCGAATTAGGGAAGGATGCCAAAGCCCACTGGCCAGAAAATGTCAGCCAAGAAGATCATGAAGATTGAAGATAATTGTGAATAACTGGACAATATGGACGCTTTCAGGTATCATTTGACGGGCCTGGTTTTGTTTGAATGATGTCCTGGCTCACGTTCGTTTTTATCCACAACAGCACGCAAGAAGCTGATATACCTGGTACGAGAAAGGGATGTGTGCCCCCTTTGGCTTTGCGCGTGTAGATAAATCGATGAATTCAATTTGTGGAAATATCCCACGATATATTTGTTACGAAGAAAGGACCGATTCTAAGAAATGGCAGATTCAACACTGGAATTGTTAAAGGAACTAACAGAGGCAAACGGTATCCCTGGTTATGAAAGCCCGGTGAGGAATATTGTCCGGAATCTTCTTGAACCACTTGGAAAAATATCTCAGGACAAGATTGGCAGCGTAATTTGCGAAGTCAATGGAAGCTCTGAAGCACCCAAATTGATGCTCGCTGGACACATGGATGAGATCGGTTTCATGGTCAAGCACATCACCAAGGAGGGTTTTCTTCATTTCCTACCGCTTGGTGGGTGGTTTGACCAGGTTTTGCTGGGCCAGCGATTAGTGATCAAAACGAAAAAGGGTGACGTTGTCGGTGTAATCGGGGCAAAACCGCCGCACCTGCTCTCTGCTGATCAAAGAACCAAGGTAGTCAAAAGAACGGATATGTATATTGACATCGGGGCTACCAGCAAAGAAGAGGTTGAAGATGCCGGTGTGAGACCTGGAGATCCAGTTATTCCAAGGGCAGATTTCGTCCCCTTAGCGAGCGGTAAAACATACCTTTCCAAGGCCTTTGATGATCGGGTAGGGGTGGCATTGATTATATCCAGTCTCAGACAGCTAAAACCGGGTGAGCACCCAAATACGATATTTGGCGTAGCAACCGTTCAGGAAGAAGTGGGTGTGCGGGGAGCTACCACCAGTGTGCGGGCAGTAGATCCAGATCTGGCGATAGTTTTGGAGTCTGATATTGCTGGCGATGTCCCTGGGATTAAACCCGAAGAGTCTTCGGTGGAGTTGGGAAAAGGTCCTACTGTATTGATTTACGATGCTCGGATGATCCCCAATATTAAATTTAGGGATTTTGTGATGGATCTCGCCGAAGAGATTGAGGTACCCCTGCAGATTTCATATGTAGAGGGCGGCAGCACTGATGGTGCAGCAATACACCTGCACAATACCGGCGTACCAACTGTTGTTATCGCTGTACCTGTAAGGCACATCCATTCCGATAGCTCAATCATTCACCGTGACGATTACGATAACGCAGTAAAATTGCTCGTTGAAATGCTCAAGAGATTGGATTCTGAAAAAGTCGCTGAATTTACAGCATAATTTTTGTGGAGGCATAATGACGGATCTTATCAATAATATAACTGCAGACCTGCAAAAGCAGATTGAAGATTACAAGCGCGAGGTTGGCGTAAGTGATGTAGGCAATGTGCTGGAGGCAGGGGATGGTATTGCCAGGGTTGATGGGCTTTCCTCGGTGCGAGCCCAGGAGCTGGTACAGTTTGCGAACGGTGTGATGGGTATTGCATTCAACCTGGAAAGCGACAGCGTAGGTGTGATCATCATGGGAGAATATTCAGCAATCGAGGAAGGTATGCTGGTTCGCTCAACCGGTCGCATTGCTTCGGTTCCAGTTGGAGATGCACTGGTGGGTAGGGTCGTAAACGCTCTCGGTCAACCGGTGGATGGTAAAGGAGCGATCAAAACAGATCGCTACCGTGCGATTGAGCGTATTGCCCCGGGCGTTGTGGAGCGAAAAGACGTAGATACCCCTGTGCAGACTGGTTTGATCGCCATTGATGCTATGACTCCTATCGGTCGCGGTCAGCGAGAGTTGATCATCGGCGACCGGCAAACTGGAAAAACCGCCATCACGATTGATACGATTATTAACCAAAAAGGGAAAAACCTGCTTTGTATCTATGTTGCAATCGGACAAAAGAAAGCAGGTATTGCTCGTACAGTAGACATACTCACCCGATTTGGTGCCATGGAATACACTACTGTTGTTATCGCCTCTGCGGATGAACCTGCTGCGCTGCAGTACATTGCACCTTATGCAGGCTGCGCCATGGGCGAAGAATTTATGGAAACCGGACGGGACGCCCTCGTGGTCTATGATGACCTGTCGAAACATGCTTGGGCGTATCGCCAAGTATCCTTGCTGCTTCGCCGACCACCAGGGCGTGAAGCATATCCTGGAGATGTATTTTATCTTCATTCGCGCCTGCTCGAGCGAGCGGCAAAGCTGGCCAACAAATATGTCATTGTGCCTAAAGATTTCCCTGGAGAGTCAGCAGATGAGCAGGATGCCCAGGACAAAACCACGTACAGCGGTCCATTAGCCGAACATGATGCAAAAACTGCACTTGACGAGATGGAAAATTCTGCTGACAACAGAGTGGTCAAGGTAAAGGGTTCAGGTGGGTCTTTGACTGCCTTGCCGATCATCGAGACCTTGCTAGGAGATGTATCTGCTTATATCCCGACAAATGTCATTTCGATCACGGATGGACAGATTTATCTCGAGAGCAACTTGTTTTACGCCGGTATCCGTCCGGCGATCAATGTCGGCCTTTCGGTGTCCAGGGTGGGTGGTGATGCCCAAACCAAGGCTATGAAGCAGGTTGCGAGTCGATTAAGGTTGGATATGGCCTCCTTCCGTGAACTGGCTGCTTTTGCCCAGTTCGGCTCTGATTTGGATAAGGCAACCCAGGCTCAGCTAAACAGGGGACAGAAGCTGCAGGAAATCCTTAAGCAGCCCCAATATGAACCGTTTTCGTTAGAAAACCAGGTGGTGATTTTGTTTGCCGGGACAAATGGATACGCAGACCAGATCCCCATTGACCGCATGGAGTCCTGGAAAGAGAGTCTGCTCAGGTATATGGAGACCTCTCACTCGGAAATTGCGAAGGATATTGCAGAAAAGAAAGCGGTGACTGAGGAGAACAGCACGGCACTCCATGAAGCGATCAAGACATTCAACTCAACCTGGTTGTAGAGAATCATGTCAACTGCAAGAGAAGTTCGCCTCCGAATTCGTAGTGTAAAGAATATTGCTCAGGTGACCCGCGCCCTGCAGGCAGTGAGTGCCAGCAAGGTTCGAAAAGCCATGCAGGCTGTCATGAATACTCGGCCTTATGCGACAAAGGCCTGGCAAGTACTCACCCATATCGCTGGGCAGCCTGGGCGTGAATCGCTGCATCCTTTGTTGACCCGCAGGGAGAATATCGACAATGTGCTGGTCGTTTTGGTCACCGGAGATCGCGGTCTAGCCGGACCATACACGACCAATATCGTGCGATATACGTTGAGTCAGTTTGGCGAATACCCTGTCCCGGTACAGTACATCACAGTTGGTCGCAAGGGGCGTGACCTAATCGCCCGCCGGGGAGAGAGAATATTAGCCGAATTCAGCAAGCTACCCGCTGCACCTTCATTTGCCGACGTTTCCGCCATCGGTCGCCTGGCGGTGGAGGAGTATCTTGAGGGACGCAGCGATGAAGTATTCTTGGTGTACACAGATTTTGTGAATATGGTTTCGCAAATTCCAATTTCAAAGAAGCTCTTGCCCCTGGAGATCGGTGCAGAAGCTGATAGGGTACAAGACTTTGCCCGTTCTGAACGTGCTGCCTCCTCGTCTTATATTTATGAACCGGGGCAAACGGAGATCTTGGATGAAATCGTGCCGCGCTTCACGGCACTCCAGGTCTACCATGCAATTCTGGAATCGCTGGCCAGTGAACATGCAGCCCGAATGGTGGCCATGAAGAACGCAACTGACAGTGCTACTGAGCTCGCAGCTGGTTTACAGCTGGAATATAACAAAGCCCGTCAACAGGGTATCACTAACGAAATGCTGGATATCACCGGTGGTGCCGAGGCGCTCAATATTGAATAAGCATTAATACAACAATATGCTGGATTATGGAGAAGAAATATGGCAGAAGTAACAGGTAGAGTGGTCCAGGTTCTTGGCGGCGTCGTGGATGTAGAATTTCCTCGCGAAAGCCTACCTGAAATTTATGAAGCAGTGGAAGTCCAACGAGAAGGGGATGAAGCGCTGGTATTGGAAGTAGAGAAGCATTTAGGTAATAACTGGGTGCGCTGTGTTGCCATGGATTCCACGGATGGGCTCCAGCGGGGTGTACCGGCTCGGGCAACTGGCTCCCCAATCAGGGTCCCTGTCGGACCACCCACTCTAGGCCGCGTATTCAATGTACTGGGGCGACCAATTGATAAGAAAGGCGAAGTTACCTCCGAGCTCTACTACCCGATTCATCGACCAGCACCTGAATTTGCGGAACAATCCACTCGTGTTGATGTTTTTGAGACTGGGTTGAAAGTCATCGACCTGATCGCGCCGTTTACCAAAGGCGGAAAAACGGGGATCTTTGGCGGAGCTGGTGTTGGAAAGACGATTATCATTCAGGAATTAATCCGCTCAATTGCTACTGTACACCAGGGAAATTCTGTGTTTGCCGGTGTGGGTGAAAGGACTCGAGAAGGCACCCAGCTGCTGCGCGAAATGCTCGAATCTGGCGTGATGAAAGATACCGTGATGGTTTATGGCCAGATGAATGAGCCTTCTGGTGTTCGCTTGCGGGTTGCACTGACTGCTCTTTCGATGTCTGAATATTTCCGTGACCAGGGCAGGGACGTACTGCTGTTTATCGATAATATTTTCCGCTTCAGCATGTCTGGATCAGAGGTTTCCGCTTTGCTAGGGCGTATGCCTTCGGCGGTTGGCTATCAACCGACATTGGCCACAGAAATGGGTGAATTGCAGGAGCGCATTACTTCCACCCGCCACGGTTCAATCACTTCCATGCAGGCCGTTTATGTTCCCGCCGATGATTATTCCGATCCCGCTCCCGTGGCGACATTCACACACTTGGACGCGACGATTGCCTTGGAGAGATCGATTGTTGAAAAAGGTATTTATCCAGCAGTTGATCCATTAGCTTCTACCTCCCGAATCCTGGATCCGATGGTAGTGGGGCAGGATCACTATGAAACTGCTCGAGAAGTTCAGCAGGTTCTCCAACGTTACAAAGACCTTCAGGATATCATTGCGATTTTGGGCGTCGATGAACTAAGCGAAGATGATAAATTGATCGTGTCGAGGGCGCGAAAGATTGAACGATACTTCTCGCAACCGATGTTTGTCGCCCAGCAGTTTACTGGCTTGGAAGGTCGTTATGTATCCTTGAAAGAAACTGTGCGTGGCTTCCGAGAAATATTGGATGGTGATCATGATGATCTCCCTGAACAGGCATTCATGATGGTCGGATCGATTGACGAAGCGGTCGAAAAAGCCGCCGCACTTTCAGCTTAAGAGGGACAAATGCCTATTCGATGTGAAATCGTATCGCAAGATCGGATGGTATGGGAGGGGGATGCAGATATTGTTGTAATTCCGGGTACAGCCGGGGAAATGGGCATCTTGCCAAACCACGCTCCCTTACTTTCGACCTTAAAATTTGGGATTCTCAAGGTACGTCAAAAAGGCGAGGAAGAAGTCTTCACTGTGGCAGGTGGCGTGGTTGAGGTGCAACCTGACCTGATTACTGTTCTCGCAGACAGCGCTGAGAACGTGGTGGAAATCGATGTTGCCCGGGCGGAAGCTGCCCGGAAAAGGGCTGAAGATCTGCTCAAGGAGGGTATACCGGCGGATACAGATTCTTTCCTCAAATTAGAAGCAGCGCTTAGGAGATCGAACCTGAGATTGGAAGCAGTACGCCGCTATCGCAGTGGCAAGCGAAGTCAGATGCCTTCTATGCGGGACACTGATACAGAATAGGTTATGGCTGTATTCTCAAGAGACCTGGGTGTAGATCTTGGCACGATGTTCACCCGCATCGTTGTCGGCAATAAACTAGCACTTCAAGAACCGACTGTCGTGGCTATTGCCGTCGACGAGCAGAAGATCGTCTCTGTGGGTGAAGAAGCCCAAGAAATGCTCGGGAAAGTCCCTGAATCGATCGAAGTTGCCCGACCTATGCAGAACGGGGTGATCGCAGATTACGAGATCACCGAAAAATTTCTGGAATATGTGATCCGCAAGGTTAGCGGTTCAAGCAGGTTTTTTCGTCCCAAAGTGATGATTACAGTGCCTTATGGTGTAACCAGCGTGGAAAGCAGGGCAGTTCACGAAGCTATCCTACAGGCAGGGTCAAGGGAAGCCTACTTGATCCAACAACCCCTGGCCGCTGCACTGGGCATGGACCTGCCCATCGGGACGCCATCCGGGAACATGGTTTTATGCTTAGGCGCTGGAACAACCCAGGCAGCAGTCCTTGCCATGTATGGGATTGTCGCGGCAGACTCTATTAGATTCGGGGGGATTCAACTTGATGAGGCAATAATCACCCATATTCGCAAGAAATACGGGTTAATTATTGGCTCCACAACTGCTGAGCAGGTAAAGTTTAAACTTGGTACGGCGATTCGCCAGGAAGAGGAAAGAAGTATCGAGATTCAGGCACAAGACCAGGTCAGTGGACTACCCCGTTCGTTGAATATAACCAATGATGATGTTCTCGAGGCATTAAAAGAGCCATTAAAAAGGTTAGTGGAAACTGCTCGAAAAGTCCTCGAGAAAACACCTCCTGAACTGGTTTCGGATATTATTGATCGCGGTGTGGCAGTGTGTGGCGGGGGAGCAGCTCTGCCTGGGATTGATCGCCTAATGACCAAGGAGCTCGGTGTTCCTGCATACTTGGTCGATAATTCGCTCACCTGCATCGCTGAGGGTGCTGCCACGGCACTTGATCCAAATGTATATCCCAAGATAAAAAGGAATTTGCCCCTGGTTTGATTTTTCGTAGGGAAAGCAGGGGAGAATCTGGTATGAAATAGCAAAATTGCGTATAGCCAAACAGAAAACCAGTCCCGTGGCATCATCACGGGACTGGTTTTCTTTCTCCAACCTGGGTTAAACCGAAATTTCGAGTGGAGATAATACCCTACAAATAATAAGTCATCCTCTGGAGGTGGATAACTGGGTCGATATACTGGACATGAACATGCTCGTTGACACTGAGATTAATGGGTGCATAATTAAGGATGGCTTTTATCCCTGCAGTTACAAGCTCTTCAGCTACCTCTTGCGCTGCTAGGCTTGGGGTTGCAATCATTGCAATTAATATCCCTGACTCTTGAATTTTTTGTTTTAAATCCTTGATGTCCTCAATAACAAAGGAGCCGATCTGACTGCCAATTTTTTCAGGATCATTATCGAACACCATTGCAACCTGCAAGCCTCGATTTGCGAATCCTTGATAGCGGGCGATTGCAGAGCCGATATCTCCAGCACCTACCACTGCCATATCCCAGACTCGATCGACTTTCAGAATTTTTCCGATTTGATCAGCTAGAAATTCGATCGAATAACCTGTTCCTTGTTTACCAAATTCACCAAATTGAGAGAGATCTTTGCGAATTTGAGCTGCAGAGATACCCAAGCGTTCACCCAATTCCTGGGAGGAAGTTACCCGGCGATTTTCTGAAAGCATGCCCTGCAAAGCACGCAAATATATCGGCAATCGTCCAATAACAATATCAGGGATAAATTTTTCTTCCATCGTTCCTCCTCAATTACAAATTAATGCCATTTTGGGTTTGTGCAAAGCCCCACAATAATAACACAATTTGTGTACAAATTTGATACGAGTTGGAATTAATTTGTTGTCAGCTTTCAGGATCTGTGAGCAGCTATTTACCTCTTGGACTGGTATAATCTAGCGCGTTCCTTAATCTTGACCAGAATTTGGTATACCTCATGTTCATTGATGAAGCCCGCATCCATGTAGCCTCCGGAAAAGGTGGAGATGGCATTGTCCATTTCCGCCGGGAAAAGTATGTCCCCTTTGGTGGGCCAGATGGGGGAGATGGCGGTTTCGGCGGAAACGTGGTCCTCGAAGTAAAGAGTACATTGAATACCCTGGCAGCTTTTCAGCATAAGCAGAAATTCAAAGCTGAGGATGGAAAAATCGGGGGAGGCAGCAATAAAACAGGGCGATCTGGTGATGATTTGGTTATTAATATACCTCCCGGAACACTAATCTATGACGATGATACGGGCGATATGGTCGGAGATCTGGTTTCTCCAGGGGATCATATTGTCGTGGCGCAAGGCGGGCGTGGCGGACGTGGAAATGCACGCTTTGCCAATTCGCGAAACCGCACTCCGCGCATTGCAGAGAAAGGTGAGCCCGCTGAGGAAAGAAATTTACGCCTTGAATTGCGTTTGATTGCAGATATTGGTATTGTGGGTGTGCCCAACGCAGGAAAATCTACTTTCTTAGCAGCTGTAACGCATGCAAAACCCAAAATTGCCCCATATCCATTTACAACATTAATACCAAATCTCGGTGTGGCGATGCTTGATGAGGATCTCTCTCTCGTGCTGGCTGATATTCCCGGGTTGATCGAAGGAGCCCACCAAGGGATAGGCTTAGGTCATGAATTCCTGCGTCACATTCGACGCACACGAGTCTTGATACATATCTTGGATGGCCTAGCAGATGATCCACTGCTGGATTATGCGCAAATCAATAGTGAGTTGTCTTTATACGATCCTGATCTGGAGAAGAAACCTCAAATTGTTGCCTATAATAAAATCGATTTACCGGAAGTTAAACAGCGCTGGCCGCAAATCGAAAAGAAATTATTGGCAAAAGGTGCTGGAAAAGACCTTAAACCCATGGCGATCTCTGCACTTACCAGGATCAATGTGCGGGAAATCTTGTTTGCTGCAGCGAAACTTCTCTCAGAGGTACAGGAATCTAAAGAACCAGATGAACTCCCGGTCTATAGACACGAGTCTGACCCGGAAGAATATGTTGTAAGCAGGGAAGGAAACGGTTGGCGGATCCGGGGTGAAGCGATAGAACGGGCAGCTGCAATGACGTACTGGGAATATGATCAATCCGTCAGGCGCTTCCAAAAAATATTACAATCACTCGGAATTGAACAGGAATTGCGCTCACTGGGAGCTGAAGCGGGTGATATTGTGATTATTGGTGACAACGAACTCGAGTGGGTTGATTAACACGTCTACAACACTGATAAGGAATTAAGAATGAGAATCGGGGTTTTTGGCGGCACTTTTGATCCACCTCATATTGCCCATCTGATTCTGGCTGAGGAGGCAGGGTACCAGCTTAACCTCGAGCGGATTTTATGGGTTTTGACTCCGACATCGCCACTGAAGCCTGATCGAAAGATAACCCCCTGGCAGCAACGCCTTGAGATGCTGCAGGCCGCGATAGCTGAAAATCCTCGCTTCGAAATTTCTCGAATAGATATCGATAGATCGCCTCCTTACTTCTCTTATATAACATTGAAGATCCTTGAAAGGAATTACCCGCTGGATGATTTCGTTTTTCTTATTGGGGGAGATTCGTTGACCGATTTTCCCAGGTGGGAAAAACCCGAACAAATCATCACGAAATGTAAGGAGATCGGAGTAATGCACCGGCCTGGAGAGGCATTTGATTTGTCCGGATTGGAAAATCTTTATCCGGGTTTGCAGAAGAAGATCAGGTGGATTGAAGCTCCTTTACTGCAGATATCTGGGAGCTTGATTCGACAGAAAATTCTAGCCAGGGAACCGATCAGATACTATTTACCTGAAAAGGTATTTCATTTGATCCTTGAACAGAGACCCTATGATGTGGAGAAATAACCTGACAGGTGTTAACCCTGATTGAGGAATTAAATGCCTTAATCTCCTGGCTATTCCTTTTCAGAGAGATTGAATGGTAAACACAAGCGGTGATATGTTCAAATTAGGGGGTAATGCGAGTAAAAACGGCCTCTGCCAGAGAAAATAGGAATTGCTGTTCTTCTGAAGTCGGGAATTGAGTCCCTTGTCCAAAAAAAGTCATACTTGTCATTACGGTGGGTGTCCCATTCGGGGAAGCTTCGTTGATGGTATTCTCACTGAAAGCCCTTAAAGCTTTAATCAATTGCTCGAATTCTTCTGGAGATAAAACTTCTTGCAGGTTCACAGAAGCTGATTTTATTTCCCCAGACTGGCACCAACATGCAATCGCTGAATCCGGTAAGTAAATAACCAAACGGTCGCATATTTCCTGCTCTCCACCTTCGCGAGTCCATAACAAGCCTGGCGTTGCAGGTTTTACATTCGATCCAACTTTGTCGGAGTGAACAACAAATTGTAGACCTTTTGCTTTAAGGGTTACCTGGTATCCGGGTGTAGACTGGGGTATACATTCCATCCCAGGTTGTTCGATTCCCAAGCAAGAATCAGACCACTCAACCTGATCGGTCTGAACGATGATTACATTTTGTGGATCAAAGTATGATGATTCGATTCGTTCTTGAAGTAAGGTGTTTGATAAATTAGCGGTGGAACCATTAATTGTGTCACCGGCAGCTATATTATATTCTTCGAGCGAAAATTGATCGACATCCTCTGCATTTATAGGGGATGCACAAGCGGCAATTAGCAGTAGCAAGGCAGACAGAAGAAAGCCACGGTTCATCGCGGTAGCAATATTCCTTCCAAAATCCAGTGCTTCATGAAATACGATTAGTAACCCTTCCCACCCGACTTAGAATCTCGAACCGGTAAAACCTAATACTTGCAAGATTGTAAGAAACCATTTATTTTAAGAACGAATCAGGAGTAGGATTGTTACACATCCCCTGGAAATTATTGGATAAGTTTATTGATCTTATACACGAAAATTGAGTCCCGCTCAAGATTTGGGACGAACTGAAAAAATAACCAATGCGTAAAGTATGATGGATGCTTTGGATTATTCAAAGATTATTAGGTGCTTTTATTCTGAATGGATCTCAATCCAACAATGTATACAGCTGATTCAGTCATAAATTGTGGTATGAAAGCGGATTATATTTTGTTCGCTATTGTTATCGGGGACGGGCGATATCGACGCGAAGAGCTCGGCCTCCAAGTTCTTTTCCATTCAACCCTTCTAAGGCTGCCCGGGCTTCATCATCATTCGGCATTTCAACAAAACCAAATCCACGAGATTGACCCGTATAGCGGTCCTTGACGATTGTGACTGCACTCACCTCGCCATATGCTTCAAAAAAAGCCTGTAAATCTGCTTCTGTCGTCCCCCAACTCAGGTTACCACAATATAAATTCATACTAAAATCTCCTACAAGTATCGGATAGCCAGATACATTTAATGATTATGGCCGGGCTGGTGAACATGGCCATGCGCTATTTCATCCCCGGTTGGTTCACGCAATCCTGCAATTCGAACCTTAAAATATAAAGTTTCTCCTGCCAAAGGATGGTTAAAATCCAGACGGACGCTCTCATCATCAAGTTCAGCAACGTACGCTTGGAAGGATTCCCCACTTTCCTTATCGCGCATCATAATGGGTGTACCAATTTCTAATTCACGGGAACTAGGGAAAACGCTTCGCTCATAATCAGCCACGCTGTTGGGATCCCTTTCTCCGTACCCCTGTTCGGGTTGAACGATCACCTGCTTCTCATCGCCAATTTCCAAACCCACTAACTCTTTTTCCAAACCCGGAATAATATTGTTGAAACCATGTAAATATTCCAATGGCTCATTTTCCTCCGAGCGGTCGATTTCTTTCTCGTCATCCAATGTGAGCACATAATCCAAACTTACAACGATATTGTTTCCTACTCGTAAATTTTCTTCTACCATCTGGTAATTTCTCCTATTTATTGATTCCTTCGCCATTCCCTTGGGTTACTCGCTGATAGTATTAATGATTGGTCTGTCTCCAGGGATAGAAAAAGACCGGCCTTATTACGTAAGTCTGGCCGGTCTGCAATTATATCCGAAACAGCACTTAGTAAGTTCAAAAGAGATTATACACTGTATTGAGGAAATGACCACATTAATATTGGACTTAATCTATCTATGAATGATTAAATACGGAATACCTGATGTTGAGGTTGGATCAGCAAGGTATTATTTTTGGTCACGGATAAAGGGAAAAAATAAAATTAACATAATCGCAGCCACGAATAAGATTGAAGCATTGATTTGAATTGTTCTTGCTGCACCTAGAAGATCTGCCAAAGCACCGTTCACCAAAGATCCAATTGGCATTAGACCGAAGAATGTGAAGGTAAATATCCCCATCACACGACCGCGCAGATTATCAGTTAAGTTCATTTGCACGATTGTGTTGCTGAGGTTAACCATAACCATAAAACCCCAGCCGACCCCGATCAAAGTGATGAAAGATGCAGGTAATAATCTGGTGAATGAAAAGATCAGTAAGAAAACTGGCATTACAATTGTACCAACCGTGAACAACTTCCCCTTCGAATAGAGTTGTCCAATTGCCGCGATGAGTAGGGCCCCGGAAAGGGCCCCGATACCACGAGCTGTATGCAGGTAACCATTGGTTGTAGCATCCCCACCCAAGATCTCAACAGCCCATACAGGCAGTAAGGTAACAAATCCCAACCCAGCAAGGCTCAACACACCCAGGTTAATAATCAGGGTCCGAATGATTGGTTTCTTCACAGCGAAGACCAGACCATCCTTGATCTCTAGCATTATTGATACTTGTTTATCCACAGGGGTAAATGCTTTTAATTTCATAAAAAGAAGGGCGACGATAACAGCGATAAAGGTGATCCCATTAATGATAAAGCACCAGGCTGGACCAAAAGCAGCATAGGTCAAACCAGCTACAGCAGGCCCAATAACCATAGCAGAGTTGATCATAGAAGAATTGAGCGCGATAGCGTTTGTGAGGTCAGAGGAATCTACAAGTTCAATAACAAAAGCCTGCCGGGCAGGTGCATCGAAAGCATTTGCGCAACCGAGTAAAAAAGCAAGCAGGACAATATGCCAGGGAAGTACAAGGCCTGTGATGGTTAAACCCGCCAGAATAAATGCCAGGATCATCATTGAAATCTGGGCTATTAGCAAGATCGATCGTCTTGGAAAACGATCAGCGATAGCACCACCATACAGCATGAAGATCCAGGAGGGTAAACCGTATGCAAACCCAACATAACCAAGATAAATTGATGATTTCGTTAAATCAAAAATGAGATAGGCTTGTGCAGTTCTCTGCATCCAGGTTCCAAATAAAGACACTGTCTGACCGCCAAACCAAAGGCGGTAGTTAGGATACTTAAGCGCTGAGAAAGTTATTCCTAATAACGAAGAGACCCTGGATGGAATGAGATGGTACAAGGATTGGGTTCTTCGCTCGAGTTCGGATTGGGGTGTTTTCAACGGATTTATTGGGTGAAATGATAGTTTATGCTTGATAAGGGTTTATTCTCAAAATTGCTCTTTTGATCTTGGTTGTTATTTTATTCCCTACCCAAAATGAACAAACCACGCCGCTGGCCTACTTGGCTAAGACAAGTTTGGTGCAATTGAGGTTAGCTGGATTTACAAACCATGTTTACGTCAACAAATAAAAATGCTACCATATTAGCTCTCGCCCTTATGGAATTTTACCTTTTCCTAAACTCCGTCAGTAATTTTATGATGGCTTGAAATGCAATATTTGGTTGCGCCTGTTGATTTGTCGTACCCGTAATGTAAACTTCCATTTCAGGCACATAAAAGGCAAGAGAACCAACTGAGCCAGAGTGACCAATCATCTCAGGGACGGGTTGAAATGGTGAAAGGATGCGTGGTAAGGAGAATTTTTGTATCCCAATACCGTATTTAAAAGGATAAAAGACATTGTTCCACTTCTCCATCTCATGTAATCTTTCCCTCGGAAAGAAAAACCCATTGAAGAATGCTTTCAGAAAGATCATTTGATCCTTGGCTGTGGAAATGATATCGTTTTGCGTAGAGCAGAGAAATTGAGGGATTTTGATTTGTTTAGATTTATAGAATATCGGAATAAAGTTGTCATCCAATGGATTTTCAAAAACATATGTTTTATGCAGATTTAATTCCTTGAATAAATTCTTCAGAACGATCTTAACAGGCATTCCAGTAACAGCTTCGATGATCAAGTTTAAGATTTGAAAGTTCGTATCGCTATATTTTGCCTTCCCATTTTTTCCAGGCGGGAAATGAGTTTTCATCCTCTTCACTGATTGAAAAACCTTATCAATCGGCCAGGGCTGGTCGATACCCGCTTCGAGTTCAACCATTACTTTACGGCCATCAGCTAGTTTATCAGTTAAGTAACAGGGGAGTCCGGATGTATGTGAAAGAAGATGGGCAATGGTCAAGTCATTTGAATATTCCTGTCCGTTATGAACATGTAATTCTGATATGAGTTCTTCCGAAATGAAATCGGAGATCTTGTGATTAATATGTATTAGATCCTCTGCATAAAGTCTTAGCACAATAGAGGATAGAAATAACTTGTTTATACTGGCGATGTAGTACGGATCTTCAAGGGTGATATTTCCGGAAGCGCTGATCAAATCAATACTATTGTCTTCAGACGAGATATAGATAACAGCTCCAAAAATATTTCTCTTTATTGTTGCTTGAACAATATGATCTAAAGTAGATTGATCCAGCCCGGCGTTCATTTTGACCTTGAACCTCCTTTATAAACTTCCTGCAAACCTTGGGATGACGTAACTTGATATTGTCACCCCAACCCCCCACGAAGATTGGATGAGGTTATCTCGCTGATACGTTGGCCAGTTCTGCACAGGTGTTCAAAATGTGGATACTTTCGAGGAGATCGAAGATCTTATGAGAATGGTATGTTTGATTTGGAAAAGCTAACAATCATTCCACGGGAATGGTAATTTCATAGAAGGAAACCGTCTCTAGCATCATTTCAAACGCCTGTCTCCCTTGCGGTTCCCAGCCAAATCCTGTATCAATATCTGGTGAAATTGCTAAGGCATAAAATAGTTGGGTTTCATTTGGGGCGACAACCAGAATCCGTCCTGCTATTGGACTCTCGCCATAAACTCCTGAAACTTCTGCAGCAACACCAGGTAGTCCACCAACCATGTATTGATATGTAGAACCGGTGGTAAATTCAAGCAACGTATTGGAAATTATCTCTGCAAAACGCTGAAGATCTGACTCGAGTGTATCAGAACGTTCGGTGCGAAATCCGATTAATGAGACAACAGTATCTCCATCATCACTTGTCAACGTCACCTGGCCGGGTTGATATGAAGACGAGTAACCGATTGGTGCCCGGAATGAAAAACCGGCGTCATCTTTATTTTCTAGCTTCCCAAGGCGCAAGGGAATTATCGCAGTCGCAATCGGACCATTTAATGGCTCTGGTTCTGGAGTCGGTTCCGGTGTAGCCGTGCTAGTTGGTGTCGTGGTTGGGGTTAGAGAAGGCGTGAAACTGGGCTCTAGGATTGTTTCAGGTGTGGTAGTGATGGTAAATATCATCTGCTCTGCACCTTGGCAGGATGAGAGCAATATGAAGGAAATGATGAAGAAAAGGGTTCGGGCGCGTACCATGGATGTTTTTTTGCCTGTAACCACCTGAGGATTACTATTGTGCTTAAGGGATTTTAGCACGAAATGCTTGGGATGGTGAGTTTTGATTTCCAACCATCTTTGATTGTTAAGCATCGCATTATGAATTAATAAGCTGAAATTTCTCCAATCTCCTGCACGTCAACTGGAACGTCTTCGATCATTTCGGGAATTCTCTCCTCGGGTGAGAGTAAACTCTCTGGGAGTTTGCGATCTACCATGACGACAAGAGCAAGTGAACCTGTTGGCTTTCCATCTTTATGGCGGAATCCAACTGCAACGCCAACGACATTAGGTTTAGAGAGAAGTTCTCCTTCATAGTTCTTCATCACAGAAGTTATGTGTTGAGCTGTAGCCTGAATATCATCCTGATCTGGTTCCGGATTCATATATCAACCTCCAAGCAATCCAACACTGCCTGAATAGGATTGAATATGGTCGATTGGTTAGATCCACCGAATAACAGCCCAACAGCACGTTGAGAATCACCCGCAACCAGCAGGGAACCAGAATCGCCACCTTGGGAAATTGGCCCACTCACCAGCTGGTTCTCAAATCGAGCTGTCCGACCGCCACCATAGCTTACGTCGACCGTGGCATTAATCAAATTAATTTGCCCAGTTGTGAAGCTCGTGGTACGACCAGATTTACGGATTGACATCCCGAGCGATCCTTCTGCAATGCCGTTGATTTCTCCAATCTCTAGAATTTCATCCAAGACATCGTCATCGTTTACTGGTTTGGCTACAGCTGCATCGACCAGGTTGACAGCCTGAGGGTTGAATTTTTGAGATTGGAGGCGATGTTTTGATCCAATAAGTGCTGCTAAAAAGTTGCCAAGTTGGGCATAGGTATCTGCAATTTCGCAGGTGCTTGGTTCAAGAGTGAACTGGATTGGGCAGAAGCGATCCAGAAAGGCGATTGTGTCTGAATCTCTTGATCCTCCATCAATTGGTCCTGGCTGAAGTATTTGATCTCCTGGTGCAGCATCGTTGCTGTTTGCAATTACGTGATTGTTAGAAAGGATCAAGCGCTTTCCTGTATTTCTGTCCCGGGCAACCGCGCCTAATGTACCGGCGGTCACCTTGTAATGGCCGATGCTGACCCCGCCGGGCGCTGGTCGCCATCGATTGGAGCGACTTTGAAAGGCGCGCAGTTCACCAACCTCAATTACATCAATTAACACCCCATTCACTGATTTGGGTAATACAGCCTCTCTTGGTAAGGCCGGCACAGGTAACTTTTGGCTTACCATAACGACAATTGCATAATTACCTGTATTTTTTCCACCCGTGTTCTGGTATCCAACACCCACGCCAACCACATTTTGCATGGTTAAGAGGCTACCTTTCGAGGATTCTTTTGCCTGGTAAATCTCCTCCACAGCAGTCATAATCATCCTCCTTTTGTGTTGCGAAATAATATCATATTACGGAAATTAATTGCTCATTTCGGGGTATATCAAATCGCTGATGGATTTATATGGTTTCAGCGCAATGCTTTGTAAAAAAATCCTCAATTTCAGGAAAACAATCTGGTCGACCTAGACAGCGTGGCACCCTTATCTGGTAAATAAGTCAACGAAAGGAGGTCACCTTTTCCATTTTCAATCGATCGGAAGAAGATCCCGAGAGGCCTGGAAGAGCGATGTTTCAGCAGCCCTCGTAG
>CP070764.1:3708201-3793378 GCA_020349245.1 Chloroflexota bacterium | reverse complement strand
CCAGCGTCATCGGTTCTGGGACAATGTATGGATGATGGCTGGTCCAGTAATGTGTGCCAAAGTCTGCCACCCGCAATCCGATCTCCTCCGAATGGACCCCAGTTTCTGCAGTTAAATCCTGCCAGCTGTAACGCACCTGCTCAATCCGCCGCCTTCCTTGAGCATAAGGAGCACTTACTCCCTGGATCTCCAGTACTTTTGCAAGCAGGTAATTGTTGTTGAGCACGGCTACTTCAGCGACCTCCCGCAAACCAGCGGCACCCAAACTCATGATCCAAGCATAGGCTCGCAGTATATTTTGAGGAACACCATAGAAAGAACCGATCTTACCGACCGAATCCGGGTGATCGTAATCAAGAACGTATTTCTCGCCATCGAACTCAACCGTTGGTACCGGCAGGAAGGGGGTTAATTTATTCGTGACTCCGCTTGCACCAGCTGCAGGACCCCCGCAGCCATGGGGGGTTGAGAAGGTTTTATGCAGATTAAAATGGCAGAGATCAAATCCCGCTTCCCTGGCCCGGGTGATTCCGAGAATGCCGTTAGCATTAGCCTGGTCGTAGGAGCACAAGCCGCCTGCATCGTGCACTACCTCGACAAATTTCTCAATTTTGGGATTGAAAATTCCGGTATCCTCAGGATTCGTGATCAGCAAGGCTGCTGTATGTTCAGAGACCGCCGCCTTCAATGCCTCCAGGTCTGGATATCCATCGCCATCCGGATAGAGGGTAATCACTTTGTAACCCGCTGTTTTTGCACAAGCCGCGTTGGAAGGATGCGAAAAAATCGTGGTGATCACCTCATCTCGCTGGTCAGCCTGGCCGTTTTTTGCATGGTAGGCGCGGATCATGGATACATTGGTATAGATGGCTGCCGATCCCGCCCGAGGTTGGAGTGTAAACCTATCCATGCCGGAAATTTCTTTTAGAAATCCTTCTAATTTGTACATGATTTCCAGCATCCCTTGGACCGTGGATTGGGGTTGGAGTGGATGCAGTTCAGTCATTTTTTGCGAACGGGCTAACTGGTCATTAACCTTTGGGCTGTACTTCATGGTGCAGGTGCCCTGTCCAATATCAATATTGAGGTCAACACCAAGGTTCTCTTGCGAGAGCCGCATGTAATGGCGCAGCACATGGACCTGGGCTAACTCGGGAAGTTTTGGCGGTTGATCTCTGCGGATATGGTCCGGTAAGCTGCCGGTAACATCGCCAACCTCCTGGCGAATAGCCTCCTCTACCTCCGGCACCAAGATCCCCCGCTGCCCTGGTCTGCTGAGCTCAAATATCACCGGCTCATCCCAGCGGGCCTGGTGGAACCGGCGTACTTCAGGTTTTTTACCAATCATGATGCTCATCCTGTCACCTCCGCCAGCCCATTTACCAGGCGTTCGATATCTTGCTGGCTGTGAATTTCGGTAATGCAGTACAAGGCACTTTCTGCCAGCTCAGGTAAATCCCTGCTAAGGTCCTTGCCTCCGAAGATTTCCTGCCTAAGTAATTCTTTGTTTACATCTGCGACAGTTTTCCCGGTATCATCAAAATTGACCACGAATTCCTTAAAATGGTGTGAATCAGCGAAGAACACTTTTATGCCTTTAATTTCAGCAACTCGCTTCATCGCATAGCGAGTGCGCTGCATAATCCCCTCCCCGACCTCAAACATCCCCCGGGGACCCATCAAGGCTAAATACACCCCGGCTGTGATCCCCCATAAGGCTGAGGCGGTCCCGACCCATTCTTTGCCCCCTTCTCGCTTGGCGAACGAGGTACGTTCGTATGCCACATCCCCAAAACCATATTCACCCTCCACGATTGTCGGGGCAATGCCAAACAAGCGCGAGGGATATTCCATCACGTATTTCACTTCGTCACGGGTGGCAATAAACCCTGCCTGTCCACCCCCATACTGCATATGCATACCCAAGGGCTGAATATCCCCGCAGGCGATGTCTGCCCCGTATTCAATGGGCGGGTTGATCACCCCCAGCGAGATCGGATCCACACTGACCACGCACAAAGACCCATGTTGATGAGCCAGCTCAGCAATCTCAGGGGCTTGAACCTCAATAAATCCCAGGAATGATGGATTTTCAAAGTAAACAGCTGCGGTCTCTTCGGACAAATTGCGGGCGTAAGAATCGAGACCGATCGATCCAGTAGTCCGATCAAAATCGAGGATCTTGATCTGGAGATCAGGTTTGAGATAATCCAAAATCTTGGACATCTTATCTGGATTGACCGTGCGTGGAATCAGGACTTCCTTGCGCCCGGTAATTCGAGCTGCCATTCGTAAGGCTGTTGCTGAAGCTTGAAAACCATCATAGGTTGGAACGTTTACAACCTCCATGTTCAACAGCTCACCCATCATGCTCTGGTATTCAAAAAGCGCTTGGAAGCGACCATGGTCATCATATGGTTCGCCTGCATATGCAGTCAGGAATTCACTCCGGGAATTGATCTCATCACAAATTGCAGGAACGTGATGCTGCCAGCAGCCAGCCCCCAGGAAGCTCAGGTATTCCCGTGTATCTTTATTTTCTGCCAAGAGAGCTTCCACATGGCGGACAAGATTATTTTCTGAGAGGATGGGTTCTGGCAGCTTCAAACCTTCCCGTAAACGCAGGTCTTCGGGAATATCCTCATAATAATCGTCAATACTTACAGCACCCGTAGCGCGCAACATCTCTGCCTTGACTCCAGGTTCAGAATTGGGGATATATGGATGGGTAAAATTTCCCTTTGGCATAATGGACACCTCGATTGAATTGGTTCAGATTCTAGGTATATTTTACAATTAAGAAACTGCCATGAACCAAGCCCGCAAACAAAATGTCCTCCCCGAATTCAGGGGAGGACAAATCATCATCGAGACTGGTCTGATTAAGGCTTTCCCCCTAGGCACTTTCCCTTTTCAATTTCTTTTCGAAGAATTCAGTGCTGAGCACAGCAGCTGTGGCATCCAGATCCAGGCATTCCCTGAAATAACGTTCTGCCAATTCGTAATCTCCCGCTTCAAGAGCATTTTGTCCCGCTTTCTCCAAGTAATCAATTGCTTTTGCCGTATCATCTGCATTACGCCAGTGGTAGGCCAGGTTGGCGTAGTGCGGGGACAGGTCATTCCCATTTTCTTGCTCAATCCATTCGGCAAACTTCCGGTGAAGTTGCCTACGTTGTGAAAACAACATCGAGTTATAAACAGACTCGTACGTGATCTCATCCCGGAAGTTGTAATTTGAATCTCTCCCAGTCGGTAAAATCAAGTCCAGTTTTGCCAAGGTATCCAAGTACCTTTCCAGGAATGGCTTATCTGCTTCCAATGGGTAAATCGCCTGCAGCGCACGCAGTGAATACGTCCTCCCTACCACACTGGCTACTTTGAGAGTTAATTGTTCTGAAGGCGAGAGTCTATCAATACGACTCTTGATTAACCCATCGGCTGTTGTCGGGAAGGCAATTGCCCTCAAATCTACACCGGGCGTAACAATGCACTCACCATCCCGCACCTGGATGTACCCATCATCTCTCAGGATGTATACCATCTCCTCGACAAATTGTGGATTCCCCCCTGCCTTGCCAAGAATATCGACGATATCCCGCGGTAAGCTGACAGCCTCCAGGTGCCTGCAAGCCAGGAGATATGCCTCTTCCGGAGAGATCCCTTTCAGGTGGAGAGTTTTCAGCAATGGTGAGCGCAAGAGGTGAGCATAACCAGGAGGCGAGGGTTCTGTCAGGGGACGGGCAGCGAGACAGATCAGCAGCTTTTTAACCTGCATACTGGCTGCTTGGATTAAGTCCCATGAGTCTGGATCGAGAGATTGAGAATCTTCGATAACGATCACTGTAGGAGATTCGTTGATCCCATTCTCAAGCAACCCAAGCAATAGTTCTTTATGCTCCTTGATCACGACGGCACCATCGGAATTTTCACCACCATTCAATTTCGCGGCCATGATAGCCGTTGCTACAGCTTCAGATGCCGGGCTATCTCCATCGCCGTTAAGAGCTTTGAGCAGTCGCTCTCTTTTAGAATCCAGATTTGGAAAGGATTCAAGGTCATAAAGCTGCCAGAATATCTCACTCCACGGCTGCAGGGGAACTTTTTTATCCCGAGAGCTTCCATCTGACATGCAAACTTTCACGCCAGAACCTCTAGCAAACTCTTGCATTAGATATACCAACCTGGATTTGCCGATCCCTGCTTCACCCTCAATCAAAACCACCTTACTCGATCCATGCCTAATATCCCGGATACTTTCTGCAAGCAGAATTCTTTCAGGATTGCGACCGATAAGTTCAACCTGTTTGCGGCTGAGGCGTTTCTTCTCCCCCGTTGGTCGATAAATAGATACAGGTCCCTGGACCCCTTTCACCTTGATTGGCGGTAAACTCTCAAAGACCAAGCGAGCTTGTGTGGCTTGGAAAATCGATTCGTCGCACAATATCCCTGCCTGGGCTGATTGCATCAACCGCGCTGCCAAATTAACGATATCGCCTTGGGCACCATAAGTTCGCCGAGCTGGGCTGCCATATGATCCGGTGCGCATCTGACCTTGGGTGATCCCTATTTGAATGTTCTCGATCCAACCAAACTCGACTGGCACTTCTTTCAAAGTTAATGCAGCATAGACGGCACGCACAGCATCATCATTATGAGCTATTGGTGCCCCGAATACTGCATAAAGGTAACTGCCTTTGTCTCCAATCGTGAGTTGCAATACAGACCCACCATATTGCTCGACGACCGACTGCACCCAGCGGATAAACTTGTCCAATTTTTCGCCAGCTTCTGCATCTTCTTCATAGTTAATTCCAGCGAAGCTTAGAAAGATGGCTGCTGCCCTGCGGAATTCAGAAAGGTATGCTTTTGCTTCACCTGTAACGAGTTCATACACGCTGGGAAGAAGCCAAGGTCTGCATTGATCCGCAGTCAATACATCTTTGCGCAACTCAATCCAGGGTTGTGGTAGGGGTATTTCGCTTCTCGGGCTGACAACAGCAAAGGTTTCGCCAGATATGTCGTCCACCCTGTTGTCTTCCCTTGAGAAAAACTCTGGATACCGGTCCACAATTTCCCCTTGGACGATGACTTCTCCTTTTTTCGCAAGGTGCTCAGCTGTTGCCATTAATTCAACCGGTTTGCCAGCTAAAATCTCGATATTTTGGATCCGAGGATCACCAACCAAAAATCTGCGAACAGGACCGGAGACGACAGCCACCTTAATTCCCAGGGTGAATTGGTTTCCGGAAGGCGTGGTTATACTGGATAATTGACGGATGACTGCCTGCATGGCTAAAGCACAGCCAGCAGCATTCAACCCATCATCACCGTCCAGGTAACAGGTAATGGCATCCCCACTGAAGCCAACCACACTGCCTCGATAGCGGTGTACTTCTTCTATTAATGCCCCATATACGCGGTTGAGAATACGGGTCAATTCTTCAGCACCTCGCTTACGGCCTAACTCACCTGCCAGGGCTTCGCTCAGCGGCGTAAAACCAGATATATCTGCAAAAATGGCTGATCCAGCAGATTTTTCCGGTAACGTCAGGCCATGGACCAGCGCCTGCCGCCTATCCATAGGAATATAAACGCTTAGCGGCTCAGCCATGGATTTCTTCATGTCCTCTATATCTATGCGCAACTGTTCCAGCTGTTGTTTCAAGCGCTGTTCCCGCAAATGAACCTCGTTCGCCATTCGCTGGAATACCCGGGCTAAATTCCCGAGTGCGTCATCACGAGTTGCAACACCTGCCAAGCTATCGGGATCATAGGTCGAAGATTCGACCGATTCTGCTGCACCGACAACATGCGATACCTGCTCAAGATATTCCAATTCCAAATCCCTAAGCCGTTTCTCAACCAGGGAAGCATTCAACCTCGCCTGCAGCAAAGCAGGATTATATGGCTTGTGCAGGTAATCCGTGGCCCCCATCTCGATACAGCGAATCACGCTGTCCATTTCATCCAGAGCAGAGATCATGATCACCGGAATATGCCGGAGCGCTTCATCACCTTTCACTTTTTCAAGCAACTGATACCCATCCAGATCAGGCATCAAAATGTCCAATAAAATGACATCGATGGTCTGTCCTTGCTCAGAAAAAAGAATCTCGAGCGCTTGGCCCCCATCTCGCGCTGTTGAAACCTGGTAACCCTGGGAGGTCAAGGCGCGGTTTAACATCATCAAGTTGATCTTATTATCATCAACTACAAGGATGTGACCGCGAAGATTACCTTCATTACCCATGCTTCTGGATAAACTCCAAAGCGGATTTGACCTTATCGTATTCGCGTTCAGCTTCTGCCAGTGAACCTGTAGCCTTATCCAGCTCTCCAGTTTTTCCCATCTCTTCCAATTCCTTGGCTTGTCTGGAGAGATTCAGGGCACCAAAATTTGCGCTGTTTGATTTAAGACTGTGAGCCGCCCGGCGAAATTCCTCGGCGTTACCAGCAGATAAAGCCATGTGCATCGTTGAGAATAGCTGTGGGGAATCTGAAAAATAAGTCTCCAGCAGCTCAGAAAGAAATTCTCCATCCCCACCAACAGCTTCTAACAGGTTATCCAAAACTTCCCGATCAATTACACCTTCATATTCCATAGATTAATACTCCTTAATCCAGTATTTCGGCTCGGTCGAGGGCACTTACCAGCTCCTCAACCCGAATCGGCTTACTCACATAATCATCCATGCCAGCCTGCAAACATCGTTCTCGATCCCCCTGCATGGCATTAGCAGTCATGGCGACAATGCGAGGTCGTTCGCCACGCGGCCAGCGAGAACAGATTATTTTGGAAGCCTCAAGGCCATCCATTTCAGGCATTTGCACATCCATCAGGACTACATCATATTTTTGACGTTCAATCGCCTGGATGGCTTCCAATCCATTCCCAGCCACATCTGCTCGATATCCCATCTGGGAAAGCAACTTCAGCGCTAATTTCTGATTAACGGCATTGTCCTCTGCGAGTAAAATTCGCAGCGGATGTCTCTTAGCCATACTGGGATCCATGCTGGTCTTGTCTGGTTTACTCCTCAATGGGACAACACCCTGCCCGGCGAAAATCTCCATCAAAGCATCGAATAAGGCTGACGGTTTGAGAGGTTTTTGTAACTGAGCTACGAAAGACACCTCGCCTAACTCCACCTCGCGGCTGCCGAGAGAAGTGAACAGAACCAAGGGCAGAGATTTTTCATCCCTCAGATTCCGGATAGCACTAGCGAGTTCGACTCCGTTCATACCCGGCATATTCATATCCAAGATTGCTAAGTCAAAGGGATCTCCTTGCGTCAACCAATCCAAAGCTTCCTGCGGATTACCGGTTGTCCTCACATGCATCCCCCAGGTTTTGCCCTGGATGGACAAGATCCGGCGGTTGGTCTCATTATCATCAACTACCAAAACCCGCTTCCCTGTCAATTCCGCCCGTTCGCCTGCCAGGTGCGATCTTTCTTTCATTTGCATTGCTTCTTCTGCTTGAATCGTGAAATGGAAAGTTGTACCAACCCCAACTTCACTCTCCACCCACATATCTCCCCCCATCATCTCCACCAGGCGCTTGCTGATCACCAGCCCCAATCCAGTCCCCCCATATTTCCGGGAAGTCGAAGCATCCACCTGGCTGAATGCTTGAAATAAACGATCCATCCGCTCTGGTGGAATACCAATCCCAGTATCCCGGATAGAGAATTTTAGGTGGTGGAAGTTTGGTGTTTTCCGTTGCTTTTTTCTGTCTTCGCTGCTGACAGTCAGCACAACCTCGCCTTCCTCGGTGAATTTCAAAGCATTATTGATCAGGTTGATCATGATCTGGCGTAAGCGGGTTACGTCACCGATGATTGCACCTGGCGCATTCTCCTCAACCAGGTAAGCCAGCTCAATCTCCTTCTCTGCAGCCTTTACTTTCATCAAATCCAATGCCGATTCAACACAATCTCGAAGGTCAAATGGCTGATCTTCCAATTCCATCTTGCCAGCCTCTATTTTTGAGAAATCAAGAATATCGTTGATGATGGTCAGAAGTGCGTCTCCACTATCACGAATCGTTTCCGTGAAGTCAGTCTGCTCTGCATCCAGCGATGTACCGAGCAACAAACCCGTCATACCAATGATGGCATTCATTGGGGTGCGGATCTCATGACTCATCGTGGCAAGGAAGGCACTTTTTGCTTCATTTGCCGCATCGGCTGCTTTTTGAGCTTCCTGGGCTTGTTCAAACAGCCTGGCATTTTCAATTGCGATCACCGCCTGTCGTGCCAATCCTTCCAGGAAACTCATATCATCCTGGTCAAATTCTCGCCCGCGTCCATTCCGCCAAACAGTTAATAAGCCTCGAAGTTCTTTTTGTGCCAACAATGGAGCAACGATCATATGCTCGTTGGGGATAACCTCTGTACCGGGTATTTGGGCGACGCGGGGATCATGGTTGGCATCATTAATCACTTCAGCGGTCTTCCGCTTGATAATATCACCGAGGATCCCATCACCAGATTTGAATTCCAAGTGGCTGATCTCCTCGACAAATTTTCCCAAGACCACATAGGTTTTATATGAATCTCCTTGTTCACTGGGCATGAAGATGGCACTGATATCTCCCTTCAACAGTTCTTTGGCATTACTGGCTATCCTCTCCATGACTGTTTGAAGATCCAGAATCGCAGATATATCTTGCCCCACTTCAGCCAAAGCTGTCATCTCGTTAGCTCGCTGTTTTGCTTCCTGGAATAAACGAGCATTCTCAATGGCGATTGCAGCCTGACCCGCCAGACCGTTGGCAAAATTCAAGTCCGCCTCGCTGAATGGACCGGATACAGCGATATCTCGCCACAAGCCCATGACACCAATCACCCGCTCTCTGACCTTCAAGGGTGCAAATATAATTGTGTCATCCTCTTCTTGATCAGTTCCAGCCACGTGAGAAGCGCGCGGGTCAGCTTGGGAATTGGCGATTACCTCTGCGATGCCTGTTTCCGCCACATTTCCGGTGATTCCTTCACCGAGCCTGAGCACACTTTTCCGAAAATTCTCAGCATTCAAACCCATGGCGATCACGGTTGGTAAAGAGCCATCCGGTTGGACAAGCCGCAACACGACATCCTTTGCGTTTAATATCTCCTTGGCACGTTTAGCGATCTTTTCCAATACGGTATTCTGATCCAGGGTAGCTGAGACCTCCCGTCCAATATCATTTAATGCCGCGGTTTCATTTGCCCGGCGGTTAGTCTCCTGGAATAATCTTGCATTCTCGAGTGCCACTCCCATGTTGGCTGCAAGTGTTGTTAAGAGGCGAACATTTTCCTGAGCAAAGGCATCCTTTCTATAGCTCTGCACGTCTACTACACCGATCACCTGCTCACCGACGATGATCGGCACTCCCATGTACGATTCAACCTGTTCATCATCGCCAGCGGCATTAGGATGAAACATGGCTCCATAATCTACGGCTTGCTCAAAGCTACCAACCACGAGCGGTTTACGGGTATCGATTACCGTTCCGGTCAAACCATGACCCAACGGAAATTCTCTCTTTTCCTGGATATAGCCCCGATCATACGCATATACTGCCCGCACCAATTTTAATTTTGAATTGTAAAGCAGGATATCGGTTACTTCTGCCTTGAAAATATCGCGAACTTTGTCTCCAACTATTCGAGCAATGGTTTCGACATCCAGCTGTTTCGCCATCGCTTCCCCCACGCTATTGATAATGGCCAGTTCAGCTGCTCTCTGGGTTGTCTCATCGAACAACCTGGCATTTTCCAGGGCCACACTCATGCTGTTGACCAAGGTAGTCAAAAGGTTTACATCAGGTTGTTTGAAGGCAAATTCACGGTCAACACTTTGAAGGGAGATTGCACCTCGAACCTCTTCTCCAACTACCAATGGCACAAATACCGCCGATTTTGAAGCTTCAGTTCCCTCAATTACCTTTGCACCCCATTTCTTGAATTCCTCAAGAGTTTCAATCAGCAGGGGTTGGCGTGATTCGATCAAATGCCTCAAAATCTTGGATATTGGCATCGACCCAAGAACAAACCGCTCTCCCTTCTCATACATATAATTGGTATGGATCAAATCTTTTCTTGAATCGAAAGTGCCTATTGTGACAACTTGGGCATCAAACATATCCCTGATTTGATCACCAACCAAATCGTATATCGCCTGCATCTCCAATTCAGCGACCAATCCTTCCTGCACGCTATTGATAACAGCTAATTCTGCAGCTCTCTGGTTTGTTTCCTCGAACAATCTCACATTCGAAAGTGCAATTCCAAGGCTGGCTGCTAGGGATTCAATCAGGCGAACACTGGTCGGATCATAAGCATTTTCCTGCTCAGTATCTGACAAACCTATTACCCCGGTCACTTTTCCTTCAACCATGATCGGTACATAAGCGATCGATTTCGGGAAATCAAGATCTTCAACCAGCAATCCTGAACCAAATTTCTCGGCTTCCTCCAACATATTTTCATTGACCACAACTGATTTTCCAGTTCTAATCACAGAACCTGAAAATCCCCCTGGAGGTATTGGATCGATAGAATACCGTTTACCCTCGTAGAAAGAATATGGGAAATGACATAAATCAGTTTCCTGATCGTAAAGTAAGATTGTCAAATTTTTGGTGTTGGTAACGCTCAACAATTTATCCCCGACAAGATCAATGATCTTTTGAAACTCTAAATTTTCAGATAACCCTTGCTGCACTTCGTTGATTACCGCCAGGTCTGCGTTCTGTTGTTCGAGTCGGGAATTTGCTACCTCCAGCTCCTGTGTACGCGCTTCCACTCTCTGTTCAAGGGTGCGCGTCCAGTTGGCACTCTCTAGTGCTGAGGCAGCCTGGTTTGCCAACACTGTCAGCAGGTCGACATCATTCTGGTTGAACGCACCAAAAATTTGACGTAAATCCGCGTAGATCAGACCAAGTACCTGCGATTGGGAGACGAGTGGAACGACCAGTACTGAGCGTAAATGCAGCTCAGGGATTTCACCCTCAGGAGTACGACCGACGCCCTGTTTAAGGACAGAATAGCGGGTATCAATTGCTTGATCGATTTGGGACCTGTGCTCGTCCAGAATCTGGTGAGACTGCTCGCGCGACAATCCAATCCAGCTGACCACATCCAGGTCCCCATTGGCTGCCCGGGTCGCCACGAACACTCGCTCTGCGCCATTCAATTCCACCACTTCATTCAGTATGAAATCGGGTAATTTCTCTGGGTCACGTTGGTCACTCAAGCGGGATCCTATCTCGGAAAGCCGTTTGAATTGTTCCTGCAGGTTGGCAGTACTAACCGCTGGTCTGGTAAACTGCTTAAACTCAGGCCGGGAGTGGAAGGTGCGCGCCCATTCTTCAGTTATATTGCGGTTAACAGGAACCCTGGTGAGGTAATTACGCCGTAATCCGATGTCACTCACAGTGGCAATACTTTCCATCATGGTTACCCGAGCTTTATCTAAAACCAGCCATAAGTTTTGATTTTTTCCTGGGTTTTGCTTACTCTTTTGTTGCTTCGAGGAGAGAGTCTTCATTACCTGGTACCGCGACCACCAAACATCCTGATCGAGTAGATCTGTATTCGGATCAGTTGCAAGCAAGCGCTGGACAGCGGTGGAGGTATGTGAATCAGCCCGGTCCAGGTCTCCCATATGGAGATATGTAGCACCAATATATGCAAATATCACCGCCACTTCGGGAATTTCCCCGGATCCTTTGAGCACATTTGTTACTTCCTTGAAGTGCTTCAGGGCTTGCGGGTAATTCCTTCTTTGCAAAGCAACCCGCCCAAGGCCAAATAAGCAGGCGGCTACATCAAAGGCACTGCCATATTCCCTCGACAGCGCATAACCTTCTTGGAATGCTTCTTCTGCCTTCTCCAAGTCACCAAGTTCAAACCATGTTCGTCCAACCCCATCCAAACTAACCGCCAGGCCAATTTTGTTCCCTAATTTGCGTGATGATTTCTCAGCTTGGACTGCGTAATAATTCGCCTGGCGATACAGCCCCAACCTCCAAAATAATAAGCCCAAATTATTCGCAATCGTTTTCTGACCACCCACATCGCCTATCGTGCTGAAGATCTCCAGTGCTTGTTTGTAATTATCCCTGGTTTGAGATACATCACTGCTGATGATGCCGAGCACATTTAATGAACCGGCTTCTGCCCGCCGGTCTCCTGCCTGGCGAGCCAGGTCCAGGGCTTGATCGGCATACTGCTTAACATTCTTCGATTCCCCAGACCGAATCCCATTAAAGGCTAAACTACGCAGAACACGAGATTGACCGGATAGGTCGCCTGCCTCCCTATACAGGGCTAGGGATAATTCACCGTTGGTCTTTGCATCTCCTGTCGCTCCTCTCAGAAACTGCGCCTGGGAGAGCAGCCACAAGGATTTCGCTTCTTCTCTCTTATCACTGTGATCCTTGGCCAATCTTCGCGCCCGTATCGCTAACTTTTCTCCACCATCGATGTCTCCGACACCAAAAAGTGCCTCTACCTTCCGGTTGAGGATGTTTACCTCACGAGAACGTTCGCCGATCTTTTGAGCGAATCCTGCTAAGGTATTTAACTCCTCCAGTTCGCGGGAGGTTTCAGCCATCCAATTAAAACATTCTGCGCGACCATCATGAATCTCGTATTGGTACTCGAGTATAGCTTTTTCATCAGCACCATTTTTATGGAACAGTTTCTCAAGTGAATCCTGAGCTTGTTGATAAAAATTGAGAGCAGTCTGGTAATCGTATCCGGATTTCGCCTTTCCCGCTTTTTGAACCAGCATCGTGATCTCACCCACGTGATATGTACTTTTAGTTTTCTTAGACTCTTTGACTTTCTCGATCATCTAGTCTCCTCTTCTATAACCTCTTGTCACTGGGGATTACAACGGGTTTTGCCTTCCCTAATGCGTCAACCAGTTCGTTTACCCTGATCGGTTTACTGACATAATCATCCATGCCAGCTTCAAGACAGCGTTCGCGATCACCCTGCATGGCATTCGCAGTCATGGCGATAATGCGGGGGCGTTCCATGCGCGTCCAGCGGGCGCATATCTGCCGGGAAGCTTCCAGACCATCCATCTCGGGCATCTGCACATCCATCAGCACTACATCATATTTCTGGCGTTCTACCGCCTGGATGGCTTCCAATCCGTTACCAGCCAGGTCTGCGCGGTAACCCATCTGTTCAAGCAAACGCAGAGCAAGTTTCTGGTTAACAGCATTGTCTTCGACCAGCAGTATCCTCAACGGCAAGACCCTGGCCATCTGAGAATCGAGCTTTTCTTCTCCAACTCCTTCTTCTGGAATGATTTGCTTTGCCTCACCAGCAAACAAATTCATTAAGGTATCCAGTAAAACTGAGGGCTTTAAAGGTTTCATGAGGAAAGCAGCGAAGCGATCATCCTCCAGGGCAGTCTCGCGAGCACTGATTGATGAGAATAAGATCAGGGGCAGCTCCTCCGCAGAACGGTGCTCGCGGATTGCCTCGGAGAGTTCGATCCCATCCACTTCAGGCATGTGGTAATCAAGGATTGCCAGATCGAAGGGATCGCCTCGGCGGATCCAATCCAACGCCTCACCAGGTTCGCCGGTCGCCCTGGGTTGCATACCCCAAGTTCGTGTTTGCAGCGTTAAGATTCTGCGGTTTGTCAGGTTATCATCAACGATAAGCAACCGCTTACCGGTTAACTGTGCCTGCTCCCCACGTAAATCAGCTCGCTCCTTCAAATCGGGACCCGCAGGCACTGCAATTGTGAAGTGAAAAGTCGTCCCTTCACCCGCCACCGATTCGACCCACATTTCGCCGCCCATGAGTTCGCTCAAGCGTTTGCTGATTGCCAATCCTAGGCCTGTACCCCCATACTTTCGAGAAGTCGAAGCATCCACCTGGCTGAAAGCCTGGAACAAACGGTCGAGTCTGTCCGGGGGGATACCGATGCCAGTGTCGCAAATGGAGAAATGCAGGGTATATGGTCCATCTGAATGGATGGGCACTGCTTCGGTGGCGACCGAAAGCACAACCTCTCCCCTTTCGGTAAATTTAAGTCCGTTGTTGAGCAGGTTGATCAAAACCTGTCGCAATCTGGTGATATCACCGACGATCACTGGGGGCACATCCGATTCCATCTGGTAAGCGAGCTCGACCCCTTTCTCCGAAGCAGTCAACTTGAGTAAATCCAGGGCTGACTCGAGACAATTACGCAAGTCGAATGGCTGATCTTCCAGCTCCATTTTGCCTGCTTCAATCTTGGAGAAATCAAGAATGTCGTTGATCACAGTCAGCAGAGCCTCACCGCTGTTGCGGATGGTTTCGGTAAAATCTCGTTGTTCAGGATCCAAATCCGTATCGAGCAATAAACTCGTCATCCCGATCACCCCATTCATCGGCGTGCGAATCTCATGGCTCATCGTTGCCAGGAATGCGCTCTTCGCTTCATTCGCGGCTTCAGCCTCGTGGCGAGCTCTTAATAGTTCAGTGATGTCATGATAAATCGCCACAAGGCCTACTTGCTTCCCCTCCATTATGACTGGCACCGCCATGAGGTCCACATCCACCGGGCTACCATCTTTGCGGTAGCGCTGGGTGACCGTCTTGACCCTACCCCCATCTCTTAATTCCTTGAAATAATCTGTATCTCCGCTGATCAAATCTACCAGGTGAACTCCAATTGCTTCCTCCGCCCTATAACCAAACAAGCTCTCGGAAGCGGGATTCCAGGACACAACTCGATTCTCCAAATCACAGGTGATGATCGCTACCGGGCTATTTTGCACCAATGCCTCGGAATAGAGCTTCTCACGCTGTACTTCTTCAAATAGGCGAGCATTTTCGATAGCAATCGCAGCTTGCCGGGCCAAGCTTTCCAGGAACTTAAGATCTCCTTCTGAAAATGGACCGGCTACGCGTAGATCCCGCCATAAAGCCATCACACCGATGACCCTGTCGCCTATTTTCAGGGGTGCGAAAATGATCGCTTCGAATTCTTCTTCTTCATCAGGTGTGCCTGGGATGTGCATGATGCGCTCATCTTTGCGGGGATCATTAATAATCTCCGCCCTGCCAGATTTAGCAACATTTCCAGTGATTCCTTCCCCCATGCGAATTTCGGTACCGCGGTGTTTTTCTGCATATTTTCCGATGGCAACGACTGTCGGCAAAAGCCCATCTTCTTGTAACAAGCGGATCGTGGCAGTGCGCGCATTGAGCAAATCCTTTGCCCTGGTGGCTATGCGCTCCAGTACATTTTCCAAATCCAATGTTGCTGAAATTTCGCGACCGATCTCCGTAAGGGCAGCCATCTCATCAGCTCTTTGTTGGGTTTCCTGGTAGAGCTGTGCATTTCGCAGCGCTGCACCAACGTTGGCCGCGATCGTGTTCAAGAGACGCACATCATCCTCATCAAAATAACCTGCCTGCTCCAAGCTCTGCACACTGATCACACCGATCGCCTGCTTGCCAACTATGATCGGCACACCCAGGTATGAATGGACATCCAAACCAGTATGTGTGGCTCCGATCTCATCCACTCGCTCGTTGACATCCTCGTTGATTAGTAATGGCTGACCCGTTTCGAGGATTTTGCTGGTTAACCCTTCACCATAAGGCATCGATACCAAATCTTCACCCACCGCATAAGGAAATTCGATCAGATCAGTTTGCTTATTGTGCAGTGCCACGTAAATGATATCCGCAGCAAAAATCTTTCTCACCTGCTCTCCGATCAGCTCGATGAGTGCATCCAGCTCTAATTCAGAAGTAATCGCCTGTCCAACGGTATTAACCGTGGCCATCTCAGCAGCTTGCTGTTGTGTTTCCTCTAGCAAGCGGTTGGTTTCATCAAACAATCTTGCATTTTCTAGCGCGACGCTCATACTGGCAGCAAGAGTATTCAGCAAATTTAAATCCGATTCAGAGAAGGCATGTTCCCGCTCGTAATTCTCAACAATGATGATCCCGACTGCATCCTCTCTGATCATGAATGGTACTGCTATCAAGGATTTAGCAGTGTCAGTGCCAGGCAATGTATACGATCCGAGCTTCGAAATTTTTCCAGGAAGATCTTCGTTAATAATGAAGGGTTCCATCGTCTCAACCATGTATTTCGAGAGACCTGAAACAGGTGCAGGGGGAAATTCAAAGCGTTCTCCACGCTCAAACATATATAAATAATGAACAAGATTGGATGTCTTATCGATCAGGCGGATATCGATATTGTTTGTCCCCAGAACCTCTTGCAGCTTATTCCCTACAAAATCAATCACGCTTTGAAATTCTAACTTCGAAGCCAAGGCCTCCTGGACGCTATTGATGATCGCCAGTTCTGCAGTCCGCTGTTGGGATTCTGCTAATATCCGGTTGGTCTTGTCAAAAAGACGGGCGTTTTCTAAAGCCAGACTCATGCTGTTGGCTAGGGTCGTCAATAACCTAAGATCCGATTCATCGAAAGCATTTTTTTGATGTTCAAATAAACCAATCGAACCAATCGCATTGCCTCCAACCAGAATCGGCACTGAAAGCAGGGATTCTGCCATGGGAGAATCAGCATCTCCCATGGAATGTTCGGAGCCCAATTCTTGGGATACCTGTTCCAGGTTTTCGTGGACCAGCAGTGGTTGTTTAGTCGTTAATACATGAGCTGTCACCCCGCTGTTCTCTTTATAAGGGAATGAATCTACTGGATAGCGCTTCCCATTCTCTACAAAATACGGGATGCTGATTTTGTTATGATCTCGGTCAAGGATAGAAATCCCCATATTATCAATTTCGAAGATCTCCTGGATTTTCTCCCCCACAAGGTCAATGATTTCCTGAAAATCTAGTTTTGAGGCCAATCCAGCCTGGACACTATTGATGATACCCAATTCGGCGTTGAGCTGCTCTAATGCCTCGTTGGAAGCACTCAATTCAGCTGTACGTTCTTTTACTCGCTGCTCAAGACCTTGATACAACTGGGCATTCTCAATCGCTGCAGCCACCTGGTTAGCGAAAGAAGCCACAAGATCGACGTCCGCTTGAGTAAATTCCCCAAATATTGAATGGTTATCAGCATAAATCCATCCACTCAATTTTCCGCGGGAAATCAACGGGACACAGAGGATTGAAAGTGCTTCATATTGATCCCTAGCCGTTGAATTGATATTCTTAGGATCAATATTCTGAAGGAGAACCTGGGAGCTAGTTTTTTCGACTACATCCAGGAGGACTGACACCTGAGGGATAAAAGACTCTTGCTCGAGATCAGAATAACCATAACTGGCTACAATATGCTGTTCATTACTTTCATTAATGAACAGCAGCATTGCTCTTTCCGCCCCGCTCAGCTCAATCAGCTCATCCATGACGAAATCGGTTAACGCTTGAACCTCCCGTCTTTCATTCAAGCGCACACCTATCGCCAGCTGCCGCTGGAGCTGTGCCTGGATATTTCCTGATGAAGGATCCTTGAGATCAAGGTTAATTTTTCTTATAGCTGCTTGCTGCGCCCATTCTTCGATAATCTCGCGGTTGATTTTCACTTTATTCAGGTAATTTCGCCGCAAACCCTCATCGCTTAGAGAGGCAATACCCTCCAGTGTCACTTCCCGGGCTTTTTGTAATATAGACCAGGCATTATCAGGGACTTCAACCTTTTCTCGCTGACCAATGTCAAGGGAGCGATCCTGCCAGAGACCATGGGTTAATGCCTGATAATGCCACCACCAGATCTCCTGGGGAGGGTATTCAGATCCCCCAAGACCGGTTGCCTCTATTTCAGTTACGCCTTCCGCGGTGTACATTCTGGCAGTCTGGGGGTCATTAAGCGCCAAGTAAGCAGCCCCTAACCATGCTAATGTGGATGGGATATCGGAGCCGAGATTTGTCTCCCGGAAAATATCTAGGGCTTGTTGGATTGCTTGGCGACCATGTTCCGGCTGACCGGATAACAATGCCACCCTGCCTAAACCAAATAAGTCAAATGCCTCGATGATTGTACTGTTGATCGCTTTCGAAACTTCCTGTCCTTCACGGAAGATCTTTTCTGCTGTGGAGAATTCACCTAAATTCATCTCAGCCCGGGCTAAAGAGTCCAAATACAGGGCCAATCCGAAGCGAGCACCCATCTCACGAACCATTTCAACAGCTCTTAGTGCATAATCTCGGGCGGTGCTGTAAAGCCCCAGGTGCCCGTATAATAAACTGAGATTGTTGTACATTTGGCATTGGCCCCACCGATCCCCGATGCTAATAAATATCTCCAGGGCTTCTTCACCTGCATCTCGTTTTTGAGCGTAATCGCTTGTCGTTAATGACCATGCATTGAGTGAAGCGGCTTCTCTTTTTCGATTCCCAAGAGAACGCCATATTTCTAACGCATCTAGGGCGTACTTTCCTGCTAAGGTTTGATTGCCTCGATCCAAGACTACCGGGCCTAGTGCGGCAAGAACATTGGCTTCCCCTTCCCTGTCGCCCGCAGCCCGGTACATTCTCAAAGCCTGCTCAAATCTCTCTTGTGCCTGGATTTTTTCTTCTCTAACCCAATGTTTGTAACCAACTGCTAGATTTACAGCAGCTGTAATTGAGATATCAGTAGAATCTTCACCAACTTTTTCTGTAAATTCTGCGATTTGGCTGACCCTGGCTGACTCCCCCATCCGGGCAGCAGTAAACACCTGGCGAAAAACAATTGCCATCTGCTTTTTGGGATTGCCCATCTCCTCTGCAAGCTGAACCATCCGGTCCAGATCATCCAGCTCAGCATTAAATTGGCCCATCCTTTCAAAACATTCCGCCCGCTGGTCAAGTAACTCATAAGCCTGATCGTGGGTGAGATCATCCAATTCTAAAGCGCGAGTATAGAGATCGATTGCAGATGGATAATCGAAATTCGCCTGTTTTTGAATTCCTTGATCGAAAAATGCTTTGATACTGACTTCCCGATCTTGTCTGTTCAACTTTACTGAAGCTTGATCTTTTTGATTGTGATGTGCCATCCACTTTTCCTTCATATGCATTCCCAAAACGCAGTGGGAAAAATATTCAATCGTGATAGGATTGTTGAGAAATAATTATTTGCGATCAAAAACAAGGATCTGCCAAAAACCTGCTGACTGGTGAAATACCGGCAATAATCCTTCTTCCATTAGCAGTCGGTTGACATCTTCGCTCCGGTGAATGAAAATCCGGAAGGGAGTTCCCGTCAGACTAATGATGAAATTGACAATCGGTAAAAGAACCCGAAACAACCACAAATCTCGGGGAAACACAAGTCCATAAATCATTTTTGCCTTCTCAGCGGATAATTTCACCAATGATTGCATATCATCGTAACAGCAGATTACACGATCGAGAGTAACAATATCTGCTGGGGAGATATTCTTGGCCAGATCGACGAAATCCCCTTTAAGAAACTCGATCCGTTCTGTAAATATCCGTCGATTCGCTTCTGATTCCGCTGCTCTTAGATATGCTGAGGAGGCATCCACGTGTGTTGCCTGATTTAAACCCCGTTCAAATAATGCATGTTGAATCCCTCCCAATCCGCCGCCAATGTCGAGTAAAGACATACCAGCTACCCCCTGGTGGGATATCACCTCAATCAACTTGCGGGTGGTTTTTTCGGGTCCATTAATCTGATATCGCGCCAACTGCTTGCTGACACGTTTCTCATTGAATTCACGTTCAATTCCCTGACATTGGTTTCAAGTCATACATTATTCTCACTTTGACTAAAAGAGAGTAATCCAATCTAAATTATAAACATATATCTAGGTCAGTCAATGGTTGTGGATAAAAATAATCCGAAAATCACCCAATCTAATTACAGGTATAATAATCAGGTTATTTCCTCGCCAGAGCTTTTCCTATTCCAGGTTGTTTCTTCTGTAGTAAATAGAATAAATATATAAATGCGCAAGGTGGAATTGATCCAGTCCTGACAATGCAGAAAAATCGGCGCAATCTTGCAATCCTTTTCTTCACAATGGTCGTGGTCATGATGGGATTCGGCATGATCATCCCCATCTTACCCTTCTATATCATTGAGTTCGGCGCTGGGGGAAGCGCAATGGGCTTGTTGATGGCTACATATGCCATCATGCAGTTGATCTTTTCGCCAATCTGGGGGAGTGTTTCTGATCGCATTGGCCGCAAACCAGTTTTATTAATCGGTGTATTTGGGAATGCGCTGGCACAATTGTTGTTTGGTTTTTCTACGGAATTATGGATGCTGATCGCGGCTCGAGTACTTGCGGGAATCCTCTCATCAGCTACATTGCCCACAGCCATGGCCTATATCGGCGACAGCACCTCGGAGCGAGATCGAGGGGGTGGGATGGGGATCATTGGTGCTTCTATGGGTGTCGGTATGGTCTTAGGCCCGGGGATCGCTGGCTGGATGGCTACCTACTCATTATCTGCCCCATTCTTCCTGGCTGCCATTCTCTCATTAATAGCATTAGTCTTGATCGTCTTACTGCTGCCTGAATCCTTACCACAAGAAGACCGGGAGGGAAAGTTATCCAAGATCAGTGGGCTGAATTTAAAAGAATTATGGGAAGCCTTATTCAGTCCAATCGGACTGCTTTTGCTTATGTCTTTCCTGGTCAGTTTTGGATTAACAAACTTCGAGAGTGTCTTTGGTCTATTTGCCAATGCGCGCTATGGATACGGACCACAACGGGTAGGAGGGTTGCTGACATTTATTGGACTAGTTTCCGCCGCTGTTCAGGGTGGTTTAACCGGTCCCTTAACGAAAAGGTGGGGAGAGGCTACTGTGATTAAATTTTCCTTGCTGGGTAGTGCGATCGGATTTGGTTTGATGTTGTTAGCAGCATCACTGGTAGGAGTTTTTCTTTCGACAGGCTTTTTTATCTTCAGCAATGCCATGCTGCGACCTTCTGTATCTGCACTGATATCCAGGCGAGCGACTCTGGGACAGGGTGTTGCCATGGGTTTAAACAATTCCTTCATGAGTCTCGGTCGCAGCATTGGACCACTGTGGGCAGGATTCGTTTACGACATGAACATCTCCTATCCTTATTGGTCTGGATCAGTGATCATGCTCTTGGGGTTCGCGATCAGCATGTTCCGCCTCAAAGATGATACTTCCTTACAACCAGAAGATATCCATCCACAACCCAACAAATGATGGATTTCACGATCGAATCTCCCGCAACCGTCAACGATGGCAAATGTAGCGAAATTGCTACCTGATAGCTCGTTTTTAAGGAATCAAATATGGGTATTTTTAAAAATTTTCTTGACCCGGATAAATATCATGGGTTTGGCAAAAAACCTCCGTTCTTTGAAGGTTGGTATTACAAAATCCTCAGCCAGGATCAACGGTCAAAATATGCCATCATCCCAGGTATTATCCTTGGAGCCGACAATCACGCTTTCATCCAACTTCTGAACGGTTCAACTGGTGAGTCAGTTTACTGGAAGTTCCCCTCGAGCTCATTTACTGCCGAAAAAAGACATTTTGAGGTACATATCGCTGGTAATAGATTCACGAAAGAGCATATATATCTCGACATAGACGACCAGCTCGGCGTATTGCAGGGAGAGTTGAAATTCCACAACACAACACCCTGGCCGGTATCCCTGTTCTCACCTGGGATCATGGGCTGGTATGCCTGGGTCCCTCGAATGGAAACGTATCATGGGGTGGGAAGCCTTGATCACACTATCTCAGGGAAGCTGAAGATCAATGATGTTGCCATCGACTTTACTGGTGGAAGGGGTTATAGCGAAAAGGACTGGGGGGCAGCGTTTCCAGAGGCATATATCTGGTTCCAATCCAACCACTTCCAAGAACCCGGTGTGAGTCTGACAGCTTCAACAGCGATCATTCCCTGGCTGCGGAGTTCCTTCAGAGGATTTATCTGCGGATTGTGGTATCAAGGTCAACTCTATCGTTTTGCGACATACACCGGTGCGTTCATCGAGAAGCTTGACATTTTTCAGGATCATATTGAATGGATTATTTCAGATAAACGCTATAAATTGCAGATGAACGCTTCACGACCCGAGGGAGGGGTTCTACTTGGACCCGATGAGTTGGAAATGGGAAAGCGGATAAACGAAACGCTCTCCTCGACGGTGGAAGTTCGTTTGGCAAAAATTTCAGGAGAAGTGATTTTTTTCGATACTGGTCGCCATACAGGCCTTGAAGCCCATGGGAATCTGCGCCGCCTCGCAAAATATGATTAATTGATGATCGAGGCTGGTGAAAGAGGTTTGGATGATCTTCCGTAAACCATTAGATTCCCATCACCATAGTAAATTGGGGCAACCGAACATCATCAGGGGAGGTCATCTTTCTCGAGCAACTCATTTGATAGGTTTTCTTCATTTAATAAACGAGAGGATAAAAATAATTGAGTCCCTGGTATGATTCATCGCAAGGATCCTAATACATGGCTCATGAGGAAACAATCCGGGTTGTTGTCGTAGACGACCATGATATGGTGCGCCGCGGCCTAGCGGCATATTTCAGGACTTTTCCGGATATATCACTTATCGGGGAAGCCGGAGATGGTACAGAGGCTATAGAGCTTTGTAAGGAGCTGCACCCGGATGTTGTCCTGATGGACTTGATCATGCCGAATATGGGTGGTACGGAAGCTACCCGCCTTATCCGAGAAGAAAATCCGGCTACCCAGGTTATCGCCCTGACCAGCTTTCAAGACAAAGATTTGGTCCAAGAAGCATTCCAGGCAGGCGCGATCAGTTACCTATTAAAAAAGGTAAAAGGAGACGATTTAGCAGCCGCGATTCGCTCTGCACACTTTGGGCGCAGTACTGTTTCTCCGGAGATCACCCAGGATCTTCTGGCAAGCAACCAGGATGAGGAGCCTGGAAATAATTTAACACGCAGGGAAAGGGAAGTACTGATGTTAATGGTCGAAGGACTTACCAATCCTGATATTGCAGAACGGTTATCAATCAGCCGCGCCACGGTAACCACTCACGTAAGCCACATTCTTCAAAAATTGGGGGTGGTAAACAGGGCTGAAGCTATCGTCATGGCAGTTCGGAAAAACCTGGACCACTTATAAAAAAAATCATACATGTGAATCATATAAAAATTCCCCAGTTGACCGATGCGCTGAGGGAATAATTCGTTTATCCTGATGACGATGGGTTAGTTAGATAGTCTCTTAATGAACTGTAATCACTTCCTTTTTATGAGAGCCGGTGGTTCTGGGGTTCCACTGGCTCTTATAAGTTTCCAAAATTTATGGCTATTGGGAACCCAGGTCATGAATCCTCACATCCATTCAGAATAACATGAACATATTCATCGCCGATCGCCAGAAAAAAGTCCGTAATGCTCTCAAAATTCTGCTTAGCAAGCACCCGGGTTGGAATGTCACCGGCATGGCAAAAGATCCTGATGAACTTGAAAAAGAGCTTCATAACCAAAATCCCAATGTTCTCCTGCTCGATTGGTCTCTCGGTAATACACTATCAAACGACCTGCTCGAATCCCTGCAATCAACACATCCGGATTTGATTATTGTCATAATGAGTGGAAATCCAGACATCAGGAAACAAGCAAAAACTGCTGGAGTAGACTTATTCATAAACAAACTTGACTCCCCCCACAGTCTCATATCTACGCTTAACGCTTGTGAACGAAAAATCGAACAAAAAAATACTTCAACACAAGAGCATCTTCCCCTCAAATAATCAACCAAGATTCGAATTTATAATTATTCAGCTGCATCAAAATCCAGATCTTGGACGTTCACTTCATTTATTTCAGCAGGAAAAATTGGGCGGTGGACCCGGATCAGTGATACTCAACTATTAAGGTCGCAAAACCTTATTGTTAGTTCAAAATCGATGCAGTAATTTCCATTATCCGTTATTGGGTAAATTTCATATCATTATAGGCAGGGTCAACCAGACTGAAAAGCCATCCAGGAGCGTTCATTCAGGCAATTAATTCAATCGCTATGAACGATCCCGTTGAGCAAGTAACAATCAAATGACGAGGATAACTGTCCTAGAGATTGATTGCTCCTCCAGTCAGGAATCCAGATCGCAACTGTTCCTCCGATCAGTAATTCAATGCATCACCAACCTCAATCAAAATTCTGGTGGAATGAGATTTTCGGAGTAAAAAATGAACCCTAATTGGGAGAGAATGGTTTTTAGATCACTTTTTTTATTGGTGGTGCTTGCTGGAGGAGTTGGCTGCTCCCTAGAAAATCAATTTAATCGCTCTGAAGGTACGCACAACATAACCCCTATCCCCTATTTTTCAAGTCCACCGCCTGTAATAGCCTCAATTACAAGTACCCCAGGATTATCTGATGACCAAATAAAAACGCTGGTGAGTCTCCGGAAAGTTGATGATTACCCCCTCTACACGATGGTCTATGCGGGCTCGTATGAACTTTTGGACGAACTTGCGGTTGATCAAGACACAAGACTTTGGCACGCTTCGCAGGTCAGGTGGGGAATGCCAGCTGATTGGGCGTGTTCGCTGTTCGCGGCTATCGCAGATCGCAAGACTCTTTATTTCGGTCGAAACTTTGATTGGGAGTATAGCCCCGCATTATTACTGTTCACAGATCCTCCGGAGGGATATGCATCTGTATCGATGGTAGATATCGCATATTTGGGATTTGATCCAGCTGACTTTAACTCGCTTACTGATTTGCCATTAGACCAAAGGCAACCTTTACTAAGTGCACCGATGTGGCCATTTGACGGCATGAATGAAACCGGAGTTGCCATTGGCATGGCTGCAGTTCCATCTGCTGAGCAGGAATACGATCCGTCCCGGGAGGATATCGGTTCATTGGAAATCATGCGGGAAATCCTCGATCATGCTGCAAATGTCGCGGAAGCTATCAGTATATTCAAGCACTTCAACATCATTTTTGAGGGGGGACCTGCACTCCATTACCTCGTGGCTGATTCTTCGGGGGATTCAATCCTCGTGGAGTTCATCCATGGTGAGCTGCAGCTCATAGTGAGCGAAAATCAATGGCACCTTGCAACCAATTTTCTCGTTAATTCCGCTGACAAGACCGAGGGACTATGCACACGGTACGATGCTATCTCTGAACAGCTAACAAAAGATCAGGGAAGAATAAATCGCGCCCAGGCAATGGACTTATTGTCCGAGGTATCCCAACAAAATACCCAATGGTCAATTCTCTATGACATGGGAGAGGGTAAAATACAAATAGTGATGGATAGAAACTATGATCAACCCCACCCTTTCCAACTCATCCCGTGATGTGGAGGATCAATGCTTGATTTCACTCCGGTACACACAAAACAAATGACTCTTAACGAGCTGGCCAAAGATCTTCAAAAAACTGATTTGTACAACTTAACCACTGAAATGGTAGAAACACAGCACCGGATGATTGAGAGTTGTACAGATGCTGACGTTGTCTTTGTACCAGATGATCCTTTTGCTGATGATCCTTTTGCAGAGAATCCAGATGATGTTACCTTGGCTTGGACATTAGGTCATTTGATTGTCCATGTAACTGCATCCTCTGAGGAAGCCGCAGCTATCGCAGCCGAGCTTGCCCGCGGCGTAAAATATCACGGTCGCTCGCGCCATGAAATCCCTTGGCAATCTGTGCGCACAATCAAACAGTGTCGTGACCGTTTATCAGAAAGTCTTCGCCTCCGCCTCGCCAGCCTCGAGATGTGGCCTGACCAGCCTCACCTGGATAATCAATACCAATCAAGGCCAGGTGCCGAGTCAATGAATGCGGTCTCACGGTTCCTTTATGGTCTCATGCATGACGATGATCATCTGGAACATCTCCACAAGATTATCGACCAATCTCAACAGGCACGTCGAAAAATCTCGCCCTGATCGAATTTCTATAGCGAAAATTTCCGGCTATTTTTACGGAACATTTGTTCACTCCTCCCCTTTTGATCGATACCAAGAAGTCAGTTTTTTATCACCTTGCGTCACAGATTTTTGCACCCTCAATCAAATCGAGCTTGTTAAGATTAAGCTTTTTATCTACGGATTTTTCCATGCGCAGATCACCAGCAATCAATAAAACCATTGCGCGAAACTGTCCTCCATTGGAATTAAACTTATACAGGATTTGAGTGATTGATACCAGATCCCTCATTAAACATTCCTTTCGATCACCTGGAGCGAGAATAACCTTACCAACGTGTACATAATCCGGATCATGAAATCTCATCGTCTCCCAACAGTTAGAATATTCACTTCCCGGGTAAAATATCTGTTTTACAATGGGTGCACACTCAATCGGTATCTATCTTCGCAATCATTTATGAAATGAGGTTGGAATGGTATATCTTGATCGTGAAGCCATCAATCAATTGATTGAAGCGCTCAACCGATACGACTTTGAACCAGTTGCTAAGCTCTTAGCTGATAATGTCGTCCTTCACTGTCCGGGTAAAAATAGATTATCCGGGGATTACATAGGGAAATCCAGTGTCCTAGATTTCTGGGAAAATCAATTTCAATTAACTAACGGTAATTTTAAACCTGTCGTGGTATCGGTAGTCCAGGGTGAAGGAAGTCTGATATTGATCATGGAAATATCCACTGCTTATCAGAACCAGGTAAAGACTTGGCGGCGAGTCAACCACTACCGTATTGTTGATGGCCAGGTGATAGAAGGCTGGATATATGAAGGTGATCAGTATACTGCTGATTTGGTATTTTCTTGACCGGCTATCTTTTTAGCTGGGTTACTCCAGAGAAGTCAGATATCTATCGCAAACAATTTTGATCAGTTGTTTTGGCGATATAAGCGAATGGAATAATATCGATTAAACTGCACCTTCAGGAGAAACTAATGAATTGCATGAATTGTGGCGCTCCGATGAGTTTACTACTCAACAAACAACAATTCAAATGCGAGTATTGTTTTTCAACCTATTTCCCCGATAAGAACGAAGATGGCATTCGGATCCTCGATGAAGAGAGCGAGACTGGCTGCCCGGTTTGTAATATCCCTCTGGTTTATGGATATATTGACAGCGTACAAACGAGATACTGCCTGAGTTGTCGAGGAATACTGATTGACCAGGAAGTTTTCTTATTCGTTATCGATAACATGCGAGCAAAATCAACAAAACCAACTATCCAACCACCACCGGTCAATTTGCAGGAGCTCAATCGCCGAATCAAGTGTCCGCGATGTGGGCACAGTATGTCAACCCATTTTTATGGTGGTCCTGGCAACCTTGTAGTTGATAACTGTGTGAATTGTTCGATATTGTGGCTCGATAATAACGAATTCAATCGAGTCATCCGCTCCCCAGGTCGCGGAGCTCGCAACGAAATTGACAATACCGACAATTGAAACTCATAAGGGGGAAATTCCTGGGTTTAGAAGGTGTTCTCAAGTCCCAGGTGAACAATCAATTATGCGAACCATCTGCCTGGATCGTGAAATGAAATGTCGTCCCCAGGCCCAGGGTACTTTCAAACCAGAGCTTGCCCCCCTGCATTTCAACTAATTTTTTCGTGATACTGAGACCAAGTCCCGTCCCGGCTGTCTCCCTCACGATTTTATCTTCAGATCTGAAGAATTGCTGAAAGACTCTTGCCTGGTCTTCAGCGCTTATACCTATGCCATTATCAACCACGCAAATGTGGACCAGCTCGACTTTATTAGCTTTACCTGCGGGAACCGGATATCGATCTGCTTGAATGATGATCTTGCCCCCCTTTGGTGAATATTTATGTGCATTGCTGACCAAGTTCGTTAAAACTTGGACGAGGCGGGTATTATCGCACCATATAGCTGGTAAATCTTCAGCCAAATTGATCTCGAGTTGTTGATCTTTGGCTTCAATCTGGTTAATCAACGAATTACTAACTTCACTAATGATCGCTTCCAGCGATTCGCCCTGGAACTGCAGCTGCATTTGTCCAGCTTCGATCCGTGAGATATCCTGCAGATCAGACACCAGCGTTTTCATCCGTTCAGCATTCGATCGGATCGTGGCAAGAAAATCAGCCTGTTTTTCACTGACAGGACCAACAGCACCTGCTACTAACAAATCACTGTATCCTTTAATCGAAGTTAATGGATTCTTCAATTCGTGGGCAGCGGCAGAGACGAACTCACTCTTAGCACGGTTTGCTGCCTGCAATTCCTCATAAAGCTGGGCATTGGAAATAGCAATTGCGGCATGATCACTCAATCGTGACAGGAATTCCACAATATCTTGTTCAAATCCGGTACCGCTGGTGTTTTCCAGGATAAGAACGCCGATAATTTCCGACTCCCGTCGAATTGGGAATAGGTATTGACATTTTGCTCCAGGTAAGAAACCTAGTCCTGCACGCAGACCCTCATCCACAGGATGGATAAGCACGGTATTGGATTCTTGACCTTCAATTACTTGTGCTTCAGGGATTAACTTCAAGGGCCGATCTCGAACTTCGCTGAGCAATTTTTTATATTCAAGTAAGGTAATTCTTCGCGATCCTTTATCATAATTATGACTTTCGGCGGGGTAACCCTCGGAAGCTATAACATATATCCCATCTGAGTGAATAGAACCAATCATGCCTGCAGCCGCTTTGGAATAACGCATGGCGGAGTGCAGTGTAATTGACACAATTCGTTCAAAATCTAAATTCGAGTTGAGCTCTCGATCGATGCGCTGCATCATGGATAGCTCATCGACTCGAGCTGCAAGAGCCTGATCGGTTTGTGTATACAGGCGTGCATTCTCGATTGCCACAGCAACCTGACCCGCAAAAGCAGTCAACAGCTCTAGGTCTTCATGATTGAATGGTGAGCTATCCTTCTTGTTCAGAATTTCGAGAACACCGATCACATCTCCCTTTACAAGTAAGGGCACCACCAGAAGATCTTTGGTTGAGAATCCCGTTGTTTCATCTGCGTTGTACCAATCATCACTCTCCTGGACATTATTTTCGATTATTGCCCGTTTTATTCTTACTGCCTTTCCAACCAGGCCTACTCCCGGTGGCAGTCTTTTACCCTGCAAATCTGGACCAACCGTTCCAATCACCACTTTAAAAACAGATTCTCCGGTCTGATCGTCTATGAGCAACAAGCTGCCAGCTTCGCAATCCAAAATCTCCACCGCGCTTTCCATTATTCGATTCAACAGAGGTTCAATATCAAGCGTTGAAGTTAAGCTGCGGGTCAGGTCGATTAGTGTTGCCATCTGATGGGCTTGTTTTTGTGATTCTTCAAGTAGCCTGAGCTTGATAAACGCTCCCGCTACCAGGTCTGCAATAGCCTGAAGTAAATTGACCTGTTCAGGCGAATAGATTATCTCTGGATCACGGCTGCCTAAACTGACTGCCCCAATAACCTCCTTGCCAGCCTTGAGAGGAACACTCATCCATGCTCTAATTTCGTTTGTATGCGGGGTAATTTTCCGCCTCTTACATTCATTTACGTAATCCACTGTCACGATCGAATACTGGTGCCGAATTACTTCAGCTTCAAGGCTATGATCGACCCGATAAATTGAACCTTCATGATTTGGCAGGCGCTGGTTATTTGCTACAAAAAAAACGTGGTTAAACTTCTCACCGGATCCATCACTGATCGTAATACGAAAATCCACAGTTGGGATGAGCTGCCTGGTCTCCTTATAAAACAATTCCAATAATTCATTGAAATTTAGTTTTTGGTTGATCACCTCTGCTACTTTGGTGATCGTATCCATCTCGTGGATGCGTTTTTCTAATGCGGATACCACCTGGGATCGCTCCAAAGCTACAGCAGCTTGATCACAAAGTGATTCAAGATAGCGGATATCCTCCTTTGCATACGGCTCTCCGGATTGACGATCACCTAATGCTATCCATCCTACCATCCCGGCTTGACCAAGAATAGGAACAAACAGCTCGGCTTGCAGCACAGCTATACGGGCTTGATCAACCAGCAGATTATCCGGTAATTTGCTTTCATTGCTGATAAAAAGCGCACAATTTCGGGCAACGAGCAAGTCGACAAGGGCACTGCTCCTTCCAAACCTTATATCGCTCGATTGCATACCATTTTCATCAGGAGTAGGGGCATAGTATCCTAGGGATTCATCCATTGTATAAATATAAGTCCGGGATGGAGAGAGTGAACTTTCACAGGACCCCTTTAATAGGAGAAGAATGCTTTCACGATCAGTCATGCGGGTTAATTTATGGCTGAAGGACTGCAAATTCTCCTGATAAATTTCTTGACCTCTGAAAAATGCCGCATCTACTCGTTTTTGGAGACTCACTCGAACGGGGTTGAGCAGCATGGCTATCAGGAAAACTACCATCCCCACCAAGATCGGTTGATTGATGTTCGATAACCCAATAACAAACAAGCTGAGTCCACTTACAAACAAAGCATAGCTACCTGCGACGAAAACCAGCAACCCTCCATAGATAATTCCCCTTCTGAGCACTGAATCACGACCAAACATCCGATAGCGAAGGATGGCGTAAGTCAGAAATGCCGGAAATGCAACTAGAGTAGCGAAAAATAAAATCGGTCGCTGAAATTGCACTCCACTCAACCTCAGGATTATCCAAATCACAACCGGAGTAAAGGCTATTGCTGATCCCCAGAGGACCAGTCGTGCTTGTTCCTTGACAATCAAGGATGTTGAGCTTATCCGATGGACGAACGTCGACCCGATAAAAAATAATAATGAAAGACCAGCAAAAACACCTTCTAAGACCCAGACGGTGGCGAAGCCATTGGTATAACCTGAAGCCAAATTAAAGAATAGTGCGAGTATCATCAGCACAATTGCTGGAAGATATCCCGTATAACGCGAGCTGGGAATATTTAGATAAAATTTTGAACGCTCAGGAAAAATCAAGGATAAATTTAGCAGCGCGCCACAAGCAAGAGCAGTAGAAACCACCCAAATTGCAATCAAGCGTTGTGTGGTATGGATTTCAAATATACAAAACAAACTTGTAGCTGCAGCTGCTGCAAATAAGGAATAGATCTGCCCAATAAAATCGGATCTCCTCTGGTTAAAGACCCAAATACTGCTGATCAAGAACACCACACCCAGGCTGTAAGGAAGAAAAGAATACAGCCACACCTCATCTTGGGTGACCTCAGGATTAGATAGTATCCATTCTTTCGTGAGAATGGGGGTACTGACCAGGAAAATAATTGCCAAAACCTGGAAGACCAGGATGATTACAAGGTTAACTCTCTCCCCCCAATGAAGCTGCTGACGCGTAGCCACCACACTATGCACGTTCGACATATCTGGATTGTATTGCAGCAAAATGGTAAGTGCAAGAAAAAAAGGCCAATGCTAACCTAAGTGTAAGGTAAACTGTTGAAATTCACCTTTAGTGACCCAGGCGAAGGAAATCTTCAATCGCTGTTTGGTGACCAACATCATGACCAGCACGCTCGGAAAGATACCACTTGTGTTCTAAAATCTGGCAATATAGCTCTACAGGATCACCCTTCTCGAAGATCTTTGGAGTGATGCGCTCCAAAGCTGGCAGGTAAACCTCCTTTAGCCAATGATAGGCAGCAATACTCAGTGGTAAGCTGCGGTTCTGGGTATGGGAAAGAGTTGCTTTAAGCTCTTGAATCTCATTCATGATCATACGAGCTTGCATCTCTTCTGCATCAATTCCCGTTAAACCCAGTAACTGATCATGGTGGAAATTCCGATCAGTCACCAAGACCTGAAACCTGATTTCGTCCCCGCTATCAACTGATTCCAAGAGTACTTCACCAATAGAATACCCTAAGGAATTTATGACCTGGATTCGTTCCTGAATGCGGAATTTTTCATTCGGGCTGATAATAATTTGTTGAGTAATCTCTTCCCACAGTTTCTGGTAACGTATGCTGATTGATGCTCCTGTATCATCGATGGGGATACCATCCATCAGGAGATTGGCGGAACCCAGGTCTGCTAAGTCCCCATCCACGTTCTCCTCCATTATCTGCAAATCATGAAACCGCATGGTAGGAGGGACAACTTCAGGATAGACTTCAGCTGTTTCTGCATCCACCAGATATGCCTGTAATGCCCCAGCGTCTCGGCGGAAGAGTGTATTGGATAGCGAACAATCCCCCCAGTAGATCCCGCCTAGATGAAGCTGAACCATGAGTCCCGCCATGGCATCCAGCAAGTGATCACGGTAGCGGAGAAGAGTGCTGCGCATGAACAGTGAGCGATAAGGCAGTGATCGGTCAAGAAAGCGGGTGATCAATATGCTTCGCTTGCCTGTCTCGATATTCGCGATCGCATGGCCAACAACCTGGACAGCGGGTAAACGTTTCTCCTCAATAGCCACGAGAAGATTGAATTCGTGTTCTGCAACCTCAGGCGGCATTTCCTTGAGTGCGTAAATTCCACCCTGATAGTTAATAAAAATAACTGGATGCCGGGATAGACCCCGGGGCACATCCTCCAGATATGGGCAATAAAGATGCCAATCACTTATTGGGTAATCCCAAGGTAAATCATGGAATGCAGGGTGGCTGGGTCGCAAATTGAGCTCGACCATCTGGGGAAGATTCACGGCTAACTCACTGGAGGGAAAATTTTCGGGATTGCTCGATATATTCCAGGCTCTGGTGGCGAAAATATGTGTTGTAGAGTGAGGCATAATGGCCCCCCCGGCGTAAAAGGTTGTTATGATCTCCCTCTTCGATAATTTGACCATCTTGGAGCACGATAATCCGATCGGCGGCTTTAACCGTCGATAGGCGATGAGCGATCAAAATACTGGTAGTCCCACTCAGGATCATGCCTAATGCCTGTTGGATTTGCCATTCAGTGAATGGATCAATGCTGGCAGTTGCTTCATCTAATATGAAGATCGCGGGCTGCTGCGCTAGTACTCGCAATAGCGATACAATCTGTCGCTGGCCCATCGACAAAAGAGTCCCGCGTTCCCCGACCTGTGTATTCAATCCACCAGGTAGACTCTCCAGCCATTCCCCATCACCGATACGCAGGGCCAAGTTTTCAATTGTGTCCAGGTTTACACTGGAACATGCATAACAAATATTTTCCTCGATTGTCCCAGAAAATAAAAATGGTGATTGAGATACAATGCCGAGTTGATTGCGAAAGCTGGATAAATCGAAATTGCGAATGTCCATATTGTCAATTAACAATTGACCATCTTGGAATTCATAAAAACGAGCAATCAGTTTGGCTATCGAAGATTTTCCTGCGCCGGTATGACCAACCAGAGCGATATTTTCACCAGGGAGGATATGCAAGTTAAAATCCTTTAAAACCGGCTTGCTGGTGTCATTATACTGAAAGGTCAAGTTCTCAAAACGGACCTCTCCACGCAGTCGGGGTGCAATTTGGGAGTTTACCTGCACAACCTTGGACTCCGCATCAATCAGACCAAATGCTCTCTCTGCGGCTGACAAACCTGCCTGTACCTGTGCCCAGAACGCCGAAAGGTTCAGCACTGGAAAGAAGAAGTAATCCAAACTTTGCAAAAATAAGTACCAAACACCAATCGTCACCAAGCCTTGAAACACGCTCAATCCTCCCACGTAAACCAGGAGAGCAGTACCAACCCCACCCAAGGCATTCAGCACGGGGAATACCATCGCCAGCACCATGCCACGCTGGACATTCACCTTGTAGGATTGACGATTGGCTTCATCAAACTCAACAAAGATATTGTTTTCCTGGCGAAAATTTTTTGCAACCGCGATACCGCTGACCGTTTCCTTGATCGCAGCATTCACATTCGCCATTGCTCGCATCCCTCTGCGGGTGACGATCCTCGCCAACCGCCGAAAGCCCAACACAACCAAAAAGATTACAGGCAGGAGGCTGAAAAGGACCAAGGTGAGCCGGAGATCGATACTGATTAGGACAATACCCAGGATAACCACTTCGATGATTTGGGAGAATAAATCCGTGACCAGGGTGACAGTTTGACCAAATTCCTGGGTATCGGAAGTGATGCGGGATACAACTTTTCCAGAAGAGAATTCATCGTAAAAAGAAAGATCATGATCCATGGAAGCTTGGAAAGCATCCGCCCGGATTTGCAGAATGACATCGCCGATGATCCGAATTGTTAATCTTCGCCTTCCCCAATTTGCTGCCCAATAGATCACGCCAGCCAATAATATCGCACCACACAGCACGGCGATGCTTCCCCAAGATATTGAGGTTCCTAGGAGATCAACCCCACGGGATACAATGATCGGTGTAACAGCTCCGGCGAGAGATATGATCAGAAGTAATATAACGATGATCACCACTGCTCGGGTGTGCGGCCGGAAATAAGTTGCCATCCGTCTCATGAGCTCGCGATCCGTATATTGACGATCGTATGCCTCAGTATCCAGGCCAGCAAAAAAACTCACAACTCAACCTCGCTCTAAAAAGATACGCCGATATGCCTCTGATGTATCCATAAGATCTTCATGAGAACCCGCTGCAACCAGTCGCCCTTGACGCAAAACCAGGATCAAATCCGCCCAGCGGATCTGGGACAGACGATGGGTGATAATAAATGTTGTTCTTCCCTGAGCAGCCGCATAAATTGCCCTTTGAATATTATCCTCGGTTTCGCTGTCAATCGCGCTGGTCGAGTCATCCAGGATGAGAATCCGTGGATCCGTTAGGAATGCTCTGGCTAAAGCCAAGCGTTGGCGCTGACCTCCAGATAAGGTAACCCCTCGCTCACCGATTATCGTATCGTATCCTTCAGGAAAATCTTTGATAAATTCATCCGCTTGGGCGGCCATGGCAGCCTGCAAACTTAATTCTGGGGATGCTTCTTGGAGTCCGAAGTTAATATTGGCAGAGATGGTTCTCGAAAACAAGAAGATATCCTGCTCAATAATTGAAATCCTTCTCCGCAGACTCTCTAAATTCCAATCACGCACATCCACGCCATCAACCAGGATCTGACCTGCACTGACATCATACGTGCGGTTGATCAATTTCACCAGGGTTGTTTTCCCGGTGCCTGTCTGTCCAACAATCGCAACTGTTTGACCAGGCTCTACGCAAAATGAGATATTTTCAAGAGCTGGTTCATCGCGGCCGTAGGCATAGGAAACATCCTTAAACTCAATCTCACCCCTCATTGGACGCTTATAACCACTGATGTTTTGATCAAGATCATTCTCACGGTTAATTAATTCGAGGATCCGCTTCGCCCCGGCCACTCCAAGTGAAACTTGTGAATAGGCAAATAGTGAGACGAATGTCGGAAAACCAAGCAACTGCAGTAATCCAAAATAAGCGATTACATCTCCGATTACCAGAATGCCTCGGGAATAAAGGATCAAAGCATGGAGCAGTCCGCCTGCATTTGCAATAGCCAATAACAGCAGTGGTAGAAAGCGTGCCTCAATATCACCCTGGTGGATAACACCATCCCGGTATCGCTTGGCATTTGTCCAGAAACGGTGGACCTCGCTTCTCTCCTGTGATAGACCTTTTACAGTTTCAATACCATCGATCGCTTCTGCCAGTCTGGAGTTCAGGTCTCCAAAAGATTTTCGCACCTCTGCAGTCACGGGTGCTAATTCACGCAAATATTGGCGAATTGCGATGATATACGCAACGATATACAGTGCAGGTGTGATTGCCAGATAGGGATCGTACCTGGGAGCAAAGATAAGCGGCATGAACATGAAAATTGCAGAACCGACAACCAGGTTGATACCTGGGTTAAACATCAAGTTAATCTCCCGCACATCGTTTGTTGCCCGTGCCATGATATCCCCAACCGGCTGCAGGCTGTGGAATGTCATACTCTTCCCAAGCAGGCTGGTATAGAGCTCCTCGCGTATGTCTTTTTCTAATTTTTGACCAAATAATTCAGCGCTGAAATTACGACCGAATTGGAGAACACCACGAAAAATCTGCGTTGCTGCTATAGTCATTGCTATCGTCAACAGCGTCTTCGTATCATTTTCAGAGGCCAAAACCACCTCAAATGCTTGACCAACGAGGATCGGAACGACTGCTGCTAATGCTGCATTAGCAATTGCCCCTCCGAGCAATGTAAGACTGAGCGGCCAATAACGCAGGATATGTGATATCAACCAGCGATAAGTTCCACTCCTGTTATATGTATATTCATCAGGAAGGGTAAATTCTGCAGATAAAGATGTTGTAGCCATTAACTAGATTCTAACCTGTCCCGGAGGTTCTCGGAGTAAATTCGCTAATAAGTTAGCCAACCCGTTTCCAAACACAATGGGAGAGGATACCATAAATTTATCCCTCCCATAATTTCCATCAAACACTTTTGAATCATACCAGCATAAAAACTTACTACCTCCTAGGTTCAAAACAGAAATCAATTGATTAATTTATTTTCCGGATTCGCTTTTTTCACCTCGGCTACAAAGTTCGCATATTCTTGATAAGAATACAATTACTATTGAGTAGCATTCAGTCAATGTTTGCCTGAAACCAGTCAATTGGTATCCAATTCAATTAATTTCATGGGTTATAATTGGGCAATTCTGAGAACAGCCTCTACCGGGAATATTTTAAACTCAGAGGCGATATTACTTCCATTCAATCTACCCAAATGATTATTGCTACGCTGTGACAACTGAAATCGCTCTCACCCTCGGCATCATCCTGGCAGCAATCGTTCTTTTTGCCACCGAGCGGTTGCGCGTCGATCTCGTAGCCTTATTGGTCCTTCTGGCAGTCTCAATCACCGGTTTGGTGAATAAGGACGATGTTTTTCTTGGATTTGCCAACTCAGCGGTCATCACCATCTGGGCTGTTTACATCGTCTCGGGTGGATTATTCAAAACCGGTGTTGCAGACAAGCTGGGATCGCTGATCCTGCATTTGGCTGGAGCAAGTGAACCACGGTTAATTGCCGTGATAATGATCACCTGTGGGATCATGTCCGCCTTCATGAACAACGTTGGAGCAGTCGCGGTACTGATGCCGGCAGTGATCGGGATTTCTAAGAAGACCAATATCCCGGTATCCAAGCTGCTCATCCCCCTCGCCTTCTCATCACTCCTCGGCGGTAAAATGACCCTGATCGGTACTCCGGCTAATATCTTGGCACAGGGTATTTTGGTGGCCAAGGATCTGCCCAGCTTTGGGTTTTTCGAGATCACCCCGATGGGAATACTTGTCCTCGGTACGGGAATTGTGTATATGGTGGTGATTGGACGTTTCCTGTTGCCAGTAAGAGAGACGGCTGCCGATCCATTAGCTTCCTCGCAGTTGCGAGAATACATTAGCGATGTTCAGATATCCACGGAAAGCCCATTAAAAGGAAAAAATCTGTACGAATCTGGTCTCGGGTCAGATTATGATTTGACCGTGTTGTCTATCATTCGCGATGGAAAACCATTGATTGGACTGCACCGTGATTTTGTGATCCAGGAAGACGATCACCTGATATTGGAGGGGGCTGCCCAAAGCCTGATCGATGCATCCAGTCAGCTAAAATTTAATATTCAAGCAGGGCACGATTTTCAGTTCTCCGACCTGGGTACCGATCAATCTTACATATTCGAAGCCACGCTAGCTCCCCGATCGACGATCGTCGGTAGAACATTGAACCAGGTAAATTTTCGGGATAGCTTCGGTCTCACCGCTCTGGCGATCTGGCGACAGGGAGATGTCATCACCGAACATCTGCGGGATGTCGAGCTTCGTTTTGGCGACTCACTGCTCCTCCAAGGTCCACCCAGCCGGGTACGAGCATTGCAGAAAGGGAATGAATTTCTGGTCCTCGAACCCGTCGAGTTGCAACGTAACCGCCGCAATAGAGCCCCACTGGCAGCTGGGATCATGCTGATGGTAATCCTCCTGGCGATCTTTACCGACTTCGGTATCGCGGTTTCGATGTTGATTGGTTCGGTATCAATGGTGCTTACCGGCTGCCTAACAATGGAGGAAGCTTATGAGAGCATCGATTGGCGGACAGTATTCCTAGTTGGTGGGATGCTCTCACTGGGAATCGCGATGGAAAACACCGGCACCGCGCAATACTTGGCTGACACGATGCTGGGTTTACTTGGCGATTACGGACCGATCGGTTTGTTAGCCGGGATTTATCTCCTTTCAGCATTGATCACTCAACCTATGTCAAATGCGGCCGCTGTCGTTCTGATTGTCCCGATTGCAGTTGACACTGCTTTGGGATTAGGTGTTAACCATCTGACTTTCACCATGGCTGTCGTTATCGGAGCGGCTACCAGCTTCCTCTCACCCGTAGGACACAAAGCCAATGTACTCGTGTTTGGTCCCGGAGGGTACCGATTTTCCGACTATACACGCGTCGGGATATTGCTGACTGTTGCCCTTTTCGTTGTATCGATGATTTTCCTCCCCATCATTTGGCCTTTTTACCCTTAATGGGATATACCCGGCCAATTTCCCGACTTCATTAATATTCCAATCGAAAAGAATATCTCTAGAGAAGCCGATAGCCTTACTCTCGTTAAATGAATTTGCTTTAGCGCAATTAATTTCTTTTGCTAAAGTCTATTCAACTGATCAATTTCAGACTGGAGACTGCTTAGCTATCAAATTTTACGGCGAAGCGACAATCGCAAATAGAATAATGTTGACAAGTAGTAAAATCGTCAGCAGGATCGCAAAACGTTTGACTATTACGTGGTGCATTTTTCTAATCTCCGCTTATACCATTCCAAACCTTTCGGAAAATACTTTCTCAGCAGGCACCCCCAAATTTGGGAGTGCCTCTTCCATGGCATCCATCAGCGGGCTTGGACCGCATATGAAATAAACAAACCGTTTATACTGCTCGGGCAAATGTCTCTCAAGGATCTCCCGATTAATGAAACCCCGCTCCCCTTTCCAATCCTCAGGAGGTTGCGAAAGAACAAATACAATTCTTAAATCCATCTTACTGGAGAGCTGCTCTAATTCCTCTCGGAAAGTCAAACTCTCCCATTGGTTGCCACCATAAAAAAGAACCACTGGACGCACATCCCCTCTTTCAGCCATTGTTTGACACATAGAATACAATGGCGTGATCCCGATCCCTCCCGCGATCAGGATGTATCCCATACCTTGTTCACGGTCGGAGGATAGCACGCCATGCGGTCCATCTATCCACATATAATCCCCCGGTTTAATCTCGGGAACTTGCTCCTGCGACCAGTCGCCTAATTTCTTGATGGTAAAGGAAACCTGGCCCCCCGGGGGTACATCACCGCTGGAGGAGAAGGATATGGGATGTTGTCCCACGCCAAATGGTGTTTTTCCTTTTTTGATCCAAGCGTATTGTCCTGGTTCAAAAGAAAATCCATCATGGCCCACAGGCTCGAGAACCAAGGTATGTGCATCTCCTCGCTCTGCTCGGTTCTCATGAACCTGCCACTTCTTATTCCAATTCAGTATCGGCGACAGAATTTTATACCAAAGGATTAACCCCACAACCAGGACAGCGTAAATTAACCACATCACCTTCATCAAGTCTGTGGAGGTATACCTCCCCAAGATAAATATATGAAACAGCGCTGCGATCAAAACAAAAATTGCCAAGAAGCCATGCATAACCTGCCAAGCTTCGTATGGAATCCGCAGATTCTTACGCCAAAGCGAAGTTCCAACCAGTAAGATCAGAGCAATCAGAGATAAAGAGGCTGTTCGTGTGGCGAGATTGCCGCAGTCAGCGAAAGGATTCAACCAGCAGTTCGCTGGATATCCGCTAAATACCAGAATTATCGGGTGGAGCAGAATTAATCCAAGGGCAACCACACCCATAATGTTGTGAAATAGCTGCAGAGAATCTTCGCCAAACGGCTGCGCTGCAGCTTCAATCCGGGATATCAACGCAAATTCCAAGGCCATTAAGGAAAATCCGATAAAACCAGCGCCAACTGCAAATTCCACGATAAAAGGTTTTGCAGCCCGGGCGGGATTGGAAAGCAGGGCTGTATCCAGGGGTAACGTAATCAAGAATATGTATATCCCGAAGAAGATAATGCCGCGCACTGTCATCTTCATAGTGTAATCAATCCTTCAATTCCTTAATCAAGCACGTTATATCACTTTCTATAGCCGTGAAAGTTTTGTGAGCCTATATTCACTGCCATGCATGCAGCATAATTGGTCTGTGATTTTCCTGCAGATTGCGGATCCCTTTTTCGATTATTGCCCAGATGCGATTCCGAAATCTTGCAATAAACCTCCAACTGTCAACGCAGATCCCTCGATAACTGCAAACAGGAAGAACACTGCGATAACCAGGGTTAGAACATAAATAATCGGCAAGATGAACGTCCGCCACCCCTTTAATTGGTGAGCAGCGGATGCGCCGATCCAAACTCCGAAGAAATTAAGCAACAAAGCCATGAATCTCCCTAAAGGACCGATTACCGGTAGAAAACCAAGAACCTCCAGGATAAAGGCGCTTTGCGCAAATCCTGCGACGCGTAAAGTTTCGCTGTATCTGGCTTTGCCACGCAGCAATCTGGCAGCAAATTGAATAAATAGCACCGCGATAAACCAGATTCCAAAGCGGAGAAAGATGTCGAGGATAACGAATTGCTTTTGATCATTGACAGATTGGAGAACCTGCCCCAGGAAGGCGATTAATAAGGCTGGACCTGTCATATAAATGTCGCGGGCGATCTGCCCATAGGTATCTTTATTCAGTTTTATCGCTTCAAAGGCATAACCCAACCACTTTCTAACCTGGCTTAGGCCTTTAGCGAGAACAGCAAATTCCCAGGGCTCGGCCTCAATTTCTGCCGGAAGGTCTGGAAGAGGTGTCGGCCCTGGCAAGCCAACACGGGATTTTAATATCGACATGACCTCCTGTGAATTGCGAGTTTCGGGGATCTCCATGTCCGCTGGATGGAAGATAAATGCATCGGTCTGTTCACCGCCTAATCCACCGTGACTACCGATCAACTCTTCCAGTGCAGCAACCGTCCCATCGGGATATAAAGTGCTGTTCAAAATGAGATCGCCTGCATTTGAGAAATCTGCGATCCGGCGCAGTTGCCATGCGCGCAATTCCACATCTCCGAAGGGTTCCAGGGGATCTTCGCCAACCACGTCTCCGGTGTGTAAATTGCGGGCGCCATTTTTACCAAAAGCAACTGCTTCGAGGTCATCCTCATAGGCAACAACGATCCCGATGCCCTCATGCTGAACAAGAGTATCCACCATTCCTGGATAGGCTGCATTAAGCTCGTTCAGGGTTACTTTTCTGGGAAAAAGGTCAAAATATACCTGAGCCAAGTTGCCTGAATAACACAGGGTAACTTTGGCAGGATCAACCTCTTTGGCGCCTGGTTGCTGCTCGAGGTTGTTCTTCATGGATTTCCTCGTTTGTTGAAGCACTGAACGACCAACCGCTCCTGCCAGCCGATTGTCTTCCAGATTCTCCAGTTCTGCCATCAATGCAGAAACCCCGATTGTGCCATCGTCACCTCCACCAGTGCTTACTGCTGAGGTACCATGCGGAAGCTGTTCCTTAATGAAATCCAGTATACCGATCTCATAGCGTTGCTCAAACGTTGCTCCAAAAGACTGACCATGGTCAGAAAGCAGTATGAATTCATAAGGTCTTGGAGCGTCTCGTTCAGCCGCCATCAAGATCTGAGCAATTGTGCGATCGAATTGTTGAAGTGTAAGCATTGCATCATTAGTCCAAGGACCGGAGTGGTGGGCCACTTCATCGTACCCGGCAAATAATGTATAAATTGCCGGTACACCCCGGATAATATCCAGAATGGTTAGGTACGCACCCACATCACGCAAGAAGATATTTGTTGCTGCACGCAGTAGCGGATCACCATTATGTAAACGATTTAACCTCGGTTGGACATCCTTGCGTCGCTGCTGCCACCCCTGCCACACCTCCTGAGCCATATCTGCAAAGAACAGAACCACTACACGCCTGAAGAAGTACGGATTACGCATCAGCAAATACATATCCTGGGCTCGTTTCTTCTTATCTTCTGGTGTTTCTGCCCGAATCTTTGAAAATGTGAGTATTGATTTCGTTGCATCCCCACTAAACATGTTACCAATACTTGATCCCCCTTCGAGTAAACCCTTTCCAGACGATAGCTCCGGTTCTATTTCGGCGGCAGCCTGGCCTCCCGCTAACAGACGGTTGCTCTCTTTGTCCAACCAGCGAAATGCAGGTATTCCGGTATTGTTCCCTTGCAGAATACCTGCCTGGCAAGCGGGGGTCGTCGCCGGTAAACCGCAATCCACGCGTGAGATTTGAAAGCCCTGTTCGTCCATTAACTTTTTTATCGTGGGCATGAAGCCGTCTTCCACCGCTTTTTTAATATGCCAGTAACTCAATCCATCAATTTCTAGCATAACCACCCCGCGGGTATTCTCACCTTCCTTCAGTTCCGATTGTTTGGCTGCCTGTCGTTTAACCAGGTTTGCGTAAAATGATTCACTATCGTCAATATCCAATAGTGTGATGAGGACTGTATTTACAAAAGAGAGGAAAAGACCACCAAGAAATGCTGCCCACAATCCAGAAACCTCAAGTCCAGGTAGCAAGGCAGAGGTGATTAATAAAACGATACCATTCATGATGAAACCAGCTAAAAATATAAACACCCAACCCAGTGGAACTGCCAGCAACAGGATCAATGGCCGGATCAGTAAATTCACAATGCTTAGCATTAAAGCTGCCGCAGTAGCGACTACGAATACTGGGAATCCTTGTTCTGGAAGTAGATTGACCCCTGAAATTACCCAAGAAGTTATCAGCAGCGAGATTGTATCTACGAACCAGACTAGCAGGAAACGAAGAATCATACGGATAAAACGCAGTATTGACCTCATGTGGAATCTCCTTTATTGACAGTACAAAATTTTCTGCAAATCAAATTAGTTTATTACAATCAGTCCCCAGAGAAACTCTCATCTTTAGTGGGTAAAAATGGCATTTGTGGACCTGGAACACCAAGCAGCTCGGCGAGTGCTGCCCGCATTGCGGTACGGTCATCCCAGGGGAATTCTATCTCTCCAAAGCACATCGATTGTTCATGCCCCTTTCCACAAGAGATGACAAGATCTCCGGGTTTTGCCATTTGAACCGCGAAACGGATCGCCTCTCCACGGTCTGGAACCCGCCAGAATGATTTCCCTTCCTGCCCTCCCTGGGATTGAGCGCCTGCAGCCATCTCGGCCAAGATTTCGTCCAACGATTCAATACGTGGATCTTCCGCGGTGAGGATGGAGACATCTGCCAATTGGGCAGCAGATTCGGCCATCATTCGTCTTTTGAATTTATCGCGCAGACCTGCCGAGCCGAAAACGGCAATTACCCGTCCTTCGGTCAGCTCCCGAGCAGTTTGCAAGGCCCGTTCCAATGCATTCGGCGTGTGTGCAAAATCGACGATCGCCAGGAAATCCTGCCCAAAATCGATTATCTCCATCCGGCCTGGTATTTTTTGCATCTTAGCAATTCCAAGCCGTAAATATTCCTCATCGACCTCAAAACCTGCATGGGTGGCTGCGATTGCCGCGAGACAATTCGATACATTATAAGCCCCCAAAAGATCACTTCTAATTTCAGATTGAATATTTTCCGCTTGGAAAGAAAATTTCAGTCCACTTGAATGTGAGGTGACATTTAATGCGTGGTAATCTGCGCCTGGGCTTACACCATAAGTCACCTTGCTAACAGGTGCAGGGAGATTTTCCACGACATCAAAAAGATATTCAAAGGAATCATCATCCATATTTAAAACCGCCAAGCTAGGATTTCCCATTTTCTTCGCTGGAGTTAATGACAATTCCCTGAACAAACGCGATTTCGCCAATCGATAATCTTCGAAGGATCCATGGAAATCAAGATGTTCATGGGTAATATTCGTGACCACAGCCACATCGAATTCACAGGAAGCCACCCGCTGCTGTTCCAAGCCATGTGAGGTCGCTTCAAGAACTACATGACTGATCCCGGCTTCAACCATCTGCGCAAGATATCTCTGCACGTCAGGTGCTTCTGGGGTAGTAACATGGAAACCAGTATCCAAGACTTGATCACCAATCAGCGCATTGACTGTGGAGATCATCCCCGCCTTGTATCCAGCAGAAACCAGAATCTGGTATATCAGGTTGGCTGTGGTAGTTTTCCCATCCGTCCCTGTGACACCGATCACGTTCAACTCCCGGCCGGGGAAATCAAAAAAAGCCGCAGATAGTTGAGCCAGGGCAAGCCGTCCATCTTCAACCCGGAGATAAGGAATCGGCTTCACCGCGTATGGCTTTGTTCCCACGACAGCTGCGGCTCCCTTCGCAATTGCTTCTGGAATAAACTGATGCCCATCTTGATTTCCACCCTCCAGCGCGAAAAAGATATCTCCAGGATTTACCTGACGAGAATCGAGGGCAATTCCACTGATATCAGTATCTGGAAAACTTCCCTGAAAGGTTTGCGGAAAACTATTTATCAATGCCTGCAAGCTGGATTTATTCATATTTAGCAAATACGCCCAAGGCAGAACCCTGGGCGTAAGATCACAAAATTAACGTTAAGTCTTAAATCACAACCAAAGAATTATAAATTCTAGTAGAGGCTCTGTCGCATTGATTCCAGCTGCCCACTGACGGAACCATCCAACACTTTATCGCCAACCCGGACGATCAATCCTCCAAGAATTGCAGGGTTTACCCGGAAGGTTACAGTTGCTTGGTCTCCAACCTTAGAGAGAACCTCCTGTTTTACTGCGTCTTTCTCTTCTGAAGTGAGCGGTAGTGCACTAGTAACCTCGGCAGAGGCACCACTTACCTGCTCACCTTCCAAGACAACAACCCGACCGGATTTAACACCAGAGAAGAATTCATCAATCAAGACGCGCTGGCGCTGTTCATCCAGCGAAGCGTTGATCAGCTTTTGAGCTGCTGCAATGGCTAGAGCGCCAACCTGGCCACGCAACTCCCCAAGAATGCGTTCGCGTTCGCTTTCAATCTCAGCGAATGCCTCTTCTCGCTTTTTGGCCGCGTCAGCTTCTGCTTCTACAAGGACTTCTTTTCCTTGGGCTTCAGCGCGTTCATTCGCTTCACGCAGAAGTTGGCTTGCCTTGGCTTGTGCTTCCGAGATCACACGTTTAGCTTCTTCCTCCGCGTTTTGCCGGGCTTCAGCGGCAATACGAGCATCTTCAAGGCCCTCTGCGATCGCTGTCCTACGTCTCTCCAGCAATTCGAGGATGGGTTTGTAAACCCAAGCGCGCAGCACGACGAAGATGATCAAAAAATTGAATATCTGAACAAATAAATATCCTAGATTAAGTCCTAATCCTTCCACTGGGGTGCTCCTTTCTTAGTTAATCATTACTCTTTCTTTAGCATTGAGAGGCAGGTACCTGCTTGATTTCCTTCCTCCCAAGCACCTCAGGATTATCCTACGAACAGGATCAGGAGGGCAACAACCAGACAGTAAATGGCTACTGCTTCTGTGAAGGCAATGCCCAAGATCATATTGGTCTGAACATCACCACTGGCGTCTGGATTACGGGCGATACCTTGTACTGCCCCGTTCACCAGCATACCAATTCCGACACCTGCACCGATTGTTCCAACCATTGCCAAACCAGCTCCAATTAGTTTTGCGGCTGCGACTTCCATGCGATTTTGTTTACCTCCATATTATAAATTTACAAGATAATTGATTACAACCGGGTATTAATTACCCAGGAAAAAACGGATTAAGCGTGGGCTTGTTCATCTTCATGGTGTTCGCCATGACCTTGTGTTGCCTGAGCCATGAATACCATAGTCAGCATGCCAAATACCACCGCCTGAATAAGACCCACAAAAAACTCCAATCCCAAGAAGAGGGATTGTACAAAAACCGGAATTAGTGTACCTATAACAAACAAGAGTACTGAACCTGCAAATATATTTCCAAATAAACGGAAGGAGAACGACAGCAGTTTTGAAATTTCCGACAAAAGCTCTAAGAGACCGACAAAGAAATCGATCACTCCGAAGATTGGTCGCTTGAAGATACCACCAACGTTGATAAACTTGGTGAAATAGCTCGCACCTAGCGCACGGACACCCATCACTTGTGTCATCAAGACAGAAATCAATGCCAGTGCGACGGTAAAGTTCAAGTCGGTGGAAGCAACCCTTACAAAGGGAACCAGAGCGAAGCCCTCTTCATGGTGCTCCTCCCCTTCTACCGCAGGTGGTGATGGCAGAATTGTGTATACGCCAGGTATTACTTGCTCAACAGGGTGTCCCTCGTGTTCGGCGTGTTCAATTCTTCCAATACTGTCCACCCCCGGGATCAGTTCCATCCAGTTCACAACCAGAACAAGCATGGTGATCGTGGCAAAAAATGGGAATATATTCTTCGCCCACTTGCCTGCGGTCGATTCTGTGAGGTTATTGATAACCTCCAGAATTGCCTCAATTGCACCAGGGATACCTCTTGGAATCAGGTCTCCGCTGCGAGCTGCACGAGACACTGCAAAGGCAATCAAGACCAGGATCACATCTGCGATCAGGGTGGCTATCAATGTATTCGTAAGATAAAAATTTCCAAACAACGGCGTTGTGGATACATTTTCTGCCGGCAGCTGAATGTGCGGCAGAACCGGGGCATAAAACCTAACAGCAATAACGTTTAAAATGACCAGACCTAGGATTATCCAACGGTTAATACCGTATCGCCATTTCCTACGGGGTTTTTCCACTATCTCTGCCCTCCTCATCTTCCAAAGAATTTTGTGCGGATGGCTTCGCAAAGCGGGAGGTGACCGATCTCACCACCCAAAACATGACCACCAAAGTTACAGGTACGCTTGCCACCATGAGTATGACAGTGAACAGCGCGTCGCTTTCAAATCGACTGTCCAACCATCGTCCAGCGAGAAATGCTACTAAGATTATGATTACTGTCAGGCAACCTACTTGACCAGTAACAGCTGCCAATGTCAGGTTGAGCTTGCGCAGAGCCGATTTCTTATCGGGCGAACTACCTGTTTGGCTCATGGCGCGCCGATTCTATCATATGGGGATTACACTCGTCAATGTGCAAAAAAGGACAAATAAAGTTTTTTTTGTCAGAACATGCCAGATTCGCGACCATAATGAGGTAACCAGGTAAATTCATTAAAATAATGCCGCAGCAGCTCTCGATGACCATTCTGCCCAGGGGCCAAATAACGTACCCAGAAGAATAATACTGATTGTCAGGACTGCAAGGGCTAATACATAGGGACGTGTCAGGGGAATTGGCTGATCCTCCTCCTCGGAGCGGAAAAGATAAACAACCTTTAACACTACTAGGTAGTAGTAGAGACCCACAATAGCATTCAAAACTCCGATGATCGCCAACCAAATCAACCCCGCGTTTACCGCAGCAGCGAACACAAAGAATTTGGCAACAAAGCCCCCGAGGGGCGGCATACCTGCAAGAGAAAGTAGAGCTACCAGGAAAATAATTGCCAGGGTGGGAGAGCGTCGGCTCAAGGCAGCGTAATCTGCAATCTCATCGGAACCAGAAACCCGCCAGAAAGCTGCCACTACACCAAAGGCAGTTAAGTTCGTAATCACGTACACTACCAGGTACAACACCACGGAAGCAATACCTAACGCCGACAGTGAGGCAATGCCAATTAAAGCGTAGCCAGCATGGGCGATCGATGAATAAGCCAACAATCGTTTGATGTTCTTCTGAGGGATTGCCAAGGCATTACCCAACGTCATCGAGAAGACTGACAAGGCAGCCACAACAATCACCCAATACGGGATGATCTCCGGGTCTGCATACACTGTCAGGAGCACTCTCATCAAGACCGCAAAACCCGCTGCCTTGGAAGCTGTAGATAGAAAACCTGCTACCGGGGTCGGGGCGCCCTCGTACACATCGGGTGCCCAAAAGTGAAACGGGACCACAGAAACCTTGAATCCAAATCCAACCATTACGAGGATGAGGGTTCCGATAGCAAGTGGTAAGGAAAATTGACCCGTATTAACCAACTTGGTGATTTCGTAGATATCGGTTGTCCCTGTGAAACCAAAGATCAGGCTAAAACCATACAGCATGACCGCAGAAGTCATCGCCCCAAACAGGAAGTATTTAAACCCGGATTCGGTGGATTTATTATCTAGCTTATAAAACCCTGCCAGGATATAAAGCGGGATGGAGGTCGTCTCTACAGCCAAGAACAGCATGACCAGGTTCGCTGAGGAGGCCATCAACATCATGCCCATGGTTGAGACGAGCAACAACAGGTAAAACTCCCCTCGCTGACCAAGATCTTTTATTTCCATGGCAAAAAGACTGGTAGCTGCAGCACCAAACAGGAAAAGCAAGGTAAAGGAAAAGCTCAACCAATCATGGCGAAGCATTCCACCCCAAAGGGACATGGATTGCTCGATAGGTCGAGAGAATAGCAGAGTCAAAATAAAAATCACCGCGATTCCACCAGCGGTTAACCAACCTAATCCACGTTTTGCTTCCTGACGGGCAGCTAAATCGTAAACCAATACGACCAGGCCAAGAACCACAAGACCAATTTCTGGCAGTATCGCACGAACCATGTTGCTATCAATGCTACTGAACACCTAAGCACCTCCCAACAGGCGCAATATGTTCTCAACGCCGGATTCAACCATCGTCACCATGATCGTTGGATAAACACCAACCACGATCAGAATCGCACTTAAAAGAACCAAGGCAACTTTATCCAAGACTGTGGCATCACCAAAATGTCCGACAAACTCCTCTGGCATTTTTCCGAAAAATACCCGGCCGATGATGCGGATAATATAGGAAGCCGTGATAACGATCGAAATTGAGGCAATAATAGCGATCCAGGGCTGGTAACGCCACAAACCCATAAATATGGGGAATTCTGCGACAAACCCGGAGAATCCAGGCATACCCATCGAAACCAGACCACCGACAATAAACGCCCCAGCAACGATTGGCATTAACGCCGCGAAGCCGCCCAATTTAGGCACCTCCCTGGTATGGGCTCGATCGTATATCACGCCGACGACTGCGAAGAATAATGCTGTCATAATGCCATGCGAAAACATTTGCACACCTGCCCCCAACATGCCATCGGCATTCAGGGTGGCAAATCCCATCAACACCAGACCCATATGGGATACGGATGAGAAGCCGATAACATATTTGAAATCGGATTGAACCATGGCGATGAATGCACCGTAGACGACATTGATTAAGGTAAGGACAATGATCCAGGGCAGATGGAAGCGAGCGCCCTCCGGAAGCAGCATAATCCCTACCCGCAAGGCAGCAAACGCGCCCAGCTTCATCAGCACACCCGCGTGGAACATCGAAACCGCCGTTGGTGCAGCTACGTGGCCATCCGGACTCCAGTTATGGAAGGGGAATATACCACCTAGGACTGCAAAACCAAAGAACACAAATGGGAACCAGAACCTTTGAAACTCTGGCGAAAAATTGGCAGTCTCCAAGGTGAGCATGTTAAACGTGCTTAAGCCGGAGGAGAAATACATCGCCAATATTCCAACCAGTGCGATGACCGATCCGATGAATAGGTACAAAGTCAACTTCATCGCCGCGTACTCCCGGGTGACCTTCCAACCCCAGATGGCGATCAGCAGGTACATCGGAAATACAGCGATTTCGTAAAAGAAAATCAATCCAAATAAATCCAGAGAAGCAAAAACCCCAAAAACGCCTGATGCAAGGATGAATAGAAATGCGAAAAATTCTCGCGGCCTGTCATCGATGCCCCAGGAGATCAAAACACCGGTGAACATGACAATACCAGTCAAGATCAGCAAAGGAGCACTCATCCCATCTACACCGACATAGTATGAGATGCCTAAAGTTGGGAACCAATCATATTTCTCAATGAACTGGTATCCAGCTACGGCTGGATCGTATGAGAAATAAACCCAGGTCGATAGTGCCAAGGCGATCAGGGATGCTGCCAGGGCAGTCATCCGGATTTCTGTTTTCCTTTCACCGGGAATTAACAAGAGAAAAACACCGGTGATGATAGGGGTAAAAATGATTACACTAAGAAATGGGAATGCCATCATTCACCTCAATCATGAATAGAGCGAATAGAACATCATCACAGCCCGGTTAATCACATCCAGCAGCATCGCCGGCCAGATACCGATCAGCAGCATAAGCACCATCAACGGGGTGATGACAAATGCTTCACGGACATTTATCTCACTGATGTGTCCCTTCCACCGCTCATTTAATGGTCCATGTAAAACTTGCTTGATCCCCTTAAGAATGTAGGCGCCGGTGAAGAAAAGCCCAATCATGCTCAAAATTGTGAACAGGGTGAAGATCGGCCATGCGCCTCGCACCACCAGAAATTCGGATATGAAGCCACCCAATCCCGGTAATCCCAGGGAAGCCATCGAAGTAAAGATCAGGATGCCTCCATATACAGGGACTAGGGGGAATAAGCCCCCGTATTCATTGAGATCGCGGGTATGTGTGCGCTCATATATCACACCCACGAGGAAAAACATCCCGGCCGCAGACAGACCGTGGTTAAACATTTGCAACACCGCTCCATTCAGGGCTATGGTTGCATTTTCAGAATTTATCGCAAATGCGGCAGCAGCAACACCCAAGATCACAAAACCCATATGGTTGACAGAAGAATATGCCACCAACCGCTTGAAATCATTTTGACCATAAGAAGCCAGTGCCCCAAAAATGATCGCCATGGTCGCCAGGAAGGCAAGAGCTGCGGCGAAATACTTCGATTCATCTGGATAGAGCGGCAGGACCAATCGTAGAAAACCGTAGGCTCCCAGTTTCAGCAAAACACCTGCCAGAATCATGGAACCTGCAGTTGGTGCCTCCGTGTGAGCATCGGGCAACCAGGTATGGAATGGCCAGACCGGCACCTTGATCGCGAAGGCTACAACGAACGCCCAGAATGCCACGGTTTTCACCGTGCTGACAGGAAACCCCATTAATGTTCCCTCTACACTCCCCATACGCTCGAACAAAACCGGCATATCAAATGTGCCTGCCACGACGCCAATTAGCTGGATCGCCAGCAGCAAACCCAAAGATCCTGCCATCGTGTAAATCATGAATTTGAAGGAAGCATAAGTACGTGCTTTGATTTTTCGCCCCCAGATTTCCCGCTCTCCTTTCTCACTTCCCCATTGATTGATCAGGAAATACATTGGAACCAGTCCGAGCTCCCAGAAAACGAAGAAGATCAGCAGGTCCAATGAGAGGAAAACTCCCAGCATCCCCATTTCCAGCATCAAGAAGAAAAACATATACACCTTGACGCGTTCCTTTATGCTGTAGGATGCCAGAATAGCAAGTGGAGTGAGTAGTGTGGTGAGAACTACCATGACCAACGAGATCCCATCCACCCCCAGGTGGAATGAGGAATTGATCGGCGCATACCACACGTACATCTCCTCGAATTGAAACCCTGGCTGATCGGGTTTGAAGTTAAACCACAGGACGAGAGATAATGCCAAGGGAATTAGGCTTCCCAAGAAGGCTACCCATCGCTGCAGTTTCACCTCTCCTCGTGGCAAAAGAAGGACCAAGATAGCAACTGCCGCTGGGGTAAAAAGGATCAAGCTGAGCAGATAATTCAAGATGAATTCCATTCTTAGCTCCTGCATCCTTGATTTGGATTAATTTCCATATAGTTACGTCCAGTCAAACAAATCTTTACTGCGACAAAATAAACAGGTAATAAAACAGTGTGCCAAAAGCAATGATCAATGCCATTACCATGTATTGCTGTATCCGACCGGTCTGGATAAACCGTGCCGATTTACCGAGACGTTTCACGCTTTCACCAACAAAATCACCAAAGCCGTTCACGATCGGTTTGTCAATATAGTTCCGCAATAAACCGCCCAAAGAGAATGACACCCGGGATACCGTATGAAGGACACCATCGATGATCTTTCTATCAAGCCAAAGGTAGGTGAAGGTACGCGACATCCAATACGCAGGCCGCACAAAAATCAAGTCGTAGAGCTCATCAAAGTAATACTTGTTTTTCAACAGACGATAGATTGGACCAAGAGGCTTCTCGAGAGGATCGGGTGCACCTGCCGGGACATCCTTGTACACGAGCCAGCCCAGGAATAATCCACCCAGGGAAACCGCCAAGGAAATCAACAAAGGAATCCAATTGAATGTAATCGTCTCAGGATGTTCAGCTAAAGTCTCCCCGATAAATTCATGGATGAAATTTGGGATAAACCCACCGATAATTGGGAAATCACCGGGGATACCTGGCCAGCCAGCGATGATTGCAAACGCAGCCAGAAAGACCAAGGGGAATGTCATGGTCCACTTTGACTCTACCGCATGCTCGGCTGACTCCGTGCGTGATTTTCCCAGGAAGGTAAGCGTGATCTGGCGCATCGTGTAGAAGGCAGTTAATAAGGCTGCCAATGCCAAGACGATCAGCACCGCCCAGCTCGAATGGGCAAAAGCATCAGCCAGGATTTCGTCCTTGGACCAGAATCCTGCAGTGATAAAGGGGAAACCTGATAGGGCAAAACCACCGATCAAAAAAGTCCAGAATGTGATCGGCATTTTCTTTCGTAACCCGCCCATGTTGAACATATTCTGGGGGTCGACCTCCTCGCCGGTATGGAGCACACCATGCTCTACGCCGTGGATCACTGAACCAGAACCCAAGAACAACAATGCTTTGAAGAAAGCGTGGGTAAAGAGGTGAAAAGCTGCGGCAACGTATGCCCCGATACCGATTGCGGCAATCATGTAACCCAGCTGCGATATGGTTGAATAGGCCAGGACCCGTTTGATATCATTTTGGGCAACCGCGATCGTGGCAGCAAAGAGCCCAGTGAAAGCACCGATGAAAGCCATTAAATTCATCGTCACGGTAGGCTCGCCATGGACCATACCCGCTGAGATGATCGGGAAAACTCTGACTACCAGGTAGACACCAGCTGAGACCATTGTGGCTGCATGGATCATCGCCGAAACCGGGGTGGGACCTTCCATGGCATCTGGTAACCAGACATGCAATGGCCACTGAGCGGATTTTCCAATCGTACCAATGAACAGGAAGAGGCCAATCAGCACTGCGGCAGAAACCCCTAAAACGGGGGCACTGGTTGAGGTCAGAAGGTGGAGTGTCTCCTCCGAGAAGATCACATCGTAGCTTAAACTGCCTGCCAACGAGTACAAATAAGCCAGACCGAGGAGCATAATCACATCACCGACCCGGGTAGTCAAAAATGCCTTTATTGCCGCTGCCCTGGCCGAGGGTTTGGCATACCAAAATCCGATCAGCAGATACGAGCATAAACCCATGATCTCCCAGCCGACAAAGAGGGTCAGCAGGTTATTGGAGACCACCAGGACATACATCCCAAACGCAAACAGAGATATAAATGCAAAAAACCGTGAATACATCGGTTCGATGGAAGGCACCCTGTGTTTATGTCCATGCTCATCCTCGACAGTCGCTCCATGAGGTGGCAGGCCAGGTGCATCATGATCACCCTTTGGCTGTCCATAGTTGTGGTACCCAATACTGTAAATGAAGATCATCAAAATCGTGATTGCCACAAAGAACAGCGTCCCCACCGTTAGCGGATCTACCCAGACGCCGATCTGGAACCATGTGTCTGCGGTTGGAATCCAATTGAGGACTGATGTAAATGGCTCTTCCCCAAGGTGCCCAGATTGAAGAGCCAAAACAACGATGGCCATGCTGCCAACAAATGAAAGAAATGCTGCACCAACCCCAAGAAAGTGACTCAATCCCTTGCTGCGATTGGTCAACAACATGATTATGAAAAATGCAACTAATGGAGGAGCAGGCAACAGCCATACAAGTGTCGATGATTCCATTAAATTCCTCCTATCACCATTTCAAAAGATCGATCTCGTCAGCAGCGATCGTGTTTCGACGGCGATATATGGCAATGAATAAAGCTAGACCCACGGCTACCTCTGCCGCAGCAACAGCAAAAACAATGATCCCAAAAGCCTGACCGGCGATCATCTCAGGGCCGCGAAAACGCCAAAAGGCGATAAGGTTGATTATCACAGCATTCAACATCAATTCGATTCCCATAAGAATCGCGATCGCATTCTTGCGTGCTAACACCCCATACAATCCGATACAGAATAAAGCCGCGGAAAAAACTAGAAAATAGGATAATGAGATCATGATTTTCTCTCCCAGGCCACCACTACCGCGCCAATTAATGCAGCTACGAGTAACACTGAAGCGATTTCAAAGGGAATGACATATCCACTTGGAGATACCAGAGCAGTCCCTAATAATTCAATCGGGTCAATACCGGCGGGCATTTCAGGCAGTGTTGTATGAAATCCAGTCCAGGTGCTGAACATCCATACCAAGGCTGTGAACAGAACCAGTGACATCAACCCTGCTAACCACCAGCCTCTATTAACGCTACTCCCAGGATCTTGAATCACCCGGCGGGTCAACATGATGGCAAATATCATCAATATTGCGATCGCCCCGATATATATCACCACCTGGATCACTGTAAAGAAAGTAGCATTCAGCAATCCATACATCACCGCAACCCCAAATAAGGAGAGAATCAACCAAAGGGCAGAGTGGATCAGATTTCGAGCGGTGACGACCATTACAGCTGCCCCAAGCGTCACGACCGCAGTAATTAAGAAAATCACTTGCAAAACCGTCATCATCTCACTCCTGTCCCACAAATTCGTTTCTTTCAGTGGTCGGGGAAACCGCGACTGGTCTTTCCTCCCCAATGCGCTTCCGCTCAAAACGGGCATATCTACGCAGGATGAGGACAGTGGCCCAAACAATGGCTAAATTGGCTGCCAACATCACCAAGACGTACACCACCTGAGAGGTACCAACCAGTAGTTTATCCAAGATGGCAACAACGATAAGCAGTAACAATGCGAGAGGCGTCAAGAATTTCCAATTGAAACCCAGCATCTGGTCGATTCGAACTCGCGGGAATGAATAGCGTACCCACATGATTAGATAATAGACAAGGAAAGCTTTAATGAACAGGTAAACTGGCCCAAGTATCGGCAACTGATCAACAAACGGACCTCGCCATCCACCTAAAAACAGGGTTGAGATCAAGGCGGATACGGTCAAGGCATGCAGCAGTTCACCCGCATAAAACAATCCGAATTTCATCCCGGTGTATTCAATGTGAAATCCAGCAACAATCTCTGATTCTGCCTCACTGATATCAAAAGGTGTCCTGCCCAGCTCCGCGATGGAAGAAATGAATAAAATCACTGCGGCTAGCGGGACGACGAGTATGTACCAGGGACTCTGTGCATTGACAATCGACTGCATTCCCATTGAACGGGCGAGCAGAACGGGCACTAGCAGGGCAATAACCATGGGAACTTCATACGCGATCATCTGGGCTACTGTCCGGAAAGCCCCCAGCAAAGCATATTTATTATTGGAGGCCCAACCAGCCATGATGATGCCCAAGGTCCCCACTGCACCAATGCCGACTACATACAGGACGGCAACATTGATATCCGCACCGATAACTGTTGGTGCAAAAGGAACAACAGCCCACAATAATAGAACAGATGCCAGCGCGAAAATTGGCGCAAGATTGAAGATGAACTTATCCGCACCGTTCGGTAAGATATCTTCCTTGATTAACAATTTGATTACATCTGCAATAGGTTGAATAATCCCAAATGGACCCACCCGGTTGGGTCCCAAGCGATCCTGAAACCTGGCAACCATTTTTCTTTCGATCCAGACCAACAGGATATCAATCACCAGCACCGTTGTCGCCAAGATCACGACTCCAACCACTGCCAGGATCACGGTGATCAAACCTTCTGATAATCCCCATCCAGACATTATCGACCGCAGCCATTCTGCAATAGAATTAATAGGATCGCTCATGCCAATTCTCCAAGTGGAAGAAATTCAACCGCAATTAATCCGCACAAAAAGGCTGAGGGATTTTTTCCTTCAGCCTTTTTATTTTCCGATCTTTTACCCCTTAAACCCATTCCAAGACACCTTTACGCCAGGTGTAAAACAACCCAGCAACCAAGATCAAGATGAACAGCACACCTTCAAGAACCGCGAACATGGGAAGCTGCTCAAAAGCCACTGCCCAGGGATATAAAAACACGACTTCAATATCAAAAATTAGAAAGACAAGGGCAAAAATGTAATACTGAGCCTTGAATTGAACCCAAGTGTCCCCATAAGTTTCAATGCCACATTCATAAGTCTCAGTTTTTAAGGGATTTGGTTTTCGGGGGGCAATGAATCTTGGTATCAGTAGGGCAATTGCAGGAAAAATCGGAGCCAAGACAAGAAAAACTCCAATGAAAATCCAATCATTTAGCATAGGCGCTCCTCACTCGTCAGGAGAATTAATTTGCAAAATTCTCCTCGAAGATGTTCACCTCAAATTGAAATTCTCGCGTGTATCACACAGCAATGCTGGCAATGGGGCAAATTTTACCATAAATAAATCACATCGTGATACTTTTCATAAAGTAGCTCATCAATCCTCTTCACTGATTCACAAAATCAACATATAATATAGATATCTATACGTCTAGATACCCCTGGGATATTTTCTTTGGAGTGACTCATTCTATGGTTGATATATCCACTACGGAAGGCATTCCGCTGTACGTAAAAATCCGAGAATCGCTGCGGGAGCAGATCGATTCGGGAAAGTTGATGCGCGGACAAAAATTGCCGTCTGAAGATGAGCTGGCAGCCCAATTTGGAGTGAGCAGGATGACTGTCCGCCAAGCAACCTCTGAGCTGATCGAAGGAGGCTTTCTTTATCGACGACATGGCGTGGGTACTTTTGTCACCCTGCCCCACATCGAAAGAGACCACAGTCGCCTGACAAATTTTTTTGAAAACTCCACCTTGCAGGGGATCCAGGCCAAAGCGCTCATTCTCCAGTTTGAAGTGATCAAAGCCACACCGAAGATCGCCGATGCATTGCTACTCGAAGCGGACGGCTTAGTTATCCACCTAAAGACCCTCCGACAGGCGGACGATGTCCTGGTAACATTACACGACGCTTATATACCCCACCACTTGTTTTCGATGCTGACCCAAGCAGAAATTCAAGATATTGATATTCAGCACCTGTGGGAAGAATTTCAAAAAACCGGGTATCCAGTAAAAAGGGCGGTCCAGAAACTCGAGGCGCGATTAGCCGATCAAGAACTTGCGAAATTAATGCGAATCCAACCAGGATCACCAATTCTATATAAAGAAAGAACTGTGTATGCAGAAGACGGTACACCAGTAGAGTTCACCTACTGCTATAACAGGGGTGATATGTACTCCTTAACCGTGACCCTAAATCGCTGAATATTACCCATTACAAATCATTAATGAACTATCAAAATCTAAAACAAAGTTACTCACTATATATGGAGGCAAATCGATGAATGAAAGTGTACTTGAACGCTTATGCCAGGTGAATCCTGATCTTGAGATCTGGTGGGATTCATCGCCACTCGTATTCGAATCTTGGGTCAGGGATATGGTCGCTTCTGCCCCTGAAGAGAAAAAATCCTCTTTGGAAGAACAATTAAGCCGCATCTATGTGGTTGACGATCCCGCCAGGAGTCTGGTTCGCGGATGTACCACGAATCCTCCGCTTTCACTGACCGCGGTCAATAACGATCCGGATTTTTGGAACGAATGGATTGACGATCTGATCAGCTCCAATCCGGGTCTTGAATTGAGTGAATATTTCTGGCTCACTTACAAGGAAGTGATTCGCCGCGGTGCAGAAATGATGCTGCCCATATGGGAAGCTTCTAATGGTCGCTTTGGTTACATCTCCGGCCAGCTTGATCCCCGGCTGTTGACGGATGTCGACAAGATGGTTGAAACAGCTCAGGAGATCCGCGCCATTGCTCCAAACTTGATGATCAAGGTACCCGCCAGCACTCAGGGTGTCGAGGTCGTTCGTACATTGACCTCTATGGCGATACCCACAAACGTAACCACCTGCTTCACCCTGCCGCAAATTTGGGCTGTCGCCCAGGCGGCTGCTGACGGTGTGGAAATTGCCAATGAGAATGGTGTATCGATGGATAAATGGCGGGCAGTAATCACCATGATGATCGGTCGTTTAACTGAGCATCCAGTTCTTGATGAGCAAGCGAAAAGGCGGGGTATCCAGTTGACCTGGGCGGACAAACACTGGCTGGGTATATATATCTTTCGTAAGGCATTCCACCTGTTGAAAGAAAATGCACTTCCCAGCAAAATGCTGGCTTGTTCTATGCGCTATGGACCACTCGTTGGCGGAAAAAACCACTTCTGGGACGTTGAAAAGATCGCTGGGGATATTGTTTACACTATGCCTCCATATGTTCTCGAACCCCTTTTCCAGAATTGTGAGGATTTAACCTTTGAGGAAGAAATCCTGTATGATGATGTACCATATGAGGTCATGGAGAAGATGAGTAAAATCCCTTATGTTCTGCAATCCTGGGATGAGAATGGCATGGAAATCGATCAGTTCAACGACCACCCAGCCACCATTGCTACCGCTGAGACGTTCTCCAAGGCTTCCATCGGACTCGAAAAGTATGTCGGTGAACGTTTGGCGATTGTCACCGGTAATAAAGTCAGGGAAGTCAGCGGCTAGCTGCCCTCATAGAAAATTCAACTGACCGGTAAGGGATCAAATCCTGTCTGCCGATCAATAAAAATAAAAAAAGGTAGAACCTGGAGGCAGGTTCTACCTTTTTTTATCGGGTTTTTCATCAACGGGCAGGATTGACCATCACAATTAGCATCTGCTTAGAGGTTGGTGACGGCAATCCGGCAACACCATCTGGCTGATATAATATTTCTAACCATTGCGTTTCTGAACCAAATTCCGAGCAGCGTAGTACACTTGATGTATCCAAATCATTGTTCCAATCTGGCTTCTAGATTATCGGTGTAAATAATGGACTTTCCTGGCAATGATTCAAAGGCTAAACGATGGTGGGATTGGCCTGCGGTATTACTCCTGATTGCGGCGATCTATATCGCCGCGACCCGCCTAAATGCAACCAAATGGACAGATGAATTAAACTTGGTGCAAACGGTTGCCCTCCTGGGTGTAGTTGCTGGATTGGCATTAGGGAAAAGTACTTTCTCACCAGGATGGGTACGGTTCTTCGCCTTTGTATATGGAGGTTTTGTTGTTGTCTGGCAATTGGGTTTGACCTTGGGCGAAGGGGTGCTCTGGCCAGAAAGAATGATCAGCATGGGAAACCGGATGCTGATCATCCTCGATCAGATATTCCAACAGAAGCCAGTAACTGATAATTTGTTCTTCAACTTCCTCATGGCAATTCTTTTCTGGACGTTGAGTGCTTATGCTGGCTATATACTTATTCGTAATGGAAACCCATGGCGGGCAATCATTCCTCCAGGCTTGGCCATGATTGCCATCCAAGCTTATGACTCTTTCCTGCCAATACGGACCTGGTTCTTGGCAGGATACATTTTCTTAGCTTTGCTGCTTGTTGCAAGAATGCATTTTGTAAAACTCCAGGATCAATGGAGGTCGAATGGGACGTATCTGCCTCCCTATGTTGGACTGGATTCCCTCCGCCTGGGGTTGATCACCACGGTCATCGTCGTATTATTCGCCTGGACTGTCCCGGCGATAGCTTCTGCAGTACCCCAAGCAGAACAAGCCTGGCTCAATGCAACCAGACCTTGGTTGGATGTTCGCAACCGGTTAAGCAATGTTTTTTATTCACTGCAAGCCTCTGTCGGTGTGGTAACAGATTTCTACGGGGAAATGCTACCCTTGGGTAGAGGCAACCCGCTCAGCGATACAGTGATAATGGATGTGGAGGCACCCGTGCGTACGTCCTCAAACGTACGCTATTACTGGCGATCCCGGGTGTATGATACTTACGATGGTGCATGGACTGGTACCCTCCCGGTGACCCAGTTCATTTCTCCAGATGAATTCAATCTTAACTTGCCTGAATACGAAAACAGGTCAAATACCACCTTTACAATCACCACACGTTTCCCCATCCAGAACCTGCATACCCCTTCACAACCCATATGGGTCAGCCGACCAGCTGATGCAATATATGCAGTAAATTCAGATGGCTCTGTTGATCTCAGCCATTTGAAAGCGAGCCCAATCTTACTTAGCGGAGATACTTATCGAGTTGAAGCTTCATTAACCGCAGCGACTCAAACCGAATTGCGTGAGGCTGGTAGCGAGTACCCTTCCTGGGTGAGCTCCCGTTATTTGCAACTGCCAGAATCGATCACCCCACGTACCCTCGAACTTGCCGAGACAATCGCAACAAATTATGACAATCCGTACGACATCGCTCAAGCAGTGACTGATTTCCTGCGCACAAGCTTGAAATATAGTGATACAGTTCCCAGCCCGCCACCCGGACAGGAACCTATTGATTGGATCCTCTTTGACCACAAGGAAGCCTTTTGTAATTATTATGCTACCGCTGAAATTATTATGCTGCGTTCCTTGGGAATACCAGCTCGTCTGGCGGTTGGTTATGCTGAGGGTGAACAATCGACGATCGGGGGAATAGCAGATATCCCCACCTTGGGTCCGGGTAGTGTCAACGTACCCCAGGGGATCGAAGCGATGACTGACATCTTCACTGTCCGCCATCGCGATGCGCATGCATGGCCAGAGGTATATTTTCCAAATATCGGCTGGGTGGAGTTTGAGCCAACCGTATCCCAACAACCAATTATTCGACCGATCGGCTTACTGACAGAGACAACAAGCTCAACAACCAACGACGCTCTCCAACAGGAGCTACAGGATCGTGCCCAACGCCGCAGGGACGAGCTATCCGCACAGAATGATTCATCCCAAAATGTATCCCTTGGGGGATTACCCGTAGATCCAACACCCATATATGTGGCCTTGATTTTCATTTTCGCGATCTCAATCACCGTGATCATCCGTCAGGTACGGATGAAACGAGGGTCACCGCCCATCGCAGTTCAGGTGGAGTCAGGACTGCAGCGTGCTGGTATAAAATCGCCGAGATTCATAACCCGCTGGGCTAAGTTATCCAATCTCTCAAGGTTAGGTAAGGCTTATTTAGAGCTCAATCGGGCCCTTAATCGTCTGGGGCATGCTCCGCAGGTAGCGGATACACCCTCCGAACGCGGATCCGACCTCGTCGAACTTCTTCCGGTTGCAGAAAAGCCAGTCCAATCCGTGATCATCCCCTATCAGAACGCCATTTACGGTCATCAATCTCCTGAAGATAAAGAAGCTCAGCAAGCCGGCAAAGAGATCCGCAAGCTATCCTTCCTAGCCAAGCTGCAGCGTTTTCTCGCTCCCTTCCAAGATCCACGACGAATCAGGTCTTCTATTGACCGAACCTAAACACAGCGAGAATTCGATGGTTCCCTCCTCCACCAATTCAGCAAACTCATCGCTTGATAATCAAATATTCCAATTAAGCCGTCTCGCTGACCAAATACATGCTGTGCTTCTCCATGCAGACCCTTCAGATTTTGAACAGGTCTTGGAAGACCTAGCCTCCCTTTCTAGCTCACTATCATACCTGAGCACCCAGGTAGAAAAAAAAATTGACGAACGGGATAGCCATCTCGAGCTGGCCAATATCAGCCGGATAGTAAATTCATCCTTACAGCTGGACGACGTGTTGCGAATCGTCATGGATACCATTGTCCGGCTGACAGGTGCTGAACGAGGATTCCTCATGTTAAAAGACTCCCAGGGCGATCTGACCATTCACATCGCCCGTAATTGGGAGCAAGAGTCTTTGGATACATCGGATACCACGCTAAGCCGAACTGTTGTCAACCAGGTCCTAGCTGATGGCCAGCCAATCCTAACCACCAATGCTCAACAGGATCCCCGTTTTGTCGATCAGGAAAGCATCATTTCCCAAAACCTTCGTTCAATCTTGTGCGTTCCCCTGATACTTAAGGATTCGTTGATCGGGGTAATGTATGCAGATAACCGGCTCCGTGAAGGTTTATTCACCGAGACTGAAAAAAATCTCCTGGCAGCATTCGCCAATCAAGCTGCCGTAGCCATTGAGAACGCTCGTTTGTTTGAATCCGTTCAGCAGACGCTGGCAGAAGTGACCGGGCTGAAGAATTTAATGGATGATGTCTTTGCCTCTATCATCAGTGGTGTAATTACCACCGACTTAGACCAAACAATCACCCTGACGAACAAGGTAGCTGAAGAGATTCTTGGAGAGCCGTGGAAAAGCCTGCTGGGTAAAAAAGTGGACCAAGTACCTTTATTTAAACAGGTCAATATCCCGCAATACTTGGACCGTGTCCACAGGTTCAACCAGCAAATCAAGGGACTGCAGTTTGACCTGCAGTCTTCTGAGAATGGCGTGCGAAATTTTCGCTTCAATTTTTCTCCACTAAAAGATGCCAATGGAACCGTATTCGGTGCAGCAATCGTTATGGAGGAGATTACCGAAACTCGCCGTTTGGAAGCCCAACGGCGTTTATTCGAACGTATGGTTTCCCCGGTTGTAATCAACCAATTGAACCCGGACGAATTGAATTTAGGCGGAACTCGTACAAATATCACTACTCTCTTCGCGGATATTCGCGGTTATACCAGCCTCAGCGAACGTTGCGAACCGGAAACCTTGGTCTCAGTTTTAAACCGGTATCTTGGTGCAGCTACCGAAGCGCTTTTAAAGGAAGAAGGGACCATTGATAAGTTCATGGGTGATGCTATCCTGGCTTTCTTCAATGCACCGATACCCCAAACCCAACATCCCTTGAAAGCTGTCCGTGCTGCACTTGAAATACGCAAAGCAATAAACAGGATCAAGGCTGATTTCTCCTCTGAGTTCTGGTTGGATTTCGGGATTGGTATCCACACGGGGGAAGCCGTTTTAGGATTGGTGGGGACTGAAAAACGCCTGGAATATACTGCTATCGGTGATAGTGTAAACCTGGCAAAACGCTTACAAGAAAATGCAGCGCCGGGTCAAATTCTTATCAGCACACAGACATATGAATTGGTTCGTACGGCGATTATCGTACAGCCCATCGCGCCATTAAGTGTCAAGGGGAAAAAGCAATTGATCCACGTTTATGAATTAACAGGATTAATTGCAAATAATTCTGCTTAATCCGCATAAAATTCACATAAACTTACAATTCCAATAGCTGAATCCGGACAGTTGTATTGTATAAAAATAACAACTTTATTACTGGATTCTAACCGGCAGGTATTGGAGTTGGTGGACTATGAGTCTGTATCTACAAAAATCATTCTTATCGTCAAGCCGCAAGCTGGTCTTATTTGCTTCAATCCTTTGTTTTTTCTTTGCCTTCTCGCTATCGCCTCTAGCTGGCATGGAGGCACCTCCCTCCTCAAACACTGGACAATATTCAACCAACTCATTGCTCCCAGCGACAGGCAGCGATGGTGCCAGCCTGATCAGTGTCATCCACCGCTCGCCTCCAACAACAGATTCTTGGTTTTCACGGGGACAATTTCCTTCACTGAATAAATTTGTGGCAAATATCGAAAATGGTCAAACTAATACCATTCGCGGAGTTTACGTACCTGGGTTTTTCGCCCTGCCGGTTGTCCAGCAACCGAGCGGTAACACAGGTTTTGTGTCTGCTGCGCCAGAGACAGTGACCCAATTTCAACTGGCAGCTCGCTACAATGTAATCGGCTTTCTCGCTCACAACTACTTGTCCGGGATGGAATTTTTCGACCTGAAAAAAGGCCTCCAGGTTCTGGTTGTTAATGGTGATGGCAGCTTTGATCGTTATCAGATATCAATGATCCGTGATTACCAGAAAGTAACCCCGGGTAGCAATTGGAGCCAATATGTCGACTTGGCCACTGGTGAAAGGCTAACAACCTACCAGGTTTTCAACCAATATTACCAGGGAGAACATCATTTGACCTTCCAAACCTGTTTGGCAAGGGAAGGCATCGAAACCTGGGGATTGAGATTTATTGTTGCTGAACCAGTAGGATAAACATCATCTTGCAGAGAGCATATCCAAGTACGGATCGGCAAACAATGCCGGAGTGCCGCCAGTGTGCCAGAATAGAACTTTTTGGTCCGCAGTGAAAAAACCCCTGCGGATCAAATCAATTAATCCTGCGGCTGCACGACCTGTGTAAACTGGATCAAGAATTAAGCCCTCATATAATGCAAATAATTTCAATGCTTCCATTTCTGGATCGCCCATCTCGCCATAACCGGCGCCCAGATATTCATCGTTCACTTTAACTTCCTCAGTAGAAAATTCGCGCTTTACACCCAGAAGCATTGCAGTTTCTCCAGCCAGGGCTGACACGCTTGACTGCAACATAGCAGCCGAATTGTCCACGCTGATACCTAAGATTCTTCCCTGAAAACCATACTTCTCTGCACCTACCAGGAGACCGGCTTGCGTGCCTCCCGATGAAGATGGGAATATGATCCAATCCAAATCAGATTTTTGATCCAGTAGTTCCTGCACTGCGAAACTGTACGCGGCCGCACCAATTGCATTCGATCCACCATAAGGGATCAGGTAGGGCTGTTTCCCATCTTCCCTTGCGCTTTTGAAAGCCTCTTTCAGTGCAATTTCGCGCTGGGACTTCTCTACCCAAACCAACTCGGCACCGAGAAACCGATCGAGGAAATAATTCCCAGAAATGTGTGCCGGTTTTTCACCAGCCAAAACAAGGGTGCAGGTAAAACCAAACCGACAAGCTGCTGCTGCAGTTTGCCGGCAATGGTTGGATTGCACTGCTCCCGCAGTAATTAAGGCCTCAGCCCCTGATTTTCTTGCATCCGCGAGGAGATATTCCAGTTTTCTGGTTTTATTCCCACCAAAAGCGAGACCAGTCTGGTCATCCCGCTTTACCCATAATTGGGGACCTTGCAGAGCCGTTGTCAATCTCGGCAGTGGCTCGACAGGTGTTGGGAGGTAAGCAAAACGGATTCTGGGTAACATACTCTCACCTCATTTTCCCGGTTAACCAGCTTGGATAGCATCTTTGGTTTGAACCAATCCACGTCGCCGCATCTGCGCAAGCAAGCGCGGCATCATCTGCATGTATACGCGGTAGAACAATTTATTGATTGGCAAATCCCAGGCACCAATGTAGCGGACCACCTGGCCTCCCAAACCCTCTTTGAAGCGGTAAACTCCCCACAATTCACTGCTTTCCAAGAATTCATCTGGGGCACCCCAGAGATCATATTCAAGACACCCGGACTCTTTCGCGCTCAAGATCGCATGCCACTGCAGGAGATAATTGGGCATTTTTTCTCGGTGAGACGTGCTGGACATGCCGAACATGTACCAGGATCTCCCTGCAAACCTGAAGATTATCACTGCCGCGACAGGTTCTCCGTCCACCTCAGCAATTAATGGCTCTGCCATCCCACAATCGATAAAATTCTTCCATAGGGACAGATAGTAGGCCTGATTACGGATGGTGAAGTTGTCCCGTAATGATGTCTCAGCGTACATTTGGTAAAGGAGATCGAGATCATCCGCACCCGCTGATTTGATTGTGACACCTCGGCGTTCCGCCAGACGGATGTTATAGCGAGTTTTTTGTTTCATGTTAGCCAGGAGCTGTTCTGGCTCTCCCTTTAAATCTAGCGTTACGGTGTTCTTAAACTGGATCTGTTCTGGTGAGGGCACCCATCCTGATGCCCTCAATTCTTCCACGAGGAGATCGGTTTGCGGGTTGTCGATTTGCCCCTTAGAGCCAGGAACTCCCCGACCAAACTCAATTTCCGGATCGATCTTGATGAAGACCGCCCGATGTTCTTTACCCAGCAAGTACAAGTCATCCAGAACTCGTCGCCTGAGCTGCGAATCGCACCAGTCGTCGATCAATGGACCGCGGGGGATATACATTATTCGCATCGGAAGTTTCAAACCGCTAAACGATATCGAACGGATTAAAATCTGCGCAGCTGCTGCAAGACTCCCATCTGGATGACGCCAAACCCGTTGAATTGGATTCCATCTATTAGCGATTTTCGCATTTCCCCATTCCTTGGTCTGCAAGATATGCCGTCCCGGGAGTTTGGAAATCAATTCATTCCAATCTGCAAAATAATCTTCAGACATTTTAAAAAATCACAGACCCGCCTGGTCGCCTAACTCCCCCCCTCTACTTACCCAGCGAAGATACAGCAGATAGAGAAGCGGTTGATACACCCGGTCAAAGGTTCCTGAGGAACGCTGGATCGTTCCACCAAATCCCCGTTTAAATCGGTAAACGCCCCACAGACCATTACTGCGCTGGTCAAATTCGGCTTCCAGGACCTCATGATCGAAATCGGGTATTCCCCACAGATCATACTCAACACACCCCTGGTCGCGAGCCCATTTCATGCCTTCCCACTGCAACAGGTAGGCAGGCATTTTTTCCCGGTGCACTGCCGCAGATGCACCGTACAAATACCAGGATCGTCGTCCTGCGCGAAATATCATCAAGGCGGCAATGGGTTCACCTTCGAACTCCGCTAAGAGCATTTCACAATTACCAGTCGGATTGAATAACTGGTATGCTTTTTGGTAATACCTAAAGTTGTGGATCCCAAATCCATCCCTTTCTCCAGTCGTCTGCATCAGCCGGTAAAAAATTTCAATATCCATACTTGAGCGCACTGAAACACCTTTTCGCGTGGCTAAGCGAATGTTGTAGCGAGTCTTCTGCTTCATGCGGGCTAAGATTTCATCTTCCTCACCATACAAATCCACGGTGATCGTTCTCCGTGGTTGAATATGATGCGGGCTGGTTCGAAAACTTTCCGGGATAACCCCAAAATGATCGTCCGGTTCGATTTTTAAAAATACTGCCCGTTGTTTTCTACACATCCGGTCAACTTCGTTCCAGAACTGATTACCTGGTTTGGTTGATTCTGCGCTATTTCTTTTAGGTGCCTTCAAAGGACCTTTGGGAATATATGCGAAGGACAATCCCAGGGGAAGCCTGTGAAAAAGGATTTGTGCTCCCCAGGTCTCATCCCCAGAATCAACTCGCATCCTTACTGGTTTCCATCCAAATCCAGTTTTTAATTCCCCCCACGCTCCTGTCTGCAGTAAATGCGCGTCTGGGAAATTCGAAAGAAAATCATTCCATCCGTCAATCGTTAGGAGCGTCATAAAAGTGATTCGAGTTTAGAGATTGGCTATTTGGGGTATGCTTAGACGAGCGAATGCAGTCGGACCCAAGTTTGCCATTAAAATACGGCTGTTAAGTCTGGCGGGGGAACACTCCGTACCGCTGCACCAGGAATGGTTTCATCCAGCAGGCGGATAATCGCATCCACATCACCTTCATCCGCTAAGTACGCCAGCTCATTGACCGCATTGTTCAACACCTGCCCACTCAAGCGCTCTTCATCGACAAGCTGCACAATATCTTCATGGGAGGTTGCTTCAATTTGCGCCCATTGACCCCAAAGTTCTTCGCTTAATTTGTCACCGGGGCGGATCCCTGTGAATACAATTTCGATATCTTTCTCAGGTTCCAATCCGGAGAGGCGGATCAAGTCATCTGCCAGCTGCAAGATCTTGACTTGCTCACCCATGCGCAAGACAAAAATCTCACCGCCCTGACCCATGGCAGCTGCCTGCAGAACAAGGTGCACTGCTTCCGGGATCGTCATGAAATAGCGTTCCATGTCTGGATGTGTCACGGTGACTGGACCACCATTTGAGATCTGGCGTTTAAACAGCGGGATCACACTACCTCGGCTGCCGAGCACATTACCGAACCTGACGACAGAGTATGGTTTTCCTGTACGGAGGGCAGCCTCCAAAACGAGCATTTCCGCCATTCGTTTTGTTGCCCCCATCACACTTGATGGGCGAATAGCCTTATCTGTCGAAATCATCACCAGGCGATCCACACCAGCGTTTAGAACCGCCTCCACGACATTTCGCGTACCGATGACATTGTTTGAAACCGCCTCTTCAACATTAATTTCCATCAAGGGAACATGTTTATGGGCAGCAGCATGGAAAACTAAATGCGGTTGGAAGTGATCGAAAACATTGGCTAAGCGATCTAAATTACGAATATCCGCAACAATTGGGTGCAGGGGCAGGGAGGGGAAATTCTCTTCAAGCTCAACCAGCGTTTCGAAGATCGTGTTTTCTCCGTGTCCCAAGAGAATTAGTGATTCAGGTCCCCAGCGAGAGATTTGACGGCAGAGTTCGCGTCCAATAGAACCGCCTGCACCGGTGATCAAGACCCGCTTCCCACTGAGATTCGATCCGATCAAGGTCGTGTCGATTTTAACCGGTGCTCTCCGCAGCAGGTCAGTGATATCCACCTCCCGCAAGCGACCAACATTGACCTTTCCTCCTATCAATTCATAAATTCCTGGCATCGTTCTGAAAGGTACATCTTTTCCCCGACAAATCTCGATTACCTTACGCACGACTGCCCCTGGGGCACTGGGGATGGCAATGATCACTTCCTGGATATACCAGTTGTCAACAATGCGACCAAGGTCCTCTAAAGTACCTTCAACAGGAACATCGTGGATGCGCTGCTTCAGTTTGCTTTCATCATCATCCACGAAGCACATGGGCATTAGATTGAGCTGGGGATTTTTCTGCATTTCTCGGACAACCAGTGCTCCAGCATCACCAGCACCAACAATAAGTATCCGCTTGGATTGACCGTCTATCTTGACGGGTCCAGACCGGCTCTCCGCAAGTAATCGCATTGCGAAACGTAATCCGCCCACTGCAAATAGGGACAATAACCAATCAATCGCCAGCACACTGCGGGGGAAACCCCGGTAATACTGCAGGAAGGTCAAGAGGAGAATAATGAGAGCCACAATCGCCGAGGCAATTGAGACCGCGGCGGTAATTATCTTCAACTCGCGGATACTGGCATAAGCCCAGACTCGACTGTAGAGCCCGAATGAGTAGTAGATTAATGGTTTAACCAGGAGGGCGACTACGATCATCGTGATCGCTTGCGGCAAATAATAAACGTATAAAGGTCCCAAGTCGAGCCTGAGGGCAAAGCTGCCGAAAACACTGGCGATAATCAGGATCATGTCGCCGATGAATAGCAGTCGATTGGGAGAACGGAAAAGCGATCTCATTGGCCGCGCAATCCTAGGACGGTGAAGGGTGTGCGGAGCAGGATGACGAAATCCGTCAGCACACTGCGGTGTTTAATGTAATATAAGTCGAATTCAAGTTTGACGACTGTTTCATCAATGGTTGAAGCATAGCCGAAATTAACCTGGGCCCAACCTGTCATACCTGGTTTGACCAGTAATCTCGCCCGATAAAAAGGTACATGCTGTTGAAACAATTCAACCAATTCTGGTCTTTCTGCGCGCGGTCCAACCAGACTCATCTCGCCACGTAAAACATTAATGAATTGGGGAAGTTCATCCAGGTGGGTCCTGCGCAGGATTCTCCCGAATCTGGTTGCACGTTCATCGTCCTCAGTCGCCCATTGTGGAACACCATCAGGCTCAGCATCCTGGTGCATCGTGCGAAATTTCAGAATCCTGTATCCGATAGCTCCTCGCCCTGCTCTGGTCTGGCTGTAAAATACTGGACGCCCACTGTCCAGCAGGATGCCGATGCTGATGAATGGAAAGGTGACCAGCAAGAAAATAACACCAATGAAACCGCCGAAAATATCAAGGATTCTTTTTCCTAATTCGTAAAATTCACTGGCTCTGCTTTGATCGACAAAGGATCGCAATATCCAATCTGTCTCCAACAATCGGATGGGAACCCGACCTAAGAGTTCTTCATAAACGACCGGCATCCGGGAGATCTCTATCCCTGCTTCTTGAGCGTCCAGCAGGTTTTGAAAAGTACTTCCCTGCATCTCACCCGATATTGCAACGATGATATCGGAAACAGTCTCCTGTTCGACGATCTCCAGGAGTTTATCGCTACCCCCTATGACTTTGTGTGTTTGGATTTCAGTGCCGATTTTTTGCGGATCATCATCGATGATTCCCACTAGGAAGAATGGTGGCGGCCAGAGATTGTCGATCACCCGCAGCAAAGTTTGTCCAGCTTTGCCACCCCCAACCAGCAGGACCCGCCGCATAAAAGCTGGGGCAGTAAATATGCGAATATATAGGAAGCGCCATATCAAGGTGAAGATTGGAGCTGCCACGAAAAATCCTGCCACACCTCGCCGGGGGAGCAAAGAACTCGGCGGGTCGGTGAAGTAGAAGAACAGCAGTAGATAAAAACCCAAACCGATCAGGGTTGCCATTGCCACTCCTCGAACGGTATCCCCCCAGTTTCCTGCTCGGTGGATATCATAAAGCTCCGCCAGGAGGATAATCCAGAAGAAGGGTAGCAGGTAGTACCAAGCAGGTGGTCTCTCAAGCAGGAATTCAATGGAGAAATCCAGAAATATTTCCCCCATTGCCCAGAAATAGAGCGCGACAAGCAAGGCGATCACCGCCATGAGGAAATCTCCGAAGACGAGGATCGTCCGCCTCTCACGGGTATGAAGACGCCACCTTTTTGATTTTTGTACCCGGTTTGGAACGCTCATATCAGCTTCTAATCATACTCCAAATAAATGCAGAACCCCAAGAGAAGTGCATGATCGCGATTGCCAGTGGCACTCCCCATAGCAAGGCCACATCCCGGTGTTTAATCGCCAGTTGCAGACCCACAAGCGTAATTGCAGTCAGGTAAACAAGGATTTCGAGGACAAGCAACCAGTGAACCCACCAGAACCAAATACCCAGAATGGCTAAGATCGGAAATGATATCACGAATAATCCCGCCAGCTGCCGCCAGCGAAAAGTACCTGGAAACAGTTTTAACATCCTTGCTTTCCAGTATCCATAGCGCCAGTACTGACTAGCCAGACTGCGGAAATCGCTGCGGGCGAGATACTGAGATTTAATCCCAGGGTCGAACCAGATTCGCCCTCCGGAAAGTCGAATTCGGGTGTTGAATTCATAATCTTCGTTCGTCAGCAGGTTTTCATTATAATTGCCGATTTTCTCAACCAATGAGCGCCGATAAGCACCGAAAGGAACCGTATCAACCTCCTGAGCAGATCCACCTACCCGGTAACGAGCATCGCCGACACCGAGTGGGTGGGCAGCTGCTTTCGCTATCCCGCGTGCCTGCCAAGATTCTCCACCCGCGCGAATCTGCCACATACCGCCAACATTGTCTCCCAATTCAGCCTGGAGTGCAGCGACGCAGCGTTCAACATAATTACCGTCAGGGATTGAATGAGCGTCAAGGCGAACGACAATATCACCTTCTGCAGCAGCCAATGCAATATTTAAGCCGGCAGGGATGCTCCGTTTAGGATTATCGACAACCTTCAAATTGAAATCTGGATTGGCTTCTTGGAATTTCGAGATTTCTTGGCGGGTTCGATCAGAAGAAAGTCCGTCCGCGATTATGACTTCCATCTTCTGCCGGGGGTAGGTTTGCTGATAAATGGAAGTCAGGAGCAGGCGAATTGTATTTTCTTCATTGTAGCAAGGCACAATGATCGAAACAGATTGGCTATTTTCGATAGTTCACCTCGATCTTTGTGCGGATATTAATCCCAAAATTTCATGACAATTACCTTTGATCAAAACAGCAGATTCTGCTCTATACAACGACTCTATTTTTATATTCTGCCCGAAGTACCTGACAGGATGACAATCCATTGCCAGCTCATCGTCAGAATTCTCATTCAAATTTTAACAGCTGCAGGACATCCTCTAGGGCAGTTTTGAAAATCTGGTCCATGATTGCGGAATCAACCTGATAGGCACCCCCAAACGAACCATCCCCATAAATCTGCTTTACTTCCCCTGCAGATAGCAAACCATCTACTTTGGGGGGGATTTTTTCACCTTCAGGAAGATCAGCAACCTTAGTAAATGGAAATGCTTCCAGCCAGTTGGCATGAGATGGTTTCAAATTGTGCAATTCGGCGAGATGGGTCACGCTCTGGGATTGCCACCAGGCATACCAGGCGATTCTCATCCCTGGCAGGTGATTCACCACTTCATAAATTCGGCTGCGTACACCATCATTACCGCCATGTCCATTAAGCACCAGGACACGTCGGAATCCGCTTCCATAAACAGACATTAACATATCTTCAGCAACATCAAGCAGGGTCGCTAAACGCAGGCTCAACGTACCCGGGTAAGCTGAAAAATAAGGTGAAGCGCCAAAATTGAGCGGCGGTGCCAGCGGTACCCCGGTCTTCTGGCTAGCCGCGTCACCCAGCGCCTGTGGTATCAAAGTATCCGTTGCCAAGCTCAGATAGCCATGTTGTTCACAAGCACCCAGAACAAAAATCAAGCGATCATCAACTTCCAGATATTTTTCTATATCGAACCAATTTAACTCTTCAAAACGCATGGATCCTCCATTTCTTCTGATATTTTCAGCTGGGTTTAAAAAATGTCTCCCGATTTAGCAATTTTCTGTACATTAAGTGGCACCCCCATGAAACTCAAGAGATTGATGAATCTCATTAAGATGGTCCAGCGGAGAACTGATGAGTAAATTTCTTAAACCTAGTCTACTCGACTCAATTCTTTGGTTGCAAACAACATCCGTTTATTAGAATCCCATTCCTACAACTGGCGATTACTTGCCAGGAAGCTCGTCGGAAAATAGGGTAAGCAGCTCTTCGGGTCGATCAATCAAGAAATCCGGAGTTTCTGTCAATAGCTTCACTTTACTCTGGTGTCCCCAACTAACTGCGATGCTTTTAACACCTGCATTCCTTGCTGATCGTATATCGCTGACAGCGTCTCCGATCAGAAATCCTTCAGAAATTGACCCACCCTGGAATAGAACTATTTTGTGAATTTTTTCAACCCGGTTGCCTTCATCCTCCGCAGCCAGAACTTTACGGAATTTATCTTTGATCCCATGATTCTCTAGGAATTTCTCTACTACAGAGCAGCTGTTGCCGGTAATGATTGTCAAAGTATTGGCCTGGGAGAGCTGCTCAATCACAGACTTAATCTCCGGTGTTATGTTTAAAGGTTCAATCCGATTTGCAAAGAGTTTAAAATTTCGAGCCACAAACTCCGCTATTAGATGCTCTGGAATACCTAACTGCCGACCGTATTCGGCGAACTCCATCTTCTCCAGAACTTCCAGGTCTTGCTTCGTTGGATGACAAGGATACCCCAGCTCTGAGCAAACCTGGGCAGCATAACTCAACATGGGCGCAAGAGAATCGGCCAGTACACCATCAAAATCGAATATGAGTAGTCTATCCATAGCTCCCAAATTCTAATTTAAACATTGCCAAAAATAAATACCGAGAATTTTTTTCCACAACATATATTGGGCAAGTTCCTTTCAGAATAATCACATTGCCGAAAATTCTCGCCAATTTATAGCAGCCTCGATATGCTCACAATCGCTGGTTTTTTCTTTGTGGTGAGTCTTTGGGAAATCTTTCTTCTTGATTTATCATTCAAAGTGAGCTACTAAAGAGACCAGACTCTTGATACTGGAATAGTTACGGTTAACTCAATTTTGTTGTCAGTTAAACGGATTTATTCGGAGATTTTTGGACCAAGGTAAGGATGCTGTTTGCCTCAGCGACTGCTATTTCCAGAGAATAATTTGAACCTTGTTGCCAAAGCCGGGAAAAATGCTCGGAATCAAGCTTTCTGCGAGCGGTTGATAAATCCCTGTCCCACTCCGCACAGTCTGCTGGGCCTAACGGTGCACCAAATTTATTCAGGAAATTTTCGGTCGCCGCAAAAAGCTGCACACCTTTCTCGAAATCACCAATCGCGATCGCCAGACCAGCCAATCCTGCCAGGCACTCTGCGATACCCTGTTTATTCCCCATTTCCTTTTGCATTGTGAGGCTCTCAGAAAATAGCGAAGCTGCTTTCTGGTACTCCCCTCGGGATTGGGCAACGAAACCAAGCCGGTGTAAATTTCCAGCTAACTCAAGATTCGATTGCATTTTCTGCAGTATTTGGAGACTCTCTTCGTAAAGGACCCCAGCTCCCTGATAATCCTTTTCCAATCGATAAATATTCCCTAAGCGCAATAAGTTGACTGCGATCTGATTTTGATCCGCTCGCTCCCGAGAGATTGACAGACATTCCTCATATTTCTGTTTTGCGGCAATATAGTAGCCTTCATGATAATCAATGTTCCCGATATCACTCACCAGCAGGCAGATGTAAACTGAATCCTGGAGCTCCCGGAATATTTGCAGACATTCTTCAAAGAATTTTCTCGCCCGGGAATAATCTTTTTGATCGAAGGCGATATGACCATGTATATGGATCGCATTTGCCAGCCCCCAACGATTGCCGAGATGATTCTCGCGGTAGATGGCAATACTTTCCAAGGTATACTGCTCAGCGATTTGATAATCTCCCTGCTGCCAGGCGATGCACCCCGCATTGGTTAACACTTTTGCCCTTGGCTCGCCTTTTTGAGGGAATTCATTTAATGCCCGTTCCAACCAATAGCGGCCTTCATTGAGATATCCCAATGTCCACCAAATGATCCATAGCGCACCTACAGTCCGTAGCCCGGAATCGCCATATGTGATTTTGCCTGCAAAAGACCAAGTCAGGGCGGTTCGAAAATTCTCCAAGTCAAGTGCCAGCTTTCTGGGAAGCGTGGTATCTGACTCGCGATGGGCTTTTTGTTCCACCTTTTCTGCCAATTCTAAGTAATATCCGACAAAACTCTTTTTTAATTGATCCAGCTCAGTTGACACGCTTGCTTTATTGATCGCGTACTCATGGACTGTCTCCAGCATACGGTAGCGGGTTTCTATTGAGGAATGGTCAATTTGAACCAGTGATTTCTCAACCAGGCTGGTTAACAGAGCCAGGATTTCACATTTTTCAATCCCTTCAGTGCAGCAAATTGCTTCAGCTGCCTCCAGTGTCCACCCGCCAACAAAAATTCCCAATCGTTCGAATAACCTCCGCTCATCCCTCGAGAGCAATTCATAGCTCCAATCTATCACTGCGGCTAGAGTTTGGTGACGCGGAAGCACAGTCCGGTTCCCTTTGGAGAGTAATCGAAACCGGTCATCCAATCTTTCCAGAAGCATATCGATAGACAGGACACCCACACGGGCAGCTGCCAGTTCAATCGCCAAGGGAATGCCATCAAGTCGATAACAAATCTCGGCTACTGCAGGTGCATTTTCATTATTTACCTTGAATTGCGGGTAAACCGCAATAGTTCGATCGACAAATAAGCGTACTGCATCATATTGCGATAAGGAATCAATCGGAATTACGACCTGAGGATCCGGGGTATTTAAAGATAGAACCCCAAAGGTGTGCTCCCCACCGATCCGTAAAGCTTCTCGGGAGGTGGCAAGGATTTTCAATCCCGGACTTATTTGCAAAAGTCCTTCGGACAACCTTGCACAGCTATCTACAAGATGCTCACAATTGTCGAGGATCAACAGCATTTCCTTTTCTTTGACAAAATCTCCAATTGACTCGACCAAGGGTCTTTGGGTCTCATCTCGCAGAGATAAAGTCCCCGCAACAGCTTGTGGAATGAGTCCAGGATCGTTCACACTAGCAAGTTCAACAAACCAGACTCCATGTTTAAAATTTTCAACCAAGTCTGCCGCCAGCTGTAAAGCTAACCTGGTTTTTCCAGCCCCGCCGGGACCGAGTAAAGTTACCAAGCGGGTTGCATTAAAAAGGTTCTTGACCTCAATTATCTCCCTTTCCCGTCCGATGAAACTGGTCAGCTGCAGAGGTAAATTGTGGGGATAAACATCTAATGAATTTAAAGGTGGGAAATCACATTCCAGGTCTGAGCTAATTAATTGGTAGACCTTCTCAGGGCGGGAAAGGTCTTTTAACCGGTATTCTCCCAGGTAGCGTAAGCTCATTTCTTCCGGCAGAATATCCCGCACCAGCTCATAAGTCGTTTGAGAGATGAGAACCTGTCCCCCATGCCCGGCATTAAGTAATCTTGCCACTCGATTCAACACCGGTCCAACATAGTCATTCTCACGTTCCTCGACAACCCCTGTGTGCAGTGCCATACGCACACGGACTTCGCCAAGATCACCCCAGAATTCGCTTTGAAGTTCAATCTGGGCAGTTCGTGCAGCACTTATCCCCTGCAGCGCGGTATCGAAAGCCACCTGGAAAGCATCGCCAATCATTTTATAAACGTATCCCCCCTGCGTGCGCATCGATAATCGAAAAATTTCCTCCTGTCGGGCAAATGCTATCTGCATCTGGTCAGCATCCTTCTCCCACTTCTGTGTGCTGGCTTCGATGTCTGAGAAGAGGAATGTGACGGTTCCGCTGGGTTTATTGTTCACTAGCCTGCTCCAGTCTCAGATCGCCACAGTTCGGACAACGATATTATCGATACTTCTTACATATTTTACAGTAAATAACCAGATTTCGAATAACTGCTCGAGCAAGATTCAGCCATATCGATGATTTTTCAGCTCGGATTCCATTCGTAATGAACGATCCCAATTGATTCAGACATTCAGACTATGCCAATAATTTGGCCGATCCATAAATAACAGCAAGAGGAATGACTAAACTGCTTTCCTGCGCCTCATTATTAGAATTTGTCACTATTCATGGTTCTGAGCAACCATAAACTTGGTAAAGTTTTCGAGGAGAATAAACTGACGAATCTCCCCCGGAATTGTCAGACAATCCGAATATTATCTAATTCCCGTTTATTTCTCTTTCGCAATACGCGAATCAAATCTCTGTTATGTGACAGGGGGAAATACCCGTCTCCTGCCCCGTTAATCATGAAAACTGCGCTGCACTTGCTCAGTACAACGCAGTTTTGAATGTATTATCCCACGACGATATTGACCAATTTACCTGGTACCAGAACCACTTTCCTGGGAGTTTTCCCCTCCAGATACTTGGTCACTGCTTCCGAACTAAGGGCCAGATTTTTTGCCTCATCTGCATCGATGTCGATAGGTACGAGAATTCTATCGCGCACCTTGCCGTTCACCTGAATTACGAGTGTGACCTGCTCTTCCGCAGCGGCAGACTCATCCACTTCTGGCCAAGGTTGCGTGTGGACCGAGTATGGTTTTCCCAGATAACCCCACATCTCTTCCGCAGCATGGGGAGCTACCGGAGCCAGCATACGCAGATAGATATCCTGGGCTTCGAGCCAAGCAGCTGATCCGGAGGCACCTTTTTCGCGAGCCTTGTACATCTCGTTGAGCAGCTCCATCAAGGCGGATACGATGGTGTTGAATTCAAATGTCTCGAAGTCATGAGTAACCTGGCGCAGTGTTTGATGGACCTTTCGGCGTAAAGCACGACTCGTCTCTGGATCGGGTGACCCGGGTTCTCCTGGTTCTGTTACCAGTGTCCAAATGCGCTTCAACCAGCGGACAGTGCCTTCAATACCGCTGCTGTTCCAAGGTCCCCCAAGATCCCAACGGGCAAAAAACATGAGGTAGGCACGCACAGTATCTGCGCCGTACTGGGCAACCAATTCGTCAGGAGCAACCACATTCCCCCGGCTTTTTGACATCTTCTCCGAATCCTCGCCGAGGATAATCCCTTGATTGCGCAGCTTCAGCATTGGCTCGGGTCCCTTCATGATCCCCATATCCCGTCCAGCTTTGTGGAAAAACCGGGTGTAAATCAAATGCATGGTTGCATGTTCAATCCCACCAGTATATGTATCCACCGGCATCCAATAATCGTATTCCTCAGGATCGAACATCCCTTGATCATAATCCGGGCTCAAGTAACGCAGGTGGTACCAGGAAGAACACATGAATGTATCCATGGTATCCGTTTCCCGTTCTGCTGGGTTGCCACATACCGGGCAGGTTGTATATCTCCAGGTGGGATGCAATTTCAAGGGACTCTCCCCGGTCGGCAGCCATTCTACATCATCAGGGAGCAAAACTGGCAACTCGTCATCCGGAACTGGCACTGTCCCGTGCTCCGGACAGTAAATGATCGGAATGGGAGCGCCCCAATACCGCTGGCGGGAGATCAGCCAATCTCGTAATCGATAGTTGACGGCCGCTTTTCCGAACTCCTTATCCTCCAACCACACATTTACTTTTCCCACCGCTTCTTCACCTGGCACTCCGCTGAATTCACCAGAATGGATCATGGTGCCATACTCATGATGATACAAAACATCACGATAGAATTCGACTCCCCATAACATTTCCATGAGCGTCCGGTATTTCACCACAGACGGCTCTAAACCTTTGCAGCGCTCAAGAATGATTTGTTCGCTTTCCAACGAATCCCAAGCCACAACACCATCGGTGAAAACAAAAAACCATCCGCTCCCAACCACTTCATTCCAGGCGTTATCTTCCAGGTATTTTGAAGTTATCTCAAGATATCTTTTGATTTTATCCCTGGTCAAGGTAATGTATAAACCTGTCTCATTTTTATCGAAAGGTATACCTGTTTCATTCAATTCCTGCTCAAAGCCAGGTTTGGTGGTGCCACTGGGGGCAAAAGATTTCGCTGATCCGTCTGGATGTTCGATCACCGGCAGGATCGGCAAGCCAAACTTCAAAGCAAATTCGAAATCTCTTTCGTCATGAGCAGGAACTGCCATGATCGCTCCAGTACCATAGGTCATTAAAACGTAATCCGCTATCCAGATTGGAATCCGCTTGCCGTTGACTGGATTGATCGCGTAACCGCCAGTGAAAACCCCACTCTTTTCTTTCTCTGCAGATTCACGCTGGATATCTGTCTGGCGTACAGCTTGGCGGACGTATTCATCCACATCCGTTTTCTGTTCTGGGGCGGTGATTTTTGCCACCAGGGGATGCTCCGGTGCCAAGACCATGAAAGTCGCACCCCAGAGCGTATCGGGACGGGTGGTGAAGACTGTGATTCGTGCTTCGTCCTGTGTCAGGTTCGCCGAGTCCACGGCGAAATGTACCTCCGCGCCTTCACTGCGACCGATCCAATTAGTTTGCAGGGTTACCACGCGCTCTGGCCAATCAATGTTGGAGAAATCTAATAATTCCTCAGCGTAGTTTGTCGTGCGGAAGAACCACTGCTCCAGGTCTTTCTTGATTACCGGGGTCCCACAGCGCTCACAATGACGATCTTCTCCCCATACCTGCTCGCGCGCCAGGGTCGTGTTGCAGTTTGGACACCAATCCACCGGGGACATCTTGCGGTACGCTAAATTATTCTTATAAAGCTGGGTAAAGTACCATTGTGACCAACGGTAATATTTCGGATCGGAAGAGATAGCTTCCCGGCGCCAATCATACATCGCTCCCATGGAACGCAGCTGACCACGCATGCGCACGATATTGGCATACGTCCACTCTTTCGGGTGGATATTCCGGTTGATTGCTGCATTTTCCGCGGGTAGACCAAAGGCATCAAATCCCATCGGGAACACAACATTGTACCCCTGCATCCGCTTATATCGTGCCCGGGCATCGGAGGGAGTCATTGCATACCAATGACCGATATGCAGGTCTCCAGACGGGTAGGGAAGCATGGTTAGGGCATAATATTTTGGTTTCGAACGGTCGATATCTGCATCATAGAGACCATCTTCTTCCCAGCGAGCCTGCCATTTTGGTTCGATTTCCCCAGGATTGTATTCAATGTGATCTGGCATGCTTTTCTCCACATACATCTGTTAAATTGAATTAATAATTCTTTTTGACCATCACTCATCAATTGGTTTTCTGGCGATTATAACCATTCTTGTGGAACTTTCGGAGAGCGGTTCTGCCTCGTATCCCGCGTAGATATTCACTAACTGCATTCCAGCTGAACTGATCAATTGCTTTATTTCCCCGGAATTATAAACCCGGATAAAAAAAGGCTTATCCTTGCGAATACCTTCGCGAATCACGATTCGCCGGTTGTACCAGCGGCTGGTGAAGTGATCAAACCTGCACCTGTCGATCATCAGATCCTGGCCCTTTTCCGTGATCACAATCGGTTGGAAGTTAATTATTAAACTATCGCGGTTCGGAATTTCGATCACCACCGAGCCACCCGGTTTCAGTGCGCGGGCTATATTCTTCAGAACCAGTTGATTTTCCTCGTCCACGAAATACCCAAAAGAACTGAAAAGTAGCAGGACATGATCAAACTTCTGCTCGAATTGAATGCTGCGCATATCATCCTGGATAAATTCCGCAGGTAAATTGCGTTCATGAGCTTCTTGCCTGGCAATTTCCAAAAATCGCTCATATTTATCCACGCCTGTTACCCGATGTCCCCGCGCAGCCAGGGCAATGGCATGTCTGCCGAACCCGCATGCCAGATCGAGTATATCCCTGGGTGAATCGAGGGATAGTTCACGCACCAGACCCGCCACTTCTGCCTGTGTTCGTTCTGGGGTAAGGGAATCAAGGTAGAAATACAGATAGTCCTGCACATCAAAGACTTCTTCAAAATGAAAACGGCTCCCATTATCTATCTGCTCTTCCTGCAAATCGTATTCCTCAAATCTATATAAAGAAGGCAATTCTCTATGCATCGCTTCAAAACCAACCTGGACGATCTCCCGGGCAACATCCACGCGTTTGGACCAGTTTTCCGGGTCTTCATCATAAATTTCTGCTAGATGCTCCTGGCTATTCTTGTCCGCAGCGGTATCCTGGAATCTATCCGCAGATTCCCAGTCCAGGCCATCCACTAGGATCGAATTAATTTCAAACCCGCCGCGTTTTATGATCACTGGCCATTCAGCATCCGTACCGAGAGCGTTACCTGGCATACAATTTGCCACAATATATGCACATGCTCTTCTAGAGAAACTTTTGGAACCAGCAGATACATCGAGAGAATGACCTACCAGATACGAGATCACCAGATTGCTGATCGCTTCTGTTTGAATTAATGCCCGGGGATGAGTCTGGTACGAGTGGGCAGAACGACCAATTACGAGGCAATCGTGTTTAACAATCTCCAGCAGGATATTATCCCATTCCTCCCTCCTGGTCTCAATCCAGCGAATCAGGCGATCGAAATCAACATAATGGACGTGGGACCCGCTGAAATCAAGAGCGAGTCTCAGAGCATCTGCACGCCCATGAGACCAATCTGATGTAGCCACCGCTTTTATTTCCGGATGCACGTTCAGCGACTCGATCAATCCGGTTTCTGTATCAGGCGGCAAAGTGATAGCTATTCCACGATACGCTTTTTTGAGAAGCGGCAAGTGTTGAAAGAAACGTTTAAACTCTCCGCGAGGCTGCCATGCTGACGCTAAAACGATTGCCATCTTTTCTCCAAACTAGATTTATTATGCAAACCCAAGTTTTTAGCATTGGTATTTTCGCAGGTTAATTTACTTATCACCCGGTGACAATATTCATGATTTTACCCGGGAGATAAATCACCCGCTCGACCTTGCTGCCAGCAACGTGCTGCTGGATCTTCTCCAAATCAAATACAGCTTCCTCAATAATTTCCTGGCGTGCATCCACAGGCACTTCAACTACATCTCGTACTTTTCCGTTGACCTGCACGGGGATCTTGACCATCTCTTCCCGAGCCAGCTCGGAATCCCAATCAGGCCAACTCTGGTGGTGAACACTGAATTCATGTCCACTTCGACACCATATTTCTTCACTGATAAATGGAGCTGCAGGAGCTAATAGCACGAGCAGCGTTTCCAAGGAGTCGTGGTAAGTTGAGGTTTGCCAATTTCCGTTTTGGTAGCGATCTGACAACAGGTTTACAAACTCCATCAGGGCAGAGATCATTGTGTTAAAACGGAACTGTTCGATGCGAGTGCTGACTCTCTCAATGATTTTATGCAGCTCATGTTCCAATTGGCCATCTTTGACCCCAGCCGAGGCGCTTTCCTGATACGTTTCTGCGTAAAGCTGCCAGATGCGGGCCAGGAAACGGCGGGCGCCTTTTATTCCTTCATCACTCCAGTTGACGTCTTGATCAAAGGGGGCCATGAAGAGCGAATAAACCCGCAAGGTGTCTGCACCATATCGTTCGACAACGTCGTTCGGGGTGATCACATTGCCCCGCGATTTTGACATCCTGAAACCATCCGTCCCCATCATCTGACCCTGATTCAGCAATCTGGTGAAAGGTTCTCTAAAGGGCAGCAAACCTTCATCAGCCAAAAATTGGGTCCAGAAGCGTGCATACATCAAATGCATGACCGCATGCTCTATTCCTCCCACGTACAGGTCAACTGGCATCCAATATTCCATCGATTGAGGGTTAAATGGTCCATATTCATAATCTGGGCTGGTGAACCGCAAAAAATACCATGATGAACAGGCAAAACCACCCATGGTATCCGTTTCTCGTTGGGCGGGACCTCCACATTTGGGACAAGTGGTGTTGACAAACTCGGGGACCCGGGCAAGCGGGGAACGACCACTTCCGTCTGGCTTGAATTCACTCAGGTCCGGTAGCAGCACGGGCAGCTCTCCCTCCGGAACCGGAACTTCTCCACATTGTTCGCAATGGATGATGGGAATAGGTGTACCCCAATAACGCTGGCGGCTGATCAACCAATCGCGCAAATGGTAGCTCACAGCTCTATAACCCCAGTGATTATTTTCGATGAATTTTAATATCTGCTCAGCAGCCAGCTCACTTTGCAGACCATCAAAAGGTCCAGAATTGATCATCTTGCCAGATTCAAGATATGCTTCTTGCAGGGAATTTGCGCCAGAGAAGTCCGGCGGAGAAATTACTACGTGTATCGGCAGGTCATACTTACGGGCGAACTCAAAATCCCTTTCATCATGAGCCGGAACACCCATAACTGCACCGGTGCCGTATGTGGGCAGCACATAATCTGCAATCCAGACTGGTAGAGGCTGTTGATTTAAAGGATTGATCGCGTAGCTGCCAGAGAACACGCCTGTTTTTTGACGATCCCTTGCCAAGCGATCGATTTCACTCATCTGCACAGCTTGCTCGCGGTAGTTGCTGATCTGAGTTCGGGACGCGTCACCCACCAAGGCTTCAACAAGGCGATGTTCTGGTGCCAGGACGATAAATGTCGTCCCAAATACAGTCTCCGGACGGGTCGTGAAGACAGGAATTGGCTCACCGACCTCAGTAGTAAAGATGATTTCGCAGCCGTCAGAACGACCTATCCAGTTGCGCTGTAAGGTCTTGACTTTCTCCGGCCAATCGAGGCCGTCCAATCCCTCCAGGAGGGAATCTGCGTAATCCGTAATGCGAAAATACCAGGCGGGGATCTCTCGCCGAATAATGCCTGAGTGATTCCGCCAGCACTTCCCACCAACGGACTCATGACTTGAAAGCGTGGTCTGGCAGATCGGGCACCACCACTGCCAGCTTGTATCCCGGTACGCCAGCCCTTTTTTATAGAGTCTCAGGAAAAACCATTGGGTCCACCGATAGAATTCGGGTTGCGACGAATCGATCTCCCGGGTCCAGTCGTAACTTGTCCCAATTAAATCCATTTGGTAACGGAAATTTGCTGTACTCCGATTGGTGATCTCCCTTGGATGGACACCGTGAGTCTCCGCGTATTGCTCCGTAGGTTCACCAAATGAATCCCAACCCATGGGGTGCGATACGTTATACCCCCGCATTCGCATGTAGCGAGAGAGGACGTCAGTGGGGATATAGTTCCTACAATGTCCTACATGCAGTCCTTCGCCCGATGGGTAGGGAAAAAAATCTAAACAATAAAACTTGGGATTATCTTGGTTTTCAACAGCGCGGTACAGGCCAGAGGCCTGCCATTCCTCTCGCCAGTTTGCTTCGAAATTCGTGGGGACATATGAATCAGACATTTTATTTGCCTCGTTATTAACTGCAGGGATAATTGGTTAACTTGCATCGGGCTCTATCCTTGAAGTACGAGGCAAAGGAGGCGCGCGAGAAGGGAGGATTTATACTCACAATTCTTATTGATCCGAAACGTTCCCATCTTTCACCTCCAGTTTTCAAGATTAAAAATTTATAATTTCGCAGTAATTCCTACATATTCATCATGATCAAAAAAACCCTTCGCTGATCAGGGGCGAAGGGTATTCTCCGTGGTACCACCCTGCTTGCCTTTTCCATGTAATAGATAATCATCGAAAAAGCCGCTCGGGTCGCGATATCGGGCGATAACCGCCACTGGCTATCCTCGATCGAGGAATCAAGATCTACTTTTACCAATGGAATCTGCCTGAAAGCGGCAGAGCAGGCGAGTTCAACCGATGAGCTGCTCCAGGGGCAACATGCTGGGCTCACACCATTCTCTCCCAGCTCGCTGTAGGATGGTTTACTACTCCTGCAGTTTCACTTATTGTGATTTTAAACTGTGTAAGCGGGATATTCCGCTCTGAACTGCAATTGTACCACCAGTTTAAGTGGACCCAGAAGGATCTGTCCTTAACCACAGCCTTCCCTAAAATTTTGGGAAAATACGCCGCAAGCTGGTTACCTTTTCGATAATCTTAGCCATTTGTGATCAAACAGTTAAGGAACACCAGTATTACCTTACCTATGATCAAAGAGTGGATGGATAAAATAAAGTTATCCACCCACTCCTTAGTGAAAACCCTATTCTAATATAAAGCTAACATTAATCGGCGTACCATCCCAATGGTAACCGGCGGCTGTGATACCCTTGACCTCAACCGAGTAGATTCCAGGCGCGGTGCCGGGGTTTCTCTTCCCGGGCGCCTTGGTCTGCCAGGTAGCCTCTGCCATGCCGTTAGCATCGCTTGGTCCGGTGAGCAGGGTTAAACTTTCGGGTCCGGTGATCAGCAGATCGACCGTGGCGTCGGCAAGCGGCAGGCCAGTCACGCCGTCGACCACGTAGACTCGAATCACTACACCGTCGCCCACGAGGAAAGCCGATAGAGGTGCATAGGTCTTGGTTTTGCCTTTACCGGTGTAAATACCTGTCTCCATTGTCGAGGCACCCGCCGGGTCGGTCGCCTGTCCCTGGCTTGTGGGGATAGCACACAGGATGGTGCTGAAACCAGTCTCACACGTGCCGTCGTAGGCGGTGACCTTGTAACAGTATTCCACGCCGTTGCTAAGCCCTGTGTCAAGGTAAGTGGTGTTGTTTCCAGCATTCGCTACGAACTGGGCTTTACCGGCCTGGTCGTAGTAAACGTTGTAGCCGGTAGCGCCATTCGCTGGGGACCAATCCAGCGTCACCTGGGCGTTGCCGGGCGTGGCTGCGTTCAGCGTTGGTACCGACACGCTGCAGACGGTTGGCGTGCCAGTCGTGGCCTGCGCCATCAAGAACGGCGCGGCGCCGTCCACGTTCATGTTGTGCGTCCACAACTGC
>CP070764.1:3686166-3708101 GCA_020349245.1 Chloroflexota bacterium | reverse complement strand
GCACATGATTGGGAAATTAAAGCTGCGGAGCTGGAGGGAGTCACTATTTTTGCAGGGCGCTCCTTTGAAAAGATCCTGCCTGATGAAAATGGCAGAGTGCGTGGCGTGGAGTGTATGCAGGTGCGCTCCTTCACTTTCGATGAAACAGGTCGCCTATCTGTGGACAAGATTGAAGGTTCAAGTCATCTGATTGATTGTGATACAGTGATCTTTTCCGTCGGCCAGCGTGCTGGTCTGGCTTTCATCCCGGACGACGCTGGGGTAGGTCTGACAGAACAACGCACAATCGCAGTCAATCCAAATACCTTTGCTGCCACTCGTTCTGGTGTGTTTGCTGCTGGGGATAGTGTTTCGGGTACTGCTTTCGTGATCGAAGCCGTTGCCAGCGGTCACGAAGCGGCCGAATCGATCATTCGTTATTTATGCGGCAACCAGCTTGAGCGGCCACCGAAGCCTCCCCTCCCTGTTGTCCATTTGGATCAGCAGGAGATCAACGAGCGGATGGCACGTGGGGAGATCAGAACCCAAGGTCGAGTACCCTTACCTGAACTGCCAGTCGAAAGCCGGGTGAATAATTTCGCCGAAGTCGAAGGTGGCTATAGCGAAGAAACAGCCCAGGCAGAGGCTGCCCGTTGCCTGGCCTGTGGTATTTGTTCTGAATGCATGAGCTGCACCTTCGCTTGTGGCGTGGATGCGATCAATCACGATATGCCGCCCAGTCAAAGCATTGTTGACGTCGGTGCGGTTATCCTGGCACCAGGATACCAGATCTACCGGGCTGAACTTTCAGAAGAATACGGTCTGGGCAGATATCCCAACGTGGTGACCTCCCTGCAGTATGAAAGAATGCTTTCTGCGTCTGGTCCAACCAAGGGTCACGTGCAGCGGCCGTCAGATGATCAAAAGCCCAAACGCATCGCATTCTTGCAGTGTGTTGGCAGCCGCGATCAATCACACGATTATTGTTCTTCTGTCTGCTGCATGTACACAGCTAAAGAAGCTATCATGACCCTTGAGCATGCAAAAGCAGAATCTCGGCACGATGGTGGTGAAGTAGACGTTTCCTGCCAGGTGTTTTTCATGGATACGCGGGCTTTCAGTAAAGGATACGAGGAATATTACCAGCGTGCCGAAAACAAGTATGGCGTGAAGTACACCCGTTGCCGTTTGAGTGAGGTCAGGGAAGACCCGCAGACAGGTAATCTCAAGGTTCGGTATGCCTCTCCATATGAAAAGCAAACCGAAATCCAGGAGGAAGAATTCGATTTACTTGTCTTATCTGTGGGCATGGAGATTTCTGAATCCGTCAAAGACCTCGCCCGCAGCCTGGATGTCGAAATCGATGAATACGGTTTCTGCCACACGACATTGTTTGATCCACTGCAAACCAGCCGCCAAGGCATCTATGTTGCTGGACCTTTCCGGGAACCAAAAGACATCCCTGAGACCGTGATCGAAGCCAGCGGAACAGCTGCTGCCGCTGCCCAGCTGCTTGCCCCTGCCCGCTTCAGCCTAGCAAGAAAGATTGAGTATCCCTCAGAGAGGGATCTCTCCGACCAAGAAGCAAGGATTGGAGTTTTCGTGTGTCACTGCGGGAGCAATATCGCTGGTTATCTGGATGTACCTTCAGTTGCCGAATATGCCAGCTCACTACCTGGAGTTGTCTTCGCTGAAGATAATCTCTATACCTGCTCCCAGGATACGATCGCCCATATTATTGAAGAAGTCATCCGTCTGAGCCTCAACCGGGTCGTAGTTGCTTCCTGTACCCCATTAACGCATGAACCCCTGTTTCAGGATGCCATCCGGCAAGCAGGTTTGAATCCGCACCTCTTCGAGATGGCCAATATCCGCAACCAGTGTTCCTGGGTCCATTCAGACGATTGGGTAGGCGCGACGGAGAAAGCAAAAACACTCGTTCGGATGGCAGTAGCCCGCGCCTCGCGTCTCGAAGCCCTGGCTACTTCACAAGTACCAGTCAATCACACTGCACTGATTATCGGAGGCGGTGCAGCAGGTATGACATCCGCCCTGACCCTCGCCGGCCAGGGTTATCCTGTTCATATCGTTGAACGGGAACCTGAGCTTGGAGGCAATCTCCGCTATCTGCAGTACTTCGTTGAAAACCTACCTCACCATCCTGGTGAGACGCTTACTCCAGCTGAATTTTTATCCCGGACAGTTGAGAAAATAACCAATCATCCGCTGATTACCACCCACTTGAACACCCAGGTGGTCAATACCAGCGGGTTCAAGGGTAATTTTGAATCTCTACTCAACACAAACGGTACCACCACTCAAATCAAGCATGGGGTAGTAATCGTGGCCACGGGCGGGCATGAATATAAGGGTGATGAATACGGTTATGGTAAAGATCCACGCATCCTGACCCAGCTGGAATTTGAAAACTACCTCGCCAAGACTGGCAACGCCACCGATCTTGGTTCGGTCGTCATGGTGCAGTGTATTGGTCCAGCAGAGAATTATTGCAGCCGGCTTTGCTGTACGACAGCCTTGAAGAATGCATTAAAACTTAAAGAGCTCAATCCCGCCGTACAGGTAAGCATTCTCTACCGCGACATCCGCACATATGGATTCAAGGAAAAACTCTACACACAAGCCAGGAAAGCAGGCATTCGCTTTATCCAGTACGAGTTCGATCGCAAACCAGAGGTCGTCCTACCGGCAAGTAAAGATTATACAGATCAGCTACCGCCCATATCAATGAAAGTCTGGGAGCCAATCCTCGATCGACACTTAATCATGGAACCTGATTTATTGGTTCTGAGTACACCCATCATAGCCGCAGAAGGCACCAAAGAACTCGCCAGCCAGCTGAAATTATCACTCAATATGGATGGTTTTTTCCTGGAAGCGCACGTTAAACTCAGACCGGTGGATTTTGCTACCGATGGCATCTTCATGGCAGGTCTGGCACATTATCCAAAATTCCTCGACGAAACGATCGCCCAGGCGCAGGCAGCCGCCTCACGCGCCACGAGTATTCTGTCCCGGGAGACTATTCAAACCAATGCCCGGGTTGCGGTTGTTGACCCCCAAGCCTGTGTTGGTTGCTTAACTTGTGTACGCATCTGCCCGTACGGCGTTCCCCAGGTTCAAGGGAACTTCACTGGTGTCGGGAATATTGTTGGGGCAGCATTTATCGAGCCTGCGATTTGCCACGGGTGTGGGTCCTGTGTATCAGAATGCCCCGCTCGGGCAATCCAGCTGATGCACTCAAAAGATATCCAAACAATGGCAAAACTGGATGCCCTGTTTGAAAGTGAACCGATATCTTCTGGATTTATTCCTTTAACAAGTATCGAGATTAGGAAATGAGCGAAGAAACTTTTCAGCCAGAGATTGTAGCCTTCTGCTGCCATTACTGTGCATACGCAGCTGCCGACCTGGCAGGATCTATGCGGCTGGAGTATCCCCAATCAATTAAGGTTATTGAACTGCCTTGCTCTGGGAAACTCGATGTGCTGTATGTTTTGCGTGCCTTTGAGGATGGTGCAGACGGCGTGATAGTAGCTGGTTGACTGGAGGGCGATTGCCATTACCTGGAAGGTAATCTCAACGCCCGCCGGCGAATTGAATATCTAAAAAAATTATTGGAGGATATTGGCTTGGGAGCAGAGCGTATCCGCATGGTTAACTTGTCATCAGCAATGGGAAGCAAATTCGCCACTGCAACTGCCGAGATGACGACCGCCATCACGCAGCTGGGACCGAATCCGCTGCGGAGTAATGGAACCAAAAAAGAAAATTAAAGCTAATGCCCACCTGATGAGAGGGCAGCAGCCAGCCGGATTTACATTATGCGTTATTTTCCGAGGAAGCTAAATTTTGAGGAGTTAATGAGATGATTGTTGCAGAACAGAAATCACTCGAAGAGGTCAAATCCCTTGTTGGAAGTGCGGATAATATTTTGGTTGTTGGTTGCGGCACCTGCGTCACAGTTTGTTTCGCTGGTGGTTCTCGTGAAGCGGCTATAATGTCTTCTTCACTGCGAATGTCGTCCAAATTAGATGGCATTCCCCGTCAAGTGAGCGACGTGACCGTCCAACGCCAATGCGAGTGGGAATATCTGGACACCATTGCTGAACAAATCGCTGAAGTTGATGTAGTCCTGTCGCTTGGCTGTGGAATTGGTGTTCAAGCCATCGCCGAGCATTTCCCCAATACCTGGGTCGTACCTGGTCTCAACACGACCTTTCTTGGATTACCTCTTGAACAGGGCGTCTGGGCAGAACGCTGCGCAGCCTGCGGTGATTGCGTCCTTGGTTTAACCGGGGGAATCTGCCCCATCGCTCGTTGTTCAAAATCGCTTCTCAATGGTCCTTGTGGGGGTTCCGAAGACGGTCACTGTGAAATCAATCCCGATACACCCTGTGCCTGGCAGTTAATTTACGACCGCCTGAGCAGCATGGGGAAACTGGAAGTATTGATGGACCTGCAAGCCCCGAAGAACTGGCAGACCTCGCGGGATGGTGGACCAAGAAAAATCATCCGGGAAGATCTTCGTCTGGTCAGCCAGGAGGAGTAAAGCATGACAGCCAATCCAAGCACTAATGGGTATTTAGTTGGATCAAATTTAGAGCGGGTTCTGCGGGCGGGTCATTTTGCAGTCACCGGAGAGCTTGGCCCGCCACAGAGTGCAGACAGGGAAGTCATTCGGGAAAAAGCCGCCTTGCTCAAAGGCTATTGTGACGCGGTCAATATCACCGACAACCAGACTGCGATCGTCCGCATGTCCAGCATCGGTGCAGGTGCCCTCGTCGTGCAGGAAGGCTTAGAGCCTGTCATTCAAATGACCTGCAGAGATCGCAATCGTCTGGCTATTCAGAGTGATCTGTTGGGGGCTTACGCCTTGGGAATGCGCAATCTGCTCTGCCTCTCAGGGGATCACCAGACTTTTGGCAACCATCCAACTTCCAAGAATGTATTCGATATCGATTCGATTCAACAGATCAAAATGGTTGCTGATATGCGCGATGAATGCATCTTTCAATGCGGGGATAAAATGAAAGGTATAGAACCACGCTTCTTCATCGGGGCAGCAGCTGCACCTTTCGCAGATCCCCTTGAATTCCGACCCTACCGGCTGGGAAAGAAAGTTAATGCTGGTGCAAATTTCATCCAAACCCAGCTGATTTACGATATTGGTGCCTTCAAGACTTTCATGGAAAAAGTTCGCAATCTCGGTCTCCATGAGAAGACTTACATCCTGGCTGGGGTCGGCCCCTTGAAGAGCCCTGGAATGGCTCGCTATATGAAGAATAACGTACCTGGCATTCTCATCCCAGATGAAATGATCACTAGGATGACTGCAGCAGGTGATCCATGGGCTGACATCAACAAAGACGATTTGACCAAAGAGGATAAGAAAGCCCGTTCAGAAGCCTGGAAGGAGACCGGTATCCAGATTTGCATCGAGCTGATCCATGAGCTGCAGAAGATCGAGGGAGTTGCGGGAGTCCACATCATGGCAATCGAATGGGAAGAAGCGATTAAACCGATCGTTGAAGGGGCAGGTTTATACCCCCGGCCTGTCATTCCTGAGCAAACCCCCGAGCCAGCATAATCCAGTAAATAGAATATGCTGAGCATAAGGAGGATATGAGTGAGCAATACATCTCAATTTGAAGCCCAAGAATTACGCATTAATTCCAATCTGGCACAGCGCATCCAGGAAGAGCTGGGGCAGAACGTTTATCTATGCTATCAGTGCGTAAAATGCACCAGTGGTTGCCCGGTTGGAAAATATTTCGATTGGCAGCCCAATCAAATCATGCGTGCGGTACAGCTCGGCCAGGAGGATATCGCCCTCGAATCCGAAACTCCCTGGCTGTGCGCTTCCTGTCAGACCTGCACCACACGCTGCCCACAAGATCTGGATATCGCTGCTATCATGGATTTCCTCACTCGGGAAGCGCTTGAAAGAGGGATCGAACCTCCTATCCGGGAGGTCGACAACCTGAACAAGGCTTTCTTACGGGAGGTGCGCCTCTGGGGGCGGTCCTATGAACTGGGTTTAATGGTCGAACTAAAGTTGCGCAATATCCGCACACACCGACTCACTGAAGATTTGGACATGGGATTCAAGATGATCGCTAAGAATAAATTTCCCATATTTCCAACCTTCACCCGGCCACCAGGCACGGTGAAACCCCTACCCAGGGCAAGCAAGGCAATTGCATATTACCCTGGTTGTTCCCTCCACGCCACCAGTCCCGAATTCAACACTTCTACGAAAGCAGTAGCCGAAGCGCTTAACTTGGAGTTAATCGAACCGGATGGCTGGAACTGCTGCGGAAGTTCCTCGGCTCACCGCGCCGATCCAGAAGCTGCAGTACGTTTACCAATGCAGAACCTATCGTTAATCGAACAAAGCGGCTTCAGCGAAGTAACCATGCCGTGTGCAGCCTGTTTCAACCGCCATAAAGCGGCCCAATATGAAATTCGGCATGACCCTGAGCATAAATCCGCCTTGAACGAGAAACTCGGATATGATTACCAGGATTCTGTTAAAGTTAAATCTCTTGGTGAGACGATCATTGAGCATGTCGGTGCAAAAGAAGTCTCTGCCAGGGTCAAAAATCCATTAGAAGGTCTCAAGGTTGTTTGCTACTACGGCTGCTTGCTCACCCGACCTCCGCAAGTCACAGAAGCCGCCCACCCGGAAAATCCCACCGAGCTCGATGATTTAGTTGCCGCATTGGGCGCTGATGTCCTGGATTGGTCGTACAAGACAACCTGCTGTGGTGCTGCACACTCACTCACTCGCCCAGATATCGTTCTAGACTTGAGCAGCATCCTGATCAGGGAAGCGAAACTGGCTGAGGCGGAGGCGATTGCAGTTGCTTGTCCCTTGTGCCATACGAACCTAGATGCACGCCAATTCCAAATGGATCTCGAAGAGGAAATGCCAATCTTGTATTTTACCCAGCTGATGGCGCTTGCCCTGGGTTTATCCCCGCGGGAGGCTGCCCTGAACAAGAATCTCGTCGATCCCAGACCCCTGCTCAAGCAGAAAGGCTTTATCGCTTAGAACCACAAAGGATTGCGGATCGATCCAGCCTGCTTGAACAGAAGGTCCAAATAAAATCGATATCCTTCAGAATCCCCGCAATGCTGGTAATGCGGGGATATTCCATTTTCCAGGTGAGTTTCGCAGTAATAAAAAAAAACGGGCAAGAGTTTTCCAGGGAACACAGGAAGAATTCCATTTCCATCAAGAGCGATGAGGAAAAGCGAACTTCAATTAATATAGCCTTGTTTCAGGTGGAAGTGGTGATTTTCGTCCCTTGAATTCTGCTGGATTATCCGTTAACTTTGGCATATATATCCCTTACCAATTCATATAGGAGATTGATTACCTATGGCTGGAGAAATAAGCATTGATGCTTTGCTGCCGCAGGAAATGGCAACCAAAGCAGAGTATTTAGGTCAGCGTAAAGCTGAGATGCCATTGCTGACAATGTTCGCCCTGGCAATCTTAGCCGGCGCATTTATCGGTCTGGGAGCGATGTTCGCCACCACGACCGCGGCTGGTTCAGCAGCTGTACTGCCTTATGGAGTTGTGCGGGTTTTAACCGGCTTGGTATTTTGCCTGGGTCTGGTTTTAGTTATCGTGGGTGGTGCCGAACTTTTCACCGGAAACAACCTGATCGTCATGGCCTGGGCCAGCGGAAAAGTCTCCACTGCATCCCTCCTCCGCAATTGGGGCATCGTCTATATCGGGAACTTTGTTGGATCGATCGCAACGGCGATCATGGTATTTCTCAGCCAGCAGTACTTGTTCGGCAATGGTTCAGTTGGTTTAACGGCATTGGGTATCGCCAATTCCAAGGTCCAGCTGGGCTTCACCCAGGCGATCGCACTCGGCGTGCTGTGCAATATATTAGTCTGCCTCGCAGTGTGGTTAACCTTCAGCGCCCGGAGTACAATCGATAAGATTGCCGCGATCATATTCCCGATCACTGCATTCGTCGCAGCCGGCTTCGAGCACAGCATAGCGAACATGTATTTCATCCCCATGGGCTTGCTGATCGCTCGCTTTGATCCTGGATTTGCCGCAGCTGCCAATCTTGATCTCAGCGGTTTAACCTGGGGTGCCTTCCTGCTCAAGAATCTGCTCCCGGTGACCATCGGCAATATTATTGGCGGTTCGGTATTTGTCGCCGCGATCTATTGGTCGGTGTTCTTGCGCCGCAAGTCCATTTAAATTGTTGGAGTTTATTAGCAACCAAATAAGGAAAAATGACCATGAAAGCATTTATTATGATCGATATCCGTACCGGCGAGATCCCCGAGGTTGTACGCCAATTACAGCAGGTCGAAGCGGTCACAGAGGCGTATATCACCTTCGGTCCGTACGATGCGGTCGCAGTAGTGTCCGCAAATGACATTTCTCACCTGGGACGGATCATGTCCACCATAATTCAACCTATCCCGGGTGTTTTAGATACATTAACCTGCATTGCCGTTGATGAATAACCCTGAATGGATTTGGAACCAATCAAAACCCGACCTTTTGGCAAATCGGATCGATGAACTGCGTAGTTTACTGCGCGGCCAGGATCCAGAGCAGCTCGCCGAGCGCACCGGTTCAACTTACCAGCGAACAGGTAAAGCGGCGGGGGAATTTCACCTACAATTCTGGGAACATTATATTGGTATCAAGATCCCTGAATTTGTCGTGATTAACCTGAAATCTGGTCAGGAGATGAGTAACAGCATATCCCTGGCGACATTATTTTATTATTTTGTGTCTTGTGATGGCGAACATCCTTCTGGTCAGTGGATATCCTTCTCGGATTTACCGGATGGCCGTTTCTACAACCGGGCATTTCAGGGATATACAGGTGGCCAGCTTGCCCAGGCTTTTTCCAATGACTATGACCTGTTCTGCCAGGCAGCTGAGAAACTGGGCGGGAAGCGAGTATACTTGTTGGGTGACGCGGGCTTTGAATTCCCTGTTCTTCCGCTGGTTACGCTGCTGTTGCTTACTTGGAGAGGCGATGAAGATTTCAATGCCACGTACCAGATTTTATTCGATTCCGCTGTGAGCCATCATCTGCCAACGGATGCCTGTGCAATTATTGGTAGCAATTTAACCCAACGAATGATCGTGAAACTGGAGATGTTCAATGAAAATCGCAATTAGTGGCAAGGGAGGTGTGGGCAAGACAACTTTGGCTGCACTTTTAGCACAGGTCTATGCCGAAGCAGGTCGCAATGTTTTAGCAGTAGATGCCGATCCTTCACCTTGCTTAGCGGGGGCACTCGGCTTTCCAGCTGAACAGCAGGCAAAGCTGCACCCAATCTCCGAGATGGATGAATTGATCCTGGAGCGTACCGGCGCAAAACCCGGTACAATAGGCGGCTTTTTTACATTGAATCCCCGTGTGGATGATATCCCCGAACGGTTTAGCGTCGCGTACCGCAATGTCCGCCTGCTGGAGATGGGCTCCGTGGATATTGGTGGATCCGGTTGTATTTGCCCGGAGAGTGCCATGCTGAAAACCCTATTCACTCACCTTCTCTTCAGAAAGGATGATGTGCTCATCCTGGACATGTACGCTGGTGTAGAACATCTTGGCCGGGCAACAGTTGACTTTGTAGATGCCATGCTGGTTGTCGTCGAACCAACACGCCGCAGCTTGGGCACTGCCTCCCAAATTAAGATCCTGGCAGAGGACATCGGCCTGACTCGCCTGTGGCTGATCGGCAACAAGGTCCGCGATGAAGCCGAAACCGCCTTCCTTGCATCGGAAACACCGGGAATACCTCTCTTGGGGATCTTACCCGCGGACATGGGGGTCCAGGAAGCTGATCGACTCGGTATCCCAGTGTACGACCATGTCCCCTCCTTGAGAAAGGCTGCCGAGGATATTGCTCTGGCGTTGGATTCACAGACTTCACCTAAAATTTCCAATGAGAATTGAACAATGATCCAATTGATTTCGCTTTAAAACTTTGGTAGGTAATATTTTTGATTTGCACTGTAGAGGTAAATTCGATATGACAACAACCATAGCTCTGGCTGGTAAAGGTGGTGTTGGAAAAACAACCATCGCAGGAATGGTGATCAAATATCTGGCACAAGTCAAGGATGGCGCTATCCTGGCTATCGATGCAGATCCCAGCAGCAATCTGAACATGGTGCTTGGATTGGATTTGGAATGGACCGTGGGGGACATCCGCGAAGACATGCTCAACCAGGTGAAAACTTCGCTGACGGCTGGAGGGGCAGCAATGGGGTCCTTGCCTGGAGGGGTCTCAAAACACGAATACCTGGATTACGAAATCCGCTCATCGATGGCTGAAGGAGCTCATTTTGACCTGATCGCCATGGGCCGCTCCGAGGGTCCGGGTTGTTACTGCGCGGTGAACCACAATTTACGCGAAGTCGTTGACAACATGAGCAAGAATTACCGCTTTGTGGTGATCGACAACGAAGCAGGTATGGAGCATCTCAGCCGACGAACCACACGAGATGTGGATCACCTCTTGATCGTTACTGATCCAACGCAACGAGGCTTGATCGCCGCCCAGCGCATCGCTGATTTACGCAATGAACTTGATATCCGGATCGAGAATGCCTACCTTATTGTCAATCGTTTAACCGGAGAAATGCCCCCCGCCTTGCAGGCTTCCCTGGAGAAGCTGCCCATTCCGCTACTCGGTGTTGTGCCTGCGGACGAGCAGCTGATGGATTTTGAATTCAGTGGCCGCCCACTGGTTGAATTGGGTGATGATTCACCAGTCTACCGCAGCGTGGCCGCGATGATGGCCCCGATCATCCAATAAGCATATTCACGCGAAATTTCTGATTGGAGAGTATAAGATCAGGGATTTGTTCTGATCCTGTAAACATGCTTCCATATCGCTTCTCCAACCATAAATATTCTAAGAAAGTATCCAGATATCTATACGCAAGATGCCAATCTCGCGGACTGGACATTATCTCCAAGGCAGGAGAGAAATTGTTGAAAATCACAGCACCCGGGTCGTTTCCAACCCGGGTGCGAACGATTCTGGATATTACAAATTAGGATCAGAATAAACCGACCACCCGACCAGTCTCCAGGTCTACATCCACATCATAGAACACCGGGCGAGTCGGAAGCCCGGGCATGGTGCTCATCGCGCCAAGGAGCGGATACAGGAAACCCGCCCCGACCGAGGCGCGGATATCCCGGATGGGCACCCGAAAACCAGTCGGCACACCTTTCAAAGCTGGATCGTGACTCAGACTCAGGTGTGTTTTCGCCATGCATAAGGGCAAATCATCGAAACCTAGTTTCGTGTACAGCTGGATTTTTGCTTCTGCTTCTGGTTCATAATCAACACCATCAGCCCCGTAGATTTCCTTGCAGATGATCTCGATTTTCTCTTTGATCGACCAATCCAACGGGTAGAGAAATTTGAAATTGCTCGGTTTCTCGGCTGCTTTCACAACTGCTTCGGCCAAGGCTGCCGCGCCGGCGCCACCTTCCATCCAGTGCCGGGAGACAACCGAATCCTCTGCACCAGCTGCCAAAGCCGCCTCGCGAACCAGCTCCACCTCCGCCTGGGTGTCATCGGCAAATGAATTTACTGCCACCACTACCGGAATTCCATACCGCAAAGCATTCTGAATGTGCTTCTGCAGGTTAGGCAAGCCAGCCCGGAGTAAATCCAGATTCTCTACTGTATAAGCTGGATCGAGTGGTTTTCCAGCAACCACCTTTGGACCGCCACCATGCATTTTCAAAGCTCTCACCGTGGCGACTAAAACCACTACACTCGGGATCAATCCTGAATAGCGGCATTTGATATCAAAGAATTTTTCCATCCCGATATCTGCACCAAAGCCTGATTCGGTGACCACATAATCAGCTAATTTCAGGGCGATTTTATCGGCAATAATCGAGCTGTTTCCATGAGCGATATTTGCAAATGGGCCGGCGTGGACGAATACCGGCGTCCCTTCAAGAGTCTGCATGAGGGTTGGCTTGATGGCGTCTTTCATCAAGACGGTCATCGCGCCGGCGACCCCCAGATCTTCAGCGGTTACGGCTTCGCCCTTCTTGTTAGTCCCGATAACGATCCTGCTGAAACGCTCGCGCATATCCGCCAGGCCGGTGGTCAATGCCAGGATTGCCATAATCTCACTGGCCACAGTGATATCAAACCCGGTTTCCCTGGTCTTGCCTTTCTCCGCTGGTCCTTGGCCAATCGTTATACCGCGCAGGAAGCGGTCGTTCGTATCTACCACCCGGCGCCAGGTAATCGAATCTGGATCGATATCCAGGCGAACGAATTTACTGCGCTCCTCACTGGTCAAATCATTAGGATCGCTCTTTTCAATCCCTAATTTCTTCAATCGGCGCACCATCGAAGGGCTGAATGTCCGATTTCCTTCTTTATCTGGAGGACACAAGCGATCGAAGAGCTGCGCATCAGTCTGCGTGCTTTCATGGAATATGCGTACGTCAATCGCGGCTGCCAGCAGGTTATTTGCCGCAGTGATGGCATGAATATCGCCGGTCAAATGCAGGTTGAAGTCCTCCATCGGAACAACCTGGCTGTATCCACCACCAGCTGCTCCTCCTTTGATGCCAAACGTTGGACCCTGGCTTGGCTGCCGGATACAGGTGAATACTCGCTTCCCGAGATGGGCACCCAGCGCCTGACTCAAACCTACCATCGTGGTGCTCTTACCTTCCCCCAGGGGCGTCGGAGTGATGGCAGTAACATCGATATATTTGCCATCAGGAACATCCTTCAAACGATCGAGAACGCTCAATCGTACTTTGGCCTTGTAATCGCCATACAATTCAAGCTCTTCTGATAACAGTCCTAATTCTTCGGCGATTAGGCTGATTGGTTTTAGTTCAGCGGCTTGGGCGATATCGATATCGGATGGTACAGGATTTAATACTTTTATTGGAGTAGGTTTAAAGGGACGTAACCCAGGAAAATCACGTGCTGTGGACATCTATTACTCCTTTTCATGAACTGGATTTTTGAAGACTTCCTAATATTGTTCTATTGTGGCAGGTTTCACGAAAATATTCAATTGACGCATGTCCTCTTCCCTTGCGCAAGTTGTCACTTCTTCGTCTTTCCTGTTGATTGTTATCTTTGTCACATAAAGAAACGAACAAATCATAGTTGCATTTTATTATTCTATTCTGTAATATATTTTTGATGCTGGAGCAATCCACAGACCAGCGATTTTCGCGATATATTCAAGGAGAGATACATGTCTGAGCGTAAAAAGGTTAGCTTACCTTATTTGTTTAAAAAAGTTGCCAAAGATGAACCCATTACCATGCTTACCTGCTACGATTATCCGACTGCTCATTTCCAGGAACAGGCAGAAATTGACATGATCCTGGTGGGTGACAGCCTGGGTATGACAATGCTCGGCTATGAAAGCACACTCCCAGTGACAATGGACGATATGGTTCGCCATTCGAAAGCTGTCCGGATTGGCTCCCCAAATGCTTGGTTAATTGGCGATATGCCCTACATGAGCTACCAGCCCAGCGTTGAAACTGCGATCCTCAATGCAGGAAGACTCATGGCTGAAGCTGGCTGCGATGCAGTTAAGCTGGAGGGAGGAGCAGAGATGGCTGACCGGATGGCAGGCATTGTCGCTTCTGGAATCCCCGCCATGGGGCATCTGGGACTGACTCCGCAAAGCGTGAGTGCCCTGGGCGGATTTCGCTTGCAGGGAAAAGGTGCCCTGCAGGCAAAAAAAATTGTAGATGATGCGAAGGCGCTTGAACAGGCAGGTGCTTTTTCAATCCTCTTGGAATTAGTCCCTGATCGCCTATGCAAACTGATCAGTGAAAGGGTAGAAAATTGCTTCATCATCAGCCTGGGATCAGGCCCAGATGCTCACGGGCAGCTATTAATTTATCATGATGCCTTCGGTCTCTACCCCAGGTTCAAACCTCGCATGGCAAAGGTATTTGCCGATGCCGGTAAGATCATCCAGGATGGGCTAAAGCAGTACGCCCACGAAGTCACACAGCGGAAGTTCCCCCAGCCTGAAAACTGGTTTGGTATGCCAGATGATGAATATGAAGAACTCTTAAGGATATTGGATTAAGAATTCAAGCACACAGTTTTACGAAGGAGATTATTCATGGGAAACGATCTTCGCAACAGATTATCCATCCCGGTTGAGAGACTGGAGGTGATTAACTCGGTGCTCCTGGATCCAGATTCACGCTTGATCAATGATTTTTTAGCTGTGGTGGCGAAATATGGCACCCCGGAGGAGATCAACGAAAAGGCACGTGCTGCCCGGGAACTATCTTCCCTTCTCAAAAAAGTAGAGAAGAAAAATCCAGCTTATATGCAGGATTTACTCTGGCTACAGGAACAACGAGAACAAAAAGCTTTTATCTCGATCGCAGACTACCGGGAAAAAGTACTTGGGGACAAAGCTGGCCAAATAGAATTTAATGAGGATTATCCAGTTACTCTTGAAGTCAGTGCCACACAGTATTTTCCCTGGATTATCCTGGCTGCCAAACAAGCCATCGAATACGGCACCCTGATGCCTGGTCGTTACATCAAGGTTCGCAAGATGAAAGAACAAGAAACAGATGGGGATCTGCCAGCCATCGCAGCTGCTATGCAAATCATTGGGGCAACTTACGTGGAAACACTGGATACAAAAGGGACGGACGGTTCCAATGTGCACCTCGGTGGCCCAGAGACGATCACCGGATATTTTGGAGGTATCGGGCAGCCCAATGAATATGCACTCAAGTGGGTGGATGAATTCCTGTACTACTTCACCAATTATGGTGTAACTCAGGTGCTCAATATCAACCCGGGAACGGTGTTACTTGGATACTTGCTCCACCGCATTGGCGTGGACATTGAGTTTAAAATCTCGGTTTTTATGGGTAATGACAATCCATACGCTGCCTTCTGGACCTTACTGGGTGCAAAATTGTTCTCCAGGGAAGACGGCAGTTCGCCCCTAATCGGGTTCAATTGGGGGAATTCGATCAATAATGAAACCATGGAAATTACAGCCCAATTCCGCAAGGATTTTAATTTTGAAGAAGTCGTCCGTTTTGAACATCACATCACCGAAGCTTACAAGAGTATTGTCCGTCAACCATACAACCGGCGGGAGGAACTCGTTGAGATTGCAGATAAAGTGCGTAATATTTCTGCTAAGCATGAAGGGGCAGACCCGGATGTCGATTCCACCCGTTCGCATCCTTCCGATATTCTGGATTATTTTCGGGACAAGGCGGAGATCATCGCTGCCGGCGATTGGGATCACCTGACTCGTAACTACCTCGATAAAGTCGAGGCGACTAATCGTACCGCCAGGGCATTGACTGAGAAGGGTTTATCCTTCATCGCCGCAGTTAACCTGCATCACTGAAATGAGGGAACTATGATCCCCAAGCAAATGCATGCATTTCTGAGAGAGCGTTTACCGAGACAAACTATTGAAAATCGCCTGATTGAGGATAGTGGGAAACGTTTTCTTGAGTTTGGCATTCTGGATGTTGAACGCCTTTCCAGGTTGGATATCCAGGTTGACAGCCTTGGTCCCCGCCTGGTCGTTGCCATGTGGGACGAGGATTCACCCCTTGAAATCGGTGGTTACCTGGTAGTTGATAACCTCGCCATGGGACAACCTTCGATGGGTGGCATTCGCATGCTGCCGGATGTCAAACCAGCGACAATTCATAACCTTGCCCGCGGCATGACTCTCAAGAACGCAGCTGCTGATTTACCCTACGGTGGGGGAAAAGCGGGGATCGTGGCTGAACACGGCCTCTCTTCAGAAGACCATCGAAATACCGTCCGTGGATTTGCCAAGTTGATTTATCGCTACCGGGAAGTTTATCTCCCCGGTCCTGATGTCGGCACCAACGACGCCGACATGAAAACCATCGCAATTGAATCGGGGTTGGATAACGCGGTTTCCAAACCATTAGAGATGGGAGGAAATCGAATTGATGAGCTCGGAGCTGCCGCGGGAGGTGTGATCATCGCCTTGGATGAATTGCTCAAGGAGATGCCACGCCTTAGTGTCCTGCCGCAATTTGAGAACCTTGAAGTGCCTGCACCAGGTGATCTGACGGTATTAATCCAGGGCTGCGGGGCAGTTGGCGCACATGCTGCCCGGTTTCTCAACAGATGGCTGCCAGGTGCACAGGTTCATGGAATCAGCGACGAAAATGGATACCTGTACAGCGAGGATGGCTTGCCGGTTGAGACATTGTTCCGCATGTGGGTGGATTGCGGTCCGGTCTCGCGCCAATTCTTTCTCGACTCTCTAGTTGATCTCGACCGGGAAGAGATGAAGATCAAGTACTCAAATTCGCCTGATGACATGCTGCGCGAATCCGCCTTCTGCTTCATCCCAGCTGCACCCATCGCAAATTATTTAGACACCGATCCCTCCACGAAGCCATCCATGCTGGTGGATCAGATCGGTAGTTGGCACTTAATTGTCGAAGGCGCCAATACGTACTCACCTGATCCAGAACGCCGAGCTGCACGAGCGCGCATGGAGCGTGCCGTGTATCGCCATCTCGGTGTGCTGATCGCCACGGATTATTTGGTCAATTCTGGAGGGGTGATCTTTGCTGCCCAGGAACAATTGATAAAAACACCTGCGCACCTGCGTGTTCCTGACCATATGCTAGGAGATTACCAGGCCATTGAACATTGGTTAGAAGAGCAGGCACCTGAATTGGATGAGTTGGCGGAGACCCGCCGGCTGGCTGCAGAAGCTCACCGTGATGAAGTAATTCGCCGAAATATTCGCGAGCTGATTGATTTGTTAGTCTCAGATGCGGACATGCTTCCCTGCGAAGCCGCCGAGAGGATCAGCATCAGACGCATTGCCGCCAGCGAAAGTGATCGAAAAGCCTTTGAGATCATGGAATTAATCCCCTCTATCCAGATGGATAGCACGGTTAAACAGGCAGCTGCTCTCCTTGTGCAAAGCAACAGCCCCATTTTAGCTGTCATCAACCCGCGGGAAGAGCTGGTTGGAGTTGTAACCGGTTGGGATATCACCCGGGCTACATCCCTTGGCTCTCCGGATAATCTACCGCTGGATAAGGTAATGACCAGGAAAGTCGTCTCTGCAAACCCGCAGGATGGAATTCTCGATGTGATCAGAAAATTAGAGCACCACGAGATCTCTGCCATGCCTGTCGTTTCAGGAAAATCCGTCCTGGGTATGGTCAGTTCCGATTTATTAGCCAGAAAATCATTGTTACGACTGCTGCAGTCCCAGGTTTCGTAACCGGAATCAGCTTATGCTAACCATCCTATTCCGATAAGGACATTTGCCACTTTTGGACCAGTGAGTTTTAATTCATAATATTTCTAATCGTATCAACCGGTTAATATCTAGGAGAGGGCACCATGGTCACTAAAGATGACATCGTCTTCAGACAGCTCATCACACTATCCGATGGGGGGAGGGTTTTGCTTCGTCCGTTGAGTAATGAAGACCGCGAGCAGCTCATTGAGCTTTTCCAACAGGTATCCCCAGAAGACCTGCGCTATATGCGCCATAATGTCAAAGACGAAAGCTTGGTAGCCAGTTGGGTGGATAACCTGGATTACGATCGCGTCCTGCCACTGGTTGCGGTGATCGATGAGCGCCTGGTTGGTAATGCATCATTACATTTTTTTGAGGGGCCATCGCGCCACAGGGCGGAGGTTAGGATATACCTGGCAAAAGAAGTTCGCCGGCGCGGCGTCGGGTCAAGGATGATTCAAGCCCTGATCGATATTGCAAAAAGGCGCAACATTTACATGGTCGAAGCTCAGATCATCAACGAACAGGCAACTGTCATCCGGGCGTTTCAAAAATTGGGTTTCGTTCGCAAGTGTATATTGGATAATTATTTTATTCTTCCTGATGGTGAACTTCGTGATGTCGCTCACTTGATTTTACGGCTGAGAGATTCGGCAGAAGAATTTTAACCACCCAAGAACGTGGGCACCTTTAACCGATTTCGCCAAAATCTGAAAAGAACGCCAATTTTATATCGGATCGCGATTGGTAACGCGGTTGTCATTGCAATCGGAGCTGTTGGCGGTACATATATCACCCGCCTGCTCGCTGATCGAGCAGCTGACTGGTGGCTGATCCTGATATTCCTGGGTATTGGAACCACGCTCAGCGTGGTGATGAATTTCTGGATTATTAAGAATGCCTTACGCCCCCTCACCGATTTGAGTGCCCGGGTCGTCCAGGTTCAGAATGGAGATGGGCAAATTGACCCCCAGTTGTTAGGCCCAACCGATCCCGACGTATACCAGTTAGCTGCGACGCTTGATTCACTGGTTAAACAGCTGAATGAACGCAACCAGGAGTTGCGGGCGTTATCTGAGCGGGCAATCAATGCCCTGGAGGAGGAACGAAAGCAAATTGCGCTGACACTGCATGACGATACCGGACAGTCACTTTCGATGCTAATTATTAATCTTGAACGCCTGGAGGACCATCTCCCCGAAAATGAAGATGTTATCAAAGAGAAGCTCGTGGCGACCCGCGAGCTGGCTCAAGAAACGCTTAGCAATCTGCGAAAGATCGTGTACGGATTACGACCTTCCATCCTGGATGACCTGGGCCTGATCCCTGCAATCCGTTGGTATGCGCGCACAAATCTTGAAGAAGCAGGCATGCGCCTTAAGATTGATGCGAATGGAGACGTAGGTCCACTTCCCTCACCGTTAAATTCAACCCTCTTCCGCATCGCGCAAGAAGCGATCAATAATATTTTGAGACATTCCCAAGCGAAAATTGTCGTAATCAAGCTATCAAAAGTGGGAGATCAAATTCAGCTTGAAGTTCAAGACGATGGGAAAGGATTTGACCTAAACTTTGAGCGAGGGGAAGCGCTGCAACAGCAGCATTTAGGTCTCCTCGGTATGCAAGAAAGAGCGGAATTAGTTGGAGGGAGCACTTGGGTATCTTCACTCCCTGGAAGGGGTACACAGATCAGGGTCAATGTTCCCTACATGCCTCCAGGAGGGGTACAAATTGAATAAGATTCGCGTTTTGCTTGCAGATGATCATACGATCTTGAGAGACGGTATCCGGGCATTGCTGGAAGACCAGGATGATATGGAAGTTATTGGGGAAGCAGAAGATGGCATATCAACAGTGAAGATGGCAGCAACATTAAACCCTGATGTCGTCGTCATGGATATCGCCATGCCTCTGCTGAATGGGCTGGAAGCCACCCGGCAGATTCAACGAGATCACCCGGATATAAAAGTGCTCATCCTGACAATGCACGAAAACGAAGAATACATCCGCCAGGTATTAGCTGCAGGCGCTTTGGGGTATGTACTCAAAGATGCCGCTGCAAGAGATTTATTAGGTGCCATCCGGGCAGTTTACCAGGGAGAGGCGGTTCTCTCTCCAGCCATTACGAGATTGGTTATCGAAGATTATCTTCGCTGGGGGGATATCAATCAAGCCGAGACCACCAACGGATTGACGCCGCGCGAAAGAGAAGTTTTGCAGCTGATCGCTGAAGGGTATACAAACAAGGAAATTGCCGGTATTCTGAATCTTTCGGTCAAAACGATCCAGTCCCATCGCACAAATCTAATGAACAAATTGGATCTTCACGATAGGGGGGAATTAATTAAATATGCCATCCAAAAGAAAATCATCGATATTTAATCGCATATAGGTTCTTCAACCCAATTTTCGATAGAGACCCAGAATTACCTAGGGTCTTTTTCCTCATATTATTAAGGTCTTTCCCTCAAGCAAATTCAGGTGCGCGCCAGTATCGAAAAATGGCTTCTATCTATATGCTATAGATAGAAGTGATCAATTTAACCAGCTAGGTAAATGCCTGCCGAGGGAGCAAATGAAGATTCAATTTCACCGCTCACACGTTGTTGTTATATTGGTAATACTACTCCTGACTCTAGGCTTATCTTTCAGCGCAAATTTCAATCTCTGTTCAGCAAAAACAGCTGGTGAGGAGGGCTCCCCAACAGCGACTGAGCAGATAGATTGGACACGAATTAAATCACTTTTTGCTGAAAAAAAGCATATCGTGCTTCCTTCAAATTTCACTGCCGCCACCCTCCCCCCTCCCGAACAAGATCCCTGCTTGCACTGTCACGTAACAGGAGAAGACACACGCCTCTGGACACCCCTTGTTCGCTGGATATTCTTTGGTGGTGCCGGCTTACTGTTTGCTTTTGGAATTTATCGCAGTTCCAGTGTTTGGGTGAAGCGTACCCCCTGGAAACCCCTTACCCGGCGAACCACTGATTGGTTTGACAGCCGTTATGAAATTTCAGATCCGCTCTCAAAATTCCTAAGTAAACCTGTCCCAAAATTTGCCCAGCGCTGGTGGTATTGCCTGGGAGGGATCACCGCCTTTCTCTTTGTAGTACAGGGGATTACCGGGATCATGCTGGCTTTTTATTACAAACCGACTCCCGAAGCTGCATATTCCAGCATTCAATTCATCGAGACACAAGTAAATTTTGGTTCCGCAACGAGAATGATCCACCATTGGTCTGCCAATGGAATGATCTTGATGTGCACCGCACATATGATCCGGGTATTTATCATGGGGGCTTACAAGAAGCCCCGTGAATTCAACTGGGTCAGCGGTGTCCTCCTGCTCCTGCTAACCCTCGGATTTGGTCTTACTGGTTACCTGCTACCCTGGGATCAACGGGCTTACTGGGCAACTACTGTTGCTACTGAAATTGGTGCCGCAATCCCTGTTGTCGGTGACTTGATATTGGTATTCGCCCGTGTCGGATGGGATGTGGCTGCCGAAACACTCACCAGATTTTATGCATTGCACATTTTAATCTTACCGCTGGTCACCTTGGCATCCATGGGTGCCCACTTCCTGATGGTACGCCGTCAGGGTATTGCCAAACCGCTTTAGGCCATTCATTCACAGTAGGTGTCGACCATGATCCAAAGGATTGAATATGGCAGATATGGATACACAATCAAATCAAAACAGCGTCCCATTTTATCCTGACCATGTAAGTAAAGAAGCCAAGGTCGTGATCGCTTTTACCGTTCTTGTACTTGTGGTGGGTGTTATTGGTTTGTTTTTACCTGTGGGATTGGGGGATCCTGCCGACCCAATGAACACTCCTGCGCATGTAAAACCAGAATGGTACTTTCTGGGTCTATACCAGCTGCTTAAATATATCTCGAAGACAGCCGGAGCAGTGCTGCCGATTCTTGGCGTCTTGGTGATAGCTGTATGGCCGTTTCTCGATCGTAAGCCGGACACCTCCAGGAAATCCTACCAAAGGCGAGGAATCGCGATCGGAATTATCATGATCATCCTTGTGGCGATGACCATTTGGGGGGAGGTGAGTTGAAGATGACCATCTTTTCCCGGCGAGATTTCCTAAAACTTACCAAAGGATTTTTGACTGCATCTGGCCTGGCGGTCATCGTCGGTCCTGTTGTTGCATACTTCTACCCGGCTAATCTCGAAGAGACACCCTCCGAGCCGGTTTTAGTTGGCGCTGAAAGTGACCTGCCACCTGGCGAAAGCAAGACAGTTCGTTATGGTCGCTACCCGGCGATCATTGTACACACCTCCGAAGGTTTGCGTGCATACTCCGCAGTATGCACACATTTCGCCTGCATCGTGAAGTGGGATGCCCAGCGGAACGAGATTGCATGTCCCTGTCATGAAGGATTTTTCAGTCCGTATGATGGTGGCGTGATCTCTGGTCCTCCACCTACCCCGCTTGAAATGCTTCCCATCGAGTTGATAGACGGAGAAATATTCATCGGAGGCGCAGCATGAGGACAGATGCACTTCCCAGCCCTTCCAATCGTTTCTCCAAGGCAGGTTCCGCTATCACTAAATTTGCTCAACGTACATGGGATTTGATTGTCAACTCCCTCTTCC
>CP070764.1:3661547-3686066 GCA_020349245.1 Chloroflexota bacterium | reverse complement strand
AGGCTGCGCAGCCTGGCACACGGAGGCCAGACACTTCTCACCCAGGCGACTTATGGAATTGTGAACGAGAACTTGCCCTCAGATATCAGCTTGCGAAACTTGGGGGTATATAACCTGAAAGATCTCAAACAGCCTGAACGTATTTTCCAGGTCGTATCCCCAGGTATACCCTCGGAATTTCCTTCCCTTCGAGCAGCATCCCGCTCAATTGAAAACATGCCAGTCTTGCTAACCAGTTTCATCGGGCGGCAAAGGGAGATTACCGAAGTAGAACTGCTCTTGGAAGCGAATCGCTTGCTGACAATATCTGGACCAGGGGGGGCGGGAAAAACGCGGCTTGCACTTCAAGCGGTGTCAGATTTATCTGATCGAAATGAATCCCGTGGGTGGTTTATCGACTTAGCTCCCCTATCGGAAACTTCTTTCGTGCCTCAATATATTTTGAACGCCGTGGGGATCCAGGAGGAGATCGGAACTTCTGCTCAAGATACACTCGCATACTTTTTCCAAGACAAATCTGGCATAATAATCTTCGATAACTGCGAACAGGTCCTGACAGGAGTTGCTCAGCTCGCACAGGAATTAATTAAATCAACCCCGGCTGTGAAAATTCTCGCAACCAGCCGTGAGCCCCTGGGAGTGGCTGGTGAGACAGTCTGGTGCATACCATCCCTTTCCACGCCAAATTTTGAAGATGAACTACCCATTGAGGAGCTGATGGAACATGAAGCCGTTCAACTCTTCGTAGCACGCGCCACGACTGTTAATCCCCAGTTCACGATTACCAAAAACAATATGCACTCAGTTGCGCAGATCTGCACAACATTGGATGGTATCCCATTAGCTATCGAGCTTGCAGCAGCAAGAGCGAAAGTATTATCGGTCAGCGAAATTGCGGCCAGATTAGATCATCGCTTGCAATTTTTAGTCAGCAATCAAAATGTTGCCCCCCGCCAAAAAACATTACGCAATCTGATCGATTGGAGTTATGAGCTGCTCCCTCTAAATGAACGAGCCCTGCTAAGACGATTATCAATATTTGCAGGAGGTTGGACACTCGATGCTGCGGAAGCTGTATGTTCAGGTAATGATATTGAAACCTTCGAGGTATTGGATTTACTTTCCCACCTGGTAGATAAATCCCTGGTGATGGCAGAAATCTCAGATTTAACCACCCGGTATCGTTTACTGGAAACAATTCGGAAGTATGCACAAGAGCGGCTGGAAGAAAGCGGAGAAATTTATTCAATCGCCGATAAGCACGCCACATATTTCACAAGAATGGTTGAACAGTCTTACACAGAGATTTGGGGAAAAAATCAAGCGTTTTGGATTGAGTGGTTGGAGACTGAACATGATAATTTACGAGCTGCCATGGATTGGATGGCCCAGGAGGAGAATGCCCTTGAAATATATCTGCACCTGGCGGGTTCACTCTGGCGTTTTTGGTCGGTAAGGGGTTATATCAGCGAAGGTCGATCTCGCTTAGAAGCAGCTTTACGATTAAATCCCAATGCTCCACGGGGTTTGCGCGCAAATGGCTTACGTGGTGCCGGGAAATTAGCTCTCCAACAAGGGGACTACATACAGGCATTGGCAATGTCAATGGAGAGCCTGGATTTATTCCGAGAGCTTGGAGATTTGTGGGGTATTGGGCGCCAGCTTGAAGTACTCGGTGAAATAGCATACCACCAGGGAGATTACTCTCAAGCCGTCGAACTGCATAACGAGAGTCTTTCAATTAGGAAATCAATTAATGACAAAGAGGGAATTGCCGTTTCCCTGCGCCAGCTGGGAGTAATTGCCCGGGATCATGGGGATACCCAAAAAGCCAAAGACCTGTTTGAGCAGAGTCTTGAACTCTTCCGGGAACTCGATGACAGGATCTTCACTGCCCAAACTCTTAACAACCTGGGCTTGGTGGAGTTTACCTCTTGCGAATACGACCAGGCCAACAAGTTGCTTGAAGAAGCAGCATTTTTATACCGCCAGGTAAATGACCGGCTTGGTCTTTCAGACGTGCTCCTGAATTTGGCTACTGTTGCCAAGGACAGGGGTGAATTGAAACAAGCCAGAGCGTTATGTGAACAGAGTTTAAGGTTAAAAAAAGCCCTGGGTGATAAGAGGGGAATTGCACAAACCCAAGCTGCGTTAGGAGAAGTTTCTGTCTTCCAAGGCAACTATATTTATGCTTCTCAACTTGCAGATCAAAGCCTGGCCAGCTTCCAGGATCTCGGGGTAAAACGCGGAGTCATGTTTTGTAAAGGCATACTTGCCTTCTCGGCTCATTACCAGGGAGATTATGAGCTGGCAATCTCGCTGGCAGAAGAGGGTTTGAAAATCTCAACAGAAATAAATGCTCCTCGGGCGATCGCATATTGCACAGAGATTCTTGGGCTGGTCGCCTGTGCCCGTAATAACCTTGAGGAGGCAGACCGTCTACTCAGAAAATCACTCGAAATTTTTGAACAGGTTGGTGATCGCAGGAATATCGCCATCACATCGATCAACTTAGCCAGAACAAAATACCGCCAAGGTAAGATCGATGATGCGCAAAGCTTCGTGGACAAAAGTTTATCGATATCTCGGCAGCTGAAGGTTGAGTGGACCCAAAGCTTGGCATTGGAAATCATGGGTTTGCTCCATCGAAAGCTGGGCAACCATCGTCAATCACTCCTATTGTTTCAGGAGAGTCTTGAAATCGCTTTTACGCAGGATAACCTCCAGGGCATAGCGAATTGTCTGGGTGCCATCGCTGGATTGGCCATCCTTGCGAATCAACCAGCTGAAGGGCTGCAATTATTTGCCGCTGCGCAAAATGTTCGGGAGCAAATTGGGGCCAAAATGGGGCATGGGGATCAAGAAGAATTAGATTATTATCTGAACTTGGCACACCAGCAATTGGATAAAGAACGAATCGAGAGAGCCTGGACTCAAGGAATTACGATCCCCCTGTCGCAGGCAATCGAAATAGCGAGAGAGGTATCACCCGCCAAAACAGAGTAGCCTGAGATTATCTCACCTGACTGGGGGCCGGCTCAAATCATACTCAGCGATTAAATCCTTAAAAAATGTAACCTGGCGCTGCAGCTGCTGGGCGAAGAGAGCCCGACCAGTCGCTGTCTCGAGTGGATTGTTTGCCAGGTATCCTTCCAGTTGCGTAACCCGCTGGCGCAGCTTTCTCGCTAAAGCCGAGAAATCACCCATCTCCGGAAGGCACCACTGCAAAATGCGGTATGCACCGAAGCGATCGACATTATCAGCGTCGCTGACAATATCAGCTTCCAAGGTGTGCGGGTGTTCAAATTCTGATTTTCCATCCACGTGTACTGCGATCGCATAACATATGGATTTAACCTGTGCTGGTGAATAACCCAGGTCTACCAGGAGTGGTCGGCTCAAGCGAGCTCCCGCCCGCCCATGGTCTTTATAACTCTCTAGCGGGTCAAAATGAGCCACGTCGTGCAGCAAGCAGCCCACTACGACCTGCTCCACATCTGCTCCCTCAGCCAAGGCGATCTGCTGACCATATTGTGCCACTCGCAGCGTATGCTCCCAGCGGTAGACCGGGTCATGGTTAGCATTCGGGTAAGATTGAGCCATTCGTTCCAGCCTGTCCCGGACAAAATCAGCTAAGCGGGTGTACCGTTCTGCCTGGTTCAAAGTCCACTTCCTTTTCCCACTTCAACGGTTTGGTGCATTGCGGGGAACAAAATTCGTTTTATCCCGGCTGACTTCAACTTCTGCTGAATGGGTTCCGCACCTCGTTGTTCACCATGGACCAGAAAGATGCGCTTCAGGGTGTGGCGAGAGGCGAGACCATATTCCAGCAAAAACGGCTGCCCACCGTGGGCTGAGAAACCTCCGATCGTAACCACCTGGGCTCTGCGTCGGAACTCCTCTCCGAAAATCTTGACCTTCGTTACCCGGTCTGCCAGGCGGCGCCCTAAGGTATGCGGCGCCTGCCAGGACACGATCAAGATCGTGTTGCGTGGATCCTCAATATTATTCCGTAGATGGTGCAGGATGCGTCCTGTTTCTGCCATCCCGGAGGCCGAGATGATCACCATAGTCCGGTGATCTTCATTGAGCGCCTTTGAGCGCTCTACCGAGCGTATATAGGTAACCAGGCCCTCCCCTAAGGCAGACCGGTGAACATCGTCGTGAAGAAATTCTCGTGTTTCTGCATCGAAGCACTCCGGATGGGCCCGAAATATTTCCGATATGTTTACCGCCAGGGGGCTATCGACGAACACCGGGATGCGGGGGATCTCTCCTGCATCGATCATGCGGTGCAGGCAGTAAACAAGCTCCTGGGTCCTGCCCACGGCGAAGGCTGGAATGATCACTTTTCCACCCTGGCTAATGGAATTATTGATCACCTCCTTCAATTCATCATACGAAGCTTGCGGGGTTTGGTGGGTTTTATCCCCGTAGGTGCATTCCATGATCAGGTAATCAGCACCTGAGGGTAAAACGGGGTCGCGCAGTAAAGGTAGATCCCTGCGTCCCACGTCGCCTGAAAACCATAAACGAAAGTGCTTTCCACCTTCTTCGATATCCAGCACAATCGCCGCAGAACCCAGGATATGCCCGGCATCCACCAGCTGAGCACGCACACCTGGAACCACTTGGAAAGGATGATCGTACGCTTGGCATTCAAAATACTGCGCTACCTGGGAAGCATCCTCTATGGTATAGAGTGGTTCAATCCATTGTTCTCCCCGATTTCTGAAGCGCTTGTTTAAAAATTCTGCATCGGACTCGTGAATGTGGCCTGAGTCGATCAACATAACGTTCGCCAGGTGTGCGGTCGCATCTGTAGTGTATATAGGACCACGGAAACCCTTCTTGACCAGGCTCGGCAGGTTACCACTGTGGTCGATGTGCGCATGTGAGAGTAAGACTGCATCTATCTTGCCCGGGTCAAAGGGGAAATTACGATTGCGCTTAAACGCTTCCTTGCGGCGGCCCTGGTAGAGTCCGCACTCCAGCAGCAAGTGATATCCATTAACTTCAAGCAGGTGCTGCGATCCGGTCACCGTTTGGGCAGCCCCATGGAAAGTGATCAACATTAATTTTTTCCTTTAGGATTCTGAAAGCACGGCAATAATTTGATCCCCAAATCGATCCAAGCGGTAAGGAACCTGCTCCATAAGTGCTGCCAGCTGCTGATAATTTTCCGGTGCCTGAGCAGCAACAGTATGCATGATGTCTCGCGGCAGGACCACGTCCGATTTGACATGCATGGCTTTAGCAGTTTCTTTTCGCCAATTGCGCATCGCCTCCAGGCGAGCCAGGTATTGCTCATCCGGTCGCGGGGTCCGCGGTGGGTATACCGGTTCGGATTTCAAACCATTTCTAACTGCGCGCAAGATACCGTCCGTATGGCGCTGGTGTTGTTTTGCACTCAATGCAGATATTTCAATCAGCTCGATTTCCGAGCGAGGACAGGCATCGGCAATGGTTAAAAGGGCCTGGTCACTAATCACCTTGAATACCGGGCGATTGATTGATTTTGCTACCTGGTTGCGATAACGACAGAGCTCCAGCAGGACTGCTGCTCGTTGAGGTGCGAGGTCGTATGCACCACGCACCCGCCAGCAGGGTTCGGGTTGATTCTGGGGGTCGCGCCCATTGACATAGCGCAAACGGGCAAAATCCTCTTTGGCCAAGGACCAGCGTCCGTTTGATTTTAGCTCAGATTTCATCCGGTAGCGCAGGGGGATCAGGTAATGAGTGTCAAGGCGAGCATAATCCATCATCTCCGGTGGTAGCGGGCGTCTCCCCCAATTGGCTCTCTGGTAGCGCTTATTGAGATCCACATCGAACTCGGCTTTCAAGATCGATCCCAGCCCGATTTTCTGCCAGCCGAGGATGCGGGCAGCCAGCATGGTATCAAATAGATTTTCAAATTTAAACCTGTAATCTCTCTTCAAGGAGATTAAATCGTACTCCGCAGCATGAAAGATCTTCTCAATTTTGGGATCGGCGAACAATGAGCCCAACGGGGAGAGATCATCCAGAGCTAATGGATCGACCAAAAAATCCTCCTGGGGAGTTGAAAACTGAATCAAGCAGACCTGCTCCTGGTAGGCATACAGGCTATTCGATTCTGTATCAACCGCCAGGATCGTTTCTCCAGATAAACGTTTTATCATCCGGTCCATGGCCTCAGGCCGGGTGATTAAGATCGGTTTGGGTAGTGATGAGGTATCCATGAATGTGCTAATTATAGCCCAATCCCATTAAAGCGACTTTTCGAAGATGAGAGCGTCCTCGCCGTCTACATAATAGCGCGCCCAGATTCCATACTGGCGGTAACCAACCCGGGTGTATAAGCGCAGAGCTGGCTCATTGGAAGCGCGTACACTCAAGCGGATTCGAACAACCTGAATCCTTTCTTCACAGGCTTTCAACAGGGCAGTTGCTATGCCTTTTCGGCGATAATCCGGTAGCACACCCAGGGTGGAGATCCAGGCTGTCTTTTCCCTGCGGCGGATATCCGCGGCGATGAACCCAACCATCTTTCCATCGTGGCTGGCTTTCAAACGCACTACCCCGGGGAAGGATAAAACCCCGACCAAATCCAGTAGCGGCCAGACATCCAGCGGGAAGCAGATTTGTTCTAAATTTCGCAGGGAGCTTAAATCACGCCAGGTAGCCGGCTCAACGATCGCCGCGCTACCTGGTGCGGCAGGAATTTCTTGACTCATAAGAAAATTTTAACAGTTAAGACCACAAACAGGTGGCCTATTACACCAGTTGGCAGTATTTTCCCTATGACCCTTTCGTAAACCTTTCCAGAAATTGGCTGAATTCCAACGGGAAGATGTATTTAGTTGAAGGGCTGGAACCGATCGATTTCAGCGTTTCGAAGTACTGGAGGGTCATGGTCTTCTGGTCTACAGACTGCGCTACTTCAAAGATTTTATCCAGTGCAGCTGAAAAACCTTCTGCACGCAGCAGCTGAGATTGTTTATCACCTTCTGCTCGCAGGATGGATGCCTGCTTCTCACCTTCTGCCTTGAGAATACTAGCCTGCTTCTCGCCATCGGCCACGTTGATGGCTGCTTCCCGCGTACCGGTCGACTCGGTTACCACGGCACGGCGCAAACGTTCTGCAGACATCTGGCGATTCATCGCGTCCTGGATCTCGCGGGGCGGTATGATCTCGCGAATTTCCACGTTAGTAACCTTCACACCCCAGCGTTCGGTGACTTCATCCAGGCGTGATCGCAGCATGTTGTTGATATGCTCACGTTCTGAGAGTGCATCATCGAGCATGATGCCACCGATAACCGCTCGCAGGGTTGTCGTTGCCATGCCCTGGGCAGCAGCCTCAAAATCACCCACCTGTAGCACGCTTTCTGTAGCGTTGAGTACCTTATAGTACCAGATGAAATCTACCGATATCGAGGCATTATCCTTGGTGATGGAGGTTTGGTGGGGGATATCGCGTACCTGTTCACGCAAATCCACTTTTACCCCCCGGTCGACGATCGGTATTAACAGAACGACACCTGGACCCCGCGCCCCTACACAGCGACCAAGGCGGAAGACAACTAGGCGCTGATATTCTGGAATCACCCTGATCGCGGATACCAGTAAGGCCAGGGCAATCAGGACTGCCGATCCCACCAGACAGAGTAAAATTGTTGACTGTTCCATGACAAGACTCCTTATAGTCTATGCTTCTTCGGATTTATTTCCACCTACCTGTTCCACTTTTAAGAAAAATCCTTCCCGCCCAACCACACGCACCTGGGCTCCTTCTGAAATTGGTTGGTCGCTTCTTGCACTCCATAACTCTCCCGCTACTTGGACAGAACCCTCGTCACTGATCGCCGTTTCCGCTTCACCGACAGCCCCGATCAACGCCTCTAAATCATGCACTGGCCGCATCCGATCGGCTTCCAGCGATTTCTGGGCGACTATCCAAACAAATCCCGCCACAAATACAGATACGACCACGGCCAGAATCGGGTTGACAGCGGGTTGCCAGCCTGGTTGATCGAAGAGGAAGATTGACCCCGCGATAACCGCAGCAATGGACAAACCAAGGAAGACAAGATTCTGGAACTTCCGCAGAGATAACAGAAAGAATACCACCCCAACAAACATCAGTCCAAGCGCCCAAAAATTAACCGGTAAATTGAAAATGATATATCCCGATATCAACCACAGGAACAGGGCGATAATTTCCAGCAGGCCTGTACCAGGATTTATCACTGCCATCATGGTCAGCAGGGCGGCACCAACCAGGATCAAGTATGCAATATTTGGATCGAGCAAGAAATCTATGGACATGGAAAACTCTCCCAATTAAATACCCATGAAATCCAGCTTTGCTGTCATTATACATCAAGCTTTTCACTTCCTATCGGGCAGTTGGCGCCTACCATGGTATGATTATCAGATCCAATTCAAGCGAACAAGCCAAAAAAAGAATATCAAGTCAATCCAACTGTCACCTCGCACATGAAACTGACTATCGCTCTCGCACAAATCAACACGCATTTAGGCAATGTCCCTGCAAATCTGGAGAAACATTTATCCTCGATCCAGGAAGCGCGTGATTCCGGTGCCGATCTGCTGATTTTCCCCGAACTCTCTCTAACCGGATATGTGCTTCAGGACCTTGTCCCGGCGATTGCCCACCATCCAGCCCCTGATAGTCCCATCTTCAAACCCTTACTCGAAGCAAGCCGGGAAATCGATCTCGTTGTTGGTTTTGTTGATGAAGACCAGCGCCACCGCTTTTTCATCGCCTCGGCATATTTATCCCGGGGGGAAATTCTGCACGTGCACCACAAAGTCTACCTGCCAACCTACGGCTTGTTTGACGAGGGCCGCTTCTTTGCCTGGGGAGATTCGGTTCGGGCTTTTGAAACCCGCTTTGGTCGCCTGGGAATGCTGATTTGTGAAGATTTCTGGCATGCCTCACCCCCTTATTTGCTGTGGTTGGATGGTGCGGAAATATTCCTGCTTTCATCCGCCTCTCCTGGTCGGGGTCTCAATACCAAGCCTCAATTGGAATCTGCCCGCTGGGTAGAGCACATCAACCGGGCATATGCCAGCTTATTCACCACTTTCGTCGCCCATGCTAACCGGGTTGGCTTTGAAGATGGATTGAATTTCTGGGGCGGATCAACAGTTTTCGATCCAAATGGAGAGCTGCTTACCCAGGGACCTTATCACGAAGAAGCCCTGGTTTATGCAGAGCTCGACCTGCATCAGCTGCACCGCACGCGGACACGTTTGCCCTTACTGCGCGATGAGCGCACAGGGCTGGTGCTACGGGAGTTGAACAGGATTATTAGCTAAAAGCCTGACCCAATTTGGGGATCATCCACAGGAGGGTAATTCAAGTATGCTGCTGATTGATCCCAACTATATTTAATTGGTTCAATTGATTTATAATCACTTCCCAGAGCACCTCCTGGGAACATAATGCCGCCTGAGAAAAATACTTCCACAACCCAAAAGGTAAATACTTTCACTGAGCAGACGAAGACCCTCTTCGGCTCTCTGATTGGATTATTTTCTGGTCAAGGTGCCCGCCAGGGATATCTATCCGCTATCGATCAAGGGGTGATCAGTCTGGCCAATTTCGTGGCGACGATCATCTTGGCCCGCAATGTCGATCCTACGCAGCTGGGAGTGTATGGTGTTGGATTTGTGACCTTGCGTCTGGTGCGTTCAGTGCAGGAAGGCATTATCGTCCAGCCCATGAATGTGTTTGGAGCGGGTATGGAGCGGGAAGCATTCAAGCGGTATGCCACCACCACCAGTCTGTTTCAAATCGGGTTGGCTATCATCTCGGCTGCCGTGGTCGCAGCGACCGGGTGGGTGTTGACTGAGATGGGCAACGACACTGCGGGACCAACCCTCTTTGCACTCTGGTTGCCCTTCCTCTGGTGGCAGCTGCAGGAGTACCTGCGGCGCATGCTCTATACCCGGGGCCTGGTGTTAAACGCGGTGATCAACAGCCTGATCGCCAATGGTGTCCGCCTGGCCATCATGATTTACCTGGTTGACCAGGGTAGACTCACCGGGACGGCTGGATTAGAGGCGATTGCCTGGGGTTCATTTGTGGCCTTATTTCCCAGTATCTGGTACACGCGCAATTACTGGTCTCGACATTTGGCCAATATAAAAGACACCTGGGTGCGGAATTGGAATTTTGGTCGCTGGTTATTAGGCAGCACCCTGACCAATTGGATAGCCGTGGAGTTCTACCCGATTCTGACCGCTGGCCTGATCAGTTTTGCTGCCGCTGGCGCATACCGGGCGATCCAAAACCTGGTAGCGCCCATCCACCTGCTCTTGCGCGCCGTAGATACTTTCCTCACTCCGCGAGCAGCCAACCTGTACGAGAAAAATGGACAGCGAGCGCTCACACATACCCTGCGCAGCGTTTACCTGGCACTCGGTATCCCGATCTTCGGGGTACTTACCATTGCCATGCTTTTCCCAAAACCGTTGCTGTCCTTGATCTACGGTGATACATACCTGGAATACAGCAACGGGGTAGTTCTCATGGCTATATTTTATGCACTCATGTTTGCATACTGGCCGCTGCAGTCGATCTTCAAAGCTGCGCAACTCTCCCGGCCGATTTTTGTCGCCAATGTATTAGCCATAATCAGCATGTTTACCATCGGTATTTGGGCTATCCTCAACTGGGGCGTGTACGGCACCCTCTTTGGACAGGTGGTAAATGCTCTGGTGATAAATATCGTTTTGTGGGGATATTGGTTCGCGATCAGGCACTCAAGGAAGTGAGTGTTCTCGCCCGTTACCAGAAGATTTATGGTGAAACTCGACCCGGCTTTTCCTACGGGCGGCCGAGACGTAACAATCTTCGCGGTAGACGACCATTCCAATTTTTCTGCCAGCGATACCAAAAAGCGATTGCGAATGCCAGCAGGATCAACTTTAGATCGAATCCCAGGCTGGAATACTCAATGTATAACCGGTCGAATCGCAATTTCTGCCTCGGGGTGAGATAATAATCGCCGACCACCTGGGCCAGGCCAGCCAGACCAGGCAACACCCGGTGGCGGTGAGCATATTCCGGCATGTCCTGCAGGTAGCCTTGTACCAGCACGGTACGCTGTGGCCGGGGACCGACGAAACTCATCTCGCCGCGCAGGATATTCAAAAGCTGGGGCAGCTCATCCAACGCGGTTTTGCGCAGAATATATCCAGTGGTGAGCACACGCTCATCTTTTTCACTGGCCAACACTGGTCCTGTTGCATCTTCAGCGCCGCGCACCATGGTGCGTAATTTATATTGATGGAAATTCTTGCCCCCCCTTCCCACCGAATTCTTGACGAAAAGAAGCGGGCCCGGATCCTCGATCCAGAGCAGAAACAGGCTTAAGAGCCAGATAGGGATAGAGATCAATAAACCTACAGACGCCAGGAGCAGATCAAAAAGCCGCTTTCCCAGTGGTGTGGGACCCGGGGAGCCAATCAACTGCCGGTGATGCTGGTACACGGTATCCATCACCTCTGCAGAGGGCGGAGAGTTATTCTCCCACAGCCTTTCATTAAGGCTGGTCGCTATGATGCCTCCCAGGAAAGCGCCAAAACCCACCGGCACCAGCCAGGCTGGACTGATGGTTGCCGGTTCAATAATCCAGTTCCCTAGCCAGATGATCAGAAATACCCCCAGGGAGCCCAGGAAAGCCAGGCGGTAATGCCAATCCAGGGAAATTGGCAGATAAACCAGGCTGCGCTCCAGGGCAACGGTAAGCGCAGCAGCCAGGATGATCACGCCACACATCCACAGCGCGGTGAAACTCTCCGAGCCGAACACATGCTGCATATAAAACCAGGCAAGCCCGACCAAAACCACCGCATTCACCCAGAAGAAGGTTCTTCCGCCAATCGAATGCCAGGTGCCCGCCGGATCTGAATTTGTTCCAGAAAGTCTCCAGGGTTGTTTTGACATATGCCTTGGTGGATTATACCGCGCCGCGCAGGGCTAAATTCCACCTTCTCTGCCAATCTTTTATTCAAGTATAATTTTATTCATGCTCAGGGCAAAGAATTTGCGTCTCTGGTCTGGAATGGGTATCGTTGCTATCCTGCTGTTCTTGCTGGGGACCAGCTGGCCGGCTTCAGCTGCCATCCAAGCCCAATTTACCCCCTTCCCCACCCCTACACCCGGGCCTGATGGGCGCATCGTCTACATCGTGCAGGCAAACGATTCCTGGTGGCGTATCGCCGCGATCCACGCCATTGATCTCAATGACCTGTTGAGATTGAATGATGCCACCAGTGAAACAGTTCTCCTGGAGGGGGAGGAAGTGCTGCTCGGTTTTGGTGGTCCCTCGGAGGTCACTCCAACTGTTGGACCAAGGCCAACGGAAGGGCCAAGCTTACCTACGCCAACAGCCCAACCGGGATCAGGCACTCTGTGTGTCATCCTGTACAATGACATCAATGGAGATTCCATCCGCCAGGAGGAAGAACCTTCCATACCTGACGGCGCGATCAGCGTCAGCGACCAATCCGGGGAGGTTTCCCTGACAGAGACCACGCCCAGCGGCATGGAGCCTTTCTGCTTCGAGGAATTGATGCAGGGTGAGTACAAGATCAGCATCGCGGTCCCGGACGGCTACAATCCAACCACTGTTCTCAACTACACCCTGATGCTCGATCCAGGCACAGAGACTTATTTAGATTTTGGCGCACAGGTCAGCTCTGCTGCGGTCGTTGAACCCACATCAACTGGTGGCAATCGGACCTTGCTGTTGGGCATCGCCGGAGGTGCCCTGCTGCTGGGAGGCATCGGATTGGGGATATATGCTGCCTTAATGGGACGCGGCCGACCGAAAAGACTGGCAGAATAAGATTTCCTTTTCGCTCCATCCAAATTTTAATAAACTTTCTAAAATCCACCTTGCGCCAGCTGATACCTGCCCAGCAGCTGTTCCCCGATGTCTGTTGCCCGCCAAGCGGCTGACCGCTTCAGCGCGGAGGCGGAAATTTCCCCGGCAAATTGCTCTTCAACGATAACCGTAACCAGCGCAGCCCCCAAGGCGCGCCCATCTCCTGCAGGAGCGAGGTAAGCCGCAGGCCCTGCGATCGCATCTGAAATGGTGTTTTCGCTGGCTACCAGGGGTTTGCCATGTGCCAAGGCAAGACGTACGGGACCTGCCCAGGGGGAGGTAGGTGCCGGGTGAAAAACCGCTACACAGGCCCGGTAAAACCAGGCCAGGTCGATGGGGTTGATAATCGGTAGGATATGCAGGTCAACCCCCAGGGCATATTCTTCCACCAAATGCGCAGCAATTGCCTGTTCCTGGCGATCAAGCCCAACCACCACCAGCGGATTCAAACCACCGATCGCTTCAGCTGCCCACCGCCAGGCGTTCAGTAAATTGACCAGGCTGCCCTGGTCGCCAGGACCATGATACAGGATAAACGACTCCGGCAGGTCATAGTCTTTTTTCTCCCGGGATAGGGTGTGCATGATTGTCCTGTTTGTGGATCCCTGCTCGCCCGGACCAATCAAATAAAGCGAGGGGAGGACCGGCGGTATTCTTGCTTCATGGCGTTTTTTCGGAGGGTGGGGAACATCCTGCGGCCAGACGATCTCACTCACCTGTGCCATTCCCCCCTGGGCAAATGAACTTCGCAAGCGGTTGAGGAATAGATTCGAATCCGGAATACGCCGCCAGAACACGGACGGATCTTCCATACCAGCACCATGGTAGCAGGGGCTGTAGAGAATAGTTGAACTGCTGATTAACGGCGCAGTGGGCGTCATCAGGTGCAGCAGGTCGGCCTTGAATTGATTTGCCAGCCCGGGAACCCGGACTTGTTCCCAGAGCCACCGACCCAGCGGCGTGTTTGCTGTTGGTTGAACGTGGGCATTGATCCCGGTTAGCCAGCCTGGGGAAACTTCTGGTAAAACCAGGAGAGATTCTATCTCCTCCGGTAGATTTTCAAGTATGGCGAGCAGGTGCAAGGAACTCGGGCTGACAGGATTGCGCACCAGGGACCAGCCATCATAAAGCACGCGCATGGAAATTTTCTTACCCTTTGGCTTCTACCCGGCGCAGAAACCGGGCGACATCAATGACCGCTCTTTGGTGTTCCCCTTCGCCGATCTGTTCCAGCTGGTCCCAAGCCTGGACAGTAAAGGTGACCTTTGATCCTTCTACGGCGGTGATCGCGACTCTGACGCGCACGGTTTTCCCTACCGGCGTCGGTGCCAGATGGCGCACATTGACCAGGATCCCGACACTGGAGCTGCCATCGGGCAGGTACTGCTCCAACAAACGGAAAGCAACCCGCTCCATAAAGGCGATCAACCAGGGAGTAGCCAGCACCGCTGTCCCCCCACTGCCAATGTGGACCGCCGCTTGTTCCTCTGCCACCAGAAAATTCTCCTCACGACTCAAGCCGCTCTTCAAAATATATTCTAAATCCATGTTTTACTCCACAAAGTTTTATTCTCTCCCAGATGCATCAAATCTAGGCCACCCCCCACCAATCTCGTCCTTCCTGCAGGCCGATAGCGTTGAGATACTGGCGTATTTGCTGGCGGGCACCGCGGGCTCCCACTGCGGCAAGCACCACCGGGTTGACAGCCTCTTGCCACCACCCCGGGACACCCTCCGCAGGCAGAATGGGCAAACCGCGCTTTGTGCTCCCAATTTTTCCTGGATCGACATCCACAAAAGCCGAGAGTGGGGACCCCAGACGCAGGAGATGTTTGCTCAAGCGGCGGCCGATCATGCCAGCACCCCATAGCAGAACTGATCCTCTGCCCTGCAGGGGGCCCTTCATCAAATAATAGGCTTTGGCGCGCAGAAAATTTTCCAGGGAATAGCGGCTGTCCTGGCGCGTCAATCGCTCGGCGCTTTCTCGCCAATCCAGCAGTACCTCGGGCAGCTTGGCAAATTTAATCCCTGCCAGATAAAAACGAAGCCACAGATCGTAATCCTCCGCCCAGCCATTTTCCTGGTACCCGCCAACCTCCCTGAGAATTTTCCTGCGCATCATCACGCTCGGGTGGGCCAAGGGGCTTTCAACGAATATCTCCCGGCGGATTTCCTCGTCGCTGATCAGGGCGTTTTGCCATTCCAGGTAAATCGCGAAGCCCTTGCGGACCTCGCCCGGAGGATAGCCCCTCACCCGGCAGCCAATTACGCCGACTTCAGGATGCTGGTCCAGGAAATCCACCTGGCGACCCAATCGCTGTGGGGCTGCCAGATCGTCTGCGTCCATGCGGGCGATATATTCAGCCTGGCACGCTGCCAGGCCAGCATTCAAGGCATTGACAATCCCCCGGTGCGGTTGTCTGACCAGTTGCAGGCGCCCATCGCCGGTCGCCCACTTCTCAAGTGTCTCCACTGTCCCATCCATGGAGCCATCATCTACCGCGACCAGCTCAAAATCGGAAAGTGTTTGCCCGGCAAGGCTTTCCAATGCAGCGGGCAGCGTTTCCGCGGCGTTAAAACAGGGCATCAGCACCGAAACAGCTGGCATATGCAGATTCTACTTGATCCACGGATCTGCTGTCCAATGCGGTATGATCATCTCATCCAAATTTCAAGAGGAGTGGTGGACCATGGTCGAAGAAACTCAAAACTTTACTGCAATCTTAGAAAAATTCGTCGCCGATTTCCTGGCCCTTTTACCGAGCCTGATCGCAGCCCTGGTGGTATTCATCATCGGTTTATACCTGGCAAGCCTGCTGCGGGGCCTGGTGCGCAGGGGACTTCAGCGCCGTACCAAGAACCCCCAGCCGATCACTTTGTTATCCCAGCTGACATATTGGCTGACCGTGATCTTTGTCGCGGCGATCTCCCTGAAGATGGTGGGTTTCAACCTGACGGCTTTCCTGGCTGGATTGGGTATCGTCGGGATCACCATCGGCTTCGCCCTGCAGGATGTCAGCAAGAACTTCATCGCCGGGCTGCTGATGCTGATCCAGCAGCCGTTCGACATCGGCGAGACGATCGAAGTGAGCGGCTATATTGGCAAGGTGGAAACCATCGACCTGCGCTCAACCCAGATACGCCTGCTGGATGGGCGCTTGGTGCTGATCCCCAACGCGGATGTGATCATCACGCCGATCATCAATTACAGCGAAGCGCAATCCCGGCGGGTGGAGATCACCATCGGGGTTGCCTACGAAAGCGATCCGGAGGACGTCCGCCAGACAGCCCAGGCAGCCATCCTGTCCGTCCCCGGCATTCAATCCGAACCGGCTCCGGACCTGATCATCCAGAATTTTGGCAACGCGATCTTCGATCTGACGATTTATTTCTGGATCGCGACCAGCCAAACCAACGTAGCAGCAGCCAAAGACGCCGCTTTGAAAGCGATCAAGCAGGCTTTCGAAGAGAAACAGATCGAGCTGCCCAACACGGCGCAGACTGTCTACCTGGTGCAGGGTTCCGCGGCTTAACTGAAAATCCACCCCACTTTTTTGGGGGGTGGATCAGTGCACCTACCGCGCTGGATTGAAAATGATTAGAGTCCTGCTGTCAGTTGTCCTGCGGGTTGTCTTCCTTTTTCGCCCCACCGATCACCCACCAGACGGTCATGGAGAGAAAAGCCCAGATCACGCCGGTTGGCATCGTGTCGCGCACGATTGCCGATACCCCCCAGACCACCAGCCAGCCCAAGCCACATGCCCACAGTATATAAACAATTATCCGTCGCACACCCGTACCTCCCCATTTTTCTCCACAAATACCCGGAGAAACATCCCACACCTGCGGGATTTAACCTTAATAACGTAAAATTTTCTTTTTTATTACAGTTTTCTGCAATTTTCTATGCCATATACAAGAACCCCCGGGATTTTACCTGGGGGTTTTTTGTATGGATTAAATTGTGCGAAAATCTCAATCCGCTGGTTGCGGGGCAGCTTTCTCGATGGCTGCCAGCATCTCGTTATTGGAGGCGTATTTGAAGGCCTCCAGGCCGCGCTTTTCCGCCTCAATTTGTTCGTGGGCTTCCAAGCGCTGCCATTCAGCCTTGCTGACAACCTTCTTATCCAGTTTCGCCACGTGCGCGCGGAAATTATTCAATCTTTGGAGGAAATCATCCGCAGGCGTTTGGGTATCCAGGTACTGCAGCACCGCCTGGGCCCCGCTTTCGCCGTCCTTGCGGGCCACGCCGACCAACCCGTTGCTCGCCTCGCGCGACCAGCCGGCGACAAAAACCCCTTCCACGGGTTTTTCACGTTCGGGGTCATATGCTTCGTAGGAGTTCTCCTGGACAGGAAAGCTGGGGGCGGGATTCTTGACAAACTCATTCCAGCGCACGGGCAAGCCAAAATCCTCGTCCACCCGGTCACCGATGCAGAAGATCACGGTATCCACCTCGAGAACCCGCTTTGTGCCCAGCCGCTTGGCCTTGGTATCCCCATTCTTCGGCTCCAGGGCGGTGTCCTCCACTTCCAGGCCGATCACCTCACCCCGTTCATTGCCAATCATTCGGCTGGGAGAAGCCAGGAAATCAAAGATGAAGCGGCTTTCCGAGACCGGATCTTTGGCTTTCTCCAGGGCAGAGAGAATGAATTCTTTGGACGCCGCAGGATCCTGGCCAACATCTCCCATCCGGGGTGCCACGCGCTCGATCTCTTCATCCAGGGCTTTCAGGTCCAGGTTGCGGGCGACGCTCTCCATCTCTTTCTTGGTGAACTTGACTTCCGCCGGGCCGCGGCGCGCCACCGCGGTCACCTGATCCACTTTTACATCCCGGATCAGCCAGCGGGCGATATCCAGCATCACGTTGCCCACGCCGATGATGGCCACCTTCTTGCCAATGGCAAATTCCATCTGGCTGAAGGGCGGCAGCTGGTTGTAATGGTAGACAATATCCTTGGCATGGTAGACACCCACCAGGTCCTCCCCGGGGAGACCCAACCATTTCGTGCCCTGCGCCCCGACGGTAACCAGGACCGCCTGGAATCCCAGAGCCTGCAGCTCCTTGAGGGATAGATCCCCCTCCTGCCCAACCACCAGGTTGCCGAAGTATTCAATCTCCGGTGTCTCCAGGATGCGGCGGAACTGATTGCGCAGGCCCTCCTTCATCTTGTGCTTCGAGTGGTAGATACCATATTCAGCCAGCCCGCCTGGCTTGATATCCCGGTTGATGAGCACCACGTATACTCCCTGGTTGGCGAGCTGCTTGGCGGCGTAGATTCCCGCCGGTCCGGCACCGATCACAGCCGCCAGGTAATGATTATGCGATCCAGTTTCCACGTTTATCCTTCCTTCGTTGCTTTAATGAACTTGGCAATGCCCTAGCTTGGACTGATCAAATTATAGCCCGCTGAGAAAATTTTCACAAGTAGGCCTGCTTCCACAAGGAATAATGATAACTTTGTTTAATTTCTGCTGCAAGTATATCGCCCCTCGCCTAGAAGTGGCGTTCAATGTCGTTTCCCCCTAAAAAAATGAGGAGGGACAAATGTCCCTCCTCTATTATCGAGCAAGCCTCAGGATGGCGGCGTTCCCGATGCTGCAATGCGCATTTCAAGCGCAGGATCGGGTGGTGTGAAAGGCGAATTAGCCTTCACCCAATCCACCAGCAGGTCCCTGATCAGCGCATAGGTATTGACCTGCGGAGCTGCAGCCAGGGTAAAGTATTCATCACCACCGCTGGCCATGAAATCATTCACTGCGACCTTATAGATTGTGCTGGCCTCGAGGGGTGAACTCGTGCTAAGGTTGATCACATCGCCGATGATGCGGCTACCGACCGGGGCATCGTAATCAAAAGCGAAGCTCAAACCAGAAACCTGGATCACACCATGGGCCCCGCTGATACCTTCCTCCAGCACCTGCCGCACTTCATCGCCCGTCAAATCGACAATCACGTTGGTATTGTCAAAGGGCATTACCTCGAAGATCTCGCCAAAGGTGATCTCGCCAACATCGATGTCAGCTCTCAGGCCTCCGCTGTTGGTGAAGGCAAAGTCCGTCCCGGGCATGTGGGCGCGCATGATATCCGTCACCCAGTCGCCCATCTCGGATTCGTAACGGTAGTCGCGGGTAACCCCCGTGGATGTGGAGCCAATCACTTCGTTCTTGATGGCATCAATATCCGCTTCATAACCACTCACGAGCCCGGTGATGACTGGATCGGGTACGACTGTCTGCCAGACACCCGTATCCCAGCGTTTATACTGGGCAGGGGCACCATTGTAGGTGTTGTAGGTCGAAACCGGGCTATAGTTCATCACGTAGTTAAGCACTTCGCCGGATGCCTTGAGTACTTCGAAATCAACCCGGGAGAAGGCTGTGCCGCTGGAATATGCCTGGGTCACCGGGATACCGCAGATCACATCATCAATACGGGAATGCGTGTGACCTGAGATAATCAGGTCTACATGCTCTGGATCCAAGCCGCAAGCCAGGTCACCAATGCCTTCAGCAAAATCGGGCCAGAAGCCACCGAGGTGGGCCAGGACAATCACCATGTTGGCCCCTTCTGCCTCGACCAGGGGGATATTCTCCTCCACCGCAGCCACCGGGTCGGTGAAATCGAGATCTGCGACGTGGACCGGGTTGGTGATGGTCGGTGTCTCTGGGTTGGCGACTCCAATGATACCAACTTTCACGCCATCCACCTCTGTTACCACGAAAGGCTGCGCATAGGACGGGCGTTCACCCTTCAGATTGCCTGGGACCACATTATTGTTGTAGAAGAGATTGGCCGCCAGGAAGGGGAACTCCGCTTGAGCTTCACGCTCTGCCAAGACCTCCTGCCCCCAATCAAACTCGTGGTTACCCAGCGTCATAGCCGCCACGCCCATATTGTTGAAGACATCGATGGTTGAAGATCCCTCAAAGTAATTGGAAATTAATGTCCCCTGCATGGCATCACCAGCATCCAGGTATAGCACCTGATCGGATTTCTCTTCACGGACGATGTTGATATATCCAGCCAGGTAATCTGCTGAGCCGACCATATTCCCATTTGACCAGGAGTGCACACGACCAACCAGCGCGCCGTGAAAGTCATTCGTGCTGACCACGCTGAAGTCAGCTGGAGCTTCAGTAGCATCCAGTGCATCGTCGACCACAGCCAGCCCGGCACCGGTGGCATCTTCACCCCAGCAGTACTCCACAGGGTCCAGTGCCCAAGGTGTGTATACATCCCGGCAGCCTGGAGGAAGCGGGACTGCGGTGTACTCCAGGATCTCTTCCGCCAGCGGCGCGGTCAGCTCAGGGTACTTCTGGGCCATCAGGGCGACCATGCCGGCCACGTGCGGGCTAGCCATGGAGGTACCGCCCAGATAGTAGTAGCTGAGCTTCCCCATCTGCAACTGGTAGGGGCCCACCACCCAGGAACCAGGGGCGCTTACATCCAGGTCCTGGCCTGGCAGCTCCCGGCTGGAGAAATCAGTGATATAGAAATCTTCCGGATCCGTGGGATCAGAGACATCTCCCAACCACCAGCCACCCTCCGTCCACTCCCCGGTCCAGCCGGAAGCAGCCACGGAGATCACCGGTGCATAGGCGCCTGGATAGCCCATGCCGTAGGCACCTTCGTTGCCTGCCGATGCGACCACGATCACGCCTTTTTCGATGGCATAGTCTATAGCGGCTTTTTCCATGGGATCCAGAATCGGGCCGCCCAGGCTCATGTTGATCACCACCGGGTGATCAGCCAGGGGACCAGCTTTCAAATCAGCGATGTAAGTGATGCCGCGGGCGACCACCGAGGACCAGCCCCAGCCGGCATTGCCCAGCACCTTGACCGGGATCACCTTGGCCATGGGGGCGACACCGTTGATCGGCGTTCCCCTGAGTGAATATCCGAGGATGGTGCTGGTGACGTGCGTGCCGTGGGAGTCCGTGTCGTGCTCCCATTTGTTGGGCTGCGAAGAGACATTGCCCTTCTCGCCGCCGCCGCCGCCGAAGGCCCGAGCGTATTCAACCGCGATGCGCTCCTCGGGGAAGTACTGCCGCCAGGAATCCAGCAGGCCGGTGTCCAGGACGGCCACGTAAACCCCGCTGCCGTCATAATCAACCGTCCGCCCTGAATCAAAATCCGTGACGTTGATCGCATCCAGGTCCCAGGTGCTCAGGCCATCCAGGAAGTCCTCCGCATTCACCGTGTCCACCGGGGCACCCTGCCGCTCCTGGTCCGGGCCGGCTGCAGCCACATAGGGCAGCGCCTGGATAGCGGCAAGGTCCCCTGCCTTGATTTGCATGGTCAGGGCGTCGATCTCGTAGATCACCTCCCGCACCTTGCCGAAGCGGGCAATATCAGCCAGGCGTGCATCGGTGACCTCGGTGTTAAACAAAACATTGACCCCGATCGTACCATTATCAGCAGCCGCCCCGGCGATGGAAGCCGTGCTGGCCAGCAGGGCGATCAGAATCAAAAAGGTCAGCAATTTGCTTTTCATTAAACAGACTCCTCATTGGTATTCAGGTTTGATGTAGTGAATTGCAAAAAAAGGGAACAGCTGAGTATTGGTTTCTCCCCACCTCCTTTCATGGCCATTCTGCCTGGTGATCCGCACAGAAAAAAACAATGATCCCACCGGTGTGTTTGCTGCGGGAAAAACTCAGTGCTGCGTGATTAAAAACACAAAACCGACCAGGTGGCCGGTTTCGCAATTAGCTCCCCACACGTCTCCCTCCCAATCAGGTTATGCGACCAAACCAGACGTGTGGATCAACGCTTCCACAAAAATACTATAGCATAATCAAAAAGCAGAGTCAAATGCCATCCATCCTGTGACATTCATCCGGGAAAAACATCAACTTCTCCATGAGAATTTGAACTTATCCCAAGTTTTGGTTCCCGGGAATTAGAAAATAATTGGCGCAGCCCGGGGGAGCTGCGCCAATTGCCTTGTGTGAGAAATTCCTGCCCGCGTTCTTACGGCAGCGAGACAAGCAGTAAGGCCTCCTGCGCTAAGACATCCGCGGCCAGCTGCTTTAGCTGGTCTGGCGCGAAGTCTTGTGCCTGGCTGGCAAAGGCATACAGCTGGTCCATGTAAGCATCCATCTGGCCCCTGGCTTCAAACTTTCGTGCCCGGTCCAGCCGGTCGAGCATGATCTCGAGTGTGTTGTAGCCGAGGATATCGCCGGTACTTTCAAAGTAATACAGCATGGCTTCCAGGCGATCCAGGGTCGGCAGCAAGCTATATCGGGCAACCAATGGGTCGTGATCGCTGGTGCCGCGTGGTCCATCATCTGGATTGTCCGCGGGGAAATCACTATTGATGTGGGCGGAATTGACCTGGATAAACTCAGCCATCCAGGAGGGCGTCACAAATATCTGGTCCAGGGTTTGTGATTGGCCCTGATAGATGTATCCATAAGCGCTCACGGGGGAATTCGCAACTAATACATCCCAGAGATTCAGCATGCCCAGGTTGTAAAGCCCTGCCAGCTGGTCACTCTCATTGGGTGTCGGGAAGGGATCATCGGGTCTGGGGTAGACGTTCAGATCGCCGCCCACTGCGACATACACCTGCGGGTCAGCCGCCTGCAAGGCTTCGACGATGCGGGCATTGTACAGCGCCTGCTCAGTGCGCTGGCCAACCCGGTTGTCCGGTCCGCTGCTGAAGTGGTTGTCGGTGATGTACAGGTCGGTAAAGACACTGGTTCCAATGCCATCACGCCAGAGACGGAAGAACCCGACCTGGGGCGGGCGGGTGAAGACGTTGTCGCCATCAGTTGGTCCAGTGACATCATCAGGCAGCGTGGCGTTGAGTACCTTGGGATTCTGAACGTCAAAATTATACGGAAGCGGATCTGCACCTGGCTTATCGTATACTACCGTTGGGCTATCGCCCAACACCGGGTCATCTTCCATAGCTGGCCGCAGCTGCACCCGGTCGGTGCGGAACAGGAAGGCCGAGATAATGCCGCGGTCGTCAGCGCCGTCACGGTCGAAGGCGGCGTCGTAATCCGGTCCACCCTGCGCAGAGATTTTCACAGCCAGTTCCTGCAAGGCATCCGGTTTACCATCGACGTCATTTACCTGGGAACCAGGATCTGGACAGGTGTATAAACCATCTGCGATTAAGCAAACGTCCTGATCTTCCACCTCTTGGACCATGAGGATGTCCGGGCTGTGCAGGTCGCCAACGATCTGACTGGCGATCTCTTCCAGGCGTGCCTGGTATGCATCATCGCTGGACGGCACGTAGTCAAACGGCGGGGAAACTCCCTCGCAGCCGGAATTGCCCTCGAAATCACAACCATCGAATTGATCGTCAACGAAATCATAAAGGTTCTCAACGTTGAAGGTGGTGATGCTGTACTCGAACTGCCTGTCAAATGCCTGGGGTGGATTGTTCAGGGCTGGATCCACGCCATTTTCCAGCTGTAACTGCTCCGCAACCTGGATCTGGTATTTCCCAAAGGAGTAATATACGCCACCAATTGGTGCATTGGTCAACTTATCGTAAGTCCGTGCGGGGGCAAGCAAAGCAGTGATGTCATCAAATGCACCTTTGACACCCAAGCCACCCATGATGATACGGTAGCCATTGCCGTCATCGAACAACTGGCTTGGATTGTTATCCAAGGGGTGCGGGTCGCGGAAAGAGCGCCGGGCATAAAGGTCTTCACGTTTTGCTAATTCATGATCGCCGCGCATCACCCAAACTTCACTGTCCAGTGAACTGGTGAACACATCTCGCCCGTTGAGTACGATGCTATCAGCAGGGATCTGGGCACGCATCCCCTCCCGCCGCTCCCAGTAGCGGTTGGCATCTTCGAGATCATCCGGGGGTGCAGTTTCAAAAGCTGGCAGAACTGCATCCAAGTCAACATCCTCATCGACAACATCCAGTAAGTAAGGGTTGGACAGCTCGGTCAGATTGAAGTACTCAACAACCGGGCCACGCAGGACTACCTCGTCGCCAATCTGGGGTTCATAAAATCCGCCCCCATTAACACGCAGGGTTGAAAATCTGCCGATGAAAACGAAGATACCATCAGAAGACAATGGATCACCATCAGCAGCGTCAGCTGTGTTTTGAATGTGAAATCCGTAATAGGTGGTATTTCCACTTTTTTGCTGGGTCAACTGGTAAATCACACCCTGGACGACTACATATTGGCCCACGTATGGGGAAGTATGAGCTGTACCAACATCTGTATCCGCGACGACCCCCTGGACTTCACCAATGGTCAGGAAGGGATTGACCACCACATCGAAGGTGCAGGTGCCGGTTTGAGGAACATCGTCATTATTTGTCGCAGTAACTTCGACTGTGAAAGTGCCTGCCTCAATGTCAGAACCCACGGTGACCTGCGCACTGGCCTCCTCGCCGACCCCTGCTGAAGGGGTTGTGTCACCAATGGTGATCGCATCTGACCAAGGACTGATGCTGGTGATAGCTAAATCAACGACCACCCCATCGGCATCTGCAGCAGTGACCGTGCGATTGTCCTCGAAGGTCTGGTCAACATAGAGCGTTCCCCCGCAATTAACCGTGACCGGGGCATTGACCACACCTTCCGGAGAATATGTGCCTATCGGGAAAGGAGAATCAGCAGT
>CP070764.1:3641257-3661447 GCA_020349245.1 Chloroflexota bacterium | reverse complement strand
ACTACTCTTAGCAAAACCACCTGCGGTCGCGGGTGAGCCTATGGCGGACCTGATGCTTTCGTATAACGATCGTAGTGCAATCAATGGAGCCTTGTTCCAATTGGATAAACGCGTCAAGAAGCCGGACAAGGCAATGAATGACGAGGGAATGGGGCATAGGTTGTGGGATGAGCTGATACGATTAACAGGGCTAACGCCTGCTGGAGAGAAGGAGCAGGCTAACAACCCGCTGGAGCACAGCGGGGATCCTGATCCGCGAGCGAAAGTCGGAACCGATGGCTGATCCAGTCGAGGGTTGTGAGGTATCTAGCCCCGTTCGCTCAGCTCGATGCCATTGGCTTGGTACTGAGCGACATCGAACCAATGCTGCTAACCATTGTGTTCACTGAGTAACCGAAAGTGTTTATTTTCCAGCTCTTGTTGTACGTATCCAAATCTGACACGGTCTTCTTAGTGGATGTCACCTAATCTGGCATGACGCAAAAACTATGGGGCTGTCGTTCCTGGCAGCCCCTTCTCGCTTGCATAGATTCAGCTTCACCTACGCAGAGTTCTATATTGGTTATTCCATACCTGTGCAAAGATAATCCAACTCAACGTGTGAGAATTGAATTACAAAATAATGAAGACATGGATGTTTGCATACCCCTCCCAGCTGCTCAAGCGGTACCCCAGGGATACCGACAGCTTATGAAGGGCACAGGCATGGGCGTAAACTTTAGGGATTAGATCTTCAATTGGAAAGCCCTGCCATGTTAACTTTTGATATTGGCCACCTTCATTAATATTTGTTTCTTCAACTGACGGGGAAAATCAAGGTGAAAGTATGGGATGTTCGTTGCAGTGGGACATATTCTTCTATATACTTATATTGGCATATATAACCAATGCTTTCTACATTTTATGCAGAGGGTCAGATAGGATGAGGATGTGCATAAAAAGGCTCATTTTTGAATCCGAGAATTTGGATTTCGATGAGTTCAAGCTTTCAGATATTGGCTTTTCAGCCTGCAAGGTTCAGTGACCCGGTAACGCCGGTGGCAGAAAGGAGCATGCAATGAAACTCAGAGGCAGTATGGAAATCGACCTTCGATCTGGCATCGCAGGAAAGCTCATGGTTGCAGTCCTGATGATCGCCCTACTTTCGTGCTCGGGTAATGATGCACCGCCCACTTCCTCACCCACAACCTCTACTCCACAGGTAACTGTCAGCGAGCCGTTGGTCACCTTTACGCCGCAATCAACGACAACACCTGTCGCCGCTACCTCGGTACAAACACCAATCTCAACGGAGAATGCTGCCAAGAAAATCCCGAGATTTGAGCCGGGGGATTGTGCCGCATCCGTCAATATCGGCCTCCCGCACCGCTGTGGGTGGCTTGTTGTCCCCGAGGACCGCACCAAACAGGAAGCTCGTCACATCCGGTTGCCGGTGGTCATTTTCAATGCTCGAACCCCCGACCCTCAACCGGACCCGGTCATCTATCTTACTGGAGGTGGTGGGGCAGACCAGATGGCAATGATGAGCTTGTACTCGGATTTCGTTGAGGAAGTGGTCTCGGAGCGCGATTTTATCATGTACAACCAGCGTGGAGCTCCTCTCACCGATCCCGCACTTGAATGCACCGGAATCGGAGAGCTGTTTTGGGAGTTAGCCGAGCAGCATCCGCCAATCGAAGAGCGAAACATGCAGCTCACCGAGTTTTGGTCGCAGTGCCGTTCCGACCTGGCTGCTCGTGGCATCGACTTGAACATGTACTCGACATCCGCCAATGCTGCGGATGCCGATGATCTACGGATTGCCCTTGGATATGACCAGGCTAATTACTATGGCACTTCTTACGGGACTCGCATCGGTCTTTTTCTTCTCCGGGACCGGAGCGAAGGGGTGCGGAGCATCATCCTCGACTCTGCTTACCCACCGGAGGCAGATTATTATACTTCCTACGCCTTAAACGTAGCTGCAGGGCTGAGCGCTCTATTTGATGAGTGCAACTCTGATCCAGCTTGTGTCTCCCGCTATGGCGACCTCGGCACCCAGTTCTCCGAAACGGTTGAACGGCTGGAGGCAGAACCCCAGATCATCACCTATCCAGAAGGCGATGTAGTGGTTGATGGAGACATGTATATCGATGTGATATACGCACTTTTGCAGAGCGCGCCCGGTCGGGAAGGTGCGCGTTCCTTCATTAAATCTGCATCGAAAGGTGACCTCGAACCCTTCAGACCTGTATACCCAGCGCTCTTTGATTATCCGGGGAGTATGGCTGTATACTATTCATTTCAATGCAGGGAAGAGGTCCCAAAGCACTCATTCGATGAAGTAGTTGCGGAAGCCGCTGGTGTACCTGAACAGGTGAGAGATTATGCTGTGAATTTCTTTGCAGCACTGGATTATGCCGTATGTACGGTATGGGAAGTTCAGCCATCTGACGCCAGTGAGATCGAACCAGTCCAGAGCGACGTTCCGGCACTCGTACTTGCCGGCACCTTCGATCCGATCACTCCCGCGCGGTGGGGTAGATCAGCTGCCGAATTCCTGAGCAGTGGATGGTTCTTTGAATTTCCTGGACAATCCCACGGAACGATGCGAACGAGTGCTTGCGCCCGCGAGATCGCGTTGGCCTTTCTGAAAGATCCCAGCCGGATGCCGGATTCAACCTGCATTGAGGAGACCAATTGAGCTAAGGGAGTATAGCTGCTGATGGTTGTCTGCGGGGGATCGATGCCGGTTTTGGAATGGTCAAATTCTATATTGCTGCAGTAGATTAGATATAACCATCAAGCTGGCGCAGCTTCATCTCCCCATTTTTAAAAGAAGGTCTTTAACGCTCGGTAGCAGGCATGCCTTTACCCATGAGATTTACCTGCGACCTACTCGTAAAGCATCCAGTATCGCAAGATAATTGGAGGCGGATCGTTGATTATATTGGTTTAAAAGAAGTTAACGAAAATTTCCGTTTCTGCTCATAGAATTTTAAAATCCCCCGGCATCCCTCATGGGTGATAGATCAGCCGGGAATGCCCCACTCCAGGTGGGTGAATGTATGTCTGGTTCCAATTAATTTCTGGACCTTTGGTTCTTTGTGGTGGAAGTCTTATCACATACACCCCCCACTTGTCTTCACACTACCACCTGTGGAAATCAGAAGAATTCATGGCCCCCATATTTGCTGTACAGCTCATCGGGCGGTTCGCTCAATGGTGGCGAAGTAGTATTTTTAGCCATTGGTTGCAGGCGCCTGGTTCCAGCCAGGGGATGAAATTCGAGCCCCGCCGCGCTCATAATGGCAATTTTTGACTAAAACGGGCAGTTAATCTCCGCCGATGTTGGTATTCTGTAAATTATGGGGTAGTTCAAAGATAATCTAATAGTATTTAACCCACTTGCTAACCAATTAGCACATGTATGGGGGTCGAAGATCGCACATTTTTTTTATCGTTCCCTATCCTCCGGGTGATTTTTTTTCTTTTGAAGTAACTGCTGGAAACCGGGCTTCCATGTACACATCCACTTGAAATTGGGGCCGAACCAGGAGAATAGCAAACAAATAATGCAGAAAACAGCTTGCCACAAAAACAATGATCCCAATCGGTAGAAATTGGAAATAGGAAATTGTGAAGTACCCCGATGCCAGCACACCAACCAGCACGGTAATTACGATACTGTTACTCGTAACAACCGCGTTGGCTGCTGAAAGCAGGTTGTCCCTGAGTGACGCAGGGGACCATCCTCCATAAATTCTATTCGAGCGATCATCATCATGCGGTGGAAATAGCAGGAATTGTTCGACTTCAGCGGCAGACTGAATATAAAATTGACGGATGCGATTGATTCCCCGGATGTACATCGCGTCCATTCCGGATAACACTCCCAGTCTTACGGCAGTATAAAAGCCTAGCACAATGATCAATGGAAATGCGATTGAGCCGATCAGAAGAAAAATCTGGTTCATTTCCGGGATCTGTGCCACAAATGCAGACGCGATAATCACGCTGGAAAGGGTTGTGAAGCAAATGGTTACTCGGCTTGAAATTTCACCGTTAACAATCCCTCGCGCGCTTTGCAGGGTGAAATGTTCGGATGTCAAAAAGGTGTTCATTCGATCAGGCAGTTTGATTTCTTGTTTGGGATTCATCTTGGACTCCTTTGTTCTAGCAGATACCAATCGAAAACGATAAATTATAATCTTTTGGCATTCTTCCGATAAGAAATGTGCCTGGATAATCTAAGATTGTAGATTCTGAAACAAGATACAACTTGATTCGAGGATCCATTGAGAAAAAAGAAGAAAATCGAAAGTTGAATCTGGTTATTTTAATGGAATAAACCCAGATATTGGGAGGGAAATATGGGTCTGTCGGGTAAATCAGGATTCAATAAATTCGCATCTCCTTGCAGGTATGGATGAAATATTACCGAGCGAGCGACCGTGATAGGTGAATGCCTGCACCTTGTTCTCCTGGTACCCGGGTGGTAATCTCGTAAGTCACCCACAGCGAGGGAATGAAGCATTCAGTTGCCAGGATTGCCCTGATTTTTCTTTGGTGTTAGCTATCATGATTTGCTACCACTTCTTCAACTAACGGGGAAAATCAAGGTGAAAATATCTGATCAATGTTGCAGTGAGGAATAATCTTCTATATACTTGTAATTGGTGACAAGACCACTGCTCCCCAAATTTCAGGCAGTTTTTCAGGCAGGATAACAATAACCGTAGTATGCCGCAAATTTGGTTTGGATAATCCGGATTTCGTTCAAACCAGGCTTTTAAATTTTGACTAATAAACAAGTTAGCGTCCAAATCGGAGAATGATGCGTAGCGAACAAGAAATGATCGAACTCATTTTGGATACCGCGAAGAAAGATGAAAGAATACGAGCGGTGATCATGCAGGGTTCGCGAACAAATCCACACGCCAAGAGAGACATCTTCCAGGATTTTGATGTTGTATACGTAGTGACGGATCTGTCTTCATTCAAAGAAAATCCGGAATGGATTGATCAATTTGGTGAACGGATGATCATGCAATTGCCGGATGATATGGACGATCCGCCGCCAGGAGAGGCTAATTCCTATGGATATCTGATGCAATTTGCAGATGGCAATCGAATTGACCTGGCAATATATTCGAGATCAAAACTTCGAGAATTCAAGAGAGATAGCCTGAGTGTATTGCTCCTGGATAAAGATGGAACTATCGAACCATTTCCAGTCCCAGACGAAAAAGATTACCTGCCCGGACCTCCAACAACAAAAAACTTCGCAGATTGCTGCAACGAGTTCTGGTGGGTCTGTCCATATGTTGCCAAAGGATTGTGGAGAGAAGAAATCACGTATGCCAAATACATGCAGGATCAGATTGTAAGGCAACAACTGATGAAAATGTTAGGGTGGCATATAGGTATCAAGACTCAATTTCAATCTAATCCAGGAAAATTTGGAAAATATTTCAAACAATACCTGGAGCCTGGGCTTTGGGATATGCTTGTTGAAACCTATTCAGATGCGGATTATGAGCGTGCCTGGAACAGTCTTGAAAAGATGTGCCAGTTGTTCAGGTTAACGAGTCAATCAGTTGCAGAGCACTTTGGGTTTGAATATCACCATGAGGAAGATAAAAATGTAAGTGCTTATCTGAACCATGTTCGGTTCCTGCCCAAAGACGCAGAAGAAATTTATTAAGTTATTCAAAAGTTAGGCAACCAGCAGCGAGAATATGCTTGTTTATAGAAGTTTTCATTGCTTCGGGGGAGCCTTGACCGCCTCCCGCCCACCTGCTGGTAATAGAAACCGTGAGCCACTACAGATCTATGCGACCATCCTGGCATGTTATCCTAATTACCTGGCCTTCTGAGACCGGTTCTTGTTCCTGGAAGGAAGTGAGGTCATTGTTCAGATATTAAGTGAATTTAGAAGTAAATCACCAGGGGATGATTGTAAAATCGTTCAGTAGACCTGAATAATAAATAGATAGATGGGTATTATGCAGAGCTGCCCTGCAAGAAAAAATTCAACCAGTTCGTATCCATCCGAGAACAACAGGTGAACTTATATCGGATTATTGGGATTCTTCTGCCTAAAAACTCAGCTTCATAAAGAAGGATAAATCAAAATGAAGATTGCTATCTTTGGGACAGGGGGTGTGGGTGGATATTTTGGTGGCCTGCTGGCCCAGGCCGGGTATGATGTCTCCTTCATCTCCCGTGGCAAGCAACTGGCAGCAATACGCAGAGCTGGGTTGCGGATTAGAAGTGTCAATGGAGATTTTCACCTGGATCAGGTTAATGCCACCGGTGAACCGGGGGATATCGGACCGGTGGACTATATCCTCTTGGCGGTCAAGCATTACCATCTGGATAGCTCAATTGACCAATTGCAGCCCCTGGTCGGTACGCGAACAACAATTGTCCCGTTGCTCAATGGTGTGGATGCACACGAGAAATTGATCGAGGTCTATGGCACCGGACCGGTTGTGGGGGGATTGTGCAGCTTGGTCTCCATGGTCGAGGAGCCAGGCGTGATTTACCAGCCCAGCAAACTGCGCAGGGTGGTGATTGGCGAGCTGGACAACAGCCGTTCAGAGCGGGTGGAAAGCATCGTGCAAGCGCTGGAAAGAAGCGGTGCGGAAGCTATTCATTCTGAGAACATCCAGGTTGCCATCTGGACCAAGTTTATGTTCATATCTTCCTTCGGTGGTGTTTCATCCTTATCCCGGGCAACAGTCGGGGAATTTCTGGGATGTCCAGCGACGAGGTCCTTGTTTATCCAGGCTATGCAGGAGGTGGATTCGTTGGCCAGGGTGCAGGATATAAACTTAGCCATAGACGCCGTCGAAAAAAACCTGGAGATGGCAGACGGGTTTGTTGCAAGTGCGACATCCTCCATGCAGCGTGATGTCGAAGCTGGGAATCTCTTTGAACTGGAAGCATTCAGCGGGACGATCATCACCCTGGGAGAGAAATTTGACATCCCCACACCGGTCCATGCAGCCTTGTATGCTCTCTTGTTACCCGCATTACTGCGTGCTGAAAAATCACATAGCAGGTAGATGCTGCAATTGATTTTCGCCACCGAATTCACCAGCCATTAGATTCAGCGAATCGAATTCTAAATAACCAAATTAGCGAGACCTGCTGTTCGCCTTATCAAGGGTTCAGCTTTTGCTTGAAATTCGATCCCTTTAACTCAAGCACCTAAAGCTTTTTGAGTGCTTCGTGGATATACTAATAAAGATCTGAGAGCTTCGGGTTGTCTTAGAAAGCATTATTCAGGCAATATATAAGCTTATAATATGCTGATTATTTTTCCACAAGAGAACAAAGCCTATCAATCGAAGGTTTTGATATTCATATGGTCTAAAGGAGCATCAAATGTCCGTTGCACAGTTTGAGAATCTCCTGGGTGAATGGTCAGGGGCAAAGCAAGTATTTCTTGAAGAAGAGGTATTCGATTCAAGATCCACGGCATCTGTAAAGCGTAATATCAAGGAACAATTTATCTTAATCTCGTACAAGTGGGAATTTGATGGCTCTCCACAGGAAGGTTTGATACTTTTTAATTCCCAGCTTGATGAGAGACCTTCGAGATCCATTTGGCTTGACTCTTGGCATATGAGAAGTGAAATTATGTATTGTGTCGGCTCAATGGGTGAAAATGGTGTCGTTTCCTTTACCGGCTCGTACACAGTCCAGAATTCTCCGGACTGGGGATGGAGAATTGAGATCAAACTTTCCGATGTTGATTCCTTGGAAATGCGGATGATTAACATTTCTCCCCAAGGTGAGGAGGCGTTGGGTGTACTTGCACAATACTCCCGTACTCATCCGTCTGGATAGCATCTATTTAATTGCGCACAAGGCTACCCATTATCACCTGGTGACTTAGCAATTTCAAGCCATGCTGGATGTGGCCTGTTGTTTCATGCTCAATTTGGTATCGATTGGCAAGCATTTCCTGGATTACTCTCAACCGATGGTGAAACGTAGGCCGCGTTGCATCGGTTTGGGCTCGAAGCCAGCCTGTCTTGGATCACTGACTGCACCCTCGTGAATGTCTGAAAATCCCATTATGGCCTTCAGCCTGGTGATTTCTTTCAGTTAAGTAGAGAACCCGCTGGACGGATGAGGTATAAAAACAATATGGTAGGGAGAGAAAAAGAATGATAATTGAGGTGAATCGGGAAGCCGATATTCTCGAAGAGTATCGTAGTACCCCCATCGGCACGCTTTTTGAATACCATAATCTGGGCAGGGAATTCAAGTATTACGAAAATGCTGAGTTGTTAATCGGCATGTGCATGGATAATCGGAAGCAATTGAGAATCCCCAGTAAATTTGCTTTTATTATCCGTTCAGCTGGCGGGAATTTAAGATACAGTGAATTCAAGGTTTCCTTTGCAATTGCGATCGGTGGCGTGCAGGCTATTGCGCTAATCGCACATACCCAGTGCGGAATGGTGGGATTGAGAGATCGGAGAGAGGCATTCATTAAAGGCCTGGAAATTAATGGCGGCTGGGATAAAGAATCTGCAGCTGAACATTTCGAGTATTTCGCGCCCATGTTTGAAATCAAGGATGAAAAAGAATTTGTGCTTACTGAAGCTGCACGTTTAAGCGAAAAATATCCGAAAATCCAGGTAGCGCCTTTATTGTATAAGGTTGAAGATAATCGGCTTTATCAGCTCAGGAGCGATGGAACCTAATCCTGTTCGATCCTGCAAATGGATTTGATCTCAGAGGAAGCGCTTCTCATGGAGGCCATTAATGGCATTATACTCATAAAGAAAAATCGCCAACGAACCGGAATGTCCTTCACGGCTTTCGGAAAACAAGACACGATCGAAGTGAGTTGACATGGAACCAGATAAAACCAACCCTCATGACATCGATGAATATATTGCCAGCTTTCCTGAGGATGTACAGGAAAAGCTGGAAAAGATCAGGACGACCATCCGCACAGCTGCACCAGGTGCGGAGGAGGCGATCAGCTACCAGATGCCAACTTTCAAGTTTCAGGGCAACCTAGTCCATTTTGCTGCCTATAAAAAGCACATTGGATTCTATCCAACCCCCTCTGGTATTGTGAACTTTAAAGATCAACTATCAGATTATGAGACCTCCAAAGGCGCGATCAGATTTCCTTTAGATAAGCCCATACCTTATGATTTAATCCGTGACATTGTAGTATTTCGGGTCAGGGAGAACTTGGCAAGGGCGGCTGAAAAGAAAAATCGTAAATTAAATTCTTCCAAAAGCGGATAAAAGAGCAATGCTGTTTGATCGAGCTCGGGAATTCATATCCTAATATTTGGTTGCTTCACAGTACATACTGTTGAAATTACCAGTATTACCAAGTCGCGAAATTCTATAGATACCTCCCATAAATTGTTCATTAAAAGAGGTGAAGGAGCTATCGAATCGGTGTTGGATTAGCCTAGAAATATTTATAATCTTTGGCAGAGTTATGCATCAAAATAAAGGAACATTCCGAAAATGACCAAGATCGATATTCGAGAGGTTGGAGATAATTCGCTTGAAACTGCCTTTTTCCTGCTTAGGCGTTTCTTCGAAGAGGAGGGGTTCGACACGCCAGCGGAGGAGATGCGTTCATTGCTGGATGCCATGATTTCCGCTCCAAACAGCGCGGTCTTTCTGGCCTGGCAGGAAAATGAACCTGTTGGTGTCGCCTCAGTGACCACCTCAATTGGGCTCGAGTATGGGAGGTCCGCTGAAATGGAGGATTTATACGTGCTGCCCGGCTCTCGCAAGCAGGGTGTGGCAAGTATGTTGATCGAAGAAATTTATGCTTGGTGTGAGCAGAATGGTGTATCGGCATTGCTGGTTACGGTAACGGCTGAAGGAAACTCGAAGCATAATTTAGTGGATTATTACCTGCGCCATGGTTTCACCAATAAGAAACGAGTGATCTTGGAACGTTCCTTGAAGGACGATTGATTCCGGAATCCAGACAATGGATCAGCCAGGTGAGAGCATCCAAAGTAAGCAATTTATGCGTGTATTCCAAGGGGATCCTTTCCCATCCTCACCACCTGCCGCGTCAAGTCCAACCCAAGTCTAATAGGTGTCGGTTTCCGATACGTACATTGGTCAATCCTGCTGACTGGGCAGCTTTTTGTGATTGGTATGCATCCTCGGCAGAGGTATAGGGTAAATCTGGGAGGTAGAAATTCGGGGCAAAAGCCAGCAATGCATACGGGATGCGAACATCGATCGCCGCGATGAACCCAGCGATCTTCCGGACCTGATCTGCGCCTACATAACCTGGGACAAGCAGTGTGCTGGCGATCAGCAGAGGCAGACCAGGTCGTTTCGCGAAATACCGCCCAACTCGGGCAAAGTTTTCCAGTGTGCGCTGATTGGAAACCCCAGTCAGTGCCAGGTTAATACCTTGATCAAAGGACTTCAAGTCGAACTTAATGCACCCTCCGGTTGTAAGGGAGTACCGAACCGCAGCCTCAATGAATTTGGGGTGCATCATACCGTTGGTCTCCCAGCAAATGCGAACCCCCTGTTGTGAAAGAAACCTTGAAACAGCCAGAGCATGAGGCATCTGTGAGGCTGGATCCCCACCAAAGAAACATACACAATATGTACGCCGATTGCTGACCGCAGCCAGTGCTTGGGCACTGACTAACCTGCTCTTGGTAGGCGAGGCCTGACGGTAATGCCAGTTCTGGCAGAAGAGGCAATTCGAGGTACAGCTGGCATAAAAGACAGCCAGGTTATGATCACCTGGATGCTGAGCACCTTCGCATACCCAATCAGCCACGCAATTCGTGGGCAGCGGATCGCGATACCAGTGCAGCAGTCCCCGCTGGGGCGTACCGGCTAGATGAACCAGCTTGCCTCGCTTTGCTGTTCGCAAGCCGCAGTATCCACGTTCTCCCTCCCTGATCGAGCACGCATTGCTGCAGAGCATGCATTTAACACCCGATTTGCTGCGCGGCTGTTCACTCGGCAAGTTAAAAGCCACCCGCGAAGCCGCGTGCGTTGCCGCGATTTGCTCCCGCGACTCATCGAATCGATTCGCAAGACAATCAGCACAAACCCCAATCGCTGCTGCGATCAATGGAAAATCCTTATGGCAAATTTGACAACTTTTCCTGGTCAATTTGATCTCACGGGCCTGAATTTATCAACCTAATTATGTAAAGCAGAGTGCTGACCGGGATTATCATTGTTCCAAGGTCATAGTTCGCTACGATTTTCTTACCAGCAGTGCCAGGAAAAAATGTAAGCCCGAACCCATTTCATCTGGATTTCAGCGTTATTCATGCAGTTGTTGGTACTTGTTTGCTTTGACTGGTTCGAGAATAGCCAGCACATTGCCATCCAAATCATGACCGCGATACTGCATTATTCCGCTGCCTTGTTCATCGGACCGACCTCGGTAAGTCTGAATAATGTGCTCGTAATCCAAAACCAGGGCTGCATTCGCTCTACCTTTATTACCAGCGAGGTAATCTTCTTGAGCCAATCTGCGCAGTTGATGATCAGATCGGGAAGCACTGTTTTCCAACACTTTGCGGATGAGTGGTTGGTCATGAATCCACATTTCGTGGACTGAATAAATTCTAACTGTTGGGTTCCCCGCTGCCCGGATATTACTCGTCTGGACTGGAAGACTCTCTACAGCGATGCTGCTTCTTTCCAATGAGTATTGATCTGGGAGCAAGTTTATCCCCAAGCAATCCCTGAATTCTTCGCAGAGTTCACGCCGGGGGGTTAATTCAAGGGCGATTTCCTGGAATTGAATTTGATGCACGCAGAAATTTTTAAGCGAATCCCACGCAGCAGGATGGATATATATGCGGAAGTCGCTTTCATTATGTGAAGAAATGCTGTCGAAGCGAAATTCACCGACCGCTGTCTTGAGTGCTGCAGTATCATTAATCTGGACTCCGCCGCCGAATGGCTTAGCTTTAACAGTGATTTCCTGGTTTCCACGATCGACGTGAATTGTGGCGGTTCTCTCGAGGATGAGCTTCTTCTTCTGCTCTGTGGGGTGTGTAAACAAGACTCTCACCAAGTGGGCTACACTGACCCGCAAATTAATCTCAGGTGTAGGGCCGATACCAAATTTATTAACTTGATTCGCGGATTTCCTTGGGGCATACATTATCAGTATTCAAGTTCATTTAATTTCTGGGTGGCAAGAGTGAAGTGGTAAGGCGCCTCTAGGTCGGCGAAGATATCAATCGCCTGCTGGAGATGCCGCTGGCTGGACCACCCGGAAAACGAGCTCTCCCCGGGAGACAAATGACGACCGATCTCGTAATGGAGCAAGGCTTGGTCGAACAGGAATTTCATTTTTGTGGCGTTATCCATGCCTCTTTGCCATGCAGTGTATGCCTCTTTCCTGTTACCGTTGAGCCAATCATATAAACCTTGGCGCAGATGTGCGTGGGTAGTTGCACATCGGGCGACACGGGCGAAATGGTTCAACTTCCTGCATGCCAGTCCAGCAGACCTCTTCAGCTGCTGGGCGGATACGGTCGGAGCTTCTGTTTCCCACAAGGCTAACTTTACTTCTGCACAACCGGAGTATCCACATAGCAATAATGCATTGGAGGGGCGGGAGATTTGTGTGATCAATGCCAGCACCCGGTCAGATTCTTCCTGGGCATCAGCGTGGTAACCCTGGCGCTGGTATGCCTGGGCTAAGGTCGTGTAAAGGATTATCCAATCCATGCTCATCATCATATCTTGTGGAGCGGCAGCGGCTCTCTTCAGTAAGTCGATCGCTTCAGGAAACTGGCTCTGCTGGATCTTGACGGCCGCCTCCCAATAATCGGCAGCTGCTTCGAAGCCAGCATCACCTCGCAGACGGGCATTGGTTCTAATTCGGCGGGCAAAATACTGCGCACGCTCAAAATCAGCTTGATAATAGGCTGAGTATAACAATCCTGTCCAGCTTAATTCCTGGATCCAATTCTGGCCCAATTCTCCTGCCAGGTTGGCTGCAAGCGTGAAGTCTTTTTCAGCCAGATTAATTTCACCTACAGTTCCGTGGTAGTACCCGGACATTCTTAACACCCATTCACGGCTTTCGGGAGGCGAATCTTTGCGAATAATTTCATTTGCCCAGCCAAGGTAAATTTTTGAAAGCCGATCAAGGTTTACCAGGCATGATAAGAAACCGGAGGTGGCATAAGCGCGGGCTTTCAATGATGGCGCTCCAGCATTTTCTGAGAGATTGAGGCCCCTGAGGACACAGAAAACGATTAGAAAGGTATCATTTTCGATGATAGCCCGCTCGGCAAGCTGCTCGTAAGCGATGAAAGCCTCGTGGTAAAGTTCGCGCTGTTTTTTATCTTTTGTTTCAACAAATCCTGGCGCAATACGGTGTCCAATTTGGACGAGAATTTGCCAGAGTATCCGGGGCAAATATTCCCTTCGGCTCGCAGGCAAAGGCCGATCTAGCAAGGTGATAGCCAGCCTGAAGTTCTTTTCCCCCTGCTCCAGCTGGCTCATCCATAAATGGGCCTGACCTAAACGGCGCCGCCAATGTGCCAGGTGGAGTTTGTCTGCAGCGGGTATGGTTGACTGACCAGCTTGAATTGCTTTGGCAATTATCTCCATAATTTCTGATAAACGTCCCTGCACTTTGAAGAATTGCCACAAGTTCTCAAGGTAGCGGGCAGAGGCTTCCCAATCCCCGCGGCTCATGATCCAATCCCAGGCTGCGACAAGATTATCTGCATCGGGCTGCAGGCGATCCATCACCCGCGGGCTTGATGTCTCTCGCCACTCCCGAATTGTTCCTTCAAGGACCTGCTGGTAATAGTAGAAGTGGAGTTTGTTCGTCTCCGATTTTAACTGCGGCATACTGTGCAGCTTCTCGCTGGCGAACATCTGAATCAGGGGATGCAGGGTAAAGCGCTCTCCAGCCTGCTTTTGGATAAGCGATTTATCCAGCAACAGCGCCAGGCTGGTTACTCCGACCTGGGCAACATGGGATGCAGCTCGAAGATCGAAACCTCCCCGGAAGACTGATAGACGGGCGAAAATCTGCTGATCCTGATTGTCAAGTGATCTCCAGGAAGATTCGAAAACCGAGCGCATGCTGGCGTGTCGGGACCCCGAACCACGCATGCCGGTATCCAGAACTTCCAGAGAGCTGCTCAGTTCCCTGCTGACCTCTTCTAAGGTCAGCAGGCGAAGTTGGGCTGCAGCAAGTTCGATCGCCAGCGGTAAGCCATCTACAAAGCGGCAGATGCGGCGGACGAGAGTCAAATCCTGACCGCTTAGCGAATCCCCATTGGTCAGAATCTTTTTTGTACGCTCCAGGAACAGGGTCACGGCACTTTCTTCTGGGGAGAGGGTAGTTTTTTCATCTTTGCCGATGTTCAAGCCATGGATAAGAAAGGGTTGTTCATCTGCAAGCCGGAGCAATTCCCTTGAGGTAGCTAAGATCCGAATTTGCGGTGCTGTTCTTAACAACAATTCGATCATATTTAATGTTTCCGCTTTATGGGGTGCTCCCAGCAGATGTTCAAGGTTGTCAAGAACTAGGAGCATGTGCCGGTTCTTAATATGATCGAGCAGCTGGTCGCGCGGCGGCCGTCCTTCAAGGAATGTCAATCCGATCGTGTTCGCAATGGCTGGAATGATCCCTATCGGGGATTTCGTGGACAGCAATGGGATAAAGAAAGCACCCTGAGAGTAACGGTCTTTGCTTGCTTCAGTGACAGCGAGAGCAATGCGAGTTTTCCCGATACCTCCTGGACCGGTGATGGTGACCAGCCTGTGGTCTTCCAGCAGCTGGTAGAGTTCCAACATCTCCTGCTTTCGGCCGATGAGCGGGGAAGCATAAACCGGTAGATCGATCTCATCAAGCATTATTTCCCCCGTGGAAGCACTCTTGAGATCGAATTCCTGTCCCTTATCGGTAATCTTGTCAGGGTCTGGCAGCGGATTGATTGCCGTTGGTCTGGATAAATCAAACTGGTCTGCAAATCGTTTCAAATGAGCTGCGGCATAAATGAGAGCACCCAGCCTCTCCTGGATTCCTAACATGGCTTTATTGCAATAGTTCATTCCAGCTGCGACACCTGCCAGCCAAAATTGTCCCCAGAGATCATCGTACAAGCTGGCGTGGGAAACCTGAACCCAATCCATGAAATCTTGCCTGCCGCGGTTGATGACTGAACATGCTCCGGTAAGGTCAACGGAGATTTCGTGTGGAGAGGGCAAATCTTGTTTTGCATATTGGGATACGAGGTGGACCCATTTTTGGAAGCCGCAGTGTTCGAGTTCGCGGATTAAATACGAAACCTCCAGATAGCGCTGGTCAAAAATCAGCGGCATCTGTTCTTTGAACAGGGCGAAATCGATGAGATAGTAACCCTCTAAGTCAATATTGTTGTGGTTAAATTTCGCCAATATATTGGTTATGTTTAGGTCCCCATGGATGTAACCGAGAATAGCATCAAGCGGACGTACGGCACCCCAATTGTCAGGGTGGCAGCAGTAGAACAGTGGATTGGGAAAGACTTGATCTTGGATGAGGAAGCCATCGGTTGGATCGGGAAGCTTCAGGACATCTTGGAGAAAGGAATTCAAGTTCCCACTCGAAGTGAGGCGATAACCGAGCCAACGTTCAAGCAGATTGCATGGGCGACATCCTTGTTCGAATTCAAGGTCTGCATTCCATTGATCCAGCAGAACATCGTTCGTAATGCTGAATATCGTTTCAAGCTGATCTTGTCTTTCAAAAGAGGCGAGTGCTCGATAGCTCAACAGTGATTGCCCAGCGATCGTGTAGAAGATTGCAATAGCATCGCCCTTCTGTGATTCAAAAGCGATCTCGGGAAGATGCTGCTCTGCGAAACCAGCAGGTGATAGATCACGGGCAAGGCGGTGATTTTCACTTTCGTTTCTGGGTGCTTTCTTATGAATATGGTCGAGCTTGAGAATTAAATGGGAAATCCTCTGGAATCGCTGCCCGGAAATACTGACGAGAAACAGCTTTGCACCCGTTCGCCCACCTTTGAGTTCCTCCAGGGGCAGGATTTCGATGTCGTTTTGTTGTTCTGCAAGCGAGAGGACTTGTTGAAAATCACGAGGTAGAGAAGGAAAATTCTGCAGAATCACTGAATTCAACCGGGAATTATTACGCGGTTCGGATAGTTCAATTGTTTTTTATCAACTAGTATTCAGTGTGATAGACCTGCGGTTACTGTCTGAGGCAAGTTTATAGATCGAGTGTACCATAAACTGAACCAAATCTTTATCCTTCCAGCGAATTGATCAGCTAAATTTCTTTGTTTTTTACATGGAATTTTTAATAGTGCAACAAATTGGTCAACTTGGGTAGGATATAATGGGCCAATGCCCCAAAATTCAACCCCACCCAGATTTCATGTTCTAGCCAAACCCAGCGGTGCGACCTGCAACCTAGCCTGTTCTTATTGTTTTTTCCTGGATAAAGAACTGCTTTACCCCTCGAGTAATTTCCGTATGCCAGAAGAGACGCTGGAAGCGTACATAAAACAACTGATCGAATCGCACCGCAGCTCCGAGGTGACAGTTGCCTGGCAGGGGGGTGAACCAACGTTAATGGGAGTCGAGTTCTACCGTAAAGCGATTGAGTATCAGGAGAAGTATCGAAAACCGGGCATGACTTTCGAAAATACCATGCAAACGAACGGTACCCTGCTGGATGATGAGTGGTGCGAGTTCTTCAAGGCAAACAATTTCCTGATCGGGCTCAGCCTGGATGGACCTCGGCACCTCCATGATATCCACCGGGTAGACAAAGGTGGTGCTCCTTCGTTTGATAAAGTCATGCGCGGTTTGCGTTTGTTGCAGAAGCACGGCGTGGAATATAATATCCTGGTAACGGTAAACCGGATCACAGGGGATTACCCCACGGAGATTTACCGTTTCCTGCGAGATGAGGTTGGCACCAGCTGGATCCAGTTCATCCCGGTGATCGAGCGTATGAATCCAGGTGGACTGAACCTGGTCCAAGAAGGAGAACAAGTCTCCTCGCGGTCTGTTCGGCCTGAACAATTTGGGCGGTTCCTGATCCAGGTTTTTGATGAGTGGGTGTATAACGATGTGGGTAGCGTATACGTGCAAACCTTCGAGGCTGCCTTGCGCAACTGGTTAAACATGCCCTCCTCCGGGATGTGTGTCTTCGAGAAAACCTGCGGCTATGGACTGGCGCTGGAACATAATGGCGATCTATACTCCTGCGACCATTTTGTTGAGCCGAATTACTTGCTGGGGAACATTAAGCAAGAGCATATGCTGGAACTGATCGGCTCTGATACGCAATTTAAATTTGGACAGGATAAATACGACAGCCTGCCGAATTATTGCCTGGAGTGCCCTGTGCTATTTGCTTGCAATGGGGAATGCCCCAAGAACCGCTTTATCAAAACCCCGGATGGGGAGCCAGGCTTGAATTATCTATGTGCTGGATATAAGGCCTTCTTCCAGCGCGTGGACGAGCCGATGAAGATCATGGCCATGCTGCTACGCAGCAATCGGCCAGCTTCCGACGTAATGAGGATATTGACATCCACGCAGGAGGAGGTGATTCGCGCATTTAAAAATACCAAATCTGAAGAGCACTGCCCGTGTGGCAGTGGTTTGTTTTTTCGCCAGTGCCACGGCTGGAAGCACTCCACTCGTCGCCAGAGAAGAAAGGCTGCATCGATTGGTCAACCAAGGCCTCCAGCCAGAGCGGTTATGCCCAAGTAGCAGAAGATTCTAATTTTATTATATGAAAGGAGCTGAAGACATGCCTAATGGAAAACCCAATATCCTGATCATCTGGGGAGATGATATTGGTTGGTACAACATCAGCCACAATAATCGCGGCGCGATGGGTTATCAAACGCCGAATATCGACCGTATTGCTAGGGAAGGGATTGAATTCACGGATTATTACGCACAACAGAGCTGTACCGCTGGACGGGCAGCCTTTATCACAGGTCAAAACCCAATCCGCACCGGGCTGACGAAAGTTGGTATCCCGGGCGCCGAACTTGGGTTGCAAGCTGAGGATCCGACCATCGCGGAGTTACTCAAGCCGCTTGGATACACGACAGGCCAGTTTGGCAAGAACCACCTGGGGGACCGCAATGCTTATCTGCCAACCCTCCACGGGTTTGATGAATTTTACGGGAATCTGTATCACCTCAATGCAGAGGAAGAACCCGAGCACCCGGATTACCCCAAAGATCCCAAATTTCGCGAGCGATTTGGCCCGCGGGGCGTGATGCACTGCAAAGCTACTGAGGTGGATGATCCAACCGAAGATCCGCGTTTTGGTCGTGTTGGTAAACAAACCATCCAGGATACTGGTCCCCTCACCAAGAAGCGCATGGAAACTATCGATGATGATGTGACCGAGCGGACAATGGAGTTCATCAAGAAAGCCCATGCTGATGGGGTGCCTTTCTTTGTGTGGTGGAATTCCACCCATATGCATTTCCGCACCCACATCCCCAAGGATGCAGAAGGTATCAGCGGCCAGGGGCTTTACAATGATGCGATGATGCTGCATGACCAGGCGGTCGGGAAGCTCCTTGACCTGCTGGATGAGTTAGGTATCGCCGAGGACACCATCGTGCAATACTCGACCGATAATGGACCGCACTTCAACACTTGGCCGGATGCAGCTATTACCCCCTGGCGCAGTGAGAAAAATTCAAATTGGGAGGGGGCATACCGGGTACCCTGCTTTGTTCGTTGGCCGGGAAAATTCGAAGCTGGTAAGGTGCTCAACGGTATCGCTACCCACCAAGAATGGTTGCCAACCCTGTTGGCAGCAGCTGGCGAACCGGATATCGTCGAAAAATTGAAGAAAGGCCACCAGGCTGGAGATAAATCATTTAGAGTGCATATAGATGGTTTCAATATCCTACCTTACCTGTCAGGAGAGACTGACCAAAGTCCCCGTAAGTGGTTTTTCTATACCAATGACGATGGACAGGTTACAGCTATCCGCATGGGTGATTGGAAAATAGTCTTCATGGAACAACGAGCCAAGGGGATGATGGTTTGGGCGGAACCATTCGTCGAATTACGTGTGCCGAAGATATTCAATTTAAGGCGCGATCCATTTGAGCGCGCAGATGAAAGTTCGAACACGTATTGGGATTGGGTTCTTGACCATGTGCCAGGAATCTATGCCGCCCAGGCGTTAACTGCTCAACAAATCCAGTCTTTCGTCGAGTTCCCACCTCGTCAGAAACCAGCCTCCTTCAACCTGGACAGCGTGCTGGAGAAAATGCAGCAAACTACCGATGGCAGTCTGCATTAATTTGAGATTTTGCCTTCAGGGTATCTGTGTAAACAGAGAAAGTCATCAAAGGTGAAGATCGCTTGTGTGTATGCATGAGAGGATCGAAACATGATCCCTATTGAATATCCGGGATTCTGGTGAAAAAGGTACAAAGCCTGGTTTTTGATCCAGATCGAAATCAACCTGGGAATTCTAATGAACCGCTCGAAGTCAAGTCGAGCGGTTCGTTTCATTTATGATTTGGAAAGACTAATCTTCGAACTCAGAATCTCAATACCAACCTTTATGGCTGTAGAAAGGCTTATAATGTTTCTAATTTATTCCCAGATTAACCATCCCAAGTGCGTGGAGAAAGAATAAGATGGACTCGATCGAAGTTTATGTTGAAGCCGGGATGAAGAAGGTGTTTGCCGGGGGAGTTGAATGGCCAGGGTGGTGTAGAAGTGGCAGGGATGAGCGTGCAGCTCTTCAATCTCTGGTTGATTATGGTTCGCGCTACGCTCAAGTCCTGCGGAACAGGGGTATTCAATTTGAGGTTCCTGCTAAGCTTGAGGAATTAAAAGTGGTCGAGCGCCTTGAAGGGAATTCCACGACGGATTTCGGTGCTCCAGCAATCCCCCTCACGGCCGATAAAGAGGGCCTGGCTGCCCTGGATTATGACCAATCGAAAGATTTACTGGAAGCTTGTTGGTTGTCGTTTGATCAAGCAGTCCAGATTGCTTCAGGCAAAGAACTGCGCAAGGGTCCGCGCGGCGGGGGCAGAGAGATAGATAAGATCGTTGAACACTTGCTGGAATCCGATCGGGGATATCTAGGAAGGCTTGCCTGGCAATATAAAATGGGTCGCGAGATTAACCCAAAGGAAGATCTTGCTCGGATAAGGAAGGCGATCCTGGATGCTCTCC
>CP070764.1:3633668-3641157 GCA_020349245.1 Chloroflexota bacterium | reverse complement strand
AAGTCGAAGTTTCAGTAGGAGTACTTGTCTGGGTTGTAGTTGGAGTTTGCGTGGGGGGGATGGGGGTATAAGTTGGAGGTACAAGGGTACTTGTAGGCAGGGTGGGAGTCGCTAAAGCCTGGGTAGCTTCACCGGAACTGCATCCTGCGAACACAACGAGTACCAAGAAAAATAATCCGAGTCTTAGTAAACGGCTATGGTGCTTCAAATTTCAACCTCCATGTGATCGAATCAATCTCCGATATTTGGATCATCCCCGATACTCAAGCAGCCAAGCTTGTTGGGGAAATAACCGTTCAATGATTTTCCGGTGGATCATCCCTGTGCGTCGCTTCAAACGCACTGCATTTTCTGATTCAAACTTATCTTGTTCCGCTAGATTATCAGCCGGTGAAGCGATCAGAGAGATGTATAGAGGAATTAATTGCGATCTCGGCTGACCGTGGGTTATGAGGAACTCTGTTCTAAATCCAGCTTTCTTAACCATCTGTGCCAATGTTTGTCTGCTGAAAGAGATCAGGTGAGCGATCTCAAAACAATCATGCGCATACAGGTTTGGAACTTCGATGATCAACCTTCCATTGGGAGTTAATAATTTTCTTTTTAACCGCAATAAGAAATTTAACGGATCCGGGAGGTGCTCCAAAACGTGGATCATCGAGATTAAATCGAAGACCGGTTCTTCAGACTCTTCAACCTCATCGAGATCTTGGTAAATTTTTAACCCTTTCCTTTCAGCAAATATCCGGTAACCATCTCCTGGTTCAATGCCTACGACCTGGCAACGATAAGCTTCCTGCATTTTTTCTATAAGCAGCCCGCTTGAGGAACCAATATCTAAACAGCGGTTGACTGCCGTAATATCAACTTCCTTAAACAGTTTCACCAGCATTTCAGCTCTTGCTTCCTGTACGGAAAGATCCTTCTTGCTCGGTTCTTGGCTGCCCTGGTAAACCTCTCGATATCGAACCTGGTAAAATTCGTCTAATTCCGGGCCAGTCATTCTCGGTGATTGGTAAACGAGTCCACAATGGCTGCACAACCGGTTCTCAACCCGATAACCATGGAATTCGCGCTGGTCGAAGATAACATTCTGTTGATTCCCACAGAGTGGGCAGTGAGTTACAGTCTCAGGCATTGGTTAACGGCTCTTGGCAAAAAAGTTGTTAGCCTACAACTCGTTTTCATATTTCCGCCGAGTTTTTTTCAACCAGCGGACGATTGACCTGCGGGATCCTTGAAGCTCATCATTAGTGATCAGCAATTCCAACCTGTGCAGCATGCGGGGTACGCTCATTGGAGCCGGTTTGAGTTTTCCATCGATTAGCACCTGGTTCGCTTCCAGGATGGTATACATCGTTTTCATTCCACCTGCGATATTGATATTCTTTTTTGTCTCAGGGAGATCATAGGGTGGTTTATTCCCAGGTAGATGGCTGTAATCATGATTTTGATGAATGATCATGGTGGATCGAGTCACATCCACTACCGGCCACCCAGATTTTACGGCGTGATAGATTGTCCAATTATCCCAACCGGAGCGACCAATGGTGAAATCCGGCATATCTGTATACAACTGCCTGGGAAATAGGAAATAATCACTTCCCACTGGTCCATGCAATGTTCCGTGACGTTCAACTCCTTGTCGTAGCTGGATCTCCCAATCCGGCTTGAATTCGATCTCGTTTACAACATCGAGATCCCACCGTCTTCCCAGAAACAGGAATTTCTCAACCTGGGCGCTTACTTCCCTGGCAGCTGCGACAAAATCCGGCATTAATATGATATCGGCATTCAAGATTGCCAAGAAAGGTGCGTCACTGGCCGCTCTCGCAGTGTCAAACATTGAACTGATATATGGAGTACCCAGGTCGCTGCACTTGACCTCAGGGAAATGCTTGATTTGGAAATCTTCAGCGACCTCTGCCATGCCCTCCTCATCACCCATCAGGAGTACCTGGACCTCCGGCCCGAGATGCATCCAAGACTGAATTGCATTCCGCTGGATAGTCGCGATGTGGGGATTGGTAAATGGTTTTGGAGCAGTGAATACGGTCAAAAAAGTCATCCAGGTGATCTCCAATCAATTTTTGTCCAGAGTAGCAAGTTCAGGCGAATGGCGAGAAATTGGAAAAGTTGACACATAAGATACAGTAAATGCTTGGGGAACCTAATGCTGGCGACCGTGGAACGTTATTGTTCGGAGTGTTTATCAACTTGACGATAATCTTTATGCAGGATTCCCGCATTAATCTCCATCAAATCGGGTTGCTCTCTCAATAATTCCAGAACATCCAGCCAAGAAAAATCATCTTTTCCACCAAAACGAGCATATATCGCCCGTATTACTGAAAGATCTTCTTTCGTGTCAACTGTCAGGCGGTATTTCCCATAATCTGGATCATGGTTGACCAACAAGATCCGAAACCGATCCACATTATCATAAAGGTATGGCATCACATGTTCTCTCTGGTAAGGTTTTTTCGCATCCCTCCACGCTGCATCTAAGGCATTAAAGGAGCACACCTCTGTATCCAAACCGATGGGAAAGGTGCGCCGCCAGGGAGGGGGAAGTCGATTTGCCGCGAAATCCCATGCCGGTAGTTCTGCGTGAGCCAATTGGGGTCCTTTTTCTATTTTTTGCTCACCATTGATGACTGTACTGGATCCCTGACCATGGAATGCGCGCAAAGTCTGGTCAACAACAATTGGATCTATGATCGGGCAATCTGCAGTTATGCGGACTATCTCCCCTGCGGAATAGTGTTTTGCCGCTTGGTAATAACGGTCAAGAACATCGTGCAGGCTGCCTCGATAACAATCATATCCCTGCGCTGCACAGTGTTGGGCAACAGGATCATCTGATCCGTCCTCGCTTGTAGCCACTACCACCTGGTCGATTATCTGCGAGCGGCGTGTGCGTTGGACGACTCGATCCAGCATCGATTCTGCGCCGATGTCCAGCAGAACCTTTCCTGGTAGTCTGGAGGCACTCATCCTTGCCTGAATGATGGCGATAATTCTTTTCGCCTCTAACTGATCACCCATTAAGGTTTCTTCCGTTCCCGAGTGCAGCCTGATAAGCTTCTAGAAGCAGGGGAAAATTCTTATCCCAATTTGCCCTTTTCTCCGCCAGCTTTCTTGCCTCATGGCTCATCTTAACGAGTACATGTGGTTGATCTGCTGCGCTCAGTATTGCCCTGGCCAATTCATCTACATCCCCATCCGTAAACCACCAACCTTGAACACCGGGTTCGATCCATTCACGATTGCCTGGAATATCGGAGACCAAAACTGGTCTTCCACAGGCCAGAGCTTCCATCAAAGAAACCGAGCTGCCATCTATGTGCGACGTGCTGATGTATACATCAGCTCTGTTGTAAAACTGGGGCAGATCCTTTTGAGTTTGTTGACCCGGGAGAAGAACCCGCTCCATAACCCCTCCGCGATTGAAGATACTGCGCAATTCAGCAGCTAGGGAACCCGTTCCGAGTTGAATTAAATTCAACCTCGGATTTTGGTGAGCAGCTTTAACAAAGGCCCTGGCTAAAATATCCACACCATAGATCGACTCCAAGCTCCGGGTGGATAACAAGGTAAACTGGTCTCCATTCCCAGGCGGATACTCAGCAGGTGTGAATTGATCCAAATCAATGCCATATGGAAAAGTTACAATCTTTGCATCGGGTACCCTGAACTGGTGAGCAACTTGATTGAGTGTGAGACAATCGGTGATCAGTCTACTTGAGCGTCGCAGGGTAAATTCTGTGGTTTTCTCCCAAAATATGTTTCGGTTAGCATCCAGGAGTAGATCATACCCCCAAGACATACTCACCAAAGGTTGAAAGCCTGTCAAGGCCACCATAAATGCACATGATTGCAGCGGTCCTGCATGGATCAAGTCTGGTTTTATTTTTTTTATAGCTCTGCGTAAACTCGGAATCAAGCGGATCTGGTTGAACATACTTGCGCTTTGATCTCCACCAAACCACTTGACTTCTCTGACCGATTGAGGAAGAGGGCGGTCTTCCAGTTCTGTTTGCTTGCGTTCTAAACGCATGTAGAACACCTCAAACTGATTTTCTGACAGTGCAGACAGAAATCGATGATCGTGGGTCGTATAATCTTTTGAGAAATAAATAACACGGGTCACAGGATATAAGTCATCTATTCAGCTGCCCAGATCAGTCCAGCGCAGCTCTTTTCCAGCAGGGATATCATGAAGCAGGATGGTACCGATCGTTTTATCTATCTCGTACGGGTACATCGCTCCCTGAGCTGCTGGACGTAAAACAGCGATATCCTCGCGGGAAAGGATTTCTCCCTTTTTTAAATCTCGACGAGCACGCAAGCAGCGCCGTTGGATGATCACCGTTTCTCTCTCGTTTTCAGCCACGCATTTATCACCGGAACCCAGCGCTCGTTCAAGTTCACGGGTTCTATCCACCATTGCCCGCCAGGTTATCGGAGTCATGGAGAATGGGTGATCAGGACCAAGGCGCGAATTGTCATCAGTAAAGTGCTTTTCAACCACCCTGGCGCCCAATGCAACTGCCCCTAAAACAGTTGCATGCCCGGCAGTATGATCAGATAACCCAAGCACCACGTTTGGAAACAGCGAACGATATGTATTTAATACCCGCAAATGAATGTGATCGAAATTCTCCAGGCTCGCAGTATAGTTCGTGTTGCACTGCATCAAGACGAGCTGGCTATTGATGGCCAAGATTGAGTGCACTGCTCGCTGGACGTCACCGATATCAGAAGCACCAGTAGCTAATACCACCGGTTTCCCCTTCGTTGCCATCCGCTCAAGCGCCTCCAGCCAGGTAATATCACCAGATCCCACCTTGTAAGCCGGAACATATTGATCAAGCATATCAACCGCCTCAAAATCATATGGCGAGGAGAAATAATCTATACCAACCCTGTCACATTCCTCTTTAAGAATCGGTGTCCACTCAAAAGGGATGGATGCATCCTGGTAAACTTCAAAGACACTCTTCTTCCAGGTTGATTGGTGGGAAACCTGGTCACCCATCGAGGAAAACCCGTAATCGGAGACGATTTCAGGGGCGCGGAAATTTTGGAATTTAGCGGCATCTGCACCTGCCTCTGCTGCAAGATGAATGAGGAGTTTCGCCCTATCGAGCTGACCATCATGGTTTGCGGATATATCGGCGATAAAGTATGTTGGATAATTATCACCAATCAAGTTTTTGCCGATTCTTATTTCCATATTACTCTCCTGATCCCAGATATGATGTCTTCATTTGGCGAATGTAATGCGGATAGCCGCGCTGGTATTGGGCATAAAATTGCTCCAGACCGTCAGATATATCTGGAATTACCCGGCTTATTGTGGACGTGAGTTTTTCAGAATTCAATGTCAGGTTTGTCGACCGCACTGCTGATAACCCGGCATTCGAAACCAGTGTAGGTTCGATCAACGTTTGATCGTAGTTAAACAGCTTAGCCAGGCGTGTACCAAAATCGTATTTACTGGTGCACTCACTCGATACCACGTGAAAAAGACCGCGTGCTTCTACCGCCAACATTTCCAAAAGAACCCTGGCTAGATCGGTGGCTAATAGTGGACAGAAAAAAACATCGGTGAAACCCATCATGGTTTTTCCTGAGGATAGATTATTAAGAAACCACTCAGCCAAGCTCCGCTTCCCGCTCAAGCTCCAACCGAACAGATTCACCCTTGCCACGATCGCTTGCGGATCAGACGAAAGTACAGCCTGCTCGCCAATGAGCTTCGTCTCGGCATAGACACTTTGTGGATTGGGTGGATCCTTCTCGGTGTAATCCCCCCGCTTACCATCAAAAACCGCATCGGTTGAAATGTGCACCAGGCGCGCTCCGCCCTTGGCGACAACCTTAGCCATTTTTTCCGGTAATTCGCTATTCAATTTTCTTGCCAGAGCCGGATTGGCTTCACAAGCATCAAGATTCGCTAGTGCTGCACAGTTTATCACCCATTCCGGGCGACATCTCACCATGAGCTCTTTAAAAGCACCTGGTCGAGTCAAATCTGACTGGAATACGGTGAATTTTGTGGTTTGGATTACATGTTCATTTACACTACCGAATACCTCATGCTCCTGGCTTGCTTCTAAAGCCAAATTGAGTCCAAGCAGACCACTGGCTCCGGTCACCAGGATGCGCATCCTAAATATTCACCTCAGGTTATTTCTATTTATTCTGCGCACCAGGCAACCGTTTTAGGGACACGGATTCCCATTCATGCTCGCTATAAATAAGAATTCTCCATGAGCTTGATTTCAATCGCTTTCACGATTTCCTCGACTTGCTCAAGTGTCAACCATTCCGTGTTGTTATCACTTGCGTAACGAAATCCCTCTGGAAGCGGTTGACCAATTTCATTCCATGCGTGACCAAACCAAAAAGCCTCAGAAGGTTGGACAACGAACATGTCTTCAAGTTCAACTGTCACTCGGGCCTCATCCTCGTGGATCAGGACTTCATGCAGCTTCTCGCCCGGTCGGATACCGATCGATTCGAGTTGAGCATCAGGGGCGATCACCTTGGCAAGATCGATTACTTTCATACTTGGGATCTTGGGAACAAATACTTCTCCTCCCTGCATCTGCTCAATACAGCGAATCACAAATTCCACTCCTTGCTCCAATGTGATCCAGAAGCGGGTCATGCGTTCATCGGTGATGGTGAGTTTCTTTTCACCCCTTTGTTTTAAGAAAACAGGGATGACACTGCCCCTGCTGCCAACAACATTTCCGTATCGCACCGTGCTGTAGCGGGTGGCTTTCCCACCAGCGTAGGAGTTACTCTGGATAAACAGCTTCTCAGCCGCCAGTTTGGTTGCCCCATACAGATTGATCGGGTTGACTGCTTTGTCAGTGCTGAGGGCCATTACTTTACTCACCCCAGCATCCAAGGCAGCCTCAATCACATTGCTGCTCCCCAGGATATTTGTCTTGATCGCTTCCATCGGGTTGTACTCACAGGCAGGTACCTGCTTTAATGCCGCGGCATGGACAACGATGTCTACACCCTGCATCGCCCTTTTCAACCGATTAAGATCGCGGACATCACCAATAAAAAAGCGCAGATCCGGGTGATCGAAACCGCTAACTCTCATCTCGTGTTGTTTTAATTCATCGCGGCTGAAAATGATGATTTTGCCAGGTAGGTAATCCCTGAGAATAATTTCAACAAATTTTCTGCCAAATGATCCGGTTCCTCCGGTAACAAGTACAATTTTATCTGTCCAATCCATTCATGACTCCTTACACTGACCGGGTTTCTTGAATAACACGATCAAGGGATATAGTCCATTTTCACCGATAAAACGAGGAAAGCGATCTTCCAGTGCAAAGAGCTGCCGAAGAACCCATCTGCCGCCTAAGTAGGGCTTAATATATACCCTGAGAAAGTGAACGCTTACACTTCTCCAGACAAATATTTCAATGGGGATAACGGAACCGACCTTTTCTTTCAG
>CP070764.1:3574615-3633568 GCA_020349245.1 Chloroflexota bacterium | reverse complement strand
ATTTACGAGGATTCAACCAGCGCCCTGTTCGCTTCCCAGGATTGGGACCAGATTGACGTTCTTCGGCAGCATGCAGCAACCTTTATTCCCCCACCGGCAAAGGAAATCTTCCCGTAAAATCTAGGTCACCCGCCGAACCTCTTGGCGTGTTTCCCCCAGGCTTCCAGCACGCGTGCTTCTGGTCCTCTACCGCCGCGCAATCCAAATATCCTGCTCATGTCTTGCAAACGCCCCTGCGCTGCGGAAATATTGAGGTCCTTTTGATTCGACTTGAGGATCTCTCGCGCCAGCTCAACCATCGCCGCTGCCGCAGCGGGTGTATCCAGGTCGTTGTCCATGGCTCCTAAGAAACGTTTATAAAGTGAATCTACATTGAAAATATTCCCACTGCCACCATCTGCGATAAGTGCTTCCCGGATCAATACCGCTTCATTGGATGCGATTTGCAGTTCTGCCTCGTTGAAGGCCCATTCCTCCCGGTAATGGTGCCTCCCGAGATACAACCGAACTGCATCAGCTGTATAAATCTTCAGCAGGTCACGCACCCAAACCAGGTTTCCCAGGGATTTGCTCATTTTTTCGCCATCGTGATACACCATGGCGACATGCATCCAGTAGCGCACAAAAGGATGCTCTCCGGTCACGGGCTCGACCTGGGCGATCTCACACTCGTGGTGGGGAAAGCACAGGTCCGCACCACCGCTGTGGATATCGATGGTATCTCCCAGGTATTTCGTAGATAAGCTGGAGCACTCGATGTGCCATCCTGGACGACCTTCACCCCAGGGACTCTCCCAGGCTGGTTCTCCAGGCGCTTTCGCCTGCCAGAGAACAAAATCCAGAGGATGTCGCTTGGCAGGATCGTCAGGGTGGTTTCCGCGCTCATTGGCAATGGGCAGCATCTTTTCCCTGGGAATCGAACTCAACAGGCCAAATGGTGTCCAAGCCTCGATGTCATAATAGACGCTCCCGGAGGAGATATAGGCCACACCTGACTCGAGCAATTTCTGCACCCAGGTGATGATCTCGGGTATCGCATCTGTCGCCCGGGGAAAATAATCCGGTGCCCGTACATTCAATGCCTGCATATCCTCGATATAATGCAGAGTCCATGAGTTGCCCACAGTAAGCCAATCCTGACCTACTTCCTTTGCTTTGCGCAGGATATCATCATCAATATCCGTGACGTTCTGTACATAGCGGATGGAAAAATTCTTGCTCTCCAGGTAGCGGATTAAAATATCTGCGCAGGCGTAGGTAAACGCATGTCCAAGGTGAGTCGTGTCATACGGGGTGATCCCGCAAACATAAAAAGATACCTCATCTTCCCTTGGGTGAAATGGCTCGATTTCTTTGGAGAAAGTATTGTATAGTTTCACAGCCCACCTAGCTTCGATATAAAAGATTAGAACGAAGACTTCCTAACCAATTAACGTTTTGTATTCGGGGGTAATTTTACCCTCATTCATGTTTACGACCAGATTTGAATCGAGATAAATCCATAAATACTGCTAAAATTCAAAGTGACGTAGGTCGAACAAATCCGCACGGATAACGGATATCCACAGCTTGGGTGAGTGAACTATTTATCTTCAAGGAATAAATCGAATGCCGCAAATCATCGCCTCAATAGACCAGGGAACAACCAGCACCCGCTGCATGCTTTTCGATTACGAAGGAAAAGTTCTTAGTGCTGCCCAGAAAGAACATGCACAGATATATCCAAAGCCAGGGTGGGTTGAACATGATCCCATGGAGATTTGGCAGAGCACCCAGGAAGTTGTTGACCGATGTCTGGCGACTGCATCGGTAAACCCAAAAGATATCCTCGCTCTTGGAATTACGAATCAGAGGGAGACGACACTCGTCTGGGATAAAAAGACTGGGGAACCGTTTGGGAATGCAGTCGTCTGGCAAGACACCCGCACGAAAGAGATGTGTGACGCACTCGCCCAGGTTGGGGGCATCGATTGTTTTCGTGATCAAACTGGCTTACCTCTCGCAACTTATTTCTCTGGTCCAAAGATCAATTGGATTTTAGACAATTCCAGGGATGCCCGTGTAGCTGCACAGCGAGGCGAAGCTTTGTTTGGCAATATCGACACCTGGTTGATCTGGTGGCTGACTGGCGGTCCTAACGGTGGCTCCCATGTTACGGATGTAACCAATGCTAGCCGGACCCTGTTGATGAACCTGGAAACTTTAGATTGGGATGCAAACCTCCTCGATGTGTTCGGCATTCCGCACCAAATCCTGCCTCGAATAGTACCTTCCAGCGATCCACAAACCTGGGGAAGCACAAAGATGACTGGGCCTTTCAGGGCGGAGGTCCCGGTTTGTGGAGATCTGGGTGATCAACAAGCTGCCCTGGTTGGTCAGGCATGTTTCTCACCAGGGGAAGCCAAGAACACCTATGGAACGGGCTGCTTCATGCTTTTAAACACTGGAAAAGAAATTGTCCACTCCAAGAGCGGACTCTTGACTACGGTTGCATACCAGCTGGGTGACACAGAGGCAATCTTTGCCTTAGAGGGTTCGGTCGCTATCACAGGTGCATTGATCCAGTGGTTGCGGGATAACCTGGGTTTGATTGAAAATTCACCGGATGTAGAAACTCTGGCTCGGGAGGTGCCTGATAACGGGGGAGTATATTTCGTACCCGCTTTTTCAGGGCTTTTTGCTCCATACTGGCGGTCGGACGCCCGGGGAGTGATCGCAGGTTTGACGCGCTTCACGAATAAAAACCACATTGCCCGTGCAGCCTTGGAAGCGACTGCATTCCAAACTCGTGAAGTGCTGGAAGCCATGCAGGAAGACTCGAAAGTTGAACTTTCGCAGTTGAAAGTCGACGGCGGGATGGTTGCTAATGAACTGCTGATGCAATTCCAAGCAGATATCCTCAACGTTCCAGTTGTGCGTCCGAAACTATCTGAAACGACTGCCTTGGGAGCTGCATATGCTGCTGGACTGGCAGTAGGATTTTGGAACAACGTGAATGAACTACGCGCCAACTGGAATCAAGATAAATTCTGGCAGCCTCAGATGGATTCGGAAACCCGTCAAGCTCTCTTCAACAATTGGAAAAAAGCAGTCACCAGAACGTTCAACTGGATTGAATGAATACTCCAGAGAATTAAATTTGAATGTAAATGATGAAAACCCGGGAAGATATTTTTGCTCAAATTAAGACCAATCCGAAAATACCAGTGCTCATAATCGGAGCAGGGGTAAACGGAATTGGAACATTTCGCGATCTCTCCCTTCAAGGAGTAGATGTCCTGCTCGTTGACCGGGGAGATTTCTGCTCCGGAGCAAGTGCTGCCTCCTCCCATATGATCCATGGAGGAATCCGATATCTGGAAAACGGTGAATTTCGCCTCGTCCGGGAAGCGGTGCAAGAACGCAACCGCCTACTGGTTAATGCGCCCCATCTGGTAAAACCACTCTCGACTATCATCCCGATTTTCAACATCTTTTCCGGATTGTTCAATGCTCCCTTGAAATTTCTTGGTCTATTGGATCGACCAGCAGAACGAGGGGCAGTTGTTATTAAAGTTGGCCTAACATTGTATGACTTCTATGCCCGGCAACAGGGGACAGTCCCGAAACACAGTATTTTCTCCAAACAGGAGAGTATTGATCAATTTCCCCAAATAAACCAGGATGTGAAATACACTGCGAAGTATTTTGATGGAGCCATGTTATCTCCTGAACGGCTCTGCCTTGAATTGATTTTAGATGGAGAACAAGCGAATATAAATTCTCATGCCTTGAATTACATTTCTGCTGAGGGTGCCAGGAATAACTCAATAGAACTGCATGACCAGCTGAGCGGAAAAATCCTCTACGTTCAACCCCAAATCGTTATCAATGCCAGTGGTCCCTGGATAGATATTACCAACCAGAATTTGGGTATAACAACGAAATTTATAGGAGGGACAAAGGGTTCCCATTTAATTATTGATAATCCCACACTCCGAGATGCGATAGGAGAAAATGAGTTCTTCTTTGAGAATAAGGATGGTCGTATTGTTCTAATTTTCCCCTTATTTGATAAAGTGATGATTGGAACATCAGACATCCCTATAGACAATCCAGACCAAGCTAGATGCAGCCAGGAGGAAATTCAATATTTCATTGATATGGTGAGAGTTGTTTTTCCAGGGATCAAGGTAGACCGAGAACAAATCATATATCAGTTTACAGGCGTTCGACCTCTCCCGGAAAACAATTCATCAACCGCAGGACAGATAAGCCGTGATCACTCCATCGAAATCGTTGAAGGCGAAAATCACAATTTCCCCATCCTGAATCTAATCGGCGGAAAATGGACATCATTCAGGGCATTCTCTGAAGAAGTATCCAATGTCACACTGCGATATCTAGATAAAGATCGGCTTGTTTCGACAAAGGATTTACCCATCGGTGGTGGAAAGAATTTCCCATCAGATGAAAAACGCTTACAAACCTGGCTTGAAAACCAACAAAGTATCCATGGCTTGCCAATTGAACAGATCAAATCCCTCTTCGAGAGGTACGGAACCAGGGCGGAAAATTTTATAGATTTTGTCTCTAATGGTGATGATACTCCACTGGAATATTTATCCACTTATAGTCGTAAAGAAATTTTATTTATCATCAACGTTGAAAAAGTACTCCACCTGGATGATTTTTTGTTCCGACGCACAAACCTGGCAAAATTAGGATTATTATCCCGAAACTTGGTCGAGGAATTGTCTGTGATAATGAGTAGCGAATTGGATTGGTCGGAGGTACGCAGGAGTGAAGAGATCTCCCGTACCCTGCAAATACTCCAGGAGTTCCATAATGTAATCATATAAGTATTTTTGTGTTGTTACTTTGTTCAGAACATATATTCTAATTCTTGGTATAATTAAATAAATGGGCACTGATCCATGAATTTTACACAGCGTAAGAATCTTCAATTTAACTTCATTGTGAATGTCCTGGATGGTGGGTTCTTTGGAGCCGCACTTGGATTCGCCTCCTTCATCACAATTATTCCTCTTTTCGTCAGCAAACTCACCGATTCTGCGGTACTTATTGGTTTAATCCCGGCGATTCACGCCGTTGGCTGGCAGCTTCCACAGTTATTCACTGCTCCCCGAGTTTCCAGGCTAAGCAAGTACAAGAAGATGGCTGTATTAATGTCTCTCAACGAGAGATTGCCATTCCTCGGTTTAGCATTGGTAGCCTGGTTCTCACCACAACTCGGTGTGCAGTGGTCTCTAGTGCTCACCTTTTTACTTTTAATTTGGCAGGGATTCGGAGGAGGTTTTACAGCAACAGCTTGGCAAAGTCTAATTGCCAAAATAATCCCACTTAAACTATATGGCAGATTCTTCGGTATCCAATCATCTGCAGTGACATTCTTGATGGCGATCGGCGCAATATTTGCTGGCCTCGTTTTAGCCGGATATTACTATCCACTCGATTATACAATTTGCTTTCTGCTCGCCAGTATTGCAATGGCGATATCATTGACCTTCTTGGCATTAACAAAAGAAGAAGAAGTTCCTCCTATCGCCAATCCTTCAAACGAAGAAATAAGCTTCATAGAAAATCTCCGCCGGATCTTGAAGAGTGACAGAGACTTTCGTTGGTACCTTTTGTCCCGCATGTTGACCCAATTTGCCACTATGGGGTTTGCATTTTACACAATCTATGCAGTGCGCGAGTTTTCTGTTGACGAAAAATTAATAGGTTTCTTGACGGGTTTGCTTTTATTTACCGAAGTTGCGTTCAACCCTTTGTTAGGCTGGTTAGGCGATCGCCGTGGCCACCTACTCACCTTGCAACTCGGCATCGTTGCTACGGTGGTAAGTCTTATTCTCGCCATGGTTGCACGTGGAGTTTCTTGGTTTTTCCCAATCTTTATTCTCGCCGGTATTGCGAATGTCGCCGCGTGGACAGTTCCACTCTCGATGACTTTAGAATTCAGTTCCGAAGCTCAACGACCTGCTTACATCGGTCTAGCAAACACTCTGGTGGCTCCCAGCACATTTATTGCTCCGATTTTAGCTGGCTTTCTTATTGATAACGCCAGCTACCAGATAGCTTTCCTTGCTTCTGCAATCTCAGGGATTGCCACTTTGATAGTTTTATTAATCGCGGTTAAAGATCCACGCAGGCGAAGTGCTTCCCAGAGTTTGATTTCCTCCATGGACTAAATGTTCAGGAGAAGTATGGTTGATATTTTTAAACTATATATTTCTGCTTCTAATGACCTACTTCTAGAACGAGAGCTGCTTACGCGGTTGGTGACCGAATTACCGGTGACCCTTGGGTGGCAGATCAAGCTCTCCCCTATTCGAGACAAGCAGGTTGATCAAAGCTTCCTCATAGTGTCAGACCTTCATCTACTTCTCCTTGGCATGGATATCCGCGCCCCGATCGGATTTGAGTGGTATGTATCCACTGAGGCTGGTAAACAACCAATATTGCTTAGGAAAACAGGGATTTCAAGAACTATGGCGGCGGAAAATTTCATCAGGACTTTTTCTAAGTACCGATCCTGGGCAGATTTCAGCAATCTGGCTGAACTTCGTATTCAAGCCTTGAAATATGTCGGTAGCGCAATCCTCGATCGCTCGGTTTACTACAAACTAAATCCCCAAGAATATGAACTCCTATCTCAATTCATTGAAGAAATAACTGGTCAGCAAGAAAAACCAATTCAGAATATAACTGGTGAGATAGGTGAAAATAGTGTCATTCTATCCAGAGAACGTTTCCTCCCCAAAAACGGGGTTTTGATCCAGAAAGATAAAGATAATGAAAGCTAATTGCTAACTTCGTTTATGAGTTGAGTAAAAACAGGAAATATTATGAAAAGATGGAATGGTTGGGGATCGGAAGAAACGATTTACCCACTTCCAGAATCTGCAAAGGATTACCTCAAGGGTTACATTGGTGAAGGATGCACGGCCCAAGATGCAACTCTTGAGTCAATGATCAGTCAAGTACCAGCATCCCGCCTAAATAAACACGAAAACGTATCGATAGATGCTGAAGAAAGGTTGAGACACGCCTGTGGACAAAGCCTTCCAGACTGGATTTCTTTGCGATCTGGACGTATCCCCGCATTTCCTGATGGCGTTTTTTATCCAATCCAGGAAAATCAAATCCAAGAAATCTTCACAATTGCCGAAGATAACCATTTTATCCTGATCCCCTATGGTGGCGGAACCAGTGTTCTCCGTCATATCAATCCACCTGAATCCAGCTCACCGGTATTAACAATCGACCTTTCTAAATTGGAAAAGATGCTTGATTTGGATGAAGCCAGTCTGTTAGCCACTTTCGAAGCGGGTATCCGTGGGCCAATTTTGGAATCGAATCTCAATAAGCATGGATATACATTGGGGCATTTTCCACAATCTTTTGAATATTCAACCCTGGGAGGCTGGGTTGCTACACGATCTAGTGGACAGCAATCATTTTATTATGGACGAATTGAAGATTTATTTCGAGGTGGGCATTTGATTACGCCAACAGGGGAGATCAGTTTTCCACCTTTCCCAGCAAGTGCAGCAGGTCCAGATCTCCGCCACCTTGTCTTGGGCTCCGAAGGACGCTTTGGTATTCTAACTCGAGGAATTGTTGCCATAAAACCATTACCTGATTTTGAAGAATTTTACGGTTATATATTCAAGGAATGGCAGGGTGGTCTAACTGCGGTTCGCAAATTAATTAGTGACCATGTCCAATTATCGATGATTCGCTTGAGTGATTCCCAAGAGACTCAAACCACACTCTTACTTTCTGGTCAAGATAACTTAGTCAGCTGGGCTAGTTATGGATTAGAGAAAATTGGCTATGATCAGAAGCGTTGTTTACTCCTTGTCGGAGTAACAGGAAACAGGAAAACCGCAGTAAAAGCTAAGGAGACAGCCACTCGAATTTGCAGGAAATCTGGCGGTCTTTCCACTGGAAAATTTATCGGTCGCTCCTGGCAGAAATCACGATTTCTGGTTCCTTATCTACGAAATTCTCTCTGCGAAGCAGGATATGCCCTAGACACCTTGGAAACAGCAGTTCCTTGGAATAAAGTGGACCAATTAAAAAATGAATTGATCTCAGCCATCGAGACAGCGAGTGAAAAGTTAGATGAGAAAGTTCTTGTTTTCGGCCACCTATCTCATGTTTATGCGACTGGAGCCAGTATCTATATCACCTTTATCTTTCGAAGAACGCAGGATCCAGATGAGATGCTTCAACACTGGCAGGTGATGAAAAATGCCGCTAGCGAAGTAATCTTGACCTGGGGAGGGACAATAAGCCACCAGCATGGCGTTGGGCGTGACCATGCGGATTTCCTTTCCCGTGAAAAAGGTGATTTGGGGGTGGATCTTCTTACCGAGATCGGTAAATCTTTAGATCCGAAAAATCTCCTGAATCCTGGAGTGTTATTTCGAGGTGATAAACTTCAGCAGCTGATTTGAAATAGAGATTTTGATAGGAATAAGGATAAGTATGATCAATTGGAGTCCTGGTTGGCGAGATGAAATCTGGTCTGCTCTCGACCAGAATTATGATTTGATCGTCATTGGTGGGGGTATAACCGGGGGTGGGATTTTCTTGGAGGCTGTTCGGGCCGGTTTCCGAACCTTGTTATTAGAAGCGAATGATTTCGCATCTGGTACTTCCAGCCGTTCATCAAAACTTGTCCATGGCGGCTTCCGATATCTTCGAAATGGACAGATCGGGATAACCTACCATTCAGTTCGAGAAAGAGAAAGACTGCTCCACGAAGGTCGGGGTTTAATCAATCAAATTGGATTCATAATTGCTAGCTACAAGCGGGATAGAATCCCGATGTGGGCTCTCGGCCTAGGTTTAACCTTATACGATTTGTTTGCTTTTAAATGGAGTCACAAATATTATCCTGCCGAGAAACTACTCGACCTGTGCCCAAATCTTAATTCAGAAGATTTGATCGGGGGGTATCGATTTCTTGATGCATTAACCGATGACGCCCGCCTCGTTCTACGGACGATCAAAGAAGGTGTTCGCAGGGGAGGATATGCACTCAATTATGCCCGAGTCGAAAGGATCTTGCATTCCAGATCGGGCAAAGTAGTCGGAGTTGTCGTTCGGGACATGGCCTCAGCTAATAATTACGAAGAAAAACCTGTCCATGCTAAGGCAGTGATTAATGCTACTGGTGCTTGGGTGGATGAATTATTTGAAGAAGAGAATCATCCCGGAACTTTTCCCGTAAAGCGAATACCGAGAATTCGAAGGTTAAGAGGCAGTCATCTTGTCTTTTCTGCAGAGAAGTTGCCTCTCACCCGGGCAATCAGCATCTGGCATCCAAAAGATAAACGTCCTGTGTTTACTTTTCCCTGGGAAGGTGTGACGCTGGTCGGGACTACAGATGTAGATTACAGAAAAAAAATGGAAACCGATCCGGCTATCAGTCCAGAGGAGGTTGCATACCTCCTGCAGGTCGTAAATTTCAGTTTTCCCTCATTAAACTTAATTGAAGCTGATATTCAATCAACATTTTCAGGAATTCGATCTGTAGTAGACACAGGTAAAAAAGATCCCTCAAAAGAATCAAGGGAACATCTATTTCTGTATAATGATGGACTGCTTACCGTCATCGGTGGGAAACTAACCACCTTTCATTTAATCGCCCATCAAGCGCTCAATCTGTTAAAGAGAAAAATCCCGGAATTTCATGGAATTGATAATCAACCTCCGGTCACCTCTCCACCTGACCTGAAATTACTAATTGACACCCCACTTCAAACGCGAGAGGCAATAAGGCTCATCGGACGCTATGGTCAGGATTCCAGACAGCTCGTCGAATTGGCTACTCACAGTGAATTATTACCGATTGAAAAATCAGGAAATTTATGGGCAGAAATTCGTTGGGCAGCAAAATACGAAGGCATCCTTCATCTCGAGGATTTACTTTTAAGGAGAGTAAGAATTGGGAATATTCTCCCTGGTGGCGGATTATCTGTAATTGACCAGGTAAAATCAATTGTTCAGGAAGAACTCAACTGGGATAACAATCGCTGGACTTCCGAGGTGACCAGTTATAAGAATTTATTAGCTAAAAGTTTTTCGATTATTGGTTAATTCCATGAGTTTAAATCAATTACTCAGCCACTGGCGCGCAGAGTCCACAATCTATTCAAATATCACAGAATGGCGTAATATCGATGCCCGATTTGCCAGGCTCACATCTTTTCCTGAAGACATGCATCCTGCGCTGGTCAAGATATTGGATCAGCGTGGGATAAGTTCCTTGTACGAGCATCAATTATCTACCTGGAATCATACCAAGAAAAGTGAAAATGTGATTCTAGCTACCGGGACTGCCAGCGGCAAATCCTTTGCTTATAATCTGCCAATTCTGGATGCATTGCTCCGCGACGAAAAAGCAAGAGCACTCTATATTTTTCCAACCAAGGCATTGAGTCAGGATCAATTCAATGAATTGTCGATCACGCTTGAGGGGATAAGTGAACTGAATACCCATATAAATCTGCCACAGTCTTCAAACCAACTTATCCACTCAATAAAGATCGGGGTGTATGATGGTGATACCAAACAAAAGGACAGGCCGAAAATTCGTGAGCATGCGCGCATCATTTTATCCAATCCAGATATGCTCCACATGGGTATCCTTCCCCACCACACGCGCTGGGCTGAATTCTTTGCAAACCTAAAGTTTATCGTTATTGATGAAATCCATGCCTACCGAGGAGTATTCGGATCACATGTAGCGAATGTCTTCCGCAGACTGAGGAGGATTACTGATTTTTATGGTTCAAACCCGCAATTTTTTCTCACCTCTGCAACGATTGCCAACCCGGTTGAATTAGGCAGAAAATTAATTGAGGAACCAGTCCAATTGGTCGATCAAGACGGTTCTTCCCGTGGGAAGACCAATTTCATTATCTACAATCCACCCATCGTTAACGAAGATCTGGGATTGAGAAGAAGCTCATTACTGGAGAGTGTCAGACTCGCCGAAGATTTATTTTATTACGATATACAGACCATAATATTCGGCAGATCCAGACGAAATATCGAATTGATTTTAACTTATCTTCGTCAAAGTCTTCCATCCGGTAGATGGAATCAATCCGTAAATCGATCCGAAATCATCAATAACATTAAATCAATACGGGGATACCGGAGTGGCTATTTACCCGCTGAACGGAGAGCGATTGAGGCTGGATTGCGTACTGGGAAGGTAAAAACAGTCGTGGCAACCAATGCTCTCGAATTAGGCATTGATATCGGAGCCATGGGGGCTTCGATACTTGCAGGATACCCAGGTTCAATCGCTTCTACTTGGCAGCAGGCAGGACGAGCTGGTAGAGGCGATGATCCCTCCCTGGTGGTCATGGTTGCTTCCTCCAGCCCACTTGATCAATTTCTTGCTCATAATCCAGGATATTTCTTTGATCGGTCTCCGGAAAAGGCTTTAATCAACCCGGACAATCTTCTAATCCTCCTCGCCCATCTGCGCTGCGCCCTATTTGAGTTACCTTTCCAAGCTGGCGAAAATTTTGGAGAATTAACTCCAGAACAGGTGCAGGAATTTTTTGAGTTACTCATTGCAGAAGGTGTTGCCCACGAATCTGGCGGAAAATACTTCTGGCTGGCAGACCGTTATCCAGCAGACAACATATCCTTGCGGGTAGCTTCCCCAATGAAGATTTTAATTCAAATCCCCCAGGAGGAATCCTGGGTGACTATTGGAGAGGTTGATTATGAAAGCAGTTCTTGGTTGGTTCACCCACATGCAATTTATCTTCAAGAATCGGAAATGTTCCTGGTAACTTCCCTTGATCTCGAAAAAGGCATTGCAAGGTTGCAACCCACTGATGTTGACTACTACACTGTTCCCAAAGTAAATACAAGCATAGAAACGATCGCAATTTTCGCAAATCAAGCAGTCCGCGGTGGTGAGATTTCTTATGGTGAGGTCTCAGTTATCTCCAAGGTAACTGGTTTCCGCCAGGTGAAATGGTTTACCCACGAGCAGCTTGGATTTGGAGATCTGGATCTACCGCAACAAGAGCTCCATACGATGGGTTTTTGGTTGTCAATCGACCAAGAGACTGTTGAACAACTCCGCCAGAATGGTTTGTGGAGCAGCGATCCGAATAGATACGGCTCAAATTGGATCGAACAACGGAACCTTGCTCGCGCGCGTGATAATTATCAGTGTCAGGTATGCGGGAATTCGGAAATTGAACGTGAACATGATGTCCATCACAAAACCCCATTTCGGCAATTTCAATCATTTCTAGAAGCAAACCAACTACAGAACCTCATCACGTTATGCCCAACTTGCCATCGCCGGGTTGAAACGGTCGTCAAGCTGCGTAGCGGGTTATCCGGATTGGCATATTTATTAAACAATATCGCACCTTTATTCTTGATGTGTGATTCAAGAGATCTTGGAGTATACTCAGAACCCCAGTCTCAAATAGCCCATGGAAATCCAGCGATCGTTCTATTTGAACGTATTCCAGCTGGGATTGGATTTTCCCAAAGGTTGTTCGAGATCCATAATTCCTTGGTACTGAGTGCATCTGATGTGGTTGAATCATGTAAATGCCGTGATGGCTGCCCATCCTGTGTAGGTCCAGCGGGAGAAATTGGCATTGGAGGAAAAAAAGAAACCTCAGCGCTAATCGCTCTGTTGAAGGAACGCAATATAAATTCATGAGCGATAAGTCCAACCTGGGATAGCCTGCAGTCAACAAAGATTAATTTAATTAATATGTCTTCACTTGCAGAAAAATTAAAAGCTTTAGGTGTAAATATCGGTCCAGATGGGGTAAAACCCAGCACAAAATCCCCAAAATATCCCATCGAGAGAGTTGTTGAAGGCCGGGAGGTTGTGACTCCGTATGGAGAGGCATTTTTAGTCGAAAACCAATACACGGTTGATCCCCGCGATGAGAAGCAAACTTTTGAATTTTCAGCTTCCTTGACAAATTTAAGCTCCTGGATCAGGGATCCGGAGCTGGTCAATTTAGCATCAGAATCTTTCCTGTTCCTAGATACCGAAACTTCTGGCCTTGCCGGAGGCGCGGGAACCTTTGCGTTCTTGATCGGTATTGGCAGATATTCAACCGGTGGTTTTCATTTATCGCAATATTTTATGCGTGACCCGTTCGAGGAACCGGCTCAGCTGGCTGCCGTTCTCGGAGCCCTATCTGACGCTGCTGTTTTGGTTACCTATAATGGAAAAACATTCGATGTCCCGCTTTTAAACTCTCGCTTTATCCTGAATGGTGAATTCTCCCCACTCAATTCGTATGCCCACATTGACCTGCTGCACCTTGCACGCCGTCTATGGCGCGATCGTTTGGAAAGCCGCACCTTGGGGTCGATCGAAGAGAATATCCTCGGTCTGCGAAGAACTGAGGAGGACATCCCTGGGTGGATGGTTCCAACGATTTACTTTGATTATATTAAAACCGGCGACGCACGTCCTTTGACCAAGGTGCTATACCACAACGCCATGGATATTCTTTCCTTGGCAACCCTGCTTAACCACATTTCACTGATGCTAGATGATCCTCATGGAGGTTTGGTCGATCATGGCGTTGACTTGATCTCCATGGGAAGAGTCTTTGAAGACATCGGAGATCTTGATTCAGCTGCGAAGTGTTATGCCAAAGGTTTAAATTTCGATTTACCTTCAAATATCCAGCGAAAAGCGATCTATCAATGGTCTTTCATGGAAAAACGCCGGGAGAACCTTGAGATTTCAATAGAATTGTGGCAGCAGGCAACAGAATTGGATGAAATTTATGCATTTGAAGAACTTGCCAAAGCTTTCGAACACAAATTCAAGGATTTTTCTCAGGCAATACACTGGACAGAGCTTGCGATAAAAGTGATCAACTCCACCACAACAAATCAACTTAATCGCGCTATTTGGCATCCGAAATTCAAACATCGTCTTGACAGGCTTTTTCGAAAGTCTCACTTATAATCATTCAGGTTCGACAATTCCCCAAGAAGATGTGATCTATTACTGATTACCTCTTTTCGGTATACTGCTACCTTCAGTTCATAAATCTCAGCCATCCGGATATGAGTATGGGTAATATTTTCAGGGATTTGAAGTTCGATCCACGCAAAATCGTTATTGAAGAATTATCTATATCCCTTCCCAGATTATCACCAAGGTTTGACGGTTATCGCATTGCTCAGATCAGTGATTTCCATCTTGGAACATGGATTAACGGGGAGGACTTATCCCACATCATTGACATCCTGAATGCGACTGCACCGGATCTGGTCGCTATAACGGGGGATTTTGTCAATGCTCACCCGGACAGGTTTGCGCATGCCATGAGCGCAGCATTTTCCAGAATCAGGGTCCAGGATTGCGTCGTCGCAGTCCTTGGAAACCATGACCATTATACAAATCCAAAGAAAATCAGGGAAATCTTGAAGAGAAGCGGTATCATCGAATTACGAAACCAGGTACTCCCCATCGAACGCGATGGTTGCTTGCTTTACTTGGCAGGGATAGATGATCGGTTAACCAGGAATGATGATCTCGATAATGTCATCAGCCAAATTCCCGATGATGGAAATTCAGCAATTTTGCTGTCCCATGTACCTGATTTTGCGGATGTCAGTTCCAAAAGAGGTAAATTTGACATGCAAATTTCTGGCCATACCCATGGCGGTCAAATTTGCTTGCCTCATCTGGGAAATTTATACCTGCCGCCACTCGGAAGAAAATATCCATCCGGGAGGTACCAGGTTGATGGAATGGTTTTATACACGAACCGAGGCATTGGAACCAGCTGGCTGAAAATACGCTATCAATGCTCGCCAGAAATCTCAGTATTTACCCTCAGCAGTTGACCTGCTGATCATTAATTATCGACGATATCCCAAACTGCATCCGAGAGCTCCTTTAGCCGGGACTTATAAGCAAAACTTGAGAGTGCCCGGTTGCAAAGGAAGGCCATCACTGTTTGTGTTCTGCGGTCAGCCCACACCACAGAAGTTCGCTGACCATAATGTCCGAAGGTATCCCTGCTGCTGCCTTTTCCCATGCCATCTGGTAATTCAGAATGCAATTGGTGTTCCCCTCCCAGGAAAAAACCTTGTCCAAATCTAATTATTCTGCCAAGGGAATGATCGTAACCCTCAAAGTTCAAAGAAGTTGCTGAAGATACCGTTTCATTCTCTAGATATTGAATATCTCCATAGCGACCATAATTCAACAACATCTGAAAGAAAACTGCCAGGTCCCTCGCTGTGCTGTATAAGGATGCAGCAGGTATCAATGCTTTTCGTACTTTTTTCGAATTAAATGCCCGGACAAGGATTTTATCCTGCAGTGTACTAGAGGAAAGTTCCGCATTCAATTGCTGATCCTCATATCTATATCTCATGCTAGTATCATCTAAACCCATGGGAGCGATGAATTGTTCACTGAGATATTGATCAATGGGAATACCTGTAATTCTGTTGACGAGCTCACCGAGAATAAAGCCGAAATTCAGGAGCTGGTACACGGATTTGCTCCCTGGTTCAAATTCTGGTTTTTGACCTGCAATATCACGAGTTAATTTCTGCCAATTCGTGATATGCAGCATCTGGTTGACGATTCTTTTATTTGAAAAGCCACTTTGGTGTAATAGAACCTGGCGAACCGTGACCGCTTCTTTTCCCTTGGATGAAAACTCTGGCCAATAAGATGCCACGGGTTTATCAATGTCGAGAAAACCGTGATCATGGAGTTTAAGAATACAAGCTGCCGTAACCACTTTGGTAATTGAGAAGGTTAAAAATCGGGTGTGTGGAGTTAGTTTCACTTTTCTATCAAATCCTGTAAACCCTCCATACCGATCGATGACAACCTTCCCATTTTGAAGAACCACGAGCTGGGCACCTGGGTGAAGACCCTTTTGTATTTGTCGATCGAATAAATGGGCAACGGATTTAAAATCTCCCGCTTGATAACCAAATTCAGTGTTTGCTGAAATTCTATTAAAATCAAGCGGCGTTACAAGGCTGGGATTCACAATTAAATCCATAGGATTCGTAAAAATAAGAAACGTTTATCTGAATATCAATGCGACTCAGCTATCTGACCAAACCAAGTCTCATACGCGACCAATTCCTCAATTGGCTTTCGTTCTTTTTCTTCCGGCTCTCCTGCGGGGTAGCCCAGGGACATGAAAACAATTGGTTCTGCATCATCAGGAATTTGAAGGATGTCCCGGGCACGTTCTGTTTGAAAGGATGCCACCCAACAGGATCCTAATCCCAGATCTGCCGCTGCCAGGCTCACATGATCCATAACAATCGCGATATCTGCATCAAGGTATAATTTTCCATCTTCCCGAACCCAAGCAATTTCCGGAATACCACAGGCACAAATTATAATTGGTGCATTGACGAACCACTCTCGATCATAAATCTCCCGTAGCTGATCCTGTTTTCCTGCTGTTGAAATCACGATCAAACGGAATGGTTGTCTGTTGGCTGCAGTTGGAGCAAATTGAGCTGCTGTGAGGATCAGATTCAATAGGGTGGGATCAATTTCTTTTGGTAGATAATCTCTGACGCTGTAACGACGATGTATTAATTCTTGAAATCTCATGTTCTAGGCTCCTCTTGTTGTTTTCATTTATTCATTATAATCTCCAGCTTTTCCAGTTTATGAGAGGCGAAATTTGGGATTTGTTGAGAAATCCATGAATTTTTCTAAATTACTCATGTGCATAATCCGTATCCTGTGAGGTAGATATGTATCAAGGTGGTTGGTGGTCATTAATTCGATCCGATGAATCAATGGGAAAAGCCAAGATTGATCGAAAGCTCTTAAGGCGCATTGCATTTTATGCAGCTCCTTATTGGAGCAATATTTTTATCGTCTTGATCGCGATCATAACAATTTCCCTACTTGAGTTAATCCCTCCTTTGCTTTACCGGTCCTTGATAGATGATGTGATTCCCAATAAAGATTTCAGGCAATTGACAATATTGGCGTTAGCTATGATCGGGATACCAGTCAGCAGTGGATTAATCGGAATTGTCGAAAGATACTTCTCTGCGAAAGCTGGAGAAGGGATTATTTTCGATTTACGTCAGGAGATGTATGACCATTTACAAAGGATGTCCCTACGTTTCTTTACGCATACCCGTTCAGGTGAAATTATCTCCCGTTTTAACAGTGACGTGGTCGGCGCGCAAAATGCGATTACCGGTACATTGCCAAACATTGTTACAAATTTGGTCACATTGATCTCAACTTTGGTCGTAATGATTACGATTGATGCCCGGCTCACTTTCTTATCGATCGCAGTTTTACCTTTGTTCCTATTACCCGCCCGCCGAATTGCCGGTATATTGAGAAATATTCGTCGCAAAGCTATGGAGTACAACGCAGATTTAAGCAGTCTGATCAGCGAGACATTGAGTATTAACGGTGCCTTGTTGGTTAAAACTTTTGGACGCTATCAGCGTGAATCTGGTCAATTCCGGGAGATCAACTCAAAGGTACGTGATATTGGTGTCAGGCGTGCACTGGTTGGGCGCTGGTTTTTTATGGGATTGGGCATTTCCGGAGCGATCGGAACTGCATTAATCTACTGGGCAGGTGGATATCTCGTCCTAACAGATGTATTGACAGTCGGCACTATCGTGGCTTTTGCCGCTTACTTGACTCGTTTATATGGACCGATTTCCTCCCTTACCAATGTTCAGGTTGATTTTGCCACTTCGATGGTTAGCTTCGAAAGAGTGTTCGAATACCTGGATCTGCCAATCGAAATCCAAGATAAACCCGGCGCGATAGAAATTCGGGGGATTGAAGGCAGAGTCCAGTTTGATAATGTGTCATTCAGGTATGAGACATACGACGATGAAAAAAATGGTGACCACCAAGATCCAGGGGAAGAGGGAGAAAAGATCCTTGCGTTCGAGGATGAAAATCGCTGGGCACTTACAGACATCACCTTCCAGATATCACCGGGAGAGCTGTGCGCCCTTGTGGGCCATTCAGGCGCTGGGAAGACTACAATCACTTACCTATTGCCTAGATTATATGAACCAACTGCGGGGAATATTTATATCGATGGGATCGAGATCCGGAACATCACCCAGGAATCGCTCGCCAAGCAGATCGGCATGGTCACCCAGGAAACTTATCTCTTTCATGATACGGTCCAAGCTAATTTGCTCTATGCGCGACCAGATGCGAAGCAGGAAGAAATCTTCTCAGCCTGTCAAGCTGCTAATATCCATGATTTCATCCATAATTTACCCGACGGATATGAGACGGTTGTGGGCGAAAGAGGCTATCGATTGAGTGGTGGGGAAAAACAGCGACTTGCTATTGCCCGGGTGATTTTAAAAGATCCTTCCATTCTCATTCTCGATGAGGCTACCTCCCACCTGGATTCTCAAAATGAAGCCTTGATCCAGGACGCATTAGCTCCCCTCATGGCAGGGCGAACAAGCCTGGTTATTGCACATCGCCTTTCCACCATCCTCTCAGCGGATAAGATAATTGTCCTCGAACGCGGTAGATTGATCGAACAAGGCACGCATCAGGCTCTCCTAGCTCAAGGTGGTAAATATGCAGAGCTCTATGAAACTCAATTTAGAATCGAAGGTGATTTCGGTTGATCTCCCCCGCGGATAAGCAACCATACATGCCTTATTGCGATATTTCAAGCATCTTATACATCTCTTCAGGTGATAGTACAACTGGATTACCTTTCATGCTGCTTGATGCAGCAGCTTTCACAATGATCTCTGGATAATCCGCTTCAGAGATGCCAAAACTGGACAGCGGACGAATGTTCAGATACTCATTGAGACGGTAAATCGTCTCAGCAGCCTCCTCCGGTTTAGGATCAGACTCCGCTCCAAAAATTTGGGCAATTTTCCTATAGCGGGAGAGATACTCAGTCGAAAATTTCTTCCTTTGCAAAGATTCAATATTCCCCCTCATCACCGCAGGCAACAACGCCGCGCATATCTCTCCATGGGGTGCATCATACATACCTCCAATCACACCTGCAAAACCATGTACTGCACCGAGTTTAGCATTTGCCAGAACGATACCACTGTAAAGGCTGGCTAAAGACATTCTCTCTCTGGAATTGATATCCTCACCGTGTGTATAAACTTCACGAATTGAACTCGCAGCATACTGCAAACCATCCTGACAAAAAGCATCCGTGATCGGATTCGCCTTGTTTGATACGAAACCTTCAACCAGCTGCGTTATGGCATCCATACCGGTTGAAGCCGTTATATTTGGCGGCATGCTGGCAGTTAATTCAGGATCTATGATAGCGACGCTTGGCAGTAAATAATTTGAGCGCAAGCTGACCTTGATTTTTTGTTCCTTTACACCGATCACAGCATTTCGGGTAACTTCACTCCCGGTACCAGCAGTTGTTGGAATCGCGATCATAAAAGCACCTGGATGGTTGATTTCTTTCCCCAAGCCAACCACTTCAAGATAATCACGGATTTCTCCATCATTATTGGATAATAAAGCGATCGTTTTCCCGGTATCGATCACACTTCCGCCACCGATAGCAATAACCATTTCACACGCTTCCTTTCGAAATAGATACACCCCATTTTCGATTATTTCCAGAGTTGGTTCTTTGGTTACGGCGAAGGGGATATAGCTGATTCCTTCATTATCCAGAGAATTCAGAAGATTTTCATGTCGTTCTGGCGAAGCGCCATATACCAGCAGAGCCTTCTTGCCCGCTTTTAGGCCAATTGAACTTACTTCATTGACTTTGGCTCGGCCGAAAATGATTCGAGTTGCAGTTGAAAAATCAAAAAACATAGGCATCAAGCCTCAGAATTGGGTATTGTATATGATGTGTGATAAATTAATAATCCAATATATGGCTACACGCAGCGCGTGAATTCTTGCTATCGGAATTTACCTCCAGCTGATTGATTTTCCCCTTTCTAACCGGAAATTCCCTGTTCGATTTCTTCGATTATTCCGAATGTTATAATTCTATTATCTTTACCAGGAATTTTCTAGGTTTCATTTGAACACACAAATTGCTTTTATTACCTATGAAACTCCATACGCGCCGGGGGGTGGTATTGCAGCAGTTATGGCTCATCTCCCCAAATCCATACATAAAAGTTCAGGATTACCCACCTATGTTATTTCTCCCTATCACCGGTATATAGCCAAAACCACTGATATCGAACAAAATATGGAGGTTATCTGTAAGATCCAGGTACCTTTTGATGATCGAATATTTGATATTGAAGTTAGAGCTCTTGATAACGAAATAAATTGGGTTTTTCTCAAATCAACCTCTGACACCAATGAAAATCCACCCTTTTTCTCGGGTCAGCGCCATCCTTATGATGTCGAAACCACATCTAATCAATCAATTCTTCTCCGTGATTCCCTATTTTTTGGTAAAGCGGTTTCCTCAGCTTTGCCAGCAATCAACGCTAAGTGCCATTGGGTCATTTTATTGCAAGATTGGGAGGCCGCCACAACCACACTGGCTCTTTCTAATCAACCAGAGGTGATTGGCAAAACTTCGCAATTTTTAACCTTACACAACAGCTATGATTGTGGTGTCAGTGATGGTGATTTACGAAGAATTGGGATATCCAGAGATAGAGAAGTTGGGCATACCATACTGGAGTATTCATTGCCCCTATTGGGAAATCCGATTTTTACAGTTTCTAAACAATTTGCCGAAGACCTGTCCACCGAAATCCTCCAAACTGAAATCATGATTCCGCATATCACCTCTCAATTAAGGACGCGTTTGCTGGGGGTAAATAACGGTGTTTTCATGGAGAATGCCATTCCACATGACATATACTCATCCGCAGTAGAAGGTGATTATTCAAGTCTTCGGGATTGGAAGAATGAAAATCGAAAACAAGCTTTTGCAGCCATTGACAGTTTCTCACCCGCAAAAAGTACTCCTATTTGGGGAGACACTAAGAAATTTGACCGCGGAGAAGCGCAATGGTTCGTGATGGCTGGACGAGATGATAGCCGCCAAAAAGGTTTCGAACTGGCCTGTTTGGCTGCTGAGCGGTACCTGCACATAAACGATCAAGCCCGCTTCCTGTTTTTTCCAATCCCCGGTGAAGAAGGCCTGTCCGGGATCAGCTTCATTAAATCACTTGCTCAAAAATACCCACATCGGATCCTGGCATTTCCATTCTTATTCCGAGAAGGTTTCTTTCCTATTTTGAGAGGAGCGACCTTCGGGATGATGCCTTCATATTACGAACCTTTCGGCATGGCAAACGAATATTATCTTAATGGTGTGGTATGCATCGGAAGAGCAACAGGAGGAATCACCCAACAAGTCGTGCCATTTCGCCAAGCATCGTCATTTTCACTTGCAGTCAAGAAGAGGTCAGACCGGTGGGACCGCCAACACACTCCGGCAACTGGGTTCTTGTTTCGTGAACCGGACGACATCCCCAACAAGCTGGGTGATTGGCAAGCGATCAATGCTGCAAACTACGCGATCAACTCACAAAAATCCAATCGCTTGGAACAGCGCCGAAAACTTCCCACAGTCCACGCAATGGTAGAAGAATTCGTCACCTGTCTTGAAGATGCATCCCAAATTTTTCAGACAAATCAAGATCTCTATTATCAAATGGTGACTGGTGGTATTTCCTATATCCAAAAGGAATTCTCCTGGAATAATGCTGCAAAAACTTATTTGAAGCACATTCTTCCGGACTAAGATATATAAATTTCTTATGCAACGATAACAGCCCAAATGACTGCAGAACTTTCTTTTGTCTTGATATGAATTCGAGGCAGAAATTTCGACTGTTAGAAGAAATTATTTTGCATGATATACTTCAATCACTCAATGGAACTTAGGAAATTCCTGCGAATTACCCAATATATTTCAACCACAAGTATGACGATATAAGGTTCGAACCATAAAAGTTCTAAAACCTGGAGGAAATCATGGAATACACAAACTTAGGACGAACTGGTTTGAAAGTTAGCCGGTTATGCCTGGGAACAATGAATTTCGGTCCTCACACAGATGAAAAGACCAGTCATAAAATTATGGATCGGGCTTTAGATCTTGGGATAAATTTTTTCGATACAGCAAATGTCTATGGGTGGGAAATGGGAGAAGGAATCACAGAGAAGATAATTGGACGCTGGTTAGCTGATGGTACCAGGAAGCGGGATAGGATTGTTCTCGCAACCAAAGTATTTGGCCGGATGGGAGAAGGACCCAATGAAAGAAGGTTGTCAGCAAAACACATTCGAGTCGCCTGTGAAGACAGCCTGAGACGCCTGCAGACAGATTATATTGACCTCTTCCAGATGCATCACGTCGACCGGGAAACACCCTGGGAAGAAATTTGGCAAGCGATGGACCTTCTCGTGACCCAGGGGAAAGTGATCTATGTTGGCTGCAGCAATTTTGGTGCATTGCACATCTCCCAGGCTCAGCATACGGCAATCGCGAGACATTCCCTCGGATTGGTCAGCGAACAGAGTTTGTATAACTTGATCGATCGAATGATCGAATTGGAAGTTATCCCAGCTTGCAGAGAATTTGGCCTTGGTTTGATCCCTTACAGTCCTCTCGCTGGCGGCTTGCTTGCCGGATTATTGGATAAAAAGGCAGTAGGACGGCGAAAATCCGATGACATAAAGAAGGGCATGGAAGAGTATTCAATTCAGTTAAAGACTTATGATGATTTCTGCCAGGAGTTGGGTGAGGAACCTGCAAATGTTGCCTTAGCTTGGCTGTTATCGAATCCTGTGGTCACTGCGCCAATTATCGGTCCTCGAACAATAACACAGCTCGAAAACAGCTTGAGATCCTTGGAAATAGGTTTCTCGGATGAACAATTAGTCAAGTTAACAAGCATCTGGCCAGGACCAGGTGGAGAATCTCCCGAGGCATACGCTTGGTAGGACTACCATGGAGAAAAGTTGATTCTTCGGTGTCAACATACTCCAGCTCTAATCCATCCAAGAACAATAAAGAGATTAATTTGTGAATCCAAAACTATCTATTCAAAAAGGTTGGTTCCTATTGGGAATCCTGGTTGTCCTCACATACCCAGTTCATCTAGTTCTTGCTGCGGAATTGGAGGAAATGGTCGCTTCGTCAAACCAATCGAATAATAATCTCAGCAAAATAGAATACCTTCAATCCACAACAACCGTTACGGTTATCATAAACTTACCAATCATCGAGCATGATAATATGACCGAAACCCCTGTCCCGATCATCACTGAACTAGCTGAGGAAATACCCACAGGTACTCCCACACCGACACCGATCCCGGTCCAGACTGGCTCTGTTAATATACCCATCGTTTTTGGTGCGATGGCGATCATCTCAGTGATAATCCTGGCTTGGTTTTTTATTAGATTCCTGCCAAAAAGAAGTAAATCGTAATTAATCATCAAGAAATAATTTCCATTTACTAAAATAAATTATAAAAATCTGGAAATCATTACATATATTTTGTAATTATTCTGTAATATTCTCACGATAAGATAGGGAAATGGAGCTGCTGGATGACCGAAAATCTGATCTTAGTCGTTGAGGATGAACCCAGCATCGCCGAAGTTGTCGGGCTCTACTTGAGAAGGGCTGGTTACCAAGTGATTTATGCCCAGGATGGTATTGAAGCCCAAACTCGGATCGATTCTCAATCACCTGACTTGATCATAATGGATCTGATGCTACCGATCATTGATGGATTTGAGCTCACCCGCTGGTTGCGCGATCGGAGCGATATTCCGATTATCATGCTGACAGCCCGACGGGACGAAGTTGACCGAATTGCGGGTTTGGAGATGGGTGCGGACGATTACATTCTCAAGCCGTTCAGTCCCCAGGAGGTTGTGAGTCGGGTGCGCGCTGTTTTACGACGAACCCAACCTAAATCCAATGAACCGACTGAAAAACCACTTATCTACCCATCCATGGAGATCAATCCTCAAACCCGTTTAGTAATAATCAATCAGCAAGAGATCACCTTAACTGCCAAAGAATTCGATACGCTCTGGCTGCTCGCTCAACACCCTCGGCAGGTATTTTCGCGAAACCATGTACTTGAAAGGGTCTGGGGAATCTCAGATTATATCGATCCCAGTACCGTTACTGTCCACATCCGGAGGCTGCGTGAAAAAATAGAACCCGATCCTTCAAACCCAAAGCACCTGCTAACTGTTTGGGGGGTTGGATATAAATTTGAACCTTGATATTCCAAGAATTACAATCCTCAATCTTGGAATCCATCTTATATTGGTTACTTCCCGGCTATGCAAATGAAATCATTGACTGATCGATTATCAGCAACCGCCCGCTTTATCATTGCCTTGCTGGCAATACTTACCTTGTCCGTTGTCGGATTCTATCTTTTATTCCGACCTCCCATAAATGAAGTTTGGTTAATTACTGGTTTTTTGTTGATTACAACCATAATTTCAGCAATCGCTGGATATGCAGCATATCGCCTGGGGTGGATGAATCGCGCCCCCAACATTCGATCCGCATTATTAGGAAGTTATGCATTAGCTTGCCTGCTAACCTTTATCAACGTTTGGCTAACCGCAAGGTTGATGTTCACAGACCAGCACGATTTGCTGCTCGGGACTGTACTGTTAATTTTTGCCGGGGCAATCGCCATGGCACTTGGTTATTTGCTTACATCATCATTTCTAGACCGGATAAAAACGCTGGATCAAGCTGCGAAGCGAATCGCTGATGGGAATCTGTCAATTCGCATACCGGTCGAAGGGCGTGACGAACTGGCTGGGTTGGCACATACATTTAACAACATGACCTCCCAGTTGGAGGAAGCCCAAGAGAAACGCAAACAGCTTGAGTCATTGCGGAAGGAATTGCTCACCTGGATCGGGCATGATTTGCAAACACCCCTAACCTCCATATCCGCTATCATCGAAGCACTTTCTGATGGCATGGTTCAAGATAAAGAGACTGAACAGCGATATTATGACACAGCCAAGAAAAATATTTCTGCACTATCCCACTTGATTGATGATATGTTCCAAATGGCTCAAATCGATGCTGGTGGTTTGGAATTGAATATCGATTCTGTGTCGATCTCAGACTTAATTTCCGATACCTTGGAGAATTTTACGGAACTGAGCAACCAGAAAAATATCCTGATTCAGGGCAAAGTAGGACCCGATCTTGATGAGATTCAGGTTGATGCACAACGAATAAATCGGGTCCTCAACAATCTAATAGAGAACGCAATTCGCCATACTCCCCAGAATGGAACAATTAGAGTCACTGCCGATCGATCAAATAAAGGAGTGATCGTCGAAGTCAGTGATAATGGCGAAGGCATCGATCCTGGTGATCTCCCGTACCTTTTCGATAAGTTCTACCGGGGAGAAAAGACACGCCGAACCGCGATGAAAGGTACCGGGCTTGGACTGGCAATATCCAAGGGAATTATCGATGCGCACGGTGGCGAAATATGGGCTTCCAGTATCCTGGGAAGAACAACTTTTACCTTTGTTATTCCACAAAATAGAACAAAATGTACCTCCCTGTCTCGTTGACAGGCAGTTGCTCATCGAGTAAACTGACTTCGCATGAATCTCACCACACTTGTTTTCGGGGGTTTAATCGCCACGTTGTACGGCGCACTATTCCATCTTGTGCGGGGTGGTGGACTTGGAAGGCTTTTGGTATATATTATCCTGAGCTGGATAGGGTTTTGGGCAGGTCAATTCCTTGCTGAACAACAAAATTGGGATTTATTCAATGTTGGGAACCTGCACATCGGCGCTGCGACTATCTCTAGTTTAGTTGTTATGTTTCTTGGACACTGGGTGTTCCTTGGCAGAAGGACTCCCAGAGCCTGACACAGTCCCTGAGATCGAACACAAGCACTCGTCAAATCTGATATCGGTGGTTAGGATTGATCCTTGACTACCAACCTAACCACTATTAAACATAAAAATCTGCCATATATGCAGGTAACACTTTCCTTTTCTATTCTTTTCAACCGAATATTCGAATAATCACAGATTCTCATGGAACTTCTTAATGGTAAGATTCCACACAGTTGAACCTTGTTAGGACCAGAGTTGGGTTATTCCAATCATCGGGATCGAGAGTTTCCAACCAGGGCGATCCCACTCGATCATCAGAATATTGTCTTCAAATTTATTTTTTTTATCGATTTTCTTTTCGATTTTTTTTCATGCAGTAGAGGTCAGCATGACCAATTACCAGAAAACAGCAAAGCATGGTGATATCGCACAGTTAGTTGGACTGAGTCATAAGAACTTTATCTTACGGCTACAAGAAGGTCAGGAATTACAGACCCACCGCGGTATTGTTTCTCACGATGAGCTGATCGGGAAACCTTGGGGAAGCAAGGTTTTCAGTCACCTCGGGAATCCTTTTTTCCTGCTGAAGCCTTCATTGGGAGACTTGATCAGTGCTACACGCAGAACGACCCAGATCCTGTATCCCAAGGACATCGGATTTATTTTAGTAACTTTGGGCATCGGTCCAGGCCAGCATATTGTGGAAGCTGGGACTGGTTCCGGTGCGATGACAACCGCATTAGCCCACGCAGTCGGTCCTGATGGTCATATTACGACGTATGAGATGCGAGAGGAAATGCTGAACCTTGCAAAAAAGAATCTCACCAACCTAGGTTTACAGGATCGGGTCACATTCAAGCATGCCGATATCAAAGATGGATTCGATGAAAGAGATGTTTATGCCTTATTTATGGACGTCCCCAATCCAGAAGACTATCTCAATCATGTTCGCGAGGTGCTGTCCCCCGGCGGATTCTTTGGATGCATAATTCCCACCACCAACCAGCTCATGAATCTAATCCCCGCCCTGCGCCAGGGAAATTTTGCATTTATCGAAATTTGTGAGACTTTTTTACGATATTACAAACCTGTTTCAGAAAGGTTGAGACCAACAGACCGTATGATCGCACACACCGGATATCTAGTTTTCGCCCGTTCAATTATCTCGGCAGAGGATATTGAATTGTTCGAAAAGAAATAAGAAAGTGGTTTCTGAGATAATTCCTTAATTTCAAAAATACACTATGGATCAAACGATCAATTCACTCACAGAAACTGAGATATCCCAGCGCTTGTCCAATTATCTGGAAAAGAAATTCGAAAAGCGGGACTTCAATTCACTGTATCCTGCAGAATTCTTTAATGATTATCCGCGAAACGCGGCAGTGCTGGTACCGATCTTGAGAGTTCAAGATGCCTGGCACGTTCTATTCACAAGGAGGACACCTTCTTTACCTGAACATAGCGGGCAAGTCGCTTTCCCGGGAGGTAGAGCAGACCCTTCAGATGATTCATTGGAAATTACTGCACTGAGAGAAGCAAAAGAAGAAATCGACCTCAAACCTGATGATGTCCGCATTCTGGGCAGGCTCCGAGAAATCCGAACAATCAGCAACTATTGTGTTATGCCCGTAGTCGGTTGCATCCCTTGGCCGTATGAATTTCATCTAGCGCGAGAAGAGGTCAGCCGGGTGTTCACCATTCCATTAGAATGGTTGGCTGACCTCAAAAATCATGAAATTCTATATCGAGAACTACCCCCTCCCCATTCACCCATACCAGTGATTTATTTCAATCACTATAATGGTGAATTGCTCTGGGGGATCAGTGCCGAAATTACTTTGATCCTATTAGAATCTTTACAGCTGGTCTAGCAGTTGCGTAGGTTATTCTTCAGCCGCTGGTCCTTCGAGTTCTTCTTCACGTTTGCCACGTTCCAAAACCTCTGGTTCTGCACCTTCTTCGTATTCGAATTCCTCTTCCTCGACTTCTTCTTCCTCGGCTGCTGGAGCAATAACTACCGCGACAACATCCTCGGGATCATTAAGGATTTCAACGCCTTCAGGTACTGCCAGATTACCAACCAGGATGTTATCTCCGATTTCCACTAATCCAGAGATATCAACGTCAATCCGTTCGGGAAGGTTGGTGGGCAAACATTCAATTGAAAGCTGTTCTAAGCTTGGTACGAAAATTGCTAGGTATGTCTCAACTGCTGGAGCATCACCGATAAAATTAATCACCACATCTGCTCTGACTGTTTCAGTCAAGGATACAGCTTGAAAATCAACATGGATAATATCTCGGCGAACCGGATTCCGTTGTTTATCACGGACAAGGGTGTAGTGTTTTTCTCCATCGATATCAAGAACAACCAACGCTGATGGTGATAAAAAATCCAGAGCCCGGCTTGTTTCGCGCATATCCATGGTTATCGGGATAGGTTCAATATTGTGTCCATAAACAATTGCCGGTAATAAGCCATCCCTGCGCAAGACGTTTACCTTTTTTCCGATAACCTGACGACGATTAGCTTGAAATACGATTTCCTCCATAATTTCCTTCCTAGTTTATCTATTGGTCAGCAAAGCACTTGGTACTCAACTGATCCGGAATATTATCCTCTTCGAGATTGAAAAATAACCTTCGGGCAAAAAAATCCGTCTCCAATTGGAGACGTTAACTTCCGGCAAAGATTTTATTCGTTTTCATTCCATCCGTCAAGCAGCAGATTTAATATATTCCTTAAGATATGATAGACTCGATCGACAAATTAATATGCAGTTAGGTAATTGTCAATTTCCTCAAAAAATGCACAAGATCAAAAACATATCTCTTTTCATACTGGTAGGGGTAGGATTGTTCAGCGCCTTTCTTTCAGGATTTTTCCTGAAAGCATATTTTGATAAGCACTCGCAAGTATTTCCCATTCTTGATCAGGCATATGAAATCCTCTTAAACCATGAATATTATGATCTCCCAGATAATCAGACTTTAGAACATGGAATGATTCGCGGTATGCTGGCTGTGTCCGGCGATCAGTTCGCGACTTTTCAGGAGCCAGTTCAGCATGAATTGGAAACTAACAGTCTGCAGGGTAATTTCGGTGGAATCGGGGTGGACATCACCCAAACCGCAGACGGAAATTTCCTACTCTTTCCAATCGAAGGAGGACCTGCATACGAAGCTGGCATATTGAATGGTGATAAACTAATCGCCGTCGGAAACATGGGAGTATCTCCAGACACTTCCATCGATGAGATCAAGGCTGCCATTCGAGGTAAAGTAGGCGAAGCGATCAAAATCGTCGTATTTCGCGACCCAGGGAATCTGGAGCTTGATTTTAACCTCATCCGAACTCAAATTCATTTGCCCTCCGTCATATGGCATATCGTTCCTGATCATCCCACAATCGGCATTATTAAAATTAATATCATCGCGGAAACGACAGTCGATGAAATCGAAGCAGCGATCGCAAAGTTGCAGGAATCCGGAACAAAACAGTTTATTCTGGATTTACGAGATAATGGTGGCGGTCTACTGACAGCCGGCGTAGATATCGCTAGGCTTTTCCTGGAGGAAGGACTAATTCTTGAACAGCAGTATCGGGGAGAAGACGTAGAGTCATATCCTGTAAGAGCTCCTGGGCCATACGTGGAACTACCCCTAGTCTTATTGGTTAATCAAAACACTGCAAGTGCAGCTGAAATTGTCGCTGGGGCTCTGCAAGTTTATCACCGCGCTCACCTGGTCGGGCAACCGACCTTTGGAAAGGACACTATCCAATTGATATTTAACCTTCAAGACGATTCCAGCCTGCATGTAACGGCTGCGAGGTGGTGGATTCCTGGAATTGAATCAGACCTGGGGAGCCAGGGCTTGCAACCAGATATCGCAATTATTGATGATGGCTCTGGTATAGATTTGACGATGAACGCTGGTATTCAGGCTCTACTCAACCCGTAAAAATATTCGAATCAGTTTATGCTAAAATGGCGATATGGGAGAGAAGGTCATCGCCACCAATCGTAAGGCAAGACATGAATATTTCCTTTTAGATACGTATGAAGCGGGTATTGTACTAAAAGGAAGTGAGATTAAATCCATACGTGCTGGCCAGATCAGCCTTGCCCAGGCTTATGTATCTACCGATGGACAGGAAGTGTGGTTGATGAATGCTCACATCGCCCCATACGATGAAGCGAATAGATTCAACCATGAGCCACTGCGTCCGCGCAAGTTGCTGCTACACCGAAAAGAAATTCAGAAATTGCATGATAAAGTGCGTCAAAAGGGGGCAACTATAGTTCCGTTGAAAGTATATCTGAAAAACGGAATGGCGAAAATCGAGATAGCCCTTGCCCGAGGAAAAAAACATTACGATAAACGCGCTGAGATCGCCAAGCGTGATGCCCAAAGAGAGCTAGATCGCCGATACAAACAAAGGAGATAACAATGTCTCCCTCTACAATCACGGGTATCAATCAATTACCTGTAGATGAAAAGCGCGAGATTTATGCGCGCATGATTCCCAAAGCATTGATCGATCGTTTTCAATTGCCAAGCGATTTTTATGATGAGCAGGGAAATGATCTGCTAAGTTTTAAATTCGCTTCTCAAAGTCCGAGTGTTGAAATGATCCTGAGACATCAGGTAGAGTTCCCAGATCCAGTCCAATATGGTCATCTAACCGACACAATGAACGGTCAAATCTATATTCTCCTTTATGTGCTCAACGATCCTGATTCTCCACGATATGACATTGACCGCATGCCAGATGGACGGAATACAATATTTGGCACCAAGCTGCGACATATAGAAGCTGAGCTTGCAGCCATGAGAGATGGATTGACACCTGGTCAAATCCGCCATGGTTTAGGCATTCTCCACGAGGCGATCCTATGCTTTGAAGATTTTGTGACGAGCTTGCATCAGGAAATATATTTTGTTGATCCGCTTTACTATCACAACGCAGTAATCTTTGAGAAATTTGGGTTTGCTTACCAGGTTGGTCGGAAGCTTATGGAGAGAATCGAGATGGGTTTTTCTCCTGGTGGTGATTTGTATAAACAGTTAGATCCATCTAATCCTTTCCGCAAACCTGAAGGTGCAAACTCCATCCGCTTACGTTCCTGGGCTATCCATGATGGAATCCTTGGTGAGCCTTTCTCCGAGGTGACCATGTATAAATATGTTGGTAAGCAGGCAGGTATAAAAACCTGCTTCAATTGCACCTGGTGAGGCATGTTAAACAGCGATTATCTTGCACTGTTAATAACTTTTTTACTTTCCCTTGTTTGGTTGAGAATCAACGATTTCACAGCGCACAAAGGTTGGATCAACGCCCAATTAAGCAGAAAAATCATTCATATTGGAACAGGTCCAATCTTTGTCCTTTGCTGGCTTTTGTTCCCAAATACAAGCGTTTCAAGATATTTAGCTGCCCTGGTTCCGTTTGTTATTACACTGCAGTTCTTCCTTGTTGGGATAGGGATCATTCGGGATGATGCTGCGGTTGAAGCCATGTCGCGCACTGGTAATCCCCGCGAGATTCTGCGTGGTCCCCTTTATTATGGAATTATCTTCGTAGTCTGCACGATCGTATTTTGGTACGATTCTCCAATCGGTATTACTGCGTTAATGTTGCTGTGTGGTGGAGATGGGGTTGCTGACATAATGGGCAGATATTTAGGCCGGACAAATATTCCTTGGAGTCCAACCAAAACCTGGCTCGGATCTCTTGGCATGTTTCTGGGTGGATTGACTCTCTCCATCTTGTTGGTCGCTATATACACGGGAGCAGGCATTTTTTCTCCGCCGGTCTTGGATTTTATTCCCACGATAGTCCTTATTTCTTTCGTTGCGACATTGGTCGAAACTCTGCCGATCCGTGATATTGATAATATCACCGTCACGGCGAGTGCCATCCTCCTTGGATACTTCGTATTTTGAGAATTGGTCCCTTCCTCTTTACTTGACACGAATCCTCGGCAAAAGTGTCATCAAACGAAGAATTACCGATTTGAGAACTCTCAACCCATTGACGGATGTGTTAGAATTGATTAGAATTACTTGATATTATAGGTCTTAATTGGAATACTCACTTAACAGAGGTACACATGGAAATGCTTACACAAAACGAAACTGCCGTAATTACCCTGACACCTGCTGCAGCAAATGCAGTCCAAGAGTTACTGGCAAAACGTGAATTGGGAGATCTTGCCCTGCGCGTCTTCGTATCCGGAGGTGGCTGTTCAGGATTTCAATACGGCATGGCTTTAGAAGATAACATCCGTGAAACTGATTTAGTATCAGAACAGCATGGAGTAAAAATCGTCATTGATGAAATTTCCATCAACTACCTCCAGGGTGCGAATGTTGATTATATCGACGAGGTAATGGGAAGCGGATTCAAAATTGAGAATCCAAACGCGGTCTCAACTTGCGGTTGCGGCAGTTCATTTCGAACAAGTGGTGATTCAGCAGAAGGTAATACCGGGGGAGGATGCAGTTGCTGAGTACTTGCAGGAGATTATTTACAGGGACGCAATAAAATGCGTCCTTTTTTTTACCTTCCCCTCAGAAAAGAAATCATAATCCCGAAGACTCCTAGCACCGCCATACCAATAATAATGATCCCCATGGGAACTCCTCCCGGAATATTCTGCGGAGCTTGATTTGTGAAAGTTGGGATCACGAGTTGTGGTGGGGCGGTAAAGGTTGGTAATCTTGTTGGAGGAATTTCCAAGATGAATTGTGCAGCGAGAGTCGGGTCAACCGTGGGAGTAGTACGCGGGGTGGGTGTCGGCGGTGGTTCAACGATTGGAATACTTCCACTTACCGATACCAGGGGTGAATAGACCCACCCTGAACTGTCTGGAACCCCGGGGTAGAATATCTGGATCCAATCACCTCCAGGTGTTCTACCTTTTGCTGGTACGATTTGGCCAACAATCAAGACCCCGATAATGTCATATTTTGCACTAGGACCAGATCGTACATTGATGCTATCTTGATCTGTATCCCTTCGCACAGTCACCACCGGACCTTGGGGTGAGCCTGTTACTGTCGGGATGCCCACAGTCGGGATTTGAGCGTGGACCTGCAGATTCGTGACGCTCAAAGATACTTCCCAGAGCAATGATACACAAATCGCAGTGATTAATAAAATACCAATTCGTCTTTTAATCATATTACTTAATTTTTTATTCCCAGAATCTTCGGAGCACGATTATAATCTATTCTTACTGGCTTTCCACGCATACTAAGGAGCGATTAACACATGGATCGAAGGATATTTCATGGTTCGGTAACAGTCAGTGATTTAGGACAGGCATTAGTCGCGAAATTCAACCGGGGCAACCTTCGAGCTCAACAATTTACAAGAGGTGGGAAAGTGATTGTGCAGATCGCGACCAGCGGAAAACCTTTATCCGGAGGAACTACAGCCCTGACTGTTTACCTAGAACAGGTCGAGGATGGGGTAGCCGTCCAAGTTGGTGAGCAGGCATGGCTGGGAATAGCGGCTAGTATTGGTACAACCCTTCTATGGGTATGGCGCAATCCATTCAATTTAATCCACAGGTTGGATGATATTGCCCAGGATGTTGAAAATTTACAAATTTCTGAACAAGTTTGGAATGAGATTGAGAATTACGCTAGGATGAAAGGGGCGACATTCGAATTATCGGAGAGATTCCGGCGGATGACTTGCGAGTACTGTGGGACAGCGAACCCTGTTGGTGAATCTAGATGTCTTGCTTGTGGAGCACCTCTGGGGGAAGTTCAACCAAATACATGCCCAAATTGTGGTTTTCTAATCAAATTTGGTGAACGGGTTTGTCCAAATTGCAATCAATCGATCTGATTCTTGAGGAATTTATGGTGCATAGAGCAAGCGAAGTGCTTCATTAATTGTTGGAAGTAATTTTAACTCCTTTGAATCCCTTCGCGGTGCAAAATCCATCGCTTTTTGACCAGATAAGCGCCCTTCCAACCTTGCAGCAAATTTTTCTAATTGGGGGATGGTATCCAAATAGCCTACTCTGCCGATCAGCAATGCAGCTTGTTTTCTGATTTCGAGGGGAGGTTTTGGATCGATCAAAATATCCATCATGTGATTCCCGGCATAGGGGTTAGAATTCAATAAGTGACAAACTTCCCCCTCCAGGGATTGGAACTTTGCAGAAACCTGCAATAATGCATATATCTCACGCGACCTCATCCCTGAAAGAGAGAAGTGCACACAATTGCGGACTTCTTCTGGAGCAGGTAATCCACTTTTATCAGGTGAGAGAACATCGCTTAACGCTTCAACGATGCGAGCGCGTAATTCGATATTAGGATCCGTTATCCTTGTTGTTAAGATATACGCAACAACGGGTGAATGTCTTGCTCCATTGAGTTTTATTATCTGTGCTAAACCCTTTAAGCGTATATCCGACTCTTCACTGGTCAAATCTTCCAAAGCTGACCATACAGCAGGGAAGAGCTCCAGCGTACCAATACTCTCTTCAAGTAAAAAAAGTTGCGGCTGAGGGGAAACGGACTGACTGTACTCTGGGTACATCGTGGGAAGAGTATACACTAAAATTAATAGGAAATAAATTAATATTCAGGAATCCAGTCAAACCCTCATAGAAAATTGGTCTACGTAAGGCAGAAAATCCCCCCTTATTCTGCTTATCTTCAGGCAATATTTTACGCGATCCCTTGCATTCCATTAACCAATAGTAAAATATAAAAATATTAAAATAGAAATTATCCAGATCTGGCCACAATATCCATTTGGGATAGGAACAACTGGTTAGCGGAAGTCTATGATACCTATGCGCATTCTACGCAGAGTCCCATATCAGAGCATGGTTTTTTTAGAAAGCAATCCTTGTACCAAAATATATTCCTCAAAAGTTTCTTAATCGGTATCTCCATCGCCGCTCCAGTCGGGCCAATTGGGATTCTTTGCATTCAACGGACCCTGGCTAGAGGTCGACTATCCGGATTCCTTTCCGGTTTGGGGGCTGCGTCAGCAGATGCAATGTATGGCTCCATTTCCGTTTCTGGTTTATCATTTATCTCCTCATTCTTACTTGGAAATATTTTCTGGTTCAAACTCATCGGTGGGCTATTTTTGATCTACCTGGGAGTCAAAATCTACCAGACTCCCACAACCACCTTTGAATATAAACCATCCAACAACAATTCTAACCAGGGATTCATCAAAGTATATTTATCCACCTTTCTTCTGACTATCGCCAACCCGCTGACAATTCTTCCATTCATGGCGATTTTCGCCAGTCTCGAAATTGGATTGGATGTTTCCACTGGGAAATATGCTGGTGTTTCCGCAGTTTCTGGAATTTTCCTCGGCTCGTGTTCATGGTGGTTTCTACTGAGCAGCATCACCGCTCATCTTCGCCAGAGAATTGGCAGCAATGCACTTCATTGGATAAACCGCATATCGGGTATGGTTATCACCATTTTTGGCGCGATTAGCCTTATCAGTCTCATCAACCTCGCTTAATTTAATTATCAGTTTCGAGTAGTCCATACATAAAAAGCCAAAAATAATTTTCGCTGGTTTTTAATGGATGGCTCAATAACTGTTAGTATGATAGATTAAAAGCGGAGAACCAATTCTCGGAATTACCCTTTGTATATCTACAAATACTTGACAATACCTGTACATATTGGTAGAATATTTAAATCAATCAGCGAAGGTGCATATGACAGCGCAAACAAACATATCAAATAGCTCGAACTCAGCTACCATGCCCAGACGAGATACGCTTGTATTATGGGGTGGCATCATTTTCAGTTTGATCTTCACTGCAATTATTTGGTGGACGGGCCAATGGCTGACCTCAATCCCCCATTACGATGATTTCGGTCCCTCGTGGTATTACTGGCGACTCATGGAGCCAACTTTCTGGACTCGGGCGACTGCCTGGGGATTTTACGCTCTCCACCAAGTAGCATTCTGGGGATTAATATATTACGCTCAAAAGAAATCACTTAAATATACAACCGGTTTGCATAAGCTGAACGTGATCGCTCTTGGCATGAATGCTTTTTTCATCCTGCTTCACCTAGTGCAATCCCAAATCTGGTATGACGGTCTTGCTCAAGATGTGTCTATTTGGAGCTCGCAGGCTTCTGTTGTGATACTGCTGGTCTGGGTGCTGCTCATGGAAAATTCCCGGCGTGGCCTGTTTTTTGGCAAGAAAGTGAGGTTTTCGAATCGTATCAATCGCTTCGCCCGTACATATCACGGGTACCTTTTTGCATGGGCGATTATTTATACATTCTGGTACCACCCCATGGAAGGAACAAGTGGTCATTTAATTGGCTTCTTTTATATGTTTTTATTACTGCTCCAGGGTAGCCTCATGTTCACCCGTGTTCACCTTAACAAATGGTGGAACGTCACCTTAGAGGTCCTCGTTTTAGTCCATGGCACACTCGTTGCTATAATGACCGGAAATGAACTCTGGCCTATGTTTGCTTTTGGTTTCGCCGGTATTTTCGTGATCACTCAAATGCATGGACTTGGATTATCCTTCAGGAGTCGGCTGTTGATTTTGATTGTCTTTATCGCTTCGGCACTTTTTGTTTACAGCGATCGGGGTTGGGTACAGCTCAACGAAATCATCCGGATACCATTGATTGAATATTTGGCAGTATTTCTGCTGGCAGGTATTATTGCCGGAGGTTTATGGATTGCTCGCCGCTTTCGTAGAGATAAAGAAAATATCGACCAGAAACCTACATTTTCTCCCATGTAGCGTCGATATATGAATATGATAGCAATAAAGAGTGAATGCTGATGAAACCACGAAAAAGATGGCTATGGCTCCTAATTCTTCTGCCAATTACGCTTTTAGCAGTTGGTTTGGTATGGGCTCTCACCCCCTTGGGTCCTATGCTGGAAGCTGAGGAATCTCTCAAATCCACTGCGAGTGTTCAGGTGATTTCTGACCAATGGATTGTGTATAAGCCAGTTTCTGAACCGAAAAACACAGGTTTGATCATATATCCAGGCGGTCGGGTCGATTCAAGATCGTACAGCCCAACAGCGATGCAGATCTCATCGTCAGGATATTACGTCGTCATCGTCCCGATGCCATTAAATTTAGCAGTGTTTGGCGCGAATGAAGCAAAAACTGTTATTGAGGCATTCCCGGAAATTCAGAAATGGATCGTCTCAGGGCACTCACTTGGGGGAACAATGGCAGCCAGGTTTGTGAACCAAAATCCAGACATAGTAGATGGCTTAATTCTTATGGCTGCATATCCTGCGGCAAATGATGATTTATCAACCATTGATATTTCTTCATTATCGATTTTTAGCACCCTGGATGGGTTGACAACCCTTGAGGACATTGATGGTGCTCGTCATCTCCTGCCTCAAGACTCAATTTATGTAGAGATCGACGGTGGTAATCATGCCCAATTTGGTTGGTATGGCGATCAACCCGGAGATAATCCTGCTACAATATCCCGGGAAACGCAGCAAGACTTAACCAATGAAGCGATATTAGCGCTTCTCGAACAAATCAATGAATAAAGAATGATCAAATTTTGATTGAGATTATCAGTGTTATGAGTAAACCAATTCACCTTGGAATGCCCGCGCCGAATTTCGTTCTTGAAACTTTCGACGGAGCTAAATTTGAACTAGACAAGTTCAGAAGAAATCAAAACGTACTCCTTGTATTCAACCGAGGCTTCACCTGACCATTCTGTCGCAGACATATGTCGCAGTTGCGGCGAGACTATACGAAGTTTCAGGAGAAAGGTACCTCAGTTGTTATTGTAGGACCGGAAAATGCGGATACCTTCAAGAGATTTTGGAGGAAAAACCAACTTCCATTCATCGGTTTGCCCGATCCAAAATATCACGTGCTCAAGCTTTATGGTCAAGAGATCAAGATTTTTAAATTTGGTCGCATGCCCGCGCAAGTGATCATTGATAGAAGAGGTAATGCTCGCTATATCCACTATGGGAAATCTATGTCAGATATCCCCCAAAATTCGGAATTATTAAGGCTCATCGATGAAATCAATCAAGATGTGCCGAATTAATTTTCACCCTCAATAACAAACAATCGATCTTGAGCGCGGATTATTTTAAAACCCTTTTTAAAGTTAGCTTCCTATTACAACTTCTTTTTAAAGTCTGTTTATTCAAAAAAGAATTTTCTGCACAAAGCAGTCGATCTTCCCCTTATATTTTTTATTCCGAATTTTTGATCCCTGCAAGATAAATGGCTGATGGTATTTATGTCCATGAAAAAATTGCCGATCTCAGCCAGCAGAAAATCCTCCTCCCTATCTTCTTTGCCGAAGGAATATATATAACCAGATGGCAAGAACGATCCAAAGGAGACCAATTAATATCAATATACCCCAAGTTGAATTCGGTACATCGGCTTCAAGGATCGATGATGGTGTTAAACTGGGAATGGCAGTTGGAGTCTTTGAAGGGGTTGGGGTTATGGATGGAATCTGGGATGGAAATTGTATCGTGATGGATACAAGAGGTATCAGAGTTGTCGTTGAAGTATTTGTAGGCGTTAGTGTAACTGTCGGCGTTATTGTATAGGTTGGTGTCTGGGTTGGTGTGGGGACAGGGGTGGATGAACGAAATGGGACCCTGGTTTGGGTAGGCGTTCCCGTTTGGGTAGGTTTTGGAGTGCTTGTCGGGGGGACGAAATTTACCTGGTTATCAAAAATTAACGGGAAAAATAATTCATTTTGAAGTTGAATTGACTCATCTTGCTGACCGTTTCCATTTGATGGAGTGAACAGCAAAATTAATAAGATCCATATAGCTAAATTAAAGTGGAATTTATTCTGCAAAATGGTCTCGTGATCTCCTCGTATCCCACTGCAATCTTACAACGAGTCATTAATTATTGCAATAAAAAATTGTCGAGGTGCATCTGGTACATATGCCTTCATGAGTCAGATCACATAATGGTATAATCCATCCAGATAAATTATTGAGGTTGCATGAGATGATAGAAAATTAAGATCAAATCGGGGAAAATTTGGGGTGCTGATCACGGATTTGATAATGATACCGGTGGCAACAGCCCCGGTTTTTATTTTCTTGGCGGAGACCGCTCATGTTAACCGTTCACAATATTGAGAAATCCTTCAACATAAATAAAATACTTGAGAATGTATCCTTCAGCTTGAATCCCATGGATCGCGTGGGGTTGATTGGACCGAATGGCAGTGGTAAAACCACTTTGCTGAAGATAATCACGGGGGAACTGAAACCCGATCAGGGTGCGATTACCCTGAATCCCAACGACTTAAGAGTCGCTTACTTGGCACAATCTACTGAATATCCGGCTGCTTCCACGATTGATTCACTCATCGCTGAAGCCTGTGGAGATCCCGAAGCAATCCAACAAAAAATTGAATCGCTGGCTAATGCCCTGGCATCCCAACCTGATAACCAGGAATTGCAACTAGATTATGACACCGCCCTGATGGATTTGAAATCGATTGAACCCCCAAAAATCCATCCACAGGTTATGCTTGAAATATTATCTCTGGCCCATATCCCGGGAAACACTAAAGTTACATTATTGAGTGGAGGTCAAAAGACACGCCTGGGCTTAGCGTTAATATTGTTGAAAAATCCAAATCTCATCATCTTCGATGAACCAACCAACCACCTAGATATCACCATGCTGGAGTGGTTAGAAAATTGGATAAACGAATTCCCTGGTGGCACCTTGATCGTCTCTCATGACCGCACTTTCCTAGATAATACAGTCACGAAAATACTTGACCTTGATCCGATTTCCCATACAGTCAAAGAATATAAGGGAAACTACAGCCAGTATTTGGACCAATATTTGCATGATCAGGAAATTCAATTTGCAGCTTATAGGGATCAGCTCAGCGAAATACGACGTATGCGGCAGGATATCGCCAGGACAAAACACCAAGCATACCAGGTCGAACAAACAACCACTTCCCGTGAGCCAACCACTCGTCGCTATGCAAAAAAAGTAGCAAGGAAAGCAAAATCACGCGAAAAGAAATTAGCAAGGTATCTAAACTCTGATGAACGAGTCGCTAAGCCAGGCCGGTCTTGGCAGATGAGATTAGAGTTCCAAGAACGACAACATCGAAGTCAGGAAGTATTACTACTTGAAGATCTCGTCATTGGATATCCAAACCATAAACCTCTGTCTGGAGAGATAAACACTTTTATCCAGCACGGCTCAAGGATCGCTTTAACAGGTCCCAACGGGAGTGGAAAAACCACGTTACTGCGTACCATAGCCGGTAAAATCTCACCCGTATCCGGGAGAGTCAAACTTGGACCGCATATTCAAATTGGCTACATGGCTCAGGAATTGCATTGGCTTCATGAATCACATAATTCCCTGGAGACAATCCAAGCATACGCCTCGCTCAATGAAACGGATGCTCGCTCATTTCTTCATTACTTTCTCTTTACTGGGGATGATGTCTTGCTGCCGATAAAAGATCTCAGCTTTGGAGAACGCTCACGCTTAGAATTGGCAATTCTGGTAGTAAAAGGAAGTGATTTCTTGTTGTTGGATGAACCCATCAATCACCTTGATATACCCTCCCGATCTCGCTTTGAACAAGCTCTCAACCAGTATAACGGCACAGTTCTTGCAGTAATACATGATCGATATTTCATCAATCGATTCGCCAGCGAGATTTGGGTTCTGGATGATTCAGGCACATTAATCACCGAGCGAATCAAGTCAATTTAGGGAAATCAAAACCAGTCAAGGGCTACCTTAATTATCGCTTTAAAATCACCCATGAACCGGAAGATTGTATTCACACTCTTTATTATCTTTTCATCAATATTTTTTATCGTCTATTCAATTTCTACAAACGCTGCTCCACCTGGACCGACACCACCACCAGAGGAGATGGACAAGGAGATAATCGAACAGGCAGTTCTCGCTGCGGTTGATGACCAGCGGGAATACGTCATGGGGTATCTGGTAAACGATATTCAGGTTGCGGAAATTGAATTATCGCAAGATGGTTCCGTTGGGATCGTCCAGCTCGAGATGGTCGACTCAGTTTCAGGTGAACTGTTGCCTTCGGAACCAGGTCTTGCCTTCGCAAAATGGGATGGGTCGGAATGGAAAATCACCTTGCCAGCCGACTCAGATTGGATAGATCTGGTTGAATCTGCGCCTGAAAACCTGTTGAGTGATGAGTCTAAAGCCTCTTATTTCGAGATGCATCAGACAGAAATCCTTGCCGCTCAAGTTACCTATTCCGGATACCTGCTACCTTGGGAAGCAGGGAAAGTCGTATATCTTTCGCAGAGTACAGGGCATGATCAGTACATTCCTTCCGGAAGTGCTCATTATTCCTATGATTTCTATATTCCCCAAACAATGTACTCACTGCGCGCTGCCAAGCAGGGAACCGTTTGGCGTGCAAGGTGGGATGTGCCAAATGGCAATGACAGCGATATGGGAAATTACCTGGTACTGAAGGATACCTCCACATCCCCCGTAACCTACCAGCTATACCTGCATCTAGCTAAAGATAGTATCCCGGTCGAGCTGCGAACACAGGGAGCATATGTTGCCCAGGGTCAATTTATCGGAGTAGCAGATGACACAGGAAAAAGCACTGGTCACCATTTGCACTTTCACGTGCATACTAATCCCAATTCCTATTGGGGGACATCTGTCGATATCACTTTCGCTGATGTTGATATTAACGGTGGTCGCCCGAGAAGGGAAAGCGATCTGAAGTACTGCACAAGGGTTGGAGATGTATGCAACCAATTCAGGAATTCCTATATCTCTCAAAATGTGGCACCCGGTGATAACACCCCGCCTTCTGGTGACCTGTTCGAGCCGGCAACCGGTTTTCTGGCAAATTCACCCAAGCTCCATGTGGAGGGCTGGTCCTTCGATGATGAAAGTGGATTTAATCATGCAAAATTGATCGCCTACTATAACAATGACTGGCATGAAGTGGGCAATGATATTACCGATTTTGCTTTCTCCATGGATCTGGATTTATGTGCCAGCAACATCCCTGATGGACCGCTTAGCCTGGCGTTGAAGATTTGGGATAACGCGGGAAATATGTCCCTTGGATTACCAGGTCTTACTCACCTTGTAAAGAATTATTCCTGTGCCCCAGCTGTACCAATCTGCAACCCTGGGGTCAATCAGGTAAGTATCCATGTAGATACGGATTACCAAGGGGACTGCCTGGTTCTCAACCAAGGAGAATACGATCAATTATCAAGCTTGCACGTCGACAATATAGAATCGGTAAAAGTAGGCTCAAACGTATTTGCCCAAGTTTTCAGTGAATCGAATTTCGGTGGAAGGATTGAGACGCTGGGAAGAAATGATAGTAATCTGGACGACAACCTTGTCGGTGGCAACCAAATTTCTTCAATCCGCGTTTCTCCAAGAGCAGCCAAACCATCAGCACCCACCACATTGATCTACCCAAATTCTGGAGACCAGTTTCGAACAGATACCTCATTAATCTTTTCCTGGCGCGATGCTGGCGGTGGAACCCAATATCAAGTTGAGATCAATGGGCCAAACGGTACCACAACCTCCGCTTGGTTATCTATGCCTTATTGGAATTTCCCAGGAAAACAACTGCCTGAAGGAACCTATACCTGGAAAGTTCAAGCCCGCAACTGTCCTGATGGCTGCAACAGCCCGTGGAGTCAATCATCCACTTTCAGCATGGTACCATCAACAACACTGCTCTCCACCTCTGCACCTTTCAACGACAACCTTGAAAATGGGGTCAATAATTGGCAGGTATCCGGTCTTTGGAAGTACCTCAATGATCTCGAACGCTCATACAGCCAGACACATAGCTGGTACTACGGATCGCTGCCAGATCGAGATTATGAGAATGGTATCGCCAATAGCGGGGATCTTACAACGATCCCTATCGCAATCCCGGGCAACAATTTCCAGCTGCGGTTTTGGTATCGCTATATTTCTGAAGGCAAAGGAATTCATTGGGATCAACGCTGGATTCAGATTTCTGCAGATGGTGGACCTTTTCAGAACGCTTTGCAGTTATTCGATGACGAACCAGATTTTTGGCATCAAGCCAGTATCGACTTATCAGCCTATGCGGGAAAGTCTGTGCAAATCCGCTTCCTATTCGCAACGGTTGATAACCTGCAGAATTCCGGTTATGAGGGCTGGATAATTGATGATATTGAGATCGCCGAAATCAACCCAGCTACCTGTATCGATGCGAATAACTCTCCTCAATCAGCGATGAGCCTGAGCTATGGCCAAAGTGTCAGTCAACAAATTTGTCCCCCAGGCGATGTGGATTACTTCCAGTTCCAGGCAACCGCGGGTGATCATATCGTCCTCGATATAGATACTCCGACCAGTCCGCCCATCGATAATCTTGACCTGTACCTCTTTCTAATAGATCCTGATGGAATATCCTCATTGGCCAGTCATGATGATGAGATATTGGGAGTCAAGCTTGATCCTCACCTTGGATACCAAGTTACCCGAACAGGGACATACTATGTGCGCGCCCGTCTTTGGTCTCATCCCACTCATGGCGGAGAGCAGTTCGTATACAATCTAACCCTCACTAAAGATAATTCACCCCCGCAGGGAGTATTTATCTCTCCACTCTCAGGGACTTATCTGCAGGATTCCCAAAATCTAAGCCTTGCTGTAAACGTGAATGATACTGGGAGTGGAATCAGCCACGTCGAATTTCTCTATCATTCTGGAGATTGGGTTACCTCAAACTGGGATGTGATCGGCGTCGACCAGGATGGTTCAGACGGCTGGGGGATTACGTTCAACTCCACCACCATTCCAGAACAAAAAGATGCTGCTTTTTTTGCCAATATTTATGACTGGGCAGGAAACTGGTTCGGTGCTGGCTCATGGGATTTAACTTTGGATCGCACCTCTCCGGTCACAGTTCTCACCAACCTGGAATCCACGCAACAGGGGACTGCCGTAAAGCTACAATGGTACGCCAGCGATAACCTGTCTGGTTTGAATTATTTCGAACTTCAATCGCGCCTCGGTACGGGGAATTGGTCAAATATTGTTCCTAATCCTGGTGGAAATGAAGATCATGTCTGGTATATTGGTCAGGCTGGGAACCAGTACGGCTTCCGCTTGCGGGGAGTGGATCGTGCCGGCAACCAGGAACCATTCCCCGTGGATGCGGAAACTGTTACGACTATCCCCAACGCCAATACGATATGCTCCCAACCGGATGCGTGGGATATTTCCGGTAACGATAACTCGCCCGGTAACGCTTCAATTTTCCCAATGAATGGACCATACCGGGTGCACAATTTCTGCAATCCACTGACAGCTGATCGCTTGGGGGATGAAGACTGGGTCTCGTTTACGGTTGAGAAGGGGAGTGAATACTTGCTGGAAAGCATTCCCTTGTCTGAGGCGACTGGAACTATCCTTGAACTGATTGCAGCGGATGGAACATCTTTGATCACCAGCGCACAATCGAGCTCGATGGGGGAAAAGAGTCGCATTCTCTGGTCGTCCGACCGGGATGATCAAGTTTACCTGCGCATCCGGCATCTGGACGGGAGAGTTGCCGGGAATATTATTTCCTACCAGCTCAAGATCGATAATTTCGTACCTATCTTCCTGCCGTTCATCCGATAACCCGGGAATATTCTGGCTCCACAACCTTCCTGCGGGGATACCCCTCCTTCAATGGTATACTTTTCCCTGTTCGCATTTAAGTACACATATTCATGCAGGTTTTGGTTTATCCTTGAAACTGATCATCCAAATTCCTTGTCTGAACGAGGCACAGAATATCGCCCAAACTGTGCAGGTCTTACCCAGGGAAATCCCGGGTATTGATGTGATCGAATACATGGTGATAGATGATGGTTCAACTGACAATACCTCACAGGTAGCACAGGAATCAGGTGTCCACCATGTGATCACACTGCAGCACCATGTTGGCTTGGCAAGCGCCTTCACGATTGGATTAGAGTCCTGCTTGAAGCATGGGGCTGATATTATTGTTAATACCGATGCGGATAATCAGTACAATGCAGAGGATATCCCCGCTCTTATCGACCCGATCCTCACTCACTCAGCAGATATCGTTATCGGCGATCGCGGCGTGGCAAGTTTATCAACCTTCTCCCCTACAAAACGTGTTCTTCAGCGATTTGGAAGCTGGATTATTGGTCGAGCTTCTGGAATAAATACACCGGATGCTACCAGCGGATTCAGGGCCTTCACCAGAACTGCTGCCCTGCGGACATTGGTGATGAATGAATACTCCTACACGCTGGAAACATTGATCCAAGCCGGTGCTAGGCGCATGGTCGTCAAATACGTTCCCGTGAGAACAAATGAACAGGTCCGCCCCTCCCGCTTAATGAGGAACATCCCGGATTACCTGGCAAACTCCAGTACGATCATTCTCCGAGCGTATACCATGTATCGTCCACTGCGTGTATTTATCGGGATCAGCTTGGTATTCCTGATCGCCGGATTGATCGGCTCAGGGCGATTTTTATACTTCTACATTATCGGCCAAGGTGCAGGTCATGTTCAATCCCTTATCCTTTCTGCTGTTCTGCTGATCGTTGGATTCCAGATCTTCTTAATCGGTTTGGTAGCTGATTTAATAGGATTTAATCGGCAGGTTCTTGAGGAGATTCTTTACCGCACGCGCCGCCAAGAATTGGATAAGGATTGATCAGCAGTCGAGACCTGAAATTATTAACAGACACGGCAGCGGATAATCGAATTGCGAATTCATTCCCCAGGACCAACTTCCCAGAAATTCAATGCTTAGGAATTTGAAGGTAGGTTTATTCTTCATATTTGCCTTCTTCTTCAGCAGCTGTGTCCCATTCACCAAGGCAGAGCAATCAAGTCATCCAGATTTCGTCACTCTCCAACAAGGAGACCAAATTGGACAAACCTTTGTTGCTCGCTATGATGGACTGCAGGGAATCTCGCTATTTCTGAAATCAAACGAGATCAATAGCGGGAATTTATCGTTAGAGCTCTTCGAAGAAAACGAGAGAACAGCTCCACTGCGAGAGGTTTCATTATCCTCAGATAGTTTTTCTTCTCCAGGGTTTTACGAATTCACTTTTCAACCCATCCCGGCGAGTACTGGGAAGATTTTTTATTTTCAATTGTCTTCCACGGATGGTGGATCAATTAAGGTAGGTTCTGCACCAGGAAATACTTATCTGTCTGGAGCCCAATACTACAACGATTCGGCCCAAAATTCCCAATCAGCTTTCCGCCTTGACTATCGGCCCCTCGCAGCTTTTGGGGGATTAATAAAAGAAGTTTTTCGATGGCTGTGGTTGCTTTGCGCGGCATTCGTTCTGTTTGCCCTCCCAGGTTGGGCTGCGCTGACGTGGCTTTACCCACCATGGTCCTCTACAGATTGGTTCTCAAAGCTGGCATTGTCCATCGGTATCGGGATTGCACTTTATCCCATTTTATTTTTATGGACAAATACCATAGGGATAAATTTAGGCTACTTATATGCCTGGATACCACCTATCCTCGCCCTCATATCCATTGTCTTCCATTCTCTTCAAAAAAGGCAGCGCCAAGCTGATTCTGAAGAACATTATGCAGATAAAACAGTACCGCAGAAAACAAAAAAACGAGGTTGGGAGGAGCGCTTTCCAGATATTATCTTCGCACTTTTGATGCTCCTGGTGATCTTCACCCGCTTCTGGCCGATCCGGGTTCTAGATGCCCCGATGTGGGGAGATTCGTATCAGCATACGATGATCACCCAATTACTCGTTGATAACGGTGGATTATTCTCTTCCTGGCTGCCCTATGCAGAGCTGGATTCTTTTACCTATCATTTCGGTTTCCACTCCCTGGCTGCTGTCGTCCAATGGTTAACAAAAATATCTGTAATTCAGTCCACACTTTGGACAGGACAGATCCTCAACATCATGGCGATATTCGCCTTGTATCCTTTAGCAATGGTGATCGGCAAGAGCAAATGGGCGGGAATTCTTACTGTTGTGATTGCAGCATTCATCTCCCCGATGCCGATGTATTATCTAAATTGGGGCAGATATACTCAGTTGGCAGGACAGGTAATCCTGCCGGTGGTAACCGTAATCATATGGTCAAACCTCGACTCAAGGGAGGGGAAAGCAAAATGGTATAGCCTCATTTGGTTGGGCTTGGCTGGCCTTGTTCTCACACACTACAGGGTAACCTTGTTTATCCCCTTATTTTATGTCGCTTATTTCTTGCTGAATTTCCGTGCCGTCAGTCCTTTGGAAACTATCAAGAAAACTGCACTCCATGTGGTTGGTGTTGTCATTCTTGTTATCCCCTGGGGGGTGCGTGTTTTTCAAGGTACGCTCCCAAATATCTTCGGGACGCAAATTACTGCATCACCCGTGGAAACTACACAAACCAACGAAGTCTTCAATACGATCGGTGATATTACAGGATATCTACCCATATACCTCTGGATTTTAGCGGCAGCTTGCATCTTGATTGGAATTTGGCAGCACAACAGGAAAAACAACATTTTCAGTTTATGGTGGATATTCATACTTTTGGCTGCCAATCCAAATTGGTTGAGGCTGCCTGGAAGCGGGATATTGACAAATATTGCAGTATTCATTGCAGCCTATATCCCTGCCAGCCTCATCATTTCTGCAGGGATTGTTGCGGTACTTTTTCAAGTTGACCGTATACCAGGTGGAGATAAATTCACCGGGGAATATCCCGCGGAAAGAAAGAAGCTTAAATACCTTCTAACGTCTGGAGTGTTATCATTAGGGGTGATTCTTATCAGTGTTTGGTTTATCCTCCCAAGGATCCGGTCCATTCAACCAGCTCAGCACGCACTTTTGACCAGACCTGATATGAGAGCAAGCAGCTGGATCAATGAAAATTTACCTGCTGATGGCAAATTTTTGGTTAATTCTTTCTTCGCTTATGGTGGAACCCTGGTTGTCGGTTCAGATGGAGGGTGGTGGCTCCCATTGACCACAGTTCGCCTGACATCACAACCCCCATTGACTTATGGTTCAGAGCACAGCATTCATCCAGATTTTGTTGCCGCAACCAACAGTCTGGTCGCATTGATCGAAGAAAATGGGATAGACAGCAAAATAGTCATATCAGAGTTGAAGAAAAGAGAATTTTCACATGTTTACATTGGCCAGCAGCAGGGACAGGTAAATGCATCCGGTCCGCCAATCCTTAATCTAGATAAGCTGCTCAATTCCCCTGCATATGACCCTATCTATCATGAAGATAGGGTCTGGATATTTGAAATTCTCGAATAGAGAGAAAACATGAAACTGGTTGTTGTTGGCCCCATCTATCCATATCGAGGCGGCATCGCTCACTACAACGCCCAGCTGTGTAGGGAGCTCATTAAGGACAACCACATTATCGATATATTCTCTTTCCAAAGGCAGTATCCAAGTTGGCTCTATCCAGGTAAATCTGATAAGGAACCTACACAACCGCAGTCCAAACTTGATGTTGAATACTCCCTTGATCCGGTATATCCCTGGACTTGGTTTCGTACCGCCAGTGTGGTCAATAAAAAAAATCCCGATGCGGTTCTCATCCACTGGTGGACCACTTTCTGGGCACCTGCGTATTGGGTATTCGCAAAATTGATTCGAAGAAATGGGGTTAAAATAATCTTCTTAATTCACAATGTCACCCCGCATGAACCTTTACCTTGGGATAATCTGCTTGCCCGGAATGTATTGAAGCTAGGGAACGTCCAGATTGTCCAAACCCAGAATGAACAAGAGCGATTGCATAAGCTTGTCCCCAAGGCGAATTCGATTTTGAGTCCCCATCCAATATACAACCAATTTAATTATGAACGGATGCTCTCGAAATCTGAAGCCAGGAAGCAGATCAAAGTTAATCCGGATAGACCCACTCTCCTTTTTTTTGGTATTGTACGCCCTTACAAAGGTTTGAAATACGCGATCGAAGCTATCTCTATCCTCGAATCGAAAGGAACACGTGTCCAATTGGTTGTCGCCGGGGAATTCTGGGAAGACATTATTGAATATGAGAAAATGCTCATTAATCTGGATTTATGCGAGCAGGTATTCTTATATGACCGCTATATCCCCAACGAAGAAGTGGGTCTTTTCTATTCTGCAGCAGATATTTTTATCGCCCCCTATATCGACGGAACCCAGTCAGGATCGGTAAAAATTGCGTTAAGTTTCAATCTTCCCATCGTGATTACAGATAAAATATCAGACCAGATTCTAAAAGAAGCAATGAATGTCCAGGTTATTCCCAGCAAAGATAGTCACGCACTGGCATCCGCGATAGAGCGATCGCTTGCCAGCGACCAGGTGGCAAAAGAAATCGTAAAATCTGAGGATGTATCCTGGAATAAACTGATTGGATATATCGAAGAAGCAACCTACGCGAACAATAGATAACTCCAGAAAATAACCATAATTATGGCTTCAAGTTTGAATATCGTTTTTCTGATTTCTCAAGATTTAGAGAGCCCTTCTGGTCTTGGCCGCTATGGTCCTCTTGCGCGGGAACTCGTAAAACTTGGGCACAGCGCTAAAATCATCGGTCTGCACCCAAATTTCAAGGATCTGAAAACATCAAATTTTGTTGAAGATGGGGTACATGTGCAATATGTCGCCCCGATGCACGTGATAAAGAGCGGGGACAAGAAAGGTTACTATTCAAGTTCGCAGCTGATCAACATCGCCATTAAAGCTGCCTGGGAGATGAGCAGAGCAGCACATTCTACAGATGCGGATATCCTCCATATAGGGAAACCTCACCCGATGAACAGCCTTGCAGGCTTGTATGCAAGGTCTCTCGACAAAAATCTCTTGTTTATTGACTGTGATGACTTTGAGGCCGCCTCTGGAAGATTCCAGTCTGGTTGGCAGAGGTCGGTTGTTTCATTCTTTGAGCGGAAAATACCGAAGATTGCTGATGCAGTAACCACCAACACCGACTTCATGCGTAAAAAATTGGTCACCTGGGGCGTGGAAAATGATCGGATTTCGTATCTTCCCAATGGTGTGGATATTGATCGCACTACGAAACCAGATCCAGAAGCAGTCAGATTATTGAAAGATGAATACGATTTGAAAAATCGTTTAGTCATCGCTTTCATCGGCAGTATCAGTCTTCCCAGCCATCCGATTAATCTTCTAGTTGAAGCTTTCAAGCAGGTTCATAACCTTGAACCCGATACACGCTTGTTGATAGTTGGTGGGGGTGAAGACATCGAGAGTTTGAAGGATCTTTCCCAGGAAATGGGTATCGCGAAAGAGGTCATTTTCTCCGGGAAGGTGCCACGCGAGAAAATCTCCCTTTTTTATTCCCTGGCGGATGTGACTGTAGATCCAGTTTATGATAATGATGCCGCACGAGGCAGACAACCACTCAAGATTTTCGAGAGCTGGTACTATGGTGTACCCTTGGTAAGTGCTGCTGTTGGTGATCGAGAACAATTGCTTGGAGAACCCCCGGCTGGGATACTCACCGAAGCTGGCGATTCTGGAGCATTAGCCATGGCGATTCATGGTATATTGACCAATCCAAATCTTGCCCAGCAGCTCGCTGACCTTGGCTCAGAGAGAGTTAAGCAATACACCTGGGAATTGATTGCCAAGCAGCTCAATGAGCGCTACCTCGAATATGCATCACGGCATTCCTGATGAATTCCTCGAATAAAACCCCCAAAGTGATTGTTATTATCGTTAATTGGCAACGACCTGACGATACGATTGAATGTTTAAATTCAGTGTTTTCTTCTGATTATGAAAATTTCGAAGTTGTGCTGGTTGACAATGGCTCCCAAGATGACTCAGTAAATAGGATTCACCAGGCTTTTCCTGATATTAATATATTGGAAATTCCTGCAAATCTTGGTTTCACAGGTGGATACAACGCCGGGATTGAGTTCGCCAGGAAAATTCGCGCTTCATATTACTTCCTGCTAAATAATGACACGGTAATTGACAAATATGCGATTCGATTCCTTGCGAGCTCAGGATGGGACGTATCCATCCCGAAAATCACCTACTATGGATCACCCGAATTAATTTGGTCAGCAGGTGCAAGGTGGCGTGCTTTCCCTCCAACCATCAAGATGATTGGTTACCGTAAAGAGGACAATCCCATCTATAATAGGCCGTATCCCCTAGAATATGCCACTGGTTGTGCTCTGATGATCCGGGAGCATGTCTTTGAGATTGTCAGTGGGTTTGATCCAGTTTATCAAAATTACATGGAAGATTATGAGTTCTCATACCAGGTTCGAGCAGCAGGATTCCAGATGGGATATGTTCCCGAAGCACTAATTCAGCATAAAGAATCACAGACACTTGGGATTAATTCGCCGCAGAGGTGGCAACTCCTGGGTAGAAATACGGTAATTTTCTACCGCAAAAGCACTCGTTTTCCTGGGTACACGTTGTGGTCGGTTATGGGGTGGATCATCCTGAGAGAGATCGTGCAGGGAAATTTGAAATACTTACCTTCATTCTGGCAAGGGGTACAGGAAGGTTGGAACATTGTGAAAAGGATAAACCAATAATTTGGAAAAAGTCAACTGCGATCTCTGTGGTGCGGATGCACCTGAAATACTGTTCACTCGTAAAGATCGATTTACCAACCAGGATTTCCAATTTGTCACCTGCACAAATTGTGGATTGATTTATCTCCAATACCGACCTTCACAGGAAGAACTCGACCTGCATTATCCCCATGATTACGAAGCATACTATTTACTCGAAGAAGGCAGTGAAGGGGTAAATCAATGGCATTTGCGTCGAATGCTAAATCTGCAATTAGCATTCGTTGAGCAGTATTCTAACAACAAAGGCAGATTGCTTGATATCGGTGCCGCAACCGGAAATTTCATGAAGAACGCCCACGACCATGGCTGGGAAGTCCTGGGAATCGAACCGATCGAGAAAGCGGCCAATATTGCCCGGGAGTACTATCACTTGGAGGTGATTACTGGAACTCTCGAGACCGCGGCACTGGAGTCAAGTTCATTTGATGTCGCCTGTATGTGGGATGTGCTCGAACACGTCCCCAGCCCAAGACAAACCCTGGCTGGTTGCTTTGATCTGCTGAAACCAAACGGGTTATTGGTCTTTTCCATACCCAATTTGAAAAGTTTTGACCGCTACTTGTTTGGTGAAAATTGGATCGGCTGGGACGCACCGCGCCATTTCAACATGTTCACTGAAGATACGCTCAAGCAGCTGCTTGATACTTCAGGTTTCTACCTGGCAGGGAAGAAATGTATTCTGGGTGGAAAAGGCACTTTCAAATTAAGCATCGAACAGGTACTTGAAAATAAGCGCCTGCGAGCATGGTTCAACCGCGCCTATCCCCTCCTTTCTGCCTTGTTATGGCCATATCGCCAGGTTTCCTACCTGGTTGACCGCGGTCCGATCATCACTTACGCCGCCAGGAAGAAGGTTTAATCTCCGCCGAAATGAATTATTGGCCAGCAATCAAGCGATCGATACAGGATAATCAAAACCGCTGGTTTCTGATTGCTTCAGGATTGGTTTTGTTGCTGGCTATGCTCCTGCGTCTCTGGAATATTGGCAGTGAGAGTGCCTGGATAGATGAAGCATATTCGATCAACCTTGCCCAGCACACGGTGAGTGATATCTTGACAGGCACGGCAGCCGACCAGCATCCCCCCCTATATTACTTATTGTTAAAGTTCTGGCTGATATTCGGCAGCGGGGTGACATACGCGCGAATGCTCTCGGTAATTATTGGGGTGATCTGCATTGCTCAAGTCTTGCACCTGGGAAAATATACTGCCGGACCTGTGATTGGGCTCCTCGGTGGCTTGCTCGTTTGTGTCTCGCCAATGCATGTCTGGTATTCCCAGGAAATTCGCATGTATATATTGCTGGTCAGCCTGACAATCGCATCCACCACATCTTTATGGTGGGCCTTACACGGCAGAAGTGCCTCCCGCTGGGCAGTCTATGCAATTTTCTCGCTTCTTGCTATCTATACGCATTATTTTGCTTTTTTGATCCTCTTCAGCCAAGGCATCTGGGCATTGCTCTGGGCCTGGAACCAAATTAACCTGCGCCATTTCTGGTACTGGCTGATTAGCATTTTTACTGTAGGTCTGCTTTTTCTCCCCTGGCTGCCGGTCGCCATAAACCAATTTCGCTTTCATACCATGACCTGGGTTCAATCACCAACTATCGCAGTCATTCGTGATACCCTGCTGCGTATGATTTTCGGCATCGCAGTCCTTGCCCTCCCTGAAATTCTTCTCTGGCTGCTGGGTGCTCTTATTGTCGCCCTGCTTGGCTGGTCCATTTACCACCATTTAATAAAACCTGGAGAAGAAAAGCAATCCTTTTTCTTCTTTACTGCGCTCGCCGTCATTCCTTTCACTGCCATCTCAGTCCTCGCGGTATTATTTCCAATTTATCAGTTCAAACAGTATTTAATCGCTATCTCCCCCATCCTGCTCTTGACCGCTTCGATTTCCTGCTGTCTGCCGCGCAAACTAAACCTGGCCGCGGTTGCCGTCCTGCTGGTATCAGCAAGCGTATCCCTGACCTACCAGCAGGTCAATCTCAGCAAGGATGATTGGCAAGGTACGGCTGAGTATCTCGAACAGCATGCTGCAGCTGGCGATGTTATTTTCACCAATCCAGCAGCCTCTTCCCTGGCACTTTCCCTGTACGCTGATCTTGATTTCCCAACTATTGGCATTCCTGAAAATTATGACATCATAACTGGTGGCTGGGAAGGTGAAGCAGCAACCAAAGAAACCGTTGAAGGTCGATTCAAGCAGCTCAAGGAATCGTATCAGCGGTTGTGGCTGGTTGAATTTACGCCAGAATTCTGGGATGAAGGGCAAATCATTGAATCCTGGTTAGAATTGAATTCCAGCCTCCTTTCCGAGCGGAATTTCGGTAGAATTCGCCTCAGGCTGTACAATTTATCCCCCTGAATCAAGACTATGCGCAATTTCCTGAAAAATTCCTGGCAATTTATCAGTGCTGTTTTTCAGAACCCGAGATACAGGCGGCTTATGTTCGCGGCTATCCTCCTGATCAGCATCCTGTTTATTACCTATGCCGTTGCTGCAAATTGGAATGAATTTAAAGCCCAGGATATTCACCTTGATTTCCGTTTCGTGCTACTGGCAGTGCTGATCTACCCCACCGGTATGCTGCCCACTGCAGCTGCCTGGCATTACCTTCTAAAAACCATCAAGGTCGATCTCCCATTTCGCACGGATTTGAGGATTTACAGCTTATCTGCCCTACCAAGGCACATTCCAGGCTTTGTCTGGTATATATCCAGCCGATCCCTTCTTTACAAAGAGGAGCAGGTCCCGGCAGCAACAACTTTAACTGCCTCAGCTGCCGAGGTGATCCTGCTCGCCCTGACAGGATTTTTGACTGCGTTGATGTTGCTGGTTACCGTAACGGGAATCACCCAAGACATTGATAATATTCGCACTGCCGCTTATTTTGCGTTGCCACTATTAATTCTAATCGTAATTGCCGTGCCTGTGGTTAATCGAGCACTGCCTTATTTCCTCCACCGGCGGGGTATCGATTTCATCCCGGAAATCGATCAGGGGAAAATAATAATCACTGTGGTGCTGATGTTCATGGCATGGATTGGCGGTGGTTTAATTTTGTTTGTCCTCGCTCAAGCGATCTACCCACTGGATATTAGCAAGCTCCCGGCAATAGTCGGCGCCTGGGGAGCTGCAGGGGCGGTGAGCCTAACAATCGGGATCGGTATTCAGGGTCTTGGTATCAGAGAGATCACCCTCAGTGCGCTTTTGAGCTTATTGATGCCGCCTGTTATCGCCGTTATCCTGGCGATCACCTTCCGGCTGGTGCTCACGGCCGGAGAATTCTTGTGGGTGTTTCTGTTCGTCTGGTTAACGAGAAAAACCCCCAGGTCAAGCTGAGGGTACCAATAAAAATCTTTATATTCAGCAATCAATAAATTACATTGAGATCAAGTGTCTAGGCAGTCAAGCATTTCGATTCGTTTTATAGTGTCTATCATCCTAATTAAGGCACGCTCAAACTGCCAAGTTCAATGATCTGGTTTTCATCCTCGGCGGTGAAGGTGAAAATAGCGAAAGTCCCATCAACCATTTTGCGGGTAGGTATCTGGGCACCTCCCATGGCAGTCACCACGACTGCATATTTACCGGGTTGGATATCTAAGAAAACAAATTCACCGGTACTCTCATCCACATCCGCCTGGGGGACTTCACCGATGGTAAATTCTGGAATACCGGTGACACCTGCGCCGCTTGAGTCCATCGGGACTAAAAAGATCGCATCATCCTTTCCTGGCAGAATGCTCGTTGGATTGAGTACCACCAGCAGTCCATGAAGTGTGATATAGCCATCCTTGGATTTCGCGAATTCATAGGACTCCACCGTGGGGTTGTTGAACATGGGCTTTTCTGTGGGTTGTGATGGTGATTCAGGTGCAGTTGAAACAACCGTGGCAGAATCCGTCTGACAGGCCGCCAGCACAAGTGTTGCCAGGAGAATGAATAATATTGAGAGTATGCCTATTTTCGGTTGATTTTTCATTTTTGATTTTTTCCAGAGCGAAATACATATAGAGGTTATCCACAAAACAAACTGATTTTACCAATCTTACCCGCGGGAAGCAAGTAATCAAGATCCATATAGATCCGGAGTCAATTTTTCACGTTAGCTTATCTTTCCGGGGACACTCGAGATAGCAGGAATCATAGAAATTATTTGGGAATAATTAAACCTCCTGAGCTGAATACCCAGGAGGTTTTTATGCTAAGGTAATTAATCTAACACTGGTGTCAGCCCACCAGGTTCAAGCCGTTATTTGTTGAAGGCGTTGTAGCTCATTGACCAGTCGCCAGCAGTTGATGCCATTTGACCGGGATGGTTGAAGTTCACAATACAGCTCACCTGTGCACCGCCAGCGTTTGCTGTTACGGTAGCCCCACCCTGCCAATTACTAGGGGGCAGGAAGGACTCACCTGGTGTAAAGACTTCAATAGAACCACCTGGTGCAATTGGATCGGTATTGTAGGCATCACTAGCATGGCCATCATACTTGATATTAAACGTCGTGGTAACAGAACCGATATTCTGGCAGGTGAAGGAAGTATTCCATCCGTAGTAAGATTTCATCACGCTGGGAATACCAACCGCGCCGGTTCCACCGCTGACTGCATTGTAAGTTTGTGCTTGCGAACCGTTCGCCGCATTCACGACCGCGACCAGGTCCATGCTGGGTGAGGATTGTATTGTTGCACCGAAATACTGGTTGGGTGTCGGTTTTTCCGCTGGCATATACAGGAGACAACCCGGTGCGCTGTCTGACAGGTTGCAGGTGGAGGACCCACCATTACTGTAGGTGACGGTAACGGTGGTGCTCCCCGCACCCAGCTTGCGGATGTTGATGCTTGAATTCCAGCCATAGAATTCAGTGTAAAGCGCTGCAGCATACAATTTCGGTGCACCGCTGACCACGCCGCTGTAAGATTGTGTATTTCCGTTTCCTGGCACGGTCTGGTTATCCACGGCCACCACCGGTTGATCTGCAGTGACGACTGCAGAGCCGATGCACTTCGTGCTGGAGGTAAATCCAGATGGCGTTGTAGTCTCCAGATCGAAATGGTGGGAGGAGAAGATCGGTACGTTCGTCGCAGTCAGGGTTCCTGTAGGACCATTTTCGCAGTTGATGGTAACTGTCACATCTGCAGGACCCGATCCGACATTCTGGACAGAGATCAGGCTGTACCAGCCGTAGGCGTTGAAGGCGACAGCCGGGAGATAGAACGTGGTCGCACCGGAGCTGAATCCGGAATAACTTCCGTTGAAATTGACCGAACCCTGGCCAACGAGGTTGGCGATGCCCACAACCTGGGCTGTGGAAGCGATCACGACCGAATAACGACCATTTGGCAGCTGGGCGGCGGGGATACCAGGCACGTAAACTTCCCAGGATTCGCCAGGAGTTAACGTGAATGGATTGGCTTTACTGGCATTTAAGACCGTTGGGGTTATTTCAGTGCCATTTTCAGCAACAAAGGTGATCGTAACCGTGGCGTTGGTGGAGTCAACGTTTTGTACAGTAAATGAAGATACATCTGAGTCACCCAGCTGTGCGCCCGCAGTTCCCACCAGGCCAAATACCAGTACTAGGACTGCTATCAAAGCGAGAATTCGATATTTTTTCATTTTTGTCTCCTAATAATATTTTTATTTTAATATTTATTCCCAGTTTACTGTTTATGCTTGGTAATCAATCCAATGTCCCGGCGTGTTTCCCGCCAGGTACGCAACAAAGATAAACGATTCAAGCCTCAAAATCAATAACACTTATGGGTTATTTAGGGCTTTTCAACGGATAATCGGGATTACAAATGTGTAAATTGCCTGGTATGCGGAATTATTCCCGGTCGGTTTATCGCCAAGCTGCCCTCCCATCATAAAAAGCTGAGTATCAAAAGGTACCAGGCCCAAACCTGTCAGGGGTTCTTTGTTGGGGCTGGAAAATTCCTGCCAGACTCCATCTTGGGATGAGTAGACCAGAGCAGTTTGCTCACTTTCACTAGCAGTGATCCCTCCAACGATATGGACCAGATTTCCCAGACCGGCAATGCCCATGTGATACCGGCCAGAAGGTAAGGAGGTGCCAACACTCCACGGGTTTCCTTCTGTGCCTTCCATCTCGGGGATGTATATCTCTGTCAGAGAGAGGATTTCGTTGCCATCGTAGCCGCCAACAACATAGATTTTCCCCCCTGCTACTGCTGCTCCGGCATAACCCCGTTTCGTGGACATGGGGGTCATTTCTCGCCAGGCATCCTGCTCTGGGTTGTATTGGAGAACTGTATCCCGGTAAGCCTCTCCATCCCACCCACCAAATAGGTAGAGGTTGCCTTCATTTGCAGCCATGGCATACCCGCTCAATTTTATGGGCAGATTTGCTCCACGCTCCCATGTATCATCCAATGGAGAATAGATCTCAAGAATATCACTGATCTCGCCCGAGGAGGACTGGCCGCCGGGAACATAAATTCTCCCGCCAATAACAGCAGCCGAGACGTCAGTGACCGGTGTCGGTTTCGTACCCAAATTGGACCAGCGATCGAGGCTCGGTTCGTACTCCTCCACGGTTCCAGTGATCCCCTTTTCGGATTCTCCGGCTATGGCATAGATTTTTCCCCCGTACTCAACGAGAGCCAATCCCTGGCGCGCTTCACGCATCGGTGCCTTTGACTGCCATCTTTGTTCGTCAGGCAGAAGAGATTGGCTGGTAGCTGATTGATTATTCTCTAAAGTCCCGCGAACGGTAAAAACCCCGATAACCCCTCCAACGAGCAGCAAGACCACGATACCTAATCCAACCCATAGGAATCGATTGCGGGGAGGAATTAATTCTTCTTGAGGGCCTGCAGAGCCATTCACCTTTACATCGACGAGACCCGCATTAACGGCATACATCGCTGCCTCGGTGCGAGAATTCGCGCCGACCTTGGCGAATATATTCCTCAAGTGGACCTTGACGGTGTTGGTGCTGATGTGGAGATCGCGGGCGATTTCCTTGTTACTCGCTCCCCGGGCTACCAGGGCAAGGATTTCTCGCTCCCTGCCACTCAAATCGGCTTGTTCAGTCATCGCTAGTAGTGTACTTCAGGCGCGAAATTAAATTTAGTAATGGCATGAAAGTTCAATCAAAGTTAACAATACCAGTTTTGGAATAATGAGAAACAAGTGTGATTATAACATTCTCACATTAACCGAAGATAATTAAAGGATCGACATCCAGCAATAGCAGTGAGAAAATCCGATTATGAAACCAAGAGGTGCAAGATTCACACCTGGATACCAGGCGGTCAATTTTCCCATCTATCCTTGTTTCCAGGTATCCATGGTAAAATAACAGGCGCTCCGCGGGTGTTGCCAAGTGGTAAGGCAGTAGCTTCCCAAGCTACCATTCGTGGGTTCGAATCCCATCACCCGCTCT
>CP070764.1:3550826-3574515 GCA_020349245.1 Chloroflexota bacterium | reverse complement strand
TGTTGGTTTAATCACATGGATGCACACTTTCTCACCAGCAAAGATGTGGATTCGGGGATTAAATAGCTTGAGAAAACCATTTGTACATTTGCACACCCAGCACAACCGCCTCATCCCCTGGGCGGATATCGATATGGATTTCATGAATCTGAACCAGGCGGCGCATGGGGATAGGGAATTCGGTTTTATCAATAGCCGCATGAGGTTACAACGCAAGGTTGTCGTCGGATATTGGGCGGATGATGATACCCAGCACGAATTAGGAGTCTGGACTCGAGCAGCCTGTGGCTGGCATGACCTGCAAGGAGCAAGGATTGCCCGCTTTGGGGACAACATGCGTGATGTAGCAGTGACTGAAGGGGATAAGGTCGAAGCGCAAATACGGTTGGGATATGATGTATATGGTTATGGGCTCGGAGATCTCGTCGATGCCGTAAACCAGGTCACTGAAAATTCCGTGGACACCCTCGTGACTGAATACCTGGATAATTACCTTGTAGTGGAGGCTATAAAACCTGGTGGTTCAGCACACCAGTCTCTTCGGGAAGCAGCACGTATCGAAGCCGGGTTGCGTATCTTCCTGGAATCCGGGAATTTCAAAGCTTTCACGACCACCTTTGAAAACCTGCATGGTCTTAAGCAGCTGCCTGGCCTAGCCGTTCAACGCCTGATGGCGGATGGATATGGATTTGGCGCAGAGGGAGATTGGAAAACTGCTGCTCTGATTAGAGCCATGAAGGTGATGGGAGCGGGTTTACCAGGTGGGGCTTCTTTTATGGAAGACTACACCTACCATATGGACAAGCAGTTGATGACCGTGCTTGGTGCACACATGTTGGAGATATGCCCCTCAATTGCTGATCAAAAACCCGGGCTGGATATTCAACCGTTATCAATCGGTGGCAAAGCGGACCCTGCCAGGTTAATTTTCGACACGAAAACCGGGCCTGCGATAAATGCCTCGATCATGGATATGGGCAACCGCTTTCGTATAGTTGTCAACGACGTAGAGGTTATTGAGACCGAAGCACCTTTACCGAAGCTGCCAGTTGCCAGAGCTTTATGGGTACCAAAGCCTAATCTCAAAGTGGCAGCAGCTGCGTGGATCCTTGCTGGTGGTGCACATCACACTGGTTTCAGCCAAGCGCTCTCCTCCGCACATATGCTTGATTTCGCTGAAATCGCCGATATTGAATTCCTATTGATAGACAATAACACTTCTATCTCGGACTTTAAGAAAGAGATTCGTTGGAATGAGATGTTCTATTTGCTTTCGTCCCGCTTCTAGATTGCTTGCACTGGATATTCTGCCTGGTCAAATATGATATGAAACCAAGAGAACGCGTTGAAATTGCTTTGAATCACGAAATCCCTGATCGCTGCCCAATGCAGATCAGCTTCACGCCCGAATTTGCAGAACGACTATATCAGGATTTGAGCTTGAAAGACAAAGGTATCCATAACCCCCATGGCGGGGGGAATACCTACGAGCTGGAACGAGCGCTCGGCGAAGATATGCTGCTCACCTCAGTCGGTTGGGCTAATTCGTATTATATGGACAATAAACCCTACGTGGATGAATGGCTCGTCAGATGGAATATCCAACCCTACCAGACACCTTTTGGTAGCGGACATTACACCGAAATTGTCGGTCACCCCTTGGCCGATGAGAGTGCGATAGGTAGCTATCACGCTCCCGACCCTCACCGGCCGGAATTGTATGCTGCATCCCAACAAATGATCGCTGAATTCAAGGAAGAGTATTGGATAGTCGGTGTCACAGTGACCACCATATTCGAGACAGCCTGGGCGTTGCGCGGTTATGAGCAGATGATGCTCGATATGGCGCTGGATCCAGATTTGGCCGAGCACATCCTGGATATCCCCTACCAGTACCACTTGGCAGCTGCGAAAAAGCTCGTCAAGCTGGGCGTTGACATGATCTGGATCGGTGACGACGTCGGTACCCAGAATCGGATGCTGATTTCTCCAGGTATGTGGCGCCAGTTCCTGAAACCAAGGATGGCAAATTTCATATCCGAAATCAAATCCCTCAATCCCCGTCTGAAGGTTGCCTACCACACGGATGGCGCCATCAATGCCATTATCCCCGAGCTGATCGAAATTGGCCTGGATGTGCTTAATCCAATCCAGCCGGCAAGCATGGACCCTGAGCAGCTCAAAAAAACTTACGGAGACCAGCTGTGCTTTTGGGGAACTATCGATGAACAACATACTCTCCCATTCGGAGATCCCTCCGAGGTCCAGGCTGAAGTTCGCCAGCGCTTGGAAACGGTTGGTAGAAATGGTGGATTAATCCTTTCACCAACCCACCATGTACAGCTTGATACACCATTAGAGAATTTTTGGATGATGGTAGAAACAATCACCAATACACCCTATTCTTCCTTGTAGATTGAGGTTGATAAATGGTCGCTGCGAACAGAATACATCTTGAACAAATATCCAAGGCTGTAGTTGATGGAGACCGTGATGCGACAATCTCAGGTGTCCAAGCTGCCTTGGAATCAAATATCGACGCGAACACCATCTTGCAAGATGCATTAATCCCCGCCATGAGCAATGTTGGCAGGCTGTTTGAGGAAGGTGAATACTTTGTCCCCGAAATGTTGATTGCCGCCCGGGCGATGAAATCTGGATTGGAGCTTCTCAAACCATTAATGATTAGTGCAGGCCTCAACCCTAAGGGCAGAGTTGCGCTCGGGACGGTCCAAGGTGACCTGCATGACATTGGAAAGAACCTGGTTGGGATCATGCTGGAAGGGGCAGGATTTGCGATTTACGACATGGGCACAGATGTTTCGCCCGAACGGGTTGTTGAAGTAATCAAAACCGAACAGGTAGATCTCGTGGGGCTTTCTGCCCTTCTAACAACGACCATGCCTATGATGGATACCACAATCCAGGCTATCAGCAATGCTGGTATACGTGACCGGGTGAAGGTCATAATTGGGGGTGCTCCGATAACACAGGAATACGCTGAAAAAATTGGGGCTGACGGTTTCGCGCCTGATGCGAGCCAGGCTACCAAACTGGCGGTCGAGCTGATTGGTGAATCAACTTAACCACCGGATGTTGATGTATATGAATATGGAAAGCCAGAAAACCAAACAGGAATTTACTGCACCTGAAATCGACGCCATGCCGCAATTTGAAATGGCATTGAAGCGGGTCTACGCATGGTTTGATTCCCAGATCATCGATCGCCCACCGATCCGGTTTATGGCCCATAATGCATTTCTTGACGCGGCAACTGAAGATGTCGCTCACCTCTCCAAGGAACAGAAAAAGAGCTGGTGGTTCGATTGTGAACTGCAGGTCGATCTCTTCCTAAAATCGATTGACGGTCGTCGCTTCCATGGTGAAACTTTTCCTGTCTACTTCCCCAATCTGGGACCAGACGTATATGCTGCCTTTTATGGAGCGGAGCTGGAATTTGGCCAGGTCACCTCTTACTCAATACCCTTCGTACACCAGTGGGATGATGCTGATCACCTTATCCTGGACATGGACAATGAATACTTCAAGAAAATTGAAGATCTAACAATGCATGCCCTGGACCGCTGTGCGGGCAAATTCCTGGTCGGTTACACCGATCTGCATCCTGGATTAGACTGTGTGGCTGCTTGGCGGGATCCCTTGCAGCTTTGCTACGACTTATATGACTATCCAGATCAAGTGCAACGCCTGGCAGATTTGGCGATTGCGGATTTCGAATTAATTTACAATCATTTTGATACACTGCTCAAAGAGAAGGGACAGCTTTCGGTAAGTTGGATGGGTATCCCATCTTACGAGCGGATGCATATCCCCAGCTGTGATTTTTCTGCACTGATCTCCGAGAGGTTTTTCAAGGAATTCGGTCTTCCAATTCTGCAGCGCGAAGTGAAATCCATGTCACACAACATTTTTCATGTTGATGGTACTGGTGTCGCCAAGCACCTGGATGCTATTCTCAGCGTTCCTGATGTGCATGCATTACAGTGGGTCCAGGGAGTGGGTGGCAATTACCCGATCTTGCAGTGGGTACCCTTGATCAAAGATATGCAGGCCAGGGGCATGCCGGTGATCGTCGATCTGGGCATCGATGATTTGGAGGATTTTATAACGGTTATGGATCCTGCTGGTTTGTTTTTGTGGGTCGCGATTGAAGATGAGCAAGAGGAAATTGAGATCCTGAATCGATTAAAAAAATGGGTTTGAATGCTGGCTGAAGTCACCAGGGTAACAATGAAAAGATCGCACAGCTGAAATCAAGCTCACCAGCAGATGCAGGAGGTGCAAATGGATTAGATAAAAGCGTGAAGTGTAAACTGGTAATAAGTCACTAAATCCACAAATATATGAAAGGATAGGAGATAGAAAATGAATAAGCGTCTGTATTTGGTTTTCACTCTGCTTCTGCTTGCTGGCCTAGTTCTCACCGCATGCCAACCAGCTGCAACTGAGACACCAGCTGAAGCTGAGGAGCCGGCAGAAGAACCGGTAGCAGAAGAACCTGCGGAAGAAGAAGGTCCCGCTCCTGGCCAAGAGGGAAAGTGGTGCTCTGGCACCGATATCGTTTTCTTCCCTGGTGGCTCCCCGGGAGGTCCATTTGCGACTGTTGTTTATAATGGTGCTCTGGCTGCGGAAGCCGATCTGGGACCGAGCGTTGAATATGTCTGGTCCGATTGGAATCCAGAAAACATGATCACCCAATTCTCTGAGGCGGTAGCCACCAATCCAGACGGCATCGCCATCATGGGCCATCCAGGTGATGAAGCTTTTGGACCTCTCGTAGACGATGCTGAAGCACAGGGTATCGTCGTCACCAGCATGAACACTCAGCTGGCAGACCTGCAGGCGAAGTACAGCTCAGCTGGTTTCGGTTATGTGGGCGCCATCCTTTATGATGCCGGTTATGCGCTGGGTTCTGAAGCTGTGAGCCGCTTTGGGCTGCAGGCAGGTGACAAGGCATTCGTTTGGGGCTTGCTGGCCCAAGCTGGGCGTGGCGAACGCACCAAAGGTGTCGTAGATTCACTTGAGGATGCAGGACTTGAGGTTGAATACCTGGAAATTGACAATGCAACCAATGCTGATGCGGCTGCTGGTGTGCCGCAGTTCGTCGGCATGGCCTCTGCTAATCCCGACCTCAAATTGGTTGTAACCGACCATGGTGCATTGACCGCCACAATGGAAACGTACCTGAGCAGCGCTGGCTTCGGCCCGGATGATGTTTACGGTGCTGGCTTTGACCTCTCACCACCAACGGTTGAAGCAATTCGGAGTGGTTATACCGATCTGGTGATTGACCAACAGCAGTGGCTCCAGGGCTATATGGCCGTCCTGCAAATCTGCTTGACGAACAACTTTGCCTTCACCGGTCTGCATATCGACACCGGTGCTGGTTTTGCCCATGCGGACAATGTTGAACTGTTAGCAGATCTCGTAGATCAGCAGATTCGATAATTGCGAATTGGTTTACCTTGTTCAGCATAATATCGAGTTTAGACGGATAATCAACGCAAACGAGGGTTGAATGGTAGAGATATTGAGTTCTAACCAGCTCTCGATATTCAGCCCTCGTTTTTCGGAGACCTAACTATGACGAATCGTGTTGAATTGAGAAAAGTATCCAAATCATTTGGTGATGTTCAAGCTCTCCAGGATATAAATTTTTCTCTGGGTGAAAATGAGGTTGTAGGTTTATTGGGTGATAATGGCGCAGGGAAATCCACATTAATTAAGATCATCACAGGTTATTACCAACCAGACCAGGGAGACATGTTCATCAACGGTCAGCAGGTTGATGAATTTTCTGTGCCAAAGGCACGCGAAATGGGCATTGAGACGGTGTACCAGGAGCGTGCATTAGCAGAGCTGCAGTCACTCTGGAGAAATATATTCTTGGGACGGGAATTAAAGAACAGGTTTGGCCTGTTAAAAATCAAAGAAATGAAGCAAGAAACACATCGCCTAATGACACAATCGATGGGATTCACCTCCTCGGCCGTAAATCCAGATTCTGCTGTCGGCACTTTTTCCGGTGGAGAAAAACAAGGGGTTGCTATCGTTAGGGCACTATACTTTGATGCGGACATCATCATTCTTGATGAGCCAACCATGGGCTTATCACTAAAAGAAACCCGCCGGTTGCTTGATTTCGTTCGCAGCATCAAAGATGCTGGAAAAGCAGCCATCTTTATCGATCACAATATCTTCCACGTATACTCTGTTGCCGATAGAGTGGTTGTTATCGACCGCGGCAAGGTAGCCGGAGAATTCATGACCAAGGATATCAGTCTCGATGACCTCATGGATAAAATGTACCGTGTTGCAGAAACCGGTGTTCTCTAATAATAATTTGGATATTCCCAAATCAAGGAACGGGTGACATGAATGATACCGTTGAAGGATTGAAAGAAAAGAAAGCAGAAGTTGATTACAAGGAGACATTTAGTCTCTCAAAATTTGCCCGCCAGAATGGCACTCAGCTGGGCATCTTCGCCGTTTTTATCGCTCTTTGGGCCTTGTTTATCTTCGGCGCGCCTGATACATTCCTTTCCGGAAAAATTTATTGGGCATTCATGGCCACGATCCCATTCTTCGCCATCATGGCTATGCCGCTCACCATTGCAGTGATCGCTGGGGAGATCGACCTTTCTTTCCCATCCATCATGGCCATGGGAATGGTCTCCTTCATCCTCATTTATGATGCAACTGGCATGATTTGGCTTGCATTCATCGCCTCACTTGTCACTGGCATAATTGGTGGGTTATTAAATGGTTTTATTGTCGTGTTTTTTGGCATTCCTTCCCTGGTTGCCACGATTGGAACACAATTCTTTTGGCGGGGTATGGTATTGGTTCTCTCTCAAGGAGCTAGTGGCACACTCGGTTACACGAAGGATTCTCTCCTACACCCACTGCTCGTTGGAAAAATTGGCGGTATAGTACCTGTACAGTTTTTCTGGTTGGTATTCATTGCCATCCTGTGCTGGGTTTTATTAAACCGTACACGATTTGGCGCGCATGTTTACCTGATCGGTGACAATGCTGAAAGCGCGGCATTGATGGGAGTGAATACTCGGCGAACTCGTATACTTGTATTTGTGCTCGTTGGAGTGATTGCTGCCTTTGCTGGTGTTGTGGCAAGCTTGCATGTGACATTTTTCTGGCCCAGCTTGGGTGAAGGGTATTTGTTACGTACACTTGCTTCGGTCTTCCTGGGTGGCACATCTGTTTTCGGTGGTGTAGGTACAATTTTTGGCACCTTCATTGGCGCCTTTATCATTGGTGCAATCGAAGCAGCGACCGTTGCCGTTGGTTTGACTGGCTTCTATACGCAGTTAATATATGGATTAATCATTGTCATATCTGTTACCATGCATGCATTTCTCCGCAGGAGGATAGAGTAGTGATCACCTGCCTACCGCAAATGCACTCGCCGCCCCTGAGATAGGGTGCGAAGAAGAAATTTGACGGGTCAAGAAAAAACCCGGGATCTGCCGCTTCAAAACGAGGGAATTATTCACCAAGGGGAGTGATCAACCACTCCTCTTGTTCTATTTTGATCTGTGTGCTATTTCCTGGCCAGTATAAATAGGTCCAATAACTCCCCCCTCGCAGTACAGAGGGGTTCCTCCCACGGGTAACGATAATATGATCTGCTGGCATTTTCGCAAAATATTGCTCTCGAGTAATAGAAGATCGCCCTAGGGTAGGATCCATTGGCGTCCAACCAATTCCTGGAAGATATACTTCCAGCCAGGCATGCTCCTGACGCGCCAGCGCTTCTTCCCCTTCCGGAGTATAGCTCAATCCTTCAACGTATTGAGCGGGAATGCCTGCTGCACGACTGAGGGCTATCATCAGCGAAGCATACTCGGTACAATCTGCACCCATTTTGCCCAAAGCAGCCTGAGCCCCCCAATTTCCACCATTGAAGCTGTAAACCAATTCATTCCCAATATAGTCATAGAAAGCTCGCACCTGTTCACAAGCATTTTGATTGCCCTCAGAGAGCTCCGCTGAAAGTTGCAGGATTTGTGGGTTTTGAGATTCGATATGTAATTCTGGCTGTGTAAAAAATGTAGGCAGCTCCCCCTGGCAGTTCTCCAGATCGTGCGCTAACTGGTTAATCTTTACCCGGTACTTAATCTGCACTTCGATCTCAGACTCTGGAGGCATATCCGAAAAGTCAAACTCTGCAATTTGATTCCCAAATTCGTCAGTGATCAGCTCATAATTTCCTGGGCTGACATCCATATCCAAAACTTCCTGGTACGGGTACTCGTCGCCTATCAATGCTACCCAGAGATTCTGTTTAGAAGGTGAACTTGGTCCATGATTGACCAGCTTCAATCGCAGTTGAACGTTGTATTCAACATGGCCCAGGATTTTAAACGATGAGTAGGCTAATGGAATTGTGCTGTTGTGTTCAACTTCTGGTGTAGAAAGCTTGAGAGCATCCTCTTCTGGCTTTTCAGGCGAAAGTGGGCCCGCAGATAACTGCCGGTTAAGTTCTGCTGCATCTTGCTGGCAACCAGGCAACCAGACGAGCATCGATAGCACCATTACCAGGTAGAACGTTTTGGACATCGGTCTCATGCAATCTGTCCTCCAGACTGGGTATTTCCACCTTATCAATGGAAAATCAATACGAGGTTTGTTATATTGTAACCGTAGATTATTTCCGGTATTCCCAATCTATTAGCTGGAACGTCAGGGTCAAAAAAAGTTTAAAAAGCGTATGCAACCATCCTCGCTGATCATGAGAATTGACCCTAGCCAGGGTTGGGGTTTTTATACCCGGGAAGCCTGGTGAAATGCTATCCACCCTGTATGCTATTCTCGAGGCTACCAGCGAAAAACCTGTGCTTGATTAATGAAGTTTTCGGTTATTTGCTCTTTCACTTGATCCCCGAATTAATTCCACAAATAAATCCCCCACCACCCCCAATTCGTTGGCCCGGTTATAGTGATGACGATGTCACACAGTCTAGGTTAAATGATGAAACGAAAATGTGCATTATAGTGATCATCCAGCCTGGTTATCAGGATTTGCTGCCCGTTGCTTTTTTTATTCAATGGGCTCACTGGTCAGGTCCACGCATTCAAATGACGGAATTTTATCTACCAAGCCACTTATATGGTATTGATTATGTCTGATGTGTCCGTATTTTCCATGTTTTGATACCCCGGTTGCACAAACATAATAAGACTTCGTAAATTAACAATCCCAATCACTGCTGTATATACGGGTATTAAATGAAGGAACCCCCATATTTAGGGGGCTCCGAGTGCCCAGGACAGGCGAGTCTTGTCCTGGGCGAGGGTTCATCCATTGTGAGCCGCGGGACGAAGGGAACCTGTAACCTAACGATTGAGAGTTCCAGTGGTTGCCGTCTATCCCTTGTATTTACGTCAATATTTTCTATTTTGTCTACATATGGGGGGAAAAAGTATCTATTGTTTCTTTATTGTCAATAATTTATATGCTGGTTGCACCAGGGTTGCACCGAATTGCACATGATGCGCAACTTGCATAAGAAGGAAAGGCGACTGTCTGTTCATGAATGTTAAGTCAAAATTGGTCCTGAGTACTAATAAGAATTCTCTTGCGATGATATTTCACAGAATAATCACGAAACGCACTCCCCAGAGTTTTTGAGTAACACCATCAGTAGGAGTACTGCTTCTTGAAAGTTTTTTTGAGTTGCAGATAAAATGCTTTCTCCCATTGTGTACTACAATAAGAACCACTTATGAAACACCATAATTGAATATTCCGAACTGCCTTCACAGATTGCAGGGGTTGACTCTAATTTGTAATCTTTATGGTTGAAAGGATAGGAAATGACTGCAATAGACGACTATGTCCAGATATCCTACGATTCTAATTTGTTGAGAGAGCCTGTTCTTCGATCTGCGATCCAGGACTTGCAACTCCCCAAGGGGAGTCGAGGGCTGGATGCTGGATGTGGCATCGGGCTCCAGGCCCTGTTGCTCGCAGAGGCAGTGGGACCTAAAGGACATATCACTGGACTTGATCTGTCTCCTGAATTCCTCGATATTGCAAAAAAATTGGTCGCCGAAGCCGGCTATACCAAGAGGATATCATTCCGAGAGGGTGACGTAAAAGAGCTACCCTTCGATGATAACACATTCGATTGGGCATGGAGTGTGGACTGCGTGGGATACGCGCCGATAGAGCCCCTCCCATTAGTGAAGGAACTTGGTAGAGTGGTGAGGCCTGGCGGAACCGTGGCCATCTTAGCCTGGTCTTCTGAGAATCTCCTTCCAGGATATCCAATTTTGGAGGCCCGACTTAGAGCGACTTCTGCTGGAATTGCCCCGTTTGTTAAGGGAAAGAACCCGGAATTGCATTTTACTCGCGCCCTCGGCTGGTTTCGTGACGCAGGGATAGAGAAATGTAAAGCACGCACCTTTGTCGGAGATGCCCATGCCCCACTTGATAATGATCTTCGCCAGGCATTTACAGCCCTTTTACAGATGCGCTGGCCAGAAGTGGAATCTGAATTGACACAGGAGAATTGGACGGAGTATCAGCACCTTTGCTTGCCAGAATCATCGGACTTCATTTTGGATCATCCGGATTATTACGCCTTCTTTACCTATTCATTGTTCCATGGCAAGGTCGTGGGGTGAATTGTTTGGACACAACCGATTTGCTCTAGCAGTTAGAGGCTGCCAAACTTATCTCTTGACTATTACTTTACTGAGGATTAAACATGAAGGTACTTATCATCTCAGCGAACACATTCCCTTTAGCCTCATCTAACCCAGGTTATATCACTGGTTCAGTACTTGAGGCTGCTCTATACGCTCTCTAACGTAGACTGTTTCCTGTCAACTATCCTAAGATCACCAATGATTGATTAGATTGAGAACCGGGTATCGGACACGAACCAATACTCGTTGAATTTTAATGTATTGAATAGATTTCAATATCCAAATCATCAACGGCAAATAAGATGTTTTTCCCTGGTTTTCAACACGGCACATAGATAAAAGCCGCTCTACGGATATCGAGAGCGGCTCTTTTAGAAAAGATGACCCCGACAGGACTCGCCTGTCCTGAGCGAGGCGGAAGGGAACCTGTAACCTAACGATTAAGAGTCTTCGTGAGGGATGTCCATCCCATGATTCTGTGTCTTTAGTTTCCAGTTATGAGTGTAAAAAGTCTCCACTAATTTTGTAATGTCCATCATTTCTATGCGGGTTGCACCAGGGTTGCACCAAGCATAAAGAAGGATAGGCGACCTGCATCCTTGTCCATGAGGGGAAAATCCTAAACAGGATTAGTTCAGAGTACTTATACCCCCGCGAACATTCGATTCACCAATTATGCAACAAATAGTGACATAAACGGTGGTCTGCTGACGTAGGTTGTCGAACATTGAGAAATGGGGATCGAGCGAGAAGAAAGCTGATAATTACTACAATTTTGTTAAGCTGCTTGTTACCAATAATCAAAGTCATTCACGGACTGATATTTACAGGTATATATCTTAGGTAAAATAAATCGCTTGATACACAAACCAAGCGATCTGATTGCATTTATTTTATTACTAGTAATTTGGATTTATCATACCCATTTGTTATGGCTACCATTGTATAAGCGGGGAAAAAAAACCTGACTCACACCATAATACTTATGATGTTGGAGGTTCTTCTTGCATTATATCTACAAATAGAATCGTTTTGAGCATCTCTCAGATTAGCAATGCTTGATCTTTCTAGAGATATAAAGTGGAAGCCAATAAGTAAATTTGATGCGGTATAAATATCCGTGGGGTCTATTGGGACTGTTTAGATAATTCCTCTTCCTGCACTTCACTGTCAAGCGTCCCTGACAATTCCGAATCTTTTGCTTCTTTCTCAGAGAAGGTCTTGAAATCCTCGCCATTTATGCCTTTCCACCGCTGGACATACAAGCGGATGATCTCCACCTGGGTGTAAATCAACCAAGCAAATAACAGGGTGACGATGATACTAAGTGAGGTGAATAGGAGTGGGATCATGCTACGCCAACGGGCTACCAGGTCCTGTAACGCTTTCAGGTTGTTGCCAATTTGCGCTAAGTTTTGGCGCACTTCGACCAGTTTGGCAGTGATATCATCCAGCAAAGCAGCCACCTTGCCTATGTTTTCTGATAAACCATCACGGAAATCCTGGATTTCCTGTGTGATATCTTGAATTGTGCCCTGGACTTCAGCAATAGACTCATCCAACCGAGCCAAAGATTGCTGATCGGGTTTAGGCAACGAAACAAATGGCAGGCTATCGATCGACCGGTAAAGTTCCAAGCCATTTTCGAGGGCCTCTCCTGTGGAATTTATATTCTGTTTTAGCTCCTCTGCCCCAGCGGAAAGATTCTGCTCACGTTCCTCTGGCAGGAGGGCTAGGATTAGTCCCTTATCGGTCACATTCTGACCGATCTGGCTGGTTGCATCACTCATTTCTGTAGTGATTTCCTCTATCTCTGCTACCTCCAGATCAATGCGCTCCACGATTGTGCTCAATCCATTAGCAGTGTTCTCCACCACCAACAACACTCGGCTGGTGATTGAGCTCAATGTGCTACCCAGCACCCAGGTACCAGCCACAGCAGTGAGGCTGATCACGATAACCAGTACACATAACGCGATCGCAATCCCATACCAGATTTTCCGTCCAATAAATCTTTGTTTTGTCTCGGTATTCATACTTAGTGCTCTCCGGAAGTGAAAAATTTGAATCTCCGCAAGGGAAGGATCTCTCAAGCAGATCTGATCAATCTTCAGCCAAAAAACGGTAAGCCCATCCAGCCAGGAGCGCACCAAGGATTGGGGCGACCCAAAACAGCCAAAGTTGTGCAAGAGCCCATCCACCAACAAACAGAGCTGGACCAGTGCTACGAGCTGGATTGACCGAAAGATTGGTCACTGGGATTCCTACCAGGTGCACTAGAGTTAAACCCAAGCCTATTGCAAGAGGGGCAAATCCTTGCGGTGCTCTTTTATCAGTTGCACCCATGATGATGAACAGGAATACAAAGGTCAAGACGATTTCGGCGATCAGACCTGACAAAAGTGAGTATCCCCCAGGAGAATGCTCGCCATAACCATTGGCTGCAAAACCGCTATCCTGTAAATTAAATCCAGGTTGACCGTTGGCAACCAGGTAAAGCACACCGGCAGCAAGGATTGCTCCTACAATCTGCGTCACGATATAAGGTAGCAGTTCAGCTGCCGAAAAGCGTTTTCCAGCCCATAAACCGAGGCTGACTGCAGGATTGAAGTGGCCTCCGGATATGTGACCGACCGCATATGCCATCGTCAGTACTGTCAAACCGAAAGCAATGGAAACACCAAGCCACCCGATGCCTGTATCGGGAAAAGTTGCCGCCAGTACGGCAGATCCACAACCTCCGAGGACAAGGACAAAAGTGCCGACAAACTCAGCAAACAGTTTTTTTGCCATGATGACATTCTCCTTTTTGTTGTTTTAGAAATTATTAGGTAACCAAGTTTTTTTTGATTAACATCTCTACACTGTGCTACATTACTTACTTGTATACAAAAGTCGATCAAGGATTGAAACTATTATTTATTGATATTGTGTATCGACTTCACCTCCATCATGAGCACAACTTCCAGCAGGCAGGAGAAATGGTATTCTAACCATCGACATGACGCCAGTAATGTGTCTATTAACTATTACCTATTTTGTTACGCTTTCGTGGCACAACTTTGTCACCACAATTTGGATTAATCACCTGAAATTGAGCAGATACCAAGCTGGAAACCTGTTCTCCGTCACTTGGCTTATCAAATTTTACGATTAATTTCCAGACTCCTCCAGATTGTATAGAAAAATTAGACCAGCGTCGCAATTCCCACATTTTACCGAAGATAATGTATACACCAACTCCGATCACCAGCAATCCTAGGAACCGATCTAAGGGGGAATAAAAATTCCCAATGATTCTTCCATCCTCTATTTAATAACACCTTCCTGTCCGGGTTTGTTCATTCATCATTAAACACCGGTTCTTCTAACTCCTTCTAACCACTGGTTTGCAGCAACCAAGGCCTTTTCCAGAGCAGCAGTATATACTGGTTCAGCCAAGAAGATGTTTTCTTCTCCAATCAAACTTACCAGATCAGTTTTCTCCAATTGATCGCGCACGTGTTGGCCTAAGCCTGTCAACATCAATAGATTGTCCCCTTGCTGTAGTTTCGCCGCGAAACGCTGTAAAGCCCGGATAAAAGTACTGCCAACTTCATCACGATCGCGCAAGCGTAGGATCACGACGCTATGTTTAGCATCTCCTACATTGGGTAAATGCTCTTCAAACTCAACAGTTCCGGCAAAGAACAGGCTGCCAATCGGTTGTAAGATAACAATTTCATCACTGGGAAGATCTTCGGGAACGTCTGCTTCAATAAAGCTACCACCCTCTTGCTGAATAATCCGTTCGATGCGCACTCGTTCAGCAGCCCTGTAAATCTGCAGCAGAAATGTCAGAACGACACCAATGACGACTGCCACCTGAAGATCTAGGAACAAGGTGGCTATGAAGGTGACAATGAAAACCAGTGTAGGTACTGGACCCGTGTTCCAAACCGTCTGGATCCGACCAACTTTGATCATGCTGTATCCAACCACAACTAGTAACCCTGCCAGTGTGGACAGCGGTAAGACTTCGATGAATGGAGCAAAAAAGATCAGCAGAAAGGCTGCAAACAAGCCAGTGAAGATGTTCGCCCAACGCGAGAGCCCCCCGATAGTCTGTAGCGTTGTCGAACCCGACAATGAACCCCCAACCGGGATACCGCTGAAGATACCCACGGAGAGGTTGGCCGCGCCCTGGCCACGGAAGTCTCCAGAGGGATCCGGGTATTCTCCATCTGGATTGGGGGCACTTTGGCTGACACCCGCTCCCTGGACGAGGGCGATGATGGCAATTGTCAGTGCTGGTAAAAGCATCTTGGGAATAAGCGATAAATCCGGCAAGTTAGGCATGGGTAAACCTCGCGGGATCTCTGTGGTATCCCCAACCAGCAATACTGATTCGAAAATCGGAATAAAAGCCAGTAAGGTAATCCCGATCACTGCAACTGCAAATGAATATCGCTCGAAGCGGGTGCGCGAGATCAGGATAACGACCGCGATAGTGATGAGACCCAAAACAAAGGTTGCAGGATCGATTTCACGCCAGTGGAACAAGAACGTGTCTATGGTCTTAAAAACCTTGTTGGGCGCTTCGCTGTAGTAACCGGTAATGTCTCCTACCTGGCCTAAAATGGTTAGTACACCCAAGCCGCTGAGGAATCCAGTCATCACGGAGTTTGAGATGAAGCGCACCAGGATACCGAGTTTTAGTAAACCAAATAACAGCATCCACATTCCTACCAGGATCCCCAAAACCACCAGGTAGCCTTGTTGCTCTGCGGAAGTGATCCCAACCAGGAAATCGCCTGTTGCGATGGAGGTTGCACTGGTGGAATCAACGTTCATAATCACCGAACTGGTGAATAAGGCGGCCACTGTCGTACCCGCGATCATCGAATATACCCCATATACCGGGTTAATACCGGCTAAAAGACCATTTGCCAGGGCACCAGGGACCGTGACGATCGACATGACCAACCCAGCAATTAAATCTTTTGTGAGTACTTCTCTGGAAACTTTCAATCCCATCAATTTGTTTTTCTGCATGTCTGTATTTTGGTTCATCAAGAACCTTTCTACGTTCATTTTTTTGCGAGTTTTTTCCTTCTTAGTTAGACATCACCAGCCAGAATATTCTTTAAATCGTTTCAAATCAGACTAGCCGAAAAAGGATCATGAATTGCCTGCCTAAAAGGGCATCTACGACATATCGTTTATATCGAAAGTGGTCAATTGATCTGGGTCCAACCTGATGATAGCATGTATGCTAAACACTTTATGGACGTGTACATCAGGAGTCTGGTAATTGAGTATTGCATGTCTGTCAAAAACCAGGTGGTCCCATTTGTCTCTGCAGATCAAGCAGCGGTCCTTGCACAACATTCAGCATACCTTGCTGTGCCCTATCGAGATCCATGATGACTGCCAAGACCGCGGCTATCACTAACGCGAAGAGTATCACTGTGATGAGATTTCTCCTCCCAACTGCGCTATTGAGAACTCCCAAGATAAAGAAACTCAACCCAGCAGCCAGATAAAACACAATCCACAGCAGAGGCGCAAGGTGAGCTTGCGCGAAAAACACCCGCAGTCCATGTACATCGATTACCTCATTGATTGAGTCCACGAGGAGAGCTCTAGTTTCCCATTCTGGATGCTCATTAGCCTTAGCCATTGTGATCAACCACAACTGGTTGTGGATCACTTCGGAACGGGCTGCCACATCCTGCACCGTCGCTCCTTCATCGAAGGCTGATAGGCGCACATCAACATAATTCCTTAAGAGATCACGCATCGCAGTTCGATCAGGCTCTTCGACAAAATCCGTCCGGAGAAAGGCTGTTCCAATCGCATTGGCTTCCGCAGCTAAGAGTTCCATACGGGTCTGATGCTGATTTCCAGCAATTCCGATCGTTATGGCGAGGATGAATGCTAATAAACCCAACAAACCAGCAGTCACCCCACCGGTAGCTCCACCCAACTCCGCATCTGGGTTTCGACGACGCAGTCGCTGCCCGGTGCGATAGCCTATTTCAAAAAGAAGAACACAGTAACCAGTTGTCAGCAGAAAGGCAATCCCGATTGGTATTTCATCAAGTATGTTCATTTCTGATCCTCATCCGAAGACTTATGCTTGTTTGTACAGACTGGCGGCTTACCAATTGCGGAGCTGCCGACGAAAATACTCGCGCTAGTTCTCGTTGAGCTCACCTCCAGCTATGTCGTGAGCAGGCATATGCTCGTGGCCTATCTCGTTCTGGTGGACCCGCTGGAAGATCAGCACCGCGACGCTGCCTGCCAAGATCACCAGTGCAATGCCGCCGCCATAATACAGCAGGTCAAGCCCATTTTCAAAGTCAGGAGCCGTAGCCACAGCGCCCAGGAAGAGTACCATAAGCATGACAACGATCACTGCCACCAGGTTGAATTTCAGCTGGTCCAGGTTGGCAACTGAGAGCCAGGCTGGGATTGATATCTTGGGATCGACAAACAATTCGTACAGGCCCACGGAAGTCATGAACAGCACTGTGCCGAGCAGGAAAAGGTCGATCAACTCGATTAATTCTGAGCTGAAGGCTCTTGCTACTTCTGTGTTGAACCCGTGCTGGAAAGCCTCGACGATCACATTAACAGTCAGAATGCCGCTGAAAACATACACGGCAATGCTGGAAAACAGCAGGCCAACGACCGCGATAAAGACGACATAACGTGTATTACCAAGCAGTTTACCCATAATTTTCTATCTCCTTTCTAATTTCTGGCGACCATGAAAATGTTGTCCCAAATCCAACTTACCTCCCCGAACTATCATACCGATAGACATAGTCACAACCAGCAGGATGATGTCATTCTATCCAGGACATATTTGAGACCTAGAGATATCAGAGCTTTTGTCCAGGAAAACAATAAGTACTACATCGGTTTTGGACAAACGACTCTTGTTTCCTTTTAATTGATTTGTGGTAGGGTGACAGCCTCAATTCTTCTTCCCTGGATAGCCAGTCAGAATAAAATCTTGAGTCTACTTGCTGAAGTAACGAACCGTGCACGCGGTTATGCCTGGGGTAAGGTGACGCTGGTGTCTATGCAACCCTCGAACAGCATGGTTAATGAGTTGCGTTCAATTTCATTGGAGGATCCAATCGCGACGATCTTCGTCCTTGGAACACGCTCCCCCCAATCATCAAGCACACTAATCTCCGTTCGGCGTCCAACAATTTGGAGGGCAATCCTTTTTCCGGGATTATCAGATGAATAAATAATCCCTTTGCAGCGGTAAACCGAGGCAGGCAATTTTCTGCGTACCATTTCCCTGAGATGTTCTAATGACAACGGCTGATCTGTTTCGAAGCTCCAGGTTTCGAAAATTTCTCCAGCGGAATGAGAGCTATGAGTTGCATTTAGCGCTTCGATCTTTATGTCATCTTCCTGTCGAGCCTTCTCCGCGGGATCAAATCTGCCAACAGCAAGCAGAATTTCCAGCGGCACATCGCATTGAACCGCCTCAACAATCCTGATCCGGTTCAGGTGGGCGTCGATCCATTCTTTGGCCACCTCAATATGCGTGGGGGACACCAGGTCTACTTTATTTAAGATTACAAGGTCCGAGTAGCCTATCTGGCGAATTTTTAGATAAGTTAGCTCTTGATTATCCCCATCAGTAAAAATTGCTTCTGCATCCACTATGCAGGTGATGCTGTCCAACCTGAGCAGTCCAGCGAACTTGCGGTCCAGGAAGGTCATCACAATCCCTTCTGGATCGGAAACGCCGCTTGCCTCCACGATCACATAATCAACATCCTCTTCTCGCACGAGCAACTGTTCCAGGGAGACAACCAGGTCATCGCGGATTTCACAGCAGATGCAGCCGTTGCTCAGGCTGATCATATTCTCCTCAACGCCTTCAATTAGTTCTGCATCAATATTGATAGCACCAAAATCGTTGACCAGAACACCTACGCGCAGTCCATGATCACCATTTAAGATACGGTTGAGCAAGGTGGTCTTCCCGGCACCAAGAAAACCGACCAGCAGCGTCACTGGCACCGGTTCTCTGCCGGTAATAACAATTGGTTCATCGCGCGGGGCTGGCGCGAGGATAGGTCGCTCCATACAACTGTCCTTTCAAGAAAATGGTGGATTTATCGAGGTCCACTTCGATAAATCCACTCAAGCATATATTTGTTTATTATTCGTCAACGTCGATTCCACGAGCTTTGAGCATCTCGCGGGGGTTGATCGTTACTCCTGGCCATGTCTGGGTCGGTTTGCGATAAGCATGTTCCGGGTAGTACAGCTTGGGGTCGATCTCGAGGTCGCGCACAAACTGCTCTTGTTGATTCTCACGTGGATTACGCGGGGTCGGAAAGTCGATTTTTTCTGGCAGCTTTTCGCCAGGTTTTACGAACCAGCGCGGATCCATCGAAGCAGGTGCGGCACCGTCGACATCAACTGCTTGCCGTATCCAGATGTTTTCCTTCGTAACGTTGATCACATTAAGGTCCAAACCAAACATGAATAGTCCATCCCAATGTGCTCTGATCTCAGCAACAGATTCAGCCATCAGTGCATCGTCGCTCCATTCGAAGTGACAGATAGCACCCATGCGCGGTTGGGCTTGCTTGAAGAGGTAACCTGCGGCGTAGTAGGGTGTGTGGTAGATATCCATCGTATACTCCCACAGCTTGGCAGGGGCACCAACTTTGAGACCCGTCAGCCAAGGGGTATCGATCGTGCCCTCAGTAATAAAGACATCCGCGCCCTTGCCGTATTCAGCAGACAATACATCCGGACGTCCATCTCCAGTCCAGACAAATGATAGACCCGCATCTTCCCAATCCAGCCGGTAGGCAGAGGCCCCGTCCTTGACATGCGAGCGCGGCCAATGGCGGACCTTGACACCATCTTTGTCGTAACAAATATCGTTTCTTTCCTTCCAATCGAATTCGTGCACATCGATCTCAAACCCATCACCGATGGGGCATGAGTCGAAATTCTCTTCATGCCAGCGGTTCATCTTGCGCATGTTCTTGATCATTTCTTTGATACCCAGTTCAGGGGTTGCTCCGGAAGGACCATAAACACGGAGTGCCTGGAAACCGCCCGAGAAAGCGCGGAACGGGTACATGTAAGGCAGGTCTGCATAGTGATCCGCATGCAGGTGGCTGATAAAGATGTCATTGATCAATGCCGCTGGCACTTGAAGGGCCAGTGCGTGGCCAATGCTGCCATTCCCCAAGTCAAAGAAGAAACGCCTTGGTTGCATGGTTCCATTTCCTAGTTCCACAAGTATGGATGTCCCCTTCTGCAATTTATTGGGGGGCCAGGGTGAACTACCCAGAAAGGTGATGCGCATTTCGTTCTCTGGCAAAACTTCTGTACCTGGGAGGAACATATTGCGGTTCTTAATCGCCGGCCATGGTTGGTAGTAGTCTGGCAGGCTGATTCCGCCACCGGGTCGAGGCCCGTATGGATTGATTGATTTGCTCATAACTTAACTCCTTTAACTTGATAAAGACTGATATTCGACGGATAGCAACGCATAACCCAACGAATACAAACCGTTGAGTACCCCCATCAACGCGGCCTGGTCCAGCAATTCTCCAGTCAAAGTGGTCACGGGCTGATCCTGTGATCCAGTGACCGAGATCTCTAATCCGCCCATCGACTCGCTCCACTGCTGTCCAAGAATTCCTTGAACCTGGATGCGGTACTTTGCTGGCTCATCGAGGTGCAAATGGTTTTTCATCATCAAAAAATTCGATTGGGATTTGTCTTTGCTGATCCATAGACCAGTTTAAGCAATTTTGTACCGAAAGACATCGTACAAAACGCGTAAAAAGCGCGTAAATACGATATGAGCGGTCTCATTAATGGGTATTGGGATGGGTTGAATTATCGTTCGATTAGGAGAACACCTAGTTGCCTGGCTTTGTGAACGGCGCGAGCACGGCTGTTGACCCCCAGTTTGGCGTAGATGTTGGTTGCATGAGCCCGGACGGTATGGGGTGAGATGAACAGGCTTTCAGCGATCTCCTGGTTGCTCAATCCGCGTGCCATCAGCCGAATGATATCTTCCTCCCTGCGGGTGAGCGGTTCAACAAGGTCGGTCAGATCAGGGTCAATTGTCCGGGGTACGGGTTTCTTTGGTGGAACGTTAGATTTATCATCGCCAAAAGCCGAAAGCAATCTAGAAACATAATTGGGTGCAACCTCACTGGCATGCAACTGCTGAAGAAGTGGCACAATCAATGGTCTAGCATCCACAATGGAGCGAACTAAACCACCCGGATGGGCTAAGGCTACAGCTTGTTCAATATATTCTAAGGCTTTGGTGATATTCCCAAGCCGCTGGTTGATCAGAGCCAGATGTGCGAGAACCTGTACTAGGTGATTGGTAAAGTGGTAGGATTCAAGTTCAAACTTTAGCTGTAGAAGGTTTTCTTGAAGCTGTTGGAGATCGCTGGTCGTTCCGAGTTCAACCAGGATGCGGCATTGAATCAAGATAGGCAGCTCGGTATTGAATATCTTGTCCGCAAAAGCTACTTCTGGATTAGAACGTGCCCAATGAAGAGCAGCAGCATGATCTCCCTGAAGCATATCTTGCATCGCTTGAGCAGCTTCGATCCAGGGGAGTAAATCCGCATTCATTATTTTTAAAAGATCGGCACGCAAGATATCCAGCAGTTCTTGAGATTTATTAAGTTGATGTCGAAGCTGGTTTATTCGAATCAATCCCAACGCTCCGCCCATGCCACCCATGAAGTTTGCACGGTAGCGAGCATCGAAAACTCGCTGGAAATAAACTTCGGCAGCATCAAGATCATCCCATTCGTAATGCAGAAAACCTGACGTATAGTTCGCCGCAGGTATAGCGTTTACTTCTTTATTTTCAGTGGCAAAGCTAAACATCTGCTTGGTGATCTGCGCCATGCGGTTCAGGTCACCAGCGGATAGGTGAAGTAATGCCAAGCTGAGATAAGCCTGGGTTTTTGCTGGGCTGTGAGGGGATAAATCGGAAATGATTTGCTCCATTTCCCGAATGGCAAGTTTCCGGTTCCCCAGTGCTTGTAAGCTTAATGCTCTAAACGCAAATGCTACACTGCGAGCCCCCCGATCGGATTCGGGCAACTGCCTTAATGCTTTTTCACTTAACTTCAACACGTTTTGGTAATTTGCACTTAACAGGTATTCAGTTACGCAGCGGAGTGCTTGTACATGACCTCCAACTACTTTCTTCTCATCGTTTGAGCATTTACCTTCTTCAAAGAGGCGCTCGATTCTATCCAGAACTGATTCAAGAACAGTTATGTTAAATTGCCGATACAGGATCCAGGCGCGGGTGATCTGCAATTTAGGTCTCATCCAGACGAACTCTTCTGGCAGAATGGATAGCCAACGTTCTAAAACGTTTCGATCAAAGGGATTGAGCAAATTTTGACTTTGTTCTTCCACAATCTTTACAGCCAAATCGACATCATTGGCTTGGATAGCATACCGGATGGCTTCTTCAAGATATCCTTGTTCCCTGAACCAAAGGCTGGCTTGACAATTCAGCCATCCAACTTGTTCAGGGGTGAAATAATTTAACAATTGGCTTTCAAGCATTTTTTTGAAGAGATTATGGTAGCGGTACCATTTCTGTTCGTAATCCAAAGGAATTAGGAATAAATTCTTGCGTTTAATTTCGCTCAGGAGTGCCAAGACAGGTGGATCAACGCTATCAGATACTAGCGGTTTACCTGTTTCCTTATTAAAACCATAATATACTGCCTCGCAAAGGCTCAAATTGAAGCGATCAAGTATGCAAGTATGATGCAGGAACTTCCGAATTTCTTCCGGTTGACGATCCAGCACTTCACTTATCAAGTAATCGGTAACGAAGTCACTGGTACCCCCACTGAAGCTGTTAAGTAATTCGGCTGGATCAGAACCAGACTGCATCGACAATGCTGCCAACCGCAACCCAACGATCCAACCTTCTGCATTCTGACATAGACCAACTACGACAGCGGGATCGATGCCGATATCAACAACTCTTTGGAAGAAAAGCTCAGCTTCCTGTTTTGAGAAGCGTAGATCAGTTGCACGTATCTCGGTCAGTTGATGACTGGCTCGTAACCACGGAATAGGTAAAGTTGGATCAGAACGCGAGGTGATCACCAGATGTAATTGTTCGGGTTGGTTTTTGATCAAGCTTGCCATGAACTGATGAATCTCTTCATCCTGAATTAAGTGATAATCATCTATGGCAATGATGAAAGATTCTGCATTATTAACAATATCATTCACAAGGTATATTGCTATAGACCTGGGATCAGGCAAACGTTCACCTTTGAGCAGTGCAAGGGTTTCTTGACAAGACTGGGGGTAACGGCTCCGAATAGCAGCAATCAAATAGTTCAAGAAAAGGAAAAGATCGCTATCATTTTCATCCAGTGAAAGCCAGACAGAAGGCCGCTCGCATGTCGCTAGCCAAGAGAGCACAAGGGTCGATTTACCAAAACCCGCAGGTGCTGATATCAATGTGACTTTGCGGTGTAGCCCCGCATTTAAGCGATTTACCAAATGCGGTCTTTGGACCAGATCCGCAACAAGACCGGGTTTAAATAATTTGGTTTGGATGAGAGGGTGGAGATTCTCCATGTCTTGCAGCCAATTCTCCTGAAGGAAAATTATACTTTGCATGGAACGAAAAAAAAGACTGATTCCTAGAAACTGGAAACAAGACAAGGATTTACCTAATTCTTGATCTAAAGAACTGATTTCATTCTCCAATCGATAGAGTTTCCCCCTTTGATCAAAGCGAAAAGAAGCAAAAAAAAACCAACAGGCGTGTCAAGCAGTTATATTTCGATTAATAAGTGGAATGAGACTCAAACCTCAATTGGATCCTTTAATGTAAGGTAAACTAATCTACTCCTTGGCTGACCTGCCCCCCAAAAACTGATCCAGGTAGATTGAGAGGATCGGTCGAAAAGGAGGCAATAAATGCCAAAAGGAAGAA
>CP070764.1:3540658-3550726 GCA_020349245.1 Chloroflexota bacterium | reverse complement strand
GGATGTGAATGAGGAACAATTGGTGGGATTGATAGGGAGAAACAAGACAAAGATTTTCGTAACCCCGATTGGCGGACAGGGATTCATTTTCGGCAGGGGCAACCAACCGATCAGTGCGAAAGTGATAGAGCAGGTGGGCACTGAAAATATCCAGGTGATCTGCACCCTGGGAAAGCTGCATTCCCTGTACGGCCAGCCATTCTTGGTTGATACCGGGAGTGAAGCACTGGACAAACGGTTGAGCGGCTATGTCTCCGTGACGACTGGTTTCCGTGAACGGGTAATCTACCGCGTTGCATCTTGAGGAGCAGGTATGAAAATATTACAGGGAAAAACCGCGCTGATCACCGGAGGGGCAGCGGGTATCGGTAGAGCAACTGCCGAGCTCTTTGCCCGGGAAGGAGCTGCACTGGTTTTGGTAGACATCAATAAGGACCAGGGGATAGGGCTGGTTGAAAGCTTAAGCAAAGTCGGGGCTCAGGCGATTTTTATCCCGGGTGATGTAACCCGGGCTGAGGTATGCCGGGAAGCAGTTCAAGCAGCGGTGGAGGAGTTTGGCCGGATCGATATCCTGTTTAATAACGCTGGGATCATCCGCCGGGCGGATGTAGTCGAAACCAGTGAAGCGGATTGGGAGCGAGTGCTGGAGGTCAACCTGAAATCTGTTTTCCTGATGAGTAAATTCACCTTACCGGTGATGGTCCCTGCAGGAGGCGGATCAATTATCAATTCTGGATCGGGGTGGGGATTGAAGGGAGGAGCCAAGGCGGCCGCTTATTGTGCTGCCAAGGCTGCGGTTGTGAATTTAACCCGGGCCATGGCGATAGATCATGGGCCGCAAAACGTGCGGGTAAACTGTATTTGCCCGGGGGACACGGATACTGAAATGCTGCGGAGCGAGGCGCAGCAGCTAAAAATCGACGAGCAGGCCTTTCTTAAGGAAGCCGCATTACGCCCATTAGGTCGCTTTGGGCAACCCATGGAAATTGCCCAGGCAGTATTGTTCCTGGCCAGCGAGGCTGCCAGCTACGTGAGCGGGGCGGTCCTGGTCGTGGATGGTGGGGGGATCGCCTGACTGAAAACCGCCGATCCATGATTGGATACCTGCCCAAGACATTCACTTAAATGAAATAAGGGTCTAATCGGGGTGGAATGTGAAATTCACCCAATGGATTTCGCCATCCAGGGGGAATGATACCTGTTCACCCAGGTCGCGCATATCAAACTGCTGATTGCCCTGATCTGAGCGAATTTCGATCGTAACAGGCAGTAATTTAGATGTTCCTCCGGGAGTAAGACGGTGAGTCCAGATTTTCAATGTCTCAGCAGGATTGTTGTTGAAGGTTAATCGGATCGATCTGATCTGATTAAATTCAGGCAGCTGGGCAATGTCCATCTCGATCAGCTCTTGATTGTCGTGGGTGTGAACTTCGGCACGGACCTGCACCTGGTGACCAGCAGAGACAACCTGGAGCAGGTTTCCTTCGCCGACGCGCTGATCCTCCCGCAGCTCGATGGCTGTACGTGGGCTCATCGTTCCCCTGAGCAGCATCCTCAGGGTCACTGCTCCTACCCAGATGCCGGTCAGGATCACCAGCAGTCGCGGCAGGAGATCGTCCCAGATAAACAAGCCGTAAGCAAAGATCGTTGCCAGGAAGAAAAGGTAGATTCCCGCCAGGAGTACTGGATTCCCGACCAGGCGGGAGACCAAGCTGGGTTCGAAATCGCCCTTACGCCTGGTCGCTGCCAGGAGCAGCACCGGTACCATACCGCCTAACATGGGTAAGCTGAGCGCCCCGATAATTCCCAGAAATGAAGTGAAAGAACCCTGTCCGGTAACCGCGATCCATTCGGTGATCAAGAATGCCAACAAGACGGGGCTGATGGCCAGCAAGAAGCGGCCGCGCTCACCGATCCGCTTGAACAGCCCGCTGGCGAACTGCTCCGGCAGGCGTTCGTCAGCCAGGTAGTATAAAACCAGGGCTACCTGTATGCAGCCCAGTCCTAAGCTGAGGATGACCAGCAGGGAGCCGAGATAATTCACCGACTGGCCGACAACCTCCGCCAGTGGTGAGAGGACAGTTCCCGCTGTTTTGGCCAGGATTTCGGCCGGGATCGTGCCGTTGATAACCACCATCCACAAGCAGGCGATCAACATGAGCACGAAAATCGCGGTGACGCTGCCCAATATCCAGGAGCGACCGCCCGGTTCTCTGCGCAGGGTGATGGGTGCATACGCGGCAATCAAGATGTGGGAGAAAAAGGTCGATAGCATGACGCCCAAGACCAATCCCCAGATTGCAGGGTCAAAGCTCTCTCCCTGGAATGGCAAGCTGATCGCTGGCAGGTTAGCGATGGAAAAGTTCGGCAGGGCGATCAGGGGAATGAGCAACAGAATCACCAGGTTGGCCAGCACGATCAACACGGTAGTACCGACCGTGGAATTGAATGACCGGCGGAATAGAAAATACAGGCAGACTCCAAACAGGGCGATGACCCACAATTCCATGGGGAGGCTAGTCGAGTCTTCCAGGGTCCCGGCAACCCCGAGGAAAAATATGATCAGGATGAAGAAATTGTTGAGGCTCATGATCACGGTCAGCATGGTGGAGCTGGGTTTACCAAGGTATTCATTTACCAGTTGACCCAGGAAGCCCAGCCCGAAGCGGGTGGTGCCGCTGCGGGTTACTGCTTCGGATAGCGCCCACACGGTGAGCATATTGATCAGCCCAAACAGGATGATGAGTGTAATAGCCGTGGTGAAGCCCACGCCTGCCAGGGCGATGGGCAGCGCCAGCAGTCCTACTGCGCCGGGGATGGTAAGCAGGAAGGTAATCCAGAATGGCGGCAGCGTTTCTAGCTTGTTGGAAAATGATCTCCAGGTGCCGCGTACCCGGTCTCGGCGGGAGAGCTGCGGGGCAAAGATCGTCTCCAGGGGTCGCTGGTACAAGCGCTGATAAGCCTGCTGAACCGCAAGGGTATCCAGCCCTAAGGCGACACGCAGCCCAGGGACAATTTGTGGGGTGAATTCGTACTTTTGCGAAAGCAAGTGGGCAACTGCCGCCTGCAGGGCGGGGTCATCGGGGACCAGGTCCTTCCACTGTGGGGCGTAGCGATCCAGGTCCAGGATTGAGGGCTGCACGGGGAGCTCGCGACCGGCGGCAACTGCCTGGAGAAAGTTTTTTTCCTGTTCAGCGACCGCCTTCGGGGTGAGATAAATGGCTGTTGCCTGCTTCGCTCTGGCAACGAGCTGGGCGGTGCGGTTTTCGATAGCAAACAACAAAATGCTGGCCCGGCGGGCAGGCAAGCCGCTGGTAATATCTTCCCGGCTGATGAGATCTGGTTCGATGATTGCCAAGGGTTTTCAGTGTCGGTGAGGGGAATTTTTGCGGGTTCCGGTTCTACGGTAAGGGAACATCAGCTAGCCAATTTAGCCACCAGCTGCTTGTAAATGCCGGTCATGGGATGCAGCGGGTAGCGCATGGAAAAGATACCTTCACTGGCCAGGTTCATCATTTCATCCGAGTGGGGCAGCACTGCGGCTACTTCACAGCCATAAGCCAGCTCCACCCTGTGTTTGACGTCCTCTGCATCCAGGATTGGAGGGGTCTTGTTGACGACCAGCTTCATATCGGGGACTTCGAGCTGCCGGGCGACTCTTACCGTGATCCCGGTGCCTTCAAAATCCTGCTTGTCAGGTCGCATTACGATCACCATCGTGTGGGAGATGACGATGGAGAGCAAGGTCTCTTCGTTCAGGCCCGGGTGGGTGTCAATCAGCAGAAAATCCAGCTCCAGTTCGTCCACCAGGTTGCGGAAGCCGAGAGTCATCCGCTGGGCATCATAGCCTTCGCGCAGGACACGGGTGATCTCACCGGGTTTTGTAGAAGAAGGGATCAGGTACAGTCTTCCAGGAACCTCAGCTCCAATATTCCCGGTGACATCCTGGGCGGTTTCCTGGATGCTGCAGCCCTGCCAAAGATAATCATTCAAGGAGTTGGTGATCTGCTCCCCTTCCAGGCCGAAGAGAATGTGGATCCCGGGGGATTGGATGTCTGCGTCAATAACTGCGACCCGCTTGCCCAATGACGCCAGCTGGGCGGCGACATTTGCTGTCGTGTTCGATTTTCCTGTGCCGCCGCGAAATGAGTGAACGGAAATGATCTTGGCCAAAGTTTACCTCTGATTTAATTGTTGATCCGCTTTGAGTGGAATGGATAAGCGCGCTATGAAGTTGAGTAAAAAGTCGGCAGTGTTCTGGTTGTAAACGTTAACCCCATGCACTCCATCACGTGGATTCAACTGTGAGATGTAGAAAATAATTGGAGTAATAATGTCTATTGTATCATATTAGATAGGCACCAGGTGCTCATCGGATTACAATCACCGCTTGCATCATTGAACCCTGTTTGAGTGAATCAATAGCTCGTATTCCCCTTGCTTATCCACGCTTTCCTGGTTATCCACCCGGGTGATGACGATACCCAAGCGATTATACGCTTCGAAGTCCAGGTCTGGAATGGAATATCTCAACACGTCTCCCCCTGGAGAGAAATTGGCCTGGGATTCTCGATCCTCAACAAGCAAGGGCCGGTGATTAGCGTCAACATCTTTCAGTTTTATGACCTGCAGGTTGAACTGGGCAGGTGAGTCTTCCGGGCTGATGAGCTCGATAGAGAGGGGTTTTCCATCGACGGCAGGACTGAGTTTTACCTGGATGAAATCGATGCCGTAGCTGCTCTTGATACCGGCTGGGAAGGGTTGATCTGATTTGTCGTAGGTGAAGGCCTGCGAGGTGAATTGAATCTCCGGGATATGGAGATCGAGATAGATATCCCGGGGGTCATAAAAACCGCATTCTTCGGGCAATCCGGGTGCCAGGCAGCGCCCGTTCGCGGTCTGCAGCTGGTATAAGGCCGCGGCAAACTGGTTCAAACTTTCCCGGTAATCGGCAAATGGACAGGTCCCTGCCTCTTGGATGGCTTCATCCATGATCTCCGGCAGGTGATCGATCATAGCAGTTGAGGCATGAATATCGACGATCTCCCCCGCGTATAAGACATGCAGCGCCTGGATGATTACCTGCATGCCCTGGGCGGGGTTTTCAAGCCCGGCGTGCATGCCACCGCACTGTTCGTAGAGGTAGCGCCAGTATATGGCTCCATGGTAGGGATCGATCTCCTGGTAGCTCTTGTTCAAGTCTCGCTCTACCGGGCCACCTCCGGCAAGATAGCCATTGGCGTTGGTGAAGTAGGCCCGCAAACCTGGATCAGGCGAAAACTGGAGACCTGGCTGGCCGACAGAGGAGGCAAGCACCGCGGTGCCCTCGGAGAAAAAACGCCAGGTGTTATCAAGCCCATCCACGTCGCCCGCGCCACCGAAATGGAGGGAGATGCTGCGCTGAATATTATGAAACAGCTCGTGGTAAAAGATGCTGACCAGGCTGTCTTTTAGGCTGTGGTAGGCGCGGTTGTCCTTACTGTTGACACTGATCGACATTTTCGCCGATCCCCGGTCTGGCGACTGGCCATGAAACCAGATATCCCGGGTGGTCAGGGCCAGGCTGATGCGGTTGGGAGGGTCTTCCAGGCGGTAGCTGCTCCATTCCGGGTACCAGGGTAATTCCCAAGCCTCCAGCGCATCCCGGAAGGCAGCCTGCAGGGAAGGGATGAGCTGGGTTTGCAGGAAGGGCTCGATCTTTTCCCTGGGCATTCTGGTGCCCGGATCGTCCCGGTCGAGCTGGAAGGGAAACATGTCGCAGTAGTAGAGGATCAATTCGCCGGGTGGCGCGCCCTGGGTGTGGCCCGGTATCTCTGGAAGTGCCACCAGACGCTGGTTTTCCATCAGGAAGGCGTATTCCTGACTGAAGGTAAATAATGGCGCGTGGGTGGAGTTGTCTGCCGGGGTTATCCGCAGTTCAAGCTGGAAATAATCAGTAGGGGTTGGGACTAACTCGCCTTTCCATTGGAGCGCATCTGTGAATTCATGTTGGAAGGTGAGCGGTTCCCCGGGAGAAAAGATTTCATCCGGGGAAATTCGCCTGGTTTCCTGCCAGACCAGGATTTGTCCCCGGGAGCCAGGCTCCAGCGAGTGATCCGAATGCTGGGTGAACACCGCCAGGGTAATTTCCACGGGGGAGCGGGGCAGGTCCAGGTTTCTGAGCTCCACGATCAGGGTTCGCTCCCGGGGCGCGGTCAGCTGTCCATCGCGCTTGAGCACGAGATGGGGGATCGTGACAATTGATGGCTGGAGTGGCGTGTTTTTTTGGCCGTTGTCGGGATCGAAATCTATCCAGTGGTCAGCTAACCCAGCAATGAATATCTGGGGGGCGGGAAGCACTTGGGCAGAGGAATCTGCGCTGGTGGTGATTAACAGAAGGACGACCAGGGCTAGGCAAATACCGGGCAAATAAATGTTCACCCTGCGTAAAACCAGCGCTCCCTCTGTCCTGATGAGAAATGAGTACCTGTTCATCGTGAATTCAGTGTAGAAAAATCCACGCTGAAAGACATCAGAGCAAGGCTGATTCTTGGTATGCAAAAAGCCCGTCTTTGCGACGGGCTTTTCAGCGCTGGCTGATCAGAATTATGCCAAATGTGCTGGGTTTGAATCTCTCAAACAGTTATCCAGTATGGGATGGGGACCTTCTGTGTGGGGCAGCTGCACAGCAGGATGGGTTTTCATGGCTGATCGTCATCCAGGAAAGCCAGACCGTGGCGCAGGGCATACAGCGTGGCCTGCGTGCGGCTGGCCAGGTGCAGCTTGCCCAAGATGTTGCTGACGTGGGCCCGGATGGTACCCTCGCTGACCACCAGCTCGTCGGCGATCTCCTGGTTGCTTTTTCCAGTAGCGACCATTTTGAGCACTTCCAGCTCGCGTTCCGTCAGGGGATCGATATCTTCCTGGATAGGTTCGGGCGGTGGGGAAGAGATCTCCCGCAGCAGCTTGCGGGCAATCTTTGGGTCGATGGATGATTCTCCCCGCCGGACCTCGCGGATGGAGCGCAGCAGCTCTTCCGAGTCGGAATCCTTGAGCAGATAGCCGCTGGCACCGGCTTTAATCGCCGGGAAGATTTTATCGTCAGTGGCGAAGCTGGTCAGGACCAGGAGGCGTGCCTCCGGGTCACGGGTGATGATCTCCTGGATGGCCTGGATGCCGTCCATCTCCGGCATGACCAGGTCCATGAGGGTCACATCCGGTTTCAAGCGGCTGTATAAGCTGACGGCTTCCAGCCCGTTGGCAGCATCCCCAACCACCTCGATATCCGGGATGGTGGACAGGAGCGAGCGGATGCCATCCCGCACGATGGCATGGTCGTCGACGATCAGCACCCGGATAATATCTATATCAAGTCCATCGGTCATAGGCTGTTCTCCAAAACCAGGCGTATTACGGTCCCCTTACCCGGTTGGCTGTCCAGGGTGATCGCGGCCCCTAATTGATCGGCGCGCTCCTGCATGTTGCGGATACCCATCCCGCCGCTCTCCCAGGCCAGCTGGGTATCAAAGCCAAGGCCGTCATCCGCGATCTGCAGGGTGAGGCTGCCCCCCTTGTTGACCAGGGAGACAGATATTTTCTGGGCATGGGCGTGCTTGAGGCTGTTGTTGAGGGCTTCAATGGCGATAGAAAAGAGCTGCTGTTCCGCCTCCATGGAGAGGCGCTGGTGATAATCGAGGTGCAGCTCGGTTTGCAGCCCGGCCCGCTGTTCAACGGTCTCCAGGCGGGCTTCCAGGGCAGCTGCCAGGCCTTCTTTTTCCAGGATGGGTGGGCGCAGCTCGTAGATCAGCAGCCGCATTTCTCCCAGTGCGTCCCGGGTGGTGGTGCGCAGCTTGTGCAGGGTTTCTTTGGCCTGCTCGATCTGGTCAGCCTGCAGCTGGTGTTCGGCGGTGTCGGCGAACATGCTGGCGCCGAACAGGGTTTGGGTAACCGAATCGTGCAGGTCGCGGGCCAGGCGGTTGCGCTCTTCCAGGGCGGCCAGCTCCTGGGCCTGTTCGTACAGGCGGGCGTTTTCGATAGCCAGTGCAGCGCGCTGCGCCAGGGCGATCAGCAGGCGCTGTTCCTGCTCGGTGAAGGTGTGCGGGCGGGTGTAATTCGCACTGAAGACTCCGAAAACTTCACCGCCGATCTTGATCGGAACCTGCATGAAAGCCTGGATCCCTTCTGCCGCGAGAATTTTCTTGTTTGGACGGGGGTCGATCCCGGCATGTTCGAGGATCACCGGCTGACCGGTGACTGCCACCTCTCCGGTAACCCCCTCCCCAGGGGCAAAGACCATGTACTTCAGGGTTTGCGGGTCGAAGCCAACCGCAGCTCGCACAACCAGGTTCTCGTGCTTCTGGTCCCAGACCATCAGGTCACCTTTATCGGCTTCCAGGATATCGACCGCGGCGTCCACCAGGGCGTGGAACACGTGATCCAGGTGCAGGTAGCGGTACAGCTCTGCGTCTGCCCGGTAGAGGGCTTCAAGTTCAGCCTGGCGCCGTTCTGCTTCGCGGGTCCGCTCGGTGAGATCATGGGTGCGCTGCGCCACCTGCTGGGCGAGCTCCTGGCTCTGCGCCTTCAGGCTGCGCACCCGCAGCTGGTACCCGCCGTAGATTGAGGCAAGGATCGCCATGACCAGCAGCAGCTGGAACCAGGGCAGCTGCCAGAATGGCGGCTGGATCCGGATCTTGAGTGCGGTGCCGGTCTCGTTCCAGAAACCATCGTTGTTGCTGGCCCTGACCCGGAAGGTATAGCTTCCAGGCTCCAGGTCAGGGTATTCGGCATGGCGGCGGGAACCGACGTAAATCCAATCTTCATCCAGGCCTTCGAGCATGTAGGCGTACTGGTTTTTCGAAGGGGCGTTGTAATCCAGGGCTGCGTAGTCAAAGGAGATGAAATTCTCGCGATAGCCGAGCACCACCTGCTGGCCCTCCTCCAGGTTGGTATCCGCTACCTGGTTGAAGAGGTTGAAGCTGGTGATCACCACCTGCGGCGGCTGCTCATTCTCGCTGATCGCTAGCGGGTGGAAAATGTTCAATCCCTTGAGCCCACCGAAGTAGAGCATCCCGTCATCACCGCCTGCACAGCTGTAGAACTCTCCCTCCTGCAGGCCGTCCAGGGTGTCGAAATTATGGTAAGCCCCGCTTTGCGGGTCAAACTTCGCTAGTCCGCGGTTGGTGCCCACCCACAGGTTATCACCTGCGTCATTTTGCAAACATGCGATCCAGCTGCCTGTCACGAACCCCTGTTCACCGTAGCGATTGAAGCGCGCCGCTGACCGGTCAAAGCTGTTGAGACCCCCGCCGACGGTGCCGACCCAGATTACACCCTGCCGATCCTCGAATATGGTGTAGACCAGGTCGCTGGACAGGCTGCTGTCGTTATCCGGTTCGTGGGCGTAGTGGGAAAAAGTATCCTGCCCGGAGTAGCGGGCAAAGAGTCCCTGGTCGGTGCCCACCCACAGGGTATCCTTCGAATCCACCAGCAGGGATATGACTCCTGCTCTGGCATCCGTGCTGAGCTGCAGGGAAGATTTTTCACTTAACAGCTCGCCGTCTGCGCCGCTGAACAGGCGGAATAAATCACCGGAGGCACCCACCCAGAAATCTCCGGCGGCATCCTGGGCCATCGCGTCCACCCGGTCCCCGGTAAAGGTGGGGAAGATTTCAAAGGACTGGTCCCCGGGGTTGTACTGGCTGAGGCCGCTGTCCGTGCCGACCCACAGCGTCCCGGAGCGGTCCTCGAACAGGGAATGGACCACGTCGCTGTTGAGGCTGGCAGGATTCTGCGGATCGCGTTTGAACTGCTGGATCGTCCCGGTTGCAGAATCCAGGCGGTAGAGCCCCTCCAGGATGGTGCCGATCCACAGGTCGCCGCGGCGGTCCGGGAGCACGGCGGTGATCAGCGCACCATGCAGGCTCTCCCGGAGGCTTGACTGCTCCGGGTTCGCCTCGACCGCGGCGCTGTTTCCCAGTGGGGGGTAGACCTGGAAGCGGTTGTTGTAGCGGCTGTACTTGTTCACCCCACCGCTGATCGTGCCGATCCAGATCACCCCGGAGCGATCTTCAAAGAGGTTGGAGACCAGGT
>CP070764.1:3495666-3540558 GCA_020349245.1 Chloroflexota bacterium | reverse complement strand
CTGCCATATTACGGCAACAACCTCTGAATCCCATCTACACGAGTATATTCCAAATCGCTAGATCTTTTCCCGGTTTTTTCCTTAAATATTCTCATATCATAATAAGGTCTCTTGTTTTGCCATCTGGACGAATAATCTTCCGGCAGAGTGTTCGAATCAACCTGGACCAATACATCATAATATCGGTATAGAGGATTCGTTCTTTTTTCCCCTTTTGGGGTAAATTGCCTGATTTGGCCAGGCACAGGACATGATTCTAATAAATGAGATTTGAATTGTTAGTAGTATAATGTGCCAAAGGGGGAGGAAGAGACCATGGATCACGGATATCATTTCATTTGGGCATAATATCAGGCAACAAAAAGGGCTCTGGAGATGAGATTTATTCCTCGATTTGAGATTGCCATACTTTTTCTTATCGGGTTTAGTTTTAGCGGGTGCGCTGTATTTTCGCCGCAATCCGCGGGTACACTAGACCTAGAAGAACATCAACTTGCCGGTCCCCCGCAGCCTGACCCCCTGAGCTTCCAGCCGCTCCAAGGTAGTCAGGAGGAAGTCCTCGCTGAGCACGCCATCGAGAGATCCTCGGTCATTGTACAAGAGACAAGTACACTTCAGGGTAACCCCGCGATTTTATCTCAAGGGGAACGCAAAGACCTGCTCGCAGTTCTATTCACTGCTGAGCAGGGACAACCAGAACAAACCGTGAAGGTAATGAAGGGAGATAATTCCATCTTTGAAACAAAGGCTGGCTTGCCTTCACCTGTGCTACCGCTGCAGGGGTTGTGGACATACGGGGGACACTGGGCGCTTGAAATTCTTCTTGCCGATCAGGATACCTGGGCCGGGGAGATCTTTATTGATGGGGACCTGGTGAATGAACTCAAAGGATATGAGGAGGCATTTGGTTTGCAACTGCTAGCCGGGAAGCCGTTTTTCTTCTTCCGCCGAAATGGTCATGTGGGGTACTCATACGACGGTCAAGAGGTCGAGTTTGAATACAGCGAAGTTCCGCATTACCGCTGCTGTGGCGAAAGTTCCTTGAACCCTGTTCATGCTGATAATATGGTTGCTTTCTTTGCAGAACAAGAAGGGAAATGGTTCTATATTGAGCTGGGTGATTTCGACAGGTAGGAAACCAAATGCGAATTTGTGCTTCGCGAAAGCTAGCCATTTTCGCTAGCTTGGGAAACAGGAATTGACAGTAATTTTTGGGGGAGGTTGCTTGATTTTATTAGTTGAGGAAAGACCTCTCTTTGAATTTGATAAGCATGTTGAATTTTCTGCCCTAAATTTATAGAACAAAATACCTGTTGGTCGCAGGTCTCCTTTGAGGGATGTCGTGTGATATCTACCAGGCCTTCTGGTGATAAGCGCCCTGCAGGGATAGCTGCTGATTATTTAATGTTTATTAGGTTTATGTATAACTGGTGTTGCGTCATGTTGCATTAACAGGGTGTCCTGATAGTTCAGAGAGGCATGCCAATAAATGCCTGCTCCTAACATGCCGATTCCCCCGATGGAGATGGCGATGACTTTCTCAAAAAGATGCGATTTCTTTTTTTAGATAAGTTCAAAGCTAATTGGTTTTTAGATCGCACAATAAAGTTGAAAAAATTTTTGAAATGTATCTTATTTCGCATATCCTCAAATCATATACTTTTTGAAACAACAAAATTATTATAGAAGACGCAGGAAAAATCAGCAATCTTTCGTAATCCTGATGCAATCATTGAATGTATAATTGCAGAAGAGGGGAATTTGGGAATGTCAGATTAATAATCAGACTTCCAAGTAACCACCATCGTTGTGTGAGAGGAGGTGATTCACCACTATGAGCCCAATCCGCATGTCAAAGATAGAATCAGGGATGCGCGTGGTGATCGAGTTCAATGAAGCGTTCAACCGCCATGATGTTGCAGGAATGGCACAGCTTCTGAGCGATGGTTGTGTCTTTGAAAATGCAGACCCTCCCCCAGAGGGCAAATTGTACTTGGGTAAGGAGCTGGTTGCAGAATTCTGGCAGGATTTTTTTCACAAATCGCCTGAAGCTCATATGAAGATCGAAGAGCTTTTTGGCTACGGGGAGCGGTGCATTATGCGCTGGAAGTGCAGCTGGGTGGATATAGATGGAAAAAGCCAACACTTGCGCGGCGCTGACATTTTCCGGATAAGAGATGGTGTTATCCGCGAGCAGCTATCCTATGTCAAGGGAGAGACATGATAATCGCTGGATAAAATTGTTTTGTTCAGGAATCGCCTGGGAAACATTCGCTGGCTAAATAGGTAACCTCCAGGAAAGGAGGCCTGATAATTTCATCAACAGTGTACATTGTCATCTCTATAATAGTACTCGCAGTTGTTGCGGTTCTCTTTTTTTTCGGAGGCAGAAGTCGCAGCGAGGCCAGATTCTCCCCGTTAGCTGGATTGGCTTTTGCGCTGATCCTTTCCGGGATCCTGTTCGGGGACAATAGATTCATCGGTTACGGATTGATGGGAGCTGGCGTTCTACTGGCTGTAATCGACGTTTACAATCGATTAAGGCGTAAATAACCAGTGTGGGGCCATGGAATACGGCCTCCCGATGAGTACAAATCTCACCCGCTGTCTAAAAATTTTCCTGCTATCCTCCCTCCTGAAACTGGCAGACCTGGTGGGAGGGCATTTCGTTGATTGGCTGCCGAAAGAAATGGACACCTGTTTCAGTAAAGGCGGCGCGTTATGAAAATTATCGGCGAAAGTTTTGCCGGAATGGCTACTTCGGCTACCCGGGTTATCGAATTGTATTTCCCTGAGGACAAGCGGCTTTTCAACGATCCATTTGCATTAAAATTGCTTCCTTTTGGATGGCAGGCGTTATTCCGGCTGGTATACCTGCCAGGTTTGCGGAACCTGGTTTTGGCATTAAGGGAGAGGCGTATGCCTGGCTCCTTAGGGGCAATTCTCTGCAGGACACGCTATATTGATGATGTTTTCGTAAAGTCGCTGGGAGTGGGGTTAGATCAGGTGGTGATCCTCGGTGCAGGTTTTGACAGCCGCGCCTATCGAATCTCTGGGTTGGAGGCAGTCCGTGTGTTCGAAGTCGATTTTCCCGGGACACGGAACCTGAAACAAGCCCGTCTTGAGAAGGTGTTGGGAAGTGTTCCGAAAAATGTCATTTTGGTCGGGATAAACTTCGAAGAACAAACCCTGGATGAAGTATTGACGGTTGAAGGGTTTCAAGTGGGTAAAAGGACATTCTTTATCTGGGAGGGGGTGACCCAATATATTACCGCTGAAGCAGTCGACCGCACCTTAAATTTTGTGGCAAATACATCTGGAGCAGGGAGCAAGATCGTGTTTACATATGTACGGCGGGGGCTGATCGATGGTACAGACCGGGAAGAATGGATGAATCCCTTTTTATCCTTCGCCAGGAGGGTGGGATCACCCTTTATCTTTGGTATTGATCCAGATGAGATCGAACAATTCTTGGCTGAACATGGCATGAATCTTATAGAGGATGTTGGCGCGTCAGATTACCAGACCCGCTACCTGAAACCACTCAGGCGAGAGTTAAATGTTTTCGATGGTGAGAGAGCGGTTTATGCTGAAGTGGTTATTCCTATTGGATAAATAATTAGGCAGAAAACAACTAATTAACCCGGTGAACGAAATTGGGTAATTCTCCATTAGACCCGGCTTGATCAGTAAACTTCCACAAATGTTTATTTGAAAGTATTTGATTTAAATTGTGGTTCTCCGAAATTTTCGATGCCGATATATTTATATGCTAACAACTTACATACACTGGTGAATATAGATCTGTTTCACGCGAAACCACACAGCGATTAAAATCCACTCGCCAGGGTCTGCGCCTCTTCCTCGACGTACTTAACAAGGCGGGCGAAGTGCAATCCATCAGCCAGAGCATGATGGAAATTGGCAAAGAACGGCAGTTGATAGCGTCCTTCTGCTGCATGGACTTTGCCAATAGCAAGCAGCGGAATGCAGTCGAGCGAGGGTTTGCGAGTAATCGCAAAACCGGTGAATGCTAGCCAGGGTAGGATGGTTATCGAAAGCAAATCGTCCCTGGGGAAATCACCATCTTGGGCGTGGGGGAATTCACTCAGAGAAGTACCTTCCTTGGTTTTCGCAAGTATTTCCGCTGCGCTGTTAGCGAAGGTGGTGAAGCTCGAGTCATAATCCAGCGTGACGACCCCGAATAGATCATTCTCCCCGAGCACGGTGATCAGGGGGTGGACCAAGTCATGCTCCACTACCTGTTCACCCCGGATGCGCTGGCGCATTTCAGGCACTCGGTTTGCCGCCTTGGTGATGGTATAAATTAAGAACACGGTTGGTGAGGCAGAGGTATGGGCGCGGCTTTTCCAAAGTTCGGTGATATCAAGTTGTACACAAATGTTGACATGGGGGAATTCAAAACCAGTATATAGGTTAAAGTGCTCTTTTCTCGGCCAGTTTTCTGTATCAATCACGCGCATGATTTACTCTCCCTGATTGAATCTACTTTAGTTCGCTATCCATCAATTTGTCCTCCAAGAATTAGCAGAGGGCGTAACAATTTTTGAAAAATGATATCTGTGAATATTGGCAAGTGGACTCTTCTTTGTGCACTTCAGATGCTCTATGAATATAAGAGTCAACCAGAAAAACCCTCAAAAGTACACTGCTGATTTGTAAGCACAAGGCAAAGCGTCTTGAGGATACCATCCATGTGGTGAATTGATTGTGATATATGTCCCTCATCTTCGTAGAAAATTACAGATCAATCTGGCAGGGAATCGGCTATATAGTGCCCCATCGCTGGTGGAGAATTGATGTCCAATTCACCGTGCCAGAGATGAACTTTTTTGGAGATCTGCTGTGGCTCGAATCCCCAAGACCGTGCATAAAGCTTGATTTCCAGTTTTGCCCCTCGTAAAACTCGGTGAAATGCCTCTATTGCTGCCTCCACCAGGCACTCCTGAATTTCCGATCTGGTTAGAACATCTTGATCCGCTCTGGGAAGACTAACAATCATCTGGTTAAATTAATCACCTTAACCACCTTAACTTCATTGAAGTGCTTTAATCTCTGATCAGGCAACCCACCTGAAGAGCCAGGGAGCAGGGATGCGAAGGTTCAAGTCTTGTGCGGCAGTTTCCACCATCCCGGCTTCAAGACGTGAACTTGGCCACCCGTGGAAGCACAAGATTGGTTGGCCCTGTAGTTCACCGATTTCGGCATAACCATGCTCACGACCGTTGTTCAGGCCGATTTGGTTTCTCGCCGCAATCACCTATATCTCCCCGAATCGTTTTTCACAGGATGATAAGGCATTATATTAACGAGAGACGATTCTTTGAAAAATTGTACAGTCAACTCTTGAGCAACCATTCTCATTTATCCATACCTCCATCGTGATATTTATTTAACCAAAAAATCGGGATGATACTGACTTGATCCTTTCCATAGTAGAAGATAGACATCATTCAGAAATATTTTTTCCTGTAGGGAAAGAACCCCCAGAGTTGGAGCTCTGGGGGTCTGGAGGAGGAAAAAGTTTGGTCTTTGGAATGAGACCAAACATTGCCCTTTGTTCAGCATGGGGAATCAGTTTCTTCAGGGCTCTGTGTCTGAATTCGGTAGGGATGGACTTGATGTAAAACTTAATCTTGACATCGACTTACCTAAATTCAGCACTTGGTGTTGGTCTTAATCTGGGCAGATTGGATCAGCTGAGTGGTCTTCTGATCCGGGATTCATTAATCTAACCAGGTGAGGTCCGTCTGCATCACAGAGATTAGAATCTAGCGCAATATCCCTCCTAGAATAAAATTAATTGATTAGACAACTACAAATTGAGTATACAATGAATTTCGAAAAAATCAAGCACAAAGACAATGGAATTTGGGGAAGGATTATTAACCCAGAGGATTATTTTCAAAAAAGTTGTATGAACAATAAATGAGAATGATTTTATTAGGATGTCGTATTCCTGGTGAAGGCTCATTTACAGGAATAATCGAAGCACAGTGGCAGGATTGATATTGGTTATTTTTCCTTCCTGCCACTGCGCTCGTTATATTTTGGGTTTTCAAGAATATTTGGTTGTGAAATCTATTTGAGCCTGTTGTTTATGGATCCAAGCAAAAATTGTGGTCGTTTGTTGAGATCTGCTGATTCTTCAAGAATCTTTGCAACCACAGCTTGCAGCGAAGTTGCCAACCAGCCAGAACCAGCAGAGTTTTTATGATTACTTGGAAAGGGCGGTTCATGATTCTTCATCTTCTGGGAGATATTCAAGCAGGTCACCCGGCTGGCAATCTAGGTACCGGCAGATGCTGTCCAGTGTTGAAAATCGGACCGCCCTGGCTTTATTTGTCTTCAAGATTGACAGATTTGGCAAGGAGATGTCAATTGCCTCAGCCAGCTCAGAGAGCTTCACGCCGCGTTTGATCAACATAAAGTCAAGGTTTACTCGAATAGCCATATGCACCTCAAATGGTCAACGTGCGTTCGTGTTCTAGTTCTAATCCGTAGCTCCATACCTGGGCTAGGATCAGGATCAACAAGCTGGCCAGGATTACACCCGCTTCAAAGGGTGAAGGCGCTCCCAATGCTGGTTCGTTGATATTCAGCTGGTTCAAAACCTCCTTGGCGGCGAAATACATTGCAGCTGCCTGCATAAACGCCACGATCAACACTGCGTATCCAATCCGGCGAACTAGGACTACATTTTTGTGGGTGAATACCTCTCCCTGTAAAAGGGCATCGATCAATGCGCGTAACAGGTAGACGATATAGATTCCCCCAAGAGCGATTATCAACTTGGATATATTGCTGATAAAAATCAGGTACCAATCTGTGGTTTCCATGCGTAGTACCCCCTGAGCTTCGTTCACATAAACAAAATTGATGCCTTTAGATTCAGATTCTGCTCCTGCAATGCTGACCTCAAACCGGGGATCAGTTCCTGAGCCTATAGCCACGGGCACAGAGGACGTGATAACGATATCGCTGACTTTCATTATCCAAGGTGAAAATGCGATCCACAGGATCAGGAAAGCACTGATAACGAGCAACAGGCCGTAAATGATATCCAGGATGATCTTGACAATCCGGGGTAGTTTTTGATTTTTTGTGGTGGACATAGTCTTCTCTCCATAAAGATTATTGAATTTCAATAAATAATTATTGATTATCGATAATATTATAGCGAAAAACGTTATTGTTGTCAAGAGGCAATTTTCTCCAGATGGAACTTTTCTTATTGAAATATCCAAGGCTTGTATCTACTGAAGATGAGATGTAGAATCAAAGACAGATACGGTAATCAATATCAGCACGTGTGCTTGAAAACAATCTTAGGAAAGGTGCGAAGTACAAGAGTTGACTGTATCTCTATGCTTTAGATGTTTGTTACCTGAATCTGGACCAATATCCAAGAGAGATTGAACTGTTGCCACGTTTAAAATATCGGGGAAGATGTTTGTGGTGTTTCGATTTTCTTCTGCATCAGCGGTACAACCGTTTTAATGAGGTTTGAGGAATGTTTCAGCGTTTGCGCTGGTTGATATTTGGTTCCCCTGTGCCTACCTACCATGAGCACTTGAAGAGATTGGACAATCCTCGAGCGCTTGCAGTATTCTCCCCGGATGCACTCTCATCGATCGCATATTCGAATCAGGAAATATTCCTGGGTCTAGCAATAGCTGGCGGCACGGCACTTTCGTTATCTTTCCCAATCGCAATTGCTATCGCCGGATTGTTAGTAATTCTCAGTTTGTCTTATTACCAAACGATCCAAGGTTACCCGACGGGTGGTGGATCCTACATCGTCGCAAAGACCAATTTGGGAACATATTTTGGATTGGTAGCCGCGGCTGCATTGCTGATCGATTATTTGCTTGCAGCTGCGGTGAGTTTATCCGCAGCAGTGGCTGCCATCGGTTCCGTTTTCCCCGTCTTCTGGCAGTATAGGGTACCTACTGCATTGGTATTATTGGCCCTGATAACGGTCATTAATCTGCGGGGAATACACGAAACTGGAAATATATTATCCATACCCGTTTACGGTTTCATTATTTCTTTCCTAGTTTTAATAACCATTGGTGTTTTTCGATTGGGTCGGGGAGATCTGGCAGCAATTGGTTATGCGGATGTTCCTGGAACAGAATCCCTGTCGTTTTTCTTGATTCTGCATGCATTCTCGACTGGTTGTACGGCGTTAACCGGCATTGAAGCGATCAGCAATGGCGTACCAACTTTCTACCCACCAGAAACAAAAAATGCTGGAAAGACTTTGATCTATATGGCGCTAATCATGGCTATTCTTTTCCTTGGTAGTGTTGGGTTAACGCAATCACTTGGTGTGATCCCTCAGGCACAGGAGACAATTTTATCTGCACTTGCCCGAGAGATTTTTGGCAGGGGGGCGTTCCACCTGATCATTCAAATCACAACAATGGGGATTCTGGTAGTTGCAGCAAATACAAGTTTTGCGGGTTTCCCTCGTGTTTTATCAATCCTAGCCCGTGAACGTTTCTTACCCAGACAGTTCTTAGCCTTAGGGGACCGTCTCGTATTTAATAACGGGATCATTTTCTTAGCACTGATTTGTGGTTTTCTCATCTTTTTGTTTGATGCTGATACCCACCAACTGGTGCCGCTCTTTGCCGTGGGGGCATTTTTGGCTTTTTTCCTTTCTCAAACCGGGATGGTTTTTCATTGGTTCCGAGCCAGGGATAGACGCTGGCAGTTGAAAGCCTTTCTGAATGGTTTAGGCGCGGTTGTGATCGGCATCACCCTCATCGTTGTGGGCGTTACGAAATTTATGAATGGTGCATGGATTACATTTTTGCTGATTTTTATTTTAGTTGTTGTTTTTGGTAAAATAAAAAATCATTATGATGAAGTTTCAGAAGAGCTTACCCTCCAGAAATTACCACCATCCCTAAAACCCCATAATCAACCGCGTATTGTCATCCCGGTAAGCAGTGTTCACAGAGGGGTCATTGAAGCTGTCAGATACGCGAAATCTATATCTGACACTTTGATTGCGGTCTATGTAGAGATCGAACCAGGGACTGCTGCACCTTTGACAAAAAAATGGCGCGAGTGGTTTCCAGATATACCCATAGAAATAATCCCCTCACCCTATCGTTCCTTTATCGGCCCCTTTTTAGAGCGGTTGGATGAAATCGATGCCAGATATCACGATGCCCAATTAGCTGCTGTTCTTATACCTGAATTCATCCCCGCCAAGTGGTGGCAGGGATTTCTACATAATCAAACTGCCTGGTCATTGAAGTTGGCACTTTTATATCGACGGAGAGGAATGGGATACCAGCGGATGATTATCGATGTGCCAATCCACTTGAAGCACTAGATTTGAAACTGAAATAAAACTGAATATCCATTTATAGGACATTTTAGAATTATTTCGGAAAATAGAAGCTGAGTACTGCGTATAACCTGGGACCAGCGATTCTTGAATCGATTTCCATTCTGAAACTCCCATGGGGAATGACCATCCTGGTGGATGATTTCGGAGATCTGCGAATTTTTTTGCTTATAATGGTGAATACAATCTAAAATAAATATCTTTGTGTGCAGATTGGTGCGAACCAGGGATCGCTATAGCTCTTATAGCCTCAAAAATTTTATTGATGCAGGCTTGGCACGTGGAGTCCTAGATATGGATACCCAAAACCCCACTGGATGACCCAGCTTGGATGAAAAGCTTGGCTTCAAATCTGTCAACCGGACAGTTTCTTTCACGAATTAGGTCGCTTCTACCTCCACAGATTGATATAAGGAAAAATCGTCATGAAAGCATATCGTGATCTCACCCGGCGGGGACAGTTAAGACGCCTGCGCAAGCTGGCGATCAAAGCATTGCAAAATTATGATCTGCCGGTGAAATGGATAAAATTCTTCACCCTGGAGACGAACACGATGTTCAAGATTCGCTCTGAACAAGGCGAAGACTTTGTCCTGCGTATTTATTCTGATGAAGAGACCACGCTAAAGGAAAATCAGACCGAGATTTTCTGGCTGAATGCACTGCTCAGTGATACAGATCTAAGGGTAACAGAACCTGTATCCAGGCGGGATGGCGAATATATCACCGTCACCAGTGTGCCAGGTGTGCCCGGGGAGAAGCGCTGTGTTTTATTTCGCTGGATTCCAGGTCGCGAGCTGGAGAGACAGCTCACTGCAGGTAATTATTTCAAGCTTGGAACGGTAATGGCGATTTTGCATGATCACGCTGAATCGCTGAAACCTCTTCCCCGTTCAATTCAACCAAAGAAATGGGATAAGGTGTTCTACTATCCAGATGAACCGGTTATTTATAAATCTAGGGAGTACAGTCAGCTGTTTCCCCCGAGACGCGTCGATTTAATCGATCAGGTTATCGCAAAAGCAGATGAAGAGTTTCGGCGCTTGTACACCGATGTGAATCGACAAATACTCATCCATGGGGACCTGCATTACTGGAATGTGCATGTGTACCGTGGTGAATTGTACATCATGGATTTTGAGGACGTTATGCTCGCTTACCCGGTGCAGGATATCGCTATCACTCTCTACTACGGACGTTCTCGAGAAGATTATGCAGTGCTGCGGGAAGCCTTCCAGGAGGGTTATACCAGCCTGCGCAACTGGCCAGTAGATCGAGTGGGCCAACTCGAGACATTGATGGCTGCTCGCAGCGTGAATTTTATCAATTATGTTGCCCGTATCGATTCCTCTCCCGAAGAATATATCGAGGAACGGTGTGCAGAGTTGGAAGTTTTTCTGGAAAGGTATGGATGATATTTATATCCTTAAGATGTTCCCAATGATGCCCAATTCTGATTTCGCTGAAAAGGTGCTTTTCCTTTACTCCTCGTAGAGAGCCTGAAGAGAAGAAACCTAGAAGCCCCATCTCGATCTCATTGGAGTGTACATGTGTTGTTCTCGATGCAAAGAAATGGCGGAGAGCTCCGCCATTTCTTTGTCTTATGTCATTCTATTGCTGAATCTTTTTATTGAGCGGGCTGAATTTCAATGATATCTTCACCATCCGGGATGGGGTACTCAACCACGAGGATAAAAGCATCATCATGCTGAGGGGCACCTGGTTCGTCATATGTTAAACCCTTGATGATGCCGCGCCAACCATTGACATAGTCTGGTGGAAAAAATCTCCTGGCCCATCGACTCGTAACCGTTCGACCAGCAGCTGGCATCCGCCGTAATCTAAGATACCACGGGAGAGCTGCCCCCAGAAAGGGGCATATTTGCCTGGATGCTCGTGATCACGCTCGGCGATGATCTGGTCACTGACTGCCTGGTCGATACCTTCGATACCAAATTCGCCGATTTCTCAATCCGGGAGAATCACCACATGGTCGTCATATTGAGTACCGTCTGGGGTTCCGCGTACAAATCCCAGTCACCTGACAACCGCTGTTCCCTGGGTATCTTGTGTCTTGTTTCCTTCCCCAGCTTCTACTTTGGCTTATTCATCAGCTGGAGGATTATCCCCCGGCTGGCATTCGCCGCTGAAAAAACTGAATTCGTCACAAGTTGAACCATCCTCAAATAAGCAAACGCCAACATTACCCCCCTGGTCCTGCATCGTTCCTCCTTGCTCAGCACAGAATGAATACTCTCGACCGCAACGCCCAGAGAGAAAATCCCACTGCCCACAGCGTTGGCCGTCCGGGAAAATACAATCTGCATCCTGGCCAGCTTCCGTTTCTGTTGACTCCATTGAGTATCCTAGGCCTTCGCAGTAAACCGCGGCGGGATTTGCCAGACCTGTAGCTGGCTCCTGGGCGGTTTCGCTGCTTTCTTCATCGGGTTTGTCAATTACATCTGCAGAAGTTTGCTGGCAGGCTACTAGCAGGAGAATAACGATGATCAGTATGCTCATCAGAAATATTTTGTTGTTTGTTTTCATCTTGCACCTCTTAATCCTCGATAATCATATAGATCGATTGTGAATTATAGTACTTAAACGTTGTTGGGGAAGTTGGAGTTCCATGAATTCCCGTATGGCTTGGGGTGAACACACAATGACCACTTTGGAAGGGGAAACAACTGCTCATTTTTTTAGCTGATATTCTTCACTCTCATAGGATTAGTTGTAAAGGCACTTGAGAGTCGTCTGTCGGTGGTTGATTGATGGTGAAGAACAACACTCCGATCAATATGTTAATGAGAAAAAATCTTGAATGATATTGGGATCGCTGCCTGGTGCGTAAACCTACTGAGATGAGCATGAGAACGGCTTCTGGTACCTCACTTGGAACATAAGTTTGGTCAGACGAAAAGAGCCACCCGTTGGTGGTGACTCTTTTTGTAAAGCCGGTACCACTAAGACGATTCAGGCAAGGTCAAAGCGATCCGCGTTCATCACCTTGTTCCAGGCTGCTACGAAATCATACATGAACTTCGACTGCGAGTCATCCTGAGCATAAACCTCGGCAAGCGCCCGGAGCTGCGAATTTGAACCAAAGATCAGGTCGACCCGGGTGCCGGTCCACTTGAGTTCCCCGGTGGCGCGATTACGACCTTCGAAAATACCGTCATCCTCGGATGTCGCCTTCCATGCAGTGTTCATATCGAGAAGATTGACAAAGAAGTCATTGGTAAGCGTTCCGGGTCGCGAGGTGAATACGCCGTTCTGGGAACCTGCAAAGTTGGCGTCCAGGACGCGCATTCCACCGATGAGAACAGTCATCTCAGGAGCGGTCAGGGTCAGCAGTTGCGCCCGATCAACCAGCATTTCCTCTGCCGTAACGGCGTATTTGTCTTTCATGTAGTTGCGGAAGCCGTCGGCAGCAGGTTCGAGTACGGCGAAGGATTCCAAGTCGGTTTGTTCCTGAGTCGCGTCCGTGCGTCCCGGCGTGAAGGGTACGATGACATCGTGACCGGCATTCTTCGCAGCTTGTTCGACGCCTGCGCATCCACCAAGGATGATCAAATCAGCAAGAGAAACTTTTTTTCCGCCCGTTTGGGCGTTGTTGAATACCTTTTGGATTTCTTCAAGAGTTTCTATTACCTTTGCCAATTGGGCAGGTTGGTTCACCTCCCAATCTTTCTGCGGAGCCAGACGGATGCGGGCCCCGTTCGCACCACCGCGCTTGTCAGAGCCGCGGAACGTTGAAGCCGAGGCCCAGGCGGTGAAGACCAGTTGGGAGACAGACAGGCCCGAAGTTAGGATCTTGCCTTTGAGGACAGAGATATCCTCCTCACCAACCAGTTCGTGATCGACTGCAGGCACCGGATCTTGCCAGATCAATTCTTCTTCAGGCACTTCTGGGCCGAGATAGCGCGAGCGGGGGCCCATGTCGCGGTGGGTCAGCTTGAACCAAGCGCGTGCAAAAGCATCCGCGAATTCATCGGGGTTTTCGAGGAAATGCCGCGAGATTTTCTCGTAGATCGGGTCGAAACGCAGGGAGAGATCCGCCGTGGTCATCATCGGACGGTGCTTCTTGGAGGGATCATGGGCATCAATCACCATATCCTCTTCGTCCACATCCTTGGCCAGCCATTGATGCGCGCCAGCCGGACTTTTGACCAACTCCCACTCGTATTTGAACAGCACTTTCAGATAACCCATGTCCCACGTGATCGGGTTCGGCTTCCAGGCACCTTCTATACCGCTGCCGATCGTATCGCCGCCCTTACCGCTGCCGAAGGTGCTTGTCCATCCCAGGCCTTGCTCCGCGATGCTGGCGGCTTCAGGTTCAGGACCCACATGCACCGGATCGCCAGCGCCGTGAGCTTTACCAAAGGTGTGTCCCCCGGCTATAAGGGCAACTGTCTCCTCGTCCTTCATGGCCATGCGCCCGAAAGTTTCGCGGACGTCGATACCTGAAGCAACCGGGTCAGGATTTCCATTAGGACCCTCCGGGTTAACATAGATGAGACCCATCTGCACAGCCGCCAGCGGGTTCTCGAGCTCGCGGTCGCCAGTGTAACGCTTGTCGCCGAGCCACTCGCTCTCTGATCCCCAGTAGATGTCCTCTTCCGGCTCCCAGAGATCCACGCGCCCGCCCGCAAATCCAAAGGTTTTAAAACCCATCGATTCAAGCGCACAGTTTCCCGCAAGGATCATCAGGTCAGCCCAAGAGATCTGATTGCCGTATTTTTGTTTGATCGGCCAGAGCAACCGGCGCGCCTTGTCCAGGTTGACGTTGTCTGGCCAGCTGTTGAGAGGGGCGAAGCGCTGAGTACCGGATTCTCCCCCGCCGCGCCCATCTCCGGTGCGGTAGGTGCCTGCGCTATGCCATGCCATCCGGATGAAAAGCCCGCCGTAGTGACCATAATCCGCGGGCCACCAGTCCTGCGAATCGGTCATCAGCGCATAGAGATCCTGTTTGAGCGCTTTCAGGTCAAGTTTCTTGAATTCCTCCGCGTAATTGAATTCCTCACCCATAGGATTGCTCAAGCGAGGGTGCTGGTGCAGTATTTTGAGATTCAACTGGTTGGGCCACCAGTCCCGGGTTGACGTGCCCCCACCACCGGCAATCGGGTTATGACCCACGGGGCACTTGCTATTGACACCCATAATATTTTCTCCTTTCAATGCTTGAAATTATTTGTGATGCGACTTCAATTACCCGTTATGTTCAACAATTTAGAATACTTTTTTATTTAGAAAGTCTCAAAAATCTCCCTTTGTTCATATTGTACAAAATAGTAATATGGTTGTAAATATGAGTGGGTTGTTCTATCCGGAGTTTTGGCTGATAGGAGATCACCGTGGAAATTCACCAACCGGAATATCTTATGGCTATCTTTGGAACCGGTGGTTTTATCCAAGCTGCTATGGGTAAAGCAACCTACCATTATCAGAATCAACAAATCAGGAAATTCGAAAACGGGATCAGGCAGCCTCTCCTTGATTGGCTTGGACGCAAGGTGAAATCTCCAGATACCGGTAATTTGCTGTTCGGGAGCTTTCGAAAGATCCCGGGAGAGCTGCAAGGCAAAGAAGTAGCTCTGCTTCTGTAAATTCAGGATGGGTATGGCACTCTGGCAGCTGGAGTCCTCCCAACAGCGATACCCCTTGTTTTTCCGGGTGTCATCCGTGGATTCAGTGAGAAATTCCCCAACGCAAAGCTAGGAGTCCATGTAGAGCTGACCATGTACTGATCTACAAAATCGTCGCGGCTGAATTGGATGTCGGTATCACTAGTTACCAGGGATATATCAATTTGAACATTATTTGCTACCCGGTACTAATCACTGCTCTCTTTTTTATGATGGATTCATTTATATAGCCCCGAGGAATTCAATCCTTGAGGAAAGGTTGGCCGAGGGCTTCAGGTTTGGCAGCACCCCACCTGGTGCGAAACCACTTTGTGGCCATAAACAGCAGTACGCCGACTGTGATGGTAAAGGGCACAGTCCTCCAGATGTAACGGGAGAAAACGCCGGGGAGGACTAGCTGGGGGTTGAGAGAAAGCTGCCAGAGGGTACCGAAGAGCAGGGAACCTGCCAGCATGATAAATGGATTCCACATGGAGAAAAACACGAGCGCCAGGGCGATGAAACCCCAACCCGAGATGAAGTTGTAATTCCAAACAGGATTGTAATCCAAGGAATAGATCGCCCCTGCCAGCCCCATGAGCATACCGCTTACAACCACACACAGGTAGCGGGTTCTGGTCACATTGATACCCGATACCTCGGCAACAGAAGGGTTTTCACCTACAGAACGGATGCGCAGTCCTAAGCTGGTTTTGGAAAGTATGAACCAGGTAATTCCCACCAGCAGGATCCCGAGAAAGAAGAAGGGTGAGAGACCAAATATCGGGGAGATGCGGTCTAGACCCAGGGGTCCTGTATACGGGTTGCCAATATACGTGGTCAGGCCAAACCCCAATATCCAGATACCCATACCACTGACAACTTGATCGCCTCCCAGGGTGATCGAGAAGAATCCATGAAGCATACCAAGCAGGCCCCCTATGGCGATACCCACCAGGAAGCCAACCAAATAGCTGCCGGTGGTCTGAGCGGCGATAAAACCCAGGGTGGCACCAAAGAGCATTACCCCTTCAACCCCGACATTCAGGATACCGGATCGCTGCCCGATCAGCTCACCAAGTGCAGCAATGGTAAAGATCGTCGAAGCATCAAGGCTTCTAATTAGGAATTCCCACATCCAAGCTCTCCTTCTTTGGTTTTACCAACACGATGCGGTAGCGATAAAAGAATTGAAAGGCAACCAGGGTGATCATCAGGACACCCAGAAGTGCATAATCTACGCCAAAGCTCATGCTTAATTTTCCTTGGACGAAGCGACCACCGATGGAAAGCCCACCAAACAGGAAAGCGACCGGGATCGCGGCGATGGGGTTTCCCTGCGAAATGAGACCACAGATGATGCCGTAAAAAGCCAGGTCACCAAAGTATCCATAGTTTCTGGCAATCTTATAAACACCGGGGACGGCAGCAAAATAATGGTAGCCCGATAACCCAGCCAAGGCGCCTCCCATGAGAAATACCAGTAAGGGGATTTTGAATTTACTGATCCCTGCATAACTGGCAGCTGCTGGATTTTGACCATAAGCACGAATCTGGTATCCGATCCTTGTCTTGGCGAACATAAAGTAAAGCAGGAAGGCCGCACCCAGTGCAATCAGGATGGTGAACGGTGTGCCAAGGAGCAGCGGTGCGTGAAGTGTGGCTGGGAGTTCGAAACTCTCCCCTCTACCACCGGGGTTCATGAAAGGGCCGCCTTCTTTGATCATGAATGAAACCAGCCAGAAGGTGATGAAGTTCAGCATCATCGTCACCACGATCTCGTTGACATTGAATCTGCCTTTCAAAAACCCTGCAATCGATCCCAGAAATCCTCCACCCAGGGTCGCGGCGATCAGCATCGCTGGGATGAGAATTGCCGAAGATAAATGGGAGGTGGTTGATTTGTCAATATTCAAGGCGTATAGAACCGCGTATGCTGCCAAAGAGCCTGCATATAGCTGCCCAGTCATACCAATATTCCAAAGACCTGCTCGGTAGGGGATGATGAATGCACAGGTGCACAGCAGGAGAAAAATGAAGCGGTTGATCGTCAATGGCAGACCGAAGGGGTTGGCGAATGAGTAGGAAAAAATCTCCTGGTAGGCGGTAAGTGGGTTGATCCCGGCAAAAATAAAGATTAAACTGAAGAGGATCAGGGCGACGATGATCGCCAGGATGGAGATCCAGGCTGCCTGCCAACCAGTTAATGACACTCGTTTTTTCAGTTTTAACTCGGAGCTTCCCAGCCTCATAGCTCTTCCCCCTCGAGGTGAATTCCTGCACACATGGCACCCACGACTTCCCTTTTTACATTTTCTCCAGGGATAATATCCATGAATTCCCCTTCATAAATGGGTGCCACCCGGTCGCTGAGAGTCAGCACCTCATCCAGGTCTTCCGATATGAGCAACACGCCAGCCCGGTTCTTTTTTGCTTCGATAAGCTTGTTGCGAACGAATTCGGTCGCGCCTACGTCCAAACCCTGGGTGGGTAAGTGAGCGATAACCAGTCTTGGATTGCGTGAGAGCACGCGAGCCAGGATCACTTTTTGCAGGTTACCTCCTGAAAGATTTTTCGCTTTTATATCTGGTCCGGGTGTCATCACGTTGTACTCACTGATAATCTCTTCGGTAAGGGTGCGCAGCTTCGAAAAATCCAGGGTTCCTCGCTGGTTGAAATTCTTATCGAAGTAGTAATTCATGGTGGTGTTTTCCACGAGGGAAAAGTCGCCTATTGATCCGACATTTATTCGATCGGAAGGGATGTAACCAACCCCAGATTCCCAGCGCTCAAGACTTGAAGCGTGGGTAATGTCCTTATTATCCAGGATCACCTTCCCCCCTTGAGCTTTTCGCAGGCCGGCAAGAATCTCGACCAATTCTTGCTGCCCATTACCAGCAACCCCTGCAATACCGAATATCTCTCCTTCGCGTATTGAAAAAGATATATTCTTTAACGCCTGGAAACCCTTGTCGTTCAAGGCGGAGAGATCCTCCACCTGGAGAATGGTTTCGCCCACTTCGACTTCGGTTTTTTCAATTCTGAAGATGACTTCCCTGCCCACCATCTCCATCGCCAGGCTCCTCTCCGTTACCTGGTCAGTGTTCATTGTAGAAACGACTTTTCCACGCCTGAGAACTGTCACCCGATCACTGATTGCCAGAACGATAGGCAGTTTGTGAGTTATGAATGGCACAATTGCCAAGTCATCCACTGCCATCGCCTTGATGGATTCGATTAATTTCTCTGTTTCTGTAGGTGCCAGGGCGGAGGTCGGTTCATCCAAGATGAGAATTTCTGCCCCTCGATACAGCGCTTTCAAGATCTCCACAATCTGCTTTTCGCCTTCGGAGAGCTGCCAGACCTTTGCCTTGAAGTCTATATGGAAACCATACTTCTGGCAGAGCTGGTCGATTTCCTGTTCTGCCCTGGAGAGGTTCAATACACCTCCCGCCCGCGGGTGCCCAAGGAGTATATTCTCAATCACTGAATGGGCAGGCACCAATTTTCGGTGCTGGTGAACCATTCCAATGCCGAGCTCAATGGCATCCAGGCATGAGCGAAAGCGGACAGGTTCTCCAGAGATGTAGATTTCACCCTCATCAGGCTGGTACTCTCCGAACAAGATTTTCATCAAGGTGGTTTTTCCAGCACCGTTCTCGCCCAGGATGGCATGAATCTCTCCAGCCTTGATTTCAAAATCAATGCCATCGTTTGCCATAACCCCAGGGAATCTTTTGGTGATCGCTTTCGCTTCGAGGATGATATCTCCGCGCTTAATTTTCTTTTCTACCACTTTTTTTATCGTACCTCATTCGGTTTAATAATCATTGATTTATATACCGGGCAGGGATGCAAGTCGTATACTGTATTCCGGATCAAAATCGCGTAACCTTGGTTCCAAATGGTTTTGAAAGATATCCCTATAATAGGTTGAAGGCTCCCACAATTGAGGGATTGACCCACAAAAATGGGAGCCTCTTTGGTTTAAGATATGCGAGGTAGTATCGTATCGACACAGTGGTTAATGACTACCAGGCTTGTTTCACTCCAAGATTTCCACGCCTTCCAAGTCGAAGTTGAACTTAGAGAGCAGCCATTCATTGGTTGGCTCTTCGCCGGCTGGCTTTACCTCTGTTCCGGCTGCTGGAATGGCTGTGCCTTCAAGCTCCAATCCAGTTCCATTGCTGACAAAGGCATGGGCGGTGAATGGATCCCAAGTGCCTGCGATCATCTCCTCCCGTCTCTGCTTAACGAGGTCTACGATTTCCTGAGGGATCATAGGCAGTGCAGCCGGGCTGATGGCATCTACTCCGACTTTTCCGTCGTTCATGATGTCTACAGTATATTCTTCTGTTCCATCAGCCAGCACCATCGAGTCGCTCATACCGAGGTACAGGATGGTTTCAGGATTCTGTTCACCCGCCAGGTATTCATTGAGCATGAAGTCATAGAGCACTTCCCAGCGCGTGTCGAAGGAAATTGCCACGGTATTTGTATCCGACCAGCCGTATTCTCCCACGATATCCATATCTTTTCCGACGAACCAGATGCCCTGTTCGGTAGCGACATCCAGCGGGGATCCAGAGTCGGTTTGCTGGGTGAGGACATCGACATCGTATTGGGTGACCAAGGTTTCCGCGATGTCCCGTTCCTCAGTGGGGAGGTACCAGTCTCCAACGTACTTGATATAGATATTGACTTCCTTGCCAAGCAATTCGGAGGCATCCATTACGCCAAGGATGAACCCATTCTGCCGCCTGATAACTTGCACGGAGGGGAAGGCAGACACGATGCCGATGTTTCCGGTTTCAGTCAAGGCGGCGGCGACCAAACCTTCCAGGTAGAGGGCCTGGTACTGTCTGGGGAATAGGCGGATGAAATTCCTCTTGGTGGAAAGGTCGCTGGCGATGATGGATCCAAAATAGACATCCGGGTATTGATCAGCAATATCGATCAGTGGCATACCCATGAACTCGGCGTTGCCGACAACGATGTCAGCACCATCGGCAATCATTTCTTCTGCATATGGGACAGTAAGATCGGGTCCAACTTCCTCCCTGAAGACGTAATCCACGTTCGGATACTTTTCAGCGAGGCGTTTCCCGGCGCGATCATGTGCACCAGACCAAGTCGTTCCCTCGATCACGCTGAAGTGCTCGATGGCCAGGGTAGCTCCCATGGTCTCGGCATCTGGTGCTTCTTCCGGGGCTTCTTCGGGCGCTTGTTCAGGCACCTCAGCTGGTGCTTCTGTTGGCGCAGCGGGGGCACAGGCGATCAGTACCATGGCTAATGCCACCAAGATGGCAATCGTCTTGAATAATGTCATGGTCTTAGTTCCATACAATTTGCTCATCATTTCTTTCCTTCTCCTTTCTATGTTTGTACTAGCGGCTCCTGGATACTAGGATCCAAATTGTAAGCCTTGATGCCATTGCCAGCCTAAACTCCCCCTTGCCTGGTGTGGATTCCATTTTACAGAATAAGTTTTTGCTTGTCAATTTATCCAATTATTTTTCGTTAGCAGCCTCCTTTGGTCAACTATCTACTCGCGTTTTGAAAACGAATCTGAACGCTGGAAACAAATCATCGTTTTCTCAGCCTCGATTCAGGATAACAATCGCCAAGACGATGATGACGATCACCACAGCGATGGCTAACCAGATTGTCCATCGAGATGAAAATACCTCACCTGCCATATCCCTGGCAACCGAAGCTGCAAATTCACTTTCTGAAGGAGGCCGATATTCAACTTCTTCTCCGCTTTCTCGAGATGCTTGACGGGCGAGCAGGGCCTGGTTGAGCGAGTCTAACCCTTGGTTCAGCAAACTTTTACTGACTGAATCCATCATCCGCTGTCCAACGCTGGCTAACCTGCCGCCAACCTGCATGTCCCCTTGATACTGCATGAGCGTCTTGCCTGAATCCTGTGGAATGAGCTTGATAGCACCGGTGCCGGTCAAAAATCCAGGTTTTCCTTTTCCCTCGACGGTCATCGTCAGACTTTCCGGAGCAACTTCATCCGATATAAGCACCTTCCCTGAAAATAGGCCAGCAACCGGGCCTATGCGCACATGCATCTCGCCCTCATACTCATTCTCCGAGATTTTTTCCAGGCTTTGCGTCCCCGGCAATGCCGTCGCCAGCACCTCTGGATCACGCACGACCTCCCAGACGAGTTCTCTCACTCCGTCAAAGGTATATTCCCCTTCAATTTTCACGACTCACCCTCCTTCTCCATCAGGAGTTCAAATAAGCGATTGGGACTGAGAGGCATCTCGAGAATCTCAAGGTCTTGATCGGCGAATGCATTCTCAATAGCCTGGGCAAATACGGCTGGCACCGGTATGGCTCCCGCTTCACCGGCACCTTTTGTTCCCAGTGGGTTTAACGGGGAGCGCGTTTCATGGTGCCCTACTTCAATACGGGGTACTTCGCTTGCGGTGGGGATCAAATAATCTGCCAGAGAGGCATTGAGCAGCTGGGCATTCTCGTCGTAAACCAACTGTTCATAATATGCATTCCCGATCCCCATTGCCACACCACCGTGGACCTGCGCTTCGAGCATCAGCGGGTTGAGTACCGTTCCGCAGTCTTCTACGACCACATACCGCTTGATCTCGATCATCATTGTCTCCGGATCGACTTCGATGATCATGGCGTGGACCCCGAAGGCGGTGGCGCCGTACTTGGGTCCAAAGTATGAAGTGGCTTCTAATCCGGGTTCTGTACCCGGTTCTACTGCCCCGCGCAGGGGATTTGCTTCCACTGCCAGTTCACCCAGGCTTATGGACAGCCGAGGCAAGTCTGCCACTCGCACTTGCCCATCGACGAGTTCCAGTTCTTCTTCGGGTGCTTCCAACAATTTGCTGGCCAATTTGAGTACTTTTTGGCGAACGATGGACGCCGAACCATGAATCGCGTTCCCGGCAACCACCGCGCCACGGCTGGCAAAGGTACCGGTCCCCCAGTGAAATTCTGCGCTGTCACCAGTCACCAGATTTACGTCCTTGATATCAACGCCCAGCTGCTCAGCCACGATCTGGGCAAAGACAGTGAAATGACCCTGTCCCTGCGTGCCAACCCCGGTAGCAACGTTTACTTTCCCGTTGGTTTCAATATTTATGCGGGCGCCTTCATAAGGCCCAACTCCGGTAGTTTCCACGAAGGGTACGATGCCGATGCCGACATGCCGTCCTTCTGCGCGCAAGCGGGGCTGCTCTTCCTTGATGAACTGCTCGTAGCCGATCATTTCGACCGCCTTGTCCATGACAGGCTGGTAGTCTCCACTGTCGAAGATGAGCGGGGAGAAGGCCTGGTCGATGATCACTCGTTCATATGGAAATGCCTCCGGTGGGATGAAATTTAGTCTGCGAATTTCCACCGGGTCCATATTCAGTTCTTTGGCTGCCATGTCAAGTAAGCGTTCCACCACGAAAATCCCCTGGGGTCGGCCTGCCCCGCGAATCGGGGTGGTGATGATCTTATTCGTGAAGACCACGGTCAGCTCGCTGAAATAATTGGGGACGTCGTAAGCCCCCATCGCATGAGATTCGGTATTCAATGGAATGGTTAAACCGTAGGGGTCATAGGCACCGGAATCGTGCAGGAAGGTGTGGCTGATGCCGAGGATCTTTCCTTCACGAGTGAGGATCATCTCAGCTTCGTGGACTTGGCGCCTTTCCTGGGTGGTGGCATAGAAATTCTCCCGGCGGTCTTCGATCCATTTGATCGGTCGAGCGAGCTTGACCGCGATCCAGGGGATAAGGATCTCCTCAGGGTAGTGCATCATCATTTTTGGACCAAAACCACCACCGATGAAGGGTGCAATGACCCGTACCTGGTTCCCGGAAAGGCCCAACCGCGTGGCAACCCCATTGCGGATGGGGATTGGGGCTTGTGTGGTATCCCAAATGGTCAGATGCTGGCTTTTAGCATCCCAGCTGGCAACGATGCCCCGGTTCTCCATCGCAGCTGCTGCACCACGGTCGATCTCAATCCTGCGGCTGATCACCAGGTCAGCTTTTGTTTTCGCTGCTTGGTAGTCACCCACGCGCTGGATCATGTGTGCTGCCAGATTCGACTCCAGGTCTTCATGGATTAAGGGTGCACCTGGGTCGAGGGCAGTTTCGATATCGCTGACCACCTCCAGTGGTTCCAAATCCACCAAGATATCCTCGACGGCATCTTCGGCAATATAGCGGTTTTCAGCGATCACAACTGCAATGGGTTCTCCAACATGGCGAACTTTTCCTTTTGCCAGGGGAACTTGCCGGCGGGAGTGGAAGGTGACTCCTTCTACAGTCGGGGGTGGGGAGACAAGAGGTGGGCCTGGTTGCCAATCTTCACCCATATCTTCAGCGGTGAAGACGGCCACCACGCCAGCCCGGGCACGAGCCTCGGAGACATCGATGTTCTTGATATAAGCATGGGCGTAATCGCTGCGCAGGAAAGCTGCGTGAAGCATATTGGGCAGATCGACATCGTCTACAAACAATGCCTGACCGGTCAACAACCGGGGATCTTCATTCCTTTTTATTCTTTCACCGATAGATTTCTTCATAAATAATATCCCTGTTCTCTTGAAAAGATGGCAGAATTGATGTTTCTGATTGGATTGCTTCAGGATCTCATCATCTGCGCGGCGAGCTTGACCGCGTCAACGATATTTTGATATCCAGTACAGCGGCAGATATTCCCCGAGATCGCATGGCGGATTGCTGCCTCGTCCGGGTCCGGATTGTTCTCCAGGAATGGCACCAGGGTCATGAGGATTCCGGGTGTACAAAATCCACATTGCAATCCGTGTGCCTCCCAGAATGCCTGCTGGATCACATGCAGATTATCAGGACTCCCGAGACCCTCAACTGTCTGGATGTTGTGTCCATCTGCTTGGACGGCAAACATTAAGCAAGAGCGGACAGGAAAGCCATCAAATAAGACCGTACAGGCACCGCAAACCCCGTGTTCACAACCAACATGGGTTCCGGTAAGCGCGAGATCGTGACGGAGGAAATCGCTCAAGAGCAAGCGGGGTTCAACAGCACGCTGGTATTCTGTATCGTTCACGGTAATTGAAACTTGAAAAAGATCATTCATAATTATCTCCTGCTTGAGAAATTGTATGCATCGATAAAAGCAGCGGGCAACTAGTTGACACGCTGAAATGCGGTTTCCAATGCCCGGTGGGTTAATGTTTTGACCAAGTGCCTGCGGAATGCTGAACTGGCATGGATATCACTGCTGGGATCGACATCATCCGTAGCAGCAATCTCGGCTGCTGAACGGATTAATTCCGGTGTGGGCAGCTGACCTTGCAGCATTTCGGCTGCACGGTGGGCGACAACGGGTCCATCTCCTACGCTGAAATACACCAAGCGGGTTTGCTGGCAGCGGTCTTGATCGTCCAGGGTGACGAGCGCGGCAACACCCACCAGGGCAAAATCATGGGGACGGCGGGCGATTTCCATTAATGCCCAGCCGCTACGGGCTGGCATCGCCGGAATCAGCACTTCAGCCAGCAGTTCCTCCGGATCGATGAGGGTGGTAAACATCCCAATAAAGAAATCGGAGGCAGGAACTTCTCGTTCCCCGGATGAGCTGCGCAGGCGGAAGCGACCATCCAGGGCAACGCTAACGGCGACCAGCTCTGCTGATGGATCTGCATGGGCGATGCTGCCGCCAAAAGTTCCCCGGCTGCGGATCTGCGAGGTTGCGATGTTGGGCATTGCCTCATAGATCAATGGCGCTCTCTCGGCGATCAGCGGATTCTTTTCCACCTGGTGGTGGCGGGTCATCGCGCCGATACGCACACCTCCATTCTCATCAGGTTCGATAAAGGAGAGCCCCGGGATGTTGTTCAAGTCAATAAGTATCCCGGGTTGGGCCAGGCGGAAGTTCATCATCGGAATCAAGCTCTGGCCACCTGCCAGGGGTTTGGCATCATAACCGTGTTCCCCCAGCAGGGATAAAGCTTCTTCGATTGTCTGGGGACGATAGTAGTCAAAGGGGGGTGGTTTCATAAAAAATCCTTACCTCAAAATTTTGGCTTATCCATCAGCAAAATGGAGCCCACTTCTTATACCGGTACCTGATGTGGCGAATCCATCTCCTTATGAACCTGGCGAATGAATTTGTTCAATGTCGTGGGTGGATATTCTAACAGCCAACCTAATACCCGGGGATTACCGATAAAATCATACTGCTGGTAGAAGGCGAACATTTTGGTCAGAGTCTCGATCTGCTCTTCTCCCAACCCGCTTTCTTTTGCCTGCCTGCGCCAGGTATCGATCGGTATTGAGACGGCTTGTACCGGGCGTCCAAGTTCTTTTCCCAGGATGGATGCAACTTCAGATTGGGATATCCCTTCTGTCCCGACGAGTTCGTATTGGGCAAATTCATGACCTTCCCCGGTAAGCACAATGGCAGCAGCTTGGGCTACATCCCGCAGATCCACGAAGCTCAAGCGGGTCGCGGTTGGGTAGGGTACCGCGTATATACCTTCCTGCAGAATTTTTTTCCAATGGACGAGCAGGTTTTGCATATACACTGCGGGCTGCATGATAGTATACAGCATCCTGGATTCTAAGAGCAGTTCCTCAACCCGCAATTTCCTCCAGTGGTGAGGCATCGCTTCGCTTTGCGGCTTGAGTACCGAGTGATATACGAAATGTTGAACGCCCGCTTCTTTGGCAGCTGCGATCATGGTTTGACCAATGGAGATCTCGTAGGGACTGACATTGGGAGGAATATGGTAGATCGCCCGGATACCTTGAACTGCCTCCCGCATGGCTTCGGCGGAGTTCATATCACCGACCACTACATCCTGTGCTCCAATAGATTCGACGAGATCGATTTGTTCAGGTTGGTACACCAAGGCGCGCACCGGTTCTTCCCGCTCAACAAGTGCTTGGAGAACGTTCCTCCCGGTTTTCCCTGCACAACCAGTGATGAGAATCATTTCAATCTGCGAAATGTTGTCTGGTTCCAGTCAGATTCCATTGTGCACAGTTCTGTGGCGATAGAATATTGATCCGGTTTATGTCATACTGAAACACGTATTTATCCATTTAATTGAAGGGAAAGAACAGTGTCAATCGCTACCTTCCTTGAATGCGATAAAGCGACCCCACATGGAGGCAATCTCCATTCCTTTCTGCAAGTAGCAGCCGAGGTAGTAGCGACCGCTCTTTGCCTGGGCGATATCCTTGCCCAGGTTTTCTGCATGGACGATCTTCTTCGGGAAGAGATTTAGGTGGGTATCCTGGTAGTATTTATCCAGGGGGTACATCTCGTCCCAATCTTTACCAAAAGCCTCTTTCAGCTTGCGATTGGCTTCTTCGAACGTCTTTGGGTGCCAGATGCGTTGGATGGTATTCATCGGGTGATCCTGGCTGACCGCGTCGATCGCCAACCATTTGAGTTTCTTGTCGATACACCATTGAGAAAAATCGGGTGATGGTCCTGGATGTTTAATCATGTAGCGGAATTCATCGGACTCTGGGCTGATCCAACCATACTTATACCATCCAGTTTTGAGGATCAGGATGTCACCCTCGCGTACCTCCACCACACTTTCGATCATTTCGGGGGTATAGACACTGGAATCGGATACCAGGTGGGAGATATCGGCAATCACCCCAGGGCCAACCCAATCTTCGAGGGGAACCTGGCCAATGGTTCTACCGGCTGGCCAGAAATGCTTCTCGCCATCCATGTGGGTAGCCAGGTGGATGCTGGCATTGCAGATGGAGCCATTACGGCCCATGCCGAAATACTGACCTCCAACCCGTTTTGTGTAGGTAACGGTGAGCGGCACATAATTTGCCCATTGGGGAGTCTGCACGCTGAAGGGGATGGTCAAGTCCAGCATCTCCGCGGACGCCATCAGCTGGAAGAATTCAGCTTCCTCCATCCCTTCTGGAGCTTGCAGTGCGCAAACCCGTGACCAGGCTGACTCGACTTCCATAAAGGGAATCGGGAGGATCATGATCCAGGCACGCTGGTTATTCAGCTGGTCGATATCGCCCACGATCGACTCCGCCAGCAGAAGATGTGCCTTGGGCATTGTCTGGTGGGTGAGCTGGTAGTATTCTTCCTGGGGGAACATCTCGTCCCAGGACTTTCCATAATCGGCTTTTAATTTGGTCTCGGCTTTCTGGAATTCGTTAGCGTGCATATAGCGGATGGGGGTGTTCATCGGGTGTTCGGCACAGCCGCAGTCTACGCCGATGAGCTTGAGCTCCATATCCAGCGCCCATTGGAAGAATTCCGGGGAGGGTCCCGGGTGGCGCACCAGAAAACCAAACTCCTTCGATTCGACTCCACCCTGGGCTTTTGGATTGTGAACATCAGGCTTATCCCAGGAATAGCGATGGTAGCCAGTGTTGATGATCAGGATGTCTCCCTTTTTAACCGTTGCCCGTTTCATAATCATTTCAGGGGTGTAAAGGCTGTAATCAGATACCGCATCAGATAAATCCACGACCACCCCCGGCCCGCACAGGTCTGTGAGGGGAATGTCAGAGATTGCCCGGCCCCCGGAATGGAAAGCGGTCTCACCAACCAAGTGCGTCCCAACTGTGTTGCTCCAGTTTAACAGCTGACCGTTGGCACCTTGACCGCCGCCATAAGCACCGGTAACCCGCTTGAAGAAGTGGATCTCCAAGGCTTTTTCTCCAGGCCAGGGCGGGGTGAAAATGCTGCAGCCCTGAGTCAGGTCAAAGAGTTTCGCCCCTGCTAGGGTATTAATAAATTTCTCACGCTCCATTTGTGCCTCACTTTCTGTATACAGGGTGTACCTGTAGGGGATGCGAACCAGAATACCTTAAGATCTAAAATCCATACTTTTCCGCATAGGCGACCAGGGCTTCTTCAAACATTGCCATCGGTGGGCGAACCAAACCAGCCCCGACCTGCCCAACACCGGCTTCCTTGTGTGCGATGCCTGTGTTTACCCGCGGTGTGATGCCTTTTTCCACCACCTTGCGAATATCGATTCCGGTGGGTGTCCCGCGAAAGTCCAGGGGTGGGATGGTGAAATATTTGTGTTCGCTGAAGCAGATCTCATACATCTCCAGAGTGGCATTCAACGCATCCCTGGGTGTGCCGCTGACGAAGGTCACGATGGCGGGTGCACTGGCCATGGCGAAGCCGCCGATGCCAGCCGTCTCGGTAATCGTGCTGTCTCCGATATCTCCGCTTGAATCCTCGGCGGTGAAGCCGGGGAAGTAGAGACCTTTTGGCACCGCAACCGGGGCGGTGAACCAGCGATCGCCTAATCCACTGATCCGGATGCCAAAATCTGTGCCGTTGCGGGCCATAACGCTGACAATCGTGCTGCCTTCGATGTCATGGGCGGCATCGACCATTGCCTTGCAGGCGGCCATCACCGGGTTCAGCACGCTGAGGGCGTTATCTCCCAGGGTTTGGATGATCTTTGCGGCAACCTCCGCCTGATCCGCCGCTCTGACAATATGAGGTGCCAGGTTCTTGGTGAACAAGACTGAACCGGCTTTATTGCGGTTGTGACCCTCATCCCCCATGTGGAGTGCTTCAGATAAGAGCACGCGGATATCGATCCCCCCAGACATCTCAATGGCTTTGCCTAATATGGGAGCCATGACCTCTTCCATCCAGCCCAGGCGGGTCAGTACCTCCTCGCTGTACGCACCATAGCGCAGTACCTTCCCGTATCCTTCGTTCAGGTTTGAAAAGGATTTATTCCCGTGAGTTTTGTTTTCAAGAATATAAACCGACATGGAGGGGCAGATCACACCCGCCATGGGTCCCACGGATTGGTGGTGATGGCAGGGTTCGAGTTTTATTTCTCCTGCTTCAACCAAGGATTGTGCTTCCGCTTCACTTTTCGCTTTACCTTCGAAGATCAAAGCACCGGTGATCGCCCCGCGCATTGGACCGGAGGCTCGCTCCCAGGTTATCGGTGGACCGGCATGGAGCAGCAGGTCCTCCCGCATACCGGGGATGACATCGATCGCTTTTCCCATGCCCACGACCACGGGACGAGCTTCCATCATGCGCTCTGTGGCTTCACGATTTGCTTTTTCAATGTCCATGAATTCCGCCTTTCAAGATTTTGGGATTGAATTTCCTAAGACTCATTTCCTGGGGAAGCGAATGCCAGGTTCGAATCGGGCCCGGGCTTCTTTCAAGATCTCTTGGTAGAGTTCCAGATTTCGGTCTTCCAGGTGGTCGAAATTCTGCAAGCTCTTGCTCCCCCAGGTGATGTAGCGCAGAGGATCGGGATCGAGCCTGGCAGCGATGATCTCTTCAGTTCCGCGCGCCTGGGCAAGGCGCCAGGCAATCGGGGTGAGGATCATACTGTGTCCAAACCCATAATTGCCTGCTGCGTCGGGACCGATCAGGTTGCTGGCCAGCAGATAGACATGGTTGTCGTAGGCGCGGGCCGCATTGGTGATATACCAGATATCGTAGCTGCGCTGCAATGCCGAGACCCGGATGATGATCTCCGCACCCTTCACCGCCAGCAGCCGGGACAATTCTGGAAAATCACCGTCGTAGCAGATGATCATGCCAATATCGCCGAGGGAGGTTTGAAATACATCTGCCCGATCACCGACCAGTGCCCAACCACCGCCATCCTGGCGCTCCCAGGGCGCGGGATGGGTTTTATCGTAAATGCCAACGATCTCCCCCTGCGGACCGATCAAGATAGCCGAGTTGTACACCCTGCCCCGCTCACCAGCGCGGCGGTAAGTAGGCCAGACAACATGGACGCCCAGCTCTTTTGCCTTGGCCTGCACCGCATGGGTGATGCGTCCAGGGGCTTCATCCACCAGGTCCCACAACTGGCCTGCATCCAGCCTGGTATCGTAACCTGTGGTCACCGTCTCCGGAAAGACGACCAGTTCCGCACCATAATCATTAACCGCACGTTCCAACCAGAGGATACCTTTTTCGATATTGGCTTGCACCTCGTTGGGGGTGATGGCAATTTGCACGCAGGCGGCGATAAATTCCTTCATCAGCTGCCTCCTTGTTGTTTGCTTTTCATGCGCTCGAGGATGCCCATCAGCTTCTCGTTTCCGCTAGCGGGGGGGCGCCAATCTACCTGGATAACCCGGGCACCTTGCTGGTTTAAACTCTCCGTAAAAGTTTCCAGGCCAACGTTGATGGCTGCCATCGGCTGGTACAGCGCCTGCAGATCCACCTCAGCAGGGGACTCGCCCTTGCTTTGCGGACTGACCTGGCTCAAGGTCTTAGCCAGTCTGCCGGCGTAAGCGGCAGCAGAGTCATTGCTGGTGAAGACCCGGGCAGCAGCTGCCTGCAGCTGCTCGATCTGCGCATGAAAATCCTGGGGGTCCTCGTCAGTTCCTGAGACAACAGCAAGGATTTCAAGATGGCGGCCAGCAGCTTCGGCCTGCCTGTGGGCTTGGTTGATGGCTGGTGCCAGCTCTGCAGCGGGATCGGGGTGAGCGCCATAACCGAGAACGACATCCAGCAAGATCACCGCAACTTCAGGATCACTGGCTTCCATTTCCAGCCGTCGCAGGCGTAAATCGTTATCCATCATGGGGTGTAAGCGACCGACGGTGAATTCGTCTTCACCCAGGTCAAGAATTGTGTGCTCCCGGCTGACCAGCGAATCTTCCAGGCGGTATTTCTTATCCAGGGGGACATTCGAATACACTTCCGGTAGATAATCTTGGAGAACCAGGAGTGCTTCGTATGCCAAGGTCCCGCCGGAAAACAACCCCCGCAGGTACTGCTGGCCAGTTGAGAACCGTTCAAGATCTGGAAGACTCGCTTCTACCTTTTCGGTTTCCCGGGATGATAGGTCAACCGCCAGCTGGGCAGCTTCATCAAAAGAAGTAGCGAAATGGACATTGTCCACCCTCCGCACCGCAGTCGAATAACCGATGAAATCCACCACGACCGGTTTCCCGGCCTGGCGGGCGGCAGCTACCAATGCATCGGCCACGGATTTTGCCGGGGGTTTTGAAACCAAGACGATCACCTTGGTTTCCGGGTCGCGGTTGAGCAGATCCAGTCCCTGGCGGGCAGTCACGGCACCGACATTCTCGGAGAGGTCGCGCCCCCCGGTGCCCAAAGCCTGGGTGATGCCGCCGCCGAACTGGTGGATGCGGGAGGTGACCTGCTGTAAGCCGGTGCCTGAGCCAGCCACCAAGCCAATAGATCCCTGGCGGACTTTGTTGGCGAAACCTAAACCGATACCATGGACGATGGCAGTACCGCAATCCGGTCCCATTACCAGCAATCCTTTTTCGGCCGCAGTTTTCTTCATGGCGATTTCATCCATCAGGGTAACATTGTCGCTGTAGAGAAATACATGCTTTTCCAAGTTCAGGGCTTCCCGGGCGACACCAGCCGCATAACGACCGGGTACAGACACCAGCACCCACTGCGAATCGGGCATCATCTGCGCTGCAGATTCGAGGCTTTTTGGCAGGTATTCTGCATCTACACCCGAGCTGCGCCGGGCAGCTAGCAAATCATCTACTTTTCCCAAAGCGGACTGCACCGCGCGGTCATCTTCTCCTTTGATCACGATGACCATATCATCCGCACCAGCAGCGGTTATCTCTGGAGCGAGCAGGTCACTCTGAGTAAGCAGTTCCTTGTTGGCATCGGTGCCCATGATCACGCCAGCGTCGATCACGCCGGGCAAGTCAGCCAGGGATCGTTGCAGCTGCATCAGAATCACCGAGTCGTAGTATGCACCAGAGCGGATCTCTCCTTTCGTTATTGACATAAAAACTCCCTAAGTTAATTTATTTTTCAGTGATCAGATCACACCACGTTCGTGGAGTTCCTTGATATCTTCTTGAGAATACCCCAGCAGCTCCTCCAGGATTTCTTGATTGTGTTCACCGAGCAGTGGGGGCGGGCGAAAAGCTTGAGCGGGTGTATCCGAAAATTTATATGGGTAACCGGGAAAACTCATCCATCCAGCTGTGGGGTGTTCGAGCTCGATGCTTAAGTCCCTTGCCTCAGCCTGGGGATGGTTGAACACGTCTTCGATGGAATTAATCACGCCGCTGGGAATGCCGACATCGTGGAGTTGTCCGATCCAAACCCGGGCATCCTGACCTGAAAAAGCTTCATTCAAGACTTGTGCCAGGGCCTCACGGTTTTCGACCCGGTTCTGGTTGCTGGTAAAGCGAGGGTCGCTAATGATTTCTGGTCTGTCAACCACCCGGCAGAGGTTCTCCCACTGGCGCTGGTTCAACGCCCCCAGGGTGATCCAGCGGTCGCGGGCGCGAAATACCTCGTAGGGAGCGATGTTGAAGTGGGCATTTCCCATGCGCTTGGGTTCTACCCCACCGATCAGATAATTCGAAGCGACGTTGGACAGGATCGCGGCAGACGAATCGAGCAGCGACAGGTCAAGCATCTGGCCTCTCCCTGTGACCTCCCGGGCGCGCAGGGCTGCGAGAATAGCGGTGGAAGCGAACATCCCCGTAGTGATATCGATGATGGAAACACCCACCCGGAAAGGCGGGCCTTCTACAGGCCCGGTGATCCCCATAATGCCCCCTTCTGCCTGGAGGATGAAATCATAGCCGCCCTTATCAGCATAAGGACCGGTGCGGCCATAGCCGCTTATGGAGCAGTAAACCAGGCGGGGATTGAGTTCATGCAGATGATCGTATCCTAAGCCCATACGATCAAGAGAACCGGTCAGGTAGTTCTCGACCAGCACATCAGAGAGAAGCGCTAGGCGCTTGATGATCTCCTGTCCCTCGGAGCTTTTTAAATTGACAGTCAGGCTGCGCTTGCTGCGGTTCGCGGCGAGATAGTATGTTGATTCGCCGGGATACGTTTCGTTGGGTTGACCGACAAAAGGAGGTCCCCAGCTGCGGCTCTCGTCACCGCGGCCGGGACGCTCGACTTTGATCACGTCGGCACCCAGATCACCGAGCATCATTGTGCAGAAAGGTCCTGCCAAGGCGCGGGAAATGTCAAGGACCCTTAAACCATCGAGAGGGCGGATTTTGCTGTCTTCTGTCTGGTTGTTATTCTCCATCTGAATCGGCAATCCTTTTCCTGTGGTCGATTAATTAATTTGCAGAGGCTGTGCTTTCCTTAATCAGCAAACAGGAATACAGCGGTTTGACAGAAAATCGACTCGTCTTTTGAATTGCAAGATGAGTCTATTTACAAATATATTGTGAAACTTTTTTTTTGCTGCTGATTGGGATACGATCATACGGGTAGCTCTTGGTTTTTTGAACGATTCATCAATGAACAAGGCTTGTAACCAGTATTATAAACCTGAATAATGAGAATGCTGAGTTTCTTCACTTGGATTGAAGTTGGACCGCACCGGAATTCTTGCCAACATGGGTATGGTTTACAACATTGAGCAGTGATGGCTGGATCGCCGGCCATAGAATCCCCGATTTTTTACTATGGCGACGATACCTGTATGTATATGTTTCTAGCGTGAAGGTAAAGCTCCTGCTGGCGGGCGGTTCAGGATGTGAGAATCGGGGGATGGGGTGCTAACTGACTTCGGGAGCTGACTTCCGCCATTCATCCAGCACTGCTTTGGCTGCCTGCAGATCGAAGGTATCAAAACCTTCGGTGAAGCTATCATAGATCTCAGCCAGGAGATGGCCGCTCTGCTCAGCTTTCCCTTCCATTATTTCTATCTTGCACAGCCTAGTGGCGGTCTGCAGGGCGAAAATCTTGCCTCCTACGTGTCCGGTACCACTCAAGACAGATCTGAATATTTCAGCGGCTTCAGGAGCGTTTTCTGGTGAAACCGTCAGTAGCAAATCTCCCTTGAGTAAAAGCAGGGGGGGAAATTCGCGCATCAATCGTTCTTTATCTATACCCTGTACCAAACCGTCGATCAAGGCCAGCCCTTTGGCTGTTTGTCCTGCCTGGGCGAAAGCCAAAGCTCGCATGGCGATAAGCTGCGGATAAAACACTGGTGGCGTATTGAGTCCTTGGTATTGTGAAAAACCTTGCTCGATTTTTTCCAATCCAACTTGTGGTATACCCAATGTCAGTTCAGCAGTGCCAATCAGCATGGTCGCCAGTGATATCCAGATTTGAAAACCATGTTCTTCAGCCAGTTCCAGCATGGTTTGTGCCCGTTCCTTGGCCAAGCCCATCTCTCCCCGCCACATGTGCAAGCTACCGGTATGGAAGAGGGCATAGGCCAGGGTGAAGGGATGGCGCAGCTCCTCCGCCAGCCGCATGGCCCTATCTGCCTGTTCAACTGCCCGATCTGGATACCCAAGCCACCAATGGAAGAATGCTGAGGTGGTATAGCAAACGATGCCAGGATTATTGCCTAACTGGTAAGGTTGAAAGCTGTGCAGCTCCTTCTCAAACAGGGCGATCCCTTTTTCTAGAATCTCCAAACCCTCACGATAGCCCATAAGGAAACCGGTATTCGAACCAAGTACCAGATAGCCGTGCACCCGCAGATAGTCATCGTCCCTGCTTTCAGCCAGTTCGAGGATCCTCCTGCCAATCTGGATCCCTTTATCGAACTCAGCCCGGTACATATAGTAACTGGATAAACCACGCAGAACGGGGAACAATTGGGGGATCTCTCCCTGGCCTTCGCTGAGCTTCAATGCCCTGGCATAAGCTTCCTCAACTTCGGAGGTATAACCTTTTATGGCCAATAGCGCTCTGGCCAGGCTGGTCTGGAGCATGATCTCTTGCTGAGCCTGTTCTGGCGAAGAGGGCGTGGAGGAAAGGATTTTGAGCAGATCGGTTGTCAATTCAATTGTCCCTTGGTACCAGCCGCGCCGGTCGTAGAGTAGCCATAAGGGGTTGACCATATTATGCAGTTGTTCTAAATCCCCTTCTGCAGCCCAGTAGCGCCAGGCGATTTTGAGATTCTCGATTTCTGCAGCCATCGTCCCCATAGCTGCTTCGCGATCATAGCCGCTCATGCGTAGCCACTGTCTCTGGGTTAAATCAGCAAAATGGACGGCATGTGATTGGCAGGCCGATTCGTACAATCCGGGATTCTCCTTCAGCTTATCTGTGGCATATGCCCGGATAGTTTCCAGCATGCGTAAGCGGGGTTCACCGGCATCATCCTCCGCTAGCTGGACTAGGCTCTTATCAACAAGAGATACCAATCCATCCTCGATAAGCGCTTCAGATTCAACCAGGGGATCGAGCTTACTCAAAACTGAGGCAGCCGCTTCAAAAGTGCAGCTCGCGAATATCGAAATCACCTCAAACAAGATTTTTTCCTGGGCGTTCAGCAATTGGTAACTCCAGTCGATCGTTCCACGCAGGGTTTGCTGACGTTCAGGTAAATCGCGGGCGCCGCCCCGCAGCAGCTTCAAGCGATCTGCCAGTTGCTGGCGAAGTGCCTGCGGTGAAAACAAGCGGATTCTCGCGGCAGCGAGCTCGATCGCCAGCGGTAAACCGTCAAGTCTCAAGCAGAGCTCAGCAACCGCTTCAGCATTCTCGTCTGTCAATTCAAAGCTCGGCTTGACTGAGCGGGCACGTTCCAGGAACAGTTGCACAGCTTCAAATCTCACCAATTCTTCCAAGGTGGTGTGTTGAGTATCGACCTGGGGCAGACCAAGCGGAGGAACTGGGTAGAGGTGTTCACCCCGCACCCGCAGTGCTTCTCGGCTGGTAGCCAGCAGCTTCACCCGGGGACAATACTGCAGCAGCTCCGCGATGGACTCAGCCGCAGATACAACCTGTTCGAAGTTATCCAGTAACAGCAAGAGGGATTTTTCCCTTAACTGACTCTTCAAATCTTCGAGCATGGAACCGTTCCTCGATTCGCTTAAACCGATCGTTCTGGCGATGGTGGTCAGCACCACATCAGGGTCGCTGATAGGCGCTAAATCGATGAAGTATGTGCCATCAACATATTTGTCACTCAGTTCAGCACCGGATTGGAGTGCCAGGCGCGTCTTGCCAGTCCCACCGGGACCGGTGAGGGTCAACAACCGCACACCTTCAGAGACCAGCAGGTTGGTGACCTCACTCAGCTCCGTCTGCCGTCCAATAAATAATGTGGGCTGGGAGGGCAGGTTGTTAGGCAGCCGGTTTAGCGTTCCAATAGTCGGGAAATCGGCAGGCAACTGCGGGTGAACCAGCTGGAAGATGTGCTCCGGGCGTTGCAAGTCTTTCAAGCGGTGTTCCCCCAGGTCCTGCAGGATTACCCCTTCTGGCAGCTGATCAGCCAGCAGGTGAGCTACTACCGCGGAAAGGAGGACCTGCCCACCATGTGCAGCTGACATCAGCCGGGCTGCGCGGTTGACCGAGGTACCGTAATAATCACCAGCTCGCTGCTGGGCTTCACCGGCGTGCAGCCCCATACGCACACGCAGTGGACCCGTTTCTTCCCAGGTTTCAGCAGACAGGTCTTGCTGGGCTATTATGCAGGCATTCAAACCTTCACGGGCGGAGGCGAACACTGCATGAATGCCATCTCCGGTGGTTTTGACGATCTGCCCGTTTGAATTTTCTACAGCTGCTTTGAGGAGCTCATCGTGGCGAGCCAGGACGAGCTTCATGGCTTCTGGATGCTCCAGCCACAGCTGGGTACTGCCTTCAAGGTCGGTAAAGAGAAAAGTCAGTGGGTGAGCTGTTTCCATGTCGGTCACACTATCTCCACGCGACCGCATCCCTGCGGGTAGAGAATCTGTGGCTGCATTGAGGGGTTCCCACGCTGGGATGACATCGCTGCAGGAATTATGGTCTTAATTGTTTTCAATTGTACTTCACATTATATTGATCACTTTCCGAATCTGTCTCCAGGATCGCAACCTTGAAGACCATTTTGCTGAATGATCAAAAATTTGCCCAAGAAGCGCGCTCAGACTGACACCATTTTCTCTGTGTTGTTCCCCCGGATATGGATAGTCTCCCATGAGGCTTTTCCAAGCACAGGATAGTCTCCATTGAACTGGTAATCGGTTCTGAACAGGTGGATTGATTTCGCCCCAAAATATATATATACTTATCGAAACAGGTCAGACATACCAAAAAATTTCAAGGTCGTAGTTTGCATGGCGCGAAAGGAGAGAAGTATCCCATGAGCATAAAGAACTTGATCATTTCAAGCCTGATCGGGGGGATCGTGATCGCCGCGCTGGCGAATATCCCGGTGATCAATTTTATCAATTGCCTTCTCTGCATCGGCTATTGGGCAGGTGCAATCCTGGCGGTCTGGCTTTACAAGAAATTAGATGGCACCCTCACGGTGGGCCAGGGCGTGGTCGTCGGTGCTGTTTCAGGGATCTGGTCAGGTCTGATTAACTTCATACTTGGATTTATCGGAGCCGCCAGTGTGGCAACGATCCTGTCCTTCGTAGATCAATTTATCCCCGCGGATACAGTGGATCTCCAGGCTGATTTTGTCGGTCGTTTGGCGATCTTATTCAATTTGGTCGGAGTGCTGTTGAATATCGCCCTGGGTACGTTGGGCGGTTTGATCGGAGGGGCAATTTTCCAGACAAAACCAGAGTCTGATCTGCTGGTTGAAGTGGAACCTGAACTCCCCGCGCCTGAAGGATCTGCGGTTGAAGAATTCGATGCTGGAGCAGGTGGCGAGCCACCTGCTGATTCCGGTTAATTAAGGGATTATTTCAACGGAAATAATTCTCCATTTGACTGCCATATCTGGATAAGTAAATTACATTATTCCCAACCGTTGACCAGTGTCCAGATATGACCGGGTGCGTTTATGCCGGTATAAATGGCCAGGGATTCCTGGATTATCTCCTGGGTCCGTCACTGATCGCTGGCTTTGTCCAGTCTGGTGAGCGGATCACCCCAGAATGATCCTAACGCTGCACCACGCATCTTGATGAAACCCTGGTGGAGCATCCCTTCCAAATAATAGTTTCTTACATATACCATTTAATTTTCTCCTTAATATTGGCACAGGAAATTTGTAAGGATCAAAAGGCAGTTGTTGACGAAGTTAATTTCGTTCTGTATACTGACAATACAATAGCATAATTCGAGATCGGGGTCATAACCAAGGAGGGAAAATGGCCAACAAATATTTTTTGCTTCGGTATGCTAGGCGATATTTGATAAGCGGTGTGGTTATAATCCTGATTGGACCGAATTACTGGCTGACTCCTGATCAGTTGGCGATCCGTGCAGAGGAGATTACCAGCTCGGATAACGGGCGCCTTAGTGCCCCTTCTCCAGTTGTCTCCGAGATCCGCCGTTCAGTCAACAAGCCTGAAATCAGTAGCCGCAAACATCAACCTCTCCCAAGTATGTTCTTCAATGAAGTCAGCTCGCCCCTATGGTTTATCGATGAAATTGATACTGAAGGCGACACAGGTCTGCACGCTTCAGTTGTGTACCATTCTGCGATGGATGCCATCTTTGTCAGCTATTATGACGCTACAAACCAGCGTTTGCGATTGGCGAGATCCGATGGAAAAGGACCGGAGGCTTGCGGTCAAGATGGCACATGGGGTTGCTGGACTTTAGATAGTGGTGCCGATGTGGGGAAATTCAGCTCAATCGCATTGAATCCAAAAACTGGAGGGATAGGGATTGCTTACCATGATGCCACCAACGTTGCTTTAAAATATCTGACAATACCGAACCCCCACCTCCTTGTCTATCAAAAATACACGATTGACCGGGGAATCCAAGGTGTCTCCACCACTGGGCTGTATCCCTCTCTTAAATATAACGAGGATGGTATACCTTTCATTGCCTATTACTTCGAGAACCCATCCCCAGGCGGTGCTGATGCCTTAATACTGGCATATCATTCTTCGGCGAGTGGGAATTGTCTCACTGGGGACCTTCCGGATGAATGGCGATGCGAAACGATTATCACTGGAGAAGGGGTTGGAATGTTCCCGTCTCTCGCAATCGTTGACGGCTGGGAGTTTCACGTTGCTTATTATGATCGTGGCAACGGCGATTTGTGGTATGCCACCTCTGTGGGAGAAGGGAATTGCGGATCATACGGGACAGACTGGGTATGTTATCCGGTGACCGGTGCTGGTAGTGATGTTGGCAAGTATGCTTCCTTGTTTGTGGATAGTAGCAGTAATTTCCATATTGCCTACTATGATGTGACGAATAAAAAACTGATGTATGCCGTAAAGCTATCGGGAGCCGGGGGAAACTGCGGTGTACTTGGGTCAGCCCAATGCGATGAGATCGACACGATGCCCGCTGATTACCACCCGCTCGGAATCTCTATGGTGCAAGACCTGGATGGTTACCCGATGATTGCCTACCAGGCTGCCACCGGCTCACTGAATCTGGCGCGACCGCTGGCTGCCTTAGGTCTTCCAGTTGGCGCGGGAAACTGTGGTCCGGGAACTCTATTCAATATGTGGTTCTGTAAGACAATGGACCTCCACGGCACATGGATCAATTATCGGAATGGTGATTTTATTTCGTTAAGCTTGAGCCCCTCTGGGATGGCACAAATTGCATACAATGGATTCATCACTGCCCAAGGCGGCAATCTTAGGGTCATGTACCAGAGATACCAGAATCATCTTCCAGTGGTCATGAAGAACCATTAAGCCGTGGAAAAAGTTTTTCAAGATTGTTTGCTTGGCAAGCTAAACTTTTCCAGTGAGTCGTGCGATTTGAAATGTTTAAAATGGTAAAGTTTACAAGAACTTACTGGTATTTTCTGACCCATTAATCTAAACACTATCAAGCTAAACGACCAATAAATATTGGGTTTTCTCTTCCCTGACCTCAAGCGTCCGCCATTCGGCTCAGATGATATGAAAATAATCAATGCAGCGTAAATAATTTGGAAAGGAGTGGCATAAATGAACCAAGAAGTGAGTAATAGCAGCGGAGAAAAATGGAAGAAACGCTTCCGTGCAGCATCGATAGAATATTCGGCGATTGCCAGCAACGCACCAGAACGAGGTATCGCAATCACCAACCAGGAGGGACCCTATCAAGCTTATGCTTGGGATGTACCTGGTGGCCAGCTCAAACAGCGCACTAATCGCCCAGAAGGGTTGATCGGTGCAGCCATCAGTCCAGATGGAAAGCATTTATACTACCTGGACGACCAACAGGGAAATGAGATCGGTCATTTCGTGCGTATTCCTTTCGAAGGCGGAGAACCTGAGGATATCACACCTAACTTGCCGCCGTACAACCCTGGTTTCTCCTTCATTGATCCCCTCGGTCTTTCCATTAGCCGCAGCGGAAACTGTATGGCTTTTACAGCGGGCTTGGAGGATGGCTTTCATGTTTACGTGATGGGCGTCGATGACCAGGCAAATATTGGCGAACCTCGCCAGATTTACCACTGTGAGCCCATGATCTCGGCGCCGATCCTTTCACACAACGGGGAACTGCTCGTGGTCTCTTCTTCAGAACGCTACCAAGCACCCCAATTCAGCCTGCTGGCATTTGATCCAGTTTCCGGTGAACAAATTGGGGAACTGTGGGAGGGGGATGAGAACAGCGTCACGAACCTATTCTTCTCACCAGTTAGAGGTGACATGCGCGTTGCTGCTCTGACCAACCGGAGTGGTATCGAACGGCTGGTGATTTGGGATCCGGTAAACAGGGAAAGGACTGATCCCACCCTCGAGAGAATCAGCGGTGCGATCAATGCCTTCGATTGGTCACCAGATGGCAAACTGATCCTTTTCCGAACCTTCAATGCAGCTGTACAGCAGCTTTATATTTACGATGTAGATCTGGGATCAGCCTATAAGCTGAATCACCCCTCCGGGACGAATTTCGGCCCGTATTTTAGTCCCCAGGGAGAAGTGCTCAGTCATTTATCAACCGCCACCCACCCGACGCAGCTGACTGTTTTTGATGTCAGATCTGGGGAGGTTTTAGATACGCCCTTGAAGGCGGGGGAGGTGCCGCCAGGGCGACCATGGAGCAGTATTACCTTCCCCACCAGCGGTGGCCAGGAAATACAGGGTTGGCTTGCAGTCCCGGAAGGTGAAGGACCCTTCCCAATGATCCTGGATACACACGGTGGACCGCAGGCTGTACAGGCAGAATATTTCTCCCCCGAGGCACAAGCTTGGCTTGATCATGGATTTGCCTGGGTTTCCATTAATTACCGCGGCTCAATCACCTTTGGAAAAGATTTTGAGGAATCCATCTGGGGCAACCTGGGTGAACTTGAAGTCGAAGACATGGTTGCCGCACGCAATTATTTGATCGCAGAAAAGATTGTACACCCGGATAAGATATTCTTGACTGGATGGTCTTATGGCGGTTACCTAACACTCCAAGCGCTGGGAAAATATCCCGATCTCTGGGCAGGCGGCCTGGCTGGCATCGCCATCTCGGATTGGGAAATGTCATACGAAGACTCGGCTGAGACCCTGAAGAAATACTGTGTAGCAATGTTTGGAGGTACGCCGGAGGAGAAACGCGAGCAGTATCGAAAGAGCTCCCCCATCACGTATGCAGAACATGTCCAGGCTCCGCTCCTGATCATCCAGGGTCGCAATGATACGCGCACACCTGCACGCCCGATTGAAGTTTACGAGCAAAGGATGAAATCCTTGGGGAAGAAGATCAAAGTCGTCTGGTTCGATGCTGGTCATGCCGGCCCCTACGCTCAAGTTGAACTGGCTATCCAGAACCAGGCGCTAATGATAGATTTCGCCCGGGAAATCCTCAAAGATCTGGAGAACTATAGCCCTTCTGGCTAGTCAGTAAATCCGCGATGTTTTCTCAACAGCGTTTACCCATTCAACAAAGCAATCGCTTTCTCTACGGATTTTGGGCTTCCAATCAAACCCAGGTGGTCCCTCAAGCGTAAAACAGTATCACCATCTGGGACCATCACCGTGTTATCTCTTTTCAGGCTCAGAATGAGTGCATCGCCCGGCAGGCGGATCTCCCCCAGACGGGTGCCAAGGCACTCCGGATTATTGACTTCGACTTCTGTTACCTCGATATTCTCTTCTGGTGAATCAGGACATCGAAAGCTGTTGGGTAGCGGATAGCACCTTCCAATGCCATGGCAATTGCCAGCTCCGGTTGAACGACTTTAATACCTGCTTCCTGAAGCGCTGGGATCAGCTCGATATCAGCGATTCTCGATCCGATCAGCGGAATCCCAATTTCTCATTACCAAGCTGGCAGACTTCTATTGTTTCATCCGAATCCGCGGTGAGGTCGAGCAATACCCGTGCATGACCTGCGCCTGCTTTCTCCAGTGCCTGATCATATCCATCACAACCATCAATTATTTCTGTACCTAGCTCTCGGAACGATTTCAAGCGGCTATGATCCGGGCAGATGACAGATACCGGTTCATCATCGGAGTGCATCCTTTCTATGAAGTACTCAGCGAGCTGATCTTGGCCCACAACGATGATCCCTCTTCGATATTCTTCTCGCATCGGGGGATATATTCGGTTAAATAGAAATGGCGCAATGGTGCAGGTGATGATCGCCAGTAAGATGATGTCTGAATTTATAGTTTCAGTGATCAAACCCATACTCAGGGCGATTGAAGCTGCCGCGATAATGAGTGAAAGCCGAGATGAAAACAGCATGCCTTCACCCAATGTTTGACGCCAATTGAAGCGCAGCTTCAGCAATAGTGCTGGCACGATTTTTACTGCGAAGGCGACCACGATCAACCAAATCAGTAAAAGAAGGCCCTGTGTAGATTCCAAGACAGCCAAAAGGTTAAATCGAACGCCCACCATGATAAAGAAGATCGGGATAAAGAATCCGTAACCAATTGCGTCTAATTTCTCCCTCGAGATCGAATCTTCCTGTTTTGATACAAGACTCGCAATTGCTCCAGCCAGGAAAGCACCCAGAATCAACTCGACTCCGAAGGATTCTGCAAGAACCACCCAGGCTACCATCAGCGCAAAAGCCAAGCGAATGCGTATCTGAGATGTCGTACTGGAGATGCTATCCAGGGCTCGTTGAAGGCGGCTTCCGCGGGAGACGCGGGCAGAGAAACGAGCTGCCATGATAAATATCAGCAGCAATACGGGAATCAGGAGCAGATCGAGTGTCAAGCCTTGATTCAAAAAAGCGATGAAGGTAGTGAGTAAGAGCAGTGTGGCGAAATCAGCGATGGAGGCGGCAACCAGAATATATTGTCCAAAACGCTTTCCTATGAGCCCTCGCTCCTTCAGTACAGGGACGACCACGCCGAGAGATGTCGTGCTAAGCAGTAAGCCGAGAAGAAACGGGTTGCTGGTTGCAGCTGGTGGCGCAAAAAAGGTTGTTGCACTAAAGGTTAAAACAATCGTTCCCAGGAAGATCAAAATACCCAGAGGTAGTGCCTGAGTCCATCTGCGTTCGCGGCCGTTGGCGAGACGAGTTGGATTGAGAAGTCTCAAGTCCAATTCCAGACCCGACAGGAACATCAAGGAAACAAATCCGAACTCAGCAAGAAAGGTGAGGATGGGTGAAGGTTCTATCAGATTAAACCCACTTCCACCCACGATGATGCCAGCCAGGATTTCGTAAACCACGATAGGTATCCCGAACCTATCCAGGCGCTTTGCTAGTACCGGGATAATCGATGCAAGACCTGTGATTATCAATAATGCAATAAGGACTTCGGTATGCATAATATATATCTAAATTGTAATAGGCCTTCTTGACCGATGATTCCTGAAGGCTCTCTCAAACCTTGATGTTGTCGGGCGCGAACCTTGTAGAGTGATACCGAGTATTTATCCCTTTTTGTTTCCAAATCGCCAGGTAGAAGCAATCCGAAGGGTCATTGCGCCTCCAAATCTTTGCTAGCCTGCTTAAACTGCTTGATCTGGTCGTCCAATTAGATTGACAGATACGCTTCCAAAGGACAGATAACATTCATTAATGATCAGGGGTCTTGCGGCGTGATTATTCCCCGCGCGCAGATGTTTTGGCTGACCCTTACCTTTCCATCAGTGAGAGGGATAATCAACATCGAAGACCTCCCAAGGTGCATATCTCAAAATCCGAAAAAGTATTCACGGGGGAAGGATTGGTTGGCACAGAATACAGGCGAGAAGAATTCCCTCAAAAAAGGTTAAGAGAGGTTTGGTAAAATATAGACTGATTATGTCTGATATCTGAGGGAGAAGGCTTGCATCGTATTTCCCTGCATAAGGGGGGAAGCGCTGCTCGCAAATCACCCTGGATGCTCAGAATGGGATTGTTCACCAGTATCCGTGATTTTTGATCCAGATCTTGGTGGAAACATACATTTGATCCCCCATCACAGGGGGTAGAAATCGAGGAGAGTGAAGCTGATGGACGATATATTTGGATTCTTGACAGTATCGCAGTGGTTGGCGGTCTTGCGCATAGGTATCGGCTTATGGTGGCTGAAGAGCTTTTTCCACAAGCCGCTACGGAAATTCGTTGGAGGGCAAATGGTGGATTGGACATTAGATCTTGCGGACAACCACCCGATCCCAGCTTATGGGAGATTGATTAGAAGAATGGTTGAACCCAACCGGACCTGGTTTCCATACCTGATTCTCTTGGGAGAGCTGGCAGTGGGGATTGGGTTGATCCTGGGATTCCTGACACCAATCTCGTTACTGGTCGCGATCTTTCTGAATATAAATTACATCACCCTGGCTGGGGTGAGGCCGAAAGATATCTCGGTCAATCCAGCTTACCTGTGTGAGCAGGGTCAAAATTGGAATATGCTGGTTGCAGAAGTGGTGCTTTTCGCTACTGCTGCGGGCTGCACCTGGAGCTTGGATCACCTGCTGGGTATCTTTTGCGGCGGTTAATTTTCTCGTTTGCAGATCGTATACATCTGGTAATCTTTACAGATCTTGTCAAACTCGTCGTCGGTGATTATTGTTAACCCGCGTGATTAGGTCCTGGATCAGTATCTATTTGGTTACCTGTCCAATCTTGATCGCAACCAGCAGGATAGTACAAATTGACTAGTGCCAGGATGGATCA
>CP070764.1:3472446-3495566 GCA_020349245.1 Chloroflexota bacterium | reverse complement strand
TCATCGCCGGCGATGAAGGTTCCATGCGGGCGCGGCCGCCCTTGTCCATCCTGATTTGCACGATCGCCCCCTTGGCCCAGGACAGAGAGAGCATGGAAGCCGCCCTGGTGTTGGCTGAGGCAGGGCTTCCAGTTGGCTTCATGTCGATGGCTTTGGCCGGATCGACAGCCCCGGCTACCAGTGCAGGGACAATGGTTGTTGGTGATGCTGAGATGGTCTCTGCCATGGTGTTGATTCAAATGGCCCATCCTGGTGCACCCATTTACCATTCGTTCATGCCGGGCGTGATGCACCCCCGAACCGGCGGTTTTAATGGACCCGCCTTGGATGTTGACCTCATGTATGTCGCCGGGGTTGAACTAGCCCATATGTGGGGTGTCCCCACCCTGGCTGGTGTGGGACCATCGCCAGATTTCTCGGGTTGGGATTCGGCTATCGGAATTGCCTCTAACTTGCTGCTGTGTGCCATGGCTGGTGCAGAGACAGGGAGCGGATTTGGATTGAGGGAAACCTGTACTTTAATGACACCTGAAGCCCTTGTCCTGGATACGCAAATTATTGACGTTGTCCGCAAGGAAACCTCGGGTTTGGAAATTAATCAGCAGACAATCGCCATGGATATCATCAAAGCTGTTGGGCCAAAAGGACATTACCTCAGTCAACCCCACACCCGCGAAAATATTCGCAAGTTTGAGTTTACCGAAAGAGGCCTGGGGATGGAATCAAGTGAAGATGGGCAAGCTGCCATAAAATACGCCCTAGATAAAACCGAATGGATACTTGAAAATCACCATCCCCAACCGCTTGATGAGGAAAAGCGAAGTGAATTGAACAAGATATTACGAGCGGCAGATCAAGAATTGGGTGGCTGAAAATCAATTTGTCTACGAAGCTGAAAGTTTACCAAAAACAGATGGTCTGCGTTCGAGGGAATATTTTTTCTGCCACGAGGGGGACACCCTTGGTCTCAGGAACTGCGACTTCTGATTTTGGGTTTTTTCATTTCAAACCAGGTTTTGAGATCGCTTTCCCGCCTGTATCTCTCCCACAGTAAATCACCGCAAGATATCCATTTGTGGTGCCGCGCCTGAGGGTCATACCCAGATAATAGTTACCATGTAACCAATTTCCATATTTCTGGCTCCCAGTCTTCAACACGCTGGCCAATTTCTGCGAAGATAGTGACAGCTTCTTTCAGCTGCACCATAGCTTTTTCTTGATCACCTGAGGCGCGCAGCTGATCCGCTAGGTTATTTCTTAATGCAGCCTCAAGATGGCGATCGCCGAGCAGGATGCAATCATCCAGCGCCTCTTGAATGGTTTCGATAGCCTGGCCATATTCACCAAGGTCCGCCTGAGCAAGGGCCAGGTTATTGAGGGCAGCTATCTGCACGCTGGGGTTTTCCAACAGGCGGGCGAAAGATAGGCTTTCCTGGAGATGCTTCAAGGCACGCTCCGGCTGGTTTGCGGACCGCGCCAAAACACCCAGCAGGTTGTGCACCTGTGCCAGAGCCAATGGATCTTCCCCATCCTTGGCAAGAATCAATGCTTTGTGTGCCAGCGAGTCTGCCTGCTTTTCATCACCAGATCGAAGGCAGGCCAGGCTCCAATCAGCCCTGATTCTAGCCTCGAGAGCATTTTTTTCCTCTATTTCCGATGCTTCCAGGGCTTTCAATCCGGTCTCAAAATGGTAGGCAGCTTGATCCCAAAGACCGCCGCGCAGATAGACCTGTCCGATTTTTTGATCGACTACTGATAATAAATCAGGTGAAGCTATCGCTGCTGCGCCTTCATAATGACGGATCGCCTGGTGGTAATCTCCCTTGAGTGTATATAAGTCCCCCAATTCGATAAAGATTTCTGGCTTATGCGGGTATCCCAAAGCCAGAGCCATCTGGAAATGGGCGAGCGCATCATTGTTGGCTTGCATTGAGCGATCCATTCTACCTGCCAGGAAATAATAATTTGCGGCCTTTTCAATTAGCCCAGCTTGATGGAAATGATACGCGATTTGCCCCCTTTGTGAGCTCTGCAAATTAAATCTACCTGGTCCTTCCAATGCTTCTGCAGTCCGGCGGTGGAGAAGTTGACGCCGGACCAGACTTGTGTCCCCCAGGACAAATTCCCGAATCTGCTCATGTCTGAAATCAAAGCAGACTCTACCAAAGTCATCTGCGCTCTGGGCGGGCACTCCCCGGATAAGATTTCGAGTGAGCAGTTCTTCGATAGCCTGGATTGTCTCCTCTTCTGACCTTCCACTTGTCGATTTTAGCAATTCGCTGTCAAAAATTCGCCCAATCACTGCCGCTGCTTGCAGGATTTGAGCAGAAATATCGTTTAAACTGGTCAAACGGGATTGGAGCATATTACGAAGTCCTGAGGGTAAAGGCCATTCTTCTTCTACAAGATCTGTGTTGATTTCTCCCCTTTGAATTGCATAAAGGTACTCTACCAGAAAAAATGGCAACCCGTCGGATTCTTCAACCAACCTATTTTGCAGCTTTGGAGAAAGCTGTTCGCTATTATTCGCCACTCGTTCGATCAGTTCCTGGGCTTGATCAGGTAATAAGGCAACTAGATTCAAGCGGATCCCACAACCCTGCAGCACAGCATCATTCAGCATCTGTTCAAGGATGGGCGAGGCTGAGGAAGGTTCTGTTCCCCAGGATACCAACAGAAATAATGGCCGATCCTTTAAGCGGCGCGTGAAGTATGCCAGTAAATCCAAGGTTGATTTATCCGCCCATTCCAGATTATCTATGAAAAGCACTCCCGGTGAAGGTCCATCGACCATGGCTTGTAAGGCCTGGCATATGCCTTCATAAAATCGACTTTGAGCTCCTGGTACATCTATCGATTGAGGGGTGGGTAAATCCTTTATCATTTCAGACAATTCTGGGAGAAGGCGGGAGACCTCACTCAGCAGGTGCGGATTGACCTCCTGCCACCAATCCGGTTTGTGAGCATTGGCGATCCCCTGGCGGAGGAGATCGATCAAAGGTGTGTAAGTGAGATTGTTTTCTCCTGCATAGCATTTTGCTGAAAGGATGGTAGCCCCATATGTCTGGAGATGGTTGATGAATTCAAAGGCCAGGCGGGTTTTGCCGATCCCTGCTTCACCTGTCAGGACAGCAAGGATCCCGTCTTGCTGAATGCCCGCATAAGAATTTCTGAGCTGCTCAAGTTCTTGGCTGCGCCCAACCAGGGGCAGGAAGTCGGTATCATCTGCAATGCGCGCAGTGGAATGAGGTGAATCTATTGTTTCGATATCTACATGTGCCCGCAATTCATCCAGATATGCTACGTGGATTGGGAGGTCTATAGAACGATTTTCTTTGATATCTTCGTATAGTTGAGTGGTTTCTTCAAGCGGCGCTACGCCCAATTCCTGATCGAGAATGCGGACACATTCTCGGTATTGACGCAGGGCTGCGTTGCGCTGACCAGTGATCGCATAAAGGCTGATTAGTGTACGTTGAGCGCTTTCATTGAGCTGATCCTGGGAGAGCCAAAGACGGGCAAACTCCAGGGCTGCTGAAAAATTACTTTGCTCGCTGTGGATGATCACCAGTCTTTCTAATACGCCTGATAATTCAATCCGCAGCTTATCTGCCTGCAAGAACTGCCAATTATCAAACTCAATGCTATCCCGCAAGCTGAACCCTGATAAGAAATCGCCTTTGTAAATTTCAACCGCTTTCGTCAAAGGATCTTGGCAGCGAAAGCATACCTGATCTTCCGGGTGACCGTGGTTTTTGCATTCGGCCAGCTGAGCTCTGAAAGCCAGCACATCGCACCATAGCCCGGCTGCAGGTTTTAAAGTGACAACCTCTCTTCCGAAATCGAAAAGATCTTCATGCAAGGCGCGTCGCAGGGTAGAAAGTGTGCGGCGCAGAGCCGCGCGCGCCGATGATTGATCGGAGTCTGGCCACAAAAATGCTGCGATTGTGTCACGACTTTGCGGTTCGCCACTGATAATCAGGAAAGCCAGCAAGGCAAGTGCTTTGCGAGTATCAATGGCAACTTGTTGATGGTTAATTTCTATCCGTGGAGTCCCAAATAGAAACAGCTGATAACCTGACATGGAACTTATTTTACTGGAATTGTTACCAAACTGCCACCTGTAACGTTTTTAGTAACGTTTTCGATACGGTGATAAGGTACTATTTGATTGTATTGTCGTCGAAATCTAATTTGCGTGAATAAAGACTTCACCCGAAGGAGATGGATTTATCCAGGATAAATTGGCATCTTCATTGAAATCTTAATTTCCCAAGAAAAAATGGTGGATATAATTATGGATAAAATAGATAATATCTCGGAGAATAAAAGCAATCTTGGTGCACTGGCTGCAGATGGTTTGATTTATGGGTTGGTGAGCGGTATCGCAATGTACATATGCCTGGCACTCTTCGCTTTATTTGCAGGTGTCAAACCCGGTTCACCTCTTGATATCTTTAGCGTTGAGGGAGTGGCCTCACCTTGGCAGGGAGTGCTTGGACATCTTGCTATCTCGGCAACTTATGGTGCCTTATTTGGAGTAATTATTTGGCCGATGAAATCTCTTCTTGCCTCCAGAGAAATACTAGGCTGGCTTGTGGGGGTCTTGTATGCTGCTCTCTTGCTGCTTGTCGCCCAATTTGTGGTTTTTCCCACCACTTCCTCTCCGGTGGAGGCTTTCCCCACCTGGCAATGGGCATTCGCACATGGTGTTTTCGGTCTCATTTTAGGAGGCTTGTTTGCCAGAAAATTATCTTGACACTCCTGGTGGTTCTCTGGTCCCCATTGCTCACCTGGATGTATCTGGTTAAAAGTTAATCCCCAGATAAAGTAGGCAAGGAAGATTAATTGCTTTTATAGAAGGGTGAACAGGAGGTTTGTTCAATGAAAATTCGAAAATACATCCTCCTTATTTGGGGTATTGGATTGATGAGTATGGGGATTTTGTTGGTAGCAACGATTCCGGATGGATTCCAAATGGATCCGGATATTTTCATACCGTTCGGCCTGGCCTACACCATTGTGGGCGGTTTGATCGCAGCCCGTCATCCTGAGAATGCCATTGGTTGGCTTCTTCTGGCTGGATTGTTCACCATTTCTGCCAATGAGTTTATGCGTTGGTATGCGACCATGGGACTGCAAACACAACCAGGTACATTACCTCTTGTGAACATATCTGCTGCTCTGACAAACGCAATGGAAGATATCGGGTATGCACTGCTTTTGATTTTCCCTTTCTTGCTGTTTCCTAACGGGCGGCTTATGTCTCAGCGATGGCTGCCGATCCTCTGGTTAGCTGTATTCACCCAATTAATGCAATTTGTAGAGATTTTTCGCCCCGGACCGCTGGTTAATTTGACAGATTGGGAAAACCCGCTGGGGATCGAGCAAATGGCTGGATATTTTGAAATTAGCGGTACATTGATCGAATTCTTGACGGCAGCCTTGTTCTTAATTTGTACAATACTCCTGATCTTGCGCTACCGTCGGGCAACCGTAATTGAGCGCCAGCAGATCAAATGGTTTGTCTTTGTTGGGGGTGTTGTTTCGATCGGCCTCGTGCTTTCGATTTTTATCTTTGATCCACTCCCAGAGGTTGTGCAAACTGTAATAGGACTTTCCATCTTCACCAGCTTGCTGCTGGCGTTCGCCATAGCCATCCTCAGATACAACATGTGGGACATCGACCTGATCATCCGCCGCACATTACAATACACCTTGCTGACTGGATTGTTATTACTGGTGTATTTTGGAATAATTTTGTTGCTACAAAACTTGCTTGCAGATTTCATAACCCAGGAATCAGGATTCGTGGTTGTTATTTCCACTCTGGTCATAGCTTCGCTTTTCAACCCATTACGCATTCGCGTGCAGGATTTCATTGACCGCCGTTTTTATCGTCAAAGATATGACGCAGAAAAAGCACTGGCCCAATTTGCAGGCGCAGCTCGCAACGAAGTTGATATGGAGAAACTTGCCGACTCAATGTTGGCGATGGTGGACGAGACTGTCCATCCAAAAAAAATTTCATTATGGCTCAAGAATTACGAGGATACCTGATTGTCGATACTGGGAGTTGTTTTTGTTGCTGGGAATTGAATCCGTTATTTTGAATTGAGACGCTATTCGTAACGATTGGGATACGAAAAATTCGTAAAATTACAGCATTCCGTATTTGAGTTACTCCTGTACCACCATAAACGTTATTTATGTTGAGAAATTTATCGTGACCAGACTGATTGGGTAGAGAATAGTAAATAGGACGAACCGGAAATGAAAAAAATCGACAATGAAAGAGGTAATTCACCGATGGATCAAAACTCACAAAAATTGCGGGATGGTTCGCGAGTGGCGGTGATCGGAGGCGGTCCGGCAGGTGCTTTCTTTACCATCTTTTTACTGGATATGGCTGAACGAGCTGGCATGGAAATTTCTGTTGATATTTACGAGCCGCGTGATTTTCTCAACCCTGGTCCAGCCGGCTGCAATATGTGTGCAGGTATAGTCTCCGAAACCCTGGTGCAGATGTTGGCCGCGGAAGGCATAAACCTGCCTGGTTCGGTTGTGCAGCGCGGCATCGATTCCTACACCTTACACATGGATGTTGGCAGTGTAAGGATCAACACACCTTTAAACGAAAAACGCATTGCTGCGGTATACCGTGGAGCTGGTCCCCGCGACTTGCAAGAGTTCAAATATGTGGGGTTGGATAGCCATTTGCTGAAACTGGCACTCGAGAGAGGCGCGACCCTGATCAACGAACGGGTTAATGATATAAGCCTGGTTGAAACATACCCAATGGTGAAAACCCGCACCACGGAAGGCCAAATTTATGATCTGGTGACTGTGACCACCGGAGTTAATTCTTCCGCTTTGAAAATGTTCGAAAACCTGGGTATCGGCTACACTCCCCCGGAAACCACGAAAACTTACCTGCGTGAATACTACCTCGGCAGTGAATTGGTCACCAAAACCCTGGGGAACGCTATCCAGGTTTTCCTGCTTGACATCCCGCGGCTCAAGTTCGGCATGGTAATCCCCAAAGGTGATTATATAACTGTTTGTTTGCTTGGCGAAGAGATTGATGCAGAATTAGTGCAATCATTTCTCGACTCACCTGAGGTCCAAAAGTGTCTGCCGCCATCCCTCGTCGTAAACAATTTTTCCTGTCACTGCTCTCCGCGCATGAATACATTAGGAGCGGAACATCCCTATGGAGACCGGTTTATATTCATCGGAGATGCAGCTGCAGCACGGTTGTTGAAGGATGGTATTGGTTCCGCATATCGCACGGCAAAGATAGCAGCTTCGACTGCAATCTTTCATGGGGTATCAGGGCACGATTTTGCCACCTATTACCTGCCAGCTTGTGAAAAGGTCGAGTACGACAATGATATCGGTCGCCTCATTTTTTGGGCAGCTTCCAAAATCCAGAAGCTTCGTTTCGCCCGTAGAGGAATGCTGCGCATGATTATTAATGAGCAGGGCAGACCTGGCTCACCCCAGCGCATGAGCACTGTGCAATGGGATATGTACACTGGTAGCAGTTCTTACAAGGAGATTTTTATGCGTATGTTCAATCCCGCTTTCCTTCTCCGGCTCAGCTGGGATATGCTGTGCGCCATTTTTACGAAGGATCCCGATCCCCGAGAAATCTCTCAGCCTAAATCACAGGCGAAAGAGACAAGTGGAATTGAGGGATCCAGTCTTGGCAAGCTCTACCAGCCAGGGGAGACGATCATCCAGCAGGGTGAGGTTGGTGACTCAATGCTGGTTATTCAAGAAGGCCAGGTGGTCCTGATGCGCGAGCAGGGCGGACAGGAGGTTTTTCTGGGAGTTCGCAGCTCAGGGGAAGTCCTGGGGGAGAATGCGATTTTTGAGAAGGAAGTCCACACGGCGACCGTGCGTGCTTTGAGCGAGGTACGGGTGGTAACCGTTGATAAAGATAATTTTAATATCCGGATTCATGAAGACCCGTCGCTCGGCTACCGGCTTTTCAGTCTGAGCTCGCGTCGAATTCGCGAATTAAGCCAGCAGGTAACTATGCTTAATCAAGAGATCGACCGGTTAACTGAAAACAGACCCAACTGATTGAGTCATAATAAGAATTGAAATACACCATGGGAAACACGGGACACATTAATGGGCAGAATATCTAAACAGAGTGATCCATGAAACCATTTATCAAGATATTACTAAATTGGTAATAAATGGATGTGCATCATTGAATAAATTCATGACTCCGAGAACAGCCTGGGTGCTCTGCATCACCGGCATAATAATATATTTGCTCGCAGCCTATTTGGCTTACCTGAATCGATTTGTTATATTACCGGAAGATTGGGGACCCTCGTATAGCATTATCATCTCTCAGCTGCCAGTATTGGCAGTCCTTATTATAGGTTTATTAATTATCCTAAGAGCCAAGGAGACAAGATATGGCTGGGTATGGCTGGGGTTTGGGGTGTGTTTCGGGGCAATGGTTTCATTTGGACAGAGCTATGCCATATATGCCCTGATGGTCTCACCTAATGCGCCTCCCTTTGGCTGGTTGGCAGCTTACCTTGCTGGTATTGCTTGGATGTTTGGCCTTTCTCTGTTGCCTTTAATTTTGCTACTTTTCCCAACTGGAAAACCACCCACCACTCGCTGGGGATTGTTGATTTGGATTATCAGGATAGCTTTATTGGTGATCGTGGCAACTTCATGGGCTTTACCTGAAAATGGTTTTGTGCCGATTGAAAACCCCAACCGTCTTGCAGGTCCCTTCAGTGAGATCTTCCAAACCATTGGAAATTTGGCCATTACGATAATTTTTCTCACGATCCCTCTGAGCGCATTATCTTTGATCCATCGCTATATCCTCGCAAGCCGGGAGGTACGCCAACAATTAAAATGGTTTGCATTTGGAGCGGTATTGTTTTGCCTTGTTTTAGCCAGTGATTTTGTATACACAGCCCCGGGTTTTTGGGAACCACTGAAAGAAGCGCTGGCTATAATGATTCTACCAGTCACTGTCGGGATTGCCATCTTGCGTTACCGTCTATGGGATATCGATCTCATTATTCGCAAGACGCTGCAATATACCCTCATAACCGGGTTGCTGGCACTGGCCTATTTTGGAAGCGTTTTGCTGTTGCAAAACCTGGTTGAAACCATCACTGGCGAACAATCACCATTCGTTATTGTTATCTCCACCGTGGCGATCGCTGCGATCTTCAATCCTCTACGAATCCGCATCCAAGATTTCATTGATCGGCGTTTTTACCGCAAGAAATATGATGCTGAATTTTCACTGGCAAATTTTGCGGTGACTGCTGGTAACGAAGTCGATCTGGAAAACTTATGCCAAGCATTATTGAATACTGTAGAGGAAACTATGCATCCAGAGCGAGTCAATCTCTGGCTGTTTTTTGATGTAAATAAACATGGCAAATAGTATGCAGAAGCCAATCAGCGAAACTGGGCGGACAGCATTAACAAATTCTCAACTGGATGTGGAGGTTGGGACATGCAGTCTCTGGATTGGTATAATTAGGCTCTTTTTCCAGGAACAAGGGGTAACACTGGACCTGGATTCGCAGAAATAACATGAAGCATAAGCGTAATATCCTATTTGTATGGATTTTCTTTGGACTGATTGCGGTTTCCAACCTGGTTGCGATCATCTCATTGTTTGTCAGCAAACCACCCGCGCAAAGACCATCGCTTTTTGAACTGGCCTTCCCAATAGTCCCAGTTTTTTTTGCTTTTGTAGGTGCGGTGATTATTTCCCGACATCCGCGCAATGTGATCGGTTTGGTGATGATGATCCCCGGGCTCTCTCTAACCTTCGTCATTGATGCGTATTTGGCACCTTATATTATTGGCCAGTATCTGCCACCTTCCTCACCATCATTATTATTCCTGACCATCTTGTGGTTCAGTAATTGGAACTGGTTCTTGTTGGTTACTCCTATCATGTATATCATGTTGCTGTTCCCTACTGGCCATCCCCTTAGCCCGCGTTGGAAATGGCTGGTCTATCTTGGTATCGGTATCCTCGGGATTTTTATCTTAATGATCACGTTTGCAGCAGAGTTGTCTCCTGGTTCTGGGGCTGCCAATTGGAGAATACCCAACCCAATTGGATTTCTCAAATTGGAATGGGTTGACAAGATAGTTGCGCCCCTGCTGGTCGTTTTTGTGCTTTGGATAATTCTAAGCACGGTTTCCTTATTCGTGCGTTTTCACAAGGCGAGATCCATTGAGCGCCAGCAAATAAAATGGTTGGTCTTTGCAGGAGCAATCTTTGTTCTGTTCTATGCACCATCCTTCATTGGTGATACTTACAGCCAGGCTGAAAACCTGTGGAACATTCTTCTTCCGATAGGGATGATGACTTTCCCGGTGGCGATAGCGATTGCCATCCTGCGATACCGCTTATATGATATCGACATCCTTATTCGCCGGACATTGCAATATACCATATTGACCGGGCTGCTGGCATTTGTTTATTTTGGAAGCGTACTCGTGTTACAGACCATCGTAGAAACTATCACAGGGGAGCAATCGCCACTCGTGATTGTGCTCTCGACCCTGGCGATCGCAGCCCTCTTTAATCCCCTGCGTATCCGCATCCAGGAATTTATCGACCGGCGTTTCTACCGCAAGAAATATGATGCTGAACAAACCCTGGCGAATTTCGCTGCTGCAGCTCGTGACGAAGTTAATCTGGACCAGCTGAGCGCAGCGCTGGTAGGTGTATTGGCGGATACCATGCAGCCTGAGCAAATCAGCATATGGTTGAAGCCAGCTGCTCTCCGTTCATCAATCCCATCTTCTCGAGTGATTAAGTAACCCCATGACAATTCAACCTGCTTCTGAAACTGAGAAGAGATTTAATCTTGGAGCATGGTTGATCCTGGCCATCGCCATTGCTGTTCTTATTTTCAGCCTTGCTGATATCGCTTACCGCTTCACCTTGCCTACCGATGGTTGGGATGTCAATGAGGCAGCCGATCTGCCCGGATTCAATTATTTGAAAGACTTGATGGGAAGTAAATCAGCCCTGCAGCCCGGCGACCAGGTGATCGCCATCGAGGGTATTCCCGGGGACTGGCAAAGCGTAACAACCTCATTCAGGCTGCGAGAAATCTACCAGGCAGGGAGATCTTTGGATTACACAGTTCTCCGTAGTGGACATGAGGTGCATGTGACGGTGACCTTGCTGAACTGGCAGCTTGGCAGGTGGCTGGCTTTCACACTGGAGGATTTCGCCGGGACGGTTGAATTGTTATCCGTGTTGATATTGGTTGCACTGGCGGGTTTCATTTTTGTGCGCTTGCCCGGCAACCCGGCCACAGGTCCCTTCCTGCTCTTTATGGGAATCCTGGCTTCCTCAACCATATCAGGCACCCTGCCCTCGGGATTTTCAGTCTGGGTCAATCCCATTGCGAATTATATGTACCAGACGGTAAATACTTATATCCTGATATTAATCGTACCTTTCGTCCTCATTCGTTTTGCATTTGTCTTTCCACATCCCAAGCCGATCACCAAACGCTACCCATGGATCTCCTGGGGGATAGGGGCAGCAGGTATCATCACGGTCTTTTTTACCACGGATGACAGCCCCATCGCCTGGTATTGGTTCGTGTTCTCATTGTTCCTCGCAATAGCGATCCTGATTCACAACGCGTTGACCATGCGAGATAGAGTCAGCCGGGCACAGCTGCTGTGGGGTCTGGGGGGTTTGATCATCGGCGTTGGCATGCTGGCGCTGGCATTATTAGCGGGTACCCTGGGTCTTGTTGATCCAACCTCGGGATTCACTGATTTATTCTTCTCGCTGGTAACATCAATGGCGTTGCTGGTCATGGGCGGGATGCTGGCAGTTGCCATCCTGCGCTACCGCCTGTACGATATTGATGTCATTATCCGAAAGACACTGCAATATGCCATTTTAACCGGGTTGCTGGTATTGGTTTATTTTGGCAGCGTATTGTTGCTGCAGAACCTGGTTGAAACCCTCACGGATGAACAATCTCCTATCGTGATTGTGCTCTCGACATTGGGAATTGCGGCTTTGTTCAATCCCCTGCGTAGCCGCATCCAGGATTTCATCGACCGGCGTTTCTATCGCAACAAATACAATGCCGAGCTTGCCTTAGCGGAATTTGCCTCAAAAACCAGGGATGAAGTGGACCTCAACAACCTTTCTGGGGAATTACTCAGTGTAGTGGAAAAGACGATCCAACCTGAGAGTATTTCAATCTGGTTAAAATATACCAAGTAGTTTCGAGCAAAATGGCCTGGAGAAATCTCTTAAAATTCATATTCTCCGTAACGTTTTCGGTAACGTATAGCAAACGGATGATTACTAAAATAGGGATAAGATGAACATCTTTACTGCAAATTGGAAGCGCATTATCAATAGAAATAAGGATCTTCCAGCGAGCGAGTCCGCTTCGGAAATCTCCAAAGTTATCAATAGTGAAGTAAAACCGATGGAGATACCGCTGGATGATCCGTTCCTGGCTTACGTGCATACCGCCGGGGGATTGATTGACCTCGATGACCTAAAGCTCGAGTCTCCCACCGTGGAGGCAATGCGAGTTGAAGGCATAAGCCTGGTGCTGCCATTAATCAGCCATGGGGAATTGATCGGTTTGATCAACTTGGGTCCCCGCCGCAGTGAGCAGGAATATTCCAGCGACGATAAGCGGCTGCTGCAAAACCTGGCGACCCAGGCCGCACCAGCATTACGGGTTGCCCAACTGGCACAACAGCAGCAGGCTGAAGCCCGCCAGCGGGAGCGTATTGACCAGGAACTGAGGGTGGCGAGAGTTATCCAGGAAACTCTGCTACCGAAAGAGGTTCCGACTATTGAGGGTTGGAACCTGGCTACTCTTTGGCAGCCTGCCCGCGAGGTCAGTGGTGATTTTTATGATTTCGTCCACCTCCAGGATGGCCGCCTGGCTGTAATCATTGCCGATGTGACCGATAAAGGTGTGCCAGCCGCAATGGTGATGGCTACCACGCGCAGCATCCTGCGTGCCCAGGCAGAACACCTGGGTTCGCCTGGAAAAGTACTAGCTCGCACAAATGATTTGCTGCACCCGGATATCCCGGACAAGATGTTCGTTACCTGTCTGTACATGGTGATCGAACCCGCAGATGGAAAGGTGATCTTAGCCAATGCAGGTCACAACCTGCCTTATGTGATAACTGATGGGGAGACCAAGGAGCTGAGAGCAACTGGCATGCCACTGGGCTTGATGCCCGGTATGGAGTACAGGGAGATAGAAGCTTCGCTTACCTCTGGGCAAACCCTGGTTCTTTCCAGCGACGGGTTGGTGGAAGCCCATAATGACCAGGGTGAGATGTACGGGTTTGGCAGATTTAAATCACAGCTGGCAGCATTGGCAAACCAGGGTGAAACCATCCCGGCAGTTATGAAGTCTTGGCATGAATTTACCGGTGAGGACCATGAACAGGAGGATGATATCACCCTCGTTAGTCTGCGTTTTAGGGATACTGGAATTAATGCAAATGCAAGTGAATCATGGGATCCCGTCACGACATTCGATCTTCCCAGCAGGCCTGGAGAGGAGCGTCAGGCCAGTCAGAGGGTATTAGAAGCCCTGAAACCCTTTGATTTACCAGCGGCTCAAGAGCGGAGATTAGGCACCGCGGTTGCTGAAGCTACCATGAATGCCATGGAACACGGTAATCACTATCAAGAAGACATTCCTGTCAAAATAGAGGTTCTCCAGAGTGATTCCGCTGTTGCAGTACGTATTCGTGATTTTGGTAAAAATCCAATTGAAGATGTTACTGTTGAACCGGATATCGATGCCAAGCTGGCAGGGCAACAATCCCCACGTGGTTGGGGTTTATTCCTGATCAAAAACCTGGTGGATGACATAAAAGTCACCCAGGATGATGAATACCATACCATCGAATTGATCTTATACCGGCAGGTATAAGGTGAATTTGGAGGAAGCATGAACACAAGTACATTCTCAGCACAGGTAAGAGAAAATAACAACATGGCGGTGATTGACCTGGTAGGATTGATCAACGCCGAGGCTGATCAACCCTTCAAACAGGCCTATGAAGAAGCGGATGGCATGGATTTCGATACAATCGCACTTAACTTTGCGGGTGTTGATTACATCAATAGCACTGGAATCGCATTAATTGTGGAGCTATTAGCCATGGCGCGAAAATCGCATAAACGGTTGGTGGTTTATGGTTTAAGCGAGCATTATCTTGAAATTTTTCAAATTACACGTTTAGCGGATTTCATGGATATTTATGAAAATGAATCCACTACGTTTACAATCGAAGCCGGAAATTGATAAAGATATATACAAAAAATTTAGTAATTTTGGATATGCATAGGAGAACCAAGCATGACTGAAGAAAAATTGATCACAACGGTCCGCAAACCGATACCTACGATCAGCATAATTGATCTGCAGGGGGAAGTTACCGGGCAGGTGGAGAACACATTGATGGATGCTTTTGCAGAAGCCAGCAATGGCACTACCAGGACAATCGTTCTTAATTTCAACAAATTGGAATATATGAATAGTTCTGGTATCGGTTTGCTGGTGACTCTGCTGATCCGCTCCCAGCGTCAAAAACAGGAACTGGCCGCCTACGGATTGGACGAGCATTACCAGGAAATATTTACCCTGACAAGATTAAACGAGGCTATCCGTACATATGGCGATGAAGCAGAAGTGCTGGAGAAATATAACAACTGAGAGCATATAAAGGGTGAAAAAGAGCAGTCAGGGAAATTTATTACTGGTATTTCCACAAATTTAACTTTACAAAAGTAGATTATTAAGGAATTTTCTATCATGACAGTGTCTGGATCGAATCCCAACAACAGCCAAAGCGGATGGGCGAAACCTGTTGATAAACTAAAGGTTGGAGATACTCCGCATGAAGCTGTGAATCTTAATGTTGATGGACGCCGGCTCAGCGGTTTGACGCATGGATTTGGCCAATTATGGCAAAAAACTTACCAAGTGCGCTTGAGCGGTGTGAAGATCACGCCCCAGCAGGTGATAAAATCCTGGAAGGAAAATTTCCCGAAATTTTGGCCTCAGGGAAATAACATCTACGTACCACTGACCGGTATCCAGCCCGGGGAGGTTGGCTTGATCAACCTTTCTGCACCAGCAGGATTAACGCTTTCAACTGGAATCATGGTGATCTACGCAGATGAAGAGTCCTTTTCCTTCATGACACCAGAAGGTCACATGTTTGCAGGGATGATCACTTTCAGTGCCTACGAAGAGGACCAGGGTACCTTTGCCCGGGTGCAAGCCTTGGTCCGGGCGAATGATCCTCTTTACGAAATGAGCTTCCGCATGGGATTTGGGCATAAATCCGAGGATCAATTTTGGCTGGCTACTTTGAGGAACCTGGCCGGCTACCTGGGTGTTGGCAACCCTCAGCCTACACAGTCGAACTCGCTGGTTGATCCGCGCTTGCAGTGGAAGGAATGGCGCAATATCTGGAAAAACGCGGGTATTCGCTCAGGTTTATATATGCCGGTAGGATTTATCAAGAGAGTATTCAAGAATGATTAGGCAAAGAAGGATTTTTGCCCTGCTTAAGCAGCGATAAATAATGGGGTGTGTGGAAGTAAACTTGCTTCATGACAGAATTTGATGCCCTGATCATCGGCTCTGGACCCAATGGGCTTGCAGCCGCTATTACCCTTGCACAGGCAGGTCAAAAAGTTCTGGTGTTGGAAGCCGAGGAAACCATTGGTGGTGGAACCCGGACTGCAGAGATCACCTTACCCGGATTCAACCACGATATCTGCTCTGCAATTCACCCCCTGGGGGTTGCTTCACCCTTTTTTCGAAGATTACCTCTCGAAGAATTCGGGCTGGAATGGATATACCCGCCTCTTGCTTTAGCCCACCCGCTTGATGATGGCCAGGCAGCGATCCTGTCTTGTTCCCTGGAGGAGAGCGCAGACAGTATGGGGTCAGATGGCCGGGCTTACCGTCGCTTGATGATACCGCTGGTGAATGAATGGCAGGCTATCTTAGCGGATATACTGGGACCGTTGCCACTTCCACCAAGACACCCGGTCAGCCTGGCTCGATTTGGATTTTACGCTTTGCGTTCGGTGCACAGCCTGGCTGAAAGCCTGTTTAGAGGGGAATCAGCGCAAGCCCTCATTGCGGGATTGGCTGGACATGGCATGTTGCCCCTGGAGGCTGCCACCACTGCTTCGATTGCCCTGGTGCTGGGAATTTTAGCTCACGCTGTTGGTTGGCCAATCCCAAGAGGTGGTTCCCAGGCGATCAGCCAGGCCCTGCTTGGGTACTTGAAATCAATGGGCGGGGAGGTGATCACCGGTAATCAGGTGACATCTTTGGATGATTTGCCTGCTGCGCAGACCATCCTGCTGGACGTCACCCCGCGGCAGGTTGTGCAAATTTGTGGAGATCGTTTACCTGAAGGATATCGCAGGAAATTGAGTCATTTTCGATATGGTCCGGGTGTCTGCAAGGTGGATTACGCCTTGAGCGAACCTATTCCCTGGCAGGCGGAAGCCTGCCGGCGGGCCGGTACTGTTCATCTGGGAGGCATGTTGGAGGAAATCAGCTTCTCTGAAAAAGCTGTCTGGCGCGGTGAGCACCCGCAGAGACCGCTGGTATTATTGGCTCAACCGAGCATATTTGATAGCAGCCGCGCCCCTGCTGGGCAGCACACAGCGTGGGCTTACTGCCACGTGCCTCATGGCTCCAGCCAGGATGTCAGCCAATCTATTACTGCTCAAATCGAGCGCTTTGCTCCTGGATTCCAGGATTTAATTAAGGCGAAGCATGTTTACACAGCAGTTGATCTGCAATCGTACAACGCGAACTACATCGGGGGGGATATTAATGGGGGTGTGCAAGACTGGCGGCAGCTGTTCACCAGGCCTGTAGCACGCTGGTCGCCATATACAACCCCGGTCAAGGGATTGTACATTTGTTCATCTTCCACCCCGCCGGGGGGTGGAGTGCACGGCATGTGCGGTTACCATGCCGCCAGGGCAGCCCTCAAGGGGATGAGAAATTGAGTCATAATGTGGTCTTGGCATCAGGTGTTTTAACCTCTGGGGTGGCTTTGTGCATGGGTGCTGAATAAACCGCGAAAAATCAAGTAACCCAAGTAGCCGGCAATATATACATCCTAAACTTCACTTCGTTCTCATCATAAAGTTCATTGAGAGATTCTTCCAACGAGAAAATTATTGAGGTAAAGAGTGAATGGATCTATATCTGTCTGATTGCTTAGGATGCTTATAGCGCTAAGTGTTTCCCATGCATTACCCTTCTTGTGACGATGACTATCCTGAGGATAAAATGATATAGAAAGAGAAGTGATTTAGAATTATTATTATGCAATCCTGGCTGGGAAAATTATCCATGATTTCTTTACCGTACAAAATCAAACCAAATACTTATCTCACCTGTCCCATTAATGCAAGAAAGGATAAATGCTTGTACTCGGTCTAGTCTTTTATAGCCAGGAACACGTAAAGACCCACTTGTTGAATTTAGAAAATTAATGCATATATATGGTTATATCCCGGAACCTTTTTAACCAAGATCGTATTTTTCAATTAATCAAAGTTAGTTATTAGAGAAATTTCTCTGTTTTCATTTTGATATTAAGCTCATATCCCAAAGGATCAAAGTTCCTGGAGTTGCCACGGCCAAGGTTTTCCCATCGGGAGTGAAAGCAACCGAGGAACAATTAAGGTTGCATTCAATCGAACCAAGCAGCTCATCTTGTATCACATCATATACAACCAATATATTTCTTGGATTGAGCTCCTCTTTTGAGCAGCTTACTGCCAGGAAACGACCATCTGGGTTGAAGCTGAAATCTCCAAGAAAGGTATTATTAATATCCATAAGGTCGATTGGGGTTTGGTTGGATCTCAGGGGATTCAAATCCCATTTGTGGATCTTGAGTGCCTGTGATTCAAATCCGAGTAATGCTGCTCCATCAGGTGTGATAACCAGCATATCGATAGGGCCTGCAACCTGAATTTTATCTGTTACCATCCCCTGTCGCACATCCCAAAGGACGATTGATGATTGGCTGCAACAAGTGGCGAGCAGCCTGCCGTCTGGGCTAAAAACTGCTGAATATGCCTGGAAATCCAGTAAGTCTGGTTGGTTTTCTAAAAGATCTCCACTCTCAGGATTTACCAAAAGGAGCTTGTTGGCGATTCCCCAGGCAAGAATTTGATCATCCGGGTTATACTGGGTAAACCGGTTACTAAATGGTTCTGATTCGTCTGACAGTGAGAACTTCACTTCAGATGCGTCCAGGTCCCAAATCGACAGCCATATTTCTCCATCTAGAACATGATTAAATGCCAGCTGACTGCCATTTGGACTGAAAGTGAGATCGGAAATCATTGAATAACCTTCCAGAGCGTCTAGGTATTGAAATGAAGCTGCATCGTAAATTTCAATGCCGTCAAGTCCATTATTAGCAATCAGCTTCCCATCTGGGCTGAACACGATATCCTGAAACCAGATGCCATTTATATCTTGGGAAGGTTTTGGTAAGTTCCGGCTTCCCAGCGGAGGTGGAGCAGTTGGTTCAGGCGTAGCGGTTGGCCAGGCTTCCCAGGGCTTGCCTTCTTGTTCGGCAATAGCTTGTGCCAGACGGTTCATCATGATGATATGGTTAACCTCGAAATAGTCATACAGAGCTTCGTCGGAATCACGCAGTAGAATCCTCTCGCGAAGCTTCTTCAACTGCGATTCATCTGCCAGTGTGCTGGCACTTGCCAAAACTGTCTTTTCGCCATAGCCATAACTTTCATAGAGGGCATTGTATTCCGCTTGAAAAACAGTGGCTGAGATTTTCTTCTCGCTGATAAATGAATCGATCTGCATCCGCATTCCTGGAAGTGAGGTAAGCGTTTCCTGGGCGTAATTAACCAGGTCAGCCTCTGCCTCTTTCTCGGTGACCTCTTCCGCAAAGTTTTGAAGAGTTTTGAGGTCTGGAGAGATTTGTTCCAGTGCAGATAGGATCGATCCACGAATCCTCGGATCTTCTTCATCCCAATATCGTTCTTGTAAGGGTTGGGCAGCTTCTGGAGCAATCAGCAGTTGTCCTAGCTGGGAGATTGAATTGGCCCTGATATTAATATCATCATCATCGATTTTGGTTAATAGGTAAGGTACTGCCAAATCACCCATCTTCCCGAAGATGAAGATCGGTTTCCAAAATTCTTGATTTGGATCCACTTCAAGGATTTCTCCCATCGCCGGAAGCGCGGGCTCATATTTCATCCCCGCCAAGATATTGAGAATTTCATATCGCAGGTCTTTGTCGGTGATCTGTTCAAGAAGAGACAAAAGCCCCTGACTGGCTTGCTCACCCCCAAAGCTTTCAAGCACTATTATGCAATTCCTTTTTACCAATATGGAGCTCGTATCTTTGGCTAGCTCGACTAAAGGATCGATCACCGCTGGGTCTTGGGTTAAACCTAGGATCCAGACGTAAACTGCCAAGGAAACTTCACTTTGGTTGCTGTCGCCCAATTTGGGTAGGATTGATGAGACCACAGCAGCAGGGTTTTCCAATACCCGGTCGATAATCGAATCGATCAAATCTGAATCAGCATCCGCCTGTTTCGCGATCACTTCTTCGATATCCGCCAGCAATTTTGGATCAAGGGGAGTTAGGATTTCTGTTGGAGTAGCAGTTGCTGTTGGCGGGATGGAGGTCGCGGTAGGTGGGATGGGTGTTGCGCTGGCTTCAGGAGTGATCGACGGGAGTGGCTCTGTGGATGCTCCATTGCAACTGGCTACGAGCCATACCAGGCAGAAGATAAAGATTAGCTCATTTATTTTATTTTTCTCCATCTTGGCTTTGTCCTCAAATTGTTGATCTATTCCGTTTATTCGTATTCCATCCCCTCTCCTTACACCCATTGAGATGTGATACAGGGCAATTATTCCAGTGCCCACACCCATGTGTTTGTGAAAGTGCAAGTTGATTCACCCGACTCTTGCCGTGCAGAGTAAGCAAAATGACCTTCCAAAATGCTCTTACTGTAGTCATAGAATGATCCTGCACGGGTATCATTTATGTACAGGGTAAACTTCTCGCCCTCAGCGATAAGCATGATCTTATTTGTGCTGTTCTGATCCTGGCGGATAGCGCTATTAGTTCGAAAATCGCTGATACTTTTTTGGAATTTCCCATCTTGAAAAAAGGTGATATCCCATCCGGGTAAACCTGAGAGGCGCAGCATTTCATATAAATATTGTTTGCCTTGTTCGAAATTATCTTCTGAACGGAAGAACAAACCACAAGTAACCAGACCGCTGCTTGATTCCCAGGTGATATCGGTTTTGAGTACAAAATCCAAAGAAACGAGACCTGGTGCGAATGGATCGTAAATCCACTCCTGATACGCATTCAGATCGATTGCAACCGGCTCGTCCTGTGCCCACAACAGGTAGCCGGTATCGGTAGAAAGGTCGACAGTCTCCATCTCCTCACCGATCTCCGCTACGATGGCTTCTGCTGTTTGAGTAATGTAAGCTTGGGCTGTCGCTGCTTGATCGGGTGTGGGTGTAGGGGAAGGATCTGGAGTGGGTGTGTTGGTAGGCTCTGGAGTATCAGTTGGACTGGGAATGGCGGTTTCCATCGGTGGAACTGGCGTGGGACTCGGTATGGGTGTATCAATAGATTCAGAAGTTACACTATTTGGTTGCTCTCCGGCACAACTGGACATCAGCCAGGTCAATCCGATGATGGTGGTAGCAATTAAGATCATCTTCTTGTTCATTTTGCCCTCCTCTATCAGCAAATTCTTGGACAATCACCCTTTTGCTAATTTCTAAAAAGATCTCCTGGATCTCGACCGGTCAAGACTGCATTCAAACTCCTTGAGCAAGTTAAATCAAATCTCAACCCTACAGGGAGGCTGGGAGCTTTTCCTGAATGGATGGACAGTCATCTCGTATTAACTTTTCGCCGGTTCTGCCAGTCGGATCTTGAGAAAGACCCACGGTGCACCGAACGTAGCCCAGAAGGTGACTGTAGCAAGGCGAACGTAGCGTAGAGCCAATCCCAGTACACTCTCATCTGCGGCGACCATTCCAAATAGCAGGTCCAAACCGAAGTAAATCACGAGCACACCAACGATGCCCAGCAGGTAGCGCCCAATGCGCTTGGCCCAGCTGCCTTTTGTTTGGAAGGGGGCAAATTTACGCATCAGCGAGTAGCCAGAGGCCATACCGAAGGTGGCCCCGGCCAGGGTGAAGTAATGTGAGATCCCCCGCGCCTGGGTCGCGTACTGCGCCCATTCCGCTGGATCTAGCGAAGAGGCGATCAATAACCCGATCAACCAGCCTGCCAGGAGCATCAGCATGGAGGCGAAAAATCCGATCCCAATCAGCGCACCCACTGACTGCTTCTTCAGTTTGGGGGATAGCCAACCTTCCCCCTTGGCTACCAGGAAGATACCCAGCAGGCCGAGCAGCCAGCCGCCCAACACGTCCGTGGGGAAATGAACTCCCAAATACATGCGGGAAAAACCAACTAGCAAAACCACCAGTAAGGTTACCACCCACAACCAGGTTTTATTTACCCGGTAAGCCAGGTACCCCCATACGGCAAATGAATCGCTGGCGTGAGTGGAGGGTATCCCGTAGGAGGTCTCTTCGGCCAGCACTTGGACATCCCCGATCCAGTACGGCCGCGGCTGGTGGAGCAGCTGCTTGAAGGCGACACCCAGGAAATCGGTTCCGATCAGGACCAGCAAGACGCGGAAACCCAAACGCGCGTCGATCACCCAGTATATGAAGGGAATCAGGATCAGGTAAAACTGGATCGTCCCTAGGAAGCTGATGATTTCCATCAAGCTGTCGAGACTGGGACTCAATGTTTGCAGGGTCTGGATGAATTTAATGCCAGATTCATAGATGGGATTCATAGCTCACCGCCTTTTTTGATTCTATTGTTTCATCGATATACTGCCAGAACAAGCAGGCGAACTGCCAAATACCGCCAGGGTGAATGAGCAATTCAGTGCAATCGAATTGTTAATGATTACCTTGAGGGGAATGATAAAAAGAGCTGTGCCCACCTTTTTCTACCTAGGCGTTATACCCCAACTGCGCTGACGATCTCAGCTCATCAAATTATCCAAAACGTAATTCGCCGATATCGCTCAGGGTCAGATTCACGCGGAAAGCAGATACCCCAGCCTCAAATCGGCGATTCAAATATCCAAGGAAACGAATTTGATTTCAACCCCGCCTTTCAGCTCATGAACCTGCATTGATAAGTCTTCCTGGTTGTTGCCAGCCCAGATGAAGATCAAAATAAATTTCGAAGTCACTGGTGGCAATGATAGTTTGATGTAGATTGGTAGACTCTTTATAGTGTCGAATAACCTGTCTGTGTGCTTTGTATATTCAGTTGTATTTCCTTCGGAAGATTGGAGCTGTTGGAAGTTTGCCAACGCCCAAGTAAAAAGATATTTTGATTTCACCCTCTAATAGCGCTGCAATTTAGCGATATTAACTAATACTATATATGAAATTTTTCACGATGTCAATTCTGCATTACAAGATTATTTAAATTCATTTGGATGCTGGGTGCATCAATCCCAAGATGTAGGTATCAACCATGGATTGGATTAGATCAAGGATACAATTAGTGGGGATCCAAATAGAAAATCACCGTAACTATCTAGGGAAGGTTTTCATCGAGCTGCAGCTATGTATTCTCTGTGGATTTTAATGGTGAGTGAGTGCTAAATCCACAGGGATAATGTATTTTCCATCCCAAAGGGCTCAATTAAACGAGGCACATCATGGAACACTGGTAAGGTTAAGCGAGTTAGGCAGGTAAACCCGGTATTCGCGTTCACCCATCAGAATGAACTCGCCCGTTCGGCAGATTCTTGTTTCAACGTAGGCTGATCCGGGATCGCGATTATAAGGAGAAGTTGGGCTGCAGGTCTGTGCAGCATCTGTCCATGTGTTGCTGGTATTGTCCCAGATATAGATGGCTAGATTGTTGGCATCCATGTTATCAACATGCAGTGGATCATAAAGCACTTTCAG
>CP070764.1:3401056-3472346 GCA_020349245.1 Chloroflexota bacterium | reverse complement strand
TTCAAGAGCGAGAAGTCTCCCAGATGTGGGTGAAGGAATGGAGTTGAGGACCCGATGTTTCGTGATGGTTACTGCTTGCAGAGTTTAATGTTCTTCCGGGAAAGATTTGAATTACCTCCCCGGGTCTATTTCCCCGGGTAGTTTACTGGGGATAAAATAATCGTCGCAGGCGATTGAGGGTTCTTAGTGATCTTACCAAAAGGGTTTTTCGCCTTACAGAAAATAGAGCTCCAGGGGGACAAATTCAATTGTAGGGTTGCCTTGCAAGATTGAAAATCACGCCCGGATAAATAATTGTTAGAATAATTGACACAAACTGCAGGACAGCAACCACCGATCAACACTCCTAACCATGACGTTGGTGGGCTATCAAAATGGCCTACCGGATTAGGAAGTTGGAGGATGACAGAATTTTCTCAATACCAAATATATGAACTACTGAACCGTCCTGGTCCCCTTTGGTTGCGAAACATTGACCTCAGCGGGATGGACCTGAGCAAAGCGAATTTGCACGGGGCGAATCTTGGGGGAGCAAACTTGACAAAGACGAACTTGAGCGGTGCAGATTTAAGCCAAGCAGATTTAAGCGCTGCTGTGCTCATGGAAGCAAATTTAGATAACGCTAACTTGTGCCAGAGTGATTTGAGTAAAACTGACTTTAGCAAAGCTTTGCTCAACGACGCAAATCTAAGTGAAGCGATCATGGTCGAGGCAATCCTCACCGTCGCAGATCTGACGGGTGCAGATTTGCGTGGGGCTATACTATCTCACGCGGATTTGCGGGGTGCTGATTTGCGGCGGGCAAAACTGAGGGGTAACCTAGTGGGTGCTGATCTTACGGGGGCGAATCTCAGCGAGGCTGTTTTGGTATTGGCTGTCCTCAGGGATGCCAATCTTACTGGTGCAAAATTAATCGAAGCTGATTTGCGCAATGCTAATCTGACCGGCGTAAACCTGACTGAGGCAGATTTGACAGGGGCTTCCATCAGTGAGACGAACCTTACCGGCGCAGTCTTGCTGGGTGCAACCATGCCGGATGGTGTCAAACAGGAAAGATATTTAGAACCGGTAGCCCAACCAGCTTGAGTCGTCTTTGTCAGGATATATTTAATATTGGTAGGTTTATTGGTTGTGGGAAGTGTAGGAATAAAACGGGATGAATTTCCCGTTTTATTCTTTTAAATGAAAAAGTGGAGGCCTGATATTATCAAGTTCATTCCTGAAATTGCGTATAATCTTGGGTGGATGAACTGGTGGTGAGAATGCGTATTTCAAAGCGATCCGCGGGGACATTTCTTGTTCTGGTAGGGATATTTCTGTTAATCTCTTTCCAGGTCATGCATACTCAGGTCCTGCGATTTCTCGAAATATATATCAGTCCAGATGGAGAGATTACACCGGGGGGTGAGAGGCAACTAGATTTCGTAGTCAACATTTTCGCTGTGATGGTCATGGTCCTGGGATACGGGTTAATAAAATCCGAAGACCAGTCCTGGCGTAACCGGATGCGCCAGATATTCTTGACCGATCCGCTATGCTCAACTGAAAAGACGTTGCTCACACCAAAATTCATGTTGATCAGTTCTACAGTGATCGGCCTTTTCTTGATCCTTCACATACGGCTCTACGACCCGGACTCGCAAATCTTTAGGCTGCTTTATCTGGAAGACGGCATTTTTGAATCACTCACGCCATTGCTGATGCTTATCTCTATAGGTCTGGTTGGTGTCTCTATCCCAAAGTTGAGAAGGGACACTGAATTCGCCAGCTATCGCAATCTGGTAACCGTGATTTATGTATTTCTGATGATCATTTTCTTTTTAAATGCGATGGAAGAGATCAGCTGGGGACAGAGGATATTTAACTGGGAAACGCCCCAATCCTTCGAGGGAAATATCCAGAATGAAACCAATCTTCATAATTACTTCAATCAATATTACCTGTTGTTTTATCGTTCCCTGGTCGTATTTCCATTGATAATTATCCTCTCAATCTGGTTGGAGATCAGCAGGCGTTACCTGGTAATTAATCGATTGGTTCTACCACACCCCAGCCTGCTGGGTTTGGGTATGTTGATTGCGATTGTATCTTTGGTCTGGTATAAAGAGCAGGAGCTCTTGGAAGAAATGTTCGCGGTATTTTTTCTGTTCTACAGCTTGCGGATATACAACTGCTTCCGGTTGAGGGGGAAGATCAAGCCAGAATAATCTTGACTGCCAATTCCACGGAAGAGGTTTGACAACAAATAAATTTCCCTTGATGAATTGATTGTGGCTGTGTCCCGGGGGTGCTCAGAACCTATCAGGATCATGAGGGTATTTGGAACGCGGGGAGAGAATAAAAATCTACCGCAATTCAGCAGATTTGAAATGATGTTGATTAGACAACCAAGCGGGAGAAGAGGGCGGAACTTCCAGGTCTTAATCACGCATCAAAATCATCAAAGTGATGTCATCAGTTTGTGGCGCAGTGTCGGCAAAATTGTATATTCCGGTCAGCAGAGTATCTTGGACCGCTTGAGCAGAAAACCCCATCTGTGTTTGGATGATCTTCAACATGCCTTCTTCACCGAGAAATTCACCCTGCGGGTTCTGGATGTCATGCAAGCCGTCAGTGAAACACAGCAGCATCTCACCTGGATGGATTACCACTGAGCCTTGAGGCCAGTTTGCTTCATCTGACACCCCCAGCGGCATCCCAGAACCAGGGATCTTGGTGACATTCGAGACGTTGCCTGGGTAGAATTTGTAAGGAGGTGGGTGACCTGCATTGCTGTAAATCAGCTTTCCACTGGCGGGGTCAAGCACCCCGTAGAATAAGGTCACAAACAAGCCGGCATCGATATCCGTGAGGATTCTCTGGTTTGTAATTTGCAAAAGATGTTCCGGATGATTGGGAAACTCCAAAGCGTAGGTGCGGATCAGGGTCCGACTGAGAGCCATGAGCAGGGCTGCCCCCATGCCCTTGTCGACCACGTCGGCAATAACGATACCAATTCGCCCATTGGGCAAGGGGACAAAATCATAAAAATCACCAGAGGTTTCGCTGGCTGGTTTCCAGGTGGCGGTGATCTGCCATCCAGGTACCTGCGGTCCCTGGTCTGGCAGCAAGCTGGCCTGCACTCTTCCAGCAAGTGTGAGTTCCTGGCGGCGCAGGCTGACAGTATGCAGGGCGCGAGTCGCCTGGTTGAGAAAACCAACCATCTGCAGATCCCGCTCACGCTGGCTCACAAATGATTCCTCGGATAACTTTTCGTATATGGTCACAACGCCAAGCGGCTGGTTGCCCGGGATCATCAAGGGGATTGCCCGGACAACTTTGTGTTCTGCCTCCTGACCTCGCAGTACAACCTGATAGCGGAATGCCCGCGCTTCCAAGCGATCAGCAATGATGGGGATTTCCTGTTTTGGCCATGTCTCTTTGGTGGCATTGTGTTCAACAGAACCAATCGATCGCAGGTGGTCAGCCTGCGGGGGGCGCAGCCAGATGAAGGATTCTCGGATGCCGAAAGCTGTGGAAAGTCCGCGCTTCAAGAAATTCGCTGCTACGTCCAGATTATGGGAGGCGTACATCGAATTTATTGTTGCCGGTAATAAATCTGATTGGAAACCTTCTCTCCCTTGAAGCATGCTGGTTTCAAGATAATCTATCGCAGAGTCCCAGCGTCCCGCCATCGCCAGAACCCGACCAACCCGATCGGGATTGAAATGCTGGGCTAAGAACTGGCGATAGATACCGTTCTGCAAGCGGTAACGATCGTTATCAATTCTCTCTACTACCCCGGTCAGGTAGATGGGATCGAGATCGGGCGAGAGCGGTAAGGGTAGGGCAATGCGAGCGACACTCTCCTGTTCCAGCAACTGCAGGATTCCTTGGAGCAGGTCGGGATCTTCTTCGATCAAGCGAATAGCTTCGTTGAGTGGCGCATATTGAAAGACTTCATGCTTAAGGAATTTGTTCAAAACGAATTGTACATCTCTCGAACTTAAGCGGTTGGCATTGCGAGCGCGTATTCGTTCGATACAGTGCTGGCTGATTCGGTGGATGAGATAAACATCGCCGCTCGTGGCTGAGACCAGCTTGTTAATCGCTGGTTTGGTTGCGTAGACGCCTTCTTCGCGCAGAAGGTCAAGGATCATTGCCTCGCTATCACTCTCCGAGAGATCACCAATAAATACTCGACGGGCGATTCCCCGGAAGGGGGATGATTCACCCACGGTGAGGGTCGCAAGGCTCAAGGCACCAGAGACAACGACGGTCATCCGGTTGTCCATCGTTTGTTGATCCATGTAGGCTGCTCGCAGAGAAGTGAGCAAGGCCTGGACCAGATCTGTGGGTAAGGCTTCCAGGGGATCGATCAGGATCACGAGATCTTGCGCGATCGATTCTAGGCTGTCTGAGAGGAATGCCCGAAATATTGCGCTGCTGGCGAAATGCTCATCCGGGATTGGAATAGATTGACCAGTCACTCGGCTGAGATCCTGGGCGGTGAGCTGGATGAGATCAGCGAAAAAGGCTTGCTGGGTTGTAGCTCGGATGCCCTGCAGATCGATGTAGATGCAATTCCAACCGATCAAATTGGATAGGTTTTTTTCAATGAACCTCAGCAAGAGAGTCTTTCCGCACAAGCGGGGACCCAGCAAGGCGCAGTAAGTCCCTTCTTCCACGCATTGGGTAATCTGCTCAAGCGCCTCCCGGTGGTAACGAGCAGTAGCTGGTGCATCAAGGATCGGATTAAACCCGATCATAACCTTCTTCCTTGACCTTTCTGAATAGGTAATCAAGATCGTATGTCTGTTGCAAGACCTTTGTGAACACTGGAGAAGTGAAATAGAACTCTTTCCCTTTACGATGGATCACTCCAGCCAGGGTCAGCACGCTGCAAGTTTCGTCGATATCTTTCTGAGAAAGAGATATACCGTGCTGATGAAGAATTTGATCTATCTGTTCTTGTCCAAAACCCTTCAGGCTGGCTTCTGCTGAGGATAGCATCAGGGCGTATATCAATGCTTTTTCTCGGTTCTCCGTGTTCTGCATAAAGGAAGTCAGAAGATGACTGGTAAAACCTTCATCCGAATAAACATCAATCAAGCTCCTTGGGCTAATTTCCCGCTCACCGGACCGGTCAAGATGCCTGAGCAAGATCAGGCAGTAGTATTGGATCAGGTTGGGGTGGCCAGCGGTCTCTTCATAGATCCTGCTGATAACTTCCTCTTCATTTCTGAACCGCACCCGTAAATTTTCCATGGGAGTGACGATCAGATTGCGCGCTTGCTGGCGAGTGAATTCGCTCAGGCGTATTTCCTGGGTAAAGTTATAAAAGGGTGAATCGAGCATGTATTGTTCCCGCATGGCTTCCCGGAAACCAGCTATGATGTACTGGCAGGCGCCTTTATTGGAGGAGGCACGCAGCATGCGGAACAGCTCCCAATCCCCGCGTTGCATGATCACCAGGTTGTCGACCTCGTCCAGTAAGAAAATTATTTTTGACTTGAACTGTTTGCTCATTCGCTCCAGAAAATTTGGGAAGAAGAACACATATTTCTGCAGCTCCAGTCGAGGCAGTTCGCGGGGATTGAGCTTGCGCACAACCTCGCGGATATAGTCATCCGTGGATAGCAGATCGCTGCATTCTAGGTAAACAACCCGTGCAGCTGCTCCTTGGTCGAGCAGGATGCGTTCCGTTTCGCGCAGCAGGGATGTCTTACCGATGCGCCGGATACCCAGGATTGCGTGGTTCGAGTCAGGGTTTGCCAGGATGCGGGATATCTCGTGTTCCCGACCAAAAAATCGGCTGCCGGTAACCGGGGCACGGGTTTCGTACGGAGACAGGTAAGAAATGGGCACCTGGGAGGAGATGATATCCAGCAGCTCCCCCGTAGGCCGCCGGGAGTGGAGGATATTTTTCTGCTCTTCAGCTCCCACCAGCACCAGGTTGTAATTGAAGGTTGTCTTGTGACGGAAAAGCGGGAAACTGTTGCCATCCACGAGGACCAGAACGATCTGGCGGGTTAAGTTACGTTCCCGCAGAACATCTCCAAGGCTTTCCATCACGTGTTGGGAGTTGACGCCATCCAGGTCTTTGGTTTGGACCCAGATCACCGGGGTGCGGTTCGAAAGGCGCAGCTTCCAGGATGAAAGGTCTATGTAGAACAGCTGGTAGCCCATGCTGGGTTTACCAGCACGGACCGTATAGCCGAGCTCTTCATGGAAGTGACGAAGTATTGACGGCCACTCATTACCCATATTTCAGCTCCATGATTGCCTTACACAAGAATAATACATGGCAAGATTATAAACGAAGGTTTGTGAAATGAATCGATCTGGCGTGCATACACTTCAGGTAATGAACAACCGATCATGGTTGTTGAAGCCTTGGATGTGAGCTGCTCCAGGGGAGCCGGAGAGTTATGTCGGGATCGCGGCAGCAGCGCTTTTCCTCCGTTGTTGCAGACCCTCCACTGTGAAAATGATCAATGCCAACCAGATGATGGCAAACCCAATCAATCTGTTTATTGTGAAAGGTTCGTCGTAAAGGAATACGCCCAGCAGGAATTGGACGGTTGGGGCAATGTACTGCAGGATGCCAAGGAGTGTCAGCGGGATGGAGCGTGCTGCTAAACCGAAAAAAAGCAGTGGCAGGGCAGTGATCACGCCCACAAAAGCCAAGAGAAAGTTTGATTGCCACCCAAGATGACCGAAAGCTCCGGAGCCTTGGAACTCTGCATACAGCAAATAGATTACCGCCGGGAAAAAGATGATTCCAGTCTCCAGGGAAAGACCTTGCAGAGCACCTAAAGGTGCTATTTTTTTGAGCAATCCATACACACCAAAAGAAAATGCCAGGGCCAAGGCAATCCAGGGGGGTTCTCCATACTGCAGGGTAAGGTAAATGACCCCGAAACCAACCAGTGCAACTGGTACCCACTGCATCGCTCTCAACCGTTCATGGAGAAAAATAACGCCCAGGGCAACACTCAGCAAGGGGTTTATGAAATACCCCAGGCTGGTTTCGACAACCTGATCGCTATTAATCCCGTAAATGTAAATCAACCAGTTTACTGCCAAGAGGAAAGCGGTCACCGTGTAGGTGAGCAGGATGCGCGGCTGCCGGAGTGAATCGACAAATCGCGACCATTGCTTGCGAATCAATATAATGAAGATAACAAACAGGAAAGACCATACGATGCGGTGCATCATAATCTGTAGGGGAGGAACTTGGTGCAGCGCTTTGAAATAAATGGGGAAGAATCCCCACATTAAATACGCACCAATTCCAAATAAAACGCCCTTGTTCACGTCCCTGAGCCTCGCTGTTGTGGGTACACAATGGGGTCAATAATACCAGTAAAACATCTCTGGGAGATCTTTATTTACCGGTTCAAATATGTTTCATTCTGCTAAGACACAACAAATGTGCTATGCCAAGTGATATCCACGTTCCCCTTCCCGGGATTCCAAAACTCTTTACTTATCGCTCGATGAACCTTATGCGAGTCCGTATTTCTGCACAAACGCAACAGGGTATAAAGATAAATTAGAGAAATCGTTTGGTATTGAACCGGTAGAATTGTTGACCGCGGTTCACCGGGAACATATCGAACGGGAAATTGGTTCAGGCCAGGGCTTGTCGCAAAGTCGATAGATAACAGCCCGGTTGTAACGACATGTGATACTTGTACCCTGACCCAAGAATTGCACTGTTTCTCCTACGGTAACGTGGCGATCGATACCACCGCTGGAAAGGGCCCGGCGATCAAATCATCGATCAACGGATAAATTGCTGACCTGTATAGTGACAGCATGGTAATCCAACCCTGGTGATTGAGAAAAGTATCTACCAGGGAACCATGCTGCACGGCAAGTACAAGCTTACTGAAAGTGAGGAATTACATATGGGCCAGGTTGTTGGGCGGACAAGCAATCTATGTTCCACCACAGCTTGGTGGGGGCGACCGTGTCAGGTGCGTAACTGCAGATGTCACAACCACCTGAATATCTTTGATAAGCGAGTGGGGAGTACAATCAATCCATTTGAGATATAAAAGTAATCGGGTCTCTTATAAGTTTTGATGGATTACATAGCCGGGCTGATTAATCACCGGGATTACTGTCAGGGATATAAAGCGCCTTGGATGACGTTGAATAACTCGGCAAACGGGACGCTGACGATCTCTCCGTGATCTAATGTTGGGAATTTGGTCAAGGTTGTCCGGTACCCTAATTCTTTGAGCTGATTGTGAAAATACTCAGCCATCTCAACTAACTCCACAGTTTCACCAACGATGAGGTGAAAAGATCTTTCCTTGTTGATCGGTTGCCGATCGAGGTAGGTGTACGGAACCATAAGTTCCCAATCTTCCGGGGAAGCTTTCACATACAGGTCTTCCGGTACACAACATTTGACAAGGTCATATGCGCCATCAACGCCCACAAAGGCATCAGGGAAAGCAGATCCTGTGCTTACCAAACAATCGCCATGAAAATCATCGCCCGCCAAAGCCATGACGCCGCCGGCGGTACCACCTCCCGAATAACCGACAAGAACGATTCGCGAAGCATCTCCACCAAATTCGGCTGCTTTTTCCCGGGCGAAGCGTACAGCACAGGCAGCATCTTCGTCACCCTTGATGATTATTTCTCTGGTGAGGGGATCGCCCTGGGGTTCGGAAGAGTGCCAGGTCGGGGTGAAGACGACTGCTCCAATATTGGCAATACGATTGCTGAATAGATTAAAGAGTTCCTTGCTTTGACCACCACCGTGCAGGGCGACAACTACAGGCCAGGGTCCTGCTCCTGTTGGCTTGTAGATATCCAGCTTCATCTGACTGGTGTAGGGGATATCGTTAATGATTTCAATCTCAATTGCTGCTGGGGTTGTACTGGCTGTTGGCGTTGCAGGTGGGGTGGATGGTTGAGAGGGGAAAACTGGAGCGGTTTCAGTCTGTAGAGATACTCCCTGGTCAATCACAGGGCTTGGACTTGGTATGCTTGCTGGGTTTGAACTGCAGGCACCGAGAAATAAAAGGATTGTGATCAATCCAAAAACAGGCGAGTATTTTTTATTCAACATTCTTTTGATCTCCGGGAAGACCGATATGTGAAGGTTCCTGTAGTCAACAAATTAAGTTGAAAGGGTGAATTGCGCTTTATCACTGGATAAACCTCTCTAGCTGGTTCCACGAAATAAGCGCCGGGTCTCCCCGAACAGCATGACCAGCTTTCGTTACATCCCTGATAATCGATTATATAATATACCTATATTGAAATCAATATTGATTGCAGCAAATTACTGATCAGGGGCATCCAGGGATAGATAATGGTCAATCGATGAGCACGATCTGGAAGGTGCAGGGTATGAATACAACACGGTGGGTAACAGCAGGGTTAGGCTTGTTGTTGTTCTTACTATCAATTATTCAATTAGAATGGGATGATCGTGGGTTTTCTGTCATCCATACGAAAGCAGGAACACTGCCAGTGACGATGATTTCCCCTGATGGAGAAGTGAGATCTGACAGGCCGCTGGTGTTGATCGGTCATGGAGTGGCAGGTTCAAGAGTGATTATGCGTGGATACGCATTAACCTTCGCGCATGCCGGCTATAACGTGGTCTCGTGGGATTTTGCTGGTCACGGTAACAATTCACAACCTCTTCCGGCTGGGCGTGATGCAGAGAAACTGGTCAGGGATGCTGAAAGTGCGCTCCAGGCGGCTGCAGAGAATGGCTTTTCAGTTGACAGGATCGCCGTCTTGGGCCATTCCATGGGTAGTGGAATGGCGTTATCCTACGGAATGGCGCATCCAGAAACCATGGCCACGATCGCAGTATCGCCGATTCAGGGAACCGTTTCAATGGAACTGCCGCGCAACTTGCTTCTCCTGGCCGAGGGGCTAGACCAGCGTTTTGTTGAGAACGCAGAAGAGCTGCTAGTACAGGCGGGCGGGCCTGGTGGTGATCCGCAGTTAGGTACTGCCCGAAAATTGGAGATCATTCCAGGCATTGAGCATATCTCGATCTTGTTTTCTCCTACGGCACAGGCGATCAGCCGGGAGTGGTTAGATAATACATTTGGAATCCAAACAAATGCAGAGAGCTTCACTGACCGGCGGATCCTGTGGTACTTGGTGGGATTGGCAGGAGTACTCGTTCTCTTCTGGTCGTTGGCGCCTTTAATAAATCTCCTTGATGAGTATTCAGATGAACCCGTTGAACTCTCGGTTGGCAGGCGCTTTGGAGCCCTGCTCATTGGGGCATTGGGTGCAACAGGTATCCTATACATCTTTTCGCAGGCAGGGCTTAACATTACCGATTTGCTGGGTTTATTGGTGGGCGGTTACCTGCTGATCTGGTTTGCCATTGCAGGTGCGATCAGCATCATACTCCTCGGCCGGATGTCAAGTCTTCTGGTACGTCCTGCAGTCTTCGGAAGCCTGATGGTATTTGCCTCTCTGTGGATTGGCGTCGGTTTCTTGGGTAATTATGTATGGCTGCCCTGGATACTGATTCCCAAGAGATTAATTCTGTGGCCGCTAGGTGTCTTGCTGAGTCTGCCTTGGTTGCTGGCAGTCGCCCAAGCAGTCCTGCCGACTACTCGGCTTGGCAGGGTTCTCTGGTGGTTTGTGTACAACCTGATATTAATAGGTTCTCTCTTCCTTGCGTTGCGCCTCACCCCAGAGCTGGGATTCCTGATCCTGATCCTGCCGGTTTTTCCCTTGGTTCTCGGTTTGCATGCCCTGGCATCCGGACCATACCGGTGGCGGTCGACCTTTGCCCTTGGTGGTGCCTTGTTTATTGGCTGGCTCCTGGTGGCTGTTTTTCCCCTGCAATAGTTTTAACTGGGTATCTTATCCAGCAGAAGCGTTGTTTACTTATTTGAGGTAGCCTGATCTGGTTAGATTTCGCTTGGTTGAGCTCAAGACTGGCTGAAGAATTGAAGGCCTAATGGATCGGGAAATTTGCCGGCTTCAGTTTTTGAAGCTACTATTTACCTGATCTTGAGATGATCTCGGCAGCTATCTTTACCCCAGTTCCAATAACCTGCCCGCATTTATCAAGTGCTCCACAATTCATGTACTGCATGGCATCTACAGGGTTGGCGAGGTCAAATTTTCGCCCGAATTTAGCTTCGATGATGTCTTCGCACATTGTGCTGCCCAGCTCATTTTCGAATCTTCGGCAGAATCTTCTCGCAGGGGGTAGAGAATCCAGGTACGCCTGCCAATTGTTCAAGGCATCCCTGTCCCGTCCGAATACCAATCCTAATGCCATCAAGCTTCCGGTGACTGCGCCGCATGTTTCCCCTCGCAGGGCAATTCCTGGAAAGGGGGTTAGTGCTTTTAGGATCACCTCCCCGCCCAGTTGAAATTCTTCATCAAGTGTCATGAAGGTGGTTTGAGCACAGTTACCGCATAGCGATAAATTCTCGCTGGCTTTATTTTCGAGCCGAGAAAGTAACCCCAGTTCCATTTGTTTTTTCATATTATTCTCCTTCCCATGAGAACGAAATTGAATTAATTGGACATAAAATTACCAGGTAAAAAGCTGTCAACTGAAAAATATCTGGAGTGACCCGGCTAGAATTATTCACTGAAAAATTGCCTTTTGACCAGCTCATGCCAGACCTGCTTGCGATAGAGCTCGTTGAAGGTCATAATCAGCATCCAGACTGACTGGGTTGCTGCTCTCAAGTGAGCCTAGTCCCCAAGCTTTTGATATTTCAGCGACAGGCAGTGCTTTACCAGCGGCAATCTTGACTCTTAGCCGGGCAAGACTTTCAATTGGATTGAGTCGTTCGTCCAATGGACAGGTGCTCTGGTGGCAGTCGGGGCATTCATAGTAAGCTCTCCTGAAGCGGATTACCCCGTATTTTGTACGCACATACCCCGTACGCTTGGCGACAAAAATTGCATGATGGCCGCAATTTCGGCAGCGAGTTGTGGCGGCTGGTTCCTTTTCTTCGCAATGCTCTAACCAGTGCCGGATTAATTTTCGACTGAGCTGGGTTACAACCAGCTCCATGTCCTTCAAGCTTACCAGGGATCCCGCCTCTCGCTGAATTTGTGTTGCTAATTGATTGGAAAAATCGATAACCATTATCATTTGGCACTCCGTGGATTTTTTGAATAATATCTTCCAACAGGTTTTACGCACCTAGTCTAGCAAATTTGCGTTGCAGACCGTTTGTTAAACGTTTGTGTAACCTGATATTTTCCTTTTGGACCTGCACGATTGGATAATTTTGTGGGTGCGGAAAGAAAAGCATGTAAATCCTGGTGAGGTTGGGTAAACAGGGGAATGCTGCTAAGTTAGTGATGGTATACTTTTAATCTATCAATAAGTTTCGTTGTTTTATCCTTTTTGTTCCATTTATCACGAATGATGAAAAGCTGATTCTTTGAAATGTTGGAGGTCAGATTTTTAGGGAAATTTGATATCCGCATCGATGGTTTTCGCATCGAAATTCCTGCGCGCAAAGCACAATCCTTGTTTGCTTACCTGATATTGAATGCCGGTGTGCAGCATCGGAGGGAAAAAGTTGCCGGCGTGTTCTGGCCAGATTCTGATGAAAACTCTGCCCGAAGTAAGTTGCGATATGCATTGTGGCAGCTGCGAAAATCAGTTGGTGACTCATATTTCCTCTCCGACAAGATATCAGTAGCATTAAATGACGAGGCGGAATATTGGTTTGATTGCGCAGAACTTGAAAGCAAGACAGGGGATCAATTCAGTACCAGTGAATTACAAAAAATCGTGGAGTTATATGAGGGGGAACTTCTCCCTGGTTTCTATGAAGACTGGATATTCCTTCTGCGAGAGCAGTTCAGCGCAGCTTTTGAAGAGAAAATAACGCTGCTCCTGGAGCGCTTGTGTTTTGAGCAGCGCTGGCGGGAAACGCTGTCTACAGCGGAAAAATGGATATCATTGGCACAGATACCAGAGCCGGCTTATCAGGTTCTAATGCTCGCCCACAGTCAATTGGGGGACAATGCCAGCGCAATTAATGTCTATCAAAGATGCGAACAAACCCTTGAGGCACAGCTGGGGGTTGAACCCTCTGATTTGTCAAAGAAGCTTTATCGACTCATCTTGGGTGGTGAAATTCCCCAGGTCTCGCTCCTTTATCCCGCTGCTTCTATCGCAGAACGCGAACCAATCCCCAGATCTCAACGAAAAGAAATTGAAATACTGCCCAGTCTTGAGCAGAGGGTATTCGTTGCCAGGGAGGAGGAGATCAATTGGTTAAGCGAGAAGATCGACAGCAGTCTTTCCGGTTCTGGGCAGGTAGCCTTGGTTGTTGGCAACGCCGGCCAAGGAAAAACAGCATTAATTCAAGAGTTCAGCCGTCGCGCCCAGCGATCAAACCAAGATTTACTGGCAGCGTATAGTACCTGTGAAGCATATTCTGGAATTGGCGATCCGCACCTTCCATTCCGTAATATTTTAGCTCTGCTTACCGGGGATTTGGCAGCGAAACAATCTCTGGGTTTGATCAGCTCCGAAAACGCAAGGCGGTTGCAGGAAATGATTCCGGTGTCTGTGGAAACTTTGATCGAATTTGGACCGGACCTGATCGAAAGTTTTGTACCTGGGGCGGCCTTGTTGAGCAGATTGGTTCCTTATCGGCATGAAAATTCTCCCTGGATTGAACGCTTGAAGAACCAAGTTGAGATCAGAAGGAAAAGACCCGAGCCAGTTAATATTGACCATGGGAATTCACGGAAGGATCTGTTCAACCAATACACCGGGTACTTGCAACGCCTGGCGGGTGAAAAACCGCTCCTGCTGATCCTGGATGATTTGCAGTGGGCAGATTTGGGCACAATTAATTTGTTATTTCACCTGGCCCGAAGGATCGAAGGGCACCGTATCCTGATCCTCGGAGCATACCGGCGGGATGATGTTGTCCAGTACGCGGATGGTCAACAGCATCCATTGATCCCTATCTTGACGGAATTGAAACGGTCTTTTGGAGAGATCGAAGCTGATCTCGATCGAGTGAGTGAACGGGAAGGCCGCCAATTTATCGAGGACATTCTTAATACAGAACCGAATGGATTTAATGAGAATTTTCGCAGGTTGTTCTTTTTGCAAACGGCTGGGCACCCGCTTTTTACGATTGAATTACTGCGGCAGATGCAAGAACAGGGGGATATCTTCAAGGATGATCAAGGGCGCTGGATACCGAAAAAGAAGCTGGGTTGGGAAAAACTTCCAGCAAAGGTAGAAGCTGTTATTGCAGGACGAGTGAATCGGCTTCATCCAAAATTGAGAGAGATCATTAATGTGGCTTCCGTGGAGGGTGAAGAATTTACCGCAGAGGTAGTCGCCAAAGTGATTGGTGCAGATGAAGCAGAGGTTATTCATAAACTGAGCCAAGATTTGGATAAGCGATACTTGTTGGTGGAAGCCAGCGGGATCATGCGTCTCGGTGAGCAGCGGTTATCAGGATATCGTTTCCGCCACAACCTGTTCCTGAAGTATGTCTACGAAGATTTGGATGCGGTTGAAAGAAGTTTTCTGCATGAGAAGGTAGCCCATGCGCTGGAGCAGCTCTACCACGGGCATACCGAGCAGATCGCTGTACAGCTGGCGCGGCACTACGAGGCTGCTGGTGTATTGAAAAAAACAATCGATTACTTGCTTCTGGCAGGTAAACAGGCAAAACAGCTGTCTGCCAATGAACAGGCTGTGGCGTACTTAAAAAAGGGTATTGATCTATTGGGGACTCTGCCGGATGGTAACCAGCGTGATGAAATGGAGCTCCTTCTGCAGATCGCTTTAGGCGCACCCCTCGTAGCGACTGAGGGCTATGCTTCCCCTGAAGTGGAGCGCACATACGAACGGGCGAGATTGCTGTGTAAACGAACTGGGGATCTTTCCCAGCTTGCACCGACTTTGTGGGGGCTTTGTGCCTTCTATCAGGTACGGGGAAAACACTCTATCGCGTACCAATTGGCGGATGAGATATTGGATAATGCGAGGAACCAGGAAGACGCCCATCTTATGTTTGTAGCCCATTGGATGCAGGGTATTTCCCTGACCCATATCGGAAATTTCCCGCTTGCCAAACAACACCTCGAATACACTCTCGAGCAGGAGAATATCCACCAAGATGAATCACTCACCTACCTTTACGGCCAAAATCCACGAGTCACCTGTTTGGCCTATTTGGCACTGAACTTATGGATCCTGGGGTATTCGCACAAAGCATTAGAAATGAGCCGTGATGCGTTAAATAAAGCAGAGGAACTTAACCATCCATTCACTCTGACTTTTGTTCATGGGATCACAGCCCTGCTGGATGTTATCCGCAGAGATATCAATTCTGCGGTTCAGCACAGCGATACAACGATCAGGCTGGCAAAGAAATCAAATTTTCCATTTCTGCTGACTTTGGGTATGATTATTCGTGGTTGGTCGCGAGGTCAATCTGGGAAAATTGGTATGGCTGAAAAACTGATCAAAGGTGGAATCGAGGGCATGGAAGCGATTGGGGCAGAGCTGGGACGTTCTTTTTTCCTCTCACAGCTTGCGGAAAGTTACAGCTTGAGTCAGGATATCGAAAAGGGCTTGAAAGTCCTTGATTCAGCTATGGAGAAAGCCATTTCTAATGAAGAACACTGGTACGACTCAGGTCTCTATTGGTTGCTGGGAAGGATCCTGGAAATGAATGGCGCAGCAAAAGCTGAAATCGCAGATAAATATTGGCAGGCAATTGAGATTGCGAGAACACAAGAGGCGAGATCACTAGAATTAAGAGGGGTCATATCATTGTTGAAGCTGGATATGGGTGGGGACAAATACCAGAAAGGGAAAGCGCGTTTGAAAGAAATCCACCATTTGTTTGCAGAAGACCTGGACAATGAGTTATTGCTGGAAGCCAGATCATTTATAGAATAAATATTTGGGATCTCATTTCCACAGGCATTTGCTTCCCGGGTACAAAGGATGCAGCGAAAATATTGACAATTTGGTGAACTGCATTGGTCATCTGCCGATGGGTTTCAAACCCGATTTTGATTCTAACCAGCCCAAGTGTTATCTCTTGATAAGGAAATCGTTCATTCAAGTAAGTACGGCAGTCCAGATAGGTGAATGTGTTTGCTGTATGCTCGAGGTTAACAAGAAAATAGGTAAATTACTGCGACAAGGTAAGCGGGTGTTGTGTTGGGTGGAGGTATTTTTCAAGAAAGTACAATTCGTGGATAAGTCTTCCCCCAAAAATTTGGGAATCAATCTCGTGGAATAGATCATTAAGTGCCTAGATGAATCTGCACTCGTCAAACTCCCTCTCCAGAAGGGTGAAATATCCTCCTGGAGGGTCTTCCAAAGTTTTTTGGGCTTCGCTAAACTAATACTGCAGTCAAGCGATTGGATATGGATCGCCAAGCTGTCAGAAAATATTCTGGTCCGATTGGATAGGTGAAAGGAAGAATCATGAATACTATCTTGCTCTCAATATTAATTGGGGTAGCAATATTTTCCTTTGTGGTTGGTGTCGTGAGTTTATTCCTGGCCTGGAAAGATGCACGGGATAAGAAAATTCCCCTCTATCCCATGTTAACCCTTGGGATTGTGTTTCTGTTTCCGGGAATAATCGCACTGATTTTGCACCAGGAGTATACAATCTTTCTATCCCTGGGGATTATCTTCTCCCTCTCTGGGGCGGTTGCCAGGTATGTGAGCAAATGGGCGAGTTATCCCAAAGACAGAAGCATCATCTTTTTTAGTTCCCTGATTGGTTTTACCATCGGTGGTGTAGGTGGAGCAGCCATCAGTATGTTCGTAAATTTGCCAGATTTGCCACTAATTGTTTTGTTGGGAACCTTCGGCTTATTGGCTGGCATGTTGTTCGGACAATTTTCGCGGCGCTACAGTCAGGTTTAAGCGTTCAAATCTGGATGGATGACCGATTCGTCCCCACTCATTTCCTGGGGAAATTTGATCTTTGACCACCCGGTCTGTTTCTGGCTGTCAGAGGTAATCTGCCCATCTTCGCTTTACTGATTGGGCGACGTTGAATCCAGGTGGTATTCTCTCATAATTTACCAAATCAGGGTGGATTTGAATACGTGGGGTGCAAATAAGTGCCAGGATCGGTAATTGAGGTGAAATTACCGTTTCTCGTATCGTAGCGCCAGAGTGCAGTCGATCCGTCCTCATAAGCCACCACAACAAGGATGAAGCGCCCATCTGGAGACCAGGATGGGGAGTAAATTGGCTTCCCTTCCAAGTCCAGGCGGCGCTCATCACTCCCATCTGCTTGCATGATGAACAAATCCTGGCTGTCATAGAGATTAAGCACATCATCGCCGTTCACATCAAGGCGTACGCTGGTAAACGCTATCCGCTCCCCATCTGGGGACCAGGTGAAATTAAAATCATCAAAGTCAGGAGTTCTGGTAAGGTTTTTTTCCACTCGCGAGGCGAGGTTTAGGGTGTGTATATCAAAAGCATCGTTTAGGCTGATTCTGTTGTCACCGGTCGTGTCACGCGTAGGCCTGCCAAATAAAACCTGCGTACCATCCACTGACCATTCCGGGCGGGAATCAGCCGTACCACTGGAGAGCTGCTCTAGATCCCCGGTTGCGATGTCCAACATCCAGATATTGACCGCTGGCTCTGGTTCCGAGATTCTCTGTTCGAAAACAATGCGCGTGTCGCCAGGCACCGGCGACCAATCTGGATAACGAGCCTGTCCATCTAAAGAAGTAAGCTGTTGTTCAGTGCCTTTAAGCAGGTCGAACAAATATAGCTCCCACCCACTCTGGCTACGGAAGGAGGTGTACACCAGCTTCCAATTATCCGGCGAGAAAGACGGTGCTTCATCGATCACACCATTATAGGTGATCTGGCGCTGGAAACCGTTTGCCGGGTTCAGGAGGACAATTTCACTCCCAGTACCCGATCCAGATCCAGAAGCGATCCAACCAGTGTAGGGAGAAGGCTGCTTGGTGGCTGAGTCGGGGGAAGGTGTAGGTGACTGCACACCGGTTGGAGTTAGGGGTAATATTGGGGATGCTATGGTTGTGGGGGTCGTTTCGGGAGTCGCGGTGGGGGTCACAGGGGTAATGAAGGCTAATATGGCCGGTTCAGTTGTCGGGTTTTCATAGATGAAGGCCGCCAAAGCTGGGTAAGACTGGATGACGCTGACAATCTCCGCTTGCCGGTTTGGATCAGATTCCCAGACTGCCTGCAGATCATCGATGGCGGAGGCATAGGTTTCCAACGCGATCAGCGCCATCGCCCGATCGAAACGCACTGATAGGTTTGGATGCCCGCGTAGCACGCTTTCCGCCCAGGCGCTATCATAAAAACTTACTGCAGTCTGATTGTTCTGGATCAGTGCGGCTTCCTCGCGGCCCTTGAGCCAGAACTCAACCTCGGTTTTCAGACTCGGCGCGCCTGCCGCACCAATCCGACCCAGTACCGTTTTCATCGCATTGAGGATTTCGTTACCAGCTGGGTTATTCATGTTGTCCTGGTAGACCGCTTCGATCACAGTGACCAGCTCCTCAGCCACATTCTGCGGGCTGGAAAGCTCGCCGAAAAGGCTCAGCTTTTCCGCTTGCGATAATCCGGAGTAGAGTTCAAGTGCCTCGGAGCTGGAGCGAGCATCCAATTCTAGTAACCGGGCCAGGCTGGTGAGCTTGACATCCGGGCTGTTGCTGGTTTGAAATTGTTCAGCATAGGTAAGTGCGGGCTGAATTCGCTGCCGGTAAATGGCATACCCAGCGACAATTAACGCCAGAATCGCCAGGAGAGAAGCCAGGACAGCCACCTGGCGGGTGCGGGTTTGAGGCAGGCTCTTATGCAACCAGTCCTGGTCAAATACCATCTGGTAAATACGATTGCGAACTTTCAATTGTCCCTGTGGAGATGGAAACACCAAGCCAGTAAGTTTCAATTCGTTTTTGGCTGGCGAGCGTTCTTCGTCCGGTACAGGTTGATCGCTAAGGATTCGGGCGTAAATCTGGAGCATTTTGACTTTGTATGGGCTGCTTTCGATGCGATCCCGGATAGCACGCAGATTGCTTTCCTTACGGGCTTCCTCCGTGAAGAATAAACGCTTGACCGTCTGAGCCACACTTTCCTGGGTGCAGCAAACTTCCGAGAGCTGGATCAGTTCACCGCATAATTTTTGTGTCAGATAGGGTTGTCCGTTCGTCCAATCCAGCACCCATTCAATAATCTCGCTTCCTTGGCCTGGATAGGCGGCTTCAAAAACGATTTGGAAAGGATGCAGTTCAGGCAAGGTAAAATCACCCAGGTGGACCGGCGTACCAATGTTGTATGGTGTGCGGTTGCGGTCGCGGATCAGGTCTGCCGGGCGCGCCACCCCCAACAAGACGAAGGTCAAGCGTTGAAATTCATTATGGCTTGCTCGAGCATTATAGGCAGCCCTGATGGCTGCGAAAAAGTCATCGGTAAAAGCCATGCCCAGCGCTGAGTCGATTTCGTCTACAAATATGACGATGGGAGATCTTACTTCCACCAGGACAACACTCCGCAGGAAATTGGTGAACAATTGTGCTGGATTATGGGTGGCATGTGATTCCCACCAGGCATTAACATCGACCTGCAACCCCAATTGGAATGACAGCTCATCAAGAAAGCCGAAGAACCATGCTTCCTCAGAGGAGATTCCCCCACCGAGTATGCTGATGTCCAGGATGGCTGTCCGGACTCCAGCCTCCTGCAATCGCTTGGCGGTGCTTACCATGAGCGAGGATTTCCCCATCTGACGGGCTGCCAGCACATTGCAGTATTCACCCCTCAAGGTTAATTTAAATAATTCATCGTCAGATGGACGGACAATGTACGAAGGGGCATCGCGCCACAATGTGCCTCCAACAACGAAGAATTCCAGTGGAGTGGAGTCAGCCATTTTAGCGCCTACTGTAAAAAGAATTGTTCATATAATCCACAGCGTGCATTCCACTTTTGCGCATCCTGCCGGATTAACCCGACCGCAGATAATCTTTCCAGAAGAGATTCATCGGGTATCTCTTGTCCCCGCAGTACCTGCTGAAATGCGGACATCAGGCTGGGATTTCGCCTAAGGCTGTGCTCGTAAAAAAGCAGGTGTTTCCCAAAAGGGCCATCAGGGGAACCGGCTATGGAAAGCAGCTCTGCTAGTGATAAAGCTTCACTAACCATGGTGTAGAAAGCCTGCCTAACCAGGTAGGGATGCCCACCTACCATGGCCATGAGCGTGGAGATTTCTTCTGGTTTGAGCGGGCTTCCATGCCGTTGATTCAGGTCCTCAACCTGTTCCGCAGTGAAATCCTTGAGTGATATCGTCAATCCCACGTTAAACGGGGACAAGTTCACGTCATCAATTAACAGATACGGGTGAGTTGAGATCACCATGACCAGGCTTAATTTCCGCCAGCTTGCATCAAATGCCCGGCGTGAATCCCAGGCCCGCAGCAGGGCAAAGAAGTGTTTTCTGTAACCGGCATCGAGGAGCGCATCGGCTTCATCGATCGCCAGTAAGATCTCTTGATCAAGCGCATTTAGAACCTCGAGTTGCAAGAACCGGTTGAAAGTTTGCGCCGGGTTGCGCGCGGCTTGCCAGTATCCATCCACCACTTCCAATTCCAAATCGAGCTGTTCAGCGATGGCTTCAGATAAGATTTGCAGAAAGCTGGCCAGGTCATCCCGGCTGGATTCATCCATCAATTGAAAATCGAGGTAGATAACCCTTCTTTCCTTACCAAGGGTGGCGTGAATAGCGTGCAATAAGAGGGAGGTTTTTCCGGTTTGGCGGCCTGCCTGGATGGTTGTGGTAGTTCCCTGACCCGTCAGCTGGTGTTCTAATTGGCTGTCGGCAATCCGCTCAATGTAAATGGGAGATTCCGGGTACACCGCTCCCGATGGAGCTTCTAAAGCAGTCCACGATTTAAACCGGGTAGCAGGTCGCGGGTGCGATCCAGCTGCCGGCTCGAGAGATGAGAATTCCTCCAGCAATTCCAGTTCGTATTCGTAACGGGCTATCTCTTTCAATTCCTCAAAACTGGGATTTTTCGTCAACCACAGCAATTGGTTCATTTCATCCAAGTTGAGACGGAGCGCCTTCCCCAATGCCACAATTTCATACCAATGGCGGGGGCGGGCAACTTCACCTTTCACCCAGCGGTAAAGGGTTTTGCGGGAGAGATTAGATAAACCCGCCAATTGCTCTATTGGAAGGTTGCGACGCTGGATGAATACCTGGATTTGTTCAGCAAATGGGTTCTGCATTGCCAAGATCTTAATCTATCACCGGATAAATTACCAGACCATACGAGTGAGTGACACACCAATGACACTTAACTGGCACGTATAAGGGGTATTGTAAGCGGAATAATTGGCATATCCTGTGTGGGACAAAATAAATTCAGCTTAGTTTCTGATAGTTCTTAAAAAAGGAGTCTCACTATGAAAACCAAAAAAATTCTATCAATCGGTTTGCTTCTCACCATTACCATCTCGATTTCCCTGGCTGGAACATGGCAACCTGCTTCAGCCAAATCCGGGGTTTATCAGCTTGTTGAAGGTCAAACGATCGGATTAGGCAATCAGGGCATCCACGTGTCCAATATCCCTTATAGCGTCTCCCATGTGTACTTGGATAACATTGGTACGCATCTACCCTCCCATTTCAGTCGCAAGCTGGATATTGGTTACCGCTCCCCTGCGATGGAAGTGCGTTTTATGAACGCTCAGGGCGGTGAGGTCAAGCAGATCAGCGCCCTTGTCTATGTCTACTTCAATGTCGCCAGAGCGGAACGAGACCTGTGGTTCAAGAGCGGCATGGAAAAGATCGCCATCTGGTTTGCCAACCAGGAAACCGGCCAATGGGAATTATGCCCCACATACTTCGTCGACCAAAGCCGGAGGGATGGGATGGTTGGGCGCCTGGCCTGCCTGGCTCCAGGTAGTGGATACTATGTCCTCGGCCAGGAAGATTTCAGCGGATACTTGCTTAAACCCAATGCGGTCAATGGATCTAAACCCCAACCAACCACACTGAAGGTCCGCGCCTTCGTTGACGGTAGGAGTCAGCTCATTATTCAAGGCACAACGATTCATTGGCACCATTTTGACTTTGAAGCGCCTGGACGGTGGCGGTTTGGAGGGGGTAGCAAGCCCACCTTTCTCAACCAAGTTGCCTGGGTGCCCACCTGGCCAGATACTCCAGACTCGACCAATGAATTTTGTGATTGTGATTCGTCATCCTACTATTGTATTCCGTCCCTGGCGGGCATTAATCAATCAGTCTTGTTGAAAGTGGTAGAAGGCAGAGGATCGGTTCGTATCGTTCAACAACCTGACACCAAAAACAACTTTACCCTGATTATCGAGCTGGATGACAACTCGTTAGATGGCGCTGATTGGTATGAAGTCAACCTCAATTATAAGGTTGAGACTTCCGAGTAAATGGCTGACTGAAGATTCGTCATGCTTGGCTGAATCGATTTGTACCATTTCGAAGAATCCTTCACCGGGCAAGTCGTTCTGAATTAATTTGACTTCTAAAATTTGTCCAGTATATTAGTAGGACCAGGCTAGGAGAAGTACCGTGAACCGAATAATTCACCCCGTATACCTAATTTTTTTGGCAGTTCTAGGTCTAGTGCTCTTGGTCAGCTGCAGCAGTCCGACAGTGAAGCATACTCCGATGGCAATCTCACCGACGCTCACCGCAACCACAACACCCACTCCAGATTCAACTGCTGTCGCAGAATCTACCTACCAAGCCATGCTGAATATAAACAAGACTCAAAACGCCGCTCACTTCGCTACAAGTGCAGCCAGGCTGACGGATACTAGTCAGGCGGATCCACCGGTTGCGACGCCAACACGGCGACCCCCGGCGACACCAGCAGATGCTCAAAGTCGACTGCTCACGGAAGTCCCCCCGCGAATTTATGATTCGTACCCCTCCCCCGATGGAAACTGGGAAGCGCAAGTCATTATCTATGACTGCACAAGCGTTGACCCTGAGGCCCCTGGAGGAAACTCGTTGGAACAGCTTGTGCTCATTCGGCTGTCCGATTCAACCCGGACGATTGTCGATACACAATTCATCAACTGCGGAGGGCTGGGAGCCTCTGGGCTGGAGGGTAGGTTCTGGACAAACGACAGCAAGTTTTTCTTCTATACGAGCGCACGAGATGGCGTCCCGGATGGTTGCGGCTACTTCTGGGCGCGCCCCTTGATGCGTGTAGATATTACAAATCAATTGCCGACTCGCTTTGGTTCTTCAGTTATTTCGCCGGACGGGAAAATGATCGCCGCATGGATTTCCGGCCAACTCGAGATCTGGGAGACGTCAGGGGGCCAGATAGCTATGGCTCAGACTCCAGTCCCAGTGGCAAGCACTGGACCTATTGTTTGGTCCCCAGACAACCGGTCTGTCGCCTACCTGCTTGGCGAGGAACAGTGCATGACCGGAGATACGCATGTTATAACAGTGGCACTTGCAGACATGGAACCATTGCTCGCTTATTCGTCCGAGAATCAAAGTTTCTTTGATCTCTCATGGGATAACCTAAATTCCCTGACATTATTCGATAGAGAAAGAAACGCTTGGAGTCTCAACTTGACTACAGGACAGCTTACCAGTCCCAACAATTGAACTTCAGTGCGCCTGACCGACTCGCGGGAGTCGACCTGGCTGGCTTAAAGCCAGTATCGCACCCAACTCAAGGCCGATAGGCATCGATCCGAGTAGATATCTGATTTTGGAGCAGTACGATGATGAAAACAGCGCAATACGTTTACTACACATTTATGGCAGTTCTAGTTCTGGTGCTCTTGGTCAGCTGTGGCAAGCCGACAGGGATGTCAGCGCCCATGCCAATCTCACCGACACCCGCCGCGACACAGACGGCCATGCCGATCTCACCGACCCTCACCGCCACCACAATACCTACTCCAGATACTACTGCTATTGCAGAAGCCACCTACCAGGCTGCGCTGAACATTATCGCCACAAGTGGGGCCAAGCTGACGGATACCAGCCAGGCGGGTCCACCTACTGCGACGCAAAGACCCACTGCGACCTCATCACGACCTCCCTCGGCGACACCAGCAGAGGAAGTTTCAGGGGTAATGGTTCATGAGGTATTGGTTCACCAGGCAGATGTTCGGACAGGTCTGGATGAAGTCGATCAAATTATCGATGTAGTTTTGGCGGGAGACAGGAATGCGTTCCGGCAAAAGATTAAATTTACAACAACTGGCTGCACCCATGTAATGGCATTGGGTGGTCCGGAAAACTGTAGAGAGGGGGAGGCAGAAGGCACGCTGATTGAAGTGCTCCCCTTCCTGGGTCCGGGAGAAGGTTCCCAACTGCGCAGAGATGAAATAGGTAATTGGCAAGGGTTAGATATCGCTGGCCTGTACACGGTGTATCGCCTTTCAGATGAAGCATATTCTACGGAGGATTACCCGGCCGGCGAATATGGGATTGTTTTTAGATCAAAAGATCCGAATACTCTCGTCACCTTGCAGGTAGAAAATGGCGCCATCCTGCGAATTGACTTTACCTTCGGTACACCACCGGAACTGGATTTTGAAAGGAATGCAGAGGAGATAATTCTGGCACCCCCAAATGTAGATAAAGGATGTCCAGGGGCATCTCCGCAAAGGGTAATGATTGACGAGCAGGCCAGTGTATGTACGCAGTCTGATGATTTAATTATGCGGAGTGGACCCGGCCTGGATGGAAAGGAACTGAGAGGAATTGAACCAGGGACAAATTTCATGATTGTCGATGGACCAGCATGTGCCAATAACTGGTTTTGGTGGAAAGTTGAGCTGGATTCAGGGCTTGAAGGATGGGTCGCAGAAGGCGGCGATAATGTCGATCCTTATTTTATTTGCCCGCTGGAATAGGTCCTGAAAAATTTTCTGGTTGTCAATCAAAATCATAGAATTATTTGACAAGAGGTTAAAAACTAATCGATTTGGGTCCGTATTTCAAATGTTTCAGCTAATCCCGAATCGTCAGCTATCGCAGCATGGCTCAGAAGAAAAGCACCTTACGCGTCTTCTCGATCTGCTGGAACCTGTCTCGAGGAACCCAGCTGGTATTATTGCCAGCCTTGGTGGGTGTCAATATCTAATTCGCTGAGGTACATTAATATTGAAACATTCGCTTTCGATGTAATATTGTAAAGAGTAATTTTGTCTCATGGCCTATCGAAAATTCAACCGGGACCCCGGGTCAATACCACCTCTATTGACCCGGGGAAGCATCCTCAGGGCTCGGAAATGGAGAAAGGATAATTAATTTTTCGATTATGGTCTATTTTCATTGTTCTTTTTCGGTCTCTTCCACCAATCTGGTAACTCCTGCTTTGCCACCCATTATCTTTGCATCTCCTGGATCATGGGGACACCCGGAATTTACAGAACTTACTTTATACCTAATATGCTCAAATGAAATCCCAAGTGAAAGCTGTGTAAAGAAATATTGATGAAGTTTGGTTTATCTGTACCCCAATTCTCAAATTTTGCTGATATTGCCTTTTTGGCAGATCTGGCAAAAGATGCAGAAGAAGCTGGATGGAATGGTTTCTTCATCTGGGATCATATCCTGTTTGATGATCTCCAGCGGCCAGTTGTTGATCCCTGGATCGCTTTAGCTGCAATTAGTATAAATACAAATAAGATCCGGCTTGGTACGATGGTTACACCATTAGCCCGACGCCGCCCATGGAAAGTCGCCCGGGAAGCAGCCTCAATCGACCAGCTGAGCCAGGGTCGCCTGATTTTAGGGGTTGGCCTCGGAGCGCCTGCTCAGTGGGAGTTTGGCGCTTTCGGGGAGGAGGTAGACACAAAGGTACGTGCGAGAAGACTGGATGAGGGTCTAGAAATATTGCTTGGGTTGTTGAGTGGTGAACCCTTCAGCTACCAGGGTGAGTTCTACAACCTGGATGAAATGGTCTTCTTACCAAGACCGGTCCAAAATCCATCCATACCGATCTGGGTAGGTGGAACCTGGCCAAATAAGGGACCAATTTACCGGGCAGCCAAATATGATGGCTACTTCCCAGATGCTCTGGTTAAACCTGTTGCACCCAAAGATTGGATTGAGATTCAAATGATAATTGAAAGCCAACGGGGGTCGGTCGATGGGTTTGATTTAATTCAGTATGGGGTCACTCCTGGTGACGATCCTGTTGCAGCTGCCTCCATTACGAAAACTTATCTCGAGGTCGGCGTCACCTGGTGGGTTGAAGGCATCAGTCCCTTTGATTATGGATTGAGCTGGACGGACCCGTGGGAGCCGGAGATTATCGATAAATTGGTCAGACGTGTCCAAAATGGTCCACCAAGCCATATCTGATGGTTTGTACATCCAATATGTTGTGGGATCATAATTCAAGGAAGTTTTTATGGATTACCAAGAAAAAGAAGTCGTGACGAAATACCTGGAGATGATGGACCAGCAGCGCGAGCAATTATTCCAGATTGTGAATGAGCTTGAAGATAGATTACTCTGGCAACGTCCCACAAGTGACCAATGGTCTATTGGAGAGAACCTAGATCATCTAAGGGTGATCAACACAAGCACCCTGACCCTTATTAAAATCACCTGGCTTTTCTTGCTTCCATTCGCAAAACTTCGCTACGATCATCCATACGAGACAGAGATTGATAATGTATATAAACGTCCAGGATTTCCTTTACATACTGGCTGGATCTGGTCTCCCAAATATACACCACGGAAGCCAACTTCATTGAAGGTGTTGAAAGATAACTTGGTGAAAACTCACCAGGAGATCAGAAATTTTTTCTCAGGTAAGGATGCTGATTATTTAGGACATGTAAGCTTGTACGACCCAGTCATGGGGTGGCTGAATCTGATCAAAGTCTTGAGAGTTGGTATTTATCATGATAAGCTGCATGAAGAACAAATTGAAGCCGCGTTGCAGAGAATTCGATTATGAGCAATGCGAGGGAATCTTATGAGACCTGAAATCGGTCAATCTAAAGAAAAAACCGGATCCCTCCCTGCGGGAGCTGATCAATCTTCAAATTTTTCTTATTTCAAGGCGCAATCGTCATGGGGTGCAACGAAGCACATGGGGGGATTCAAAGCCACAGAGGAATTGATAACCATGTGTCAAATTACACCAGGAAAACGATTCCTGGAAGTGGGGTGTGGGGCTGGCATGACCACCTGGCGTTTGGCAAAAGAATACCATTGTAGCGTTGTCGGGGTTGATTTATCCCCGCAAATGATTGCCTGGTCAAAAAAACGAGTCGAAAAGGAAAGTGTTAAAAGTCAAACTACATTCGTAATTGCAGATGCTACGAACCTGCCATTCCTCAGTGATCATTTTGATATCGTGTTGAGCGAATCAGTGACAGCCTTTCCCAGGGAAAAGCAAGCTGTTATAAATGAATATGCCCGGCTTCTGAGGCCTGGGGGTTTTGTGGGGATAAATGAAGGGACCTGGCTTTACGACGATCCGCCCGAGAACTTGGTTGAATATGTCAAGAACACAATGGAGAATGTCCAATTCTTAACTGCTGCGGGGTGGGAAGCATTATTCAAGCGGGCCGAATTGGTCGATATTCGGGTAAAGGTTTATAAAATATCCATGATTGAGCAGTGGAAGAACCAATTGGGAGGCCTCCGTGCTGGCGATAAACAGGATACCCTGCGAGCCTTCAAGGATTTCTTTTCCCTGTCTCTGCGCAACCCTGAGTTTAGAAAATATGCCCGGAGTATCACCCCTTCTCCTGCGGTGCTGCGCCAGTTTTTCATATATCTTGGCTATGGTTTATATGTGGGTAAAAAAGTATAATAAAATATTTGATTATCATTCTTTTCTTATATGAAATGATCTGTTAGGATAATAATGTCCACCGAGAAGTGGCAGGAATCCTCGAAAATTATAGTTGAAGCGGAGAAGTTCACATGTTATTGGACGGCATCATTGCATTAGTCGTTGGTTTACTACTTCTAGTATCAGGAAAAAGGCTTTTCTGGTTGGCAGCTGCCTTGGTCGCTTTCTTATTTGGGTGGCAATTGTTTGGCAATCTCTTAGGACCGGGATTGTCCGTGGTGATCGCAATCATCATGGGGGTAATATTCGCCTGGTTGGCGGTGAAATTTATCCGGATGGCGGCGTATTTTGTTTGCTTCCTGGCCGGTGCGGTTGCCCTGCCTTTCCTGGTGGGTATTTTTGGGGTCGACATGAGCTGGTTTCTCCTGGCGCTAATCGGAGGTGCGATTGGTTTAATCGTGGTGGCAGTGGCATTCGATTGGGGCTTGATCCTGCTCACAACCTGGGCAGGTGCCAGTGCGATCACCTTCGCAGCCCAAAAATGGATTTCTCTGGATGGAACCCTCGGCACAGTGATATTCCTGGTTTTAATGGTTCTCGGCATTTTCTGGCAGGCATCCAGTCGGAAATAATTCAAAATCTCTTATTAGTTATCAGCCATTCTCGAATTAATTACGCCCGTCTTGGGAAATGAAAATCACATTTCTCCATCGGAGCGAGCAGGAGGAGGCTGATTGCCTGCTTCTAAAAAGGGATAGCAGCTGAACGGAAATTCCTGGTTCTGTAGGTAAGCTGGATTTAATGACTGGGATTGCGGTCCGAGGTTGCTTGTGGCGCTTTGCAAGCCTTAACTTTTTTCCTGTATTTTTCTTTGATTAGGATAAAGCCACCATTCTGGATTCTGTGCTATCCAGGAGGATCAGAATTAGAATGAACCGCATCCAGGTTGATTATGATGGCTTGGCGGTAGATTATGATCGCAGATTTGTCTTCAGCCAGGATGCGGATACAGGACAAAACTTGCAGCATCTGGTTGGGCAGCTGCATGCACAACGGATTTTGGAAGCTGGTTGTGGGACCGGTCATTGGTTGGAAAGGCTTTCCGCACCTGGCCTGGATTTATTTGGTTTAGATCTTTCCTCCGGGATGCTGGCCCAAGCTCAGCGGAAAATCATCCCAGCGCATTTTGTCCAGGGAACCGCTCGACAACTTCCCTTCAGGGAAGAAAAATTCGATCTTGTATACTGCGTCAACGCCCTCCACCATTTTGCCGATCCGACTGTATTTATTGGTGAGGCCCACCGTATCCTGGCAGTTGGGGGATTACTGGCAATCATAGGGGGCAGCAAACCTAGGTCAAGATCTGACTGGTATATTTACCAATACTTTAAGGGCTGTTATGAACTGGATGAGCAGCGCTTTCCCGCCTGGTCGGAGGTTAGCGGATGGTTTGAGGGTAATGGCTTCACCGATCTGAAACTGATTGACGTGGCGGTGATCAACGAGAGTAAACTCGGCAGAGAGGTGTTCAAGGATCCTTTTCTGGAAAAGCATGCCTGCTCCCAACTGGCCTTACTTCCTCAGGAGTCTTACCAGGAAGGATTGCTGAAGATAGAAAAGGATGTATCAAAAGCCGAAACTGATGGCCGGATTTTGGCATTCCGTACATGGATTTCAATCAAAATGCTGTCTGGAATGAAAAACTATCCAGTTTGAGTGAGCCAGAAGCGTAAAATTTCCTCGGGATTGACAAATCTCATGGCGAAGAAAAGGTATTTTGAAGCTGCGAAGTGGTATGACCCGCTGTTCGAGAATGTTTTGAGAGGATTGAGAATGGCGGTAGTTGAGCTTGTCCCTCCCAGGGAAGGATTACGAGTCCTGGATGTTGGCTGTGGCACTGGAGCACAGCTGGCAATCTACAAAGAAGGTGGGGGAGAGGTGTTCGGTATCGATTTGTCTTCCCCGATGCTTAGCATAGCCAGGTCAAAATTAAATGGCAGCTCTGTCCTGGCGAATGGGAACGCCATCTCTATGCCATTTCCTGACCATTGTTTCGACCTGGTACTGTCATCATTATTTTTACACCAGATAAACCCTTCCTTGAGACCTGCGGTGCTTTCAGAAATGGTGCGTGTTCTGCAACCTGGAGGTCAACTTATTCTCATTGATTTTCACCCGCAGGATTCGCGCCCGCTCAAAGGCAAGCTGACATATGGCCTAATTTCAGCGATAGAATTCTTGGCAGGATGGGATCATTACAACAATTCTCGGGATTTTCTCACCCGGGGTGGTGTCTCCAGCCTAGCCGGAGTTGTGGGATTAAAAATTTGCCGATCAGCAGTTAAGGGCAATGGTAACCTGGGGATTTATCTGATCGGTTGGGCTTGACAACCCTATTAAATTAAAGGTTTAAATCTTGCGGGAGAGAATGACCAGGGCCTTGTCATCCTGCACTGGTGCGCCCCGGGTGAATTCATTGACTTCGTTCAGGATTGTTTCCAGCAGCCTGTTCGCAGGCAGTGTTTTGTTCTTGCGAATTGATTCCTGAAGTCGTATATCGCCGAAAAATACACCACCCTGGTTTTGAGCTTCCGTGATCCCATCAGTGAACATCACCAGCACATCACCGGGGGAGAACTTCAAAACTTTTTGCTGCCAAGTAGCTTCTTCAGAAACGCCTAATGCCATTCCAGTGCTGGGTAACCTGTCCAAAGGTTTTCCTTTAAGATTGCCAACTAAAAATGGCGGATTATGGCCAGCATTCACGTAACGCAGGCGTCCGGTTTCAGGTTCTAAAATGCCGTAAAAAGCAGTTAGAAAAAGACCTCCACGCATATCTGTGAAAATCCGTTCGTTGACCGAGCTGAGTGCCAGCGCTGGCAAGGTAGGGAAACGGACCGCATAGGTGCGGATGAGCGAGCTGCACATGGCCATGAATACCGCAGCCCCGAGCCCTTTATCGGTGACATCGGCGATCAAGATACCCCATTTATTATTGCTCAATGGGATGAAATCATAGAAATCACCTGAAGTTTCACGGGCTGGGAGAAGCCGGGTGGCGATATCCCAGCCATCCAGGTGGGGGGGTTTTTCCGGCAAGATGCGGGACTGGAGTTTTCCCGCCATTTCAAGCTCATCGCTGGCGAGTCTTCCGATAACTTGCTCAGTATCCTCGGGTTCTCGCTCCAGAGCTATGGCGATGATATTCGCCAGCGATTTCAGGGTATTGGTCAGTTCATCAATATCGCTATCTTCACTTTCAATCAATAAGCTGATCCCTCCTAGGATGAGCTCTTTCTCAGCATCATGGATTGGGAAAAGGATCAGGGTTATTCCCCAATTTTGCCTACCTCCCCAGGGGAGCTCTTGGTCCTCAGAAAATGTGTGCATTTCTCCCACGGAATGCAACCACTGCCAACCATCCCCAGGGATTTGCACCTTGGGTTTTTCAGAAGAGAGATAGATCAAACTATCTGGGAATAGGTGAATTTCAACCTGAAAACTTGGAAAGAGGCGGGGGAGATGTTTGCCGAGAGTTGCAGTCAGCTCTGCTGTTGACACCCGTTTTCCATGAATATCTTTTTTCAGACTGGTCAGCTGCCCGGAGTTTTTAAGAAATTGCTGGGCTTCCTGGGCAATTCTTTGACCACCCCTGTAAACCTCCACGATAGCCTCGACCAGTTCACTTCCCTTGACGTTCTTCAACAGGTATCCACGCGCACCGGCATCCAGGGCACCCTGGATCATCTCTTGTTCTGTGAAGCTGGTCAGAACCAGGACTTGAATGTGAGGCCATCGCTGGTGAATTTCCCGGGTCGCCTGAATGCCATCCATTCCCGGCATGATCAGGTCCATCAAAACCACATCCGGTTGGGCGAGCTGGCAAAGTTCAACTGCCTCTTGGCCATCTTCTGCTTCGCCAACCAGCTTCAGTTGTTCAGTGGTTGTGAGGATTGCACTCAACCCACGTCGAACAATTGCGTGATCATCGACGATTGCGACCCGGATCGGATCACCTTCACTCATTGAATCTCCTTTATCACTTTTCAGGAGCGTGTTTATCTTATTATTTTACAGGATAATCAAGCCGCCAACTGTGTGATTTTGTACCAACAGCAGCAAGGATTCTGGCAAGGATGAATTATTCGTAAATCTCGGGGAAAGGCGACTTGACTCATAATTCGCTGAATTGAATCATTGCCCGAGCTGGTGTTGGCAGCACGAAGATCGGGGTGCATAAGATATCTTTCCAGCTGTATAGCAAGGAACCAGTTCTGGTAGGATGAGCTTGCCAATACCCACTGATGGTATGATTTTCCATCTCTGGATAGGTTCTGTGCAGTTGTCATGATTTGATATATCGGGTAAGCTGAAGAGTGAAATAGATCCAGCTTTACATTGGAGGCCAGGTCCAAGATGAGAGGCAAAAAAAAGGCAGATCGGCATCGAGTTCTCTCCAGGCATATCGCTCGCCTTGATCATGAGATCATCAAATTACAAGAGCTCGACCGACGTTACTTCTGGGTTCGTTTGGCAGTCCTTTTGGTTGGTGTGCTGGGATTTTTCCTCGCTTACCAAAGCCACCAATCAAGAAACCTGATATTTGCCGGTCTTGTTTTCTTGGTTGCCTTTTCCCTGGTTGTCTATTTCAACCGCAAGGTTAAAACCAGCCTCATCCGCTTTAACCTATCGAGACAGTATTTCCTGGGTCAAATAGCCCGTATGGATTTAGCCTGGGATCGCATACCACCTGCGCCAAACATTCCCTCAGGCGATAAGCACCCATTTGCCAGCGATTTAAACATCAGCGGGAACCAATCTTTGCACCAGCTGTTGAGTACAGCTGTCTCTAGAGGCGGAAGCACCCGCCTTCAAGATTGGCTGCTTGAGCAAGATCCAAGTAATTCCCAGGTGTATCAAAGACGGGAGATAGTTGAAGAGATGAAATCACTGTCTGGATTCCGCAGCCGCTTGGCTTTATCCAGCAGCTTGGTTACCGTGGAGGAGGATCAGGCCTGGGACGGAGAAGAATTAATCAGCTGGTTAGCTAAGCAGATAGCATCTGGATCCTTAAAACCAATTTTGATCATCCTGGCTATCCTGGCTGCGGCGAATATTCTCTTTTTTGCATTATTTTCTTTGGGGCTTGTACCTGCGTTTTGGATGATCACTCTTGGGATTTATGCTGCCGTTTATTTATTTGCTTATCGCAATATGAAGGACATCTTCGGGCAAGCTCAGCATTTATCCACTACCCTGGACAGATTCCGCGCGGTTCTGGTTTTTATTGAGAAGTATTCGTTTCGAACTGGAAGCCACCTTTTCCAATTGTGCGAGACATTTTGGGCTGATGGCCAGCGGCCTTCCAGTTACCTGAGAAGGATATCCCTGATCGCGTCAGCTTCCAGTATCGGCGCTAATCCGGTCGTGTGGCTCTTGGTTAATGTATTTGTCCCTTGGGATGTCTTCTTTGCCTACCAGCTGCAGCGCTATAAAAGCAAGATGCAGGTAGTGCTGCCAGCCTGGTTGGATACCTGGTACGAGCTGGAAGCCCTGAATTCCCTGGCGAATTTCTCCTTTCTGAACCCGGATTACACCTTTCCCATCGTGGATAACCAATTGACAACCCAAAAACCACTGATTAAGACTTTCGGCGTTGGGCATCCCTTGATCCCCGACGAGGTAAAAGTGTGCAATGATTTTTCTATTGACGAGTTGGGCGAGGTGGTGATCATAACCGGCTCGAATATGTCAGGGAAATCGACTTTCCTGCGCACGATCGGTATCAATCTTTGTCTGGCATTCGCTGGAGGACCGGTGAATGCAGAGTCTTTTTCTACCAATATGTTTCGCTTATTTACTGTGATTCAAGTAAAGGATTCCCTCGTGGATGGCATCAGTTATTTTTATGCAGAAGTGAAGCGGTTAAAAGCCTTGCTGGATGCGCTGGAGATGGCAGATGATTTGCCGGTCTTTTTCCTGATCGATGAAATTTTCCGCGGTACGAACAACCGTGAACGAGAGATCGGCGGAAGGGCATTTGTCCGCAAGCTGGTTGGAGAACATGGCGTTGGTCTTATCTCGACTCACGATCTCGAATTGGTGATTTTTGCTGACGAATTGCCAGGTGTCACCAATTACCATTTTCAAGAAGAGATCGTACAAGACCGGATGACCTTTGATTACCTTTTACGTCCTGGTCCCAGCCGGACCACGAATGCATTACAGATTATGAACTTGGAAGGTCTGCCGGTGGAGATCTCAACAGAGCCAGATTGATGGTGGAGAAGAATTATCCAGCATATTCATAGTGGTGGTCGAGTATAATCCTAATTGATAGGCAGAATTAATTCCTAAACAGGCATAATATGAAGAATGTAAAGAATTACCTGGTCGACATGGACGGGGTATTAATCAGCGGGGACAGGGTTATACCTGGCGCAAGTAAATTTGTGGACCGCTTGAATGCCAGTCAGGGCAAGTACCTGGTATTGACAAACAACCCGATTTATACCGCCAAAGACCTCGCCCACAATTTGCAGAAGATGGGGTTGAAAATCCCACCTGAATTGATATTTACCTCAGCTATGGCGACTGCCCAGTTCTTGCAGAAACAACGTCCCAACGGCACTGCATATGTTATTGGAGAAAGCGGGTTGACTTCATCAATGCACGAAGTCGGCTATATTATCACGGAACATGATCCCGATTATGTTGTCCTGGGTGAAACAAATGCTTTCAGCCTGGAAAACCTGACGAAAGGCATCCGTCTGATCATTGATGGAGCACGCTTTGTCGCCACCAATCCTGATCCATCCGGTCCGACTGCGATGGGAATTGTGCCAGCCTGCGGGGCAGTGGCTGCGATGATCGAGAAAGCGACCGGAGTAAGCCCCTTTTTCATCGGTAAACCCAATCCCTTAATGGTGCGCACTGCCCTGAACTATCTCGGCGTGCACTCAGAGGAGACGATCATTGTGGGTGACCGCATGGACACTGATATTATTGGCGGTGTTCAGAACGGCATGGATTCGATCTTGGTTTTGACCGGGGTTACGAAGCCAGAACAAATAGAGCGATATTCTTATATACCAACCCACGTATATAAATCAGTGGCCGAGATTACGGTGAACTAGTAACCAGGATAATCTTATAACCAGTTAAATTTCGTCGTTAATCACGGGGGAAACTAAACTGTTGTGTTTGCAGATTGATTACGCCATTCACTATTGTGGGGACCTTGATGATAATCCCCTATCGGCGTGAAAATATTGCGATGGAACTGCTCACAAAAGTCCCGACGTAGACATTCTTACCATCCGGGCTCACAATCACTGACCGCGCACCATCAAGTGCGATTCCCTGCACACAGGCACCACCTGTTCCGGTCTCGCTTATGCAACCCTCCATACCTGCGAGCTGGGTGAGCACTCCTGTCGTTTGATCTCGGGACAAGATTGAGACAGCATCACTGAAGGCTAGTGCCACATAAATATTATTGCCATCAGGACTGATAGTCACAGCGCGTGGACCGTCAAGCGCAACGCCATCAGTACACGCACCGCGAGTTCCTGATTCGCTAATACAACCGTCTGTACCACCTAGCTGCGCGAGTATGCCCGTTGTCTGATCGCGCGAGAAAACAGAGATTGAATCGCTTTTAAAAGCTGTGACGTATATATACCTGCCATCTGGGCTCACGGTTAAATCGAAGGCTCTAGCCAGGGTTTTACCATTAACACAAGCACCATTGGTTCCTGTCTCGCTTATACAGCCATCTGTGCCAGCGAGCTGAGTGATTGCCCCTGTGGATACGTTGCGGGAGAAAATTGAAACTGCACCGCGGTTTGGAAATTCATCACTCCAATTGGAGATCTGAGATGCGACGTACACATTCTTACCGTCAGGGCTAACAATAACAGCCCTTGTTCTTTCAAGCGCTTTACCATCGGAGCAGGTTCCATTGTTTCCGGTCTCGCTTACACAGCCATCAAAACCTGTCAGCTGGGTGAGTGCTCCTGTGGATAAGTTGCGTGAGAAAACGGCTACAGCATCACTGAAAAAAGAGGCAACATACACATTATTCCCATCTGGGCTTACTGTAATGTATCGGGCACCATCAAGAGCTCTGCCGTCTGCACAAGCACCACTAGATCCAGTTTCGCTAATACATCCATCTATGCCCGAAAGTTGAGTAAGAGCACCAGTTAACTGATCCCGTGAGAAGATGGAGACAGCAGCGCTGCCACTTGCAGCTACGTAAACATGTTTTCCGTCGGGACTCAGTGCCACTGCTCGGGGACCAACGAGAGCTATACCCAAAGTGCAGACACCTTGAGTGCCTGAATCACTCACACATCCTTCTCTGCCCGGGAGTTGGGTGAGTGCCCCTGTTGTTTCGTCTCGTGCGAAGATGGAAACCGCGTTGCTGGTTTCGAGGGCGACATAGACGTTCTTTCCATCGGGGCTCACAACAACCCGTTCTGCCCCATCAAGAGCTTTGCCGTCAGCACATTCACCATTGGTACCGTCTTCGCTCACGCAACCATCCGTCCCAGTAAGTTGGGATAATGCCCCCGTTCCAGTGTTCGAAGGGCTGATTGTGATCGCAAAATACTGGTCTGCGAGTATATTTCCTAAGCCGTCATCTACTGAGAATTGAAAACTGTCTGAGGATGTATGGCTCCCATCATGAATATAAATCAACAGTCCATCGTCGATATTTGCCTGGCTAAACCTGCTGATTGCTTGGTCAGGATTGCTGGTTAGCTCCAGCTGGCCGTTCCCAGTAGGGTAAGTGACTGAGTACATCACACTGCTGGATGGCTGCTCATCTACGTAGCGTAATTCCATAGGAGATATCGGAACACTGTCACCCTCTCCAACCAGACTTCCGGTGTTGTAAACCAATACTGGCGGATCATCGTCAACTGGTGTTACTGTGATATATACTGAGGCAGTATCGCACAAAGGACCATCATCACAAACTTCATATTCGAAGCTATCGCTGGTTGTCTCGCTGCCATCATGTGAGTAGGAATACGAGCCATCGGGATTGAGAGACAAGGTGCCATTTGTTGGTCCGTTGAGAACAGTTGTGTTCAATATCAATGGATCGCCATCGGGGTCGCTGTCATTACCCAGCACTCCGGGTGCTTCCTGGAAGAAAGTGCCTCCTTCGGCGACTGTCCCTGTGTCGTCAAGTGCTACTGGAGGATTATTCGAAGCCTCAGCTTCATACTCGATGTGCAAGATGGGTGCATCTGCCTGATCTCCATTGAAGGATTCGGCTACCCGTTTACCAGTTCCCGAAATAATTATTACCAGAGAGTTTCCTTCAGACCAGCCGGGTTGATTTACTATCTCCTGAATTACAGATGCGATATTTGGAGTGCGCTGGTCAGGTCCTTTTGCACCAACGACTAACCAAGGCTCTGGGGACCAGGATTCAAAAGCTGTTGTCATTAGTCTGGAGGAGATATTTCGTCTTGAATTGGTAAACGTTGATGCATTTGTGGTCCGCTCTCCATGGATCGATAGTGTACAAATATCTGTATTCTTTGTTTCGTCCACCTTGAATTGAATATTGGCAGAGGATATGGTAGCCCCTTGTGGTACTGCTATCCCATTAAAACGTATACCAACAATCTGGTTAGATCGCTCATCAACCAGTTCAAGATCGCTACTATTGAGAGATACTCGACCGCTATTATTCTCTTCAGCATCATCTGAACTTGTAGAAACCCGGACATCGAAGCTAACGATACTTTGGGATAAAGTGGTTATTGTGGGAATTCGGTTTCTATTTGAACGATTTACTTGGACTCCATGCGCGATGAAATTATTTCCTTCATGCCGTGTGAAACCTGGTGAGAATCCACTCAGTATCAGCAGAATGACTATGGCAATGGAAAACCTTTTAGTTATTAATCGATTTAATTTAAAAGAAGTGGTTTGGCGATGCATTCTTCCAAGGACAATGCCTAATTTGAATGTAAATCTTTCCTTTGTTGTTTTCTTCATGATTTTCACCCCTAACCTGATTTCAAGAATATCGATCATGAGATCAGATTTCCTAATCATAACCTGATGATCGCTATCTAGATTCGATCGTTAATCTACAGTTTCGATCAATCACCTTTCTAATTAATTATCTACCTTAGACTTATTGTATATACAAATAATAAGAATTTCAAGAAACTTTCTTTATCCGCTTTTTGTGTAATCGATTATCACTTGTATGAAATGTCAAATGTTGATTGCCGAATCTCAAGTTATAGCGATATCATTCAATACTGGATTCTTTCGCTTTACGACTTTTAGCTAACCGGATAATCTACGAGCAGATTTTTTTTTTTTATTACTCGCTGTTGATGTGCTGTTGATTGATAAATAGTGTTTTGGATTTTCAGCATGTCAACCATATAAGATAATATGGAAGTCCCCTTGATGATAGTTGTTGATAGTGAGTACTTAAATTTGGTTAACTATAAAAACCTATAGATCCGGTAATCTGTTGATTAATAATTAGACTATTCCCCTACTTGCCCCTGCTGATGATGAGATCTATCAGCAGGTCATTATAGCCAGTGCTTTCATCCCATACTTCTTTATTTGCCAGCCGGATGGCATATGGACTCCAGGACGGGATCAATGGGTTGCCGAACTCGTTCTTGACGGAATAGAATCTCAATTCAGGATCTGGATCGGGCAGGAAAAGAAATATATCGTATCCCCCATTTGGCAGGCCTCGAGCGGGGATCAGACTTGTAAAACCAATCTTCTGTATTTCATTGGGTAACCAGAAACGAGGATCATGACCATAAAGGGGCAGAAAGTATTCTGCGCCGGTTAATTTGTGTCTTAATACAACCTCGAGGCTGCGCTCATTATAGATTTTGCCAAAACCATCATTGACTAGTTTGAATTGCAAATTAAGTTGATCGCCCGGGTTGAGCAGGGTTTGAATGATTGTGGTCGATATCAACCTTATCCGGTAACCCAGGTGAGCTGTGATTTCGTCAAAGCAACCCTGGTCCCGCCATGCTTGCAGAGTTTCTGGGCAATACCCCCGGTTAAGAGCATCGAAATGTCTTTCAGCTAATCCTTCGATAGCATTCTGGCAGTTTCCATATTCCGGCTCGTACGGGCAACCCAGCTCACCCCCCTGGGGTACAAAAAGGGCATCCTGGTTGAGCCAATCGACCTGTGATTTTACGAAGGTAGCATTATCGATGTCGCAAGAGAAGAAGGTATTCTGTTCATCAGCATTTCCGGTGAACAAAGAATCGTTATGAAACCCGATCCTGGATTTCCACAATGGGGTATGTGCCTCTCTAGAAGTGAGTGGGAGACTGGTAGAAGTGGATGGATCGTCGAGAAACATCGCCTGCTTATCCCGAGGGTAGCGGAGAGCGAGTTTAATCCCATCAGGTAATAATTCCAACACCCTGCTGATAATCTCTTCTCGATCGCTCTGACGGCCTGGGAAAGTTTCAATGTAATTCTGGAGGGTGGAGCAAGAACCGTAATCGCGGCGATCTGTCGTCCAGCCACTGTCTGATCCCCAAAACTCGCCCCACAGCCCGACGAATCCCATCTCTACAAAGGCGATGACATCTGCATTCTCTGCCAGGATAGGCATCAGGGTTTCAATATGCTTCAAGGTCCATTCCTTTGTCGTATCATTCTTATCACCCGGTTGGATGGAGGCGCGGTCCCAGCTATAGGTAAAACGCGGGATGATCTTCATCCCAGCCTCGCGGATGAAATCTAAATCATCTTGTAAGATATCCAGGTAGGACTGGGGGATACCCCGGGTTTTATAGAGGTCCAGGTGATAATATTGACGCACCAGGCGAAGGTTTTCTGTATCCCTTTTTTGTTTTACACCCCGTTGATTAATCCCAGGCCAGCGATCCGGGTTATCAGGTGGCTGCTCTTGGGTTCTACCCTGGATAAAGAAACCACGTTCTGGATTAGCAAAAGGACTGAAATCTTCTAAGTATGTCCGGGTAACGGAGCTGTTTTCGGTTGGGGATGTCATCATCGCAATCGTAACCGATAAGGTATCCTCACGCCCGTGTTTGCCCAGATCTAAAGAAGACGCTGCTCGAATAAACTGGATGGATCCATCTTGTGGATGGGTTATAAGTGGGCTTGGGATGGCTGGTTTGCCATTCGCCGATTTATCAGGATCGCTTCCATTCTTCCGTAATCCCAGACTTGCTTCTCCAGAAGATTGGAGGAAGACAATCAGCGTGGTCAGCCCAATCAAGATCACTGTATCTAGGAATTTTGGAAATCTATTCACTGGATATTTCGTTGCTGGCCTGACAAATTGGCATATGTGTGGAGAGCTAATTTAATAACTTGTCCATCGAAAGTCTGGCTCGACCCACCCTAATTTTCATGTCTCGGAATTCTTATCTCGGGATAATACCATAACTTAGGAAAAGGTATAGAATCTAATCGAATCGCAACAGGAGCATGGTTTGTGTGGGGGAGATTTTCAGCTCAGCATCACCTGGTCATTGAGAACTATTCCGATGTGATCCACTCGTGTCTAACTATGAAAATTGTGTTACCTGGGAAATGTCAAATACTCCTCTCTCAATTCCATTTTTGAACCACGACCACAGGTTGTTAATTGTGATCAACATCCCGGTGGTGATAAAAGTGAATACAATCAATTTTTGGGGGAAATCAGCCTGCCAGATAATAATTGGGAGAAGCCCAATTCCTATGAGAAAACCTGACTGTGGATCAATTCGCTTTCGATACGCGATCGCTGGACCAGGGCGCTTCTGGTGCCTCAGTTAATTCTGCCAGAGCCAGCAGTACCTGGTCGTAATTCACCCGCCATCCAGCGTAGTCCCGCCAGGCTTGATCGCGGTTGAATTTTACCGGTAAATCCTGACTGGCTAATTGATCGAGAGCTGCATCAAATTCTTCACGGGCGATGCTGATCGGGTCGCCGGCACTTGGATTTGGATTGTAAGCCACCTTGAAGAAATCGGCGATGTTGCGCAGGGCGAGGTATCCAGCACGCAGGCACAGATCCGCTTGAAAATCATGGGGGATATCCAGGCTGGAGAGTGTCAGGGCTGCTGCATCGAGGACCGCACCAGCAGCAGTGATCCAGGAATGTGAGGGTTGGGGAGACCTGAAGAATACCAGCATGGCTAAAGATGTGTGGCTTTCCTGGAGATCCACGAACCATTCCTCCCAAGTTTTCCAGGTTTCGTTGAGCCTGCTCAATCCATGAATGCGATTGAATCGCAACAGCATCTCGACCGCTGACGGCGGGTTTCCTGCCCTTACCTCAAGCAGAGTGACGGCTGATTCTCTGCGTTGGAAAGCCGCGTACATCGTCGGCAGGTAAGCGATCAGCAAGGCGATCAACAGTAAACCTATTGTGGCTTCAGAATATACCAAGCCGAGCTGGATGAGATTCTCTGCCCTGGCAAAGCCGAGTGTCAGAAGTGATGATCCGCTCAGCAGGAAAGCTTCGTACCAGCTATCGATACCAAGCCCCCAAAAAATTGCCATGTATCCAAGAGTCACAAGTAACAGCCAGACAGGCAAGAGTGCCAGCAGGGCGATGGGTGCATAGTATGTCAGGATTTGGTCGCGGGATTGGTAGGTGGTTGCCAAGCGCAGCGGGATGTTGAGGATGGCACGAATTAAACCAAAAGTTATATCGGTGATCCTGTCCGAAATGGCCCGGGGAGTTACCAGGGTTCTCACCGCTGATAATAGCGTGAAGAAAACCAGCAACGCACCAAGTGCAAAGGCAATTACTCGAAGTAATATGATCATTCGTAAAGGTTCCAGGATAGGTTTTTGTCCATTGGTTCTCGATCAGGAGGCGAACTTCAAGGATTATATCAGCCTTGTGGTTCAATGATCGTTGGAATGCAATTCAACAGATTATGCACGCCCCGCTCTTAATTCACCAGCGCGCATGGTGCTCCTCGGCGAATCCAATGAGATCGTGAATAACGATCCGCTCACCTCCATCTGTGACCACCCATCCATTAAAGTGTCCAAACATCTGGTGGACTTCACTGAAAATGAGCAGCAGGTTGGTGCGAGCCAGTCGTTCATGGAATGGTTGAAATTCCAAGAATAAGTTGCCTTGCGAATCGTTAAATTCCCATGGTGATGAATATTCAACCGGGTTGTACTTGAATTTAACCCGGTCGAGTTTGTGAATCTTTCCATCCACGACTAGACAGTTTTCAGTTGCGGAAGTTGTATCCCCGAAACCTGTACCAAGATTCAGTCCAACAGTCTGGCCAGTGGGCAAGAATCCAGAAGCACTGGCCCAATTCCAAAAGCTGCTGTATTCCCATACGCCGCGCCCCCAATCCAGTGAGCCCAGACACACCTCTGGGTTGATCTCGATCTGTAAATCCCCGTACCGTATCCAGCCCTTTGCTGGCAAGCAGTTGATCTTGTGATTGTAGTAAAAGCGCTTTTTCCCTATGGGGATGACGATATTCATCGATTCATGGTCATCCGGGAGGGTTAAGGTGATTTGTGCTTCGATGCCTTGGTTGTGGTTGAAACCTGGCCAGATCACGGAAATGGCCTTGCTGGATGATTTATGCTGGAATGACAGCTGCGCCTGCTCATTATTAAAATGTGCGTCCCCCGTTGTGCTATTTCGTGGAAGAACAATGCCCTTACTGAATGGAATAACCAGCCCTTGCTCATGAAGCTCACCGCTGGTGAAATCGAGTATATACACAAATATATTTCCTGCATAACCCAAATCGGCGATGGTTGCGGAGAAGAAATGCTGTGGGGAAAAGACGGCGTAATAATCCCAGCGTTTTATTCGAAACCGCTGCATAAGGCGACCTGGATTGAATTTCGCATTTTCCAAGTTGCAATCCAGGAGCGGCTGGCGTGACCACCCGATTTGTGTCAGTTGGCCAGTAGGCGAAAGGAGATTGGAGGGTTGCGTGATTTCGTTCTGCATAACCTTAAGCAACTACCAGGACACCGGCTCCCTGGAGGTCTCCGTTGCGGAGATCCTGCAGAGCTTGGTTTGCTTCTTTCAGTGGATATGTGGTAACTGCAGTTTTTACGGGGACCTGGGGTGCAATTGCCAGGAATTCTTCTCCGTCTTGACGGGTGAGATTGGCGACAGAGCGGATTTGTCGCTCTTCCCAGAGCAGGCGATATGGAAAAGAGGGGATGTCGCTCATATGGATCCCGCCGCTGACTACTGTTCCACCTTTGACGGTCACGCCCAGAGCTGCTACAACCAGTGAGCCGATTGGGGCGAAAATCAAAGCTGCGTCGAGCTTTTCCGGAGGGGAGCTGGTCGAATCACCTGCCCATTCTACGCCTAAGCTACGGGCGAATTCTTGTGCCTGGAAATCGCCGGGGCGGGTGAATGCAAAAACTCGTCGCCCCTGGTGAATTGCTATCTGGGCAGTTATATGGCCAGCTGCCCCGAATCCATAGATACCGAGCCGTTCTTTATGTTCACCCGCTAATCGATAAGTGCGGTAGCCGATCAGGCCAGCACAAAGCAGTGGGGCTGCCTCGCTATTGCTGTACTCCCCGGGTAGCGGGAAGCAATAACGCTGGTCAGCGGTGGTGTATTCAGCGAACCCGCCATCGATCGTGTAGCCAGTGAACATTGGGTTTTCGCACAGGTTCTCTTGACCACGCTGGCAGTACTTGCAGCTGCCATCGGTATAACCTAACCAAGGGACACCTACTCGCTCGCCAGGTTCAAACCGATCTACATTCGATCCGATCGCCTCTACAACACCCACAATCTGGTGTCCTAAAACAAGGGGAAGTCTAGGTTGGGTTAATTCTCCATCGATTATATGCAGATCCGTGCGGCAAATTCCACAGGTAAGAACCCGAATCAGGACCTGGTCTGCAGTTGGGGTGGGGCGGAGAATATCTTTCAGTATTAGAGGTTCTCCTGGTTTTTCTAAAACCATTGCCTGCATTGTTTTACCCTCTGTCAAATCTGTTTGGATGATAACCTCTCAGGACTTGTAGCCAATTTGCCGTAGGAAGTCTTTGCGCCAGGAAATATCCTGATCGCCTTCGATCCCCTTGGGTTTTTGGCCATCGATTACACCCAGAATCCCACGCCCTTGATCGCTTTCCACGACGATCACTTGGGTTGGATTAGCTGTAGCACAATAGATATGGCACACCTCTGGGATCATTTTAAGCGCGTTCAGCACGTTGATTGGATAAAAGCCATCTCCCAGGAAGATGATGAAGGAATGTCCCGCCGATATTTCCATAGCATTTGCTTGAGCTAGTTCTATCATCTCGGGGTCTGTGCCTGACCAACGGACCAGGCATTTCCCGGAAGCTTCGCAGAAAGCCAAGCCGAATTTGATCCCCGGAACGGCGGTGACCAAAGCCTCGTGGATGTCTTCAACTGACTTGATAAAATGCGTCTGCCCGAGGATGAAGTTAACCGTGATCGGTTTTTCAATCTTAACTGTAGATATATCCATCGTGTGCACCTCCATGTGAATTCGTCTTAATTATATACCCAGGGAATATCACAGCTGCCATTCCAATTGATCAGGTTACTCGATGGAGAGACCTTGGAGCTGATTAATATAGACTTGAAGTCAAATTGCTGTTTGGGCAAAAATAAGATTCAGCAACCATGGTAATATGCGATTACCAGGAATCATATTGGCGGCAATTGTTGATTGGAAAAATTCTTGGCTATCAGGGTCGGGGTTGATAGCAATAAAAAATATTTCCCCCTCCCAGGATTCGAATTTCAGAAACGGGCAATAAAAATTTCTTTAAGGATTTGAGGGTGATTCCTGTCGTTTAAGAAGGAGCATGGATATCATGGCGGAACTTGGCACGAGATTCTACTTCAGCGAGTTTGAGAGAGGCATATTGGCTTGCTTCTCGCATTAGGTTTTGCTGCTCTTCTTTGGGCATCAAAGCTAAATTCTCAAGATCGACACCTTTGCTTTGTAAGTATTCCAGGATGTATTTCCTTTCTAATGCCGATTGTGGACCCTCAGCTCCGTGAGAAATATTTTCTGGTGCGTGCATCTCACACCTCTTCTCTATCATAGCATAAAGTTGATCCAGGATGAAAAGTCATTTTCCGGGAGCATTTTGGCTCCTATTTTCTGGAAGAGATCAGTATTCAAACTCGCATGTTCTACAAAAAAACTCCCACACAGGGGGTGGGAAAATTCATCAGACTTGACAAAGTTGGGAAGTTCTAGCGACCTAATCCCGCTTCAGTTCTGCGATGTAAGGCAATGTGCGGTGCTTGTCGGCGAAATCCAAGCCATAACCCACGACCCAAACATCAGGGATATCAAAACCAAGATATTCAATCGGGATGTTGAGGTTGTCACGTTGTTTGCGAACAAGAACGCAACTGTGCAGGGAGGCGGGTTTGCGTCCTTTTAATATCCGGTAAAGGTATTCTAATGTGCGACCTGTATCTACAATATCTTCCACGATAATCACATTTTTACCTTCAATTGGTTCCCGCAGATCCATCAGGATGCGCACTGCACCCGAAGAGGTTGTCTTCCCGTAGCTGGAAAGAGCCATGAAATCAACCGCGTGGGGAACCGTTAACTGCCTGGTCAGATCGGCTAAGAAGATGAAGGCGCCTTTGAGTATTCCCACGATATATAGTTGGTCTCCATTGCTGAAGTCAGTTGAAATCTGACCTGCCAATTCCTTCACCCGGGTTTGGATTTGATCAGCAGATACAACTATGCGGGATAAATCTGGATGCAGTGCGTTCATCTATCTTTCTCCTTCAACTCGATCATACCATCAACCGGGTGATAATTTAATTTTCTCTTCCAGGAAGATCGGGTTAAACTGAATTTTGCCAACAATCTAAAGGTGAATGTTGGTGTGAAAAAACCTCAAAAACATTGGATTGAATACTGCCCGGGAGAACAAAAGCCAATGGAAACCAAAGAAATTGGATGATCGTAAATAATTGATAGCTACGCTGTGATCGCTTTCCTGTTCATTGGACGTCTTTGATTCTTAAGGATAATCGCACCAAGGATCAGGAAGTATCCCAGGTATGCAAATACCTCGGAAAGCGAAGGGTTGCCATTATAACCAAATAGAGCCTTGAGCAATAATCCGACTTCCGACGTATCGCTGATAATGTGGTTCATGTTCCATACGTTTTCGATAATGGGGGGTATCCAGCCTGCCTCATTGAGTTCATGCACACCCAAGGCAACTAGACCAGCGGCGAAAAATAATAAGAGTACATTGGTGATTTGGAAAAATTGGCGCAGTTTCAGCTTGCGGGTGGAGGCAAATATCATCCATCCGAGAAAAATCGCACTGCCCAATCCAAGGGCAGCGCCAATGAGAACCGAAGAAGGATTCGATGCCGCCCGGATGGCGAGCAAGAAAATGGCTAATTCAACTCCCTCGCGGAAAACAGCCAGGAAAGCCAGCACGAATAATGCCGAGCCGCTGCGATCCTTAGTAGCCATAGTGGTTTTTGCTTCTAATTCTTGCTGCATCTGACTTCCATGGCGTTGCATCCAGAGAATCATCCAGGTTAAGATTGCAGCTGCCAGCAGCATTGCTATCCCTTCAAAAACCTCTTCGAATTGACCTTCAAATTCCATGCCGATGTAATTCAATCCGAATCCGAAAACAAGGCTGAGAACTACAGCGATGGCAACGCCGCGCCAAACTACAGGTTTGAGCTCCTCCTGGTGCAGCTTGGTTAATGCACCAATAATGATACCGATTATCAGAGCGGCTTCTATGCCTTCACGAAGTGACAGCAATAAACTAGGGAACATGGTAACGGGTTATCCTTTCTTGTGAGAGAGTAGGTCGTGAAAAAAAGATTATCCCTTCCTCATCAGTGATTATTTTTTGATTGCGAATTATTGGTATGGTCCAATGGGGAAATAAATATTGAGTTGGCCAATTTCGCTGATAATTCCAGATATCCTGCTTCACTTTTTACCAGGCAAGACCCCTGGGCGCCGATTGCTTCCAGCACGATTGAGGAACCGGGGTGCAATCCCTCCTCGTTGAGAAACCTTGTCGCAGCTTGCTGGCCTTCAATCTTGACGATATGCACCTCCCTACCTGCCTCGACCTCCGTCAATCGAACCAGATTTACCATAAATCCCTCAGCCTCCAAGATGGGTATGAGCTGACCGGTCGGGTTCGAAACTGGATTATCGAGGTAGTCAGCCAAACGCAGGGCGATATCCTCTGGTGTGATGTGCTCCATTGCACAAGCCATTGCATCTGCTTCTTCATAGGGAACCTGCAGGTGATTGACCAGAAAAACCTCCCATAAGCGCCGATTACGCAGGGTACGAAAGGCAACCTCCTTTCCTCGAATGGTAAGCTCAACACCTTTATAAGGCAGGTAGTGCAACAATCCCTCTCCTTCCAATTTGCGCACCATTTGGTTTACGGACACCGGCAGGATAGACATCTTCTGGGCTATGCTGGATAGGGGAATTGGTTCGGTTTGCCCATTCTCAAGAAGGCGGGCAATAGTGATCAAGTACATCTGTTCGCTTTCGCTTATTCCCAGGGAGTTATGGCTAGACATAAAATTATCGATTGAAAAGTTATGGTTTGCCATAATATATCATGGAGTAGACTGGTGGGCTATTCACATTTGTCATAGAATCAAGTGACAAATGTCCTTTTGCACGCCTTGCAAGATTGAAAGGATTTGCAGGACTATTAGGCTATAGATTTAACGCGATTAAAATGTGATTATTACGTCTTAAACAAATAAGGCATTAATTATCTGGATGATTGCCTGGATGAGTGTGCAATCATCGAGGTTCATGGATATTTATGAGGAGAAGATCCACGGTAATTTCCCTACCCGGGTTGTTGATATTGGTGTTTTTATTATCGGGTCTGGGTTTCACTCTCTGGCGCCAGGGTGGGCTGGCTTTCAGTCCAGGTGCTTTGAGCTCAAGCGGCTCTTCAGGTGGAAATATTGGCGGTTTTGACTCACATGCTGATTTTGAGGGGCAATGTGCACTCTGCCACCAACCCCTGACCAGCATACAAGCAAATCAGTGCCTTGCTTGCCATACCGAGATTGGAGTTCAATTATTGATGGAGGATAGTTTGCACGCCAGGTTTGAACAGGTGGAAAAATGCTCGCAATGCCATCCAGATCATCGCGGCAAGGATTTTGACCTGCGTTTAGGAAGCCTGGAGAATTTCGACCACTCAGTGTTGTCTTTCAGCCTTATCTGGCACCAGGTCGATTATTCGCTGACACCCATGCAGTGTTCTGCGTGCCACCTGTCTGATGATCGTTTCTCGGTGTCAATCGATTTGTGTACCACCTGCCATGCAGGGCAGGATTTAGCGTTTATGACTACTCACCTGGCCGATTTCGGAAATGATTGTATGAACTGCCATGATGGCCTAGATACCCTGACCCGCTTTGATCATGCCAATTCGAGCTTTCCGCTGGATGGTTCCCACGCTGATCAAACCTGCGCAAGCTGTCACCAGCAGGGTCAATTTTTGAACCTGCCAGCTGACTGTGTAGATTGCCATGCAGAACCGGCGATCCATTTGGGCGTTTTTGGGATTGAGTGTGGGAGCTGCCATGATACAAGCTCTTGGAAACCTGCTTTGTTGGCGGGTGAATCTTTTGACCATTTTGATCACTCGGGTTTCAGCCTTGAACTTCACACCCAGGATTTTTCTGGCGATTCGATCGTTTGCACGACCTGCCACGCGCAGGATGTACGGACATTTGAGCAGGCTACCTGTAATGATTGCCATGCCCTAGATGACAATGATTTTATTGTTCAGCATCAATCTCAATTGGGGAATAACTGTTTGGCCTGCCATGATGGTACGGACCGCATGAAGGGTTTCAACCACCAGATTGTCTACCCATTGGAAGGTCGCCATGCTGAGATAGAATGCAAGGCTTGCCACGTGGATGAGGTTTACCTGGGCACTTCAACGGAGTGCAAAGATTGCCACCTGGAGCCTGAAGTCCACATTGGATTCTTCGGTCTGAAATGTGAATACTGCCATAACACGTCCAGCTGGTACCCAGCCCAGCTGGTCAGTCACAAATTCCCAATTGATCATGGCGACCAGGGGGAAGTGGAATGCACTGTATGCCATCTCTCCACTTACAGTGAGTACACATGCTATGGCTGCCATGAACATGAGGTGAATGAGATTGCAGATAAGCACAAAGATTTAGATATCTCTACCGCTGAGCTTGCCAATTGTACTGAATGCCATCTGGATGGCTTTGTCCATGAAGCGAAAAATCATGACGAATAGATGGGATAGAGAAAAGGAAATGCCATGCGCCGATTTATAATTCTTGCCTTGGTAATATTCCTGCTGGTCGGGATAGTCGGGTTAAGCGCCCAGGTAGGGATGGCTGCCGCAAGACCTTTTCGCCCTGGCAACGTCATTTTCCCCTTGCAGGATTTTTCTGAGCAGGCTCGTGCCCGGATCATTTTCAGCCAGTCAGATTTAGTTAACTATTATTTGGAACTGGCTTTCCAACGAACTGAGGATCTGGTTGTCCTGTGGGAGAGTGAGCATGCACCATTGGCAGCTGAATATTTAAATCAAGCGCTGGACCGGGTATTGTATGCTGTGAAAAACGCGCCAGAAGGGGATTTATCTCCCTCGTACACCCAGCTGGATAGGTTGATTTTAAATATCAAAGTTGTTTTGGATAAGGGCTCTATCCTTTCTTCTGAGCAAGAGATGGCGGCTGAGAACCTGCAAGCCAAAATTGCCACGTTATCAGCAATACTGGCTGGATTGTCGGAAGGGGACCAGGCTACATTAAATTCAAATCTTCACGATGATACGCTTAATTCAGCAAGGGATCCAGGTTCTGAAAACAGTCCAGAAAGCTCTCAAGTAGCGCCACACGATGTGCTCTTCCCGCCCGGCAGTCCAGGCGCGATGCATGAATTCTTCATTTTAGATGGAAAGCATGCTGAATTGGATTGTTTTGCTTGCCACTCGGATGGTGAATATAAAGGGACCCCGAATTTGTGCGCGGATTGTCATGGAGATATAGCACCCGCAGCCCATTATGCTGAAGATTGCGCTGCCTGTCATATTACAGGTTCCTGGGAGGAGATTTCCTTTGAACACAGCGTGGTTGACACTACCGATTGTTTATCCTGTCATCAAGGAGATGAACCTGAAAGGCATTATGCCGGACAGTGTTCAGCTTGCCATAATACCGAAGATTGGCAACAAGCGGATTTCAATCATGAAGCCGTGGATACCAGGAATTGCAAATCCTGTCATCAAACAAGCAAACCTGCCAATCATTATGATGGCCAGTGTTCAGCCTGTCACAATACGATAAATTGGGCTCAGGCGAATTTCAACCATCAAGCAGTTGGCGCAACAGATTGCAAAAGTTGCCATAACGGAAAACAACCTGCCAATCATTATGGCGGTCAATGTTCGGCTTGCCATAATACTTCCAATTGGGCCCAGGCAAGCTTTAATCACCAGGCAGTAGGTGCCACGGACTGCAAGGCTTGCCACAGCGGGCGAAAACCAGCGAACCACTTTGGAGGTCAATGCTCAGCCTGTCATAGTACTTCCTCCTGGGCGGGCGCAAAATTCAACCACAGTGCCGCAGGAGCAACGGATTGCAAGGCCTGTCACAGTGGCAGAAAACCTGCCAATCATTTCGATGGGCAGTGCTCGCAGTGTCATAACACATCCTCCTGGGGCGGTGCCTCCTTCAATCACAAGTTTCCAATGAACCATGGTGGCGCAAATGGGAAATGCAGTACATGCCACCCGGCGGGCGGATCAAAGTACAATTGTTTCGCATGTCACGATAAGGATAAGACGATCAGCAAACATAATGAAGAGGGTATCTCAAATATTGGGGGGCGCTGCGTGGAATGTCACCGCGGTGGAGGAGAAGGCGGTCACGATGATTGATTTTAGACGTCTTTTGCATGGTGAGGTCTCCAAACACCAGACTCGGGCGGAGGGTTGCGTTGTACCGGACTCATCCCGTTGTGTGCAGTGCGGAATCTGCTCGTATTCCTGTCCGATCGGTATTGATGTGCGCCGCTATGCCTGGGAGAGAAAATTGATCAGCGAAAGCTACTGCCTGACTTGCGGGGAGTGTGTGGCTCGCTGCCCACGCGGTGTGCTGCGTTTCGAGCGCAGCAACCTGTTTGATCCTCTACTCATTCGCGAGAGTGAGGTGTAGCATCCGTCAATATGTGATAATCGGGAGTGGTGCTGCGGGTATCGCCGCCGCGGAATCCCTCCGGAAAAAGGATGCCACTGGGGAGATCTACTTGCTGTGTGCAGAACGAGATGGTTACTACTCGCGGCCGGGTCTTGCATATTACCTGACCGGTGAGCTTATCGAATCCCAGCTGTTCCCTTTTAGCGACCGCGATTTCGATGAATTAGGATTGCGCCGCTATCATGCCCGCGTGGATAGGATACTGCCTGAAGAGCATATGCTTGAACTGCATGATGGCAGCCACCTGCCTTATGATCGCTTACTGATCGCCACTGGAGCAGCTGCTGCGCGCAGCGGTTTACCGGGTGAAGATCTGCAGGGTGTGGTGAAGCTGGACAACCTGGATGATGCCCGGCGGATTTTATCTTTGGTTCGAAGAGGAAGAGTCGCAGTTGTCGTTGGAGGCGGGATCACTGCCTTGGAACTGGTCGAAGGTCTGGTGGCGAAAGGAGTCAAAACGCATTATTTCCTGCGCCGCGACCGCTACTGGCATAATGTCCTGGACGAAACCGAATCTCGTATCATCGAAAACCGGCTCAAGGAACATGGCGTGGAGATTCACTATAACACCAGCCTGGTTGATATTCTCGATCACAAAGGCTCGGTAAGCGGTGTCCGCACCGAGGATGGCCGCATCCTTCGCTGTAATATGGTCGCCATCGCCATTGGTATCCGGCCGCGAGTAAAGCTTGCATATGAGTCCGGCTTGGAAGTCGATCGAGGCATCCTGGTGGATGAATACCTGCGTACTGGTTTGGAAGATATCTTCGCAGCTGGTGACGTCGCTCAGGTATATGACCCTTTTACCGGGAGATCGATCATTGATTCACTCTGGGGACCAGCCCGCGACCAGGGTTCAATCGCGGGTATGAACATGGCGGGTGGCCGGGTAGTCTATTCAAAACCAATTGCTTTCAATGTGACCCGCTTGGCTGGGTTAACCACAACCATTATCGGCAAAGTGGGTCAGGGAAAGGACGAAGATTTAATCGGTATTGCCCGTGGCGATAGTGAAATCTGGCGGCAGCTGCCAGATTCAATCGCAGCTCAGCAGGATTTTGATGTAAATCGCTTGCGATTAATGTTGGGAGAGAAATCAATTTTAGGCGCTATACTCATGGGCGACCAAACTTTATCGCACGCGCTGCAATCACTGGTTTCTCACCAGGTTGATGTTACTCCGATACGTGAAGCACTCTTGCAACCAGGAGCATCCATCGCGGAGCTAATTGCTGATTTTTGGACTCAATGGGTGAAATCTCGTGTACCAAAGCACGCGTGAATTATGGATAGCATTCGTTGCAATCATTATCATCTCCCTCGTCTACCTGGGGGCAGTGATTTTGCTTGGCGGGATTCCCGCAGCCAGTGACTTTTTCGGTCATACACTGGGCATTATAGGATTTTTCCTGATGTTGATGACTGAAACACTTTACACGTTGCGCAAAAGAAGCCGCAGCGCACGTTGGGGGCGAACCTCATCCTGGCTGCAATTCCACATTGTTACCGGTTTGGTTGGACCTTTTATGGTTTTGCTGCACTCCTCATGGAAATTCAATGGTCTGGCAGGTATCGTCATGCTGATGACAGGTGTGGTTGTGATCAGTGGATTTATCGGTCGTTATATCTATACAGCTATCCCCCGCAGTGCGGATGGCATGGAAATCGAAGTTGGCGAGCTCCACAAACGGATTTCCATCCTGGAAACGCAGATCGCTGGTTGGATCAAGGAAAAGCCGGAAGTCTCTGCACAGTTTTCAAGGTACGTCTCAGTTCCAGTGTCTGGTTCGACATTTAGAATCGGCAACCTGTTCGAAGATCTGGGCTACCAGATAAGCATGTGGAATTTGCAGCGGAAAATGGATACCCGAACACGAGCCCAAGCCACTGCCCTCACGGAACTGCTCAAGCGCCGCCGGACTCTGAATCGGCAGCGAGTCTCTCTTGCCCAGGCTCGTAGGCTCATGGCACTCTGGCACACATTGCACGTACCGATCGGGTTGGCATTGTTTGTCGCAGCATTCATTCACATTGTGGCTGCCATTTATTATGCAACTTTACTGCGATGATCTCAGCGGATATCGCTTCTATTTTTATTCCTAACTTGCAAACGCAGATTCAAGCCTTTTCCATTCTGCTCCCTTTTATTCACCTTCTGCATAACATTCCCCACTAGGTAAACAAGACCAGATATCCCAATCCTGCTGATTCGAAAATCACGACGTTCGTCAGTTTTTTGACGAATCTGGGTTAAGTTGCATGGATAAAGCTTGCTGAGCGGAATCTGTTAATGTTGATCCTGTTTTTCTGATTTTGATCAATACCTCATCCGCGCTCAATGGGGGGATATCTAATTCTTAAACCCAACAAATGTGCGCGGACCACCATATCGTTCAGGATGGATAAACGGGGCAAATATTAATTGCGAATTTAATCCCCCTGGTTGCAGGGTGTTTGAAAATGGGAGGATGGCAAATACCAGCCATACTCTCGAGCTTGTTTGGTAAAATCATCCAGAAATCATCCTGGATCTACATCTTGATGCTGTTCTCTCCAAAGGCCAGCAAAACGAGGAATAAAATAATGTTTGCAGGACGCCGATCGCGAACCGTCGATAGATCAGAAAGTGACAGGGAAAAAATCCGAATCACCCGAGAAGAATTTAATACATATTGGCGATTGCTGCAGTATGTGCGACCGTATACCAAGTGGATGGTGGTCTCGATCATCGCGCTTATTTTCAGCGTGGGTCTGGGTTTAATACTGCCCTTGGTGATCCGAAACCTGGTTGATTTGATCTTCGTCGAGAATGATCTCCAAAGACTCAACCAGCTGGCGATAGGTCTCTTTGCTGTATTCATCCTGCAATCGATTGCGAGCTTCATCCACCAGCTATCCCTGGCTTTTGTTGGAGAGAACGCGGTCGTTGACATTCGGGTTAAGGTCTTCGGCCACCTGCATTCCCTCTCCTTGCGGTTTTTTGGGGATTATCGTACCGGGGAGATCGTTTCCCGGATTACAAATGATACCTCCCTGCTACAATCTGCGATCACGGATGACCTGGTAGCCCTGCTCCGCCAGGGATTAACCCTGATAGGAGCTGCAATCCTGCTTTTTTGGTTGGATTGGCGGCTGACGGTGATCATTTTGTTGGGGATACCCTTTATCACTCTCACCATGGTCTGGTTGGGGCGCAAGATCAGGAAGGAATCCAAGGCGGTGCAAGATGCATTGGCCAAATCCGCGAGTGTCGTCGAAGAATCTGCAGCGGCAGTGCGTATCGTCAAATCTTTTGCCAGGGAGCAGTATGAAATTCAGCGTTTTTCTCGTGCGGTGAGAGAGACTTATGCCGCTGCTATGCGGAGGGCAAAGATCGGAGCGGTTCTGGGTCCTATAATCGGCTTCATGGCTTTCGCTTCGATCACCATCACCCTGTGGTTTGGTGCGTATGAAGTCATTCAAGGCCAATTAACCGCTGGTGAGCTGGTGGCATACCTGATCTATACCATGATGGTAGCCACACCGATCGCCTCGCTGGCAGGCTTATATGCTCGCTTCCAGGGTGCCATTGGTGCCACGGAGAGGTTGTTTGATCTGCTGGATGAACTCCCCGATATTGTCAGCGAACCGGGGGCACCGGTCCTACCTTCCCTCACCGGAGAAGTTCGATTTGAAGATGTAAGCTTCACTTACTCGAAGGATATTCCAATACTGCGGGATGTTTCGTTTCACGCCCAGCCTGGTCAGGTTGTTGCCCTGGTTGGGCCGAGTGGTGCAGGCAAATCGACACTGATCAGCCTGATCCCGCGCTTCTGGGATGTGGTTGCTGGCCGGGTGATGGTCGATGGACATGATATTCGTGATATCGATCTGAAAAGCTTGCGTGACCAAATCGGCATTGTACCCCAGGAGACCATCCTCTTTTCTGATTCGGTATTTGCGAATATCCGCTACGGTAATTTAGATGCCACCCAGGAAGAAATATACGAAGCTGCAGCGGCAGCTAACGCACATGATTTTATTATCAACGATCTTCCGAACGGTTATGAGACTGAAGTTGGTGAGCGGGGAGTGAAATTGAGTGGTGGTCAGCGCCAGCGGGTGGCAATCGCCAGAGCTATCCTGAAGAACCCGCGTATCTTGATCTTGGATGAAGCTACCTCCTCGCTAGATAGCGAGAGTGAGAGCTTGGTGCAAGAAGCTTTGGAGCATCTCATGGAGGGACGCACCTCCTTTGTCATCGCTCACCGGCTCAGCACCATTATTAACGCTGATTGGGTTTTAGTGCTCAATGAAGGGCGCTTGGTGGAGCAAGGAACCCACCAATCATTGCTGGAAACGCCTGGTGGTCTTTATGCCCGCCTCTACGAGATGCAGTTTGGTGCTCCTGAGGGTGAGGGGATCCAGCTGCTGCTCAATGAAAGATAAGCGCTTCCCAGCGCTTGCAGGTTTTCTTTCCACCGATAGAGTATGCCTTCCACTTTAATAGCTACACAGCTTGATGATCAAGCTTAATTTCGATATTTTGGGTCGTAATAATATGTTAAAATGGAGATTGATTATCCGAAAAGAGACCGTTTTAAAGGAGAATAAAGATGGCTAAGTATTTGTTACTTTATGTTGGCGGAGGGATGCCAGAAACTGAAGAAGAGACTGCCCAGGTGATGAGAGCCTGGGAAGATTGGTATGGCAAATTAGGTGCCGCGGTTGTTGATCCCGGATATCCCTTTACCCCAGCCGCAAAATCAGTATCAAGCACTGGTGCTGTCAGCGATGGTCCTGCTGGCACGATGGCAACTGGATATACAATTCTGGAGGCGGGTTCATTGGACGAGGCGGCAAATATGGCCCAGAGCTGCCCGGTACTGCAGGGGGGTGCCGATGTTTCTATCTTTGAGACCTTCGAGGTCGGGTAAAAGCAGCGAATTTCTTGATAGCGCAGCCACAAACCGCGCGGTTTGTGGCTGTTTTTGTTGATTAAAGACCCAATAATATTTTTCTCGGGAAAATATTTCTGGAATTTTGCACAGGTCCATTGCCTGGGTTGCTTTAAATGGGATGGGTCTACATTGGTTGGGTGATGGATGATCCGGGATCATCCATCCTAATCCAGTCATGTTTTCAACAACATAACAAAAAATCAATAGTGATATAATTAAAAAATAAGGATTTCGTCAAGATTTCACACTTTCATTCCAGTTTCACAGTTGACCCAATAGAATAATTATTCGCACCCAGGTATTACGCGTCTCAAAACAGCGTCTGAATTTCTCACTTCACCTGCGGGTGATACTGGATTTTATATATCAGGATCTGATCGGAAATCTGCTCCTGAGTTAACGACAATGTCTGAGAATGTCCATTTTTTAAACAAGCAGGTCGTTCCTTGGCAGCTGGCAGTATCACCTCTCGTGACGCTGAATCTTTGTAAAAAAAAGCTCAGAAAGTTACCTCTTTCTTCTCATAAAACGCACTCAATACAGAAAAAAAGTGAACTCATCCAGGAAGCTCCCTGGGATGGGATACGCACACCGCAGCTGGCTGTCGTTCTTGCCAGGGTACTCGGGCGCGTCTTGAAATAAATCATGATGCACAAGGAGATTTGTAATTGCATTATAAGCATTTCAAAAATTTAGGAGGTGTCCACCCGATATAAGCCTGAATGTGAAAATTTCATCAAGATAGTGGTACCAACCAGCGGTAATCCATTACTTAAACTGGGGATGGTGCAATGGGTTGATTGTGATCTCCCTCAAAGTACTGGGTGGATCGAAGGTGTGGTTAAGACCGGGACTTAAGTCGAGAAACTCGTTGAAAGCTGAAAGAACGAAGTATTCAATAGCTACGGATATAGAACCGGTACAAAGAATGATAAGCCTCACAAGGATGCTGTCGCGAAAAAAGGCGAGGAGAAGTGAAAAATCGGGATTGCTATGGAGGTGATTCGTGAACACCAGACTGCAAACGATTGGTCAAGATTCTCGAATTAATTTGGTGCTTCTTGTTGTTGGGTTAATTCTTTTCACAGTAACGGGCACATTTATCAGCGGGTGCAGAGGTGCGAGGGAAGAAGCGGCTACTGTGGAACAGGCGGTGATTGGCACCCAAGAACCAACTGCCACTCAGCAAGTTCTTACCACCACGCCAACAACGGTGGAAGTGGTTATCGTTGATGTTTCTTTGCCAGTTCAATCACAGGATGATATTGCCCAGCTGAAGAGCAATGCGAATGCCTTCGCCGATTCGTTTTTTGGGGAATATGGAAAACAGCTACCCGGTTTTACCATACTTGCGAAGGATGTATCAAGTTCCGATCCATCTAACAGTGATTTTATTGCTGATAAGAGTATGTTGGTTTGGAGGCTTCAGGGATTTTTGGGCAGCTCCCCTGATATTACAGTGAACAGACGCGCGATGTACATCTCGGCTGACAGTGCAGTGTTTAAGGTAGATGAAGATAATATTGCAGGTTTGGAAGCTTTCTCGGAATTCGAAGATCCTCCGCCGATAGAGTTTAGCCACCTCTTCCATTTCAAAAACGGATTGATCGATAATTGGGACCTTTGGGTATCGCCCTCAAGCCTCGAATTACTTCAACATGCTGCTTTTGCGCCTGGTCAAGACGGTCAAGTTAAGCTCGAAAACATCGTTAATCGTTATATTAGCGCTTGGACCTCTGGAGATGCACAAAAAATCGCCGCCCTTTACAGGGATGATGCAGTGTTTGAGGATACTTTGCGCAACATCCAGGTCCAGGGATCTGCCTCGATTGCCAAACTGGCCCAAGAGCGCTTCGGCCCAGCGGAAAATAATACTATCGAAATTGTTGATCTGATTGTCCAGACGAATGGGCCTGACCAACCAAGTTCACAATTTCCTGATAAAGGAATTATCATCGCTATCGGTATCCATTATCGTTGGACAACCATGATTGATCGGGTGTCTATTCCGCTTGATGGTCTGACAGTCTTTGAACTCGGCGTGAAGAATAAGGGCTCATTTGACATCGATCCGGATGGGCTGATCGTTCGAGAGCGGTTTTTCTACAATCCTGACAGTCTTCTCGCCTTGGGGGATGATCAGTGGATTAAATTCGTATACCCGCTTGTCTCCCCTGATTGATTGGCTGCCAGCTATTGCAAACTTGGCTTGTGATCTCCGGGGGGAGAAGGCTTAGCCAATTTATAGCAAATCCTATTTACGTTACTGGAATACTTCCTGCTGGTCAATTACAGGCATGGATAGCCGGTGGTTGTTTGGAAGTATTCCGTTTTACCGCTAGCCCCCTCCGGGAACTGGCAAAATATTAGGTCGGTATATCGAGAATTGTATGTTTATTCAATTGCGAAGCTGTCTTCCCCTTTGATCCTAAAACTCATCGCCTATCAGAATCCCCATTTGCTGATGGTTGGACTGACTCTGCTGGGCGACCTGGTTTGCTCTCCCTCGAAATCTGACCTGACGATCTAAAGAGTTTTCATTTTTTGGGGCATGTATAAATTCATTGAGCAGCTAAATCCAAGGGGGATATGTGCTGGACCAAAATTTCCCTCTCCAGTCCCACTGAAATCGGGTCTCCAGACGCATGACAACCCGGATTCGAATTGGTATCCTGAATGCAGATATATTTCAGGAGGTGAAAATATGCAAATCAACACTATCCTCGAAACAAAGGATTTGAGAAAGTATTACGGCTCAGTGCACGCCGTGGACGGCGTCAATTTGAGAGTCGCAAGAGGAGAAATCTTTGGCTTCTTGGGTCCAAACGGTTCGGGAAAGACAACGACGATTGGCATGATCCTGGGGTTGATTCATCCCAGCCAAGGGAATGTCCAGTTGTTTGGTGAACCTGTATCTCCATTCCAGACAAGAATTTTGCAGAAAGTTGGAGCCCTTGTTGGGCTGCCCTCCCTGGTGCCATATTTATCAGCGAAGGAGAACCTGGAGTTGATCGCCCGTTTATACCCTGAGCTTCCAGAGGGAAGGATTAATGAAATTCTTCATATCGTTGGTCTTGAAAAAGCAGCCAGGAGACGGGTAAGCGAATTTTCCACAGGAATGAAACAGCGCCTCGGATTGGCTATGGCCATCCTAAATAAGCCAGAGTTATTGATCCTGGATGAACCCACTAACGGCATGGACCCTGGGGGGATGCGTGACATCCGCAACTTGATCATCGTGCTCGCCGATCAGGGGGTGACGATTTTCATCAGCAGCCATTTGTTGTATGAAGTCGAGCAGGTTTGTGATCGAGTGGCTGTTCTCAAACAAGGTAGAGTTGTCGCCGAAGGTAAGGTGAAAGAGCTTCATGGGAGAGCTACCAGCGTACAGGTTCGCATACCAACCACAAACAAGGCAGCAAATTGCCTCCGGGAACTCCCCGGAATCACCGCGATAAGAACCAACGGTGCTTCGCTACTCGTGTCCGGGGTTTCGAGTCAGGAGGTCATTGCCCACCTGACCTCCAATGGTTTAATTCCGAGCGAGGTCATATCTCGGGGTTCGGATTTAGAGAGTATCTTCCTGGAGCTGACGGAAAGTGAATCGAAGGAGAATTAACATGTTTCGGAATGTTTTGATAAATGAAAACATGAAAATAATAAAGCGAAGATTGTTCTGGGTGGAGATCGCTCTATTGGGTTTAATTGTGATGGGAATTTTGGTCGCGCTGTATATCACCATCGGTGCTGCTCGGGATGGGATCGGTATGCCATCGGAAGAGCGCTTGATGTTGCTGGAGATGATTACCTGGACTGAGGCTTTGTTGAACGTTTTGAGATTTGCCGGTTGGGATGGCTTTGGGCCACTTTTCCTGATTGTTCTCGTTGGCGCAGTGACGGCTCAAGAATACACCTGGCGTGCATTGCATGTTTGTCTAGCTCGTGGGGTTTCCAGACCCCTCCTGGCAACTGCAAAACTCACCACCTTCCTGATTTCAGCCGTGACGATTGTTCTGGTGGTTCTCCTTGTTGGTAGCCTTGTCACAGCGCTCACCAGTATGAAGATCAATGGCTCGCTTCAACTTGGAAAGCTGGATCTTCAGCTCCTATTTTTCAGCGTATTGCGTACGATCTTCACCTTATTGCCATTCGGTGCCTTGACTTTCTTACTGGCCGTGGCCAGCCGCTCAGCTGTTGTAGCGATCAGTGGTGGCCTGGCTTACACGTTGCTGCTGGAACCATTAATCATGCAAACTATCGGGTTGCTGGATGAGCGTTGGGCGAAACTCGGCTATTACCTGCCGGGGTCATTGGCAGAAAGCCTGCTGTCCCTCAATAATGCGGCTTTAGCAGCGGGAGGGTCTCCAGGTATTGGATACGTCAGCCCTTTAAATGCTGCTATTGGCATTGGAGCCTGGACTCTCTTCTTCGCAGGTTTGAGCCTGTGGATCTTTCAAAGACAGGATTTTACGGATTAGGTATTTAGGAGATTTAATATGGACCCCAAGCGCAACTTGATTATTATTTTGGTAATCACAATATTTCAGGCAGGCCTTTTAAGTGGCTGCAACCTGAGCAAAATCAAAATCGGGGAAGTGAGAATGATGTACGGTAGTAATGAAGAAGGCCGCATAGCATATAATATCCGCAGTTTTACGGGTGTGGAGAGCGGTAGTGTCCAAGCCACGAAGGGTCAGACCATCCCCTTCTCCTACAGGGTGATTCTCGATCAAGGCAGTTTGCTGATTGAATGGCAGGACCCGGAGGGTGAAGTAATGTGGCAGGAAGTCCTTGCTGAGAGCGGTAGTGGGGGAGCTGAAATCAGCATTCTTTTTCCCGGGGAATACGTGATCATCGTCCAGGGGAATGGTTTCAGCGGTAATATCGATGTTTCCTGGGATATAAAATAAACATATAATAAAACCAGCATGGACCGCGTGATGAAACCATTCCAGAGCTTGCGATGGAAGCTCACCCTCAATTATATGCTGGTCACCGTCGCAACGTGGTTGGTGATTGAGATCGCCATCATTGGGGGGGCCAGTTACCTGCTCATTTATTCCAATCTCATGCCTGCCTTTTTGGTCTCGGCGATAGACGGATTTATTGTCCCTCAAGTGGCAAGTTTTCTTCAGCAACCACAACCAGATGTCGGTTCACTGACAGCTTGGATGGAAGCAGCATTTGCTGAGGGCATTACCTTTACCTCCCCTGAAAATCCAAGGATATCCTTCCATCTTGGTGATCTTGATCAAAACGCGGTTCTGATCGTTCTGGATGAGACCCTGGAACAGGTGGCAGGGGTGCCCGCTTCGTATGATTTCCAGAGCATTACGGGAAACCAAGAGGTAATTAACCTTCTGGTGGCGGCCCAGGGTGGTCAGAAAGCACCTGACAAAATCACCAATGTCTCTGGCGGTTATCTACAAACCGCTGTCCCAGTTTTTGATGGGGGCGGTAAATTGACCGGGATTGTCTTGATGGTTATCACGTATCCTCCGCCAGGTTCATTAACCCAAATGCTTTCCTTACTCGGGGTAAGTGTAATTATCTTCGCCCTGGCAGCTGGGCTGGTTGGAGCTGTGTTCGGTATTTTCACGGCTCGTGGATTAACAAGGCGATTGGAAAGGATATCTACTGCGGCAAATTCCTGGAGCGAGGGAGATTTCTCTGCTTTTATAAAGGATCGCTCACGAGATGAGCTCAGCCAGCTTGCTCAGCAGCTGAATCGCATGGCCGAACAGCTTCAGCAATTGTTGCAGACCAAGCAAGACTTGGCAACCTTGGAGGAACGCAACCGGTTGGCGCGAGATCTGCACGACAGCGTCAAGCAACAGGTATTCGCTGCAACAATGCAGATCGGGGCAGCCCGGACTATGCTCTCTCAGGATATAAATACCGCTCGGATGCATTTGGCAGAAGCTGAACAGCTTTCTCACCAGGCACAATCTGAACTGGCTGCTCTGATCCAGGAGTTACGTCCAATCAGTCTTTCCGATAGAGGCTTGATTTCAGCCCTTGAAGAATATTTCTCTGGTTGGAGTCGCCAAAGCAAAATCGAGGTCTCATTCTCGGCTGCCGGGGAAGGTAGCCTTCCCCCAAGTTTAGAACAAGTGCTGTTCCGGGTTACACAAGAGGCGTTATCCAATACTTCCCGGCATAGCGAAGCATCACGGGTTGAAATCCAATTGGACTGGGACGAAGAAGAAGTGTTTCTCAAAATTTCCGATAATGGCATAGGTTTTGATCTTCACGCTGCGGAGGATAGAGGCATGGGATTACGCAGCATGCGTGAGCGTGTCGAAAGTGTTGGCGGCAATTTCGTTATTGAAAGCGGACCGGGGCAGGGAACCGTACTAACTGTACGATGCCCACTTGATGAGCGAGCTGATCATGGAAGATAAAATTACCATTTTACTCGTGGATGATCATCAGGTTGTACGACAAGGTGTGCGGGCATTTCTGGACTCGCAAGAAGATCTTGTCGTGGTGGGGGAAGCTGAATCTGGAATGCAAGCAGTTGAACTCGCCGCGGAACAAATTCCGGATGTGATCTTGATGGATCTGGTGATGCCGGGGGAGGTCGATGGTGTGGCAGCTACCCGCCAGGTGAGAAACACAACCCCGCGCACCCAGGTTGTCGTGCTGACCTCGTACCATGAAGACGAGCACATATTTCCAGCCATCCGCGCCGGGGCGTTGTCCTACGTGCTGAAGGATATTGGTCCCGATGAGCTTGCAGATGTGATCCGCAAGGCGGCGAAAGGGGAAGCGGTACTCAACCCGCGGGTTGCGGCTCGCCTAATCAAAGAAGTTCAGAATTCCCGCAATTTTGTCGCTAACCCATTCACCGAGCTCAGCAATCGAGAGATGGAAGTCCTGCGCCTCATCGCGGCTGGATCTTCGAATGCCGATATTGCCGTGCAGCTGGTGATCAGTGAAAAAACAGTAAAAGGTCACGTCAGCAATATCCTTGGAAAACTTCACTTGGCAGACCGAACCCAGGCGGCGGTCTATGCCTGGCGAGAGGGCATTGTTCGCCGCGACCCCTGAATGGAAGATCAAACACCATAACCGGATACCTGGTATTTTATTCAGGCGAGACAATGCTTACAGCTGCTAGCGGGTAGAGTCATCCGATTTATTGGGATTTACACTATGCTGTTTTTTTAAAATTTATCTTCATTTACAGCTGCTAGTTTATGTTTATGGGAAAACGCGCTGCAAAGTGATCGAAAATTACAGGGTTGATCATCAACGAATGTCACGATTGCCTGCTGGTTGACTGGCAACTAATTTGCAATTTTTTGAAGGTAACCTCTCCAATCCGACCCCCGTAAACCTAATATGAGCTGGATTGCGGTTCACAAGAGACTGAAGAAGGGAGTGTCCGTGAAAATCTGGGCGATCTTTACTACGGCCTGCGGAGATCGGACGGGTATCCAATCCTTCAAAATGAGAGTCTGCAGAGTCCTTCTATCCATTTGATTAATCAAGCGGTACATGCGCCATATCCTATACCTGTAGGATATGCAAACACCCCTGGTGAAGGTTGTGCTGGTTGGAGATTGCTGCTATCCTTGATGCAAATTGGTCTAGAATGAACGCATAGATGGGATTACGTTCAATTTGGAAGCAAAATGGATTTGGGGTGACTTCTGCAGTGCCAGAAGGTGCGCGATTCGAGCTCCAGGTGGATTGATGTGGATTTTCGGTCTACTACCGGAAAATCTCTTCTACTTTCGGTGCGAATGTAGGTATCTGATAGTAAGTTAATTTTCAGGATGTAAGACCCGAATAACAACTTCTTAAGCCGGCTCCTGCATAATTGGAGGTTCTCCTCACAGCCAGATTATCGTGAACTGGAAAAGATTTTCTTCACCCAACAACCTTGCTTCCGTGCTGATCATTTTGATGACCGCAGCAGGTCTAATTATTCCAATCAGCGTGCAATCTGCTGGATCCATAGATCGAGATTTATCCCGGGAAACCGATCTCGACCTAGCAGCTTCCGATTTTCCCTCCACAAATCACCAGGAAGGAGCAGAGGTCATCCGCTTTGAGCATATCACGACCGCGGATGGTCTCTCCTTCCCTTTTATTCGCAGCATCGTTCAAGATCAATATGGCTTTCTGTGGTTTGGTACCGATCAGGGGTTAAATAAATTTGATGGTCATGAATTCACCGTATACCGTTCAGTCCAAGGTGATCCCGATTCCCTCCACTTCTCATACATCACCGATCTTCTGGTGGACCAAGAAGGGGGCTTTTGGGTGGCAGGCGCTGGGGGTGTGGATTTCTTCGATCGCCAAGCAGAAACTTTCACTTTTATTGATGAGCGTGGCGGGCAAGCGGATGTAGTCTATGAAGATTCTCAGGGATTGGTATGGATTTCATTCTGGCACGGTTTATACGCTTACGATCGGGATACTCACCAACTTGTTTATGAACTTAAATCCTACGCGACTGAGTATGATGGGGTAGAAGTGGTATCCCTTAATAGTGCTAATGCACTATTTGAAGACAGTCAGGGTGATTTATGGATTGGTACAAGCCAGGGATTGGATCGATTCAATCGTCAAACGGGTTTAATCGATCATTTCGAACCTGACCCCACCGATGCCTCCAGCCTCAGCGAGGGTGTGGTCACCGTGATTCTCGAAGATCGGAAAGGTTCTATTTGGGTAGGTACACTCGACGGAGGCCTCAACCGGTTTGATCGCACATCCGGTACATTCATCCATTATCGCTTTAGCCCAAACGATCCACATAGTATAAGTAATGATTTTGTGACTTCCCTTCTTGAAGATAACCAGGGAATCCTATGGGTTGGGACAATTAATGGCTTGGACCAATACGATCCGGTTCATGACCACTTCACGCATTATCACCATGACCCATCCGATATGCACAGCTTGAGTGATAACACTGTTATCAGCCTGTTTGAAGATCGCTCAGGTGTACTCTGGGTGGGGACAACCAACGGGATCAGTAAATCCAATCGCCGGGGCGATATTTTCTCTCTCTACCAGAGCCGTCCGGAACTGGTACCCTCATCCCCGGAGGTCTCATCAAAAGAGATATTATTCGGCATGAGCGTTGACAAGATCTCCACCACTTTAGAAGACCAGGATGGCATCCTGTGGATCGGTACCTATTTCGGCGGGCTAAATCGGGTTAACTTTGAAACAGGTGAAGTAAAGATTTTCAAGCATGATCCCGCAGATCCGAGCAGCTTGAAGTCTGATATAGTCACTGCAATTTTCGAGGACGCTTCTGGAAGATTATGGCTCGGGAATTCAGATGGTTGGCTGGAGCAATTTGACCCCCGGAATGGGGGTTTTATTCACTTCCGAAAACTGCCCAGCAATATTTCGGTGATCACCGAAGATCTCATGGGAAATCTCTGGGTTGGTACATTTAATGGACTTTACCGCTTTGAACCTGAAAATACAGAAATGGTTTTTTATCCACATTACTGGCAGGACTACGATCATTGGAATCGTTTTGGAAGTTTAAGCCATAATATCATCCTGGATATTTTTATCGACCAATATGGTGTGCCCTGGGTGGGTACTTTTAGTGGCGGGATCAATATTTGGGATGCGAAGCAAGATAAGTTCACTCACCTGCGGCATAATCCCAGCGATCCGAATACCCTGAGCCATGACCAGGTGTTATCCATCCTTGAAGATCCACAGAACCGCGACATTCTCTGGATTGGTACAGGCGGAGGGGGATTGAACCGCTACGATCGGACAAAGCGCACATTTACCCAATACACTACTGGAGATGGGTTGATCGACGATGTAGTTGGCTGTATCTTGGTAGATGACACGGGTTCTCTATGGCTGACTACGCCCAAAGGTCTTTCAAGATTTACCCCCGATTCCGAAAATTTTAATAATTTTGACCTTTCCGATGGATTAGGGGCTCTCAATTCAGGCGCTTTTCTCCATGAACCCTGTCACCGCAGTATGACCGGGGAGATGTATTTCGACAGTCTGCATGGAATTTATGTGATGGATCCAAATCGAATCTTGGAGAATCTCTCCCCACCCCCGATCATGATTACCGGCTTGAGAATTTTTAACAAACCAGTTCGATCAGAGCTTTTCCCTGATGAACAGATCGTTGTGCCAAACCGCGAGAATTATCTCTCTTTCGAGTTCGCCGCGCTGGATTACATTCTTCCTGAAAAGAATCAATATGCCTATATGATGGAGGGTCTTGATGAAGACTGGGTTTATGCGGGGAATCGACGTTATGTGGATTACGCTGGTCTGGGTCCAGGAAATTATGTCTTCCGGGTGAAAGGATCAAACAGTGATGGCATCTGGAATGAAGCTGGTGTAGCAGTTTACCTGACCATCGAAGCCCCGATTTGGGATACCTGGGTATTTAGGATTCTGGCTGGAATAGCATTTGTCTTATTTGGGGTTGGTATATATCGTCAGCGAGTGAAGGTCATCCAAGAACGCAGCAGGGAACTGGAAGCTCAGGTTGAAGATCGGACACAGGAGATTGAAACACGGCGCAGGGAACTGGAGATTCTGTACCAGGCTGACCAGGAACTGTACCGCCATCTAGATTTAGATCAACTGCTCCAGGTGCTGGTCGATACAGCCGTCCAGACCTTAAAAGCCGATCAGGGGTTGCTCATGTTTTGGGATGAATCACTGGGGACGCTGGTTACCCGGGCTGTGCATGGGCCATCTCCCTGGATGAAGGATGAAATCGCTCTTGGGTTCAAAAAGGAGCTTGCCCAATCAGTAGCGAGCAGTGGTATACCACTCGCTGTAGAAAACATTCTCACTGATCCTCGGATTGAAAAGGACAAAGCTATTCCGACAGAAATTCTTGCTTTTATGCTGGTGCCTATCCAGGTCAGCGATGTAGTTTTCGGTGTTTTCAGCGTTGATTTCACCAGACCACACACTTTCGACCAGGATGAAAGGCGTCTCCTGCTCTCCCTGGCGCAGCGGGCAGGTTTGGCGATTCAAAACGCCCGTCTATTCAGCCAGGTGCAAGAGCTGGCTGCCATCGAAGAACGGCAGCGCCTGGCTCGCGATTTGCATGATGCAGTTTCTCAAATGCTGTTTTCCGCCAGCCTGATCGCTGAAGCCCTACCATCTGTATGGCAAACCGATCAAGAACAGGCCCAAGTACTTCTTGAAAAATTGCGCCAATCGAATCGTGGCGCTTTAGCCGAGATGCGTGGCTTACTCATGGAACTACGTCCCGGTGCCCTGGCGGAGGCATCCTTGCAGGACCTTTTAACCCAGTTAGCCCAGGCCGCTTCTGGGCGAGAAGGTATACCTGTTGATCTCCATATTGACGAGATTTGCCAGCTGCCGGTAGATGGAAAAATCGCCTTGTATCGTATCGCTCAAGAGGCATTGAATAATGTGGTGAAACATGCCCAGGCAAGCAGCGCTTCATTAAGCCTGCGATGTACGAAATTTGCTTCCAGCCCACCCAACGAGGAAGAATGCGAGTATATAATTGAGTTATCAATCCGTGATGATGGGGAGGGTTTCGATGTGCAGGAGGTTTCACAGGAACACCATGGCCTGAACATCATGCTTGAAAGAGCGAATGTAATTGGTGCAGATTTGGACATCAGCAGTGAACCTGGTGATGGTACATCGGTCAGGGTTATATGGCAAGTACCCCGGGGAAGTGATGAAGATGAATAATTTGGCTACCGATTATGATCAGCAGGAACCGATCCGGGTGATGATTGTTGATGATCACAGCATGGTGCGGACCGGTCTGTCTACCTTTATTCTAGTCAATCCCGATTTGGAACTTGTCGGTGAGGCCCGGGATGGCGAGAAAGCTCTGCTGATATGCGAAAGAGTCAAGCCGGATGTGATCCTGATGGACCTGGTTATGCCCAGGATGGATGGTATCCAGGCCACCCGAACTTTGCTCGAACGTTGGCCTCAGATTAAAATCATCGCACTGACGAGCTTCCAGGATAGGCAGTTAGTTCAGGAAGCACTCCAAGCAGGGGCTATCGGGTACTTGCTTAAAGACGTCACGATGGAACAACTTGCCGATGCCATCCGTGCTGCCTATATTGGGCAGCCGACGTTAGCTCCAGAAGCGGCCCAAGTCTTAATTCAAGCGGCATCAGAACAATCTCCTGCATTAGGGAATAACCTGACCCCCCGTGAGCACGAAGTCTTGGCCTTGATGGTCGAAGGGTTGAACAATCCGCAAATCGGTGAACGCCTGACCATCAGCGTTACCACTGTCCGCACGCATGTCAGCAATATCCTTTCCAAGCTGGGGGTTTCCAATCGCGCTGAAGCAATTGTCCTCGCAATTCGCCAAGGATTGGTAGATTAGTTCAGGGGGTACATAGGAGATACTTAAATACTGGTAGCTATGCTTCTGAAGTAGGATAAAAAAATCCCATAAATAAACGAGTTAAAAGTTCTCCAGGCATTGGATGTGCCTGGAGAACTTTTCCTGTATTCTGAGAATACCAACCCTAAACTCTTATTGAAAAAAGTGAGGTATGTAATCCCATGTTCAGCAACATACTCGTTGTGCTCCAAGGAAAACCATCGGATGATATCGTTGCCGGTCAGGCAGTCGAACTGGCACAAACTTACCAAGCAAAGGTTACTTTTCTGCGCGTGATCACCATCATGGGTGATGGGCCCAAGAATCTGGGACATCAATTCCAGACTGAGATCGGCTCGAGCGGTTGGAAACGGAAGAATAAAGCTGGGTGGGAACTGTCAAGAATCAAGGAACACCAGCTGGCTCGAGGAGTGCCAATCGTAACAGCCATCGTGGTTGGGGACCGCAGTTATGCGGATGAAATCCTCGCCTACGCTGACCTGGGCAATTACGAACTGCTAATCATGGTCTCGGATAACCACTCATGGATCAGGTGCCTGCTGTCAGATTGCCCTGCCGGTGGAGTTCGCCGTAAAGCGCAAATCCCGGTCCTGTTTGTGAACGATGCTACCCAGCCAGTGTCGGTCACTCCCAAGGTAATCGAGAACCAAGAGAGGATTTTGGCGATGTTTGGCGAGCCTTGCCTCTAATGTATTTAGAGGATCCGGGTAATTGGTTTATTAGATTAGAGAGGCACATCATGAAGCATAAGCAGCGTCTCATTAGAAGGATGATGACTGCATTATCTCCAGAGGAGCAGGTGCTGATGATCACAGACTTCCTGAACTGGTTGCTCAAAGATCGCACACCGGCAGAGCGCGAGCAGAAGATTGTTTTCTTGACCCCGAAACTGATCGCGGATATATCATCAGGGAACCATGGCTTCTGGTTGCTGGTATATCATTACCTGAAAAAATTGTTATTCCGTCGCTGGTGGAAACACTGGTCGGATCCAGTGCAGGTTTCCCGGGAAGATCAAATTCCTCGTTAGTTGTTGGTAAATTATCATCGAGGGATTTGATTGTTTTCCGTCCTGGACATCAACACAGTCGTCCTCAGTGGGCTGGCGCACAGAATATCAAAAATGTTCTGAAGGTACAATTCTTCGTGCACAGGACAAACCCTTCGAATACTTTTACCCCCTTTCCGCGCTCGGGAGGTGGAAACCTGCAATCCCCTTTACCAAGGGTGATCCCTTGAAAATTTGTCAGTCATTGTTTATTCTTGTGCATGATTACTGGGTGAATATTCATGCAAGATTATTGTGGCAAGCTGGTCAATCAAAACCCGCCATTTTTGGGCGATTACCAGGGTAACCATCGATTGACGTTTCACGATCCCAATGCCAGGGATAAACTCAAGAATTATTATCCAGTGATAGAAGATTAATAATGACCAAGGCCCCCCCGGCTTGCGTTTGCCGCAAGCGGGTGGGGTTTATTTTGGATATGTGGAAATAAGATCTGAAATTGGTACTTGACAAATATTTTGTATTAGTGTATTATGTACATAATACACTAGTTCACTAATACACGAAGGAGTTGTATATGATTGAAGTATTTGATGAAAATATACCGATTTATATTCAGATCATGGATTTGATCAAGAAACAGATGATTTCAAAAGAAATATTGCCTGGTGATAAGCTTCCCTCCGTGCGCGATATGTCGAAGCATTTGGAAGTGAACTCCAAACACCGTGCAGAGAGCCTACATAGAAATGGAGCGTGAAATGTTAGTTTATACAAAAAGAGGACAGGGCACATTCATTGTCGATGAACCGGAGATTGTTTTGGAACTTCGCCAGGAAATGGTTCTGGATAGGGTTGCTACATTTGTGAGGGAAATGGTGGAGTTTGGCTTTTCACATGATGAACTCCTCAAGATCATTGAAAAATACTTGTCTGAGTGAGGTTGATATGGAGGCGATATTACATTTACACAATCTGAATAAATCCTACGCTGGTTTTCCAGCTCTGAAGAACGTGGATCTTGAAGTTGAACCTGGCAGGATAATGGGGATTTTAGGTCCCAATGGCAGCGGGAAGACAACCCTGATCAAGATAGTGGCTGGTCTTCTCCAGCCTTCTAGTGGCGAGGTAATGGTGTGCGGGATGGTTCCAGGCATGCAGACCAAGGCATTGGTGTCTTATCTGCCAGATGTCAACCACCTGCCAACCTGGATGACCATTCCAGGGCTTATCCAATATTTCAATGCCTTCTATGAAGATTTTGATCCTGAACGTGCTTTTGGACTGCTGGACCGGTTGGGGATTGACCAAAGCCGTAAGGTGACGGCTCTTTCGAAAGGTACCCGTGAGAAGCTGAAGCTGGCATTGGCATTGGCCAGGCGGGCACGCTTATACCTGATGGACGAGCTCCTAGAGGGGATCGATCCTGTTGCGCGCATGGTTACCATCGATACAATTTTGGAACATTTCGATACTAAAGGTTCTCTGATCATTGCTACGCACCTGATAACCGATGTAGAGAAACTGCTGGATGAGGTGGTCTTTTTAAAGGAAGGCGAGATCATCCTGTCCGGCAGTACAGAGGATTTGCGGTTGGAAAAAAAGAGATCTATTGAAGGGATCTATAAGGAGATTTTCTCATGACACTCAAACTGATACTATACGGATTAAAAGAACGCCTGAAGGTCTATGCAGGGATCGTGCTGCTATATCTGCTATATGCTGTGGTCAGCAGTGCCTCCGAACCTACTCCTCGAATGGATAATATCTTGGATTGGTTCCGTTGGAGCTATGAGGTTTTGGGGGTGAAAATCTATGCGATGACTTTTGTATTACTCGGAATGGCGGCAGCAGCCCTGGTCGTGGCG
>CP070764.1:3380773-3400956 GCA_020349245.1 Chloroflexota bacterium | reverse complement strand
GCATGGCGAGACATCGATCCAGTCCAGCATGTCAATAACGCCATCTATATCGACTATGTTGAAGAGTGCGGTCTCCAGGCAATGGCTGCTCAGGGTTGGCCAATCTCCAGGATGATGAAAGAAAATATTTCTTTCCTGACCAGGGAATACAGGATTCAATATAGATCACCAGCGCTCTATGGGGATGACCTGGTCATTTCTTCCTGGATATCTAGCGCCCGACAGTCGATTATTAATCGTCATTATCTCATCCAGCGGGAAAACGATGGCGAGAAACTGGTAAAGGTTCACTCGCTTTGTGAGTGCGTAGATCTTAGAAACAACCAACCTGTTCACATACCGGAGAGCATGTTATCCGATTTATTAAGCTAAAATATCCATTGAGATGTCAGAATTCGTACCGGCATACCTCAGTCTTCTAGAAACGGGTGAGCTTGTCGAGCGGGTATCCGAAGCATATCAACATCTTTCCATTTGTGATGTATGCGCCTGGGAGTGTCCAATCGATCGGAGAGCAGGCCAGGTCGGGGTCTGCCGCACCGGAGAGCTCGCAAAGGTAAGCAGCTACGGTCCACACCTGGGGGAGGAGGACCCACTGCGTGGTTGGCGAGGCTCAGGAACAATCTTCTTTACTCGCTGTAATTTGCGCTGCCAATATTGCCAAAATCACGATATCAGCCAAACAGACCGCGGGAATGAGGCTGCACCTGAAGATATTGCCAATATCATGCTTGAACTTCAATCTTTAGGATGCCACAACATAAATTTTGTTTCCCCGAGCCATGTCGTTCCCCAGATCCTGGCTGCAGTATTGATTGCCGCCCAAGCAGGTCTGCGAATACCCCTGGTCTATAACACTGGTGGATATGACTCGATGGCCATGTTGAGACTGCTTGATGATGTAATCGATATTTATATGCCAGATATGAAGTATAGCGATCCTGATCTTGCTCGGAAGTATTCAAAAATTCGTAATTATCCATCAGTGAATAAATTGGCGGTTAAAGAAATGCACCGCCAAGTTGGGGATTTGAGGGTAGATGAAAATGGAGTTGCCCTGAGAGGGCTGCTCGTGCGCCACTTGGTATTACCAGAAGGAATTTCTGGAACCGAGGAGATCGTCAGGTTCATCAGCGAGGAGATCTCAACCAATACCTACCTCAATCTCATGAATCAATATCACCCGGCTTATAAATCTCACCAATATCCAGAGATCGACAGGCGCATTAGCGATCAAGAATACAAATCTGCTGTAAACGCTGCGCTGAAGGCTGGATTATTGCGTCTCGACCAGAGGAAATCTAGATTCTGGGTTATCAATTAACCTCAATGGCAATCTTCCCATAGGTTTACCCGTGTGGTACACTACTGCCTATGAATTTCCAGCCGAAGCAGACCTTATTCGTCTCATGGTTGCCATCCGGACCGAAAGGGGCTGCGTTTATGCTGGGAATTCACTGATGGCCGTAAACTCGATGTGATATTAACACCCTCAGCATAAGCCCTACTGAGGGTGTTTTTTATCGATTATTGGAGGTTTCTTATGAGGATGAGTCAACTTTTCAGCCAGACATTACGAGAGGCTCCCGCAGATGCAGAGGTAGTGAGTCATAAACTACTGGTTCGGGGAGGTTATATCCAGCAGCTTGCCGCGGGAATATTTTCATATCTCCCACTTGCCAAGCGAGTACTGACCAGGATCGAAAACATCATGCGGGATGAAATCAATGCCATCGGTGGCCAGGAGATCACCATGCCAGTTGTTCATCCAGCAGAAATCTGGAAAGAGACCGAAAGGTGGTACCAGATTGGCTCTGAGATGGGTCGCTTTCACGATAAATCTGGAAGAGACATGGTGCTGGCAATGACACACGAGGAAGTGGTTGCCGATCTTGTTAGAAGAACGATTCAATCGTACAAGCAGTTACCTGCCCTGATTTATCACATCCAGACTAAATGGCGGGATGATCCCCGTCCACGAGCCGGTCTGATCCGGGTGAGAGAGTTCACCATGAAAGATAGCTACAGCTTGGATACCGACCAGGAAGGATTAGATCAGCAATATCGTGCCCATTACCAAGCTTACTTCAATATTTTTCACCGCTGTGGCCTGCCGGTCAGGGCATTTAAATCCGATGTAGGCATGATGGGTGGCAGCATGGCGCATGAATTCATGTTTCTTACGCCGATCGGTGAGGACACCTTGCTTGTCTGCGAAAACTGCGGTTACGCAGCGAACAGGCAAATTGCCCGGTTTAATAAACCTCCTGCACCTGAAGAAACACTCCTACCTCTTGAGAAAGTGTCTACCCCGGAAACCAAGACAATTGAAGAGCTGGCCCAACTGCTGAATGTACCCAAATCTAAAACGGCAAAAGCCATATTCTTCGTGGCCAGCATGATCAAAGGTAAAGAAACCAACCAACAATTCGTCTTTGCCATTGTTAGGGGTGACATGGAGCTGAATGAAACAAAGCTCGCGAATATTCTCAAGGCAAAAGAGCTGAGGCCTGCCTTGGAGAGTGAGATCGTCGCTGTTGGAGCAGTACCTGGATACGCCTCACCAGTGGGATTAAAGGGTATCCTGGTGGTAGTTGATGATGCGGTACCAGAATCGCCGAACCTGGTTGCAGGTGCAAACCAGGAAGGTTTCCATTTCCTGAATGTAAATTATGAACGAGACTACGTGGCTGACATCATTGCCGATATTGCGGTTGCAGAAGAACGAAGTCAATGCCCAGATTGCAATAACCCCATGAGTATCCAGCGCGGCGTGGAAGTCGGTAATATCTTCAAACTCGGGACCCGCTATAGTCAGGCTATGGGAGCGAACTTCTTGGACAAAGATGGAAAAACCCATCCCGTTATCATGGGTTCCTATGGAATCGGTTCGGGTCGCCTGATGGCTTCCATCGCAGAACAACACCACGATGACTTCGGGTTAATCTGGCCGATCACCGTCACACCCTACCATCTCCACTTAACATTATTAGATAATAAAGAACAGCATAAGGCTGGGATAGACTCGAGTGAAGGTGACTATACTCATCCTCAAACAGTTGCAGAAAATCTCTATGTTCAGCTGCAGGCTGCTGGATACGATGTCCTGTTTGATGATCGAATCGAAAGTCCCGGGGTGAAATTCAATGATGCAGATTTAATTGGCATTCCTATCCGAATGACGGTCAGCAAACGTTCCCTCGAGGCAGGTGGAATTGAAATTAAACGTCGTGATCAGCGAGAAAAGGTGATCATACCAATTGATGAAGTCCCAGCCTATATCGAAAGCGTGATCACCAAATTACTAGCAGAGATTGACCAGAAAGTTGTCACAATACCTTTTGAAGAATAGGTGCAATATAAGGAGTGTCCTGAACTGGACACTCCTTTTGATTTTAATCTCTCCTCGCAAAGGAATTTAACTTAACGCAGCTTAAAATACTTGGTTAATCCCAACGCCATGTTAAGGTTCCCAGTCAACTTGACTTTCTGCTGCATGAATGCCGTCATCGGATCCAATTTCCCTAGAATGATATCTTTATAATCCTGGGAGTCTGCGCGTAGCGTCATTGTTGGCTCATCCGTTGTGCCTCGCTCAACTTCACATTTTCCATCCCCAATAGTGACCACCCAATCCCCCGCTTCAGCGCCGCTTAGATGGTATTGGATAACAGCTTCCACATCAGCTGCCTTCTCCGGGAGGAAGGCTTTCGGCATACGGTTCATTAATTCTTCAATCGTTATCTCATCAGCCATTTGTATTTCTCCTATTAATTTAGATTCTCAAAAATTCCTGCAGCCCCCATTCCACCCCCGATACACATCGTCACCAATCCAAATTGAATATCGCGACGTTTCATCTCGTAAACCAATTGGGTTGTTAGCTTTGCACCGGTACAGCCCAGCGGGTGACCGAGTGCTATGGCGCCACCATTCACATTGGTAATTTCTTCGCTGAGATCTAATTCTCGCATCACGGCTAATCCTTGTGCGGCAAAAGCCTCATTGAGCTCGATTAATTCAATATCCTCCAAGCTCATGCCAGCCAATTTAAGGACTTTAGGAACCGCAACAGTAGGCCCAATCCCCATAAGTTCGGGTGCTACACCACCGACTGCATATGCCACAAATTTCACCAGCGGTTTGAGCCCTAATTCCTCAGCCCTGGCACGAGACATAACGATAACCCCAGCCGCTCCATCCGACATCTGAGATGAATTACCAGCCGTTACTGTACCTCCTTCCTTGAATGCCGGTTTCAATTTTGCCAGTGCTTCCAAGGAAGTGTCTGCACGCGGGCCTTCATCACGTTGAAATGTAAATTCGCGTTTGATCAGTTTGCCTCCATTCGAACCAGGTTCAATAATCTCCACGCCCATTGGGATAATCTCTGGATCGAATAAACCGCTTTCAACGGCGCGGTTGGCATTCAAATGGCTTCTTAAGGCAAATTTATCTTGATCCTCACGGCTGACACCGTACTTCTCTGCCACATTTTCAGCAGTCAATCCCATGCTGGTGAACACCTCAGGAGATTCTGCCGCGAAATATGGATTCGGTGCGAATTTTAAACCAGTCATTGGCACCATCGTCATCGATTCAGTCCCACCAGCAATGACCGTCTGCGCCTGACCAGCCATGATGGCATAAGCTGCATGGGCAATTGTTTGAATTCCCGAGGAACAAAATCGATTTACAGTCTCTGCAGGGACGGAGACAGGCAGCCCCGCGCGTAAAGAAACCATGCGTGCCATGTTCATTCCCTGCTCGCCCTCCGGGAAAGCACAGCCGAGAATTAAATCATCGACAGAAGCTGGATCCAACCCTTCAGCCCTGTTTAATAATCCAGCTATCACGTGTGCCGCCATCTCATCTGGTCTTGTAGTGGCTAAACTGCCTTTTTTTGCTTTACCTACTGCCGTTCTTGCGGCTGCAACGATCACTGCTTCCCTCTTCGCATCAATACTGTTCATCTCAATCTCTCCTAGTTCCTCAATGGTTTACCGGTACGCAACACATGCCAAATTCTTTCCTGGGTTTTCTCCTCACCACATAAAGAAAGAAAAGCTTCTCTTTCAAGGTCGAGAATATACTGCTCCTCTACCCATGACGGACGGCTGATATCACCACCAGTAGCCACGTAGGCAGCCTTGTTGAAAACCAGCGTATCGTGTTCAGAGAAGTAGTTTCCTTCCTTGAACATATATAATCCCACCCTCATGGCAGCCAATGCATCCCGGCCAGCAGCATATATCTTTTCTGGAAGCGGTGGCACATACCCGGAATTCACCATACTCAGCACTTCTTTCTTTGCTTCCGCCAAGAGGTGTTCTCTGTTCAGAACCACGCGGTCGCAGGGAGTGAGATAACCTATCACTCGCGCCTCCTCTGCGCTGGGGGATACTTTATAGTAAGACATGACGATGTATTCCATCATCTGCATCAGGAAGGGCAGTGGCTCAGCATCTTTAATCTTCATTGGGGGATTTATCATTCGGCGAAGTAGCTCCTTTGTCCCTCCTCCTGCCGGGATTAACCCATGAGCAGCTTCAACTGGACCGGTGTAGAGCTCCGCGCCAGCTACGATTCGGCTAGCATGCAGCAAGATCTCCAAGCCACCTCCCATTGCGATCCCTGCAGGAGCTGCAACGACAGGCTTGGGTGCATAACGGATGCGCTGGGTCAGGTTCTGCAATCCCCGTATAGCCAGATCCAGATTCTCCCAATCCTGGTTCTGAGCCATCATCACCACCATGAAAAGATTGGCACCAGCACTGAAATTGTCAGCTTCGGTACTAAGAATTAAACCCTCGAAATCTTGATCAAGCTTGTCAATCCCCAGATGGATCATCTTGCTGATGTCTTCATCAAGAGCATTCATCTTGGTATGAAATTCTACGCAAGCCACCCCATCTCCCAAATCCCACAAGGTGGCACCTGCATTTTTTGCCACCTGGGTCTGCTGCTTGAGCTTGATCTCCATAGGAGAACGTTCTATTGGTAAATAATTCCCTTTTCCTGGGCTGTAAACACCGATTTTTATGCCGTCTTTGTACTGGTAGAAACTGCTGATACCATTTTCCAGCATTTCATCCACCCACGTGGCGGGCTTGAATCCTCGCTCCTTGATGCGTAGCAATGTATCCGCAACGCCGAGCTTATCCCAGGCTTCAAACGGACCTGCCGCTTGGTTAAATCCCCAGCGCATGGCATCATCAATTGGTTTTGGTGTATCAGCTATCTCTGGAATTCGATCGCTGGCATACGCCATCCCCTGGTATAGCAATCCCTGCACCAATTCCCCTGCCCGATCTTCAGCTGCCAAGAGTATTCTTAGGCGTTCCTCGAGATCATCTTCGTCCTTTGCGTCCCCGATTGAATCAAATCTTGGTTTTTTTGGAGCTTCGTAATCCATAGTTCCGAAGTTCAATACCCAGAACTCTTTCTTCCCATTTACCATTACTTGCTTATAAAATCCCTGTTTGGTTTTGTTCCCCAACCAACCCTTCTCGACCATATTATGGATCAGCTGGTTCGGCTTTTCTGATTCGAGATATCGTATCGCTTCTTTATCATGCGGTAAGGCTGTGATTAGATTCTTACCGACATGCTCCCATACATCGATCCCCACCAAGTCGATCAACCTGAAAGTAGCGGTTTTCGGGCGGCCAATCACCGGTCCAGTGATTGCATCTACTTCTTCAACTGTATATCCTTGCTCAAGAATGTAATGCAGGCTGAAGGCGCCGCCAGCAAAGCCAAGGCGGTTTGCGATGAAGTTTGGTGTATCCTTGGCTAAGACCACGCCCTTTCCCAGGCGGTACTCCAGAAAATGACTGATGAAGTCTACCACTCCAGAGAGGGTATCCCCTGTCGGAATTACTTCAACTAATTTCAAATACCGAGGAGGATTGAAGAAATGGGTTCCCAGGAAGTGTTCCCGGAAGCTCTGGGAACGTCCTTTGGTTATAGAAGCAACCGGGATACCTGAAGTGTTCGTCGAGACAATCGTATACTTCCCACGCACCTTGTCAATCCGTTCCATCAACTGCTGCTTGATTTCCAGGTTCTCAATGATGGCTTCAATAACCCAATCCGCATCCTGAATTACATTAAAATCGTCTTCCAAGTTGCCAACTGACACCAGGTTTGCCAGTTCAGCGGTAAAGAAACTTGCAGGTCGCGATTTCAAAGCTCTATCGAAACCTTCTTGGACAATCCTATTGCGAACCTTGGGATCCTCCAGGGTTAACCCTTGCTCTTTTTCCTTCTGATTAAGTTTCGTGGGAGCGATATCCAGCAGAGTAACTGGTACGTGGATATTTGCCAGATGAGCTGCGATTGCAGCCCCCATGGTGCCTGCTCCAATCACAACCGCTTTCCTGACTTGGTATTTCATTGCGCCTCCTTCGTGTCCAGTGATTAATTTCTTGGCGAGGAATCAAAATTTTCGGAAAGATTGATTTTGATCCTTGTTCCAGGAACACGTGTTTCTATTCAATATACCCTTCAAGTGAACTTCCAGCTCGACAATTAATTCCCGTATACATAACGATCACGCTTTAATCGCCTCCTAAAAATTTCCTCTATTTAGTTGCTCAGCGCAGTTCTTTTCCACGGTATCCCAAGAGATTCCTAGCGACAACCAGGCGGTTGATCTGGCCTGTGCCTTCATAAATATCGGTTATCTTCGCATCGCGGAACCACTTTTCCAGCAGGTGATCCCTGGTGTACCCAACCGGGCCCATGATCTCGAGCGCCTTTTGGGTAATTTTGGTGACAACATCTCCAGCTCGGACCTTACTCATGGATGCTTCTAGAGGATTAGGCTTGCGGTTATCTGCCATCCAAACGGCTTTAATCACCAATAACCAGGCAGATTCAAGTTGAACCTCCATATCGATAACATCTCTTTCTACACTGGTCAATTTCTGCCGCGGCAAGCCATAGCGGATGGTGACACCCTGCTGCGCCAATAATTCCTTGAGCAATTCCATTGTCGCCCTAGCAACACCAATGCCGGTTGCCGCGACAAGTGGTCGGGTGGCATCGAATGTTGCCATCGCCCCTTTGAATCCTTTCGTTTCTTTCTTGGGAATCTCAGGACTACCTAGCAGGTTTTCAAAAGGAACCCGGGCATCCTGCAGCACAATGGATGCCGTATCGCTCGCCCTGATTCCCAACTTGTGCTCAAGCTTGGTCACCTTTACCCCGGGAGTGCCCGCTTCGACAACAAAAGGCCGCATACCTGCACGTCCTGCCTGTGGATCAATTGTCGCCCAAACCACTACCAGGCCATCGCTATCTTGAAGAGATATCTTTCCTCCAGTGACAAATATTTTTTCACCGTTGATCACCCACTCATTCGTTTCTGGATCAAGGACAGCCGTTGTGCGGATTGCTGAAGTGTCTGATCCACAATGAGATTCCGTCATCGCCATAGCTCCAAATGCTGGTTTCTCTTGGCGAAATCGTGCCAGGAATTTTTTCTTCTGTTCAGGCGTACCCGTTGCTTCAACCGCTGCCGCACCGAGCCCTCCACCTGGTGTAACCAGATATATTCCGACATCCCCCCAGGAAAGAGTCTCAAGCATGAAAGTCAGGGATTGATACCCGATAGGGGGATACTTTTTCTTCTCAACCTCTTCTTTCTTCTCTTCCCCTTCGGTTGGGGCTGGGGCAAGCGAACCAGCACCCACAGCTTGAAGAGCTTGGTGCATGAAGTTGATATAATCCCAGGGAATTTCATGCTCGTGTTCATCAAAATAGCGTGAATGCGGACGCATCATTTCTTCAGCTACCGTTTGCAGCAGATATTTTTGTTTCGCTATCGGTTTTGGTATCTCAAATTCAATCATCTCTTCCTCCGATCATTCTCAAAAGGGAATCCTTAAACCATCGCTAAACCTGTAAAAGTCGCAATCCCTCTACCGCAGCGCATCCACATTTCCACCGGATGTTCGCGGATATATCCGTGCCCACCCAGGATTTGCACCGCGCGGTCGGTTACCATCATTGCCATGTCCATGGCACCTGTATGCGCCAAATATGCATATTTACTGGCTTCCTCTTTGCCTACATCAAGCATCCAGGCAGCTTCCCAGGTCAGCAAACGGATAGCTTCGATTTCTGTTGCCATTTCAGCCAGCATAAATGCAATTGCCTGTTTCTGAGCAACTTTCACCCCGAAAACGTCCCGATCTTTTGCATAATCCCTGGAATACTCATAGGCAGCTCTGGAAATTCCAACTCCCGCCGCTGCTACTGCTACCCTGGAAGCATCTATAATCGGATGGATATCAGCCCCATCCTGTCCTCCAAGACGATTAGATTTCGGGATGCGCAACCCATCCAATTTGACCTTGTAAAGTGGGAAGGCGTTAATTCCCATTAGAGATTGGCGATCGCCAATGTGTAAACCTTGTGCACCAGCTGACACGATAAATCCCTGGCTTTGTCCGTTTAAATCGGCATAGATAATCAGTTTCTCTGCATCTGCCGCAAATGGAACGAATACTTTTTCTCCATTCAGCACGAATCCATCTTGGTTTTCAGTGGCTGTAGTGTGTAACGTGAATGGGTCAAAATCAAAACGCGGTTCTATCAGTGCTGCAGTGAAAGGCTTCCACTCATCTTCAATAACCGGAGGAATTAGTTCTGCCTTCTGCTCCTCATTACCGGCCAGGAGGATCGGTAGGGCAAACAAGCCTGGGGATAAGACTGCAAAAGCACCTGCCAGGTCTCCCCAGGCCAATTCTTCGGCTGCCAAGACTCCAGTCACACTTGAGTGATCGCCAAAACCACCGTATTCCTCGGGGACTGATGCTTGGAGAACTCCCAATTCCCAACCTTTCTCGATTAAATTATTGGGAAGTTGGTTCGTCTCATCTGCGTCATGAGCAGCGGGACGCAGATCATTTGTTGTATATCGCTGGATTGCATCAATCAACATTCTTTGCTCTTCTGATGGTTCAAACGCATACATTTTCCACTCCTTCGTTAACTCTTGATGAACCCATCCAACTTTATTGACGCTTATATAAAAAGGTCATGGGTTCGTCTGAATTATCTAATTGATCATAATTTTCGATAACTAGATTCCCACGTTGATATAGATACTCAACATGCGCTCCTGCTTCCTCGATCGCCAGGAGGGCATTGTAGCCATTCACTGATCCAAACAACGTCTGAGCGAGCGTGAAGATGGATTGAGGGTATGAAAAAAAATCCCATACCTGTTCCAAGCGAATTATATGAGCAGCTCTTATCTCCGCGATTCGAGCAGTCAAATCAGTGATCACCTGTTTGTGCCCACATAAGGCGATCCTCACACCATATGACCACTTTTCTACAGCATCAAGGGATTTTAAATAATGGTCAAGCCCGGTGAACGGCATTAATTCTTCTGGAGATTGGTGCGGGGTGATATCTGAAAGGATGTGATCACCGCAAAATAAGATATCGTGAAATCGAATCACTACGTGACCTGGGCAATGACCGGGGACGTGAAGGAATTTAAATTCCCCTAATTGCATTCCCAGATCTTCATAGCAGAAATCGACATTGATAGAATGGAATAATTGCTTGGTAAATTGATAAAGTCCCAGCAAATTTTCCTTGTTCTCATCATCCACGCCAGCTTCTGAAAGATATTTTCTTAACTTGCGGCTTAAGACTGCGCGCCGCTCTTCATAATTGACGAGAGTATGTCGGTCCAGCTCGTGCACGCCAACCAATGCACCCGACCTGGAGACAATTTCACCCAGACCTCCGATATGATCAATATGACCATGGGTGATTATCACATGGCTCAAGTCTATAAGAGAAAAATCCTCACCGAGAATTTTATTGCCTGCAGCGAAGATACCTTCAACCAGCTCCTGATTTGCATCACCAAAACCCGAACCAGAATCGATCAGCACGAATCCGTTACCACTTTCGACAAGGTAAGCATAGGACCATAATCCCGGAAATGCCTCGACCGGGATTTGATAAACGTGCGCGCCCAGTGATGTTTCAAAACCTCTAATTTCCTTCACGTTAAGTCACTTTTGAATTGTTCTCCCTAGTTGTCAGACCCATCAAGAAGAGTTCTGACAGCTGTTCGGCAATCTCCTTTGCAGTCATAGGTCCATCGATCCTAAACCACGTCACCGTCCAATTTAATACGCCGAGGATTGCCCTGGCAGACAATGATGGATGGTCGCAGTTATAAGTACCGTCTTCTACCCCTTGCTGGATCAAATCACGCCATATTTGCTCGAAATGATCTCGCTTCGGGATATGGCGAGCATGGTAATCCGGTTCGAGAGAACGATATTCAAGTAATAAGACCGCAGCCAGGTCCTGATACTCTGTCAAGGTTTCAAGATACGCGCAGGTTGCTCTCCGCAACCGTTCATCCGGCAATCCTGGTTCGTTGATCGCCTCTTCAACGTGCCTGGTCAGGATATCCAAACCCCGGTTAAGTAAATCGAATAAAATCTCCTGCTTACTGGTTACGTGGTGGTAGAGGCTGGCTTTTTGCAGGTTTACCGCGATGGCTATATCCTGCATAGAAGTGCCGTGATAGCCTTTTTGGCTGAAAATTTGTGCTGCAGCGTCCAATATATCGTTGCGAGTCATAATTCCCTACCGACCGTTCGGTAGAGTAAGCATAGCAAATTTCCTTGTGAATGTCAACAAGATATTCGATCTCTCGCAGGACGAAGAAGCGTAACTTTTCCTAATGGTCAGTGTTTATATCTGGGCGAAAAGTAACCTTTTCGTATTGTTCATATATAAATTTTCAAGAACGAAAGGAGAGATCTTATGACAAAAGAAAGACCCTTCGGGGTAACCATTCTTGCGGTTTTGGCAGGTGTTGCAGCAGTTATCGCTGCCTACCACACACTCCAATTCCTCGGTGTATTCAAATTCAACTTTGGCCCATTCTCATTCCGGAATTTTAGCCTTTTTGCAGCTTTGATGTACGGTTTGTTGGTCTGGGTATATATCTGGTTGGTCCAAATGTTATGGAATGTTGACCCATCAGCATGGCTATTCCTCGTGGTTATCACGATATTCAATCTAATACTTGATTTCATGGGCATGCTGGGCACTGGAACCGGGATTGAATATGGATGGTCGATATTCTTGAATGGTCTCGTCCTGATTTACTGTATGCTGCCAGGTGTGCGTAAAGCATTTGGGACCTCATAAAATTCACTCAACTAAACCAAATCTTCCCGGAGATACTCCGGGAAGATTTTTTATCCTTATGTACATCCAGAAAATATTGGGATTAGCTCCATTCATGGGCCAGATTGGGATTTTTTTGCGAACTTGAGACCAGCTCCCCCCGCAGCAATCATTATAGTAATCTGTCCTGCAGCTGCTCAATCAATTATCTCAGACTTCCAAACCTTCCTTTCCAAGTAATCCCAGGATAAGGGACAACTCGCCCCTGTGGTGAATCTCATGCTCGATCACATGCCAGATTATCCAATTTAGAGGTGCAGTTTCACCCCAGGGAAGGTCTATTCGCTTTTTAAGATCGCTTCCAGACCATCTGGATAAATAAATTTCAGTTTGCTGGTGCACCTCCACGAGTATATCTTTGATCGATTGAACGCTCAGAAAATCCTCAGTCTGATACTCGTCAGGCCATTGATTCATCTCATGCATGACCGCAAATTTAAACCAACCCTCTTCCGCGTTCGCAATGTGTAGCACAATCTCCCTTGCCGACCAGGCACTTGGAAACGGTACATAATCCAATTTCTCATCATTGAATTTATCGATTAGGGAGATCAAACCTCGGCGGATAATGCTCCAATGCGAAAAATAACCGTCTAAACCCAAATCATCTTTGATCATCCATGTCCTCTTTTCCCTGTCAGGAGATAAAATTCTCTGTATTCGCATTTAGGGACTTGTATTGACACACATTCATTATAAGATACCCCCTCACAACCAATCAAATGGTTGAAAAACCTGGCGCAAATTTGATCCGATAAGAAATGACTCCTTTTGGTTGAAAATATTCTCTGGTTTAATTGCGCTCGTTACAGTGCTCGTCAAGCACTGGTCCTCCAAGGATTTCAAATTCTCCTCGTCGTGTAGGACCGTGCATGCGCACAAGTGCAATGCCTTTTTCTCCCGTGTAATCAACATAATTAATTTCAATGCACCACACCGACAAATTATCAGGTACGGAGTATTCAGCCCCGGATTGAAATTTTACCTGGCTGATCTCAACGCTCTTACACCTGTTTTCTCCAGATTTTGCTGGAAAATCACAAAGTACTGATATCGCCAAATCTTTTGCTGCATCAGGCAGACGAGGACTACACGCAACCATTAGTATCCCCAGAACAATTGTCAGTATTCCTGATTTTATTCTCATGATCAATGCTCTGAAATGCCAGGAGCGGTGAATAATTTGGTTATATAACCGCCCTCCAGCTACTTGTCAGGAGGGCAACGATTGGATTAGGCTAAGAACGCATCCCCTCCAGCAAGAGACGATGGTTATCCGATTAGAATCAGCATATCAAAACTATCCATTACCAACAAGTGGTGAATCTCATGATACCTGAACAACCATTGGGATAAAATCCCCTATGGGGTACAAGATTTGTTGGGGAATTAAATGCAATTCTAAATGTGTTCGAGAGCTAGATTAATCTTCATAACAGCTTTCATAGCCCACAGACATGCACAGGAAAATATAAATACCCACCGATGAATGATCACCGGTGGGTATTTTTCGTCAGACAAAAAATTTCAGGACGCTAATCTAATAAGATTTACGGTGTGCCTGCATTGTTGTTGTAAAACCAATTATAGGCATAGTAACCACTTGTAGAACTTTGCATCCTGATTGATATCCGATAGGATCCTTTCAAGGATGCTGGAATATTGAAAGTGAACTGTTTTGAACCACCGCTCCCTGAGTCGACTGTGTCTACCTTGATACCACCAACACCTTTTGTTCCCATCGGCCCCATCGTGACTACGAAACTATTATTCGGGGGTAGATTGTACGCCTGGACTTTCACACTTGAGTCCCGGACAACAGCAAGGATATTGAAGGTCGGGTAACCGCTATATCCAGGTGGTGGCGTGGGGCTAGGAGACGGAGGTTGTGTCACAGCAGCGGAAGTATTGTTATAAAACCAGTTATAAGCGAAGTAACCGCTTGTTGAACTTTCCATGCGGATCGAAATCTGGTATGAACCAGCCAATCCGGCTGGGATATCAAAAGTGTACTCCTTCGTCCCCCCGGTACCTGAATCAACGATATCAATCACGGTTCCACCAACACCTTTTGTTCCCATCCGCCCCATCGTCACTCGAAATGTGTCATCTGGAGGTAATTTCGTGGTTTTGATGGTGACCTTATCATCCTTCACGACATTCGTTATCGAGAAAGATGGATAATCGGAATAACCTGGTGGTGGGGTTGTTGATGGCGGTTGAGTGGTGCTACCGCTTGTATTATTGACGAACCAATTGTATGCATAATATCCACTATGGGGGCTCTGCATCCGAATAGCAATTTGGTAAGAACCTGATAAAGAGGCCGGGATATCGAATGTGTACACTTGAGATCCGCCGGATCCTGAATCCACAGTTTTGACTTTGACGCCCCCTACTCCACGGGTTCCCATTGGTCCCATAGTGACATCAAACTTATCATTTGCAGGTAAGTTATAGGTCTTGATTGAGACACTCTTATCTTTTTCCACGCTGGTTATCGAGAAAGTGGGATAGCCTGAATAACTATAAAGCGAATAATATTGAAGTGCTTTTGCAGGTTGAGATAAAAATCCCAAGCCGACTAACAACACTGCAACAATGGTTACCGCTACGAATGACTTGATAAAAATTTTCATTAAATCCTCCATCATTTATTGAATAAATTCATGCATTTTCTCGCTGAGAAATCTCTCAAGGATGGATATTGATAAGATGAATTTTTGTAATCGAATATATTGACTCTCCAGAGTATCTTTGAATTATTTTCCAGATGCAATGCCGTACAAGCCGAATTCCGTCATGACACAGGTTATGCGACCGTGGGGAAGATTCTTCATTTCTACCAGATAAGATGGACATTTGATCCAATCTTTACGCGCCGCATCCCAGTGATACACATTCAAATCTCCAGCATCCCATAGCTGCCGGGTGTGGTATTTAAGGTTGAAGTAAACATAATTAAATCCCCACAAACCCAAATATGGGTTTCCATAGTAGTCATAAATACCAAAATCCAGCCAGCGGTCATAAAACTCTAAATCGTCAGATGGATATGTATTGTCAATATCAAACCGGTTTATAGTCGCAACGGCATTGTAACTGGAACTGAGCATGAAAACTCCAGCTTTTCCAAGATGCACATCGGCGGGTTCTTGATAGAATATCGAATAATATGAAGTCGACACCTCTTCTTCTGCATAAACCATCCGATAAAAACCAAAAGCCAATCCCATCCCAATAGTGATAACAAAGCCAAAAATTAGAAAAAGCTTCAGTTTCATCTTCTTGTCTCTCTATTTTGATATCTTATCCTGTTTGTCTTAATTATTATGAATGATTTGTTATCCTAACATAACTGATAATTTTCCCAATCCCCAAAAATTATACACCTTAACTCCAATTCGTCCAAATATTATTGATAGGTCTTGACTTTATCGGAAAAATATCCGGTTGGATGCATTCCTTATTCTATTAGATGCAAGATCCGATCCAAATGATGAAAATGACATGTTTCATATAGTAAAGTGCACCAGATTGACTCTTCTGGTGCACTTACTAGATTTTACTGCGAGGATTAAAACCTATCCTTCAAGCGATTCCAATACTCTCTATCTTGTTGATCTTCTTCATCCAACACCGTGAGACTGAATTCAGGCATCTGGCGAAACCTGTATTTTTGCCACAGTTTTCTCGCCAAATCTTGATCATCAACTTGCACACCTTGCCGCCTGAAGTAATCACAGATCCTGCGAACATCACGCCGAAAAATTATATATGCGGAATTATTCTCATCGGGTGAAATTGCCTGGGGGAAATCAATCAACTTGATCTCTCCATGCCAATAAAGAATATTGTAAGCAGATAAATCAGCATGAACACGTTCGTGTTCGAGCATGATTTCAATGTTGTGTAAAACTCGCCCAAATAGGATATTTGCTTCGCTCGAGTCGAGATCGACTGTATTTAACGTTGGAGCGGCGAATTCAACACCTCCGATATAATCCATCAAAATCGCATTGCTTCCACTTGCGTATGGTCTGGGGATATCCGCTCCAGCCTCATAGAGAATCTTCATTGTCTTGAACTCATGTTCGAGCCAGGAGGTATGCATCACTTTCCGACCATAATCACTTCGCTGGCGGATTGCTTTCAGCATTTTCTCTTTGATAATCGCATTACCTGAAGTATCTAAATCTACACGTCCTTCCCGGTAAATATGATCGTTTTTAAGATTTCGAAAACGCCTGGGTCTGTAAACCTTTGCCGCGAGATAACTCCCTTCAACTGGAGAGGCAGGAGAAGGAAGACATTGGTAAACAGAAGCTTCTTTTCCTCCCTTTACCAGTCGTAGGATATCAGCAAACCACTGCATTTGATAAAACAATCCCAACGAATCTAGAATCCATTCACGCTCATGGCGAGAGGCTTCATATGAAAATTGATATTCGCTTACATCATCCTGCTGCTCCGATAAAAGCTTTAATTCAGTAAATTCATGCTTGTCGCTCTTTTTCGATTTTCTCCGGTATTCCTTTTCGGGTTTGGTAATCGGCATATTCTTTATTTTTGGAAGGTCGACTAACTCATCGTAATCTTCAAAGTAATCCATCTCAAATAATCCTTAATTAATAAATCCACTGGTTTTCAACACCCAGTGGATTTCGCTATTCGCTTATCAGAAAACTTAATGACTGATATATACAAATAAAAAACCACAGGGCGTTGGCGCACCTGTGGCGATGATAATTAGAAGTAAGTCCTAACTGATGACTCTCACCAGGAAGCGCGCCTTTATTACTTTCTCAGCAGAAACTTTATATCCCATAAATTTTTCGCGCCTCCTTTCTTCCAAAGTCTGAATCTTCAACCCTATGAGTTTACCAAGAAATTATGGGCTGGTCAAGATATCCTTTCTCTCTTTACAAATTCACTCGGAGAATCCATCACTTATACTCATCCCAGGGGATACCATCTTCCCAATAGTAATCAAACATCTTTTGGAAGGTCTCAACAGCTCTTGGATCATCAGTTGCCAGGTTATATTCCGCTAGGCCAGTTTCCCCCCAAGCGCTGTAATGGAAGTTCTGACTGCCGACAAACAGCATTTCTTGATCTACCAAAAATGCCTTTGCATGCATTCTTCCCCCAAAGAATCTTAGCTCCACATATTCGCTTAAACCTCGCTTCTCTAACTCCCGGGTGAATTCTTTTGCTGAAACTCGATTTTCCATCCCATTACTGTTTAACTTCTCCATCAGGACCCTGACCCTGGTTTGATTTTCTTCAACAGAAGATAAAATCGAATCCATGTAGTCTAGTGCATTATCGAAATTACAAACTTCATCGTTGAATAAATCCAATGCACATATAAGTTCCAAGGAGAAATTCACCTCCATAATATCCAAGGACTTCTCAGCGGAGGACAGGACTTGTTTGATAACCTCGTCAGACTCTTTATAGTTGATATTTCGGTTTAGTGAGAACGCATTGCTCTGCTCTCTAGGGGTATTTGGAATGGAATATTTCATGACTTCAGGGACATGAGTTGCCTGCGCTTCACTTCGGGTGCATTCGCGCGTCCATAAAAATCCTGGATTTTCCGGTAATTCGGGGCAAGTCAGTTGTTCAGCACCCTGCCAGTAGTCATCAAATGCTACGAGGACCTGCTGGGCAATTGGACCCGATATGATCAGGCCTAAATCAAACAAATCACCACCTTTATGCGAGGGGTGCTCAAAGGGGAAATGTAAATATCCATAATTAAATCCAGCCCCAACGGCGATCTTCCCGTCGATGATCAAAAATTTTGTATGACTGTGCGGGTAAACACCTTCATAATTAGCCACTTCAACTTTCCAGCCTATCTGAGGGTCGACCATTTTATCAACGCCAGCAACACGCAAATTATGAATCACATTCCATATCTGTTCTCCCCATTCAAGGTTTGAGAGTTCAGGATAATTGCCCAGAAGTATCCGGACAGTTAATCCACGCGGGTATTGTGAAGGATCGGTTTTGATTTTCTCATAGAGTTTGGCGATCTCTCTGGTATATACCATTCCTGGGTTCAAATTTGCTGCTTCCTCTTCTGAAGCCCATTCCATCACCGAAAGCATGACCTCATACTTAACCAAACTTGCTAAGTCGGCCATTTCATCGAATCCCCCATTTATTGTTGGTTGATTTGCACTAAATGCAGGATCTGGATTCGGCATATATATCATGCCGATATATTCATTATTACAATAAGGTATTTCATCTCCCTGTGGTCTAAATGATCCCGACTGGGCTACATCCAAGATTACCTTTCCAATTCGACCAAGCGTATCCGGAGAACAGCTGTAATTTGGCTGTTCAATAACATGGAGCTGACTATTAGCTTCATCATTCCAAAGAAGGGTAAGTTCCCCAAATCCCTTCCCTGCGACTTCAGGATGTGATTTATCCACCGTTAGTGTGACGATTGCTGGTTCAGACCACCCATTGTCGGTATGAATACTCTCATAAACAACATTGGATGGTAAGACGATATTCATGTTATTCCGAATTTGATCCGAGTACCAAACCAGGTGCAGTCTTCCCCTTTCATCTTCAGCCATGATTGGTCGGCTTAGACATGGGGGAAATGGAATCGTTTCAATTGAATTGGTATCTGCATTCTTAATTTGAACCTGTCCACCAGCATCACACCAAGAATAGAATACAACCCCGCTGGTATCCGTGAATATGTCCGGCATCGTGCCGTTTGCCAATGACTGTGGAGAACTCCAACCAGACTCGGTGTAATCAATTGAATAAACAGTCTCTGAACCTGGAATGAAATCAGCAAATACCGCAAAGATTGAACCAGATTGATTTCCACTGATTCGCGGCTGATATTGTTCTATACCATCACTGGTAGTTGTAGGACCCACTACACACCCTGTTGAGCCAGCTGGCGGATTTTGATCGGCACCCCAAGTAGCATACAACAGCGCTCCGCTGGCGTTACTCCACATGACCATCAGTGTATTGTTGCTGCTCATGGTTATATCCGGCCAATCATTGATCGGGGATAACGATCTATTTTCAAATCCTTCGCAAACAACACCTTGAAGCTCGGATAACAGCACCGGTTCGCTGCACAAATCTGCTTCACATCGGCTGTAATAGATATCCACTCTTTCACCGGTTTTTTCAGTCCATACGATATGATTTACTCCTTCATCATCGGTAAAAATAGCGGGGTGGACTGAATCAGATTCAAGGCTTGACGAGACCATCAATGGTTCAGTCCAAGCTGATTTGTTATCGGCCTCGAATTCTCGCGAAGAAAGAAATACTTCATCGAATCCATCGAGAGTTTCTACCCATACTGCACTTGAATCTCCAATCTTATTTGCCGACATACTGAATGCGGCAGAACTCTCCTCTGATAACTGACGCGAAAGCACTTTTTGACCCTGCCATTGGGTACCAAATGTCTTCATTTCCAGGCTGGAAGATACAGAGCCAGGTCTGATAGTTAGGAACTTGACCATTTGCCTGTAGTTTGAGATTAAGAAGAATCCGATCAATATCAGAGCTATCACCCCGAGAGTTTTTACCCACTTTGCCGGTTCATGGGGAACATTCTCCACTCGCCAATGAGTAACCCATTCAAAAACCCAACCCAAGAAGAGCCCGCCAACTCCAAAGAATACAAGAGCCAGGATTGGTAAAACAATAACCAATTCCGGTAGCTCTGCTCCGAAAGTGGCTGGGTAATAAGCAATTCTCAAGCCATAACCGACAGCAGCCCCGCCCAGACCAAAACCAACTGATGAAGCCAGGAGAACTCGCCAGGTCTGCCGCCATCCAACTGTCAGTAATCCAAGGAGAAGCCCTAAAACTATCCCGAAGATCAGACCATAGATTCCGAATACGATCACCTGACCAGTCGGATCCCGATCGATTCCATT
>CP070764.1:3353840-3380673 GCA_020349245.1 Chloroflexota bacterium | reverse complement strand
GATTTCGCTAAAACCGGCATTTTCAGCCATCACGCTGTAATACCCTTCGAGTGCATGGGCGTGCGGTGTGAATTTTGATAGTGTGCCGATAAATCCTTCTGAACGGAACAAGGGCGGCCAGGTGGGAAACGCCCCCCCAATACCGGCGAATAAGAATCCCAAGATCATGCCTACGTTGTCTGCTTGCTTGGAGTTTCTCGCAAAGGCTGCGACCAGCATACCCATCGATACAGCCACAAAAGTCACCGCGATGGTGATTGCAACTAAAGCGATTGGATCCTGCCCCAAAGTGATCCCGAACAGTGTGTATCCCAAGGTAAATAAGATCAATACCTGCAGGCAGACCAGCAAGCCATAGGCAAGCATTTTCCCGGCGATTACTGTCCAGCGAGGGATGGGAGCAGCCAAGAGACGACGCAGGGTGCCTGCCTCTCGCTCCTGTAACAGGGATGAACTCTCTGCGCCAACAATGAAGAAAATGAACATGACGGTGAATGCAGGGAACAAGAAGGTGATGAAAAGGCTGATGCCCCCTGCAACCTTGGCCCCTGCCAAGTTTTCGCTGCTCACGGCGATGGCCGGATCGCGGCGCAGCTCGTTCAGGCGAGTCATGATCACCCCCAGGTTTTGTGCTTCGAGACCGCGCAGCTCTTCCGGACTGGCATTTGCCAGCAGGTTGGATTCGTTCATGATGGAGCGAATGCCATATTGGATCTCACCCCAAATGGTGATCTCAGCAACGACTTGGTTCATGATCCCGGTGACGATGCTTGCGCTTTCAGGTTGAGCCGGATCGATGATCACTTCAAGTTCTGTGGGGGTATAAGAGTCAATCTTCTCTGAGAAGTCAGCCGGGATAATGACCGCCGCGGAGACTTTTCCTTCGATCACGTTTTCTTCGGCGGTGGAAACATCACTTGAAATCGTAGCCTCGATTTGGTCAATGGTTTGAATAGACTTGACCACCTCACTCCCAAAAACACCGGAGTCCTCGTTTACAACAATGACATCTAACAGGATGTTCGGTTCACCCTCTTCGTTGACCAGCATCAGGTTCAGTCCAGCAAAAAGCGAACCCAACAAGATCGGCAATAGAATCAGGACTGCCAATAGCCCGCGATCGGCAGCGATCATGCGGATTTCTTTTCCAGCGACAGATAGTGTGTCATAAATTGCTTGCATCAATATCCTCCTGATGGGAGAGATAACAAATTTTAATGTTTGATTCAATAATGTTACGGCGTAAAACTTCTTGTTTTACATATCCTCAATCAAAATCAAAACGCCACAATCCGAACAGGAAGAAGATTGCTGTGAAACCCAGCAGCACCGCGATCTCTGTCAGGACATCAGTTAGTCCAACCCCGCGCAGCATCAAACTGGTCAGGGCGCGGTTTGCCCAATACTGGGGGATGATCTTAACTACTGGACCAAGGAACTGATCCAGAAATGTGATCGGGATGAAGGCGCCTCCGACTATCCCCAGACCCCAAACCAATAAACTGGTCAGACCGCCAATCTGGTTTTCAGTACGAGCAAGGGCTGCCACCAGGATGCCAAATGCAGTAGAACACAGGCAAATGATCAGGCAAACGAGCACGACAGAGAGTGGTTGATTGCCGAGGGTAGGGGCATTTAATCCCATCAGTCTCAAGCCAAAAACTCCAAAGGCAAGGATCACGGTAAATTGAATCATGCCGATGATAATATTCGGCAGCATCTTGCCGGAAAGCAAGGCGGCTTTGCTCATCGGCGCGGCCAAAAGGCGCCGGAAAGATCCGATCTTCTTCTCGTCGAAGATAGAACGGGCGGTTATCTGGGCAGTTCCAAAGACAAATAAGACAGCGATCCCGGAAACAGCTACCAAGCCAATGCTGGGTGCTTCTTCGCGTTCTCCTCCTTGGGAAGGTACTGTCTCCTTTACCTCGATTAATGGTCTGGTTTGGGCTTGCTCAAACTGATCACGGGCCTGGGCAAGAACTCGATCTGTGGTGAACACCTGGTACTCTTCTGGGGCACTGGCCTGCATTTCACCCATCTGTCTCAAGCTGGCAAGAATCTGGCTTTCCAAGGACAGCTCGCTGGCAACTCCGACGATTACCAGGTTGATTGCCTCGGTTTGCAGAAGATCGGCGTCCGGGTGACTGATCAGCTTCAATTCCACTGTCTGGCCTGCTTCCGCACCGCTGGTGAATTCTGGGGGGATAACCAGCATGCGGGGGATGTCGTTGTTTTCCAGCAGTTTTTGGGCTTCATCATACTGGTAGAGTTCAACCCGCAGGCCTCCTGCTGCATCGATGCCATCAACTAAAGTTTGGGATAGATCACCACCATCAAGATTGACAACTGGCAAAGCCAGACGCGTATCCTCTTCTCCCTTTCCGATCGATTCCAATGCTCCGCTGAAAACGATGATGAACAGCAAAGGTAGCAAGAAGAGCTGGATTATGCCGCCGCGGTCGCGGAGTAAGATTTGAATATCTTTAATAGCAATGCTAAGCGACTTCATCACGGCTCACTCCCTTAACTTCTTGCCCGTCAGGTGCAGGAACACACTCTCCAGGTTTGGTTCCAGGATCTCCAGAGAGGTAAGTGGTCGATCCTGTTCGTTCAGGAATGCGATCACGTTGACAACAGCTTGCTGGCTGTTTTCTGCAACAATCTTGACGATGGGTGTTTGCAGGATAGGCTCTGATTCCGCCTCGGGTTCTTCTCCCTCGGCAGGTGGAGGAACAGGCGGTCGTTGGACGAGAGATGCCTCTTGGACAGCAGGAAGGTCATCGAGCTGCTGCAGGATGGTGTCATCTACTTTTTCCAAGCCAACATAGATGATCCCGCCACCCAGCATCGAGATCAAATTCTTGACCGTGTCCATGGCGATGATATTCCCCTCATCGATGATCGCCACCCGATTACAAAGCAGCTCGACCTCTTCCATATAGTGGCTGGTGTACACAAGACTCATCTTGCGTTCGCGGTTAAGCCGTAAAACGCTCTCGAAGATATGATTGCGACTTTGGGGATCAACGCCAACCGTTGGTTCGTCGAGGAAGAGCAACTTGGGATGATGAACCAGTCCTGCAGCGATGTTTACCCTGCGTTTCATACCACCAGAATATTTGTCCACTATTTCGTCGGCGCGTTCAGTCAATGCTACGATGCGCAGCACGTCCTCGACGCGCTCTTTTAGTTCACTACCACGCAAACCGTATATGCGGCCGAAGAAATTTAGATTCACTCGCGCGCTTAAAGTTGGGTAGAGGGCCAAATCTTGGGGAACCAATCCATTGACTTTCTTGACCTCGTTCATGTCAGTGTTGATGTCATATCCGGCAATCCTCGCAGTACCAGAAGTGGGGGGTATGACTCCGGTTAACATAGAAATGGTCTGAGTCTTTCCTGCTCCATTCGGTCCGAGGAGGCCGAAAATTTCCCCTTCTTCGACCGAAAAACTGATTCCCTTGACTGCTGTGAAATCACCGTATTTTTTTTCAAGATTTTCTACTTCAAGTATTGGGGCCATTCGATCTTCTCCTTTCACCTGGGGATTGCAGAGGATAATTCCTGAATTGGACGGCTGCAAAGTGTACGTCAATTATAGATTCACTTTAGCAATTTAGAAGTTTACTGTCATCTAATTATCGGAAGATAGACCGGGTTCAGTCAACATCAAATGAACGTGGTTCGATATATAATCAGGGACTTTTGATTGAAAGTCTGCTGTTTAAGAGGAAATTAAATATGCCGCCCAGCCGGGATAATCTGGTTTCCAGGCGGCGGCTGGAGGATCAGCACAATAGCAACTTTTGTCTTGGAAACAGCTTCGCAGGCAGATTTACCTTGATCTCTGCACCTGCTGGATTTTGGAAGTCAACCTAGGCAGCTGAATGGTTCCAGAATTTAACCGGTCGGATACTGTGGATATCGCTGGATGATGCGATCAATGCATATCCTTTTTACTGGTTTGCGGGGGTAAACAATGAACGTATATTGATCTCCTAAGGCGAAAAATTTGAGCCTGCATAGTGATTAATTGCAGAAATCGAAAAAGCAGGCCAGGCAAGAAAATCGAGAAGAGCTGCAGAATCGTCCGGGAGACACCGGGCGAACTTTTGTTGATCCAATGAGTAATATGACTTTTCTCAGTCGCTACTTGTGACATATATCACTATTGAGGATTATTTTTGTTTGTTATATTTTGTACAATTGCATGTATGCAGGTATATGAATATAAGGAAAGGAAAATCCATGGTATCACCCAGGCTAACCCAGGAAATTACTGCTCTCCACGCTGGAATCTGTTCTGCCCTCGCCGACCCCAACCGCATTCTGATCCTGTATGCACTTAGCGAGAAGCCACTCAATGTGAGCGAACTGGCTGAAGCATTGGAAATGAGCCAACCGACTGCCTCGCGCCATTTAAATTTGTTGCGAGAACGAGGATTGGTTTCCGCAAGACGTGAGGGACAGTCAGTGGTCAATTCCCTTTCCGATCAACGCATCATCCAGGCTTTGGATCTACTGCGCGAAGTCCTGGCAAGCAATTTGCAGAGCCAGGCAGCCTTGGCCCAGACCGTTGCCGAGCCAAAAGAATAAAGCCAAAATTTCAGGAGACTTTTTATGAAGAATTTATTGATTCTGGGTGCTGGAACTGCAGGCACGATGGTGGCAAACCGCCTGTGTCGCTTGCTTGATTGTGACGAGTGGCAGGTTACGATAGTTGACCAACACGAGACACACTACTACCAGCCCGGATTTTTGTTTATCCCTTTTGGAATGTACAGCAAGAACGATGTTATCAAGCCCAAGCGTGATTTTATCCCAGCCAGAGCTGATCTGATCATGTCGCAGATCGAAGTGATCGAACCTGAGCATAATCGTGTCAAGCTGGTAAAGGATGGGCGGATATTGAACTATGATTTTCTGGTCATTGCCACTGGTGCCCATACCCATCCAGAAGAAACTCCTGGAATCGTGGAGAACGGCTGGCATCAGGATGTCTTTGATTTCTACACGATCGAAGGTGCAGTAGCACTGGCAAAGCACCTGCGCACCTGGCAAGGCGGACGCCTGGTGTTGAACGTGGTTGAGAATCCGATCAAATGCCCGGTAGCCCCTCTTGAATTCCTGATGCTGGCCGATTGGTTTTTCCACGAGCAGGGCATCCGCGATCGGGTGGAGATTACCTACGCGACCCCACTTCCGGGTGCTTTTACCAAGCCGATTGCCTCAAAGCATCTTGGAGACATCCTGGAAGAAAAAGGAGTTCAAGTCGCACCTGAGTTCTATATCGAACGGGTTGATCCAGACGCAAAGAAAATTGTCTCTTATGATGAACAGGAGATCGAATATGACCTTTTGATCACCGTACCCCTGAACATGGGTGCTGAAGTTATCGGTAGATCTGGGATGGGAGACGATCTGAACTTTATCCCGGTGGACAAGCACACTTTTCTCTCACCGAACTACGATAATGTATTCGTCTTGGGTGATGCTGCAAATCTGCCGACTTCTAAAGCTGGCTCGGTAGCTCACTTTGCGGTGGATAACTTCGCAGAGAATTTCTTGCGATACGTTGATGGTTTGGAGATGCTGCCGACTTTTGATGGCCATGCAAATTGTTTCATTGAATCAGGATTCGGTAAAGGCTTGTTAATCGATTTCAACTACGATGTTGAACCGCTGCCAGGAAAATACCCGCTGCCAGGTATCGGGCCTTTTTCCTTGCTGCAGGAATCCGAGATGAACCACTGGGGGAAGATGCTTTTCCGCTGGTTGTATTGGAATATTTTGTTGAAGGGTGAAGAATTGCCCCTGCCTGCAAAGATGTCGATGGCTGGCAAGTGGGACAACTAAGGAGTGGAAAATGGATCAAGCAGTAGTTGACCTGAACCAAAAAATAGATGTGCTGACGCAACAAGTCGCATATCTGACGGAGCAGGCGGAGATTGCCGAGCGCCAGCGAAATGAACGCGCAGAATTGATCCGGGATCTGACTCCAATAGCAAATGAAGCTTTTCGTCTCTCGGTTGAACAGCTGGAGGAGATCCAGGAATATGTGGAATTAAACGACCTGCTGCGCTTTGTGAAACGAGTGGCTCGCAACGGGCGCAATTTTGAGAAGATGCTCAGCCAGTTGGAAGGCTTGATGGACCTGGTTGAAACGCTTGGTCCGCTTGCGGATGAAGCTTTCGGAAAGGCAGTTGCAGAATTAACCGAGATGGAGCGAAAAGGATACTTCGCTTTCGCTAGAGGTGGGGCGCAGATCATGGATAACATCGTGACCTCCTTCAGCGAAGAAGATGTGAACCGTTTGGGTGATAATGTTGTCTTGATCCTCAACACGGTAAAAGATATGACCCAACCAGAGATCATGAATTTTGTGCGCAATACGTTAATGGTAGCCGAAAAGGAAATCGAGAAACCGGTTGACATCACCTATACCGGTTTAATGCGCCAGATGCGGGATCCAGAAGTGCGTCGTGGACTGGCATTGACCATGCGGGTGCTGCATGTTGTTGGTTCTCAGGCTGGTAATAACGGTAGTTCTCAAAACTAAGCAAGAGAAAGCAACACTGGACAAATTGAATAATTATCAAATGAATAATTAAATCCAATTGGAGGAAAAATGAACACAAAAGATATTGCAGGACTAACTGTACAGATAAACGAGGAAGGTTTTATGACCGATCCGAATGAATGGAACAAGGATATCGCGGTAGCACTGGCTGTCGAAGAGGGCATCTCCGATTTGACCCCTGAGCACTGGCAGGTTATCGAATATTGCCGCAAGGTTGGGTTGGAATCGGGCAGCGCACCCACCCTGCGCAACATTACCCAAGGCGCAGGAGTCCCCACCAAGGCGCTGTTCGGTCTGTTCCCCAAAGGCCCGGCGAAGAAAGTAGCAAGGATTTCCGGGCTGGGTAAACCAGAAGGCTGTGTGTAAACACGCTGGCAGTGAAATTTATTTATAAATAAGGAATTTAAACCATGGAAAATGGCAATCGCAAGATAGCTTTTATTTGTTCCAAGGGAAACCTGGACATGGCTTACCCGGCATTGGTCATGGGTTGGGCCGCATTGGGCAACGGGATCGATGTGACCATATTCTTCACTTTTTGGGGGTTGGATATGATCAATAAGAAGCGCATTGACCACCTAGAGATCGCCCCGGTCGCGAATACCAGCATGAAAATGAGCATGATGGGTGTTGGCGATGGAAATCTAGGTATTCCTAATATGATGGGTGTTCTCCCCGGTATGACCGCATTTGCCACGAAATTGATGAAGGACAAGATGGCAGGTATTGATGTGCCACCTGTGCGCGAATACCTGCAGATGCTCGTTGATGGTGGTGCTGAATTGTATGCCTGCAAAATGTCGGTGGATATGATGGGATTGGGGATGGAAGATTTTGTTGATGGTGTCATCGATATCGTCACCGCAGGTGACTTCATGGATATGACCGAAGGAGCAGAGATCGTTTTTATCTAAGCCGGAAGATCTGCGTACCTGACTGAATATTTGCGGGTTCAACTGTACAGCATGAATCTGAGAAGGTCTAATTGATAATGATGACTACCTCCTGGAGTGATTATCACCTCCAGGAGGTCTTTTTCATTTTATCTTTGTTAATGTAAAGAAATTTCTGGTAAGATGAAAGGAGGAGAGAGGAGCAGGTAAATAAGTATATTACTTCCAAGTTGGTCAATCTTTCCAATTTATTTAACTTAATCTCACTGGATAATGCAGCTGATTATATTTTCCATTACGATCAGCCCGAAAATGTGTGCAAATTCTTGACAATTAGTATGATAATGATTTATAATACCGATTATATCAAATTAATCTGGGAAAAGAAATGAGTAAAGTGATCATCATTGGCGCTGGCATGGGAGGGCTGGCCACTGCATTGCGGCTGGCATACCAGGGTTTTGAGATTACTGTTGTTGAGAAACAATCCCGTCCTGGTGGGCGCAGCAATGTTTTAATGGAAAATGGTTTTCGTATGGACATGGGGCCCACAATCCTGGTAATGAAAGATGTTTTTGAAGATACCTACCGGGCGATAGGGAAGGATCTGAATGAACGCATAGATTTTGTACAGCTCGACCCGAATTACAGGGTGTACTTTCATGATGACACCTACATTGACCTCTACAGCAACATGGCGAAGCTGGCCAGAGAGGTGGAGAAAGTTGAACGCGGCTCCGCTGAGCGATTGTTTGATTTTATCGGCACAAGTGCCAAGAAATATGAGCTGGGGATGAAATTTGTCGATCGGAATTATGACCGTATTACAGATCTAGCCAATCCTCAAGCACTTGCAGAGCTGGTAAGCACGAAATCTCACCAAAATCTTTATCGGCAAGTCTCGGGTTTCTTCAGAGGAAACGATAAACTAGCTAAAGCATTTTCCTTCCACTCCATGTTCTTAGGGCTTTCGCCATTTGATGCCCTGGCGATGTATAGTTTGATTACCTATGCCGATCTCGCTCTGGGAATGTGGTTCCCCAAAGGGGGAATTTACCGTCTCATTGAAGATATGGTTACCCTGGCGGGTGAAATGGGGGTTACCATCCGCACAAATGCTCCGGTAAAAGAGATCCGCATCCACAAGGGTAAAGTATTGGGTGTTGAGCTTGAAAATGGCGAACAGATTGATGCAGAGATCGTGATTTCGAATGCCGATCTGCCCTATACCTATCAAAAATTGATCAACGGAAATGCCGTGAGAGATTATTCTGAACAGAAGTTGGATCGCATGTCCTATGCATGCTCAGGATATATCCTGTACCTGGGCGTCGACCGTACTTACTCCCATGTCCAGCATCAATCTCTTTACTTTTCAGAAGACTACAAGGCCAATCTCGATGCAATTTTCAAATCCAAAACCTTGCCAAAAGATCCATCTTTCCATCTGAGCATTCCAACGGTTACGGATCCCGATCTGGCACCTGAGGGGCACAGCGGGATTTATGTGTTGGCGCCTATGCCAAATTTGTCTGCTGGGATCAATTGGGAAGAGGCTGCGCCAATCGTGCGAGAGCAGCTGCTTGACCAGTTGGAACGTATCATTGATCCAAGCCTGCGTTCTCATATTGTATGGCAGCGGGAATATCGCCCAACCGATTGGGAAAATGATGTCAACGCGGTTTTGGGTACTGCATTTGGTTCGCTTTCGCACGGTTTTCTGCAGTCTTCTTATTTCCGGCCAAACAACAAATCGCAACATACACAGGGCTTATATTTTGTAGGACAGTCCACGTATCCCGGTATTGGGATGCCGATGGTTCATATCTCTGCGAAATTAGTCACCGAAAGGATCTTAGACGAATGGCATTAAAAGATGCACACATCCGAGAAGTAGTCGTTCCGGACGATGCGCAACCGTCACAGATTGCTTCACCCAGTGATTATGAGTATTGCCGAAAGGTCATGCTTGCTGCCAGCAGGAATTATTCTTTTGCCAGCCAGTTTTTGCCCAGCGGAAAACGACGGCACGTAGATGCTCTCTATGCCTTCTTGAGAGTTGGTGATGACAGGGTTGATGTATCACATGGTGAATTCAGCTCTCCATTTGAGGCGATCGATGCTTGGGAAAGTGCTTATTGGCAGGCCTTTGAAAGGGGGGATAGCCCCGATGCTGTCATGAGGGCATATTTAGAAACGGCAATTGAAAATGGAATCCCCGCAAAAACCATGACGGCTTATTTTCGAGCGATGAAGGATGACCTGGTAAAAACGCGCTTTGCGACATTCGATGAGCTGCTCCATTATATGGACGGCAGCGCCATACCGGTCGGGCGGGCGATGACCCACATCCTGGGGGTAAGGGAATCATACAGCTTCTCAGAAGCGATTTTGAGGGCGGATGCGCTGGCGGTTGCCATGCAGTTGAGCAATTTCTGGCGAGATATTGGACAGGATTGGCAGATTGGGAGAGTTTATCTCCCCCAGGAAGATCTGGCTGCGTTTGAAGTCAGTGAAGAGGATTTGGCTGCTGGTCGCGTGAGTGCCCAATTTATCAACCTGCTGGAATTTCAGTTCAAGCGGACAGAGGAATATTACACCTTGGCAAATGAAGGTGTCCAAATGCTGGCAGCTGGCCAGTGGGGTGTGATGAGCAGCCTGTTAATTTACCAAGCGATCATTAATTCAATTCGCCAAAACCAGTATGATGTGTTCTCGTATCGGGCGCGGACATCCTTGGTGCAAAAATTCTCCTTGATTTTTAATGCTTTCTTTACGATTCGCAAACCCAGAATCGGGCGGGCTGTCCTGAATTCATGATTGATTCACAATCCATATCCATTCCCACGATTTCATCTGCCAACGCACTGCCGATTCTCAAAGTGCTCACCGCTCAGCGTTCACTTCTGGCGGGCATGGCAGCGATGCACAACCAGCTCGGAGATATCTTTGAGATAAGCTTCCCGGGTTTTGCCGCAATTGTCCTTACCGGTTCAACGTTTGCCCGGGAGGTTTTAGTTACTAGTCGCCAACAATTCGAATGGCGTAACGATCGTGATCCAGTGACTGGATTGCTGCGTCATGGTGTCTTAGTTGAAGATGGGCATTTTCATGACACGCTGCGCGGATATATGGAGCCCACCTTGCGGAGATCGAAAGTTGGAGAATATTTGCCTGCAATGCTGGGATGGACGGATGAGGTTATCTCTAAATGGGGCAACGGCAGCGTACAGGATATGCTGGTTGAAATGCGGCGGCTTGCGTTGCTCATATTGATGGATACGTTGTTTGCCGTCGATATGTCCGCCGATCTCCCGCGCCTTTGGGGACCAATTTTGCGAATTCTTTCCTACATCTCCCCAGGTCTGTGGCTGATGAAACCTGAACTGCCGCGGTTTGGATACCAGAAGTCGATAAATGAAATGGATGAGTATCTATTTTCCCTGATCAGGGAGCGCAGGCTTAATGACCCTCGTGCTGGAGATTTACTCAGCGAGCTGGTCTGCAGGCAGGATATGACAGATGATTTGATCCGCGATCAGCTCCTGACGATGCTGATCGCCGGGCATGATACCAGCACTGCCCTCCTTTCATGGGCGCTCTATTTATTGGCTGCGCACCCGGACGACATGACCCTTGTCCAGCAGGAAGTCGATCAAATTCTCGGTGAGAAGCTGCCTTCCCTGGAGGAGATCAACCAGCTGCATTATTTAGACCAGGTTGTAAAGGAGGCGCTGCGGCTGTATCCACCCATTCATGTCGGTAATCGTCTCGCCAGGGCAGATCTTGCCTTGCAGGGATGTCCAGTCCCCAGAGGCAGGCGGATCATGGTCTCGTATTATCTCACCCACCGTGATCAGAAAGTGTGGCAGGAAGCGGATCGTTTTCAACCCCAACGATTTGACCGCAGCAGTCCCCATGAGCAACCACCATTCAGTTATCTTCCTTTTGGCGGTGGACCGCGGAACTGTATTGGCGCGGCTTTTGCCCAGGTGGAAGCCAAGGCGATTTTAGCGAGGATATTACAAACCTTCGACCTTGAATTGGCAGCTCCTCAGGTCAAAATACGCATGGGAGCGACGCTTGAACCCCAACCAGGTGTACTCATCAAGGTCAGGCGTAGAAACGGGTCGCATGTTGTAAACGAGCAAGTGGGAGTTTCAGCATGACTTATCTCGGGTTTTTAATTGGATTTCTTATTCTGCCGATCACCATCCTGTTGTTATGGTGGCTTTTCCAGCATCGTGCTGGTAAGGATCGATTAGAATTCCCCGGAATTTTTCCCAAGGCGTATTCTTTCCTGCTTCTGGCAGCTGTTGCCCTGTTGTATACGACTCCCTGGGACAACTATCTGGTTGCGACCGGTGTGTGGTGGTATGATCCTTCCCTTGTTTTGGGGATCACAATCGGCTGGGTGCCACTTGAAGAATATCTGTTTTTTATCCTGCAGCCAGTTCTTGGTGGATTGATCATGCTATTTCTCTTGAACCTCCGGCTGATCAATGCGGGAAATGAGCAATTGGAAACCGGGGTACGCAAATGGTCACTCCCCATCGTCGTGCTGCTGTGGATCATCTCCCTGGGTTGGTTATTCTATGGAAAGCCTGCTCTGACCTATTTATCCCTGGAGCTTGTTTGGGCACTGCCGGTGATCATTCTGCAATTATCTTACGGAGCGGATATCCTCTGGAAATACAAGCGTTTGATACTGGTTGCCATCCTGACACCTACGCTGTTTCTAAGCCTGGCGGATTCGATCGCCATCGGATCTGGCGTATGGACGATTGATCCGCAGCAATCTTCAGGACTGCTCCTCGGCGGGGTTTTGCCGATTGAAGAATTTGTTTTCTTCCTCTTGACGAATATCATGGTGGTTTTTGGATTTTTGTTGATCTGGTCAGATGAAGCCCAGGAACGTTTTCTGGGGTGGTGGGGAAGAATAAGACACAAAACCAAAATTTCTCATCTTCAAAAAGAGCTGTAACCATTATTTAGATCGATAGAGGGGGTATCCATTTCAGGGCGAAAACTTTATATCCATAATCGCTGCCAATCATCTTAGTCGATCAACCGTTTGGTTGATTCGAAATCTATCCTCGAGTCTGGTTAATAATCCATCTCGCGGTGGTTAACTTCCTCACGCTTGTACTCTAGAATGAAAGAAAGTATTTGGAAAGGAGTATAAGATGAATGAGAATCGTGAGGCGGTATCTGTCGAAGGACTGCGTAAGTCTTATGGCTCGCTGGCTGCGGTAGACAGGGTCACCTTCCAGATACAGGTGGGCGAGATTTTCGGGATGGTTGGACCCAATGGATCTGGAAAAACGACCACTATTGAGTGCATCGAAGGTTTAAGACAACCAGATGAAGGAAAAATCCGTGTTTTGGGTTTGGACCCAACCCGGGATGTCTACGAGCTGCGGGAGCGAACTGGTATCCAGTTGCAGTCAGCAAGTTTACCCAGACGCATGCGGGTAGCCGAAGCGTTGGACTTATTCGCTTCTTTTTACCGTTCCCCGGTTGATTGGCAGCCCCTGCTGGAGAGCTTGGGCCTGTCTGACAAGCGGAGAGCATATTTCAGCCAACTTTCCGGGGGGCAACAGCAGCGCCTGTTTGTCGCCCTGGCGCTGATCAACAAGCCAGAGATCGTTTTTTTGGATGAGCTGACCACTGGACTTGATCCCCGGGCACGCCACACGATTTGGGACCTGGTGCGCGCTATTCGTAGTCAGGGCACGACAGTTTTTCTAACCACCCACTACATGGACGAAGCACAGCAGCTCTGCGACAGGGTGGCGATCCTCGATCAAGGTCGGATCATCGCTCTGGATACGCCTACCAATCTGGTGAACCAGCTGGGAATGGGGATGCGGATCGCATTCCAGGTCCCTGGACTTTCTGGTGTAACACAGAGCGGAGGCAACGGCTCCTCGGCAAGAGCATTTAACCCCGCCCTCATTGGTGTAATCGATGGAGTCCAACGGGTGGAGCAGGACAAAGACCAAGTAGTGGTGTATGGGGAAGGTTCTGGGTTGGTCAGTGCAGTGATCGATTCGCTTGAACATCAGGCGGTTGGATTTACGGATCTTCGCACCGAGCAAGCAGACTTGGAAGATGTCTTTCTGACGCTTACTGGACGAGAGATCGAAAGTTGATTATCAGGACATCCTTAAGGAGGATTTTCCCATGCGAGGTATAGGAAAACTTTTTTTGATGCAATTCAAGCTCTACTTGCGGGAACCGGTAGCTTTCTTCTTCTCACTCGCTTATCCGGCGTTGCTACTCCTGCTCTTTGGGTTCATATTCGGTAATGAGCCCTCGCCAGAGTTCTGGGGCAGGAATTTTGGAACCGTGGATGCGAGTGTACCGGCATATGCTGGGATCATCATCGGGACAGTTGCGCTGATGGGGATACCGATCGACACGGCTGCCAGCAGAGAGACCGGTGTGCTGCGTCGCTACCGGGCAACACCTTTACATCCAGTGGCTTACTTGATGGCCAGTGTCGCTGTCTATCTTGCGATTGCAATACTAGGCATGGTGATCTTGGTTCTCACCGGAAAGCTTGTTTTCGGATTACGCATTGCGGGTACCTGGGTGGATATCCTAGCTGCATTTGCCCTCAGCGCATTTGCATTCTTTTCCGTGGGTTACTTGATCGCCGGCATTGTGCCATCTGCACGGGTGGCTCAAGCAGTCGGCATGGTGATCTTTTTCCCCATGATGTTTCTGTCCGGGGCAGGTATGCCATTGCCGCTGCTTCCAGAAGTCTTGCAGAAGGTAAGCGATTATATCCCCCTGAGTTACGTTGTCCGTTTGATCCAGGGGCTGTGGTTTGGCGATCCCTGGGCCTCGCTCTGGGTGCCAACCCTGGTGCTCGTTGCTATGCTGCTGGCAGGTACTTTACTCGCGACCAAGCTTTTCCGGTGGGAGTAGCTGGATGTAGATGGAGAATAGATCATAGTAAACTATAGATAAGTACACATGTCCGGACCAATTTCTACGCCATCTCCAGTGCAAAAGGCATCCCGGCGCGAAGCCTGGGAACGCTGGGTGATTATCTGGCATCTTGTGTTCTATGCCTCCCTGGCAATACCAACGGTACTGGCACTTCTTTCCGGCGAGTTGAACCTGTCTAAATCCACCATCTTCGCCTTAAGCCTTGCTCTCGGTACCTGGTATGGGTTGATCGTGATCTGGCTTGCTCCGAAGACGCAGTGGAAATACCAGATAGCCTGGACAATCATTTACTTGGTGGGTGCAGTTCTTCTCTGGTTCCCATTAGCACGTACGCATTGGGCATATTTTATAACCGCCTCCTCATTCTATGGGATGATGTGGGGTATCCTGCCATTTGGCCTGGCTGTGCTTGGGAATGTGATTCTGACAGCAGTGATCATATGGATCCAAGCTTTGAATCTAGGCCGCCCGGTTACCCTATCGACTGAGCTGTTCTTGATTGGCGCAGTTGTGATCGGTTGGGCAGCGATTCTGGCACTTTGGATGCGTACAATTATGCGAGAAAGTGCAGCGAGGAAGCGTTTAATTGAGCAGCTTGAAGCAACCCAGGAGAACCTGGCAGCAGTCGAACGGCAGGCTGGTGTGCTGGAAGAAAGGCAGCGTGTGGCAGGAGAGATCCACGATACCTTGGCGCAAGGTTTTACCAGCATTGTCATGCAGCTTGAGGCAGCTGATCAAGCGCTGCCTGGAGATGTCCACGCGGTTCAGGATCACATTCACAAGGCGCGCGAAACCGCTCGCGGCAGCTTGAAAGAAGCCCGGCGTCTGGTTTTAGCCTTGCAGCCGGAATCCTTGGAAGAAGCCTCCCTGGGTGAAGCGCTGCGCAGAGAAGCGGCGCGCTGGGCTTTGGATTCCGGTGTAAAAACGGTTTTCTCTCTCACTGGAGACTCGCTGACTCTAGACCCACAAACTGAAGTGACCCTGCTGCGAGCTATGCAGGAAAGTTTAACAAATGTACAAAAGCACGCCAAAGCCCAAAATGTAAATATTACCCTGTCGTACATGGCTGACCGGGTCGCCCTTGATGTGCAGGATGATGGGCAGGGCTTTGATCCCCAAATACCGTCCAGCGCCTCTTCCTCAGGAACGGGAGGTTTGGGGTTGGGAGTCATGCAGCAACGGGTAGAGCAGGTTGGCGGGGAGGTGATCGTGGAAAGCGCGCTGGGTCAGGGTACTACATTAGTGGTCCAGATCCCGATAGAAGTTGATCCATTGGAAGCGGAATCACTCCCGGAGTGAATTTTTCGATGCTTGATGGGAAGGCTTCAGTTAATTGTCTCCTATGGAGGGTATGGTGAGTAAGACCAGGCTGGTAATTGTGGATGATCACCCCGTGGTGCGGGATGGGTTGCGGGGAATGTTGACTAGTCAGCCCGATTTTGAGGTTGTTGGTGAGGCGGCTGATGGAGAAGCCGCGGTGCAGGTTGTAAATTCACTGGTACCGCATGTAGTGCTATTGGATTTGCGCATGCCGGTTATGGATGGAGTGAAGGCCTTGCTAGCGATCAAGGATGCTAATCCGCAGATCCAGGTTCTCATTTTGACCACGTATGATAGTGATGCAGATATCCTTCCGGCTATCGAAGCAGGGGCATCAGGATATTTGCTCAAGGACTGCACCCGTGAGGAGCTGTATGCGGCAGTCAGAGCCACGGCACGAGGCGAAACCGTCCTGGCACCAGCAGTAGCAGCACGCTTGGTGGGCAGGATGCGTGCCCCAGCTGAAGAGCAACTCAGTCTACGTGAATTGGAAGTGCTGCAGCTGGTTGCTGAAGGAGGCAGCAACAGCGATATCGCCACTCGCTTACATATCAGTCAGGCCACGGTCAAATCACATTTGATCCACATCTTTGGCAAGCTGGGGGTCTCCGATCGAACTGCGGCAGTAACTGCAGCTTTAAAGCGGGGAATCATATCTTTAGACCAGTAGTACTGCGTATTCTAAAGGTACTCGGCTATTTAATGGTGCAATTTGCACCTGGTTTATTTTTTGTCCGGGTTAATGGGCAGTTTTTATAATCCCTGGGATGTCAAGATTTTGAGCAGTCCAAGATAAATGAATCCAGTTATTTCGATCTGCTGAATTACTTCCACAACCCTGGTTATTCCATCTTCGGTTTTCCGCTTACGGGTAAGCTGGATATTTGCCCGACCTCCGATTGAGATAACCCCGATGTGCATGAAAATAAAAAGTCCAACCTTCATTTACACAGGCAAGCAGCAATATCCAAGGTGAATAACCGGACCTGTTTCATCATACTTTCCACCTAAGGATTTTGGATCAACGAATTTTCCCCAAGGCTGCGCCGATGGCAACAAATCCAGCCGCCAGCAGCCCGGCTGCGGACAGCCAACGCCGGCGCGCAGCAAAAACGGCTCCAGCGCTGCAGGCTGCTACCCCAGTCAGAACGCCCACTTGTGTGACGATTTGGTCCGCTTCCGCAGTTGTGCGACCATTCTCTACCAGGGACCATTTGAGCAGGGAGCCGCCATCGACGATTGGCAATGGGGCCAAGCTGCCAGTAAGGATTAGTGCATGCCCGGTGCATGACCAACCAGCCACTTCGCGAGCCATGGATTTGTGAGGTGTAATGGCGCGCAACAGCAGGCTAGTTCCCAATCCCAACGCGCTGAACAGCGGCCCTCCCAGGGCGCGCAATATATGTGTAGATGGTGGAACCCGATTGTTAAAGTAAATCGTGCGCGGCATTCCTGATGAGAGCTGGATTTGATCGATGGGGGCGCCGGCAAAACGGGCACTGAAAGAATGGGCGAAGGCATGGCCAACATCCGCGAAGACGAGGGCGAACACGGAGAAGGCACCTGCGATCGTACGTCCCAGCAAGCCGCGTTCCGGGTGCTTCTTGCCTGAGAGCCAAGACATACCCGCCCAAAGAGTCAGTAGATTGCTAAAAAAACCCGGTGTGATCATGACCGGCGTATTCAGGATGTTCATACTACCCTTGCGGGGCTGTACCATTGACCTGGACATTTGGGGAATCTTCCCAGGTTCTTTTACCTGCTTTCTTGCGGTTGCTAAATTTGAGGATCAGGTATATCAGGTTTTACTACACCTTGTACTCAATTGTACCCATAAATTCAGGCGGGTTTATTTCCCGAGCTTCTCATAACCAGCATACCCGATCCAAGGCTTTTGTCAACCGTTTTAAAAATACTTGAAATTAACCACCTTCATAAAGTCTTTATATAAAATTGATAATATGGTTAGATATTTGAGGGAATCATCCTTGTTGAATGGAGGCCAAACAGAGATGCCGAAACAGGTTACCCGCATGTTGCTCATACTATTTTTTTTCGCTTCCGCTTGCAGTCCAAATTTGACGGACCAGGTGGATCCTGAAGCTATTACTATCACACCCTCTGCAACCTGGCTAATTGAAGCTACACACACCTCTCAACGGCAAACGGAAACGGAGACTTCCATCCCCCGGACCAGCACAGCCATACCAATCACACCAACACCCTCACTGGAGCTAAATACTCAATTGGGCGGCTCAATTGGACCGATTTACAGCCTATCCTGGTCGCCGGATGGGCGGGTATTGGCTTCTGCTGGCTTTGGCCAGGTAAATCTTTGGGATCAGGCTGAGCAGCCCATCACCCTTCTGGGACATGATAGTTATGTCTGGGCAGTGGAGTGGTCGCCGGACGGCAGCCTGATCGCTTCTGGTGGGCAGGATGGCGGCATTTTTATTTGGGATGGCGTTAACCAGACCCTCCTTGAACGGATGGGAGATCTTTGGGTCTACAGTGTCAGCTGGTCACCTGCGGGAGACCGAATAGCTGCAGGCACTTCGCAGGGAATGGTCCAGGTATGGGAGATCGCCAGCGGGGAGCTGCTGCTGCAGTTGAAACCCGTGGCAATGGCTGAAGCGATCAGTTTGGACTGGTCGCCAGATGGCCGCCTGATTGCCGAAGGGCTGCTTAATGGGGATATCCTGCTTTGGGAAGCCGAATCGGGCCGGCTGGATGAAACCATCTCTGGCTATACTAACCGGCGGTCAGATGTGAATGGGCTTACTTGGTCCCCCAGCGGAGGGGAATTGGCGACCGCCCACCAGGATGGCGTGATCCGCGTGTGGGACGCTTCGAGCCGGGAATTGTTGGTGGAGATGACAGGACACAAGGGCTGGGCACGGGGAATTGCTTGGTCTCCGTCTGGGAATTTGTTGGCCACAACCGGTAGCGATGGCCGGGTGATCATTTGGCAGATGCATTCCGGTAAACAGCTTGCAGAATTCACAAAAAGCAAATATCCCATGTGGAGTGTGGACTGGTCTCAGGGGGATGCTTTGCTGGCAACCGGAAATGGGGTCTACAATCGTCAATCTGTGGATGGTCAGTTGTTTATCCTGCTACCACCAGACTATCCGTAGATTTATCTGATGATATTGAAGACTTTGTCTGCCATCTTTTATTTTTTCCCCTCTTCTGTAAATCATTTAGCTCTCCTGCTCTGAGCGGGATGGACGCTGATTATAGATCGCAAAAGCTTCCTGGATTAATCTCGCTTTCTCCCTGGGCCAGTACAGCTGCTGCAGGAATGCAAGCAGGAAATCCGGGTTGAGGTCTGGGTCGAAAGCATAGACTGCCAGGAACTGCCTGGTTTTCTCCTGGAAAATGTCCGCCAGCCAGTGCTCTTTGATGCCCATTGTCGTCGAGATCGCCATTCGCAATTGGATTTGGCGATCAACTGCCTGGTTCTTCTTGAAGAATTCCAGCGCGTAAAAGAAGATGAAGTAATACCAATCGATAAAGAACCATTGGCTTTGCTGAACGCCGACCCAGTCGATTATCCCGCTGACCTTTCCGTTCTGGAGGAGGATATTGCTGTGGTGAGCGTCGCCGTAGCCCCAGGTACAGGGTATCGGACGATTTGCCAAACGCCGGCTGATCGTTCCACTGATTTGTTGGAATTGACCCGCCTGTGGGATAGCGCTGAAAGTCTCGCGGCGCTGGCGGGCAAAAATTTCCTGCCATCCTGGGAAGTCGTAAACTTGATTGTCAAGGTAAGTTTGAGATTGAAATTCGGTCAGCCAATCCTGGAAGGCGGATAAGTGCTCAAGCACAGTTCGGCGACCAAGGCGGTTATTCCCCGGGATCATAATCGGCTCACCTGGCATGGCTGTCATCACGACATGGGACAATTCGTTCACCTTGCCGGCAAACACTCTCACGGGGATCGTATTGACCAGGGGTGGTGTCAGGCTGGGGCGCAATCTATTCAGCAGGTCAAGGGATTGTTCCAGGGGGGCATTAAAGGACTTTGTCCGAGGGATTTTCGAAATCAGCACCGGTTGATCAGATTTGTTTCCCTGCTCAAACCAGAAAATCAGGATATGGTCCCGGCTCTGGAGCAAATAGCTCAGCCTGGGTGGTTTTACCATTTGCGGGTGGATTTTCTCCCACAGGGCTAATGCCTGGCTCTGCAGCTGGTCGATCAATTTGACTCCTTGTAGGCAAGCATGCAAAAACCCGGGGCGAGGTAGGGTAAAACCCCTATAGCGGAGGCAATCCTGGATAAAACGTATGAGTGCCATGAGAAATCGGAATGGACCCGGAGCCTGGAGATCAGAAAATTGGTCGCTTCCCGGGAATTTATATCTGCCAGGAAGCGGAAGCCTGGATAAACCGGTACCTGGAAAAACACCATTAATTTTGTGAACCCGGTTTCATTGAGGATTGTCTTTATCCGTTGGGGGGTGGAGGTGAAATCCGGATATTCAACACCTCGAAATTGCCTGGCATAAAACCTGGCAAGCGAAGGGGGAAGCAAAGTGATGAAGCGCAGATTGGAGGGCGGCACCCGGCTGCCGAGCAGATGCTGGTAGCTGAAGCGATTTTCGACGTTGATGAACACGCATCCACCGGGCACCAATCGCTGCCAAATGGCACGCAGAACTTGGAAATAGTATGCCCCTTCCAGAGAAGACTGATCTTTCCAGGTTTCATCCATCCGTGTTTTTGTCAGCAGGGCGATATGGCAGGAATTCATCGGCAGGGGGATTTCTGCCGGGTGAGATTGGATGCAGGTAATATTGGTTAGCCCTTCTTGTGCAGCGCGAATCCTGGTGAATTCCATTTTCCACGGAGCAGGATCGAGGCGATATACCTGTTTGCAGGTGCGCGCGAAGGACACGGTTTGATTTCCCCAGCCTCCATCCAGGTCTAATACGACTGCCTCCCTGTTTACAGGCAACAGGAACTGAAAATCTGCCCGGGCTTCGCTGGTGATAAATTCCAATTGTTGTACGGGATCTTCCGCAGTGCTGGCCGCAGCTTCTGCCGCAATTCTCCACCCTTCCTGGCGGGCGATCTGGTTGATTTGCGCAGCTTGCCGGTTCATTGTTGGATGGTTTGGGTCCCTTTACAAGGTGGAGTGGATCCGATGCTCGCCCTTCGAGGACAGCTTTCCTGCCAATAAAATCTCGATTCCCGGAAATGATTTTACTCTGGATTTATGCTCCGGCGCCACGAGAAAGCTGGATAATTTTGTAAGCTTGCTGCGATTTATCAACAGCGCTTATTTCGGTATGTTACCTGTCCCTTGCACGGGGCGAAGGGTGCCAGCGACCAGGCCAGGGATATGCTTGGGAAAAAGCTTGACAGCAGGTGAGAATTCTGCTAATATATCGAGAGACGATATAACGTTAAGTGATATAGCGAGTTGCGATATATTGGAGAGTCATGATGGTGTCTACCAAAAATGTTAGCAAGTACCTGCCCCTCACCGAATCCACATTTTACATCATGCTGGTGTTGATCGAGCCAATGCACGGCTACGGCGTGATGCAAAAAGTAGAGGGGATCAGCCAGGGAACAGTTAGGCTCGGCCCCGGGACACTATATGGTGTGTTCTCAACCCTGGAGAAAGAGGGGCTGATCGTCAAGGTCAAAGAAGAAGAGCGGCGCAAGTGCTACACCTTGACAAGTAAAGGGAAACAGGTATTGGCGATGCAGATCGAACGTCTGGAGATCATGAGCGCAAATGGTTCGTCAATTTTGGAGCATTTACGCGAACCAACTGCAGAAGGTATATAGAGGGTGCCAATGGAAAAGAAAACTTTACGAAAATTCAAATGGTTCTGGGCCTGGCAGGACGAGGCTGAAGAAGCTTGGTTGCGGGAGATGGCAAAGAATGGCTGGCATTTATCTCAGATCGTTTTCCCAACCGTTTACGAATTCAGATCCGGGGAACTTAAGGATATTGTTTACCGCCTGGATTACCGAGCTCACTGGAGAATGGAGAAGGATGATTACATGCAGCTGTTCCAGGACTCAGGCTGGGAGCACGTGCAGGAGACGGCAGGCTGGCATTACTTCCGCCAGCTGACACACGCCGGGGAGGACCTAGAGATCTTCACGGACGCAGAATCAAAGATAGATAAATACCAGCGTTTGCTGACCTTCTTAGGGATCTTAGCGCTACCCCTGATTGTTTTGATCATTAATTTTCGCAATCCACCTCCCTATGATTGGTTTTCACCGATCCGGGTCATCATGGTGCTGATATTCGTGCTTTACGTGTACGCGTTCATCCGGATCCTGATGCGTATCAACCAGCTGAAACGAATTTGATCGGGTGAGGTTGTGCCGGTGAATTCCTGGTCTAAGCAGGTGAAAATGATCAGCCCATGCCTGCCTGGCGAGCCTTGACGATAGCCTGGGCGCGGTCAACAACCTGCAGCTTGTTAAAGATGTTCGAGATATGATTGCGCACGGTTTTATCACTGATCACCAGTCGACTGGCGATCTCATGGTTGTTCAAACCCTGGGCGATCAGATCAAGTACCTCGTGTTCCCGTGAGGTCAGCTCGGGAAAGACCTGCGTTTGTCCGCCGGGTTTGGGTTTCGTAAAAAATGACATTAACCGGGTGGCAATGTCGGGTCCGAAGAGGGCTTCACCCTGAGCGACTGCGCGAATGGCACGCAGCATTTCCTCCTGGTCGGCTCCTTTTAGAATATAACCCCTGGCTCCAGCCCGCATGGCGGCAAAGACGGAATCATCGTCCTTGTACATAGTTACCACGATAACGCCGATGTGGGGGTTGGCATTCACAATTTGTCGAGTAGCCTGGATGCCGTTGATGCCTGGCATCTGGATATCCATCAAGATCACGTTCGGCTGCAATTCTGCTGCCTTGTTGATCACTTCTTCACCTGTCTCTGCCTCACCAATGACTTCGATATCCGGCACAGACGAAAATAACGCCCTCAGACCATCTCTCAGCAGGGTATGGTCATCAGCAATGATAATTTCAATTGTACTTATGTCTATTCTCCTCCAATTTTGCCGTCAGAAGCATGGTGAAGAGGCAGCTTGGCGACCAAGCGAGTACCCCCACCGGGGTTCCTGGCAATATTAAATGTGCCACCCAATTCTTCAGCTCTGTCTTTCATGGAGCTAATTCCGACACCCGGTTTAATATGCATCGGTATGCCCTGGCCATTGTCCTCAACCTCAATTTCCAGCATATCAGTTACTTTCAGGCGCAGCGTACATAGACTGGCAGCGGCATGGTTGGTTACATTGGTGATAGCTTCTAAAGCAATGCGGTAAGCGGCGACTTCAATCGCGGCTGGCAGTTCTGGTAAATTACCTGGTGCTTCCACTTTGATCTCCATGCCCCCTGGACGATCTAAATTGGATATATATTCTTCTACAGCGGGTATTAAACCCAGCTGATCAAGCGCCGGGGGGCGCAGATCGTAGGCGATGCGGCGAACGTCGCTTAAAGCGGATTTTGTCTGGATTTTTAGTTGGGAGAGCAGCTCGCGAACTTTATCGCGGTCCTCAGCAAGAAGATTTTGGGCTGCTTCCACCTTGAAACCCAGGCTGACCAGCTGCGGGCCGAGGCCATCATGCAGATCGCGGCTCAGGCGGCGCCGCTCTTCCTCCCGTGCGGTGACGATGCGCTCCCGGGAGCGTTGCAGGTTCTCGGTCAGCAAAACGGCGTTAGCAGCCACACTGACATGGCGGGCGATATCCGCCAGCAGTTCTTGCTCAGCCGGATTGAAAGATTCGCCCGCGCTGCGCGGGGAGAGCACCAGGCGACCTACGCGTTCATTTTGATATACCAGCGGCATGGCGATATGCTGGTCTCTGCGGGTTGGTGACAACCCAAAAGCTGCTGCCAGACGATAACCTCCCTGATCAGCCAGCTCCACGGCTACGTATGGCAGCTTCAGAGCCTGGGCAACCGTCTCGACCACGATAGGCAGCGTCGTCTCCGGGGAGAGCGACTCTTCGAGACGACGGTCCAAACCTGACAGCACGGTATACGGGTTGTCCAGCTCGCCGTACATCAGGCGGTTGACCCCCCGCTGCAGGCGCTCACGCAGCGGCTGGATCAGCAGGGCCGCCAGGCTTGTCGCCAGCAGTGAGACCAACAGGTTGCTGGTTTGCTGGAATAACAACCCAACGGCACCTACCACAAGGACATAGATGAGAATCACCCCAGCCGTCAGGGCACTAAAAACCAGCGTGCGGTTGATGATCAGGTCGATATCGTAAAGACGGTAGCGCAAGATGGCGATGGCAGCTGCAATGGCGATACCCAGGATGGTCAGGTCGGTTACGATGATACTGAAATCCCCCACCAAGAGGCTATCTGGGATTAGAAACCAAAGCACGGATGCCAGCAGGAAGCTAACTATCAGCAGGCTAAGAGCATAAATCAGCCATTTCATCTGCTCCCTTTCGATGCCCCGTGAATTGCGGAAGCGCGTCACGGTGGCAGCCATGGCGCTGAAGAATCCAATCGCCAGCAGAATGTAGCCCAGATTAATTAATGCTTCTAAGTAAGAGGCAAATGCTGGAATACCAAATGGATTGTCCCTTAAACCCAAATCTCCTAGAGGTCCGGGGTGCAGCATCGCCACCAAGACAATGATCGCGATCCCGAGCATGGCGGAGAGACTGGCAAAACGCCAGCGAGGTGAGGGGAGTCGGCCATCTGGAAAATACAGCAGGACGATCGTGGTTGGTAGGAATACAGCTGGCATCCACAACCAGTTGGTGAGCCAATCGGCGAATCGATAACCTGTGGAGTTACTGGTACCAAATATTGCCGTGCTGTAAATCATCACTATCGATCCCATGCCATTCAGGGCGTAGATAATACCGATAACCAAGAAGATCCAGCCGATGGGATTTTTGGGTACTCGCGAAGCGATCAGCGCACCGACCATTGAGAAAGCGATCGTCAGCAGAGGCGTGATCGCCTGGTGAGTCAGGAAAGTCCGGTATTCACCGGTGAGTATCACGTAGCGCATCGCAGCCCAAAAGGTGGCCAGTATGATCACGATAGAAAGCGCGGCCAAACTCCAGGCCAGGTAGCCTGGTTTCCAAACTGCCCGAGAGGTAGTAGCTGTACTGATTGAAGCAAGGGAACGACGCATAGACTTATTATAGACCTATTTTATCTAATATTTCCAATAAGGCAGAGGTTTTTTTATCCTCAAAGATCGTGAATTAAGCCCGATGATTTTTTTATCCGTTGTCATACCAGCCTTACCACATCCACTACAACCTGTTCGGCGAGCAAGAATCTTCCGAACCAGATCACCCAGACCAATCCGGCAATAGCAGTGAGGGCAAGACCAATCATCGCCAGCGGGTGTGACTCTCCACCGATCTGGAATCCCACTGCCCCAATTATCGAAGCGACACCGTAGATAACCATGGCCCAGATTAAACCTGGAGGCAATAGACCGCTTGACCTGGCCAGGAAGGCTTGGACCAGGACAAACAAGCCAACTAAGGCGGTCATCACCAGAACTGCAGTGAATGATTGCACAAAATTCACACCTCCCAAGACCAGCAGGAGCTGCAGGACAGTGAAGACGAGCATTGCCGCAATTCCAACCATCAGGCTGACCAGGCTTATGGGTGCATTGACTCCGCGGGTGATCAGAAAGAGTGCCACACCGATGGGGAGGTAAGAAATCATCCAGATCACGCTCAGGCTATCGTTGATCTTGCCCCAAATTCCACCGATGCTGAAGAAAATCATCAGGGCAACCAAGCTAAGCACAAAAACTGTTGCATTGAAAAATGCTGACCAACCGGCAATCCGGAAAAATGCAGCTTCATTCATTTTAGATACTCCTTGTTGTCAAATATCCAACCATCAGGCTGGATGCCGCCACCAGGATAATTGTCGCGGCCAGGATAATTGCTAGCAAAATCACGATCCCTTTCAACATGCCAGGCGTACTGCCCAAGAAGGGGATATTGTGTCCAGGACCCAAAGCGAAGATGAACCCCGCCAGGGCGGTTGCTAAGGTCGCCCGAGGCGTGTGCCCGATCAGCCAGCCCGCCAACCCGCCAACCAGCGTCGCTGTGACCAGCAACTCCAGGATGAAAACAACGACCGCATACCAGACGGGAACGGAAAGCTCCGCACCGGATTCAGACATGGTAAATAGGGGCTGCCGTAATTCGGCCAGGATGATCGCCGGCGCAAGGATGATCCCGATCAAGGCAATAAAGGCCATAATGCTCCAGGACGCTGGTGGCAGGTTGGGGGAAATTTCGTGATAAGCCCAACCAATTGGCAGGCCACCCAAAGCCGCGATCACCAGTCCAAAAGGCATGATGAACCAGATGGGCATGATCCAGTAATGATGAATGACCAGGAATACCAGCAATCCTGTGGTCCCGGCCAGGGCACCTGCCACCAAATGGGGAGTTAACATTTCGTCTGACAAGGTTTTCTCCTTGTTCATCTCCGCAAGGTTGATCTTTTCCACATTATCCCCGGTTATCTGACTCTACCAGGATCATGGACCTGCGAATGGGTGGTAGATCGAAGGGTAATTTTTGCCATGTCTCACCATAATCCGCTGAGTGCCAGACCTGGCCGTTGGTCAATCCGGCGTAGAGCTGCCCGGGTTGGTTGGGGGCGGTGACCAGGGCAATGGGCATTGAACGAAGAGGATGTGGCTCCCAGCCGATCGGCTGCCACTCTGCGCTGCCTGTGGCACGATAGAGGTAGGCTTCCGCTGCGACCCCGTAAGCTTTACCTGGCCCAGGTGCGACAGAGACATACCAGATTTCCGGCTTCTGGGGATCGCAGGCACAGGACACACCATAATTCTTCGCCAAGCCATTTTTATTTTTATGCCAGGTTATCCCCCCATCCTGGCTGAACGAGGCACCCCCGCCGCTGCCACCTGCCTGGTAAGCCCAATTACCATTGGTTGCATGAAAGGTCAGCGAATGACAATCGCGCAGGGCACCGCGGCGATGCCCAGACCAGGTCTGGCCGCCATCCAGGCTACGGACCACGGCCCCGAATTCGATGCCTGCCAGCAA
>CP070764.1:3291347-3353740 GCA_020349245.1 Chloroflexota bacterium | reverse complement strand
ATAGTTCATAAATGCGTAATCACTATGCTCGAAGACAATCCGGATGGCTTCCGGTTGCTGTTCTGCATTAAATAAACCTGTGCCAGCAGAGATCCGTTTTGCACCGTTTTTCCGTAAAGCCAGCAGGAAGGTGAGCTGCCTTTCGGCATCTCCAAGCGGTGTTACGTGAATGAGGTCATACTTCGCTAAATCCCCAGGAATATGCGTGGGTGAAAGTTGTTCTTCGGCACCGATGTACTCCTGCAGATATTCAGTTTTTCCTCGTTCATAGGAAATTTCGAATTGGGGGAGCTCAGCGGGTGAGCATCGGGGTCCGAGCCAACCTGCCAGGCGCTGATTGACCGGGATAAATTGATCGGGCAATGGATCCGGTCGGGGACTGAACATGGTGACCTGCACCCCACTGCGCTGGGCGGCCATGGCGGTATACATGCCTGCACCACCCAGAGAGGATACTTTTTGGCCCCCGAAATGAAGGATATCTGAAGATGCCCCGCCGATGACAAGCAAGTGGGCCATATCTATTTCGGCCTTTCTCCAAGAAATATTTCTTTTGTTCCCTTCCAGGTTTATGTCCTGGAAAGTGATTGGGGAAGATCTGCAGTGGCTGGATGTCGCTAGAGATAATTATAAATGACCTATTGGTAAGCGTCGATTATTCGTATGGCCAGAGGGGATGATCTCGGTTTACTTTATGTTACTCCTGCGGTTGAGTTCTTCCCGGGAGGTAAGAAATGTTGAAATTCCTGTGCCTAAAATCTGCTCTAAATCTATGCACAGGCTCTGGGCATCCAGGGAAATCTTTGAGCTCCCTGGATGCCGTTCATTTCGCTCTATTCTTCTAAATCAATCTGCGGGTAAACGACCAACCAAATCTTCTTTGCTAAAAGGACCACTGGCGCGGATCAACTGCCGGGCGGCATCCACCTGGCCCCAAACATTCCATAACAACACCCCCCGCAGCTGGCTTCCCTTGAGATAATACACCACGCCTTTTCTATACGGGTCCTGCCAGTCTGAGAAGATCTCATGTTTTGGATTCAACTCACCGACGGCTTCATATCCCAGGTCAAACATGTCCGAATAAAAATAGGAAAGGTGTTCGTATGGCACTGGTTTCCCGGCCATATTTCTACCAGCAGCCTTCCCGCTGGACAAAGCGTTGTCCTCATGTTCAACGCGCTGGCGGATATCAAGCAGGGAATTTTGGATATTGGCAACATCACCAGCAGCATATATATCCGCTTGGCTTGTCTCCAGGTACTGGTCAACAACGATGCCGTTGTTGACTTCAATGCCAGCAGCTTCCGCCAGGGAGGTGTTGGGCAGGATTCCGATCCCGGCGATTACATGGTCTGCGGATACTGACGACCCTGATTTTGTTTTGATTGTGAATCCCTGGGCTTGAGAGTCGATATCATTAACCAGCTCGCCCGCCAGGACGGTCACGCCTCGCTGGCGATAGTAATCATTCAAGAAACTGGCTAAATCGGCGGGGAAAATGAGAGAGCCGATACTTTCTTCCGGAAAGAGCATTACTACTTCCTGACCTTGTTCGTTGAGAATTGAGGCCAGTTCAGAACCGATGAATCCACCCCCGATCAGCGCAAATTTAGCACTATTCCCTACAAGGGAATGCAAGTGCTTGAAATCTTCCAGTGTGCGGAAATAAATTAGGTCATCGCCGCCAAACGGTAACCTGCGTGGTGAGCCACCTGTTGCCAGAAGCAGCTTCTGATAATTGTACTGCTGGTGTTGGTCATCGACAACGATATGTTCTTCCGGGTTAATGGAAACAGCTTTGCTTTCTAAATGCAGCTGGGCGTTTCCTGGAGTCGCTTGACGGAAGATATCTTCCAGCGCTTTTCCTTTCCAAAGACCTTTACTCAAGGGAGGACGGTTATAAGGAGGGTAAGATTCCGCGCTGATTACTCCGATGCTACCTTCATGGTCTATCTCCCTGATACCTGCAATCGCAGCATCGGCAGTCACACCGCCACCGATGATCAGATACTTGTAGCTAGGCATATTTCCTCCTGTTAGCCAGATATTACAATGGCCAAATCCATGGCACAAAGAATTAAAGTCGACGGGTTATTGAAATCGGATTATTCCCGATATAATTTCCAAATTGTATCATATCTATATAATTGATAAATCTGTCCAAGGTGCCTATACACACAAAAAAGAGTCCCCCATAAAGGGACTCTTTTTTTATCAGCGGTAAACAAATCAAGCAAACGCGGGTACTTCGGGTAATTTCTCCATCGCCTGTTGGATATCCGCTTCTGGGTAAGCGTAATCCTCCAATTCTCTGCCGAGATATGCTTCGTATGCGCCGAGGTCAAAATGGCCATGGCCAGAGAGATTGAATAAAATCACTCTTTCCTCACCCTTTTCTTTTGCATCCAGAGCTTCATCGATTGCCCCACGTATCGCGTGGGCTGATTCGGGTGCAGGAAGGATGCCTTCTGCTTGCGAGAAGGTAATGGCTGCTTCGAAAGTCGCGAGCTGATGGACGGCTTTTGCTTCGATGTAGCCTGCATCGTAAAGAGCGCAAAGGCTGGGCGCCATGCCATGGTAACGCAGGCCGCCGGCGTGAATAGGCGGTGGAACGAAATCATGACCCAGGGTATACATCTTTACGATGGGAGCCATTTTCGCTGAGTCTCCATAATCAAATGTGTAAACACCTCTGGTGAGGCTCGGTGATGCTGTTGGTTCAATTGCCAGCAAGCGGGTTTGCTGTCCATCCAGCAAGTTCTGGCGAAGGAAAGGATAGGCAATTCCGGCGAAATTTGATCCGCCTCCGACACAGCCAACGACGACATCCGGGTATTCACCCGCAAGATCCATCTGCTTGATAGCCTCTTCGCCGACGATTGTCTGGTGCAGAAGGACATGGTTCAGCACAGAGCCAATACCGTATTTTTTTGTGCCTCCAGAAGTGGCAGCTGCTTCAACTGCCTCCGCAATAGCAATGCCTAGGGAACCAGGGCTGTCCGCGTCGCCGGCGAGGATCGACCGTCCAAATTGGGTGCGATCGGTTGGGCTGGCAAAGACATGGGCACCATAGGTTTCCATCAAAATCCGTCGGTAAGGCTTCTGGTGGTACGAGACTTTGACCATGTAGACTTCCAGATCGAGGTCGAAAAATTTACAGGCAAAGGCCAGGGCAGAACCCCATTGCCCGGCTCCGGTCTCAGTGGTCAGCGCCTTTGTTCCATCCGCTTTATTGTAAAAAGCCTGGGGGATGGCAGTGTTCGGTTTGTGACTCCCTGAAGGTGAAACACCTTCATATTTAAAATAGATATGCGCTGGTGTATCCAGAACTTTCTCCAAGCGCCGGGCTCGAAGCAGGGGACTCGGTCGGTACATCTTGTAGATTTCTCTCACCTCTTCCGGAATATCGATATAGCGATCGCCGCTCACTTCCTGCATGATGAGCTCCATCGGGAAGAGGACGTTGAGAAAATCTGGAGTAACAGGTTCCATCGTTTGGGGATTGAGAACAGGGGCTGGGGGGACGGGCATATCCGCGTTAAGGTTATACCAAGCCCGAGGAAGATCGGATTCGTTAAGGATAAAGCGAGTCTGGTCAGTCATTTTTTGTTCCTCCATCGATTCTAAGATTTGGTTGTTGGTTAGCCGGGATCTCGGCTGACCTCTGCAGGGGATGGGGAATAAAAAACGCGTCCATCCCCGGGACTGGGGACGAACGCATGGTCCGCGGTACCACCCCTTTTAGGCTGATATTGCATCGGATCAAAAAACCCGTCGGTGCTGCGACGGGGTTGATTGGCCAGCCTCACTTTATTCGGGTACGGCCAGGAGCGGCTTATACCCTCTGCCTTTATAACGGGGGCAATTCCGGCGCGGGCTATTCGGTTCTTCCTTTCACCCTACGACTCCAAGGTCCATTCAGTGCTGACGTGCGTGCGGAATTTTCACCTGGTTACCGCTCTCTGGACGCCGTTTCACCGCTTACTAGTCCTTTTCAAAGTCTTTACTTATTAAGTTAGATTGGATTATATTTGAAAGGGGGATTTTGTCAAGTAATTCTGCCCAGGCTGCTGGTTGTCGAAGGGAATAATTTACCCAAGATGAAGATATTGAATCAGGGTTTGAATGACTACCCAGATTTCTCCCCGGATTTTTCCAGGATCATAAAGGTAGATGGGTATTGGTTACTTTCATCTGCTGGTAGATATTCAGATTCTTGTACTTGCCAATCATCTTGGTTGTATTCAGGGAAAAAGACATCAGCTGGTTGATGTGTATGAACTAGGGTGAGGTAAATCCTATCAGCGAACTCCAGCGATTGTTCAAAGATCTCGCCTCCGCCAATGATAAACACTTCATCATCCGAGTTCAATTGAGCTAAATTTATTGCCCTATCCAGTGAATGGACAACCAAGCAACCATCCGGTTGAATACCTGGATTGCGAGTGATTATGATTGTAGTTCTGCCAGGTAGGGGACGCCCGATCGATTCGAACGTCTTGCGACCCATGATCAGGTGGTGCCCCATTGTTAACGCTTTGAAGCGCCTTAAATCTGCAGAGAGGTGCCAGGGGATCTCACCTTCCAGACCAATCCCCCTATTTTCGTCCATTGCAGCAATCAACGAAATGATCATACCGAGACCACTGCTTTAATATGGGGATGGCACTGGTAATCGACCAGTTCAAAATCCTCGTAAGTAAAATCAAAAATAGAAGTGATCTCTGGATTAATCTTTATCCTGGGGAGTGGATATGGCTGGCGAGTGAGCTGCAGTTTTGCCTGTTCGACATGATTGTTGTAAAGATGCAGGTCACCGAAGCTGTGAACGAACTCTCCAGGTTCAAGATTGCAAACCTGAGCGACCATCAAGGTGAGCAGCGAGTAGGAAGCGATGTTAAAAGGAACCCCCAAGAACACATCAGCAGACCTCTGATACAGTTGGCAAGATAGCTGACCGTCGTTAACATAAAATTGAAAGAGTAAATGACAAGGTGGCAATGCCATCGCCTGGACATCTCCCACGTTCCAGGCACTGACGATCAACCTGCGGGAATCAGGGTTGTTTTTGATCGCCTCGATTACCTCGGAAATTTGATCGATGGTTTGACCACCGGCTGTTTTCCATGATCGCCATTGGACTCCATAAACAGGGCCCAGTTCACCGGCACCATCCGCCCACTCATTCCAGATACGCACATTATTATCCTGCAAAAAGCGAATATTACTTTCACCTTTAAGCATCCAGAGCAGTTCAAAGATCACGGACTTGAGATGGAGCTTCTTTGTCGTCAGGAGGGGAAATCCCGCTTGGAGGTCATAGCGGGTCTGGTAACCAAAAACGGAGCGGGTGCCGGTACCAGTACGATCCCCTTTCGGCTTGCCATCATTGAGTAAGTGTTGCAGCATATCCAAGTATTGTTGCATGACTCTTTACCTCCAAAATGAACACAGAACGGTTACCAGTAAAATTTGCATAATGTTAAGGGTTAATTGGATAATAAACGCTTCGCATCAGAAATATCCTGATGAATTTGATTCACCAGGGCGTGAACATTCTCAAAGCGCTGTTCGTCACGCAGGCGGTGGATAAACTCCAGGTGAATTTCCTGACCGTAAATACTCTGGTCAAAATCCAGCAAATGGGTTTCAACTTGTCTTTGGGGGTGGTTGGAATCGAAGGTAGGGCGAATACCAATATTGGTCACAGCCTCATGGAATTTTCCATTAACCATCGCGCGTGAGACATAAACACCATTTCGAGGTAGGGCACGCTCCATCCAGAAAGATAAATTTGCTGTAGGAATACCAATCGTGTGACCGCGTCCATCACCAGGAACAACTTGACCAATAATGAAATATGGGCGACCTAAAAGGTGATTCGCCTCGACCAAATCACCCTCAGCTAGGGCAGCTCGTATGCGGCTTGAAGAAACGGTTATGCCATCGATCTCTAACGGGGGGATGGTTATCAGGGAAAAATTCAATTCAGATCCCAGTTTCAACAATGCCTGGTTATCACCTTTTCGGTCGTGTCCGAGGGCAAAGTCCGAGCCTACATAGAGCTGATGCATGGCGAGATGAGATTTCAGCAAGGACATGAACTCACTTGCGGACATATTTGATATTTGTGGCGTGAAAGGCAGAGTGATGACGATGTCTACACCGAATTCCCCCAATAAGGCTGCTCTCTCCTCGGGGGTGGTCAGATAGAATGAATCTTGACGTTTCCCGAGAACAACCGCTGGATGCGGATAGAAGGTGAGAACAACAGCTCGTTCACCGGCATCTTGAGCGTCTGTGACTAACTTGTGTACAATTTCTTGATGACCACGGTGAACACCATCAAAAGTACCAATAGTCAGCCAGGTGTCTTGGAGGTATATGTCCTCTAAAGACCAATAATGGCGCATGCGTAATTCTTCAAAGATGACTGTTAATGAATTATGTTTGGAAGAAAACTTTTCGGGGCTGCCACTCTTCGGAATCGGGGTCAAATTCCAATAAAGCAACCAGATCGCCCTGCTGACTGATGCCTCGGGACCAGCCTTTGGAACCTGACTCGGCAGGGATACGCTGTCCATGGCGAACAAGATCAACCTGGTCGGCATCCAGCTCAACCATGAGCCAGTCGCCAAGTGCTTCAGCAGCCGGGATCAAAAACTTATACCAATCTCCTGCTTGAAATGCTTCTTTGAGTCTTCGTAGCGGTACCGCTTCACGCAAGGTGAATTTTCCACTCTTCGTCCTTCTCAGGCCGATCAAGTGGGCGCCGGTGCCAAGGGATACACCCAGATCATTGGCCAATGAACGAACATAGGTACCTGAAGAACAATAGGCATCAATAACGATTTCCGGTGGATCCCACTCGAGGATATCGAGGCTGTAAACCTGAATTTTTCGTGGTTCCAGATCGACCTCTTCCCCTTTTCGAGCCATCTCATAAGCCTTCTTGCCTTTAACCTTCACAGCTGAATATGGTGGAGGGACCTGTTCGATTTCACCGACAAAGGTTTGCAGGATTTCATCGAATCCTTCTTCTGTGATGTGGTTTGAAGGTGTTTCGCTGGTGATTGTTCCCTCGGAATCATAGGTATCCGTAGAGCTACCAAGCCGGATCGTTGCCTGGTAACGCTTGTCAGATGCTGATACGAATTCACTCAGTCGCACAGCAGGACCGATTAAGACAACCAATACACCTGAAGCTCGTGGATCGAGAGTTCCTGTATGACCTGCCCTGCGAATTCCTGTTCCCCTGCGGATGATTTGTACTACATCGTGTGAGGTCAGCCCAATGGGTTTGTCAACAACCAACACGCCGGAGACAACATTTTTTATCTGTTCGTTATCCATATCCTCTTCCCAAGTAGTAATTTTTATTGCAACCAACCACTAGGCAAAGGTTTCCTGCAATCCTAATATCGCTTTTGTCTTTGCAATTACATCCGTCTGAATTTTCTTCAGGTCCCCTTTAATCGTGGCACCTGCTGCAGCTGCATGCCCACCGCCTCCAAAGAAAAGGGCAACCAGGGAAACATCGAATGCAGGTTGAGATCGCCAACTCACTTTTACGAATCCATCATCCTGCTCTATAAATATAATCACGATATCAGTCTCTTCTATCGTCGAAAGAAAATTGACCAGCTCAGCATCATCTCTGCCTTTATAGCCAACAGCCTTCCGTTCTTCTAAAGAGAGAGACGTCCAAATGATCCGGCCTTCTTTTTCGAGATTAGATAAGCCTGCCCCCCAATATCGCGCCGCAGTAAAACTTTTATCCAGCAATCCTTTTTGATAGAGGACTGGCAGGTTTCCACCATGTTCCATCAGCACTGCGGCGATTTTCAGTGCTTTTGGTGTCATGTTTGCTGTTCGGAAGCCTAATGTATCCGTTATCATACCAAATAATAGCGCTTCTGCAACCTGAGTTGTGATTGGAAATCCAAAGATTTCCAGGTATTGGGCAAGGATTTCTGCCGTGGCAACTGCATTTTGATCAACCAGGTTGATCTTGGCAAAATTCGTGTTGGTTGGATGGTGGTCGATGTTGATATCTGGTATTGGCTTTCCATGCAAGATATCACCTGCCCTTGAAAGATCGGAACAATCGACAACGATCGTCAAATCAAAATCACCTCGGGCTTTTTTTTGTATCTGATTGTTGCCTGGTAAGTGGCTGAAGATTGCTGGGACACCATCGGTTGATACCATTTGAACGGATTTCCCTTTTGCGTTTAGGGAGAGTCCCAAACCAATCAAGGAACCGACTGCATCGCCATCGGGACGGATATGCGAGATAATCAAAATCCGTTGTGCCGAGATTATCGCCTGAAATGCGTTTTCAAGAAGTTTCTCATCCATGGGCTCAGGTTATTGGTTGTCAGGAGAATCTTCTTGCGAAGTAAGCTGCCCCTGGTTATCTAATGAATCGATTAATTTTTCAATTTTTTCAGCATGTTCGGGTGTTGGATCCCAATGGAATCTGAGCTTCGGGAAGGTTCGCAAATCAACTCGTCTCGCTAACTCACTTCTCAAGAAACCGCCTGCATGCTGAAAACCCTGCATGATCGCTTCTGCTGATTCAGAACCATGAATCGATGAGACATAAATATCTGCGAATGCCAGTTCACGATCGACTGTAACGTCGGTGATGGAAGCATCGGATAACCTTGGATCATTAATGTCGAAGATCAGCATCTCCGATATTTCTTCGTGGATGCGTTCAGCGATTCGGTCGGCGCGGTTCTTCGATACCACCAGCAGTTTTCCGTTGCCTAGAGGGGAACTTCCTCAACGATGAAAGACTCGACGATGTCACCTTCCGCGAAGTCGTTGAAGCCTTTAACCGTCAAGCCGCACTCAAAGCCGGTTCGTACTTCGGTCACATCATCCTGGATGTGCTTGAGAGAACCCATATCACCGATAAATTGTTCTTCTCCATCTCGCATAACGCGGACGCGAGCATTACGGCGCAGTTCACCATCCAAGACGTAACACCCTGCTACCTTTCCAACCTTGGAAATCTTGAAAATCGCTCGCACCTCTGCATGACCGATAACGGTTTCTTTAGTCTCCGGCTCCAGCATACCTTTCAAAGCCTTCTCGATATCTTCAATGAGTCGATAGATGATCGTATACAGGCGAATTGAGACACTTTCTGTGTCAGCTAAACGCTGAGCAGCGGAATCGGCTTCGACATTGAACCCGATTACGATCGCTTTAGAGGCAGCTGCCAGCATGACATCATTCTTTCCGATATTACCCGTTTCCGCATGGAGAATATTTACCGAAATATCCCCGGTATCGAGATCAGCTAAAGAGGACTTGATCGGTTCAAGGGAGCCCTGAACATCCGCTTTGATGATCAGGCGCAGCTCTGGTACTTCACCCGCCTGGAATTTATCAAACAATTGCTCCAGGGTAACCGCGCTTTTCTGGCTTTCGGCATCAGATTTTTTCTGGTTTTTCCGTTCAGAGGTGATCTCTCTCGCGATTTTGTCCGAATCTACCACCTGAAAAAGGTCCCCGGCGACAGGGACATCATTAAGCCCCATAACAGCTACTGGTGCAGAGGGTTCAGCATCAATAACTTGGTGGCCCATGTGGTCAAACATGGCTTTGAGGCGACCGTGTGCGGTACCTGCCACGATGATATTTCCTACGTTGAGGGTTCCATTCTGGATCAGGAGGGTTGCCATAACCCCGCGAGAACGGTCTTTTTCTGCTTCAATTACGGTTCCGATGACCCGCCCTTTTGGATTCGCCCGGATATTTGAATTGTCCGCTACCAGCAAAATTGCCTCGAGAAGATCGTCCAAACCCTGCCGGTGTTTTGCGGAAATGGGTACTACGATGGTATCACCATCCCATTCATCAGGAATGAGACCAATTTCAGCCAGCTGCTGATTTACGCGTTCCGGGTCAGCGTTTGGTTTATCAATCTTGTTCAAAGCGACGATCAAGGGAATTTGGGCAGCTTTCGCATGGGCGATCGCTTCCCGGGTTTGCGGCATGACGCCATCATCAGCCGCGACGACCAGTACAACAATATCCGCTCCTTGAGCACCACGGGCTCTCATCGCGGTAAAAGCAGCATGGCCAGGCGTATCCAGGAAGGTGATCAAACGGTTATTATGTTCGACCTGGTATGCCCCGATATGTTGCGTGATGCCTCCGGCTTCATCTTCCACCACGTTGGTGTGGCGGATTGCATCCAACAACGTGGTCTTGCCATGGTCAACATGACCTAAGATGGTTACGATGGGGGGGCGGTATACCAAGTCTTCAGGATTTTCATCAGCGATCACCCTGCGCCAAAGTGGAATTTCCCCAATTTCCTCCTCGCCCACTGCTTCTTGCGATTCCAAGGTTGCGTCATAGCCCATCTCAGCAGCTACAATCGCAGCAGTATCGAAATCAATCTGCTGATTAATATTGGCCATAACGCCGTTGGCCATTAAGGTTTTGATAACTTCGATTGGACTGGCCTGTATAGAGTCAGCCAGTTCCCTTACAGTAATTGAGGGGGGTAATTCAATTGATTTATTATGTCCATTCTCGCCCATTTGGCACCTCCTGCCATAAATTGCTCGTGGCCACTTGAAGCGAGTTTTGTTTACCGAGTTAGGTGCTTAGCTGCGGATTATCCACTCGCCAGTCAAAATGATCTTTGCCAAAAAACCTATATCCATCGCTCGTCACATTCTGTCTACTGAGCAGATACTTCTTCTGACAACGTCTCCATAAAATTTGTTAATCGTTGCTTATCATCTTCCGTTAAATCTGTCTTCAATGCCTTTGCGATTGCACCTTTAAGACCTTTTTCCCAACACTCCTCACGATCGTGGAGATAGGCACCTCGTCCAGCCATTTTCCCTGTAGGGTCTATAAAAATCCCATCAGGATTTCGTACCAAGCGCACGAGCGTTCGCTTCGAATGCACTTCCCGACAACCAACACAAGTTCGTTGGGGAATGTGTTTTATTTTTTGCGGCTTCTTCGCCAAACCAACATTTCTCCGGTTAGCAAATTAATAATCCCATTCTTCGTCCCAGTCTTCTTGATCTCGTTTTCGTTTGCGTTTCACGATGACCACATCCTGATCTGGGTCGTATTCCATTTCAACGTATTTCTTTCTTTTCTTCTTCTTCTTCTTCCGAGAATCGAGTTCACCCTCTTCCTCATCCTCGAACTCATCTTCACCTTCAGCAAAGTCAAATTTATCAGGTTCAAGTGCAAAAATTTCTTCGAATGTGGTTTCTTCCTCTTCTTCTGCTTCTGGTTCGGTGACCACTTCGATCTCTTCTTGAACCTCTTCAACTTCAGCTGGCTCGGTGAGCACTTCCACTACTTCTGCTTCAGCTGCCACTTCTTCTTCAGCGGTAATCTCTGCTTCTCCTTCTGCTTCCATCTCCGCTTCTACTTCAACTTCTGCGACAGCTTCTTCTACAACTGCCTCGACCACCTCAGCCTCGGTCAGCTCCACTTCGGCTGCCAGTTCAGCTTCTGGCTCTTCAGCAGCTTCGATCTCTTCGACTTCTGGTTCTTGAACTTCAGGTTCTGGGAAAGATACTTCTGCAAGGGCGTTTTGAATGTTCTCCATGGTTTTTGGACCGATGCCGTTCAGGCCCAAAATCGCGTCAGAATCCACCTTCATCTGTACCAACAAATCGCCAATGGTTTCATTCCCCGCTTCAACTAATAAGCCGGTAATTCTTTCAGTTAGGTTGAGCTCTTCGAGTGGCATCTCAAAAGCAGACTCGGGAATATCTTCCTTGGCTTCTGAAATCAGTTCTAACTCAGCCGTCCTTTCAGCCTGGAGCATACCGATAATGCCACGCTCAACACGATCAACGAATTGGCTGAGGAGAGAATACTCCTCGGGTGTAACCGGTCTACCTTCATCTTTTTTAACAAGGATGGCTTCAATTTGGTTGATGATCTCGGATTCAGATTCTGCAATTGTGGCGAATTCGGGATCGTTTTGTAGTTTATAAAGCGCGTCGCTGGTTGCCTCGGGTAAGCTCTTTATGTCGATGCGCCAGGCGGTTAATTTCGCTGCTAAGCGGGCATTTTGACCATCACGCCCGATCGCCAGACTCAATTGATCTTCGGGGACGACAACTGTCGCAGTCTTTGTACCATGAGCGTGTTCATCCAAATAAACGCCAGTCACTCGTGCAGGGCTGAGCGCTTTGGCGATGTACCCCGATGGATCTGGGTTCCATTCAATCACATCGATTTTTTCATCGTTCAATTCGCGGACGATGGCTTGAATACGGACACCTCGCATGCCAACACAGGCTCCAACCGGATCCACACCGGCTTGCAATGCGGAGACTGCCACTTTTGATCGATGGCCAGGTTCCCTGGCAATTGACCGAATTTCGACGAGGCCATGATAAATTTCGGGCACCTCATTTTCAAGAAGGCGGCGGAGGAAATTGCGATGAGCTCTGGATAGAATGAGCTGGGGTCCGCGGGGTGTGGATTTTACTTCAGCTAACAAAGCGCGCACACGATCGTGGAGGCGAAAACGTTCTCCAGGAATTTGCTGATTGCGTGGCATGATGCCTTCAGCTTTCTTGTCAAGACCTAAGGTGACAGCTTGCGCGCTGATCGCCTGGACTACCCCGCTCACTATCTCACCTAATTGGTTATTAAAATAATCCAATTGGGCATCACGTTCTGCCTCGCGAATGCGTTGTTGGATAACCTGGCGAGCAGTTTGCGCGGCTACTCGCCCAAAATTATCAGGAGTGGTTTCGACGATCACCATGCTGCCGATCTCAGCTTCTGGATCGACGAGCTGGGCCTCAGTTATTGCCACCTCAGTGCGGTTGTCTTCAACTTCCTCAACCACTTCCTTTTCTGCGTAGATATTAACCTTGCCCGTTTCTGGATCGATTCGGGCTTCTACGTGCTGTGCGTTGGAAGCATTCACTGCCCGTCGATATGCAGATACCATGGCAGCCTCCAGGGCTTCCAGGATAACTTCTTTGGGCAGTTGTTTGTCTTCCAAAACTTCGTTGAATGCTAATGCAAATTCGTTCTTCATCCTTACAATTTCTCCAGCTTTCTTGACACTATTCGAAGGGTCCGGCAGTCAGGGCTCTATACGTAAAGAAAAGTGGGAAATGCCCACTTTTCGACGAAGCCTCTTTTGCCACCACCCCATGGGATTCACATTCTAGCATGGAAACAGTACTGGCGCAAGGTCAAAAACGCTTTTCCATTCTCCAAGCGGGTTCATTCACAAACCTGCGCCGACCTTCATCGTCCAAATAAGACCAGATACCTGGCTCCGGGGCAACCACCCGGTAACCAAAACGTTCATATAGACGCCTGGCAGATTTGTTTTTCCTGGCGACATTTAATGCGATGCGCTGGAATCCCCGCTTAAGTAAATCTGTCTCAGCTTTCTGCAATAACTGGCTCCCAATCCCAAATCCTTGATATTTGGGCCGAACGCGAAAGCCATAAATGTATGCATACTTGTTTTCATTGGATTGAATCTGATCTGGACCATATAGCTGGATAAATAACTGTCCGATCAAACCAAATTCATCGAGTTCTGCCACCCAAATAATTACCTCGCCGAGCTCCTTGAGTCGATAAGCTTCAGAAAAGACATGGCGAAAATGTTTGTATTCCCCCTCCCACTCCAGGGCAGGAAGGTCCTGCCGGGTGGCGTAGCGGAGGATGACCTGTTGTTCCAAAGGTACGGCAACCATGAGTCTACCGGGGGTGAATTGTATGATTTGAAAAGCTGACTATTCTTGTTATTCCTTGGGAAGCAACATCTCAAGGAGAGAATTCTCTTCCTCAGTCGAATTGATTTTACCGTCAAGCCAGGCATCACGCAAGGTGCGCAATATATTACGATAAGCTGGCCCAGGGGGCAATCCCAGCTGGCGCAGTTTATGACCATTTGTTAGTGGACCTACCATCCGCCAATTGAATACATATTCCCAGATCAATCTCCGCCCTTCGTCGTCTGGGCTGGCAAGATAATTCGCATACAAAGCGAATGGTGGAACCAGATCAAGACGGTTAACGATTTGACTGGTTTTGCCAGCCAATATAGATGGAAGATTCTGCCATAATTGTTGGGCGGCCATGATCTCATCTACCAATGAGCGGGATAATTTCAGCCGCTTGGCGACCTTTCGTGCGGAGGTTGGTGATAATCGCATCATCAAAAAAATGTATCCCAACCAGGATCGCAGTTTAACACCTGTTGAATCGAGGTTCCATTCTTCCTCAGGCTCTGTCTCGGCAACTTCCTGGATTCTCTCGGATAGCCAATTATCCCAGACCAGTTTTGTTTGGATGGCAGCCAAGAGGTCTAAATCATCCAGCCGGGAAAGCATTTTATAAGCCAGGTCTTCTTCAAGGATGTGGTCCAGTTCATGGCGAATGCGGTCACCAGACACTCGTTCAAGGAGGGGGATCGCGTCTTTGATCAGCTCCAGGGTTCGATCTTCAATTTGGAACTTAAATCTTTGTTCAAATCTTACTGCCCTCAGCATTCGAGTGGGATCGTCGACAAAGGATAAAGAATGCAAAACCCGGACCAAACCTTGGTTGAGATCGTTCAGACCTCCCCAATAATCATGAAGCTGCCCGTAATGATGCCCATCCAGGCGTAAAGCCAAGGTATTAATAGTGAAATCTCTGCGGTGCAGATCGAGCTTGATGCTGCCCCGCTCGATGGTGGGCAGAGCGGTAGGATAGGTATAGAACTCTGTACGGGCAGATATCAGATCCAGTGAATCAGGCAAATCCTCTGGGCGTGGGGCAGATCGATTGGTGTTATTGATTTTTGGGGACGAGTTATCCTCGGACTCTGGAGCTAGTTTCTCCAGCAGTGCCGTCCTGATGTTGTTGATATGCCACTTGGAGGTGCCGAAGCGAGCGTGACTTGTCACCCGGCCGCCATAATCCTGGGCTAAGGTTTTGGCGAGGCGGATGGCATCGCCTTCCACGACGAGGTCGAAATCCAGACTCGGTCGATCGAGCAGCAGGTCGCGGACGAATCCCCCGACGATATATAATGCGGCTCGCTGGTCATGAGCCGAGCGAGCAACGGCTTTGAGCAAAATCAGCCTGGCGGTCGGTAAAGCAATTTCCAGGCGGTTCGCCAGGTTTGGTGAACGAGGATAATCTGCTTGACTGGTGAGTGTCTTGAGCAGGTCGGTGCGGGTTACAATCCCGATAACTTGCTGTGTTTCTGGATTTAATACGGGGATCTGTCCCCAACCAGAATCGGTCATAAGGCGCTGGAGGTCTTCGATAGAATCCTCCGGATATACCCATACCTGGCCAGCATTCATCAAGCTGGAGGCATTTAAATTCAATTTGTGGGAGATCGCTCTGTCAACCGCTCTCCTGGTGAGCAAACCCAGGATGGTATGTTTCCCTTGCGGGTCCTGCGCGACCACCGGGTAGCCTTCATAACCAAAGCGCTGCATCCGGATGGCGGCTTCCTGTACCGGTGTATCTGGAGAGAGCAGCTGTGGTCCTCTGGACATGATTTGGGCAACGGTTACTGCTGGCTGTACCTGATATTTAAGGTTTTCCAGTAACTCTTCACAGACTTCTTCCAGTTCTCTGTCCCGGATCAAAGCAGCTGCAGCCCGTTCATGCCCACCACCCCCAAAATGATCAGCAATCCGGGCGACATCAATATCTTCATTGTTTGAACGAGCGATCATCTGCACACCCCCCCGGGTGGTGACGAGCATGAAAAGTGCATCTGGGTCCAAAAGGTCACGCAGCTTGTGAGCAACGGTTGAAAGCTCTTCGTCCATCTCCTGGGCATCGCCACAAGCAATTATGATCGTATGCCCGTGAATCTGGTGAGAACTGGGTTTTTCCCTCAATCGGTCATAAAGCTCTTGCTGCTGGATGGAAAGGGGATGGTTTAGGAAATCTGCTGCAATTTCGAGGCTTGCACCGCGGTCCAGAAGAAATGAGGCAGCATTTAAATCCCGGGCGGTTGTGCGAGTATAGGTCAGCGAGCCAGTATCTTCATAGATCCCCAGGAGGAGGAGTGTGGCTTGAATCGTACTCAGGTTGAAATCGTGCTCACGGAGAATTTCCGCAAATATGGTCGCGGTTGCACCTGTCTCTGCAGTGGTTACCTGCCATGAGGTCGGCAGTTCTTCCCTTAAGGGGTGATGGTCGATAACTTGGACCTTGGCCTCGGATTTCAACCCTCGAACACTGATCATCGATTGCGTGTCAACCAGGGTAACTTGGTCTATCGGTTGGCCAGGTATATCGCGTGGATCCATGAAAGGCAGTTCCATGCTATAGAGAGTCAGGAAAGCCCGCACGTTGCGATTCATTTTGCGCGGTAAAACCGGGATGGCACCTTCAGCTACCAGATGGGCTCCCAGCAGTGAAGCCAGTGCATCAAAATCCGCTTGTTCATGGGTAAGGATGATATGCATATCTGCTGCTTATCTTCGGTTATTTTTCTGACCTTCTCCTAATTGTAATCGACATTAGAAGCGATATAATCGATATCATGGATGAAGACCAGGTGCTCTATGAGAATATTTGGGAGATGCTCCTGTCAGGACAACCCAGCTTGATCCTGCAGGGTTTCAATGCCCTGCTTCCAGACCAGCAAGAAGGTGCCAGAGAACATCTTGTAAAAATGGTATCTGAACCCGGATGGCAGCCCGAACAGCGAGTATCTGCACAATCAGCACTTGACACCATCGCTGAACTGGAGGAATGATCCAGCAATTCCGCAATAATCTCTCTTGTTGTGGATAATTAAGTGGATTTCCTGCTCTGACTTTTCCTAAATGATTTTATGCGCTTTTGAGCAATCTGCAGATATTCCTCATTAACATCATAGCCAATATAATGGCGGTTATCCATTTCTGCTACCAAGCAGGTTGTTCCACTTCCCACGAAGGGATCCAGGACAACATCGCCGGCAAATGAATACAGCTGGATAAGACGGCGGGGTAATTCTTCCGGGTATGGTGCAGGATGACCGATTTTCTTGGCTGAGATCGCTGAGAAATTCCATACACTCTTTGTCCAATCCAAGAAATCATCCCGATTAATCGTATTTTCTTTGTTACCTTGCTGCCGCTTAAAAGCACTCTTTGAAAACACGAGTATATATTCATGGACATCCCGCAGGACAGGGTTGGATGCAGATTGCCAGCTCCCCCAGGCAGTGGATTGGCTAGCGCTGGACCCTTTATCCCAAATAATCTCCCCACGCATCAAAAAACCTACATCTAGCATCAAATCAATAACAAAAGCATGCAGCGGGATATAAGGACGGCGACCCAAATTGGCGATATTAATGCATGCTCTGCCCCCAGGTACGAGCACGCGGTAGGTCTCCTGCCAAACGTTTCGCAATAGCTCGAGATATTCAGACAGACTGAGATCCTGGTCATAATCTTTAGAGACATTATACGGAGGCGAGGTGATCATGAGGTGAACACTTGAATCAGGCAGTTCATCCATTTGTTCACTGGATTTGCAATAAAATCTATTTAAAGATTCAGCCGGGACTTGATTTTCAACCTCGTCGGTTTCCTGGTCACCAGGAATTTCTTCGTATAGCCGACTGCTGTAAAATTTTTCTGCATCGTGGCTGATGCGGCCAGGCGTACCAAAGGAACTGGTTTTTGTTGGTTTTCTCTTCCGTTGAGAGTTACTCATCAGGATTTTTCAAGTAATCTCCCTTCATAGATTCGCCGAATAGTTGTTTCAATATCTGGTTCACGAACTTCCAGGTCACGAATGCGGTATTTTGTAGAGATCTTATTAATCAGCTCGGAAGTATTATGTTCCTTGGAAACAAACTCGAAAGTCACGCGGGTGCCTTCCCGTGAAGATACTTGGGCACCCTCTATGGAGATGTTCTCGTAATTTTCAACAAAGTAGACGATTAATTTTCTTTTCCCTCCGAACCGCTCTCGGAGTACATCAAGTTTACCATCGTAGAGTAGTTTTCCGTGGTCGATGATTATCACCCGCTTGCAAAGTTTCTCGATGTCAGACATGTCGTGAGTCGTTAGCAATACGGTAATTCCCCGAATTTGATTGATATGCTGGATGAATTGCCTGATCCGCTCCTTGGCAACAACGTCTAAACCAATGGTTGGCTCATCTAGGAAAAGAAGTTTAGGGTCGTGTAGAAGGGCTGCGCAAATATCGGCTCTCATTCGTTGCCCCAGGGATAGCGCACGTACTGGCGTGTTCAAAAAGGAGTCAAGTTCAAGCAATTCTTTGAATTCCCCCAGATTCTGCTCAAAACGATCTTGCGGAATTTTATAAATATGCTGAAGCAAATCAAGCGATTCAATGACTGGTAAATCCCACCATAAAGTACTGCGCTGACCGAAGACAGCCCCAATTCTTGCAACGTATTCCGCGCGGTCCTTCCATGGGATGAAGCCGTCGACCCTGATTTCACCAGAAGTGGGCACCAACAATCCGGTCAGCATTTTTATCGTGGTGGATTTCCCGGCGCCGTTTGGTCCCAGGTAGCCAACCAATTCTCCAGGGTCCACCTCAAAATTGATTCTATCCACCGCCCTGACAAGGGTTGATTCGCGGGTTACCAGGTTGCGCAGCGGACCGAATATCCCCCGGTGATGTTTGAATACCTTGAAGTGTTTTGATAATTCACCTGCATGGATGATGGCTGGCATGGGAGTTCCCCAAATGGTCATGAGCCTGTGCTTTGATAAAATCGCAAGCCATATTTCCAGAATGCAATTGCAAGGAAAAATATCGCTACTGCGACAATTGGAGAAAGGAAAGGCGAGAAGCTTGGTAATCCAAGCGGATCCGGTTTATCAAAGATGTACAAGGCCGGTGAATACAAGAGGAAAATTGTCGGGAGGATATAGGTGAAGAAGAACCGGATGATATTCGGGTAAATATCCATTGGGTACTGGATCATCTCTGTTCCCCCGTAAGTAAATATGTTAACGACCTCGAGTGATTCGATCGTCCAGAAGGATAGCGTTGCTCCCATTATGAACAGGCTACCAAAAAAAATGAACAGGGAGACAAAAACCACGGGAATCAGGATAACTTTCACCATGGTCCAATCAAGATTCACATATACCAGCGAAATAACGAGGATAATCAATCCTTGAATGATTCTCCCTATCCGTCGCAGGATAAATTGTGAACCCAGAACCTGGGCGATCAGGCTAACTGGCCTGAGAAGCATCTGGTCAAATGAACCGAATCTGACTCTGCGTCCGAAATACGGGGGATCAAAACCGCTGAAGACCATATCCATGGATCCGAAAGCAACTTCTGCCATGCCGAATAGAAAAGCAAGTTCATAAATTGTCCAGCCGGAGATGTTGTTGAAGCGTTGTAAGATCATTGCGATAGAACCGAAGCTCAGCGCGGTAATTAATGCTGTTGCTAATATATCGAATATAAAAGACACTCGATATTGCATTTGACCGCGAAAACTTACAGAAATTAATCGGCGGTAGATATCAACCGTGTGAGCAAACTTAACCACCTAAGATCTCCAAGCGGCGAACACCAACGCGCAAGGTAATCATCCCTGCGAAGGACAGGAGGAGAATCCAGGTTATCTGGGCAAGCATAATTCCAGCAATTGCTTGTCCGTCCAATAATCCGAGATAAACTTCAACAACCGCGTTTATTGTATATGGAAAGGGGGTCAGGTAGCAGAATTTCACAAACCAGTCTGGAAAAAAGCGCAGCGGCATGAAAAAACCGGATAAAAACCAAGAGAGAATAAAAGCCAGACGCGCGATTCCCAGCGCGTTGGGTGTCCACAATGCCGCCAGGTTCACCAAGAATCGCCAGGAAAAGCTGATCAACCAGCTCAAGAGCAGAACTACTGTGAGTAGCAACCATTGATTTAATGAACTTGGGACGGTTATATCGAACAGAACCGCGTAGGCGAGCATGATGGTTAATCCTCGCAAAAGGAAGCTGGCAAAGGCTCTCCCACTATCTATCGCCAGCCAGAAGGAGAAGTAGTTCACAGGCTTCAAAAGGTCTGAGCTGATGGCTCCTGAATAAACGGAATCCATCACTTCATACCAGGAGAAGAGACTTAAGAACGCAATAGTAGCTTGGGTCAGCCCGGTAAAGGTGATCGCATCCATGATTGACATTCCAGCAACTACTGGTTGGCCCTGGTATAGCGCGATTAGTACTGAAGCACGGAGCATTCCAAAAAAGAAATTGGTTGCCAGACCAGCTAAGGTTGCCGCGCGGTAAGTAAGCTGGCGTTGAAATGCAAGTTTGCTTATTTCCCAATAAGTGCGCATGTCATTCAATTTTGAATAATTTGGGAATCTGCGGGATTTTTTTTGGTACTCGAGTCGATCAGGAATGTGAAGGCTGTCAGAATATTATTCTTGAATAACTGCAAATTGTTGCAGATGGGAAGGCCAAGGTGAGACCAGTTCAAATAGAGTTTTTTGGAAACTAATGCTGATGAGCACGAGTACGCTTAGTTTACCACAGCCATGATTTTTCTTAGAATTATGTCCATCCCATTTGTTTGTTGCAGCTAGGCAAGCGAACTACAATGATTGATGCTGCCTTGCGGAGGTTGACCAATCATTAAATGGTTACTATAATCGATAAATCCATGGATATTGATGAATTAACGAAAGCAATGCATCAGTTTGTGCGTTCACAGGGCTGGTATGAAGAAGAAAGCTCGCGGCCTCAAACACTCCGCAACCTGGCGATTTCACTATCCCTTGAAGCTGGAGAGGTCTTAGAGCACTTCCAATGGACTGACGGGGAGGTGGATGCTGCTGAGCTGGGGGACGAACTGGCAGATGTTGCCTTATATCTGCTACAAATTGCCAGTGTTGCAGGAATCGATCTTGAAGAGGCAATCCTGCAGAAATTGAATCGTAATTACAATCGAAGTTGGGATGGAAAAAAATAATTTGCGGATAACCGTTTTTGGGGGATCATGCCCAAAACCAGGTGAGCAGGCATATGAAGAGGCATACCGGCTGGGGGAACTGATCGGTGGTGCAGGATTTACTGTTATCACCGGAGGTTATATGGGCACCATGGAAGCAGTCTCGCGCGGTGCGGCAGAGAAAGGGGGAAAGGTGATCGGTGTGACTTGTGACCAGATTGAAGTATGGCGACAAGTCCTTCCAAATTCCTGGGTTCAGGAAGAGCAGCGATATATAACTCAGAAGGACAGGTTATACGCCCTGATCGAAAATTGCGATGCTGCCCTTGTACTCCCTGGTGGAATCGGTACTCTCGCCGAATTAGCTATCATGTGGTCTTTACTGCAGACAGGTGCTATCCCAAAGCGCCAACTAATCTTGGTCGGTGCTGTCTGGCAAAAGATGATCCAGAATTTATTTGAGCAGCTGGGTGAATATATTCCAGAAACTTCCCGAGATTTGATCTCCTTCGCCGCTGATGTCAATGAAGCATTCCAACTGCTCAAGATCGAGTCGGGCAGTGAATGATCATGTAAGTTTTATTGTTTCAAATCTGGTTGACATATCCACAACTTCAATCACGGTTATAAGCAAGGATATAGGAGAAAGATGGCCTCAGAAAAAATCACCCCTCGCAGTGAAAATTTTTCCGATTGGTACAACCAGCTGGTAATTGCTGCAGAACTTGCCGACTATGCCCCTGTCCGGGGATGCATGGTTGTGCGACCCTATGGCTGGGCTCTTTGGGAGAATCTCCAAGCAGCACTCGATCAGCGCTTTAAGGCAACTGGGCATGTAAATGCTGCTTTTCCATTATTCATACCGATGTCTTTTCTTGAGAAGGAGAAGGAACACATCGAAGGATTTTCTCCAGAATTAGCGGTGGTCACAATTGGTGGCGGACAAGTCCTGGAAGAACCTTGGGTTGTACGTCCGACATCGGAAACGATTATTGGGTACATGTATGCAAAGTGGATCGAATCCTATCGGGATTTACCCGTGCTGATCAATCAGTGGGGGAATGTGGTTCGTTGGGAAATGAGGACCAAACTCTTCTTGAGAACCCTGGAATTTTACTGGCAAGAAGGACATACCGCTCATGCCACGCAGGAAGAAGCAGAAGAGGAAACCCTGCGTATGCTGGATGTTTATACAGATTTTGCCATCAATGAAGCGGCTGTGCCGGTGATTCCGGGTCGGAAATCCGAGAGCGAGAAATTCAGTGGTGCGGTTGATTCATACACGATTGAAGCCATGATGGGAGATACCCGGGCTCTCCAAGCCGGGACGTCCCACTTTTTAGGACAGAATTTTGCCAAGGCATTTGAGATTCAATACCTTGATCAGCACAACCAGCTGCAGCATGTGTGGACGACTTCGTGGGGGTTATCTACGCGCTTTATTGGTGCCATTATCATGACACATGGTGACGATCAGGGATTGATTCTGCCGCCGAGAGTGGCACCGATTCAAATCGTTATCGTGCCCATCTACCGGAATGATGACGAGAAATCCAGTGTTCTTCCTGTTGTCGAAAAGATCCAGGCTGAATTGGGTGATTTTCGCTCGAAGGTGGACGACAGACAGGGGATCACCCCGGGATTTAAATTCAATGATTGGGAGCTGCGGGGAGTCCCTTTGCGAATAGAAATTGGGCCGAAGGATGTTGCCAAGGGGACAGTTGCTCTCGCCCGTCGTGATTTTCCGGGTAAGGAGGGACGCAGTTTTGTGTCACAACAGAACCTGTATTCCCGGGTTTCCGACCTGCTGACAACCATCCAATCTTCCCTGTACGATAAAGCCATCTCTTTCCGTGAGAATCACACCCACGAACCCGGGACCTATGCCGAACTCAAGGAAATCGTATCCCATGGCTGGGCTTATACCTGGTGGTGTGGAAACCCTGAATGTGAACAGAAAATCAAGGAAGAAACAAAAGCAACTATCCGCTGTATCCCGATGAAGCAGAGTGATGGAGAGGGGAGCTGCATATACTGTCTAGAGGCGGCAGCGGAAAAAGTCTATTTCGCCAGAGCGTATTAAGAAACGTGCCTGCTATTCAACCAGCCCGACTCAAAATACAAGCGGCAGAGCTGTCTGCGAAAGCAACTGATCCTGAAGAATTTTGTCGCAGCCTGCATGTGTTCCTGGATTTTTATGCAGACCGGACCTTCAGACCTGGCCAAGCTGGGGAACCACCGCCAATCCTGCCTGCTTATCAAGTACCGAAACCGGTGCTCCGGGCAGTAGAAAAGGAATTATCCCAATTCGCAGGGTCTGATCGCACGGCAGCCTTGAAATTGGTTGATGAACTGTGGGATGTAAAGTTTATGGAATTCAAGTTGATTGCAGCTTCAATTCTTGGCCAGGTAAATCCCCTGCCAGCCACATCGATATTTCGTCGGGTGGAGGCATGGTCAGGACCGGGTACGGAAGAACGATTGGTTCGTGCCCTGGTCAGGGACAGCCTGGTACGGATCTTAACTGAAGACCAGGATTCGTATTTTCAGAAGGTGCTTTCATGGTTGAGATCAAGAAAATTAAACTTTAACCGTATAGGATTGAAAGCCATTCCGCCACTGCTTGAAAATGGAAGGTTTGAGGATTTTCCTCCCCTGTTCAAGGAAATAAATCGGAAAATGCGCCTCTCCGGCAACCCATTAAAAACAGAAATCCTGGAGGTTATCGAAGTCCTGGCGCGGCGTTCTCCGGATGAAACTGCCTTTTTCCTGAGCCAGTCGATGTATTCTGCAGGTGACAATCCCAATATCACCTGGTTTATACGGAAAAGCATGAAATTTTTCCCACCAGAACCCTCCAGATATTTGCGAGAAACGCTGTTGAAAGGAAGATGAGCAGAATGTGGACTCCCCCCCTTCCAAAGAGATCTCTGGTATAATCAGCCCCGCTGACTAGGCCTACCGGTGGTTGCAGATCACTGCCGATATGGAGACCTGCAGTAAGACAAATACAATAGGAGTGCAGACGTCATGAGCATGGATAAGGAATCTAAGAAGACAGTCATTGAAGAGTTTTCCCGTCACCAGGGTGATACTGGCTCACCTGAAGTCCAGATCGCCTTACTCACAAACCGGATCAATTATCTCACCGATCATTTACGGGCACATAAGCACGATGAATCATCCCGGCGTGGATTATTGAAATTAGTTGGGCGACGCCGCCGTTTATTAGACTATGTTCGCAAAAAGGATTACCAGCGCTATATTGCCTTGACTGATCGGTTGAATATCCGCAGGAAATCATAGTCCCTTGCCGAGTAGATGGCGAGCAGGTTCCCATCTACTCTTTTTTTACAAAATTTACCGCAAGCAGAAAATGAAACATCTTGCGTGACTGACAGGGGATATAGGACTAGTGTAAAGGTTCTACCAGGAGCAAACTATTTATTTATTTTTATGCCAGGTGGTTGGGTATTGGAGATTGGTTGCAACCCGATAATCTCCAATCGGTATTGCTGTTGCTGCCAACTTCCAGTCCCTGATCCCTGGTGAATCAAAATAGGAGTGATCATGACAAAAGAAGTAAGAAGATACACGACCATGGTAGGGGAGAAAGAGGTCACCTTGGAAACAGGGAAATTAGCTAATCAAGCGGGTGGAGCGGTGACTCTCCGCATGGGGGATACGGTTGTTTTTGCAACAGCAACGATGGGGAAGGAACCCCGCCAGGGGATTGATTTCTTCCCCCTGACCGTTGATTATGAGGAGCGGATGTATGCCGGCGGACGAATTCCAGGCTCTTTTTTCCGCAGGGAAGGTCGTCCTAGCGAGGAAGCTATTCTCATCGCTCGCCTGACAGACCGGCCAATACGACCATTATTTCCAAAAGATATGCGAAATGATGTTCAGGTTATTCTGTATTCTTTCTCCGCTGATACACAGAACCCGATCGATATCCTGGCGGTCAATGCTGCTTCTGCAGCTTTGATGATCTCGGATATTCCTTGGGGAGGGCCGGTAGGTGCTGTTCGTGTTGGACGCAGAGAGGGGGAATTCATCATCAATCCGACGTTCAGCGAGAAGAATGAATCGGATTTAGACCTGCGCGTTGCTGGTACAAAAGACGCAATCCTGATGGTCGAATGTGGCGCAGAATTTATCCCTGAGGATGTTCTGGTCGCAGCATTGGAGTATGGTCATCAAGCACTCCAAGCGATCATCGAGCTTCAGGAAAGAATGGCGTCCGAGATTGGCAAAAGTAAACGTGAATATCCGTCCTTCACCTTAGATGAAGATCTTAAATCCCGGGTATTTGAACGGGTAATTCCCGGGTTGGAAGAAATTTTCAATCAGCCATACAGTGTCGCTTCAACTTATGGCGCAATTGATGATCTCCGCGCCTCTGCTGTCAGCGAGATGGCGAGCGAGGATGAATCCCTGGCAGGTAGCATTCAGCAGGCTTTTGAATTGGCAGAGAAAGAGGTCGTTCGCAACCGGATTCTTGATCGGGGTGCACGACCGGATGGGCGGGGCCTCACGGATATCCGCGAATTATCCAGTGAAGTAGAGGTTAGTCCCCGTGCACATGGCTCGGGATTATTCACCCGGGGTGAGACCCAAGTCCTCACCCTGGCGACACTGGGAACACCGCGTGAAGCTCAGGAGTTGGATACCTTATCTCCTGCGGAATCTAAGCGCTACATGCATCATTATAATTTTCCACCCTTTTCAACCGGCGAGACACGCATGCTGAGAGGTGCTTCGAGAAGAGAGATTGGGCATGGTGCCCTTGCAGAAAGAGCATTGGTGCCTGTCATCCCTCGCGAAGAGGAATTTCCGTATACGATGCGCCTGGTCTCAGAGGTTTTATCTTCAAATGGTTCAACTTCTATGGCTTCTGTCTGCGCCTCTACCTTGGCCTTGATGGATACGGGTGTACCGATTAAAGCCCCTGTTGCAGGTATTGCGATGGGCTTGATCAAGGGTGAGGGTGACAGGTATGCCATCCTGACTGATATTCTCGGCATGGAAGATCATCTTGGAGACATGGATTTTAAGGTTGCCGGGACGCGGGATGGGGTGACGGCACTGCAGATGGATATCAAGATCAAGGGGATCACCCCGCAGATCATGGCGCAGGCATTGGAACACGCCCGGCAAGCTCGCCTGTTTATCTTGGACAGCATGCTGTCCGTGATACCTGAACCCAGGCCGTCCTTGAAACCACACACGCCCCGCATAACAGTCGTGCAGATTCCAGTAGACAAAATCGGGGCTGTGATCGGGCCAGGTGGAAAAATGATCCGCAGCATCCAGGATGAGACTCAAACACGGATCGATATCAATGAAAATGGTTCTATTTTCATTGCCGCTACGGATGTTGAAAGTGAAGAACTTGCCAGGGACCGCATTCTGGCATTGACCGAATCACCTGAGATCGGGCGGATTTACACCGGTCGTGTGGTACGGATCACCGATTTTGGTGCCTTTGTCGAGATTCTGCCGAACACAGATGGCTTGGTGCATATTTCACAGCTGGATAGCCAGCGGATAAACAAGGTTGAAGATGTTGTCCGCATGGGTGATGAAATCACAGTGATGGTGACCGATATCGATCCGAGTGGGAAGATCCGCTTATCCAGACAAGCAGTGCTAGAAGGTTGGACTGCCGAGGAAGCCAGGCAGAAAGATCGGGTTGGTAACCGAAAGAGCTCGGGTGGCGGTAGACGTGATCGCTATCAAGGGGGGAAGAAAGGCAGTCGAAATTAAGGACATTGATCTCCTGATGAGTATAAATATGAAAGAGCGTTCCGTGGATTGAATTATTGGAACGCTCTTTTTTGCGTATATATTCGAGAATGGTTATGGTAATAGTGGCAGACTCTGGTAGGAAAATTCTTCATTCCCAAACAGGATATAATTACTCCTAGATAGACAAAGCGCAATCTCAAGGAAAAATGCATGATTTCTGATTACATCTGGATGGATGGCGAGCTGGTCTCTCATACTGAAGCAAAAATCCATGTCCTCTCACCAACTTTGCACTATGGGGCAGGTATTTTTGAAGGTATTCGCAGTTATGAAACGCCGCATGGTCCGGCAATTTTTCGTTTGCAGGATCACTTGGAGCGATTTCTTGATTCCATCCTGATTCTTGGTGTATTGGATTTTCCCTACACCATCGATGAGATGCGATCAGCCATCCATGAAATAATCCGGGTAAATAAATTCGGTCAATGCTACATTCGACCTCTAATGTATCTGGATGGTCCTCTAAATTTAAACATTGATAACTCAATCCCAAGAGTGGCTATTGCAGCCTGGGAGTGGGGGCCCTATTTGGGGGAAGAAGCTCAAAAAACTGGAATCCACATGAAGGTCTCCTCATTAACCCGCTTGCACCCCAACATCAGTATGACCAAATCCAAGATCACAGGGAACTACGTCAATTCCATGATCGTGAATACGCATGCACTGCGTTCCGGATATGATGAAGCTGTTATTCTTGATCCTTCCGGATTTGTTGCTGAATGCACAGGTGAAAATATATTTATGGTTAGAGAGGGTGTGATTTATACACCCCCAAGAGCGTCGATTTTAGAAGGAATCACCCGGGATTCTGTTATCTCGCTGGCGAATGATATGGGAATTCCAGTTGTGGAGGAAGTGATCTCTCGCGATCAGCTCTACATTGCAGATGAAGTTTTCATCACAGGTACTGCTGCCGAGATAGTACCGGTAAGGATGATCGATTATCGACCGGTGGCAGACGGATTTCCTGGACCAGTAATGAAAGCGCTACTCGCTTCCTACCTAGAAACTGTCCATGGCAAAGGCAAACGATCGGAAGAATGGTTAGATTATTTGTCATTTGAAAGGAAGAATTAGGACATCAAAACTTAACAGGTTTCTAATGTAACTTTTTTCCAGTTCTGAGCATCAGATAAATGGGTTCATGGTCGTGGAAGGGATTGTTGGGTTTTTATTATCCTATAGGAACTGACCAGAACTATTAGTTTTTTTGATTTGATAGGAGAAGTGATGGATCTAAATTTGAGCAGTCCAAGATCAAATGCCTCCAGCAATGGGGGTGAACAGGAGGAGTATGTTCGGGTCCTAATTATTGGCTCGGGTCCAGCAGGACTCTCTGCAGCATTATATGCAGCCCGGGCAGATTTGGATCCCATCGTCTTAACTGGAATGGAGTTGGGAGGCCAGGTTTCATTGACCTTTGCGGTTGAAAACTACCCCGGATTTCCCGAGGGGATCGGTGGGATGGAGCTGGTGGACCTGTTTCAGAAACAGGCGCAGAGATTCGGGGCACGAATAGAGTTTGATTTAGCAGCCGAAGTAGACTTCTCTGGAAGACCATTTAGAGTCAAAACACAGAATGGTAAGCAGTATCTGGCTGAGTCCGTGATCATATCCACAGGTGCCAGTGCTGTCCATTTAAATGTGCCGGGAGAGACCGAGTTTACTGGCCGCGGTGTTTCATATTGTGCGACCTGTGATGGGTGGTTCTTTAAAGACAAGGAAGTGCTCGTCGTCGGAGGAGGGGATAGTGCAGTTGAGGAAAGTTTGTTCCTCACCCGCTATGCGGATAATGTTACGATTGTCCACCGCAGAGATGAGCTGCGGGCGGGGGCGATTCTCGCCGAACGCGCAAAATCGAACCCGAAGATCAATTTCTTTTGGAATACTGTAGTGAAGGAGATATCCGGAAATGGCGCGGTAAAGACAGTTACCTTGCAGGATACCAAGACCGGGGAGGAAAGAGATCACCAGGTTGATGGCGTATTTATTTTTATCGGCCATTCACCCAATACGGGTCTGTTCAAAGGCCAACTGGATATGGATAAGAATGGCTACCTGGTCGTAGATAACAAGATGCAAACCAATATTCCCGGTGTTTACGCGGCAGGTGAAGTTGCTGATCCTTATTTTCGCCAGGTGATCACCTCCGCAGGTATGGGTGCCGCAGCAGCCATTCAAGCGAACCATTTCCTGGAAGAGAATCCATTGTAATCAGAATAGTTTATTTCCCCCCGGTGTAGTCATATTCGGGGGACTTTCAACTAATGAGGGAGTATAAAAATGAAGAACAAGGTCTCAATCATTGGCGCTGGGATGACTGGTGCCACAACGGCTCATTGGTTAGCAGAACGGGAAATCGCTGACCTGGTCTTGGTCGATATCGTTGAGGGTATGCCCCAGGGGAAAGCCCTTGACCTGCAAGAATCCCTGCCAGTGGTCGGTAAGGATGTGGTTGTGAGCGGGGCAAACACATTTGAAGCTACCGCAGGCTCGGATATCGTCGTGGTCACTGCAGGATTACCGAGGAAACCCGGGATGAGTCGCGATGACCTGCTCTCTGCAAACGCGGAGATCGTGGGAAATGCGACAAGAGAGTCATTGAAATATTCACCCGAGGCGATATTTGTTGTCCTCACCAATCCGCTGGATACGATGGCATACCTCACGATGAAAGTTGGCAATTTACCTCCCGAGCGTGTCATCGGGCAGGCTGGTATTCTTGATTCGGCGAGAATGCGGGCTTTCGTTGCCATGGAACTCGGGGTGAGTGTTGAAAATATTCACTGCTATGTCTTAGGCGGGCATGGGGATGACATGGTACCGCTTGTCCGGCACTCGAATGTCGCTGGGGTACCCTTGGAAGATATGCTTCCGGCGGATCGATTGCAGGCGATTGTGGAACGAACTCGCAAGGGTGGAGGTGAGATTGTCAGCTTGCTTAAAACCGGGAGTGCATTCTATGCTCCCGGGGCAGCGGTTGCCCAAATGGTCGAAGCGATCTTGAAGGATAAGAATTTGATCATTCCCGCGGCGGCTTATATGCAAGGTGAGTATGGTTTGAGTGATATTTTCTTTGGTGTGCCTGTCCAGTTAGGTCGTCAAGGTGTAGTCAAGATAATTGAATACCAGCTTGATGATCAAGAAAAATCAGCATTGAACAAATCCGCTGAGGCAGTCACCCAGACAATCCAGGCATTAAGATCACTCGTAGAATTTTAGCTAGAGATACAAGGAGAATCATTATGGGAATTGTTACAGATTTCGCTGCTGAGCTACCAAACTGGCGAGAGAGAGTATCAAAATTGTTACAGGAAAGTTCCACTGTGAAGGTGGATGAAGTAACCATTGGCCAGGTTTATGGGGGTATGCGCGGCGTGAAAGGGTTGGTCACAGATATCTCATATGTAGATCCTGGCGAGGGAATCCGCTTTCGAGGTTACACAATCCCTGAACTTCTAGAGATATTGCCAAAACCTGATGATGGAAAAATGCCTTTCGTCGGAGGACTCTATTACTTATTGCTGATTGGAAAAGTGCCCAGCGATGTGCAGGCGCTGGATATCGAAAACGAATGGAAGAATCGATCTGAAGTCCCTTCATTTGTCTTCGATGTATTGAAATCCATGCCCCGGGATGCTCACCCGATGATGCTATTTTCAACCGCGATATTGTCCTTGCAGAATGAATCTGTTTTCACCCGACGTTACCAGGAAGGTATGACTCGGGAGCAATACTGGGAGCCCATGCTGGAGGATAGCTTGAACTTAACTGCCAAGCTCCCCTCAATTGCTGCTTTCATATACAGTTTAAAATACAAAAGTGGTGAATATGTTCAACCCAGAGAGGATCTCGATTGGGGAGCGAACTTTGCGTATATGGTGGGAAATCCTTCGGATGAGTATAAGGATTTGGCTCGTTTATATTTCATTTTGCATTCGGATCACGAAAGCGGGAATGCAAGCGCTCATGCCACACACCTTGCAGCATCCACACTTTCCGATATATATTACGCCCTCTCCGCAGGATTGAACAGTTTGGCGGGTCCTTTACACGGACTGGCGAACCAAGAAACTTTGAGATGGTTGCTGGGTATATACCAGGAGTTCAAAGGGGTACCAACAAAGGAGCAACTGCGCCAATTTACCTGGGAGAGACTCAACAGCGGTCAGGTAATTCCAGGATACGGTCATGCAGTTCTCCGCAAACCTGATCCCCGTTTTACGGCACAATTTGAATATGCTCAAGAGCATATGCCGGATGATGAGATTTTTCAAATTGCTAAATTAGTATTTGAGGTCGTCCCACAGGTCCTAATCGAGCAGGGAAAAGCCAAGAATCCAGCACCAAATGTTGATGCGATCAGCGGTACATTGCAGCACCACTATGGTGTCAAAGAGTTCGATTTTTACACGGTGATGTTTGGCGTTGGTCGTGCTTTAGGTGTATCTGCAAACGCCATCTGGTCTAGGGCACTTGGACAACCACTTGAGCGACCGAAATCTCTTACCACAGCTATGCTGGAGGAGATCGCCAAGAAAGCGCAACAACCGGCATAGAAGCCCTTTTAGTTAAAATACTATAATCAGGTGTTCGAAAGCCATCCAGAACACCTGATTTTTATTAAGAAATCTGCTGGGTTAGGGGGTGGGAGTTGCCTGACTGGTAATCGTCCCCGACCACATAAAAACCCGGGTGTCGCTAACTGCCCCGGCAGACTCCCAAACCGGATTTCCGTCCTCGTCTGTGCCAGCCTGCCTAGCGGTCGTTACCCGCCAACGGTAGAGGTGGGGAACACTGTCAGATGAGCGGAATGTAGTAGGGACAATGAACTTTGTATCGGTAACATAATCGACCAATCTGCGGTTATCGCCGTCAGTGAAATCGATCACGGTGATTTCATAGGCTTCGTTCGCCAGCAGGGTACCAATTGAAGCCCATTGTAGAGTTACCGTTTCTCCGGATTCAGTGAACCTGGCACCATCTGCTGGCAGGAGCAGATTTGGCGCGGTATAAGGCGGAGGCAGTGTGGCTGTCGGAGTCGGTCCTGGAGTTGGGAAGCGTTCACAGAGGGGTATGCTCAGATTCATCCCTGAGAAGACAGTCTCGGAGGATAGACCGTTATATTCCTGAATGACTGCCATGGGTACGCTATACGCATTGGCGATACTGCTCAGGGTGTCGTTTTCCTGCACCTCATAATCTACCTTCTCACAGGCTTGTTCAGTGGCATCTGCGGCACTCAAGGTTGAGGTGGGTAGTGCCGTTGGCGTAGGTGTTGGTTGTGGGATGAGCAGTTGCTGACCTTCAACCAGTGTGTTACAGTCTGCGGGTAAATTGTTTAGTAAAACGATGCTTTGAATAGAAACACCGAAGGTGAAGGCGATACCCGCGCAGGTATCACCTGCCTGAACAGTATAGGACGCAGGGGTAGGAGTGGGTTGGGGTGTATCCGTTGGTATGGGAGTTTCGGGGGTTGGTGTCACGGTGAGTGTCATTGTTGCAGTCGCAGTTGGAGTCGCAGTGGGCTCGACAACCCGACCGGTCTCCTGCAGAGCAAAATATACCAGCACAGCACCGATCGCTAAGAAGATGGCAAGCAGCAGCAGTGCAATGGGTAGGCTTAAAGTTACCTGTGGCATGCGGCTACCCTGAATTGATTTCGATTGACGGGAAGCTTTTTCTATTCCAGAAAGATCATTGCCACAAACCAGACAACGTGTTGCGTCTTCGCTAACCCTTGTACCGCAAGTGGGACACAATTTTGTAGGTTTTGATGGTGTTTCAGATGTCATATGCGCTCTTTGACCAGCATTTTTCTGGCAGCGGGGATTATACCAGCCTTTACCCACCTATGGCACATGTTTTCCTTGGGTGAGTAAATTTTAAGTATCCTGTGCCATAAACCCAGGGTGCTAAGCAGAAGTGATCACTCCTGCTTTTTAAACCCCCCATGGTATACTGCGGCGGAGATGCAACCGCACAGTATCTACATCCACATTCCTTTCTGCCGTCACCGCTGCAGTTATTGTGATTTTAATACCTATGTTGGTATCGATAACCTGATCCCCTCATATATACAGGCTATTTGTTTGGAGATCAGCTATATTGCACAAATATCTGACCAAAAAATCCCTGTTCGCACGATTTTTTTTGGTGGTGGAACACCATCCATACTGCCGGTTGATGAGATTTGTAAAGTGCTCGACCAGGTTAATCGTAATTACTTTCTCCTCGATGAGGCGGAAATCAGCCTGGAGGCAAATCCGGGAAGTTTATCCTATGAATACTTGCGATCTTTACGGGAAGCAGGCGTAAACCGGATCAGCTTGGGAATGCAGTCCGCAAACAGGCATGAATTGATCCTGCTGGATCGAAGGCATGCTTATTATCAAATCGCAGAATCTGTTGGTCACGTACGCAGAGCAGGATTTAAAAACCTCAATCTTGATCTGATATATGGAATCCCGCACCAGACCTTAAGAGACTGGTGTTCAAGCCTGAAACTGGCGATTTCACTCGAACCGGATCACTTGTCTTTATATTCACTTACACTCGAACCGGGCACATCGCTCAATTCTTGGGTCAGCCGAGGGCTACTGCCAGAGCCGGATGATGATCTTTCTGCCGAAATGTATGAAATCGCTTCAGAGCTGGCTGAGGCGAAAGGATTCGAACAGTATGAGATATCAAATTGGGCAAGAAGAGAAAAAAGTGGAGATCTGTTAGCCTGCCAGCATAATTTGCAATACTGGCGCAACCATTCGTATCTGGGATTTGGAGCTGGCGCACATGGTTATGCGGGTGGAAAACGAACAACAAACGTACTTACCCCAGGTGAGTATATTCAGCGAATCAGGAGCTGGGAGAAAGAGGCCTCCCTCAACGAATTATCATTTCCAGGATCACCAGCGGCTGAATCGGTTACCCTGATAAACCGGGAGGAAGAGATCAAGGAAACCATGATGATGGGGCTGCGTTTGACTCAAGAGGGGATATCTCGGGAATCCTTCCAAGACCGCTTTGGAGTGCCTGTTGACAGCGTCTTCGAACAGCAAATTCAGGAATTGATTGCGGCAGGGTTGTTGGAGTGGGATCCCAAAACAAGGAAAACTCTGCGCCTTACTCGCAAAGGACGCATTTTAGGGAACCAGGTTTTTATTCGTTTTATCTGAGTAGGATTACAGTTCACGCCGTAACAGTTTTTTTGCTAATTTGTCGAGCATCTCCCCAGCTGCTCCACTTGGATTAGCTGCGAATAGCGATTGGAGCGCCTCGTCTGTCAATCTATTCGCAAATTCCTCGGTGTATCTCCTTGCATTTTCAGTTTCTAGCTGCTTTGCCAGGAATTCCACCTCTGAGAGGTCAACCGGACCTTGATTCCAACGTTTGGCAAAAGCTCCTTGTTGCTGCAATCCATACAGAACCGGTAAAGATTTTTTCCTTGCGATCAAATCGCTTTCGTTCGATTTGCCAGTCAGGGCTGCATCCCCCCAAATGCCCAAGATATCATCTTGAGCCTGGAAAGCTAAGCCGAGTTTGAAACCAAAGTCTCGATAATGTTCATGTCGTGATTGGGAAGTATTCGCCACTATAGCGCCCAATTCTGTGCAGGCTGCAAGCAGTGCAGCTGTTTTCCCACCGACCATTTCCCAGTATGCTTCCAGCGAAATTTGTTCCTGTGTTTCAAATTCTAAATCGAGGTATTGTCCTTTTGTAAGTTTCAAGCAGGCCTGGTGGAGCGTCTTCGCCGCTTGGATGGCGATACCTGGCGAGCTAGTTGAATCTAAACGCAGCAGGGACATGTGGGCGAGGGTGAACATTGCATCCCCAGCATTTATCGCCTGGGCAACTCCCCAGCGCTTCCATACGGTCTCGCGACCCCTGCGGATGGGGCTATTATCCTGGATATCGTCGTGAATTAACGAGAAATTATGGATCAACTCTACGGCAGCGGCTGCTGGTAAAGCTTCTTGCCACTGCCCTCCAGCAGCAGCACATGAAAGCAGAAGCAGGAGTGGGCGGATGCGTTTTCCCCGTGTTTCTGCACCTGCACCTTCTCCTTCCCAGCCAAGGTGATAGGCTAACATGAAATAGTATTGCCTTAATTCAGCTTCTCCCAAATCGTTCAACGATCTGTGCAGCTCGTTTTCAATTGAGTCAATTAAAATTTGGGTATCAAATTCATTCGTCATAAATATTCATTGGCAATTTGCTGCAAATTAGGATTCGATCAAATCAGCGCTTTTAAGTTGCTCGATGGTCTTGATGCCAGATGCAAACATTGCTACTTGTACTTGTTTTTGGATCAGGCGGATTGTTTGGATTGTATCCTCGAGTGATCGGTGTGCTGCTTTTAGATATGGTCCCGCCATCCCTCCCAGGGTGGCACCTAGAGCGATACACTTTGCAATGTCGATTCCATCCCGCAACCCCCCTGATGCAAAAACTAAAATATCAGGAGCGGCCTCGCGCACATTTTGGATTGCTTGGGAAGTTGATATTCCCCAATCAAGAAAAGCTGCTGCAAGCTTGGCTTGAGCTTCTGTCTCTGCACGGTGCATTTCCACCTGGGACCAAGAGGTGCCTCCTGCACCGGCAACATCGATTGCTGATACCCCAACCTGTGATAACTGACGGGCTGTGCTTGCTGAGAATCCCCAGCCCACTTCCTTTACAATGACTGGCACGGGAAGCTGTTTACAGACAGCCTCTATTTTTGAGAGTAAGCCTGCGAATCGAGTGTCGCCCTCCGGCTGGACAGCTTCTTGGAGGGGGTTGAGGTGTAATATCAACCCATCCGCCTCAATCATCTCCACTGCCTGTTTGCATTGATCGATCCCATAACCATAATTTAACTGGATGGCGCCGAGATTCGCAAAGAGCAAAATATCCGGAGCGTTATGGCGAACCTGGAAGGTAGTGCTTAAGCTTGGATCTTCGATTGCTGCTCGCTGTGAACCGAGACCCATGGCGATGCCAGTTTCCTGGGCAGCTTCTGCAAGTGTGCGGTTGATTTTTCCTGCTTCCTCTGTCCCACCGGTCATTGATGAGATGAGCAGGGGTGCTGCCAGCTGCCGGTTAAAAATCTGCAGACGCAGGTCCACTTCTTCAAGATTAATCTCGGGCAATGCTTGATGGGTAAAGTGGTAACGTTCAAGGCCGGTGGTGAGACCTGAACGAACATCTTCCTCCAAATTTATCCGAATGTGATCGGCTTTCCGGGAGCTGGTTTGCGTAACTTTTTGCATTAAGCGGTGTTCCAGTGAATTGAGTGTATCTTACCAGTCGGGATCATGCCTGTCAATATCGTCGATCAGCGAGAGTTTCGGGGTACAGTCTAGGCTTGACATATTTGACCACAAGGATACAATTACGGATATAAATTGCGAGGAGGTTTTTCGATGGCAGATACCTATGAGGAAGTGAAGGAAATCATTGTTGATTTACTCAATGTGGACGAGAGTAAAATTACCCCAGAAGCTAGATTTCGTGAAGACCTGGAAGCAGATTCACTCGACCTTGTTGAGCTGATCATGGCCTTTGAGGATAAATTTGGCGGGGAAATCTCTGATGAAGATGCGCAAAAAATCACTACTGTTGGTGAAGTGGTTCAATACATTAATGATCACATGGTGAATTGATCCCTCCATTCATTTCCCAAAATAGGCGCGGTGGCCACCGCGCCTATTATTTCATTAACTTCTTTTAATCGAATTTGATTGACATCTTTTTACAACCCAATTATATTTAGTACAATCTTGTTTTCCGGGGTCGTGGCTAAGGAGGAGTATGGTATGAGGTTAATTAAATTAATCATACTTGGGTTATTAATTTTATCGAGTTTGATCTTGTTTTCAGCTTGTACACCAAGCAGAATTCCTGTTGATGAATACACTGGTCCTCTGCCAGATGTACCGACTTCTGAAGTTGTTCAACGAGTAGTATCAACCCCAGTACAGTCTAGTGGAAATGGTGATGTTCCCGTGAATGTAGATGTTGCTGTTACTGGAGAGGTTCCTGCTGATATCCCGGTTATGGAAGCCGCATATCAGCTCCAGGCTGGCACTTCAGGGAAGAATGTCGTCTATCAGGTTGACACGGACATACAAGAGGTGCTCGCATTCTACCAAGAAGAATTGCCGCAATTTGGTTGGGAATTGAGCGGCCCTCCCGACAATGCAATTGGATCAATTGGTACGATGTTGAGAGTAAACGCAGAAGGAGATCAGCTAGCAATCAATATGCAGGCGAATCAATTGGGTGGATTTGTAAAGCTAACCATCACCATTGCCCGTGGGAAGTAGGTTTAATTAATCAAAGAAGATTAAAAGGTCTGTGAATGGTTAATTCACAGACCTTTATATTTAATCAAATTGCCGAAGCTTTTGTTAGCGGACTACTAAGTTTATACCAGCTATGCGAGCAGGGTGGGGATTTCTTCTGGGTGAGAAGCTACTCGAACACCTACGTCCCTTAACGCTTTTATTTTTTCGTCAGCTGTACCTGATCCACTTTCAACGATCGCCCCTGCATGTCCCATCCGCTTTCCTGGAGGGGCTGTCTGTCCGGCGATAAATGCAACTACGGGTTTGGTGAGATGATCCGCAATAAATTCTGCTGCTTTTTCCTCATCTGTACCGCCAATTTCTCCAATCATGACAACCTTATCCGTGTGGGGGTCAGCTTCAAACATCCCCAGAACATCAATAAAGCTGGTACCGTTAACTGGATCTCCACCTATACCAACGCAGGTGGTTGCACCAAGACCGACGAGTTTTAAGGCGTAAAGAACTTCGTAGGTCAATGTACCTGAGCGAGAAACAACGCCGATGTTACCGGCAAAGGATATATCCCCAGGTATAATCCCTACCTTCGCTTCTCCCGGCGTCAGGAGTCCCGGACAATTGGGTCCCAACAGGCGAACACCTTTCTGATCCAGGTAATTACGGACTCGCATCATATCTTGAATAGGAATCCCCTCTGTGATGCAGACAATCAGGGCGATCCCTGCATCAGCCGCTTCGTATATTGCATCAGCCGCGAAGCGAGCTGGAACGAAAATCACACTCGTATTAACCCCTGTTGCATCACGGGCGATACGTACAGAATCAAAGACAGGCACCTTCCCTTCAAGCACCCATTCACCACCTTTGCCAGGGGTAACACCAGCGACAACATTGGTGCCGTATGCAAGCATTTGCTCAGTATGAAATAATCCTTCATTTCCAGTGATGCCTTGAACGAGTAAGCGGGTTCCCTTATCAACTAGTATGCTCATCCTGACAAACCTCCTTGGGCAGCGTGAATTGCTTTCTGTGCCGCATCAACCAGAGTATCTGCAGTGATCATGTTTGCCTGAGAGAGGATTTGCTTACCTTCTTCTGCGTTTGTACCAACCAGCCGAGTAACCATGGGAACATCCGTCCTGACTTCCTGGAGTGCTGCTAATATGCCTCTGGCTACTTCGTCGCCGCGGGTGATACCGCCAAAGATATTGAAAAGGACTGCTTTCACGTTCGGATCGGAAAGGATGATTCGCAAGGCAGCTGCTACCTTTTCCGAACTTGCTCCACCGCCGATATCCAGGAAGTTGGCTGGTTTCCCACCGTGTAGTTTGATGATATCCATTGTTGCCATCGCTAAACCGTCACCGTTTACCATGCAGCCAATATGCCCATCCAGTTTTATGTAGGATAGGCTGAATTTTCGAGCTTCGGTTTCGGCTGCGGGTTCAATATCAAGATCGCGCATTTCAGCCAGATCCGGATGGCGAAACAGTGCATTGTCGTCAAGTACCATTTTCCCATCCACGGCGAGCAGACGATTTCCAGAGGTAATTACGAGTGGATTTATCTCAGCCAGGGTTGCATCGCAGTTTAAATATGCCTGCCATAATCCGAGTGCAATTTGGGCAAATGAGCGCCAGTGTTCACGAGGCAAGTCAATACCTGCGGCTAAGTCTCGGGCTTGGTAATCCCGTAAACCCAGCAAGGGATCTATATACACTTTGATGATCTTATCCGGCGTATCCCGGGCAACCTGTTCAATTTCCACACCTCCCTCGGAGGAAGCCATCATAACCGGTTTTCGCTTTGCGCGATCGTTGGTGATACCGAGATAGATTTCAGATTCAATATTGGCTGCTTCATCAACTAGGATCCTGCGTACCGACAATCCTTTTATTTCCATCCCTAGAATTTGAGTGGCTAAATCTTCTGCTTCCTGGGGACTTTTTGCCAGGCGAATTCCACCAGCTTTACCACGTCCACCAACTAGAACTTGTGATTTGATCACCACGTGCCCACCTAATTCCTCGGCGATTTGTTTCGCTTCGGCGGCATTCGAGGTGACTCCTCCAGAAGGAATAGGTATCCCGTAATTTGAGAATATCTGCTTTGATTGGTATTCATGCAATTTCATTCAAAAAGACTCCCCTGTAAAAATTATTTGTTGCTTCAAAAACGCTCCGGGATTATACCACTCACATTTTATGGAAAGCTGAAATGCATGATGCGGTTATTTCCTGTATCGACAACCCAAACATTTCCTTGGTTATCTGTCTCGATCCCGCCAACCAAGCCGAATCCATCATTCCCTACGCTGTAATCTCCCCAATAACGAACGATCTCACCATCGCTGGAAAATTCCAGCACCCGCACACCTTCTGGATCAGTAGCAAAGATGTGCGCCTGATCGCTGGCTGCCAGAAAAGGTTTGTTATCGAGGGATTGACCATACCAGCCGTATATGTCCCAGGCGATAACCGGTTGGTAGCTACCGAAGTCATCCATGCGGAATGATTGAATCCGCTGGTTCCAGGTATCTGCGACATATAAAACACCATCTTTATCCAAGGCCAAGCCCACGGGTTCATAGAATTGTCCGGGAGCAAACCCTTCTTCACCAAATTCGGAGATGAATTCACCGTCTGGTCCAAAAACCACAATTCTCTTGTTACCTGTGTCGCTGATAATGACTCGACCTTCTGGATCGACAACAACATCGCGAGGTCCCCAAAAAGCATCTGGTCTTTCTGCTTGGCCAAAATAACCCCACATAGTGATGAATTCGCCTTCAGGAGAGAATTTTTGTATTCGGTGATTCCATGTATCTGCGATATATACCGAACCCTCTGGACCGACAGCCAGTCCCCAAGGTTCAAAGAAGGTTCCACCCGGCGCAGGTCCTTGAGCAAGGTCGGCGAAAGAGCCCCAGACATGCAGGGGATTTCCCTCTTGATCTAGGTGCTGGATGCGGTGATTATCGGTATCAGCCACGTACAGGGTCCCATCCGCGGCGATAGCGATTCCGCGCGGTCGCTGGAATTGACCCGCTTCAGCCCCAGCGCTCCCGAAGATACTATCTGCATTCAGCGTTGTTTCTTTGCCTTCATATGGATCAACGACTATTTCTTCAGTGCTGGGACCCACGCCGTAATTCCAGATTTGCGAGGTAATATCTTTGCGGATGTACATTTTCATCTTTTCAGCGGGCTGCCAATTCGGAAAGCTCATGTCCCGACCGACTACCTGACCGTATTGACTGAAATCTCGGTTCAGCCAGATTTGAAATAACGCGGAGCGCATGGCTGGATTGGTAAGTGCACCTCTGATTCGCTCCCAGGTGAGGTTGTAGTAATCCTGATTCGGCCACCACATGCGGGTATATTCAAAGCTGTTGAAAGCCTGACCGACGATCGGTTCTATCTTGCCGTAATTCTCACTGCCCACAATAATGATCGGAGAATCACGCAGGTCTCGGGTAGGGTTGGCAGCGAAGTATTTTGCATTGGGATAATTCCGCAGGTACCACCAGAAGGGGTAGGTAGATTTATTATCGTAGGCAACAGCCATATTGCGACCGTCAGTCGTGCGGCGAGAAATCTCTTCTACTTGAGTCATAATTTGTTTTGGACCCTCACCCGCATGGGCATAGACTAGATATTCGTTGGCGAAATCGTAGTTTATGAAGGAGGCTGTATACGCGGTCCGGGCAGTCAGTAAGGCGAGAAGAACCAGGAAAGTTAAGCTAGCCATGCGGCTGACCTGGTTGAATGACCAGGATCTTAATAAATAACCCAGGGCGATCCCGCTCGCCCCAGTCATGATGAAGGCGAAAAGAAATGTACTGGTTGCCTGGAGCTGGTTTAATTCCTTGCCTTGGAAGGGTGGATTTGGCCCTAAGAGCGAACCGAAAAGTCCGGCAAAACTGGTGATAAATATCACCATCAACATGATAATCAATACCCCACGCTTCGCTCGCCATTCCGACCATCGGGTAGTTTCAATCAGGTAGCCGATAGCCCACCCGGTTAACAAAATCATGGGGAAAGCGATATGAACGGTCAACCAAGGCATTTTTTCGCCTGCATAGGTATAAGCCAGCAAGCTGGTGATTGCCCAAAAGCCAAGCAGGGTAATCGCCAAGCGCTGCGGATTTGGTTTATGAACCGACTCAGTATCCGACTCCGATTCCAATCCTTGATCAGTTTGGATTTCATCCTTGGGGAACACATTTTTCCCGAAGGTTGCCATGCCCAAGGCGATCAAACTCCCCAATGCAGGAAGATATTCATAAATTGGTATCTGGAGAAAGGCGTAGTAATACCAGGGTTGATTTCCGCGTTCAACGGCTTGCTGTGCTAACCAGTACCCCAGGGATCCAACTATGCCTGTGAAGAATCCGGTGCCGTTAGTAAACAAGGTTGTATAAAAAATCGTGAAAATCGAATAGAACAATGCTGCATTGATCAGCCAGGTGCGAGCATTCCACCAGATTCCCACCAGGATGGCCAGAATCGCGAGAGGTATCATGAAGATAGCCGTGCGCCACATACCCAGACTGGAATAATCCAGCGGGTCCCAGCCCATCAGTTTAACAGGGAAAGGAGCCAGCATCGGCAGGACCAGGCTAGCCAGCAATACTATCAATCCAAATGAGTTATTCTTCCGCAGGTTCGCCAGACCAAAACCACGATGGATGAAGTATATGGCTGCAAGCAAGCTGAGAATGCCAAGCAGGGCGATCAGGAGCACTGGTAGAGGTATTGCGAGACCGGCTGTGGGTGGAGATTCGCCTGGAATTGCAGGTTCGGCGGTTTCGGCGGGTATCTCAGGTACCTCTTCTCCACCTATTAACATCCACCCGGCTGCAAAGGCAAAAGCCATTATGGCGATCAATACTGCCACCAAGAAACGATTACGTTGCTCCGGTCTTGACCACCTGGCTTGAAACATCTGCGCAACAAAATATATTGCCAGGAAGATCAACAGTTGTGCGGTATAGATATAGGAGGTCTCTTTGGTGGTGAAATGGAGTGCTGTTGCAGCAGTCAGCCAAAATAAGTACTTTGAAGATCCAGTTTCCAGGTATCTCAATGCTGCCCACAAGGTAATCAAGCCGAATAATATCACCAAGGATTCGTTACGAGCATAGCGACCGTAATAGAGCATGAAGGGTGATATCACCATGAGTAATGCTGCGACCAGCCAGCCGACTTTACCGAGGTAGCGCCGGTAGTTCCAAAGAAATATGACCGATAATATGCTGGCTATTGCATGAGGAAGACGGCCACTCGCATCACTATCTCCGAAAAGAAAATAAGATAAGGCCATGAGATGAAATTGAAGCGGGCCATGCGTAACAGGATCGTGTTTATACCCTCGACCCTGATCGAGCAACCAGGAGAAATAGACATGAGAGGTTTCATCGTGACTCATCACACGAGTCCCGAGCATAGTAGTTCTGGATGCCACCAGGATCAATAAGATCCCAATGAAGATCGCCACAGTCCAATTGACAATCGCCCGGTCTAGAATGGGTCGATCGAGCCAGCTTTCTTTTTCTTCAAGATGAGTATCTTCTGTCAGTTCCATATGATTCCCAGTGTAACATCTCAAGCTTAGGATAGATTAAGATTCAGCCAATAACAAGCCCCTTCATTAAAACTTCACCGAGAAGGATTAGCTACCTTTCAAAGCAGCGATTTCTTTTGGATCTAATTTGCGCCACTGCCCGGGTTTCAATGCTCCCAGGTGAAGGCTGCTGATGCGGATACGAATGATTTTCACCACGGGAAGTCCGAGCTGCATGCCAATCTCCCTGATCTGGCGTTTACGACCTTCCCGCATGATGATTTTTAACCATGTTCCTTTGCCTTTGAATTTTTCTATGCGTACTTCGGCAGGGCTAGTCCGGTATCCATCTTCCAAAACAACTCCCCGCCGCCAGGTTTCTAGTTGTTCTTCATCTGGATGGCGGGCAACAAGTACCCGATATTCCTTTTCGTGTCCATAGCGCGGATGGGTTAGACGATTGGTTAGTTCTCCATCATTTGTCATCAATACCAATCCCTCGCTATCGATATCCAAACGCCCAACCGGGTGAACATGCTCGGGAATTGGTACCAAATCGCGAACAGTAGTGCGGGTATTATCATCCTTAACTGAAGAGAGGACCCCTCTCGGTTTGTTTAATGCGATGTAGACAAGCTGCTCGCTTGTCTTTATTGGATTTCCATCGAGCTCGATTCGATCACTGGCTGAATCTGCTTTCATCCCCAGGGAAGCCACCTGACCATTCACTCGAACCCGGCCTGATTGGATGAGCTCCTCACACGCTCGACGCGAACCATACCCTGAGCGTGCAAGAATTTTCTGTAATCTCTCTTCCATGAGTGTTTTTCCAGTGGATTATTATAATCGAGGGAGAAAAGAATGCCACCCTTGGGGATCAAGCCTCAGCTGGATGAGGTTGCAACCCATCTCCATCAATTTCCAAGGGAGGCAATTCATCCAGGGATGATAAACCAAAATGCTGAAGAAATTCAGGTGTTGAGGCATATAGAATTGGGCGCCCGGGGCTATCTGCTCTTCCCACATCCTGAATTAATCCTTTATGCAAGAGACTCTTTATCACGCCATCGCTGTTCACACCCCGAATAGCGTCAACATCAGGACGGGTGACGGGTTGTTGATAAGCGATGATTGATAAGGCTTCTAATGCTGCCTTGCTGAGATTGCCTGTAATTTCTAAACCCAGGAATCGTTCTACCGCATCACTGACCTCAGGAGCCGTGGTCAATTGGATCCGACCGGCATGTCTTTGGAGCCGAAACCCTCGATCCTCAAAATCTGCCGCAAGCAATTTCAAACCCTGCTCGACTTCCGATTCGGGAATTTCCAACGCGGCAGCGAGCTGTGCCGGGGTTACCGCAACAGGTGAAACAAATAAGAGTGCTTCAAGGCTAGCTTTTAATTCTTTAATCTTTTCTGTAGTAGCAATATCGGACATGCTATAATCAAACCTTGAAAAAATTTACCAGATTGGATAGAACAGACATAATTAATCATGAATAAAATCAAATGGGTACCTATTATTATATTCGTAATCCTGTTAAGTTCGCTAGCCTGTAATTTGCCCTTTTTTAGGCAAGCTACACCTGAACCTTTGACCTCGACAGGTGGAGATGAACTTAGCAGTAATGGCGAGTCAGAACAAGATTCATCCCAATCTCCAGGGGTCGAAGAAACAATTTTACTGGAAATTACAGAAGATCAGCTGACAAATCTTGTCGCACAGGAATTGGAGGGTCGTGTAGGAGACCAGGTGAACAATCTCCAGGTATTCTTGCGGGAGGGGCAAATCCAGATATTTGGGGATGTGGACAGCCAAGGCATTTCTGCACCGGTAAAAGTTGTTCTTGAAGCCAGTCTAGACCCTGTGGGAAGACCAAATATAAAAGTAGTTTCCTCTAATATTGGACCTTTTCCACTCCCAGCAGAATTAATCTCTGAAGTTGAGGTGATGATGAACAGGGCATTCCAGGAAAAAATTCAAGATTTAGCACCAAACGCAAGTCTTGAGTTAATCGTCATTGAAGGTGGGAGAATGACGATATACGGGAGTATCAAGTAGTAATCTGGGATGGGAAATCGTTTCCCTTTCTTTTCTTTTCTCGTAATTATATTGGGGGTATGCACGATTGCATTAACCGCGTGTGCTGCTCCCCAGGTAACAGAAGGATTGATCACGGTTGGTATTACCGTCGGTGGTGATAATGCAACCGTGAATATACCTGCAGGAAACACTGTTGATAGTGCCTTGCGTGCGGCTGGAGTGATCCTTGGAACACTTGATAAAACCGATCCCCCTTTATACACAGTACTTGAAAATGGGTCCGAAGTTCGGGTCATCCGTGTTGAAGAGGAATTTATTGTAGAGCAGGAAGTAATCCCCTTTGAAAGCCAGGTGGTACGAAATGAATCCCTTCCAGAAGGCCAAGAATACTGGCTCCAATTAGGGGAAAACGGATTGCGAGAAATTACCACCCGCAGACTATTTGAAGACGGTCAAGAAGTCTCCAGCAATCCTGTGAAGTCGCTCATTGTAAAAGAGCCCGTACCTCAGATCAAGATGGTGGGTGTGCAGAAAGCATTTGTACCGCTTGATATTCCTGGTAGATTGGCCTATTTGTCAGATGGTAATGCCTGGTTTATGGAAGGAACGACTGGAAACCGGCAGCAGCTCGTCGATTCTGGAGATCTCGATGGCAGAGTTTTCTCGCTCTCTCCTGACGGGAAGTGGTTACTTTTCACACGCCTTGCAGAAGATGAGGGCACCATCAATACCTTGTGGGTGATCCCGCTTGATTCTGATGGGGGTGAGGCGATCGATCTTGGGGTTCGCAATATCATCCATTTTGCTGATTGGATGCCTGGCGAGGAACTAACGATTGCTTATTCGACTGTAGAGCCGCGGCTTGGCGCTCCAGGATGGCAAGCAAATAACGATCTACAGATGCTGAGTTTTTCCTCCTCTGGATTTGTCCGTGAGATGCCGGAAATTATTGAAACCAATTCAGGTGGGTTGTATGGATGGTGGGGTACGGAATTCAATTGGTCTCCAGATGGTTTATTGCTATCATATGCCAGGCCAGATGAGGTGGGGATCGTGGACTTGGAGGTAAACGCCCAAATTCCATTGAAGCAATTTACTCCCCTGCAAACCTTCGGGGATTGGGCTTGGGTTCCGAGCTTTTCTTGGGGACCGGAGAATGATATTTTGTATGGAATAAACCATTCCCCACCAGCTGATTCGCAGGAATTTGACCTGGAGGTAATATCCATTGTTGGTGATTTTGAGATGGGTATAAGCCAAGATACAGGCATGTTCGCTTTTCCAGTCGCCTCACCCCTGCGTGAGTTACCTTCTGGCGAACGTTCCCATCAGATTGCATATTTGCAAGCCATATTTCCATTCCAAAGCGAAACAAGCAACTATAATTTGGTGGTAATGGATCGGGATGGATCAAATAAGAAGATTCTATTTCCATTCGAGGGCTTAGAGGGGCTTGAACCGCAAGCCGTCGTTTGGTCTCCAGCTGTAGTTGTAGAATCCGGATCCCATGCCATTGGTTTGGTATATCAAAATAATCTATGGATAGTGGACAGCGTTTCAGGGGAAGCATGGCAAATTACAGGAGATGGATTAATCAACCGCATTGATTGGCACTAATCTGCTTTAAAGGTGATACTTCTGTCGCTGTCTATCAAGGAGTAAATAAATGAAAGTATTAGTTACTGGTGCTGCGGGATTTCTGGGATCAAATTTATGCGATTTATTGATCGCAGAAGGCCATGAAGTCATTGGCATGGATAACTTCATAACGGGAAGTGCAGATAATTTAGCTCATCTCTCTGGAAAGGAAAAATTCTCTTTTATCCGCCACGACGTATCAAATTTCATCTTCGTCCCTGGAAAAATCGATGCTGTGATGCATTTTGCTTCTCCAGCTAGTCCCAATCCAAATTCACCGTATGGATACTTGAATCTACCGATCCAGACCCTAAAAGCAGGCGCTCTAGGCACCCATAACACACTTGGTGTTGCCCGGGCTCAGAAAGCTAGATTCATCTTGGCATCCACCAGTGAAATTTATGGAGATCCGCTTGAACACCCCCAAACAGAAGCCTATTGGGGACATGTGGATCCTATCGGTCCCAGGTCGGTCTATGATGAAGCGAAAAGATTTGCTGAAGCACTTACCATGGCCTATCATCGTTTTCATGGTGTTGACACTCGCATCTGCAGGATATTCAATACTTACGGTCCTCGAATGCACCTGGACGATGGACGAGTAGTGCCTAATTTTCTACAGCAAGCCCTCCAAAATCAACCGCTCACTGTCTATGGTGATGGTTCCCAAACCCGGAGTTTTTGTTATGTGGATGATTTAATCGATGGTATCTATCGCTTACTGCTGTCCGATGAACATGAACCTGTCAACATTGGAAATCCTGTGGAAACTACGATACTGAAATTTGCGGAGACCATCAACACGTTAACCGGGAATTCAGCCGGGATCGTTTATATGGAAGAAGCAAGGGGGTCCGGGGATCCGCAACGTCGGAGACCGGATATCTCCCGAGCCAGGGAAATTTTGGGTTGGGAACCTAAGATCAGCCTCGATGAGGGAGTCAAGAAAACAATCCCGTTTTTTAAAAAGAAAATGGGCCTGGAATGACGCTCACCTCAATAGTTACAAATCCGCGGGAAAGAACCCGATTCTTGCGTTTTGCGACTGTGGGTATTATTGGCGCGGTTGTTGATTTTGGGACTTTTAACCTGTTAACAACCTATGCTGGTTTGACCGCTGTAGTTGCCAGCATATTCTCATTCATCGCAGCGATCATCAGTAATTTCACCTGGAACCGCTACTGGACATATCCTGATTCACGTTCCAAACCGTTGAGCCGTCAATTATTCCAATTTTCGGTGGTCAGTGTTCTAGGATTAATGATTCGAACGCCTATCATTGCAATACTTGAACCCTTATTCACCAGAATTTTCTCGACGTTTTCATTCCTCCCCATTGGATTCATGACCGCAGAATTCCTGGCCGATAACCTGGCCTTGGCAATCGCAGTGATTGTGGTGATGTTCTGGAATTTCTTTATTAATCGCTATTGGACCTATGGTGATGTTAGCTAAGGGAGTATCCTTTCAAGACCTAGTGAAATTCTATTGATCAGTCAGCAGTAAAAATTTCCACAAATGGCAGACACAAATAAACCAATCCCAATTTATACAACATCAGGTGATACGGGTGGTTTTCTCCAATACCCGTATCTTTTTAACCCGGTAGGTGAATGGATTGGATGGCTGACTGAAGACAAACAGGTATATTCTGTCCATGGGCATTATGTTGGCTGGTTAAATAAGGACAATCGCATTCTCCGCCGCAGGGCAGAAGATTTTCAGAAACTGAACCGGACTCCACCCCCGGCCCCCGGGCGTTTGTTACCGCCTGCAATCGTCCCGTTGCCACCATTGATGGCAGAAATAAAATATGAGGTCGTCGATGTCCTGGATGAAATGCCGGAATTATTGCCAAGGTTAGATGATTTCGCGGAAGGTGATGACGAGTATATTTGAGTTTTTCCCAGATGTGTTTTCGCTGAATTTCAGAGATTACATCAACATATTTAGAGTGAGTCCCCCGCTTTCCAAAGGAATCAAACTGCATAAGCCAAGTGAGATAAATTATCTAAATGATTTCCCAAACAATAATTGGGTTTTCAATAACCAAGAGTTGCTTGATCGGTGAAAATCTTAAATGAGGGACGAACTTTATTGGCAGGCTAAATTTGTTTTCAACCGATACGGAGCGGAAACGTTCAGAATTCACAGCCAGGCGGATTTACGGATTCATGAATTACCTATTTGTTCAATAGAATTGCTGTTGTAAAATATTTGTGGCTTTATATTTACCCGTTGAAATCTGCTGATAATCGAATCGATATTATGTTAAGATAATTATTACCGGGAAATTCATCAAAGAAAGGTAAAATTGATTAATCTGGAATACAGTTAGATTTGTGCTACACCACTCAACTTGTTATAACTGCAACCAGGAGTATATAACCTATGAGTTCATGGAACCCTTTCAAAAGGAAAAGCAGTGATGACCTAGGGGTTACTTCCATCGATCCCAGTGAAATGTCAGAACCGACAGATTATGAAAGTTTTATGAAACGGGGATGGATTCACCACGCCCGTGGTAATCAAGATCAGGCCGAATCAGATTTCCGTCGCGCGCTGATCTATTCTCCAGAATCAATGGATGCGTATTATGCTTTGGGATTGGTGATGAAATCCATGGGCAATAAGGATGAGGCGGTTAAGTTATTTAATAAAACAATGGAGATGATTAAACAAGGGAAAATCGCAGATCAATCTCAATCAGAGATGATGCGCAGGTTAACCCTTGGTCATATAAATGAATTGACCACCGGTGATTGGAATCTTGAAGATGAAATTTGGCACCAATCACGATGAACCATTTTGAGCGAGTTGAAGCTTCAATCGCTCGTGAGGCTGTAGATCGTCCTGCGGTCGCCCTATGGCGACATTTTCCGGTTGATGATCAATCTCCGGATAGCCTGGCAGCCGCGAATATCGAATTTCACCGATTATTTGATTTTGATCTTTTAAAGATTACGCCCGCCTCATCGTTCTGTATTAAAGATTGGGGTGCGGAGGATGAGTGGCGCGGGGCTACTGAGGGTACCCGCGAATATACACGGCGGGTAATCCGAAAGCCAGGAGATTGGTTAAATCTTTCGGTCCTCGATCCCAAAGATGGTTTTCTTGCTGCCCAGCTGGAGTGCCTGCGCATCGTCGTCGATGAGGTTGGTCAGGAGGTTCCAGTAATTCAAACCGTATTTAATCCCCTTGCGCAGGCAAAAAACCTGGTTGGTGCAGAGAATTTGGCCATCCATCTCCGCCAATACCCCCGGGAATTAAAACAAGCCCTGCAGGTGATTGCACTCAGCATTCAGCGATTCGTTCATGCAGCGGGGGAACTCGGTGCTGCGGGAATTTTCTATGCTGTTCAGCACGCCCAACTCAACTTGTTTTCACAGGCAGAGTACGAAGAATTCGGCAGAACTTATGATATGCTTGCGCTGGAATCTGCCCGAGATCTAAAATTCAATATGCTTCATCTGCACGGTACCGCGGTGATGTTTGACCTGTTCTTGGATTACCCTGTGGGGATTATCAACTGGCATGATCGTGAAACGCCGCCCTCGCTTTCCGAAGCAAAGGAGAGATTTTCCGGGGCTTTGTGTGGTGGATTGCGCCGACAGGAAACAATGCTCCTAGGCGATTCAGGAGAAATCAGGGCTGAAACGGAGGATGCAATTCAGCAGACAGGTGGGCGAGGCTTGATATTAGGAACAGGGTGCGTGATCCCGACGAATGTCCCTCGGGGGAATATCGTCTCAGCCCGGAACAGCGTTGAGAAATGAATAGATCCAATCTCGAATGGGGGTGATACGGCGAGCGAACACAATTGATCGCCGCGGTGGTTATGAGAGTCATCGCAGGTACTGCAAGGGGTCGCAAGTTAAGGCCTGTTCCCGGAGATTCTACCCGTCCGATTACAGACCGGGTGAAGGAATCTCTTTTTAATATCATTGGGCCAGATATACAAGGTGCGAATTTTCTGGATTCATTCGCTGGGACTGGAAGTGTTGGCATCGAAGCATTGAGCCGGGGAGCTGCCGCGGCTTTCTTCATTGATCTCAAACGCCAAGCAATCGAAACTGTGAAGTTCAACCTCAACCTGACTCGTCTATCCGCTCATGCCAGAGTGATCCGGGGGGATGTCTTTACGTTCCTGGAAAAACCAGCGGTTCAGCAATTTGATTATGTCTACATCGCTCCCCCGCAATATCAAGGTATCTGGAAAAAAATGCTTCTGCTGGTCGATCAACGCCTGGATTGGTTAACTGAAGATGCCTGGGTGATTGTTCAGATTCATCCGCGCGAGATTGAAGATATTGAACTCTCCAAATTGGTAGAATTCGATCGCAGGAATTATGGCAGTACCCTGTTGATATTTTTTCAACCGAAAATGACCTGATATCCCCTGATCTGATAATGTTAGCTAAGAATTCCTCACACCGCAGATTTAATCCCTTGACTGGAGATTGGATCTTGGTATCACCTCATAGGACCCAGAGACCGTGGAGGGGGCAGATCGAAGCCAGCGCCAAAATTGATCTGCCAGATTACGATCGTGATTGCTACCTTTGTCCAGGAAATCTGCGAGCTGGTGGACTGAAAAACCCTGATTATTCTTCAACTTATGTATTCGACAATGATTTTCCTGCTTTGCTACCGGAGGACAAAGGCATAACCTCCTCCAGGCATGAGGACAATTTTAAAGCAACTCAATCATCCGCTTCCCCATTGTTTCGATCAGAACGAGAAACAGGAATCTGCCGGGTGGTTTGCTTTTCTCCCATTCACAATGCATCCATACCACAGCTCCCCCTCCACGAGATCGAATCGGTTATTCAAACCTGGGTAGAACAAATGCATGATCTTCAGCGATATGAGTTCATTCATCATATCCAGATATTTGAAAACAAGGGTGCAATGATGGGTGCCTCGAATCCCCACCCACATTGCCAGATATGGGCGACTAAGCACATCCCTAATGAAGCTGCAAAAGAGCTTCGTGCTCAGCAGGATTACCATAATAGAAATGGTGACTGCTTATTATGTGATTACCTGCGTGAAGAGAAATCGAGGAACGAGCGAATTATTCTTGAAGATGAATACTTCACCCTGCTGGTCCCTTACTGGGCGATTTGGCCGTACGAGACGATGATCTTGGCCAACCGGCATACCAGCACATTAATAGATTTAAACTTGCCAGAAATCAGTTCCTTGGCGAGTATTCTCCGGCGCCTGACCACCCGGTATGACAACTTGTTTCAAACCCCTTTTCCCTACTCGATGGGGTTTCACCAATCTCCAGTAAATGCCGCGCCAAATGATGCATCACACCTGCACGCACATTTTTATCCCCCGTTGCTGCGTTCTGCCTCCGTGCGGAAATTCATGGTAGGTTATGAGATGCTCGCTAGCCCGCAGAGGGATTTAACGCCTGAGCGCGCAGCTGCACAGCTGGGCGCCCTGGGAGATAAACATTACCTGGATTCCAATTAGAAATATCAGAACAAGCCCCGCATCACCAACAGGAAACCGAAAACAATAATTGGAACACCAAGTGGTAGAAGGACGACAGTGATGCACAAGATCGCTCCGAGCAAGATCATGGCAAATCCAATGATGGTGGCGATCAGACGACCTGTAAGCCTGACAATCCAGCTGATGAAGCGCCAGATCATCCAAAATGGCCATAAATACCAGGGTACTGGGTTTGCTGTGGATACTTGAGACATTTTTCTCTCCCGCGTTATCAAAAATCTTAGTTGTTATAGAAGGATAATTATTCCTGTTCTATTAATATATACGTCAATACTTCAAATAAGTCGCGTGTTGATGTGTTTTCCGAAATGATGAATGCAATCATTGATCTCGAAAGACAATACTCAAGCGTTCTTCACTGTCGTAAAAGTAATGAGCAAAAAAAGGTGCTTCACCCCGTTTAGCTTTTAAGACATGGGGCAATAATACCGGAAGATCTTCAACCAATGGCATACTGTAGACTAGGTTGACCGGTATCCACTCAAGGTCACCTTCTGGAGATGGTGGCATTTGATCACTCTGGTCGCCTGTGGAAGGTGATATGTCTCCGCGCAAGACAAAGACGCCAACGCCGATATCCTCACCGGAATCGATGGTGATCAACCCACAGAGCCAGAGATGGTTGACTTCTACGCTGGTCTCTTCACTCAATTCACGATATGCCGCAGAAAGGATGTCTTCACCTCGTTCGACGTGTCCTCCAAGACCATTATAGAGACCCGACCAGAGTCTTTTATTTGGACCACCTTTGAGCAGTAAGATTTTGTCACCTTTTATCAAAAAGATAAGAGTGCGCGGAATGAGCAGGTAGCGATTGAGATTAATTCCTTGATCTGAGCTTGGCATAAGCGAACCTTGTTTTGAACAGAGTAATTTCAGGAGGCTTTGAGATAAGGTCTCTTATAAATATTATATATCCAGGTAGGGTTTCGAACACTTCGTTTCCCGTGATTGACCAGGTCCAGTGCAAATGTTGCCAAGTAAATAAAGAACGGCTATAATCGAATTGCGAACAAACAGGCGATATCATATTTATCAAGGAGATGGCAATGGTCGACGAAAAAGAACAGTTGTATGGAAAAGTAACCGAGGATATGGATTTTTTCAAGAAAATCCTTAGTAAAGTTCCTGGCTTCGGAGGTTATATTGAACGCCAGAAAAGGCGCGACTCTGATAAATTAATCCGTGAATACATTTTCGATCAATTTCGGGAGCTTGAAGGACGGGTTTCACGGCTGCAAAAAGATTTTATCAGTCAAGGTGAGATCGCCTATGTGGATGATTTAGAGGCTACTGCTATCAAGCTGCGCACTTTTGCAGATCGAATTAAGACCGCTGCTCGGGGATACTCGGGGTTGTTTGATGCAGTCAACGTTAATGAAGCTGAATTGACCCGATTATACGAGTATGATGCTACTATGCTGGATTTCGTTGATCAGGTCAATCATGCCATTGATAATGTTGAATCATCTGTGGGCAGCGAGGGACTCCCGGCAGCGATCCGAAACCTGGAGACAAAGGCTGAGGATTGCATTAAAGCCTTCGATGATCGAGAAGCAGTGATCTTGGGACTAGAGGGATAAACCCTTTAAGATGTGGATATAACCAAAATTAACCAGTAGGAGAAAAGGTGATGGCAAGAGTTTTTGATGTAATTGAATACCCTAATGAAATGCAAGATGAAATCGTCCACCGGTTCCCAGAAGTCGGTGCCGGAGATTTTCGAATCGGTTCTCAAGTGATCGTCAGAGAATCGCAGGCTGCAGTGTTCTTTCGCGATGGGAATGCGCTGGATGTTTTTGGCCCTGGACGGCATACAATTACCACTGCCAACATTCCATTGTTGATTAACCTGATTGGTAAAGCGTTCAACGAGCGCACGCCATTCCCAGCAGAGGTATTCTTTGTTTCAATGCGGGAATTTGCTGATCAAAAGTGGGGTACTCCCCAACCGATTATTATCCGCAATCCCAATATGGGTTTGGGAGTCGCATTGATCCAGGGATTTGGAACCTACAGCTTCCAGGTTTTTGATGTACAACAATTTGTTACCCAAATTGTCGGCACCCGAGGTTCGTTCGACACCATTGAGATCGAAGGTCGTATGCGCTCAATACTGCTTTCTAAATTGCAGGATTTGTTGGGTGAAACCGCGGCAAAAGCTGACGTACCTGAACTGATCGGATTGACTGAGGAGCTGGGTGCAGGTGTCCGGGCCAAGTCCCAGGATGACTTCAAGGCTATTGGTTTAACGCTGAAAGCTTTTTATATATCGAATTTAAAGCCGTCCAGCAAATCCGCAGAGGAACTGCGCGCGATGGGTATGCTGGATATGCAAACCTATACCCAACTCCAGGCGGCAGATGCCATGCGGGATGCTGCCCAAAATCCGAGCGGCGGTGCTGGTCTCACAGCAGGTATTGGGGCAGGTATGGGAGTCGGTCGAGTCCTCAGTGAATCACTGGAAGGTATGACTGGTTCCTCTGCCGCTGCTGCTGGTGCAGGAACCACGCCAGGTGGTGGTCAACCGGGTGGAGGCATGCCGGATGTCATGACACCCTCCGAAGCTGCAACTGCGTTGCGAGTTTCTGAAGAAGATGTTGTCGCTGCTATCGAAGCCGGTGACTTAAAGGCCCGCAAACTGGGAAATGCTTACCGAATCAGCCGGGAAGCATTGGAAGAGTTTCTCAAAGGATGAGTTGATACAATACGATAAATAAAACTGGTGAGAACCTCTCACCAGTTTTTTCTTTAATTCTCTCCAGCGACGGATTGCTGGATTTCTTTGACCAGATCCAGCGAGATAGGTTTTCCCTTGGCTGTCTTGCGGATGAAATCCTTTAATTTACGTGCTTCTAAAGTTGGTGCAGGTGCATTATCCGCATCAACCTCACATGTATCATTGGTCATGATTAATGCTGCATTGACTTCCGGGACCTTGTCCTCCTCGAGATGAGCTGCTAAAAATCTTGAGATCGCATCTAGTTCAGAACCGATCTCCAGGTCAGGGCGTCCCAGGCTTTCCTGGGCGAATATTTTTAAATACCAGTTGCCACCTTTTTGCTGCCACCTTTTTTTCGCTTCATCATAGGTGATGGTACCGCCTTGCTGTCTTGGCATCAGCACCCAAACTCCGGCGGGACCAACCAATAGGTGGGAGGTTGGTGTTGTGTAATGGTACAGGCTGTATCGTCCGTCGAGACCTTTCAGAGCCTCATTGAGTTGTTGATCTGGTCGCGGCCGTTTGCCCCAGCGATTGCCAAAATAAATTCCTATCTGAGACAGTCCGAAACCGACCAGTAATGAAACCAGAGAGATCGCAAACAGCTCAGGTCTAGCGAAGGAGATATACAATCCAACACCCAAAACGATCAGTCCTGCGATGCTGCAGATCTGTCCGATGCGCGCATTCCTGCGGATCAAGCGGTCATTCGTGAGGATTTCCATTTCTTTCCTTCCCTGGTCGAGTTTTTTTTCGAGGTAGAGTAATAATCATCATTTTATCTGCACTAATCTTCAAAACGTTTCAGCACCAAGCAGGCATTCTGTCCTCCGAGGCCAAATGAGTTGGAAAGGGTCGTATTAACCCTGACCTGGCGTGCCTTATTGGGAACGTAGTCCAAATCACACTCCGGATCCGGAGTCTCGTAATTTATCGTTGGGGGAATCCAGCCCTTATTGATGGTCAAGGTACAAAAAATCGCCTCCAGCGCTCCTGAGGCTCCCATGGCATGACCCATCATCGATTTTGTAGAACTCACTGGAATTTTGTAAGCCTGCTGACCAAAGACAGCCTTAATTGCCCGCGTCTCGGTTGAATCGTTCAAGGCTGTACTCGAGCCATGTGCATTGATATAATCGATCTCATCTGGGTTCATTTTTGCATCCTGCAGAGCCCAGCGCATTGCCCGGGTAGGACCTGCGCCATCCGGATCAGGGGCTGCCATGTGAAATCCGTCCGAGGAAGCTGCATGCCCGGCAACTTCAGCATATATACGGGCACCCCGTTTGAGAGCATGTTCCAGCTCTTCTAGGACCAGAACACCAGCCCCCTCTGAAAAAATAAAACCCTCCCGGTTAAGATCGAAAGGACGGGAAGCCTTTGTTGGATTGTCGTTATAGCTCGTCGGTAGGGCTCTCATGGCAATAAATCCGACGATGGCGAAATCGCGAATCATCGCTTCTGTTCCCCCTGAGAGAACAATATCTGCCACCCCCCGGCGAATCAATTCACAAGCTTCGCCAATTGCTTGTGTGCCGGTTGCGCACGCGGTCGTTATCGTGAAATTTGGACCAAGGCACTGGAATTCTCGACCGATGGCAAAAGCTGGCATATTCGGAATCGTGCCTGGGAGCGCGAAAGGATTCACCCGTGAATATCCTCTACTGTGGAAAATGCTATTGTTCTCCTCGAATACATCCAAACCACCGATCCCGGTCCCAAAATAGACAGCTGACCGCTCAGGTTCAGGCATGATCTCCGGGAGAGCGGCATCATTAACAGCGTTTTTGGCTGCAGCCAAGGCAATTTGTGCAGACCGGGCTAAGCGGCGAACTTCCTTTTTCTCGATGTAATCGGTAGGATCGAAATCTGGTATTTCCCCTGCGATTTGACATGGCAATCCATCGGCATCGAATTGGCTGATCTTCCTTATCCCGGAGCGGCCTTCCAGCAGATTGTTCCAGTTCCCTTCCAGCGTTGTACCCAATGGGGATATGGCACCCAGGCCGGTGATGACAACGCGCTTTGTACTCATGGTTCTTGAATTTCGGGGAGCAGTTGGAGCTGTCTCTCGATTGCATCCCGAATTGCTCCAAGCAAATCCGCTTGGACGGCTTGTCGGGCGACACGAATTGCGCTGACAAGTGCATATGCATCCGAACGACCATGTCCGATGAATACCAGTCCGTCAACCCCCAGCAGCGGGGCTGCACCAACTTCTCCGGGATCCAGCATTTTCCTGATCTTGGTGAACGATGGTTTGGCTAATGCCGCCCCGACTTTAGTGCGCATCGTACTCATCAACTCTTCCCGCAAGGTATCGACCAGCAGTTTCGCCACAGCTTCGCTTGACTTGAGCAGGATATTTCCGGTGAAACCATCCATCACGACGACATCCACCTCACCTCCAAACAACTCTTTCCCTTCTACATTGCCGATAAAATTAAGACTGCTTGCCTCAAGCAACGGACTGGTTTCCCTGATCAGCTGGTTGCCCTTGCCAGTCTCTTCGCCATTAGAGAGCAAGCCCAAACGAGGATTTTGTATTGAAAGCACTTTCTGGGCATAAATTGAGCCCATGATGGCAAACTGGTAGAGATGCTCGGGTTTACAGTCTGGATTGGCACCGATATCAAGGACGACAGCATGACCGTCTTTGACCGGAAACAAGGCGGTCAGGGCAGGACGCTCGAGACCTTGGATCAATCCCAGGCGATAATATGCGGAAGCCAGAGCCCCACCGGTATTGCCAGCAGTTACAAAGGCATCAGCCTGGCCATTTTTAACCAAGTCTATGCCCACAGCCATGGAATTCCTTGCGCCGCGTTTTTTGGCCTTTAAAGCCAGCTGGATGCCTTTATCTTCCATGGTGATTGCATCTGGTGCATCGACGATTTGAACTTTAACTGCAGACCCGTTGATCGATCCCAGCTTGCGTTGGAGATCACGCTCCGGTCCAACGAGAATAATTTCATCATTGAACTCGGTTGCTGCATCAACCGCTGCTCGAACTTCTGGATCAGGACAATTATCACTGCCGAGAGCGTCCAGGACAATTCGCATGGCCTCTCCTCTTTAACGATGTTATGTGATTTCTTACAGTTTTAAACGTCACCGGAACGTCCTAAAAAAACCGATTGTCTTGACAGTAGCCTGTAGGCGATTATAATACTTTTGCCCTTGCGCTGGTGCTGGAATTGGCAGACAGGCATGGTTGAGGGCCATGTGCCGCAAGGCGTGTGGGTTCAACTCCCACCCAGCGCACTGAACCGCCGAAAGGCGGTTTGTTTCTTAGCGTAAAACACAAAATATTTTTACCTCAAAGCTGGTTATTAAGCATAGAGTATCTTGGCGAATAATGCAAGGGTCATCGAAAATAATATTCGCTCTTTTCGAAACGCCAGCCTTGTTTTCGCCTTGTCATTAAAATCATCTTAAGGAGTTACTTTTCCATGCCGCAGTTCCTGACAGAAGATTGGATTCAGTCATTTCAAGAGAAGCTCAATTCAGATAATCAATATGCAGAAATCGCCAAAAATTGGGAAGGTGATGTCCTCCTGATAGTTAATCCGGGAGGACCGGTCGAGGAACGTATATCGATCTATCTGGATTTATGGCATGGTAGCTGCCGGGAAGCCTTCTATGTTCTTGATGGATTTGATAAAGAACCTGCTTTCAGCTTGAACGGTGAGTATGAAGATTATCTGCGAATACTCAAAGGGAAGCTCCATCCAATGCAGGCAATGCTTACCCGCAAACTCAGCGTCCGCGGCAATATGGGCCTCTTGATGCGCAACGTGCCAACGGTGCTTGATTTTGTTCGCTGTGCGCAGGAGATTACAGAAGTTCCGGATTGAGTTCATTGTAGGTGGGTACTGCTTATTGTTTACTGAGACGGGGGATAGTTAGGGTTTTCGAGCGATCAGCTGGGCATAACTCCTTTCTTTCGAGTTTTCAATGAGCAGTGAGTCTTCTTCTGTGTAGTTGATGACCTCATAATCATTAAACCACCCTATTAACTCACCGGGCTCGAGATAATAAATTCTATCTTCAGTTTGACCGGGGCGTTTGCAAAAAGTATGGAAAAAGATCAAGCCACCACTTTTAAGCGTTCTGCGGTAGAAGGGGATCGTAGCTCTCTCGAGGAAATGGAAGTTCAGTATCACGTCGAAGTAATTATCTGGTAGCCACGGTTTGGATAAATCGGTCACTGCGGCTTCCAGAACCAGGCCTGCTGCTTCCGCTCTTTTTTTTGCCTGGCGCAGTGCATATTCTGAGATATCCAGGGCATATGTCTGGAGACCATGCTGAGCAAGGAATATCGCACTAGTGCCAACCCCTGATGCAGCATCCAGTGCCTTTCCTTTACCCGGCAATAGAAAAGCATTTGCGGTTAACAGATGGCGTGGTTCCTGTGCCAACCAGGATTCCCGTTCATTTTGATATTTTGCATCCCACCGGTCTGCTTCGCTTTGGGACATGGATACTTCTCAACTCGCTCATGGTAATGAAGAAAACTCAGGATCATTCTATCATGCAGTTTGTGAGAGAGATTCGCGCTGTTAACATAGCAAGAATTTGGTATGATTTCAGCTGCATGAGGAAGGGTGATGAAAACAAATCTGGAAGGAAAATATTGTCTAATAACAGGGGCGACATCCGGGGTTGGAAGAGCAGCTGCAGGGGAATTGGCCAGGATGGGTGCAAATGTGTTGGGGATCGGACGGGATAGTAATCGATGTGCGGAGGCAAAATCCGAGATACAGAATGCATCGGGTAATCCCAATGTGACTTTTTTTGTTGCTGATTTGTCTGATATGGACCAGATCCATAGGCTGGTTGTAGAAATCGATTCAGCGTGTGAAAGGATAGATGTCCTGATCAATAACGCGGGTGCATTCTTTCTCAGGCGCAGACTCAGCAAACAGGGATTTGAAATGACCTGGGCACTGAACCATTTGAACTACTTCCTGCTGACCAATCTTTTACTGGACAGGATAACTGGTCATCCACACGCCAGAATTATCAACGTCGCTTCAGGTTCCCATTACCAGGGCACGATCAATTTTGAAGATATTAATCTGGAAAGAGGGTATAGCGGCTGGAAAGCTTACTCCCAATCCAAGCTGGCAAACGTTCTCTTCACATATGAACTTGATCGTCGGCTAAGCAACCAGGAGGTGACTGTCAACGCGCTTACACCTGGTTTTGTCGCCACTCGCATTGGTCATAATAACGGCAAGTTCATTGCATTCCTGGTTCGTCTGGTTCAAAAAGCGGGTGGGAAAACACCGGAGCAAGGCGCAGAAACCATCATCTACCTGGCAGCCTCCCCCGAGGTAGAGGGCGTCTCGGGAAAGTATTTTGTAGAGAAGCAGGCGGTAGAATCTTCCCTGCTATCATACGATCTTGAAGTCGCCCGACGATTGTGGGAGATGAGTGAAGTGTTGACCGGCAGTACACCGGGGAAAAATTTACCACCTGTTTATCGGGCATGAGTTTTCGGTATTGATATTCACTTGTTGAGAATTTTTATTCTGATTCGGGGGGAGAATTTTCAGGTGATCGAACTTTGGCCTATTTAAAGTTGTGAAATCAAACCAATTCTTAATACCAACTTCACCTCGAAAGGATGATTTTTCGTCCGAATTTATATGAAAGAAGAGATGTATAAATATACAAATTGTGGCGAAAAATCCCGGACGCGATTGCGGGCGCACCCCCTACGCCCGCAATCCCAGTATATCTGTTAGCAATCTCAGGTGAATATTTGGTTTAACAAGTTGGCTGGATCGATTGGATGAGCTGCTCTCTTATCATGGAGAAGATCGTTACCAGGGGTAGGTGATTTGGACAGGCTTGTTCACACATTCCACATCCAGCGCATGAGACCATCCACTCTTTGACATCTTCCCGGAGATAGGATCCGTGTTCGTCTTTTGCCGGATAGTCGGCTGTGCACAATGGGCAATTATTGAAGCATTCGCGACATTCTCCGCACTGTTCAAACTGGAGCATAAGCGCCTCAAGATCCTTTGGCAGTATGCTTTCCAGGCTATCGCCCAGGCGCTGGCGAGTCTGGGAGCCCCTTTGTAATATTTTTGAAATAATGATATCCCGCTGTTCCATGAGGGTTTGATCATTTTCGCTGAGGGGCAACGCGCCACCCAGTCTATCGATAACCTGTGGATCCTGGGATTGAACCAAAATTTTCCGCCGGACTGGCAAGCCAATTACCCCGAAGTTGAGATTTGCTTCCTGTGCAACTGGAGTCCGGCAGGATTGGCAGGCAGAACGAAACCGATAAGATGCAATGCCTCCTTGCCTGGCAAAATGCAAAGATTCCCAAGCTAGGCGTTCAGGATTCCCTTTTCGATCTGCACGCCATTGGTAATCCTCGAGTGGATAAGTTCCCAGGCAGTCAGCACATATTGTTAGTAGACGATCCAAGGGGATATTTTCCCTTTCCCCTTTTTTAATCAGGGCGCGCATTTCACATGGCTTTAGCAGCACACCAATTCTCCCATCAGGGAAATTTTCAATAGCCTCAGGTACGTGCTTCGCTGTATTCTGCGTCATCAAGGGCTTAAAGGGGTTAATCTCTCCGACTTGCTGCCATTCAGTGAATAGGCGTGGTTTTGAGCTCCCATTGGCAGCGAACATGAATGCATCGAGATCAAGTTGTTCCCAAATAGCTTTGATCGTATTTTGGAGTATACCCAGCGGGTCGCCGTGAGTCTCAACCAGCCAACTTGTGTTCATAGCAACCTCTCTTTAATGAAACAATGGAAAAGAACATAAAAGTTTGATTTAATCCTCTACAAATTGCTTCACCAACACTTCGGTGAAATCCATGACCTGAATCTGATCGCCGAGGCCTTTGGAACGGATAGCATCGTCAAACATCAAGAGGCAGTACGGGCAAGCCGTGGTGACCAGATCCGCGCTGGTTTGAATTGCATCATCCAGGCGGCGATGATTGATGCGTGTGTTGGGGTCCGTTTCCATCCACATCTGACCGCCGCCGCCACCACAACAGAAGCTGTTTAATCCTGTTCTGGCCATCTCGATTGGTTCTGCCCTGGCAGTTCTTAGCAGTTGGCGGGGTTCAGTAAAAATCTGGTTGTAGCGGCCCAAATAACAGGAATCGTGGAAGGTGATGCGACCTTGAAATCCATTACCGTTCACCGCAAATTCAGGTTCATGAAATGGTAATTCAGATAAAAGTTCAGCCAGATGTTGAACTTGATGTTGACTCCCGAATTGAGGGTATTCATTTTTGAGAGTGTTGAAACAATGAGGGCACGGCGAGACGATACGTTCAAACTTGATCGAAGTGAAAAGCTCCAGGTTTTGTTCAACCATCATCTGGAACAAGTATTCATTTCCCAACCGGCGTGAAGTTTCCCCACAGCACATCTCATCTAATCCAAGTACACCGAATTCAACCTGGGCTTTATTCAGCAGTTTGACGATAGACCGGGCGACTCGCTTATTGCGTTCATCATAGGCGAGGGCACAGCCGAGAAAGAGCAATACATCGGTTTCATCTCCGGGGGAGAGCTCGCGAATCTGAAGCCCTTCAGCCCAGGAGATTCTCTCTTCAGGAGGCATGCCCCAGGGATTTCCCTGGCGTTCCATGTTGCGCAGGACTTCACCGATAGATTTGGGCATTTTACCGGTAGTAAGCACCTGGTAGCGGCGCAGGTCAATGATTTCGTCAACCGGGTTGACAAAAGCAGGGCAGCGATCTAGACAAGCACCGCAGGTTGTACAAAACCACGGGATCTCTTCGGTGAAAACACTGCCAAGCATCTGCTCATCTTGTCGACTGTTTCCATTCTGGGCAAGAAAAGTGCT
>CP070764.1:3272227-3291247 GCA_020349245.1 Chloroflexota bacterium | reverse complement strand
TGCCATACCTGTGCGGCCAAAATTAAAGTCTTCCTCCCCCCAGCGGAAGTTGATCCGCAGGTGATTGTTGCCCTGTTTCAGGTCAACCCCATGATCCTTTTCCTTGAGAGTCCAGGTTTCGGGGTAATCGAACTTGAAGCCGTAGAAATCGTTGACGTAGGTAAATGTCTCTGGCATTGGGGTTGGTTCGATCCCGATTTGAATGCCGTTATACCCTGCATCTTCAGATTCTGCCAAACCATTATCCCCATTACTCCCTGAATCTGCATCCGCGGGTAAGATACCAACTTCCAGGGGAGCACAACCTGCTAGTCCGATAAAGACCAGGATTAGAGAAGATAAAGCTAAATATTGAATGAATACCTGTTGTTTTGCGTTCATCGAATTCTCCTAATTGCTTTGTCCCGCTTGACAATCTCTTTTCTAATTCAGTAGATCACAATTCCAGGGTGTGATCTACTGAATGAGGTATATTAGTCTTTGATCACTTTAAGGCAGTTATATCAGCCAAAATTACTCGTTGAAAAACCAGTCGTAGGCATAATATCCTGACGTAGGGCTCTCAAGGCGGATGGCGATGATGGTCTGACCACGGAGATATGCAGGAATTGTATAGATATCTGTCAGTTCTCCATTTGCATCCGTCATACTCGTTCCCACCAGTATCCCGTCGATGCCTTTTGTGCCGTTATAGTTCAGAAAAACATTTAAGATATCGTTTGGGGGAAAGTTAGCACTGGTGATGGTCACATCCTTGTTTTGATCGACGTCAATTATCCGGATATTCGGATAATCAGCATTGGATGAGGCGTTCTCTGCCTGGTCTGACTTGTCCCGAACAACCTTTATTTCAACCCAGATCGGATTTCCTGTGGTCAGTCCAAAGGTATCACCATTTGGATCCTGAAATCTCCAGTTGCCTTGGTAGGTGCCAGGCTTATCAGGTGCAATCAGTTCAACGGAAACATACAGGGTTTCTCCAGGTGCAACGTGGCTATCGGTCAATTGCTGGTGAGCGGGTCCGCTCATTGCATATCCGCTATCGAATATAAGCTGGTAATCGGAATTCCATGTGCAGGTTCCAACATTCTTGATACGCCAGATTTTGGTGAAGTTTTCTCCAGCGGGAACCTTGGTGCCATCTGGGTAGGAGACATCTTCGATAAAGGTTGCGACAGTTGTTCCTGATCCGGGGCAATCCGGTGCATCGCTTCCAGCAGCTGCACACCACGGAACCATAGAAGCAGGGAAGCCGTACCTGGCGACCTTATTGCAATCTGGAGCTGATTGTCCGCCAGCCACAAATATCCACTGATCATCAACCTTGGCAACCAGGAAGTAGCCGTTATCCACACCGCCCAGGGCATGAGAACCGGTATTCTGCTTGATTTCGAAACGGTAGAACTCGCTTTCATCCATTCCGAAATGAGAGGCCAAGGCAGCTCGGATGGCATCTGCATCTGAATCTGTGGATGATCCCGCCGGTAGTTCGCACTCTGGCACCATGAAGCTGGGGAAACCGTATCGAGCAACCGCATTACAGTTGGGAGCTTTTTGCCCTCCGTCTACGTGGACCCACTGCCCATTAACCTTGGCAGCCAGGAAGTAGCCGTTATCCACACCGCCTCGGGCATGAGAACCGGTATTCTGCTTGACCTCGAAGTGATAGAACTCACTTTCCTCCATTCCGTGGTAAGCAGCCAGAGCTTCCCTGATGGCGTCTTCATCATTGAGAATTGAGGTTTCATCCGATCCAGAAGGCAGTTGATCCTCTGGGATCGGGTTCATTGAACCACTCTCCGATTCCATTGCGGACTGATTATCCTCAATCTCAATCGAGCTCGTTTCAGAAGGATTTGCATCCGCAGTTTTCGCTTCTGCAGCTCTAATTTCAAGGGTTTTACAACCAACCAGCCCTATGATTACAAGAACTAGTAAAGATAGTGCTATATACTTTTTTGTAGATAGATTTCTGGTATTCATGTGATCCTCCATTTGTGCATCACCAGTTGGTTGAATTCTTCTTACATACATCTTAATCCCCACTTGTTACCCCAGTGTATGCACAATGTTACGATCTGCGAATACCATGTTACCTACATGTAACATCCTAATAGAACGGCAGGTTTAATCTGCAGGCAATCGAATAATAAATAATGTTCCATGATCTGGTTTGCTGCGTACTCCCACATTTCCCCCATGTTTCTCAATAATCGCCCGAACTAACGGCAATCCTAAACCCGAACCAGGCACTCCGCGTGCCTGTTCGCCACGATAGAGTTCCTCCCATACCCTGGGAATCTCTTGATCGGGTATTCCTGGCCCTGTATCGGCAACTTCAATTACAATTTCATTTCCATCATCGAAAGCCCGGACTTCAATGGTATCTCCCGGGGAAGTAAATTTAATCGCATTGTCCAGCAAGTTGTGCACCGCTAATAATAATAAGTCCGGGTCGCCTTTGATTTCAGGTAAAGGCCAGGGGGCATTCGGCAAAATTAATGATAGGCGACGATCCTGTGAAATTGCCTGATCCTCTAGGGTGCTGATGACCTCGGTCAGCAGCTCTGCCATATTGATAGTTGTGATTTCCAATGGAGTGATTTCTAAAGCTGCCAGCTTGCGCAAATCGGCAACCAACCTGCTGACTCGCAGGACTTGATCCTGAACAGCGGAAACCTCTTCGCTTACATATTCCTCCAAAGGTTGGCAGGTGATATTTGTCAATCCAGCCTGGATGGCAGTGAGTGGATTTTTAAGCTCATGGTCAAGTCTTTGCAGAAAACGCCGGCGGTCTTCGCTGGCTTGTCTTTTCACTGATTGGATTGCATCTTCTTTTGTTCGCCGATTTTGATTCCAAACCAGAAGTGCCACGATCGTGATGATGGATACGATCACACCTATAGTGCTTGCTAAGGCAGCCAGGCTTCCCCGTAAGAAAAGAACTGGATTTGAAATAATGGCATTAATTGCAAGGATCGACACGAGAATTCCCAGCCCCGCTGGAAGCAGAGAGAGAATCCATTCCCACCACTTCATGTCATTTTTTCTACCTTTCCGATGAAGCGATATCCTTGTCCTGAGACAGTTTCAATATACTTTGGATTACCTGGTTCGTCCTCGAGGACGCGGCGCAGCTCGGCTACTCGGGTATCGATGGTTCTGGTGCCAATCGGGTAATCCCAACCCCAAACCGCATCGAGTATCCGCTCTCGACTGAGTAATTCATCTGGGCGTGTGATCATATATTCCAGCAACGACATTGCTTTGGGTGATAAGATGATTTCTTCATTGTTCAAATATGCCCTGCGTTTTGTGCGATCAACAACCAGATCGTCACATCTTACTCGTTCAGCAACCGTGAGGGGTGGCTGTCCAGGGCTAACCCGTCTTAAAACGGATTGGATGCGTGCAACCAATTCATTCGAATCGAACGGTTTATTGATGTAGTCATCGGCTCCTTCCATGAGAGCCATAGCTCGTTCAGAAGATTCACCTACCTGGGTAAGCAGGATCACCGGTGTCCAATCCCCTTTTTGGCGCAATTGGCGGAGGACTTCTCGGCCATCAATTTTCGGCATGAGGACGTCTAAAACGACTAAATCGGGCGAAAATGAGACAATCTCCCTGAGTGCTACCTCACCATCATCTGCAACTTTCACTTGAAATCCCGCCCTGGAAAGAAAAGGTTCCAAACGATCTGTTATGGCAGTCTCATCATCAACAAGCAAGAGTTTCGGTCTGTCAGGCATGATTCAATTATATACCAGTGGTTTCATATCCCAAGATCATCCACAGGCGTCTGCATATTTCAACCAATTGGTATCACCAGCTTGACTTGACCATCCGTCGTCAAACTATGGCTTAGATCAGATGATATCCTCAAGACTCATTACATTAACCTTATTCAATCAAAATTCTGGAAATGGTGATATCGATATTGTGAAAAACAGTTGAAACTGTAATACTCAGAGTGTCGCCATTCCTTCTATATGCCTTGGTGCATATTTTTTCCTACGAAAACCACCTTATCCAAAGTTTTGAGCTATAAACTCATCAAGGTCTTCTGGTCTTACTCTAACATTTCGATTGATTCGAACACTTGGGATTTGAATCAGCTGAATCAGTTTATATGCTGCACCTTTGCTAATATTGAGGATTCTCGCAACATCTGGTGCGGTTAGAAGACGAGTTTCAACAGAATCCTCTCCAACATCTTTACCCGTTGATTCGCCATTTGAATTCTCTTTTTGCTCTATCCATTCAAGCAGCAATTCGATGGCAATAATGAACTGCTTGGCGACTTCCCTTCTTGTTATTCTGCTATTCATGGTTTTAAGCCTCCAGATCTAAAATTGTCGATACATTTTCATCTTCAACTCAATGGACAGGAGGTCGCCTTCCTTCTTTATGCTCGTTGCCCTTCAGGTGCAGCCTGGTGCAACCGTGGTGCAACGCCCATAGAAATTAGTCAAAATAGCCAAAATAGTCAAATTAAGGAACCTTATTTCCCCTACAGGTGGGGGTAATAATGAGGGTTCTACACAGATGTGGTGCTTTTGCGGGTTTCTTCGAATAAGTAGGTTGTGTGTTCCCCTTCGCTGCGCTCAGGACACGGGAATCGCACCGGGGGTATTACACTTTTAATTCTCATATTTTGATTGTTGAAATTAAGAAATCCCCGATTTTCATCCTTTGCCAACCTCAAAATTGAATACACTTTTTGAATTCTAGGTTGAGTCGCACGCGGCTTTTTTATCTAAGATTAATATATATTTTACATGTGGTTCGAGTCCAACACCGCCCATAAAAATTGCTTGACCAAGACGTCGGGCGATTTTAAGCATCATTCCGCTTCGAGCAAAGAGGAAAGTTGGATCATCTGGGAGGCGAAACAGGTGCTTTGATTGAAAATAGCTGGTCATGGTTCGCACATGTGACCATTGTTCCCCAAACCCGAATGCCTGAGCGTTGTCATGGGGTTCTCCTTCCCGCCTTTCCTCTGGTAGCGAACCAGCGTCAGATACCTGGTGATATAATCGTGGTTATCCTTGGGATCGTTGGTTAGGCGCAGGAATTGGCAGCAATGGCGGCCATCAGAGGGCTACCCTGGGAGTCCTAACTGATTATCATCCCAAACTTTGTAGTCGCCCTACTGCTCATTGGGGGGAGTGCCCTTACATATCAGGAGGAAATAGATGTCCGAAATGGTTTCTCAGCCGAATCGTATTGTTAGATATTCTGCCATTGCGGGAATCGTTGGCCCCGTGTTGTACACAATCACTTGGCTCGTCCTCGGATTCTTGGAGCCGTCTTACAGCCATACCGGGGATCCCATCAGCAATCTAAGCGCAGTTGGGGCTTCCTTCGCCCTGGTTATGACCATCATCATTCTTGTCTTTGCCATCCTTATCATCGTATTCGCCTTCGGTCTCCAGCAAGGGCTTCCCCCGGGCTTCTGGGGCGGTCCCGCAGCATTAGTTATCATCGGGGTTGGTTATGTAGGCATCGCGCTGGCTCCGCTCAATCTTGCAGACCTGGGAGACCCGAACATCCCGCATACGATTTCGGCTACTGTGACCGTCTTCGTCATGGTGCTCGCGCCTGTTCTCACATTTCCAAGGCTTAGACGGGACCCAGGTTGGCGAAACCTCAGCGGATACTCGATCGCCACGTCGGTGGTAGCGATTGTCTTCATGATAATGGCCTCCTTGCCCGCCTTCACGGATTGGGAAGGCCTCATGCAGCGCCTTGTCCTGGCTGTATTCCTTGTCTGGATGATCGTCATCGCGAGCCGACTTTACGCCCGGTCTTCTCCTTCATCCTAATCTTCTCGAGATTAATAGCAATCACGAGTCAACTCATGGGCGGCTATGGACCTTTGTTTATTGCCGCCTGACTTGCGCTCCATCCATTAGGATCATACCCTTGGATGGTTCGTGGCCTTTTACTCCGCAATTCACCAACTTGATAGCGGCGCGGATTTTCCAATGCCTAACCTGAGTTTATGGAATAGCGAGTAACTGCAATTAATTGTCCATGCTTTCGGTGGCAGGATTGGCACGGGTGGAGTTTGGGTCTTTGAGTTATCATTTGATTTACGTTCCATCGATAATTATTTATCGATTTGGTAACCCGGCCAACGAGGGCAACAGCGATATCAATTTGGTCAGCTGGTGGAAATATGGTGGGAGCATTCTGGTTGCTGATGGTGATGTGCCAGAGCTACAGTCACTTGTTAATGAGTTTTGGTCTCCGCCAAAGGTATGGTCGTTAATTGATCAAACATGGACTATGTCTGAGTGTCAACAATAGCTTTGTTCAGTTTCAGATTTGATCATTCCCTTCTCTTTGCGGGCTAACTTTGCCTTGATGATCAAATTACCTGCGTTCAACACAATAACGCTCAAAAATTGCTTCCTTCTTAAAGCTGCTTTACAAACGTAAATAGTGTGTGTTTTCGTTCGCCTACAATAGTTGATTAAAAACCAGCTTTTAGGTACTTTAACTCGCTCTTTGTTGCCTTTTTCGCAATCCATTTAGTAATGTGATGAAAATAAGAGTCGCCTTTCCTCCTTCATGTCTTGTTGCACTTCAAGTACAATCCGGTGCAACCCGGTGCAACAGTTTGCTGAATAGTTGATCCCCGCTAACACTCAGGAGAGATCTTTTCCCATATTTTCAGTCATCTCCACGGGGATAGGAGTTACCAAATCGTCCATGATTTTGCCTGCCTCCTTTTTGTCCTAATCCAAACTTATCTTTTGGATCAGTCTTTGGGGGGCAGATAAGGTTTATAGCAATTTTTATGATGCGTTCCTTTCTATAGTTGCGTATTTATATCTGATCGTAAGGCATTAATGGAGAAAAAGAACAGCAACAAGCCGACCACAATGATGCCCCCAACATAAAACACCGAGATGAAACCCTCTCGGTAGGGAACCCCGCTCAAAATGGTGGGCAATTGTGCCAACCCAGATGCGAGCGGCCAAAACAAACCCACCAATATGTGGACCAGAAACCCCTTACGATTTGCTTGTCCAAGCCAATAGAGTCCCAAGGCTTGAAGGCTGAAAATCGTAGCCACCACGAGGGAAAGGACAGGTGCAGGAATACCCGCTCTCACCGGTTCTCCTGTCGCGAAATCTTCCAGAGTGTGGGGCAAAGAAAAGAAAATTAGCAGAATTGAAAGAATCACAACCCTGCGTGTCATAAGTGATGATTTTTCATTGATATTCACTATCTTGTTTCCTTTTTAGACCTCATTTTTGCACTTTTTAGTTGAATATAGGAGTAATCTTACATCAATATACAAAAATGCGCAGAGTATTCCCTGCTCAATATTTCAATCATTCAGAATATGCTCTTATTTCAACTCCTCAGCCTGGGACTCCTAGGTCTAAGCGCTTTTACCTCACTGTTCGAGGGCTTTCTTGAGTGTTTCCTCTTCCTCATTGGAGAGTGAGATCTGGTAGATAGTCTTCCTGCCAGCGATCACCTCCATAGGTATTATCAATCATCTGTCTATCTCTTTTACGAAGAAGAATATGTAAGGTGGCATCGCCAATTGGATGGCTTGCCGTCCCGTCCTGGTCTTGGGAGCTACGAAACTCGAGCCCCTCCCAGGCACCCTTTGCACCTGGCGTTCGACGTGTAAGATGCCGTTGTGCCATTGCAGGTCTAAGCATTTCAAACCAAAGAGCTCTCCCTGACTCATGCCAGTTATTAGTGCTCGTGAATGAAGCAACCCAGAAAATATTGGATGATTTATTCAGGTTAGATCTGGCTTGCCCAAGATAATTATGCATGAGCAGAGAAGCCAGGCATGCCGACGCATCGATTTGGCGGCAGGACGCAATGATCAATGCGCTGAAATGTGGTTGTCTGCTTATTGTCAAACTCTCAATAATAGAGACCTGAAACAATCGACCCTAAACCAAATGCCAGATCGGCTTGGAACAATGGGGTACCGTCAATAATCTTTAGTGTTCTGCAGCGCCCCGACAAGGCAATAGATGTTTTTTGTTGTTTCCTGGGTAATTTGCAAAGCGCTGTAACGCACAGTTATGTTCCGCCGGGGTTATCTAAACAAATCATAAAGGTTGATATAGTCCTGGTGCTTAGATTAGAATTTCTTAATAATAGTATACAATATATGTTCAATAACTTGACAAATAGTAGATTATGATCTAAAATACAAACAATAAATATTCTGAAGGAGAAAGGTCATGATCCAAATGGTGAACTTAGAAATGAGTGTGAGAAGGGAACTTGAGCTGGAGCCCCAGGGTTTTCGTAGGACCAGGCGTTGGATTGGCGATGCAAAAGAAGTTAGTGACCCCAAATGGTATCAAGCAAAAGTTAGTCAGATCTCAGAGACCATGCAGTCTCTAAATGAGACAAACTGGGCGGCGGAGACCAAGCCTCGCATTGAGCCCATTCGTTCAACCTTGAACCGGTTCCTCAACCTGCCATTTTCCCGCCGTCAGCCCGCCAGAAGTAAAGCCTAACAAGCACCAGAAGGGCAGAAAATCAGGTTTGAATTCGTCTCTGCAAAAACACGCACACCTATAACCTGGTTTTTCCATCTTGCCCAATACTTCTATATATGTAGAAGATCTCCCGTAGTTTATTCCGATAAGACTTTGATTATGTGGATCATTCTACAATTATGTTCACCAAAAATATATTTATAGGCTTCTAATTTGATCCAATAACTATAGAAAGACCTCCAATTGGGGGTCTTATTCATTTTCAAAGATCAGGCAACATCTATTCTGTAAAAGTGGTCAGGTGACCCATTGATTGAGTAATTCAACACCATTCAAGTCATAAATTGCACCTGGTTCCCAAGTTTCACAAATTTCCTTATGCACCACACCAACCAGCCTCAAACAGGAAGCTTCATTGGAGAAATACGAGCAACTCGTTTCCGCCGTCGGATTTCCAGGCAACTCACTTCAGACTGAAGACCTTTCGGATCCTGGGCTGGGAAACTCATTCCGGAAAAAATGGTCAAAACTTTCTGGATTTTACATTCCTCAAGCCAAAATAAGTATTTATCTTTCTCAATAGATAACAAATCGCCTTTCCTTCCTCATGCCTGGTTGCACTTCAAATGCAACCAAGGTGCAACCCAAGTACCAAAACATCGAAAATATCAAAGCAGTGAACAAAACCTATCGCATGTTTGGGATTGGGTGGAAATCATCGTACCATATGCGCGGGGTGGACGAAATCCATGATCCCTTCGAACCGGGTGTTGTTAGAAATACTTCAAATTTTTTTATCGATGCGGGGAGGCAACCCGCTCTGCCTTTAAATCTCGCCAACAGCAATTTTCTCATCTACTCCCGCACTGTGTAGGTGCACGCTTAATCAAACCAGTTTACGACCTTTTTGAAAGAAAACCATCTAATTTCAATGTGGAAAAGATCGGCTTTCATATCCTTTTCCCTTTGATCCGGGACTCTCGTTAAGCTATCAAATTGGTCCCGTGCCTGTAGGTAGCAAATTTACTTCATGTTCTGCATCTCACGAATCACGAAGCGCGTTGGTTGATCGGAATGGATGGCATCTACCTCCGGACAATCAGGACCACTTCGACTAACTACTTTTGTGATCTCAATAGATTCTCGCAGCAATACATGGCCGTGATATAGCTGTGCTTCATCGAAAACGAAAAGTTCACCCCCCTGGCCAAAGGACGAAACGGGTTCTGGTAGGCTCTCTTCCAGTTCGAATTGTTAAGCGTGCTCTCCTTCGATCCCGGTAACCGCAGGTAATTCGTACGTGCAAGTAGCAACCCACAACCGTCCCAAACGCTGGTGAATATTTGCAACTATCTGGCTTGCTCTATTGGCAGCGCTGACTGCACTCGCCGACGGGAACATTACCAACCAAACAATGATAGTCAATGCAAAAATCTTCTTCAACAGAATATTTCCTATCTCTAGTATCAAGAACTAAAATCACATCCAGCTTCTTTTTCAAAACCCTTCTCTGCTATCAGTTACTGTCAGGTAGTTCATCAAATATTCCTAAACTGCTTCTATCCTAAAGGGCAGAAACAGGTGGGGAGGTTCAACCTCTCCACCTGTTTTACCCATGAGTGTCACTAATTCCCCTTCAGATTAGTGGAATTGATTTCTTATGGAGAATTCTGCACCAGGTTGGAAACCGACCAGTCCACTGACGTGGCATCTCCATCTTCATCGAACTGCTCGACCCGGCCCTCCATGCCGGGCTCAAGATTAAAGGGGGAAAAGTCAACCATCCAATTGCCATCCTTATCAGGCATTACCACCTGAAAGGTGCTATCCTCTCCATGAACCCACGCATTAACCTCGATACCCGGCTCCGCGATTCCACCGATTATATCCGCACCATGGTCGAAAGTAGTCACCTGAAGTGGGAATACGATATGCTCGCGATCCAAGAAACCGTCAGTGAGATAGACAAAATCGCCTGGCTGGATGTCGCAGGTCTCTGAAAGGAAGAATTCAGCGACGTATTCCTCTTCGCTCCACTCCGGATGGGCCATCTCAGCTGTCGCCACGCAATCAGGTCCCTCATTACCGTTAGGATGATATACCTCAGCGTGAACAAACGTCCCTGCTGGCCATTCCCAGCCGATGATGTAATCCCATTCTGGGAAAACGTAGAAGTGTGGGTTGGGGATGTACCATTCGACCGCCGTGGCGTTGGATGCCTGGTCGACCAGCTCTACCCGGCCCCCCATCCCGGGCTGCAGGTCGAATCCCTGGGACCCGAAATCTGCCAACCAGGCCCCACTTTCAGCTGAAAGCTGCATGTAGGACCCATCCAATTCATGGATCCAGGTATGGATCACATATAGTTCGGGATCGAAGATAGCCGTTCCTGTCAATATATCGTTATCTAGATCGATCTCGGTGATAAACAGCTCCGGGACCTGGTGGGTGAAATTGAGTGACCCGGAGCTCAGCGTAATAAGATCTCCCGCCTCTACAAGGCAGTCTCCAGAGAAGTTTACTGAGAAGAACGTATTCCACGGATCCCCCTCAGGGAAACCCGGTTCCACATTTGATGAGCAGGCCTCCTTTCCCGCTACAGAAATGGAAACTACTTCACCATACGGCCACTCGTAGCCTTCCAGGTAGTTCCATTCGGGGAAAACTGTGAAGCGCGTGTTCGGAGCACACCAGTCTACCGCGGTGGCATTGCCCGTTTCATCACGGACCTCCGAGCGCCCACACTCACGAGGTACCAGGTCAAACTGCCCACTGAAATTCGCCTGCCAATTGCCCTCACCATCAGCTGTCGCCACGATGTGCTCCCCGGTCGCATGCGGCCAGACATAGATCACTGCTTCGCCATCCGCAGTACCAAACACGGTATTATTATCCATGTCCACTTTGTTGATCGCCAGGTTGCGAACCGTGTGTGTACGGATAATTTCCCCGTTGCTGAAAATGACCGTGTTACCGATTTCGATGTCACAGCCTTCACCAAAACTGCCATTGAAGAATCCACCCCAGGATTGCTTGATCACCTCGCATTCTGGTTTATCTTCCACGGTGATGTTCACAAACGATCCATCAGGCCAGTCCATGCCGTCGAACCACTCCCACTCGGGGAAAACTGTGAAATAAGGATCTGGGGGGAAATCGGTGAAATCACACACATATTGCCACCAGTTGTCGGGCATGAAGGGCATGATTTCCCGGTGCACGAGTTGCGCCGATTCACCCTCATCCCACACCGCTCGGGCTTCCAACGCCTCGAAGAAGGCTTGCGCCTCAGCATAAGTCAATTCACCTTCGGACAAGTAACCGACCAGGAAACGTGTTTGCTGATCCGGGTGGAGCATACCAACATCCTGACAATCCGGGCTGACCCTAACCGCCCCCGGGCGCAGCAAGGCATACGCAGGATAGAGATCTGCCTCACTCGAGACTGAAAAACCTATCTCCTCTGTGGTCTCCCCGCCACCACTCCAGGTGGCTTCAAAGTGGTATGCATGATCGCCCACAGTCCATGTTCCATAATCATGGACGAAAGCGCTGACCCAGGTTCTCGCCGCCTGCCCATTGGGTGAGCCTCCAGCATAGGCAATGCGAAAGTTGTTATTGGCGTAATTGGGATCATAATCCCCGGAGTTAGGCGCCCCGGTCAACCAGGTTGGCTTTCCCCCAGCAGCAGGGATGGACCACAGGTCGGTATCCCCAGCCAGGTCGGTATGGAAGACGATCGTCCGGCTGTCAGATGACCAGGTTGGCCTGCCTTCCCAGGCACTCCAGTTGGTCAATTGCATTGGTTCACCAAGCGGAACACCCTGGGGGTTGACGCGCACTTTCCACAGGTTGCCGCCCACCTCGTAGGCGATCCACTGGCCGTTTGGCGACCAGGAGGGTCCATTGCCCAGCTCCGTAACTTGGGTTTGATCGCTGCCGTCCACTTTCACAGTTCGCAGCGAGCCGTCGCTTTGTTGGTGGTAAACCAGGCGCTGGCTATTCGGTGCCCAGCTGGCCATGAAGGCATCCTCGACGACCAGCTGTGGCTCGCCGCCGCCGGGTGACACGATGAATAAACGGTAATCATTATCTGCGCCGCGGTCAAAGGCGATCCAGCGCCCATTCGGCGACCAGGCAGGATAGCTACCCCGCTCTGCACCTGGGATTGGCGTGCTTACCCCTGTCTGAATGTCAGAAATAAAAAGGCTGTGCTCACTCCAATCCGTGCTCCAGGCATCGTGCACCACCCTGCGGCCGTCTGGCGACCATTTCGGGTTGTATTCGTGCATGTCTGGTAAATTTGAAACCAGGGTGGTCTCACCGCTGCGGGGATCAAAGGTATATATATCATAAGTGCGGCAGGTGATATCCTTGGGAGAATTGGGGAGCAGCACCCGCTCTTCAGCGGAGATATCCTGCGCCCACACGGCCACACTATGCGGTTCATAGGAGGTCATTTCACCCCACAAGGTGTGGAAAAAGGAACAATTACCACCATCGCATATCCCGGCCTCCAACAGATCCTCGCGGAATTCCTCAGCTGTCATTGTAACCACCGCCTGGTGATCGACAACAATCTCAACATTTATGCGGGCTGTCCGGTCATCAGGATCCACCGCCCAACCACCCGCGTTGCACGACCAATTCAACACCTCGCCTGAATCAAATTCATGGTTGCCTTCGGGTAAGAACCCGCCTCCTTCGCTGAGTTCAAAGAAGTCGAAGTCCGCGGGAATATCCCACTCCGGCGTATTGTAATCCTGGGAAGCCGTCAGACCGACACCGGTGACCTGGAAATCAGGAGGGATCCAGTGGGTTCCAATTTCGATCCAACTGGTTCCCTCATCGCCACTGTAAAAACCTCTGACCATCTCCCCCCTGCGCTCCAGACGGAGATACGCCTCTGATGCTTCACCGACAGTGGTGGCAAAATTACCATCTAGCCACTGGTCATCAAGGATTTTGTCAAAGTAAATGCCGTTGTCCACACAATCTCCGACATCACAAAAAGCGCGGCCGAACTGCAGGAAGTTGTACTCATTCTGCCAGATGACCAAGCCGGCAAACTGGAAATTGGTATCTGGCTCGAAGAGGACCCGCGTCTTGATCATGAAATCGTTAGATGCTACTTGTCTGAGCAGCAAATTCACGCCTCCAGTCTCTCCGCCGGTTGGAAGAGGAGCAGCGTAGATGCGCAGGAAACCCACTTGTTCTGTCAGGTTCCACGCACCTGGATTCTCTTTCACCCAATCCCAATCAGGATCGAGCGAATCAGAATCGAATTCATCATGCCAAACCGGGGAGTCATTCTGGGCTATCCCAGGTGTCAGCCCAACAGCGAAGCTTGCCACCGCAACTAGTGCTAATAGAATTCCAACCTTATTAATTATTCGAATGATAGACGTTATGGTATCCATTTTAGCCCTCCTGATTTTGGACATAAGATGGTTAACTCCAACTTATATCCCTACTGCCGAATCAACTTCTCAGTCAATTTAGATTGGTGCAATTAATCATCCTGCCTTCTCTTTCCACCCAGCTCTTCCAGGTGAAACTTCAATACGATCCAGTATGCAGGGGACTTGACCCGGAGATCCTTTCATCAGGCGCACTCATCTCTTGACCGCATCCAAATCCAGATAATGCGGGAGTACACCAGTCATACCAAGCACGTTGTGGATGAAACATTTAGACCACATGGTATTGAGCAGTAGAATTGAAGGGAAGAATACAGAACCAAATTATCCTAAGATGTTTGCCCTTAATGCAACAAACCGCTGACGTCTCGTCAGCGGTCAATGTTGATGTTGTAATGGCAGTCAGATTGGTGTTATTTTCTGACTCCGACAGTTACGGATACATATGCAGTTATTCGTAATCTATTTTTGCATTATATAGAAATTTTGAATCAGAGTCAACAACAATTATCATAGGCTTTAATCATTTTTTTCGTTTGCCATCAATCAGGGTTTGAGCTCGCCAGCTTCCAGAAGAGCGCGGTTAGATTATCGAAAGGAAAGCGGGGGTCCTGTAACCGCCCAATGTCCCAGTTTTACCTTCGCCAGCCAGATGCTGGCATCCGGGGTGCCGGTGTCTCCTCTCCACCGAAATTGAGGTCACGAATACCATGATACAAGCATGATTTACGCTGAGGTATCAGACCCCTGGCTGCGACAGCATTATTACCTGGGCATTGCCGCCCTGGATCCTGGTTCTGAAATCATATCCATGAGTGGATTGCCACCAAATCACCAGCACACACTCCAGCAACTGGTCAAAGAACTCAAGAAACCGGGTTTGAATCAGTCTCGCCATGATGAGATGTTGGATATTAACCGGGCGAATATCAGTTAAAATTAGAGTGCTGTGGATAAGTAAATATTCTGCAAGATGGTGTGTTATGCACTAGTTGGGCTGCCCAGGAAGTTTCAAAAACTGTTGTGAGGTGAAAGATGAAATACCAACACTATCTTCTGTCACTTTTGGTGACATTATTCTTCTTGGGACTTTCATCGTGCTCAAACAACAAAGTCCTAAAAAACCTTGATCCGAATGAAATTACAATGCTCGGTGAAAAGTGTGAAGCTTTGCATAAAAGCCATATTGATGCGTGGGATTCCCGAGATTCTGAGAACTTGAGGCTGATTTATTCAGAGGATATCGTCCATTTTGATGGCAGGCCAATATTTGTGGGGATTGACCAGGTAGTTGACATGGCCAGAGCTATGTTTATACAATTTCCAAATTTGCAAATGGAAGTTGGCAAAACCTATATTTCGAAAGATGCGTGTTTGGGGACTTGGACCTTCTGGGGTATATTTGGAATTTCCGAAAATGATCCTGGATTGGAATTCGACCTCCTGGAAACTCAGGATGGCAAGATTTCATTCTGGCGATTGTATTATGGCCAAAATTATTTCGATTCCCTCAGTAAAGATATGGTAGATGATGACTTCTTGTTAAATTTTGCCTCATCTTGGTCCAGTGGGAGATCAAGCAAAATTGGGAAACTATATGCTCAGGATGCCAATTTAGAGGATAGTCTACACGGGATTTCAGTTAAAGGAAATCAACCAATCAAAGAATATGCCAGCGGATTCTTCGCAAAAAGTCCAGAAGCAAAATGGGAGCTTGTTTATCCCTTTGCCGAAGATGATGTTGAGTGGGGTTTCAAAGAACAATATCCCTTTCCTTCGCAGGGGGGTATCTTTTCTATCACAATAAATGATGCTGAAGGTAACCCCTGTGAGATTCACGCTGTCGTTATTTTGACCCCTAACGAAGAAAGGGCTATACAAACTCAGAAGATTTTTTACGAGGCAAACACATTGTTAACTTGTGGATGGGCGAAGTAAACTCAAACGGTCATAAACATTGAGAGCTTCCTTCATGGCAGCCTAACACAGCATGCACCCGACAAGTGGGAGTCTGCGCGATTTAAAGGCATTTTCCTTGCTCTGGGTTTATACTGCTCTCAAGCCGGATCTCGTCCCGCCCACTTGCAGGTAAAGCATACCGTTGGGTACCTAGTGAAGTCCAGTTGGAGATAATGGTGGATGACGAACATTTTATGGACCTAGCCATCCAGCTAGCTCTGCTTGCGGAGCGAGAGGGAAATTTACCCGTAGGCGCAATTATCACTTTCGGTGACAAAGTGGTGGCTGAAGGCAAAAACGCAATATGGGTTCCAATATACGATGGAACTCGCCATGCCGAAATGGAAGCGCTTCGGATTGTTTCGCCTGATCTTTGGCAATCATCAAGTGAGATGAGTCTCTATACCACATTAGAACCCTGCCTAATGTGTTTTGGCTCCATCCTGCTTCATGGAATTAGACGAGTAGTATATGGAGCATCGGATAATTATGGGGGAGCTAGTTCGGTGCTATCCAATTTACCACCGTTCTTTCAGGAGAAAATGGCTCAAACGAAATGGATAGGGCCGCTTACGCCAGATAAATGTGATCCGTTACATGAGCGCCTTTTGGCTTTAGAGAAGGCAGGGAAGGGAAATTGGTAAGCTCAGGAGAAGATGCCCAACATGGTGTGCAGCTGACGGTGGGGAGTCTGCGCGTTTTCTAGCGTTTCTCTGGCATTGTGTTTTCTCTGATCCATAGCAGAGTCCACCCACCTTCCCACCGCTGCTGTCGCTCGCCGTTGGGTGGACTCGATGTGTGCGCCAAAACTGTGACAGGCGACTGCCTGGGGAGACCTGGATGCGTTTGGGATTCGATGGCTTGTGGCGTGATGCCAACTTCATGAAGCTCTGGGCAGGTCAAGCTATTTCGTTGTTTGGCTCACAAATATCGTTTCTGGCTCTTCCTCTCACTGCCGTATTGGTCCTGGACGCAACACCAGCTCAAATGGGCATCCTTATAGCTATCGAGGCGTTGCCATCTCTATTGATAGGCCTATTAGTGGGGGTGTGGGTCGACCGCTACCGCCGACGTCCGATTTTGATTGCGGCTGACTTGGGGCGTGCAGTGTTGCTGGGAGTCGTTCCTGTGGCTGCCATCCTGGGCCTGCTTCGCCTTGAGCACCTGTACGTTGTCTGCTTCTTAGTTAGTGTTCTGGGACTGTTCTTCGGCGTGGCTCATCGCTCGTTTCTCCCCTCGCTTGTTGGGCGAGAGCACCTTGTTGAAGCGAATAGCAAGCTCGAACTGAGCAACTCGGTGGCAGAGATTGTAGGACCTGGCGTAGCCGGTGGGCTGGTACAAGTCGTGACTGCCCCGATAGCGATTGCTGTGGATGCCATCTCGTTTCTTGTTTCGGCTGTGTTGATTGGGTTGATTGGGGTGTCCGAGCCTGTACCGAGAGCAGCGGATCAACAGCAGAACATCAGGAAAGAAATGGGTATAGGATTGGAGTTAGTGCTCCATGACAAGCTACTCCGCTCCATCGCTGGGTGTCTCAGCACACTGTATCTATTCAATAGTGTTCTTGAGGCGGTCTTCATTCTTTATGTGACTCAAGAATTGGGAATCGAGGCAGGTTTGTTAGGTCTCATATTTGCAGCGGGCAGTGTGGGTTTCTTGATGGGTGCTCTCCTGCTAGGATGGGTTGTGAGGCGATTTGGATGGGGTCCAGGAATTATGCTGGGGTTGCTATTGGTTGGTCTCAGTGACCTTCTCATTCCACTGGTGCGCGGGTCGTTAGTTGTCGCTGTGGCAGTGCTTGTGACAGCGCAGTTCTTCTTTGGCCTAGGGCTGGTGATTTTCAATGCGGGTCAAGTGAGTTTGCGACAAGCAATAACACCCGACGAGCTGCAGGGCCGTATGAATGCCACGATGAGTTTTCTTGCAAGCGCGGTTGTGCCACTCGGCGGGTTACTTGGGGGGGTATTGGGTGAGATATTTGGCCTGCGTACAACATTGCTTCTTGCGGCGTTTGGTGAGATACTCTCCGTTCTTTGGCTACTGCTATCGCCATTGCGGTCTCAGCGCGAGCAGCCGATGTTGGCGGGCTAGCGGTTTGTTCCATCGATTTGTGGTTCGAGCGAGTCATGCTAACAACTCGCCTGTCCTTCTCCGTATCTTGGTGCAGATCAGATGCAATCCGGTGCAACCCGGGAACCAAAACATGGAAAAAATGGACAATAGGGCGAAACCATGCCCAGATCTGGGCTTGATGGAGGATATACTTCCATATGTACGGAGTGGACGAAATCTATTGCCCCTTCGCTGGGAGCCCATCGGTGATTAGAGGGCATCCCAAAAGAGGGGGCAATTTTGTAAACCACGCTGCGCACAATTTTCTGCCAAGAATTAACCTCGGTTTTCACGAGTACACAATTCCGAGGTCAGGCCTTCTTTTCTGGTTTATCCTTCATGTTTTGCAGGGCTTGCTGCATGGTCCTACGATAGCTCTCGACTGCCTGGCGACCTTCCTCTGTCACTCGCAGCAGGGTGCGAGGTCGCTTGCCTTCATAGCCTTTCTCGATCTCGACGTAATTTGCAGCCTCCAGTTTGGCCAGATGGGAAGACAGGTTGCCATCGGTTAAGTTCGTGGCATTGATCAGGTAAGTGAAGTCAGCCACGTCTACCGTGTACAGCACCATCAAGATCATCAGTCGGGCAGGCTCATGTACGAGGCGATCGACTTGCGCCAATTCACGCAAACCCTCATTGCTGCCGGTTTTGCTAGCCACCTTAATATTCCCCTTCGTGACGCGGATAATTCTTTACGAAGCGAAATAGGAGCACAAATCCAATCACTAAGATGATCCCTGCAGCGATAGCCATTGGGAGGAAGAAAATCCAACCGGCGTTATGCTCCATGTAAACTGAGATGAGGTAGGCCAATCCCACCATCCAGCCATAGAAATACAGGCGCTTTACTCCAAACAGGTAGCCAAGGATACTGAAAAACGCTCCTAATACCAGCAAGGTAATCAGCTCCACCGTATAACTACGGTCGGGGTTTGGCGTAAAAGCCTCATCCGAGGCAGATCCCAATCCTGGGCTGAGCAAGGTGACCAATACCAAGCCGAAGGTAACCAACACCATCACAACTGCAATGATGACCA
>CP070764.1:3253852-3272127 GCA_020349245.1 Chloroflexota bacterium | reverse complement strand
AATGGTTAGGTGAGCGGCTACGTCCTCGCTGACAATTTCCTGTTTGCCACCGAAACCGCCCCCGATGCGCGGTTTGATCACCCGGATACGTTTGATCGGCAATCCAAGTACGGGGGCAAGTTGGCGTCTTGCATGAAAAGGCACCTGCGTGCTGGTATAGATGACCAGGCGATCGTCTGCATCCCAGTACGTTATTGAAACATGGGGTTCAATGTGGGCTTGTTGAACCTTTGGAACTTCGTAATCTGCCTCGTAAATATGGTCAGCCTCTGCAAAGCCCTGCTCAACATCACCGATATCGATCCGAATTTCTGCAGCTAAATTTCGTGAAGGATCAGATTCAGCGAAATTTACATACTCAGGTTCATCATGCAGGATAGGTGCACCTGGCTGCATCGACTGAGTGGTATCGAGTATTGCTTCCAAGGGCTCATATTCCACCTCAATTAAATCCAATGCTTGGAGGGCAATTTCTTCTGATTCTGCCGCCACGAATGCTACCCGGTCCCCCACGAAACGAACCTTATTATCCAGGGAAAAAGAATCCAAAGGACCTGGGATTGGATGGGATTGACCCGCGGTTGAATAAATCACCCGGGGGATATCCTCCCACGTGAGTATGGCAGCGACACCCGGCAGCGCTAAAGCTTTCGATTTATCGATCCTTTTTATGCGGGCGTGTGAAAGCGGACTGTGCAAGACTTTTGCAATCAGCAATCCCCGTTTTTCAAGGTCTGCAGCAAAGGCAGGTTTTCCCTGAACCAGTTTGACAGCATCCACCTTTCTTTCAGGTTTCCCAACTCGCTGCCAGGACTCGGTCTCCGGGGTGATGCGTATGGCCGGCATTACCCGTGTGGAGGTCACTACACCACCATTGCTCCCTGAATCAAATTCCGGCTCATCGAATTCCTGGCCTTCTCCTCCATCAAATTCATCCTCTTTCCCCCAGAATTCCCAACCAGGGGAGAATTCATCAATCGGCTCAAGCAATTCGCCGCGTAGAGTAGCTGCCGCTCGTAAAACTGCTTGAACAGGTTTTTTATATCCTGTGCATCGGCATAGAATTCCCGAAAAAGCTTCTTTTACATCTGATTCGGTGGGATTCTGGTTGCGTTCAAGCAACTCTTTCCCCGCAAGAACCATGGCAGGAGTGCAAAATCCACACTGAATCGCTCCACTCTCAACGAACGACTCTTGGATAGGATGCAAACCAGAGGTTGTCTTCCATCCCTGTTCCGGATGTTCCCCAACGGATTCGATCGTTTCAATCTGGTGACCGGCTGCCTGGGCCGCAAATAGAATACAGGCATTCACCGGTTTGGCATCCATCAGGATTGTGCAAGCACCACATTCACCAGTCTCACAACCATGTTTGACTCCCAAATAACCTGAGGAGCGGAGAGTCTTTAGGAGGGAATCTCCTGGTTTGATCTTGACCTGGTGGGAATTACCATTAATTAATAGATCCACTTTCATATATTCACTCAACCAAAATTAAGGAAAGGTAGCTATCTTGGGTTCTCACGATCTAATTTTGAAAGGCAGCGTTTCACCAAGACGCGAGACATCGCACGGCGATATTCAGCCGTAGCCCATTGATCATCTGGCGGCTGGTAAACATCAAGCATGGCAAGTTCATCAGCATCTGTCTGGTTTCCATCCATCACCAGGACCGGTGAATTGCCTGAACCTCCAACGGTGATTCTGGACCTCCCGGAAAGCCATCTAGCAACTGCAACACACACGATGGGTGTGTCAGCAGGTGTACGGGCAATGCATCCAAAGGCAAGGTCAACCTTCAGATGAAGAGTGACCTGCATGATCAGCTTATTCGCAAATTTTTCTGAACGTAATGCTAATAAATCACCCAAATCAATCTGTTCTTGATCCGGCATTACAGTGACTACCGCATCCAGCCCCAGCAAGGTGGTTATGAATGGAGACCTGCCGTCAGCAGCAACAATAGTACCTGCAACCGTGGCTACCTGCCGTAAATTTCTTGTAGCTTCTCGGTATATAGCTTCTTTAAGGTCGTTTTGGATCTTGTTTTGTTCATATAACGATTGCAAAGTTGCGGTTGCTCCTACTTCTATATTACTTGCGGTGACCTTTATATTGTTTAATCCTAATTCTTGAAGATCGACCACGGCAAGAGGTTCAACAGTAAAACGATCGATAGATGTACCACCACCCATATATACAGTCTTGACATCCGCTCGTTCGACAAGGGAGAGGGCTTCTGACACGGTTTTTGGTCTAAAGTATTCTACGATCATATCTCTCCGCTCAGCCGTTATTCATCTGCAGGTTCATCATAGACTTTCCAGCCCAATGCATCCAAATCGACACTATTTACTTCACTCTCAGGCAAGTCTACATGCAGAGCTTTTGCTTCTGCCAGGAGATCCCCTTGCGGACCGTATATCATCCCTTCACTGGTCGCCATGCGAGATTTCGATTTTTCTACTCTTCCGACGACCCGCAAAGGCTCCCCAATGGGGACATTTTTTCTAAATCGCACTTCAAGCTTGGCAGTATACATGAACCTGGCTCGCTCGCCTTGGATATGCGCTCGTCCAGTGACTTCATCCAACATCGCGGTAACGATACCACCATGGACCACCCCTGGATAACCCTGAAACTGATCTGGAACAGTGAAATGAGCAGTAACCTCCCCGGGACCGGTTTCATAAAATCGGAGCTGGAGACCATAATGATTCGATAATCCACAAACAAAACAGTGATGAGAATTTGGTTGAAGTTTGTTCACAGCCTTTTGTCTCCTGGTGATCAAAATTATACTATGCTGATGAGAAACCTATTTTGATCAATGGATACTCAATGCTTGTTGAGTCGAAAAATTTATATATAGTGATTAGCATCCTGTAAAGAGATACCAGGCTCATCCCTGGGAAAATGCACAAGGCGGAATTTGATCCGCCTCGTTTCTCTGGTTTTGATATATTTTCTAAATAATTCAAGTGTATAGAAAACCTTTCGGGAGAATTGATCACGCAAAGGTATCTATTAACAACTTTACATCGCCACCTACCGGATACAAGATCGGTGAGGTGCAACCATGCTGGCGGTACTCTTCCACCTTCACCCGAGCTTCTTCAGGTGTTCCCGAAGCGGTAATCCGGGCGATTAATTCATCAGGAACTAGGTGCTTCGCCTGCTGGATCTGCTCTTTTGTTGCCGGCCATCCTAAGATCGATTGAATTTGATTGACCACATCCTGGGATACGCCTGAAGCTTTGGCGATGTGCGGTTGTTGAGCAAGATATTGGGTCAACAGCTCCCGGGTGCTGTCCATGGCTCTCTCACGGTCGAGGTCAACTGAACACACAACCAGCTGCGGTCGATCGATATCATCCAGAGTTCTCCCGGCTTTCTTGGCGCCTCTCGCTAAGAGTTCCAGGGCACGGTCATTGTAATCTGGTGGTACACAATAGTTCAGGACGACACCATCGGCAATCTCACCGGTCAGCTCCATCATCTTGTCTCCAGTTGCGCCGATCATGATGGGTACATTCCTGGCTTCTCTCCGGCCGTGAACCACATCGAGTTCAATCCCATCAACATGGATGAATTCACCATGGTAGGTGACTCTTTCCATGTGTAATAACCTCCTGAGAACCTCGACGGTTTCCTTCATTGCAGTGAGCGGCTTCCGCCGGTTGATGCCGACATTTTTAGCAAGCGGGTCCCACCATGCACCGATACCACAGATAACTCGATCCGGTGCCAGATCATCTAGGGTTAAATAAGTCGCAGCTAATAATCCAATATTACGAGTCCAATTGTTAATTACGCCAGAACCAATTTTGATCCTTTCTGAGACTGCAGCATAAGCTGCCATCGGCACGATCGCATCCCGCACAAGCCGTGATTCAGCCTGCCAGACAGCTTCAAAGCCACGTTCTTCAGCATAACGCACATAATCCAGTCCCTCACGCAGATCATGAGCATCCTGTAGATATAAAGCTACGCGTCCAGTCATATAAACCTCCGCTAATGAGCTATTTGCGATAAATTATAGGTTAATTTCTTCAGGCAGACCAGCTCTCCAGCTCGTCACTAACCAGGTCCAAATCCTCGGGAACATCCATATCCAATGCAAGGGAGGGTAGCTCACATATTTCTAAACGCGCACCAGCCTGCCTGGCACGCTCGCAGTGGCGTTCAAAAGAGTATGGACCAAAATCGTATTCTATCAAACCAACAGGACAGACCAGTAAAGCATTGGTCCCTTCTCTCTTGCGATCGGGTGCTAGGACAACAACTGGTGGTTCTTTAACCAAATCCAGCATGGCATTCACATCCGCTTCTGCAATCATCGGCAAATCTGATGGAATAATCAGGACTCCGCGGGTTGCATACCTCTTTGCTACGATAGTTGCTCTCGTCAGGGCAATGTTCAGTTCAGGTGCACCATTCTCCTGAACAGTGCGCGCCCCGTGAGCACGGGCAATGGATAATGCAGCCTGGTCTCGGCTAACAACAAGTACTTGCTCGATTTCAGGTATTTTCCTTAGGGTATCTACTGTGTGGATTAGCAGCTGACTGTTGAGGTCCAAACGCTCCTCTTCCGATAATACTTCCGCCAATCTGGATTTTCCCCGCCGCAACGGCTTCACCGGAATAATCGCCCACAATGTCATTTGAATTGTCCTTTCGTTTTTCTACTGGTAAGCAACCAATTTTCTTCCCAGATGAGTATATCAATGATTGTTCAGCGCAGAGTAGATAAATCTGTTATGTTCTTGATCAATACATATTATTGCGTCTACTCTCAATCCAATGGAGCTGTAGCAAAGTCCATCACTTCCCTGGCAAACCGAATCCGGTCATCAACCGATTTCATCAAAGTGTTTGTCTTGAAGGTTGCTAACCCGAGGTTCGCGATTTCATCCGTCTGGTCTTGATCAAGGGAATCGAACACAAAACCATCGAGCAAACCCTGGTTACGTTTTGAACCATAATGCTGGGCGACATTCACGGCAGATGGTTCAATGCCCATCTCAAAGTACATTTTTGCTGCTGGGCCCTTAACTGCTGCTCCAGCAATGATCGGTGAGATAGCGAAAACTCGCTGTAGACCCAATGGGGTCATTAAAGTTGTCTTGATCCCTGGAATTGCCAGGATTGGATCAATGCTCACCCAGGGATTTGATGGGCAGATGATCACAATCTTAGCTTCCCTGATCGCTTGGAGAATTCCTGGTGAAGGTTCCGCTGTTTCACCACCTTTGAAATAAAATCCGCTCACCCGCGGTTCACATTTCCTCTTCACAAAATAATCTTGAAAGGCAAGATCCCCTTCTACTGATTTGACTATCGTGGATACTTGGGCATTAGTCATGGGAATTACACAGGTTGAGACCCCCCACCTATCGCAAAACTGCTGGGTGATCTCACTGAGCGTAATGCCCTCAGCAAGCCGCCTGGTCCTTTCCAGGTGTGTAGCTAAATCCCGATCGCCTATACGAAACCAGGTTGGTCCTCCGAGCTCGACCAGTGCCTCCAATACCTTCCAGGTTTCTTCCTTGCGTCCCCACCCGGTCTCCGGATTTGCGATCCCTGCCAGTGTATAACAAATTGTATCGAGATCGGGACAGATACGTAAGCCAAAGTGATCAAAATCATCCCCGGTATTCACAATTACAGTGAGTGAATGATCGGGCAGGATCCGAGCTAACCCATCAACCATTTTTGCCCCCCCCACACCGCCTGCTAGTGCCACGACTTTTATCTCAACCATCTATCCACACCATGCCTATCCCGCGGGGTAAACAAATAATTCAGCTCTCCACCCGATTGATAACCCTTCCAACAAATCTGATTAACCAGATACATGGATTTTTTGGGGGGTAAGTTTATAGGTCACCCTGATTTCATTGGGATCTTTGAGGTGAAAGACAGGCTGATTTGTGTATTTCTTTGCGAGATCATTTATGTGCTGTCGAGCACCCTCTTCGCTAATCTCAGAAATCATTCCGCGGATCAGAATGTACCTATAAGGATCTTCCGGGTCATGAATCACCAACGCAACCTGTGGTCTTGCCCGCATGTTTTTATCTTTCACCCGCCCTTTTGCTGAATTGATCAGGATTTGATCTCCATCAATGTTGAACCAGATCGGTGTTACCTGGGGCGTTCCATCCTTCATGGTAGTTGCCAAATAACCGAAAGCTGGTTTTTCATCGCTAATTAATCCCCGGTGGGATTCTGGTATTGCTTTTACACTCATAACACTCCTTGCTTCACCTTCGAATAATCAACCCTTTAATTGAAGCTGAATTATGAAAGTTCACGATATCTTCCAGTTCATCTTTTGTACAGCCAATCAGCAACTTGATTTCGACATCCTTTTTGAATATATCGACTGTACAAATGATTTCTTTCAATTTATTATCAGGATCAGAACCAACCCACACATCAATCTCACTTCCATCAGTCGTCCTCGTATCCCGCAGAAATCCATAATCCAATGGGTAGATCAAACTTGGTAATCGGGGATGTTTGGAACCCTTCGGGCGATCGATCACTACTCCCGTGATAGCGATCAATCTTTCCAAATATTCCCAGAATTCATTTTCCATATAATTACTGACTTTCATCCAGAAAAAAATAATACCCGGTCTGCCAGTTTTCTACCAAATTATCATCAATTCCAGAAAAGATGCATGCATTGTTAACGGAATAAATCCAGTTCCTCCGGTCTAATCAATTCATTTAACTCGCTTTCTCTCAACGGATACGGGAAGCCACGCACATGAACCAGCGGTGTCCCTTCTGCAGCTTGTCCCATCACGAGAGAAGCTGCTGAAGCAAGCTCATCTGCAGCCCCAACCTGGGTTATTTGGAGTGTGTAGCCAAATAGATCGGACCTGCCCCTTAAATCGACCAATCCTGGAACACCAGACAATCCGATTGTCACCCCGGTCGTGCCCATCCGCCATGCCCGTCCATGAGAGTCAATAATCAAGATCCCCAGGCGCACCCTATATCTTTCTTCCAGATGCTTGCGCAATTTCTCCGCTGAGGCATCAGGGTTTTCAGGAAGCAACAGTACCCACTCCTCACCTTGAACTGCCTCGCGCACGTTAGAATGATCGATGCCAGCATTGGCACAGATGAAACCCAGACGGTGTTCAACAATAATCGTTCCAGGACGGTGGCGTAGAACTTTCCTGCTTTCGCGGAGGACCAAATCGATCATTCGCGGATCTTTTTCAACTTGCTGAGCTAATTCAATTGCTTCCGCTGAAGGTTCTACTTTTGCCAGGTTGATAAATCGATTCTCCGCTTTGGAAACTATTTTCTGAGCGAGGACGAATATATCCCCATTTTGCAGGACGATCTGCTCTGCTTCCAAGGCGTCAATGATCAACCTTGCTAGATTGGCGCCTGGAGTCACCAAGGGTAAGTTACTTAAAGGAGTTATAACGAGTGTCAAGATAGTAAACCTGACCCATCACCGCAGACCAAAGCGAAGTTCCCGTCACTCTTTCTTAATGCCGGTGATTTGGATCGAAGCGGTCCGACTGCGGTAATACTTGTTTATGCTGATCAGGATCGACGTTAAGCCTTCAATGACTACGGCGTTGTCCAAATTGCCTGCATAGTAAACATTCATCCCCAGCGCTTCAGCCAATTTTGCTACCTCGGCTGCATCATCAGGATCATCAGCGCAAATTAATAAATCTTCTTCGAGAGGCTCATCCAGGTTATTTCGCAACGAAGCTGCCGGTACATTTTGGAAAGCTGCCACCACCCGGACCTGATCACCCAGCTTCTCCTGGGCCAGTCGTGCTGCAGCAGGTGGGGCAGGAGGACGTGGATCGCGATAATCCACACGTGCTGTTGTATCCACCAGGATTTTACCTTTCAAATCATTTTTCAAGCTTTCGATTGCTTGCTCATGGGCTGATTGGACGACCGTGAGCACGCACAAATCTGCTTTGCGTGCGGCAGTGCTATTGTCGTATCCCTCAATCGTTTGGATACCTAATTCCTTATTTAATTTCTCTGCCGTTGCCCGGGCTTTTTCTAGCTGCCGTGAGCCAATTATGACTTGAAAACCATACTTCGCCCAGCGAAGTGCCAGACCTGGTCCTTCATTCCCTGTGCCACCCAGGATTGCGATCGTAGGTAATATCTTTTCAGCTGTCATCTGTTCTCCAATCTTAGTTCGGTACGAAGGAATTATATCGTTCCCAGACATGCGGGGCTAATTGGCGAGCTTTGGCTGCAATAGCTTCCTCATCCAAAGTTAACAACTGGCGATCTCTCATCAATACCTTACCGGAAACGACTGTTGTTGTGATCATGCTCTCATTGAAACCGAAGATTATCTGCCAGGGTAAATTCCCTTCTGTTAACGGTGTGTGAGGGTGGTAATCCACGAAGATCAAATCGGCAAAGGCACCAGGAACCAGCTTCCCCAATTGGGCTTCCGGGAAGAATTTATTTGCCAAGGCAGCATTATTATGCACGCCAATTTGGACTGCATCGCTCCCGGAAAAACGTCTCGGATCACGGTGCCATACTTTGTGAAGTAAATAAGCTGTTTTCCACTCTTCCCACATCGTGTGGCTGAAACCATCGGTTCCAATACCAACATTTATTCCTGCCCGCAAAAAATCCTCGATAGGTGCTGCCCCCACACCATTGTTCATGTTCGAGCGCGGTTGGTGTGTAACCCAGGTTCCTGAATCAGCCAACAATTCCGCTTCCTTGATATCAATGTGAATGGCATGAGCAACTATCGTTTTCGGTCCAAGGATTCCGTGTTTGTATAATCGATCCACAACCCGGGACCCGGATTTATTCAGGCTATCGTATTCATCCGCCTCATGTTCTGCAACATGAATGTGAAATCCTACGCCTTCTGGAGCAGCTTGCCTGCAGGCTTCCAGTGTTTCCTCTGAGAGGGTTAAACTGGCATGTAACCCGAAGGTAGCAGCCACCCGACCTCCATTAGAACCCTTTGCCGAACTCTTCCCGAGAAAACGGATATTTTCCTGAATGCCCGCTTGAGCTTTATCCGGGCCATCCCGGTCGGTAACCTCGTAGCAGAGCACGGCACGTAAACCTGATAAATCCACTGCATCGGCAATCACGTCCAGGGATCCATCGATCGCGTTGGGAGAAGCATGGTGATCAATAAGCGTGGTTGTGCCATGTTTTATAGCATCTACCAGCATGACCTCAGCGGAAGCACGCACATCTTCCATCATCAAGGATTTATCCAAAGGCCACCATAATTTGCGTAGGATCTCAGGAAAATCTTTCGGTGCCGACCCTGGTATCGCTAAACCACGGGCAAAAGCTCCATAGAAATGGGTATGGGCGCAAATATTCCCCGGCATGACATATTGACCACCCGCATCTATCCTTTCAGCTTCTGGATATTCCCCTGTGAGCTTCGCTTCTGGAGCTATCGCCTCGATTCGGTCACCTTCAATCAGAACTGCCTGACCTGCCAATACGTGATTAGGCTCTTCCCAGGTAATTATCTTTGCGTTCGTGATCAGTTTCATATAATGCTCCTCAAATCAAAAAACCCTCACGATCTGCTCTTGACTAGGGACCTCGATAGCTCCAGGCAAGTTTTTTCTCACCCAGGCAACAGCTTCTTGAGCAGTGAAATTCATATCCATCTTCGCCAGGCAAGCCAAAAACATCCCTGTTCGACCCAGACCTGCATGGCAGTGAATTACCGTGCTCTGCCCTGATTGTGCTCGTGTGGATACCTGCGCAACAACCTGGTGGAGCAGATCAATATCTGGGACATTGAAGTCTGGAATCGGAAAACTGAGTATTTCCAGGCCGCTCGCTTGGTATAACGATCTCAATCTACGACCAGTGACTTGGTCCATTTCCTCGTCGCTTGTTAAAACAACGACCATTGAGATATCATTTTCTTGGTACGCCTGGATGAGCCTGCCTTCCGGATCATAGGAGCTGTAGGGCATTGCACTCCGGAATACTCGCCCGGGAAATGGGTATGGTAGCTCTGTAAGTTCCATAATCATTTTCGGAGATTAGATTTGTCCGATCCGACTTGAATTTTGGAAGTGATATCCAAGATCGTCCACTAATCAAATAAGGTTGGTCCTTCCCTCTTAATTGCAGAAAATGCATCACTGATATGCCTTAGTTGAGTTCGCTCACCCGAGAATGAGTTGGGTATATCTTGCCGGGAAAAGAATCTCACCTGTGAAGTCTCATTGCTTGGACGTGGTTCTCCACCCAAAATATCGCAAAGAAAGATTATCTTAAATGCATGGAAGATTTGCAATGGTCCAGTTCGATTAGCATCATACACACCAATCACCCGCCTGGCGGAAACCTCAAACCCTGATTCCTCCAATACCTCTCTTTCCACTGCAGTGGAAGGAATATCACCCACATCCGCCCAGCCGCCCGGCATTGTCCAACCGCCATCGATTCGTTCCTGAACTAGGAGCAGTTTCCCCTCTCGAAATACCGCCCCTCTCACATCAATTCGTGGTGTAGCATAACCGACCTGGTTGTTAAAAATCTTGACTAAATCAGATTGATCAAGGTCAGAATGCACACTGATGATATCCGCTGCGATCTCGTTCAATCTCAAAAACCGCTCCCGCTGATAATCGTTTTCAGCAAAATGTAATCCAGTTTGGGAGAGTGATTGGATCTCACGAGCCCACTCGAGCCATTTCGGCACCAGGGAGACGTGATCTGGCTGACTATTCTTCATGGTTAGATTCTTCGCCAGCAGACTGGTGCATCTGCATGATAATTTCCTCTTGGTCAACCGGCAATCGATCGATTCTTACTCCCACGGCATTATAAATTGCGTTTGTAATTGCCGGCGTTGTTGGGATGCTAGACAATTCTCCTACACCTTTTGCTCCATAGGGGCCATCATAGGTCGGGTGTTCAACGACGATGGAGAGGATTTCTGGGGTCTGAACGATGGATGGGATCCGATAACGAGCCATACGGTCGCTGATCACCCGGCCATTCTCAACAATAAAACGCTCGGTAAGCGCGTTGCCTAAACCCATCACGACACCGCCTTCAACCTGGCCTTGTAAACCAAGCGGGTTCAAAGCTTTACCAACATCATTGGCCACGATCACGTTGAGGACCTTTACTTCACCTGTCTTGGTATTTACTTCGACCTCTGCGGCTTGGGCAGCAAAAGAATAGGCGAAATGCATTCTTCCACTCTCACCAAGTGGATCTGTGGCCGGAGCCCAGTATTCGTAAAGAGCGCGCGGCGAGCGACCCTCCCGGTGCATCTCCAAATACACATCTTCCATTGAAATGGAATTGCCATTCACTCTCACCAAGCCTTCTTCAAAAATCACTTCATTAGGTGGTATATCATATTTTTCTGCCAGGGTTGAGCTGATCGCCTGGTGGAGGACCTGTGCTGCCATCCGGGCTGCATTTCCGCTGACATAAGTTTGTCTAGAAGCAGTTGTCGGTCCACCATCTGGGGTAAGGTCCGTATCAGATAATAAAACTCGCACATTCGCTGGGGTGGTTGTAAACTCCTGGGCAACGATCAACTGCAGAACTGTCACCAGACCTTGACCGATTTCAGCAGACGAGGTCCTCACTTCGAGTATCCCATCCGGACATAATTCAACTTCGGCAGCGGATTTATCCGGTGCGCCCCCACCTAAGCCGGTATTCTTATACCCTACCGCAAAACCCCATGCCCGCCGTAGGTGTTCTGCGCCTGGAACATCCCGTGATCGAAAAGGATCACCCTCAGTCCGTAACTCAAGCTCTGCCCGAACCTTCTGGATGCACTCCAGCAAACCCACACTTTCGTGCAATTCTTGACCAGTATTCGTTACACTTCCTAGGCGTAAAGCATTCTTTGACCTGATCTCGATCGGATCGATCCCCAACCGCTCGGCTAGTATATCCATCATGCTTTCAACCGCGAAGCACGATTGGGTCACGCCAAAGCCGCGGAAAGCACCCGCCGGGGGGTTATTTGTATACATAGCATAACAATCTGCTTTTGCATGTGGTATGTCATAGGGTCCTGAAGAGTGAGTCGTAGCTCGGGTCATTACCTTCTCACCCAGGGAGGCGTAAGCTCCGGTGTCACCATATAATTCTGATTCAACTGCAGTCAGCTGTCCATCCTTCTTCGCACCCATTTTTACCCGGATTTGTGTCGCATGACGCTTCGGATGCACCAGCAAACTTTCATGCCGATCAAAAAGTAATTTCACGGGACGACCGGTTTTTTCTGCGAGCATTGCAGCGTGGATTTGACCTGCGATATCCTCTTTACCACCAAAACCCCCACCAATCATCATACCAATGATCCGGACTCTCTCTTCTGGCCATCCTAAAACCCGGGCCACCTGATTTCTATCCGCATAGGGTATCTGCGATCCAACATAGATTTCCATCCGACCCTCAGGTGTTAACCGGGCAATACTGCATTCCGGTTCTAGAAAGGCGTGTTCATACATCCCAGTGAGGAAGACGTGTTCCAGGACCAGATCAGCTTCAGCGAATCCTCCTTCTACATTTCCTTTACGAACTTTTATATGTTTCAATAAGTTTCCAGATGGGTGAATTTTTGGAGAGGATACACCTTTTGCAGCAACAGGATCACTGACTACTGGTAATTCCTCAAATTCGATATCGATCAAGTCTAGAGCAGCCGTTGCAGCTTCCCGGTCTTCCGCGGCCACAATCGCTAAAGCATCACCGACAGTTCTGACTCGCTCAGCGACACCAACCATGACTGGCCAGTCAAATATCACCAGACCGTGGTTCTTTTCCGCCGGTATATCCTCTGCGGTCAATACGCATACTACACCGGGGTACGCACGCGCTTTTCCAACATCGATTTTCTTCAGGATTGCATGCGGGATACCTGCCCGTTTAACTCGGGCATGGAGCATGCTCTCAAATTTCAAATCGTCTGTGAATTTAGTGTGGCCAGTCACCTTCTCGATGGCATCAGGTCGGAAATAATTCTGTCCGATAACCTCTAACGGTTTAGCGGCCTGGTATTCAATTGCCGTGATTGGATTACCGGTATGCATTTTTTCCCCAGCAGATTTGACAGCATTGATTATGCTCGGGTATCCCCCACAGCGGCAGAGCGTATCCTTCAACGTCTGCCGAATTGTTCTGTCATCTGGATCTGGATCATTCGTAAGCAGAGCATAGGCTGTCATGATTTGCCCAGGGATGCAGTAACCACACTGCACCGCACCGTGTTTGATGAATGCCTCTTGTAGTGGGTGAAGGGTATCGGCAGCATTTTCAAGACCCATATCTTGCCTGGGGGTGATTTCGACCAGTCGGGATAACCCCTCGATCGTAATCACAGACTTACCTTCAGCTCTGGCGGCAGGATAAGTGCACGCCAGGACCGCCTCACCATCGATAATGACTGTACAGGACCCACACTCAGCCTCATTACAACCAACCTTCGTTCCAGTGAGATCAAATTCTTCCCGCAGTAAGTCGACCAGCATCTGGCTGGGTTTTGGTTCAAATTTGACTTGTTCACCATTCAGTTTGAAATTCATCGTATCACTTCCCGTATACCAGTATCATGATGATCGTCTCCAGATTCTATTACCACTAATTAATCGCCCGTTCCCATGCAGTCTCAATCACCTCTTGGAGAAGGAATCGGGCTAGATGCTTTCGATAGTCTGCAGTTGCCCGCTGTGGACTCGTTCTCAGATGGACTTCTGCTAACATAATTTCATAGACATCCTCGACTAGCGTTGGGTCATACCGCCCACTGATCAAGCATTTCTCAGCATTTCTTGCCCGGAATGGTCTGGGACCTGAAGGACCCAGTGCGATGTGGGCGTCAATGATCCTGTCTTTATCCCTTTCGAGCCAAACCGCCATGTTTAATATTGGTAAGGCTACTCCCTGGGGACGCATGACTCGGTTAAACGCTGAAGCCTGAGCTTTTTTCTGCAGGGGTAGATAGAAACCAACCAGTAATTCCTGGTCTGATTCGATTTTGGACTGGCGTGGACCAAGGAATAGGTCTTCAATCCCGGTTCTCCGTAAACCTTTTTTATTTATCGTCTCTGCATATGCGTTAAGGGCTAATAATGCTATTGTTCCATCTGCTGCAGGTAAGGCGTGGGCAACGTTTCCTCCCAAAGTCGCTGAGTTTCGTACCTGCGGACCTCCAATCAAGCTGCATGCCTCCACGAGGGCCTGCGCGTTTTCCTTGACATCAGTCGAGACGACAATTTTGTTGAGCGGGACTGCAGCACCGATAAATAATTCCTCTCCCCTGATTTCTAATGCATTCAGCTCTTGTAAATTGCACACATCCACCAGGGTTTCAACAGGCGGTTGAATACCTTGCTGCATTTCGAGCAGTAAGTCTGTACCACCCGCGATCAGACGAGCTCCTTCATCGAGCTTGTCCAGAACTTCCGGGATGGATTTGGCTACAAAATATTTTTTCCAGAGAAACATGGATCGGTGACCGGTGGTCAAACTTTCGGCTGGGAGCTCAACCGATAAAATACCACGGGATGGCGGCACTTTTCGACGGGAATTTTCCCGACGCCGGCGCAGGAACGACCTGCGACGACCACCGATCCGACTTTGTCTTATTTTAACATATCTGCAGGATTAATATTTCCATAGAAAGCAAATCACACCCCGGATTCAGTCTGTTTTGTCTTATAATCCAATAATTCTGTCCACAAGCCAGAATTTTTATCATCGGGTAGTATTTTGGATTTGTTTTCATCAGATTGGCGGAAAATTCAGATCTTTGACCATTCTTTACAGCCTTCATGCATGGTTGAAATTGATTCAGCTATTATCAGAGAACGAATTTATTCTTTTGAGAAGAAAAATAATCCTACCTTCCTGTGAAAAATTATACCTTCCATACTTCTTGAATTGGATGTTCCCTCGTGAGAGATTTTCCTGAAAAGGAGTGATCTGATGCTGAATCTTTTCGATGATCTTCAGAACCTGAATAGTTTCCTCTCAAGACAATCGATTTATCCGATTTTGCTCTCGACAATTTTTGCCCTGGGATTATTTTCAGCTCGGGTAATGCAGAGTCATTCATTCGCATACCAGAATTTGATATGGAACCTATTTTTAGCTTGGATTCCTTATCTGATCAGCATTTGGGCTGCGGCATTGTATTTTTCCAAACCAGGACGCTGGTGGGTGTTCCTCTTCCCGGGGATCTTATGGTTGATCTTTTTTCCGAATGCGCCCTATATCATCACCGATTTTTTGCATTTAGCTGACCGCCCAAGGATTCCGATCTGGTATGACATACTAATGCTGGTGGTATTTGCCTGGACAGGTTGTTTTTTGGCTATAGCCTCGCTAAGAACGATGCACATCATGATTAATAAACATATTGGCTGGTTCATGAGTTGGGTTTTTGTCGGTGGAGTCCTCCTTCTAGGTGGAGTAGGAATTTTCCTGGGAAGATTTTCACGCTGGAACAGCTGGGATATTTTCTTTTCCCCAAAAGAAATTCTTTACGATGTCACCCTGCGCTTCATTAACCCATTGAGTAATTTGAACTTTTATGGATTTACCGCGATCTTTACGATATTCCTGTTGGTTTGTTATGTGATGTTTATATCTATACGTAGAGAGGGGAATTTCTTATAATTATGATTATCCACAAAATACTTTCAAGGAGATTTCGATGTCCGGCTTGAGGAATTCCGCATTGAAGTTCGCAGAGGGAAACAATGCAAAATTTTTAGGAGAGCTTGAAGAATTTCTGACCATACCTTCAATATCAACTGATCCTGAACACAAAGCAGATCTCGAACAGGCGGCAAAGTGGGTCGCTACCCAGCTTGACCGATTGGGATTGGATCGAGTTCATGTCTTCCCCACTGGAGGCCATCCAGTTGTATATGGAGAGATAAAATCGCCAGATCAAGGTGCATTAACGGTCTTAGTCTATGGTCATTACGATGTACAACCCGCAGAACCTCTGGAATTATGGAAAACAGATGCGTTTGAAGCCAACATTCGCGGCGAGAATTTATTCGCCCGCGGTGCTTCCGATATGAAAGGTCAGGTCATGGCATCCATCAAGGCTCTTGAATCTGTCCTAAGCGCAGGGAAACCACCGATCAATCTAAAATTTCTTATAGAAGGCGAAGAAGAAATTGGCTCACCAAATTTAGCTGAATTTATTCGCAATAACAAACAGCTCCTGCGAGCTGATTTCGCATTAAATCCGGATACCGGGATGATTGGAGTCGATCATCCGACGATAACATATGCGCTGCGTGGGCTCGCTTACTTTGAAGTTCGCGTTGATGGACCTGATCACGATCTGCATTCAGGTATATATGGCGGGGTAGTGCACAATCCTGCTCAAGCATTATGCGAGTTGATTGCAGGTATGCACGATGAACAAGGAAGGGTTACGCTGCCCGGATTTTATGATAGTGTCAGGACCATTGATCCGGATGAACGCAGCCAGTTGGGGCGTCTACCCATGGGTGAGGATTTTTATCTGGCGCAAACGGGTACCTCGGCTTTATGGGGAGAAAAGGATTTTTCCCCCGTGGAAAGAACTGGTGCACGCCCTACCCTGGAAGTAAATGGAATGTATTCTGGATTCATTGGTGAAGGCTCAAAGACTGTCTTACCTGCCTGGGCCATGGCCAAGATCTCTACTCGTCTGGTCCCGGATCAAGACCCCGACGAAGTCCACCAGCAATTGGTTCAATATTTTAGTGAGCACACTCCGGACACGGTTAGATATACGGTCAAAAAAATGGTTGGCAGTCCTGCTTCAATATCGGATCGAAAATCGGTTGGTGTTCAGGCCATGCAGGATGCCATGGAGAGGGTTTGGAACAAGAAACCCCTTTTCCGAAGAGAAGGCGGTAGTGTTCCAGTTGTCGTTTTGTTCAAAGATATTCTCGACATCGATTCTGTCAATTGTGGTTTCTCCTTACCAGATGATAACGCTCACAGTCCAAATGAGAAACTTCACCTGCCAACGTGGAAACGCGGTATCGACACTTTAATCCATTTTATTTATAATCTCGAAAACGGGAGCAAAGTCTGAACAGATGGAAAAATTGAAACTTCCTACCTATGGTGGTCAAGCGGTGATTGAGGGAGTCATGATGCGCGGAAAGCAATCTTTAGCCATTGCGATGCGTGCACCAGATAATTCAATCGTTATCCACAAAGATTCGCTTGGAAATTTGTATCGCAGCCGTATTGCGCAGATTCCATTTCTGCGGGGGATGATCCTGCTTTGGGATGCCCTCGGACTGGGGATGAAAGCACTAACCATATCAGCAAATGTCCAAACCGATGAAGATGAAAAAATCGAGGGTTTAGCATTAGTTGTCACTTTGATCGTTTCCCTGGCATTCGCGGTAGGTCTTTTTTTCCTCCTGCCTGCGAGTCTCGGGCATCTCTCGGAAAGAATTATAAATTCCCTTCTATTTTCAAGCCTTTCAGATTCAAGCGTTGCAGCCTGGATTGGAAATTTAATCGAAGGATTGATCAGGTTGTTAATCTTGGTTGGTTATATTTGGTTTATTGGCCGCATTCCTGATATAAAGCGAGTGTTCGCGTACCATGGCGCTGAACACAAAACAATCAACGCCTTCGAATCCGGTGCTGAACTGACTCCACAAATCGTTAAAGGTTATTCACTAGAACATCCACGCTGCGGTACAGCCTTCTTGTTGACAGTGGTCTTACTGTCCGTGCTGTTCTTCTCACTCTTAGGGCCTATTCCTTTGGGATTACGCCTGGCAAGCCGGATCATCATGATTCCTATTCTGACCGGGGTTGCGTATGAATATATCCGGTGGACCGCAAATCACATTGAATCTCCAATGGTAAAGTGGATGGTCAAGCCGAACCTTGCCCTCCAACATCTGACCACTCGCGAACCTGATCTGGAAATGCTGGAGGTTTCGATTGCAGCATTTAATGCGATGCGTTCGGAAGAAGAAGGAATATATTTATAATCGATCTCATTCGCCAACCAACTGAAGGACCAGCTCCCTTCTCCTCTGGCGGTTGTCAAAATCAACAAAAATAATTTGTTGCCAGGTCCCCAAGGTCAAACGCCGGTTGACAAAGGGTACACTGAATGAAGCTCCCAGTAGGGCAGCCCGGATGTGGCTGTGACCATTGCCATCTCCCCAGCGAGCATTATGCGCGTAATGGCGGTTTGGGTCGATGATCTCATCAAAAAGCCTGCGCAAGTCACTTACACATCCTGATTC
>CP070764.1:3210930-3253752 GCA_020349245.1 Chloroflexota bacterium | reverse complement strand
CTGCCCTGCTCCCCCTCCTAAGCGGTGTGCGAATCACGGTTCGCGAGGCGATCAGCACATACGGGTTAACTGGAGGTACCGGCCTGGTAGAGCGTCTGGTGGCTCGCCTGAGCATTCTCCCATATTCATTTCTACTGATCTTGGGCAATACCTTCCGCAACCGCAAGAGAGTGCTCCTAATAGAGGTAACCCTGGTCCTCGCGGGAGTGGTTTTCATGATGGTATTGGGAGTCAATGATGCCACGCGCTACACGTTCGGTGAAAAGCTGACCAGAATTCACAATTACCAGGTCAATTTACAGTTTGAGCAGCTTACCCGTTCAAAACGCCTGATCAATCTGGCGCTGACCAATCCCGGGGTGCAAGATGCTGAAGCGTGGTTGGTGGTCCCCTCGAAAGCCCGTCTCGCAGCACAGGAAGAAAGCCAAGTTACCGATGCACGTCTCAATGTTTTTGGCCTGCCAGCAGATAGCAAAATGTACCAGCCCGAAATCCAGCAGGGACGCTGGTTAAGCCAGGTTGACCAGCGGGCAGCCGTAATTTCCGCAGGGTTGGCTAGAGAGAAAAGCTGGCAAGTGGGGGATACCATAACCCTAACAGATTCCCAGGAACGCGAAGCAGATTGGGAGATCGTGGGGATCACCTATGATCCCTTGATAAGTTCCGATGTTTTTGTGCCTCTTAATGCCCTGCAGCGAGAACTGCGCCAGATTGGGAATACTAACACCTTATCGATTACCACGTACAACCAGGAAGCAAGTGCTACCCAAGCGACTGCCCTTGATATGGTAGAAATCTTTGAAAAAAGGAACTTCGATATTACACCATCAGGCACCTTCGGATATCTCACCACCGCGGAAATCGTCTCTCAAACTCAAGGCGGTTACAGTCTCATCTTTCAGCTGCTGTCGATAATGGGCTTCATCATTGCCATCGTCGGTGGCGTTGGGTTAAGCGGTGTGCTGACCCTGAACGTGCTGGAGCGTCGCCGTGAGATCGGCGTGATGCGCTCCATAGGGGCTTCTTCCTGGCGAGTGATCCGCGTTTCAATCGGTGAAGGTGTGCTTCTCGGCTGGATCAGCTGGCTGATCGCTTTGCCGCTGAGTATACCTGCAGCATACTTGCTCGCCACGCGTGGTTTATCCCTAGCCCTGAACCAGCAGCTTTCCTACCAATTTTCACCGATTGGTGCGGCCATATGGCTGATATTGATCACCTTGCTGGCCGTGGTAGCCAGTTCATTTCCCGCTCGCAGCGCGGCAAAGGTGAGTGTCCGAGAGAGCCTTACCTACTAGGACACCTTTCACTACGCGGGCATCCGAGCGGATCAGGAAGAAACTCAGCGGCTTACCTCACCCGATGGTGCTTGGCCAATCTATTTTGGATTAGAAATCCTCCTCACCCTCAAAGACAGGACTGAAGATATTGGGCAGGTTGAGACAATTATTGCCACCTTAAAAATAAGGCGTAAATGCGTATATAATCAAGCTGCCTGGATTGAATTTCCTCTCACACGAAATAATCTCTTTTCCTTGACCTCGCAGTATGCATGTCCAAGGAGTGATCAATGAAGTCCATGATAAAGCTGCAAACATATATCTCCATGCTGTTCGCAGTACTGCTTTTTATTTCTCCGCAAAACCGCTCGGTAAGTACGCTGCTCTGGTTTCCGAAGATGATCGCTGGTGCTTTATCAGCGGTGATTGGCATCATCGGGGGGTTGGGCGCTTTCCTGGGGATCGCTCAGCGGGATTGGAAGCTCTTCGAGGCTGGGGTATTCACCGCTGGATTAATGGGAAAGTTCATCGCTGATATCCCCCGGACCCAGGCTCAATTTGAACCTGTGGCTCAAGTGGTTCAATCAACGAACCAATCCTCGACCAGGGCAGTCAGCCCAGCGCTTAAGAGAGGTCTTGCGAAACCCAAATTCCAACAAAATATTGTTATCGGTGAAAAACCCACAAGCGGAAAACCATTTCTGGCTGATTTATGGCAACCTCTCCCCGGGATGCCGTCCAGCGGTTTGGGGGTTATCTACATTCACGGAGGCGGGTGGCGCATCGGTGAAAAGGATATGCTCACCAGACACTTCTTCCGCCGCCTGGTTGGGCAAGGTCACCTGATCCTGGACATCGCATATACACTCTGGCCAGATGCGGATATCCCCACTATGGTTCGCGAGGTTAACCAGGCCATCTTGTGGCTTAAAGATAACAGCCAGAAGCTCGGTTTGAATCCTGAACAGATTGTGCTCATGGGCGGATCTGCTGGGGGCCATCTGGCTCTTTTGGCAGCCTATACTCCCCACTTGCCGAATTTCAAGCCTGACCAGGAGGGCAGCGATACTTCCGTGAGAGGCGTGGTGGCTTTCTACCCGGTGGTTGATTTTTGGGCAATGCACGAGCAAGGGGAACAACTAAACCCAGACCCAAATAACAAGCTTGATACGGTAGCAATCTCCCTGATCGATCACATCTTCTCTCTGCCAGCTTCGCCTACCAAATATGAGCAGGATTCAAAATTGAGTATATACAATTATTTAATTGATCTGTTGGGTGGGACGCCTGAAGATAAACCTGAGACTTATGATCTGCTCTCTCCAATCCATCATATTCGGAAAGACAGTCCCCCGACATTACTGCTTCAGGGGGAAGAGGATGTATTTGGCTTGACACCTCCCGTGCGCCGGATGCAGGAAGCACTTAAGGAGGCTGGCGTACCGCTGACTTATGTGGAATATCCCCGCACTAATCATGGCTTTGACTTGATTTTCCCCCAAGTAAATCCCTTGGCCCAGGCTGCGACTCGCGAGGTGGAACACTTCTTGGCCTCATTAGCCTGATAGTGATCTGTCGAGAGTCCTGTTTGGGGATCTCCGATCAGCTATTATTAAACACAGAGCAACGAAACCATCAATAACCGGCTACAGATCCACTTTTTTTCCAAGTGCATTGAGTTTATTTTCTAATCTGTCAATATCCGGTCTAGCACCTAGCTGCTCAAAAAGATCCCGGGCACGGGCGTAGTATTCCGTGGCTTTTTCCGTCGCCCCATTTGCACCAGAAAGTTCTCCCAGCTCAAATAGTGTGCGTGCGATCTGCCAGCGGGTATTGAGCATTTCGAAAATCTCGAGCGCGCTTTGCAGTCGCTCGCTAGCTGCTGCATATTCTCCAGCGAGACGGTGGGCAACCCCCCAGGCTCGATGAACAACAGCAAGGTAAGGCTTATGATCATCCCGGAAGACTAATTCCTCCAGCTGGGGGATAAATTTTCGGATAGCTGCCTCATCCCTTGCCCTCACAGCCGAATCAACCAGCATCATGTACACGATATGCTCATGAGCCATGGTACCTCGTTTGACAGGTTGACCGGATAACTGCAATGCGGGTTCCAACTTTTCTCTGACCTGGGCGAACTCGCCCTGTGCCTGTACAGGCAGAGAGTCTCAATAAAATTGATTCCGCTGCCACTGGTCCGGCTGACCGGACATTGAGATCATATAATCAAATGATTCTTTCGCGTAGGAATTTGCCTGCTCCGTTTCACCACGCAACGCGTGGACACTGGCGCTGAGCGCCACGAAAAATCAGGTTTCACCAACGCGTTCGCGCTTATGGTTTACCTCCAGGGCGCGCCATTTCTCCTCGATCGCCAGCACATCATCCCAACGGTCTTCCCTGAACAGACACTGTGCCTGTATGCCGAGTGTATTTGCAATCTGGTCCGTGGCCTGCATCCGCAGGGCATAGTCTTCTGCTTCTTCCAGGTACGGTCGAGCCTGGCCGTATTCACCGACATACATCATGGCCAGACCAGCGCTGCGCAAGACATCAATTCTTTCATGGGGGTCGGCGAAGGATGGATCTTTGCTGACTTCTATGCGGCGCAGGGCAACCTGCAGGTGTTCACGTAACAGGCTGCGACCATCAAGCACATTCGCCAAAGCGCCTAATGAACGGGAGAGCAGAACCGGGTCATCGAGCAGTTCAGCCATATCGACGGCTGCTTGTGCATATCTCTGGGCTGATTCCCAATTTGCGGGAATTTCATTACGCCAGGCTTCAACAGATAACGCGGTTAAAGACAGCACTGTCTCAGGATGAGGTGGGGCACTCTCCAGCAGCTGGAGATTCTCAGCAAGACTCAGCAGTGAATCCTGGCTGATCTCGTTGACACCGGCAAAAGTGTTCGCGTCAACGGACCACTTGGCATCGGTTGCAATCTGGACAATTTTTCGGTGAAGTCGGATGGAAACAATAGCGTCCCTGTCATCCAGGCTTTCCCATAATTCAATAGCCTGCTGATAAAAGTTTATTGCACCATTGAAATCACGCACAAGGCGACAAACATCGCCCAATTCCTCGAGCAGACCCATTTTTTCTTCAGGTTGATCGATCGGCGTGATAATCTCCAGCGCTTTGCGCAGATTTTCCACCGCTTCTTCATAGGCGAAGACGGATACCGCCTGCTGAGAAGCTTGCCGATAGTACTTGGCCGCCTTTTCAGGTTTTCCAGCGAGCTTGAAATGGTGCGCCAGCAAACCATAGAGGCCTTCAAGCCGGTCTGGATACAACTCTTCCATGACCTCGCCCACTCGCAGGTGAAATTCACGGCGGCGTTTCAATAAGATCGTCTCGTAAACCGCTTCCTGGGTTAATGGATTGCGAAACATGTATTCCACTTCAGGAACCCTGGCCGATTCACGGATCATATCCAGCTGCAGCAGCGTGTTGACATGCTTATCCAGCTCGGGACCGTTTTGATCGACTGCTTCCAGGACACGGTGGTAAAACGAGCGACCGATGACAGAGGCCAGCTGCAGTGTACTGCGAGTTCCATCTTCGAGGCGATCCATTCGTGCAGACAGAAGAGACTGCAGATTGTCTGGAATAGAGAATTCCGCGGCCTCGTTTGTCGCCACCCAGTAACGGCGGGTATCTCCACCCACGGATCGCTCTTCGGATTCAACCGCGCCATTATCGATCAGGGTGCGGACTACTTCTTCGATAAAGAAAGGATTTCCACCAGATTTTTCGAGAATATTGGATCTTAAATGGTCGGGGATCTGCGGGATCGCCAGCAGGCGGTTAACCAGCTCATTGCTTTCTGCATCCGTTAAAGGGCGCAATAATATCTCCGAGTAGCGATGACGGAATTTATCATCCGCGGCGGTCTTGATCTGCCAGGCCGGTGAACTGCGCTCTTCACGCATCGCGCATATCAGGACCAGTGGAATCTCACCGGTTAGCGGCAACAGCTGGTTGAGCAGATCGATAGAAGCCGCATCGCTCCAATGCATGTCATCAAAGACCAACACGGTGGGTCGTGCAGAGAATTGCGCCCGCCAGCACTCATCCATTGCGGTCAGGAGTTCCTGCCGGAAAGTCTCATCATCTAATGGAGGCCCGACGGATTCACTTTCGATAGCAAATAATGCTTCGAAGACTTGGTTTGCCCGACTTTGGCGTTCCTCAGGGAAGCTTTCCAATAGTTCAGTCAACCTTTTGCGCACAATTTGAGGGGCATCATCATGCGCGATACCCGCCACGCGTTGGATTAGGCGTTGAAAAAGACCATAGGCATGATTGTATTCATAGGAAAGACTGATGGTTTCATACCAATTTCCATTTTCGCCGACCAGGTTTTGATAATCTTTGTATGATTCGCTGACCAACCTGCTTTTTCCCAGGCCAGCTTCTCCAAGTACACAGACAATCCGCCCGATTCCTTGGTTCAGGTCAGCCATCACTTCCCGCAATTTGCGCAGCTCTGTTTCTCGACCAACCATTTCAACTTGCAGACCTTCAATCCCCCGCGATCGTCCTGCACCATCCTTCCGTCCCAGAACCCGGAAAGCCTGGACCGGCTCACTTTTGCCTTTTACCTCGATCCCCCCCAAGGGTTCGAATTCAAAAAGATGGGAGACATGTTTATATGTGTCCTGGGCGATCTGCACAGTTCCGGGTTCTGCCGTCACTTCCATGCGCGAAGCCAGATTGATCGCATCTCCAAGCGCGGTATACTCCATGCGCAAATCGGAACCAACCGCGCCAACCACAACCAGGCCGGTATTGATCCCCACTCGCACGTTCAAATCGATTCCCCAGGATTTCATGATTTGCTCACGATATGGAGCGATTCCTGAGACGATGTCCAGGCCAGCCAATACAGCGCGCTGCGGGTCGTCTTCATGGGAAAAAGGGGCACCAAAGAACGCCAGTATCCCGTCTCCCATCAGACGAGCGACAGTACCTTCATAGGTAAATACAGGCGTAATCATGTGCTCGAAGGCCCCGTTGATAATCTCGGACCATTCTTCAGGATCCAAATTCTCTGCCGCTGCCGTGGAACCCTTAACATCACAGAACATCATGGTAACAATTCGTCGTTCGCCGGCCATTTCTCCGCTGGCCCTGGCAGCTTCGAGTTTGCTGCGCATCTCTTCAGAGATATACCGGTGAAGCTGACCCTCACCGTTCTGAGCCACAGCCGGTTCAACCACTGGTTTCGGGGGGATGCCAGGAGAAGCATCCTTCGCAGGAATTGAGTGCTGAACGCTTGACTCGGAGGGGATGGTTAACTTTGTTGTTGGGATGGATCTAACCGGGTTGAATCCTGGAACCTGCCCGCTTACCTGCCGCCCACATTGATCGCAATAAACTGCTGCGGGAGGAAGATCAGCATTGCAGAAAGGACAATTCGGAAGCAACCAGAATCCACATTGCCGACAATACCTGGCACTCTGTCGATTTTCACTTTTACAATTCGTACAATTCACTTATCTTCTCCATCCGGTCGTCCGGGCTAGATATTTACCAGGTTGACCGAATTACATCCAATAACAACATCAAAAACGATGGGTTTCTCTGTCAATCAGCACCTTCCCCGCTAGCAGCTGGAGCCCCGGTTCCAGCCTGCGCTTTTTCAGGAGGTTGGGGTGGTTTCGATGGCAAGAGAGCCCCAACTAAAACTCCGGCCAGCACCAAGACTGCACCACCAATGAAGCTATAGGTGATTTGTTCACCGGCCAACAGCGAGGCAATAACAATCGTGATCAGGGGCGTGATAACAAAGCCGTAAGATGTTCCCGAAGCTGTCCAGCGTCCCAGCACGTACAGGTAAAGCAGAAACAATATGATGGTGACGAATACTACCAGATAACCAAAAGCCAGCCAGGTATCAACCTGTTTCGGTAATACCCAGCTCTCATTGGCGAGCAGTGAAATTGTCCCCAGGAGCAAGGAACCAATTGTCATGGCAATAGCATTGGTGGCGATGGGGTGGCTACGGGGGAACTTCTTGGCGATGACACCTGCCTCAGCAAGGCAAGCCCCGCCAACAATTATCGCCAGAATATGGGGTAGAGAGAGCCCCTCTCCACTCGCTCCACCAACAACTACTGCGATACCCCCCACAGCGAGAAGAGAACCAAGCAAACCCTGCCAGCGAATGCGCTCAATGCCGTGGAAATAAGCGAAAAAGATGGTTAACAAGGGTACCAGCGCCATGAGAACCTGATAAGTGCTGGCAGGTGTCTCCACCAATCCCCAGGCGATAAACGTAAAAGCCAACCCAACGCTGAGCAAACCAAAAAGGGCTGCTCCCAGTAAAGCCTGGCCTCTTGGGAAGGGAATTTTCCGGATGAACATCAGCAGCCATAATACCAAACCGGCTAGAGCAAATCGGGCTGCTCCACCGTAGAACGGCGGCAGCTCACCATAAGTGATGCGCACAGCAACCGAAGCGCCACCAGCAAAAAGGATGAAAAATCCAAATGCAACCAGAGTCTTTGTATCCGGCAGCGTGGAGGCTTTCCCAGGTGATGTGCTCATTGACTCTGCACCGGGAGCTGCCTGCACATCGATGACATCCTCCGGGATCACTAAACATTGCTCAGTAGTCACAGAAATTCCTCCTACAGAAGGTGGGGAGAGAAAGTTCCTTCCCAGCAGATTCGGGCTACCTTCCGTTGCACGAATAAAATACCCTGCATGGGATATAAAAGCCCTCCACCCGAATGAATTCTGGAGAATGGTTGGCTATTTTTATCTCAGCATGTCCTTGGAGAAACAGAAAATCGCCCACAAAAATCTCGCAAGAAATTAATTGATCTCATCCGTCGAGAGAATCAAATTAATTTCATAATATAACCAGACTATTATAACCCTATTTGGGTGAAATTTACGGTGAATATTTGCCTAAAAATGAGAATCCTCTGCCTCTGCCAGCATTTTGATTTCCTAAACCGGGATATACTTACCCGCTTACCCCCAGAATGAAGCTGATCACAATCGAAACCACACCCGCTAAAACGGTTTTGAGACCATAGACAATCATCCTGCCTTGAGAGATTTTCCCAAGAAACAATCCCAGACTGAAAAGTGTCAGCAATGCCAATCCAAGTGCTGTGTAATAAGCCAGGGAAAGATCGGCGAAATTAAAGGCGACGAAAAAGGGCAGCAACACTATAAAGGCGGCCATAAAAGGAGAGAGACCATCCACAACAGAAACGATCACGATCGCGGCTCTCGACGCTCGACCAATTCGTGTATTCTGGAGATCCGTTAGTGTAAACTGGCTCAATTCATCAAGGTCCCGTTTTCTCTCCGCAGATTCTGTCAGGTATGCCCCCCACAACCCAGAAATCCCCATCGCAATGCTGGTTGCCAAACCGGTGCTTAAAACGATGCGGGCATTGTTCACACCGGCTATGTAGTTGCCCATTAATACTCCAATGATAGTTAATACGCCATCAAAAGCATTCATGGCAAAATAACGTCTGGCAATTTCACTGATGTTCGCCAGCTTGTCATATTCCCGTAAATATGAGATGGCTTCAAGCAGAGATCTCATTTGCACACTCTCCGATATCTTATGCAGGTCCTTCACTAGGTCCCGCACCTTGTCTTCCACCTATGCTGTTGTTTAAATTTTTGGGAAAAATCAATCCTGCAGCGTCTCTGCATCATCGATGATTAATTTACCAGCCACAACTTCATCGACTGAATGGATTGTGCCCCCCATGTCCCTGATCGTTGCCGAAACTTCATCAAAAGAGATATCATCACCCTCGATAGTAACCTTGGCATTTTCCACTTTGCGATCAATCTCATAGATACTGATATTTACCGCAGCGACACCTTCTATCTCGCCAAGCGCATCAGCCAGATCGATGATGTTTGGTTCGTGGGGTTTCAAGGTATCAAGGACCAACCTGCGAATTTTAGCCATTTCTTTTTCACTCCTTGTAAATTCTCTTTCATTTCTGGATTGAGTTTATCACAACCCGAAAAATGCTCACGATTGGTGATGATCACCTGGACAGATCCGCTGCTCTGTGCAGCGGTATCCGATTCAATCGATATCTCCGAGTTTCGCTCTTGACAAAGGGGGATCTTAATGTATAATATGGGTGACCGCCCACCCATATTAATCGAGGAGACCTCATGCCCCGTCACAAAGAATCCGACCGAGAAAGCATCATGGTAGAAACTCGTACGCTCCTATTACAAGCCGCGACGGAGGAATTTGCCCGTGAAGGATTTGAGAACGCCAACATCAACAACATTTCCCGAAATGCTGGTTTTGCCAAGGGCACAATATATAACTATTTCGAGAGCAAACGTTCATTGATGCTGGCATTAATCGACGAAATTGCAGCCAACCATTTGCATTATATGCAAAGTCAGGTGCTGGAAGAAAGCGATCCGGCTCGCCGCATGGAGCGATTCTTTCTTGCTGGTTTCACCTGGGTTACAGAGAATCTCCCCCAGGGAAGGGTTTTATTCACCACATTGAATGGACCAGATGCCGAGTTCAAAACAAGCATGTATGAAGCCTACTTACCCATGTTCCAGCTGTTGAGCCAGGAGATTCTCGCTCTGGGCATCGAAAGAGGCATATTCCGAGAAGTCGAACCGGGGTCAACGGCTGGATTGATCATGACTATCTACCTGGGAACTGGCTCACAAGTAAATGAGCGCGGCAAACAATGGTTTCCACCAAACCAGGTATCTGAATTTATCCTTAGGGCTTTGCGAGCATGAATTCTCCGCGGCCCCGAAAGATAGGAAAAGCAGGCATGCAAGCCGCAAAATTCTCACTATTTTCAATGATCATAATTATGGTTGGCGTTCCCCTCTATGCCCTCCCTGCCACGTTAACCTTGCCGACCGGGGTGCGACCCGGCGTGAAAGAATTGACCCTTGAACAGGCAGTCCAACAATTGAAGGACTCCAGGAAAACAGGCTGGTCGCTTGTCGAAGCAGCCCGTTCGCTGGTCGCGGATAGAATGGTTTACTCCCGGCGGAACAGCTTTGATTCTCCAGGAATATCTTTCAGCAGGGGTTACGGCTACTGCTTACAGCATGCTGATGCCCTCTCCTACCTGCTGAACCAATTGGGTTTCAGCGCCAGGGTCGTCCACGCTTTCCACAACAGGTTCCCGGACGGGAAAATCACCTCTCATGCCTGGGTCAGCGTAAGCCTAGGTGCTGAGAATCGATATATCGACTCGCTTTTCTATAATGAAGAGACAGGTGAACTGGAATTCATACCCCTCTCGGAAATATCAGAGGTATCCCCGGCGCTGAAGCTGCTTACATACTGGGGAGCCACCGCAGTCAATGCTCACCGCTATTATTTCACTGGAAAGGATCTATAAAATGAAATCTCTTGTCGTCTATTTCTCAAAATTCGGTCACACACAACAAATTGCGGAAAGGATATCATCCGAACTGGCAAATCACGGCACCGTGAACACGATCAGCTCAGACCAGCTAGTGGTTGAAGATTTGAAAGATGTCGATTTAGTCGTGATGGGCACACCAACCCACAATATGAATCTCCCGGAAGCAGTTCGGCCAGTTTTTGAGCAACTCCCCAAGCGCATCTTGCGCGGAATGCCCGTAGCAGCATTCGATACTTCCTACAAGATGTCCGCTTTCCTTTCCCGATTTACCGCGGCCAAGAAACTGGCCAGGAAATTGCGCAAGTTAGGCGGAAAACGAATTGTCCCACCCGAGACTTTCCACGTCGTCGCCCGCCAGGGCCCCTTATACGAGGGAGAGCTGGAGCGGGCACAAGATTGGGCGTCATCCATTATGGCAGTCATCAGCCAATAATGGCTTACCTGCGACGAGGAACAAATAATCAGCACTGCCCGCTTGTAATGAGAATTTATTACCTGCGGGGTTAGGAGATACAATGTCCATTGATCGGCGTGAGTTCATCCATTTATCAGGCTGCTCAATTGCTGCGATTCTTCTCGGCTCAACAGTTGCCAGCGGCTGTACAGGCAGCGGAACTTCCAGCACCCCCTTTGCACCATCAGATAGTTATCACAGAGAAGGCAGCAAAGTAATTGTTCATATATCCAGAATTGATAACTTCAAGAACCCTGGGGAAGCCGTTCAACTTTCCCTGCCGGACAGTAATGGCGATGGACATAAAATCATCCTTGTTCATTTGCGAGAAGATTCATACCTTGCCTTCGAAAACCGGTGCACCCATCGAGGAAAAGAATTGAATTACCTGCATAATGAAGAGAGCTTTGCCTGCAGCGGTCTGCGCTCGCGGTTTGATCTATCTGGCAACGTTCTTCATCCACCAGCCGAATCTCCATTGCAAAGTTATAAAGTAACTGCAGATGGCAGAACATTAATCCTCTTTTTATAAGAATTTTTTTGAATGATTGGTACGGTGCGATCCTTTTCATCTCTCTTTCCTGCGAGGCGATCTGCCCGTGTCTCGAACCTGCGAAGCGAATACCACTCGATATTAACCAGCTGATTACGGAAACATAATAATTCTCCCGGCTGGCTGCATGGTGCTTCTCAATCATATACTTATCACAACGCAACTGATTCTGAGACTGCCAAGTGAACACACTTTTGGTTTACCTTGTATCCATTTCGTTTTTGACCCTGGCTTCCCTGCTCCTTATCCGGTCTGCAGTTCGCCGGGATTATTTGTTGCTTGGCCATTTGAAAGGTGGGACTGCCAGCCTGCAGGCCTTGATTTTCTTCATTTATGGAGGCTTTCCGATCATATACCTGCCTCAATATTGGCCAGAATCGGGAGGCAATGATATCGTCCGGTATTCTGGGTGTGGCATTCTCGCCATTGGACTATCGATAATTCTCATTAATATGTTCCGGCTGGGTATCCGCCAATCCCTGGGGTTGAAAACAAGCCGGCTGAAAGACACAGAATTTTATAAGATCTCCAGAAATCCCCAGGTATTAGGCTGCTGGATCTATATCGCTGGATTCGTGATTCTCTGGCCATCCTGGTATGCAGTAGGCTGGGGAATTTCACTGGCAGTAGTCACGCACTCCGTGATCCGGACTGAAGAGGAACATCTACGCAGGTTGTTTGGAGAGGAGTATGAGCTATACTGCAAACTTGTCCCCCGATATTTTAAATTCCTTGGGTGGAGAGGTACGGGACCAGATGGAAATATCACAAGAAACCAGGAAGAAGAATGAATTTGGCTGGTCTAGATAACGCGACTTGATTACAAGATGAAAGGATGAAAAAATCGATGAGAAAAAAGCGAAACCCGTATATTGCCAGCATACTTTCCATCCCTGTCCCTGGTTTAGGACAGATGTACGCAGGGAAAAGTGAGCGCGGCGCAGCCATTCTTGTTGCTACCATCATCGTGGGGAATCTAAATACCATCTTTTTAAGTGCATATGCCGCAATGTCACCAGAAACCAGCCCCTTCTGGGCGGCAACACTTCCCCGAGCGCTGCACGATTTATTCGCAGCCTATGGGGTGATTTTCTTGATCTGGCAGGTAATTGACGCCCACCAGCAGGTGAAATATTCTACCCAATGAATATCAGGGATACGAAACTTTCCAACAGCAAGTGATGCCCGGATAAAATCTACCCGGACCAGCTCGTCTATCTCTTTTGTGCATCCATGAGTCTATCTGTTGTGCTAGATAGGGTTGCTTCAATCAGCGAAGTGCACATCGACCGCCAGGGATGATCTATAATTTAATTAATTCCCCACCCAGGAGTGACGATGGCTGACCAAATCATGCTACAGGTTAATGGTGAACAACGGGCGGTTCTGGTCGAACCAGAAACGCCTTTACTTTTTGTTCTGCGAAATGATCTGGGTTTAAAAGGCGCGAAATACGGCTGTGGTTCAGAACAATGCGGCGCTTGTAAGGTGATCATCGATGGTCAAGCGGTCCCCACCTGCAAACTGCCGGTGAAGAATGTAGTTGGCCTACCTATCCTGACCATTGAAGGATTAGGCAAGGTTGATCAGCTCCACCCACTACAAGAAGCTTTCATCGAAGAACAGGCTGCCCAGTGCGGTTTCTGCACGCCCGGTATGATCCTCGCCGCACAAGGTTTATTAAATCAACTCCGCTATCCAACAGATCAGGATATTCAGGTGGCATTAGAGAAAAACCTTTGTCGCTGCGGAGTTTACCACCGAATACGCAGAGCAATTCGATTGAGAATCGGATACCCTGACCCCGAGAGGAACTATACTGTCAGTGAAGGATTTGAACCTTTGAGTCAAGGTCTATTTTTCCCTGCGCCCATTGAATTACCATACACCTTGAGGCAAAACCCGGATCTAGACTCCTGGATTCGGATCAACACCGATGAGACCATCACTCTATTCACGGGTAAAGTGGAATTAGGTCAGGGAATTAAAACCGCCGTGGCGTTGATCGGGGCTGAAGAGCTGGATGTATCCCTTGAGCGAATTAAGGTTGCCACTACTGATACAAACCATTCTCCAGATGAAGGTCTAACCGTCGGCAGCATGTCGATGGAAACCACCGGGCAAGCGATCCGCCTTGCCGCTGCGGAGGTGAGGAATCTTTTACTCTCCATAGCCTACGAAGAATTTGAAGCACCCATCGAGCGACTCGTAATCCAGGATGGTACTATCCTTGATCCTCAAACGGGTCGTAGCACCAGCTACTGGGAACTCTTTGGAGGCCGGCTTTTCGGCCAGCCGGTCAGGGGGATAGCCCAGCCCAAAAATCCCGAGAATTATACCCTGCTTGGTAAACCCAATAAGCGCATCGATCTGGCTGATAAAGTGTGCGGTACCCAGGTTTTTGTCCATGACCTCGATTTTCCCGGCATGGTTCATGGTCGAGTACTGAGGCCACCTCACTACAATGCCAGGTTGATTTCCTTTGACCAGGAAAGGGTAAGCCATGCGCCAGGCGTTATCAAGGTTGTACAAGATGGCAGCTTCCTGGGTGTGATCTGCGAACGTGAAGAGCAAGCGATCGATGCCCTTGAACTGCTGCGCAGTTCGACAACCTGGCAGGGCGATTTAATACTGCCAGATCAAGACTTATATACCTATATGCTTAACCAACCCCGCCAATCTTTCTTGGTCCAGGATGGAACAGCAGTTGAAGGTACCATTCCAGCCATCAAGAGCCCCCCGGATGCCGTGGAAACATTGTTTTCGACTTATTTTCGACCCTTCCAGATGCACGCCTCATTGGGTCCATCAGCAGCAGTTGCCTTGGCTGTCAATGGAAAATTGACCCTGTGGGTCCACAGCCAAGGCGTGTACCCGATCCGATCTGCAATTGCCCAGATCCTCGGCATGCAGGAAGATGAAATTCGTGTGATCCATGTGGAAGCCGCTGGTAGTTACGGGCACAACGGTGCAGATGATGCCGCGCTTGATGCCGCCCTGCTGGCCCAGGCGTTTCCCGGAAAACCAATCACCCTTAAGTGGACAAGGAGCGACGAACACACCTGGGAGCCATATGGTCCTGCAATGGTGATCAAAATGCAGGCCAGCCTCGCTGCAGGAGGGAAAGTGATTGATTGGAACCATGACGTCTGGAGCTACCCCCATTTAGGCCGCAGCAGATCTGGGGGTGAGACATCGGGTTTGCTGTCCGCCTGGCATGTCGCGGAGCCATTTTCTCGTCCTGTACCCCAGCCCGTTCTGGCATCTCATGTTGGCAGCCACCGCAATGCAGACCCGCTGTACAGCTTCCCCCGGCGGAGAATTGTGAAACACTTTGTCCCTGACAGCCCGCTGCGCGTTTCTGCCCTGCGCAGTTTGGGGGCATATGGCAATGTCTTTGCCATCGAGTCCTTCATGGACGAATTGGCACATGCTGCTGTAATTGATCCAGTAGAATTTCGGCTGAGACACCTCGCGGATGAAAGAGCAAAAGCGGTGATCAGGGCTGCAGCTGAAAAAGCTTCCTGGGACTCCAGGGATGCCCGTCGAGGAGAGAACCACGGAAGGGGAATCGCCTTCGCTCAATATAAAAACCGGCAGTGCTACACGGCTTTGATCGTGGAGGTAGAAGTTGATCCCCATAGTGGAGAGGTTCATTTGAACCGGGCTGTCATCGCCGCAGATGCGGGTCAGATTGCCAGTGCGGATGGATTGAGCAACCAGCTGGAAGGCGCTTTCATCCAATCTGCCAGCTGGACACTGTATGAGCAGGTGTTATTCAACCAGCAGGGGATAACCAGCCGCGATTGGGATAGCTACCCGATCTTACGCTTCCCAAATACACCCAAGATCGAAACCATACTGCTCAATCGTCCTGGACTGCCGTTCTTAGGAAGCGGCGAAGCCGCTCAGGGACCAACTCCTGCGGCAATCGCCAACGCGATTTTCGATGCAGTCGGCATTCGCCTGAGGGAGATCCCATTTACCCCGGATAGAGTTTTAGGTGCAATCCGGGCAGGTTGAATCTCTTTTAATTTTTGCAGCCTCTTTTTTGCCACAGGAAGATTTCGAATCCAGTATTGTTCGGTGACTGATTGGGCTCAGGCAATATAAAAAGTTGCCACTGGGTCATCCTTCCACATGCGGGAAGCAGAGGACACATCCCAAAAGGACCCACACCGTGCCCTTGTGAGGCTTGCTGATCACGGGAAGATTTACCAGCCTGAATCGTAAAGCAAGAAGATCATCAACCCGCAGTTTCACTCCCCAGCATCTCGACGATAAACAAAAAGGACTGCATGTCGATCTATGCAGCCCGAAGAATTTCATGGTGGTGAGGTGGATCACCACTATTTCTTCTTTTTACCTTTCGCTTTCTTTTTTTTCTTTGCCCCCTTTTTTTCCACCGCCGGGTCTTCCGCACCTGCCCCTTCCGGGACAAGAGCGACTGCTTCGATCTCAACCAGGGCTTTCAGAGGAAGGGCGCTGACCGCTACAGTTGATCGGGCTGGCTTCCCCGCTCCAAAGAACTTGCCGTAGACTTCATTTACAGAACTGAAATCTTTCATAAAACGCAAAAATATCGTGGTCTTGACAACATTACCTAGGCTGGTGCCAGCAGCTTCGAGAACAGCCTCTAAATTTTTCATCACCTGTTCTGCCTGTGCGGTAACATCGCCCTCCACGATCTGGCTTGTTTCCGGATTGATGGCAATCTGTCCCGCAGTGTATACAAACCCGCCGATTTTAACTGCCTGTGAATACGGACCAATTGCTTGCGGTGCATTCGTTGTGGATATAATCTCTTTTGTCATTCGTTTTCTCCAATTCCTATTTTCAATCCTGGATCATTACCCATTAACCTTCTAATAAACCCGTCTCAGGAAATCATATTATACACGCCTGGTTTTCTATCAAATGCCAGTTCTAAAAGCAGTTCCTCATTGCCTGGAATCTGATCAGGCGTGAGATATCGTCTATAATCTATTCAGCAGAACAGATATGGAGGAATTCCACTATGATGACCCGCAGACTTGGGAAAAGTGGTATTGAGGTCAGCGCTTTAGGCATGGGCTGCTGGGCGATCGGCGGTCCTTGGACATGGGAACAGCCAGGAGAAGAACCCTTTCCTGCTGGTTGGGGCACAATCGATGATCGCGAATCGATTCGTTCTATCCATGCAGCCCTGGATTCGGGGATTAATTTCTTTGATACAGCGGCAAATTATGGAGCCGGGCACAGCGAAAAGATCCTGGGTGAAGCACTTAAAAAGAAGCGGGAAGGAGCTGTGATCGCCACAAAATTCGGCCACATCGTCGATGCAGCAGAGAGAACAGTCTACAAAGATGATGACCAGGTCCTGACCAACCTGCGCCAGGATTGTGAAAACAGCCTGCGCAGATTGGGTACCGACTACATAGACATTTACCAATTTCACGAAGCCAGCTATTCACCTGAACTCGCGCCACGGGTAATGGAAATTCTGGAAGAATTGGTGGGACAGGGCAAGATCCGGTATTACGGTTGGAGCACCGATCTCCCCGATCGAGCTGCGATTTTTGCCGGTGGTGCACACTGTACGGCTATACAATTCGCCCTGAATGTGAATCACGACAACCCGGAGATGCGCGCCTTGTGCAGAAAACACGATCTCGGGGGAATCAATAAGAGTCCGCTCAATAAAGGCATCTTAACCGGAAAATTCGACCCAGAAAGCACTTTCCCTGATAATGATATCCGGCATGGACTTAACTTCCAGGAAGGACTCCCGGCCAAGCGTCTAAAGCAGGTGGATGCCCTACGAGAGGTAATGACTGCGGGCGGGCATACCCTCGCCCAAGCAGCACTGGCATATATCTGGGCCCTGGATGACCGCATGATACCTATTCCGGGTTTCAAGACCCGAAAACAGGTGATGGAAAACGCCGGCGCATTGGATCTGGGTCCTCTAAGGGCGGATCAAATGTCACAGATTTCAGAGATTTTAACTGCTTGGCCAGCTCAGTAGGCGGGCGAATCATGGCGCACCCATTTGAAGAGTTGTTCGGAGATCTGGAAGGTGGTTATGTATTAGACGTGGCCACAGGAAAAGGCGGGTTTATCCAGATTTTGAAGCGCTACCTGCCTAATATCACCGGCATCATCGGCGTGGATATCAATAAAGACATGCTGCGAAACAGCCAGCAAGCTCAGGGAAACCTAGCGGGTGAATTTGTCCAAGCGAACGCTGAACAGCTCAGCTTCAATGATTGTACTTTTGACACGGTGAATATCTCCGCCTCCCTGCACCATATGGGGAACGTTGGCCGCGTGCTAGGAGAGATGAAAAGGGTGTTGAAGGTGGGGGGAAATTTCATCTGCACAGAAATGCATCGAGATGGGATGAGCGAAGCCCAATTCAACGCAGTTCGCATTCACCACTGGGCTGCTGCTGTTGACACCTGTCTCGGTAGACTCCACGACCGAACTTTTGCTCGTGAGGAAATCCTGGACTTCGTTGATGAAATGAATGTATCCGTCAAGACTGTTCGCGAGATAAAAAACACCGATTCCGAGCCCACAAAAGAAGAAGCAGTAAAATCTGTTCAAAATTATTTAGATGCATATCTTCAGCGCGCCCGGATCGCGGCTGGAGATGGAAAATTGATTCAAAATGGTCTCGAGCTGCGCGAATCATTATCCCAATCTGGATTTCAAAAGGAACCAGTGCTGATCGTGGTGGCAGAAAAAATATAACACCCTCCTCCCTTCTAAGAAAATAACACTTGCATTCTTATTAAATCGATAATCAATTTCCTCCGATTTGGGTAAGCCAACACGGATAATCACCTGTATAATTCCATCATGACTTGAGAGTACTTTCACAATCAGACCACAGGTACAAACAAAAACAGTTCCAACATCCCAGGAGGCAAACATTGACTGAGCAAATTCCCCAAAGAAGCATCCCAACCCAAGCCCAGGTAGTGATTATAGGCGGCGGGGTGATTGGCTGCAGTGTAGCGTACCACCTGACAAAATTGGGCTGGCAAGATGTACTTCTGCTTGAACGCTCAAAGCTGACTGCAGGAACCACATGGCATGCTGCAGGTTTGATTGTCAGTGGTGGGTTCGGATCGGAAACCACGATAAACATGGCAAAATACACCCGAGAGCTATATGGACGCCTGGGTGAAGAAACCGGTCAGGACACTGGTTTTAAGCCAGTTGGCTATCTAGAGGTGGCCAGCAATGCTGAACGGTTGGAAGGTCTCCGCCGGCAGGCCGATTTTGCTCGTGGGTACGGAATCGACGTCGAACAAATTTCTCCTGCAGAAGTGAAAAAACTGTGGCCCCTGCTTCATACAGATGACCTTCTCGCCGGTTTCTTTAACCCGCTGGATGGAAGAGCAAACCCGGTTGATACGACGATAGCACTCGCCAAAGGAGCCCGGATGGGAGGGGCAAAAATCCTGGAAGATACCCGGGTGATCGGCATCCAGCAAGAAAATGGACGGGTGCGTGGTGTGGTGACCGACCAGGGGGTAATCGAAGCAGAGTATGTGGTTAATTGCTGTGGGATTTGGGCTCGCGAGGTGGGGAAGATGGCCGGTGTTAACGTACCTCTCCAGGCTTCCGAGCATTATTACCTGATCACTGAACCCATCGAAGGAGTAAATCCTGATCTCCCGATCGTTGAAGATCCAGAATTGTACCTGTATCTGCGCGAAGAGACGGGTGGATTGATGGTTGGCATGTTTGAACCGATCGCAGAACCATGGGGAATGAAAGGCATTCCTGAAGACTTCAGTTTTGGCGAGATCCCTCCCAACTGGGATCGTCTGATGCCTTACCTGGAAAAAGCGATGAAGCGCATTCCGATTGCTAAAGAGGCAGGCGTGCACATGCTTTTCTGTGGTCCGGAAAGCTTTACTCCGGACATGGGTCCGATGATGGGGGAAGCGCCCGAATTAAGAAATTTCTTTGTCGCAGCTGGTTTTAATTCGCTGGGCATCCTGCTCGGCGGGGGTGCGGGACAGGTCATCGCTCAATGGATCGTGGATGGGCACCCGCCGGTGGATATTAGCGAGATCAATATCGAACGCATGTCCCCATTTCGCAACAACCCCCAATACCTCTACGACCGGACAGTGGAGATGCTGGGTTGGCAGTATGCGGAAGGCTGGCCAAACCTGCATTTTCAATCCGCCCGAGGTATTCGGAAATCACCCTTTCATGATCGCTTGGCAGCTGCAGGTGCCTGGTTTGGCGAATCAGATGGTTGGGAATTTGCAGATTGGTTCGCCCCCCAGGGAGTGAAACCCATCGCGGAGTATTCCTGGAAACGCCAGAATTGGTTTGAATACACTGCTGGAGAACATAAAGCTGCCCGCGAGGACGTGATCTTAATGGATTTAACACCCATGTCGAAGTTCCTGGTCCAGGGTCGCGATGCGGAGATTGTTCTCAACCGCATTTGCGCCAGAGACATCGCGGTAGATATCGGTCGCTGCGTATACACCACCTGGTTGAACGAACGCGGCAGCATCGAAGCGGATTTAACCGTCACCCGTCTGGCAGAAGATAAATACCAGGTGGTCAGCTCCTGGTCGATCCACACCCATGTCATAACCTGGCTTAAGCGGCACATCCCTGCTGAAGCTCACGTTACCGTTACCGATGTAACCTCTGCCTACTCGCTGATCAACATCCAGGGACCAAAATCACGCCAATTACTGAACAAATTGACCTCGGCTGATATGTCAAATCCTGCGTTTCCTTACCAAACAATCCGGGAAATTGATCTCGGCTATGCCCTGGTCAACGCCCTGCGCATCACTTATTTGGGTGAATTAGGCTGGGAGCTGTACGTGCCCAGCGAGTACTCCCTGCACGTTTACGACAGAATTACCGAGGCAGGTATGGATTTCGGCTTGAAACATGCCGGGCTGCAAGCTCTCGATACACTGCGTCTCGAAAAAGCGTACCGCGATTACGGCCACGATATCGACAACCTGGACACGCCGCTCGAAGTTGGTCTGGGTTTTACCGTGGATTACGATAAGCCAGTAGATTTCACCGGCAGAGAAGCGTTTCTCAAGCAGAAGGAATCCGGTGTTCTCACCCGCCGCCTGGTCCAGTTCTTATTAGAAGATCCCGAACCTCTTCTGCATGGCGGCGAGCCCATCTTCCGTGATGGGCTCCGTGTTGGCGAAATCCACACTGGAAATTACGGGCACACCTTAGGAGGTGCGGTTGGCTTAGGACCAATAAAACATTCCGACGGCGTGAACAAGGAGTACATTGATAATGGAAAATTCGAGATCGAGATCGTCGGTGTTCGCTACCCGGCGAGAGCTTCCCTGCGACCACTGTTCGATCCAAAGGGAGAAAAGGTGAAGAGCTGATCTCACCCCAGATCCATCTCTGGTGCTGATTCCCGGGTGTGACCGGGTGAGAAATTTACGCCTAGCAAAATGGTCCCTCCTGCTCAATATTGGTCCCAATTGAGCATGCAACTTTGGAGGTAGAATCTCTCGACGGCAACAGATATTAAAAAATCTGATATATTTTCAGGAAGACAGTTGATTTGGTGGTTGAATCGAAAACACTAAACCTGGTTGTAAATAAGTAAATCAGGTCCTTGGTTATCAGATTCGGGTGGATTCTTATCCACCAGTTCACCAGCTAGACTGATACTGGATAGAATATTATGCATAATAATCACGGAGGGTAAACAAATGAAGAAATTACTCTACCCGACGGTTCTTCTACTCATCTTGGTGGTTCTGGCAGCGTGTGGTGGTGGTACAGAGACTCCTACTGAAGAACCAACTGAAATTCCTCCGACACCTGAACCGGAAGTACAGGTCGCAGCTATAGATGAGATCATCGACATTACCTGGCAATGGACCGATCTAGTGGAAATAGAACCCGCCAGCCAATCGGTTGTACCCGACCCCGAGAATTACACGATTGTTTTCCGGGCAGATGGCAGCGCAGAGATCAAGGCGGACTGCAACAGGGTTAGTGCCACTTACACTCAACAAGGCAGCGCACTGATCATCTCCTTAGGTCCATCGACCATGGCAGCCTGTGGTGAAGACTCTCTCGATCAGCAATTCCTCGAACTGGTTGACAAAGTCAATTCATTTGGTCTCCTGGCTGGGGATTTGAAGCTCTCCGGCGAATCCTTCACCATGGGACTTATGAATGCTGGTTCCGCAGAAATCGAACTGGTCAATCCAGGTGACTTGTTGGATAACCTGTGGGCATGGGAGCGCCATTTCATCCCGGAGACAAATCTCGAGGAACGGATCGCTGACCCCAGCAGCTACACGTTGACTTTTAATGAAGATGATTCGTTCAATTTCCAGGCGGACTGCAACCTCGGGATCGGTAATTTCACTGCGACTGAAAACGGTCAGATGCAGATGGAACTCGGCCCGCTGACCCTGGCCGAATGCGGCCCAGATTCACGTTTCCAAGATATGCTGGACATGCTAACGGCTGTCCAAGAATTTAAATTTGACGAAGGTGGGGAGGTTTTGGTTCTCATCGGACCTTCTGGCAGTCCCATGAATTACTTCCGTCACAAAGAACCGGAACCAGCAACCAGGTGCCCCATCGAAGACCCAGCTTTACTCCGCCTGGATACTCAGGGATTACCTTACTTCTGGCAGGCGAATGATTTACCAGCAACAGAATACGACAACAGCCTACCGCCTGGTGCGGTTGGCTTACCAGCTCATCTCCAGGTGAATTTCGGCGTGGTCAATCCCCAGGACCGGCTGCCCGGAGATCCGATCATTTATATCATCCCGGTTGATGACTATAAAAGCTTGTGGGAACAGGAAGGTGACAGCAGTGTCACCCTGCGTGTTAATCAACTGCAGGATCTGCTGCGAGAAAAACCCGACGAATTCCCGACTTCCGGTATGCCGATCCTCCCCTTCGAAGAAGTCACTGGCGCAAACGATCTGGCTGTGCAGGGAGAATATCTGGAATTTGACTGGTTCTCAGGCTTACGCTACGTGGGACGCTTCATCCAGGATCCGAGTCCAGTGGTAAATGATGGATTATTTTATATCTTCCAAGGATTTAATGAAGAGAACAGCTGTATGATCAGCTTCTTCTACCCGGTGAGTAGCGACCAGTTACCTACCACTGTTGAGGATGTATCTGATAATGAGCTGGAAAGTCTGGATGCTGATCCAACGGCATATATCAACGAAAGAATCGAGACGCTGAATAACTTAATTGATTCAGATTGGGAGCCGACTCTAAACACCCTGGACGCTGTGATCGGGTCACTAACTTATCTGACACCGACTCAAACTGGAATCAATTTAACCGGAGTCCAATGGGGCTGGACTGAGCTGACAGAAACCCAGCCGGCCTCGCAGTCGATTATCACGGATCCCGAGAACTATACCCTGGTATTCCAGCCAGATGGCGGATTACAAATTTTGGCTGACTGCAATTCTGGTTTCGCCACCTACACCATCGATGGTGAAACTATGACGATCGATGTCGGGGTTCTGACCAGTGCAGTCTGTGGCGGGGAATCTCTCTCATCCTTATTCCTGGATTTGCTAGAACGGGTGGGTTCATATGAACTAAACCAAGATGAACTGGTTCTCAACCTGGCTGAAGTGGCGGGAACGATGCGCTTCACCAATCTCGGACCTGGCTTCAGTGTTCCCGCTCCAGGTGAAGGAGTGCCTACCGCAGTTGCCCTCGAACCGGTCAATGTGCGCAGTGGTCCTGGGGCTCAATACAGCAGCTATGGCGTAGTATCCATCGGCACCTCTGGGGAAGTCATTGGCATCAGCGAGGACGGGGAATGGTGGGTTGTGAAAGTCTCCATAACGTATGCCCCCGATGGGAGGGGCTGGGTGATGGGAGATTTCGTCGAAGTGACCAACGCAGAGGACGTCCCGGTCATCCCGACGCCTCCCCTGGGTGATATTGAGTTTCCCCCGCCAGCAAGCGGCGCGCCAACTGCTACTGTCCTCCAACCGGTCAACGTGCGCAGCGGTCCGAGTACAGATTATCTCAGCTATGGCATTGCGCCCATAGGCGCCCGGGCTGAAGTAGTTGGTATCAGCGAGGATGGCACCTGGTGGGTACTCAAGATACCCGCAGATCTTTCCACGGAAAGCCAGGGTTGGGTCAGCGCAGATTTTGTGGAAGTCACTGGTGGGGCAAATGCACCTGTGATCCCGGCACCACCACTGCCATAAAATCTAGATCCCTGCAACCCAGGAAATAACCAGCTTGAGAAACTTGGCATTGACAACTCTATTCCTGAGAAAAAAATCACCTCTGTCAAATATACGCAGCCAATTATGATAATAGATCCAGACCAATAGGCACTTCTGCATGCAACCAAGGCGATTTTAATCAAGGAGCGCTTCACAAATGCTACACGATATAATCCTCAGCACCACTGGCGGTGAAACCATCCTGGAATGGATTGAATACGCGGCCCTGGCTATTGAGATTATCGCGGTGGCAATCATCGCTGGCGCGATAATTTATGCCTTAACCCATTTCCTGCTGAAATCGATCTTTCAACCCGAATCGGAAGGACTTTACCAAGATCTCAAAGTTCGTCTTGGTAAAGCACTGCTTTTAGGTTTGGAGATTCTGGTTGCTGCGGATATCGTCCGCACGGTTGCGCTTGAAGCAACCTTTGAGAGTGTGATCGTTTTAGGCCTGCTGGTATTGATCCGTACTTTTCTCAGCTGGGCGCTAGTCGTGGAAATCGAGGGCCGCTGGCCCTGGCAGCCGAAACGAGAGGGGGAAGATAGCATGTAATTTCCTCCTGAAGCTAATCTTGCATTGCTCTGCTTTACAAGATAAGGCTCCTTAAAACCTCACTGATTGCGAAAAGATTATTTTTCCAACTTTAGGATCGGAGACAGCAATGAACAATAAATATCTGCACAACCTGCCTTACCTTTTTATTCTCTTACTTATTGCAGTCATGGTAGCCGCCTGTTCCGAAGCGCCGGTTACCAGCCCTCCTGTTCTAGAAACCCAATCGATCCAACCAGCAACCATCGCCACTGAAGCATCGAGTTCTGAACCTGAAATCACACCCACCGCGACTCCTGAAGCAGATCCACGGAATCAACTTGGTTCATCTGTCTGGGGAGCGGTTTTTGAAGACAACACCGAAACCTGGTATCAATTTGACAATGACATGGCAAAGTCCGAAGTGCGTGAAGGAAAGCTTGTGCTTACAGCCAAGAAAGCGAACAGTTTCGACTCTTGGACAATGTCTTATCCACCAATGAGTGATTTCTATCTCGAGGTCGTTTTTTCACCTGGCGAACCCTGCCAGGGAAAGGACAGATATGGCATCCTGTTTAGAGCACCGGACAATACCCAGGGATATTTGTTTAATGTGGCTTGCGATGGATCTTACCAGCTGCGTATTTGGGATGGAGAAGGTTTTACGGATTTAGCCAATTGGACAGTAGACCCAAAGATTGCCGCGGGGGCTGTAGAAACCCAACGCCTAGGCGTATGGGCAGAAGGAGATCGGTTGCAGCTTTATGTAAACGGGTTCCAGGTTGGTGAAGTGAGTGACTCCACTTATAGTGAGGGTACTTTTGGGGTTAATATCGCTGGCGCTGAGACCGAGGGATTCACGGTGGATGTGGTAGAAGCCAAGGCTTGGGAGCTGACATATTAAAACCAACCGGGGATTTTTACGGAATAAAGACATCCTGCTGGTTATCAGCAGGATGTCTTTTAGGTGGGGCTGCTGATAAGAAATCTTTACAAGTTGATTCTTGATGAGCAAGTAGATGAAGGAGTCTTCCGTCTAGTACAATGTTTGTTTAGCTATTTGCATAAATTCAGAAGGACAGTTAAAATCATTGGGCTATGAATTTACCCCGGATCTCTTGGTGGCAGAGAATAATTCAAAGACTTGCTTCGATCGAGATGATATCTTCAAGATTCCTAGCAAAGTATCTGCACCGCATGGATGGTGCTGTATTGAGGTGGACAAAAGGGAAGAAATCTTTGACAACGATGCTGACCGGATTGCCCTTGGTGATTCTATCCACAGTCGGTGCCAATACCGGAATAACCAGAAATACTTTACTTGCCGGATTTCCAGATGATGAGAAAATCATCTTGATCCCTACCAGCTATGGCAGCAAGAAACACCCCGATTGGTACCATAATTTACGCGCTCATCCAAATGTGCACCTGCAGCAAAACGACCACCGACAAAAATACATCGCCCGCATCGCGGAATCGGATGAACGCGAGAAGTATTGGCAACTGGCTGTATACTATTTCCCTGGTTACATGGCCTATGAAGAACGCTCGGGTGGTCGCGAGATTCCGATAATCCTGCTCGAACCAGAAAGTTGAGAGCAGCTCTTTCTATATACAGGGAGCACTTCGTAAGAGATATCTTCACCACAGTAATTCTTTACAAATTCAGTTACGGCTTTCTCGAGTGGCATTCAATCCGCGCCATCCACAATTTGACATGGTGGAAAGCTGTTCGTATATATCCAAGCAGGTAAAACCCCGTTTATCAATGATAAGATAAAGGCAGCAATGACCTCAGCCCTGCGATTCATCTGGCAGGTCTACACGTAATAGCCTGCAGTCCGTTCAAATTGGGCTTGATTTATAAGTAGATCTCAGCCAGACTGTTATTTCGAACCATTATCAGCACGAATTCAGATCATTGCTTTTGAGTTGCAGGGCAACGAATGTCGTTGAACAATCATTCTCGTGGTTAATCTGCTTGAATAGCCCTTGATAAACATAAATATTTCCCGGGTTAAATCCCCACCCAACGCCCCTATTTGTGGCATCCAGGTTTTTGGATGATCGCACGCTTCCTCCAGGGGAATTTTTCATGACAATTTCTATCCAAGGATCACAATTCATTGACGAACATGGCCGAACCTTGCATCTGCGCGGGGTAAATCTCGGCGGTAGTTCCAAGGTGCCTGCGATTCCCAATGGCGCTACCTGGATTCCAGGTGGATTCTTCGATCATCGCCAGGTCAGCTTTGTGGGCAGACCATTCCCCTTGGAAGAGGCAGACGAACATTTCTCCCGATTAAAAAAATGGGGTTTGAATTTTTTGCGTTTCCTCATCACTTGGGAAGCTATCGAACATGAGGGACCCGGCATATACGACCAGGAATACCTCGATTACTTATACCAGGTAATCAAAAAAGCGGGCGAGTACGATCTATGCCTGTTTATCGATCCCCATCAGGATACCTGGAGCCGCTTCTCCGGTGGTGACGGTGCCCCGGGATGGACTTTTGATGCGGTGGGGATGGACATGAAGAAATTCAAAGTCACTGGGGCTGCGATCACCCACCAGCAGTATGGAGCTCCTTTCCCGCACCTGCATTGGACTTCTAACTACAGTAAATTCGCCTGTGCCACAATGAACACCTTATTCTTTGGGGGAGATGTTTTTGCTCCAAATACATTCGTGGAGGGCATCCCGGTACAAGAATTCCTCCAATCTCACTATATTCATGCCATCCAACAGGTATGCCAGCGTTTGAAGGAATTTCCTTTCGTGATTGGTTACGACACTGGAAACGAGCCTTCCCAGGGATACATCGGTTATCCAGATCTGGACTGTATTCCTGCCAAGGTGGTCGCCCGGGGACCTTCACCGTCCATCTACCAGGGCATTCTCTTGGCAGCAGGGTATCCACAGCAGGTTAAACAGCGCAGCCTGTGGTCAAATCTGCTGGATTGGAATACATCTGTTCTCTTGAACCCAGGTAATATGAGCCTTTGGCAAGCGGGTGTAAAACCCATCTGGCAGCATAACGGAGTCTGGGATGTGGACAGGCAGGGAAAGCCACACTTATTGAACCCGAAATACTTTTCAAAGGTAAATGGGCGAGCGGTAGATTTTGACCTGGATTTCTTCACCCCATTCGTTATGAGATATACAAAAGCTATCCGCGGGGTCGATCCCCGGGCTTTTATCTTCATCAGCCCACCTCCACCAGATATCCGCTACGGGTCAGAACATATCAAGCTGAGCGATCAAGAACATATGGTCCATTCACCCCACTGGTATGATGGCATCGCCTTGCAATCCCGTGCCTATATCTCCTGGTTTGGGATTGATTCCCGAGGTGGCAGGCGGAAGTTTATCTTCGGTCGCCAAGCCAAGCGGAAGAGTTTCCAAAATCAAATCAAACGATTTATTGAGTGCTCAGAGACCATGCTGGGTGGTGTGCCAACGGTGATCGCGGAGACTGGAATACCTTTTGACATGTCTAAAAAATCTTCTTTTCGTGATGGCGATTTCTCCCAACAGATTCGCGCTTTGGATGATACGATGCAGGCTCTGGAGGCAAACCGGGTTAACTTTACCTTGTGGAACTACACAGCCGATAATTCAAATCAGCGTGGCGATCAATGGAATAACGAGGATTTCTCAATTTTTTCCCGCGATCAGCAAAAAGACATTGAGGATATCAACAGTGGCGGTCGAGCCTTGCAAGCGATCTTGAGACCATATGTGATCAAAACCCCAGGCAAGTTATTATCGATTACCTTCAACATCAAGAGCAGAGTATTCAGCTGTTCATTTGAATGGGACAGTGATATTCGCGCGCCGTTGGAGCTGTTTATCCCTGAATTTCAATACCCGCATGGTTTTGAAGTGTTTGCCAGCAATGGTGAATGGGATTTCAACCCTGATACCCAGATACTCACATTTCCTGTGAGGAATAATGAAATCTTCCAGCAAATTAAAATTATCCCAAAAATGAGTGAATAAAATCGATCAAGACAGTAATGGTTATCAACAAATTCTGAAGACCGCTTGCCCGCAAACCAACAAAAACGATGGGCGAATGAGTAACCTGGCAAGATTCATAAGAAATACTTAATTCCGTTATTGAGTTGCTTTCCAGTCAAGCCGGGCATTCCGAAATCTTATAAACTTATCCATCTTTTTTGTGAAGTCCACACAAGTTCTATCCGGGGGATAAATGGCGAGAAAGATTCACCTGAATGTATAATAACTTAACGCACACTCAAAAAATGCTCCTCCTCAGCAAAGAGCTTGGATAATTTCCCTGCTCAAGGGCTGAGGTACTCATATCTGCTGCTCACAATCAATCACCCCTGATCACAGCGCAGTACGATTTTCAGCAAAAATTCGCAGCATGTGCTTCATTTATTTTGGAGAAATAATGGCTGAACCTATTACCGCCTTACTTTTTGGTGCTGGCGCACGAGGGGCAGAAGCATATGGTTCGTACGCACTTGCCAATCCAGGACAAATTAAATTTGTGGCAGTTGCCGAACCACGCAGAACAAGACGTGAAAAATTTGCTCATGACCACGGTATTCCAGCAGACCGTTGTTATTCATCTTGGCAGGAAGCCTTAGAAAGTAAGCGGATCGCGGATGTCGTCCTCAACTGCACCCAAGACCAGATGCATGCAGAATCTGGCCTGGCAGCGATCGCTGCTGGCTACGACATGCTGCTAGAAAAACCTATTTCCCATACCTTGAAAGATTCGATCAAAATTGTGCGCACAGCAGATCAACAAGGTAGATTTCTGCAGATCTGTCATGTGCTGCGATTCACGGATTTATTTCAAAAGGTCAAGGAATTCTTGGATGAAAACAGGTTGGGACAAATCTTGGCTATCTCACACCGGGAAAATGTCGCTTCCTGGCACATGGCTCACAGTTATGTACGCGGTAATTGGCGGCATGAGCAGGATTCCTCTCCCATGATTCTGGCAAAATGCTGTCACGATTTAGATTTATTGATCTGGTTCACCGGTGAACCAGTCGTCAATTTGACTTCCTTTGGCTCCCTCGGTCACTTCAAAGCTGAAAATGCACCCCAAGGTGCTCCCAAGCGATGTACAGATGGCTGCCCCGTAGAGGCAACCTGCCCCTTTTTTGCACCTGCGATATATATTGATTTGGTTCCCTTCAAATATGCCATCAGCCAATCATCAAACCCCATCTACAGCCTGCTTGGAAGCCAAGCATTAAAAAACCCCAGGCTCATCACTGCCTTCGCCAGAGTGATCCCACCGTTACAGGAATTAACCGAATATAAAGGCTGGCCGCGCTCGGTATTATGCGACGACCCTGGAAATGAAAGAGCATTGTTAAAAGCCCTTCAGGAAGGCCCCTATGGCCGTTGTGTATACCACTGTGATAATGATGTCGTCGATCACCAGGTTGTGGACATGGAATTCAAAAGCGGAATCACGGCTACACTGACCATGCAGGGTCATTCACACGAAGAAGGGCGAACACTGCGTATTGATGGCTCAAGTGCAACGCTTTTAGCGAAATTCGGTTTTCACCGATCTTATATCGAAATTCATGACCACCGTACAATGGGAATTGAACATATCGAATATCCAAATAATGTTGTTCGAGCTGGTCATGGCGGGGGAGATTACGGTCTCATGCAGGATTTTGTGAACAGCATGCAGAGAGGTAATCCACCTACAACGAGTGCACGAGAATCCTTAGAAAGCCATTATTTAGCTTTTGCTGCAGAGGAATCTCGTAACGGACAAAAGCAGATCGATATGCTCGATTTCCATCAGGAATCCTTGGGTTTAACCACATAACGGTCTCCGCCATGAAAAGCTATTTGGACGCTTTCTCCGCCTGATTCGAAATGCAGTAACCTATATACTATGGAAGCGATTTTCAAGAAAGCCTTTGACCGATGATTGAGGAGTACGCATGTCTGATAATTACGAAGAACCCCGCTTACCGACTGAGATACAATCCTATTACGAGATATTTGATGAAGCCCAACGTTTAGACCAGCCAGATAGCCAGATCGAAAAATTGCGCACCTTAGAATTATTGCAGAGATATCTTCCACCTCCACCTGGCGTGATACTCGATATCGGAGGAGGAACCGGCGTTTATGCTTTTTGGTTAGCTGATAAAGGATATCAGGTCCATCTGGTGGATGGTGTTCCACGGCATATTGAACAAGCCGAAGAAATCGCCCGAAAACGCAGCGGTCCTCCACTTACAAGCCTTCGAGTGGGAGATGCACGCTACCTCGAACACTCAGATAATTCAGCTGATGGTATTCTGCTGCTTGGCCCGCTTTATCACTTAACCGCACGCAGCGATCGAATTCTCGCCTTGCGGGAAGCATACCGAATATTGCGCTCAGGAGGTGTAATGCTAGCCAGTGGGATCAACCGCTTTGCTTCCACGATCGTCGCCCTCCAGGAAGATCTGATCAACGATGCGGAATTCTCAGCGATCTATGAACAAGACTTGCGCTACGGTCAGCACCGCAATCCAACCGACAATCCCGACTTCTTTACGACCGCATTTTTCCACCACCCCCAGGAGATGATCGACGAAATCAAAGAAGGCGGATTCAGGTTTGAAGCCCTGCTGGCGATAGAAGGCCCAGCGAGAATCCTGAAAGATTTTACTGACCAATGGCCCCGAGTTGAAATCCAGGAAAAACTATTGAGAATAACACGCTTGGTGGAATCCGAATCAACTCTCTGGGGAGTGAGTCCCCACATCATGATCATTGGCAGGAAAGGATGATTCGAGATATATACCAAAACCTCAAGAGAAATTGCCAGAATGATCAAACCAAAGGAAATTTAATCCGACCAGGAGAAATTTATGGCTGCAAAAACTGTCGATGAATATATATCCCAACTTAACCAGCCTCAAGCCCAGATCGTCGCTGAGGTAAGGAAGATTATAGTCGATGCAGTTCCTGAAGCAGAGGAAGCCATGAAATGGGCTCAACCTGTGTACTCGCTGAATGGTCCCTTTGCGTATATAAAAGCATTTAAAAATACAGTTAATTTTGGCTTCTGGCGAGGAGTGGATATCGACGACCCCGACGGGTTGCTGCAAGGAAGTGGAGAAAAGATGCGCCACGTCAAGCTGGTTGATCTCACTGACATTGACCAGCAAACTTTTGGAAGGTTTGCTAAAAAAGCTGCAGCATTAAACTTAGAAAAAGGCGATCCAACAAGAAATTGATCGCCGCTGAAAAAGGGAGAAAACCGCTCAACCCTGCCTTCAAAATCACAAAATGCAAAATTTTTTGTATCCATGCTATAATGAATTAACCACCAGACAGCAATATTCAAATACTACTATGTTGTGGATAGCTTTGAATAAGACACAGGTTTCACACACTGCTTCACCGATTGATAAGAATTTGATCATTGTGTCGTTACCTGATGAACACATCAACAACTAAACCACTCAAGTTAATTCAGGAGCAGATATGCTCCTGACATCAGAATCATTATCAAGGAGGTAGGCAATGTGTTGTTTCCTTACGACGTTAGTCCTTCTTGGGCCACGAATCGCAGCATTAGTCTGGTGGCTCTTCTGGCCGGTCCGGTGGAACTTGGTTTTCAATTCAATCATCTGGCCTATCCTGGGCATTATCTTCCTGCCCTGGACAACGTTAATGTACGTAATTATTTTCCCCTTGGCTGGATTCTGGGATTGGCTTTTACTTATCCTGGCTGTTCTCATTGATCTCGGTTCATTTGGAGGCGGTCTATTCGGAAATCGTGACCGACTCGGGATGTAAGCCCGGTAGAACTTGGATAAGATAAACGCGTAATAGTCAGTTTAAATCAGCTTTTTCACGCTGGTTGCATTAACCCGGCGATTATTAAATATTCCCGATCGCTACCGAGCCCACCCCCTCTGGGCATCTAGCGCACAGAAGGGGTGGTTGTATACATGCCGAATGAGATTAAACTGCAGTAGGACCCTTTTAAAAACTTCCCATATTCTCAATACAGATTTTTAGAAGCGAAATCCCCATGGATAACAAACCTAATTTAAAGGAATTCATCAAGGAAGTATACCGAATCTGGGCAACCGAACGCCCTGGTCAGTTGGCAGCCGCATTAGCTTACTACGGCATGTTTGCATTTGCTCCAGTGATTTTTATTGCTTTTTGGGTGGCGGGGCTTTTCATCGACCGGCTATCAGCTGCAGATCAATTCTTCACCCGTATCGAAGCTGTATTGGGACCTGAAGTGGCTATTTTGGTCCGGGATTCGGTGATATCGATTGCCGAGACAACCCGGGAATCTTCTTTAATTGCCACAATTATCAGCATAGTGGCCCTCCTGCTCGCAGCCTCTGGTCTTTTCTACCAGCTGCAGTTTGCCTTGAACAAGATATGGGGCGTACCTACACCTGAGAGTGGCCAGGGCAGCGGATTAATCCGCCAGCGTTTATTTTCATTTTTAATGGTGCTAGGCGTTGGAGTGGTGCTGATCCTGGCATCCCTGGTAAATATCATCATTTCCTGGTTTGGGTCCTTATTCAACCTCGGTTCGACCATGCCAGTCTTAAATATCTTGGGTTTTTTGCTGATCGCCACAGTGGCCTTCGCAATTATCTTCAAGATTCTTCCAGAAGTTCGCATCACCTGGCGTGATGTCTGGATCGGTGCATTTGTGACTGCCCTGCTGGTCTTCTTGGCATTATTAATTTTTGGAGCATATCTGAGCCGAGGCAATGTTGGATCTGCAGTCGAAGCTGCAGGAGCTTTTGCAGTTCTTTTGATCGGCATCTATACCATCGCCCAGGTGTTCCTGTTTGGTGCAATGTTTACCAGGGTTTTCGCAGCAATTTACGGCTCACAAGCGGGGATGGATACAGCTGCATCAGCAGATGAGCAGCAACCCTGAGACTCAATAAATCAAAGTTCATTGAAAATTAATGACCACTTTTTACGAGAGAGGTAAACCTTACGAGCATCCGGGGTTAATTTTCATGGTTCACCCGGCTCACGCTAAGAGATAATCGATGCTCAAGCCGCAACCTGAGATTTTTTTTACCTCATCGCCTACGACCGACCGGAAATGAGTTGGTTGGATTCCCAGGGCGTCTGCACACTGCTTTGACGGGCAGATGAAGTTTCTCGTGTCACAGATAGCCTTTCCATAAAAATCCTCAGTTTGAACAGGTTTTCAGGAGGCGGAGCTCATTTCCATGCCTGTGCTCCACTATGCCGGATCGATGAACTATCTCTTTAATCATGTGCTGATGCTCATCAAGTTATTCGATTTCAGGGAATTAATTCGCTTCAGGCTTCCGCGGGAACAGATCACTACATAATTACCAGACAAAAATTCCAAACGTATAATCAACCGCCCGGTATACAAGGGTCAAGTATAATCAACTCAGCACTCGTCACAATCGGGAGTTACTTGTGTCCAACACCCTACTGGCGACCAAATTCTTTATTCCGCCTTCGCTGCCTCACCTGGTTCAGCGTGAACGCCTGTTATCCAGGTTGAATGAGGGAATTCAGCAAGGCAAGCGGTTGACCCTGATCTCTGCGCCCGCAGGATACGGCAAAACAACGCTGCTGGCTGAATGGCTAAGGCAATCACAATATCCGGCAATTTGGTTAACTTTAGATGACGGCGACAATGACCCCGTCCGTTTCTTAACCTACTTGATATCAGACCTGCAGAAATATTTACCAGGCTTGACAGACACCGCGCTTGCAGAGCTGAAGTCGTCCCAGACCCAGATATACCTGAAAACCCTGGCACCAGTACTCAATGAGCTGGCAGAGATTCAAGGGCATTTCCTGATCGTCTTCGATGATTATCATTTTATCAACCGCGAGGAAGTCCATGATGTTCTGGCTTTATTCATCGAACATGCGCCGCCCCAGGTGCACATCGTAATCGCCTCACGGGCAGACCCCTTGTTGCCGATTGCTCGTTTACGGGGTCGTGGCCAGGTAAATGAGCTGCGTCAGAATGATTTGCGCTTCACCCGGGAAGAAGCCACGGAATTCCTAAGATTCAATCCAAAAATCACCCTAACCAATCGAGAAATCAACGCACTCGCTAACCGCACTGAAGGCTGGGCGGCTGGTTTACAAATGGCAGCAGCTTCTTTGGAAAATCAAAGTGACATCCCTGCATTCATCGAGGATTTTACCGGTAGCAATCGCTACATCCTCGATTATTTGATTGAAGAGGTGCTGGAGAATCAATCACTGGAAATCCAGGAATTCCTTTTGCACACTTCCATCCTGGACCAGATATGTAGTTCATTGTGTGCGTCCGTGATCGAAGGATCGCTCGAGCTGACCACCAGCAGCCAGATAATCCTGGAAGAGCTGGAGCACAAAAACTTGTTTATCATTCCGCTTGACGACAGACGTGAATGGTATCGTTATCATCGCCTGTTTTCTGATCTCCTGAGAAAACGTTTAGCCATTCTTTATCCCGGGAGGAAAACAAAGCTCCACCAGCACGCTAGCCGATGGTATGAAAATGAGGGGTTCATTGAAGATGCAATAGAGCATGCAATAGCCGCTGGAGATCTTGATCGTGCAGCAAATCTTATCGAGTGTGCAGCTGAAACCACCCTCATGCAAAGCCAGGTGACGACATATCTGCATTGGACCAAACAGCTTCCTCTAGAGGAAATCCACAATCGTCCTGCCTTGAGTGTCTATTACTCCTGGGCTTTACTCTGGAGTGGTGCGCCTCTAGAAGCGATTGAGGCTCTCATGACCCTCACTGCCAAGCAGCATGGACACTCCATAAGAGCCCTTCCCCTGGAAGCATTCCTGGAAATTTTCAACGGGGATGTCTCCCGGGCTGCCACACTCGCCCGCCAGGCGATCGAAGCGCTGCCTCCAGAGGATAAACTCCTGCGGGATTTATCGAACTTCATCTTAGCCAGCTCGTACCTCGCCCAAGGCAAAAATGAGCAGGGAGTTCAGATTCTCGAACGCATTGCCCGGGAGAGTGAAAGGGCAGGCAACGTGATGATCGCGGGATTGGTATTATGTGAGCTGGGTGATGAAAGCCAGAAGTATGGCCGCCTGCATGAAGCCCACAGGTTGTACCAGCAGGCTCTGAACCTCGCCACCAGTGAGTACGGACAGCGATTGCCTGTGGCAGGAAAGGCACTGATCGGCTTGGGAGACCTTGCCAGGGAATGGAATGATTTTGAATCCGCAGAACGATATCTTACTGATGGGATTAAACTCGCCGAACAATGGAGCGTTTTGGGGACCTTTGAAGGCTATCTGAACCTGGTGATGTTAAGAGATAGCCAAGGGCGAAAACAAGAAGCTGACCAGGTCTTTTCGCAGCTGCGTGACATCGCATACCAATTTGATGCCAGCGAAATTGATGACTACGTCGTTGACATGTACGCTGCCCGGAGAAATATCGGTTATGGAGATCTGGAATCTGTCCAAAAATGGGCTGAAGAACACGCCAGGCAGACCATCCCGATAAAACAGGAGACAAGCGCTGTTGAAGATATCCTGCGTTCCCGTTTACGAAAATACGAGAATACTATCCTAGCTCGGCTGTATATCGCCCAAGGTAAATGCGAGGATGCTGCCCGTTTACTGGAGCAATCGTTAGCGGAAGCGAAAGAAGCTAACCGAGTCCATCTGGCGATTGATGCAGAGATTCTAAGAGCCCTCGCCTTCCAAAAGATCACAAAGAGCGAAAAAAGTTTGGAAGCAATTACCCATGCCCTGACACTCGCTGAACCGGGCGGCTATATGCGAATTTTTCTTGATCATGGAGATCAGATGGTTGCATTACTCAAAGATGCTTTTCAACAGGTTGACAGTCCAGTCATCCGATCCTACATCAAACGACTGCTTGAGGCTTACCAAACGGTAATTGACAAATCCCATCCAACCTTTATTGCCAGAGAGAAGCTGGACAGCGAACCATTAAGCGACCGCGAATTAGAAGTTTTACACCTGCTGACCTCCAGCATGTCCAGCACAGAGATGGCAGGCGAACTATCCGTCTCTGTGAATACATTACGCAGCCACCTGAAAAGCATCTATGCAAAACTGGGGGTACACAGCCGCTATGAAGCCATTGCGCAGGCGAAAGATTCGGGTTTGATATAGGTATTGTGGGGCGTTTACTTTCACCCACCCAAGAGGTGGGTGATTTAATAACAATCACCAATTTATGTGATGACAATTCACCCAGCTCAAGGCTATAGTTGCTTTAAAGCTGGAGCCAAGATATGCCTGGATGTCCTAAAAATCAGCTTCGTAATGTGTATTTGATCACGATTTCTGGCAATTTAGACCCGAACTGGTCCAGCTGGTTCGATGGTTTGATTATAAACTCGGGACAAGATTCGCTGACCACAACGCTTTCCGGATCAATCAGCGATCAGGCACAATTACGAGGAATCCTAAATAAACTCTGGGATTTAAATGCCATCATCATATCAGTCAACCAAATAGAGGATAGAATTTTAAAGTAGAAAGGAGTCAACGGTGACCCAAACTTATACAATACCATTAGCCGACCCCAAAGCAACTTTAGAAACTGTCGGAGGCAAAGGTTCATCCCTAGCCCGCCTGTACAACGCCGGTTTACCCGTACCTGATGGATTTCACATTACGACCGCGGCATACAACCATTTCATCCACAGCAACAATCTGGGTAGCGCCATCGAATCAGCCTTGGACCAGGTGGATAATACGAAGCCGGTGAGCCTGGAGGCGGCTTCTCAAAGGATTATCTCTGCAATTCTCCTGGCAGATATTCCGCAAGAAATCACCTCCGCGATCGTCCAGGCTTATACCACAATTCCTGGCAATAACCCTTGTGTCGCTGTCCGTTCATCTGCAACCGCGGAAGACTTGCCGGAAGCCTCATTTGCTGGCCAGCAAGATTCATTTCTGAATATCAGTGGACCAGATAACCTCTTGGAGGCGATTAAGAAATGTTGGGCAAGTCTCTGGACAGCCAGGGCGATCAGCTACCGTTTCCAGCAGGGAATAACTACGGAAGGCGTTGCCCTGGCAATCGTCGTCCAAGTGCTCGTACCGGCTGAAGTGGCCGGGATACTCTTCACCGCCAATTCAATCACTGGGAAACGTGAGCAGGCGGTCATCAATGCAGCCTGGGGACTGGGAGAAGCGATCGTCGGCGGCAAGGTAACCCCCGACACGATCATCATGGACAAAGAAACCGGACGTGTCCTGGATTACCAGATAGCGGATAAACAACTGATGACGGTTAGGGTGAATGGTGCCACTGCAGAACAACCCGTACCGGAATCCTTGCGCCAGGCAGCCGCCCTGGGCGAACAGCAGGCGCGCAAACTAACCGAGATGGGCACAAGAATCGAAACGCTGTACGGTATGCCGATGGACATCGAATGGACCCTGACCGACGGTGAACTGGCTATTGTCCAGGCGCGGCCCATAACGGCACTACCAGAGGCAGACACCACATTGGCTAAGGATTGGACAATGCCCGATCCAAAGGGCCAATATATGCGTGCCAGCATCGTCGACCTCATGCCTGACCCCCTCACCCCATTGTTTTCCACGCTTGGATTGTCAGCGATTAATCGCGGTATTTGTGAGTTGAGTGAGGTGTTTCTTAACATGCCGGAAGGCACCGATCTCAATGTCATGCTGACCATCAATGGCTATGCTTACCAGCAGGCAAACTATTCCCCCCAGTTATGGTGGTTAATTATCACCCGCATGGTCCCCGCCTTTCCACGCTTGATGCGCGAAGGATTGCCGTATTGGCAGGAGGAAGCACATCCCCAATATGTCGAAGTGACTGAAAGCTGGCGAAACAAGGACTTAAGCGCCCTATCACCTGCTGAACTGATGGATGGGTGTAAAGAGGTCCTGGCGGCATTTGCAGATCACCTGGGTGCATTAATGGGCAGCACCATGGGGCCCACCTCAGGTAGTGAGGGTCTGTTTACCAATGTCTATGAGAAATTGATCCGCAAAGAAGGTGATCCCTCAGCGCCGACTTTCCTGATGGGCTTCGACAACAAGCCACTTCAAAGCGAAAAAGCCTTATTCGACCTGGCTCAGTGGTGCCAAAATAATGAACCTCTGGTAGCCTACTTAGCTGAAACTCCGGCTGAACAACTTGTGGATGAATTATCTGCAGAGATTACCCCACAGAACGTTGATCAATCCGCCTGGATTGAATGGAAGCAGCGATTTCGAGAATATCTAGACCTTTATGGCTATTCCATCTACGACATGGATTTTGCTAAACCACTCCCGATGGAAGAGCCCGAGCCACTCCTGGAAATGCTGAAACTTTTCATCAGCGGTGAAGCCAAAAACCCCTACGAACGCCAGCAGGAATTCACCTCTCGCCGGGAAGATGCGGAAAAGTCAATCCGCGATCGACTGAAAGGAATCAGGCGTTGGGGATTTGAAAAATCTCTCGGGCTGGCCCAATCCCGGGCACCTCTGAGAGAGGATGGCATCGCCGAAATCGGATTTTGCTATCCAGTACTTCACCAGCTGTTTGCCGAGCTGGGTCAGCGCTTCGTCAATGCGGCAGCGATCGAACAGCCCCGGGATATATATTGGCTGGAGCAAACCGAGGTTGAAACGCTGATCACCGCACTCGAAAATGGGCAGACGTTGGAAGATATGTCTGCTGCTGTGCGGGAACGCCAGACACTGTGGCAGGCGCGCAAGCGAGTCACTCCACCACCCCAGCTTCCTCCCGGAAAGAAATTCTTGGGTTTTGACATGGAAGCCATCTTAGCAGGGAGCGAAGGTCTCTTGGAAGGCAATATCATCAAGGGTGTTCCCGCCAGTCCAGGAAAGATTACCGGGAAAGCCTGTGTGCTCCATGGTCCTGAGGATTTCGATCAGATGAATCGCGGGGATATCCTGATTGCGTCCATCACGACACCCGCCTGGACTCCACTCTTCGCCATGGCATCCGGCGTGGTCACCGATATCGGCGGACCGCTCAGCCATGGATCGATTGTCGCCCGGGAATATGGCATCCCCGCAGTCCTGGGTACAGGAATTGCGACCAGTGCAATTTCCAGCGGGCAATCAGTCACCGTTGACGGCACCGAGGGAACCGTAACCCTGCATACAAACGATTAACACCATGGAGGAGGGCAGGTAAACCCCTCCTCCGTGGAGGTCAGCATGCAATCCAGGAATCGCAAGAATCTTTTTATTCTTTCCTTTACCCTGGTCGTGGTTACCCTGGGATTTGGGGTTGTCATCCCGATCATTCCCTTCTACATGGAAACATTGGGAGCAGGTGGCAGCGAATTGGGACTATTGGTCGCCTCTTACGCAGTCATGCGGCTGTTCTTTGCCCCACTCTGGGGAAGTTTGTCCGACCGGGTAGGCCGAAAACCAATCATGATCATCGGTATTTTTGGGTATGGTCTGACCATGGTATTGTTCGGCTTGGCAACCGAACTTTGGATGCTTTTTGTCGCCAGAATGCTTTCTGGCATTCTTTCTTCAGCCACCTCACCAACGACAATGGCCTATATCGGTGACAGCACTTCCGAAGAGGAGCGAGGTGGGGGTATGGGTATACTGGGGGCAGCTGTGGGTCTGGGAACTATTTTCGGTCCTGCCCTGGGCGGTTTGCTGGCAGGTGATTCGCTTTCGACACCATTCTTCATCGCCGGAGGGATGTCCTTGCTGGCTATGCTGTTGATCGCTATCTTCCTGCCAGAATCCCTCCCCAAAGAAGACCGCCAGCCCATTGTCAAGCGCATCCCAATTCCTGAATTCCGCAGCTGGTGGCAGGCACTCAACAGCCCGATTGGTATCTTGCTCATCCTTGTCTTTTTACTGACTTGCGGATTGATGATATTCTATGGCATCTTTGGTCTCTATGCACTGGAAAAATTCGGCTACGGCCCAGAAGAGGTTGGCATCGTTTTCATGGTGGTTGGACTAGTCTCCGCAGTAACTCAAGGGCTATTAACCGGACCACTTACGAAGCGCTGGGGAGAGACACCTTTAATAAAAATCGGCATGCTGGGATCCGCAATCGCCTTATCACTCATGGCACTGGCTGGAACCTATTCTACAATCTTGATCACAACCGGTCTTTTCGTTTTCACCACATCTATTCTCACCCCAGCCGTAAGTTCATTGACCTCCAAGCGCGCCGCTTCCCAGCAGGGCATGGCAATGGGTCTCAGCAACTCCTTCATGAGTCTGGGCAGGATTGCAGGTCCCCTGTGGGCAGGTTTCGTTTTTGATATCAACTTGATACTCCCCTACCTCAGTGGGGCAGTTACCATGTTGATCGGGTTTTTCATCAGCTTAATCTGGTTGAAGGAAAAGGAACCCACTGGCATAGCCAGCATCAGCGCTGACCAAGGTTCAGCGAGTTAAATCATTCCAGCAAGGATAAGAGCGGCAATAGATAGAAACTTTATTCGCGCCCTCAGGTTGATACCAGGCCCGGTGATACCGGGAGACCATCCTCTAATCTCAAACCAAAACCAGAAAATCCATACCTGGCTTTTCAAGTTACAGTAGATTCCTTCGAATCCCCCGCAGCCTGCTTATTACGATTTAAAAAAATCATAAGCTGCCATGTTTTACCAGGTATGATTTGGTGAATATTAATATAAAATATTGATATTGGGTTGAGACAAATATTCTTTTCATATTCTTTACGAGGTGACAATGAAAAGGATCCTGATTCAATTTGAGGGTTTTTCCTTGCCAGCGAATCTAAATGACAGTCCCACCTCCCAAGCTTTAATTCAGGTCTTGCCGATAGATTGCCAGGTAAACACCTGGGGTGAGGAAATCTATTTCGAGATTCCCGTTGATATGCCCCAAGAACCGGGTGCCCGGGAAATTGTCTCCGTGGGGACCTTAGGCTATTGGCCGCTTGGAAAGGCATTTTGTATTTTCTTTGGACCTACACCGATCAGCAATGATCAGCGACCCCGGGCTTATAGTCCCGTCAATATTATTGGAGAAATCCTGGGGGATTGTAAAAATTTACTTAGCGTACAAAATCAGGATAAAGTTACCCTAAAGATAGCCGATCAGGATTAAATCAATTTCCCTACCTCGAATTCCGATAAGGAACTGCATTTGCTTGATAAACCTCCAGATTAGCATGGCTGAAATGCTACCAAGGTGAATTAACCATTCCCAAGTATTAGCAAAACCGTACCTGCGAATGGTGGCAGATTGGAATATGAATGCTACGATCAGCAAGATCTGGATAGCAGTGGATGTGAGTCCTCTTCTTGAAAGCTCACTGAAATTCAGAAAAAAATGTGCAAAATGCACTGCTAATCGAAGGAGTTACAATATGAAGCGTTGGTTTACAATCACAATCCTGGTCGCGACGATCGCCATGGCAACTCTGGCATGTGAGCTGAGTGGCGTCCTCGTTGATAACAATATCGGTAAAGCTGAGACTGGGTCGGGGAATACTGTCGAAGAAACTCGACCAGTAAGCGGTGTTACGAGAGTCGAATTAGCAACATTCGGAACAGTGATTATTGATATTGGCCAAAATGAATCACTGCGCATTGAAGCTGAGGATAATTTGTTGAAGTATTTTGATACCGCTGTTCAGGCTGGGACACTAAGGATCAAGACCTCTCCCTCGAACTTGAACCTCAGACCAACAAAGCCAGTTTACTACTTTTTAACGGTCAAATCGCTGAAACAGGTCAGTATCGCTGGTTCAGGAGATATCCAGGTTCCCGATTTGGAAACAACTGATTTCGGGATTGAGATCGGTGGTTCGGGTGATGTTAGCTTAGCGGATCTGACTGCCGATTGGTTTGAAATCGATATTGGAGGTTCAGGAGATGTCACCACTGAGCGGGTAGACGTATCAAAATTTAGGGTAAGAATCAATGGATCTGGTGATATCACCCTTGGAGAATTGAATGCAGATGAGCTAACTTTAAATGTCAATGGCTCGGGAAATTTACGCATTGAGGATGGCAAGGTTGTCGATCAAAATATCGATATCAATGGCTCCGGCAATTTCCAGGCTGAAAATCTGGCCAGCAAGAATGCCAACATAATAATCGGCGGATCTGGAGGTATCACCCTCTGGGTAAGCGAAGTACTGGATGTCGAGGTCCACGGGAGCGGCAACGTCCGCTATTACGGCAAACCCACCGTCTCATCATCTGGAAATGGTAGCGGAGATATTACCAGCCTGGGAGACAAGTAATCCAGGCATTAATCAGCTTCCCAGCAGGCTTGGCACGTCCAACCTCCTGCTGGGAGGCTAGGACAATTAATTCAATATCAAGTTCGCCGCCTGATCAACAAGTTGAGGTATT
>CP070764.1:3179491-3210830 GCA_020349245.1 Chloroflexota bacterium | reverse complement strand
AGAACTCTATTTCAGCGATTTGGTCGAAGTCAAGGGATATATCATACGATTCTTCCACATCCAGATCCATTGCCTCCGGATCATACAAACCAGCTTTAACACCCCGATCACAGAGCGAACGGTAGGTGCAGAATCTGCAACGGGATTCATCTGGCGTTCGGTGGAAATCATCTGCTGAGAGATTCGAAATTTCAACCAGCAACTCTCCCAAAAAATCACCATCAGCCTGGTATTGTTCTGGGCTGTAGCTGAATCGGTGTGGTTCCCTGGGGTATTCTGCGAACCAGTAGATCATCTCGACTTGTTCGGCAGCCAGTTCCTCCAACCCGAAATAACGGGGGCCGACTTTCATCACTAGGTATGGGTAGATGCGGGTTTGCAGGCGGTCTGCAAGCCAATCGTGGGTAGGACGCTTCAGGGACGTCTTCCAATCGTAGATGGTTACCCGCAGGTTCGATCGATCTACTTGCCAACGGACAAGATCAAATTTTCCGATCAAACGGTAATCGCCCAGTCTCGCAGCTAACACACTTTCCACCAGCGAATTATCCGCCGGAGTCACACCAGCATAGGCCAGAAAATTACCCCACCAGCGCGGTAAACTGCTTTTAGGATCGCTACTCGATTCCACAATAGCGGACAACCGTTCAACCGGCACTCCAAGCAGATATCGCTGAACAACGCGGTGGAATGCTTCCCCAGCTTGCATATGTGCTTCATGCTCGAGCAGCGGCTCTGCTTCGACTGCTGGCCAGGCTACCTGTTCCAGGTAGCGCAGCTGGAAACGCCGTCGACAATCTGTAAAATCCTGTAGATTTTGCTGGCTGAACTGAAAATCTGACGGTATGCGGCTCATTTCTGCAGATCTCCTAATTCCTGCAAATTCGCTTCCCAAAATTCAATCAACGCATGAAATGGTTCCGCGGGGAGCAAGGCTCCATTCCTACCGGTATTCCATGTGACAATTAATTCCTTCTTGGCCCGGGTAATGCCCACGTACAGCAAGCGCAGTCGCTCAGACACATAACTCAAGCGGGCATCAATAGAGGCTTTCCCCTCCTGATACCAATCATAGGCCCCGTTAGAGAGGGCAATCTTCAGTTGCTCGATGGTCTCTGCTTCCAGATTGAGATTTTCGCGAAGAAACCATGGTTCGGAGATATACTGGTCGTACGGATGACCAGAAGGGAAATCATAATTATTGACAGACACCAGGTAGACCCGGTCCCATTCCAAGCCTTTGGCCTTGTGCATGGTGGCAACAACGACCTGCCCTTTATATTTTTCTGGGTCAAAACCAATATCATCATCACTGAAGCCCAAGAAGCGGCGTTCATTGCGGGCGATCACTGCTAATTCCTCTGTAAATTCTGGCAGTCGCCAACCACTGTGCTGGTATTGTCCCTGGCGTAAGAGGATCGCCAGCTTGTGAGCAACGGCAAGGTCAGCAGATTCAGTGAACAGGTCCTGGGCTAATGAAAGAACCAGCTGTTCAATCGGCAGCACAATGGCACCCTGCCAGCGGCGCACAATCTGTCTGAACTGCTGCAACTCATCAGCGATCCCGGTATCGCTTTCAACAAGATTTAGGTCGGCTAACCAATCAAGACCTGCCCGAGGCCAAAGATATTCTTCCACCTGGCGGCATTTCATTAACAGCCGTTGTACCCGTTCCAGCTGAGCTCTTTTTTGTTCATCTTCCCATTCAACCCGCCGCCAAACCTTATATGCTGTCGCCAGCTTCTTGGAAGAACCGGGATCAGCCAGGTAATTGACCAGGTTGGCAAGCGCACCAGCTGTGCCCCGCGTGGCAGTCGTGCTGCGCAGCAGGGTTTCCGAACAAGGGAGATTACGGCGGCGCAGCGCATCGACCACGTCAAAGCCGCGCTGGTTGCGAGGCACCAGGACCGCTATGGTCTCCTCCGAGTGTTTTGGAAGCCATTCAGCGAGCGAATCGGCGATAAAATTGATCTCCTGTTGGGGCGAGAGCTGGCGATTAACCAGCCGAATCCCACGGGGGTTATCTGGCGGATTTGGCTGCGGGTCACCCGGGGGCGTCAGCTCGATCGGTGGGGGAACCAGGGACTCGCGCACTTCTTCCCGCGGGTGAGCGGAATTGGTCCATTCGATCAAGTGATTCGCCAGGTCAATGATACTGCTGGTAGAGCGCCCCGAGTTGGGCATATCCAGGCTGGTCACTTCTGATAGGGCCAAGAATTCTCGCAGGTATTTTGGATCCGCGGTGGTGAAAGTTTCAAAGATCGCCTGGTTCGGGTCGCCGACTCTCACCCAATTGCCGTACTTTGCGGTTAGCTTTTCCAGGATCTTCTCCTGCAGCTGACTGCTGTCTTGGGCTTCGTCTTCGAGGATGTACGGCCAACGATCACTCAAACGGTCCAAGTAGCTCTCATCTAGCTGCAGCGCTAGAAGAGCCAGGCGAATCAAATCGTCAAAATCCAGCGCCCCCCGATAAAGCAGAGCCTGGTGGTAGGCCTGGTATAAATCGCATCCCATCCGGGCCAGGGGCAGTGGCACTGGCAACTGTTCCAGACGTGCCCGTAAATCTTCAGGCGTAGCCTGTTGATCTTTTGCCAGGCGGATGAAGGCCAGGGCGACGTTGCTGATTGCATCGGGCAATCGGTCCCGGCGAACCCAATCCAGCTTGCCATTCGCTTCCAAATCCGCTCCAAGATAATGATCCATCACCTCGGGATTGGTTTTCAACCAGGCGACAGATGTCTGCCTGCGAATCTGGTCAGCTTCCCGCTCATCTATGATCTGAAAATCTTCTCCCAAACCAAGCAGATCCGGCCGTTCACGAACGATATCATGCGCCAGGCCATGCAAGGTACGCACTCGATAACCGAGATTCGGCAGTAAACCGCGTTCTTTGACCAGCTCTCCCACCCGGATGGCGAAATTGTCCACGGCAGCATTGACCAGGGTGACGACCAGAACTTCCTGGTCATCCTCCAGGTCTCCGTTGGTGATAATCTGTGCGGCAAGCAGAGATAGGATTTGGGTCTTGCCGCTTCCAGGAACAGCGGAAATACCCATTTTCCCACCTTGGTAAGCGAGAATTTCCTGCTGTTTCGGTCTGGGGATAAACATCAGGCGCGACTCTCTATATCTTCTGGACCAGCTGGATTTTTCTGCAATACCCGCTGGATAGCTTTCAAGAATGGACCTTTCATTTCAAATCCAGTTTCGCCGAGATCACTCAAGCCAAGATAAATTTTTCTGCGGCAGCGGCGGATCAACCCGGTCGCCAAACGATAGAGTGCCTCCTGGCTGGAAATAAATTCTTCGTTGTCCGTCCATGGTGCCCCTGGGGGCCAACGCCGACTGAGCACATAAGGTTGGGTCAGCGGTTGGTACAGTCGTTCAGCCCAACCATGTCCACCGACATCCAACCAGAATTGATAATCGACTGCCTGATTGCCCATCAGGAAGGTGTAAGCAGGGGCAAGAAAGACTGCGCCCGCAGAGCGTGAATTCCAGGTGTGGACATATTGCGCGGCGACAACACCTTCTTGAACAAGTTGTACATATCCCTTTCCTAATCCCTTGGGGGTTTCTGCACCCATCGCGCTGACAACCCAGCGAAAGCTGCGAGCTGAGTCAATCAGATTTGCTGAAACTCGTCCAGCGTCTCGATCCCGGTGAAAGCCATACCCCGGTTGGGAAAGCAGTTCCCCGAATATGCGGCTGAAGAAATGATCCAGTTCATCAACCGGATTAATACTGTATGCCTGCAGCCATAAGCGAAGATTCTCATAGCGTTCGCCGATGGTGTAGGAGATCCGCTCCTGCATTCCTGGATTGATTCGATCAAAAGAGGTCAGAACTGGTTGACCATCTTGGGTGCGGTAAACGATCTCGGCCAGCAGCTGAGCACGGACCAGGTCCATTTCCTGGATCGCCTGCATCAAGGCATACGCCAAATCGTACCGAGTTAGTGTTATCCCCCAATCCGGGTGCCCTATCGTCGCTAAAGTCAATAAGCACTGCGCAGAGGGTTCCTCCCGTAAAGCGCGCGAAGGTCGATGAGATTGGGTGGAGATTCCCTTTCGTGCCATCCGCTCGCTCAGCGAATAACGCAGCGAATCAGTCATGTAGGGTGCCAAGATGACGATCTCCTCCGGCTTTACACCTTCTTCATGGATCAAAAATTCCACCCTGTCCGCCACCCAATCGAGCATCTGTGGGTGAAAACGATGAATCTCAAATTCAAGCACCCTGCGTAAACCCTCGTTTGCAGCTCCCTCTCCAAGCTGGCTTGATATGTGGTGGGAAGGAGAGGTGAATATCGACTCCATCCGGTTCTCTGCTAATTTCAATGAATGCTTCAAGTTTTCAGCAAAATGCTCCAGCTGTGGCGAGGCAACATGTGAGTCGCGAAAAACAATCCCACGCTGGCAGTGAGAATTCAGCTGGTAGCCGCTCATCGGGTCGGCACCAAGAAATACGCGGTAGCCACCATCCCAATCGTAGATCAGTAAGGCCGATTCCATCTGCGGCAGCCATTCCCTGAACAAATCGTGTGTGACGGGAGTATCTTCCTCCAGGTTGTCAAATATCAGGTGGCGGTAGGTTTTTGCCAGATAATCACGGCCCACTGGAATAGACCAGATATGTTCCAGAAAGACCTCCACCCGCAGCGAAAAATCAAGCAAGTTGTGGTTTAAGCAGAACTCGCGGAAACGAGAAGCTGCTTCTTGTGCGTCAGTATAGAGATGTGCCTGGCTGGCTTCTCCTATCCAGGCGGTCTTCAAGCGATAGCCAAGCTCTGTATGAGGAAACCCAACCACAGCCGCTTTATTAAGGTTATCGACAACCTGGCTGTAAAGACGATTGCGGTTAATTGTCACGCTGTCAAATAAGCCCTGGTCAACCAGCGGTTCAACCACCCTGGCCATAAAATATTGGGCAGTTTCAAGATTCAAAAAAATAGGCGGTTGATCAGGTTGGGCGAAACCTGCCGGTTCTGCAACCACCGGCCAAAAGAGATCCACCATCTTTTGGGCTAAACCGCCCAAAGTGAGCACGTCCACGGTACCACCGGCCAAGAGACCCGGGTTTCGCAATGCTTGACTGTAAGGCTGGGAGAGATTTCGTTGCGGTAGAAAGACGAGGATGGAATCTCCCCGGATGCCCTGTGCCATCAGGTACAGCATGCGTTCAACACCGACGGTGGTTTTACCGGCTCCTGCAGGTCCTTCCAGGAAGATTGAAGCAGATAGCGGCGCTTCGATCACTGCCAACTGACGATCAGAAAACTGCAACTTGCACCCTGCCTGATGAAGATAATTTGACCAGTCCTTCAAAAATAATCGCCTACCGGTTTTCCCTGAACCGCGCCCTCACTGGCAATCTTCTCCGTAATCTATCGCTTCAATATTCCAGAGTTCGCTAGAAGCAGAAGAATCAATGGTGAAATTGCATATATCCGGCCGGGTAACAACCAGCTTAATGTGCTGGTAGAGCGGGACAACCGGCAGCTGTTCTGAGAAGATAACCTGCACTGACTGGATATTATCAAGGTAACCCGGCTGTCCCGGTAGGGTGCCGATTGCTTGTTCGCAAGCGAAATCATAAGCACTATCCCGGAAACCGCTGGCATTAATCCCCCCCCAACCATAGGGGAATGAAATAGTCCCATCTTCACTAACCAAGTTAGGATCACCTGGAATTTGACGGCTGGACCACAGGCTGCAGGCTGGCTGGCTGCCAGAAGCCCAAGCGAATTGGGCGAGATCGAATCGACGCCCAAAAACGGGTCCTTCAGGGCCAGGTGCGTAGACCTCACCCCCGGGTTCTGAAATCACATCCAGCGTAATACCACATTCCGCCAGTGACTCAGCCAGAATCTGACTGGCAGCCCGCCGCTGCGTTGCAGTGGAGATGCGGTATGTCACAACCAGCGGTGTCCCATCGATCACCCCCTGTACGCCAACAGCCTGGCGGGGTGTCTGGGGGTCCGCATCAAAATCCACCCACCCAGCTTGCTGGAGGAGAAGTGATCCAGCAGCAGGGTCAAATGCATAGCGGTTCACGGAAGGTTCAAAGAGAGGATGTTCTTCCGGGAAGAACGTACTCGGCACCGAAGAATTGCCGAAAAGAACCTGCTCAACGATCCTCTGGCGATCCATGCACAAGGCAAATGCCTGGCGAACATTCACATCACTGAAGAAATTTGGACGATCGACTCCAGGTTGGTATCCATCGTCATAGGAGAGCGGTTGAATACCGAAATCGGCATGTTCCCAGACTGGACCTGCAGTGAAGTGTGGTAGCAGCTGACCTCCTTCCGCAGTTCCAAAAAGATCGTTCATCCCGCCCTCCATAATGATCTGGCCGACTCCCTGATCCAGAAAATCGCATTCACCGTTCAACACGAATTCCAGGGCATTCTCAGGTTCATTCGCGATAAAGCGAAAAATAAGTTCGTCAAACATCACCTGGACCTGCGAAGCACGGAAATAGAGTGGATTTGCACGGAGGGTTACCTGCACGCCAGGCGTCCAGCTGGTGATCACGTATGGACCCCAGCCCATCGGCTGGCGAGTAGTTTCCGGGAGACTAAAAAGTTCTTCAGGATCGTAACGGGCGAGCTGGTGCTCGGGCAAGGGGATAAAGAAATTCATCTGATAATTCTGGTCGAGATAGCCTGGAACACCAGTCCAGCGCAAGCTGCGTTCGTCTATGGCGAGATAACTGGCTGTTCGGGGTACGGTGTCCCATCCACTGCGGGAAGTCAAGCCAAGACCGCCACAGGGACCAAAATCTGCAGGACACTGGCTAGCAACCTGATAACTGAAAACCGAATCAGCTGCGGTGAGCGGTGTACCATCTGCCCATTTCAGGTCTGGGAGCAAGGTGAAAGTTGCCGAAAGCTGGGCCATTTCCAGCGGACCACCATCCCAGGTAACCGCACAATCTGAATGGATACATCCAAAGGGTCGCACGACATCGCCAAGATCCAGCTCCACCAATTGATTATCATTGTTCACTACCCAAGCACCTGCCTGGACAGGTACAGGTTCCAGCCTTGCGTCTCCATCCTTTAGGTCGGGGAGTTTCTCAAGGATAACTGGATGATTCTGGTAGCCAACCGTGTCGATAGGGCCATCATAGATGGCTTCCAGAATGTGTCTTTGCTCCAGGGAGACATCACCATAAATGAAGAGGGTTTCTGGTTCAGCTGCCAGGCAAATCGACAAACGACGAGGTGGGGTGGTTGCCGTAGGTTGGATAGTTGCCGTTGCCGTTTCCTGCAGGTTTGGTGGTGTATTAACAGCAGTAAGATCTAACTGTGCAGGTGTTTCTTCGCCTCCCAGAGAACAGCCGGTAAGGAGAAGCATAACCGGTAGCAGAAAAAGCAAGCGAGAATATTTCGCTTTAATTATCATAAGCATCCAGGATCACCCAAGTAACGATGGAACAATGCGATTATACAATATGTGCTTGAAAAAAATGCGCGGCCTGCATAATGCGCCGCGCACCACATTGCAATGAATATTTGACGATAGAGCTAATTGGTAATGGTCACGGTTCCTATCATCCCGGCATCATAATGCACGCCTTCCTGCTCAAAACAGCCCATTTCCCACTCACCTAGCATCTCTTTAGTAACGGTGAACTTAATCACCCCTGTTCCACCTATCGGTAGTACCATCATAAAGCCTTCATGCATTTCTTCATCATGCTCAGCTTCTGGTTCACCGACCTGGGAAAACTCCGGGGTCACGCCACCAACTTCAAACATGTCTTCCATATAGCCAGCAGGACGGTTATCCTTCTTCATCACATCTCGCCCAAACATAACCTCGTGCTGTAGCTGGCCTTTGTTTACCAGGTTCAAGGTCACTTCCTGACCAACTTTGAAATCTAACTTTTCCGGGACAAAGCCATATTCATTCATCTCCAAATCAATACTCACCGCTTCCGGTGTTCCTCCGCCGCAGGATGCCAGGAATACGACAACTAAACTTAACAGAACAGGTACATAAAATTTCTTCATTTCAACCTCCAACATTCTGGACCAATTATATATTGTTCATACAATTATATCCAATGCACCAGCTGGAGACAATGATTTCGGCTTGAAATTATTGCCCTGGCTAGTTTTCCAACCGTATCGCGACCATCTGGATATTTGTCATCTCCTCAATTGCGAATCGCAAACCCTCACGACCCAAACCACTACTCCGGTTGCCACCATACGGCATGTGGTCAGCCCGGTATGCAGGGGTTTCATTAATCATCACCCCTCCGAAGTTTAAGCGCCTAATAGCCTTGAATACTCGCTGGATATCCCGCGTAAACACCGAGGCTTGCAAACCAAAATTCGTTGTATCGGCAAGATCAAGCGCTTCTTCAAAATCGTCAAATGGGATAACTGATGCAACCGGTGCAAATGCCTCTTGATCGACAACTTTCATATCCGGTTTGACATTGGTAAGCACCGTTGGCCAATATACCGCTTCTTGCCGCCTACCGCCGGTTAATACCTGGGCTCCACCCAGGCGTGCCTCCTCCACCCAGTTTTCAATGCGGTCGACTTCGCCGAGTTCGATCATCGGACCGACATCAACTCTCTCATCCAAGGGATCGCCGACGACCATCTCCTCGCTGGCCTCGACAAACTTCTCGGCGAAAGGATCAAAGATACCTTTTTGTGAATAAATACGTTGGACCGAGATGCAAACCTGGCCGGAGTTGTAGTAGGCACCCACGGCACAGCGCTTGGCGACCAGATCCAGATCGGCATCTGGGGCAATGATGACCGGGGAGGTATTACCCAATTCCAGGGTGACTTTCTTGATCCCTGCCACGCTGAGAATGTGCTCACCGACCGGCGGGCTGCCTGTAAAAGTGATTTTATCCACCCGCGGATCGGTAACCAGCCATTCACCAACCGTGCTGCCCGGACCAACCACCAGGTTGATCGCCCCCTGAGGCAATCCAGCAGCCTCTAAGATTTCACAGAGCTTGACTGCAGTGATAGGCGTCGTGCTGGCTGGTTTGAGAACCACTGCGTTTCCAGCAGCGATTGCAGGGGCGACTTTATGCGCAACCAGGTTGAGGGGAAAATTGAATGGGCTGATCGCGGCGATCACCCCAACCGGTCGGCGCAGCCAAAAACCAAAATAACCTTCACCTGCAGGTACTGCATCCAAGGGAATGGTTTCCCCATGTACACGCTTTGCCTCCTCAGCAGCGATGGTGAAGGTGCTGATAGCGCGATCCACTTCAACCCGCGCAAATTTGAGCGCCTTTCCTGCTTCGCTGGCAATAGTCTGCGCAAGTTCTTCCTTACGGTCGTTGATCAGTCCAGCCGTTCGTGCGAGAATCTCGGCGCGCTTATATGCCGGCATATCCGCCATTATGGGCGCAGCTCTTCTGGCTGCTGCAATTGCGGCATCTACCTGTCCCCGATTGGATTTCGGTACAGCCGCGAATACATTTTGGGTGTATTTATTCGTCACCTCCAGGTAATCTTCCCCTGGTTCCCATCGTCCATCGATCAGCAGCTTGTACTCCATGGAAATCTCCTTGTTATCAAGATAATCTTTCCACCCAAGTTAATTGATTATACTTGATCGATTTCGAGGGAGGAAAGATGTAAATCTTAATCCAGATTATTTTCTTGAATCAAATAAAGAGTAGCGTAAATCACCTAATAGGGTTAGAATATTAAACAGATTTAGACTTATTCAAATATAAATTTAGTTAATCCAATATGCGTGAAAATCTGAGCCGAGTTATTGAAGATTACCTGAAAACGATATACGACTTAACGCTTTCCGAAGGTCGAGCAACCACCAACCAGATCGCGGAACGCATGGATGTCACACCTGCTTCCGTGACCAATATGATTCAAAAGCTTGCCGCCAGTAATCCGCCTTTGCTCGATTACCGAAAACACCGGGGGGTGAAATTGACCCCCGATGGAGAAAAAATTGCCCTCGAGGTCATCCGCCACCACCGCCTGCTGGAGATGTTCCTGCACCAGAACCTGGGCTATAGCTGGGATGAAGTTCACGAAGAAGCCGATCGGCTCGAGCATGTGATTTCAGAAGAGCTCGAGGAGCGGATTGCGGCCAGTTTAGGGGATCCTCAACATGATCCTCACGGCGATCCGATTCCAACCCGCGAATTGATGTTGCCTGAATCATCTGAGGTTTCTCTCAGCCAGCTGCGCCCCCACCAAGAAGCGGTCGTCAAGCGGGTCCGGGACAGTGATCCAGAACTTCTCCGCTATTTAAGCGAGATGGGGGTTAAACCAGAAGCCCGTCTCCAGGTATTGAATTACACGCCTTTCGACCACAATCTGCATGTGCAGGTGCAGGGTGAATCAAATCCACTCGTCTTGGGACCGATCGTGACCAACCAGGTCTTCGTGGAAGTACTCAATTAAATCCATTCGTTCTCTAGTGAATCGATTTGCTGAACTTGAAGATCACGTGTATCCTCAGGTTAGCCCTATTTAATCAGCACACTAAAACCAGGGGAGAAAAAATATGATCAATGCAGCAGATGGAAGACCCCGTATTGTAATCACCGGTATGGGTGCCATGACTCCGCTGGGTGATACCAATGATTTCTGGCAAAGTCTGGCCAATGGCAAATCCGGTATCAAGCAGATCACTCAATTTGATCCGCAGGACCTGGCAGTGCAGATCGCTGGGGAAGTCGATTTTGAACCGAGTGATTTTATTGAGCGAAAAACTGCTCGACGCATGTCCAGGGCATCGCAAATAGCCTTGATCGCGGCAAAAATGGCTCTCCAAGATGCAAACCTCGACCCGGACCAGGTACGTCAGGAAGGGGACCGGGTAGCCGTATCCGTGGGGACGGTCATCGCAGGGTTTGATACTCTGGTCGATACCGCGTATCAATACACATACCACGGACGAAAACCATTTCCAACTGCGCTGATTAACGGATTACCCAACATACCCGGTTATTATGTCAGCCTGGAGTTGGGAGCAACAGGATCGCTGACAACGATTACCACCGCCTGTGCAAGTGGAACGCAGAGTATCGGTTATGGCATGGAGTTAATCCGCAGTGGAAAAGCGGATATGGTCTTCGCGGGAGGCGTTGATTGCCTGATCCGTAAGGAGGTGATCGCCGCCTTCGATGCAATGACTGTTCTGGCGCGCAGCGACATTTACCCACCCGAAAAAGCCAGCCGTCCATTTGACCAGGATCGGCAGGGTTTTGTGCTCGGGGAAGGAGCAGGTTTCCTGGTACTGGAATCACTGCAACATGCTGACGACAGGCAAGCCATGATCTATGCAGAATTATTAGGACATGCGGCTTCTTCCGATGCTCAGCATATTTCCACACCTGACGAGGAAGGCATCGGTGCTCAAAATGCCATGCGCTGGGCTTTGCAGGATGCGCAGATGAACCCGGACCAAATTGATTACATCAATGCCCATGGTACAGGGACCCGCATTAATGATCCCACGGAGACAAAAGCCATCAAAAAAGTGTTTGGACAAGCAGCCTACAAGATTCCGATCAGCTCCACCAAGAGCATGATCGGACACTGTATGGGCGCTTCTGGTACAGTCGAAGCAATTGCCTGTGTGAAATCCATCCAGGCAGAATGCCTGCACCCCACGATCAATCTCGAAAACCCCGATCCAGAATGCGATCTGGATTATGTCCCAAACTACGCCAGGCAGGTCAAAATACGGACTGCTTTATCTAACAGCTTTGGATTGGGGGGGCAAAACGCATGCCTGGTGCTGGGAAAGATCTAAAGAATGAAAATCTTATCTTATACTTCCCTGGTTCGGGTGGTAGACCCTCGCTACCCGACCAACCTGGCGATACTGGTGCTCTCAATACTCGCCGGAGGGGTACAATTCGGGTTCACGATCGCTCAGGGAAGCGACTTACTCACCAGCCTGACCAACGCGATACCTATTGGCTTGACGGTTTTCCTCACCTGGGCGGTTGCCAGAGAGATTGATCCAGAACACGAGCTGTCTGCATTTTTGGGATTAGCGCTGGCAATACCTGGCTACTACCTGTTCAACCCCCCTGATCTCATGGCTGTTTTTATGATGCTATTGCTGATTCGGATAATCAATCGCACGACGGGCATTAGTTCAAGGATTCTCGACTCCCTGGTGGTCTCTGGACTGGGTTTGTGGTTAACATACCAAGGAAACTGGATTTACGGGTTCCTAACAGCTGCTGCGCTGCTCATCGACAGCCGATTACCACCCCCCAGGAACCAAAATTTAGTCTTCTCCATGGTTATAACGGTGTTTACCTTCTTGATTATGATTTTTTTGCTGGAGCCCATCACGATCCTCGGGACAATCCAAACACCGGACTTTTACCTTGTCCTAGTGATGAGCATTTTGATCATCCCCCTGATAATTTCTACACGGCGTATTGAGTTAGTCTGTGATTTCTCCCCTGAAAGGGTAAATCCGCTGCGGGCACAAGCCGGACAAATATTTACCGTTACTTCCTTAATTATCGTCTGGTTACTGCAAGGCAGGGAGGGGATTGGAAATTTGTTCCCAATATGGAGCAGCGTCTTGGCATTATCCCTGAGCTATATATTTTCTCTTTTTTTGTCAAGAATATGGAACAGGTAGCGATCTTTAAGCAACCGTATTAGGCGTTAACCCCTCACTGTTCGCACGCGGCGGCAGGGGAGGATCTGGATTTTTAACCAAACGCCGCCATGCATAGCTCACGGTCCATATCATAATCAATCCACCTGCAAGCCCAGGTGCCCAGGTTCCAAAACTCCCCAGCAATAAACCTCCCGCGGCAGGTGATATCACCCGCGTCAGACTTTCCAACGAAGCAGAAAGACCCAGCGCACCACCTACTTCCTCTGGGTACACCGCTTTACTCAAGGTACTGTTGAGCAGGGTGTTGAGTAAACCAGCAGCCAGCGCTAAGGGAGCCAATATCAACAGCACGAAGACAATATTTGGAGCTGCAGCCCAGGCGAACAGCGAGACCGTCATCAATAAGGTCGCAGTAAAAACTAGGCGATACTCATCGAAACGAGAAGCCAACCAGCCCACAAGAAAACCCTGCACAAAAACAACCAGGATGCCAACATAGGTAAGAACAAATCCGGTGCTGCGCGCATCCAGCCCCAACTTGTATTGGGCATACAGGGGAAATATCGTTTGAAAGGTTGCAAAAGCCAATCCGTAAAAGAACCTGACGTGCAAAATCGGTCCTACCCGCGGCCTGCTGACTGCCCTCCACAAATTCTCCAAGGAAAATTTCTGCCGGGTCTGATTCATCAGGGCTATGCGTGCCTGCTCGGATAACGATTCGGGTAAGAAAAGAATCACTCCCAGGATGCTGATCAGAGACAGCCCGGCTGCCACAAACGCGGGGACCGCAAATCCATATATGCTGAGCACGCCACCCAAGGCTGGGCCGATAATAAAACCGAGGCCAAAAGCCGCCCCCAACATTCCCAATCCCTTCGCCCGGTTGCTGTCATCGGTTATATCCGTGACATAGGCCTGTGCCACGGAGATGTTCCCCCCGGTGAAGCCATCCAGAATTCTACTGGCGAACAGCATCGCCAAGGAATTTGCAAAGCCGAGCATCAGGAAGCCGATAAAAGTCCCCGTTAGGCTGATCAATAGTACAGGTTTGCGGCCATACCGATCGGATAGACGACCTAAGATCGGTGCACCAACCAGCTGTGCAGCCGCGTAGGAGGCCACCAACAAGCCCACCTGAGTAGGTGTGGCGTTGAATGTTTCCGCGTAGAAAGGCAGCAGCGGCAAAATAATGCTGAATCCTAATAAATCAATGAAAACAATAAGAAATAAGGTAAGCAGTTTTCTATTCTTCATATCCGCTTCATTGTACCAATTGATTCAGCGGTTGATATCATCGCGAGATTGAATGGGAACTTTTACTGCCTTATCCAGCGAATCCGGGTAAGCGAAGCGTTGGTCCGTTTCTGCAGCATTTACTGACCGCTGAGCAATCGTCTTGATCAGGCCTGAGAACACCAAGCTGTGGACCGGATAAAGCACATACCAATAAAGAAAACCCGCAAGGCCTTTCGGTGCGAAATAGGCGGTTTGCACCAGATGTGATCGGCGGTATTTATCCGGAGACACTTCAAACTGGAGCCATGCATCCCCTGGCACCTTCATCTCTGCACGCAGACGGATCTTACTGGCGTACTCGACATATTCAACCCTCCAGAAATCAAGCGCGTCGCCAACCCGCAGATCCCCGGGATCCCGCCTTCCCCGCCGCATTCCGACACCACCAAATATGCGATCGATCACTCCTCGCAGTTGCCAAGCCCAATCCATATAGAGCCATCCACGGTCACCACCAAGTGCACTGAATTCTTGATAGACGAGGTCAGCAGGGGCGTCGATCAGCATTTGCCGCCGCTCAAGGATCATGCCTTCTTGATTGGTCAGGACCACGGAAGGTACATCTCCCTGGCTGCTTGACAGGGAATCACTCCATCTCGATTCAATTGAGCCTGCCTGGAGGCGGTTGAGCGCTCTCTCGACAGCCCGGCGGTAATCCATCGGTTTGACTTGTGGAAATATCGACCTGGCTTGGTCATTGTGGAGAATTACTTCATTGCGCAGTCCTTCAATTAAAGGTTGGGCAATTTGTGACGGGATTGGGGTGATCCAATGAACCCAATGGGAGGATAAACGGGGAGTCAGCACCGGAACAGGGATCAACACTCGATTTAGACCGCGCACCTCAGCATACTGTCGCATCATATCACCGTAAGTGAGCACATCTTCTCCCCCAATTTCGATGATCTTGCCTGCAGATTCAGGTGTATCTATCGCAGCCACCATGTACTCCAATACATTCCGTATGCCTATCGGTTGCACCCTGGTGTAGACCCATTGGGGACAGATCATGACCGGCAAACGTTCGGTGAGATAGCGGATCATCTCAAAAGAGATGCTGCCAGAACCAACGATGATCGCGGCACGAAATTCTGTCACCGGCACACCGCTCTGACGCAATACTTCTCCAGTTTCCTGCCTGGATCGCAGGTGCGGGGAAAGGTCAGATTCCGGCTCACCCAACCCCCCGAGGTAAATTATCCGCGCCACCTGCGATTCCCGGGCAGCCGTGCCAAAATTTCTGGCTGCGATTAAATCGCGTTCATGAAATTCTGAGCTGTCCATCATGCTGTGGATCATGTAATAAGCTGAATGGACACCTTTCATAGCCAGTTTTAATGTCTCAGGCTCAAAGACATCTCCGACACTCACCTCAACTTGGTTTATCCATGAGCGCCCTTTAACCCGATCCGCATCCCGCACCAGAATCCGCACCTTGTAACCGGATTCGAGCAATGCAGGAACCAGACGACCACCAACATAACCTGTAGCTCCCGTCACGAGAACTAATTTCTTATTACTAGTAGATCTCATCATTTTGTGTCTGCTCCTTAACGAGAAATTCTTTTTGCGATTTCTTTTCCATTTGGATTTGCTGCCAACCCAATCTGGTAGTCTGAAAAAATACCCCATTTTTCTGTGCGATTATATTTCGCTTCTTTGGCATGAAAATGAACCCATATCACTGCCTGATCTAAATCTGGGTGTGCCTGGAACAAATCCCGGTCACCATAGCGGAATGCCTGAAGGACCATAGGCATATGCTGGCGGAAGATGGAAGCCCGCCAGCTCGCCGAGCCGACCAGGAAGCCGCCACTTACGTGGCAGTGGACATGAAAGCTGGGTTCATTTGCAAACTGCCATTCCGCAAGCACTTCATCGCGCATTAGCTTTGTATACCAGCCAGAGATTTGCGGATAATTGTGCACAGCACCTATTGATAGAAAAAGGTCACCTGTCCTATCTGAGTGGGTGAGAGTATATGCGCGAGGAACAATCGGATCTCTTTTTAAATCTTTTTCCATGTAGGTTACATGAAGTTTTTTTGGATTTAACTGACTCATCTGATTTTCCTTGACCTCTTGCTTGTCGCTTGTCGATTTTATTTGTACAAATTATATTTTAACATATTATCACTTAATTGTCAATATATTGCAAAGGTATAATAAGGGCGTTGGGATTATCGATAATTAGAAGTTGATTAATAATGTGCAATTTATTGACAATACATGCTTTTTATAGTAGTATTGTTAAATTGAGTAAGGCATAAGTTAGATGCCACGAAATAACACCAAAATTTTGGAGGTAAAAAATGAGGATAGCTACGTTAGAACGGAAAAATTTCTGGACACTTGTGCTCCTGGCTGTAGCCGCAGTTGGTTTATTAGTGTTTGCACTCAGTGTTCAGCCAGCCGATGCCAGTGAAGGCACGTTCGATCTCACAGTGAAGCATGGGATAAACGGCACCAGCCTTGGAACAGCCAAGGATCTACCGGTTGATGTATATGTGAACAACGGCTACCTGTTCACGTTCTCTTTTAAGGAAAGCAAATTTTATACACTAAACCCCGGTGATTATTTCATCGAAGTGAAACTTGCGGGAACCGATACTGTTGTGATGAGCCTCGATGCTCAAGATATCCCTGCAGGCGTGGACGTGACCATCCGGGCAAAGCTGAGTGCGCATAAGACCCCGACTCTGAAGGTAAATGTTAAGTAATATAATTAGTGTTTTTTTAACATACAATCCCCATATCTTCCAGGTACGGGGATTGTTTTATTAATCTGGTAAGGTAAAAATTATTGCCTAATAAATAACCCGGGGGTATTGAATTACTGCTCGTAGGCATCTTTAGTTCTGCTGAAGATATCCAGCACCCGCTTTCTGGCAAAACTGTGATCGACGATAGGCTGGGGGTAATCACTCCCGATGGTACAGCTCGCTCGCTTTTGCACCTCTTCAGGCATTTCCCAGGGGGTATGGATGAATTTCTCTGGAACGCTGGATAATTCGGGTAACCACCGCTTGACAAATTTCCCTTGTGGATCAAATTTCTTCCCCTGCAGGATGGGATTAAAAACCCGGAAATATGGTGCCGCATCCGTTCCAGTACCAGCTGTCCACTGCCAGCCGCCGTTATTCGCAGCCGGGTCACCATCGAGCAGCTTCTGCATGAAGAAATTCTCCCCCCAACGCCAATCAACCAGCAAATCCTTGACCAGGAATGAAGCAACGATCATGCGACCACGGTTATGCATCCAACCGGTTTCATTCAGCTGGCGCATGGCGGCGTCCACAACCGGGTATCCCGTCTGTCCGGCACACCAGGCATGAAATTCGGCGGAATCGTTTCGCCAGGGAATATCTCTCAGATCATCCCGGAAACTTCGCCGCAGGACGAATGGAAAATGATAGAGAATAGCGAGATAGAATTCGCGCCAGATCAATTCGTTCAGCCATACTTCGGCGCTGTTTCTCGATGCTGGGTCGGGGGAAAGCCGCATCGCTTCTTGGGCTGCATGTATACATTGCCTAGCCGAAAGCGTCCCAAAGCGCAGATATGGTGATACCTGCGCAGTGCCGTCAACCGCCATGATATTCCTTTCATCCGCATACCCAAAAATTTTGCCCGTTGAAGGATCTGTAAAAGATTTTAGACGCTCCATCGCAGCCCCTTCTCCAGGCGGGAATAAGTCGGCAGATTCACCAGGCACAGGGTCTGGAAAGCTTTCACTCCTCCACTCAGGATCAGTGGGGATAAAATCAGGAGCGGATAAGAGTAGATCTCCATGATTTTCATACCTCGCCTTCCACGAACGCATATAGGGCGTGAAGACCTTATATGGCGTCCCATCGTCCTTTACCAGCGATTCGGGATGACTGGCACAGCTACCGCCAACAAGCTTCAGGGGCAGCGCTTCAGCGATTCGGTGGTCTCGCTGGCGGGCATAAGGAGAAAAATCCTCCTCCGCGAATATCTGCTCCACCTCGCATTCCCTGACCAGCCTGGATAATATCTCGAGGGGATCTCCTTGTCTGATGACCAGTCTGCTTCCCCTTGATCGCAGATCCTCATCGAGCGCTTTTAATCCTCGGTATAGGAAATCCAACCGCCTGGGGCTCGCCTTGGAGGATTGGATTAATATGGGATCGAGGACATAAACCGGGACGACTGATTTTGCCAGGGATACTGCCCGGCTTAATGCTGGGTTATCATTTAAACGCAGGTCACGCCTTATCCACCAGATTGCAGATTCCATCGCCACTCCTGACCAGCTTTCTTGCCCTGCACGCCGGCCCCAATAATCTATTTAATTAACTCTTCGAAACTGTTTGGATCTCAAAAACCGCGTTTTCTTGGAGCTCAATACAACTACAGATTCCCTAACCTCCAGAGAACGAGCCACCCGCACTCCCGCCAGCATCACCGCGGGCACAGATTGTCCGGGGAATATCGAATCACCCACCATCCATAATCCGGCTGAGAGGTGCGGTCCCCAGGTCTGGAAAAGGCTGGTTTGTGGAAACCCACCTACCCACCCCCAAGCTCTGCGGGTAAAGCGCTCAAAGGTCAGCGGGGTTCCGGGTAAAACGAGCTCAGCAGAGGTCCGCAGGTTGGGAATCACCCGTTCTGCAGCCGATATGATCCGCTCCGTGTAGGCGTCTTTTCGCTCAGCGTACGCTACTGGATCATTCCGCTGCAATTCCCACCAGGGTTGGAGCTGTGTGTGGGTGCTGATGGTGAGAGCACGCTTTCCTGCGGGAGCTCGGGATTTGTCCCATTCCGGACTCAAGGACATGAAGATGCTATTTCCTTCAGCTATTGGCTCTTGTACAATCACCTGGTGGTGCAGGGGCAGGTTATTGGGAATCTGCGCCCTGTCTAATCCAATATACACCATAAAGGCTCCCCAGCCACGTTTCGGCATGTGGGGGAGATCTCGCAAGCGAGCAGGTAATTCCTGGGTTAAAATTCTGGCAATATTCCAAGGTGGGAGATTAAAAATGATGATATCCGCCGGGAACTCCGTTTTTCGTTTCGTTTCCACAATGAAAGATCCATTTGGCTCTTTTCTTACCCTGGTGACCTCCTGGCGAAAATAGACGTTGCCACCATTCTGCCTGACCGCCGTTGTTAATTTGTCTGCCATGCCACCCATACCACCGGGTACATGTGCCACACCCTGGCGAGCCAAATCCAGCGCAGCTGAACTGTAGAGTGCATTTGCATAGCGGCTGGTCGTTTGAGCAGAGATCAACAGTTGGGCATCAATAAATTGGCGGAGCTTTTCCGCTTCCCGGGGCAGATGGGCACTGACCGGTTTGAATGCATCTGAGAATATCGAAGGTATTAAGTATATTTTCCCTGCCTGGCTGACCGCCCGCATCCATGCGAATCCTTTCTTGATCAACTCCAGCGTGTCCCTGGAGGATTGAACCGGCCAGGGAGGCAGACGCAGGGTTAAATCCCACAATGCATCGGCAGTGTTCTCCTGCCAATCCCAGAACTGTTCCGCGGACTTACCAAAATGGGTTACCCGTTCGGATCGCCAGGCTTCAGGTTCAGTCCAGCGGGTAATTGATGAACCATCTGCCAGGTGAATCAACATGGCAATATCGGTCAACGAATGCTGCCAATCGATATCGAATTGCCGACCGAGCTTATCCATCACAGAACCAGGGGCAAAACCTCCTGCCAAGGTCGCCCCGGCATCAAAGCGGTAACCCTGGTGGAAGAATGTCCCGGCACTACCCCCAGGATAAACATGCGCTTCGAGCACAGTCACTTCAAAACCACGGCGAGATAATTCTGCTGCGGCAGCCAAGCCACCAAATCCGGCACCGATGACCACAACCCTGTTCATGGCTTCTCAACTGCCCTCCTGGTTTGCCGCGCTCGATAGGAAAATAAGAAAGGCAAAGTCAGCCACATGAAACGGCTGACTAACCCCCAAAAAATGTGGCGACTGGGCTGTCCCTGAACTTCATCAACCACCCGGGTGGTATCCTCCGCGATCTTTTCAAAGGTATGACGGTGGATCCAGGTCTGAAAAGGACCTATGACCTGTGTATCAATGAATCCCTCCATTGGCCTGACTTCGCTATGAACTGCTACCCAGCGAACCGGGATTGGGCCAAACCAGAGAGTAAAATCCGATCGGGAGTTTTCCCCCAGCGGTTCAAGGTAATTAAACTGGACAAAGAGAGGAGGCGGGGTTAATAACTTGAGGGCCTCCGTGCTGCTGTGGAATTCTGCCACGCGTACTAAGGGAGCTTTGACCTCAAATTCATGATAATAATGGCGCATCAGTCTGCCAAGAGATTGCGCAAGGCAGGTTCAACTTGTGGGAATCGAAATTCGAAGCCCTGTTCAAGCAATCGTTTTGGAAGCACCCGCTGCCCCTTGGTCACCAACGCAGCAATTTCACCAAAAGCGATCCTAAAGGCGAACTCTGGAGCCGGAAGGTAATATGGGCGCTTTAAGACCTTGGCGATCGCTTTGCCCACTTCTGCATTCGTTGCCGGATTAGGGGCTGTCAAGTTAAATGCCCCCTGTGATTCTTGGTTTTCAATCAGAAAAAGAATAGCCCGGGCTTCGTCCTCTTCATGTATCCATGACAGATACTGTTTGCCACCAGCGAGCGGACCACCTGCAAAGAGTTTGAACGGCAAGACCAAGCGGTTCAAAGCGCTCCCACGGCCTGTCGAAAATACAATTCCTGTGCGGATGATTACCCTCCGCACCCCAAGGTCCTCAACAGGCATAGAGACTTTCTCCCATTCACGACATTCGGCAAAAAAATCATCTCCTGGTGAGCTTGTTTCATCCAACTCTTCGTCGTCGTGAAACCCATAGTAACCAATCATCGATGATTCGACAAATACCTTCGGTTTCTGATGAGCTCTTTCAATCGCCTCTAGAAGTGCTTTTGTGGAATTAATGCGACTCTCGCGAATGCGCCGTTTCCGTTCATCGGTCAACCGGCTGGGGAAAAATCCCTCACCGCCAATATTCTCTCCGGCGAGGTTGACAACCACCTGGACATCGTTGACCCGCTCCCCCCATCCATTTGTAGAGACGCCATCCCAGGCAACCAATTCGACACCCTGCGGTTTCCGGATGACTTTATTCGGATTGCGACTCAGGATGATAACTTCGTGTCCGCTTTGAATTAATTCCTTGGTTAACGCTCTACCGATAAGTCCCGTTCCACCTGCAATTAAGATTTTCATATCTGCCTCTTATGTTTGTTAAACTTGTTCTTCTAAGACCACACTATCCAGCCAATCGACAATTAACTGCCCACGTTGGTCTAAATTGTTTTCAACTGCTTCTTTATACAATGATAGATATTTAGGCAGCAACTCACCTGGAATGTTATTTGATTGGAGTAAACCCGCCAGCCAATCGATCTCAAATTTGAGAAAACCCAAATCACCTAAACGCAGTCCGGCTTGAATATCCTTGCTCAGAAATTCGTTTGCGATTTCGAGATGATAGTCTTTCATCCCGTTCCCTTGGAATTTCTCCCACATATATGCTGAAATCATGGGTTGATATTCTGAGAAATGAGCAGCCGCCAGTTTGAATTCATCCCTCACGGGCTCAATTTCAGCTATCACTGGTTTTTGAGCCAGGAAATACTCAATTGACTGGGTTATATTGTCCAGCGATTCTCCCAGGAAGTAGCCCCGGATCTTCTTTCGCAGCTCTGGGATTAGGGTGAAAATCAATCCACCATAGGCTAAAGGTACCCCTTGCGCGTGTACGAAATTTGCTACATCGAATAAATTGGCGGCTGTATACAGCTGCTGGGCGGTGGCGACGATCAGGTCTGGTTTGGAGGAGCTTATTGCAGTGTCCATCTTGGTAATGGGGACATTGGCACCCAGATAGACGACCTGCCAACCGCGCAAACGCAGGAAGAGTGTGATCATCAGCAAGGTTAAAATGTGATCTTCACCGGGAGGACAGGTAGTTAATATCTTCCCGCGACGAGATGGGGGTGGCGCAGCGGCCAGCAGAGCGTTGAGCCTGCGAATCGCTAAAGCTGAAGCAAAATGCTCCTGTTGTACGGTACTTCCCCCGGTATACCATAACTCACCCACCTCAGAAATACCTTTGACCAAAACCTCTAAACAAACAGTTTCCATTGGATACCTGGCAAAGGCTTGGGCCATAATGTTCTCAGCCTGGATCTCATCGAACGCCAGACAGGCATCGATCCATCGCTCGCGTATTTCATCCAGTGTGACCCCACTCAGGACTTCCCGCTGAGCTAGACGCTGGGCAGTCTCTGCGTATTGAACAGACTGCAATGGATCCTGGCCTTGTTCCTCCAGATTGAGCCAGAGCTGAACAGCACGGTTGATCCGCAGACCCTCCTCCTGCCGAGCTATAAGCCACTTAATCATCTCGATATCGTATTCGGAATAAAGCCGATGCCCTCCGTCCGATCTCGTGGGGGCTGGTAACCCATAACGGCGCTCCCAGGCTCGCAGAGTATCCGGTTTTAGGCCGGTTTCCTGTATCACTACCTTCAAGTTATAAGATGGCGTTTTGCTTATCTCGTTCATCATTACCCTTAATGCTTAATTAACATTTTACAAATCCTGTATACAATCTGAACACAATCATATAACAAAAACTCTCCTGTGTCAAGATATTGTAGAGTATTTGCCGATATCTACTTTCAGATGAGGCTTAAATTCATCCCGGACGCCAGACACGAGCTAACTGAAAATAAATATTCCTGTGTATGCAATACGTTGACAATACTTAGACATTATGTTATTATTGCTTCAGCGCAATAAGGAAGGAGCGAGGGATGAATCTAAAAATTGTAACCGACAGCACTTGTGACCTTCCCGCAGAAATTGTTCAAGAATATGGGGTCCGAGTGATTCCCATGTACATCAATTTTGGTGAAGAAGGATACCTGGACGGAATTGAGATCACCAGGCAGGAATTTTACACTCGTCTCCCAGACAGCGATCCATTTCCAACTACAGCCGCCCCCAGTTTGGATAAATTCCGCGCAGTTTACACCCAGCTCATGCAGGATGGTGCTGATGAAATCCTCTCAATCCATATTTCAGCGAGCTTGAGCGCAGTGATGGGCATGGCCCAGACTGCAGCCAAAGATTTCAAAACAATCCCCGTGAGCGTTTACGATTCGAAACAGCTCAGCTTGGGCACTGGTTTCCAAGTTCTCACTGCTGCCAAGGCCGCAGCAGAAGGGTTATCCATGAAGGAAATACTGACATTACTCAATGACCAGGCTTCACGCAGCTATGTCTTTGCTGCCCTGGATACGCTGGAGTACTTAAAACGCAGTGGGCGGATGAACGCTTTCATGGCGAATCTGGGAAGCATACTGCAGGTTAAACCAATCTTAAGCATGCATGCAGGAAACCCAGGAGCTGAACGGGTGCGCACGAAAGAGGGATCCATCAAGCGGTTAATAGATCTGGTTGCCGCCCTCGGCCCGCTGGAAAAGGTTGCCCTCGTTCACACGAACGCCAGGCAAGATGCAGAAGAACTCTGGCAAAAAGCCAAACACCTCTTTTCAGAGCAGGAATTGCCCCTATCTATCGATGTCACCCCCGTCCTTGGTGCTCATCTCGGGCCTGGCGCAGTCGGCTTCACCTGTATTTCAAAAACTAAACAATAAAAAAAATCTCTTAAGGAATTTCAGAATGACATTACTAAACTTTCCTGAATTATTGACAGAAAATATCAGCGAACAGACTCAGTTAAATCTTCCCCCTTCCAAAGAAAGATGGGCTCAGATCAACATTGAAGCCTCCGTGTACAACATTCTCAAAAATATTGGCGAAGAGCCGGAGAGAGAGGGTCTGCTGAACACGCCCAACCGGGTTGCGCGCATGTTCGAAGAGCTAACCTCCGGCTATCGAATCGACAGCGACAGGATGATCAACGGAGCGATTTTTGATGTAGACTATGATGAGATGGTAGTGGTTAGGGACATTGACTTTTATAGTTTATGCGAACACCATCTGCTGCCATTTTACGGTCGAGCCCACGTGGCTTACCTCCCGGACGGTAAGGTAATTGGCCTGAGCAAAATACCTCGAATCGTGGAAATGTTTGCCCGTCGCCTGCAGATCCAAGAACAAATGACCGCCCAAATTGCTTCCTTTCTACAGGAGACCTTAAACCCGCACGGGGTGGCCGTTGTCGTTGATGGGGCCCACATGTGTTCGATGATGCGTGGTGTGAGGAAAGAAAACGCAAAAATGAAAACCAGCAAGATGCTTGGAGCTTTTCGAGATAACGACAAGACCCGAGCCGAATTTTTTGCACACCTTAACAACAAATCTCAAGATTTCTAAGCGTAGCACTAATGGTCGAATTTCTATCGATATATGGAACAGCTGGGCTTGCCATCCTGGGCTTCATGGTTGCCCTGTGGCTGCTCAGCTTGCGGCTGAAAGATGCCAGCATTGTAGATATATTCTGGGGAACAGGTTTTGTAATTACAACCTGGATATTTTTTCTGCTTACTCCCGATGGATTCTTGCCGCGCAAGCTGTTGGTAGTAACCCTGACCTCGATCTGGGGGCTCAGACTTTCTATCTACATCTTCCTCCGCAATCGGGGACGCGGTGAAGATTTCCGCTACCAAAAATGGCGACAAGAATCTGGTCATAATTGGTGGTGGTACAGCTTCTTCAAGGTCTTTGCCCTGCAGGGTTTTTTGATGTGGCTCATTTCAATCCCCCTGCTCACAGCGCAAGTCAGCTCCACAGTTCAGACCTTTACCTGGTTGGATATACTCGGTGCAGTTGCATGGGTCGTTGGCTTTATCTTTGAAGCCGGCGGAGATTGGCAGTTGAGCAGGTTCAAAACGAATCCAGAGAACAAGGGCAAGGTGCTCAACCGCGGACTCTGGCGCTACACGCGCCATCCAAACTACTTCGGGGATGCTGCCCAATGGTGGGGATTCTTTCTCATCGCCGCGGCTGCAGGTGGATATTGGACAATCTACAGCCCGATTCTGATGACCCTGCTGCTCCGCAACGTCTCTGGGGTGAGCATGCTGGAAAGAACCTTGAAAGACACAAAACCCGGCTATAAGGAATACATTGAGAACACCAATGCCTTTTTCCCCTGGTTTCCTCGTCAGCCAAAAAATCCGGGCAACAAATCATCCGAAAGGAAGACAAAAAATGACTCTAATTGAAATTTTACAAATCGCGGTCGCTATTGCCACAATACTGACCGGGGTAATCTCGCTTTTTTGGCCGCTCAAGGTGAGAGGTTTTACCGGTTTGGAGGTGGAGGGTGGTCGAGGCATTACGGAGATCCGGGCTGTGTTGGGTGGATTCTTTGTTGGTCTCGGTGCCGCAGTACTGTTCATCAACGAACCAGCTGCATATCTTACCCTTGGGATCGCTTATCTCGTAGTGGCAGCTATCAGGACAATTTCAATGTTCGTGGATAAATCCGTGGTTCAATCCAATGTGATCAGTGTGATTACCGAAGTGATTTTCGGTGTGATACTGGTTTTCTGAAACATTAAGTTTTGATTCTAAGTATCGCTCTTGGGATAAATCAGATGAATGTTGCTAAAGCCATCTCACTTTTATGCTTACTTGCCATGACCGTCGTCCTGCTCTATGGATTTATTGTGGGAGATTTTGTCAGGCAAGGTACTGAGCTGCTATCGAATCCATGGGGAATTGTATCCATGGTCGATCTATATACTGGCTTCATTCTCTTTTCAGGTTGGATTGCATTTCGCGAGAAATCCATTATTCGAACGATTATCTGGATTTTTTTCATGATGACTCTTGGTTTCTTCACCGGTTCGCTTTACACCTTCATCGCCCTGCAGACCAGCGGTGGAGATTGGCAGCGTTTCTGGATGGGAAACCGTGCCCCAAATAAAAAGGAATTCTGAACTCACTATGAGCCGATCTGGCGAAATTCTTGCAGAGCTGCGTCAGGTAGTATTTAACAATCAGAGGTGGCTGGATTCTGTGCTGCCTCCGCTGATTTTTGTGCTGATTAATGCCGTATTTGGATTAGGGATAGCCTTGATCAGTGCATTGGTGGCGGCAAGTCTTATCGCTTTCTACCGGATTGTCCTTCAGCAGCCCTGGCGGAATGCCTTGGGGGGCATCGCAGCTGTGCTCTTTGCAGGTTTGGTCGCAAAATTGGTCGGAGGGGCTGAGGGGTATTTCCTCCCCGGTATTCTGAGCGGAGTCCTGACCGTTTTGGTTTCCCTGGTCAGCATAATTCTAAAACAGCCCCTGGTCGCCTGGACCAGCTTCCTGACCCGCCGATGGCCGCTACCCTGGTACTGGCACCCCAAGGTTCGTCCGGCGTACAGTGAAGTCACCTTCGTCTGGGCTTTGTTTTTTGCCCTGCGAACATTTTTCCAATACGCTCTCTTCCAACGCCAATCTGTTGGAGCGTTAGGTATTGTCCAGCTGCTCACAGGCTGGCCAGCTTTGATACTCCTGCTTGTTGCCAGCTATTTATACGGCACCTGGCGGCTGAAAAAACTGGGAGGCCCAAGTGTTGATGAATTCATAGCCGGTCAACCGCCTCCCTGGAAGGGACAGCAACGTGGTTTTTAATTTATTCGAAATAACAAATTTCTAAATCGACCCGATCTCAAGATCAAAATATCAAAGGAGGATAGACAAATGAATAGAATAACCTTCAGACAAATACTTGTAGCAATTTTCGCCTTGGGTACGATTATCTTCAATATTATCGCCAACACCCTACCGCTAAATGGATTAAACACAGGGGAGATTTCCGATCGTTTTAAGATATTCTTTGTGCCTGCTGGATACGTTTTTTCGATCTGGGGCTTGATTTATATTGGCATGATCGCTTATGCAGTTTACCAGGTGCTTCCAGCCCAGCGTGATAACACCCGTCTGGCAAGCATAGCCTACCTTTTCATCTTGAGCTGCCTGGCAAATGTCGCCTGGTTATTCATGTGGCATTATGAAATTTTCGAATATACGCTGCTTGCCATGCTTGTGCTCCTGGGCTCACTGATTGCCATATATATTCGACTGGATATCGGTCGCACAGAGGTTTCCAGCGGAGAAAAATGGGCAGTGCACATTCCCTTCAGCCTCTACCTCGGCTGGATCACAGTTGCCACAATCGCAAACACTACCCAGCTGCTCTATTATCTCGGTTGGAGTGGATGGGGGATCAGTGCCGAAATCTGGACCGTGATCATGATCGCAGCCGGCGTGATCATCTCCGCCCTGATGAGCTTTACCCGTGCTGACATCGTATACTCGCTGGTCCTGGTTTGGGCATATATCGGCATCGCGATCAAGCATGCCAGCACTCCTCTGGTTGCCAACAGCGCCTTCGTTGGCGCAGGTTTGATCCTGCTGATCTTAATTATCGTGATGATCCTCAAGTACCGCCAGCAGGGAGAAACAGCCACTCCTTGAACCCTTGAGATCCCATTCCCCAACAGAGATAGTGAAATGTTAACCTGCTTCCTGGGATAAAACCAGGAAGCAGTTATTTATTGACCAGTTCTAATTAATTTAGTATAATCTAAAATCAATTTACAATATGCAAAAATATAAATTTGGTGCGTACTTTTATTCACATATTGAGATCCTACTAATCTATGGTTGACCTAACTCTACCTAGCTGGGAATTTATAAGATGCTCAATCCGCTTATCGCTATATTAACTGCCGCTGCAGTCACCATCTTGGTGTGGTTGCTCTTCAGACCAAGACACGGATTAATCCCCCGCTGGCGAAAAGCAAGCCAGATCACCGATAGAGTGCTCCTCGAGGATGCGCTCAAGCATATCCAACGTTGTGAAAGACACGGGGATACACCCAGTTTGTCAAGCATTGCCGGCGCATTGGATATCAGTGTCAATGAATCAGCCAGGATCGCTACAGAGTTGCAAAGGATGGAATTGATCATCCTCGAACATGGAGAGCTTCAATTAACAACAATCGGGCGGGAATATGCCTTGCGCATTATCCGCGCCCATCGCTTGTGGGAGGAATACCTTGCTGAAAAAACCGGTTTCGATGAATCCGAATGGCACGATCAGGCTGACCACTATGAACACCTGCTCTCACCCGAAGAGACAAAAGATCTCGCTCAAGAACTAGGCAATCCAGTCTATGACCCTCACGGCGATCCGATCCCCAGTCCAACCGGTGAATTCAAACATCACCCGGGGAAACCACTCACTTCTATGGATCTGGATAAACCATTACGCATCGTACACATCGAGGACGAACCAGAAGATCTCTACGCCCAGCTGGTCGCGGAGAATTTAGCCCCCGGCATGTATATCCGCATAATGGAAAAATCGCCCCAAAGACTGCGCTTCTGGATCGGTGACGAGGAGCATGTCTTGGCGCCAATCGTCGCCGCGAATATATCAGTGGTACCCATGCCTGAAGAAAACTTACCTCAAATCCAGCCAGGTATCCCTTTGAGCACGTTAGGACCAGGGGAGAAAGGCCAAGTTGTTGCGATCTCCCCGCGCATACGCGGAGCGGTAAGGCGGCGGATGATGGATCTTGGTATTCTTCCAGGCACAGAGATAGAAGTTGAAATGAAGAGCCCCAGTGGTGATCCCACGGCCTACAAAATAAGAGGTGCCCTGATCGCCCTGCGTGAAGAACAAGCCAAATTAATCCAGGTTGAAACTGAAGTAAAGGAACAATCCTTATGAAACCGGATAAGAACCCAGAACACTGCGAAACCTGCCCGATGCACAACGCGGCCAATTTACTCAAATTAGGCTTGGATATGCAGGATTGGGATTTTGTTGTCGCCCTGGCAGGGAATCCAAATACAGGGAAAAGCACGGTATTTAACGCATTGACAGGTCTCCGTCAGCACACTGGAAACTGGCCTGGAAAAACGGTCGCACGGGCAGAGGGTGGCTTTGAATATGGCGAAAAACGCTACAAGCTCGTTGATTTGCCGGGAACGTATTCGCTCCTCGCAACCAGCCCGGATGAGGAAGTTGCCAGGGATTTCATCTTATTTGGCCAGCCTGATGTAACCCTGGTTATCGTGGATGCGACCCGCCTGGAACGAAATCTGAACTTGGTTCTCCAGGTACTGGAGATCACTGACCGGGTGGTTGTCTGCCTGAACCTGATCGATGAAGCAGAACGCCATGGACTGCAGGTCGATGAGCGGCGCCTTTCTCGTGATTTAGGTGTGCCCGTGGTTCCAACCGCAGCCCGTTCTAAACAAGGCTTAGAGCAATTGTTACAGACGGTCCACGAGGTTGCCACAGGAAAAATTATCTGCAAACCTAAACGTTTTCGCAATGAACCTCCCCAGCTGAAGCAAGCCATCCAAATCTTAATTGAACAAATTAACCAGGCTGTCCCAGGGCTGCCCAATGCGCGCTGGGTAGCGATGCGGCTGCTTGATGGTGATGAAAATCTGATCCAAGCTATTCAATCTGGTGAGTTGGGCGACCTCACCCCTCAAACGCAAATAGCGTCAACAGCTCAATCAAATCTCAAGCTGGAGGCATCGTCGTGAAACCGGATAATGTCGAAGAAATCTTAGCCACGGCACAAGCGCTGCGCTGGGATGTCGGGGAAGATTTCCATGAAAAAATCATGGAAGCTCTGTACACGAATGCTGCAGAGATCGCTGACCGCGCGGTAACTCGGCCCGGTGAAAAACCACGCTTTGATTTAGACCGCACGATCGACCGCATCGTCACCAGCCGCCGATGGGGTTTCCTGCTGATGATATTGCTGTTTACCCTGGTATTTTGGTTAACCATCTCCCTGGCCAATGTCCCCTCCCAATGGTTATCGGATCTGCTCATCGGCACAATCTATCCAGCTCTCAACACTGCAGCGAGCAATCTCGGTTTCCCCTGGTGGTTACAGGGCATCCTGATCGACGGCATGTACCTAGCAACTGCCTGGGTCGTCAGCGTGATGCTACCACCCATGGCGATTTTCTTTCCTCTGTTCACCTTGCTGGAGGATTTTGGTTACTTGCCGCGAGTTGCATTTAATCTAGATAATATCTTCAAGAAAGCCGGTGCGCACGGAAAGCAATCACTGAGCATGATGATGGGTTTTGGCTGTAACGCAGCAGGCATGGTAGCCACGCGGATTATCGACAGCCCCAGAGAACGGCTCATTGCCATGCTAACCAACAATTTTGCCTTATGCAACGGTCGCTGGCCAACCCAAATATTAATTGCCACCATCTTCATCGGGGGTCTTATGCCAGCTTACCTGGCTGGATTTGTCTCCGCGCTGGCGGTGGTGGGCATCGCCATGCTGGGTGTATTATTAACTTTCCTGGTTTCCTGGTCTTTATCTCGATCTGTTTTAAAGGGTGAAGTCTCCTCCTTCAGCCTGGAGCTTCCGCCATACCGTCCGCCGCGTATCCTGCAAACACTTTACACTTCTTTAATCGATCGCACCATCTATGTGCTCTGGCGGGCGATCGTTTTCGCCGCTCCCGCTGGAGCCGTGATTTGGCTGGTGGCAAATCTCCATGTCGGGGGGCTGAGTCTGGCTGAACAGATCATCAATTTCCTGAACCCGATCGGCATACTGATAGGACTGAACGGTGTAATTCTCCTGGCTTATATCATTGCTATACCAGCAAACGAAATTGTGATCCCCACCGTGTTGATGCTGACGGTGCTGATCACCGGTATGACCGCATCGGGCGCTGGAGCAGGCGTGATGTTTGAAGCCGACCTGGAAAGCACAAAATCGATCCTTATTACTGGAGGATGGACACTTCTAACCGGTGTAAATCTCATGCTCTTCAGCCTGGTGCACAATCCCTGCAGCACGACGCTATACACGATGTATAAGGAAACTGGGAGTAGAAAGTGGACCGTCTTGGCAGCCCTGTTACCACTCGGATTGGGTTTCGCCCTCACCTTCACCGTGGCGCAAGTTTGGCGTCTGGTTGAGAACATCTAATTCTCCCCCCCAACCACCCCATTTGCGGTGGTGATGAATCTTTGTTGATTATTGGGAAAATGGCTATGCCGTGAGGATTTACATCCTCTGGCGATATAGACTACGGTCAACTACTGCGTTCATTTTTTGGACGTCAAGGGCATCACCTAAAAAATGGTTGATTTGTTCTGTAAACTGCGATGGATCTGCGAGAATGGCATTGTAATCCAGGTACATGACAGAGAAATTAGGCTGCTGTTTTACCCAGGTGAAGACATTCTGTAGATGCTTCTGGTACATCTCAGCCAGCTGATCATCACTAACCTGGTCTGTTGGTTTTCCTGAACGGATGAGCATCTGCTTCTGTGAAGCCAGTATTTCGTCAATATTCCGCTGCATAAATAATACCTGGTACTGGTATGACCGTGGCAGGTGTTCAAGCAGGGCGGAGATCACCTTAACCGCTTTCCCTTGCGCATCCC
>CP070764.1:3134951-3179391 GCA_020349245.1 Chloroflexota bacterium | reverse complement strand
CCTGAGTTTATTGACATGCGATGATCCAAGGCCCCAGTGGGGCAGTAAGCCACACAAGCGCCGCATGATTCACACCTGGCTTCCAACATCGTTGTATCCGCACCTGCAATGATCCGGCTATCATGCCCCCGGCCTGCGACACCCCAAACGAATCTACCTTGAATCTCCGAACATGCCCGTATACAGCGGGTGCACAAAATACATTTGTTCATGTCGACCCAAATAAACGGATTCGGATCGCTGTCCACTGGATAACGCTGTTTGAGATCAAAGCCTTCCGGTAGACTGGCACCGTAATGATCAACCCAGTGCAGAAATTCATTCTCGATTTGCTTGTGCCCGCTGTCATTGTAATTTTGCAGAAGCATTTCAAGGGTCATCTTCCTGGCAAGTCTAAGATTGGGAGTCTCTGTACTGACGTTGAGTCCCTCACTTGCCGGAAGTGTACATGCAGCGACTGGACCACCCCACCCCTCCACTTCAACCATGCACAACCTGCAGGACCCTACCGGTGACAGGTCTTTGTGATAACACAAGGTGGGGATTGTTATACCATTCTCTTTCGCAGCTTCAAGAACAGTTTTTCCTTCCTGAGAATAGATTGCCTTGTTGTTAATCGTGAGTGTTACCATTTTGCTGTTCTCCTTGAGATGGGTTCGAACCAGTCAAAATGCCCATACGATCTATTTAAAGGACGTGCTGGAAGTTTTGAATAAAGGAATTAATCGGCATCGCCGCAAACTGCCCAAGCCCACAGAAAGACGATGTCTTCAGCAAATTCGCCAGATTGACCAGTTCTTCCTGTACGCCTTTCACCTGAGTCCCGGATATGACAGTGTCTAAAAGCAGGCGGGCATGTCGTGTACCTATGCGGCATGGAGTACATTTCCCACATGACTCAACTTCGAAGAAGTACATCAATTCTCTTAGCAATTTAACCGGCGAAATTGATTGATCACATACCAGAATAGCTCCTGAACCAAGTGAAATTCCCGGAGAACTGCCGATAGGGACATCGAGGTAATCGCTAGAGACGATCGTTCCGGCAGCTCCCCCAGTCAGTGCGAAATTAAATTCGGAACCAGATTGCATTCCCCCACCGAAATCTTCAATCACCTGGCGTAAAGAAATTCCATAATGTGTTTCAAATAAACCAGGGCGATTGACATGACCTAGGAGCGTATAGAGCTTAGTCCCTGGTAATGCTGATAATCCAATATTGCAGTACCACTCCCCACCCTTGTCAATAATTTCTGAGATATAGGCAAATGATTCTACATTGTTCACAACTGTAGGTTTTCCATGATACCCATAGCTTGCCGGGTATGGAGGGCGGATGCGTGGTTCCCCGCGTTTCCCCTCAAGCGATTCGATCAATGCTGTTTCTTCTCCACAAATATATGCCCCGGCTCCACGGTGAAGATAAATGTTGAAAGAAAAACCGCTACCCAAAATTTCATCCCCGAGAAGACCTTTTTCTTTTGCTTGTACAATTGCGTTTTCCAGTCTCGTCCCTTGCCTGGTGTATTCGCCCCGCAGATAGATAAATCCGGTCTTCGCACCGACAGCATATCCAGCAAGCAACATACCTTCCAAAATCTTATGGGGATTCGCATCGATCAACACCCGGTCTTTAAAAGTCAGTGGCTCGGATTCGTCGGCATTACAGATTATGAATTTTTCATCACTTTCCATTTCAGCTACCAAACGCCATTTTCTCCCAACAGGAAACCCTGCCCCTCCGCGGCCTTTCAATCCGGATTTTTCCAATTCAGCGATCACCTTCTCCGGTGAATTGGATAAGGCATTCTGGAAGGCTCGATACGCGCCATATTCCAAGGCCGAATCAATATCATTAGGATCAATATGTTGGATATCCGAAAGCAAAACTCTTTGTTCGTTTGGTAACGGTTGCTGATATACCGGGACACCCACGGCGCCAGGTGCAGGCATCACAACCTTCTCTTTAATTTCCAGGGGACCCAGCTGCGTCTCTCCCGCCAGCGCCGCAGGGGCGATATCGCACAAACCCAAGCAGCTGCTCCTTTCCAATTGCATCAGCCTCTCTGCTGGATCCATGCCATTCACATGTAAAAAAGCATTAGATGGATCAATTTGTCCAGCCCCTTTCAGCCAGCATGCTGGACCATCGCAAATCCGTGCTGCCTCTTTCGGTGCTTGCAACATTGAATAAAACGAGGCGATCCCAAATACCTTCTCTGCAGGTATCTCAAGTGCTGAAGCGATCTGTTGAATTTCGTTTCTCTGCAGCACGCCGCGACTCTCATGTAATTCGACCAATATTTCCAGGATCGCTTCTGGGTTGTATTCAAGTTTTTCAGCGAACTCTTTGATTTGAGGATCGACTGCCTTAATTCGAATCGAGTTTATATGCATGGTAAATCCCTTTGTGATCAGTTTCCAATATTCGTTCTGGATGTGTATAAAGATTGAAACGATCTTTACGTGCATACCCGATTAAAGTTATCCCCCATTTCTCCGCTAACTCAATCGACATTGAAGTTGGAGAGGTTCTGGAGATAACAATCGCTGCCCCAATTCGAGCAGACTTCTGAAGCATGTCTGAGCTGACCCGCCCCGTGGTCAATAAGATCTTATTTTCCACATCCACTCTATCCATGAGATACATTCCAGCTATCTTATCCAGTGTATTGTGGCGCCCAACATCTTCAGCTGACAAGGCAAATTTCTCGCCATCAGTCAAGATAGAGGTATGAACCCCACCGGATTTTGTGTAGAGGTTCTGGGATTCTAATAACCTTTCAACCAAATGTCGGACATAATTCGAATAAAGTGAAAATTTTGATGATATTGGCGGTACACCGGATTTGAAATCTGCCGTGGTATATCCACCAGTGCAACCAGAAGTTCTCTTCCACTCCTTTGGTTTTTCTACCTTACGGTCCAACCATATATCCGCAACTTCCCCACTTTCACAAATATGGATATCTAAAACTTGTTTAATGGAATCTACCACGCCTTCATTATAAAGAAAACCGACTGCGAGTGAATCTTGTCGGTTCGGCGTACACATAAAAGTAAGCCATGATTCCCCGTTTACATAAAGATCTAATGGTGATTCGACGATCACTTCACCACTGACTAACTCAAAACTTCCCGATTTAAATTGATGGTAATGAATAATGTTAATATCCTGTTTCATAACCGACTCCACTCCCGTTTACCAATATTCCTGTTACTCGTGTCCATTAAATAACTATTCCTCTTCGCAGGTCTTAGTTTAGCATAATCTTCAAAATTTCCAATGAAAATTGGTTGAAAATTAATTGTGACAGATATCACAATATACAGTGCATTTTGTTACTAGTGTGCCTATTCCTATCTTCGATACTATATTCATAGATAGGCAAGTTAATAATAATGTAGAACATTAGAGTCTCATGAACGCTCCCCCTTTGCCCTCAAGGATATACCCTCATTCAAGCCCAATCACCAATCTTGGAGGTCAGCTTCACAATTAATTACCGGTATGGTGTAGACAATTTCTGATTATTTACCTACCGATAAATAATCATTCATAAGCGCGTTATATCTTCGGCATCACTTGTCTACGCAGTCCAAAAGGAGGCTTCTTATGACAATTACTGCCGCCCAAACGCAGGATCAATCTTATAGCGACACGTTTTACACGAGCCTTTTTGAAGTAGAAAATGGTGAGCGGATAAAAGCTTGCTTGCAGTGTGGAACATGCAGCGGCGTTTGCCCGTTCGGTTACCTCATGGGATTCCCTCCAGGTCGAATGATCGCCTACCTTCGGGCAGATAGATTCGAAAATATCTTAAAAACCGATACCGTCTGGATGTGTGTATCCTGCTATGCCTGCACCTCGGTCTGCCCAAAAGAGATTCCAATAACTCTCGGATTAATGACCAGAACAAAAGAGGAGTTGCTTCTTTCGGGGAATGTACCCACAGAGCTTCAAGATGCGTTAATGAATTCTCAGCGATATGGAAACCCATTGGGAGAATCACCACGAAAACGTGCAGAATGGATAAAAGGGCTCGATTTCGAGATCCCCACTTTTCGCGAAGCCCGAAGACCGTTTGACATTCTATGGTTTGTGAGTGACTATCCATCCTACCATCCACGGGTCCAGTTGACTACTAGGGCTATGGCAAAGATATTGCGTGCATTAAATGTCGATTTCGCGATTTTGGGCCCCGAAGAAAACAGTGATGGAGATTCGCAGAGACTCGCTGGTGAACGCGGTTTGTTTGAAATGTTAGCCGAGAAAAATGGTATATCCTTCGAACGATATGATTTCAAACAAATCATCACCTCGGATCCGCATGCTTACAATGCGATCAAAAATGAATATCCAAAATTAGGTATCGAATATCCTGTTCAGCATTTCACCGAATTTGTTGCCGAACGAATTGAAGATTTGAAATCCAAATTAATCAATCAAATTGAACGTAGAGTAACCTTTCACGATCCCTGCTACCTGGGACGGGCCAATGGAATATACGACGCTCCCAGGACTCTCTTGAAAGCGATCCCTGGCCTTGAATTAGTTGAAATGCCGCATAACCGCACCTACAGCTTGTGCTGCGGAGGCGGTGGTGGTGGTATGTGGCTGGATGGGTTTCAATGGGAAAAAGCACATGTCAGGTTATCAGAATGGCGCATCCAAGAGGCTGTTTCTGTTAATGCAGATATTCTTGCTGTAGCTTGTCCATATGAACCGCCTCGCTTTGAGGATGCAGCAAAGATGGTCCAAGGCGCGGGGCGCTTGGCAGTAAAAGATATTGCTGAATTAATCGCAGATGCATTGGAACCAGAAGACTGAGGAGGAAAGGAATGAACATTATTGTTCTCGCAAAGCTGGTACCGGACTTAGTTGAAGAATTGGAGATAGACGATTCTGGTACAGCTCTCGATATGACTTGGTTGCGCCTGATCATTAATGAGCTGGATGACCACGCTATCGAGGAAGCGATCCTGCTGAAAGAGCGTTATGGAGCTCATGTGACAATCCTCTCCCCCGAAATTGAGGGTGTCGATGACATTCTTTTCACCGCAGCAGCAAAAGGAGCCGATCGATTGGTCAAAGTAACTGGCGAATACGAATCGGGAATCAACAACCATGCACTCGCTCGTGTACTGGTCGAACCGATCAAGGACATGAGTCCGGATTTAATTCTTGCTGGCGTGGAGGCAAATGAAGATCTGGATGGTTCTATTGGTCCGCTCTTGGCTGGTTATCTCGACTGGCCCTTTATCGGGTACGTAGCCAAAGTAACTCTCCAAGATTCTATAGCAAAAATTCATAAAGAGTATCCAGGTGGGTTAACAGCGGAATTCGATATTAACCTCCCTGCAGTCCTGGGTATCCAAGTAGCCGAACAGCCCCCAAGATATGTCGCGGTTAGCAAGGTTCGGCAAGCAATGAAAACTGCAGAAATCGAAGAGATCTATGCCGGACAATTTGATTTATCTGGAGGCCCAAAGATTGAACGCATGTACCAGCCTGAGGCAGGTGAAGGTGCAACGATGCTTGAAGGCAGCATAGATGATATTGCTGATAGGTTGATTGGGATCTTTAACGAACTTGGTGTGCGCTGATGGGAGGATTTCAATGAGTAACGATATTCTAGTAAATATTGAACACATCCGGGGTGAAGTTGCAGAAATCTCATATGTGATGTGCGCAGCCGCTCACCAGTTATCACAGGCAACTGGTGGAGAAGTATACGGAGTTTTGTTGGGGTCTGGTGCAGAGAATTTAGCCAAAGGACTCGCTGCAGACAAGATCCTTTATGTTGATGATCCCCGAGTAGCCAATTTTACCTCCGAGGCTTACCAGCAAACGCTTCAAAATATTCTCAACGAACACGAACCGCGGGCGATGCTCTTTGGTCACACCTCAATCGGTATGGAGATCGCAAATATACTCTCTGCAAAAACCGGCCTTCCACTGATCAGCTCATGCCTATACTTCTCGAATGGATCATCGCCTAAATTCACCAGCCTGCTTTACGGGGGAAAGATCTTGGCCCAAGGTGAATTACCATCAACTACATGCCTGATCACAATGGTACCTGGCGGGTATAAACCAGAAGATGGACATAGTTCCAAAGAATCAACAGTGCTGAACACAGCACCGCCAATCTTTGACGAGTCAAGAATGTCTTTAGTGAAATATATCGAACCAGATTCTAGTGATGTTGACATTGCTTCGGAACCATTATTGATCGCGATTGGACGTGGAATCCAGCTAGAAGATAATATCGAAATAGCTGAAGAGCTTGCTGAAGCTATTGGGGGTATTGTTTGTGCTTCCCGGCCGGTAGTCGATCAAGGTTGGTTGCCAACTTCTCGCTTAGTAGGAAAATCTGGCTTTCGTGTAAAACCAAAAGTATATCTTGCCCTGGGAATCAGCGGAGCACCCGAGCATGTTGAAGGAATCACAGGCAGTGAGATCATTATCGCCGTTAACACAGACCCGGCTGCACCGATCTTCAATATTGCGAAGTATGGGGTCGTAGAAGATATCTTTGACCTGATACCTGCCCTGACCGAAAAGCTCTCAGAGAGCTGAGCGTTTGCCTTGAGGAAGCAAATATGCCTATCAGAGAAACCTTCTGGAATATACCTCACTGGGTGGAGATTGCACAATACCTCCTGGGTTTGTTGACGATCATCATTTTCGGTTATGGTGCAATCCGTCGCGTGCGCAGGTGGTTAAAAGGTAAACCAGAGCAACGAAGAGATAAGGTCGGAGTCCGCGTATGGTCTTTCTTAGTACAGGCAATTGGACAGGCGCGGACAATAAAAGATCCTTATCCTGGGATCATGCACTTCACGATCTTCTGGGGTATGATCGCCCTTTTCATCGGCACAGCACTTGCCACAATCGACTGGGATGTAACGAAACTATTTTTTAATGTACAGTTCCTCACCGGTTGGGTATATGTAATCTTCGAACTTGTCCTTGATATCTTTGGATTATTACTTTGTATCGGCCTAGGAATGGCAATTTATCGGCGTTATTTAGCCCATCCAGATAGGTTGGCAAATATACCCGTCAGATCCTTCAAATGGGATGATGCCTATTCGCTGACGATGCTGGTGATCATCGCGATTTCCGGATACATGGTTGAAGGATTGCGGATTGCTGTCGCTCAACCTGATTGGGCGATATGGTCACCTGTGGGGAACGCGATTGGCAACGCCTTACGTACGTTTGGCGATCCATCAAACCGCACCTTGCATTATTCATTATGGATCGCACATATGCTGATCGCTTTTGTCGCCCTGGCAAGTGTGCCATTCACAAAATTCTGGCATTTATTATCCGCGCCGACCAATATCTTTTTCCGCTCGCTCCAACCAAAAGGGAAACTTAAAACACCTATCTCAGAAGAAGAGCCAGGTGTAGAAAATTGGCAAGATTTTACTTGGAAGCAGCTGCTTGACTTTGAATCCTGCACTCGCTGTGGTCGCTGCCAGGATGTCTGTCCTGCTCACGCAACTGGATTCAGCTTGTCCCCAAGGGACATAATGGTCAAGCTCGGTTCCTATATGTGGCAATCGCCAAATGGCAAGAAGATGCACGGGGACGTGATCTCCGCAGATGAGCTCTGGGCATGTACCAGCTGCTTGGCTTGTGTCAGCGTTTGCCCGGTATTTATTGACCAACTGACATCGATTGTGGACATGCGTCGCTATCTAGTGCTAGAAGGTGAGATTGATCCCCAACTGCAGGATGCCCTCGCAAATCTGGGGCGATATGGAAATTCATTCGGAAAATCCGATCGCATGCGAGCAAGATGGACAAAGTCTATTTCACCCAAGATAAAAGATGCCCGGCGAGAAGATGTGGAATACCTTTGGTTTGTCGGTGATTACGCCTCTTATCATGACAGTATGATCAATAAATCTGAATTACTGGCGAAGATATTCCAATCTATCGATTTAGATTTTGGTATTCTTTATGAGGGTGAACAAAATTCCGGGAATGATGTACGCCGGGTAGGCGAAGAAGGTTTGTTCGATATGCTGGCGGAAAACAACCTGGCCACGCTAACGAACAGCAAGTTCAAGACCATCATCACCACAGATCCTCATTCTTTCAACACACTTCAAAATGAGTATTCTAAGAATGGTCAGGAGCATTATTCTGTCCTGCACTACTCGCAGCTTTTTGACCAATTAATTGCCAATGGTCGGTTGAAAATATCAAAGTCATTAGGCTATAAGGTCACCTACCACGATCCTTGCTACCTGGGTCGTTACAATGGTGAATATGAAGCCCCTCGCAGGGTGATTGCGGCCCTTGGATGCGAGCTGCTCGAAATGCCACGGAACAGGGAGAATACCTTTTGTTGTGGCGCTGGAGGCGGGCGAATTTGGATGGAGGATCCCCCAGAAGTTTCTGAACGTCCAGCGGAGAACCGGGTCAAGGAAGCTGCTGCTGTACCCGGTGTGTCGACGATGGTTGTCGCTTGTCCAAAAGATTACGTTATGTTCCAGGATGCTGTTAAAACCGCAGGCGTTGAGGACAAGCTTGTGGTTAAAGATTTGATCGATCTCATCGCGGAAAGCATCGAACCTGATGGAAATTTGGCTATTGAGCAGGATTGATTTTGTTGAGTAAACGAGCATTGTATGTCAGTGAACTTAACTGATTATCAAACTGAAAATAAAGTTGTACGACTGCCGATTGCCACGAAGCTATTACTTAGCTTTTTAATCATTGTTGCATTTATCAGTATTGTTTACATGGTAGTTGGCATTCAATTAATCAGTAACCGAATCCTTGCTGAAGCGCAGGACAAAGTTCGCCACGATTTGAATGCTGCCCGGGAACTATACCTTGGTGAGCTCGAACGCATTGATACTACGGTTCGCCTTACTGCAGATCGCTTCTTCTTAAAAGAAGCCATCGTTTCCGGTGAGCTGCAGGACGCGTATGATGAATTATGGGAAGTCAGAAAAAGAGAAGATATAGACATCTTAGAACTGACAGATGAGAAAGGAATAGTTATTCTTCGTACCCGTTATGGGGATAACACCGGAGACGATTTGAGCGGGGATATCATCATTAAATCAGTTTTGGAAAGCAAGGAATCAGTTGCATCCACGGTCATTGTTCCGGGTAAAGAGCTTCAACGAGAATCCCCCTTTCTAGCTCAAAACGCTCACTTCACCTTCATCGAAACACCACTCGCCCGGGAAAGAGAAGAAACTGAGGAAGCAGATGGAATGATGCTTAAAGCCGCATATCCTGTTTTTGATCAGCAAAATAATATACTTGGCGTTCTGTATGGCGGCACCCTTCTCAACCGCAATTTTGACATCGTTGACAAAGTCAAGGAAACCGTTTATGAAGGGATCCATTACAAGGGGAAAGATATTGGAACTGTGACAATCTTTCAAGACGATGTCAGGATTTCCACAAATGTCACCAATGAAGATGGTTCTCGAGCACTGGGGACCAGGGTTACGGAGGAGGTATACAACCAGGTCGTTATCAATGGAGAACCCTGGATTGGTAGGGCTTACGTCGTAAACGATTGGTATATCACAGCTTATGAACCAATCCGGGATTTAGCAAACAACATCATTGGCATTTTGTATGTAGGCATTCTCGAAGAGAAATATACCGATATCCAGCGGGGGATGATTCTCACTTTCCTAGCAATAACTATTGCAGGCGCATTGGTTTCGCTTGTTGTATCTTACTTCTTTGCCCAGAGAATGCTGGTGCCGATATTCGAACTTGTCAATGCGTCCAAGGCGGTTGCCAGCGGTAATCTGAATGCAAAAGTTGAAATATCAACGAATGACGAGCTGGAAGAGCTTGCCGATTCCTTCAACGCGATGGCTGAAGCCTTACAGAAGCGAGATAAACAGCTGCGGGAATTCGCAACACAAAAAATCATGGAAAGTGAGAAGTTGGCCTTGATCGGTCAATTATCCGCAAATGTTGCCCATGAGCTAAATAACCCACTGACCGGCATCGTTACTTACTCCCATCTCATTCTAGAAAATTCTGGGAGTGATGATCCCAATAAAAGTTCAATTGAAAAAATTGTTGGCCAAGCGACCCGCTGCAGAGACATTATCCGCGGGTTACTCGATTTCTCTCGACAAAGAAAACCGGATAAAGTCTTCTCAAACATTAATACAGTAGTGGAACAATGTATCTCGTTTGTTGAGAATCAGGCGCTCTTTCATAATATCGAGATCATTAAGAATTTTCAAGAAGATTTACCGATGATAGTTATTGATCCATCTCAGATCGAACGGGTGATCATGAACATCATCATCAATGCGGCCGAAGCGATGGAAGGTGAAGGTGAACTCATAATAACTACGCGTAGCAATATCGAGAAAGATGCGGTTGTTCTGGAATTCAAGGATACCGGTCCGGGAATCGGTGAAGAAAATATAGACAAGATTTTTGATCCCTTTTTCACCACCAAGGATGTTGGTCACGGCACCGGATTGGGATTAGCCATCAGCTATGGTGTTGTAAAAGCACACAACGGTTCGATATCGGTTGAAAGCGAATTGGGTAAAGGCACTACTTTTATTGTCAGGCTTCCCGAAAAAGTCTTGGATGAGGTACCAGATAATGGAAACGTTATCGAGAATATTAATAATTGATGACGAAGAAATCGTGATTGACTCCTGCCTGCAGATTCTCGCCCGGGGTAATTTTGAGATTCGCACTGCACAGAATGGCACTCTCGGATTGGAAATGGTAGAGGATTTCCATCCCGACCTGGCCTTTGTCGATCTGAAGATGCCAGGGATATCTGGATTCGAAGTCCTGGAGAAAATTCAGGAAATTGACCCTGCTATCGTGACAATTGTGATCACAGGTTTTGCTACCATCAATTCAGCGGTTGAAGCCATGCAGCTTGGGGCGTTCGATTTTCTGCCGAAACCTTTTACTCCGGATGAATTGCGATTAATCACACAGCGCGGATTGGAGAAAAGGAAATTGGTTTTAGAGACGCTAGCCTTGCGTAGAGAAAAAGAAATGCTCCGGGAGCATTTTGCTGCGATCGTCTCCCATGAGTTGAAATCACCACTGGCTGCTGTACAACAATATCTTTACAGCCTCTCCAGTGAGCTTTCACCCCAAATGACGGAAGATCAGATGCGCAGGTTTGAACGGATCCAGACTCGCATTGACGAATTGATGAAACTGATCCACACCTGGCTGCGCGCGATCAGCGTGAATATAGAAAACATCAGAGAGAACTTCCAACCTACGGATATAAAAGTGGTGATTTCCAAAGCAATTGAGAGTGTCGAACCCCATGCCGTCCGAAAAGATATCTCGATTAATTCACGCGTAGATGATGATATCCACCCAGTTCTCGGCGATGAAGGAACGCTGGTGGAAGCCGTGGTTAATATCGCTGGGAATTCCGTGAAATACTCGCCTACTGGGAGCATTATTCAAATTACTGTTGAAAACCAGGATGACCAGGTTTTTATTTCTGTAATTGACCAAGGGATAGGTATAGCAAAAGAAGACCTCCCCTTTATATTCGAGGACTTTTTTACGGTTTCATCAGATCAACAACCTGAAAAAGGGAGCGGTGTGGGCCTCGCCCTTACAAGGAGAATAATCGAGGCCCACGATGGAACAATTATCGCCGAGAGCGAGCTCGGTAAGGGCAGCAAATTCAAAATCCTTCTACCCATTTATAAAAATAAACCCGTAGAAGTTACTCCGATCAAGAAGGAACCCGTTAACAATATTTAAGGAGGCTCAGATGAGCACTAAAAAAAGATTGCTAATTATTGATGACGATCCCGACTTCGTCGAGGTTGTAGTTTCAATCCTTGAGAAGGCAGACTATGAAATTGATGCAAAATACAATCCAGATGAAGGATTTGCTGCCTTGAAGACTGGTGTATACGATCTTTTATTGCTTGATGTCTTGATGGGCCGTGGTGCAGAGGGGATCATGATCGCCCGTAAAATCAGCGATGACGAGAAACTTCGTGAAACACCAATCCTGATCATCACTGGTATGCGTGAACAAATTGCATTTCTCTTCCCTGGCCAGCCAGTACATCCAAGTTTTGTACCTATAGACGAGCTGATTGAAAAACCAGTTGAACCAGATCTCCTTTTGGAAAAAGTGAGCACTCTCCTTAAGATGGCTGAAGAGCGAAAAACCCTATCAGAAACAAAATAGGATAAATTCTATGGCTACGAGACCTTCTTTTAGTGAAGAAGTATCCAATCTTTTGCATGCTTCTCATGGAAACCCATTGAAAACGTGCATCCAATGCGGGACTTGCTCTGGCACTTGCCCTGTAGCAGAGTTCATGGACCACACGCCTAGACGCCTGATTGGGATGATCAATGCCAATATGAAGGAGGAGGTACTCGAAAGTAATACCTATTGGCTATGCGCCTCCTGCTTCCATTGCACAGTCCGGTGTCCAAGTGAAATCGACATTGCAGGTTTGATGTATGGTCTCAAACGATATTCAATTTGGAAGCATACATATTCCGAAGATGCAGTTGGTCCAATATTCTCAGAGACATTTGTCAAATTAATCCTAAGAATTGGCAGATCTTACGAACCGGTGCTGGCACCCTCGTATATTTTCAGCTATGGCGTCCGGGAATTTCTTAACGAAGCCCAAACCGCGACTAACCTGATGCTGAAAGGCAGGTTGCCAGTCCTCCCACCGAGAATAAAAAGATTGGAGAATTTCAAAAAAGTAGCGAACCGAATCATCCCCATGGGAGGTTCATAATGAGCACCTTTTCCTATTTCCCTGGTTGCTCCCTGGAGAAGATGTCATTGAGTTACCATCAATCTGCAATCCAGAGTACGAAGGTCCTAGGCGTGGATCTTCAGGAAATTGATGACTGGAACTGCTGTGGAGCGACAACTTATTTCCATGTCGATGAAATTCTTGCTTACACATTGGTTGCCAGAAACCTGGCGATCGCTGAGAAGACCGGGCATGATTTGGTTGCTCCATGCAGTGCTTGTTATAAAAATACCTACTTCACCAATACCTACCTTAAAGAAGATCAAGATCTCGCCGATCATATCAATTATGCTCTACAACAGGACAATTTACACTTTTCGGGCGAGATCGATGTCAAGCACTTGATGGAAGTGTTTGTTGATGATGTAGGATTTGATCAAATTCAGAACAAAACCACCCATCCATTGGAAGGTTTACGCGTAGCCCCATATTATGGATGTCAGCTCGTAAGACCGCGCAAAGACCATGAAGACGTAGAAAATCCACGTTTCTTCGAAGACTTAATCGGTGCCATTGGTGCTGAGCCAGTTGACTATGCATATAGACTCCGCTGCTGCGGTGGATCATTGATCATCACCTGCCGTGAAGCTGCGCTTTCATTGGTCCATGACTTGTTGCAGAGCGCTGTGAATAGCGAAGCGGATGTGATAGCGACATCCTGTCCAATGTGCCAGACGAATTTAGAATGCTACCAGATGCAAGTCAACCAAGAATTTGGAACAAATTACTCCATTCCAATCATGTTCTTCACACAGTTGACTGGATTGGCATTAGGCGTACCAAAGAAAAAATTGGGAATTGGCACTGAATTTATCTCAACTGACAAGATAGTAGCCTATGCAAAAGAAAAAATTCATATAGATTAAGTTCTCTAGAGAGGCAATTCATATGTATCAGTCTCCACGGTATCAAAGGAGTAGAGCCGATGAGTGAAAAAGTTGGTGTGTACGTATGTCACTGCGGTACAAACATCGCTGGGGTTGTGGATGTGGAAGAGGTCGCCAGATGGGCAGGAGAACAACCTAATGTCGTCTGCTCTCGCGATTACAAATTCATGTGCTCAAGCCTTGGCCAGGAGTTAATCGAAGAAGATATTAAAGAACATGGACTGACTCGCATCGTTGTCGCGGCTTGCTCCCCGCATATGCACGAAAAAACATTTCGCGGAGCTACCGAGAAAGGCGGGCTGAATCCGTATCTGTTCGAGATGGCAAACATTCGAGAGCACAACTCCTGGGCAACCTCGGACAAAGAGGCTGCCACACAAAAAGCTAAAGCTTTGGTTAAAGGGGCTGTCGAAAGAGTCATTCACCATCAACCGCTCGAACCAATCCCTGTCGATATCAATCCCACTACCCTGATAGTGGGTGGGGGCATTGCAGGGATATCAGCTGCCCTTGAACTTGCTAATGCGGGGAACCCGGTTGTTCTGGTTGAACGTGAACCTTCCATCGGCGGGCATATGGCTCAGCTGGATAAAACATTCCCTACTCTCGACTGCTCTGCCTGCATCTTAACGCCTAAAATGGTGGATGTAGACCAGCATCCAAACATCACGCTTTATAGTTGGAGTGAAGTAGAAGATATCTCTGGTTATATCGGCAATTTCAATGTCACCGTTCGCAAAAAAGCCCGTTATGTAATCGAGGAGCTTTGTACAGGTTGCGGTATATGCGAGGAAAAGTGTCCCCGCAAAGTGATCGATGAGGTCTTCGAAGCGGGATTAGCCCAACGGAAAGCTATCTACAGGCCGTTTCCCCAGGCGATACCCAAATACCCGGTCCTCGATCCGCAAAATTGCACATATTTTGAGCGGGGAAAGTGCAAAGCCTGCCAGATCCTGTGTCCTACCGGAGCAATCGATTTTGAACAGCAGGATGAGCTGATCGAATTCCCAGTCGGTAACGTGATCCTCGCCACTGGCTATGACCTGTTCGATTCGGAGCGTATCCCCCAATACGGCTACGGACGCCTAGCAAATGTATTCACCAGCCTTGAATTTGAAAGGATGGTCAATGCATCAGGGCCCACCGGCGGAAAAATCGTACTGCGGGATGGCGAGACTGTGCCCAAAAGTATAGCCATCGTCCATTGCGTCGGCTCACGGGATAATAACTACCATGAATACTGCTCTAAAGTTTGCTGCATGTATTCGCTGAAGTTTGCTCACCTGGTCCACGAGCGGGTTCCCGAGGCTGAAGTTTACAACTTTTACATAGATATCCGGACACCAGGGAAGGGTTATGAGGAATTTTATAACCGGCTGCTGGAGGAAGGTACTCACTTCATCCGAGGCAGGGTAGCAGATATTTCCGAAGCAGCTCGTTTTCCTGGCGAAGAAGGTAAGTTGATAGTCCAAGCCGAAGACACGTTAATTGGAAAACAACGACGGGTACCTGTTGATATGGTGATCCTATCGGCTGGAATGGAAGCCCGCCATGATTCACAAACGGTATCCCTGCTATTTGGGATGGGTTGCGATTTCAATGGTTTCTTCATAGAACGACACCCGAAACTCGACCCTGTTGCCACGATGACAGAGGGAGTCTTTATTGCCGGCGCTTGCCAAGGACCTAAAGATATTCCGGATTCGGTTGCCCAAGGAGCAGCTGCTGCCGCAAGGGTTGCAGGTTTGATCAACCAAAGGACAGTATTGATGGAACCCGTTAGGGCGAGCATCAACTCTGAAACCTGTTCTGGCTGCCGGATTTGTAACGATCTCTGTCCATATAATGCCATCGTCTTCCATGAAGATCAAAATGTGTCGGAGGTCATCACTGCTCTCTGTCAAGGATGTGGAACATGTGTGGCTGCATGTCCAAGTTCTGCCATAAACGGCGCACACTTCACGAACGATCAAGTACTGTCAGAGATTGAAGGACTTCTTTGGGATGTGATAGAACGACAGGCTGTACCAGTGTGAAGCGGAGGATAAAATGAGTGAACAATTCGAACCCATTATCGTTGGTTTCTTGTGCAACTGGTGTTCATACCGGGCAGCAGATCTCGCAGGTACCTCACGTATAAAATATGCCCCGAACATGCGCGCTATCCGGGTCATGTGCAGCGGAAGAGTAGATCCCCAGTTTGTGCTGAAAGCATTGCTGGAGGGCGCAGATGGGGTTTTGATCGCTGGGTGCCACCCTGGTGAGTGCCATTATGTGGAAGGAAATATCAAAGCACTGCGCCGCTACATACTGCTAAAACGCATGCTTAACCAATGGGGGATTGAAGAAGAGCGAGTTCAGCTCGTTTGGGCATCTGCATCTGAAGGAAATATCTTGGCAGACGCAGTTGATCGTATGACTGAACAAATTCGCGCTCTTGGACCGCTACAATGGCGCCAATTAGTACTTGGCGGAAATGGTTACCAATCTCTCCAGGTAGCTAAAGTTGAAGCAGCAATGGAGGAGGTATAGATATGTCTGAGAAACCCAAACTGGCAATGTACTGGGCTGCTTCCTGCGGAGGATGCGAAATATCCGTTTTGAACATTGGAGATAAGATACTGACGGTTGATGAAATCTTCGATTTAGTGTTTTTTCCGTGCATCGCAGATTTTAAACATCACGATCTTGAGGCTTATCCCGACGCCTATATCGATGTATGTCTGTTCAACGGCGCCATCCGGACATCCGAGAACGAAGACATGGCGAAATTACTCCGCCGGAAATCAAAGGTGCTTGTTGCCTATGGATCTTGTGCTTATGAAGGAAGCATTCCCGCATTATCGAATCTAACTACAAAAGAGGCCACATTCAATACGGTCTATTTCGAAAATCTGAGCATCGATAATCCCGATCAAATATCCCCACAAGTGGAGACTGAAGTTCCAGAAGGGTTATTAACTTTGCCATCCTTCTACAATACTGTAAAATCACTCGATCAAGTAGTGGATGTCGATTACTATCTCCCCGGTTGTCCCCCAGAGCCAGAGCAGATTTGGGCTGTTCTGGAGGTAGTCGCCAATGCACTTATCAATGACGGTCCTTTACCCCCAGCTGGTTCGATCATTGGCGCGGGTACCGTTGCCGTCTGTGAGGAATGCAACCTTGAAAAGAACGTCAAGTCGATAACCCATTTCTACCGACCATATGAGATTCAGCCTGAACCAGGCTTATGTTTGCTTGAACAAGGATTGATCTGTGTTGGTCCGGCAACTCGGGCAGGATGTGGCGCGCTATGTCCACAGGTTGGAATGGGCTGCAGAGGCTGTTATGGACCTCTCGATGGTGTCGAGGATCAGGGAGCAAAGATGTTATCCGCCATCGCTTCTGTTGTCGGAGTTGGTGACTCGACACAAGAAGAGCATGAGCTTGAGGCCAAGATCAACGCCGTTATGGATACAATCGCGGATCCATCAGGCACATTCTACCGATTTAGCATGGCCCACTCCCTCTTGCGTCGCGTAAGAGCGAATGGTAATGGGAAAAAGGAGGTGAGCTGAAATGAAACGCATAACCATTGACCCAATTACTCGACTCGAAGGACACGGGAAAATTGAGATCTTCTTAAACGAAGAGGGTGATGTAGAAAACACTTACCTCCAAATTCCTGAACTCCGTGGTTTCGAACAATTTTGTGTGGGCAGGCCAGCTGAAGAGATGCCACGCATTACCAACAGGATCTGCGGCGTGTGCCCAGAGGCGCATCACATGGCGGCGACAAAGGCTTTGGATTCACTTTATAAAGTTGAACCATCACCTGCGGTAAAGAAAGTGAGGGAGATGTTCTACTCCGCTTTCTACGTAACCGACCATACGACACATTTCTATGCACTTGGAGGCCCAGATTTCGTGCTCGGTCCAGAAGCTCCTGCTGCGGAACGCAATATTCTTGGTGTTGTACACAAGGTGGGTGTCGAGATTGGAAAACAGGTGATTGATACACGCATTCGTAACCACCACGTGATTAAGTTAGTCGGTGGTCGAGGCGTGCATCCAGTCGCTGGCCTTCCCGGTGGTTGGAGCAGAGCCATCACTGACGAAGAACGGGATGAATTTATAGAAATCTGCCAGAAGAATGTTGATTTCGCTCTATTCAGCTTAAAGATTTTCGATGACATTGTTCTCGCGAACCAGGAATATGTCGACTTGATACTGGCTGACACATTCACCCACCGTACATACTATATGGGAACAGTTGACAATAACAATCGGGTCAATTTCTACGATGGCAAAATCAGGGTAGTCGATCCCGAAGGCAAGGAATACATCAAATATGATGCCAAGGATTACTCAGAGCATATTGCCGAGCGTGTAGAACCTTGGTCGTACCTGAAATTTCCTTACCTTAAGCAGGTTGGTTGGAATGGATTTGTAGATGGCATGGACAGTGGTGTATATTGCGCGACTCCGCTATCGCGGCTAAATGCAGCTGATGGGCTGGCAACTCCAAAAGCCCAAGAAGCATTTGAAAAATTTTACGAAACATTAGGTAGTAAAAAAATAAATGGCCGTTATGAGCCTGTTCACCAGCGACTGGCAACTCACTGGGCGAGGCTGATAGAGCTGCTTTATGCCGCTGAGCGGATGCAAGAACTGGTAAATGATCCGGAAATCACTGATCCCAATTTACGTCCTATAGTAAATAATTCTCCTTCTGAAGGAGTAGGCAGTGTCGAAGCCCCTCGGGGCACACTAACCCACCACTATTGGACCGATAATAATGGTATCTTGACCAAGGTTAATTTGATTGTTGGCACAACTAACAACAACGCTCCGATCACCATGTCCATCGGGAAAGCAGCAAAAGCACTGATCACAAAGGGTACCGTTGTGACGGACGGTTTGTTGAACAAAGTTGAAATGGCCTTCAGAAATTATGACCCCTGCATGTCCTGTGCAACCCATTCACTTCCCGGACAAATGCCATTGGAAGTTGTTATTCGGGATTCGACTGGCAAAACGCTTGAGCGAATCAGTCAATTTACGGAGAGGTGATGAAACCACGCATCCTTGTCCTGGGTTTGGGAAATCCGATTTTGACAGATGATGGCGTTGGTGTCCTCGTGGCCGAAGAAGTGCGTGCCCGTCTGCCTGAGGACACTGGCATCGATGTCCTGGAAGTGAGTGTTGGTGGGCTAACTCTCATGGAGTCAATGCTTGGTTATGAACGGGTGATCCTTATCGATGCATTGCTACGGAAAGATGGACAATCACCTGGGAAAGTCCACAAGCTGACCCTTGATGAGTTAGAAACTATCAGTCCTACCCAGCACAGCGCATCTCCACATGACGCCAGCCTAATCACAGCCCTGGAAACTGGACAAAGAATGGGCTTCCCAATACCGCAATCAATAACCATATATGCAATTGAAGTTGAAAACGTGATGGAATTCAGTGAATACCCCTCGCCTTCCGTAGCTGCAGCAATCCCCCGGGTCACCGATGCAATATTGGCTGAACTTTCATCTGAATTAATAGCTTAAGTAGAGGTGACCAGATGGTTTCCCCCGAATTGATCCGCCGCTATCCATATTTCAGTGGATTATCAATCGAAAAAATAAATCAATTAGCAAATTTGGCTGAAGTGGTTGAAAACAAAAAAGGTTATTATTTTCACCACGAAGGTTCTGAAATCAGCAAAGTCTATATCATTGTAGAAGGCGAAGTTTCCCTGATAACAATCTTTCCAAAGCAAGTCAAGGAAGTTGTTATCAACACTCTAGGAACTGGTGATGTTTTTGGTTGGACTTCGCTGATACCACCATACACAGCAGGGGCAGGTGCGAAAGCAGCCTCCAAGTGTAAATTAATTCAATTTGATGCTCAAAAATTGCGCACCAAATTTAATCAAGATTATGAATTTGGTTATATGATGATGGTAAAGATTGCTCAGATTATCAGGGAGAGACTCGATTCGATCGTGATGGAAACCCTAGCGTATCAAGCAGAACAATAAAAGTGACTCCTACCCCCGGCAATCCCGAGGAGGGATAAACTCCTGGCATCTTCTTGCCAGGAGTTTGTATATCAATTAGCAAAATATACACCTAAGCCACGGAAACATCCTGCACTCAGCTTATGACCAACATCTTCTTCGCAATAGGCAACCTCTGCGCCCGCTGTGGTCAATGATTCGACAACGATGCGGGCTTTCCAAATTGGTACCAGCTCATCTTTCTGACCATGAGCGACGAAGACTTTTTTTCCATCAAAAGGCTTGGCTGCAATCTTGTTTTCCAATCCCTCTGGGAAAAAACCCGATAATCCTGCTAGCTTACCGATTCTTCCAGGATGACTAACCGCCATCGCATACGCCAGCGCAGCACCTTGACTAAAGCCCATCACATCAAAAACATCTTTTTGGATCTCCTTTGAGACATCAAGGTTATCCACCATGTCAAGAATCACCTTGATAGCTGGATCAAAATCACTACCCTTTGGCCAACCTCCATGGGTAACGTTTTGCCAGCTGTAACCACCTAGCCGAGTCTTGAACAATCCTCGAGGTGATAATACCAGGTACCTCTCCGGTAAACGGTCGGCGAATATCCACATAGAATTTTCATCTCCCGTCCACCCGTGAAGCATCACCAAAATTCTTGTTGGGTTTCCAGACTCCGGTATCCGTATCCTCAACGTCAGATTCCCTTGCACCATTACATTTGAATTTGTATTCATTGATCTCTTGCCCGCTTTGTGAGAAACTCCAGGAATAAAAACATCAACCAGATCAACAAGATCGGGATGAATGCAACAATCAGGCAAAGCAAACCTGTTAGTGCAGCACGCGAACCATAAAATAAATATACAAGACCGATACCAACGATAAATATCAGTATGAGTCCGCCAGCGATCAAGCGAATGGTGGTCTGGTTTGCATATTTTCTCAAATCCCGGGACATGATGTTTTTATTATCAAATGATCATCCTTAGGACTGCAATGATACTACATTGAGCTTCCGTTCAATGGCATTCTATATCGAGTTTAATTGCCATCATTTGTTATACTTGTCAACTCAAAAAACGATGATTGCTGATTTGAATTGGAAGCAACTTACCATAACCGAGCTCCAGATGGCAGAGAAGGCACGAAGATCTGGAAATGAGGGACGTGCTCGGGTTTGTGCGCGCAGAGCAGCAGGTCACGTCGTCGGAGAATATCTCCGTCGCCAAGGATTCTCCCTGGAAAACGAGAGTGCATTACAGCGAATCCGCTATCTTGAATCCAAAATAAGCAAGGATGACATTCAGAAGGAGCTATTGGGCCATTTCCTGGTTCATACTACTACCGAGCATGAACTACCTATCGAGGCGGATTTACTCGCAGATGTTCACAGCTTGAGTGAACAGCTTCTCGGAGAACCACTTGATTGATGTAAACCCCACGGTGGGATGAATTTTGATCGTCAAGATTTAAGGGTTGGGATTTAGAAAACGAAACTCTCTGACCAGAGAGATTATTACTCTGCCAGCAGTCAGGAAAAATATTATCCCACTCAATACCGCTGCGAGAACTAGTAAGATAAATTGGGAGGAGTATCGGCGAGTAAATCGAACTGTGGGTGACATCGGATCGGTGAGGCGTCTGTGAAGGCCTTGCACAAATTCAGGTCTCGGTCTCACCGGTTGCAGGGAAGATACCATAAAGTTCTCAATTTCATGCAATTCTGCTGGTTTTACATTATCCATTGAATTCTTTTTAAAATCCTTCTTCTTCGCCATTGTCGGTTCCACTTTGAAGAATGAAATTAAATTCGTCTCTCAAAGAAAGCAAGGTTCGGTGATATAAGCTTTTAACTGCTCCTTCTGATCGACCCATTATTTGTCCAATTTCGGCGTTGGATAAGTGTTCAACAAACTTTAATAGTATTAATTGCTGTCTATCTGCTGGAAGGCGACGCATAACCATAAGTAGATTTTCTTTCTCTTCATTTTCAATCAGAACAATTTCAGGAAGTTCGCCTCCTTGCTTTACCAGAATGATTTCGTCAAGCGGTACTTCTTTTCTGCGGCTGTTATCCCGGTGCCAATTGGCAACGAGATTATGAGCAATTCTATATAACCAGGCAGATAATGGCAATCCGCGGTCTTTATAATTTTCAACGTGCCGTAAAGCCCTGAAAAAAACCCTTGCGGTGAGGTCTTCCGCATCGTGTTGGTTTCCAGTCCGGTAATAGATATAACTGTAAATTCGGTTTACATAGCGCTCATATAAGATACCAAAAGCATCTTGATCGCCTTTGGATGCTAATTTTAACGCTTGCTCGTCACTCAATTCAGGCACGGTCCTCACCAGGCTTGGCAAGGTGCACCAACGTACTTATGGTAACACCGCCAAGGATTAAAAGTTTCATGGAGTATATCACGGGCAATAAAATAAAAGGTCATCGGTTCCATTATGCATAATTTTACGATATAATATTAATGCAATTGGGGATGACAGGCTTCGACGGAAGAGGCTGGTTCCGGATTGCGAGCCGAGAGGCGCCGAACTCGTAAACTCAGCGCAACAATTAAGTGCCAACCGCACTAACCTTTCTACTCTACCCCTCGCCGCTTAATCGGTGAGCTAAGAGTATGACCCGCAATAGGGTCACGTCCGCCTACCCCAATCTCCGACCGGTGGTAGATCGGGCGAAACAAAGTCGGAGTGCCGCACGCGAGATCACTAACCGTGCGAAAGAGGACTTTCGGGTCCAAGTGGTTGGTCTGGTAAAGTTCCTTGTCGTTTGAGGGTTACCGGGCGACAAAAATCAAGCGACTACGCTCGTAGATATTCGAGAATCTATCCTTTCGGACGCGGGTTCGAGTCCCGCCATCTCCACCAGATAAATGGACTTCAAAGAGCGCTCTTTGAAGTCCATATTTTTATACCTGGAGCAGGAATCCTTTCAGGTAAGCCCCCTCCGGGAAATTCAATGAAACCGGGTGGTCTACACCAGGACCAAGCCGCTTGAGAATCCTGGCATCGACGCCTGCATCCCTGGCTGCGCCAGCGACAATTTTCTGAAATAATTCTTCGCTCACCCCGCCAGAACAAGAGAATGTGACCAGGTATCCCCCGGGATTGAGCAACTTCATCCCCAAGAGATTTATATCCTTATATCCCCGGGCAGCTCGTTGTGCATGCGCACTCGTCGGGGCGAATTTGGGCGGATCAAGTATCACCAAGTCAAACTTCCTGTTTTGATCCCGCAGTCGCCTGAGGGATTGAAAAACATCCTCCTGCAACCATTCCACATCGCCTGGGAATAAATTATTCAGCTCAATATTCTTCTTTCCTAGTGAGATTGCGTCTGATGAAATCTCGATCGCGAGCAGATTTCGTGCCCCACCTGCCAGGGCGGGTATTGTAAACCCTCCGGTATAGGCAAAACAATCTAGTACAGATTTTTCATCCGCGATCTCCCGAACTAATACCCGATTATCACGCTGATCCAGAAAAAACCCTGTCTTCTGTCCTTGGCGGATATCCACCCAATATTTCAGTTGGTTTTCTTGAATTTGAATATACTCGAAATCATCATTCCCATGCACCAATCCCCTTCTAGGGCTCAATCCTTCCAATCCTCTAACATCGACATCCGATCGCTCGTAAATTCTCTCCTGAGGAAAAAATCCTTTCAATATGTCTAGATAAACTTCTCGCCAGAATTCTGCACTCGCAGAAAGAAATTGAACGACTATAATGTCATCGTAGCGGTCAATAATCAATCCGGGTAAACCGTCAGATTCAGCATGAGCTAATCGATAACTGTCGATTGTGGCTATACGCAAATTCCGCCTTCTCAGCTGGATCGCTTGCTCAAGTCGAGCACGGAGATAGTCAGGACCGACCTCAATCTCCTTGTTTCCTGTCCAGATTCGAATGCGAATCTTAGAATTCGGATTGTAAGCTCCCCAAGCCAGGAAATTACCTCTGGCATCGAGTACTTTACAGGTCTCTCCTGGGATGATCTCCGAGGAGCTCTGTCCAATACCCTCGATTGAACCCGCAAATACCCATGGGTGTCCACGGAGTAATGCTCTCTCCCGACCTTTCTTTAATCTTACTTGCAACATGGAGCGTGAGAAAAATCAGATAATCCCAATTTCCTTGCCGGCCGCCTCGATGACATTCATTGCATACTGAATTTCGTCTGTTTCATGGGCAGCGGTCACAGTTGCCCTTAATCTCGCCAATCCAGGAGGAACGGCGGGAGAGACAACAGGAAGGACGAAAATATCATGTTCCTGGGCAGCCCGGGTTAACGCAAAAGCCCGCTCATCAGCACCACAGAGTACAGGAACAATTGCAGTAGATGTCTCCATAGTGTCGAATCCGCGCTCTTTTAAACCGTTAATAAACTGATTGGTATTTGCGCGCAATTTCTCGATCCGCCAAGGTTCATCCAGGATAACCCGGAAAGCTTCCTTGGCTGCAGCCGTTTGGGCAGGCGGTAGAGCAGCAGAGAAAATGTATGCACGGCTCGCGTGACTGAGAAAATCAATCAAATCTTTCTTGCCAGCTATATACCCTCCCACGGAAGGGATAGTCTTGCTAAGCGTTCCCATTTTTATATCAATCGTACCTTCCATACCAAAGTGTTCTTCTATCCCTCGACCAGTTTCACCAAGCACGCCCACGGAATGAGCCTCATCAATCATCAACCAGGCACCATATTTCTTGGATAGCTCTACGATATTGGGAAAATCAATCACATCCCCGTCCATGCTGAATACCGCGTCAGCGATGACAAGCTTTGTAGCATCCTTGGGAATATTTTTCAACCTAGATTCAAGATCTTTCATATCGTTGTGCCGGAAACGAAGAAATTTCGCACCAGACATCAGGCAACCATCGACGATGGAGGCATGGTTTAATTTGTCCGACACAACATAACCCCCTCGCCCCAGGAGCGAGGAGACGACAGTTAAATTCGTCACGTATCCCGATGTATAAGTTACCGCTGCTTCTGTGCCTTTAAACTCCGCAATGGTTTCTTCCAATTCTCGGTGTAGATCCAGCGTGCCGGCCAACATGCGAACACCATGGGTACCTGTGCCGTAACGATCGATAGCATCTTTTGCAGCTTTATTGATCCTTGGATGACCGATTAATCCCAGGTACGAATAGGAGGCGTACATGCCCATATCCCGGCCATTCATCAATACTCGCGCCCCTCCGCGCAGCTCGGTAACCGGCTGGTTATAAAAATATAAGCCAACCTCCTGCAGGTGAGAGAGTCTCTCCGTGATAGCTTTTACACGACCAACCACGATATCATCGTTTTTCTCAAATTCCATTGTCTCGCTCCTGATGATTTATACAACCTAATGATTGTTCAGCCCAATAATTTTCTTAGTTCATCCTCATTGATAATAGCTACCCCTAATTTCTGGGCTTTCGGTAGTTTCGATCCAGGACTCTCACCCAGCACTAGGTAGCTTGTATTTTTGCTCACCGAGCTAGAGATACGACCCCCATGATGCTCTATCATCTCCTTTGCTTGCTGCCGGGATAAATTTGGCAAAGTACCTGTTATCACGAATGTTTTACCATCCAGAACTTGGGGAATTGTGAATAGGTTCTCAGCCTGCAGATCCTCCATTTGTACCCCTGCACTGCTTAACTTATCCAAAACTTTTCGATTTGCCGGATTTTCGAACCAATCCACGACAGCTTGGGCGATATTGGGTCCAATACCTTCAATTTCAAGCAGATCATCGATAGTGACTTGCGACAGATTTGTTATGCTTTTGAACTGGTTAGCCAGCTCGGTAGCACCTACTTCACCAACACCTCGTATCCCGAGGGCGGTTAACAGGCGACTGAGTGATTGAGTCTTTGATGTTGCAATGGCTGATAACAAATTTTCGGCTTTTTTATCAGCAAAACCTTCCAGCTGCAGCAGTTCTTCCTTCGATAATGTGTACAGATCAGCCACATCTTCCACCAGTCCCGCACCCACCAGCTGTTCAACGATCTTTATTCCCAAACCGACAATGTCCATTGCCCCACGTGACACAAAATGTTCGATATTGCGGACGATTTGCGCTGGGCAGGCTGCATTGACACAAAACCAGGCAACTTCTCCCTCGATATGCTCTACCTGTTGACCGCATACAGGACACATCTGCGGCGGGACATAGGGTTTCTCATCCCCACTGCGAACATCCACAACAGGACCGATTACATAAGGGATGACATCGCCCGCACGCTTGACGAGCACTCTATCTCCCGGTCTTATATCCTTTTCGGCAATGTAATCAAAATTGTGCAGAGTCGCTTGTCTCACGATGACTCCGCTGATCTCCACCGGTTCAAGGATTGCATAGGGGGTTAAAACGCCGGTACGACCCACGTTCACACCGATATCTCTGAGAATCGTTGTTACTTCAACTGCAGGGAATTTAAAGGCGATTGCACTGCGTGGGTCTTTCCCGACCACACCTAAATCTGATGCCAGATCCAGGTCGTTTATCTTTATCACTACCCCATCCGCCTCAAAAGGAAGATCATGCCTTTCGGCTGCCATTTCATGACTAACTTCGATTGCACACTCGATATCTTCACAATATTTATGGTTAACGACCGGCAGCCCAATATCTTTTAAATACTTCAATCTTGCGACATCAGTTCTCCAAAGGTCCCGATCTGAAGCAACGATGTCGTAAGTAAGCAAGGTTAATGGTCGGCTGGCAGTCAATTCTGGATCAAGCTGGCGCAGCGATCCCGCAGCAGTGTTTCTTGGATTTAGGTAAGTTTTCTCCCCGGCTTCACTGAGACGCCTGTTCAAGTCATCGAAATCCTTGAGGTACATGAACACTTCCCCGCGAATGACCAGTGAATTGGGAATTTCTATTCCTTTGCCATTCATTGGCACACGTAGCGGAAGCGAGCGAATGGTTCGCAGGTTGGAGGTTACATCTTCTCCATACTCGCCATCTCCACGCGTCGCCCCCTGCATGAATACCCCATTCTGGTAGTGGAGAACAACTGTTAAGCCATCCAATTTCGGCTCCACAACAAAATCTGCCTGTTCAACTCGTTCATCCAATTTTCGGATGCGATCAAACCAGGCTCGTACTCCCGCTTCGTCAAATGCGTTTCCCAAGCTTAGTATCGCAGCTGGATGACGCAGCTTTGAAAAGCGCTCCGCTGGAGCAGCCCCGGTCCTTTGGGTTGGCGAATCAGGCGTAATCCACTCAGGATGTTTATCTTCAATTCTTCGCAGCTCGCCCATCAATCGATCGTATTCGCCATCACTGATGACTGGTTCGTCGAGTACGTAATAGCGATAATTGTGATACCTAATTTCGTTGCGAAGCTCTTCAATACGGTTCTGGAGATCAGCGAATTCCATAGCGGGAATTATAGCCTAAAACATACCGGACGAATTCAGATTCAGGTTAAGTCAAAGATGCAGAGCCTGCTGCTGTTTGGCTGCTTGTTCTTGCCCACCTACCAGGTACTTCTTGAGCTGTTCCAAAAATATCGGCAGCAAAAAGCACCAAGCAGATCCAGATCACATCAGACATAAAAAGATGCAGCAGCTGCATCCAAACCGGAGCCAATAGAATAATATTGATCAAACCGGCGAGTAGCTGGAGGATCAACAAGCTCACGACAGCTCTTCCTAAATTTTTTGTACGACCGGATGGATTGCGTGAGTTCACCCACCCAATCATTGTGATTAAGTACAAGCTAACAATCACCGCAATCGTTGGATGCAGTATCCTAAGACGGACTAGAAAATGAGCTGTAGAGGAAAAATCCTGCCTTAAACCTTCTTCAAGCGATGAAACCGGGAACAGGGTGTCGCCAAGCGCAGTCAAGGCACCGCTCATCCCTAATATCAAAACACCCAAAAATCCCAATATCAACAGCCAGGAGGCTGCCTCCTTCCACTTGAGCTTCATTGGTGCACCACCGGAAGACCACCAGGCAGTCAGTGAAATGCTTCCCAGCAAAAAGAACGTATTTACAAGATGAACGCTGATCGATATCGCCCTCGCAGTGGAAGTATTTTCACCAACCAGCTCAAAGAGCACCAGGCCTGCACCAAGGAGTGCTTCAGTAACCATAAAAAACATGGAGAACATTGTTGCTTTACGAACATAATTCCCCCTTGGGTATATTTGCAATGCCCAGACTAACATACCCATTACCAGGATGAAGGCTATTCCACTGGAGGCACGGTGAATGAACTCGATCATGGTTTCCAGCTGTTCGGTACGTGGTATCACTTCACCATTGCACAATGGCCAATGACTGCCGCAGCCTGCGCCAGAACCAGTCGCTCGGACATAAGCACCCCAGAGGATAACACCTAGGTTAATAATTAAAACAAACCAAACGTATTTGGCAAATCTTGTTAATTTCATGCCCCTGCTCCCCACTCCTTTCTAGATTAATCGTAATTGTTTTGGTTGCACGAGTTTCACAACAGGCAACCCGACGATCTCCTTCAATCGATTAGCTGAAGCCGGTGCATGCCCGGAAAAATCGTCATTAAAGAATACATAAACCTCCCGTATTCTATCAATTTCTGAGCGGATCCATTCCCACCAATCTTCCAATTTAGGGGTTACATCGATTTGTTCTTTGTCATGGGTACGAAAACGTCCGTGTTTTCCTACGAGTCGAACAAAGATAATATCCGTTGTGATTTCGACAATCCTTGGTACTCCAGTGAATTCAGTAGCCACCCAACAGATATCTAATTCTGACAGCATGTCAGCTGTTTGGGGGATGTACCAGGATGGATGCCGGAATTCAACTGCAAATCGCATATCCATACAGTGAGTTTTCAGGAAATCACCGAGCAGGATTGTATTTTCATTTGAGAACGATGGTGGAAATTGGAGTAAGACTACTCCAAGTTTTTCTTGTAAATTTGAAATGACATCTTTGAATCTTACCATCTCCTCATCAGCACCCACCAATCCAGAATCGTGCGTAATCACCCTGGGGACCTTGAGGCAAATCCTAAATTTATTCGCTGTACTTTCCCGCCAGCGTATCACAGAGGTAAGACCAGGTGTCCCGTAGAAAGTTGAATCAATCTCCACGGCGTTGAAAATCCGGTTATAGTATGATAAAAATTCACTTACTGGTAATCCAGGTGGATAGAAAGGGCCCGCCCAATCCCTGTATGAAAAACCCATTGTCCCAATATAAAAATCCACCATGATGCATAAAACCGAGAGATCCGGAAAGCAAGGGATACTGAATTTAATTATAATGTAACCAAATTAATCAATAAATACATCCAACCTGAAATATTTACCGAAGTTGGAGATTAAAACGCCAGAATCTAAGATTAAGGTCTACGGTGCTGATTGGTGTGCTGATTATGTTCGAACAAAAAAGATATTAGAATTGACCGAAATAATGAGGCGATGAAGTATATCCGTTAATTAAATGGTGGTGAGGTGATCATGCCAAAGATAATATTTGAGGATGGCTCGATACTAGATGAACCCTCAAACTTCGCGCTAAGAGAGTGATTGGAAATGGAAAATGACATCTCGGCTTGAGTGTTCGTATTATTCTCCGCAACCTCCCACTGCCACTGATGGGAGGGCAGAAAATAAATTTCATGCACATTTATCAATATTCGCATTTATAAATCAACAGTTGAGTTGAGAGCAGCCATTAGCATTATGAATTTCGAGGATAAATTCCCATTTGCCGAGAAGATTATCCAAATTTTATCAGTGTTACAATTGATGTAGGAGAAGTATTGATGACGACAATTAATCCAAGGGAAACCCTCGATCGAGCCATCCAAGAAGTACTGGATGATGTACTCCAATTAGGCAGCATGGTTGAAGATGCGATTCGAGAATCAGTAGAATCCTTAAAGCAACGAGACATGGAAGCCTCACACCGTGTATATTTTGCCGACCAAGATATCAATGCCAAGCATTTTGAGATCGAAGACAAATGCATTGTGCTGATCGCCACCCAGCAGCCGATGGCAAAGGACCTGCGACTACTGGCGGCCGTTTTGGAGATCGTGACTGAATTGGAGCGAATTGGGGATTACGCTAAAGGCATCGCTCGAATCAACATCCTCATGGGTGATGAACCGCTTGTCAAACCTTTGATTGACATCCCCCGCATGGCAGATTTGGGGATAGATATGCTTTATAGGGCATTGAGTGCATTCGTCTCCGGTGATGCAGAATCAGCCAGGAATATTCCCCAAGAAGATGAGATTGTCGACTCTCTTTACAACCAGGTCTATCGAGAACTAGTGACGTACATGATCGACGATACTTCCACCATCGATCGTGCCAATTATCTGCTCTGGGCAGCACACAATCTCGAGCGTGTGGCAGATCGGGTGACCAATATCTGCGAACGGACCATCTATATGGTCACGGGTGAAATGCGGGAACTCGACCATATAGACGATGAGCTGGCCAAGTTAGAGAGAAAATACCGGGATTGACCACAACCAAAATATGGGGCAACGCAGTGTACTTTTTCTCTGCACCGGCAACTCCTGTCGATCACAAATTGCTGAAGCGATTGTCAATGCTGATCCGAACAACGGATGGCATGCTTTCAGTGCCGGCACAAAACCTGCAGGACATGTTCATCGATTCACTGTACAGGTTCTCGAAGAAATTGGGATTTTCCACCAGGGATATTCAAAAGATCTTGCTAAATTCCGGGATCGGCATTTTGATCTGGTTGTCACCGTATGTGATTCTGCGGCAGAAGAATGCCCGGTTTGGCTTTATCCCGGACATCAAATTCACGTACCATTTCCTGATCCTGCTCAGTTCCAGGACGACACCGAGCTAGTCCTGGAAAAATTCCGCCAGGTACGGGACGAAATCAGACTAAAAATCCCCCAATTATTGAATGAGATTTGATCGCACAGTCTCGGAGATAAACTTCTCTCATCCCATTCTGCCAGTTATATAATCCTCAGTTAATTTCTTTTCCGGTACAGTGAACATCTTCTCTGTTGGCGAGAATTCTATCAGCTCGCCCAACCAGAATAATCCAGTCTCGTCAGATACCCTTGCAGCTTGCTGCATGTTGTGCGTGACGATAACAATCGTGTAATTTTCCTTAAGCGAGGCAATTAACTCTTCGATTTTTCCTGTTGCGATTGGATCAAGGGCCGAAGCAGGCTCATCCATCAAGATTACATCAGGTTCTACAGCCAGGACCCTGGCAATGCATAACCGCTGTTGTTCCCCGAGAGATAAACCCAGCGCGTCATCATCAAGATTATCCTTCACTTCGTCCCATAAGGCCGCATTAACCAGGCTCTTTTCTACAAGCTCTCCCAAGTCTTTCTTGCTATTCACCAATCCTTGAACCCTGGGACCAAAAGCAACATTATCAAATATTGATTTTGAAAACGGGTTCGGCTTCTGAAAGACCATACCAACCCTTTTTCGCAGATCGGTCAAATCCACTCCGGGTGCATAAATATCTTCGCCTTCAAGCAAGATTTGACCTTCGACACTAGCCCCAGGAATCGTATCGTTCATTCGGTTTAAGCAACGCAAAAAAGTTGATTTTCCACAACCAGAAGGACCTATCAGAGCTGTAACCGCCCGAGACTTGATATTTATGTTAATATCTATTAACGCTTTAAAGGTGCCATAATAGAAATCTAGATTCTTTACTTCGAATGAAAGTTGGTCTGATGACATGTTCAATATTTTAATCGATAATTTTCAGTCGCCAATATGTATTACTTGTTTCGAAAGGTGATTATTGCTATAATCACTTGGATGCGATCAACTATCCATCTTATAATTATACTTATTCTCTTCTCGCTGGTTGCATGCTCTTCGCAATCTGACGGAGAAGAACCACCACCCTCTGGTATAAACGAATATCTGAATAATGTTGGATCAGACACGATGGTCAACCTGGCCCTTGCCTGGGCAGAAAGATACCAGCAAGAGAACCCCCAGGCAAATATCTCTGTCTCTGGAGGCGGATCAGGCACCGGAATCGCCTCGTTAATCAACAAAACAACCGATATTGCAAACGCCTCCCGGCAGATCAAGCCGGAAGAGATTGAAAATTCTCAAGCAAATGGAATCGATCCAGTTGAATTTGTCGTTGCAAAAGATGCAATTGCGGTAATCGTCAATCCGAACAACCCGATAGACCAGCTTACCCTTCAGCAGCTCTCAGACATTTACAGCGGGAAGATTATCAATTGGAAAGAGATTGGGGGCGAAGATCGACCTATTGTAAAACTTTCTAGGGAGACAAATTCAGGTACCCACGTTTATTTCCTGGAAGAAGTTTTACGCCTGGGTATGAAAGATGATAAGACTTTATTCTCCACCGATACCCTTTTACTTCCCTCTTCTGAGGTGATCGGTGCTGAAATTCGAACCAATCCGAATGCCATAGGCTATGATGGGTTGGGATATGTCACCCCAGATATGAAAGTGATCGCTGTCTCGGCTGGAGTAGGTGAAGATTTGAATTACATCTACCCATCTTCTGAAACGGTAAATGATGGGACATATCCAATCGCCAGGGACTTGTACATGTATACCGCAGGTACTCCAGCTGGATTCGTTCAAACATACATGGATTGGATATTCTCAAAAGAAGCCCAGGAGATCGTCAACGAGCTGGGTTTCGTACCTATCCCATTACCATAAAATGTTTAGATATTGCTTATCAAGCCAGCAGAGAATCTGACGCGGGAGGTGTTAAATGCAGATTCCACGAATCAATTTTGAACCATTTGTCAATGCGCTGATCAAAATCACTGGATATTCAGCGATCATCTTTGTCCTTCTGATTTTTTATTTCTTGCTCAGCGAGGGTTTACCAACATTTGTCGAAGTACCGTTAGGAGAATTTATCAAGACACGCTGGTATCCTATTGAGGATTATTTTGGTATTTTACCCTTATTGGTAGGATCATTTGCAGTTACAGTCGGCGCTCTTATAATTTCTGTGCCTCTTGGCTTGCTAACTGCGATCTATATTTCAGAGATCGCTTCCCGCAGTACCAAAGAAATCCTCAAACCACTCGTCGAATTGCTGGGCGGTTTTCCATCAGTTGTTCTGGGTTTCTTGGGGTTGCTCATCCTCTCGCAGTATCTGCGTGAATTGATGAGCCTGCCCACTGGACTTTCAGCCCTTACGGGTTCCCTGATCTTAGCTGGCATAGCACTTCCAACTATCGTTTCCATTTCAGAAGACGCACTCGATGCTGTTCCAAAGAGTTACCGGGATGCAGCTCTGGCACTTGGTGCAACAGAGTGGCAAACCATCTGGCGTGTGACATTGCCCGCCGCAAAATCAGGCGTTCTCACTGCAATCATGCTTGGTATCGGTCGAGCGATTGGTGAGACCATGGTTGTCCTGATGGTCACCGGGAATGCACCAATGATGCCACAGGGACTGAAGACGTTGATCAATCCTACGAGGACCATGACTGCCACCATCGCTGCTGAAATGGGCGAAGTTGCTAATGGCAGTACTCATTACCATGTCCTCTTTTTTATTGGAATTGTATTATTTGTCATCGCTTTAGTTGTCAATGTCACTGCCTCGACGTTCGTGTTTCGGCGTAAAAAACGCTCGGAGCGAATCCTCTCATGAAATCCAGAACTTCTCCTCAACGAAGAAACCTTACCCAACGGCTTGGATTTATTTTCTTACGCCTGGTGGCAATCGTTTCCGTATTGCCAATAATCGCGATTATCGCTTACATCGTATATAAAGGAGCTCCGGCGATATCTTGGGAATTCATTACCGGATTTCCAAGTGATGGCATGCGCTCGGGGGGTATCTTGCCAGCTGTCATTGGAACTTTCTTCCTCACGATGCTCTGTGCAATTGTTGTTACCCCCCTTGGTATTGGCGCTGCAATATATCTGGCGGAGTACGCCAGCGATAACCGCTGGACACAAATAATCCGCATCGCGATTATTAATCTGGCCGGGATTCCATCTGTTGTTTACGGATTATTTGGACTTGGATTATTTGTGATCTTCCTGAATTTTGGGATCAGCATTCTCGCGGGGGCTTTGACCTTGGCTATTATGACTTTACCCGTTATCATAACAACAACCGAGGAAGCCCTGCGGGCTGTCCCCCAATCCTTCCGGGTTGTCAGCATATCTGTTGGGGCAACCCAATGGCAGACAATACGCAGGATCGTCCTCCCCCAGGCTCTCCCTGGTATGCTGACAGGCGTCATTCTGGGATTGGAAAGGGCTGCTGGTGAGACAGCTCCGATATTATTTACCGCAGCCGTTTTTTTCCTGCCGAGATTGCCCTCCTCCGTTTTCGACCCAACCATGGCTTTGCCTTATCACCTCTATGTTATCTCTACCCAAGTCCCTGGCATGTCATCCGAAATACAATACGGCACTGCTTTGGTTTTACTATTTTTTGTGCTGGGAATGAACCTTTTAGCCACTATCATTCGTTCCCGCGCCAGGGCTCGCCGGCAGTGGTAATATGTCCCTGAAGAATTTTTAATTTGATGGATACTAAGAGAAACAAAATTGTCACAGAACATCTGGATTTACAATATTCAGATGGCACGGAGTCACTGAGAGATATCAATTTAGATATCCCTGAAAATTCAATCTCTGTTTTATTCGGTCCCGCTGGCGGTGGTAAATCCAGCTATCTGCGGGTTCTAAACCGCCTGAATGATCTCACCAGTGTAATCAAATTATCTGGAAAGGTTCACTTGTTCTCTAATTCGGGGGATTTTATCGATATTCTCAATCCCAAATTAGATGTGACCAACTTGCGACGCCGAGTAGGTATGGTATTTGCAAGGCCAGTTGTTTTACCAATGAGTATCCGTCAAAATCTAACCTACGGCCTGGAAATTGCCGGCGAACGAAAGAAAAGCCAATTAGATCAAGCTGTTGAACGCAGCCTGAAGCAAGCGGCACTCTGGGAAGAGGTAAAAGATCGACTCGATGACCCGGCTGTTGACCTTTCCGGCGGCCAGCAACAGCGCTTGTGCATCGCTCGAAGCCTTGCGCTAGAACCAGAGGTCCTCCTTCTCGATGAGCCCACTTCTGGACTTGATCCAATTTCAACAGGCAAAGTCGAAGCCTCCTTGCAGGAATTGAAGAAGATTTACACTATCGTTTTAGTCCCCCATTCCGTTCAACAAGCAGCGCGCACTGCAGACTATGCGGCATTTTTCCTCCAGGGTGAGCTGGTCGAATATGCCATTGGTAAGGAGATGTTTACCAACCCAAAGATCAAACAAACCGCGGATTATATTGAAGGTCGCTTTGGATAAGAGTCCCACACCATCGGAGGAGGCTAAAGGAGAATATGACAACGATATCCCCCCGTGAAACCTTAGATCGTGCAATTGAAGATATCCTCAAACGAGTTCTCAACCAGGGCAGCATGGTTGAAGATTCCCTTCGAAATGCGGTTGCTGCCCTGAAACATCAAAATACTGATGAAGCAAAGTTAATTTATGACAAAGATAGAGAGATCAATAAGAGGCATTTTGAAATAGAAGAAGACGTGATCACTTTGATTGCCACCCAGCAGCCAATGGCCCGAGATTTACGCTTACTCGCCGCGATCCTTGAGGTCACCACAGAGCTTGAACGGATGGGTGACTATGCCAAAGGGATCGCCCGCATAACCGTCCGCATTGGAAAAGACGAGTTGCCTAAGTCAATTGATCAGATCCCGCCAATGGCAGACGTGTGCATCGATATGCTTCACAAAGCCCTTCAAGCCTTTGCAGAACGTGATGCTCAATCTGCACGCCTGATCCCAGACCAGGATGATCAAGTAGATGCATATTACAATCGTATTTATCGGGACCTGATGGATCAAATGATCGCCAATCCATCCACTGTTGACCAGGCCAACCATCTCTTGTGGGCGGCACATAATCTTGAGCGCGTGGCCGACCGCGTCACAAATGTATGTGAGCGAATCGTGTTTGTTGTAACAGGAGAAATCCTTGAAATGGACCGCACCGATGATGAGTGGTTTTCTGATGAACCCTGGTAAATGCTGATCCACCTTCCACACACGCGAAATCTCAAACGTTCCAATATTTTCTGACAAATTTAGATCATAAAATAGTCAAAAGTCACTTGTGACATTTTCAATAGGTGAGTAAACTAAGAGCAGTAAAAGGAGGCTTCTATGACAGCTGGAAGGATTATTGCCTATATCGCTGCGGCGATTGTGCTACTTTTTGGCGTTCTCTTTATCTGGGCTGCATTTGGAACAGAATTTAATTCCGGGTGGCTAATTACCGGATTAATCAGCGTTGGAATAGGATTTGGCTTGATCTGGTTTGCTGGTCGACTAAAACGGCAGGCGGCCGCTGAGCAAAATGTCACCCTTAATATCGATCTCCCTGCAAACGTAGAGTTGGATAGCTTCAAATGCCAATCGTGTGGTGGTGAATTATCACCTGACAATGTGACCATGGTCGCGGGAGCACCAGTTGTTTCCTGTCCATATTGCGGAACAACATACCAGCTGACCGAAGATCCGAAATGGTAGGTGCCATTCTCCTAATGAATGTCGTTGTTTTTTCTCTCTGAATGAGGTGACTATGCCAAGGGCTAAAAAAGTCTTCTCCATAGCCGCTATCGCTTTACTCGCGGTATCTTTTCTCCTGATTCCCACGCTTGCTTTTGCACAAACTTATACCTATAGCTTACCCCAGCAGTTTATTGATGTTTATTGGAATGAAGACGGTACCAGCTCACTCGATTATGTTTTCATCTTTACCAATAATCCATCGGGGGCAACCATAGAATATGTGGATGTTGGTGTACCGAACAGCAATTATGACTTGAACAGTGTTGTTGCCTATGCGAATGGCGTCGAATTAAATGATATTGAGCCTTCGCCTTATGTGCAGCCAGGTGTGGCAGTCGGGCTGGGATCGCAATCCATACCCGGGGGACAAACCGGTGAAGTAAGAGTCTTCATCGGTCGGGTGCGTGATGTGCTATTCCCAGACGATCTCGACGAAAATTATGTCAGCGCAGTATTCATACCAAATTACTTCGAAGGCGGATCTATCTCTGGCTCTACGGAGACTGTTCTCAGTTACCACTTTCCGCCAGGGATGCAACCAGAAGAACCCCGCTGGCATGAAGCACCTTCCGGATTTTCTTCAGAACCCGAAGGGGGGATTGACGATCAAGGTAGGCTGACTTATACCTGGCGAAATCCCTCTGCAGATGCCACCCGCAGATATACCTTCGGCGCTTCTTTTCCAAAACAATACATCCAGGAAAGTGCTGTTGTTACTGGTCCCCCTCCTCCTACCTCAGGTGCAGCTGGCACCTCTTTCATCGCAGAGCTGTTTGGATGTATTACGCCCCTACTCGTCCCCATAATCTGTATCGGCGGCTTTTTAGGCTTGGTTGTCTGGGGAATTACATCTGACCGCAGTAGAAAGCTGAAATATCTACCACCAAAAATCTCTATCGAGGGTCATGGTATTAAACGAGGCCTGACTGCAGTCGAAGCAGGCATTTTGATGGAAGAGCCAATGGATAAGATCATGACTATGATCTTATTTGGATTGCTCAAGAAAGATGCCGCCACAGTTATATCCCGCGATCCACTCGACATTGAGCCTGAAAAAACACTCCCAGAGAATTTGCGAAAATATGAGTTAGATTTCCTGGAGGCATTCCAGGAGAAATCGAAAGGTGCCCGTAAAAAAGCGCTGCAGAAGATGATGGTTGAATTGGTCAGATCTGTTGGACAAAAGATGAAAGGCTTCAGCCTAAAGGAAAGCGTGGCATACTATAAGGACATCACCAGGCGTGCCTGGGAGCAAGTTGAAGCCGCTGACACACCGGAAGTGAAAAGCGAGAAATTTGACCAGCACATGGAATGGACAATGCTGGATCGGGATTATGACGATAGAACCCGGGATGTTTTCCGAACCGGTCCGGTATTTGTTCCCATCTGGTGGCCGCGCTATGATCCAGGCTTCGGACGGGCAGCAACCGGAAGCGCAGCCCCTTCTACACCATCCCTTGGACGTTCTGGACCTTCCATGCCAACCTTACCAGGATCCGCCTTCGCCGGGTCCGTGATCACTGGCGTGCAGAGCTTCTCAAGCAGCGTGGTTGGAAGCATATCGGATTTCACCAGCAGTATTACCAATGTAACCAATCCCCCTCCAAAACCACCAGCATCCAGCTTCAGCCGTAGTGGCGGTGGTGGTGGAGGGGGTTGTGCCTGTGCCTGTGCCTGTGCGGGCTGCGCCTGTGCCTGTGCGGGTGGAGGCCGTTAATCCTGAGGTGGTCGAGATAGCTGCAGGTTGTCTAATATGAATTCAAACCTCTGGCGGCGTTTATTCACAGATACCGGGAATACTGAAGGGGGATCGTCACCCGAGTTCCAAACAGATATTCCTACACAGGGTATTTATCACTTTGAATATGCCAACGGAGGAGAACGTAGTCGTCTGCACCTGCGTATTGACAGTGATCTTACTTCTGATGATGGTCACGGAATCCTCTTGGTTAACGCGAACCGAGTTGTTCACCTGAATTCGACCGCGTCGCTGATGGCTTACCTGTATTTAAGTGGTAAATCCCAGGACGAGATAATTGGTATTTTGAGGCGTGCTTACCAGGTTTCGAAAGCCCAAGCCAGTATTGACTATGCGCAATTCTCCGGAAATTTCGAACAATTGATCAGGCCCGATGGTGCTTGCCCGGTTTGCGAGCTCGATATAAACATTCAAGCCCCTTTTTCTACAACACCGTCCGCTCCTTATCGAATGGATTTGGCAGTCACCTATCGCTGCAACAATGATTGCTTCCACTGCTATAATGCACGTGAGCGTACTTACCCGGAAATTTCCACTTGGCAATGGTTTCAGATCATCGATCGCCTGTGGAACATCGGTATTCCACACGTGGTTTTCACCGGGGGTGAACCCACATTGCGCTCCGACCTTCCTGAGCTCATCGCCTATGCAGAGTCAAAAGGACAGATCACCGGTTTAAATACCAATGCCAGACGGTTATCCGATCGACGATATCTTACCGGTCTAATCGATGCCGGTCTCGATCATGTCCAGGTTACAGTTGAATCCCATAATCCAGGGGTCCATGATCATATGGTTCATGCCAAAGGAGCTTGGAACCAGACCATCGCAGGTTTGCGCAATGCATTGGATACTCCCTTGTATGTAATGACGAATACAACCATGCTCCAGCAGAATAGTCCTTATATCGCGGAAACCCTGGATTTCCTAGCCGGAGAGGGAGTACCTACAATTGGCCTTAACGCTTTGATATATTCAGGACATGGATTGGATGCGGGTACAGGTTTACCAGAGAAAGATCTGCCGCCGTTACTTGAGCTTGCACGGCAGAAGACTGATCTATACGGGCAAAGATTGATCTGGTACACACCGACTCAATATTGTCATTTTGATCCCATGCAACTTGAACTCGGCGTGAAGGGCTGTACAGCGGCCTTATACAACATGTGCGTTGAACCTGACGGTTCCGTAATTCCCTGCCAATCATATTACACACCGATTGGAAACATGCTCTCAGATCCTTGGGAAGCAATTTGGCACCACAGCCTGTCAGAATCGTTACGGCAGCGCGCTTATATCATGGATAAATGTAAGGACTGTTTTCTGCTTGCTGAATGCGGGGGTGGATGCCCCTTGGCAATTGAAGCTCAGGCGGAAGGTCTGATCAGCCTGGATTCGATAACCATACCCAAACCTAATCCACCAGCGTTCTAAGCGTAAATCGAAAATTTTCTATTCACCGGAAGGAAGGCAATATTCGATGACTAGCATTCGAGAATCTATCCGCAGGCGATTTGAAGCCATCACTCCCATTGAAGCGGGTATATACCATTACCAGGCCCCTCAAGAAGACCCACGTAATTATCGACTCCACCTGCGTTTGGAGAAAAATGGTGAAGGAGTGATGATCATCAATGCAGCGACCATACTTCACCTAAACCAGACTGCCGCTGAATACGCTTATTACCTCGTACAAGGTTACTCCGAAAATGACGCAGGAAATGCCGTGGCTTCTCGATACCGAGTACCTTTTGAACAAGCTCGGCAGGATTATTCTGATTTTCTTGAGCAGATCGACACCCTGGTAACTATCCCGGATCTGGATCCAGTCGCATTCCTGGGATTTGACCGCACCCGTCCTTATAGCGGAGATCTGTCCGCCCCTTATCGTCTGGATTGTGCAGTAACTTACCAGTTGCCTCCCAACATTGACCCTCGATATGCACCACACACCCGTGCAACTCGCGATCTAACTACAGCAGAATGGATCAAAATCCTGGATACGGCCTGGGATGCAGGTATTCCTCATGTAATCTTCACCGGCGGAGAGCCAACTTTACGCGAGGATTTGCTCGAATTGATTACCCACGCAGAGAAAATAGGCTTGGTCACTGGACTACTTACCGACGGCGTTCGATTTTCTGAAAGAGGTTACTTCGATTCTTTACTTCAAACTGGTCTGGACCACTTGCTTTTCCTGCTTCAACCTGATCAGGTGGCTATATGGGAGGGTATCGAAACTGCAGCTCAATCAGATATTTTTACCACTGTTCATTTCTCGATCACCCCGGAAAATCAAACTGAGTCTCATGCACATCTTCAAAAACTTGTAGAAATAGGTGTGAAGTCAATATCCTTAAGTTCTTCTACTGAGGAACTTGATGATGCCCTCGTTTCGGCCCGAGAAGCAGCAGCCGAGCTTGATTTAGCTTTAGTTTGGGATACCCCGGTGCCATACTCAACGCACAATCCATTTGCGTTGGAATTCAAGGGACGCGACCGGCCTCCTGGAGCAGGTCATGCGTGGATGTACGTTGAGCCAGATGGCGATGTGCTCCCAGACCAGGAGATAAACGTGGTCCTGGGAAACCTTTTAGCAGATTCCTGGGAAAGTATTTGGGCAGCCGCTCAAAAGACTCTTGATTGAATGCAGCTTTCTCCGCAGGACTGGCACCATCGATTTACCCTCCAGTCTACTTGGACACGTAACACACGTGAATATTTGTATTCCATAACAGGAATTAAAGATTCGCACAAAGTGTTAGATCTCGGGTGCGGGAGTGGAGTAATTACCGCAGAATTAGCCGAAACTGTGGGTGGAAGCACTTTTGGGTTGGATATTAATCTAGATATCCTGGAAATCGCTGCACAAACCGCCCCCGCTGCAGTTTATTCTGCTGGAGACGCACACTTTCTGCCCTTTAAATCGAGCACCTTCGACTTCTGTATTTGCCATTACTTGCTGCTGTGGTTGAAGGAACCTTTATTTGCTCTTCGCGAAATGATGCGGGTGACCACCGAAGGTGGCGCTGTTCTCATTCTTGCAGAACCAGATTACGGGGGACGCATCGATTACCCGCACAAATTCGAAATTATCTCCGAATGGCAAACAACCTCTCTGGAAAACCAAGGTGCAAATCCGCTCATGGGAAGAGAATTACGCGCTCTACTTCAATATGCTGGATTCACAAATATCGAAGTCGGCGTGATTGGCGCGCTCTGGAATCGCCCTCCTTCACAAGCTGAACTCCGCTCTGAATGGGAAATTATTGAATTCGATTATGAATACTTGGATAAACCTACCAAGAATTCTGTTACCCTCGAAAAAATTAAAGCTGAGGAGCTCGCAGCCTGGGCAATTGGGGAAAGAATTGTCTACGTTCCGACTTTTTACGCGTGGGGAAGAATCGCTAAATAAACCGCACGCCCAACATCATTCTTCTTTGGGAATGCCGATCCATAATTGACCATCTTCCTGCTTCACCGGGTATGCCGGAATATCGATAACAGCTGGCAGCCCCACCGCTTTACCCGTCCGGACATCAAATCTAGCACCATGTCGAGGACAGATGACCTCTCTGTCCTCAATCTCACCTTCACCGAGAGGTCCATCATCGTGTGAACAAATATCCCCGATTGCATAGACTTCACCAGCTAAATTGAAAACCACGATATCCAGATCATCAATCTCAACGAATAAGCGTTCCCCAACCGGTAGGTCTTCAATATTGGATATCGCTACGAATTCGACTGCACCCGGATCAATGTAGGAATAATCCTTCATGCTCAATCAACCAGATCGTCGCTGGCCTCATCCATGCCATAAGCCCCAGCCTTAAGCACTTTCAGGGATAAAAGTGCACATTTCAAGCGCACGGGGCCCAGTTCAATACCTAAAAGTTCCAGGACATTTTCTTTTGTCAGGTTTTTGACTTCTTCCAGGGTTTTTCCCTGGATATATTCAAGCAACAAATCTGCCGACGCCTGGGATATCGCACATCCTTTGCCTGAAAACCGCGCGTCGATAATATTCTCATCCCCATTTACCCGTAAATCAATCCGCAATTCGTCACCGCACAATGGATTCGAATCTTCAAATGAGATATCGTGAGGATCAAGCTCTCCGCGGTAATGAGGATTCTGATAGCGATCAATAATAATTTCGCGATAAAAATCATCCATTATTTCACTCTGATTAGCATTCAGATTTTAAATATCTTTTTTGCTCGGTAAATGGAATTAATTAGCTTATCGATATCTGATATCGAATTATACAGGTAATAGCTTGCTCGGGCAGACGCAGGGATGTTTAGCTTCTCATGCAGCGGCATTGCGCAATGATGGCCAGCGCGAATTGCTATCCCATCTCCATCGAGTATTTGGGCGACATCATGTGCATGAATTCCCTGCACATTAAAGGAAGTCACCCCGCCCCGATCTTTTGCCGCGGGACCATATACGGTCACGCCAGGGACCTCCGACATGCGTTCAATCGCATACTCCACCAGTACTTGCTCCTGAGCAGCAATTCGATCTAATCCAATGTACTGCAGGTAGTCAATTGCAGCTCCAAATCCAATCGCCTCAGCGATCGCAGGTGTTCCTGCTTCAAATTTATGGGGCACGGCATTAAAAGAAAACGAACGCAATTCCACACTTTTGATCATATCCCCGCCGCCGAGAAATGGCGGCATTTCGTCCAGAAGGGTTTTTTTTCCATAAAGAACCCCAACTCCAGTAGGTCCGCACATCTTGTGTGCTGAGAAAACAAGAAAATCAGGGTTTAAGGCTTGGACATCCACTGGAAAATGCGGCACAGATTGTGCGCCATCAATGAGAACGATGGCACCAGAAGACTGCGCCATCTGGGTGATCACTTTGGCCGGGTTAATCGTACCCAAAACGTTCGACATGTGGGTGAAGGAAACGAGCTTAGGGCCTAAATTTAATAGGTGCTCATATTCATCCAAATCAAGGTAACCATCAGCATCGACAGGAATGAATTCCAACTGCAGATTCTTTTCGGCAGCTAGCATTTGCCAGGGGATCAAATTTGAATGATGCTCCATTTCGGTCAAAACGATGACATCACCAGATTTGAGCATTGCCCTACCCCATGTTTGGGCAACGAGGTTGATCGATTCGGTGGTGTTGCGGGTGAAAATGACCTGTTTTTCAGATGGAGCGTTAATAAACCTGGCTACTTTCCCTCGAGCTTCTTCAAAGAGAGCAGTTGCTTCTTCAGCCAAGGTATGAATTCCGCGGTGAATATTCGCGTTCGCCATCCGGTAATAGTCATCCATCTTCGAAATTACTTGGATAGGCTTTTGGGTTGTCGCAGTAGAATCTAAATAGACCAGCCCCACCCCGGGCCTTACCTCGCGGCTTAATATCGGAAAATCTGCCTGGATACCTTCTATATCAAGAATATCCTCAGGTTTGACGAATTCCATTATCTTTTTGAACCTGGGCGTGATTTTCGCCTCTTTTTCTGGTATAAGCGCACATTACTGGAAACTTTGGGGCACCATAGCACATGATCGGGCACCATCCAGCCATCTGTAAGGTAAACATTCTCTTCAAATTGGACCGCGATCATTTTCGGATCGACTTGAACAACAGTCCCCGTCAACCAGTCACGGATGCGGTTTCCTTCTGCATCTTCATGATCGCAGAATACTTCGACCCTATCTCCCACCTGATAGGCTTCCTTCTGGTCAGGTGCACCTGTGAAGTAGATATCAGACAACTCTGCCTCCTAAATCTCCTCAGTTAACACAAGATAATATATTCCATTCTTGCATTCTAAACCTGTGATCATATTCACATTTTGAATTTGCGATCACACTTCAGCTCATCTTGCGATCAATAGCCTGATGCAGTCGCTCTTTAACCCCGTCGAATGGGATGCGTTCCATTATGGGCTCAAAAAACCCCTGTACAACCAATCTCTCAGCGTCAGGCAATTGGATACCACGACTGAGGATGTAGAATAATTCATCAGGATCAATCTTACCTACAGTTGCCCCGTGGGTACAGCGAACATCGTCTGCCATGATCTCCAATCCTGGAATTGAGTCCGCCCGAGCATCTCTGCTTAATACGAGGTTTCGATTTGCTTGGTAGCCATCCGTTTTTTGTGCCCCGGGAGCAACATAAATCATTCCCTGCCACACAGAACGGCTTTTCTCTTTCAGGGCACCTTTGAAGAGCAGATCACTCGTTGTATTTGGCGCGAAATGGTTCTGTTGAGTGTCATGATCAAGATGTTGTGTACCATCCGTGAAGTAAAATCCTGACATCCGCCCAACGGCACCTTCTCCGGTGAGATCAAGATCAGAAAAATCTTTTGTCAGTTTACTGCCAACAGCCACAAATACCCAA
>CP070764.1:3129621-3134851 GCA_020349245.1 Chloroflexota bacterium | reverse complement strand
CTTCAACAATTGTGGTTGCTTCCGCTGTTGCAGTAACCTTTCCAGCAGATTTTGAAGTGAAAGTTACTGTACATTGTCCATTTAGATCTGTTCCTGGTCCTGGAGAGACGCAATTATCTACTACATCCTCAATAACGGCACCGTACTCTGGAGTCAATGAAACAGTTATGTATTCTTCCATTGCAGGAACAGGAGCCCCACCATCTCCTAGGTCCTTCAGCAATGTGGCTTTTAATTCAAAAGTATTCCTAACCTCCAGCAAACCGGAGCTGGTGCCCAGCAAAGTCAAGGTAGCATCCACGTAGACCTTGGTGGCGTTCAGGCTGTTGCCGATCTCGCCGTTGGTCGAACGGGATAGAGGCACGCCAAGGACAGTTAATTCGACCTGGGCTGAGGAATTGATTGAGCCAGGTGTCTCCGAATTAAATTCGATCGTACATTTACCCTCTGCATTTGTTATTCCCGTGTATTTACCAGGTTCAACAGGAGTCGAACAGGTACCAGAAACACTCGTGATCACAGCCCCGTCATTTTCGCTTAATGTGATGATCGGATTTGCTCCCTCCACCGGGGATAATCCGTCGCCATTATCCGCCCAAACGGTGATTGTATACCCATGAGCAGCACCCACCTCGTTGATAAAGGTAGCGGGAGGGCTGCCCACCAGGTAATCGTTCTTATCCATCTTGGCGCTGCAGTTGCCAACCTCATCGCAAGCCTGCACGAAGTACGGGGTCTCGATGTCCAGGTACGCGGCAACAGGTGATGGGGTGTACCACAGATCGAGAACAGGATCATAAGTTAGGGCAACGCTCTGCCAGTTGCCTGGGCTGGCCAGGTATGTCACCCAGACACCACCCATCCCCCAATCATCCGAGGCGGTGACGATGAAATCCAGCTCACCGTCGGTGGCGGTTTTCTTCGCCGCGGCGTAGAAAATGGAGGGCGCAGAGTAATCCGGGCTGTCTGCAGGGGCAAAGAATAATTCAAAACCCATGCTGTCATACAGCCGTTCAACAGCACCTTCCTTGTTGAACTGCCCGCCAACCACGACCAGCTGGTCCTGGTCACCTTTCGTATTCACTGACCACAGCTTGGTGGGGAACCATCCCGCTGGGAATTGGTCAAACTCGCCTCCAGGACCGGAGTAATCCGGTTCAGGTTCGCTTACCTGGCTGAAAGGCCTGGCGATCAGCGGATCGAAACCAGGATAATCAGTGAAGATTGCATTCTGCAGCAAGACTCCAGCTAATCTCGACCCTGCAGGTGTGGTTACAGTCTGTGTTGCCAGGGGCTGGATCGGCTGGCCGGGTATTGCCTGGACTTCACCATTGATGGCATAGTATTTACCATCAGGAGATGGAGGAGATGGTAATTCAGCTCTACCGGTAGTCAAATTAAGGGTAAGGCTTTGAGTAGCTGCAGTAGCAGCCTGGGCAGCTGCGGTTGTGGCGGAATTCAAACCGCTGACAGTGGTCATGGGGAGACCATACAGCGTGGCTTCGATCATGGATTTCTCATCGTAGACACCGAAGCCGCTCGCCGAAGCGATCCCCAGGTAGCGCTGTTTGGCTTCTACAAAAGCTTCACCGATCGTCCCACTGGATGTCGCCCCCAGCTCCTGGGTAAAGTACAGGTAAAGCTGTTCTGACTTGCTCACCGCGTCGTCCATGCCGTAGCCGTAACCGGTATTGGCGACCCAGGCTGCAGCACCACCCTGGGCGAGTACCTGTGGGAAATCTGGGCTGCTCTGCGCGTTCGTCACCGTGGTGTCGAGCACGTTCAACCCGGCATGGCAGCCCATCGAGTACGCCAGCTGGTTGGCAACCGTGTTATCGCCAATCAACTCTGAACTCAGCAGCAGATTTGCCAGGGTCGTGTCTGGATAATCATAAACCGCGGGGAGTGTATTCCAGTGTTCGAAATGGGCATTGACCGAGACCAGGTCGGGATTTGTTCCCGGCCAGGCGCCTGCCAATTGAGTCTTATCCCAGGTGTCGTTATTTAAGTTGTCGCAGGACTTCCCATAGGTATTGGATAAGTAATCATAGATCGCCTCGCCGCTGTCCAGCAGGAAATCATAAGACGTGACCAGGCAGGTATCGACCTGGACATCGCCTCCAGTCAAGAAATTATCGATGGTATCCATGATCTCTACGGGTGTCTCGACCAGCCGCCCGCCTGCCCGGTCTGGGACAAACAGCTGGCGCGAGCGGTAGAAGAGCGGGTTATCAGCGGTATAGATATCGTCTGTTGAGATAAATCCATAGGCTTTGCCATCCACAGCTCCCCCGGATAAAGCCCAGGCAAGCGGCGTATCTGGATCAACGAACAATCCATCCACAAAATCACTTTCGTTAGAAATCTCTACCTCGTCCTGGCTGCGGTAGAAGGGGATCACCGCGTCCGTACCGGCAATCACCACGTACTGGATATCATTGGCGGGATCGTTGACGTACTGCTGGACCAGGTCGCGCACAGCTTCAGCGACCCTGTTCGCTTCTAAGACATAACAGTAATCCAAGTCCCACGCATCGTAAGCGGCATCCACAGCCGGGTCGGTTTCCACCGGGACAACGATCCCTTTCACCCGAGGATCATTTGCAAGATCCTGCAGTTTGTTGACAACATCCTCTGCTTTCTCAGGAGTGTACAAGCTGGCCAGGCGGCCTTTATGGGTCAGGATCAACGTTTGCGCTGCATCCGTCCCGGAACCATCATAGACCGCTGGTGGAGTCAGCAGGGTTGGATACGGGTTAGCAGGATCAAGTGCAAACTGATCCCAGATACAAGCACCCGTGCCCAAGCTTCCCGCTAGAGTCAAATTCGCTTCGAGCGTATAGGGGTCTTCGCTCACCGCGCCCGAATCGCTGAAAACCAGGATGTAGTAATCACCCGGGACATCAAAGGCAAGCGTGATGCCGGTTTCGTCAGCGGTCCCGAGATTGGTGGAAATAGAGGTCAACCTGCCGATGGAGGTCAAGCGCCCAATAGAGGTCAGCCTTCCGATGGAGGTCAGCCGGCCGATAGAGGTCAAGCGCCCGATGGATGTCAGCCGGCCAATCGAAGTCAGGCGCCCGATGGAAGTCAACCGCCCGATGGAAGTCAGCCTGCCGGTCGAATCCACGTCCTCGTTGCTCTGGAATTCGCTGAATACCTGCTCATCGCTGGAGGGTTCAAGTAGTTCAGGGGCTAGGAGATCTGCAAAAACCATCAGGTCATAATCAGCCGGGAGACCGGTCAAGGTGACGTCCAGGCGTGAAGGGTCTTTTACATAAATTTTATAAAAATCAAAATCCAGGGAATGGCTGAGGTAAGAGTTAACCACTTCGCCGGATGTAATTACTTTTGCATATTCCGGACGGTCGTTAAATTCGTAATTATCTGTTCCGGTGCCGATGGTGATCACCGCGTCAACCCAATTTACATCAATTGCCCCAGAGGTCAGGGTTTGCGTGATGGTCTCACCGCTGTTCGGATCGCTGAACACAATCTCTGCCGAAGCGGAAAAACCTGCAAGACCCGGCAACGAAGAAACGATGGTCAGCTGGCAGGTGCCATCCGCCCCGGTTATACAGCTCTCGCCATCATAATAGTATGGAAAAGCGTTTCCTTTGAGGTTAACATTGCCGGTAACCATGACACCCTGCGCAGGGCTGGGGCCACCACCTTCATCCTTTGTGACAGTGATGGTGAAATCACGGTAATCTCCCACCTCCAGTGGACCTGAACCACCCGCGGCGATAGCGATCGAAGAGTCCACCCAGCGGATCGTGGCCGGGGAGGAGCTGCCTGCAGTTTCGCCGGTTTTTACAAACAATTGAGATCCATTAGATATTCCGACGTTCGCTTCCGCAGACACGGTTGCCGTTGCTGGAGAAGAGGAGTTGACCGTTAATGTGCAGGAACCCGAACTATCGGTCAAGCAGGTATTCTCCCCCGAGGGGACAAATTCAGGACCCGATTCCGGGAATGAACCAAGCGCGCTGATGCCCGCGGCTCCTTGCCAGCGGAATCCAGTATCTGCGTCTTTCTTCTCCACGGTGACTAAAAAGTCTTCCGCTTCATTGACGTTGTTTATCCCGCCCCCTTCGATAGACACTCTGGCATCACAGAGATCAAATTCTCCGATCACGAAATCCTGTAAATCACTGTTTACTGATGAAGAAGAGCGACTTTTTGCCATTACCGAAGTAAAACAGGGAGTTGGGATCGGGGTATTGTTATTACCGATATTGAGTAATTGGGTGACGTTAATGCCCATTTCAGTGAAGGCATTTCGTTCCAAAGTATTATCTTGGATTGGTTGATTACTATCTTTGCTGTAACTATCCCATCCACCATTAAATATTGGTCCACCATTATTGAAGGCGCAAGCTAAATCTGCTAATTTTGGATCTTGTCCATTCCCCAAATTACAGCCTTCTCCCCCAATTCCACCGTTAATGGTGTCTAATGGTCTCCAATCAAAAATTCCGTTCTCGTCCTTCCATTGGAAAATTTCAACTACACCTAAGTCGCCACCTTGGTTGAAATCCATAACAAGCAGTATGTCATTAGGGGTTTTCTGACCTGAGAATTCACAGGGTGCCCCATCCTGAGGTCCATCTGAGCCATCCCGACCACAAACCGGTTGGGTATTTGGATCTGCTGAAGGATTATCAACCATGATAGGTACCTGGTTGAGTTCAATATCGATATGGCTGTCTCCGCTTGGGTCAAGCCTCTCAATACCAGCATAAAGTATGAAATCTCCTGCAGAGTTTACAGAGCCATATAAGTAGACGTTCTTAAGATCAGCTTTGGCAGTGATATTCCCAGTACCCCAATTCCAGGCAGTCGGTTCTTGATTATTCTTATTACCAGCGACAAAGGTAGTGTCATCCTTCCCACCTTTAATAGCATCATCATCAACGATAAAAATAGCCGCGACACCACCGGTTGATCCATCAAAGAATAAATCTTTTACTTCCCGGTTCGCATTGAAGATATCTGCCCAGTCTGGCCCATTGTCTCTATTTTCATCACCCTCGATATCCGCAGAACCGGGCAGCCATACAGGCTGATTTTGATCATTTACTGTCTTCGTTCCGAGCTCGAAGAGGTTATCATCATGCACCGCAAAGGCCATGTTGAGCGGCAGTGTCAGCGCCAAGGCCAGCGCGGCAATGCCCATCATCCACAGCCACAAGCGCGGTTTTATCTTCTCCCTTTGCCCAAATTGATTTGA
>CP070764.1:3116428-3129521 GCA_020349245.1 Chloroflexota bacterium | reverse complement strand
CGGTTTTCCTGCCACCATTGAATCAAATTGCTGACTTGTACTGTGTGCACAGCCCAGTAACTCAAGCCAATTAAGACAGCTAGACCGAGAACCAGCCCACCAATATTATTCTGGATAATTCCCAGTGATGCGAACAGCCAAAAAACATATCCCCAGACAAGCAAACCAAGAATCTTGCTCAGTGAATAACCCCGATCTGCGAGCGCTGGAAATAATCGGTAGGTGAGAGGGAAAGAAACCAGACCGATTAAACTGATAAGCAGATACCAGAGGATGAAAGTTGACATAAATAATATCTGTGATTATTAGCTTTCTATGACTTGGTAGATCACCGTATCTCCGGTCCGGAATACTTCTTGCCAGAGAATCCCATCCTGGTAAGCGAATTTATCTAATCCAGGACCTGGATATAAAGCACGTTCTAGCTGTCCCAGGAGGATATACTCAACCCCATATGCATCCAGGATATCCCTTGCCACAAGGGGGTCGCTGGTCAAATAGAATTCATTGACATCCGAAATTCTGCCCTGAATCAAATCTTCAGCTGCAAGTGCTCTCTGCTGCCTCTGGTGCCAGTTCCAACCAATCACATTGGGCAAACCTGTGTATATTGTATTGCGTGTTCCCCAATGGTACTCAACCATGTTTCCCTCAATGATTACAGGAGAACCATGGACATTGTCTTGCAACCAGCGTATCGCAAGGTAATCTTGACTCAAATCCATGCGGGTTCCAAGATCATCATACTCGGCAAATTGCATAAAAGCCATACCGTCCAAAGTTAGCGGCACACCATCAACCATACGATCCTTGATTTTGGCTGTAACCCCCAACAAGGGGTACAACGCGGCAGAAGCCACCAGTACGATTACGGTAATCTGCCAAATCGATCTCCAGGTTGATGACCACTTGGTGATGGACACCAGTGTCCAGCTTAAACAAACAGCTGCGCTGATCGCAAACAAAGTCCAGACTTGCAGGTAAAACTTGAATACAGTGTTCATGCGACCAATGTCGCCCACCAGGACGATGATCTCAACCATCAAGGTCATAGCCAAACCCGCTGTAATCATGACCAGTACTGCCCGTTTTGCATCCGAAAGACCAGGGCGAAATATCATTATTCCAGACCATATTACCAATGGAACAACAAACCAGGCAATGGATATCCCAAGTATATGAAGAACGATAATCCAAATCAATATTAAAAAGCAGCTGATGATCAAGCTTGCGCGGTAAGGCATCAACTTTCTCAAACTGGAAAGTGGAGTGCTGGCCATCCATTCCCTCGTCTCCCAAATCAACCACGCGATGATAACAAAGAGGAAAACACCCCAATGGGTTAGGTATGACCAGAAGGGAGTGTGAGGTCCTCTCCACAGCTGAATATTGGTATATCCTTGAACATACCAGTTCGCATAAGGTTGGTAGAGAAAAAATGCCAGTAAACCGAACAGCAGTACGGCAATTGACGCGAAGATGATCCGAGTTGCCGGAGCAAACCTGGATGACTTTTCTGGCATATATGCAGAAAGAGGGGATCTGTATTTCAGCAAGGTATACCCGACTGCGATAATTCCCAAGACCAGGTACATAGGAAAATCCCAGGTATTTGTCGGTCGTAAAGCGCCAATGATTAGTCCACCGGCTATCAAACTCATCGAGACACGCAGAATTGACTTCGATCTAGAATCACCGGATTCCTCGCTCCAGCTTCTGCTGAAAAGGAAAGACAACACCCAGCCGATAGCGAGAATTGTCAAGGGAAGGGCAAAAAGATGAGCATGAGGATCTGCATAGAGCACTGTGAAGAAAGGAAATTCCGTTATAGGCTCGATATCATTCGGGGCTGGGATTGCCCGACTGGGCAGCCAGTACCAATCTGCAATACCATAAGGCATCGATGATCCAGTAAGGGTCATGAAAGCACCCTTTATCGCCCAGAAAATCCGGCTAAAAATATTCGCCCCCTCAATATTTCCTCCTGGAGCTGCTAACCGCTGGTAACCGAGGTATATCATCCGCAACGTGCCCAAATTCCCCAGAACAGCAACCGAGAATGCGGCAGCGATACCGGCGATAAATGGTGAAGATTTAATGTTAGCCATAATCCGTTGAGCAGTCTTTTTCCCTGCACTCACCAGATTCCAGCCTATTGAGAAAGAGCCGATAGCAATGAAACTAAATAATGTGGGAATGATCAAATTATAGGCAACCGAGGGTACAATCCCCAGCCATTTCACCAGTACACCAATAAAAACAAATCCGTAATAATAGTAATTGATATATCCGCCGGAGAACCAGGGATCAAATGGTGGGAAGGTTGAACTTTTTAACACCGCATTAAAGTATGAGAAATCCATTGGCTTTTCGCCCCCTTTCCAGGGGTGCCAAAGGTCTGGATTGCCGAGTCTTACGAGCAGATCAAACAGGAAAAACGCCAGGAAAAGGCCCTCAATCAGCAGGAAATAACCCCGTTTTTCACGCCACTCTCGCCGGAGATCTTCTCGCTGCAGGTAAACAAATAACCCGGAAATTCCTAACAAGATAATCGCCACAATGGTAATGGTGAGCCTTGAAAAGGGAATTTTTGCGGAGCCGGCCAGCCAAACAAAATAGGAGAGAAAGAGCAAGCCTGCTGTCCGTGATAACGGGTAGCCACGATCAGCCAATCCTGTGAAGATAAAGCGCAGGATTGGATAAAACACAACCCCGATCAAGAAAACAACCAGGTACCAAATAACTGTACTTGTCGCCGGGGATCGGTTAATAATTGAGTTGAGATCAAACAGCTGGGACCAGGTTCCTCCTGCTTTTTGTCCTGTCAGACGGTCCAGAGGCAACATCATATTCTTGGGCTGCTCTCCGGCTTTCTTTGGAGTCAGATGCACAACCCTGGTCAAATCGACTGCCCCAAGTATTTTACGTACATTTTCCGGCTCGTAATCATCTCGCTTGTGGAAAATAAATACCTTGGGATGATCATAGACGGTAAAAGCTTCTTCAGATGCTTGGTCATTGAGACTGATTGAACCAATGGAAGGATCAGACTGGAAAACCTGCACCAGGTCAAATCCCAGATTACCCTGAAAATTCCCCACCTGGGCATTGTTGTAGCACCACTCAATGCTATTCTCTGGTGGGCATCCCAACAAATTGCGGTAATATTCACTGGTCATGGGAAATCGTTCAGGTATACGGGGCAATGAACCCCATTGACGGCTGGAGCTGATTAGGATGTATTCAGTGTGATCCAGGATATCGTAGAAACGGGAAAGCTTATTTGGATTGTCATCCTCATACATATCAAAATTCAAACCGGGTTCATAGATGCCCCCAAAACCATCATACCCATCTAACCGCACCGGTAACCCATCATCCCAAGCACCCTCATTTGCAACGGCCGCGCCTCGAAGGGTGATCGCGCCCCCGATGGAATCCAGACTGATCTTCAGGAAATACTCTTGACCCTCTTCCACCTGCAAAGGATTATCAAGAATCAGTGGATAATGTTCTGTGGTTTGCAGATCTCCGGACCAGGTAGCCGAGGCAAGCGGCTCAATGCTATCTGGTCGTGAACTTATCGTGAAATCAATTTTTTGTTCACTGGAACCTTCTGGAAGATAAAGGTTCAACGCAATCTCGGTCAGGAAACCATCGACTGGTGAGGTAAAACTGGTCAGATTTAAATCTGAAGCACTGATCATTGCATCAGAGAGAGTAATTGTCTGATGATAAATTTGATTTGCCTGAAGTGTCACGACCATCTCACCATTTACAATAAGCGGTCCCTGACCAGGTGGAAGATTTAAATGGAGATAATATTCTTGATTCTCGTGTACTTCGAGGGGGTTTTCGAGGGCAATCGATGCAGACTCAATTTCTCCGGAATCCGATGGTTGAAAATTCAGGGGAATCGTGGCAGTTTCTGACTGCCCACCTCCACCGGGGACCTCTGAAATTTTCAACCGAAACTCCTTATCACCAAAAATCCTGTACGGGTCGATAATCTTGTGTACGAATATCTCTTCCAATTTCCCGCTTACTTTTGGAGTGAACCCACTGAAATAAGGAAGTTCTGGACTGATCAGATAGTTATGGGGATAGATAATATGCTGGTTGTAGATCTGATCATTTGATTCGATGGGTAAGTCTAACGGACCAGGGATATTTTCATATATCCACCGGGAAGCGGCTATCCTGGTGATTGGCTTTACATAAATGTTTGAGAATGCATAGGCGTACAACCCTGCTGACAATAACACTCCCCCACCAAGTAAGATCGCCAGGTATCGACCCCATGGAGAAGAAACTTGTTTTGCAGGAACGATTCCTTTATTCCTCTCCATCTCTTTATTCGAGTTCCCCTCAGACCTTTTGCCAATCGCATTTCTACCCCAATCATAAATTCTCAATACCGCCCAACCAGCAAAAATCGCTAAAATCGGATAGATTGGCAGCTGGTAACGCATTGAGGGGTTGAAAATTGAAGATTGCCAAATAAAGATCAGCGCGGTCCATCCCCACAAAAGGATATGTCTCTTCCATTCTCCCCTGACCATCCGCCAAGCGATCCAGACAAAACCTGCCCAGGATAACAGTCCCAGCGGCAACCCCATACCCCAACGAACCATATTTTCCCAGGCGAACCAGATCGGACGGCGAGCCCATTGGATTGCGGGGGGAAAATCCACATCTCCGTTTGCCTGCGATTGGAGTTCTCGCAGGTTTGCTATCCAAGCTTCATTCGGTATTACTCCGAAGAAACCCGGACCAGAAAAAGCCATCGGCTGGAATACGCGGAAAATAAACAGGCTTACCAATCCTGCTGCGATTAAATACACAAGGCTCCATTTCGCAAGGTCCCAACGAGCTAGACCTTTCAATCTCAGGAAACGAAGCAAGAATCCTGCCGGTAAAAGAATCGCAACAGGTGCAGCACTTATCTTGGATGAGACCGCTAGGCCGAGGGCAATTCCAAAACCTATCGAGTAAGTGAAAAGCGGGTTCAGGAAAATATCCTTAACCAGAGATACAAACGAACCAAGTGTATTGCGTCTTGTTCTTCCAACATCCCCATTGCGTACAACTTGGAGGTCCGGATTCGCTCGCCCATCAATCTTCGGCTCAAAGTTTTCATAAGCAACCCTGGCAGCAAAATAAACCGCCATAATTGAGAATAAAGTCGTGAACGTGTCAACAGTAAAAAAATGGGCATGCTGAATCTGTAAAACTGCAAATGCTGAGAAACTTGCCCCCAGTAACCCAATCCATTTATTGTAAACTTTTTCCCCCACCAGAAATACAAATAATACCGTGAGGAGGTCCGCAAGTGCGGATAAGAATCTTCCCCCATTTGTCATCTCATTGAAGCCAGATTGTCCATAAAGCCATTCAACTGTGTAACGGGCGAGGTACAACGGCAATGTGCCATAAACATAAAACCCATGGCCGCGATTATGCGGATTTAAGCTGGATTCTGCAGTATTCCAATATTCAGTGAGATTATTCACAGGTGAAATATCCGTCCCAACCCAAATCATGAAGCGCTCATCTGGGTGAAGATACTGGTATTCCCCCCACGTTAGGCCTCGGAAACGCAAGAACGCTGCCGCGCTGAGAATTATCGTAAGTAATATACCTACAATAAAGATCCTTCTATATTTGTCGCGGTGTTGTTTGTTCGCTTGATCCATACTGGGACGATTATCCTACCTTATTCAGGTAAGACATAAAATTGATAAAAATCTTTTTCTGGCACCCGGGAGTCATGTCGCTGAATAACACCATTTGGATAGAGATTTTGAAGTGCGTCGAGGGATTCTGAATCGTCAATCTTTACCAAGAATAATTTTGCGCCTGGCGTATTAAGAGTATCTTCGAAAGCCTCTGGCCATATTGCAAAATCCCTGGTAGGGTATCCTGCGTTAATCCCGACCAAACGAGTATCTACCCAATGGGGAAAGGCAACGACATACGCGTTATCCTGCGAACCGATGCTATCAGTGAAATCTTTAATAGTTTTTCCAATCTCACTTGAATTCCATGAGGATCGCTCGTAGGTTTGTTGATACTGGTTAAACACCAGGTCATAATTTTGATAACCTGCCCAGATAACTAAAAGAAAAACAACTGCCCATGCAAAACCTCGATTTATCTGACTTGGGCACTTCGATTCAATCACGCTGATTATCCCATCTAATGTAATTCCGATGATCACAAAAACCGGGATTATCGCAGCTGCCGTTCGATTCAAGGATGGATTTTCAGCAGGAAAGGCGATCGATAGAATCGAAGGAAGCATCAGGAGGGGAATCAGCAATAAAAGGAAAATATCCAACCAATTTCTCCGCCGGATGTAGCGAATTGTGAGCAAGCCAAATCCCAGATAAAATAATGCGCTGGAAACAACATCTAATGCAGGTCTATTCGTGACCGATAACACCCATACTTCCCCATTATCCCAGGCAAACATGACCATTGCATCCCAGAGATTATCCAAGAATATAAACAGTGGAGATCCAGGGAATTCTCTTTCAATCGTACCCAATCGCGTCATTGTCCGGTAGGAAAAATTTTCGGGATTTGCCAGCGAGTAATTGAGTAAGGGGAGAAAAACCAATAAGGCTATTAATCCCGTCAAGAACAAACCAATAATGGTCTGTTTTCGATATCCTACTGACTGACGATGGAGAATATAGATCCCTACCATGATGATGAAGACGATGGGAACGATGCGAAAAGGAGAGTATCCATGCAGTCCCAACCCTACAAAGATACCGGCTAAGATGAAATAATTTCGATTAGCGGTTCGTAGTCCCCTCAGAAAAAAATATAATGCTGGAGCAAAAAAAAATGGATACAGAGTGAACCTTAAAGCAATCCTCGAGATTACATTCGGCCAATAAGCTATCCCAGCAAAGAAGAGAGCAATCAAACCCACCCGGCGATTAGCAACCTCCTTTCCGAGTAGGTAGACAAAAGGCAAAGTGAGAACGCCGCATAAAACAGTACCAATCTTTAAACTCAGAAACGAGTATCCAGTACCCAAGATTCCAATCACTCCCGCGGTCAAATACATTTGAAAAGCTTCTCGCCCTGTATTCCTGGGGAAGAAAATGCTCGTTTCTCCATGAAGAACATCCCAAATATCTAGCAATTTTTCTGCATGATCACTGACCATTTCTGGGGGAACCTGACCCAGTCGATAAAAACGGAAAAGTATTGCGATAAGACCCACAAAAATTAGAATTATTGTCTGAGGCGATATTTTGAAATTAATATTTTGATTCCTACGAATTTGTAAAGCTTTGGAAAACCAGGATTGTCCTTTAGATGCAGGCACCCAAAAAGCAAACCCAACCAAAGCTATCCCGCTTATCCAAAGCAGCGTATTTAGCCAGGTAAAGCGATTCCCGTTGAATAAAACAAATGCGGCCAGGCTGAACAGGACCCCGATAATAAGCGGAAACAAACGAACATCCAACAGGGTGATTGAACGTATTGTCGGGGGAATTGGAGCTGGTTTGAACTCTTCTCGTACATATGCCAGGATAAGAAATACAGCAGCGATGAAATACAGGATTAATCCAGGCATCCAGGTTCGCTCGGGGCGGGGTTCCAATGAAAATTGAGCAGCAATCGCAAAACCAAGTGCGAGTAAAGTACGCCAAGGAAAACTTGTCCGGGCTCTGTCACGCCCGCCCTCCTGGGGTATATCAATCCTGGCCTTATCTGTTGCTCCTTCGTCAGGTATAAACAGGTCAAGATCTTCCTCGCCCTGGAACTCATCAATTTCAATATGGTCAGAATCGGTCTCAAATTCAGCTGGGGGAATTCTTAAGATTGGACCACGCCAGAAGGTCAATAATGATTTGAAGAAATCGAGAACGCTCGGCTCATCATTCATGCGATTTTATGTTTCTAAAATATCTATTTTCGGTAATATGAATCATAACTCATCTGAATTTTTACCCAATTGCAGTTAACTTGCTTCTAATGATAATGCTCGATGAATTTTAAACGATTCAACCGCAGAAGGAAAGTTCAATTGGCATCATCAAAGATCAAATTTTCTAAATCTTTAGGAACAAGGAGGCCAAACAATCAAGGCTCATCCCCTCTATTCATGATCAATCGATCAAAAATCCGTTCATATTCAGACGCAATTGTCTCCGGTGCGAAGTGACTTTTTATCTTCTCGATATCCCCTTGATATCCATTCGGTTTGTCTAAGATGCTTACGAGTGCTTTCGATAGGTCATCAGAGTTCTGAGGAGGCACAATTAATCCCATTCCTGTATTTCGAACAGGTTCACGAACACCGGGTAAATCGCTGACGACTACCGGGGTTCCGCATGTCATGGATTCGACCTGCACCATGCCATATGCTTCTGTACTGTTGATACTTGGCAAAACTGTCACTTCAGCTTCGTGGAAGAACACAGACCATTCAGTTGCCGGTAGGATACCAAGAAAAGTCCAATGATCCCCCAAGTCATTGATCATTGGCGCTAACCGTTGAGCGTAAAATTCCTCACCCAGCACCTCCTGGTGCTGTCCAGCGAAGAGAACCCTTGCTGTCGGGTATTTCTCGAGAACCTTAGGCATTGCCTCAACCAGGAACTCCACGCCTTTCTCTGTCGCTAAGCGAGCGGCCATCCCAATTATTCTCTGCCCTGGTAACAGGTTATATTTTGAACGGAAGGCAGCAACATCCTCGGGTGTCACGGGAGCCAGTTGGATCGGTGGTTGGACAGCGATCACCTTGTCAAGGTAGCGACTCAAAAAGGGTGAATTCTCTGCATAATCCAGGGATGTGCTCACGATAGTATCCGCCAACTGTCCCGAGAGCCGATTTGCCAGATGGGAACCCTGGTTGACTATGTAATGGATCAACCCCTCTGGAAGACGGAGATCGCACTGGTAGGTCAGAACGACGGGTTTGCCAAGCAGTTTACTGATGGAAGCAACCAGGGCAGCATCCGGTTGGGGTGCATGCGCGTTAACAACATCCGCCTTTGATACTAGCTTCCATGCCCAATAAGGCAATGTGGGCATGATCACACCTTTGCTGATCCGCATTAAAACCTTCGGGCGAATGATGGTTACACCCTGACGGACTTCATATCCAGGTAAGCTGGGATCAAAACGGGAGGTCAATACCGTTACCTGGTGCCCTTTTACTGCCAGAGCCCGCGCAAGCCGTTCTGCGTAAACAGTCATCCCAGAATAATGTGGTCGATAATACATTAAAGAGATGAGCACGTTCATGGATTAATCCACACTCACTGGTCTGAAGTTCCTTAGGCGCAGATAGATTCCAGTTAAAGTCTCCCCATCGCGGATAATAGCATACGCACCAATAAGCCCGGTGATCGAAATGTGAAGGAAGTGGGCGATTAGTGCAACCGCCAAGCCCTGAGACGACGACACACCTAGAAGGTTGAATGCACCGATCATGGCTACTTCGTAGATCCCCAACCCGGCTGGCGCAGAGGGCAAGGCAATTCCCAGTGAGATGACACCGACCACGAATCCAATCCACCAAATTTCTGCACCCATCCCAACGCTGACGGTGAGCAAATAAATTTCAATGGAACCAAAAAACCAGGCAAGCAAGATATAGAACACGCTGAGAAGAAATTGATCCAGCTGTGATAAAGCACCCAAACCTTCCAGCAATGACCCTACCCTGGGCAAGACGCGCTCAAGGAAGAATGGTCTGGTTTCGCTGTAAGCAGTGAGCTTCTTTATGATTAATTTTCGGTAACGCGCAAGTAGAAACAATGAAACCAGGGCTAGAACTACGAAAACCATTACCAAATTTGCGATCGTTTGCCCGGTTTCTAATCCAAATACAAAAGGTAAGGTCGCCAATAGTAATCCTGCTGCCACGGCAAGATCGTAAGCACGCTCGATGATGATGGTTGAGAGGACAAAAAAACCGCTGATACCAGCAGCCTGGGATAATATTACAACCCTGCCAATTTCTCCTAAACGAAATGGGAAAATGTTGTTTAATAGGTACCCCTCGTTGAGGGTAAAAAACACACGACTATAAGAACTTCGATTCTGAAGGAGGGTCATCCAAGAAAGACTGCGAAATCCGAGCCCAAGAAAGTAGAATATGACCGCCGCAGCAAACCATTTCAGATCCATCTGGGAAAATACTTCCTGGACCTCCTGCCAATTGGAATATCTGATCAGCAGGAAAATTGCGACCGCACTGAGTAGTAAACCTGGCAACCATTTAATTATCCCGGAGTCTTTGATCCGATTCACGGAGTTCAATCACCTTCTAACCGCAGTACAGCAAAGAAGGCTTCTTGAGGGATCTCCACATTCCCAACCATTTTCATTCTCTTCTTGCCTCTTTTTTGTTTCTCAAGCAGTTTTCTCTTCCGGGTAACATCTCCGCCATAACACTTCGCCAAGACATCCTTTCTCAGCGCTTTTACATTCGCCCGGGAAATCACTCTTCCAGATGCGTACGCTTGAATTGGAACAGCAAACAGCTGTCTTGGGATTAAGTCTTTTAATTTCGATATGATCGCCTGACCTTTCTGGTAGGCATTGTCGCGATGGACAATCACAGCCAGAGCATCCAGTGGATCATTATTGACCAAAATTTCCAATTTCACCAAATCTTCAGGACGATATTCTATAAATTGATAATCCAGAGAAGCATATCCACGGGTTCGCGACTTCAACTGGTCAAAGAAATCGACGATCATTTCCGCAAGAGGGATTTCATAGATCAACTGAACACGGTTAGGTGTCGGGTAATCCTGTTCGATGAATATACCCCTCCTTTTCTTGACCAGCTCCATCACCGTCCCGTAATAATCGATCGGGGTGAATATTTCAATGCGCATCCAGGGTTCACGGATTTCGGAAACTTCACTTTCATCAGGCAGTTCTGCTGGTGACGCTATGCGCAAGAGCTCCCCAGATCGAACAACAACTTCGTATTCTACTGAAGGCGAAGTGACAATAATGTCCAGATCGTATTCCCTCTCCAAGCGCTCTTGGATGATCTCCATATGAAACATTCCCAGGAAACCGCAGCGGAAGCCAAAATTTAATGCTTGGGAAGTCTCAGGCTGATATACCAGGGAGGCATCATTGAGTTGTAATTTCTCCAGCGCATCTTTTAGATTGGCATAATCCTCACCTTCTACAGGATAAATTCCGGCAAAAACCATTGGCTTCGCCTTTTTATACCCAGGCAGAGCGATTTGAGCCGGTTCCGAATACGCCGTCAAAGTATCGCCAACTTGGCATTCACGTACAGTTTTTAATCCAGTCGCTACGTAACCAACCTCACCTGCAGTAAGCATCTCAACAGCTCTGAGTGCTGGAGTGAACACCCCAACCTCAACCGGTTTGAATTGTGCTTTGCTTGCCATCGGCAGCAAGGAGTAATCCTCAGCGACAAATCCATCCACGACCCTGATATAGGCAACAACCCCCTTATATGGATCATAATGCGAGTCGAATATCAGTGCACGCAATGGTCCGTCAGCATTCCCCTTTGGAGGGGGAACTTTTTCAATAACCGCCTGCAAGACAGCTTCCACGTTTATACCCTCTTTTGCAGATATCCTAATAATCTGTTCATCGGGTACCCCAAGCAGGCTGTGGATTTCTTCAGCGATTTCATCCGGCCTGGCGGATGAAAGATCGATCTTATTGATTACCGGGATGATCTCAAGATCCGCATCCAAGGCCAGGTATAGGTTTGCAATTGTTTGTGCTTCCACTCCCTGGCTTGCATCAACGACAAGTATGGCACCTTCACAAGCCTCTAATGCCCTGGACACTTCATATCCAAAATCGACATGGCCAGGTGTGTCGATCAGATTCAATTCATAGGTATCCCCGTCTTGCGCTGCATACATCATCCTCACGGCTGAGGCTTTGATAGTGACCCCTTTCTCTCTCTCCAGGTCCATGCTGTCAAGGACCTGCTCCTTCATATCGCGATCAGATATCGTGCCGGTCAGCTGCAGCAAGCGATCCGCCAGGGTAGACTTTCCGTGGTCAATATGAGCTACAATGCAAAAATTCCTTATTCGATCGTTCATAGACGCGCTGAAGTATACACGATTTTCATTCATTAACTATATTCCACTTTCTGACCTTTATTCTTCTACGGGGAATAGAGAATCAATCAAGTTCTTCAGATTTTCATCCGGTTGTTTCAACAGCGAACACCTTGCCAAGAATTCAATATTTCCTTTAGGTCCTACTACAGGAGAGCGCATTAATCCGGAAGTTTGATAACCTTCGCTCTCAGCGAATGTGAGCACTTCATTTAATACCTGTTTATGGATCTCGGGATCTCGTATCACCCCCCTGCCTGCTGAAGTTTGTTCCTTCCGGGCTTCAAATTGGGGTTTGATCAAAACAATAACCTGACCGGATGATGGATTTAACCATCCTTTGATTACAGGCAGCAGAACTTTGGACGAAATAAACGAGGCATCCAGCGTAACCAGGTCAATCAATTCGGGCAGACTCTCCAGGGATCGAGCGTTAACCCCTTCCATGACATTGACTCTCGGATCCTGGCGAATTTTCCAATGGAGAATCCCGCGACCAACATCGATTGCATATATGCGCTTACAACCATTTTGCAGGAGACAATCGCTGAATCCACCCGTGGATGCGCCAACATCAGCGCAGGTCATCCCAGTAACATCGATTTTGAATACCTCGAGAGCTGATTGCAGCTTATCTCCCCCCCGTGAAACGAAGCGCGGGCTTTCTGCTAACTGAATCGAAACATTTTCCGGGTATGCAGCACTTGGATTAAGCACCAATTGGTTATTCACTCTCACCTTTCCAGCCATCACCAGACGTTGGGCGAGGGAGAGATCATCTGCAAACCCTTTCTCAACGAGTATTATATCTATACGCAGCTTCTTCATTCTATCTTTCGTTTTGCTCCGGGAGGAAATCTACTGACTCTCCTTTACCTGCGAGAGTTAGAAAAATATCCTCCAAGGAGGGATTCACCCTGGTGATGACAACATCTTCGAATCCTTTCTCAACAAGATAATTTACCAGGGTTTCTCTCTGAACCTCA
>CP070764.1:3096913-3116328 GCA_020349245.1 Chloroflexota bacterium | reverse complement strand
AAGCTGTTAACTGAGGATGGGGGCTCGAGGATAGACCTGATCATGAATGAAGCTGGGGCGATATTTCAAGCGCTGATCAGGCTTCCCCGACAGCTCGAATCTGTATTGGCAAAAGTAGAACGAGATGAGATTGGCATAAGAGCACCGACCCTGGAAAGAGGGCTGGCAAACCTGGAACTTTCCCTGCGACGGATTGTCTACGCGTTGATCTTTATCCCGTTAGTTGTGGCTGGGGTACAGCTGCAAATTGGGGGCGAACTGCTTTATGCCGGGTTGTTTTATCTGGGAGCGATTATGGTCTTGGTGGGTTTGGTCTTAGCAAGACCCAAGAGACATTAATATCCACCAGGCAAGATCGATCAATCCTTATCTTCTGGGTGGGTCTCCATCCGTTCCAGGGCGTGATTAATCATCTCGCGGGCAGCCAGGAGCATTTCCCTGCGAGCTTGCTTGCGATGGGCTAAAAAGTCTGGGGGCAGGAGGGCGGCGAAGCTTTTGCGCATTTCAGCCCGAGCAGCCTTGGCATGCCTGATCGCCTCTTCCGGGATATGACGATAATACTCTGATTTATTTTGGTTGCTCTCATCCATCATACTACCTCATCCTATTTATCCTTCGGATAGAAGGATCCGCCAAATCTAGTTTGAATTCATTATAAACCTAATAAATCGAAAAATACCATCTGGTTGGTTTTAACTGTTATCACACCTGTATTATCCTTGTAGTGGTTTCTCTCAATGTCAAGGATGTCCTGGAGTCAGCGAAGATACCCCTGATGTAAACCCACCGGGGTTGAATTTTAATGATTTTTCCAATAAAGATGATCTATAATGAATTTAAAGTCCCGCACCTTCCCTTTACATTAATTATTGTTTGTGCCCGGAGCGCAAACCTGAGCGGAAGTTGGGGACGCTAGACCCATTCTTTGTGGGAGATTGGGTCTAGTTATTTAACCGGGTTGCGGGGAGAATCTTTGAGACCCGTTTTTCCGAATCCCATCATATCTGTTAACCGTTCCAGAGGATGATCAGATTAGAATTGCTTATCAGGGGTGGTGGTTATTCTAATGAGGCATTCGTTTTTGACCTACCTGGGTATGGTAATCCATCCAACACCGTTGGATGCAGATTCGAGCATCTTTTCCAATCTGACAACCCGTAAGCTGTGGGCAGTCGCCATAATTACGATCGTTTTTACCTATGTGAATATGAGCCAGATCGCGCCAAACGATTTTTGGTGGCACATGGCGGTTGGCCGGGATATAGTTGCTAGTGGCCAGATACCAGCCGTTGATCATTATTCCTATACGATGGCCGGGCAACCCTATCTCTCCTACCAGATGTTTTGGTTGATGGATGTCTGGCTGTATGTTTGGTATGCTCTGGGGGGACCAGCATTGATTTTATTCATTCAAAGCTTGATCATAACTTCCACTTACCTAATTATTTTCGGGTTATCCTGGCAGAATTCGCGCAAATGGGGAGTTGCCGCGTTCTGTTTAACTTTTGCTATATTGCTTGGGGTTTATGCCTGGAATGTACGACCGCAGGCGATCTCTTTTCTCCTGGGGGCAATATTCTTGTATGCGATCTACGCATACAGGCGAGATACAAAGAGAATATGGCTGGCCCTGTTCCCAATGGGGATGTTGATATGGGTCAATAGTCACGGTAGCTTTCCAGTTGGCTTGTTACTTTTAGGTATTTGGCTGTCTGATGAGATCTGGCAGATTTATCGCGAGTGGAAAAAAGGCAAGAAGTATTCCTTGCAAAAGCTAACTGTGCCGGGAATAAGCTTGTTATTGACGATCGCGGTCTGTGTGCTCAATCCAAGAGGATTGGAAATTGTCTCATATTTAATAACCATGGCTTCTAACCCGGCAGTTCAGAACACAGTTCCGGAATGGCTGCCGCCCAGTTTCACTTCCCCGATCGGACCGATTTACTTTGCTAGTATTTTGTTTTCAGCGGTGGTCTTGGCTATCTCACCCCGCCGCTCTTCTTTTTTCCAGCTGATGACCTTCCTGGTATTTGCAGGGTTGGGATTGTGGACTACCCGGGGAGTAGTCTGGTTTGGATTGGTCATAGCGCCGATTTTGGCGGGTCACTTATCCGCGATCAGGGAGAGTATCCCGCTTCATCGAAACCCCTCTTTACTTTCTTCGAAAGAAAAATTTGTCAACCTTGGAATCCTGAGTCTACTGATCACTTTCTCATTGGTATCCCTGCCATGGTTCCGGGAATTCCTCCCCGTGAGAGGTGAATATCGGAGCCTGATCACCCAGGACACACCCGTGGATGCTGCCAGATACTTGGTCAAGGAGCAACTACCAGGCAGGTTGTTTAACGATATGGCATTTGGAAGTTATCTGATCTGGGTCGCACAGCCTGATTATCAAGTTTTCACTGATCCACGTATAGAACTCTTTTCCCAGGAGATTTGGGACGATTATCAGGCAATCTCAAAAGCTGATCTTGGCTGGCAACAAAAGCTGCTTGATTATCAGATCCATACTATAATTATCAATCCATATGTGCAGGAACAGCTCGTTAAGAAAATCGAGTCTGATAATGGATGGCATTTAGTCTACCAGGATAAAATTTCCCGAATCTATCATTCCGAACCTTAACTTGAAGGTGATTAAACCGGAAAAGGATTTCAAGAGCAGTAATTAGAGGGGAACACTGGGATTTCATATCACAACCAGATATATTACAGAAGATAAGAAAATTCATATCGAATTTTGCCAGCTTGGGGGAAGTGAATCACAGTTGACCTGGGAATTCTAAATATGGAACGCTGAATTTTCAGACAAATTTTTCCGGGAACAATTTTTGTCCAGAGACGTCTTATCTTTGCGGCAGCAAGGTTCTCTGCAAGTCAAAAAGGTTATTGCAGAAATTCGCTGTGTGCAAACTTGCATATTATGCTAAGTTAATTGGGGTCGCCAAGCGATCCTTTGTGAGGAGAAAAATCATGGAAAATCGATCCTACCGTCTCATGATCGCCATCGGCATCGCCGCGGTGCTTATCATTGGTATGTTTGCTGTGGCTTGTTTGTTCGTATCTTATATCTATCCCAATTACTTTGCCACGACCTCACCACCAGCGCCAGACGCGGTGGATACCCAGGTTGCTGAGACCATCATAGCCCGGCTCACTCAAACTGGACCGACAACTACCAGTGAGGTTTCGGAGGTACCGCCGACTGAGGGTGCTCCCCCCAGCGAAACCCCACCACCGACAGCGACGGGCACAACACCACCCACTGCAACAGCGACTGCCGTACCCCCCACCAATACACCCCTTCCACCAACAGCCACACCTACCCCGATTCCCTGCAACTGGGTAAAGTTTGTTGCTGATGTCACGGTCGAAGACGGCACTGTGTTCCCACCGAATAACCAATTTACAAAGACCTGGCGTCTTCAGAACATCGGTTTGTGCTCATGGACAAGTGATTATTTACTTGTTTTTGACCGCGGTGATCGCATGGATGGACCTACGGCAGTTCAGATTGGGAAGACCGTAAATCCAGGCGAATCTGTGGATCTATCTGTCCCGCTGGTCTCCCCCCTCGATCCTGGAAATTACCGGGGATATTGGAAGCTGAGTACCCCTAATGGTGGAGAATTTGGGCTGGGTGGCGGTGCAGATAATCCCTTCTGGGTAGAGGTAGCAGTGATTAGATCGGATAAATATGCCTATGACTTCACCCTGAATTACTGCACCGCCCGCTGGTCGAGTTCAGCTGGTCGCCAACCGTGCCCAGGGGATCCTGGAGACAAGAATGGATTTGTCATCTTGCTCAATAACCCTGTGATTGAAATAGACCGACTGGAGAATGAGCCCGCTTTGCGCACCGTCCCACAACAGGTAACTGATGGCTACCTGCGAGGTGTTTACCCGGAGTTTAGAGTTAAATCCGGCTACAAATTCAAGGCGGTGGTTGGATGTCTCAATAACGCCAAGAAGTGCGACCTGATTTTCCGTATATGGTATCGCGATGGCAACGACAACGACACGCTGATGCGGGAGATTCGGGAGGTATTTGATGGTAAGTTTACCGATGTTGATATTGACCTCACCCCATTGGCTGGCCAGGATGTCCGCTTTATCCTGGAGGTTCTTGCCAATGGCACCCCAGAAGGCGACAACGGTTTTTGGCTCTTGCCACGTATAGAAAAATAAATCCCCTTTCTTTTTATTTACCTGGCTCCGTTTTTTTTCGGAGCCAGGTTTTTTTCACTGCTGGGTCTTGGAAGATTCTAGCAAGGATAATCGCTATCAATTCCTTTTTTCTCACCTGGAAGCATGACCCGCAAGACGATCAGCACTCTATTTCCTTTTAAAGGCCTTGGTCTTCAACTGAGCTGCATTGCCTCCAAGCACATCTGGCGAGCTGGGCAGGGAAGTATTCAGTCCGTGTTATCAGACTTGGATTGGCTATTATCGATCAGGCAGGAAAGTTTCCGACCTTTCCGGAGTGATGTAAACCGCTGGTGTTCAATCTCATATTCACTTCCAATAAAGAATGGTTGCCATGATTATCGATCTGAATAGGGCGTTGACCAGGATTGCATTTTAGCAGCAGGTATCCATTAAGGATATGGCAAACATGATCGAGTGGATTTAGATAGCCTGATAGGTCTATATAAAATAGTAGAGATGATCGTTTGGCGGAAAACCCTCCAGCTGAATGCTCAATTTTTCGAGGTATATTTATGATCATATTCTTGAACGCATGTTTTCTCAATGTTTCCCTTTGCGGAGTGAATCTCAAGCTGAGAGCATAGAAATCAAAATAACGACTCAAAACAATCTTCTAGGAGAACACTCGATATATACTCAACAGCTTGGTATTTGAGAACCTCGTGATGATTGCCAGCAGAATCATTCACCCGGTACTTTTCATAAAGGACGAGTTTTGTTCTGGTTTCTAAAGAGGAGTAGATCAAGATGAAGGTCTCAAAAGGGGTTATATTTGCCGGGTATGATTGTGTGAAAGTCGAGAATCGGGCGCTGTCTCTATGGATTACTCAATCACTGGGACCGCGGATCATCGGCCTAGCTTTGAAGGGTAGGGAAAATATATTTGCCGAGCTACCTGAAACCACGATTGACTGCCCTGGAAGAGGAGTGTACCACCTGCGTGGAGGGCATCGCCTCTGGATTGCACCTGAAGATCCAAGATACACCTATCTGCCAGACAACGAACCTGTCCTGGTGAGAGAATCCGAGGCGGGGGTGAAAGTCGTGCAACCAGTAGATGTCCAGTTAGGTATTCAAAAATCGCTGACGATATATCTCGAAGAAGAGGCAGGGGAGGTAATCGTTGAACACCATCTCCAGAATCTCAATCAAGATACGGTTGAACTAGCTCCGTGGGCTATCACACAGCTCAAACCAGGGGGTGTAGCAATCCTTCCGCAGGCTTCCACCCCGGTTGATCAGTTTGGTGTTCTGCCGAATCGGCAAATTACGCTTTGGCCTTACACGGAGATGAATTCCCCGCAAATTTCTTGGGGTGATCGATATATTTTCGTTCGTGCCAATATGAATAGCGGTGCATTAAAGATTGGATTTCCCAACACGATTGGCTGGCTGGGTTATGTGCTCGGTGACACTTTGTTTGTCAAAACAGCTTCTTTTCTCCCTGGGGAAAGTTATTTTGATATGGGCAGCTCGAGTGAATGCTACTGCAATCCTCTTTTCCTGGAGCTGGAAACTCTGGGTCCGCGAACCTGGCTGAAACCTGGAGAGATCACCACCCATCGGGAGACTTGGAAGCTCTATGAACAGGTGGATTTCTCCGCTGATGAGGAGTCGGCTAAAAATCTTATTGAAAAATTAAAAATATAAAAAATTTCTGGGAGGCTTACTCGTCAAAGAGGAAAGTTGCTTCACCATAATAGCGAACCCCCTTTGCCGCGATCCGCTCCTGGATAAATCGCTGTAAGGCTTCGTTCTTCTCTTCGATGGGTAATTTTGCTGCCAAGTGATCCAGTGGATAATTGAGATGCAGCACGCGGGGTGAGATCACAAAGCGGGTGATACCGGTTGGTAGCAAGCAACCCCGGCTGGTCAATTCAAGTAATTGACCTATCTTGAAGTGGGGAAAGATCACTAACCCGCAAAGGTTTGGGAAAATTGCTTTGAGCCGCACCACACTCCATTCATTTGTTCGATCTAATTTTGCCCGATCTTTGTAAACATCAACAATCGCGTTTAATAACTCCACGCGGCGATTCAGCGAGGTCGCCTCTGTACAGATTGAGAAAAGATTTCCACTTGCTCCCTGAATTATTGCCAGGTCGCAGCTCGCCCCCAAATCTGGGAGCAAGGAATTGCTTGCGAGCAAATAAATCTTTTCCAATTGCTCTATCCTTGACAGGAGTTGGGCTTCATCGTAGTCCCATAATACATGGTTCCAGTTATAAAGTCTTAATCCTTGGTCTTCAGGATATACAACCTGGACGACAGCTTCTGAATAATCCAACTTCCGTAATGCTGCCAGGCGATTTGCTCCATCCAAAATCATATAACGCTGACTGCTGTCACCCAAAGGTGTCGCGATTGGGGGATTGCGCAGAACTCCAGTGGCTTGCATGCGCGAAACCAGTGGGGGAGTACGCTGTTCATCGTGCCTTTCGTGCTCAATCAAGCTTGCCAGCGGGATGATCTCCAATTGGGGAGTGATTGCTTCTAGCTGAGCTTGTTCCATCGATCACCTGTCTGGGATAAATTAACCCAGATGCAGAACTTGCTTAATTTCTCGATGAGAGAAAATCCAATACATCTATCTTCGTTAGGATTCCAGCTGGATAATCCCCCTCGGTGACCAGGATCACGTTTCCATCCATGATCGCCGGCAGGGCATCTTCCAAACTCGCGTGGGTTGGCAGAACAGATTGGGCAGGTTGGGTAATCGCTGCGATCGTTTCCCTTCCTGAAAGTTCATGATCACTTTCTAGCAAATGCTTCAGCAGATCTACCTCGGTGACCAGCCCAGCCAGAGTGCCGTCTGGATTGAGTGCTGGAATTTGTGAAATATCGTATTCCTTCATCCGTTCGATCACATCATTCATTGGGGTGTCCAAGGAGGCACTGATCAATCCGGGACCGGTTTTATTAGCCAAGAGCTCCTGGAGAGATACTTCGCCCCAATCAATATCCAGGAAACCATTCTCTCGCATCCACTTGTCATCGAAAACTTTCGAGAGATAGCGGGAACCCGAATCGGGCACCACCACCACCACCAGGTGGTCAGGGGTGAGCTGTTCAGCATATCGCACAGCAGCCGCCACAGCCGATCCTGAAGACCCACCACAGAAGATTCCTTCTTCTTTAACCAAACGTCTAGTCCAAAGGAAGGATTCTTTGTCTGTTACCCTGACGACTTCATCGATTACTGACAGGTCCAAAGCGGATGGCAGGAAATCTTCACCGATTCCTTCGACTTTGTAGGTGGTAGCTTCGATATCATCGGGGACATGCCCTCGCTGCCAGGTTTCCAGCAGGATTGACCCGCTTGGATCTACACCAACCATGCGGATCTTTGAATTGTGTTCTTTAAGATAGCGCCCTACACCGCTGATGGTACCGCCGGTGCCCATACCAACGACGACGTCGGTTACCATGCCTTGAGTCTGCTTCCAAATCTCTGGTCCGGTCGTCTGGTAATGGCTTTTAGGATTTTCTGGATTGTGGTACTGGTTCGCTAGAATCGCATTGGGAGTTTCAGCGACGATGCGGTTTGCGACACTGTAGTATGAACGCGGGTCATCCGGGGCTACTGCCGTGGGGGTGATGACCACTTTGGCTCCGAATGCTCTCAACAGCTGTATTTTCTCCTGGCTCATTTTATCTGGCATGACAAAGACAGCTTTGTAGCCTTTAATTGCACAGGCAATCGCCAACCCTACCCCAGTGTTTCCTGAAGTTGATTCAACAACGGTCCCACCGGGTTTTATCCGATCGCTTTTTTCTGCTTCCTCGAGCATCCTAATCCCGATGCGGTCTTTCACCGAACCTCCAGGGTTCAGGAATTCGATCTTGGCGTAAATCGGGCAGGGGGCACTGCGACCTACCCGGTTGAGACGGACGAGTGGGGTGTTGCCAACTGTACCGAGTATATTGTCATAAACCCTCAATTCATCTGAGGCGAATAAACGCGTAGCTTGCATGCCTGTTTCTCCGTTTATTATTTGGACTAGTTAGGTAATATTAAGCCTACCACGAATCTGTTGCTTGGTCAAAAAAAAACCCTCTCAGGCAGGAGAGGGAGTGAATCTGGAGAATAAAGATTTGGTTACATCCCGGCCAAGAACGCCAGTCCAACGACACCTGGACCGCCGTGGGTACCGACCGCAGGGCTTACTTCGGCATACATTTTCTCTTCGGGATGGAGGTGAGCGCAACCGACTTCCAACAACCAGCGGGCATCTTCCTCGGATTTGGCATGCAGCGTAGCCAGATGCAGCGGCTTGCGGCCATCAATGCGCTCTTCGATCAATCGAACTACCCGAGCCAGTGATTTCCTGCGGGTCCGGACGCGTTCGATCGATTCAACTGCGCCATCCCTGATTTCGAGGATCGGTTTAAAATTCAAAGCTGTACCCAGGAATTTTGCCCCACCACCAATCCGTCCGCCGCGGTGGAGATATTCCAGAGTGTCAACCGCAAAGACGACACCTGTCAAGGGACGGGCTTTTTCAACGACCTCTTTGCACTCGGCTAGGGTAGCCCCGTCCTTCGCTGCCCGGGCAGCCATGAGCGCTTGCCAACCTAGCCCCATCGCAACCGATTCGGAATTGAAAATTTCGATCCCCGCATCTGGGTACATCGCCTTGACTTGCTTAGCCGATTCGATGGTCCCCGACAATTTTGGAGAGACGAGCACAGCTAGGATATCATATCCGTCATCGAGTAATTTGCTGAAAATCTTTTGGAATGAAGCGGGTGTGACTTGTGAAGTGGTTGGGTGGATGGGGTCAGTTTCCAGACGTTCGTAGAATTGACTCGGCTGGATGTCAACCCGGTCCTCCAGCGATTCTTCACCAAAGATCAGGACTTGAGGCGCCTCCCATAACGGGTATTCTGCAAATACTTCTGTGGGGATGGCGGCAGTGCTGTCCGTCACAACTGCGACTTTTGCCATAGCAACGCTCTCCTTTCGGATATGTTTCAACTTGAGATTCAGGAATTATATACGATTTCTCTTTCCTGTTAAATAAATAACCCCCTCAAGGGAGATAAGTTTCTCAGGTATGTGAGATCGATCAGGATTATTCTAGCAATGCTTTTACAGGTAGGTCTGATGGTCTTATATGTGTTCCAGGCAGGATTTTTTTATTGCAGCTTTGCAGAGCTCTTGACCATTCCCTTTTCACACAGTACAATGCACTGCTACGCAAAGCCAGAAGAATAGGTTAGAAGGAAAGTGTTTGAAAATCTTACTGACAGGTTAAATGGTGTCTTCAAGCAGCTGAGCCGGCGGGGGAAGCTGTCTGACAAAGATGTTGACACGGCGATGCGCGAGGTACGCCTTGCCCTGCTGGAAGCAGATGTGCACTACAGCGTGGTCAAGGATTTTGTTTCTCGCGTGCGTGAGCGCGCGGTTGGCCAGGAAGTCTCGAAAGCTCTTAATCCTGCCCAACAGGTGATCAAGATCGTCAACGAAGAGCTGATTGCGACCCTGGGGGAACCTGAGCGGCTCGACTTGAGCGGTCCGAAACCCCGGTTGATCATGCTGGTGGGCTTGCAAGGCTCAGGGAAAACAACTGCTGCAGGAAAGCTTGCCCGGCTGTTGCGATCCCAGGGGGAACGGGTGATGCTCGTGGCTGCCGACCCTTATCGACCTGCCGCAATCACCCAGCTGCAGACCCTCGGAGAGAGGCTGAACGTACCCGTTTTCTCGGAAGATGGAGTTACTCCACCAAATTTGGCAGTCCATGCTCTCCAAAAAGGCGAGCTCGGCGGCTATTCGGTATTAATCCTCGACACGGCTGGTCGTTCCCAGCTGGATGACCAGTTGATGGAGGAGTTGCAGGCGATAGTCAACCGGGTGAATATCCCTGAAGTGCTCCTGGTTGTTGACGCCATGATCGGTCAGGAGGCCGTCAATATCGCCAGCGGATTCCGCGAATCTATACCACTCACCGGGCTTGTGCTGACGAAAATTGATGGAGATGCACGTGGAGGCGCAGCAATATCGATCCGTTCTGTAACCGGTGTACCGATTAAATTTCTTGGCACAGGAGAAAGTCTGGACGCCATTGAGGTGTTTGACCCGGGACGGTTATCCTCTCGTATTCTTGGTATGGGAGATGTCCTTGGATTGATCGAACGAGCCGAAGCGACTTTTGATGAACAAACCGCCCGCGAGCAAGCAGAACGAATGGTATCAGGTGAATTCACCCTTCAGGATTTCGCTGATCAGCTGCGGCAGGTGCGCAGTATGGGACCGATAGGCCAGCTGCTTGGTATGCTGCCGGGTGGAATGGGTCAAATAGCCAATCAGGTTGACCCGCAGGCGGCTGAAAACCAACTCAAACAGACAGAGGCAATAATCAGTTCAATGACGCTTGGAGAGCGGAGAAATCCAAAGATCCTGAATGCCAGCCGGAGGAGACGGATCGCCCGGGGTTCTGGCACTGAAGTTCAAGATGTTAACCGCCTGCTCAAGCAGTTTAAGCAGGCACAGCGTATGTTAAAGAGTTTGGGTAAGTCAAAAATGCGGGGTATACCACGCATTTTCGGTTAAAATATATGATGTTATAAGGCCCTTATGGCTTTCAGGCTATAAGTTAATGCCAGCTGAGCTGCACCGGTATTTCTGCGTGTCCTTCCACGCACCTCTCTGTCCCGGTCGTTTGCCCGGCAGAAAATTTGATATGAAAATTGAAGGAGATTGAAATCTATGGTTCGTATTCGTTTACGCCGTGTTGGTGGAAAGAAGCAGCCCAGTTACCGCATTGTTGCTGCCGATAAAGAGAGTCCCCGAGATGGGCGCTTTCATGAAATCTTGGGTTTTTACAACCCAAGAACTGAGCCAGCTACTCTGCAAATGAAAGAGGACCGGATCTATGATTGGATGAGTAGAGGTGCTCAGCCCAGCGATTCGGTTGAGAAGTTGTTTCGTTCTGCTGGATTGTTAGACCGATTTGCCCGTTTCAAAGAAGGGGAATCACTGGAAGTATTGCTCCAGGAAGCGGAAGAAGCTGCCCAAGCGCGCGCTGGCAGTTCAAAGACAACTGGCACCACACCAACGAAGAAAACAAAACCTGCAGAAACGGTCAAAGTTGAATCTAAACCGGAAGAAAAAGCTGCAGAAGAGCCTGTGGCGGAAGCCAAACCCGATGCAGAAGCAGAGGAAGAGGTTGAAGAAGAACTCAAAGAGGAAACTGAAGCAGAGGGCCAGGCTGAAGTAGAGGGTGCTGCAGAATCCGAAGGTGAAACTGAGAAGGAAGCAGTGGTTGAACCGGAACCTGACAAAGAGCCAGCCTCAGAAGCGGAGGAAATCGCTGAGCCCGAAGATAAATCTGAACCTGGATCCGATGCTGAAACGGAAGAGGAGAACGAGGAGTAATTTCAGATTTTCACTTGCTGAAATGGAATTATGGAGGAAGATTGTGCAGGATTTAATCGAGTATATTGCACTATCACTAGTGGATGACCCCCTCCAAGTGAGGGTGAGTCAATATCAGCGGGGACCGAATGTGGAAATTCGATTACAGGTCGCCAAGGAAGATATGGGTCGCGTAATCGGTAAACATGGACGAGTAGCGAATTCGATGCGCAATCTACTGCGGGTCGCCGCCGCACGGGAAGGGAAGCGGGCGTCGTTGGACATCATGGAACCATTATGAAGTCGCCCACTTTTCCGAAGCAAATGGATAATGATTCAGGCTCGCCGAACCCTGGCGAGCCTGAATTCTTGGTGGTTGGGAAATTTGGAAAACCACATGGTATCCAGGGTGAGATAGTGATGGATATTTATACTGATTTTCCTGAACGTTTACAGCCCGGGGTTACTATCTTTGTTGGATCTCAATACGCAGCACATAAAATCGTAAAACGCCGTCCCCACCCCCGTGGTTTATTGGTCATGGTAGAGAATTACCGGTCGCGGGAGGCAGCAGCTGAACTGCGGAATCAGTTTGTATACGTAGCTGCCGCGGATAGACCTGAACTAGAAGATGGGGAGTACTATCACCATCAGCTTCTTGGTATGAACCTGGTTGATGAAAATGGGCAGTATGTGGGGAAGCTCGTCCAAATATTGCAGACCGGCGCGAACGATGTCTATGTGGTCCATGATACAGCTGGTGCAGAAATCCTCATACCAGCGATAGATTCGGTGATTCTTAATATTGATCTGGAAGAGAAGCAGATTCAGGTTCATTTGTTGCCCGGTATACTTCCTGAGGATTAAGCATATCCCTTCGCTTGACAGCGGTGAAAGTCCTGTGGTATTCTCATCGCCGTGTCTGTACATTAAAGTGTTCTACTATTTTGTGGGAGATTTTGGGTGAGTGAACCCCGCCAATATTGGGTGGCATTTTCTCTGGTCAAAGGCATTGGCGCTGTCCGCTTTCAAGCTCTATTAGATTATTTCGGTGATCCACAGATTGCTTGGAATGCCCCCTCTGAAGCTCTTCGACAAGCTGGCCTGAGTGATAAGGTGATCGAAAATGTAGTAAATCTGCGTTCATCGATTGACTTAGATCTGGTCTGGAAAAACCTGGAAAATGAAGGTATCAGTGTCCTGATCCAGACGGATGATAATTATCCCCGGCGACTGAAGGAGATCGACCAATCTCCACCCGTCATCTACACTTTAGGAGAACTCAAGTCAGAAGATGAATGGGCGGTCGCGGTGGTTGGAACCCGGCGGATTACCGCCTATGGTCGGCAGATTGCAGAAGATGTAGCTGGTACACTTGCCAGAAACGGCATCACAGTGGTCAGTGGTTTAGCTCGGGGAGTGGATTCGATTGCCCACCAGGCAGCACTTCAAAACAGTGGTCGAACGATAGCGGTGTTAGGCAGCGGTCTTGATCGAATTTACCCCCCAGAGAACAAGGGTCTTGCTGAACAAATAGCGAACCAAGGTGTTTTGATCAGCGATTACCCCCCGGGAACCCCTCCGGAGGCATCTAATTTCCCGCCGAGGAACCGCTTGATTTCCGGTTTATCACTTGCTGTGGTTATCGTTGAAGCAGGCCAGACGAGCGGGGCATTGATAACCGCCGCCTTTGCCGCAGATCAAGGTCGCGAGGTGTTCGCTGTTCCTGGAAATATCAATTCACCCGGCAGCAAGGGGACAAATCGCCTGATCCTAGACGGGGCACAACCTTTGTTGCACCCGGATCAGGTTTTGGAGGAATTGGAATTAACCATGGTGGCAGAGCAACGCACTGCGCGAGTTATCCTACCCGCTGATGCTGTCGAAGCTCAGCTATTTGATGTGCTGGGCCAGGAACCCCTGCATATTGATGAAATCCGCTCCAGGACCGATCTGCCCATAGAGAAAGTGATTGCAACACTTGCCCTCATGGAGCTCAAAGGCATGGTTCGCCAGGTAGGCGGTATGCAATACGTTGTGTTGCGTGAATTGAGAGAAGGATACGGAGAAGATGATAAAATTGCAAGTTGATTTCCCCTGGCGGGAAAGTTAACCGTGGAGTTCGCATGATTGACAATCATTATGCAGTGATCATGGCTGGTGGTGGAGGTACGCGTTTGTGGCCTCTTTCACGCCAATCGAAACCAAAGCAGATGCTGCGTCTGATCGACGATCGCAGTATGTTTCAAATTGCTGTCCAACGCTTGGCAGGTATGTTCTTGCCCGAGCAGATACTGGTTGTTACCGTTGCTGACCAAGCGGCTGATTTACACCAGCAGGCTCCGGAGATCCCTATCGAGAATTTTCTTCTTGAACCGGAACCCCGTGGAACTGCATCCGTGATCGGTTTGGCGGGTGTTGTTCTCCAGGAAAAGGATCCCGCGGCAGTGATGACCGTACTCACTGCGGACCATTTCATTGGAAACGTGGATAAATTCAAGCAACTTCTGCAATCGGCAATGCTGCTTTCCCGTGACGGGTATCTGGTCACTTTGGGTATTGAGCCGACCAAGCCCGCCACTGGTTATGGTTATATCCAGCAAGGGGAATTAATTGGCTCATACCAAGGACTAAATGCATACCGTGTTCTTCGATTTACAGAAAAACCAGATGAAAACCAGGCACTCGAAATGGTTGCTGCAGGGGGTCATGCTTGGAACTCAGGCATGTTCGTCTGGCAGGTTAACCAGATTATGGCGGAGTTTGAGCGCCAGATGCCTGACCTTGCATCCAGCTTGGGGAAAATCTCTGCAGCTTGGAGTACTCCTGAGAGGGAAATTGTCCTGAATCGTGAATGGTCGGCGCTTAAACCTGAAACAATCGATTATGGCATCATGGAAAGGGCGGGAAAGGTTGCAGTTATCCCGGCCGAGGGTCTCCAGTGGAGTGATATAGGCTCCTGGGATACACTTTTTGAAGTGCTGGAAGGAGATCGGGAAGGAAATATCGTCCTTGGAGGCCAGTATTTAGGTGTCGGGACCCGCGATTCCCTGGTATATAATGACCAGGATGATCGCTTGGTCGTCACCATTGGTGTTGAGGATCTGATTGTTGTCAGTGCGGGAGATGTATTGCTTATCTGTAATAAAGATGAAGCTCAGCAGGTTAGGCAAGTTGTAAACCAATTGCGTGTCGCTGGCGAGAAATACACATAAAGAGAGGTATGGATTTTGGAAGCTTATTGTGTTAAGTGCAAAACGAAACGAGAAATAGTTGACCCTAAACCAGAATTTACCGCGAATGGCACGCCGGGGACCCGTGGAACTTGCCCAGTATGCGGAACAACACTTTTTCGCATGGGACGCACATCAGCCCATGAAGGTTTAACTCCACCTGAGAAGGTCAAGAGAAAGAAGAATAAACCGCGTGATGGGAAACTTGTAATTGTTGAATCTCCTGCGAAGGCACGCACAGTAGGAAATTTTCTTGGCAAGGGGTATAAAGTCAAGGCCTCGGTAGGACATGTTCGTGACTTGTTACGCTCTCAAATATCGGTTGATGTGGAAAATGATTTCACACCAAAATACCGGGTGCCCAATGAAAAACGTCCAGTGGTGAAAGAGCTCAAGGAGCTGGCGAAAAGTGCAGCTGAAATCTACTTGGCAACCGACCCTGACCGTGAGGGTGAGGCGATTGCCTGGCATCTGCAAGAGACTGTAGAGTTAGATCCTGAAATTACCCAGAGAGTGGTCTTCCACGAAATTACCAAGCCAGCCATCTCAGATGCTTTTGAGCACCCGAGAGAAATTAATATGCATTTGGTCGATGCTCAGCAGGCTAGGCGAATTTTGGATCGCCTGGTGGGATATAACCTGAGTCCACTTCTTTGGCGCAAGGTCCGCAGCCGTCTGTCAGCTGGTAGAGTCCAATCTGTTGCCTTGCGCTTGATTGTTGAGAGAGAGCGCGAGATCGAAGCTTTTATTCCCCAGGAATATTGGACCATAGACGCTGAATTTCAACCCGAGGGAACACAGAATTCGTTCACCGCCAAGTTATCCAGGATTGATAAGCAGGAACCGGTGCTGGATACAGAAGAACGGGTAAAACCGATTCTGGCTGATATGGAAAAAGCGGATTACCGGATCACTAAAATCAAGCGCGGTAAGAGAAAGCGTAAACCAGCCCCACCCTTCATCACCAGCACTTTGCAGCAAGATGCGTCTCGCAAGCTGCGCTTCAGTGCTCGCCGGACGATGGCACTTGCTCAGCAGCTGTATGAGGGAATTGATGTTGGGAATGGGGGTTTGGTGGGTTTGATCACGTATATGCGTACAGATTCGACCAATGTGTCACCTCTTGCCCAAAAAGAAGCAGCACAGTTCATTGCCCAGCGGTTTGGGGGAAAATTCCTGCCGAAAAAACCTCCTGTCTACAGTACAAAAGCCCGCGGTGCACAGGAAGCGCATGAGGCCATCCGGCCAACCTCGGTCATGCGTCAACCAGACAGCATAAAAGATCACCTTTCTCGAGATCAATATCGCCTGTATCGCTTGATCTGGCAGCGATTTGTCGCTTCGCAGATGGCAGCAGCGATATATGATACCTTGACTGTGGAAGTGATTGGCAAAAGTTTAAGCCATGAATATCTGCTCCGTGCTTCTGGTTCTTCTATCCACTTCCAGGGATTCCTAATCTTGTATGAGGAAGCGAAAGGTGAATACAACGGATCTGACGAAGAAGGGGAAATTCGTATCCCAAACAGCGTTGCAGAAGGTCAAACCCAAAAGCTGATCAGGTTGATCCCAGAGCAGCATTTCACCCAACCACCACCGCGGTACAGTGAAGCTTCGCTGGTGCGGACTTTAGAAGAGAACGGCATCGGTCGGCCATCTACATATGCTCCGATTCTGGGCACGATCCAGCAGCGAGGATATGTCTACCTGGATAATCGGCGGTTGTTCCCCACCGAAACCGGGGTTTTGGTCAATGACTTGTTAGTCGAACACTTTCCTGATGTGATCGAGGTGGGATTCACAGCTCGTATGGAATCAGAGCTCGATCGCATTGCTTCTGGTGATGAGCAGTGGGTCGATGTAATTCAAGAATTTTATGGTCCCTTCGAAAAGGATGTAAAAATTGCTGAAGAGAAGATGCCCGAGATGAAGGTTGAGCTCGAATCGATCGGTCGAGCATGCCCAAACTGCGGTCACGACCTGGTAATTCGCTGGGGTCGATATGGGAAATTTATCAGCTGCAGCAACTTTCCCGAATGCAGGCATACAGAGCCCTGGTTGGAAAAAATCGGTGTCAATTGTCCCCTGGATGGCGGAGAGGTTGTAGAACGAAAGACCCGAAAAGGCCGTACATTCTTTGGTTGCTCAAATTTTCCAGAGTGTGATTTTACCTCTTGGAAAAAGCCGATCGCCACACCCTGTCCGCAGTGCGGCGGTCTCCTGGTCGTGGCGAATAAGAACCACGCCCAGTGTACCGAATGCGATGAGCAATTTTCTCTTGATCAGATCACCATTGAAGAAGTTTCTGCCAGTTAAATAATCCGGCATGGTTCTTGCACCATTCTTAGATGATGTTTTTCGCACTTTTGTGCTAAAATTTAACCCGTATTGAACTATTTTGTATGCATCGGAGAGAAGAAAATGGATGACATCCGTGAGCAACTCAACAGACCCCTTTGGGTCGGGATCATCAGCTTCGTTGTTGGACTCATAATAGGACTGGTCGTTCTGGGATGGTGGCTTTGGCCCGTGCAATGGACAGATGCCGGTCCAAGTGATTTGCGGCTTGAATTCCAGGAAATTTACCTGCGAATGGCGATCGACTCCTATACCTTGAATCAAGATGCGACCAGTGCCCAGGCGCGAATTGCCGAGGTTGGGGATGGTGCAACCGATGTCTTGGCATACATTGCCGCCAGTCCAGGCACCCAAAATACAGATTCGATCCAAGCTTTCATCCTCTTTACCGGTACAGAACCAACGGGGGAGGAGGCAACTGCAGTGCCAGAAGAAGGTGAACCCAGCTTGGCACGTCGCTGGCTTCCCTGGTTATGCTTAATTACCCTGTTATTGGCCGGGGCCTTGGTGATTGTGTTCTTGGTTCGCAATCGTTCCATGGGCTTTCGACTCCCTTCAACTCGCAAAGAAGCACCAGCGGAGGCGGAATATCCTGAGTATCCACCTGGACAGGATGAACCGCCCCTTGCCCAGTTCATGACGACCTTCCAGATAGGGAATGATCTCTTCGATGATTCATTCAGTATTGATTCTCCTGCAGGGGAATTCCTTGGTGAATGTGGTGTGGGTATCTCTGAGACGATTGGTGTTGGCGATCCCAAGAAGGTGACCGCCTTCGAAGTCTGGCTCTTCGATAAGAACGATATTCAAACGGTTACCACCGTTTTGATGAGTCAAAATGCATTTGCGGATGACGCCACTCGGCAAAGATTATCTGCCAAGGGCGAACCAGTCCAGGCCGAACCCAGCCGTGAGATGGTTTTGGAGACCGCCACGCTTCGTCTTGAAGCCCGGGTGGTTGACATGTCTTATGGATCTGGTGCATTACCACCTGAGAGCTTCTTTGACCGCTTAACTTTGGAATTGGTAGCCTGGTCTAAAGCTTAGCAAGTTCAAAAAAGATCAAAAACAGGGAGCTTCACGCTCCCTGTTTGGCTTTAACTGCAATTTTGATCAGAAAATTTTCAAGATTCTCAGGTGAACCTGGCCTCCAGGAGTTTCTGCAATCACCTCTTCACCTTCTTTCCCACCCAGGAGCGCTGCCCCGAAGGGAGATTCATTGGAAATCCTGCCGTTCTTTGGATCAGCTTCTTTCTGGCCAACCAGAAAATATGTTTCAGGCGGGTAATCTTCTTCTTGAATGGTTACTTGCGAACCGATCGTCACTATACCCTTGTGATTATCCATCTCTTCAATAATCACAGCATTTTTTAACAAGTATTCTAACTCTTGGATCTTACCTTCCAGGAATGCCTGGTGTTCTTTTGCTGCATGGTAATCTGCATTTTCGGATAAATCGCCCATCTGGATAGCGGATCGCAAACGTTTGGCCAGCTCATCTCTCTCCGGGCCTTTTAGCCGCTCAAGTTCTTTGCGTAAAGTTTGTGCACCATCGTATGTCAAATATTGTTCGTCACCCATAATTCATCTCCAAGGGGCGTATTATACCGTGAAATTAAATTCACGGAAACACCCTCAATGTTTGATTATCTTGTTATTGCAGGATGAGATCTACGGTAATGAAGTGGGATCGAATAGTTTGTTATGCTCTTGGAGGGCGAACCGATCAGTCATCCCTGCGATGTAATCGCAGATCGTGCGCTCTAAGCCGCGTGATTCAATGAAATTCTGGACATGCTGCGGGAGCATCTCTGGCTCAGATTGGTAAGCATGGAACAAAGCTGTGATGATCCGTTCTGCTTTTACCGCCATACGCACCACTCGATGATGTCGGTACATATTCGCATAGAGAAAATCTTTGAGCTGGCGGTTTCTACGGTGCATATCCTCACTGAATCCAATTACATTAAACGGTAAGGTTTGTAATTCCTCGACAGAGCGTACATTGTTTTCCCGCAGACAGCGGTCGGTCTCGGTCACCAGGTCTGTTACTTCCAGGCCGATCAGACGGCGGATCAAACGGTGACGGGCTAGATCGTCTAATTTTCCCCCGCGCCAGCCGACACTTTTGACCAGGATCTCCCAAAGGGTAATCCCCCCAAGCATCTGAGGGGTGATCATTCCCGATCTCAAGCCATCGTCCAGGTCATGTGCCGTATATGCCAATTCGTCTGCAGCGTTGGCGATCTGGGCCT
>CP070764.1:3086017-3096813 GCA_020349245.1 Chloroflexota bacterium | reverse complement strand
AGGGGATGGTCAGCACAAGATAATAAAGCCCAAAATAAACCAGTTGGCGGGAATCCCAGGCGATACTGTAGCTGTCAAAAGGCAGCCAATTTACAACGATGTAAGAAAGCCCGACACTCGCAGCGAAACCTACGCCGGAAACCTGCAAGGTTCGATCTAGATTGCGTTTTTCACCTGTGCTACCATGTGATTTATACAAGCGCGGAAAAATGGTTAGGAGGGAACCGCTCGCGCCGAATCCTAATAAAGCTAGACTGATAACCAGGAAAGCGAAATGATAAAATTGGGCAACTGCAAGTAGTCTGGTTAATGTGCTCTCAAGCAGCAATGCTGCAGCTGCCAGGCAGGCCACAACAATATATACGTTCTTCCCGGTATCCATTAAACTATCAGGGCTACTTTGCATCAAGACTTCAATTCAACTACAACCAAGCAAAATACCCCTAGCCAGGGGTATTTTCTTCACATGAGTATAAAATTCTGCGACCAAATTTAACAATTCCTATCTGAAACCAGATATCTTTGCAGGTAAATTTACACAGAATTATCCAGCTCATTCTCCAATCAGCTCAACATTTTTATTTAAATTCCCGGGATATTTGCGCTCGCCAGAATGGGGTAATAAACCTTCCTGTTAAATAGATTACTCAGTCTTGATGACCATTTTTCCCTGTTCATCCGGTTCAAAGGTCAGGACACCTTGCGGAACCTTGTTTTCAATTATCAACCAGCCTTTATCCATGTAATCCCACATGAGCTCGAAGGGCTCTTTCCCATCAACCCATTTTTCAGCGATCACAATTCCATGTCCAGGAAGGATGGTAAACACAATTTCCCTGGGGTCATTGGGGTCTTGGAGTGCTTCTGATCTTGAGAATGCATTGTGAATTGCGTGGGCTTGAGCTTCGGTAGAACACGATACGGGAAAATGATAATAAGGTTGATCCAGAAAGACATGTTCGACGTGTTCAGGGTCATATGCAGAAACACCACGATGACCATGCAGTTTAGAACGCGAAACCGGGACTTCGAACCCATTATCGAGCTTGATTTTTGGTAGATCCCTGTCCAATTCGATCAGTTCGACGGCTTCCGAAGAAGGTGGATCGTTTCTTTTTCCCTCAACTTCTTTAATTAATGCCCCGCGGCCATCCGGTCGAATTCCCACGATCACGGCCAACTCATCATCCGATAACCTATCTTTTATTACTGGCCGGGCACTTCCAGTGATGGTTGTAATTAATCCCTCAATTTTTGGTTCCCAAGTTGCAAAACACCCTTCGCTGTATTGGCTGGAAATCGCATCCGGGACGGAAGGTACGGTTGCCAAATTAGTAACCAGGACCATTTCGGTAAAAAACTGTCTCTTCCCCAATTCGTAACCAGCTTTCTGCATTGCAGCAGGAGTATCAAGGGACTGCCAGACTTCTTTCGAAATCGGATCGCCGACAAACTTGTGCTCCGTGATCTCGGTCGTGCTCATCGCAGTGACAATTCTCCCCATAATATCTTCATAAAATTGCTTCGAATCCTTCGCAATGATCCTTGGATGTGCACCGACAAGATCGAAAACGTAACCTTCCTCGATTTTCTCCTTTCCAATCAATAAAATAACCCGGATACTCATCGCCTGGGTTTGCACCGTTCGCAATAATGCCAGGATGGGACCACCGCGTTTTCCCTGTTCGTACAAGGTATGGTAAGCCTCTGATCCCAAGCCTGGCAGTTCAAAATCCTTGGGATCTGGCGGATCTTTAGCCAGAGCTTGTTGGAAAAACTCTATCTGATTTTGAAATTCTTCTGGCGACGCCTGAACAACCGTATACACTGTTGGGGAATGATCTAATTTGTACCGCCGCCTAGCGGTGAAGATCATCGCATCTCTCCAACGGACAGGCTGATTAAATTGGGCTGTGGTAAAAAGCACCTCAGTATCTGGACCTGGTTCTGCGGAGATATGGTGTCCGGCATTACGAAAGTGATCCAGCAGGTTATTAACAAATTCGGCTTGCAATGCAGTCTCTTCACTTGGGACATAAGCTAACCTAATTTTGCGCCACCAGGTGTGGGCAATATCCAAGGTTGGTCTAGGGTGTATTGAATTCATACATCAATCCTTTCTCGCTCTCAAACTCGTATATATATTCAGGATAGTAATCCAATCCAGCCCTTAAACTTCTGAACACAGGCCGGTTGATTACTGCTTACTTGATCTGATAACTGAAAAAATAAACGATTACGTTGACATTTCATGGGATTTCAGGGTGAGAGTTATTTTAGCAGAAAATCGATGGATTATGTGGGTGATACTTGAGCTGTTAATTAATCTTTTGGATGAAGTTTCCTCAACATCTTGTCTCAACGAGTTTTATTCTGTATACTGAGGCTTACTCTGAATCCGCGGCACGAGAGGTATACGATGACCGATCTTCTTTACCAGCAAGATAGCTATATTCAGAAATTTGAGGGAAAGATCACCAGGGTTGATCTAGAGAACAATGCCGTTATTCTCGACCAAACTGCATTCTACCCAGGAGGTGGAGGTCAGCCGCCGGATTCCGGTACGCTGACGGTGGAAAACACCCAATATGAGGTCAAGCGAGCGAGGAAGGTCGGAGCCGAAGTGTTTCACGTCATGGAAAGCTTAGAAGAATTTCCGCAAATGGGTGCATATGTAACTGGCAACATCGATTGGGAAAAACGCTTCCAATTAATGCGCACACACACTGCGATGCACATCTTGTGCGGAGTTATTTTTCGGGATTACGGTGCTTCAGTTACGGGCGGCTCAATGGAACCGCTGGCAGGCAGAATGGATTTTGAATTCGAGACGATGCAGAAGGAATTAGTATCTGCGATCGAGAGCGCAATCAACGCGGAAGTAAATAATGCTCGTCCAGTCAGAGTTGAGATTCTGCCTCGCGAGGAGGCATTCCAAATTCCGGATTTGATTCGCACCAAAATAAATTTACTCCCCGAAGGTATCCAGGAGGTGCGGGTTGTGGAAATTGAAGGCCTGGACCTGCAGGCAGACGGTGGAACCCATGTGAAAAACACTGCTGAAGTCGGACGGATTGAAATCATAGATTATAAAAGCAAGGGAAAAATTAATAAACGAATATACGTACGGCTGGAAAATTAGCCCTGATGGACCAACAGAATGTGATTATCTGTGGTGCAGGGATAGCAGGGATAAGCACTGCCTATCATCTCGCAGTTCGTCACGGCTTGAAGGATGTCCTGCTTGTTGATGAACGTCCACCCATGAGCTTGACCAGTGATAAATCAACTGAATGTTACCGCAATTGGTGGCCAGGTCCTGATGATGCGATGGTCAAGTTGATGAACCGCAGCATTGATCTCCTTGAAAACCTTGCCCAGTCCACAGGTAACGCATTCCACCTGAACCAGCGGGGTTATCTGTATCTAACCGGGGAAGAAGGAAAAATCCCCTCGATGCTCAAATCTGCCAGAGAGATATCATCCCTCGGTGCAGGCTCTTTGAGAATATACAAGGATAATGAAACTCAAATTCCCTATTCACCGGCTGAGCCAGAGATATTTCAACATTCCCCAGGTGGGGCAGATTTAATTCTAAATCAGGACCAGCTCTTTAATCACTTCCCGTACATCACAGAGAAAGCAGTCGCCGCCCTCCACATCCGTCGTGCTGGTTGGTTCAGCGCTCAGCAGCTTGGCCGCATACTCCTCGAGCAAGCTAAGCATCATGGTGTTCAGCTCATCCAGAACCGCATCACAAGCATCGAAATTCGAAGAGGGCGGGTTGAATCAGTTCAACTCGAAAATTGTGATCGCATCCAAACCCAGCATTTTGTGAACGCGGCAGGCCCATTCATCAATCAGGTTGTTGAGAACCTTGACATCCACTTACCAACCTACTGCGAGCTTCATCAGAAGGTATCCATACCTGACCGGCTAAAGGCTGTCCCCAGGGAAGCACCTCTATTGATCTGGGACGATCCCCAAAAACTTCCTTGGACGGAAGCGGAACGTGAGTTTCTGGCTGAGGATAAAAACGCACGTTGGCTTTTAGATGAATTCCCACCAGGAGTCCATACCCGCCCGGAGGGACCTGAAGACAGCCCGATTATTCTCATGCTTTGGGAATACCATACTGAGAGAGTAGATCCGATCTGGCCTCCCCCGTTAGATAAAGATTATCCAGAAATCGCACTGCGTGGGTTGGCAACGATGATCCCTCAATTAACTCGGTATTTCAAAAAACCACCCAGACCATTCCTGGATGGTGGCTATTACACAAAGACAAGGGAGAACCGGCCATTAATTGGACCACTGCCGATCGATGGCAGCTGGATCATTGGAGCCTTATCCGGTTTCGGTTTGATGTCTGCCTTGGCGGCTGGAGAACTACTTGCATTCCACATCCTGGGGAAATCGCTGCCAGCTTATGCCCCCGCTTTTGAGCTCAGTCGCTACAACGAACCTCAATATCTGGATATGATCTCCGAGTGGGAGGATTCCGGACAGCTATAAGTTCCACCATATTTTTCACTTGAAAACATCAAGAATTATGCATTCAATTGCAGTTGCTCTATTACAGATCGCTACTGACGGTGCAAATCAAATTAAAGGAATTGATTTTTGCCGAAAAGCCGCAGAATTGGGTGTGGATATCACCTAATATCCGGAAATGTGGAAACTCAGTTATTCATCAACCGAAAAAATAACTACTTCCATTCACTGGCTATAAAGGATCCTGATCACTCTTTCATCCGCCCCGACCTGAAAAAATTAATATCGGTTGAACATTCCGGGAGTAAACACTTTGAAAGATTTGAAGCATGCATTTCTGCTCGATAAGGATATTACTTTTCTCAACCATGGTTCCTTCGGTGCATGCCCGCACGACGTATTTAATGTTTACCAGGATTTTCAACGTCAGCTGGAACGTAATCCAGTTGAATTTCTCAGTCGTAAAGCCCCACAATTGCTTGCCGAAGCCAGACAGGTATTAGCGAATTACCTCCATATTGCTGAGGATGATGTGGTTTACTTCCCGAACCCTACAACAGCAATCAATATGGTCGCCCGCAATATAAATCTTCAACCTGGTGATGAAATTCTAACCACTGATCATGAATATGGTGCAATGGATCGTACCTGGCGCTTCGTGTGCAGAAAAACAGGTGCAAAATATGTTCAGCGATCAATTAAGCTTCCTGTTACGTCGCACGAAGATTTCGTCGATGCATTTTGGAATGGTGTCACGAAGCAAACCAAAGTCATATTTATTTCACAAATAACCAGCCCGACCGCCCTGATTTTCCCCGTGCGAGAAATTTGTCATCTGGCCAGGCAGGCAGGAATCCTGAGCATTATTGATGGAGCACATTCACCGGGTCAGATTCCTTTAGACTTAGGCGCAATAAACGCCGATATATTCGCTGGCGCTTGTCATAAATGGCTATGCGCACCTAAGGGTGCAGCTTTTTTATACGCCCAGCCGCACATCCAATCGATCCTCGAGCCCCTGGTCGTGAGCTGGGGTTATGAAGCTGAAAGGCCGGGTACCTCCCAATTCATCGATTACCATGAATGGCAAGGCACTCGTGATCTGGCAGCATTTCTTTCGGTACCCAGTGCAATCCAATTCCAGGAAAACCACAGCTGGGATAATGTCCGTGTAGATTGCCACGCTCTCGCTCTTCAAGCCAGAAAGGAAATCAATGACCTGACCGGCCTTGAAGCGATCTCTCCGGATAGCCCACAGTGGATTGCCCAGATGGTGACAATTCGCCTCCCGCAGCATGTCGATCCGGAGGTATTTAAAGAACGCCTGTATAATGAATATCGGCTGGAAGTGCAGGCATTGATATGGCAAAATTCACCTTTCTTGCGACTTTCTTTCCAGGCATATAACCAGCAAGAAGACTTGGACCTCCTCCTGGAGGCATTAAACGAAGTTCTCACCTGATTGAATTGGAGTTGGGAGATGAAAATCACAGATTTATGGAAGATTAAAAAAGAACCCACAATCTCCTTCGAATTGTTTCCAGCAAGGACAGAAAAAGCAGCCGAGAAATTAAGTACCACCATTGATATCCTCGCTGACCTAAATCCGGATTTTACCTCAGTGACCTTTGGAGCAGGAGGATCAACGAGGGAAGGTTCCTACCTGCTGCTGAAAAAATTAAAAGAAGAGAAGCACTTGGAAGTCATCGGCTATTTTGCAGGTTTTGGATTGAGTCCAGCAGAAATATTAACGGTCTTGGACAGCTACCAAGAATTGGGTATCGAAAATATCCTCGTTGTTCGCGGGGATATCCCCCGCGATGACGATTCCTTTTCCCCTCACCCAGAGAGTTTTCGTTATGCCTCGGACTTGCTGGCGTTCATCCGTCCGAGATATGATTTTTGTATTGGAGTTGCTGCATACCCCGAAGGGCATATAGAATCCGAATCCTTGAATAAGGATCTTCAATACTTAAAGTTAAAAGCTGATTTAGGCGCAGAGTACATAATTACCAATTATGCGTATGATAATAATTTCTTCTATGCATTCCGCGATCGCTGTTTGAAATCTGGAATAGAACTTCCAATTACGCCCGGAGTGATGCCAATTTATAGTGAAAAATTGATGGATTCCCTGGCAAAATTGTGTGGCGCATCAATTACACCCGAGATTCGCCAGGGTTTAGCCCACCTACCAGCCGAGGATAAAGCAGCAGTTTTGGATTTTGGAATTAGATTTGCGTACCAGCAGTGCAAGGATCTGCTGGGTTCGGATATCCCCGGCATTCACATCTACACAATGGATCGCCACCTCACCGTTGCCGCTGTCATAAACCGTTTAAGGGAAGAAGGGTTAATTTAGACTTCCACAGTACTAGCCCTATTTAACAAAACCGGATTAGGATTTTCGCCTATCGCCAGATCCTTTCAGATGGAGGATTGGTTGGGACCAAGTAAAGTTATTGGCCACTTGCTGATATGATCTGAGAGGTTGCCATTGAATTACCCAGTAGAATAATCCATGGGACCCAGTGTGCCTAAATAATAGAAACCATGTGCTAATCAGGGTTGATAGCAACAATTTGATCTTTCCGGCAACACTTCGAAGAACCAAAAGAAAGGAATTAAACTTATGAAGACACGAAAACTTGGCAACAGCAATTTAGAAGTCTCTGCCCTGGGACTGGGCTGTATGCGGATGAGTTTTGGGGACACTCCCACCGATAAACAGGAGATGATTGCCCTCATGCACAAGGCAGTGGAGCGCGGTATCACCTTCTTCGATACGGCGGAAGTATATGGACCATTTACCAACGAAGAACTCGTGGGTGAAGCGTTGGAACCCTTCAAGGGCGAAGTCATCATCGCAACAAAATTTGGCTTCAAGCATGGCGAGAGTGGGCCACATCCCCGCTTTGGATTGGATAGCCGCCCTGAACAGATCCGGCGCGTCGCCGACGAATCACTCAAAAGGTTGCGAACCGATGTTATCGATCTCTTCTATCAGCACAGGCCGGATCCGGAAGTGCCAATCGAAGATGTTGCTGGTACTATCAAGGATTTGATTCAGGAAGGCAAAGTCAAACATTTCGGGTTGTCCGAATCCCCGGCAGATCTCATCCGCCGGGCACACGCTGTCCAACCGGTTACCGCCCTGCAAAGTGAATATTCCATATGGTGGACAGAAATCGAAGAAAATGAAGTTCTGGCTACCTGCGAAGAACTGGGTATCGGTCTGGTTCCCTACAGTCCATTGGGCCGCGGTTTTCTGACCGGAAAGGTCACCAAAGAGACAAAATTCGCTGAGAACGATATCCGCGCCAGAAACCCCCGCTTCACTAAAGAAGCCATTGATGCAAATTGGGTCGTTGTTGAATTACTAGAACGCATCGCCAAAGAGAATGACGGCACACCTTCGCAGATCGCCCTTGCCTGGCTGCTGGCGCAAAAACCGTGGATTGTGCCTATTCCTGGTACCCGCCAGCTCCACCGCCTGGATGAAAATAATTGCGCTGTCGATATCGAGCTGACTAAAGAAGACCTGAGTGAGATGAACGATGCGATGGCCAGGATCAAAGTTATGGGGCATCGTTATTAGGCAAGTGAAAATAACACAAGAAGAAAAATTATGCATAATGGAAACCTGGAACAAAAGTTAATCGATCTCTCGAAATCGAAATGGAGGTGGATGTCAGAGCGCAAGCTGGAGACTCTGGACATACTCTTCCATGAGAAATCTGTCTTTGTCCACATGGGTGGCGCCTGGGGTAAAGAGCGTGAAATGGAGATTATCAAGGGCGGCAATATCCACTATAAACAAGCGGATATCCACGAAGTTTCTGTGAATATCATAGATAACACAGCCATCCTTTTAAACAGAATCACGCTACTCGCCGTGGTTGGTGGTAACGAGGTCACCAATCCTTTTATGGTTACAGAAGTGTATGTTCAGCAAGAGCGTAGCTGGAAGTTGGCATCGCTTTCTTTCACCAAGTTGCTCGTGCAAGAACAATCCCAGTAACCACAGGAAGATGAGGAGAATAGAATGCAAACCGTGAAGTTGAACAATGGGGTTGAAATCCCGATTCTTGGCTTCGGCGTTTTCCAGATCACTGACCCTGCCGAATGCGAAAGAAGCGTGGTCGACGCCATCGAAACTGGCTATACCCATATTGACACCGCCGCTTCTTACCAAAATGAAGAAGCGGTTGGTAGAGGTATCAAACAAAGCGGCATTCCCAGGGAAGACCTGTTCATTACAACCAAACTTTGGATCCAGAGTAATGGCTATGAGGGCACACTTAATGCTTTTAATAACTCCTTGAGTCGCTTGCAATTGGATTATGTAGACCTGTATCTCATCCATCAACCCTATGGCGATGTTCATGGCGAATGGAGAAGGATGGAGGAACTTTATCAACAGGGCAAGATCAGAGCGATTGGCGTCTCGAATTTTCTCCCTGACCGCATGATGGACCTGATTGTCCACAACCAGATCACACCCGCGATCAATCAGATCGAAGTCAGCCCTTTCCACCAGCAAATTGATTCCCAAAAGTTTTTCATGGCGAATAGTGTGATTATTGAAGCCTGGGCACCGTTTGCCGAAGGCAAGAATAATATTTTTGAAAATGAAACCCTGCTCTCAATCGCCGTGAAGCATAACAAAAGCATTGCCCAGGTCATTCTTCGCTGGGTCGTTCAAAGAGGCATTATTGCGCTTGCCAAAACCGTTCGTAAGGAAAGGATGTTCGAGAATATCAGCGTCTTCGATTTTGAATTAGATGCTGAAGACGAGAAAACAATTGCAATGCTAGATACAAAAACGAGCAGCTTCTTTGACCATCGCGATCCTCAAATGGTGAAATGGCTGGGGGAAAGAAAATTAGATGCTTAATGATTGAACATCTATCACAGCAACTGAAAAAGGAAATACACGATCTCTAAACATATTGAGCAAATCCCTGAACAACAACTCATGGGGAATTTCTTTATCAAGTTAGCGTTACTCATGGACAATATGCTTTTCGGCGGTGGTTGCCGATGAAAAAAGCCATCGCCGCGCGATAGCAGTCTTATCACGGTCGCGGCATTCATCACCATTGGAAGAAACAAGTCAGCGATGAACAATATCAATTAGGAGATTTATAATGCATATTGGATTACAAATCCCATCTTTCAAATACCCTGGTGGCAAAGCTGCCATACGTCCAAAGTTGAAAGAGATAGTCACCACCGCAGAAGAAGGCGGTTTTTACAGCCTCTGGGTGATGGACCATTACTATCAAATTAAAGGCCTGTTCGATGAAGATTATACAGACCCGATGCTGGAAGCGTATTCCACGCTTGGATACTTTGCCGGTCTAACCGAAAAAATCTGGCTTGGTGTCCTGGTTACAGGCGTGATCTACCGTCACCCCGCTGTGCTGATGAAGATGGTCAACACCGTTGATATTCTGGCCGGTGGCCGCACCTATTTTGGCATTGGCGCAGCCTGGTATGAAGGTGAAGCCAGGGGCAACGGGATCCCCTACCCGACCACCTCCGAGCGTTTCGAACAACTGGAAGATTGCTTGCAGTTGGCGAAAGCACTATGGGCTGGTGATCAAACATCCTTTGAGGGCAAACACTTTTCCGCACCGGCGATCACCAATAATCCCCGCCCTATCACAACTCCACATCCCCGTATCATGATCGGCGGTACAGGTCCGAAGAAGACGTTACGCATGGTAGCGCAATATGCGGATGCCTGTAATATCGGTGATTGGGTTGGCGATGAAAATATGCAAAAGGCGCTCGATACGTTGAAAGCCCATTGCGAGAATTTTAATCGCGATTATGACACGGTTGAGAAAACCTCCCTCTGCACGGTGAACCTCTCTGGCGATGATACCCCTGCAGGAGTTATCAGCCGCATCAATGAACTCTCGCAAATGGGCTTCACCCATGCAATCTTTAACATGCCGGATGTTTTCAAAATCACCCCGCTTGAAACCTTTGCCACAGAGATCATGCCAGCGGTCGGAGAAATTTAAGCAGGAATTTTAAAATCAAGAGAAAATATTATCCATGCAGCCAGATGCATGGCTCCATTGATATCCGGGTTGAAATCGTATCCTGTTCAACGACCCTTAAACCGAATACCGCTCAGCGCGGCCTGGACGCTGGTGCCCCATAACACTTTGGGGACCTCTGTTTCGGTGTCGATGAAGAACGTGGGTGGAACGCCTGGGCGGAAAGCGTGGATAGCCATGGCTGGAACGCGGTCAGTGTGGCTGTCCCCTGGATGGTGCCCTGATTTC
>CP070764.1:3074801-3085917 GCA_020349245.1 Chloroflexota bacterium | reverse complement strand
TTGCATGTATTAGGCACGCCGCCAGCGTTCATCCTGAGCCAGGATCAAACTCTCCGCAAAAAATGTGCATCTCCAAAGAGATGCGTGTTTGCTGTTCACACTTATCCCGCTCTTTCTCAGGTACTTCCTATCACTCTTCAGTTGTTAAGGTTCTGTTAGACGCGGAACCGCCAATGCCAAAAGACATTGGCAATCAGACCGTCCGTTTACGGCCTCAATATATACAACCGGATTCATTTGTAATAGATCTGCACAGACTGTGCGAGACCCATATTGAGTTTACCTGTAAAACATTATAACGCCTTTTGTCAGCAATGTCTATAGCAAATGTGCAGAAATTTTTATGCTAATTACGGTATCAGAGCACTCAATGAACCCTTTTACGCTGATTTATTAACCATGGTGGTCAAATATTTCCCAATAACCCTGATCCAATTCATCATCGGATAAGTGCGCATAGCGTTGAGTTACACTGATATTCTTGTGCCTAGCCAGCTCCTGGGCGAGCTTCAAGTTTCCCCCAGACCCGTGCAGTACACTGGTAACAAAGAAGTGCCTGAAAGAGTGGGGGGTGACGCTTCCTTTCGCCTGCGGACCAAGGGCTGAATGGATTGTCTCCGCGACAATATTTCGCCCGGTAGTGGTGGTGATCGGTTTTATATTCTTCCCGGCTCCCTTGTCGTGTCTGGCGAAGAGGGGCAGGGAAGCTAACGGTTTTCCAGAATCCCCATCTAGTACGCTCCTGGCATTGAGGTAATCGCGCAGCATTCGCAATGTCCGCCTTGAAAAGCGGATAACAGCCTGCTGGTCTCCCTTACCGATGATGAGCGCTTTGCCCTCGTTCCAGTCGATATCCCCGCGACGAAGTGCACAGGCCTCATGGACTCTCATCCCGGTATCCGCAAGCGTGACAATAAATGCTCGATTCCTCAAATTGCGCAGCCTTTCCATTTCGTCTTCACTAGGTCGAGATGCAAGATTAATTGCATATTCAATAGTAGTTTCAATGTGATTTCGTGGAAATTGCGGCAAACGCTGGCCAACACGGCGAGCACGCTGGCGGATTAACATGCGCACTCGAGGCAGATTGGGATCGATCAGGCGTTCGGCGGCCAAATATTCATAAAACCGGGAGGCGGCAGTCAGGTACAGGCGTTCAGTAGTCGGGGAATATTCCTTCAAATAATTTGCAAACCAGGTAATAGCATCTTCGGATAATTCAGAAATATCAAATTCGGTAGGGGTAATATTTGAATTTTCAAGCGACTGGGTAAAGGCATTCATCGCGTTCGCGTAGGTTCTGGCCGTGTTTTCGCTGCGTGATAAAGTGATGCTTTCTAGGAAGGCATTGATCGCCTCGTTTATTGTGATTTTTGGGGACATGGCTGAATAAGCTCACCTAAATATATGTTTATGATAATAATAGTTATCGAAAGCATAACATAAAATGTCTTCAGTGTCAAGATGGCAGTCCCCTCCCCTGCCAGCTGTTAAAGCTTTCAGTGAATTCTCCGGATTGGATAACAATCAACTATATAATTTGGAAAAACCAGGATGAATATTTATCCGTATTCACTTTGTAAATCCCCTACCCTGCGCGTTATCCTAGAAGTTTACCTCATTGTAGATACCTTTTATTTGGACACAGCAGGGATGAAGTATTTGGGCATCCAGGTCCTCTTAATCTTTGATCAGTTGCAATATTCCCCGAAGGAAAGGAAGCAATGCAGTTCAAAAGATTTCGGACGATTGCCCTGCAACTTTGCCAACTAGCCTGATTTATTGAAGCATATCCAGCGATGAGTTAACATTCTATACTGCTATATTTCATTTGTTGATCATGTATACGCTCTTTTTCCAATTCTATCGATAAATTCGGGAATATGTGCTTTGTAATGACTAAAATGAAGGTCTATGCGAAATTGCGGAAGATTTATCCCTTTCTCGTTCGAATTATCCAGGGAAATTTCCAAAATTTATAGTCGACGACAGTATATTTTATCCATGTTTGCAGGCATGGAGTCTTCACATTAGCCTCCCCTATTTTGTAACCATGACAAAGGAATAAAATATTCACCGGATCTGCTTCATAAAACTGGGCCTTATACCAATAGATTAATGTTAATCCCAGGAAAAATCGCTAGAAGGCGTATTGCAGAATCCTTCAGTATATAGTACAATTGTTCTAAATATTTCTTTGGAAACGGGGTTCGATATGGAGCCTCTTGAGAGATTGAAGACCCTAACTTCTCAGATGGAATTAGAATCGGCTGAGGATTACCATTGTCCACAGGCCAGAAGAGGGAATAATTACCCGGGATTTGTGCATAATGCGGTATTACCAAATGGCAAAACCATTGCCTTATTGAAAACATTGTTAACTTCTGCTTGTGAACGAGATTGCCACTACTGCCCATTCAGAGCGGGTCGCAATTTTAGACGTGCTGCCTTGAAACCAGATGAAATGGCTGCCAGTTTCATGGCTTTTCACCGGGCTGGGATTGTTCAGGGTTTATTTTTGAGCTCTGGTTTAGTTGGTGGCGGGTTGAAAACCCAGGATCGTTTATTAGATACAGCAGAAATTCTGCGGAAAAAGCTTGGGTTCAGTGGGTATCTGCATCTCAAGATCATGCCGGGAGCAGAGTTCGACCAGGTAGAGCGAGCAATGCAGCTCGCTGACAGGGTGTCTTTAAATCTTGAGGCTCCGAACGTGGAACGGTTGAAAATCCTCGCCCCGCACAAAGTTTTTGAAGATGAATTATTGCAGCCCATGAAGTGGATATCTGAGATTCGCGCGAATAAAAATTCTCTACGTGGATGGAAGAATTCCTGGCCATCCTCAGCGACGCAATTTGTTGTTGGAGGAGCGGGAGAAAGTGATGCTGAAATCCTTTCAACGACTGAATATTTATACCGGGTATTGGGATTGAAACGAGCTTATTATTCACCTTTTAAGCCTGTTGAAGACACACCACTCGAGAATATGCCGGCGACAATGCTCCAACGAGAAAATCGTTTATACCAGGCTTCGTTCCTCCTTCGAGATTATGGATTTATTATGGAGGAGCTGTTGTTCGATGATACTGGCAACCTCTCACAGGATCAGGATCCAAAACTCTCTTGGGCGATGAGATTCTTATCTGATAATCCGGTGGAGATCAATGAGGCGGATAAACCAGTTCTATTGCATGTTCCTGGTATTGGTCCTAAAGGAGTTCAATCAATCCTCGAATTTCGTCGAACTAATCGATTCAAAAGCCCAGAAGATTTGCGTAGAATTGGAATTAATCCCAATCGAGCAACGCCTTTTCTGCTCTTCAATGGGAAGAAGGCTGCCCAGCAATTATCATTTGCTCTATAAAACCACAAAGTGAAGTTGGGGGCGGGAAATCGAAAATCGGAATTATAATCTTCCCAATTCACTCCAATCCTATGCGAAGCAGATAATTTTCTGGTGAATATCTAGTGGTCAAAGATTTCCATTCAAGCTTGCTGATCGGCGTTGATATTGGTGGAACATTCACTGATTTTGTGACATTCGATCCAATTTCTGGTCACATTTCAACCTTCAAACTTCTATCGACTCCCTCCGATCCTTCCAAGGCGGTTGTCGATGGTATCCAGCTCATAATATCTGAATTACCAAGAAAAAATACAAACCAGGATTTTAATACAGTCATCACCCATGGCTCCACGATTGCGACCAATACACTCTTGGAGAGAAAAGGCGCTCGTACTGCTTTGGTGACGACTGAGGGTTTTAAAGATATTATGCTCATCGGTCGTCAAGATCGTCCTCAGCTTTATGACCTGGAAATCCAGCCTCAGAAACCATTGATTCCAAGTGATTTATCATATGAGATTCATGAACGAGTCGACTATCGGGGTCAGGTAATCAAGAAGCTTGATCCTGATGATGTAAATAATCTAGTCAGGGAGATTGAGCGGGAAAGTGTGGAATCAGTTGCAGTCAGTCTAATTTTTTCATTTCTCTATCCTGATCATGAAGCACTGATCGCCAAGAGCTTGCGCCAGCAGGGTATGTTTGTCTCGGTGTCAAGCGAAATTCTGCCAGAATATCGCGAGTATGAACGCACAAGTACGACTGCAATCAATGCCTACGTAACACCGATTCTAGACCAGTATTTAGGTCGATTGAGGGATTCGATTCCAAGGGATATATCTCATTTACGGATCATGCAATCCAATGGTGGCATCATCGGTGTCGATGAAGCACGCCAAGCAGGTGTACGCTGTATTTTATCTGGTCCTGCAGGTGGCGTGGTTGGCGCGAGACATGTAGCTGGATTTGCCCAGGATGCACGAAGTGATTCAGAAAGGTCAGATGAGAACAAGGATATTCTGCGAGTGATAACCTTTGATATGGGTGGGACTTCTACAGATGTATCATTAGTTGATAAGGTGCCGGTAGTGACGACAGAAGCGGAAGTTGGAGGTCTGCCAATCCGGATCCCTATCCTGGATATCCACACGATTGGAGCTGGAGGCGGTTCAGTTGCCAGAGTTGACATTGGAGGTGCTTTACGAGTAGGACCTGAGAGTGCCGGCGCTGATCCGGGGCCAGCCTGTTATGCAATAGGTAGTGCAGATGATGATGTCCCAACCGTAACAGATGCCAATGTTGTCTTAGGACGTTTGCCTGTTGACCATTTTCTCGGGGGGAAAATGAAATTAGATGCAAGCCGTGCCCGTAATGTGATGGCAAGTCTAGGCAAGCAGCTCGGCTTAGATGCTATTCAAACCGCTAGCGGCGTGATCGATATCGTCAACGCTCACATGGAGAGAGCGCTTCGATTGGTTTCAGTTGAAAGAGGATATGATCCCCAGGATTTTTTCCTGCTCTCGTTTGGGGGAGCCGGCGGATTGCATGCCTGTAATCTTGCTGATCAGCTGGGCATTCTTCGCGTACTTATTCCCCCGATGGCTTCCACCTTATCTGCATTTGGCATGTTGGTTGCCGATGTCATTAAGGATTATTCCAGGACTGTTATGTTGCCAGGAGATGTATCAGGAGTTGAACTGCTCTCCGACCTGCAACCGCTCATTGATCGGGGCATGGATGATATTCACGCGGAGGGATTTACATCGGACATGGTTCGTATCGAACGCTCAATGGATTTGCGTTACCGTGGTCAATCCTATGAACTCAATATTCCATTGGTTGATAATTACAAGGAAGAATTTCACCTGTACCATGAACATATTTATGGATATTCGCGGCGTGATTCTGTCGTTGAGATTGTTAATCTGCGCGTGCGGGTGATTGGACACATCGAACCACCAGTAATCGCTGAAATCCCCAGCGGTGGAAGCGATCCAATGCATGCCTCTATAGGAGAGCGCCGGGTCTTCTTGGGAAATGTATTCCGCGATATCCCTTTATTCCAGGGCGAATTGCTATTGCCCGGGAATCGGTTTTCGGGTCCTGCGATCATAGTTCGCAGCGACACGACGATTTACCTCCCTGAAAACAGGAAGGCAATTGTAGATATATTTGGGAATCTGATCATATCAATTACCAAAAGCTAGCTCAAGTACGAGGAAGCGCGTTGTGCTGATGAATTCTGATCCGGTACGCCTTGAAGTCTTCAAACACCTTTTTGCTGCGGTGGCAGATGAAATGGGTGTTGTCCTGAGAAAATCCAGCTACTCCCCAAATATCAAAGAGCGAAGGGATTTTTCCTGCGCCATTTTTGATGGCAAGGGGAACATGGTCGCCCAAGCAGCTCACATCCCTGTCCATCTAGGCTCTATGCCACTTTCTGTGAAAGCTGCCATCAAGAAGTTCCAACCAAGTGGGACTGACCGGACCAAACATGAACCTGAGAATGCTGGTTTCCAACCAGGTGACGTGATCATTCTTAATGATCCTTTTCGAGGGGGAACCCACCTTCCCGATATAACCTTGGTTTCTCCTGTTTTTCACAGTCGTCGTAATAACAAAAACGATTCCGGGGAACCTCAAAGGGAGCTGATCGGTTTTGTCGCCAGCCGAGCTCACCATGCAGATATTGGGGGAATGGCACCTGGTTCCATGCCTGTTGCCCGTGAAATATACCAGGAGGGATTGATCATTCCGGCATTGAGACTCTTTCAAGGTGGAGCGCGGAATGATGCTGTATGGGACCTAATCTTGGCCAATGTGCGTACACCTGAGGAACGAGCTGGCGATCTGTGGGCACAAATTGCCGCGAATAACCGGGGGATCGAAAGGCTGCAGAACATTTCAAATACCTATGGATTTGATCAGGTTTCCTTCTATATGCAGGAGCTCTTATCCTACACAGAAAGGATGACCAGGCAATTACTGCAGGGTTTGCCTGATGGAACCTATAGTTTTATCGATTATATGGATGACGATGGAATTAAGGATGAACCAGTCGAAATTGTTGTCAAGATTACAATTTCTGGAGATCAAGCCGTAGTTGATTTCAGTGGTTCAAGCTCCCAAAGAAGTGGAGGCATCAACGCGGTCTTGGCGATTACGTTATCGGCAGTTTATTATGTCTTTCGCTGTTTGATCAAACTTGATGTACCCAATAATTCTGGATGCCTAGCGCCTATCAAGGTCATTGCCCCGGAAGGTACAATCGTAAATGCACTGCCTCCCGCACCAGTCGCTGGAGGGAACGTGGAAACCTCCCAGCGTATCGTGGATGTGCTCTTTGGCGCATTGGCGAAAGCATGTCCTGATCGGGTCCCAGCAGCCAGTCAAGGTACTATGAATAATGTTACGATCGGGGGTTGGGACAAACGACTGGGAAATTCTTTTTCTTATTACGAGACAATTGCTGGTGGTATGGGTGCAACACCGAACTCTGATGGCCTATCTGGCAGGCACTCCCACATGACAAATACCCTCAATACCCCGATTGAAGCTTTGGAGTATGCGTATCCATGTCGAGTGCTGCGGTACGCGATACGTGATAATTCCGGCGGGAATGGGAAATATCGCGGAGGTGATGGGATAATTCGAGAGATAGAGATCCTGGTTGAAGCACAACTAAGCCTATTAACTGAAAGACGACGATTTACACCTTATGGACTTTCTGGTGGAGAACCGGGGAAACCGGGAGAGAATGTTGTGATTAAATCTGGGGGATCGATGCCCCTGCCGGCAAAAGGGACGATTATCTTGAATCCAGGTGACAGATTGGTGATAAAAACTCCGGGAGGTGGCGGATTTGGAAAGAAATGTTAGTTCGCGGATTGGTCAAACTTCTTCCATGCTCCTTCCCAAGGTTCCCCCATCCTGTGGCGAGAAGGGATTAGGATGTTGCCCAATTTTTGGGCGGCTTCAGCAGAGGTGATTGCAACTGTTTGCCAATCTTCGGCAAGGATTGCCTCCCGCATTTTCTCAGCCAGTTGACCGGTCCATGACCATTCAAGGCGAAACCGATCGGCTTTTACCCAGTAATCACGTTTTTCCCACGCTTCTACTGTTTTGTCGATAGTCTGGTAAATCGCCTCTAGGTTTAAAGTGATGAAGGCAGCTAAGTCTCTCGTTTTTTCATTTACCTCCCCTTGCTGCATTAATTCTCTGATCGCGAGAACGACCTCCCTGGTCATTCGATTTCGCTGCTTTCCAACTCCTTCCAACTTAATTATCCGGGACAAAACAACCTCCAGATTCATCTGCCTTCTTGTTTAGAACCTTGATTATATCCAAATTATTGACGTTGGAAAGTCATCCGCTTATAATCAGCACAGTTTTTATCGGGGAAGTGCTGGAATTGGCAGACAGGCGTGACTTAGGATCACGTGCCGCAAGGCGTGAGGGTTCGACTCCCTCCTTCCCCACAAGCCCCCATTAATCTCGAACCATCGACTTATTCTCCATAGTTCGCCTGAAATGGATTGTTTCCAAGTACAGTCTGCCTTGGCTGAGGTGTTATAATCACTTGGTTATTCTTTTGAATGAGGGATGAGAAATTGAAAATTGATATTGAAAATTTGGAAGATCAACAAGTAAAGTTGACAGTTGAGGTCGATTCTGAGCAGTTGGATAGTGCCAAGCGAAAAGCTGCCCGAAAAATTGCCAGAAGGATAAAGATACCTGGATTTCGTCCTGGAAAAGCTCCCTATAAAGTAATCCAGCGCCAGGTTGGTGATGAAGCCTTACTAGAAGAAGGCTTAGAAATCCTTGTCAATGATATTTATCCAGAAGTTATTGAAGAGAGTGAGATTGAACCATATGGTCCAGGACATCTGGAAAATGTTGTCAGCCTCGAACCGCTCACGCTTGAATTTATCGTTCCACTGATGGCGGAGGTGGAACTTGGAGATTACCATTCTATTCACTTTCCTTATGAACCACCGGAGATTTCTGATCAAGATGTATCCGCCGTAACAGAAGATTTTCGACAACGCCAGGCTGTGGAAGAAAGCGTAGAGCGCCCGGCGGAGTCCGGGGACCATGTCTATCTGAAGCTTTCAGCAAAACGATATGAAGAGGAAAACGAAGGCGAAGAAGGGAATTTGATCGAAGAGAGGTCGACTTCTGTAATCATTGCAGCAGCAGATACCGATACCTCCAATGAGTGGCCTTTTGATGGATTCTCGAGGAAGGTAATCGGCATGGAAGCTGGTGAAGAGAAGAAGCTGGTCTATACCTTTCCGGAAGATTCCCAATTTGAATCGATGAGGGAAGTTACTGCTGAATTCGCTATTAAGGTCGATGACATCAAGGCCAGAATCTTGCCGGAATTGAATGATGAATTTGCCCAATCGATTGGCGAATATGATGACCTGCAAGCATTAGAGAAGGAGATCCGCGAAAGCCTTGAACAACGAGCAAGCGATACTTACAATGCTGAGTATGACGAAAAAGTTCTAGATGCAATTATTGAGAGCTCTACAATAAAGTACCCTCCCCAAATGCTGGACAACGAATTGAACCTTGTTGTTCAGCAGTTAGAGAATCGTCTCGCCAGTCAGGGGTTGGATATGGAAATCTATTTGAAGACTCGGGAAATTGACGAACAGGGTCTCCGGGAGGAAGCCAAGCCTGTTGCTGAAGCGCGGGTGAATCGTTCGCTCATTTTGTTAAAAATTGCCAGTCAAGAGGAAATTGACGTGGATGAAAAAGAGCTTCAAGAGGAGACCGCCCGCACGTTAGACTCAATTACTCGCTACATGTCAGATTCAGATAAAAAGCAATTTGATTCTCCCAATGCAATTATGAATTTAACCGGCAGTATTTATGCGGAAATGAGAATGAACCGCACTCTCGAATATTTACGTAAACTTGCCAAGGGTGACGAGGACCCAGATGAAGAACAACAGGATTCAGGTGAAGAAGCAGCGGGGGAAGCGGAAGAATCAAGGGTAGAAGTACCGGGAGAGGAGATAGATCTGGATAATGAATTGCCGGACGCGAGCGATGATCCAGGAGCAGTCGCTGCTGAGACTGAGCAGGAGGAAGATACTTCAGGTCAGGTAGAAGACCAGCCAGATCTGGAGGATGAGGAGTAAAGAAATTCTTCGAATATTCCTGCTTTCTGTGAATTTCTATCATGATTCTTATAATATTTGCTAATCAATTCCGATAAAATCTAGTATCACTACGGTAGTAAGCATGGAATTCACAGATAAATATTTTGGAAGGAAGATAATTTATGGATAAATCAAATCTCAATTCATTAATCCCAATGGTGATCGAAACAACCGGTCGAGGGGAACGAGCTTTCGATATCTACTCATTGTTATTGCGTAACCGCTTGATTTTCCTGGGCACACCCATCACTGACCAGGTAGCAAACTTGATCGTTGCCCAGCTGCTCTTCTTAAACCAGGAAGATCGAGATGCACCTATCAATATGTATATTAATTCTCCAGGCGGACAGGTATATGCTGGCCTGGCCATATATGATGCGATGCAAATGATCTCCAATCCGATCAGCACAGTCGCAGTTGGCGTAACAGCCTCCTTTGGGACAGTTTTGCTCGCTGCTGGGACCAAAGGTCATCGGTATGCCCTACCCCATGCCACGATCCACCTTCATCAACCGCTTGGTGGTGCCCAGGGCCAGGTCACGGATATTGAGATCCAGGCAAAAGAATTTCTCCGCTTGCGAACAAAATTGAATGAGATTCTGATGAAGCATACGGGTCAACCGGAGGAAGTTATTGAACGAGATACCGAAAGAGATTTTTGGATGGACTCTGAAACGGCTGTTGGCTACGGCTTGGTAGATGAAGTCTTGATAGCCCAACCCAAGGAAGAAGAAAAAGAGAAGTAATCTTCTTTGCTGACAGTTAATCCAACAACCGGATGAAATTTCGAACATCCGGTTTTTATTTTTCAACTACAATATACGTTATTTCAAATTCGAAGCTGTTAACATGATGAGTAGAAAGGGACTGATTAAAGCCTTACTTTTGGATATGGATGGCGTTTTGTGGCGAGACACAGAACCTATCGGTGATCTTCCTGCATTGTTTCAGAAAATCCAGGATCTTGGATTACGCACTGTATTTGTAACGAATAACGCGACGCGTTCTCCCTCTCAATATGTTGAAAAGTTATCAGGTTTTGGCATTGAAGCAGATGAGAATAGAATCATCAACTCGGGTCTGGCAACAGCTCTATACCTTAGGGAGATGTTCCCTGGTGGTGGTCCAATCTTTATCATCGGCGAAGAAGGTCTATTTTCCATCTTGAGAGAATATGGCTATTGGCAGGATCTTGAGGAACCTCGAGCGGTAATTGTAAGTCTTGACCGCAACTTAACCTATGAAAAGCTTAATCTAGCCTCAAAACATATTCGGACCGGGCTTCCCTTTCTAGGCACGAATCCTGATCCTTCTCTTCCCACACCCGGTGGATATGTCCCCGGTACAGGCTCGATATTGGCGGCTATAGAAGCTGCTACTGGTACAAAACCAACAATCATGGGAAAACCTTCCCCAAAGATGTACGAGATCGCTTTGAAATATTTAGAGCTTGATCCAGAAAATGCACTCGTAGTTGGCGACCAGATGCCAACCGATATCGCTGCAGGCATCGCTGCCGGCTGTCAAACCGCCTTAGTGCTCAGTGGTGTGTCAAATGAGTCAACAATCAACTCTTTTAATTTCAAACCAAATTATGTTT
>CP070764.1:3034685-3074701 GCA_020349245.1 Chloroflexota bacterium | reverse complement strand
TGCCAAGGCTCTCGCTGATCCGACCCGGCAGGAGATCATGCGTTTGATCTGTTGCCGTGAAATGAGTGTCGGGGATATCGTGGATGAAGTCGGGGTAAGCCAACCGACTGTCTCCCATCACCTGGCAATATTACGCGACGCGGGTCTCGTCAACATTCGCAATGAGGGAAAACATACTTTTTATAATCTCAACCAGGGACGGGTCCTGGTCTGCTGCGGGAACCTGATTGAAGTTTTTGCACCGCAAATTGGTGGAGCAGAGATCAATGGAGAAACTTAACCTTTCAGGAATTTAATAGATTTCTCTTTTTTTGCCTGAAAATATAGATATTTATCGATTTGAAACGATTTGAGTATATTTGCTATCCCTTAATCTCACCACCGATTCACGTTAGAAAATTTTAAGGAGTAAGAGATGTTAGAAAAAAAGAGACAGGATGGTAAAGGAATTGATGAACTGCGAATAATTTCACCTTCTGGTGAAAGTTCTTGTTGTGGAGGCTCAAGCCAGGAGATCGCCCTCCTGGAAGGGGATGAAATCCGGACCCAGGTTCAGCAGTATTATGCTGATCGAGCAGAGAATTTAAATTCCTGTTGTGGGGATAGCTCACAAAATCTGCTCTATGAATCCGATCTGCTTCAGGATCTCCCGGAGGATATTGCTAGCTTCAGCCTGGGCTGCGGAGACCCGATTACCCTGGCCCAGCTGCAAGCGGGAGAAATTGTACTGGATCTCGGGTCGGGTGGAGGATTGGATTGCTTCCTGGCCGGCAGACAGATTGGGGAGCATGGAAGGGTGATCGGGATAGATATGACGCCAGAAATGTTGCAGCGTGCCAGGTCAGCCGCGGAGCGGATGGGCATCAAGAATGTTGAGTTTCGTAAAGGCTTTCTTGAGCAGTTACCGGTCGAAGACGGTAGCGTGGATGTGATTATTTCAAATTGCGTCATCAATCTTTCACCCGATAAACCAGCAGTATTTGCAGAGATGTTCAGGACGCTGAAACCAGGTGGCCGGGTATCGGTCTCGGATATCGTAAGCAGCGGTGAACTTCCAGAACAGATCAAGAAGGACATGCTGGCCTGGGGTGCATGCATCGCAGGTGCGCTCGAGATGGACGAGTATGTTCACGGCTTGGAGCAAGCAGGTTTTGAGGAGGTCAAACTGGTGGCTAAATCTGGGGAGGGTGACCTTCTTGAAAAAATACCTCAGAACAGCTTATTTTCTGCTTCGATCACTGCGCGCAAACCCGTTTCATATGGCAGCAGGTAGTAATTTCTCGGTAAATTATTGAGGAGGTAAGATAAGATGTATCTCCACTATTACATACTTCAGCAGCTGGCCAAGGAGCACCAGAGAGAGTTGATCTCCCAGAGAAACCAGAGCCGGAAAGTTATCAAACGTGCAGATCCACGCCCAAGATCCCGGGTGGTGACATCTACCTGGAAATTTCTGCGATATGCAGGGAATGTAATCAAGAATACTGGGCTTAACCCGCAAACACATCAAGACCCGACCTGCAGTATCGAGGCGGTCGATTACCAGGCTTGCTGAAATTTACTGATATACTCAGTGGGTGAACATTCCGCAGCTGGAAACGTTTCGCTTAATTCTGCGCCCGTTCACCCAGGGTGACGTGGAACCCCTGCACAGAATCTTGGGGATTCCGGGTGTTTTGCAATATTTTCCCAATTCCGACACGCCTGGCCTGGACCGTGTAAAGAGGCTGGTACAGAGGCAGATAAACCACTGGAGTGAATTCAACTACGGTTGGTGGGCGGTAGAAACGAAGACCGGGAGTGGTTTGATCGGTTGGAGTGGGCTGCAGTATTTACCAGAAACGAACGAGACAGAAATTGGCTATCTTTTCGCCAAACCTTATTGGGGACAAGGACTGGCGTCAGAATCCGCTTCTGCAGGATTAGATTATGGGTTTACTCGCTTGAAAATCCCGGAAATTGTGGGGATTGTCCATCCGGAGAATATCGCCTCGCGCAGGGTATTAGAAAAAATTGGTCTCAAGCACCAGGAACAAGCAGAGTATTTTGGAATGGTCTGCGAGAAATACCTGATTAAGAATCCATACTAGAAATTAACCAAGGGACACGAGGTGGGAGAGAGGTTGGTTAATTCTATTAAATATCCGCTGTTAATCATCATTCTCCAATAGTTGGTCCTGGAGGACTTTTGGAGACAGCTTTCCAGGTGAGGCGAATGATCAGGTAATCCATCAGCAAGATCAGGAAAAACCAGACCAGTGGGATCAGACCGCTATCTTGGATTTGACCGAAGATTAACCAACCGAGGATGATCAGGATCAGGTCAAGCAGGATGATCGGGTAAAACAGACTCGCGGTCACTGCAAGGGGTAATCCGAAGATCAAACCTGCGGATCTGCGGATCTGAAAAATGCTCCAAACGCCCAACGAGGTGGCTGCAATGGGGGCGAGTATACCGGTTGCAAGGATGACCACCTGCCAGACATTTTCCCCAAAGGATGGAGAATTGAGAATTGAACTTCTGTCCTGAGGGTAAAAAAGCAAGATCAGTAAAAATCCCAGGGGCAGGCAAACTAATCCAAGTACTGCGGGTCTCGATATGCGCCTGTCTGGAGGTTTTGGTTCAGCTTGGGAGGCAGCATCCATTGGTTAATTATCCACGTTTGCGCATAGACGTCCGTGCAGTATCATATTATTCAGGTTAAATCCATTTGGTAGTTAGTTACAACCAGTTGACCAGCCCTTTGCCAGAATGCTCCCGGTGTAAGTTCCAGGCGCGCGCTGACAAAATCTTCGATTTCTCGGTGGCTGTAGCCGCCCATAAGTAATTCATTCAACAACTTCGGATGGAAGTCGCATAGAAACCGGGTAAGCCAATAACCACGAATATAAAGCAAAATGATTTCATCCCTTTTTTGCTGATTGAGATTAATTGTCTCCGCGGTGGCATTTGGTTGATCTTGATCATTCAACTGCTGCAGCGTGTTCGGCAGCACAGTCGCTTTTCCCAGGCAATGGTCCGAGCTGACCATCGCAATTCCCTCGTTGAGCCAAGCTGGCAGGCCAAGATGGGATGAGAAAGCGTGGGTTAGCTCATGAGCTAAGATCGAATGGATCTTTTCCTGGGGAGTGTCAGGCGGGATAAAAATACTCTCTCCAAAAGAAGCGTGCGTCTTCGCGATCAGCTGTGGAGTTTTGATTCCGACAACATTTCGTGAACCATAACGTTGTGACCAACCCCCGGCGTATTGCCAGCGCTTCTTAAACTCTGAATACCAAAGGGGTAAAGTTAATCCGAGCAGGATCTGTGATCCAATGGGGGCACCCTGGAAAACACAGCGCGGCCAAGCGGTCATAATATAAACCCGACAATCTTGGGGAACATCGAGTTTCCATAAGTTGCTGATCGTTTGGATGCTGCGTTCGCAGGCTATAACGATCTCATCGATGACCTGACGATCGTCCAGATCGTAAAAGACCCGTATTCCGCTGATTGGTACGCTTTCCATGATAGCCTCCTTCGCATACTTCCCTCTATCACACTATTTACCATGGTCAGCACCAATAAGTTCGAACGCGGATTAGCAGAATTGGCGTTTTGATTGATTTTCCCCTGGATGGTTATGGTCAATCCTCACCAAATGCCCTGATAGCAGCTGGTAAGGCTTGCGTAACACGGTTCCCAACAGCGGGGAGTCCGATTAAGATCGCGCTGATGACCTCCGCGCGGGCTGCTCCTGCCTCCTTTGCCGCCTGGACATGGAAGGGGATGCCAGTTAATAAACCAGCTGAGGCAAGTACAGCCAGGTATGCCAGGGAGGTTGTCTTGGGGTCTAAGGCATTTGCTTTCGCCAAGTCTTGAACGAGCGAACTCCACGCTTGGGCGTGTTCGGGCGCTTCAAGCATGAATATCTTGAATGCCTCACTGATCAAGCTGTCTTCTTTGCCCATAGTACTTTCCTTTCCTAAGTAAATATATACTACTGAGAATTATAGGCGGCTGCTAGAAAAATTTGTCCCGGTCAGATTAAGACGAATTTTTATAACTTATGGATGCAATATTGAAGCTCTCTGCAATCAAAAATTGGCTGATGAGAATTTGATGACAGCAGGAACGATCAATTTTTGCGAGGTTATAATTACCCAGTTATAAGTCAAATCTGATTACCGCAGTTAATATTCTCGACAAATTGTTGACCGGAGTGGATTAATTCGCTCTCAGCCTGCAGGTCGTCGACATTTTTCATTACGATCCTCCATCAAGTATACACCTGCTATTTGGAGAAGTCAGGCAACCACCAATCCAGTGAGTGCTCATAGGGTGTTAGCATAATATATATTGAAGGCAGGAGGCAGTCAGCTCGGGCACAATTAGGCTGTTGTAGGTATCCGGTGAAGATTGCAAGCTGTACTGTATCTCCCGAAACTCAATGATTTTTATTTTGAAGACGGGAAGTTTGATGATGGAGCATCGATGAAGAAAATTGCTTATTTGCCGGTATTAATTGCATTCCTAATACTCGTAACAATCAGCTCAGCTTGTAGCAATCAGATTGATGCTGAATTTAGCGAAACCTCCCCGACAGCAACCCCACAGCTTGTGGAAAGAACGGATGCCAATAATATTGTCATTGGCGATCTTGGCAGAGCGCTGGATGAATATTTTGTTCGCGACCATCCATTATTTAGCGGCGCGATTCTGGTTGCTAAAGATGGCGAAATTGTGTTGAGTAAAGGATATAACTTTGCCAATTGGGAATTGAAGGTCCCGAATACACCCCAGACAAAATTTCGGATTTCATCAATCTCGAAACCCTTCACTGCTACTTTGGTCATGATGCTCGCCGAAGAAGGGAAAATAGATCTCCAGGCCGACCTATGCTCATACTTAGCAGATTGTCCGGACCAGTGGCAAGAGATCCAGGTCGAGGATTTGCTTAACCATACATCCGGTGTGCCTGATTACACTGTGCTTCCGGGAGCGAGGGAAGATTCGCGCGACCCCCATAATGTCTCTGCATTAATCGATTTATTTAAGAACGAGCCGCTGATATTTACGCCTGGAGATAGTTTTTTTTACAGCCATTCGAATTATGTCCTGCTCGGGGCAGTGATCGAGCAGGTAAGCAATCGCACCTACGCTGATTACTTGAACCAAGAATTAATCGGCCCATTACAGATGGAAGACAGCGGGGTGGAAATGCAAGCCATGATATTGCACGACAGGGCTTCCGGGTACCAGATCATTGGAACGGTTCTGGTCAATGCACCATACCTAGACATGAGCAATGCCTTTGCAACAGCCGGAATGTATTCAACTGTCAAGGATTTATTCCGCTTTGATCAGGCACTGTACTCAGATCAGCTGCTCAACAAAGAAAGCCTCGACCGAATGTATTCTCCACACAACGCGAAAGATGGTACCGGAGGTGATTATGGCTTTGGCTGGCAGCTCAGTGAGTATCTTGGTCACCGCAAAGTTGAGCATCAGGGGGGGATTAATGGATTCCATACCTCCTTCAGTCGTTATATCGACGATCAGGCTACCATTATCCTTCTTTCCAATATTGAAACAGAAGACACTGATTCGCTTGTCGCCGGACTGGAGGAAATTCTCTTCGACCAGAATTGATACAATGGAATTTTCCAATCCAGCAGAGATCGGGGCTGAGAATTTGGTCGAGGATTTGTGACGATTGCCGATAGCAGGAGTAAAACCTTTGCTGGATGGCTGGGCATAGGGTAAGAGACAATAAGAGTGCAAAATCAGCCTTCATCATGGGGGTTTTCACTTTAACAGGGGCGGTGGTTAAACCAGCTTTTTTCCAGGTCAATCCGGCAGTAAGTTTTGGAGTAGTTTTCCCACTATGATTTCTTGCCTTTGGCGGTTTACTCATGGATGTAATGCTGTTTCTGCGACGTCACGACCATGGAAGCGAAGAGGCCGGGCATGGGCCAGAATTCTTGATAAAACGTGTTGAGTGCACCTGGGTGGTGGAAAATCACCTTCTTGAAGCCATTGCAAGTAAAATCCCCCCGGTTAAGAAAAGAATTAAAAGAATACTTTTCGGTAACTTGATTCTCGATTGTATAATGGAGGATAAGTAGGGCTGGTAGAGAGGGAGAGATTGTCATCTATCCCTTGCATCGAAACTCTCCAAGGAGGATAAATGGTCAACTTAGACTGGGCAACCCTGATCCCCTGGATTAATTTCACCGTCATGATAGTTGCCACCTTGTTCATGTTTTATTTCTATATGCAGAGTGCCCGGCCTGCACAATTAGAGAAGAAGATCGGAGATATCGCATATAAGAAATGCGGGCAGTACCGTATTATTGCCAGCGTGTTTGAGCTGCTCGTAGTCGCAAATTATGTTGTTTATTCGTACTATCCGCTACCCCTTGGAATCCCACTTACTTTTCCCTGGCCATACACCATATCAATTATTGTGGCGATTATTATCGGCGTTCCTAGTGCCTACCTGATGCTGCGCGGCGTGCTTGATGCGGGTGAGGAATCTTTGCTGCCGAAGAAGAAACACAAGCTTTACGGCGGTATATACAAGCGAATACGCCACCCGCAGTCAATGGGAGAGCTGCCCTTGTGGTGGGTATTGTCCTTGCTGCTCAACTCACCTTTCCTGGCGCTGTATTCGATCATCTGGATACCAATATTTGTCGCTATGTGCCTGGCAGAGGAGAAGGATTTATTGATCCGTTATGGTGATAAGTATGCTGAATATCAAGAGCATACTGGATTTTTCATTCCCAAAAGGAAACCGAGAAAGGAGCGGTCAAAATGACATCTATGGTCTTGCTTTACATTGGTTCAACTGTCATTATATTGTGGGGTATTGCCCATATAGCGCCGACAAAATCAGTCGTTGCTGGTTTCGGAAGCCTGTCATCAGATAATTACCGGATAATCACCATGGAGTGGGTTGCTGAAGGTTTGACCCTGATCTTCATCGGCATGCTTGCCTTGGCAGCAACGATGCTTTTTGGACCCGGGAACCCGACAGGCGATATGGTATTCATCGCAGCTGCGGTGATGCTGATCGTCATGGCTGTTTGGAGTGCATTTACAGGAGCCCGCACGAGCATATTGCCGATGAAAGCCTGTCCATTTGTTAAATCATTTGTCGCTATCCTGTATATCCTCGCCGTGCTGCTTTAACCTGCCAGGTCAGGACTAACTCCACCAAGTGAGAATCTGATGGAGTGAAATTATCAAACCAGTGAATGATCAATTGGACTGGTTGCTCGGATCAGACGAGCCTTGGACGCGCTACCGGACTTTTCTGGATTTACTCGATCTCCCGGTCGATTCATCTCTGGTGCAGGATGCCCGCAGGGAGATGATAGACCATCCCAGTGTTCGGCGGATTGTAGATGAGCTTGCCAATTGGCCCGGCTATGCCTTGAAGCGCCATAACGATGCAAAACACCCGCTATACAAATTGAGTACCTTAGCGGATTTCGGTCTCGAATCGACAGACTCAGGTATACAGCAGGTTATTGATAAAATTCGCGCTCACCAATCTCCCCAAGGAGCGTACGAAACACCAATCCTGATCCCCGAAGCCTTTGGCGGCAGCGGGCGGGAGATGTGGTCCTGGGTTCTGTGTGATGCACCAACTCTACTTTACTGTATGCTGGCGATGGAAAAAGGTGAAGATGACTCTGTCGATCGGGCAGTGGAACATCTCGCAGACCTCGTTGCTGAAAATGGTTGGCGATGCACGGCATCTCCCGACCTGGGGAATTTCAAAGGCCCTGGGAGGAAAGCTGATCCATGCCCGATGGCTAACGTCTACGCGCTGAAGGCTTTAGCCCTGACGGACAGGTACAAATCAGGTGAGGCTGTGCGCTTATCCACAGAGATGTTGTTAACTCACTGGCAAAGAAGAAAAGAGAGAAAATACTTCCTCTTTGGTATGGGCACAGATTTCGCGAAATTGAAATACCCTTTCGTCTGGTATGACATCCTCCATGTAATCGATGTGCTGAGCAAATTCCCCTGGGTACATGCCGATCCGCGTTTTTTTGAAATGGTGGCTGTCATCATCGCCCAAGCCGACGGGGATGGCCTGTACACAGCCTCCTCGATGTACCAGGCCTGGAAGGGCTGGTCATTCGCAGATAAAAAACAACCTTCTCCGTGGATCACTTTCCTGGTTCTGAGGATTCTTAAGCGCTCGGGACAATTTGTTCCCACGCTTTGAATGAGGTATCTTCAAGACACTTTCCCCGATCATTACTCCAGGGATTCCAGCGATATGATTTGGATATTCAGCGCAGCAGGTTAGATTTTCAAGGAAAGTATGCAGAACAAAGATCACTCTCTGGGTTTCCTCTGGCGTATCATGCGCTGGTTGAACCCGCGCATTTCCAGCAGATTTCGATCAGGTGGTAAACCTGCTGAAAGTGTTCTCATCTTGAGCACAATCGGACGTAAATCCGGAAAGGTCCACCGCACTCCACTCCAGTACGAGAAGATCGATGGAGACTTTTATGTCGGCTCTGCCAGGGGTACAGCAGCGGATTGGTATCGCAACCTCTCTGTAAATCCCGAAGCACATATCGAAATCGGCGCTGAGCTGATCCCGGTGCAAGCCGAGCTGATCACCGATCCGCAACAAATTGCCGATTTCTTCGAATATCGTCAGCGGTCGCATCCCATAATGATCAAACTCATGGTCAGGATGGAGGGATTGCGCTTCCAGCACACTCGGCAGGAGCTTGAAGAATTTGCCAGCCAGAAAGCGGTGGTTGTCCTGCACACCCGGGATGAAATTTCTCCTTAAGACAAACCTACTAAAGTTAAATCTAGTATGTTAATTGCTAGCTGCGGGGCGGAAAACACGCCTAACATAACTGTATAGGCTATCAGTACAAATTTACTAGTAAATACGCGAAACATTTCGACAAATTTTGCGTTAATATAGGTAGAGAGAGAAGATTAATTGCTTTGAGCGATTGATCAGGAGAATTCCCGGCTTTAAACCCAGGGAAGAGAGAAATCGGTTTCGTTTGAAACAGGGAGGATAAAATGTACCCTTCGACGTCATTCTCAGAGATGGCTCAACGGGACATGGAAGAATTTGAGGGCGATCTCAAAAGATATCAGGCCGCGAATCGCCGGAGTGTGCTATACGGTGTCGGTGTCATCTTCCTTGTTCTTGTCTCTGCTTGTACAATTTGTTCAGCAGTCGTCTTGCTGTTCCGTTGATCGCTATTTCCAATCAATAGGTTCCACCTCAGAACCGTAAGTCTTGATTTCTCGTCGGAGTTCGCTGCTCCGGCGAGAATTTGATTTTTCCGTCAGTTATGTTCTGCCTGGTTCTTGCGAAGATCACCACACTGGCAACTGCTAAGGAATCTCCTGCCTGAATTTGCGAAAGGCTGCCAAAAATTCCTGCTGATCTCTAATAGATTCGGCCAGACCGATTTTTTTCGCCAGGCGGGTGAGTTGCGGTGGGTCGATATAAGTGGTTGCCAAGGCCTTATCCTGGGTGATTACTTCCAGCACAGGGCCGTCAAGGAGTAACTCCCCTTGAGAGAGGGCAATGATGCGCTCAAAGTTTTCCGCGCAGAAATCGATATCATGAGAAATGGTGATGATCGTTTTTCCTCGCCTGTGCAGTTCGTGAACAATTCCTGCAATCCGTTCTATGCTGCGTGCATCCTGCCCGGTTGTCGGTTCGTCAAGGATTATGATCGGTGAATCCAGTGCGATGATTGATCCCATGGCGACCATTTTTCGCCAGGTGGCAGACAGGTCGTATGGATTGGTTTCCTGGAATTTCTCCAGGTTGGTCAGCTGGATGGCATCATCCACCAGGGCTTCAGTTTTATCTGCATCGAAACCGAGGTTGCGGGGTCCAAACCTGAGCTCTGCGCGTACCGTGCTGTTGAAAAGTTGTTCATCAGGATTCTGGAAGACGTAACCCACCCGGGCCGCGAATTCAGCAACTGTGTGTTCCCTGGTATCCCATTCTCCGATGCGGATTGAGCCTTCGGTTGGCTGCAGGAGACCGTTGAAATGCTTGACCAGCGTTGTCTTCCCAGAGCCATTTTGACCGACGATGGCAACTTGCTCTCCCGGTTCGATTATGAGGTCGATCCCCCGCAAGGCAACGACCTCACCAGGATAGGTGAAGTGGAGATTTTTTACTTCAATTCGCATCGGGAAAACCTGAAAAGCCGCTATAGGCCTGGTCCAGGGTAACTGGTAGAGGACGATCCTGGGACCAGAGTCCCTCCTGGCGGGCCTGGTGAGCGACCAGGGTATAGCGTGAGAGTCCAATCCCCTGGCCAGGAAGATCCGGCGAGATCAAGACCTCCTGCGGAGTTCCTTGGTTGGATATCATACCTTCGCTGATCACGATCACGCGATCGGCGAACTCTGCAACCCACTCTATTTTGTGTTCCGCCATGATAATGGTGATGCCTCGCTGGCTCATCCCCTTGATCACCCCGAAAACCTCGCGGGTGCCGATCGGATCCAATTGGGAGGTGGGTTCATCCAGCACCATCACTTTCGGTTCCATGACCAGGATCGAGGTGAGGGCAACTTTTTGCTGCTGACCTCCCGATAGGGAATAGGGAGAACGATCAGCTAAATCGCCAATACCCGTCCTGGACATGGCTTCTTCCACGCGGGAGGTCATCTCCTGGCGAGGAATCCCGAGGTTTTCCAGACCAAAGGCGATTTCTTCGAATACGGTAAATTTTGATCCCGAGATCTGATTAAAAGGATTCTGAAAAACCAGGCCAACATTTAAAACCCATTCACTTAGAGAAGACTCCTTGAGATTAATACCACCAATTTTCACCTCCCCTTGAAGTTCCCCGCGGAAAAAATGTGGCACAAAACCTGACAATGTGTAACACAGGGTGGATTTCCCTGCTTCGTTCGCACCGATTATGGCTACAAATTCCCCCTCATCAACGGTTAGATTAATATCTTTCAGGGCGGGGGATTCAATCGTGGGGTATGTGTAGCTAACCTCGCGTAGTTCAATCAAAGCCATATGCGCAGACCAATCGCCAGGATAATCAGAAACAACATCGACCAACGTCCCAACCTTTCACCATTTGTGTCCTTTATTGCTCGCAGAGAGGTTTTCTTTATTCGGGCAGTGAAAGCCCTGGCTTCGATTGCAATCGCTCTTTCTTCAACTTCGACAAGCGATCCAAACACAAGCGGTCCCACAAGAGGGATCAGGGCACGGGTGCGGTTTATGAGGTTGCCCTTGGTTTCCAAGCCGCGCGAACGCTGCGCATCGATGATCGTGGCCGCCTTGGCCTGCATCTGGGGGATGATCTGCAGGGTGGATGTGATCACATAAGACAAATTTCCTGGCACACCCCGCCGGGTGAGGTCACTCATTAAATCGCTGGGATGCGTGGTCAGCAGCAGGATCAAAAAAGAGGCTACCATGGTCAGGATCCTTGTGGCAGTCAAATAGGCGAACTGTACACTTTCTACAGTGACATCAAGGATCCAGATGTGAAACAGCTCGGTCGATCCATCCGGGTGGAAGAAAGCCTGCATGAAAAATAAAAATCCGACCACCGGCAGCAGCAGCCGTAAAGTGGTCTTTACGAATTCCCGGGATATCTTTCCCACATAACTCAGCGGGACGATCACCAGAACGAACAAGATGCTAGGCAGCCAGTAAGATAAACCTAGAAATGCCAGGGTGATGATTGTGAAAACCAGGGTCAGTTTGGTCAGGGGATTCAACCTGTGCAGGAAGCTGTCCCGGTCAATGTAAAATGATAATCTTTGCTGCATCTGGTGAATACTTGGACGAATATATTTCCGATCGATCTAAATTAAGTAGAGGTAATCCGCGGAAACTTATCCGGATTACCTCCGTGATAAATTCATAAGCCCAGAATGCGGACCAGGATATAAGAATAGATCAGGATCAAGACAATGGCTACGACAACGGAGATGATGATCTGCGTTCGCCTCTCGGTGCGGTCAATTTCGACGTTTTCCGGTCGCGGGAATCGAGCCAGGTAACGTGTGGACAGTCCACCGATGATGGCGAAGGCCAGCAAGCAGGTGGCGATCTTATCAAAAGGTTCAACCAGGAAGGTGGTGCTTAAGACTGCCGGGATTAAATCGCGACCTGTTTGTAGCAGGTAAGCGGTTATGAAAGATGAACCGCTGGCACTGATGCCTCCGTACAGGTACGCCTGGATCGGCGTTGAGGCAACAGCCGCGGTGATGGCGACCAGGAAGCCGGTGATCATTACTTTCCACCAGGATTTAAACAAACCGAGTACTGCACACCAGCCTGCCACAAAGCCGATCATCAATGCCACCGGGAACCAGGGCAAAGCATTGGGGTCAATCAACCATCCCCAGATGAGGTTTGATAATGTGCCAGTCAATGCGCCAGCCCAGGGACCTGCTACTGCTGCCACGAGTATCGTGCCAATGGAGTCAAGATAAACTGGCAGGTGCAGGACCATTATTATCTGGCCTATGACAACGTTTATTGCGATCGCTACCGGGATCAGCACCCAGGTTAAGGTGTTGAAATCTTTCTTGATAGACTCAATCAATCTCATCTTGAATTCTCCTCAAATTAGTTGCAATAAATCCGAGATTATTTTGTTTTGAGCCAGCCGGGGTTCCTTCGATAATCACCTCCTGTTACCAACCAATTTCACCTGCAAGCCACTCCATCCGCTCCAGGAAATATTCCATGAATTTCCTGGGATGGACGTTCAGAGCTACCCGCATGTTGGGTTCTTTCTTCAGCAAGCGGTAAGCATCAGCATATGTTTTGCCCATTGATACCCCACCAGAGATATCCACGTCCACGTAGAGCTCCTGGGTTTCAACAAGGTACGGTAAGTAGCTTACCGCTAAAGCAAGGGGGTCGTTGATCACACAACCGTCAATCTGCTGGTATTCATTGTGAAACTCCATGTAGAAGCGGGTTGCCTCGGAGATGAACCTAGTCAACGGGGAAGGGATTTCAAGAAGGCGATCCCGGTCCGCCGAGGAAAAAACGACCTGGTAAGTGACATCCAGGGGAACCAAGGTTATCGGCATCCCGGAGTGAAATACGATGTGAGCTGCATGTGGATCGCAAAAGGTATTAAATTCAGCCAGGGGAGTTGTGTTGCCATCATGGCGGATGGCGCCACCCATGATAAAAATTTCTCCTACAGCCGGAGCGAAATCCGGTTCGACTCTCACTGCCAGGGCAATATTGGTCAGGGGCCCGATGGCGATAATCGTGATCTCTCCCGGGTTATCCATGACTTTTTGAATCAACAGGTTTACCGCAGGTTCAGGGTATATCTGCAGACTCGGTTCTGGAAGATTGGCGTAACCGATACCCGTGGTGCCGTGAGTCTCAGGTGCCAGCAGTAATGGCTGGACCAGTGGGCGGTGTGCTCCGCGGGCAACAGGTATCTGGTTCGCCCGGGCTAATTCTAAAATGCATAACGCATTTTTTTGAGCATTTTCTAGAGAGCAGTTGCCAAAGGTGACCGTGATCGCCTCCAGCGTCACCCGCGGTTCAGCCAGGGCAAGCAGTATAGCCAGGGCGTCATCAATGCCAGGATCGGTATCAATAATGATGCGTCTTTTCTTCATTTTCGGAAATTCTGGAACTGGTTGACGGAAGAAGAGAAAGCGTGGTCAAATCCGGTCACCGATTGAATCTGATCTAGTGCGAGGTATCTATCCGGGCGTGGTGATGTGATTTTATCACAGCCGGCTTGCAGTCAGCAGATCTCTGCGAGTGGCTAATTTTCCAAGTTGCCATTCTGAAATTGTCCGTGAAATCGACATCAAAACATAAAAATTGAAACCACTATCTTTCACCCGGGTATCTATCCCAGGAGAAATTAATTTGCTGCAAAAAAGAACGTGCCAGCAGCATGTGACCTTGCAGATTAATATGCACACGGTCCTGCGCCAGTTTAAAAGGTTCTTTCCACTTAAGGATTGAATCGAACGCTCCCTGGATATCAACCAGGATCGCTTTATGTTCATTAGCAACCTGTTCGACCATTTGGGAATATCGATCCATTAAATTCCGCATGGGATCACTCTTGTTCGTCTCAAGGTAATACGGGGTCATCAAGATCAGGCCTTGTAGATTCGGGAGAGCCTGCTCGATCAACGAACCAAGAATCTCTGCAAACTCATCTGGAGATCGACTGCCGTATGCATAATCCGGCTGGTCGATCAGCTGCCAGACATCGTTAATGCCGATCAGCACGCTGAGCCAATCTGGTTCCAGGTCCAGCACGTCCGAAACCCAGCGGTACCTCAAGTCGTTGACGGTGTCTCCTGATATACCCATGTTAATTATCTCAATCCCGTAATCCGGGTAGCCAGATGCCAGGGCAGCATCTATCAAGCTGACATATCCCTGGCCTAAACCAAAATTATCAGTGCCTCGACCTATCGGCCTTTTGCGTCCACAATCGGTGATGGAATCACCGATGAAAAGCAGTCGAGTATTTGCTTGTAGGTTCATCGCACTTGTCATAAATAAAAGTGATCTCCTCTGGATATAAATCAATTGCAAAGATTTTAGCAGGTATTGAATATAATCGGCAAATAAATACTTCAACCAAAGTGGCCACTTTGTTCAGCCATTTCATATACCTCAAATGAGGTAGATGATTTACCGCGGAAGTAGTATGTGAATTTTGACAAAAATTTGTATAATCGCTAGTAGCTATCCCATGCAGTGGGAGATAGTCAAGTATGGGAATTTCGGATAATTATGACCTAATGAATCTAAATTAATTTTGTTATATATATTTTTTATCAAAAGGTCATTCTTGTAGGAAGATTTCTCGTTGAATTGAAAAGCTGGGATTTTAGTGAGTGGGAGCAGGGAGTACGAATAAGTCGTTGTAATCAGTTGAGAGCCATAATATTTTTTGAACAGTTAATTTTGTGAATTGGATGATATGTATTGGTAGAGAAAGATTTGGGGAGAGGAGATAAGACTTGCTTAATGAAAGAGATTATTTGGCGGGGTAATTCTCATGTGCTTATCAAGATTATTGCACCAGCTAAACTGAGAATTAAATTACGTTGATTAGCAAAGGGGTCGGAGGAGATAACGTTGCGCTCGGAGGTGTCGTTCAATAAAAACTTGGATTGCGAGAACTTGTGAGTTTTATCACTTCAAGGTGTTTATTAGTACTGGATTTAATGCGATCCTGGATGCATATATCTTCAATCTATAAAAAATATCGTTCTTTGTATTGCAGGCTGATTTCAGCCTACAGGGTAAAACAATTTAAAATTCATTTTTGGAGGCTAACAAGCTATGATTAGAGGGATCATTAAACAAAGCATAAAGCTGCGCTACCTGGTGATCATCCTGGCAGTGGTGCTGATGTTCTTTGGAGTCTACCAATTGAGCGAGATGCCGGTAGATGTTTATCCAGAGTTTAATCCGCCCATTGTTGAGGTCCAGACGGAGGCCTTGGGTTTATCAGCTACGGAGGTAGAAGCCTTGCTGACAGTCCCGATGGAAGCAGACCTGTTAAACGGGGTGGCCTGGTTGGAAAGGATCTATTCGAATTCGGTGAATGGCTTGTCTTCAATCATCATGATTTTCGAACCGGGAACTGACCCCATCAAGGCTCGCCAGATGGTGCAGGAGCGGTTAACCCAGACATACGCCCTGCCGAACGTCTCTTTACCGCCAGTCATGATGCAGCCTCTCTCAACAACCAGCCGGGCGATGATGGTCTCTCTCTCCTCAGAAGACCTATCCCTGATCGATTTGGGTGTCCTGGCTCGCTGGGTTATCGCACCCCGCTTGATGGGTGTCCCGGGTGTTGCTAATGTCGCCACCTGGGGGTTGCGAGAATGGCAGCTGCAGGTCTTGGTCAGCCCAGAAGATTTGCAGGAAAAAGGTGTCACCCTCAATCAGGTGATATCGACCACCGGAGAAGCGATGTGGGTTTCTCCATTGAGCTACCTGGAATCCTCGAAACCCGGGACCTCTGGCTGGATCGATACGCCCAATCAAAGATTGAGTATCCTACATAGATTCCCGATTTCCTCCGCAGAGGAACTCAGCAAGATCCCAGTGAAAGGGACTGCTTATACACTTGGGGATGTGAGCGAAGTCGTTGAAGACCACCAGCCTCTGATCGGAGATGCGGTTCTCAACGATGGGAATCCAGGATTGTTGATGGTAATCGAAAAATTCCCCAATGCAAATACATTAGAAGTGACAAAAGGCGTCGAGGAAGCCCTTGAAGCAATGGCTCCTGGATTAAGTGGCGTCAATATTGATACCACCGTATTCCGGCCGGCGAATTATATTGAACTGGCGACTGGAAACCTGAGTACAGTTTTACTGGTCGGGGCTGGTCTTTTGCTTCTGGTTCTGTTCATTCTATATTGGGATTGGCGACCAACCTTAGTCAGTCTGATTGCCATCCCGGCGTCTTTAATCATTGCCCTGCTCGTGCTGTACTTATTTGGTTCGACAATAAACGTGATGCTTCTCGCCGGTATGGTAGTCGCCCTGACGATTATCGTCGATGATGCCATCATCGATCCGGAATACATACAGCGTCGATTCCGCAGCCAGGAAAAGGACCTGGACAGTGACGAGAAAGAGGACCTGATTGCCAATGCATCAGCAGAAATGCGAGGTTCAATCATTTCGGCCTTCTTGATCATGTTGCTGGTATTGCTACCCGTATTCCTGATCCAGGGTGTGACCGGAAGATTCTTCCAACCCTTTGCGATTGCCTATGCGGTGGCGATGTTGCTCTCCATTATCGTTGCCTTAACCCTGACTCCTTCGCTGAGCATGGTGTTGCTCAGGAACCACGAACGCCGCGAGTCGCCGGTCATAGGATTCCTGGGACGAGTTTATTCCGGAATTGTATCTGGAGTCATCAGAGTACCCCGGTTGACCTACGTTGTCGCTGGAGTAATCGTGGTGGTCAGTTTGGTTGCGATACCATTCTTGAACGTATCCCTGCTGCCGACATTTAAACAAACAGATATCCGCATTCAATGGGATGCTGCTCCTGGTACTTCACAACCGGAAATGAATCGTATCGTTGCTCAAGCGACCAATGAACTGCAGGCAATCCCCGGGGTTAGCAATGTCGGTGCCCATGTGGGCAGAGCGATCACTGGTGATCAGCTGACGGGAATAAATTCCGGCGAGATTTGGATCAGCATCGATCCAGCAGCTGATTATGATGCTACGATGGTTACGGTCAATGAGGTGGTTAATGGATTCCCTGGATTAATCCGCAAGGTTGACACGTACCAACCCGATCGACTGGGTCAAATTGTCTCTGGTGAAAGTGATAAAGACATGGTCATCCGTGTCTATGGTTGGGATTTTGATATTTTGGAGAGTAAGGCTGAAGAAATCCAGGCAGGTCTGGTTTCCGTCGATGGCTTGCGTGATGTAGAGGTTGAGTACCTGGAGGTCGAACCACAAGTCGAGATTGAAGTTGACCTGGCAGCTGCTGAGCGTTACCAGGTAAAACCCGGCGATGTTCGCCGTTCGGCAACCACACTATTATCCGGTTTGAGAGTGGGGAATCTGTACGAAGAACAGAAAGTGTTCGATGTGATGGTGTGGGGCGAGGAGGAGGTTCGCAGAAACCTGACGGATATAAAGAACCTGCTGATCGATACGCCGGGCGGTGGTCATGTCCGCCTGGGAGAAGTCGCCGATGTCCGCATTTCGCCTACTCCGATCAATATCAAGCGAGATGCAGTCTCCCGGTATATTGATGTCACTGCCAATCTTGAAGGCCGATCTTATGGCGCGGTAGTGGCGGATGTAGAAAACGTCGTTGCAGGTGTAGATGTGCCCCTTGAATACCATGTTGAGCTCCTGGGCGATTTCGCTCAACGACAAGCCAACATGCAGCAAACCCTGATCATCGCTGGAGTTGCTGTTTTCGGAATAATTCTGCTCTTGCAGGCTACATTCTGGAGCTGGCAGATCGCCTTGTCGATATTTTTCATCGTCCTGGCATCGCTGTCAGGTGGTTTGTTGACTGCGTTTATCGCCGGGGGAGAGGTCACCCTGGGATCACTGTTCGGTTTCCTGGTTATCTTGGGGCTTTCCATGCGATTTAACATGGTGATGGTGAAGCACATGCAGCATCTGGAAGAAGAGGGCGAAGAATTCGGTCCAGATCTGGTAGTCCGTGGAGCAGTAGAAAGGATGAAACCGGTGCTGATTACTGCCATCGGTCTTGGGGTAGCGTTCTTACCCATCCTCTTTAAAGGAGCTGATCCTGGATTGGAGATTTTACATCCGATGGTCGTTATTTCATTCGGTGGTTTGATCACATCAACCTTGTTCTCTCTATTTGTTATGCCGGCGATTTACCTGCGCTACGGTATGCATCGAGAAGCAGAGAGCTCTCATAAAATCGAAACACACACATTCGCGACAGACTCGCAATCATAAGTACAGATAAGCATTCGGAGGAAAAAAATGAAACAAAGCAAACTTTGGTTTGGATGGATATTAATCGTGGTCGTTGCCCTCGGACTATCAGCTTGTTCAGGAAACAATTCTCCAGAAAAGATTGAACCGGCCGAGCTGGTAGACCAGGGAGACGGACGCAACCTGGTTATCCTCACGGAAAAAGCAGCTGAGCGCCTGGGTATCCAGACGGAAACAGTCAGCGAGGAAGAGATCGCCCTGACGCGTACCTTTGGAGGCGAGGTGATGGAAGCCAGTGAAAACGGGGGCGCGAAGATCATGGTCAGCCTCACCAGGGATGAGATGAATACGGTTGATTTAAATGGATCTGCCTTTGTTATTCCCTTGCATGACGATGATCCTGAAGATGAAGATAACGGCGATTTGCCTGCCGAACTGGACGAAACACCTGGCATGGACGATCCAGAGGAAAATCCAGTGACTGCCCTGTACTACACAGTGGCAGGTGGAGGATCAAACCTGGTGTCCGGTCAGCGATTAAAGGTCCGGGTTCCCTTGAAAGGCGATGAAGGTCCCCGCCTGGTCGTCCCCTTCTCATCATTGATTTATGATATCAATGGCGGGACCTGGGTCTACATCAATCCTGAATCCCTGCAGTATTTGCGGGTTCCTGTTACGGTCGATTACGTCAAGGGGGATCAGGTCGTTTTGACTGAAGGACCTTCTGTTGGGACCGCTGTGGTAACCGTCGGCGTAGCTGAGCTGCATGGTGCCGATACCGGAGTTGGAAAATGAACATTTTCTACAAGATCGTTGCGACGAGCCTAAAGTATCGCTATATCGTGGTCTTCCTGGGCGCGGTGTTTATGATCTTGGGTATCGGAGTTATTCGCAATATGCCGATCGATGTCTTTCCTGAATTCGCCCCACCCAGGGTCGAGATTCAGACACCCAGCTTGGGTCTATCATCGGCAGAAGTCGAATCTCTGGTGACGATACCCTTGGAACAGGTGTTTGCCGGTACGCCGGGGCTCGACGTAATGCGATCCAAATCTGTCAACCAGCTCTCCTCGATCCTGCTCATCTTTGATCAAGGGACCGACCTGATGGAAGCCCGGCAATTAGTTCAGGAGAGAATGGCAATTGCCACACCGCAATTACCTGCCTGGGCTAGCCCTCCCTTCATGCTACCGCCCTTGTCGTCAACCGCCCGAACGCTCAAGATCGGCCTTTCCTCAGAGGTATACGACCTGCGGGAGCTCTCCATGATCACGTACTGGAAGATCAGGGAGAGACTGCTGCGTGTGCCCGGCGTGGCCAATGTGGCTATCTGGGGAGAGCAGATCGATATGCTCACCGTCCAGGTCGTTCCGGAGTTGATGGCTGCGTACAATGTCTCCATGGATGAAGTGCTACAAGTCACTTCGGATACATTGGACGTGGGCCTGATTGAATATTCAACCGGATCAGAAGTTGGTGCAGGAGGTTTCCTGGAAACGCCAAATCAGCGCATGCAGATTTTCCAGGTCCTGCCCGTGGTTGAAGCCAAGGACCTGGCCAATGTGCCGATCAACGACCGCGTCAAAAGTGACGGGACTCCTATCCGCTTAGGCGATGTGGCGGAAACCGTGATGGATACCTGGCCGATGATCGGCGACGCGGTGGTTAACGACGGTCCCGGTCTTTTACTCATCGTTGAGAAATTCCCCTGGGCGAATACCGTCGAGGTGACCAGAGGCTTGGAAGAAGCTATGGAAGAGATGCGTCCAGGTTTGGAAGGCATCGAATTTGATACCACAATCTTCCGCCCGGCAACCTTCGTGGAAGTTGCCATGAGCAACCTGGTCGAGTCCCTGCTGATCGGCGGCGTCCTGGTCATCCTCGTATTGCTCATCTTCCTCTGGGATTGGCGCATTGCTCTGATCAGCGCGACCATTATCCCCCTTACGATGGTGATCACATTGCTGGTGTTAAATGCCTTCGGAACCACCCTCAACGTGATGGTGCTGGCTGGATTGGTGATCGCTATCGGGGCCGTGGTTGATGATGCCATCGTGGACGTGGAGAACATCGTGCGGCGCTTACGGCAATATCGGCGCGAGGGCAGCGACTTGCCAACCGCGACCATTGTCCTGGATGCCTCGGTCGAGGTACGGGAGGCGATCGTTACCGCTTCGCTGATCGAGATGTCAGCATTGGTGCCGGTCTTCTTCATGGAGGGTCTTTCCGGTGCTTTCTTCCGACCACTGGCTCAGGCATATATCGTAGCCACCCTGGTCTCGCCTTTCATCGCCTTAACTGTCACCCCAGCCCTGGTGCTGATCTTGCTGTCGAATGCTCCCATCCGTGAGCGCATCTCTCCGATAATCCCGCCGCTTCACCGCAGCTACACGGCTATCCTGTCTCGTTCGCTCAAGCGTCCTATCTTCGCCTACTCAAGCACGGTTTTGCTATTGGTGGTTGGTGTGGTCCTTTACCCATTACTGGGTTCAGAATTGCTGCCCTCCTTCAAGGAGCGCGACTTCCTGATGCACTGGTTAACCAAACCGGGTACCGGTCGGGACGAGATGGTACGCATCTCTCAAGAAGCCTGCCAGGAATTGATGACCATACCTGGCGTGCGCAATTGCGGTTCACACATCGGGCAGGCTTTACTGATGGACGAAGTGTATGGCATTTATTTCGGCGAGAACTGGGTATCTGTTGATCCTGCCGTGGATTATGACGACACGCTCAATAAGATCCAAGAAACCGTGGACGGTTATCCCGGACTTTATCGCGATGTGCAGACGTATCTGAAAGAGCGCATCCGCGAGGTGTTGACCGGGTCAAGCCACCCGATCGTGATCCGCATCTTTGGACCGGATTTGGATGTCCTGCGTGCAAAGGCGGATGAAGTTGAGGAGCGTCTCTCAGAGATCGAGGGCCTGTCTGAATTGCATGTGGAATTGCTGGTGGACATCCCCCAGATTCAAGTTGAAGTCGACTTGGAAAAAGCCCAGCAATATGGCTTGAAACCAGGTGACGTCCGCCGGGCGGCCGCTTATTTTGTGGCCGGTGAGGAAGCAGGTGACATTCACGTTGCTAACAGGACGTACGATGTAAATGTTTGGAGTGTCCCCGAAGCGCGGGCAAATTACACGGATATCCTAGAGCTCCCCATTGATACACCTTCCGGAACGAAAGTACAGTTGAAGGAAGTGGCGGATATTGCAATTCGGCCAGTTCCCAACGCCATCCGGCACGAGGGAACTTCCCGACGCATCGATGTGGAGGCCGAAGTACATGGGGTCGATCTTGGATCCGCTGTTACTGCAGTGGAATCTACTCTGGCAGAGATCGAATTTCCGCTTGAATACCATGCTGAGCTGCTGGGTGAATTTGCTGAGTCACAGGCTGCCAGCCAGCGCTTGATGTATGCAGGTGTCGCCGCAGTCTTGGTGATTTTCTTCCTGCTGCGAGTCTCGTTAGGAAGCTTCCGCTTGGCATTCATGTCATTCCTGAGTCTGCCATTGGCTCTGGTAGGTGGGATTATGGCCGCATACTTTACCAGTGGTTTGCTCTCCCTGGGTTCCCTGGTAGGTTTCTTGACCATCCTGGGTGTGGCTGCCCGAAACGGGATCATGCTCATCAGCCACTACCAGCATCTAGAGGAGTATGAAGGCGAAAGCTTTGGTTATGATCTTGTCTTGCGGGGTGCTAAAGAACGTATCTCGCCGATCATGATGACCGCCTTAACCGCCGGACTGGCGCTGGTGCCCCTTGTATGGGCAGGTGAAATCCCAGGTCATGAGATCGAACACCCAATGGCAATCGTCATTTTGGGTGGTTTGGTCACCTCGACCTTGGTCAACCTGTTCATTGTGCCCTCGTTATACCTGGTCTTTGGCAGGCGGAATGCATCTCCGGCTCCCCCAGCTGAAGTTCAGGCAGCTTAAAGAATGAAAATGATCCTGGGAAGCTAGCGGATTTAGATCAGCCCAGCGATCATTCTGAGGTATGAATCAACGAAGAATCTCCATCAAGCAAAGGAACATATCCGGGCCATGAGAGATTCTTCGTTTACACCTCGTTTAGAATGACAAATTAGACTTATGGGGAACATGGAATAAGAAATTACCATGATTATCCACACATTGTTATCTTTCCATTGGAGGAATTGATGAGAAATCGTCACCTAATCATATTAGCCATATTGGGGTTGGTTGCCCTATCTGTTGCAGCATGCGCCAGCGCTCAAACCGAAACTCAAGCTCCCGATACAGCTCAACCAGCGCAAGTTGCAACCGATGTACCCGAACCCACCGCTGAGCCTGCTGTTGATTTTGCCAGTATGCTTGAAGAGTTTGATCGCGCAAATTTTGACGACCCCACCAAAATTGACAATCCTTGGTTGCCAGTAACCCCGGGGATGCAGTACATTTATGAAGGTGTGACCGAGGATGCAGGTGAGGTGACTGAGCACCAGGTTATTATCACCGTTACTGATTTAGTAAAGGAAATTGATGGTGTTCTAAGCGTGGTAACCTGGGATGAAGACTACAGCGGGGGCGACCTGGTAGAAACCGAGCTGGCTTTTTATGCTCAAGATAATGATGGCAACGTCTGGCGCATGGGTGAGTACCCGGAGGTTTATGAAAATGGCAAGCTGGTTGAAGCGCCAGCCTGGATTTCTGGTCTCAAAGGTGCCCTGGCAGGGATCATGATGGCAGCCGATCCTGGTGCCAGAGATGGCAGCTACTCCCAGGGTTGGGGACCAGCGGTTGGTTTCACTGATCGCTGGCAGGTGGATATGGTGGACCAGGAAACCTGTGTCCCTGCGGATTGTTATACCGGGGTGTTGATCACCGCAGAATACAGCGAAACGGAACCGGATGCTTTCCAGCTGAAATATTATGCTGAAGGCGTTGGAAACGTCCAGGTTGGTTGGCGGGGCTTGGATGCTACCCGTGAAGAGCTGGAATTGGTAGAAATTGTCAAGATGAGCCCGGCTGAGATGGAAGCCGCGCGTGAAGCAGCCCTGGAACTGGAAACCCGGGCCTACGAGATCAGCAAAGAGGTATACGATCAAACGACTCCAAGCCAGGTTGACGAGAGTGTCAGCACTCCTGGTGGAACGGAAGAGGAACCTGGCTCTGAGGATACGATGGCTGGAAGCGAAGAACCAGTCAAGGTTTTTGATAAGTTCGACCCCGGAGCATTTTCTGAACCGACAAGTATTGACAACGAATGGCTGCCCTTGGTGCCTGGAACCCAATTAATTTACGAGGGTGCAACCGTTGAAGATGGAGAGGACATCCCTCACCGCATCGAGTTCACCGTCACTGACCTGACCAAGGAAATTGATGGCACCCAGACCGTTGTCGTTTATATCGTCGATATCAGTGATGACGAACTGATCGAAGCTGAGATCGCTTTTTATGCCCAGGATGACGACGGCAATGTCTGGTACTTCGGCGAGTATCCGGAAGAATATGAGAATGGGGAGCTGGTCGATAACCCGAGCTGGTTGCATGGTCAGCAAGAAGCCATGGCTGGCATCAAGATGTGGGCAGATCCGCAGGTGGGAACTCCACCTTATTTCCAGGGTTGGGGGCCGGAGGTCGAGTGGACCGATTACGGCCAGGTGGACGCGGTGGACCAGGAATCCTGCGTGGCATATGATTGCTTTGATGGTGTGCTGGTTATCGCTGAGTCGAGCTTAGAAGAGGTGGATGCCTATCAATTGAAGTATTATGCTGCCGGGGTTGGCAACGTCCAAGTTGGCTTCCGCGGGGCGGATGCTACCCAGGAAGAGCTTGAGCTGGTGGAAATGGTGCAGCTCTCTCCGGAGGAGCTCGATGATATTCGTACGAAGGCTCTGGATTTAGAAGCGAGTGCTTATGAAAATGCCCCGGATGTTTTCGCCGATACGGCACCTTCTCAGGTCCCATGAGTCATTGAAAATCTAAACTAAGCATAAGCGGGCGGTGATTCCACCGCCCGCATTATTTTTATCTCCTATGGCGTTTATTCACCTAAATCAAATCCATACCTGGTCAGCAGTAAATTCTGATCCTGGATTAGGCCAATCCCCGGTGCATAGGTTTTAAATTCCCTCTCAAGGAGGTTGAGTGCTGTGCCTTCTTTGGTTAGAAGCACATTGGAAAAATCCCCGGCTGGCGTGCTGATCGTGTCATCCACCCTGATTACTTCAGCCCTATCCATTGCCACGTCTGGTGCAATCTCCTGGTAATACTTCATGCCTATGGCGGGATCGCCGGGCATGATTATTCCAGCGCGGGCACCATTCTCACCCGCTCGCCAGGCACCGGTATGGCTGGCTAAAATGCCACTGGAGTACATATCCACTTCTTCGCCAAAATAGAAAACATCTTTCGTCTCTTCACATATGGCGAAGAAGTTTCTGGAGACCTCGATGATTTCATCATTACGCCATTCACGCTCCTCGATAACCCGGGTCACGGTGCCATCGACTTCTAAGGTTTCGTCAAGTACCGTGATCACCAGAACTTCATTACCCCCTTCCAATACCAGCTGGAAGCCGGGTTCGAGGACAAAGTAATCATTTTTCCCTTCGGAAACCATGGTGCAATTTTCGAGCCCAAATTCCTCCTGCCATTCAGACGATGGCTGGGTCGGTGACGGCTCGCTGACATCTGGGTTTGTTGGAGTGGGTGAGCCCCCACAGCTCGCCAGGAATATCCCTAGAATAATAAACAGGGCGATTGATTTTGCGGACAGGGTGTTCATGATTGGAACCTTTCTCAGCTATTAAAATTTTTAGAAAGTAAGTATGTCCAGATATATATTTTTGTTGAATCGAGTGGAGGATGGATTATTGGCTTCTAATTTTCTTTGATACCCCAACCAAAAAATGCTTAATTGAGTACAATTTTATCAATATCGAAGCGATAATGCAATGGGATAATTTCTATCAATTTTGTAAATGGGGAAATTAGCATTCCTGTGATGATGTCCCTGGATGAATCTGGGATATTTCGATTTATATTTTTGATTTGACATTCGCTTTGCATGTATTACAATAAGTAAAGAAAATCTTGTATTGGAGGTAAAAAGATGGCCAGACGCAGAGGCGTTAGACGGACTGCCCGCCGGACCACGCGACGAACCATGAGACGAACCAGGCGCAGGATCAGGCGCAGAACCATCATGTTGGGTGGTTTCTTGCTGCTAGCAGCTGGTGGTACATATGCCGCAGTGAAGCTCAGCCAGCAGGATGCAAAAAAAATAGAAGAGCACACTGGCTTACCACCGGACCAGCTGGAGGATCAGGATCTTGATCAGGCGATGAAGGAATTGAACATCCAGTCCCAACCATTGACAGAAGCCGATCAGGCTGCCTTATCGCAAGGTTCACAATCTCCACAACCTACAGCCAGTGAAGCTGAACCTTCTTATCTGGATGAATTAGAGAGACTGGGAGAACTCAGGGATAAGGGCTTTATCACAGATGAGGAGTTTGAGGCAAAGAAAAAAGAGCTGCTTGGCCTGTAAATTTCTGAACTGTTCGAGTACCATACCAAGTAGATATTGAATCTGCAAATAAAAAAACCTACGAAATTTGTAGGTTTTTTCATCACATAGCAAAATTGAATTATAGATTTATCAGCTGAGTAAGGCTAGACTTCAACCAGATTCGAGTCCTTAACATAGAAGCAGGCTACCCAATGGTCTGGGGTGATCTCCTCAAACACAGGTTCTTCTTGCGAACAGATTTCCATCGCCAGTGGGCAGCGGGGGTGAAACCGGCAGCCTTTCGGGGGATTCAGCGGGCTGGGAACTTCCCCTTCCAACAGTATTCTCTCCCTTTCGAGGGTCGGATCCGGTATGGGAATGGCTGAGATCAGGGCCTGGGTGTACATGTGCAGTGGATTTTCAAATAGTTCATCTCGAGAAGCAAGCTCGACGATCTTACCGAGATACATTACAGCCACCCGGTCGGAGATGTGCTCGACAACTGACAGGTTGTGGGCGATGAATAAGTAGGTCAGGTCCAATTCATCCTGCAGGTCGTTGAGTAAATTCAAGACCTGTGATTGGATTGAAACGTCCAGAGCGGAAACTGGTTCATCACACACGATGAAACTGGGATGCAGGACCAGTGCCCTGGCGATACCGATGCGCTGGCGCTGGCCTCCGGAAAATTCATGGGGATATCGGTGAGAGTAATAGGGGTCAAGACCGACTTTTTCAAGCATGCTGTTCATGATATCGACCTGTTCATTACCTTTCCCGATGTTGTGGATCCTCAAACCAGCCAGGATAGAATCACCGATCGGTTTGCGCGGGTTGAGCGATGAATAGGGGTCTTGGAAGATCACCTGCATATTGCGCCGCATAAGTTTTAATTCATTCGAGTTCAATTCGTAAATGTTACTACCGTTTAATTCAACAGTTCCACTGGTAGGTTCGATCAAACGCAAGATGCAATTGCCAACCGTGCTTTTCCCGCAGCCAGATTCCCCAACCAGGCCTAATGTCTCTCCCCTGTGGATGGTGAAACTAACGTCATCCACAGCCTGTACCCAGGCGACGATGCGCTTTAAAATCCCGCCGCGGACGGGAAAGTATTTCACCAGATTCTTGACCTTCAACAGATCGTCTGACTTTTTATTCATCCCACTCTCGAATATCGAGTTCGTTGAATTCACCACACAACACCTTAAATCACGGTAATGTTCCGTAAAATCTTGCTGGGAGGGAATTTACTCCAAGGAGGCAATTTTATCATCCCGGAAGGAATTATCTCCCGGTAGATTTATACCAGGAATATATTCCTTCATCCGCCTTTGGCTTCTTTGACTGCATCGTTAAAAATATTCAGCGTTTCTCCAACATCTGCCTCACTCAATGAATAACACAGGAACCAAGGTTCCCTGCCATCAGAATCCGGCTGGACACCGCGTCGGCTCAATCCCATGCCGATCTGTTCATAAAGTTCAGCATCGCCGGCTAAATAACCACGGAAGTCTTTGGGCACTTCATCTGTGCCGAGACATATGCCAAACATACTGGGTACCCCAGTGAGAGCATGGGGAATCCCGGCTTCGGTTAAGATCTCCGCGATACCATTCATCAGCGCTTTTCCGCGCTGTTGGATCGTCTCCAAGATGGGCTGATTTTCCAGGATATCCAGCGTGATATCAGCTGCAGCAGCACCGACAATATTGCCGGTATAGGTGCCGCCGTGGGCCATTGAACCCGGCTCGATGGTCATCATGACATCTTCTTTCCCTGCGATCGCGGCGATTGGGAAGCCATTGCCCATTGCCTTTGCATACGTGGCGAGATCGGCTCGGATACCGAACAGCTCCTGGGCGCCTCCCCGGGCCACTCGAAAACCGGTTTTGACTTCATCAAAAATCATCACGATGCCGTACTCATCGCATAATTGGCGAATTTTTTCCAGGAAACCTGGCTGCGGCATGACGCTGGCTGCGTTTCCCAGCATCGGTTCGACGATAATTGCAGCAAGATCTCCCCAATTGGCACGCACCCTATTTTCAAGACCCTCAAGATCATTGAAGGCAACCGTAAAGACATATTGATTAATGCCTTTGGGTATTCCAGAGGTGTTAGCCAGCGGAATCGGGCTGCGGATTGAACCTAACCCACCCCGGTGAGAGGATGCTGTGCTGAACATAAAGTAATCTGCCATGCCGTGGTATTGGCCTTCAAACTTGATGAATTTCTCCCTGCCCGTATATGCGCGGGCAATTCTCAGGGCATGCATGGTGGCTTCCGTACCGGTGTTGGTCAGCCGGACCTTATCGGTATTGCACATGCGGGTGATGCGTTCAGCAACACTGATCTCGAACGGAGTTGTCCAGGCAAAGATATTTCCACCTTGCAGTGCTTCCCGAACTTTTTCCAGAACGGGTGGGTATGCATGACCCAATATGACCGGACCGAAACCCAGGCGGTAGTCGATGTAGCGCTTGCCATCCATGTCCCAGATATAAGCACCTTCTCCACGAGCGATGATCATCGTGTCTTCATCACCCCAGTATCGGAAATTAGAATTAACCCCGTGGGGGATCACCTGCTTTGCCCTGGTAAATAGTGCTCTTGTTTTTTCTCCTTGCAAACTCATAATAACCTCCGAATGGATATCATTCTGTCAAGTTTCTCAATCAATTTCTTCCCATTTTTCTTCGATTTGAATCCCCCGTTTGGCTAACTCCTCAAAGAAGATATCCGGATCGAGGCTGCTTTCCGGTGGGAGTACTCCTCTTGCCGTGACATCTCCGTTGGTGATCATCTGGGCACCAATGCTCAGCGGGATAGCAATATTCTTGTAATAGGCGGCTGATCCGCCCCATTCTTCCTGCGGGGGGTGCGTGTTCCAGAGTGAATGCTTAACTTTTCTACCCTGTGCTTTACCAAATACATCGACGATCAAGCCATATGCCCATACCGGTGTTTGCTTTGTTTCTGGCATCCTTAATAGAAGATCGAACATGATCTCAAAAGGCGTTGCTTCGATCCCCTTGATATTCACTGGCTCAGCAGAGTAAAGACCCCAATCGAGCATAACTTTAGCGATACGCATCGCCTGGGGAGGGAAACAGCCTCTCACGGAAACCTTCTTTGCGCCGAGGGTTTTTGGCATCGTGCGGGTCTCTGGATGGGGGATATAACAGACTTCCTGCTCACCAATTTGTCCGGGGAATTTGATAGTTTTAAGCCCTTCAAATGGTCCAACCCAGATGAATTCACCGTCCTCATAATAAACCCGTGATTCTGTGTCGGGGTGGAATTCCCACAGGAAGGTTATCAGCAGGCCAGGCGCTGGGGCGGGGCAGCGGAAAGCAGCAAAGTTGATCTGAATTTCATCCACTTGATCCATGTGGTCTGCAGCCCGTTTTGCCATGGCATTGGTTATCCCTGGGGTTGCTCCGACACCGGGGATGAAGACCATGTCTTTCTCCTTTGCTTGCTGGTGATAACTCCATTGATCTTCATCTGTGGATACATCCAATCCGTTCACACCGACCTCCACGCAAGCTTTCGTCACGGGTAGATCGTATTTCCAGGGTAAACCGTTGATCACAACGTCGAAACCCGGGAAAAGCTTCAACATGGAACCATAATCTTCAGCATCAAAGTATAGCGGTTTTAATCGTTTATTTTTGATATCCTCCACCAGTTCTGTGGCAGCCTTCAGGTTATAGTCAGCCACTACGATTTCATCGTACTGGCTGTAGGCGGCTAAATCGCGGGTGGTCTCCTTGCAAACCGCCCCTGCGCCTCCAAGGACTAATGCACGCATGATACACTCCTTAGAATAGAATTGTTAATCTGTCTTTGCCGGATTCCAGGCAACTACGGCCATAAAATCAAGCTGTTTTTGCTCTTGTAAATAAGTGGTCTAATTCTCGCTCCATTTCTGGACTGAGTGGTAAGGGCTGATGGCTGTTCAGGATTTCATCGACCCGCTGGCGAGTTTCTTCGATTACACTGGGTTTGCCCATGGCTCGCCATTCTTCATAGCTGCCATGCCATCCGAAATCACTCAAGTACCATTCTCCGGCTCGCATACTCTCCACCGTTGATTTGTCACCCATAAAATACCCTGCCGGACCGACTCGCTGGATGACATCATCCAACCAGTGCCCTTCTCCACTGGCAATCCCCTGGTGTGTGCGGATACCCATCTTATAAACTTCAACATCGATCAGCAGCTGCTCTAAGCTAAGATGAGTTGACCCGCCGGTTAAACCCGGACCGACTAGGATATCTGGCCAGGATAATACTGGCAGCAGAGAGTTTAATGCTCGTTCATATGCTCCCTGAATGCCCGGACGAGCTCGGCTGGTACCGCCTCCGCTGGCTTCAGCAGGGAGTCCGTAATAGCGAGCCATCTCGGTGCTGGCGGCCCCGGTGAGACCGCTCTCTATAGCGCCAGCGCTGTACCCTCCGCTACGTAGGTTGGATAAAGCTAGGACCGGTGCATATATGATTGGTGTCCCGGGAGCCCCTGCTTGGATCATGCATAGTGCAGCTAATACCTCGCAGTTACCCAGGATGATGGTTGAAATTAGGCTTCCCGGTGCAGTACCGCCCATCAGTGGCATCGGCATGATTGCTACCGGGATATCCCAACCCAATAACGCCAGGTACGCATCGGTATATTTCTGGTCAATCACCAGAGGAGACTGGGGACAAAGCAAAAAGGAGTATGGATGTGTTTTACGGATAGTCTCTTTATCACCGAAGATGATCTGTAAAATTTCCAAAAGCCATGTGGAATATTGCTTGCCCGGTATCGGATCCTGTATATGTTTGGAAAAATTGGAGAACACTTTGCGGAAATACTCGACCTGGTCTGCTGGGGTGGGTTCGGGAGCTTGATCACTCCTTTCCACCATTGACCAATAAATCCCGATCTCATCTACTGCATCGATCAGGCGCGTTGCTTTTTGCCAATCCCGGGATGTGCTTGGTCGCCTGTCTCCGGTCTCGGCGTCAACAACGAATATTCCCTCACCATCTGCGCAAAGTGTAAAATTACCGGCATTCATCTCGAGATCCCAACCCGGTCTGCGCGCACCCAGGGAAAAATTTTTCGCTGTTACCTGCAGGCATTCCTCCACAACTTTTCGGGGTATTCGGACCAGGTTCGTTTCCTGGTTCACTTCAGCACCTGCAGATTCCAGCAGCTGCCTGCCAGTTGCTGTATCCACGCGGATGCCGGTTTTGGCCAGGATCTCCAGGGAACGCTCATGAACCTGTGATTTTTCGTCTTCTGAGAGTACTTGAAGATAGGTTTTCATTGAAGAGTACTCCAGCTAAGAGAATTCTCTCTGTGCAGCGGAAAGAATCTTGGATATTTCCGCCTGCTTATTGTTATCAAGTGGGTCGGGGTGGTGGTTTTCCAAGATCCAATCGAGCTTCTCTTGGGCTACTTCAAGCGGGTCTCGGAATCCGCCATTTTCTGCAGGTACGGCGGTTAACTCGGAGAAGTGGATCTTTCGCAGGTGCTCCCGGGTATGGCGCTGGCCAAGGTAATGGCCCCGTGGTCCGACATTTTTGATCACCTCCAGGGCAAAAGCACCTGGACTGGTATCGATACCGGCAAGGTCGATTCTCACCCTGTGGTATATTTCTGTGTCCAGGACCACTGCTTCGGGATAGAGCACGGTGCAGCTCTCCAGCAAGCCCAGGCCCGAACCCGTTTCAGCACCACACATGGCACACAGCATCAATGGACCGACTGCTTCCGCAGCGGATTCCCAGCCGGGTTGCATGGCATCGGTGCCGAATATACCTGCCAAGGTTGGTACCCCCCACTTGTGGGCCAGCTCCACACCCACCACATAAGGCAGTTCGCCTTCTGGCGCGGTACCCAGGTATGCCCCTGTCCTTGGATGCATGATGCCTGGCATCATCGAATGGTAGGTTGGGGCTCCTGGAAAAGCCATCTGTACCAGGACCATTGCAGCCACGATCTCAGCATCCGCAGCGACCAGGGTTCCGGAAATTGTTGCCGGTCCCGTGGAACCGACGTTCGCCATCGACATAAAACCCACGGGCAATCCAGCTTCTGCAAAAACCAGGGCAGCTTCCATCCCACCGGCGTCCTGTGCCAGGGGAGCGATGGTGCAGATGAGACTGGAAAGCGGCGGGCGAGCGCGCATTTCCAGATCATCACCAGCAATCACCCGTGCCATTTCCACCGCATAACGAGCCATCTTTTCATCCATTACTGTCTCGGTCTGGACATGCTTAATGGTATTCCTGAAGGAGGCATCCAGTTCTTGAAGGGGGGCAGTGGCGGGGAAATCCTGGGCACTGACGATCGGCCAGTAAAAACCAATCGAATCAAGGTAATCTGAAACGATTGCCATTTTTGCGACGTCGTCTTTGGTTGATTCACGCCGCTGGCGTGTTTCAAAATCGATCGTCTCAGTCCCACAGCCATCAGTCGCGCAGTAAAAGTTTTTCCCATCCAGCACGAGATCGAATTCTGGTTTGCGTGCCGCCATGGTATAGAAGCGCGGTGCAGCTGCCATTGCCTCCAGGATTACCTGAGGTGGAAACCTGACAACCATGGTAACGGGATCCACTATCGCCCCGTGTGCTTGGTAGATCTTGCGAACCTTCTCCGATGGACAATGAATCCCCACTTCTTCAAGGATCTCCAAGGTGGCTGATTGAAAGTCCTGCAGCTGTTTCTTTTCCAGGATCTGCAACCGGAACCTTGAATTTATCGGATTTAATCGCGGGGTTTCACCTGACATAAATTTTCTCCGCATCAATCAGAATATAAGCGAGTGATTTCCTGGTAACTATCCACCCGGCGGTCCCTGAAGGGAAAAGACTCCCTGTTTCTGGTCCGTTCTACCTCGCTTAAATCTATCTCGCAGATCAGGGTTTCTTCCTGCTCGAATGAGGCTTCTGCCAGTAACCCCCCGGAAGGAGTGGCGATGAAGCTTTTCCCCCAAAATTGGATTCCGTCGGGGCTGCCTGGTGTCTCTTCGAATCCCACCCGGTTTACCGCAGCGATGAAACAAGCGTTTGCTACAGCGTGCCCCTGCTGGACGATCTGCCAGGTTTTGCAGCTATCCAAAGCTTCCTGGGAGTTCTTGGCTCTCGGGGAGAATCCGATCGCAGTCGGGATTAAAATTACCTCGGCCCCTTTCATGGCTGTCAACCTGGCCGCCTCTGGGAACCACTGGTCCCAGCAGATGAGCACTCCGAGATCGGCATATCTTGTTTTGAACACTTTGTAGCCGAGATCACCCGGGGTGAAATAAAACTTCTCCAGGTAGCCTGGATCATGGGGGATATGCATCTTGCGGTATTTTCCCAGGAAGGTTCCGTCCGCATCGATAACCACTGCCGTGTTGTGGAACAATCCGGGGGCGCGTTTTTCGAATAAACCGGAGATTAAAACAATTTCCAGTTCTTTTGCCAGCTCGGAAAAATTCTTGATGAGCGGTGTGTCTTCATCCAATTTTTCGGCAAGATCGAAGTTGCGAGGATTTAACGCCTGGCAGAAGTATTGAGTTTGGAATAACTCCTGGGTACAGACAATTTGTGCACCTTGCCCGGCTGCATCCTTTATCAGGCGCACAGCTTTCTCCAGGTTGGCCCTCTTGTCGTCTGTGCAGGACATCTGCATCAAACCAATTGTTACGCTGCGTTTCACGATATTCTCCATTACAGTTTTATCGGTGCGACCGGTTGTTGTTGGGTGATGCAGTGCATCATTCCGCCTAACTGGGCGATCGCCTGGGCAGGAATAGGGATGATCTGTCTCTTCGGGAAATGTTCTCCAATGATCCCCAGGGCCCGGGCATCATTCACATCACCATAGATCGGTACCAGCACAACCTGGTTCGCGATATAGAAATTTGCATAGCTTGCCAAGGAAAGGGCTGCCTGAAACGGTGCAGCTGAATTTTGGTAAACGGTCGAATACATCCGGTTTTCAGGCAGCAGGAGGGGAACCAGGGAGAGTGATTTGCCGGCTTGTGTGCTGGCAGCCTGCAGTTCTATGAGATGCTGTTCCAGGTAGGGGTAAAAGGGATGGTCCTTATTTTCTGTCCAGGCATAAAGAACAGTCGCTTCCTCGACAAAACGGGCCAGGAGGTCGATGTGCAAATCTGTATCATCACCTACAGCATCACAGAATTCACGTGGTGCCCCGGTGAGCCAGATGATTTTCTCAACACCTAAATAATCTTGAATCGCCTTATCGATAAATGCATGGTCCATGCCAGCATTCCGGTTGGGATTGACAATTGAAGTGCGTGTAGCCATTAGGATTCCTGCGCCATTCACTTCTATTGCACCGCCCTCTAACGTGATGGGTGCTGTGAATAATGGCAGGTTCAGGGTTTCGGATACTAGTAGGGGCACTCGCCGATCTTTCTGGTAGGGATATCTCTCGCCCCAGCCATTAAAATTCCAGCTGGTAACTGATAATTCCCCTCGATCGGAGATAAGGAAGATTGGCCCATTATCCCTTGACCAGACATCATCTGTGGGGATCGCGTGAACATCGATTTGGCTCTGGTCGATCCCATAATAAGATAACTGGTGGAGGAGATGCTCGTGTCTCCGTTCATCGGGGACTATGATATGGACAATTTCCCCCTCGTGCAGAGCCGCGGTCATCGTCACCCAGAGGTGTTCCAGGCGTACTTGGGAACCTTTGTGCGTATCGTCATGCGGCCACTGCAGCCAGGTGCCTTCATGGCACTCCCATTCTGCGGGCATAAAAAATCCTTGCTCTCGAGGCGTCAATTTATCCATGGTAAATCAAGTTACTCTCGAAGTTGCTGGCTCTCCATCTCCGCGGCCTGCAAAATGCTGTCTAGTTCGGCAAGGAGGTCATCGTTGAGTGGTTCAGGCTGGTGAGAAGCCGTTCTGCGCTTGAATTCTTCCTGCGCGACCTGCCTGGGATCCCGCCATTTACCGCCTTCATCTTTTTGCCGCAGCAGTCCTGAAAGTCTGAAATCGCGAATATGCTGGCGGGTGTGCTTCTGCAGTAAATAATGATCGCCTGGACCAACTGCAGCGATCACGTCCAGGGCGATGTCTTCCTCCTTGAATTCAAATCCATGCAGTAAGTCGAAAGCATTTTGGCTGATCTCGTGATCAAGAATAATCTGCTCAGGGGAAAGGATCATCGACCCACCTAACATTCCCAGATAGCCGCAAACCTCGCCACCAGCTAATGCGACCTGCAAAGCTCCCATACCCGAGGAGGTTCCCGATTGCCAGCCGATATCCTGGGCGTCGCTGCTAAGGCTGCCGCCACCGAGGCTGGGTACCTTCCAGGCATGTGCCAGCTGCACGGCGATATAGTTTAGCGGGAGGGGAAGGTCACTGATATAGCCTCCTGTCCTTGGGTCCATCAAGGAGACCAACACCGAATGAAATACCGGTGCTCCTGGGTAAAGCAGCTGCACAAGCACCATGGCGCTGACAACCTCTGCATCCCCGGTTGTCAGGGCACCGAGGGGTGTCGCGGGAGCAGTCGATCCCATGGTGGGCATGGCCATGTAGCTGGTCGGGATACCTGCTTCAGCGTAAATCAAACCCGCTTCGATCCCATCCTGGTCATGGCCGAGGGGGGCGATCGTGCAGATGTTGGCACAGATCGGTGGCCTCTGGCGCAGTGCTTCCTGGCTGCCTGCCACCACTGTAGCCATTTCGACGATATGCCTGGCGATTTGCGGTATTGCGGTCGTTCCCCCGCGCACGTGCTTTAATGTGTTCGTTAAACCAGCATGACATTCATGCAGCGGTGCGGCCAATCCGTGATCCTGTGCACTTACCAGTGGCCAGAAGAAGCTGACCATTGGCAGACTATCGCATACTCTGGCCATGGTAGCTACATCGTCTTTTTTCGAAGGACGAAGCTGCTGACTTTCAATATCGAAGACCTTGACTCCACAGCCATCCGTCGCCAGGTAGGATCTCTTCCCGTCCAGCAGGAGGTCGAAGCGAGGTTCCCGTCCGGCCAGGGTAAATGTGCGCGGTGCGGTTGACATCCCTTTCTCCACAAGGTCAGGAGGGATCTTGACAATCTCTCTCTCCCAGTCCACCCAGGCGCTGTGATCAGCAAATATACCCAGCGCTCTCCGGGATGGAAAGTGAACACCAACCTCAGCCAGCACCTGCAGTGTGCCCGATTTTAAAGTCTCAACCTGTTCCGAGGAGAGAATATTTATCCTGCGGTCGGTGTGAAATGATAGGATATCAGGGGTAAAAGAAACCATTGATGCTGCTCACTGCAGTAAAGCGTCCGCTTCTGCCAGGATCTCAGCAATTTTCTGATCAGCTTTTTCTGGAAGAGGAGGCGGTTGATGATGGTAATAAATTTGCAGGGCCTGTTCGTGGGCGATGTCGTTGACCGATTGATTAGCTGGAGGCCACATAGGGATATATTCCTGGCGGGTGAAATTGCGAGTCTCCGGCATCTTGAGATAATGCCCTCCGATACCTACTTGTTCAATCAAATCTGCCTGCAAATGAGAATCATCGACATTGAGCGGTTTACAGATGGATTCCAGCAGGTGGGCAAGGTGATTATCCAGGACCATCTTCTCGAAGGAAAGGATTTGTGCGTCTCCAAGCAATCCCATGCTGTAAATTTCATCGACACCTGCAAGGTAGGCTAACAGTCCCTGGGTGATCGCTTCGCTGCCATACTGGGCATCCAATGTTCGCGAACGAGTCGATAACCCGCCAAGGTTGACGGGTAAGTTATAGAAACGAGCGATTTCCACCAATCCCAGCCGCATGATGTGTCCATCCGGGCTGCCGCCATAACGACCGGTTTGCATATCCAGCTGGGAGGCTCCAGTGCCATATATGATCGGTGTGCCTGGATTCACCAGTTGAAAAAGCACCAGCCCGCTGAGGAATTCGATATTATGCAGCAAGATCGTTCCGCTCCCAGTGACCGGGGATGTCCCTCCAGCTAACGGCATGGGATAGACCATTATGGGGACATTTAATTTCGCCAGGGCGATGCAGGCTTCGGTCATCGGCCCATCGTGCATCAGCGGAGAGATCGTGCAGTCAACCGCGGAGAAAATTGGTCTGAAATCCTCCTCCCCGGTCACTGCTTTGACCAATTCAACCAGGAAAGGAACTTCACCCGCATGGTGGACTCCACTGCGTACATGCTTGCTGGTCTGGTTGAAGGCCGTGGCGAAATGGTGTAAATTCCGCAGGTGTTGCGGAATGTCACTGGCTGCGACCATCACATTCACGATTTCGATCCTGTCCAGCGCATCGGCGAATAGAAAACCTTTTTCCAGGTCCTTCGCGGTTGAACCATGCTGCTTTCCAGTCTCAATATCAATGACCTGGGTGCCCTGGCTGTCGGTGGTATGGTGAGGGCGGCGACCATTCAGGACGACATCCCGTTCGGGATCGCGGGCGAGCAGCTTGATCACCCGCGGGGTTTGTTGGAGAGCCCATTCCACGACATCTTTTGGTAAGCTGGCCCAATTGCGGGAATAATCTACAGGACAGCCAAAATTTTCCAGAACCTCCAGCGCCTGGGGAGTTTTATAATCGATACCAACCCTTTCCAGGATATCCAGGCTGAGGCTGTGGATCTTTTCGATTTCCTGTCTGGTTAAAACTGGCCCGAGTGATAGGCCCATGCAGCCCTCCGTTAACCTAAGGTTTGATCGGCATTCTTCAGGATCTGGTTAATTTCATTCTGGATGTGCTCCTCAAGCGGCTCAGGGTGGTGGTTTTCATAGATCCAGGCGAATTTCTCACGGGCGACATCCAGGACTTTTTTATAATTGCCTTCGCTGTCCAGCTGTTGGGTTATCGAACGCCGCATCGCCTGGCGCATGTGGGTCCTGGTGTGTTTCTGTGCTAAAAAGTGCCCTCCGGGTCCCACCTCCCGGATCACATCAAGTGGGACGGTTTCTGGATTAACATCCATTTTCATCAGGGAATAACGGGCCCGGTGATAGATATCATCATCCAGGATGATCGCTTCTGGAAAAAGCAGCGTGTAAGTCTCGCGCAGTCCCATGCCGGTCACGATTTCACAACCGGAGAGACCGATCAAAAATGGATCGATGGCGACTTCAATAGCAGCCTGCCAGCTGTCTACTTCCGAGCTGTCTGTTCCAAACGCGCCGCCAAATGCCGGCATACCCCAATGGTGAGCCATTTCCACCGGTGCATAACGCGCCCTGGTATCCAGGGGATAACCAACATAAGCCGCGTTGCGGGGGTCCGCCCAGGCATGCATGATGGAATGGAAAACCGGTGCGCCCGGAGAGAGGAGCTGCATGAGGACTGTAGCGCTGATCACTTCAGCATCCCCCACGACCATGGCACCGGCAAAGGTCGCAGGTGCAGTAGTGCCCAAGGTCGGCATGGCGAGGAAACCAACCGGAATACCCGCTTCTGCCAGGACCATGGCACCTTCTATACCTTCTTTATCCTGCATCAGCGGGGCGATTGTACAAACTAAGAGGGAGAAGGGGGGCCTGCGGCGAACCCCTTCACGGTCTCCGCGCAGAACGGTTGCCATTTCCACCGCGAAGCGGGCAGGCTCAGCACCCATCAGCGTTTCGCTCTGGATGTGTTTCACGCTGTTGTTCCAGGTGGCATCGATCTCATGCAGCGGGGAGGCGACACCAAAATCCTGTGCGCTGACCATTGGCCAGTAAAAAGCGATAGATGGCAGGAAATCACAGATGCGAGCCATCATGCCGACATCCGCTTTTGTCGATAAACGTCTCTCTCCGGTCTTAAAATCAATTGTCTCGTAACCACAGCCATCGGTGGTGAAATACGAAATCCCTTCCTGGAGGACCAGATCGAACTCGGGATCCCTGGCGCCCATGGTGAAGCTGCGGGGTACCGCAGACATCGCTTTCTCTACCAGGGAGCGTGGGATTTTGACCAACTGGGAGTCGCGGTCTACCTGGGCACCATGATCAGCAAAGATTTCCAGTGCTTTTAGCGAAGGAAATTGAACCCCAACTTCTTCCAGGACCTGCAAGGTTGCTTCCTGCAGTCCATCAAGCTGGTCTTCTGTAAGAAAGTTCATCCTGTAATCTGTCTTGATCGGCTCGAGGGAAGGCCTCTCATTGTGCATAGATTTTTTTCTCCAAATGGGTTAATCCGTCATTTCTACTGCACTGAAATAAACTCGCATTCAGGTTTTTCAAAGGCTACTGAGTTTGTTAACTCCGGAGCTGGAAAGTCTTCAATTTATTCTGGCCGTTTTCACCGATGGATTGAATTCTTTTCGTATTGCACATACCGGCAAAATCACTTTTGGGGATACGTGAACCGTTTTGGTTTACCAGGTAGTAAAAATGCTAGTAAATCTGGGTCGAGTTACTCCTCCATCTTTGTCAACACCTTGTATGGATCGAGGGCATCTCTCAACCCGTCACCGATATAGTTTACAGAGATGATGGTGAAGAAGATCATCAAGCCCGGGAAAATTGCCAACCAGGGATGTTGCGTCAGGTGTTCCTGGGCGTCACTTAGCAGACTTCCCCAGCTGGCGTTTGGAGGCTGGATGCCGAATCCCAGGAATGACAGGCCGGATTCCTCCATGATGGCGTAGCCAACCTCCAGAGTCGATTCGACGATGATCGGGCCAAAACCATTTGGCAGAATTTCGCTGACCATGATCAGCAGGCTCCCCGCACCGAGAGCCCGGGCTGCTTTAACGTAATCCATCCCCCTGCCGGAGAGAAACACCGCTCGCACCAGGCGGGCTACCGTCATCCAGGAAAGAATGCCGATCACCAGGGAAATGGTGATCACGCTGTTTTTTTTCAGCAGTGGTACGTCAATTTCTCGGAGGATTGCGCTTAACAAGATTAGGACAAGCAGTGCAGGCAGGGATAAAAATGCATCGATAATGCGCATCAAGATGTCATCCACCCAGCCCCCAAGATACCCCGCGATCGCGCCCACGGGCACACCGATCAGCAAGGTGATGACAACCACCATCGAACCGACGAAGAGGGAAATTCTCCCACCGTATAAGCAGCGGGTCAGCAGATCCCTGCCGAGGGCATCAGTGCC
>CP070764.1:3014289-3034585 GCA_020349245.1 Chloroflexota bacterium | reverse complement strand
TCATCCCAAAGGTGAATTCGTTTTCCAGCAAGCGGAGATCTGTTTTTTTTAAACTCGGGCCATTGCCAATAATAAAACAGCGTTCACCGCGATGAATATCCTTATATTCCCGCAATTCCCGGATGCTTGTTCGCCGCCAGGGATGAAATGTCGCTGCAGGCCATTGAGCTGACCGGTAGACTGCGTACCAGCTCCTCCTAGCGGCATTCCATATCGCTGGTGGTATAGAATTTTTTAGCCGATCCCTAGAATTACTCATTCTGTACTCAACCGTGCAGTTGCACCACCATCAATGATCAGCGCCTGACCGGTCATAAATGAAGATTGATTCTCATCTGCTAAGAAGTAGATTGCGTGGGCGATCTCGGCTGGTTTGCCCACCCTACCGATAACAGTTTTATTTGCTAAATTTTCTAATCTTTCTGGCAATGTTCCACCACCAACATGGCCACGGGACAAGCCCGCACGCAACATGGGGGTATCTACAGCACCAGGCAAGATCGCATTGACGCGAATTTCATCTGGGGCAAATTCAATTGCCATCGCTCGCGTGAGAGCCAGCATACCACCCTTACTGGCTGCATAAGCAGCGATGTTCGCTGAGGTCGCCACAGCATGGACTGAGGAGACATTCACAATTGCCCCACTGCCGGCAGCTTTAAATAAGGGATAAGCCAGCTTGACGGCCAGAAAGACTGCCCGCAGATTCGAAACCATGACCGCGTCCCATTCCTCGACCGAAGTGTCTAATAAGGGTTTCGCAATTTGAACCGCGGCATTGTTCACCAAGGCGTTTAGATGATCGCTGAAATCCTGGGCTCGTGTAAAGATTTCCTGCATATCTTCGGGTTCTGAAATATCGGCCTCGATGAATAATCCATTTTTTGGAAATCCATCACCAAAAGGAGAGCGATCGACCCCAATGACTTGCCATCCGGATTCTGCGAAAAGATTTACCGTCGCCCTGCCAATGCCGCCTGCAGCCCCGGTGATGAGTACGCTCTTATTGTTCTGTGCTGCTTTCATCGATGTTTGAATACTGCTCATAATCATCTCTTTGGAATTTGTGGAGAGGTATCGACCAAATATTCTTGATCAAGGACATCAAATCATCCCGCTTGATCGTCATAGCGCAGTTTTTCGATATCGTGCGAAATTTCCAGACCTTCAAGTAAATTATGGATCGTGTTCCAATGCACATGCTCCCATGCTGCCGGACTGGAATTTGCATTGTGAGGCGCAAGCATAACGTTATCCATCTCTAGTAACGGGCTTCCAGTTGGTATGGGTTCAACTTCAAAAACATCCAACGCAACCCCTGCGATTGAGCCTGCATGTAATGCATTAATCAAAGCAGATTCATCGATTACTCGGCCCCGTGCAGTATTTATCAATACCGCACTAGGCTTCATGAATTTCAACGACTGTTCATTGATCAGATGATAACTGGAAGGGTTCAGGTCGCAGTTTATACTAGCAAAATCCGCCTGGGATAGTAATTCGGGGAGCGACTTCATTTCAATATCGAGACTGCGTAAAAAATGGGGATCGATCTCAATAATATCATTTCCGATTAATTTCATGTTAAAGGCATGTGCCCTTTCCAGCACCGCCCTCCCAATATTCCCAACCCCTATGACGCCCAGGGTACATTCACCTAATGATCTTCCGGGTAGTTTCTCCCACAATCCGGATTTTATCGCTCGATCCATCCAAGGTTGACGTCTGGCGAATGCCAGGATATATCCAAGGACTGTATCCGCAACAGGTATGGTGAATGCATTGGCAGTTCGATATACACGGATGCCTAATTCTTCTGCGGTCTGAGAGTCTATCGAATCGATCCCGGTACCCCATTTTGAAATTACTTTCAACCGGGGCTGGCAAGCTTTTAATACTTCTGCTGAATATTGGTCATCTCCGCAAATCGTGGCATCAAAATCACCCGCATACTCGAGGATCTGGCTTTCCTCTAGACGTTCATTGACTGCTGGAACGATTAACTCCATCCCGTATCGATCAAAGATAGCCTGGAATCTATCCAGGAAGGGGATCATATATGGCGCTGAAAATAAAATTCTAGTCATTTTGATACCCAATTAAGGAGGGGATGCGTTTACAACGTCCTAATCCTTCCCCCGTTGAATTTCCTTCATCAACAAATCGACTATCATGAAGTCGATCTCCTCATCAATATCCCAAGCTTCAGCGGCGTCTATCTCAAGCATGAATGGGCGTTTACCCAAGCGATTTCGCCCTGAAATGAGTGTGTCTCGAGTGAACATATACAGGCAGGAATTCTCTTCGTATACCGGCGGGAGGTCCTGAGTTTGAAGCAGGATGTCCGGGTTGTGGTTTATCGCCCTTCCCAATTGATCCCAGAGCCGGGTTTGGATTCTAGTCACTGAGAACAACGAATCGTATGCCGGGTACTTTTCCAGCATGATGCCGATCGCCTTAGAAATCGTCTCTGCGCCTAACAGAGGATTTGTGGTGTGGGTTTGCAGGTAAAATTCAGCCTCTACTTGCTGGGTGTCGTGCAGGAGCACCTCGTTCATGGAAATCTCCTCCCCACGGAGATGTTCCGGACGTGAGATGAGGTGAATCTCTGGATAATTATTCTTGATCCCCTCCATAATCTCCTGGCTATCGGTGTCTACGACAATTTCATCAATTTCTCGGCAGGACAGCAGTGTTGAGAGGATATGTTGGTATAAAGGCTTACCAGCAAGGTTGCGGTAATTCTTTCCTGCAATCCGTTGTGAGAAATGTCTCATGGGGACAAGTGCTACAAATTTATTCATAATCTATTCACTGTATTTAATTGGCTTCACATCTCTTCTATTCGTCGTTTGATCAATTTTTTTCGATTTTGGGTAATAAAATGTCTCCCGGAGCTCTCGAGTCAACGGACCGCTCTGGCGGAATCCCTGATAAGTTCCCCAAAACTGCATGAATCTGAACCAGTTAATATTAAGAAACTCGGATAGAAATCGATGCTCCTGAATCGCATCAGTTGAATCACTCACCACGTTTTGAAAGAACAGGCGGATGAACTCCCGGAAATCAAACGTTTCTTGTGGAAATATCCGTTTGAAAGCCATCGCCTCTCTCCGGTATCGATTATATATCCCCTTGGGGGTTTCTTCATGGACGTGAATCACCTCTGCATCAGCCACATAAGCAATACGAAAACCCTGACTTATCGCCCAGTGTGCCCATTCTAGGTCTTCAAGACCAGATAGCGATTCATCATATTGATGTTCTGTCCAGAGTTCTTTACGGATGGTTGCGTTCGCATTGTTACAGAAAGGATTGGAGAGTTGAGATTTGGATAAATCCGGATACCACTGTGCAAAAATTCGATGCTCAGAGAAGTGGGTCTTTGCATTGCCTCTTTGTTTTCCATAAGCCAGGCTCACATCAGGTTCCCCCAGCGGTGAAATCAGATTTTCCAACCAATCTGGATACACAGGATATACATGCGCGCTTGCCATCACGATGATATCACTTTGCGCCTCGCGTATCCCTTGGTTTAATGACCTTCCAAACGAAAATGTATCCGGATCAATGTGAATAATCTTTACTGGAAAATCCCAATTCCCAGTTGAAGCAATGGTTAACGTCGAATCAGATGATCCAGAATCAACCAGGATCACTTCGATGTTCTTCAGATTCTGCTGATTGATTCCGCTGAACAATCGCCCGATATGCTGCTCTTCGTTGAATGCCCTGATAATAATCGAACAACTTGGAAAGATCATTCGTTCGATAAAATCGATCTACCAGTCAAGATTTTCTTCATAACCCAGGTCAATCAGCAGATCGCCAGCATTTTGTTTGAAAACATCGATGTTTTCTAAAGAAAAATATTCTTGCCAGCTTCCCGGCATTCCCTTGCGAAATGTTCCCGATTTCTTTGGTGCCAAGTATTCACCCATTTCGCTGATAGCCGCTTCGCGGGGCAGGTTTGGATGAAAACCATTTTCTCCCAAGAAATCCAGAATCCGGCTGAATGCTTGGCGTTGATCTAATCGTAATTCCTCAAATCGCAAACAAAGCACACCGGGAGTATTACGCCAAGCCATGTAATTTTCATACCTCTGGCGAACGCTCTTCAGCTCAAAACCAGCTTCAGTAACACCTTCGATCGCAGCATTGATCCGCTCTTCCATGCTGCCTAGTGTTTCAGTATAGTACCGATGCATACCGTGACCCGGATGCATTTCTGTGGCATAGAATACGTGGGATACAACCATATCGCGAGGGTCACGGAATACAAAAATTGAGACCAATCCCGACCTCGTTAATGCCTGGATGAAACTATCCTTCGCTTCCAGGTATCCGTAACCAATATCGCCTGGCATCATTTGCGAAAGGACCTTCAAAATACTCTCCTCAGAAACCTGCTGGTTGTCTTCGGTGCGGTTTACCGGAGGAAACCCGGGATTTACAAAGGGACCGATCTTTGTCAAGCCTTGCAGGACCTGAATAATCAGGTGGGAACCAGATTTTGGCATCGCGTTACCGAGAACAGCTGGCAAAGTTTTCTGGATGCCATTTCCCCAGCGCACAGCGGTGGCAAATCTTCGCCAACGCCAGCGCCCTATTTTAAGCAGATGCTTGACTGAAACATCGCGATCCACTCGATCCACCATTGATCTTTGATTATGCTCCATTCTTGATCTTGCAGACACCGACTGGCTGATATTCTGGCTCCCAGATTCCCCAAGGCATCCCGTTATCCCCTGAGCGGAAATAAAATGATGCCAGATTATCGCTGAGCTCCGTGCATTCCTTCAGCTCGTTAAACAGGTGATCGTATTGATCGTAATTCGAAGGTATTTCTGTAGAAATTCGGAAGATTTTTCTTAAAGTTTTCTCTGTATAGCACCAGCCTTTTGATGGTTGGTGATACCAATCGGATTCCTTGGCGGCTCCAAGGGTCGCTAACAAAGGACCTCCGGGTTTTAACACCCGCAATAATTCTGCAACAACCTTTACCAACCTTTCCGGTGAGTTGTGTTCTAACGAAGAGACAGCTACAACTGCCTCCACCGAGTTATCAGGGATATCAACCAGATTTCCCAGGTCCTGGTTGTAGATTATTACCTGGCCGGGAACATTATCCTTCTGAGAGCGCCGGGAAAGGCTGAGATTCAGCTGGTAAATGATATTTGATACCAGCGATTTAAATGATCTGCGGTTAATCCCCCGGTTCCGCCAGGAAGAGGGATTTCTGTCATCCAGGTCTTCGTCTCGCAATCCAGAGACCTCGAAGCGATCTCTAAATTTCGGCTGGAGATCAGCCCGACTTTCCCGGTCTACACTTATCACCCGAGCGCCGCTTTCTGCTAAATACCATTGGATCATCCCGGTACCTGCGCCTGCATCGATCACATTGAGACCTTCAATGCGATCGAGCTGTTGTAAGATCCAGGTGATATCCAGCAGGTAGTGCCATCCAAATTCAAGTTTTAGACTTCTGGCAAGTTTCTTGAGCTCCAGCATGCGTTCGCCTTCAGTTTCGAGCAAGGAGACGGGTAAGATCTCTATCTTGTCTGCCATCTTTCATGAGCTCCCAAGCAAGAAAGGTTGTTCATGGATAATTCCATCGATCAGCGTTTTCATCGTAACTGAATTTTCTGGTCTGAGCTCCCGCCAGCTGATCGACTTCAATCGTACAAAACCGGGCTGGAAATGTTCTTCCAAGTATTGATCAAATGGCAATGAAGCCTTGAAGAGCTGGAAATACATGAATTTGCGTGCATTCAATAGGTACTCCTCTGGCACCTGGATTATCTCTCTCGTCGCCAGAAATTTTGTCACCAGGTTGTGATATTCCTCCCGCGAGGAAGGAAAAAACACCGTATCGTAACTTGTATACCTCGCCTTCCCACCTGATAGGACTGCTTTTCCCATCAGGGCAGCTTCCAAGCCAATCGAGGAGTTATAAACCATGACAAATTTCGACTTTTGAATCAGTTCATACGAGCTGACAAACTCGTTCGGAGCGATAAAAATCACATTAGCGTAGTTTTCGAGTCCTTTTTGGGCAATCCATTGGGGGACGCTCTCACGACTTTGTTTTCCCTCCCGTAATTCATCAGGATGAGCCCGGATAACAAACAGCGTTTCCGGATGTCGCCTGATAATCTCAGCAACCATCTCTAACCAGGCAAACATGCTGTCGAAAATCGTGTTTGCATGAATCTGGCTGGTATCAAAGATCACATTGGTAAATACCGCTACAACCTGGTCAAATTTCTCTGCTTTCTTTATAAAACGATCGTCCAGCTGGTGAATCTCTGGCCAGAATTGAATTCCAGCCATGGTGAATTTCCCTCTAAACCGCTCTTCAAGGTAGGAATCTAATTCTTTATTTTGATCGGAGCTCAACACATATCCTTCTGGAATATCAAGTGGATATGCGGTTGCATGCTGTTGGCTGAAGAAAGCAGAGAATGGTTTAAAACCAACTTCATGAGTGATCACCCGAAGCCCTCGTTTTTGGGCAAGCCAGCGAACTGTCCCCTCTGGGAACAGGATCCCGTTGAATACCACGATGATATCAGGAGCTGCCTGTTCAAGGAAACTGGAGAACTCCAGAGCCACATTCCACGCCGACAGAATAAACTCCCGGAACAGGAAGCGCGTCGGCTCATCATCAGGCAGGGAATGCAACCGGTTTGCCCAACGGAGAGATGGCAAAACTAATTCTCCCAGGGGGATTTCATCCACAATACCATTTTCATGCTTCAGCAGGTAGGTAAAACCAGCCAGCTCAAAGATATCCAGTCCTTCTATTGACTTTCTGAGGTTTTCATCTTCCTGGTAGGTATAATCGATTGTAGGTGCATGGGCCAACAACCTTCGGGATTGAGCGATGCAAGCTGAACAAGGAGGTTCCTTATTCGGTTCTTGCCAATCGGTGCCCAGTACACACCTGCTCATGCCCGCATGACAGGCAAAATGCACTACGGGATAATCAGATACTTGTAATCCACAGGCGGTTAAATACGAAAATGCAGCATTTAAACTGACCCCGCCCAACCGGGTTGAGGCGTTGAAAAAAGCAACTGTTGGTTTATCCGGTTTTGGATGAGTGTTGTTAACGACCTGACGGTTGAATCGATAGGTTCGCCAATCACGGATCCAGTCTGCTTGTTTTTGTCGAATGCGCGAAGTTAGGTCTGGACTCATTATAGGATTGCTGATTTATTCCGGTTTTGCTTGTGCAGCTGCAAAATAGGCTTCAGAAAGACGGCGGATAGCAATAACAAACCCCTCGTTCCCCCGCTGGTGGCCGCGCCAGATTTCGGGGATCATTGTTCCCTTGTAGCCCACATCTTTTCCTGCTCCAATCACTTTAAAGAAACGGACCCAATCAATCGTCCCTTCTCCAATCTGCAAACCCTCACCATCCAAGCCAGCCCCATCAGACAAGTGGAGGTGGCGGATATAAGGCAGCAACACCGCCACCTGTTCATAAAAATCAACATGTGCCCAATTTGAATAGAGTTTTGCATGGCTGGTATCAAAACACATGTCCAACCCAAGTGGCTTAATGAAATCACGAATCTCATATGCATCCATGAAAGCATTGGTCAGCCATTGTCCACCAAAATACCAGGGATGGGGGGGAAGATTCTCGAGCAGCAACTCAACTTGATCAAAATCTAACTCGCTCACGGAGAGGCGCAAATTATCATAAAGAACATCTCTCCTCTCAATTGGATTATCCAGGCTCATCCCCCCTGTGTGGACGATTACTTTAGGTTTACCATTAAAATGAGGGGCCATCTCTCTGGTCAGATTGATAGTTTTTTGAATTAGTTCAACCGATTGCCTCCTCTGGCGGGTCTCTTCGGAACAAAGATCTACCAGGGTGCGCTCAAAAAATTCAGGGGCATGGACAACTAGTTTGAGAGGATGCTGCCCTCCTGGATAATGTTCATCCAGGTCTTGATCAGTGAAGTGAAATTCGAGCATCCTTGGCTGGTAGTGCAAGGTATCCTCGAAATCACGGAAACGAACAGTGAAGCCCCACTCCAAAGGCAATGTATGCTCTACATCCAGCTCAATTTCAAATCCCAGATCCAGATCCGTGTATGGTTCATCCACTTCAATGACCCGGGTGACCCTCCGCCCGATCAGCTCCGGGTACCTTTGGGGGGAGAGTCCAAGGGCTGGGCCTTTCACAGTGACCATTTCCGGAGAGATCAGCTCACCAGGTTCAACTCGGCGAGTGGCCAGGAGACTCTTCCCGAGCACTTCGCGGTTTAAGATTTCCCCACGCGAGATAAATTTTTCTTCACCGGTGCCCAACGAAGAGCCGACCTGCTGGATATCCCGGACCATCTTCCTGAAACCATGCGGCTCAAGGCTGGCCGCGTGGTCTGGTCCATCCATCGTTCTGTCCAATGTAATATGACGTTCAATTATGCAGGCACCCAAAGCGGAAGCCACTGTTGATACGGCTATCCCCCGCTCGTGACCGGAATACCCAACCGGTACACCGAATTTTCGTAACTGCTCCATGAAGCGCAAATTGATGTCTTCGAAGGCTGCTGGATAGGTGCTGTTGCAGTGTAAGAGAATAAATTCAGCTTTATGTTCTTTCAAATGCTTCACACTGAATTCAACTTCATCCATGTTAGACATGCCGGTCGAAATTATCAAAGGTTTGTTTTTCTTGATCAAATGGTCGAGCAAAGGCAGGTTAGTCATATCTGCCGAGGCAACCTTGAACGCGGGCACACCCAGCTGATCGACAAAATCGGCACTCTCGATGTCGAATGCAGAACACATGAAGGTGATTCCCTTTGCCTGGCAATATTCAACAATTTCGAAATATACCTCATCTGGCAGCTCCACTCTCTGCAAAATGGGGAGCAGGTAGCGTAAGGTCTTCTCTCCAGAATTGGCATTATCGAGATATTTCTGTGCATACAGCTGGTCTAAATTCCGCTTCTGAAACTTGACGGCATCTGCCCCCGCTGAAACAGCGGCGTCGATCAACTCGATCGCCAAGGGAAGAATGCCATTATGATTCACACCAATTTCGGCAATTATATAGGTGGGTTGACCATCACCAACCAATCGATCACCGATTCTGATCACGGACATATGATCCTCCAAACTCGTACGAATGCAAAATAATTATCTGGACCTTGCATATACCAGATAGACTTTTTATATTTCTCTGATATCTATTGGATAATATCTATGTTAATTCGAAACCCAAATCCCCCAAGATAATTTCTCCACTTTCAAGCAGACGTTCTGCCCGACGCCAATCATCCGCAGAATCTATATCGATCCACTCTTCAGCACCGATCACCAGAGGTAAAATCCGGTCACCTGTCATCGAGTTTTTCTTTGTGATCGTGTCAGCCCAAGCTGCGTCGACGTAGCCTGTTTGCCAATAGACCTCTGGTAATGCCTGTCGTGGCAGGTTGTATGGTTCTGCGAATTCACTGGCGATGATCGGCTGCATGTATCCCTCTCCCCCGATCTTCCACATCTTGAAGGGGTTTTGGAAGGGAATACAAACCGTACGAATCGAATCCGCTTCAGGATGATCTTCAAGGTGCCATACTGCTTGGTTGATATGATCGGTTTTACGCAGCGGTGATGTAGGTCTGAGCTGGACGACTATTTCGGGAAGATAACCTTCATTATCCTCTAACCAATCCAGGGCATGTTTGAAAACAGGCAAGTCAGGTGTATCATCCAGAGATAAGCGCTCTGGTCTAAGAAAAGGCACCTCCGCCCCGAATTTTTCTGCGGCTGCGGCGATCTCACGATCATCCGTAGAGACAATCAACCGGCTGATAGTTTCCGCTGCATGGCCTGCGGCGATGCTGTAGGCAATTAAGGGGTATCCTGCAAATCGGCGGATATTCTTCCCGGGAATGCTCTTTGAGCCTCCTCGAGCAGGGACAATCGCTAGGACTTCCTTGGAATTCACCAGGCTGTCCAACCCCCATCAACAACCAAGTTTCCACCGGTCATGTAGGAAGAAGCATCGGATGCCAAGAATAGCAAAGCACCGTTCATCTCATTTCTTTCCGCCATGCGGCCCAGCATGGTTCGGGCTCGGTAGGCTTGTAAGAACACCTCGTCGTGATCTGTATATACACCCCCAGGTGTTAAAGCATTCACCCGAATACCTTTCCCAGCATAGTATGCGGCTAAATAGCTGGTTAGACCGATGACTCCCGCTTTTGTCACCGAATAATAGGCAGGTTTATAGCGCGCTGGCTGATCTCCCTGCTGGTAAATCCGCTGATCCGGTCCCCCAAGGCCGTAGATTGAAGAGATGTTAATGATCACACCGCGCCCCTGTTTCAGCATTTGTTTACCAGCTGCCTGGCAGCACAAGAACATCCCGGTGAGGTTAACTGCCAGCGCTTGATTCCAGGCATCTAAAGGAAAATACTCAAACTCAACGTTGAGGGGAGTAGGACTTTCCTTTAGATGCTCACCAGCTTCCGGTGAGAAGCCTTGTTGCAGGTCAAATTTGGGATCGAGAGCAGCACAATTGACCCAGATATCCAAGCTTTGAAATTCAGAGAGCGTACCTGCAACTAATGATTCGACAGACTCTTTCGAGGAGATATCTGTATGAACAGGCAGGACGCGACGGGATTCATCGGATTTATTTGCCAAGCTGGCGGCAAGCTCCTGCGCGGCAGCTACATCGATATCAGCGATGACAACCCGCGCGCCGGCCTCTCTCAAGGTCCGGCAAAATTCACCTCCCAATAAACCTGCCCCACCTGTCACCACTGCAACCCGACCGGTTAGATCAAATAGTGCAGGTATTTTCGTCATGCAGCTATACCCCAACCGATTCAGTCATCTCTGATTGAATTGTTTCATCCTCCCGATGATAATTGTTATTCGATCCATTGGTGAGTAAATACCCATTCGCCTCAAGGAACTCAACAATCTTGAAAGCATTCTCTTCAGCCGAAACATCGACTGTGTTGAGGGTAAGCTCCGGATCAACGGGTACTTCATAGGGATCATCCACCCCGGTGAAGCCGTGAATTTGACCTCTGCGAGCCCGGGCGTAGAGACCTTTTACATCCCGACTCTCACAAACTTCGATCGGCGTGTCGACAAAAATCTCAATGAATCTTTCCTCCCCAACCATCTTTCTTACCTCGTTGCGCGTCGTTCGATAAGGGCTGATGGCAGCTGCGATTACTATTCCTCCCTGACGAGCGATCTCCCCGGCCACAAAGCCAATCCTTAGGATATTGGTATCCCTATCTTCCCGGCTGAAACCGAGTCCCTTGGAGAGGTGAGTACGGACCACATCTCCATCCAGCAATGTCACCTGGCGACCTCGTTCCAGCAGCAAGGATGTGAGTATCTCAGCAGTTGTTGATTTTCCCGAACCACTCAGACCGGTGAACCACAAGCAGATTCCCTGCTCATGCCGTGGCGGGTACATTTTCTGCAGTATCTCTGCAGTCTCCTTGCGGGTAAACCAATCCGGAAGCAGCTGTCCTTTGGCTAAGAAATCTTCCCTCACCTGAGTACCGGAAATCGTAAAGATTTTTGCATTTTCAGGAACATCTGTGGTTTCTGTATAGCGGTCTTCATCTGCTAGGTAAACCAGTTCCTTGAATTCAATTGGTTCGACACCGATTTCATCGCTGTACTGACCCAACATCATTTGAGCTTCATATGGTCCAAAAAATGGCTTCCCATTGCTATCCTTGCCAGGTCCAGCATGATCACGACCAATAATGAAGTGTGTCGCACCGTAGTTTCTGCGTATGATGGCATGCCAGAGAGCTTCCCGTGGGCCTGCCATGCGCATGGCGAGGGGGAACAGATTAAGGATCGTCCGTTTGGGATCGAAATAATTCTCAACCAAGGTCTTGTAAACTCTTACCCGTGTGTAATGATCAACATCTCCGGGTTTGGTCAAACCAACAACCGGGTGAATTAACAAGCTACCATTGACTCCCTCAGCTGCTCTTTTGGTCAGCTCTTCATGGATGCGATGCATCGGATTTCGCGTCTGAAATGCAACTACATTCTTATGACCAAGGACAGAAAGCCGTTCACGTACCTGGGCGGGTGTCTTGCGCAAATCCTTGAAATCATAATATTTGGGTAAGTTGAGCACTTTCAACTCCCCGGATATGTAAACGCCGCCCCAGGAATTCATTTCGGAGACCAGCGGATGCCTCGGATCGGTTGTGCCCAGGGCAAGCCTCGCTTCCCGAAGTTGATCCCAATGGTAGACCTCTTCCATCTGCATTACAGCAATTGTATTGTTGCGTGAATCATTCAGCGTGACTTGTTCACCCCAGGTTGGAAGCGCATTCTCATCCACTGGTAAAGTAACAGGAATGGGAAATAATGTCCCATTTGTCAACCGCATCTCGGTCAAAACTCGTTCATAATCCGCCTTTCCCATAAATCGATCCAATGGTGAAAAGGCACCAGTCGCCAGCAATTCCAAGTCACATAGAGACCGCTGGGATATCTGCAGGGCTGGTAAACGGTTAGATTTTTCAAGCAATTCTTCTCTTTCCTCTCCCTTTACCACCAGATCTACCAGCTTTCCACCATAGGGAGAGATCAATTCAACTTTCGATTTCTTTGCAGCCATTTTTTTCAATTACTCCTAATATATTAATTTACCCACCACCAAGTCTTGATGATGAAATGTATAAATTTTTTCTGAAATCCGATGGTATCTAAATTCTTCACCATTCAATGTTATTCCAACTCCTCCTCCCGATGTTCGCCTATGTTTTAATTACAACAAATTATCAGACTTCCTGGAAAAATTCTTCACCGCCTGAATCTTCGAATGAAATCATTACCCAGGATTTGTCAGGTCTAAATACTTGAAACTTAATTTTATATTGCAATTCCCGATTTAAATTTACAATTATGAAATCTCACCCCCGATTTCGAGTCAGCGCCTCGAGTAAGGTTCATCTACCTGGACAATTTTTGCATGCAGTTCGGCTTTCATCTCCCCGGCAGTGGCATTCGACTCAGAATACAAGTTTTCCAGTTCCTCAGGATCATTTAACAAGTCGTACATTTCATACTGCTCATCGTAGCCTTCGTAGCCGAAATAATAAATCAGCTTATAACGATCCTTGACCATGGCTATCGTGCCTTTTCTCAATGGACTCGGTTTCGGGTTTGATTTTGCTTCGACAGTATAAACACTGCGTTCAGACTCGATAACCTCATCCGAAAAAGTCGGCAAAATCTGACCATCGACCCAATCAGGAACTGATTTTCCAGCAGCATGCAGCAATGTCGGTAGTAGATCTGTACAGCTGGTCGGCATATCTACGTCAATTCGCTCACCTTGACCTGGGCGAGATATCACCAGCGGCACTCGGGTTATTGGTTCGTACAGTGTCGGCGTGATATGTTCAAGAATGCCTCTCTCGAACATTTCGCCATGATCTGAAGTCACCACGAGAACCGTGTTATCTATCAAGCCAGTTTTTTCCATGTGATCCAGCAGCTTGCCAAACTCGGCATCTGCATAGGCAATGTACTCGTCGTAATTTTTTCTTTTGCCATTCAAATCTGCATCCGAGTACTTCTGGGTGAAAAAGTGCTGGGGTTTGGGAACTGGCTGCCATTCATCACTGTAGATATTAATAAAATCTTTGTGTGGGTTATACGGCTCGTGGGGAGGCAAAAAATGAAAATAGCCCAAGAATGGTTGCGGAGCATGGCTCACCTGATATTTCACCCAGTCGGTTGCATCCTCCAGCAAATATTGAATGGGGCCAGCATTTGTTGAGGGGAGACCACGGGGAAAGGATTTCTTGAACTCTGCTCGCTGTTTCTGTTTTCCGTATGTGCGCCACACCCGGTGCAGTGCAGAAGCGTAGACCGTGCTGGGCAGTTGTAAATCCTGACCTCGTTGACCCCGGGTTATGGTTCTTTCACCGAGGAAAGCAGCATTGTGATCGCCCGGGAAGAAATCATCTGCCAGGAAATACTCGCTGAACCTGCACAATTCCTTCGTTTTCTTATGTTGCTCAATATCATCTCCAAATTGATAGAGCAACATGGCGGCAAGATCATTATGTGTGAACACCATTCGGTGATAATTATCTTCAGCGAAGCTATGAAATAAGTTTCGTTCTTCAAAATCCGGAGCAACGGTACCATAAAGATGAAAAGCTCGATTTGTCCAGGGATAGGTACCGGTGAGAACCGAGGCCGTGCCCGGAGAAGTGAAACTTCCCCCTGCATAATGCCGGTTGAATACGGTTGCTTTTTCCGCAAATCGGGAGAAATTTGGTGTAGTCAGCCGCGGATATCCATATAGCGATACGTTGGTTGCGGAGAGAGCATCAAAAACGATCACCAGAATATTTGGACCGATCGCTTCCTGCTGCGAGGTTTCCATGGAGGCAGATGGGGCTAGGTCCACTGCTAACTTCAACAATGGAAGAGAGCCTAAAACCTTGATAAATTCGCGGCGGTTTAACTCTGATCTCATAATCTATTCCTAAATTACAATCAGATCAAGCAACAAGCTTCCCTGGGGAAAAATATTGACTTCAAAAATCATCATAAATTCCTGATCACTATCACGAAAATGGAAAGCAGATCAAGCGCAAGATAAGCAGTCGACAGCGGGGATATTCGCTTTGTTACCGTGACGATAATTGTATTTAATCTCTTGAAGAAGTAGACCAGGACCCAACTCGCCAAGATAATAATGATCAGCAGTAAGACGTATTTAGCAAAACTTCTTACCGACCAGATCCCAAAGTCACTGCCATAGAGATGGGCCAAGATTATACCCAGCGAAGCGATCAAGGCAGCAAGGCTACCTTGCGAGATGAAATTATCCCGCAGCAGTTTACTTGGCAGTAAAAATGCCATCACCACCAACCCAAGTGTAAAAAGTGCGCTTTCGAGCAGGGCAAACACCAATGGATAGGAAATTATGCCGATCATTTCCCATATCGTGTGGGAAAGAATCCATGAGGGCACGGCGCGGAGGATATTGATAATCGCCCATACATTCACCACAAATATGATGCTGGAGAATACAAACCACAAATCCGCTCTCGCAGGAAGCCTGGATTTAAAGATAGCCAAGGCTTTTCAACCTCTCCTCTAGCATTTCTTGATCTTCGCTGGAAAATGTTGGTGGGGGTTCTCCTCCTCCACTTTCAAACCCTTCTCCTGTCGCTAACATAGGGATATCCCGGTATGATGGCTCTGGTAAGTTTCCTAATCCCTGATTGCAAAACAACACACCGGGTACTGATTCAGAGTCAATACAGTGATCCGCACTCCAGTGGTCAAGATTTTTCTCGATGGATTCATTTACCCATTCTCCCAACCCTGTCTCTGCCGAACCTCTGAATCCAGGCGCATACCCAACAATGATGTCAGGACCGTATTCAGCCAGAGCTCCTGAGAAGGTTTCAGAGTTGGATGTTACCCGGTTAACGACCTTGTTTCCTTGCGAGTCTGTCCATGACAAAAGCTCATCCCTGATCTGCTCAACCAGGGCTTCACCTTGAGTTGGGTTGACGACTCCTTGTCCTTCCCGCCCTTCTCGATTCAAGTAAATACTGTTCAATCCCAACCCGTAAGCTCGACTCTTTTGCCAATCAACCTCTTTTAAATTCCCGGACTGCGTTTCTCCATGAGGGAACAGGTAATCCTTATCGATCAACCAGCGATTAAGATGGATTTTTTGATCGAAACGAGAGAAACCATGATCGGAAATAACCAGTATGCGAGTGTTTTTCAGCCCTCTTTTGCTGATCGCGGATTCTAATCTGCCAACCAGCGCATCCAGCTTAATGTACCAACCTTCTATGATATCGGGGCGATCACGCCAAAACATATGCTGGACGCGGTCAAGGGAGTCGAACACTGCTGCCAGCACACCTTCCTGGTAATGAGCTACCTGGTGCATCAGAATCCGTTCCCGGGAATCGAATATCGAATCACATAAATCCAGGAACTGCTGATCATTGATGAAGCCATCCTCTAGACCGGTTGTATCTTGTGGCCAACCAATCGTCAGAAAAGGACCAGCTTCCTTCCATACACTTTTTACAAATTTTGGAGGTACTGCATAATGCCATGGGGAATGTAAAGGATCGAGTTGCAGGGGCAGGAAATAAAGACTTACCTCCGGATCTAGACTGGTAAGGATCGCCCGTGTAAGCACGCGAACATTAACAAAAGTCCCCAGCTTGAAGGTGAGATCGAAGATCGGACTCCAATTCCCAACTTGAAGTTGTATAGAATGAGGCCCAATTGTAAGTTTTCCTTGCAGATCATCAAGGTTCTCAAGGACAAATGACAGACTCGAGGCTTCATCTTTACCGCCCCTTCCCCGGTATGGGCCTTTGAGAGAAGCTTGAAACCGGTTTTTTCCCTGGGCGACCAGACTCTGAGCTGGTGTTTTTCTTTTCTTCTCACTGGACGGAGGCGAAGTAGAGAAGAATGTACCAACGCCAAGTTTGCCATGAATATCGGGTGTTCCAAGACCTGGGATGGTTTTCACGAGGGAATCTGGCCGAGCTGGGAATGTTGCTGGCCAAAATAAGCTGACTGCAGGAAATCCCATCGTTGCCGTATGATCAAATAATGTCTTCGCAGTAAAGGGCGGCGCGAATTGGATGCCTCCAAGGGATCGTTTTGTTGGTAGCAAGGAAACAAAAGGCGTGTAAGTTCCAGGATCTCGATGGACAAAATCAAAAATTCCGTGACCACCAGGATTTAACCCTGTGGCTATACTTGACCAGGATACTTCACTTTGCGGGGGATTGGCCACTTCAAAACGACGGTATCCGTCAATATTTAAATATCTCGCCAGGTTTGGTAAACGACCATCTTGCAGCAGCCGCTCACAAAACATAGGATCGAATGCATCAAATCCCAATATTATCGTTCGCATAAATGATTTTCTGCCTACAAAGGTTGATTAATCGTCCCCGTCATCTCCAGGAACTTCGTCAATTGCTGCACTATCTGGATTTTGAATCCGGCGCTTGACTCGATAATATAAACCTTTCACTTTCCCAGAGAAAAGAAGGAGCGCACCAGATATCACGCCAAACAGCACAGCTAATATTTGAAATAACATGCCACCAGTATTGGGGTCAATATAAGCTGCGATCACTGAATTCATTCCCAGCAAAATCTTGCTCGGAACTAAAATTATCAAAAGAAAATCCAATAGAAACATCACTTTACTCCTTTATTCGAAAACCTCGTTCGTTTTATGATCACCAAGCTTTTGATTTCACGGCTCACGCGTTTTATGAAGACAAATATCCCAGGACCAATCAAAATCCAAAAAAATTATATTATTTAGAAGAATATCTACAGGTTCGGGAAATTACCAGCAGATCATACCACTGTAAACAAAACGCAAACAGATATTAATCAAAACCCAATCTATTGGGAAAAGATGTTGCCTTCATCTCAAGGTTTCACAAAAATTGAGCCGTCATCCAAGTCTACGAGCAATTTCAGCCGGGATGTCATCTGCTCAAGCGGGGCATATACATTATTCTTTGAAATGGAATCAAAAATCACCAGCGCACCGTTCCTGCTGAGGATTTCAGCCTGCATGGCATCAATTTGCTGATCATAATCGGTAGCCTTCTGCCCTTTGACCGGATCGTAATTCTCCGGCAACCAATTTGCGGTTCTGCCTGCCAGATAATAAATTGCGAAAGCCTCATTTGAGAAAATCAATGTATCTGCTGGTAAGTCAGACACCTTTTCAATCGTTGCTGAGGAGCGCCATTGCTTACTGGAAAAACCTCTCCCTTCAAGCCGCATTCGATTTGCTACTCCCCATCCTTGCAAGAGATGAAGTACGATGAATCCGATACAGCCGAGAATAATCCCGATTCTTAACCAGGATTTTTCCTGGAGATAAGAACTATTCCACAGAACGATAAATACTAACAATATACCGAGGATATAAATTGGTGAGAGAATGCGGTCATTAAGCCGGGTTGATGCGTCAAAAAAAGTTAGTGAAACTCCCAGCATGAGAAGGTAGATTGCCATATACATCACTATCAAGACAATGAACTGCTGTGATGCGGGCTGAACAGGTGGTAATCCCACGTGGTCTTTTTTTTGCAGATATCCCACGATGATCAATATCACCATGGTAATCACCAACAGAACTAATACGATGGCGCGGGTATTTGCACCAAATCTCGGTGGGAGCAACCAGCCGGCAATTGTACTGATACCCAGCTTGAGCTGGGAGGCCGTCGGTGGGTGATAAAGAATAACCCGATTTGTCAACGAGCCAGTTAATAGCCAATTGCGGAAATAAAATATCAGCATCGGGAACAGGCTTATCACGGCAAATGAAATCGTATCTTTAACCTTTTTGCGCAATGGTCTCCGACCAAAAACTAGGAGAGCAATCACGCCGAGGATTATCACAGAAAGTCCGACATACCTGGTTAAATATGCCATTGCCGCCAGCGCTCCGGCAACGACGAGATACCAAAATTTCTGGTTGAATACGAATCTGTTGAGGGTGTGGATCAGAAGCAGGAGAAGAACCAAGTAAATCTGTTCAGACATGGCCAGGTAACTGAGATCCAGCATGAAGGGGGAAATCAAGCCCAGCCCAGCTCCAAGCACTCCAGCCATCCGCGAGTTTGTGTATAAATAAATCAACCAGCCAATAAGCCAAACCAGGATTCCATAAACAAGTGCCGCGAGTATCCGGGCAGCCAGGTCGCTTTCAATACCTGCCAGGAAGCTCAATCCAGCCAATGAAAGCGGATACAAGGGCGGGAAATGAGTAAGGGGAATGAAGTTCCCATATCCATCCACACGACCCAAGCCTAAACCCGAGAGCAGGTTATCGGCAGCACTCAGGTAGAAGATCGAATCATACCCAACACCAATCCCCCAAGGTGTGCTCATCCAAATCAGGATAGCCCCGAACAAACCAAAGATCGCGAGGATCAAGGCAGATGAATTTCGATTGAGAAAGTTTCTACTCGCTTCGGCCACTTAGCGATCCTCAATATTTTCCGAAATTATTTTAATCAAAATGAACTATCTCCGCTTGATCAGCAGATCGTTTTGCTGCCAAAGCTAATTCGAGAGCCTTTATCCCGTCAGACAAACTGCATCGCGGATTTTCACCACCTCGAATAACCGATAAGAAGTGATCCATTTCAGAAAGAAACATATCATTCCGTTCAAATCCACCTTCTAGTGGAGATTTCTCCCACCGTCCAGACTCGATATCGTAAATATTTACGCCACCATCTGAATAATCCCAGGTGATCGTACCCTGTGTTCCGATCAGTTCTATCCGGTGAGTAGCCGGTCTCTGGTTATAACAAAGGTGCAGACTTCCCAGAACACCACTGGAGAAACGAAAACCGATTTCGGCAGTATCTTCAACATCGATATCCAGATCGCTCAACTTGGCCGTAAAAGCCCACAAGGTGGTAATTTCCCCAACCAGCCAGCGCAAGTAGTCTAATGGATGGCATAGAGTAAGGATAACCCCGCCCCCCAGATTTGCCTGGGCGCTGTAGCTTTTCCGGTAATCTTCCCACGGGTGCCACCCGGGCAGAAATTCTCCCCAGTGTGTTCGGAGGGAAACGAGGCGACCAATCCGGCCAGTTTCAAGCAACCTTTTAATCTCCTTCAAACCGGGGTGGTACCGGAACTGAAAACCCATCAAGACCTTGACACCAGAAGCGGCTACAGCCTGTTCGAGTTCCGAAATACGATCGTTATTATCCGATAAAGGTTTTTCTATGAGCAGATGACAGCCTGCCTCGATAGCGGGAAAGACAATATCCAGGTGCATGGAAGTCGGGTTGGCGATGATTACTGCATCTGGCTTCTGTGAGAGTGCTTCCTGCAGATCCGAGTAGATAGGAAAACTTTCTGCTTCCGCAATAGGCAGCGTGCTTTTATAACTGCGGAAGAGATGGATATCCTTCTCGCCAAGGGTTAGCAGGTTCCGCAAGTGCCTGCGACCAATTGAACCAAATCCGGCAATAAGAAATCTCATAATATTATTATCTGTTCAGATATATCCTACCAATTGATATCCTGCTCATACCCCCACTCAATTAAGGTCTCACCTGCTATTCCCTTGAATATCTCCCTGTCTTCTCGGGTCAGGATTGCTTGCCAGGATCCGGGAATTCCTTTGCGGATTTTCTCGGCGATCTCTGCATCCTTTTGGCGCTGCCAGTCTGCGTCAGGATTGCTGGCAAATTCCTGATCGAGCGCAGCAGCT
>CP070764.1:3010346-3014189 GCA_020349245.1 Chloroflexota bacterium | reverse complement strand
GTCCCGCTTCTCTAAGGTTGCCAGCAACATCCCGCCCAGGGATTTCAGTTCATTACACAGCTCGCTGGCTTTCTGCCCGAGGATGTTGAAGCGATAGTGTGGCAGGGGTGCGTGGATGTCATTCAGCACGCTGCTGAGGTCGATGCCAGCCGCGGCTGCCCGGACCAGCAGGGCCGGATCGATCGGCGAGGCGAACAGGGGTAGCTGGCGGACGACCCCTTCAATGTTCATGCAATGCCGGATCTTGAACAGGCGGTCGGCAACCAGATCCCAATAAGCCAGCAATTCATCATTCTTGGGCACGCAGAAGTAGAGCATGGTCAGTGGCGAGGGCAGCGGCGTATCGCCTTCAACCGGTACGCTGGCCACAGAGGGCGGCACGAACTCTTCGATCTCTGCCAGGCCACTGGAAAATTCGCCCAGCAGGGGAGCGAGGGTGTTGTAGGTCTGCACCACCGGCACGGCCCGGGGTGGCATTTCCTCCGGGCGCTTGCCGAGTAAGTCCGCGGCCAGGATGTAGAGTTGGGTGGCCTCGTTGAGCGCTTCGATGGTGTCACGGCGGAAAAGTTGATCGCCCCAGGCGATCAGGTTATCGATGTACTTCATGACGACGGTTTTTTGATATGCGGTGGTGCGCAAGCGGGCGATCAGATGGGGTTTGAAAGGATCGGCCCGCCAGAGCTTGACTGCGGTGATCAGATCAGCGTAGTCTGCCAGCAGCGCGGCTTTCAAATCGGCGTCAAGGCCGCTCAATTTGTCCGCATCACCACCGCTGGCAAGCAAGCGCAGGAGCAGCGGGATCTGCTGCCGTTGATAGTCTAACTTCGATTTGATGTGGAAGGGTTTGGTTCGCCAGTAGCGTTGCGGTGAATCCAATCCGGATGTATCGGTGGGGTCGAAGATATAGTGCAACCAGCGCTGGGCCTCGGCAAAGCGCTGGTTTTGGCGCAACCTGTTGGCGATCAGGAACGGTGCATGGAAAAAGAGTTCCCAGTTGTACTGGCTGTATGGGCCTGGAAGATCGAAATCGATCTTTTCGGCAGGGTAGTCGGAGGTTATAAGCTGATCAGTCCCGGCCTTGGGTTGATACTCCTTTACGAAAACAATGTCGTCTGCGTCCGAACGGAACTGTTGGGGGCGTTGGAGCAAGGCATCCACGCCATTGCGATTCAACGCCTCGATCAGCGTGCACAGGTAGGGGTGATAGAAGCTGTGGAAGGTATAACGGTAATTACCGATCAGCCTCAGGGGCCCCATGGCGTTCATGCTCACGGTTTCGAGGTGTTCGCGGGCAACAAGTAAGGATGAGGAGGCTGCTGTGCGCAAGCGACCCGTCTCGAAGCGGGTTTCTGGGAGGGGGAGATTACCTGAAACTGCCAGGGAGGCCGGTGTTACCGGGGTGGTTTCCGCGAACAAGAGCGGGTCGCCTGGGTTAAGCAGCGGCGTCAGGCGCCCATTTCCGTTGAATGGGTCGAAGGGATCGTCGGGCGCTGGGGCAAAGCGGAATTCCCGGGTCGCGCCCACCGGCTCGACCAGGTCCTCATCCCACCCAAAGATGCGTGCGGGCTGCCGGACGGTCACGAAATAACTGCGCTGGTCCGCATTGAAAAACCACGGTCCGGTACGGAGGCCGGAGAAACCAGCCTCCTGGTGGGGATAGAGGATGCGGACACTGGCAGCCGGCGACAGGCGAGAACTCGCATCCGGCAACCGTTCCAGCGCGATGCCGGCCTGGGAGGTTGTCTTGGGCAAATAAAGTTGATCTTTGGCCGAATTGGCTGGCTGCAACCACATGTGAGCGGGGACAAGTTCCTGGGGGATGTCCGTCAAGCGCACCAGTGGCTCTCTGATCACCACAAAATCGCTGTTGCAACCATTCAACCGGAAGTAATACTGCCACCACAGATCAGTCGGTTCGGCGCGCGTATCCTCGAGATCCGCGTTGAACGTGCCGCCGATGCGGTCGCGCAGGCCGTCGCCCGGCGGATCACTGGGACCCCCGAAAGCCGAGAAAAAGACACTGGCCCGGTTGAAGCGCTCTCTGATCGGGCTTAAATTCCCGGCACTGCGAGTGGATGTCTCCCGCTGTTGGGTAAGGCCCGGACTGGCGATTTCCACATCAATGATCTTGACCTCCAGGCGATCCGGGTAACTGAAACCTTTAAAGATCAACTTACTTGAGTCTTCGCCCAGGTTGCGGCTCCAAGTGGAGACAAAGGATTCGGACACTCTTTTCGGGGACCAGGTCCCGGACTCATAAGTACTGCGGGCTAACTGAATCTCCCAATAGCTCGAGCTTATGTCCGGATCCGCGGTTTCCCTGGGCAGCTCGGTAAAAATGGGCCAGATCAGGTACAGCTGCCCCTGCCAGACGACCGGAACGAGATGATCGCCTTCGATATCCAAATCGACGCGCTCCCAGGGTGTCCAGTAGTCATTATCGATGAGCTGGCGATAGTAGTAGATGTGGGGCAGGCCTTGGGTGCGTCCAAAAACATGCAATATATTAATGATTTGCTGGTCGGCGGGGTTCTTTTCCTGTTGGTGATACATGCCGACGATTTCCAGGCGGGCGACTTCATCCAGCTTTTGCAGGTAGCTGCGGAAAGCGTTTTCCGCTGTTTCATGGGTGAGATCATTCTGCAGCAGTTCGCTCTCCAATTCCAGGAAGAAGGGGGTTTTGTCGTCACGCAACTCCGGTTCGATCCAGTTCTCAGGATAAAGGAAGATCTTGCGGTTGGCTTCCCATACCCGGTAGTTCTTCATCCAGCGCCAGTCGCGCCAACGGTCATCCAGTTCGGCGGAGGCTAACACATTGGCTTCGAGGTTCATCAAACAGCGCTGCACGAAGAATTGGACGCTGCTTAGCGCCTGCTTGATGCGCGAGGTCAACATGCAGGGATCCATCTCGATATCGATGAGGAAATAACTGTAGATATCATTGCTATCCCGCCAGCGGTGGTCGTTATCCGGGTGGACGAGCAGGTAAGCGACCAGGGCCTGCCGTTGCTGCTCCCGCAGGGCGTCGCGCAGGGGTCGTGCCAGTTCCAGCCATTGGGCCTCCTCAAATTTGGCCCGCACCGCTTGCTTTACCATTTCAGATTTGGATTGGTCAACATCGTTGCTGATCAGGTCGCGGCATTGTGCGGCAGACATGCCCAGGCGTTGAAGCAGGCTGAAACAGTCCATTAGGTGTTTCAGTAAGCGCGTGCCCAAATAGTCCTGCGGGTACTCGGCTGCCAGCAAACCCTGCTGGGTATGGTCATCTGCGGTCCCCAGCATGGTGTCCAGATCGCCCTGCGACCATGCCGTCCATTGGACTAGGGCGGCGCGATAGTCTGCCTTGGCAGCATCCCGCGCGGCTGTAGCGTCGCTGGCGTCGTCCACGGCCGCTTTCCGCAAAAGGTCATCCAACAGCTCTGGGCCGCGCGGCAGCCGGTCGCGCAGAGCAAAAGTCTCGATCAGCTGCAACCAGGCCTCCAGCGGCGCGGTCGGTGCTGGCTGCCAGGTCACCGGCAGGGTCGCCAGGTCGGGCCAACCAGCTGCGGAGGCATAGGTGAAGAGCCAGCCAACCTGCTGCGGGGTACATTCGAAACGCTCCACCAGCAGGGTAACCTTTTGCAGCTGCAGGGTTGCGTCGAACGGATCGGGAAAAGCGCTGCGCGTGATCGGCAGATTGGGATTGCTTTCCATGAAGTCTGGAGCGCGGAAAGCAGCCAGCAGTTTCTCGCCGGGATGTCCGGTCCAGTCCAGCCAGCGCGTCAGCAGGGCATAAACGGTTTGGGTCTCCAAGCCTAGATCTGCCGCCAGTATCTGGGTGACCGCTCGTTCACTCAGCACCTC
>CP070764.1:3001459-3010246 GCA_020349245.1 Chloroflexota bacterium | reverse complement strand
TACCGGCTTCAGCATACCAATCAAAGATACGCTGACTCACTTATTTAAGGCTCCCCAACCCCAATCCTCAACAAAAGTCATCGTTCCAAGAGAAAGTTCGGACACTCTTAATCCACTCCTTCCCAAAGACTTGTACCTCATACGCAGCTCCATATGCTGAACCCGTTTGTCTAGATTATCCATTGATTATTGATCGATCCTTTCCAATAATAAAAATCTTCCCACCATATTTGTTGAGTTTTACTGCAAACTTATCCAAATGATAAAAACACAAACATCTTTTGTATGGGGCAGGTTTCTTTCAATCAATTTGAATTTTATTCCAGTGTAATATTTCCCCCAAATCGATACCAACCTTCATATACGATCAATTCTTAAAAGGCTCCTGTTTCAGAGGAATTTCGAAAGAAAATGTGCTGCCAACACCTAACTGGCTTCGCACATATACCTGACCTCCATGTCGTTCAGCAATTGATTTGACAATCGCTAAGCCCAATCCAGAACCACCATCATTCAAACCGCTCTTGTTCGATACACGAAAGAATTTATCAAAGAGCTTTTGTTGGTCAGCCGGGGAAATTCCAATCCCAGTGTCTTTCACTTGGTAAGTAACGTTGTCATTTTCCACCAGCACACTAATCCAAACATCACCACCGGGTTCCGTGAATTTAATGGCGTTATCCACGAGATTATACAAAGCCTGCTGGAGAAGATCCTGGTCTGCTTCAACCAGAGGAAGGTTGGGCAGATTGAATTCTGTGTTCAGGTTGATCCTTTTTTGATCTGCTTGGACTTGGGCCGCATCAACGACGCGAAGAATAACATCACCAGCTGTTTTTTTCTCCAAGTGCAACCCAACACCTGCTTCTATTCTTCCCAAATCCAGAAGATTTGTCACCAGGTGGGACATTCTTTCCGTCGAAAATGAGATTTTTTCAAGATAGCTCGATTGCTGATCATTTAACTCTCCAACCATTTTCAACATCGCCGTGTAGCCTTGGATTAAAGCCAGTGGGGAACGAAGATCATGGCTTACTGTTGAAACAAACTCAGATTTGGAAGAATCCAGATCCTTGAAGGAGGTAATATCTCGCAAGATGCAGACTCTTCCTAAACCTTTCCCGCCAACTTCGACCACTGAAGTTGTGACAAAATAGGTCTTCCCATTCTCAAATGTGACCTCTCTTCGTTCCTGAGGAATATCTTCAGGGAGAAAAAACGATAGCACTTCATCTTGAGAGATATGCTCTGAGATATGCTTGCCAATATGATCTCCATCATACAAACCAAATACCTGTTCTGCGGCAGGATTGGTCACCAAGATATTATTTTCGTGGTCAGTGACAATTACAGGATCAGGTGTCGAATCAATGATCGATTCAAGCATCTGCCGTCCGATCTCCGCAGACAAGAACAACCTTGCATTCGAAGCAGCCAGAGCAGCCTGGCCTCCGAGCGTGACGATAAATTTCACCTCTTCTTCCGCAAATTGATGAGGATTATCAAAAGCGAGCCATAATGCACCAAAAAATTGGTTTTCCTGCCGAATCGGTACCGCAAGGATTGCCTGAGGAAGAGTCGTTTCTTCTGAGATAGAAAAGATTCGCGGGCGGGTGAGATTATTTAACTTCAAAATATCTCGTTTTTCAACCAGCCCAGTGACCTGCTCATCAAGGTGGGCATACGCATCCGTCATCGGACCCAGACCTATACAATAAGCCGAGAATTTTTCACCAGAAGAGCTGGGGGTGAGTGCGGGGAGCAAATAAACCCGAGTTGAAGAAGCACCTGTAAGCGAGGCAGCTTCTAACACTGGTCCCAAAGAATCTTCAAGATCAAGGCTGGAAGCTATTCCTTGGGAAATGAATAGCAGCCGGTTAAGCTCGTCCAAGCGGGATTTTAGGCTTCCCCGCATCTTATCAAGTGCACCTCTTAATTGCCCGACTTCGTCTTCCCCACCTGGAGATAAGGCAAGCTCAAGTTCACCCTGAGACATACGATCCGCCTGTACTGCCAGATCTTGTAAAGATGATGTAACACTTCGCAATCCGTATCGGAAGATGAAGAATGCAGAAATAGCCAATATTGAGATAATCCCCAAGAGTGGAAGGGCAATATTAACCGCTTGCCGCTGGGCATATTCACCAGGTACAGTGATGATGACGCTCCAGGGGCGCCCAATCACGGTGCGGAAATACACCAACTCGCTTTCCCCGTCATGAGAGATTTCCTCGAAAAATTGAGGCTCCTCTCCAACCTTGCCAGTATAAGGGGTCATCACCTTGCTTGCATCTGGATGGTATAAGATCAATCCATTCTCATCGACGAGCATCCCCTGTCCATCGACTTCAGCAAGACTGTCAATACTTGTCAGAAGGGGTCTGGCAAAGGGGTTTTCAGCCAAATCACTGCGCCCGACCAACACGCCTTTCAAATCACCTTCACTGTCACGTACACCAGCAATAAACGATAGCCAAGCAGTGGACCGTCCAGGCTCCGGTCTTATCGCAACGATATCTATAGGCACAATCGAAGCGATGCCGATTTGATCCAGTTCATCTGCGGTCAGGGGTAGAGATTGAATTGCATCCCCGGGATCACCAGCAATGAAATTGCCTTGAGGATCAAGATAAATTAGCTGGCTGAAATATGGAAGATCTCTTCGCTGAGTGGCGAGTCTTTCTTGAATTTGTTCCGGGGATTGATCAATCGATGTTAACTCCGCAAGGCTGATTAAGAGGTTCTGCCCATTTTCAAGAAAGAACGGGATCGACTGCGCGGTCATATTCCCGGCATTTGCCATCCTACCTTCTAACATCTCACGGGCAGCTTTACTCGCCACAAGCCAATCACCAACGATCAGGACGATCAGCAGGATAACCGACAGCGGAGCAACGATAAACAGGAACCGTCCAGAAAGTTTACTCTCACCAGGGGAGGGTTGATTTGCTCTTTGGGAACCCCAATAAGGTCTCAAATAAATATATCCGAATTCTCCAACCAATCCCGCCACAAGGAATGCCAGCCCAAAGCCAATGAAAGCAGGAATAATGAGGTCAAATCCATATTCTATGCGAGAAGCGATTGAATCCTCCCCGAGGATTATGACTCCCACGAAGAATAAAACCGGAAAAAGTAGAATTAACACCAGGGCTGCAAATATCGGATGCCGGAGTGCTCGAAAGAATGGTGTTCGGTAATTCTGGAAAAACATCCATCCCATAATGGCTGCCAGCAAGCTAGTGCTAATAGGGAGTAGGAAATCATCACCACCCCACATCCAAATCAGCGTTCCGGAGAAAAAGCCAAGAATTGCAGCTGGTCCTGGACCTAATAAACCTGCACCAAAAAACCAGGGGATGGCTGCAAAGACGGGAATAGCCGAGCGTGTGTATGTACTCCCTGCTTGCAAACTGGGAAGAGCCAAGACAGTCAGAGGAATCAATATCAACAGAAAAAGAGAAGTCCTTTTCCGCCAAACAACTAAAGGCTGGTTGAGTTCCTTAAATCGGATATTGAATAAGATTAGCAACCCAAGGAAAACACCCCAGCCAAGCCAACCAAGGATGCTCGCTGGAAATTCAAAATTTATTGGATTCGTGATCAGAATGTTCATACCAGGCCAGATTGTAGTGAACGATAACAGGTGATACTGTACTTATATTATCTCAAAGGTATTTTGAGTCGCCTTGGTCAGGTCGGAATAATAACCTCTCCGTTCTTCTGGAAGCATTGCAGATAAATAATACATTACTTCATCCGATAATATTTTCAATTCGTCTCGACCGGCTCTTTGATATTGCTCACGAAAAACAATTGGTCTGCCAAATTTCACCGTAATTGGAGATTCCCGCCACCTACGGGAATATCTTATCACGGGGTAGCCAGGTGATCCCTCAATAGCTACAGGAATGATAGGTGCCCTCGAACGGCTGGCTAGGTACGCAAATCCACCTTTGCCTTTCTGAAGATCGGGGTTCCTGGTGCCTTCAGGCGCGACTAAAATTATTTCCCCTTTCTTTAGTACATCTAAAGCATCCTGGATCGCCCTCCGATCCACTCCTTCTCTATGCACAGGAATTGCCCCCCAGAGCTTGGGGAAAATCCCGATCACGGGATACTCGAACGCCTCGACTTTTCCTAAAGGGACAATATTTCTCGGAACCACATGGACCAATACAATCGGATCTACCCACCCGATATGGTTCATTAATAATATCCCCCCTCCATCCTCAGGGATATTTTCCAACCCTTCTACATGTTCCAGTCGCACAAGCAGTGTAAAAGCCAATGTCCGTAACAAGAAACGCAAGAAGCGCCGCTTGTTTTCCCATTCAGCATGGTTATATCCCCCACTTCCGGATAATTGAGGATTCTGAATTTTCATGCAGCGCTTAATCCTGGTTTGATGATTGGGTTTCGAATTCGTAGTAGCCTCTATATTGAGGCGGGAGTTGTTTTGCTAGTGTATGCATGATCTTCTCAGTACCGTATTCGATTGATTTCTGACGATCTGGAAAAACCTCCAGGTGAAATGGTTTTCCGATCGTTAATGATACATCAGTCCGGCGAAACCGTTTCATATTCCTGAAAATCCGTTGATTTTCTGTGCCTGTAAAAGTAATCGGTATGATTGGAACCCCGGTCTTCAGCGCTAAGTATGCAGCACCATTCGTCCCTTCTTCCAAGGATCCGGTTAAACTTTCTCGCGCTTCAGGAGCAATGCCAACTATCCTGCCTTGCTTCATAGCCTCTATGACAACCCGCAATGCCCGGCGATCAGGTTGCCCGCGATGAACCCAGATGACACCGTAAAGGTCAAGGAATTTTCCCAACAAAGGTATTTCGTACAGCTCAATTTTTGCCATTGGTTCTGCGAGCGGGGGAGCATACGCAAAACCCATTATTAAATCCGCATCCCCGAGGTGATTGGAAACCAATAACGCAGGTCCATGCCTGGGGATATTACCTATACCGAGAACCGTTGGCCGCGTCCAAAGGAATACGAGCAACCTTGATAACCAATGGACACATCGGCGGAAAATTTTGCGAGCAAAGGATAACTTTGCCAGGCGAGTTAATTGGGGATTGACGACTTCACTGCGAGGTTTTGCAGAGCTAGACTTAGTTGTCGGCATAAACTCCTTGATAATCTTGAGGGAGTAATTCAGCCACTTTATACATGATCAAGTCGGCATTACGCTTCAAAGCCAATCGTCGCTGCTCCCCTTTCCCTTCTATTGGGGGCAATTCAGTTATTTTTCCAATTTTCATTTGCAAGAGAGGTCTCTTGAGTCTTAATGCTTGGTGGAGAAAATCATCTGTCGAACCGATTACGCCAACCGGAAGTACGGGAACACAGGTTTTATCCACGATGTATGCAACTCCCGGGTGGGCCGGTCGCATTCCCGGTTTGTGAGAACGACCACCTTCAGGGGCAATCAGGAGAGGTCGGCCCGAATTAAGAACTGCAAGCATCGATTCTATTAATTGTTTGTCGATTTCACCCCTATGAACCTGGATCCCTCCATATAACCTAGCTAACAGGGACTGACCTTTACGCTCCCATATGTCTTTTGCACCGACTGCCTCCGGAGCCACAGGCCAGAAGGCTAGGACAAATGGTGGTTCGATAATAGAGATGTGATTGATGGCAATGATGTATGCTCCGCTTTTTGGAATATTTTCTCTCCCTATGATCATGACTTCACATATCAAATGGAAGATCATCCGGAAAATGGGGCGAATCATCCGGCGGAAAACCACAACAAATATTGGCAGGTGATACTTCGTTGAATTACTGGACACGATCTTTCTCAATCAGGGCTAAAACCGATTCAAAAACTTGCTGGATATTCAATCCATCGGTATTGATCACGATTGCATCATCTGCTGGTTTTAGCGGTGCAATTTTTCGTGTCGAATCAATCTGGTCACGTTCACGCAGCATGGTCAGTATCAAATCATAATCAACTTTTTCACCCCGCTTGATCCTTTCTAGGTACCGTCTTCTCGCCCGCTCTTCCACAGATGCATCCAAATAAACCTTGAGATCTGCCTCGGGTAGCACAACCGTGCCGATATCGCGGCCAAGCATTACTACTCTGCCCTGCAAACCGATTCGGCGCTGCTTCTCACTCAGGATTTGGCGCACTCTCGGATACGCTGAAATGATTGATACGCTGCCATCAATTTCCGGGCTACGGATATCCCAGGTTACATCCTTGCCATCCAACAAAATGTCACAATCGCGTCCATCCAGGATGCTCGGTGTCTGGAGGCCGATATCTATCGTTTCTGCAATATTGGAAACTAATACTTCATCATGTACGTCAATCCCCTGCTGGATTACCGCAAGCGTTACTGCCCGGTACATCACCCCGGTATCGAAAAACAAGTAGCCCAGGTGTTCGGCAACCAATTTACCAACCGTAGATTTTCCGGAACCCGCTGGTCCATCGATTGCGATAATTTGGGGTGATCCCATTCAACAATTCCCTTTTTATGACTATTCCAATGGTTGGTCATCGAACGGAAGATCATCTGCCGGTTCTAAAATTGGAAAATCCTCGCCGGAGCCGGGCGATAGTTCTGTAGTCTCCCCGATAGTCCCTCCTGGAAATAGATCTCCCCTCGCCCAGAGAATAACTTTGTCCATGGTTTGTGGAGCATTGCGGTATACAAGCCAGTTTGGCCAATTTTCAGGCAATACCCCAGTCCATGCTGGATAGGAGGACCAGGTAAATCCTTGACCACGATATCCAATGGAAAGGTTTGGTTCTGGCTGATCCTCACCGCTGATTATTACCGAAGGGATTTCTCCAGGGGGAATTGAGGTCATAAATCTCGCTGAAGGCCAATTTCTCATCTCCCACCTCAGAGAGGGAGAATTTTCTGTTAAGAGAACATCCAACGAATCCCGGCTGCCCGTCCTCCATTCTGAGAGATCACCCAGAGTTTTCTGGAGATCACCTGAATTCTGGGAAATCGGAAGCGGTGCAAACAGCTCTTGTTCACCGGTTGGTCGCAGCTGAGAAATTCCCCAGAGTATCGAAACACTATAAAACCCAAATCCGAGGAGCAATCCCCAGATGAGTCCCTGCTGGGCGGTCTTGAAAGACCAACCGAGACCTATCAAGATCGTGGTTACCCCTGCTAGCAGAATCGTCCCCGCAATCACTGCCCAGCGCAGTTGAAGGGCTTGAATATCACCTAAATTAATTGATAACCCTGCTAAATTCAACCAACCTAAACCCATTAACAATAACAGGAGGAACGCCTGTCCCAGGGCTGGAAGTAATTCCGCGTCTTTCAGCCGGAAATATTTTTCAATTTCCATGGCTGCCATTCCCCAGAGGGGGATCAATACCCAGGATAAGGCCAGGATTGACCTCCCGGGATAAAAGAGTACCAGGGCGAGGGAGACAGCTGCCCACAAACTGAACCAGCGTGCTATGGTTTCCTCTTTACGCCAGGCTTCGATGGCGGATATGAATCCAAAGATTAAGGGGATTGGGGCATAAATGACCAGCGCTGTGATAGTTTGTGATATGGATACCCCAGAAGACGATACCCAACCCACAAGATATTCGGGTATGCTGCTGGCCAGTGCCCCAAGTCCTTCTGGCACGAAGAAGAAGAGCGTACCCGCTGCAATGATCACAAAGCTCCCGGATAAAACTGCTTGCTGGATCAGGTGCTTCGTCTCCCCACTTGTCTGGCTGGTTGGGAATGGAGCCAGCACGCTTCTTCTAGATAAAAGACCACCGATGAGCCAGGCAATGACGAAACCCAAAATTCCTTGAAGGGCCGAAGAACCACTTAATATCATCAGGCTGCCAAAAATTCCTGCAGGGATCATCTTTCTCTGATACACCATGCCCAAGGTTATCATCCCAAATCCGACAGCTAATATATCGGTACCAGCCATGCGTGAAGCTGCAACCAAGATCGGATCAAGTGCCAATCCAATCGCCATGATAACGGCAGCCTTGCGTCCAATTAACGTCCTAATGAGAAATGGAAATAGAACTAAACAACCTCCGGCGATTACAGGCCATATTCGCGCAGATACATTACTGTCAGCGAAGATGAAAAAAGTCGCGCCAGTGAGTAGCGCGTATCCAGGACCAGGAGATATGGATGCGTTTTCTCCACCGGCTAATTGATATGCCTGCATGGCATTTTCAGCCTCCTGATCAGATAACGGAACATCCATAAGACCGGAGATTCTCACGCCCAATGCAACAAGGAAAATCAGGAAATAAAACCCGTGTTCGATTGTGATGCGGCTTAGTTTCATAGTTTATCCAGACTTCATTATAACGACATCCTGTAATACCTCTTGAAAATCAAGAAATTTCCTGAGTAGATTCTAAAAGCCAAGTGCTGACCAGATCAATTAATCTCTGAAGAATCTAACTCTCCAGGCACTTCATATATTGAAACCTGTCCGGTTTGATACACAGGTGCTCCTAAAAATCTTTCGAATTTTGCTTCATTCACCCGGTAGCTGCGCCGCTCTAGGGGACCAATGAAAATATAGCGGACATTATACATATCCAGCAAGAGTTTTGTGTCTTCCCAGCTATTTGACCCGTAAATAGACTCAATGTCTTCCTGTCGTGTGCCGATCTCTTTCCTGCCTCCGCGCCATTGACTTTCATGTCCTGGCCACCCCAGCACACCTGGTTGTCCGCTTATCGTGGAGACGCGCGCGTATTCAGAATATTGTGGTCCAACCGCTTCGATGACCACGCCTGGGGGTGCGTTTTCAAGCCAGCGAAT
>CP070764.1:2977752-3001359 GCA_020349245.1 Chloroflexota bacterium | reverse complement strand
AAAGGTAGCCAAACTACTGGACCAGATCATCTGGAATGGTATTTACTTGCGGATTATGTGGTGAGTGAAATGATGCCGAAACCCGGTCAAGGAGAGCAGCTGGCGGCTGGGTTGCTGTCTCAGGCTTGCCAGGAGTTCGGTGTGCCGTTTGAGATACTCAAAAGCATTGAGAGATCCCTGATCGAATTCGCCAGGGAGGCAATTTTGCATTTCGATCTGGATAGGCTTGATTCAACGATACACGTCCGTTTATTTTGCCCCCAAAAAACCTGGGAGGAGATAAAATCCGCAAAGACATCGCGCCAGTTAAATGCAGAACCAGCTCCACAGCCTGATCAAATAACTCGTCACTCGGATACGAAAATAAAAGGGGGATGGGGATATTTTTTTATAGAAAGGGGCAGGGGATTAGCGCCCGGTTGCTCGGCAGGCACAAATTATCTGATTGACCTGTACTTATACCAGGAGGGCGAATAGACCGGCGCATATCAGGGTGGTATTATTCCGTTTCACGCTCCAATGCTAAAGCCACTATCTGATCCAGAGGCATCATTTCTCCCTGTTTCCATTCCTGGAAAGAAGGGGCAGCTTGAAGCCAGGCAGCCGGAGCCCTGCTGTGAAGGGGATCGCTGTCCGGATAAATAAAGCCGATTCTATTCTGTAATTTAGTCGCGGCTGCCCGAAAAAGGGTAGCGCAGCTTTCATTACCCGCAATAGCCTCGATCACAGCCAGCGAATGTAAGCCATCGGCTATGTCTACCATGTAGCCCAGATCATAATTCACCTGCAAAGCCTGCCGAAACTGCGTGGCTGCCAGCGTTAATTCACCCTGGAAAAGGGCCAGGCGACCCAGTGCATTGAAGCACCAGCCACAACCGCGTAAATCAGAGACACGCTCCAGAAGATACAGTCCCTCAGTCAGCAAGGCTTCCGCTTCTTGATAATACCCGTTATCGACGTACAGCCGCCCGGCTGAAGCCAGCGATAAGCCGATTTTACGCGCATCGCCTCCCTTCCTGAGGAGCTCCAGGCTTTCCGCATAATAAGCACTGGCCTGGTTAAAATCCCCTAATTCCCAGAAGACGTCCCCTAAAGTGTCCAGGGCATTGGCCTGCCAGGTCTCGTCGTTCAACTGGCGGGCAATCGACAGGCTCTCCTCCAGGCAGCGAAGGGCCGCCTGGCTTTCTCCTGTATGGTTGTACAACCAGCCAGCAAACCTTAATGCCTGGGCACGCGGCAGCGAAATCGCGGTACTGGCCTGCAGCCCGCGCTCTGCCCAGGCGAGCCCTTCGCGGATGTGGCCGCGGGCAGCCCAAAACCGATCGATCGAGGTCAGCAGGCAGAAGCCGTCTTCGACCCACCCGGATGGTGCGGATGGGGTGAAAGCCCATTCCAAGGCAGCCCGGATATTATTGTGCTCTTGCTCAATCCGGTTTAACCACTCTGCCAAATGTGGACCGCGCAATCCATCCTGGGCTTCAAGGGCCAAGGATTTAAAGTAAGCCAGGTGCTGGTGGCGGGTTTCCTGCCAATGTCCACTTTCCTGCAACTTCTCCAAGGCACACTGCCGGATCAAGGTGTGCAGATCATAATACCCGTTATCGCGGCGTCCCATTAGCGACTTTGAAAGCAAAGATTGAAGGATTGATAGAGAGGCTCCTGCCACCTGATCAGCTGCCTGGCGCTGGAAACCACCGCGAAATACCGCCAGCCGGCAAAGTACATGCTTTTCCTCAGTGGATAACAATGTCCAGGAGTGCGTGAATACTGCCCTGAGTGACCGGTGCCGTTCAGGGATGTTTCTCATTCGAGATGTCAAGAAGTCCAGGTTAGAGGCGATCTCTTCGGCAATCTCTTCCATGGAGAGCATACCCACCCAAGCTGCGGCCAATTCGATTGCCAGTGGTGTTCCTTCGACCAGCTGGCAAATCCTGGCCAGCACTGGCCTTTCAGCGGGCATTAGCTCAAAATCCGCCTTTAACTGCCGGGCACACTGTAGAAATAAGGCCACAGCACTGTAATCCTCCAAACTGCTGGTTGGATCGTTCATCGGGACGGGCAGTCCGTGTACTTCAAAGATCCACTCTTCCCGCAGATTGCTCCTTTCCCGAGAAGTGGCCAGGATCTTCAAGTTTGGCAGGTTCTCCAGGAGATTGCTCAAGATCGAGGGGGTTTCGTCATATCCATCTTGAATGGATGGGGGGACGAGCAAATGCTCTAGATTATCGAGCACCAGGAGCAGCGCCTGCCTGGTCTGAAGTGCGAGGTGTTTGAGTAATTGCTCTTGGGGATTACCAGCTGCTGAAAGAGAGAATTTTAGGACCTCGGCAATGGCAGGGATGATAAATTCTGGGGAATTAAGCGAAACGAGAGAAACATAATATACGCCGCCAGGGAACAGGGATTGTTGGTTTGAAGCAAGTTCAATTGCCAGGCGGGTTTTACCAATACCCCCCAGGCCTGTGATGGTCAATAGCCGGCACTCCGGTTCCGCCAACAGCTTTCCCAACGCGGCCAGCTCGGCTTCCCTTCCGATAAAAGGAGTAGTCTGAGGCGGCAGATTAACAGGAGGTGGGGCAGGATTAAAGGTAATTGAACCTTCAGCCTCACCAATACGGGCAATATGACTTAGCCGCTCGATATTAAGCTCACCCCGGGCGACTTTTATGAATGTTGCTTGAACATCGGGGGGAATTTCCAGCGATCTTGCCAGCAGCCCGGCGAGCTGCCTGGAGGGACGGCGCTCGCCTGATTCGATTTTTCGGATGGTAAACACGGTACAGCTGGCAAGCTTTGCCAGCTGTACCTGAGTCAGGTCAAGCTCTTGACGGCGGCATTTTAGCCACTCGCTGAAATAAAGGGGGAAATCGTCCTCGCCTACAGGAATGTTCGTTCCCTCAGCATCTTTGATCGTCATCACCCCTGGTTAGGCCTTTTCAGAAAACCCGGATTAAATTTAAATCAATTTTCCTTTTATTCACAATATAAGTCAAATTAAAGAATAATTTCACAACCGCTGCTGCCAGTAAACCACGCAAGTCTTTTTTGTATTATTTCTGGGTTATAGGGAGGGTTACCTGGGTAACCCCAATTGAGGCTCCTGGTATTGTTTAATTCGTTCACAGGGAAAACCTGATTTCGAGTTCTAGTCAATTAAGGAGCAAACCATGAACAAGAGATTTTTTTCAACCAATGTTTTTCGCATTTTAATAAGCGCTGCGCTGGTGATACCCATGGTGCTGGGTGCGATCTCCCCGGCTAAGGCTTCGTTCGATAGCAATAATCTGATTGGATGGGGTTATAACCTATATGGGCAGTCCAGCATCCCATCTGGTCTGGCTGACGTTATCGCTATCTCAGCAGGCTATTTCCACAACCTTGCGCTTCAAAGCGATGGCACTGTAATTGGATGGGGTGATGACCAATACGGGCAGATCAGCATGCCCACCGACCTAGTTGGCGTGATCGCCATATCTGCAGGCGAGAGACACAGCTTGGCACTTAGAAGCGATGGCACTGTAATTGGATGGGGTGATAACCAATACGGGCAGATCGACATCCCCTCCAACCTGACTGACGTAGTAGCTATCGGCGCGGGCGCAAGGCACAGTTTGGCACTCAAGGGTGATGGCACAGTCGTCGGTTGGGGGAACAATGAATTCGGGCAGGCTTCCAGCCCGTCTGGTCTGGCTGGTGTCGTTGCCATCGCCGCGGGCCTTTACCACAACCTTGCGCTCAAGAGCGACGGCACTGTAGTTGGATGGGGTTATAACCAATATGGACAACGCAACATCCCCGCAGGTTTGACTGGCGTCGTCGCCATATCCGCGGGGTTTGTGCATAGCCTGGCGCTTATGAACGATGGGACGGTCATCGGTTGGGGGAACAATGAATATGGGCAGGCTACCACACCGCCAGGCTTGGTTGATGTCGCAGCCATCGCCACGGGCATGTTTCACAACTTAGCCCTCAAGGGTGATGGTACCGTCGTCGGATGGGGAAAAAATGACTACGGCGTGGCGACCAGCCAGCCTGGTCTGGCAGATGTCGTTGCCATAGTCGCAGGTGGATTTCACAATTTTGCACTCGTTTCTGCAGAAGGTCTGACAAACACGGCCCCCACTGCCAACCCCGGCGGCCCCTACCTGGGCGCGGTGAATACTGCCATCCAGTTTGATGGCAGCGCTTCCTCGGACCCGGATGGCGATCCCATGACCTATGCCTGGGCCTTTGGAGACGGGGAAGAGGGCACCGGTGCGACGCCAATGCACTCCTACCTCGCGGCCGGGGTTTATGACGTTTGCCTGGTGGTAAACGACGGCTCGCTTGATTCTGCGCAGGCCTGCAGCATGGCCGTAGTCTACGACCCGAGTGCCGGGTTCGTGACGGGCGGCGGCTGGATCGACTCGCCAGCCGGTGCCTACAAGGCGGATGAAACCTTGACGGGGAAAGCGACCTTCGGTTTCATGTCAAAATACCAGAAAGGGGCCAGCGCTCCGAGCGGGAATACAGCCTTCCAGTTCGAACTGGCCGGGTTATCGTTCACTTCGCAGAGCTACGAGTGGCTGGTGGTGAACAAGAACGGGTCAAATGCCCAATTCAAAGGCGCAGGCCTGATCAACGGGGCCCTGGACCCCAACGGCAATGCCTACAAGTTCATGCTGTGGGCCGATGACGGGGCTCCCGATACCTTCCGGATCAGAATCTGGTCGGAGGACGGGGCGGGCGAGCAGGCTGTGTACGACAACGGCAATGCCCAGGGGATCGGTGCCGGCAGTATCGTGGTACACACAGGGAAGTAGGATCAACCCAGATTAAACATCTAGTGATTGGCCCCCGATATAAATTTACGGATATCGGGGGCCAATTTATTTGCTGGGGTTTCACCTCCAGGGATTGCTTCTCCTCATCCATACTCGACTAAATCCACCCATGCCTGTCCGTCCTCAGCTGCGGGAACCCTTTCACCGCTTCCAGCCTTTCCGGTGGGCAGACCCTCCCGCTTGCCAGCTGCCAATTCCTGGCACATACCCAATTGGCAGCCCCCGAAAAAAAGCGTGGACCAGCAATCCAGCAGGGCGGGTGATATTGAAACTGGAGATGACGATGATCACAGACGTTATGCAATCGCGCCCTAAAGGTTGTGTTTACCACCCGGCTTTCAATAACTTAGAAATATCTATTCACCACCTTCAGAATTTGAAATGTATGAAAAGTTTGTGACCCGTATTTTGTTAAGTACGGGACACAATAAATTGGGGATTCAGTTGGAGACCAGTATTCCAATCGTCAAATAACTCAAATCATTGCCCCCATAAATTCATTTCCCTCAGAATATTACCTAAAATCTACTGATTCGAATTTCGTAGGATGAATGTGCACTCCCTATATATTGAGCGTGATATATTTTGCCTAGAATTGAGCATGATTTATTTAGATTTCATGGCGGTTGCATTAGGGTTGCAGTAAATGTAGGATAAATCTATACACCTGTAAAACCCTTTTCACCTCTCCACCTTATTACAAGATTTGATATCACTCTTGACACTTGCGATAATGATCTCCTTTTGGAACGTCTTGACTCAGGTTCATTTTCGGTAGAGTTGAGAGAGGGTCAAGAACCCCCATATGACCCTGCTCTTACTGTAAGAGTAGGAGGTGGAAAAGTGTTCTATTGAAATAGTGATTGAGGATATTAGAAGCGAAAGACTTGATGATGTCCTTTCGGTAGAGTTGAGGGTACTGTCAAAAACCAGCAGAACACCACTCTCCTACTGTGGGAGGGTGGGGAGAGCGTCCTGAAGGGGCTGCAGGTAGGCATCAGTCACAATCGTAAGGGCAAGTCCAGGGATCATCATCAACAACCCGATCACGTTTCTAGGCTGGCGGGAGATGATCAGTGCACCGATAAACGCGAAAACAACAGGAGCCCCAGCAAACAAGATTTGAAAGATGGTTGGCGCGATTCCAGTGGGGCTTACTGAGAAATAATAAATCATGCCAGCGGTCAGCGCTATGGCGATCAAAACAAAAAGTGCCCAGGCGAAGATTACCTTGATTTTTTCTCTCATGCGATCTTCCATTCAAACCGGTTAATCGCATATAGATGAAATGACCCCAGCTCATCCTGGCTTTCTTTTTCGAATGACATCCCAATCTTCTTCGCCACCTGAATGGAAGCCAGATTACCTTCATCGATCATGCACACCAGCCTGGATAATCCAAGATCTTCGAATGCGTGATCCCGGATACCTTGTGCAGCCTCTGTCCCCAAGCCTTGTCCCCAATAGGCTTTTCCCAGCAGGTAGGCTACTTCGACTTCATCCTGTCCGTCAATAGTCCACGGCAGCAACCCGCAGCGCCCAATAAACTGATCTGTTTTCTTCTGAATGGTCGCCCATAATCCAAGCTCGGGATAGTTCGGGTGACCTTTCAAATAATATTCCACTTCTGCTTTGGTTTCAGCATAGGTCAAAGTACCTTCTGGAAAATATCGGCGCACTTCTGGATCGCTATAGAGCAAATACAGATATTCGATGTCGCTTAATTCGAAATGTCTGAGGAAAAGCCGTTCTGTTTCGAGAATTTTCATTCGTGTCTCTAATTTATCCTGCCTTTTGAGCAAACATTGCGCTTATTACTAACCCATATATTGAATGCCCAATTCCCCACTGCCAGCTGGGAATATCGCCCAGAGGAGAATTTGTGATCGGTAGTACTGCGATCTGTGCCATGAGAAAGAGGAAGCCACCAAAAGCAAGACCCGCAATCCAAGCATTTAATTTGCGGGATGAAAAACGGGTGAACAACGGCCAGACCAAAGTACCGAACATGATCCCATAGATCGCGGATACTGCCAGGTGGCAATGAGCAACACTAAGTCTAGAAAAAAAACAACAACTCCACCAATAGTATAATAAAAAATATCATCACCTCTTAATTTTGAAAATAGAATTGCTCCTATAACAGATAATACCGCAATGATCATGACCGCGACCAAGCCATATGCTACGTAAATCAATGACTTCATCTCCCTCTTCTTTCCCGAAATTCCAATCCCTATAATCTAATAATACTTCAAGAATGCAGCCGGTGAGGGGGAGGGGGGAATCTCAGTCGCTACCTCCTCCGCTGGGGTAACAGATGGTATGGTTGGTGTCGGTGGTTCAGGAGTCGGGGTGGGGATTGCTTCGGTTGCAGCGTTGCAGGAGACAAGGATTGTCCCACAAAAAATAATGAGGTGTCTGGATTTCATCGAACGGCCTCCTTAAATTTAAAAAAAGGCTACTGAATTCAATTCAGCGGCAGTAAAGTATTCGATTATATTTTCCACTGGCGATGGGAGCTGTAAAGACCTGGTTGCTGAATACTAGTATAAAAAAAAGTCTACAAGTATTGAATACTCACCTGGGTTACTCCTGTAATCCCCCCAATTCCCCAACTAGGTCCTCCTTTCTTGGTAAATATATCTTTTTGAGTAAGAATCCCGATCTTACTGATGGTTGGGCAATGGGTGGTGGTTTAATCTAAAAAGATATTGGGTTGATTTATATAGGGAATCAATATACAATGAATTAAGAAAATCACGTCATCCCCGAGCACATTGCAGGCGGAAATCAGGCGAAATTCATCGCTTCGGAAACATACTCGTAATCACAAAAGCCGCTGACGAAAAGTCAGTGGCTGTTTAATTTCAGATATTTCGTCTCCGTTTTTGCGAAAATCACACTTTTTCAATTACGTATACATATAAAAAGGACAATCGAGCCACCATCATGCCTCACGAGAGGATCCAAAATGGGAGCAAAGCAGGTGACTGTAGGAATTGGTTTTCCCGGACGAGAGGTCAAAAGTATGGGAAGTCCCAATTTTTTATTTGGATACCACATCTGAGTTGAGTTTTACAAGGAGGATGCATCAGTGAATTGGAAATCGTTCGTGAAATATTCGTTTACCCGCGTGTTGCTCATAGCATTGGCTTTGTGCTTGTTCCTTCCCCTTCAAAAGATCGATGCCGGTTCACCCGAACCAACGCCTGCTACGAGAATGAACGTTATCACCAGACTACGACCAGGAAGGGCGGTTATCCCGGAAATCAACGAGGACAGCGGCCGTCTTTATAAAGAATCTCACTCAACCCCTGAAGTAGAAGAGTCCCCGGTTAGCACCGTGGACCAAAAAACACTTAATGCTATCGCGGATGCCGTCGTATTGGAAGGTTACCCTACCAATAACTTCGGTAACACAACAGATATGTGGGCTGGTTACGATGAATATCTGGATCCGTACGGCAAGATCGCTCGCAGTTTGGTGAAATTCAACATAACAAATCTGCCCCCGGGGCAGATCATCATGAAAGCTACACTCAGAGTTTATTTGGTAAATTCCTGGGATTACCCCGATACCAGCCGCACGATCACGACCTATCGCATAACCTCCAATTGGTCAGAAACCAATGTGAATTGGAATAACAAACCGGGTTATGCAAGTGCTTATGACTCTAGGTCCATCGTTCACGGGGCCTGGGACTGGTACGAATTCGATGTAACCGAGCTGGTTACTGCCTGGTATGATGGAACGTACTCTAACCACGGGATCATGCTGCGTGGGCCAGAGACCTCTGGTGCTGATTCAAGTTGGCGCGGTTTCGGTACACGGGAGAGTTCATACAAGCCGCAATTGGTGGTTGACTTCACGGGACCTTCATCTACCACTACAGCGACTCAACAACCCACCCCTACAACCACTCCGACACATGCGCCAAGTGGTGAAGCAAGCTGGAACTATTTACCCGTGTTGCATAAGTACGTAGCCAGTGTTCCCACGCCAACTGGCTCCCCCCCTGGGCAACCTATGCCAGGTGTTTGGTCAGGGATTACAAACCAAGACTATCCCATGAATTTCACAGTCACTTCAAGTAGTACATCTTTGAGCCAATTCTCGATCAAGTATCAGGTACCATGCGAAAGTGGGTCGGTAACGAGGGATGGCTCGATTGGTGGTGATTGGCCTATACAAGAAAACAAATTCAAAATTACACTGTCTATTGAAGGTGCTGTCTATGAAGGTACTTTTACCTCTACAACATCTGCGCATGGCACATGGGAGGCTTCTTTCGACTCCTACCTTGGACACTGCTCAGGTTCAGGTACCTGGACTGCCTCAAAATAACTGGCTGGTTATTAACCGCCCTAGTTGTGTTCTTAGTATTGCGTCAGAGTCAATAAAACCGCCACGGTTTCCCATCCGTGGCGGCGAGACATTTGGAATAGACCGTTACTTGCGATTTAACATCCACACTCGAAGCAATGCACAAGATAGACTAGTTTTTCTCGCTCAAATGACCATGGAAGCCACGAATAGAGCTTTTTCCCGCCGACCCTATCCCTGGCGGCTGCTCCATCTTCGCGGCGGATGGTGTCAGTATCAGCAGCACAGCAACAATAAATACCCCAATCGCCATTTTCTTCATCGTTCAGCTCCTGTTTTGTAAATGGACCATTGCTAGGGAGGCGGATGAAGTACGCTTGATGAGTTCCGCCCGCGTATCACCCCGATACATATTTAGAGAATATTTTCGCAAAATCAATCTATAAATCTTGTTAGCCCGCGCCCCAGCAAGGGGGACGCAGCTGATGCCTTTATAAAACAGTTAATCCCCCTTTGCTCCCTTATATACATTATAAAACTCAAGTCAAGTCACCATTTAGTTATAAATTATATTTTCTTATCTAATAATTTTCCGAGATTCAACTAATATTTGATTTTGTAAAAACGTTATTATATACTTTAACCAAGGTGGGATTACATAATTGCGAACCTCGTTGCCACCAAATTACTCCGACGACCATTCTATAAATCAAGGAGGTGGATGCGAGAAGAATTTCACTTTATTACTTTTTTCCTTTAATTGATCTTAATTCTACAAGGAGTGTTTAGTTTAAGACATTTTAAATCTAATAGAAATAATTAATATATAGAATTGCCCGCTTACTTGAAAGGAGAAGAGTATCATGTCAAATGGTCTAAAAACTACCTTTCTAATACACGCACCTGTTTCCCTTCTATTTGGGATCGTATTCTATTTTTTTCCCGGGACATGGGCAAATCTTGTCAATTGGACACCATTTGATGAAAACATAACTCGATTGTTGGGGGCAGCAGTTCTAGCCATAGGTATGATGTCGTGGTTCGCATATAGGGCTGAGAGTTGGCAAGAAGTACGAGTTCCAGTTCTGTTTGAAATAGTATTCACTGTTTCCGGCTCTTTGATAGGTCTGTACGCATACTTTTTCTCGGGAGCTCCATTATTCATCTGGGTGCCAATCGCTGTGATGGTTATATTTGGAGTATTGTGGATTTACTTCTATCGTCAAGAAACATCGTAGAATAATAACCAGAATATTTTTTCCACATTTTTTTCGCGAGTAGGCGGGCAAATTCTTATTACCAATTTAGGAAAGGAGTGCATACGATGAAGAAAATTGTTCTTCTCTCTTTATTCATCATCATTTTGTTGTTTCTGCCCCTGAACTTGAATGGCAGTGTGAAAGCGAATAATCAACCAAATATATTCCTACCAATTGTTAATCGGGAAATTGTAGTAACAACCGGAAACATTTGGATTATTACAATCAGGGTAATTGGGAGTAATGTAAACGAGTCAGATGAATATGTGGAAATTCGAAATGAAGATACAGTGAATATCCAATTGCTCAACTGGACTTTAACTGATTATGATTACTCTTGGTCCTTTAGAGAAAACAAATTTACATTCCCATCGTATGTAATAAAACCTGGTGAAATTTGTAGAGTTTATACAAACGAAAATCATCCGGAATGGTGTGGATTTAATTGGAAGAAGACTAAAGAAATTTGGCCAAATTCAGCAGGTCATGCATTCTTATGGGATAGCGAGCGAACACTAATTTTTGATAAACGATATATATTTGGAAAATAAATGGTAGTTAGCTACCTTCATACAATTCGGAATAATAAAATAATTCGTATCATTTTCACTCCAGTCATTTCAACTAGGTGATTTTGTAATTAATTCAATGTAATCAAATATTAAGTTCTGTATTTTTCTTCACAATCACGAAAGGCGTGCATGGGATGAAGAAAAAAACAACTATGTTCGATCCTTCTAAAGTCTTGGGCGTTATCATTGGTTATTGGCGAATTGCATAAGCATTGGACCAATTAATCCTTTATCTTCCCCTTGTGGTTGATAGAACAGCTGCCTCTCCGAATACCCGATCGCCTATTTTCAAGCAAGGCTCACTGTTTACACAAAGATCTGATTCCCGCGCCCTTTGCACCCTTCAGATTGGTGGCATTAGAGACACTCCTATTTTCTTTCCACCTCCACCCATACCTGCTCCCCATCCGTGGTCAGTCCGATCCACCCATTGCGGTCCGTGCGCAGCAGGTTGTATCCCTGGAGAGCTGCCTCCGTCTCGGGGGAAGGGAGACCCTGGAGGTCACCAGCTGCCACGCTGAGCAGGGCGATCCGGGGCGCCAGGTGTTCGATCCAGTCAGGGGGATTGACCGGCGCGTAGCCGCTCTCGGCCAGCAGCAGGGCGGTGAGTCCCCGCAAATCAGGATGTGTGCGCAGATCATCCAGGGTTTCAAAGTCGGCACCAACCGGCAGCAGCACCCGGAAGCTCTTCCACTGGAGGAGCAGGACCGCCCCGCGCCTGCTGACTGCCAGTACCTGCAGCCGGGCACCTTCACCCAGATCCAGGACCTGGCCGGCGTCGGCAGAGACAACCGGGATATCCATCCCGGTCATTTTTTCCTTCAATGCACGGATGGGGTAGCTGCCCTGTTCCGGCCCGGCCCACAGCACGTTATCTGGCGGAAAGCGTTCCAGGTTTGCTGCCAGGCCGGCGATCTGCCCCTCCGCCGTGGCAGCGACGACCAGCCAATCCAGCTGGCGATCTCCTATCGGCAGCCGGCGACCCAGGGCATCTGACAGGGAGCGGGTGCTGGGGCCGCCATCGACCAGGATGGTGCGCCCGGAGGGGGACTGGATCAGGATGGCATCCCCTGTGCCGACATCCAGTAAAGTCATGTGCAGGCGATCGTCAGGGGCGGCAAGTGCACTGCGCCAGAGGAGAACTGTGACCACGATTAAACCACCCAGGACCGTCCCCGGCCTGATCCAGGCGGCAGCTTTGCGGGATCGGGTGCCAGCAAAGGTGAGTCCAAAAACCAGCCCATAAAAGCAGATTACCAGGATGGCGCTCACTTCTCCGAGGTTGAAGACGCCACCCGGGATGGTCGCCAACCATTCGACGGCGCGGATGGTGAACGCCATGAAGGGCCAGGCGATCCAGGCCAATACCTGCCCCAGCGGGAAGTAAACCGTGCCTGCCAGCAGCGCCAGACCCCCCAGGATCATGGCTGGTGGTTGGGCAGGCAGGATGAGCGGATTGGCGACCAGGGCGGAGAGGGAGATGCGCTGGAAGTGGTAGACGATGATCGGCAGCACGAGCAGCTGGGCGGCCAGCGTGTACAAGAAGTATTCCCCCACCGGGCGGGACCATCTCTGGGCAGTTTCAACAGCCACGATGCGCGCGGCATGCTTTTCAAAAGCTGCTTTCAGCGGTTCGGCGTATAGCACCAATCCCAGGGTAGCGGCAAATGAGAGCTGAAAGCCGACGTTCCACAGTACCTGGGGGTTGAAGGCAGCCATCAGCGCGGCCACGAACGCCAGGGTGTTGATCCCGGCCTGGCGGCGTCCCACCAGGCTGGCGAAAACAGCCATCCCACCCATGATCGCCGCCCTGACCACCGCAGCATCCGCCCCAACCAGGATGGTATAGACTGCCACACCGGTCAGGGCAATGACCGCTGCCCGGCGCACACCAAATTGGCCCCTCCCGAAAACACGGCTGAAAACAGCCACCAGCAATCCAGCAATGATGGTGATATTGAAACCGGAGATGACGATGATATGCGTGGTGCCCGTGTCCTTGAAAGCCTGGTCGACATCCTCGGGAATACCGCTCTCGTCACCCAGCAGAATCCCGGCCAGCAGGGAGGCTTCGGGGTCAGGCCACAGGCGGTAAAGGGTCCTGCGGGCGTGGTCCTTGTAAGCATAAATCCAGCGCAGGAACACATTACCCCCGTGGGAGGAGAGGCGGTATCCCCTGGCGTTGCGCAGGTAACTGTACACGCCCTGTTGGGCAAGATAATCCCGGTAGGAGAAGCCCTCAAACTGCGGTGGGGACTCGAGATCTCCACGCACCATCACCCGGTCGCCATATCGCCAGTTTTCGGCAGTGGAGAGACGTACCTCGACCGTGCCACGCACCGGTTGAAAAGATGATTGATTTTCGAGCTGGATCCCTTCGACACCCATACGCAGCCGGGTTTGACCCTCCAGGCTTTGTGGGGGTTTGGTAAGCCTGCCGACCAGCTTCATTTCCTCGCCCGTGTCGTTGTGATAGGCGATAAAGGCCTCGGAATTCAGATCAGGGGCAGAACCCAGGAAGCGGGCGGCGCCGAGGGCGAATAAGGCTGGCAAAAGGAGATGGATTTGAAGTTGGCGGGGTTGAGCAGAGTTGAATCCAGGTAAGGAAACTGTGCTCCGCCGCTGGCGCCAGGAATAGGCGAAAAACAAGACCAAGCTGATCCCTGCAACAACCAGCCAGAGGCTGGTGGGCAACGGCACCCCGGCAGAGAAAATGATGCCCGCCAGGAAGGCGAGTGAGAGCCAGAAGAGCGGCATGACCTCAAGGTGGCATTGGAAATCCTGAAGAACCTAATCCTGATCGATTATCCCATTTTCCAATTCACCTGCCCCCTATTGTACATGATGCTGCAGGAGAGGTTGGCTGCTTATAGATGAGATTCCCCGGGACGGCCGGACTGCGGGGTACCGCGCCGGGCAATTTGTGTTTGCGGGGGGATACCTCCGCCGGGATTATTCCAAGACCGGTGGCTGCAAGCAAACAGCCGCTGCGGCCAGCGCCCTGGCGATCCACCCGGCGCGGCGAAAAAGTCAATCCGCACGGCACAGGTTGGGTCTGCTGCTGGCTCACGAACAATGCCGGGTAGATTGGATTCATCCTCGTGGATTGGAACCAGCCTGGATGATCCACGCTTTGCTGAGAATGTTTAGTTTGGCAAGGAGCGGCATGGGACTTATGGCACCCGGAAAATTATGCGTTATTCTGAACTTTGGGCGGGATCACTTTCGATCCACTGCCTTCCCTCTCAAACCTGGATCAGGAGGGAGATTGGTTCAGGATGAAACTGAGAACGCCGTTCCAGGCTTATCAAAAGAAGTCCAAGCTGTTCTGATCGAGGCTGCACGACCACCAAGCAGGGAAGGGTCATTCCCGATCCATTGACTAAATTGCTCTATCAGCTCTGTTCGAAGGGGATCTGCAACTCCCGTGGTAACTCTAGAATTGATTGATCACGGTCACGCCCACCCCCTGAAAATTGTGCATGTTAACAAGTTCTGCGAGGGATTCCTCCAGGCTGATCGTCTTGCTCACCAGTTTTTCGGGAGACAACTTCCCGTGCTGGATCATTTCCAGCAATTCCGGATACCGGTGGGCCTGCATGCCGTGGCTGCCCAGGATTTCAAGCTCCTTTGCGATCACCTGATTCATAGGGATGGCTGGCTGCTGGTAGTCCCCGACCATCAGCCCGATCTGGACATGTTTACCGCGCTTTCTCAGATTGGCGATGGAATTAAAGCAGGTTACCGGGCTGCCAAGGGCGTCAATGGAAACTTGCGCCCCGCCCTTGGTGATCTCGATCACCTCGGCGACTACATCTGGGTTCCCAGCTGCATTGATGGTCGCCACGGCGCCGATTGCCCGGGCGAAATCCAATTTCTCGTCCTTGATATCAATGGCAACCACATTGGCTCCCAAAGCGCTGGCGATCATGATAGCGGACAAACCAACCCCGCCGCAGCCGTGCACGGCCACCCACTGCCCGCCTGTAACCTTTCCCTGGTCGACGACCGCCCGGAATGAAGTGATAAAACGGCAGCCGAGGCTGGCGGCTGCTTCGTAAGTGAGTCCATCTGGCAGGCGTACCAGGTTGATATCTGCCCGCTGGATGGCAACATATTCGGCAAAGGCACCCCAATGGGTGAAGCCCGGTTGGAACTGGTTATCGCATACCTGGTGGTTTCCGGAAGCGCACTGCGGGCAGATACCGCAACCGCAAACGAATGGCAGGGTCACCCGGTCGCCGACTTTCCACTTCGTTACTTGACTGCCAACTGCGGCGATCTCTCCGGCCAGTTCGTGACCGGGGACATGGGGGAGGGTGACGTCGGGATCATGGCCCATCCAGCCGTGCCAATCGCTGAGGCACAAACCGGTAGCCTTGACTTTGAGCACGACGCCCGGCGCATCTGGGAGCGGGTCGGGCACATTCTGGATCGTCAGGGGAGTTCTGAATTCTTCGTAGATGGCTGCTCTCACGATCGATCTCCTATGGAAATTCGTATGTGCTGCAATCGATTTCTCATATCATAATCCAATCCTTGAAGAGCAAACAGTCCTGGATTTGATCCCAGTGATATGAGAATGAATTCAAAGATGACAGAAACCGTCCCACACCATCGGTGGAACGGTTTCTAAGAACTTATGAACCTGCGGTTGTTAATTCTTGAAACCGCAAGGGGAGATTTATCACTCCAGGGTTACTTTTTCATAGAGAGAATATGGCTCATTAGTCTGATTATTCATGCAGCTAATTTGGTCGAGTAACCATTGAGAGTGAGGTTGGTTTAGCTAGTCTGTTTTTGCCTCGCAGCCGGGCAGCTTGAAGCTGGCGATGCGCGTCTGCCATGGAGCGGTTGTTGGTGCGTTGGGGTTGACTGGGAAGCCTGATATCTCGTAGTACTCATTGACATACCAGAAGGTGCAGTCGTCCACCGGATCCACATTCAGCGAGGTGTAGTCGCCCCAGCGCGAATTGGTGGTCGTCTGCACGCCCGTGCCGTTGATAATGACACCCTCCCCGAGAGACATCTGCCCCAGCGGGTCGCCGGAGAGGCGGCCGGTGTAGCGGATGCCGGGGTAGACATCCGTGGCGTTCGACACGCTGTAGCCGATTGCCATGTTGCCCTGCCAGTCCATGGCGGCGCTGCCCATCCAGCGGTGCACGCCGTCGCCCGGGGCGTAGGTTCCCTGCTGGTGCACGGAGTAGGTGCCGCCGGTGCGGCGGATCTCGTACCAGCGAACGCCGGCCATGCCGGGTGCAGCCTCGACCGATTGGTTGGTCACCAGCGCCTCGTACCCGCCGAAGTTGCGGTAGGCCAGCCGGTGGGTCGGCCGCTGCCGGTAGGACAGAATATCGAGCCACTGGTCAGGGTTCGTGATCCCTGGTTGAGGGATGCAGCCACGCGAGGGGCCACAGGGGAAGACCGAGTCAAACTGGGCTACCGGCAGCTGCGTCGCCAGGTTCAGCGAGGCCTGCGGTTTGGCTTTCCACTGCACCCACAGCTCCCAGATATTGAGCGCGTCGAACGGTGCCCCGTAAAAGGCATTGTCGTCCATCGTGCCGACGATCGGCGCGGCGACGCGATCTTTCGGGCGGCGTGTGCCGTCAATGTCTGGCGGGAGCAGCCCGTCGCCAATCAGGTAGACCGGCACTTCGTTCGAATCCAGGAAGAACTGTACCGCGCGGGCCTTGGGGTTGCCCTCCAGCATCTTGTTCTTCTCCAGGGCGTACACGCTGATCCCGTACTGGTTGAACACCCCAAAGTCGCGGGTGGTCATGATGTACGAATCCGTCCACACACCGTACTTCGGATAATCGGGGAAGAAATATCCAAAACCGGCTGCAGTGTCCGGCTGGGTGATGAACGCATAGCGGTAGTAGGCCCCGGTCGGGTCGCCGGTCTGCGAGATCGCCACACAGTCATAGAAAGGCAGGGTTGGATCATCGAATCCGCGCGTGGTGAACTGGCTCAGGATCCAGCGGTCCTCGAGCTGGTCGTAGAGCACGATCGGGTCGCCGGAGGGGTCGGTGCAGTCCTCAACTTCAAAGCCCTCCCACAGGGCACCGATGGGGGCTGGTCCCAGCAGCAGGTTGCCCTGCTTGTCATAAACGGCGAAGGCCAGGTTGATCATCTCGACATAATGGTTCGGGCCGACATCACCGACCGGATCCGGCGGGTTGACCCGGAAGCCGAATAGGTTGAAGTTATCCTGGTTGCTCAGTCCCTCGAAGTTCGCCAAGGGACTGGAGATCGAGGCGGCAGCTGCCGTAGCAGCGGAATCTGGGGAGGCAAAGCGGGCACCCACGCCTCCCTGGAGAGCTCCATCGCCCGCGAACCCCTGATCTTTGACATCCGGACCGCGATCCGGGCGGATCTCGAGTAGATCTTGCGAGGCTTCTCCTGAGGCGGCGGCAGCTGCATAGCCCTGTGCCAGATCGCGAAGTCCAGGTGTCTCATCGAAGGCAACCGCCTCCGAAAATTTTGGGGAAGGTTTCTTGAAAGCCTGGGGGTTATTCGCATTGAGCGTGGCACCACTTGCCGGAAACGCAGCAAGCAAGAATACCAACGCTAAAACCAGACTCAAAATTGATTTTACTTTCATTTGTTAGTTCTCCTGAGTAGCGAAAAATGATCTTGCGTACGTTCGCTTTGGGAAATCCTTCATAGGCAGTATGTGAATGTTTCGTGTGCCTTGAATCGCACAAAACTTCCACGTGAACCCAATTCAGGGCAATTCCCAGAGAGCGATGTTATCTAGTGGGGGGTTAGGTTAATAACAGGAGTGGATAAGCTTATGAGGTTTCCCCTCCTTTCTGCCTTTAAAAGCATGGCAATAATACTCTGTCTTAATAGCGAGTAAATTTTATCTGATATATCCATAAAATACAATAGGCAGTATTTTTAACAATGTAGGTCGGTGAAATTGGGGAATTAAAGCGAACGCAGTTTCCTAGCAGCAACATGGAAAGCGACCACTAAATGCCTGAGCCTGTTTGTAAGAAAGCAGCCGGCAGGGGCTGCCAGGATTTATTCCCCGTGGTTGTTCTTGAGCGCAACATGCAACATCATCCGACCGATAGTTGGCCCAGGAGGCACCGTTGTGCCAAGCAAAACCGAGTCAGCGATCCCAATGTTCACCAAGGCGGTTCAGCAAGTACCGGAGTTTCACAATAGGAGAGCATTCTCCGGACTGGCGGACTTGTCGTTCAGGGATCGGTAACCAGCGTCCGAACAGGCGGTGATTACCTTCAGAGGGCAGTTCTTCAAGCAAGGTTTTCACCTCCTCAAGTATTCATAGCCAGTCCTATGGCACAGTTTGCTAAGTTCGTACGAAGTATGTCTCGCCCAGCGATGCAGGTGGCATTGGAAATCCTGAAGGATTTAATCCTGATCGATAGCCCCATTTTCCAATTCACCTGCCCCACTACTATACAAGTTACTGCATCGAGTATTTGCTGCGCAACTAAAATAATCTTCCTGGGTTATACAAAGAAATATCAGGCAGGAGAGGAGAATGAAATGAGCGAACAAACCCCATCCCCACCGAGCATAGAAAGTGAGCGCAAGCCAATCCTGACCGCGCGTCAGGTAGGCGTGGCAGCTGCTTTCGGCGGTGCAGCCCTGGCTGTGGTCCTGGCAGGAATCACCATACCGATCCCGGGGACCCCGGTTGTCACCGATCCGCGCGAGATCTTTACCACGATCGGTGCCTCGCTCACCGGGCCTATTGGCGGTATCGTGATTGGTCTCCTGGCGGGGATCGCGGAACCCGGCATCCCCCTGGCGAGCCTGCTGGCTCACATCATCGGTGGCATTTACAGCGGTTTTGTCTACAAGAACCTGGCCTGGCGCTTCAAGGAGAACAAGCTCGGCTACCTGGGCTTATGGGCGCTGCAGGTATTGGGATATTATTTCATTGTTGTTGTACCGCTGTTTGTCGTTGGACTGGTCCTGTTCTATCCAGATCCCGAATACGGTGGCTTCTTTGCACTGCTGGGTGTCCTCGAGGTTGGTGCCGCGCCTGAAGCTGTCTTCACCACGATTGTGACCACCATCATCATGGCTGCACTTCCGGAGCGCTACAGACGCCCGCTTTGGTAAAATAGTCTTCAACCAGAGACTGTAAAGCAAATCCTTCCCAAGCCGCTGATCAGTGGATACCGCGGCTTGGGTTATTCTATTGCTTAAGAAAGGTTTCATGAGCAACGATATCGAATTCCGGGATGTTTCCTTCACCTATGCTGGAGCTGACAAGCCCGCTTTGCGGAATATAAATCTAAACATCTCTCCCGGCGAAGTGGTCTTGATCACCGGTCCCGCTGGCAGTGGGAAAACAACCCTGTGCAGCTGCATCAATGGATTGATCCCCCACTTTCACGAAGGGGAGCTTGTAGGAGAGGTGTTGGTCCGCACTTACCGCACCGCCCGGGCGCGCATCGGCGGCCTGGCCTCGCTGGTAGGCATGGTATTCCAGGACCCGGAAAGCCAGCTGGTGACAAATTCCGTGGGGGATGAGATCGCATTTGGACCAGAAAACCTGGGGATCCCCCGGGAAGAGATCAATGCAAGAGTCCAGGATTCATTAAAAGCGACCAGGCTGGTGGGTTATGAAGAGCGCGAACCGCACAGCCTTTCCGGGGGCGAGCAGCAGGCGAACGTGATCGCCGCGGTTTATGCCATGCAGCCGGAAATTTACATCATGGATGAGCCTCTTGCCAACCTAGACCCCATTGGCAGGACCCAGGTGCTCAAAGTCGTCGTGGATGTAGTTAAACAGCGCGGGAAGACCTTGGTCATCGTCGAACATTCCCTGGAAGAAGTTCTGCCGCTGGTTGACCGGGTGATCGTGGTGCATGACGGTGAGATCATCCGCGATGGGACGGTAGCCGAAATCCTGGCAGGTGGGGAGATACCCAATGTCTTCACCCCTCCGCCGATCGTGCAGCTCGCAGACACTTTCCAGCTCAATCCAATCCCCCTCACCCCAGATGATTTCTACGATAAGTTCAGTTCCCAGTATCATCTGCACCCTATTCCTGAACTCGATCTCGGGAATAATGAAAGAGAAGCTGGTCCCAAGATCATCGAACTGCAGGATGTCTCATTTTCGTACGATCAAAAGAGTCCGGTGTTACGCCACATCAATCTGGAATTTCACGCAGGAGAAATTACCGCCATATTGGGCCGCAACGGATCTGGAAAAACGACACTTGTGCGACATATCATTGGCTTACTGCAACCGAATGATGGCAAGGTCGTGGTATTGGGCAAGGATGTATCCACGACTCCAACCTACGAGCTCGCTCAAGATGTCGGCTTTTGTTTTCAGAATCCGAATCACCAGATCGTATCATTTAACGTGCGCGATGAGGTCGTCTTTGGCCTGAAAGCCCACCACATCGATCCGGCGGAATTTGAATCCCGCACGAAGGAAGCCCTTGAGTTTGTGGATATCCTGGACTATATCGATGCGGAAGTGTTCGATCTGGGAAAGGGTCAGAAACAGCGTTTGGCCCTGGCTTCAGTATTGACTTTAAGGCCAAGGATCCTGATTATCGATGAGCCAACGACAGGGCAGGACCCCAGGATGGCCAGGGAAATCTTTGAGATCATCAAGCGGTTGAATGAATCAGGCACCACGGTCCTGATGATCACCCACAAGATCGATTATGCAGCGATCTATGCCCACCGGGCGGTGGTCCTCCAAAAAGGCGAAGTTGTGTATGATGGGGGCATGCAGGATCTCATGTCAGATTCCGAACTCATGCAGGCCAATTCCCTGGACCTGCCAGATACCACCAAGCTGGCCTCGAAATTCAGCCAGTACGGGGTACCTCCCTGGTTGGTGAAAACGGAAGACCTGGCCCATGTGCTGCGGCAACTCGTGGAGGCACCCAATGGCCATTGAGTATCAGAAGGGCACCTCTGTTCTTCACCGGCTGGATGCACGCACGAAGCTGCTGATGTTCGTCGGGGTAACTCTGCTTTCCGTGATTATTATCGATCCCATCATCATGGGGGCCATCTTCTTGGGGTTGTATTACCTGGGCACCCAGGCGATCGATCGCAAGGTTCTCAACCGTAACCTGCGCGTGCTGGTAGTGATTTTTTCGACCTTCGCCCTGTTCCAGATCATTTTCTTCACCCCCAGTGATTCATATTTCTTGTTCTACCTCATCCCTGGCCTGGATTGGATACCGGTAACCGTGCAGGGACTCATCCGGGGAGTAGCGGTTTTCTTCCGCTTTTTCAGTGTGGTCCTGTCTGTGCATTTGATGCTCTATACCACCCCACCCGTCGACCTGGCCCTGTCGATCACCAAGCGGGAGCGCACACAGCAATCAGGCCGGGAGATCACCATCATCCTGCTTTTCGCGGTTATTTTGCTGGTGACAGCTTATCTCATTTTCCCCCAGCAGATCCAGCGGATCCCCTTGGATACCTATGCGCGCATCCTGGTGGTGATGATCGCCTGTATCCTGGGAGGTTTTCTTCTGCAGCGGCTCCTCAGCCAGGGTCTTCCGGCGGAGATGGGGATTGCCCTGACGCTTGGTTTTGCGACTGTCGGGTTGCTCTCCCAACAAACCCAAAAAATTACTGATGCGCAGAAAGCCCGTGGATACGATGTGCAGCCTAAGAACCTAGCCAGGAGGGTCCAGGTTTTGACCGCTTTGCTGCTGCCGATCTTCCTGGCGACGCTCGAGCGATCCCAGGATATATCCATTGCCATATTAGCGCGGGGGTTTGATTATAATATTTCCGCCCGGACATACCGCCGCCAATTGATTTTCCACCGCATTGACTATATCGCCATGGGGGTCATTTTGGCTCTGCTCCTGGGGGCGTTGCTGCTAAACTATTTCGGCATTGGAAATCCCACCGAACAGCTTATTATGAGCATGATTGGAAAATAACACTAACCTTGGCTGATAAGTAAAGAAAGGAGTAGCAGATGGCAGAACATTACTTGGATGACAGCGTTACTCAACCCTTCTGGGATAACTCTGTTGAACCCAGATTGGAAATCGAATCGGGAGATACCGTGGTCTTTGAATGTCCCGAACCCTGTGGTCAGGTCACTCCCGATTGGACTGATGATGATCTGGCAAACATTGATTTCGCGCCGATCCACGCGCTGATCGGATCCGTGTATGTTAAAGGTGCGAACCCAGGGGATGCACTGCAGGTGGAAGTCCTCAAGTTCGAGCATAAAGGCTGGGGTTGGAGCGGCCATCTCAAGGGATTCGGCTTGCTGGCAGATGACTTTGATTACGCCTTCATCCATCATTGGCAGCTACAGAACGATACCTGTGTGTTCGGGGTCAATGATGTCGAGCTACCTTTTGAGCCTTTCTGTGGAACCATGGGGGTAGCGCCAAAAGAGGACGGGCGCATTGACACCATCCCGCCGCGCTTTAATGGCGGTAATATTGATATCCGCGACCTGGGTCCTGGCGCAACGGTGTGGTTTCCGGTGTTTGCCGATGGTGCTTTATTCGCCTGCGGGGACTGCCACAGTGCCCAGGGGGATGGTGAGCTATGCGGTACCGGGATCGAATCACCGATGACGACAACCTTGCGGCTCAGCGTGCGCAAGGATCTCTCCCTCCAGGAGCTTCAATTCCAGACACCCAGCCCGTTGGGAAAATCTGACACCCAGGGTTACCATGTCACCACGGCCCACAGTCCTGACCTGCTCGAAAATGCGAAGAACGCCACCCGCTATATGATCGACTGGCTGGTCAAGGAAAAAGGCTTTTCCCGTAGCCAGGCATATGTTTTGTGCAGCACGGCCGCGGATCTGAAGATCAGCGAGATTGTGGATGCCCCGAACTTCATCGTGTCAGCATATATGCCACTGGGAATCTTTAAATCATAATCCTAACAGCCGGGCATTAAAGACGGTGATAAAAAACCGCTGACTCTTAGAGGTCAGCGGTTTTGATTTCAGAGCAGCTCGAGCTCTTGGCGTGGTTATTTCTGCAGCTGATCCGGTTTGGCTGTTCTCTTGATCCCGGGAATTAACATGGGTGTTATCTCCTGGTAGCGCAGGTAGGTTTCGCCAAATTCGCGGACCAGCTTGCGCTCCTCGTAGATCGCTCCAACGACCAGGTATATTGTCAACCCGAGGTTCAGGGCCAGGAGGTTGTCGGTCATGATCGGGGTCAGCCAGATAAACACCAGGCCAGCCGTATAAAGCGGGTGCCGCACCCAGCGGTACAGCCCACCAGTTACCATTTGTGCTGGTTTGGCCTGGGCTGGGTTGAGCACCTGTTCGAAGCCCAAGAACGACCAGACTCCTGTTTGCAGCAGGCCAACCCCAAGCGCAAGCAATGCCAACAATTGTCCGCAGAGGGTGAGATAGGACCAGGGAGCCGGGATTACATAAATTTCTCTGTTTGGCAGGACGGCGACCAGGCCAAGGACGGGCAGGAAGGTGAGAATACCGAAAAAGTTATAAAACAGGCGGTACCAGCGGTCCGCACGAGAAGCGAACCATTCCCTGGCGCGGGCCTTAGCTGCCAGAGAAGCCAGCAGCGAATGCACGAATCCGTATACCAGCACTGCAAAAAGAATGATCCAGGGCCCGGTTCCTATCAATACCTCCATTATCCCTGGTAGCC
>CP070764.1:2946028-2977652 GCA_020349245.1 Chloroflexota bacterium | reverse complement strand
TTCTCAGAAAGAAGAGGAGATGAGCATGGGGTTCTTTACTCTTCTGGAAGAAAGAGCTAGGCAGGTCGATTCCTTACTTTGTGTTGGTTTAGATCCACATTTTGAGGATCTGTCTAGCCGTGAACCAGCGGCAGTTTTGGAATTCTGTCGTCGGTTAATCAATGCTACCCAGGACCTTGTCTTGGCCTACAAACCTAATATTGCATTTTTCGAAGTTTTCGGTAAGGCAGGCGCAGCAGTTCTTGAAACCGTGGTGAATGAAATTCCGCAGGACATCCCTGTTATTCTGGATGCAAAACGCGGAGATATTTCTTCATCTGCAAAAGCATATTCCTATGCGGTCTTCAACAAGCTTGGTGTGGACGCAGTAACAATCAATCCTTATCTTGGGTATGATGCACTGGAACCATTCCTTGTTGATGAGAAGAAGGGGGTTTTCCTGTTATGCAAAACTTCAAATCCAGGCTCGGCAGATATTCAAGAGGTGAACATTCTACGAGAGAGCATGGATCCCGCACAAAACCTACCTGGAACAGTTTTTGAATTGATCGCTTCCAGGGCAGTGGAATGGAATAGAAAAGATAATCTTGGCCTTGTTGTTGGTGCGACCCAAATTGACGCTCTCTCCCGGGTTCGCAAACTTGCGCCAGAACTGTGGATTCTTTCACCTGGTGTTGGTCCGCAGGGTGGAGATCTTGCGGCAGCCTTGAGAGAAGGCTTGCGTCCAGATGGATTGGGACTGATCATTCCGGTTTCGCGCAGTTTGGCTAGGGCAAACGATCCACGGAAAGTTGCTGAAGAGATTCGTAAGCAAATCAATCATTTCCGGGAAAAAAAGGAATCCGGCAATTTATCATCGGGGATAAGCTTCCGGGAGCAGGAATTGAAGAATCTTGCCAAAGACTTGCTTAATTCGGGTTGTGTAGAATTTGGGCAGTTTAAATTGAAATCTGGATTGACCTCTCCGATTTATTTCGACCTGAGACGATTGGTTTCATTCCCGGGTTTACTGTCCAGGGTCGCAGATTCTTACCTGGAAATTTTGGCCGAATTGAAATTCGATCGCTTGGCAGCTGTACCTTATGCAGGTTTGCCGATAGCAACTGCAATTGGTTTGCGTGCTGGAATCCCGGTTGTATATCCGCGTAAAGAAATTAAAAGTTATGGAATGAAAGCGGAGATTGAGGGCTGCTATTCAACCGGGGAGAGAGTAGTCTTGATAGACGATCTGGTGACTACAGGTGGCAGTAAATTCGAGGCTCTAGCAAAGCTGATCGAGGCAGGATTGCAGGTTGAGGACGTGGTTGTTTTGATCGACCGACAATCTGGTGCAGCAGAAGAATTGTCTCGATCAGGTTATCGTCTCCATGGAATTTTTAGCCTCGCTAATCTTCTGGAGATCTGGTCGGATAGCGGCCTGGTCTCTCCGGGCCAAATTTCCGCGGTGAAGAAATTTGTTGCTGAGGCAGGCGAGAATTAGTCGAATCTTGTTTAATCTATTCTCAATGAAATAACCCACACCATAATTGAAAGGAAGAATGTACCCGATTCTCCGCCAGCTGATTTTCCGAATTGATCCTGAAAACGCTCACCGTCTGGTATTGAATTTGCTGCGGTTAGCTGGTTTACTTCCCGGGTTGAATAATGCTTTACAAGCTTATTTCCGAGGACCAGAGATGCCTATCAAGGTGTTTGGTCAGCGGTTTAAAAACCCTGTTGGATTAGCTGCGGGGTATGACAAAGATGGCATCGGCTGGCGTGGTTTGGCATTACTGGGATTTGGTCATATCGAATTAGGCACAGTTACTCCTGAACCACAGCCGGGTAACGCCCGTCCACGCTTATTCCGGTTAATTGAGGACCAGGCACTGATCAACCGCATGGGATTTCCCGGGCGGGGTGCTGAGTATCTAGCCGGATCAATTTCAGGCAGGCGTCCCGCAGATCTTGTGATCGGTGTCAACCTAGGAAAAAATGCTTCCACGCCTATCGAATCAGCTTTGGATGATTATACAATTCTGTTTCGTCGTTTTGCAGGTTTAGCAGATTATCTGGTGATCAATATCAGTTCACCCAACACCTGGGGATTACTGCGACTGCAAGCCCGCCAGGCGTTGGATGATCTCTTAAGTGGGCTTCAAAAAGCACGTGAATACGAAGAAAAAAACCTCGGCAAGAAAATTCCACTGCTGATTAAATTATCACCAGATTTATCGGATAGCGAACTTGAAGATGCTCTGGATGTAAGCATTGCTCACATGTTAGATGGCATTGTTGCCACAAACACAACGACAGGACGCAATAATCTCGTTTCCCGATTTTCTAGGGAAACTGGCGGCCTCAGTGGGAGACCACTTTCTACCAGAAGCACGGAAATCGTGAGAAAAATTCATCGATACACTTCGGGCAAATTACCCGTTATCGGGGTTGGGGGAGTGATGAGTGCACCTGATGCTCGGGAAAAGTTGGATGCAGGAGCTGTACTGGTCCAGGTCTATACTGGCTTGGTTTATCAGGGTCCAGGATTGGTTAAGGCTATCCTGGAAGGCTTCTGAACCTAGGGGACCAAGAATTCAAACCGCCAGGCACCTTCTTCGGGTTCACTGATTTCAGAAGATTGACCGATGATTTGATACCATGTATTTCCCGGTTTGTATGGGAATGGGTTTCCATCCAAGTCTGTCAGATATAAAACCCGATCTGGTCCCGGGACATTCCAGCGGACTTCATAAACTTTGCCATCCCTGAAGATGTATGCGGGACCACTGCCACTGATCAATATCTCAACAATTTCTGCTGGAGGTTTGCGGAAGTAAGCGTGTTCCATCAGCAATACAACAACATTGTCTGCGGTTATCGGAAGATCATTGTTCCTGTCTAAAAGCGGTGCATAGGTCTCCCCGGCTCCCTGGTCGTAAGAATCATCTTGATTGCGAAGATAATTTCCACTCGATTTCTCGTATTCCCAGAGAGCATAGCTGTCACCAGAGTAGCGAATACTTACATTTTCTCCGGACTGGCCTTCGGAAGGGGTGTCGAGATTGAAATACATTCCATCGAGATTTTGCCTGCTGTCATCCACACCCTCATTATCTATGAATCGGTGAATCTCAGAGGTTCCACCCAGGAGAAAAGCATACCCCTGGGGATCGAATCGGCAGAGGGGTGCTGCTTCATCAGGAGGGCAAATGCCATCGCCGCCGCCTTCAAGCACTAGGCGATCGCTGTATTCTGCACTAAATAGGCGTTCATTGATGAGCGGGTCTGCGCTGCCATAAGCAAAGATGCTTTTATACATGCGGATCAGGAAATGATCTGGGAATCGCGCTGAGCGAACCGGACCGGCAAGTTCAGTATCCTCACCATAGTAAATGGTGTGGAATCGGGTATATCCGTTGTTTTGATAATAATCGAACACGATATCTGCTTGGGACAATCCCCAGGGTGGTCGGGTACCGGTGCGGGGAACAATGTTTATCTTTATTGCAACCGGCCGCTTATCCAGCATGCGCTCATCTGCTACAAACTCTCCGGTCAATGGATTGACATTCGAAGGGAAATTATCCGGTCCAAATCCTTCCTCCGGGTAGGGTGGTGTTGCAGTTGGCGTAATGGTAGCGGTTGCAGTTTCCGTTGGTGGAACCGGGGTAGCGCTTGGTTCAGGTTGAGTTGTTGTAGCAGAGGCTACCGATTGTTGAACCGCGATTTCTGCAGTGGGTGTTGGACCACCCGATGAGCAGGCGGCGAAAAGATATGCGATCAATATTATTACGGATACTTTCTTCATCCGATCTTGACCTCCAGTCATGTGGCATTCAAAGGGGAATCATACTCCAAATGAGATAGTTTGCCAACGTTGCTTGTCTTTTATGAAATAAACCCCTATAATTTCTTCATCATGGCAAATGTGAAGTCAAGATTATCGGTGGATAGCAAATTTGGAAGGGTATTTATCTTGATAGTTTTTGTCCTGACGCTTTTTACCTGGTTATTAAACACTCCACCGGGACTCTTTGGGAAAGCAGACTCCATTGGATACGCTGTTTGCCATCGGATTGATCTGCGTTCTTTCTATTTCGGCGAAAGGCAGATGCCTCTCTGTGCACGGTGCAGTGGTATGTACCTGGGGGCTATGTTGGGTTTGGTTTATCAGCGCATCGCCAGCAACAAGCGGGTGGGCATGCTTCCAAAATCGATTATTATCCCCACCGCTTTTTTTGCCCTAGCTTTCATAGCTGATGGAGTTAATTCATTCCTCAGTATATTCCCGGGATCTCCTAACCTGTATGAGCCAAATAATACCTTGCGCTTGATTACTGGCACCGGGATGGGTCTGGCAATCGCCATAATTCTCTACCCTGCATTCAATGCCACAGTATGGCAGCTTATCGACCCACGTCCCCCGTTTGAAAATTTCAAATCTTTCGCAGTCCTGGTTGCTCTTGGGATTGGATTAATCGCTTTGGTACTTCTTGAGAATCCAATAATCTTATATCCCCTGGCGATTATCAGCGCGGCTGGAGTTATACTATTATTGACATTAGTTTATACAATGGTTTTGGTGATGGTATTTAGGGTTGAAAATCGGTATAATCACTGGAACCAAGTAATCAATTATCTAATTGCAGGTTTGACCTTGGCGATTATCCAAATCGGCATATTGGATTTCCTCCGGTTCTTCTTAACAGGGACATGGGAGGGATTTCACTTGTGAGACATTCGTAGTCATATTTGGAAGTTTACATTATTAGGAGGCTTCAAATGGAAGTATTGACTGGCGTTATGGGAGCCTTTGGACTTTCCGCAAGTGCGGGATTAAATGCATATATTCCCCTGCTGGTGATTTCATTAACCGCCCGTTATACAGATTTAATACAACTTAACGCACCATGGGATGCGTTGACCAGCTGGTGGATAATCGGTTTGTTAATCGTGCTTTCCGTCGTTGAATTCTTTGCTGACAAAGCACCGGCTGTAAATCATGTCAACGATGCCATCCAGACATTTGTCCGACCGGTTGCCGGTGCAATTGTATTTGCTGCTTCAGCCAATGTGATCACTGATCTTCATCCGGTTGTTGCGCTTTCAGCAGGGGTACTGGTATCCGGAGCTGTCCATGCTGTAAAGTCCGCAGCTGTTCGACCAGCAATTACGGCGACCACGGGCGGTGCTGGCAACATTCCAGTGAGTGTGGCAGAAGATGTTTTTGCTACCTTTCTCTCAGTTATGGCGATTATCATACCCCTCATCATTGCCTTTATTATTATTTCATTCACCGCACTCGTGGTGTGGATCTTTTGGCGTCGGAACAAACGGAAACAAGCCAGCCAGACTGTATAAACGCAGAGGTAGAAGTTTATAGATTCATAATTTGAGGCGAAAAATGACCGAGCTTAATAATCATGATGTATTACCCGTTCAGGAAGCTCCCAAAAAGTCTAGTGTTTGGTGGATTATCCTTGTGGTATTCTTGGTGGTTTTCTTTTGTTGCTGTGCGCTGATTTTAATTTTTTATTTCTGGTTGGGAGATTTGATCCTGCAAATTTTCAATGACATAATCTTTCAATTAGGATCAAGTTATTACTAAGAAAATTATTGAGATTTGGGGTTTGATCGAATATTGGTGATTGGAAGATAATTTTCTGAGGTATCGCAAAAAAACCTTATTGGGCGAACTGAATTCGCTGCAATTGAGTTAATCCTTTAAGAGCGGACTGCTGGTCTTCAGGGGATAGGGGGAGTGAGGCAAATTCATCCTGGTCCAAAATCTTTTGTTTGCCATCCGGATATACAAGCAGATCTAAAGCCAGATCCCGATAAGTGATTGAATTTCCTGTAATAACAGCCGGGTAGCTGATGTTGCAATACCAGCACTTTATTTTATTGCTTGATTGTTCATGTATTTCAAATATGTTGTACCAGCGGTCACCGAAGTAGGTCTCGATAAATCTATCACCCAATTTCAGCGTTATCCCTTCAAATTCAAAATCTTCGCGATCAAAATAAGCTTCGATTTTAACTTGGTTTACCTGGCGAGAAATTACGGATCCCGAATATCTCCAAGTTTCAGAGCCTTTGTGGTCTTGTTTAATGATCGTAATGGTCGACATCAAATTGCTACTTATCACTAAAGAATATAGATCGGTCAATTACCGGAATATCGATCACTGGATTCATGCTAGTTTATACAGATAGGCAGCCAATTTCTATTCAATGCCCGCAGATGATGGATCTAGGGTACCAGTATAAGCGATGATTCCTTGCTCTGGATTTATGCTAAGCAGTATTTTTTCACCGACTTCAGCGATCTCTAAATTTGATAGGAAAATAAAAGTCAGCTCTGTTTCCCTGATTGAAACTTTAACCTGGCAAAGATTTCCCCGGAAAGTCTTTTCTACCAATTTGCCTTCGAGCATAAGCCCGGCATGACCGTCCAGTCTGGCGGAATCAGGTCGAATCAAAATTGTAACCGGACCTTGGAGGGGTTTTGATATGGGGATTTTTCCAACAGGTGTAGCAGCTATGTAATCCCCTTCCTCGACTATGGCATTACCAGGAATTAGGTTTGTCATGCCCAGGAACCTGGCAGTGAACAATGTTTCCGGTCTTCTGTAAATATCTTCTGGGCGGCCAATTTGTTCGATTTTTCCCTCTTTCATCAAGATGATGCGGTCTGCAATCGCAAAAGCTTCTTCCTGATCGTGGGTGACATAGATAACAGTTTGGGAGATATCATGCAAAATAGCATGTAAATCATCGAGCAGACGCTCACGCAATGCACGATCGAGGGCACCAAGCGGTTCATCCAGCATCAATAAACGCGGTCGAGGTGCCAATGACCGGGCAAGGGCAACCCGCTGCTGCTCTCCTCCAGACAGGGAATTTACATTCCGTTTCTCTAATCCTGCCAGTCCAACAAGACGCAGAGCTTCAGCAACTTTTTCCTGGATAAGACCGGTATCCATTGCAGACATTTTTAAACCAAAGGCAACATTCTCGAAAACATCCAGGTGAGGGAAAAGGACATTGTCCTGGAACATTAGCCCGAATTTTCTTTGATGAGGTGGGATATCATCCAATGAATTCCCCATCCACAAGATTTCTCCGCGATCCTGCCTCTCGATGCCAGCTATGATTGAAAGGAGAGTGGATTTGCCACAGCCGCTTGGTCCGAGTAGAGCAACAATTTCGCCAGCTGGGATATCCAGTGTGATCCCCAGCAATACACGCTGATCTGCAAAAGATTTATCGACATTCTTAATTTGCAGAGCAGGAACCTGATTCAATCGAGACCTCCAAGTTTAATTGGACGACGCAGGGTTAAACACCGGGTGTGCTTAAAACTCACCAACATCTGCAATCCGAAAACGTTCAATCGCGATCAAGCCACCAGCGGTGACAACCATGAGGATAGTGCTCAAAGCCATCGCCTGGCCATAATTGAGTGCACCTGGTTGGGAAATAAAACGATAGATAACCAAGGGAATGGTTGGATATTCAGGTCTTGAGATCAACGCGGTTGCTCCAAATTCACCCAGGGAAATTGTAAACGCGAAAGCAGCGGCAACGATTAACGCTCTACCGATGAGAGGAACATCGATCTCTCGCACAACCTGTGCCGGCGAAGCACCGAGTACAGCTGCAGCCTGCCTTAAGCGCGGTTGAATACTCCTCAGGGCAGGGGTTAAACTACGAACCACGAAAGGAAATGCGACCAGAGTGTGGGCTATTGGAACGAGGATCGGCGATGCTCGTAAATCGAAGGGAGGGCGATTCAACGCAATTATAAAACCCAGCCCTAAGGTCACCGCAGAGGTACCAATCGGGAGCATAAGTATTGGATCAAGAACTCGGTTCAGAAAAGATCCTGAGTGATGACTGAGCGCCCAGGCTGCAGGTAGGCCGATTAATAAAGCTAGGACCACGGAAGCAGCTGCATAAGATAAGGAGATGCCAATCGCAGTTGTGGGAGGGACATAGAATAATGAACTGCGCTGATTAATGGATAGCTCTTGGTAAAAGTCTGTTGTAAACCCAGGAGATTCAATCTTGCGTTCACCGCGTTCGGGTTCGAACCTGGTAAAAGAACGCATCGCCAGCGCAAGGAGAGGCGAGAGAAGAATTGTGAACAAGGTCATAATTACTATGCCTGCAAATATCCGGCTGCGCCAAGAGTGTAACTTTTTTTGAGTGAAGGTGCGAGCTCGTAATTCTAGAGGAAGAGTCAATCGGTGACTCAACTGCGTATAGATAATTGTTAGGATCAATGTACAACCAAGTTGTAGAAGGGAAAGGACCGCTGCCAATGGTAGATTAAACAAACTGATGGTTTGATAATAAATCTCAACTTCAAGCGTAGCAAACTGGGGTCCTCCGAGGATAAGGATCACACCAAAGGAAGTAAAATCAAAAATAAACACCAGCAGTGCTGCAGAAGCTATTGCAGGTCCGATCAAAGGCAAAGTGACCTTTGAGAATGCTTGTGATCGGCTTGCGCCCAGAGTTCTGGCAGCTTGGTTCAATCTAGGGCTAATATGGGACCAGAAATCTCCTACCATGCGCAGGACAATGGTTGTGTTGTAAAAAATGTGTGCAAGTAATATGGCGTAGATTGTGTTTGTTATCTGAATGGGAGCCTGTTGAAGATTAAATATCCTCATCGCGGCAAGGTTTAGCCATCCCCGGGAGCCTAATAAGGCGTAGAAAGCAGCTGCAACAACCACGGTCGGAATCACAAATGGTACTGTCGATAAAGCTTGGAGCATTGTTTTTCCCCGAAAATCATAACGGGCAAACAAATATGCGCCTGGCAAACCGATCATCAGCGTCAGCAGGGTTGAAAGAGCAGCCTGCCAGATCGTAAACCACAAAACTTCTTGAATCGATCCTGATTGAATTGCTTCCAGGATGGGGGTGATGACGCCAGACTCGCTGCGATTAAAACTGGTCTTCAAAATGCTCCCAAGCGGAAAGAAATAGAAGATTCCCAGGAATAGCAACGGCAGAATCCATAACAATCCCATCCTGATGGCATTTTTGAAGATAATCGGTTTTTCCAGGGTCAACGCAGGACGACCTCCGTCCAGTCCCTTATCCAGATTTCCCGCTTGTCAGCGATCTCTTCAGGGCTGACAAAGGCAGTAGATTCTGGGATGGCTAAGTATTTTTGAAAAGTTTCATCCAATTTCGCGTTTTTATTGAGCGGGAAAACAAACATCTGCAGGGGGATATCTTCTTGGAAGGTCGGGGAAAGCATGAAATCGATCCATTTTTCCGCCAGCTCACGGTGCTGGGTTCCTCTCAGGATACCAACAAATTCTACTTGGCGGAAACAGGAGTCATTTTTGGTGATAGCCGCAGTGGGTGGTTCTTCAATCGGGGATTCAGCATAGAGAACCTCAAAAGGTGGGCTGGAACCATAGGAAACAACAATTGGCTTGCTGCCACCTGCTCGGCTAAATTCCTGGTAATAGGCAACCTCCCAATCATTCACAACGAGAACATTATTTTTCACCAAGCCTTGCCAGTAGTCCAGATATCCCGGATCGCCAAAACGACCGATTGTAGCGAATAAGAAGGCTAACCCGGGGGAGGAAGTAGCAGGATTTTGAACCACCAGTAAATCTTTGTATTGGGGTTTGAGCAAATCTTCAAGATTTTGGGGTGGTTGGATGCCTTCTTGTTCAAAAAAAGCGATATCATAATTCAGACATACATCACCGAAATCAACCGGGAGGGCACCGTGCTCGGGGTCCAATATGAAGTCATTAGCAATCTCATTGAGCAGAGGTGAATTGTATGGCTCGAAGATATTTTCCTTAAGTGCTCGGCTGAGAAATGTGTTGTCAACCCCGTAAAAGACATCTGCCAAAGGTTTATCTTTTGCCAAAATTGCTTTATTCACTGCAGTTCCTGTATCACCAGATTTGAGGAATTTCACTTGAATACCGGTATCAGATTGGAATTTATCTAAGACCTGCTCAGACACTGCGAAAGAGTCATGAGTCATAATTGTGAGAATTCTGTCTGATGATGGCGAGATATCGCTGGTTAGACTACAGGCGGACATGAATACCAACACTGATATGAAAATTATGGTACAGATATGGGATTTGTACATCGTCCTACTCCCTATCATCAAATATCCCTGTGTATGAGCAGCAGCTTACCAATACCGATTTCAATCTGTGCTATCAAGGACACCATTTCGTTGGAAACGCTGATCGTATTTCCGAGTGTAAGTTCTGCGTCTTCAAGTGGCCAGCGCAAACCTTGTGTGGAGACACCCGTTACGACTTGGGTCAGCGGGATCAGTGAAACAATATCCCCGGGTTTGCCATCCAGGGAAATATTGTCGTGGTCGCGCATCAAGTAAGCAGTGTCAGGTGGATCGAGGATCACCATGGAAGTTCCTTGCCAATCCTCCCTGGTTAGCAGCATTAAGTTCGCCAAAGTTTGATCCAATCTTCCCCCGATTACCCCCAACAAGAGAATCTCTCTAGCGCCTGCTCCGACCGCAAAGTTGAGAGCTAATTCTAAATCGGTTTGATCTTTATCCTGCGGGTAAACGATCGATTGAGACCCCTGATCCTTGAGAATATTCAGTAATGACGGGGAAATTGAATCCATATCCCCGATGAGAATTGAGGGTGTCAATCCCAGTTCCACGAAATGCTCCGCACCCCCATCGGCGGCGATAAGCAGATCATCCTCGTGGAGGCTTAGCAATGAGAAATTAGATTTCTCAAATATACCGTTGGCAAAAATTACTGCTCGCAAAAGAAATCCCTCCTCCGGGGTGGAAGAGGGGTGTAATTGAAGGTTGTGTGCATTCCCTCCGCCGGTATTACCCGGATCAGGTTCATGGGTCGAGAACAAACCGTTCTCCTCTCAGTCTGGATTAGTCAGACTCCCCAAGCAATTTATATGGTTTGAATAGAGTATAAGCTGGCTTGATCTGTATGTCAAGAAAATTTTAGCGAACCCGTCTTTTCCATATCTCTTTAACTTCAAGGTTGCGAGGGTCTTCACCGGCAGGAAGCTGGATAAAATTAGTCAAGAGCCGGTTGAAATTACTGGTCTCATCCAACATGGGGAAATGGCCGGAATCGCTGAATAGTAGGAATTGGGCGCATTCGGGAAGATATTCAAGTTGTTCTTCAGTTGGTTTGCAGATGGCTTGATCGTTTTCGCCGTGTATCCAGATCGAGGATACAGTGAGACGGTTTAACAATTGACGCCAGTTGACGTCTTGAAACTGTTTGAAAGAAATCGAAATGGCCTGAGGATCAGTTTTTTTTGCATCTTCACAAGATTCGATATAGGATTCACAGTCACCCAACAACCAATCAGCAGTTTCTTTCGGAGATAGTTTTTGTAATCTTGGGTTTGTTGAAATAGTTCCCATTGGAAAGCTGACTAACATCAGCTTTTCAACATATTGAGCATAATCAGCCGCATAGAATGCAGCAATAATACTTCCCAGGCCATGACCGACGAGGGTGAAGTCTCCCAGCCCCATCTGGTCGATGAACTCTTTGAGTAGGGACACTTGCTTTTCTAAGGCATATCTGGAGGAGATTTTCTTGGTGGCACCAAATCCCCACAAGTCTAGCGCGTATGCCCGGAAACGGGTCGAAGCGAACTGCATGCTGGGAATCCAATATCTCCATGATCCAATCCAGCTGTGCAAAAAGATCACTGGTTTTCCATGCCCGAGGGCTTCGTAATGAACGATCGCGTTATCGATAATTAATGCACTCATCTTCTAGTTGGTTATCCCCGCCATAGGCGTGAAAGTTCATACCCCTTAGAATTATTGGATTACCTCATAATTTGAGAGTATCTGGGAAAGTCTTCTGAGCAGCTGATCGGGAGCAAAAGGTTTCAGGATATAGTCCGTCGCCCCAGATTCGTAACCGGTTTTAATTTCTGCTTCCTGCCCTTTTGCAGAGAGAAACACGACTGGAATTTTTTTGGTCTGCTGGTCAGCCTTTAAGTGTTTGCATACATCATAACCAGACATTCGGGGCATGCGAACATCCAGCAATGCCAAATTGGGGTGCAATTTGCGAGTCATCTCTAATGCATCCGCGCCATTTGAAGTTGGAATCACATCATATCCACCATATTGAAGGGTAAAAGTGATTAACTCTAATATATCTTTTTCATCTTCAGCGACGAGTATCTTTAACATGTTCCTTCTTCACCCTGCCAAGATTCTGGAATTTATTGGAGATTGGTAAGGTGAAGGAAAAAGTGCTGCCTTCACCTTCTATTCCGCTGCTTGAGACCCAAATTCGTCCGTGGTGCATGTTGATCAGCTTGGCGACAATGCTCAAGCCTAATCCGGTCCCAGCGGTGGTGATAACCATGTTATTTTCCCCGCGGTAGAAACGATCAAAAATTCTTTCCTGATCTTTGGGAGGAATACCAATACCGTTATCCTTGATGTCAATTTGGACTTCATCACCGATCTTCCGGGCTCGAATATTGACTTTCCCATTTGGTGGGGTGTACTGAAACGCATTACCCAGCAAATTGATGAAGATTTGCCTGATTCTTTCGAGATCACCCAGGATGTGGGGAATTTCCGATGGCAAATCGATATTAAAGTGCATGTTCTTATTTTCCACAATAGATAGGCGGTTTACATCCAACATAATTTCATCGACCAGATGGTGGAGGTCGAGTGGTTCAAAAGATAACTCTACCTGACCAGACTCAATTCGTGACAAGTCGAGCAAATCGTTTACGAGTATCGTTAACCTTTCGGTGTTCTGCTGGACAACTCTTAAAAACCGCAACTGCTGTTGGCTGAGATCTCCCGCGACACCCATCAGGAGAATATCCACGTACCCTTTGATAGATGTCATGGGTGTGCGTAGTTCATGACTTACTGTGGCAACGAATTCTGATTTCAATCGATCAACTTCGATGAGATGGGTAATATCACGGAAAACCGAGACAGTGCCATAAAATTTGTTATTGTTCATTACCGGAGCAAGATTGACAGAGAGGACGCTTCCGTTTTGTAAACCGACCTGTTCTGAAAATGTGTTCATCGGGTTGATCTGATCAGGGTTCTCCATCCATGCGTTGATCGTGTCAACCCAAGCCATTGTGATACCGTTTATAAGCTCCGTAAAATGGTTTATTGGCTTTCCGACCACTTCAGCACGCTTTAGCCCAAGCATGCTTTCAGCAGAGTGATTGAACAATGTGATCTCACCGTTTTGATCGGTCACCAAAACGCCGTCAGCGATTGCTTCTAGGATTGAGCGAGAGCGACTGGTCTCAATTTTTTGATAACTTAACAGCTTGCTTAATTCTTCTTTCTGATTTAATGTCAAGTGGTACAATTCTGCATTTTTAATCGCCACCGCCATCTGGTTGGCTGCGGCTTGTATCAGATCGAGCTGTTGTGCTGAGAATTTCCCCACCTCAGGGTAATAAAGTAATAGAACACCCAGGAGTTGATCACCGATGATGATTGGGACACCGATCGCGCTGCGGTGATGGTACCAGCTGTTTGGGAGCTGGATCCAGCGCCGATCTTCTAGTACGTCATTAATCAAGACCGGCTGACGGTTTGAAATGATCCAACCGACCAAACCCTGGTTGATATTCAATGCGGAAGGCATGCCCCCGGGGGGTAATGGATTCGCATAACCAACGGTTGCTAAATGCCTCAAGTTCTTTGTACCAGGCTGTAATACCATGCAAGTGGCATGACTTGCGCCGATCACCTCATTCAAGACTTCCAGGGTTCTTTGAAGAATGCGCTCGAAATCGAGACTTGAGGATAACTCTTTTGTAATGCGTAATAACGTCTCTGTGCGTTGATGTTCGAGTTCTAGCTGTCGAGTTCTTTCCAATACATCATCAGTCAAGTGGATCGCTCGCATGGGGAAATCTGTGCTGGCAAAAAAGTCCCCAACTAATCCAGCTGATTTTGGGATAGAACTTCGCTCATCCACTCTTGGTCTCAATTCTAATGGGGCGGTGGACTCTGTCTTCCCTGAAATCAGACTCTCATAACTTAATTCTCGGAACGAGACAAGCATCGCATGGTGAGAATTATAGGGAACCTGGTACGACCTTCCTTCAATTAACTGATGCCCCAGGTTAAGACGTGCCCTTCCTTCACGGGCGCACAACGCAAAGAGAGATTCAGTAGGCTGGAGATCAGCTGCAATTATCTCCAGAGTTGGTTTTTCACCGTTTAAATTAAACAATTCTTTTATTGCTTGGTTTGAATATGTGATCTTCCCGCCGGTTTCGACCAGGATATAAGCTTCTGAATTTTCGGGGAGAAAAATTGGTGTTTTTTTTGTAGACTTGTTAATATCTTTGTAGGTTGAGTGTGCAGTGACTTTAATCAATTTGGAAATGAAGACATAACCAATTAATCCGCATAGAATGAATATAGCACTCAAGTTTAAGATATTTAGCTCGATCATTAGTTAAACTTTTTCCCGCCGACGTGCCTCTGCTGCTAACTCCGTAATCTCCCGTATATCGGTAAACTCGTATTCCATGGGAGATACAACACCAATGCTGATCGAGATCACCGGACTTCGCTCAGTTTCGCCTCCATCTCCCGTGTATTGGATATATCCTTTTTGACGATCGAGGTAGTTGTAGTGGGTAAGAATTTCCTCAGAGAAACGTCTAGCCAAATGCTCTTTTATGTTCAAGGAGCATTCTTCAGTCGTGATAATAATATAGTGGTCATTTCCGGTATGCCCAACGAAATCATTCAAAGTACCAAACTCATCCACGATCTCGCCAATTAACATCGCGGTGAATCGCAAGATATTATCGCTGGCGACAAATCCGTAGGCTTCTTTGAACGAGTCAAAATGGTTGAGGCGAATATCCAGGAATGCCCAGCCCGAAGAGTGTATTATTTGACGGAGCTGATCTTCGATCAGCTGGCCTGAAGGCAAATTTGTATGCGGTTCAGTCAAGCTCTCCCGCTCTGAACGGGCAATTGCGTTATAAACCCTCAATCTCAATTCCTCAATATCGAAGGGCTTGGTGATGTAATCGTCAGCACCGAGTTCCAATCCCTGCAATTTATTACTGCGTTCGTCCTTCTGAGTAAGGAATATGACAGGGATATGGCTGGTTCGCGTTTGAGTACGCAGTGTCCTGCATACTTCATAACCATCAATATCCGGGAGCATGATGTCCAAGACGATTAGATGAGGTAATCTTTGCCTGGTTTTTTCTAATGCCTCTGAACCGCGCCCGGCAATATCCACCTCATAGTGGAGTCCACTAAAATAAATTTCGAGCATGTTGGCGATGTCGATGTCATCTTCTACAATAAGCAGTCGAGATTTTGGCATATCCGCCTCCATGGATAAAAAGGTACGAATGTTTTCTCTTATTGATTCACATTTTGAACGATCTCTTCGGGCAGGAATTCCCACGTTGTCGATTCCAGCGATTCACTTCTAGGATACAAACGGGCATGAAGCCCGGCGAATGATAAGCGGTGGTGGTCGCTATCCTCGTAGTGGAAATCCCGATCGATCACTCTGCGATCTTTCGAAGCAAATAAGACAACATCCGATTCGATCGTCCTCGCAGGGAAGATAATCATTCCTGATCCAATGCGGCAATTGTGTCCCACGCAGCCGCCAAGGACAGGTCGATTGGCCACGTCTAATTCACCGTCACCGTCTCTTGCTCGAATTGGTGTGGGTAATAGGTTGAAATCGGTAAAGGTCGATCCAGCACCAATAAAGGAATTTCGTCCAACGACAACCATCTGTAAGCATGTGTTTTGCGCAACCATGCTATTGTCCATGAATGTGCTCATGAAAAGTGATGACCGGAATGGCAGAAATGAACCATCCCCAATGACTGAGAGCATCAGCTGACAATCTTGCGAAATATTGACGTTATCCCCGATGATGCAGTTTTCGATCACTGCACCCGCATTTATTGTGACGTTATCACCAATTGTTGTGGGACCGTGGATGACAGCACGGGGATCGATTGTACAATTCCGTCCAATTTTGACCAGCTCGGAACATTCGAGGACTTGTTTTCCTTCAAAAACTGCTTTGCTGAGGATACGCAATTTATAAAGTGGGTCGACTTTCAAGTGTTCTTCAAAACGCAAACCGCGTTTAAAGAGGCCAAATACGACATCTGCGATGAAAATGTGGACCCAGGAATCAATTGCCAGCATACTGCGTATAGGCACTTGAAAAACCAGGTCGTTCTGGCTGAAGGAAATGTATGGAGGCACATGATAATAACCAACTTCTTGGGACATCATATCAATAAGCACCGGTTTTGCCTCGTCGACATAGCCATCAGGAAAATACCAAAGATCAGCAAGATATAAATCTCCCTGAGTAACATAAGAGGTTGAAAGCGGTAAGGCATGTTCTCGAAAAGCAGGGTCGTTTTTGGAAAAAGCTACCTGGCATGGTTCCTTACTGCGTTGGGCAACAGTTAGGAAAGATTTGATAAACGCTGGGTCGAAATATAGGTTGTCGCGGTAAACCAGGCAGGGTTCATTAAATCGGGGAATCTCAATCCCTGGAGGAATCTCCAGCTCTTGATCGGTATAAGGAGACAATACATCCCGTTGGATTAACCAAAGGGGTTTATTTTGGATCCGCAAGTCGCGGGCTCGTTCATTGAAGGGTGTGATATAGCGTGGATCTTGGAGAATGATTTTTAACATTATGCGTTTACCGATAATGAATTCAAGTAGAGAAGCAATTGTTTCAGATGCTGTCCAAATATTCTTTTAGGATTTTCCGAAATTCTTGAGGTTCATCCAGCATGATGAAATGACCGGCCCGTCTAAATCTTTCAATTCTTACACGCTGGATGTAGGTATTTAATAAACTCCATTGGTTAGGATTTACAATAACATCCCGATCACCATACATACCCAAAACTGGTTGATAAATCGGGGCCAGCAGGGGGGTTAGATTTGTTTGTCTGAGAGAGGAAATACTCAACAAAAAGGATTCAAGTGTTACCTGATTTAGATCATGGTGGATCATTTCCGGCCATTTACTCTCACGGGTGATGATCGGTGCAGCCAGGCGGATGCCAATTTTGAGGGCATCCATCATGCGGTAAACAAGATTCGCAATTCTGCGAATACTGGCAAGTTTCAGCAACAAAGACAGAGAAGATCCTTCAATTGGTGAACCGATAACGACAACTTTACTGACTCTTTGCGGGTGGTTGATTGCAACTGAAAGACTTACTGTCCCTCCCATGGAGTGTCCTACCAGTGGTGCATGTCTAATTCCCAGCTGCTCCATAAAATCATCTACAAGCGCCACAAAATCGGGTATTGAGAATGATTCCCGTTTTTTATCCGACTCTCCAAAGCCCCAAAAATCTATAGCATATGTCCGGTAGGATTCTCCGAGAAAATCCATTGTTTCCTGCCATAATCCCCATGATTCCAACCAGCCATGCAATAGAATTACTGGGCGGCCTCGGCCATATACTTCATAGTGAACGCTACCTTGGTTAGTTATTAATGAGGACATGGCAAGTAGGTTTCATAATTGTGCAATTTGAAAATTGACCGTATCTAATTCTGCAAGAATGCTGTATAGGAGTTCCAACAGCACATTTTTTACTGAAGGTTTCTTGGTGGCTATACACTCCAAGAGTTTAATGTCTGAACTCAAGCGGAGGGCGATACGCATATCATCTGTGTTCCATGCATCATCACAATCCTGTTTATTGGCTGCTACGACGTAGGGAGTCGGAGCGTAAGCGCGGAATGTCTCCAATATCTTTCTCGCCTCCCGAAAAGTCTCTGGCCGGGTGCTGTCTACAATGACTACAAATCCCAGCATCCCCTCAGATAAGATTTCCCACATAAAATCAAATCGTTTCTGCCCGGGAGTCCCGAATAAATACAGCGCCATATCATCATCAACGGTTATCCGGCCGAAATCCATGGCTACGGTTGTGGTTTCCTTAATCCGTTCTACCTCCGATGAAATCCTTTTCTCTGTCGAGACGACATCAATCTCGCTCACGGATTGAATAAATTCGGTTTTTCCCGAATTGAAAGGACCTGTGACGACCATTTTTAGTGTCTGCATGTATATTTTCCAAGACCCTACAATGAACGGATTCGATCGATGATCCGCGAAATGAGTGATTTGCCTTCTTCTTTACCTTCTTTGACGATGACCTCAGGTAAGCGTGGGGGTAAAGGTCGGTCCTTTTCAGCTACTGGCCTCACCAATTCGACGATTCCAGCCTGCAATAAACTATAGATGACCTGTCTGGTTTCAAGATCGGATAGCTCCGTGACCCTGCCAATTTGTTGAAGCGTGTTTTTGGGATCCACGTAGGGTATTACCCGCCATTCTGTTTCTGAAAGCTTCAGGTTGGCCACATTTGCACTAGGTCGATCCACAAACTTTACACCGATTTCCAGGCTAGGAATCTCATCTTCAAGATTTTCAATCTCTTGGAGCTGACGGGAACCCTCAAGTATGATATTTTCTAGATTTACCTGGACTGTGATTTTGTCTTCTGGAGGGGCGACATTTGATTCGAAATGGAAGAATCCCTCCATCCAGGAAAACAATCGTTTTAATACATCAATAAAATGGTTTTGAAGGCTGGCTAAGATATCTTGTTGGCTGAAGTAATTCGCGTTGATCAATAACAAGCCCAATTCTTTATCACTCATCCCATTTATATTAGCTTTAATTCCGCTGTACTGCCGCTGAGATATAAGCTGAGACTTGTGGAGTATCCCGGCAAGACTGTTGTCTTCATGCCCACATTGAGCATAAGCCAATTTACCATCTTTAAAGAAGACTTCCACTGCTTCGTTTGAACCTTCCACCACTAAAGTTCCAGTTTTCTGGGCAAGGTTGATCAAATTTAGCAGCTGAGTTAGTGTGAAATCGTGCAGATTACCTTTAATTGCCATATTCACCTCAACAATTGATTACTGGATCGTTGCGTACTCTCTGCTTTCGTTTCAAAATACTCGCTGACATTCATTATTAACTCATTCGCCTTGACATGCATTCTGCTTGTGTATATAATCCATACGCTGTTTTCCTCGGTAGCTCAATTCGGCAGAGCGGGCGGCTGTTAACCGCTAGGTTCCAGGTTCGAGTCCTGGCCGAGGAGCCTTTCACTTCGCACATGGCAGAGCACAAATCTACCTAAATGCTTTGCGAAAAATCCAAATATAAAAATATTTATTGCTTGATTGTAACTAAAAAAAGGCGTCTCCGCAACGGGAGACGCCTTACGATTGGTATACAATTCTGATAGGCAAAATTTATCTCTAATCGCTTTTTGCCTTGGACTCTTTCTTTGTCTCTACCTTATCTGAAGTTTCAGTCGCCTGTTTTGACGGACTTTCAACTTGCCCTTCATCCTGAGAGCTACCATTTTTACGGAGACCACCTGAAGGTGAGCGATGATCCGTAGCATAAAATCCGGAACCCTTGAATACGATTCCGACCGGAGTATATATCTTACGTAATGCTTTCTGTGAGCACTCCGGACAAACAGTTAATGGGTTTTCAGAGAATTTTTGGTGGCGATCAAATCGCACACCACAGTTGTCACACTGGTAAGTGTAGGTTGGCATTTGACTTCCCGGTCCGCTACGAATTAAGAAGACCCAATCCGTCTGAGATTATAGCGCGCAATAATCTCATGTGCAAGGCTCGTTGTGATAGAAATTTGTTAAATATTTCATCCACAGTAGATAGAAATTCAAGATTTGAACGAAATGTACCCGTATTATGCCCTTGTGGATTTAGAATGAATTATCAAATACCAAATCGGGACTAATGAATTTCATCCACCTAAGATCTCTTATTTCCCGGGTCCAAGAATTGGTAAATTGATAATAAATACACTCCCCCCGCTTGGATTATCCTCAACCCAAATCTGTCCAGCATGGGCTTCAATCGCCAGGCGGCAATACGTTAATCCCAAACCGGATCCGCGCTTTCTGCTAGAACGACCAGGAATCTGGGCGAATCGTTCAAAAATCCTTTTCCGATATTCCACAGGGATTCCGGGACCAGAATCGATTACCCGGATTTCCAATGTTTCCCCACCCTTCAGCCCTGAATCAAGCAACACTTCTCCATTTGCCGGGGAAAATTTTAATGCATTATCAATAAGGTTATTCAAGACGCGATGAATTTTTTGTTTATCCATCTGCACTCTGGGGAGTTCAGCTGGGAGTGCGAATTTTATCGAGACTCCGTATTCCGCAGCAAGCGGTGAAAACTCAGTAACGCAATCAACGATAAGCGATTCGATATTGACGTTGCTGAAGGAGAGCTCAATGTTGCCCGATTCCATCCTGGATATCTCCAGGATCGATTCGACCATTGCTAAGAGTCGCCTTGAGCTGCGCTGTGCGATCTGGATCGAAGGCTCCACGATGTTTGCAGGATCGCCAGCAATGTATGAATTGTGAATCACATCCAAGGCGCTGATCGTGGAGCTGAGAGGCGATCGCAAATCATGGACAAGTGTTTCACTGATCAGATTCTGGGCTTCTTTTAGCTTGTACTCATCAGTTATATCTCTTAGCAGGATAAGCAAGCCCTTTTTCCTGTCTGAAGCCTCATCTACCAGGATGAGAGATCGTTCAAGCACCATGTCTGAAGGATGGTCTTCGATTGCATATGCGTATTTCTTTAAGTTTTTTTCGACACTATACTGGGGGTTTATGAATAATGTGACAGATTCCTGATCAATAAAGCCAAGGGCTTTAATTATCTCTGGTGGCAATTCATCCAGCGACTGGCCGAGAAAATCACTTTGTGGGAAACCCGTGAGCTGAGTGACCGCTTCGTTGACCATTGAAATCCTGCCCTCGGAGCTGATAAGAAGGAGTCCATCGCGGACAGAGTTTAAGATCGTTGTTAACCGGTCTCTTCCAATCGTAAATTCGGAAGATAATAACGCGTTATGCAGAGCGATTTCAATTGCGACACTTGTTTGGCCGGAGAGGATGGTCAGCAAATTTAAGTCGTCTTCAGTAAACTCAACCTCAGATGTAAGAGAGAACAAAGCCAGACAGCCAATTGTCTGTTCTGAGGCAATTAACGGCACCCCTATCCAGGCATAGGGTGCATCTTCCCCAGAAGGTAAGCCAATCTTGGTTAACTGCTGAGCAGCACGACGTGAGATCAATATTGATTTACTCTCCAGTATCACCCGGTCTGTAAGACGGTCGGTCAGAGAACGGCGAGGCCAATTCTGTCGCTTTCCATTTTTTACAGCTAAGGGATACCAGATATGGCTGTCAAAGGGATCGAGCAAAGCTACGTAGAAATTATTGACATTAAGAAGATTAGTAACCTGAACCTGGATAGCACTGAGCAGTTTTTGTAATTCGATATCCGCGCTGAGTGCTTTACTGATCTCTTCCAAGGCGGATAATTCTTGCAAGCGGCGTTCAAGATTCCGCCTTGGAGCACTCAGGTACTGGATAACCAGGGTTATCGCGAAGGTGGAAACTCCCAGGACGATCAAAGAACCTTCAGAAAGAAAAGGGAAGAAAAGTAAAGTTGTAAATCCAAAGAAGACCGGTAAGATCTCGATTGATATGAGGGCAAGAAAATCCCATCGTGAATGGTTTGACTGTTTTGCAGTCAGAAAAGATACCCCCCAATAATACAGGAAGCCATGTAAACTACCGAAGAGTAACCCGGAAGCCAGTATCCAAATTAAATAATCATTGGAGGTGAGATCAACTGTTGAAATCCCGCCAGCTAATCTAAACACCGGCAAGGAAATAATCAATGGAATAAGTACCAATCCGAGGTCAAATATTCCGGTAAAAGGATTTGATTTATTTAAGGATGAGCTTTGGCTGCCGAAATTTGGAAATAAACGCTGGAGGCCTGTGGCGATGCCGATTCCGAAAAAACACGACCAAGAAGCGATCCCGGATCCAAATAAGATACCTCCGCTGAATACAACAATGTGCAACAGGGAGTATTTGTAGTTGAATAGATCCAGCGAGAATAATTCCAGAACCAGGACAAAGAGTATCAGGATGAGGAAGGGGATGAATTGGTCAGACTTTGGAGGAGAGAAGATGGTTCCCAAGCTCAAGGAAATTAACGTCAAGCTGAGAACCAGGAATTTTAAGAATTTTTGGGATGTGTTCTCGGTTTTGGGCATTTCAATATGCCACTGAATAATTAATACTTATAATCCGGGGTATGTGAAGGGGATTGTGTCGGAGTTGGACTGGGTAAGAAAACTGTCGCAGTGGGCGTCTTTGTGCTGGTAGGAGTGGGGGTTGCAATTGTAGGAGATGCAGTAAATGTACTTGTCGTGGTTGGCGGGACAACAGTGGGTGTATTTGTTGCGGGTATCGGTGAAGGGGTCATTGTCAGCGTGGGGGTTAATTGAAGCAGAAACTCTTGGGCAGTATCAAGCCAGTTGAGGGGTATATTTTCGATAGGTAATCCAAGGAGACTCTGGTAGTTTAAGCCAGCTTCTCTGATATCACCTGCTTCGATCAAGGTGGCAGCACGCCAATAGTATACCTCAGCTCGCTGCTGATCAGATAATGCCAATCCTTCACTACCTGTAAATTGGCTGATTGCATCATCATACCTACCATCCAACGATAAAGCCCGAGCTAATCCCAGACTGGCTAAAAAGGATTCACGGTCAAAATTTCTGGCGATAAACAAATCATTTACAGCTAATTGACCTTCACCTGCCTCCAAATATGATAATCCCCGATACAGCAAGGCTACAAACGAGTTCTCGTCTATGGCCAACGCTTTCTCAAAGGCTTGCATAGCCTGCGCAGATTCACCCTGACTTTCGAAAAGTGCACGCCCATATGTCGCCCAGGCATCTGAATCTTCCTGCTCATAACGCAGGTAGATTTCAAGAAAATCACTCGCTTGTTTTGTATCCCCGGAAAGTAAATAAAGGTTGCCCAGAGTTCGATAGACATTGAGAATTGTTTGATCAAGCTGGTATGCAGTTTGGGCAGATTCCAAAGCGAGCTCAAACTCACCCAGCTGCAGCAGTGCCTGAGAACGGTAAGCATAAACCAGGGGGGATTCAGGTAGCAATTGTTCTGTTAACGAAATTGATTCAAGCGCTTGCTCGGGGCTGCCAACAGTCAAGTAGTAAGCAGCTAGTTCCTGGTGAGCTTCAGCCAATTGTGGATCAAAATATATTGCTTGAATTAAATCTGTTTCGATATCAAAATTTGGATCCAAAGCAACCATTGCTTTCGACCGACCTAGATAAGCGGGAGCAAAGTTCGGGTTAGTCTCGATAGCTTTTTCATAGGCAAAAAGTGCCTTTTCCGGCTCACCTAACAGCAGATAAGCTTCACCCAGGTAGTAATGTGTGTCTGCGGAGTCAGGTTCTGCCCTGGTTGCCTGTTCCATAAATATCGCCATCTCTTCATAATTCCCTGTGGTCAGAGCGCGGATACCAGCACGATACGCCTCGGTGATAGGATGTGGGGTGTTTACATAAAGTGGAGTCGGTGTATAGGTGGATTCAAGGAACATCCACAATGGTGTCGGTCCAATGAAAGTGGGGGTTGGAGTTTTCACCCGGGGTGTGTTGGTTGGTAGTAAAGTGGCGGTGGCAGCAAGGGTCTCAAATCTTGGGGTAACTGTGAGTTGAACATCGCCGAAAAAGCCATAGGATTTCATTCGCGGCCCAATCAAACCAAGCGTGATCATCCCCAGGACTAGAATCCCTGCACTGAAGTATGCCATTCGGCGAAAGAGTTTCTTTGAACTTCCTTCTTCCGGCATAGCTTTGTACGTATCCTGCCAATCACGGGGTGGAATGGGTGGTGGTAGATTTCCCCGATTCGGAGTGGTTATCCCTTCCAGTACCAAACCGAGCTGGGCTGCATGATTGTTCGGATCCAGGTGGATGACCTTCTGAAGGCAGAAAACTCTTTCTTTGGTTGAATCGACGACAGAACTCATCCACAACCAATATTTTGGATTGGCTTGATTGGTTCGCAGCAAGCGAGTCAATAAATCCCGTGCCCGCTCTCTCTGGCCGGCTGCCATTGAATCAATCGCTTCCTGAAGCATTTTATCTTCTGCCATCACATGCCTCTGAGCTGAATATAGCATAGTCGAAGTTGAGAGACAAGACGGGAAGGCACCACCTCTAAAATCTGTAAGTTCCAGTGGCTGCGTTATAATTTCGGCTATGTTTGTCAAAAAACAGATCAATTCGAATCGATTTTGGGTGATCCTATTGTTTCTGATTAACCTATATGGCTGCACAAGTGCAGAAATCACGATAACACCTGGAATGACTGCTACAGCGAAATTGACTCCTTACTTGAGCCCCACTGCGAGTCAGATATCTTTAACCAAGGTGCCCACAATAGTGACAGCAACCGATTTGCCAACCACAACACCAACACCAATCACTTACACAATTGTTGCTGGAGATACATTACTGGCGATTGCCCTGCGGTACGGTATTAGCTTAGAAGAACTCCAAGCTGCAAATCCTGAAGTTGATCCAAGGTTGCTCTCCGTTGGCACGCTATTAGTGATTCCGCTGGAGCAAAGCGTGCCTTCTGGTCCAGCAACAGCCACACCCATACCCCTTGAACCTGTAAGAACAGACTGTTATCGAGCACCCGATGGAATCTGGTGTTTTCCGCTGGTATTTAATGACCGGTCAAGACCACTAGAAAATATCTCCGCCCGCGTTGTTCTGTACAATGAAAAAGGTGAAATGGTCACCGAGGGAGTCGCGGTTTCCGCGATCAACAAACTACCGGTCGATGAGGAAATGCCCCTGACTGTATTATTCCCGATCCGGAATATGGATTCTTTTCAGGCGATGGCGAGTATATTGTCTGTGCAGCCAGTCCCGAAAAATGATTCCCGGTATCTTAACGGCTGGGTCGAGACGGAAGAGGTGCTGATTTCTGCAGATGGCAAATCAGCGAAGGTATCTGGAAACTATGGTTTGCCCGCAAAGAGTGCACCTGGAAATTTGACCTGGGTTTTCATAATTGCATATGACAAGGATGGTCATGTTGTCGGCGTAAGAAAAGTGGAGCAATATGGCTTATTAGAACCGGGTCAGGCCCAAGATTTTGAGATCGATGTGTTCAGCCTTGGACCGCAAATCGCAGAGATCAAGACACTGATCGAAATCCGGCCTTGACATCAAACACCTGATGATCAAGCTGCGGGAAAGGGCCGAAACCAGCCTTGCTAAGAATGTAGATCTAGGAAAAAACGCTCAGGGGGATTGGTGTGAAGACTAGGATAAATACAACGAGACCAAACACGGCTAAGGCTCTCCGCCGCGGGTCTAGGGGGGTGATCTGATCAAGTGGTTCTGCGTGCATACGACCCAAAAGAAAAATAAGGAATGCCCACAACCACCAGCCAGACCAAACAGTTCCTAATATGATCAAGGCAACCAATACAAAAGGCAACAAGATACGTGATTTCTTTCCGAACAAGGAATATAGAATGTGTCCGCCATCGAGCTGTCCTGCAGGAATAAGATTGAGAGCAGTAATCAGCAAGCCTGCCCAACCAGCCCAAGCAACTGGATGGAGCATGACATCCTGCGCGCCATATGGGATCGGTTGACCTGTGAAAAAATACCGCAGCCAGTAGAGGAATGGGTTGAGACCGGCAAGATTAATTGGGGCTGGTAGCCAATCCCCGAATATGATGTATTTCATGATCAAATATAAGATGGAGTTACCTTCAAGACTGATTGCCTGCCCATTGGCCAAGAAGAGCGGCAATTTATCAAGTTCTGATAAATATAAACCTAGAAATAGCAATGGAATAGCAATCACCAATCCGGCCAAAGGTCCCGCAATGCCAATGTCGAGAAGTATGCGTTTATTCTTAGGAGGTTCCTTGAGCTGAATGAATGCACCCATGGTACCGAAAGGACTGAATGGGAAAGGAATAAAATATGGGAGAGTCACCTCTGAACGGTGGTATCGTGCCGCAAGATAATGACCAAACTCATGAGCGAGTAGGATCGCAAGCAAAGTACCTGCAAACGCCAAGCCGCGCAACAGCGCAGGCAATAAAAAAGGCATCATTTCATTCAGATCCGAAGATATTGGACCCCGATATTCAAATAATGTGCCAGCAAAAATCACACTGACCCCAGTGACGATAAACAAGATGAGATTTATCCAGGGATTGGATGGTCTTGGTTTGACGATTCCTTTCAAAAGTACGATAACTTCACTTCCATCTTCTACACGAAAAAGCGGAGTGACGTCGAGTGATTTCAACGATTTCGAAAGATTTTCATACGCTACCTGGGAGTTGACGAGAAGTTTGCCCCGATAACGAACCAGAAAATTTTGTTTTTCATTTCCCCAAGTGACTTCCTCGATCCGAAATATTTCTTTTACCAATGGCAGATAGGGATCGGGTTGAGATGCGGGATATAAGGTGCCGGTATAGGGAATTGTCATTTGAATTTTTTACTAAGTTGTTCGCTAGGTAAAATCATGATTATAAAGGCGGGAGTGGATGGGAGTCGAACCCACCGCGGCCCGCAACGCGACCCGCCACCGGTTTTGAAGACCGGGGAGCCCACCGGGACCCAACCACCCCCATTTACGGTATTCTTCGGTTGAACATCGGCGAAATTATACCATTTAGTCAACTCAAATCATATAACCTTAAAAATTTATCATCGTGTGCCAGATTTAATCATCCCATCGTTATAATTATCTGTTATATTGGAGGCGTTTGAAATTTGATTGAGATCAAAATTCAATCGGGTCTTCTCAGATCATTTTTCTTTAGCCACTTCATAACATTATTAGAGTCAGGAGATATCCAATGGACGATCATACTCTCTGGAAAATCATTCGTGATGGCTGGATCATCATCCGAAGAAGCTACGATCCTACAGTTAGAAATATGATTGCTGAAAGCGATTTAAATATCCGCCAATGGATGCTCTTGCTCGCAGTTTTGACCTTCGAACCAGAGGATACGACTCCATCCCACTTGCTAATCAGAGACCCATATACATCCTGCGAACAATATCAGATTAGATTAGAACAGGTTGCCATTAAAGGGTATCTCAAGCAAGTCTCTGAAGGAAGATACCGCTTATCTGACAAAGGAAGGAGTTCCATTTTGGAATTCATCAAAAACCTCAGGGAGGCAATGTTATCCGTTGATCTACTTCCTGAACCTGAGGCAAAACACCTGGCTGAAATGTTCAGCAAATTAGTGGTCTCCAGTCTAGAAACCCCTCCCCCGCCAAACCCGTGGTCTATTAATCTGAGTTATAAATTAATTCCTGCAGCAGATCCTCCTGTGCCATATATTGAGCAGGCAATTTCTTGTTTGTCTGCATATCGTGATGATTCACATTTAGCCGCATGGCGATCATCCGGATTATCCGCGATTGCTCTTGAGAGCCTGACATTATACTGGCAGGAGCAGGTAAAAACCCTTGAAGACATCATTGAACAACTATCCTTCCGAGGGCATCCAGAGAGGATCTATGCTGATGCCCTGGATGAATTGCGCGATCGCGGTTTCGTATCGGGATTTAGGAATGCCCCTTATTTAACTGAAGTAGGAAGATCATTCCGGGATGAAGTGGAGGTCAAGACTGACCATTATTTTTATCATCCCTGGAAATCCTTGACGAATTCAGAAAAAAACTCCCTGGCAGAAATTCTCAACAATATACAAGTTAGACTATAATAAACCGATCATTATCATTACCAATCCAACCCCTGAGGAGATGGAAGACGTTTATGGACTTAAAGGACTTGCAATCCCGCATTGAAGAAGATCGAGTCGAATTCTTATCCTTACAATTTACAGATGTAACCGGTGCTGTAAAAAGCTTGGACATCCCTATTTCCCGACTTGACGGAGCTGTAAAAGAGGGGGTGTGGTTTGATGGCTCATCCGTGGAGGGATTTGCTCGCATCCAAGAAAGTGATATGCGCTTGATGCCGGATCTGGACACCTATGCAGTTCTGCCCTGGAGTCCAGATGATTGCCGCCGGGCAAGAATTTTTTGCGATATTTATTTGCCCAATGGTTCTCCATTTCGCGGAGATCCTCGGGGAGCCCTCAAGCGGATGCTGGAACGTGTAAATTCTCGCGGGTGGACCTATAATGTTGGTCCAGAACCTGAGTTCTTTCTTTTTAAACGCAATGGTCCTGTGAATATGCACCCGGTCCCTCACGATGTCGGAGGTTACTTTGATTTTTCAGCGACCGACGATGCAGTGCGGGTACGGACCCAGCTGATGGCTGCCTTGGGCAGCATGGGTCTCAATGTGGAGATGGGACATCATGAAGTGGCACTTGGTCAACACGAGATTGATTTTGAATATGCTGATGCCTTGAGAGCAGCAGACAATATATTGACCCTGAAATACACGGTAAAAGCTATCGCCGCCCAGCATGAATTAATCGCATCTTTTATGCCAAAACCTATTTTTGGGATCAATGGTTCGGGAATGCATTGCCACCAATCATTATTTGATGCGGACGGAAAAAACCTCTTCTTTGATCCAGATGATCCATATAATCTTTCGGAAATTGCATATGGATTCATAGCTGGTCAATTGATCCATGCCCGGGCGCTATCCGCGGTCGTCGCTCCAACGGTCAATTCATACAAGCGGTTGGTCCCAGGATATGAAGCACCGGTTTATGTGGGGTGGGCTCAAATAAACAGATCTGCCTTGATCCGTACGCCCATATATGCCCCAGGGCGTGAAAATTCAATCCGTGCCGAATTGCGCTGTCCTGATCCTTCTTCAAATCCTTATCTCGCTCTCACTGCGATGCTGGCTGCCGCCCTGGATGGCGTCGATAAAACACTGGAAGCTCCGGAGCCATTAAATGATATTAATGTCTATACATTAACAAAGGATGAACGAGAACAGAAAAAAATTGACGAACTTCCGGGTTCTCTGGCAGAAGCACTTCGATTATTAGACGAGGACGATGTCCTAAAACAAGCTCTTGGTTCATCTGTCTACGAGAGTTTCAATCGAGCAAAATGGGCAGAAGTGGAAGAATATCGTACGAGGGTCACCGATTGGGAAGTTGAAAGGTACCTGGAGACTACTTAGAAGCGAATCTACCTCTGAATACGCAAAGAATCATAATGGCTACCCGTTTCGGTAGTCATTTTTTTTTATTCCTGAACCAATGCTCTTAATTATCAATTCAAAGTTTAGTCTGCATGGGCCAAAGCCCTAATTTTGTATCGAAATTGATGCAAAACTTCTTACAGACCTATTTTGGAGGAAATCAAGTATATATTGATTAACTTCTTCAGGTCGGGCTAGATGTGGTTGATGACCAATACCCTGGATAGCCTTACCGTAACCGTTTGGCAAAGAAGCAACCATTTGGGGGAAAGATTGAGGATTTAGGGTGATATCTCTGGTCCCCCAAATGACCAAGGTCGGTACCTGGATATCGAGAATACTGGTCGAGATATCAGGAATTGAACCAGGTATATAGACGATATCTGGTGATGCTCGCTTGTAATCTTCTGCGATTTGCTGACGCGTCCGATCTTCATAATGAATCCACCCATTCACGTCAAGGGATAGCAAGGTATGGATCAACCATTGGGGAGTTCTCTGAAGTACTTTCTGATACGAGCTTGGTTTTTTATTGATGTAGCGGAGTACCGAATTGAGCTGGTTTGGATTAAAGAAAGGATTAATCAAAACTAATTGATCAACCGAGCCTGGGTATTGGATAGCATAATTTAGCGCGATAGATCCCCCCATGGAATGACCAACCATCGTGATCTTACGACCATTTTCAAGCCTGTTGATCCAGTTAGTGAAATGGTTATAGAGAAAATTAAATGTATAGCAACCGCTATCAAGCGGTTTGTTGCTATCCCCGTGACCAATTAAATCTGGGGCAATGACCTGGAAACCCTGTTCAACCAGATCTGGCGTTAGGTATACCCAGTCCTGATTAGAAGCAGCAAAGCCGTGGATCAGGACAACAGGTTTACCATCACCATCTATCGAGAAATTTAGTTCTGTATCTATATCTGAGCAGTCTGAATTCATAATAAAATTTTACCAATTAGAATTGAGGAGACTCTTGTTTGACTAGATTGGTTCGTCTATGCTGGTAGGAGTTTCCTCGGATATCCTTTGATGTTCGACCTGGGATTGAGCAAAGTGATCTGCCAGCTCCCGACGTAATATTTTACCAATAAATGTCCTGGGGAATTCTTCAAGGAACACTACCTTCCGAGGCACCTGTTGGGGAGGTAATCTTCGTTTGCAAAATGCGATGATTTCTTTCGCTTCCGGTCGGTCTTTCCGGCTTATTATGAAAGCAATCGGTTGATTCGCAATTGCAACAACGGCTGCATCCTTAACCTGGGGAATTTCAAAGAGAACTTCTTCAACATCTCTGGGAAATGCGGGCTCTCCTGGTCTGTCCGGATACCACATATCCGCTTTTCGCGAGATGATATGAAAATAACCTTCCGAATCCATTTGAGCGACATCCCCGCTAAGAAGAAAGCCGTCAGGATTAAACGCGTTTTCTGTCGCCTCCTGATTTTCCCAATAACCCAACATGACTTGTGGTCCACGGATAGCGAGCTCACCAATCTGACCAGTTGGGACCTCTTTTTTCCCGCTTACCAGATCGACCACACAAGCTTCTGTTGAGGGAAAGGGAATACCTATCGAGCCTATCTTACGCTGACCGAAGAGAGGATTGGCATGAGTTGCCGGACCAGCTTCGGTTAATCCATACCCTTCGACAAGCCGACCACGGGTTAACTTTTCAAATGCCTCTTGAACTTCGATGGGAAGGGGGGCAGATCCAGAAATACAAGCCTTAATGGAAGATATTCCATATTTTCTAACATTAGGGTGATCCTTGATAGCCATGTACATACTTGGAACCCCTGGGAATACTGTAGGCCGGTAGCTATTAATCGCTTTCAACAGGTCAGTTGTTTCAATGCGCAGTTTAAGGATGAGCGTTGCCCCCAAGGCGATGGGCAAGTTTAACCCAGTGGTCAAGCCGTAGCTGTGAGAGAAAGGCAATACCGATAAGAATCTTTCCTTTCCTTCCTCCGCATTAGGCATCCAATGGCGTGTTTGTACTGCATTTGCCACCAGGTTGCGGTGAGACAGCATCACGCCTTTTGGCTCTGCAGTGGTACCACCAGTGAATTGAATTGTAGCTAAACTCTCAGGAGATATTGATAGATCCGTCAAACCATTGCGATGGGTTGCAATCAGCTTCTTGAAACGGTGAACAGATGCCCCGGAAACCCCAGCGAAGGAAAAATCTTGTTTTCTACCTACTTTGATGCGGTATAGCAGCTTTTTGAGCGTTGGAAAGTACTCCGCGATATCCGCCACGATAATGTCTGATAATTTTGGAAGTCCACCCTCATCGATCTCCTTAATGAGGCTGGACAAAATCTGAGTAAAGCTTTCCAAAGTGATCAATGCCCTTGATTTGGTTATTTCGAGCTGACGGATCAATTCTGACTTATCGGTGATCGGGTGGGAGAACACCGCAACAGCACCGATTTGCAGGATGGCAAAATAGGCGATCACCAT
>CP070764.1:2919201-2945928 GCA_020349245.1 Chloroflexota bacterium | reverse complement strand
CCATTTTCCTCAATATAAATGATTTTGCTCCCTTGAGGTTCAAAGCTGAATAGAACCGGTTTCAACTCCGCTAAAGATTGGATAATACTGGAAAATTTCTCTGGATGGGCAAACAAGAGCAGAAAACCTCCCCCACCTGCACCCAGAACCTTGCCACCCAATGCTCCGTTCTTTCTGGCGATAGCATACCACTTGTCGATCTCGGGGTTGCTGATCTCTGCAGCAAGTTTCTTCTTTTCCATCCAACCTTCATGAAGAATTTCCCCGAAGCTATCCAAATCGTTATTTTCCAATGCATTGCGCAGTTCGCCTGCCAACGCTGACATTCGCCTGACACTGTGGCGCTTTTGTTCATCGAACCTGGTATTCATACTCTGCTCACTCAATATCTTATCGGCTGAGCGGGTCATTCCGGTATACAGCATGAGCAAGCTTCTCTGCAACTGCAATTTTGTCGCTGGTGAACATATAACCGGGTCGACATACACACTTTCATCAGGATTGAAGCGAATATACTGCAGGCCCCCATAGGCAGAAATGTACTGATCTTGTTTTCCGATCGGTTTCTTGCAGCGCTCTATCTCAATCTCGCATGCCTCGGCAGCCAATCTCTCAGCACCTACAGATTGACCTATATAACCGTATAGTGACTTGAGCAATCCCACCGTGTAGCTGCTGGATGACCCCAAGCCAGTCCCTTGCGAAGGTATATCTGAAATCGATGTGATCTCGATTCCGCAGGATGGTAAAACCTTTTTGATCGTTTCGCGGATCAATTCATGTTGCAGGTCATCTACATGATCTACGATCTCAGTTCTCGAGTAACTCGCCCGGATGCGATCATCAAATTTCTTGTTTACGGTTATGTAGATGTACTTGTTGATCGATGTGCTAAGAACAGCACCTGGTTCATGGCGATAAAAAGCTGCTAAATCGCTCCCCCCACCAGCAAAGCTAATTCGTAAAGGCGTGCGAGAAATGATCAAAAGGTCTCCCTCCAGTGGTCAATCGAGCCGCCGCGATAGTATGATAATTCTACCAAATTGTTATAATTATGGTGGATCATTTACTTGTGCAAAGGATTTTAAAATGCCTTTACCGCATATTGAAAATTACCAATTTGGTAAAATTATTATCGACGGTCAAGTTCACACCAAGGACGTCATTATTCTCCCAACCCGGGTAATCGGTCAATGGTGGCGAGAACATGGGCATCTACTCCAACTGCCAGATATCCATGAGATCATCGACTCGGATTTACAGATATTGATCATCGGTCAAGGCGCAAGCGGCCAGATGCGCATCAGTGATGAGGTGTTCACGGCATTAGAATCAAGAGGGATCGATTTGATCGCATTAAACACAAGGGAAGCTTGTAATGAATACAATAGAGTCTCACAAACTAAGAAAGTAGCAGCAGCGCTTCATTTAACTTGTTAGAAATGTTATAATTCGATTCGGGCGGGTAATTCACTAGGTAAAAAGGTCAAGCTGGTGAACGATTTATGCCAAATCGAAATTGACCGCGAAATACCTTACCTGCAAAAATACCTTACATATAAATATTTTTGTGCTAAACTATTTGCATCCTTCCCATAGAATAGAGAATTATTTCTTATCTTCAATCTGCGTTCAATTTAATTCCTGGAGAAAAATCTATGAATAAAGAGCCAAGGCCCCATTATGCGTTCTGGTTTGCAATTATTGGTTTCATACTTGGATTAGCCTTCGTTGTTTTAGCAACCTTAATCGCCCTGCGAGGTTTACAGGAACCCTTTAACTTTGATAATGTCATTCGCATACATTTATATACTGGTCCATTGTTCTGGTTAATCGATAGTATTCCTTTCCTGGCAGCTTTACTCATGGCTGTTATCGGTTTTCAACAAAATAATTTGATTAAAACGCGGTACCAGGTTCGCAAGGCGATCACACATCGAGATGCCGAAATCCGTCACCTTAATACTGTCTTGGCAAAGCAAGATGAAGCCCACCAGCAGCTGGACGAAGTAATCGGGCGTGGAAAAAGAGATTGGGAGACGACCTTTGATGCAGTTGAAGATATGATCATTATCACGGATGTGAGGGGAAAAATCTTGAGATGCAACCGGACTACCAGCCATAATTTCCGCAAGAATTTTGATGCCATCATTGGCACACCAGTAGACGAATTGTTTTTTGGCGGCGAAAGTGCCGGTTCTTCTCGGCTTCCAACGCAAAAAACCGAGATGCGTTTTCCCAACTTGGATGGCTGGTATGAAGTCTCCAGCATCGGAACAAAGCTGGAAGGTGATCGCGCTGCAACGATTTATTTAATTCGCAACATAACCGACAGGAAACAAGCCTCTCTGGATCTCTCACGGCAGAAGGAATTTTACGAATCGCTGGTTCATAACAGTCCATTTGCGATAGTTACCCTGAGCCTCGATCAGCGAATCGTAGCAAGCAATCCCGCCTTTGAACGCATTTTCGGGTATGGCCAACAGGAAGTTGTTGGACACAATATCGATGATCTGATCGCTCCCCAGGATTTACTCGATGAGTCGAGAAAATTAACCGAATCTGTATTGTCCGGACAAGTTGTCCACCGGGTGACACGCCGCCAACGGAAAGATGCCACCCAGGTCGAAGTGGAAGTTTATGGCATCCCTGTTGTCCTGTGGGGAAAGCAAATCGGCATACTTGCCCTTTACCACGATGTATCCCAGCTGGTTCAGGCTGGACCAGTTGCTGTACCAACTCCGGAGATTGAAGAAATTCCTTTACGCGAGGCTGACCAGGTTGAACTTGTTGATTTGCCAGATGAACTGGAAATGGATGCGATAGACCTTGATCAGGAACTTCTGCGCGAGTCATTAAGCAAACTGATTGGGAAGGATTTGAAGGAAATTGAAGGTATTGGACCCGCCTATTCAGAGAAATTAGCTGCTATTGATCTGAACACAATCGATCAGTATCTTCTCGCAGCTGCTACTCGTAAAGGCCGCAAGGAGATCGCTGAAAAAACCGGCATATCGTCGAAGCTAGTTCTCGATTGGGCTAATCGAGCAGACTTGATGCGTGTATCTGGAATTGGAGAAGAATTTAGCGACCTGCTCGCTCATGGTGGTGTTGATACTGTAAATGAATTGAAATTCCGCAATCCTGAGCATCTATACAATACCCTTGTGGAAATAAACACGCAAAAGAATTTGGTCCGTCGCTTACCATCACAGGAAGAGGTTAATTCCTGGGTACAAAGTGCAAAGCAGCTACCCATTGTCCTCACCTATTAATGGTTGCTTTAGTAGTACCAAAGGTCTATTGAATAAGAGACTTAAATCGGTTAACTTATAAGCACAGAAGAGGAGAAGAAAACCTCACTTCCCACCCAACACCCCCCCAAGTCCCTCCTTTCTGTGAATTCTAGGAGGGACCCAAAAATACCCGCAAATCTATGAAGATTTGCGGTTTATTTTATTTATTTTCCTCTGCGAAAGATTGGGTGGCCTTCTATCTTCCAAGAGGAGATCTTGATTAAGTACTCCAATGGATAAAATTCGCCTGAAAGCCATTTCAACATATAATAAATTGGAGATATCATCCTCTTGATCAAGGAAAACATCCTGAATCTTCCTGGATCATTGGGGTTTTTATTCGAGAAATCGAATGCGAATTTTCAGATTGTTAATTTTGCTGCTATTGGCGGTTGGAACACCCGGCAAAGCAGCCTCTCGCAGCGCTCAAATATCAATCTCATTTATTGATGTTGGTCAGGGTGATGCAACCCTTATCCGTGATGGAAATGGATTTGATGTCCTGGTGGATGGTGGTCGGGAATCCGCCGGTGATGCGTTACTTGCATATATTCAAGAAGCAGGGGTAGATGATTTAGAAGTCGTCCTGGCAACTCACGCAGATAGCGACCATATCGGTGGTCTAATCACGATTCTCCAATCTGGAGATATACCTGTGGAATCCGTCTTCTTCAACGGCTATCCGGGTGATACCCAAACCTGGTTAGACTTTTCTTCATCAGTCAACAATCTCGGATTAACACTCTACCCAATGCAATATCCGGATTCATTTTCGTGGGGAAATATGAATATCGAAGTATTGAATCCGCTTACGGGCATGCTTGATCCGGATCAAAATCGTGCATCTGTCGTCCTGAGAATAGACTATGCGCAGTTTGAAGTTTTTCTCCCCGCCGACATCGACGCCTCTGTTGAAAATCTCCTCCCTACCAGAACAGGCACGCTTCAAGCGGATGTGCTCAAGGTGGCTCACCACGGTAGCAAATTCAGCACGTCTGAATCATTTCTACATCTTGTCAATCCTCAGGAGGCAGTTATTTCTGTAGGCAATAATCCTCATGGGCATCCTGCGAGCGAGACCCTCACTCGCCTGCAGAATGATGTCGTGAATATTTGGCGCACAGATTATCTCGGCTCGATCCAGGTTATTAGCGATGGGGAATCCTATGAAATGTTTCCTAAAATTCTCTTCCTCCCTTTCACAGCTCTATCCATAAGTTTTCCGTAAACCCTGATGGAATCTGATAGCCGATTAATTTAATAAATGTTTCTCTCCACCTGGTCACCACCCAAGACTGCATAGTCCAAGATGCATTTTTAATAAAAATTTGAAGTACTCAATGATGAAAAAACTCTCCTGGTGGCAATATAAAACCATATATCAAATTTATCCGCGGTCCTTCATGGATTCCAACGGGGACGGAATCGGCGACCTGCAGGGCATTATTTCAAAATTGGATTATCTCAAAGACCTGGGAGTCGATATACTCTGGGTATCCCCATTTTTCAAATCTCCCCAAGGGGATTGGGGATACGATGTCAGTGATTACCTAGGTATCGATCCGGATTACGGGGATCTACATGATGCTGAAGCACTCATCGATCATGTTCATCGCAGGGGAATGAGAGTCCTGTTTGATTTGGTTTTGAACCATACTTCTGACCAGCATCCCTGGTTTATCCAGTCCCGCAGCAGGAGGGACGACCCAAAACGGGACTGGTATATCTGGCGAGATGGACGTGGAAACCGGCCCCCAAATAATTGGCAATCCATCCTGGGAGGGTCCGGATGGCATCACGATCCAACAACAAATCAATGGTATTACGCCAGTTTTCTCCCTTTTCAACCAGATCTGAATTACCGCAATCCACAGGTGATCGATGAGATATTTAATATCGCCAAATACTGGTTGGACAGAGGGGTTGACGGATTCAGGTTGGATATTTTTCATACAATATTCAAGGACGAAGAAATTCGCAACAACCCATTATCTTTTGATCTTCTCCCGGATAACTTCACCTCAGGATATTTTCAAAAATGGCTCTACAATATGAACCAGCCTGAAGCAATCCAGTTTGCCAAAGAATTTCGCCAGTTGGCTGACTCGTATTCACCGGAGCGAGTCCTGCTTGGAGAGCTATATGCAAACGAACCCACAATTTTGAAATACCTGGGTGCAAACCAGGATGGCTTAAACCTGGTTTTCTTGTGGAACTTGTTAAAAGTACCCCCACAGGCAACTTCATTAAGGCGTGTTCTGCGCTTTTACGAATCGAATTTCCCAGATCCCCATATGCCGGTCTATGTGTATGGCAATCATGACTCTCGAAGATTGATCTCCAGGATTGGCGAAGATCCACGGGTCGCAGCCTTATTAGCTCTGCTGCAGCTGACAGCAAGAGGTGTGCCCGTGCTGTATTATGGTGAGGAGATTGGGATGTCCGGTGTCCAGCTGCCTCTGGCGGATTCGCTCGATCCGGTTGGTAAACGTTTCGGCTGGCTTCCAGAATTCCTGGTCAGGCGCATGAATTTGTTCATAAACCGAGATGAATGCAGGACATCGATGCAATGGGGCGACACAGAAAATGCTGGTTTTTGTCCCCCGGGAACCAAACCGTGGTTACCCATCCATGAAAATTATTCCCGGATGAATGTGAAAAACCAAGCGAAAGAAGAAAAGTCTCTCTTCAATATCTACCGAAGATTATTGCACTTGCGAAAATCATCTGCAGCTCTTCAATTTGGGCATATGGAGATCCTGAATGTTGATGATTCAAACGACCAGGTACTTGCATACTTACGCACATTTGGTCAGGAAAATCTTTTGATATTGCTAAATTTCTCGAATGCAGAATTCGATTTCCCCTTCCGAGCAATGGATAATAATGTCGTATTTTTTATTGGAAATTATCAATTTATCCCTGGGGATATCATTCGAATGGATCCATGGTCAGGATTGATCCTGAATGCTGGTTAACCGGACGAAGAGCAATTCAAATAGAATTTGATGGTCAGATAAATTGCTGAATTTTTGGATTTTCCTGAAAAGAAGCGAGGAGTTCAGGGTCTGATAGATGTTCGCATATATATTGGATATTTTCCTGAGCTTCTGTGTACAGCTCAGCCCCCTTGACATCATCCTGTTCAATCGCCGCCAAATCTAGCAATATCGCCCATAGAATCCGGCGTGATTTCTGGTTCTTGGCCATTTCATAAGCAGATTGTAATACCCGGTATGCTTGAGGGATATCTCCCAATCCCATCAGCGCCCTGGCTTTTTGATTCATCAGGTCAGGTACCAAAAGCTCTACCTGGTTGTTTCGAAAAGAATCCAGGTAATAATCTGCTGTTTGCACAGCGTTAGCATAGGATTTATTGGCTAATTGAATCTCAACATGCAAAGTGTAGATATAAGGGTGGAAAATCAATTCGCTATCTCTTCGATAATTCACTTCGATCTCTTCGAAGATCTGTAAAGCTTCTTCTGGAGACCCTAAAAATAGTTTGTTTTGGGCAAGGTTGACAAAATACAGCGGACGGAAGCTTTCATAGCTTTCAACAAAAGTTCGGATTTCTCTCTGGATTTCCACTGAGCGATCAAGACGACCAAACATCGTAAACATCCAAGATTTAATCATCTTTGTAGCAACGATCCCTGCAGCAAAGTTTGCTTCAGTGGATAATTCCAAGGTCTTCTCTAAAGCCTGCTGACATTGGTCAATTTTTCCCAGTTCCAGCAAAATAGGCCCTATAACAAAATAACAATATGCCTGACCCCAGAGATTACCAATTTCCTGGCTGATTTTCAATCCTTCTTGTGCTAACTCGAGGGCATGGTCAAATTCACCAGCAGTGTAATAACTTTCGGCTAATGATGCCAGATTGTCAGATAACATCGGTAGATTGTTAATTTCACGCCAATAATTTTGGGAGTTATGATATGCATCCCAAGCTTTATTCAGGCTGCCAATTCTCATATAGGGGCGGGCGAGATCATGCTGGATATGAGCCATGACATTCCTAAGGTCGTGTTCTCGGGCAATCCGCAGTCCCTGCTCACCATAGAGAATCCCCTGCTCAAGATCACCATCAAATGTCTGGATAAGCATCAGACTCCATAGAGATTTTGCTTCGGCTTCATAATCTCTTAAATCTATCGCCAGGTTCAAGGCTTTCTTGGATAATTCTTGACCTGTTTTTGGATTGAATTTCACATTCGGAGTGGAATAGATAGTCGCCTGGGGAACAAGTGCTGCCAGCTCCAATGAGCGATCACGCCTGGTTTGTCCCAACTCTTCTAATTCTTCATAATTATCCAATGCCCGATCGAATTGGTTCAGCAATTCGAGAGCTCGACCATTGAGAGTGTAAAGCCCGCTAAGCTGCACATTGGGAACATTTAATTTCAATGCCAGCTCGATTGCTTGTGCGTAGTAATCACTCGCCTGCTGGTTTGCAAAAAGCGTCAGGGACTGATCACCTGCCAATTTGAAGTATTTCAAAGCCTGGGAGTACGCACGAGCCGCGTTGAAATGATAAGCAAGTAGATGGGCAACTTCAGAGATCCTCTTTGAAGAGAGTTCTTCAAGAGCTATACCCACCTGTTGATGGAAATCTCGCCGCTGGCGGCGGAGAATCGATTGATACGCAGCTTCTCTTGTGAGCTCGTGGTGAAAATAATACATCTTTTCTGGGGAACTTGTTTTCGCTTCTATCAGATCTGACTTCTGTAAAATTTCAAGGTGATTCTCCAGATTCTCAGGAGAATCTGAAATTTTCTGGAGAAGATTAAAGCTGAATTCTCTACCAATCACAGATGCATATTGAAGGATTCGGCGGGGGTCTCCTTCCAAGCGGTCAATGCGGGCGAGCAACAGCGCCTGCAAATTATCAGGAATATCAATTTCTTTAAGATGGCCAGCCAGTTGCCAGCGCTGATTTTCCTGATCACGTTGAATCATGCCGCTGTCAATCAACGTCCGTACGACTTCTTCTATGTAAAACGGATTCCCCTCAGATTTTTCCAGGATTGAGACCCTAATTTCCGAGGGGAGATCAGCAATAGAAAGCAAATTCTTTACCAGCTGGCTGCTGTTGTCCTCATCCAGGGAAGTCAACCTGATTTCATGATACAGGTCTGGATACATCTCTGCAGCTGATATCTTCATCTTCCATGAAGCGGTCTCGCGATGAGGGCGAAATGCACATACAAACAGGATTGGCAGGTCTCCAGCCAGCTTAAATAAATTTTCCAATAATTCTATTGAAGCCGAGTCTGCCCATTGCAGGTCATCAAATACTGTAATCAGTGGTCCTCTTTGGGCTTTAACTGACCAGATATCCAGAATACTTTCAAATATTTCCTTTCTTACAGATTCACCCTTAAATGTTGGCTCTATACCGCTGGATCCATTATGAATCGTCAGGAGAAGTTCAACAGTATTGGTAATTCCAGATTGCTGTTCAAGAGTGAGCGAATTAAAGCTCTCTCTTACCTTCTTATTGATGATTTCCAGTGAGTCATCATCATTGACCTGGCAGAATTGTCGTAATGCCTGGATAAACAGACCGTAGGGACGGGAGGATTCATAGGAAATGCCCCGCGCTTCTACCCATTGATACCCTCTCGGTGCGTTCCTATCGAGCTCTTCATGAAGCTCTTCAATCAACCGGCTTTTGCCCAATCCAGCTTCTCCGGTCAGGGTCACAATCCGACCTTGCCCCGCCCCGAGATCGCTGAGCAGGCTGCTTAATTGGGTAAATTCCACCTCCCGACCAACTAATGGGGATCTAAGACCAGCAATTCCGCGTGCACGGGTTGGTTCCAACTTCTTAGCCAACACATGATAGGAAGCAACAGGTTCGCTCTTCCCCTTAGCCACCACCTCTCCCAATGGCTCAACCTCGATCCATGGAGCAACCAAGCGGTAGGTTTCTTCCGTAATTTGAACTGTTCCAGGCAGCGCGGTTTGTTCCATGCGGGCTGCTAAATTCACTGCATCTCCCATCGCCGTGTACTCCCCAGCAATTGCAGACCCCATTTGACCAACGACAACGATGCCCGTATTAATCCCAACCCGGACATTAAAATCCAATCCAAATTCTGAATTTATTTTCTGCCTGAATGGCTCAAGACCATTAACGATATCCAAGCCAGCAAGGACGGCGCGCAACGGATCATCTTCATGAGCAATTGGTGCTCCAAAAAACGCCAAGATCGCATCTCCCATCAATCGCGCAACAGTCCCGCCATAACGGATAATTGGTCTAGTCAGATAATCGAATCCCTCATTCATGATCTCAGCCCAATCTTCCGGGTCAAGATTCTCAGCGATGGCGGTTGATCCTTTGACATCCGAAAAAAGGATCGTTACCAGACGCCGCTCACCAGAGAGAATACGGCGAGAGGAGGAATCTTCTCCTGAGGGAAAGTTTTGCATGATTTCAGTTGACTTTTACTTAAATCCCACCTTATCGACGTAACACCACATCCAATCTTCTCCTGGTTCAAATGACTTGATAATCGGGTGATCGGTGGATTGGAAATGTTTGGTTGCATGTTTATTTTTGGAATTATCACAGCAGCCGACATGCCCACAGGTTAAGCACAAGCGTAAATGTACCCAAGTGTCTCCCATCTGCAAGCACTCCAGACACCCCTCCCCGCTTGGAACCACTTCATGAATTTGATTTAAGTGTGTACATTTTGTCTCTGAATTCTCGGACATTGTTACTCCTTTTTCTGTTATTATATCCCTATCTAAATTATTTGTGGGATTTGATTGGGTTATTTTGTGGAGGCGCTCCCTTTTCCCGTGTCGTGACCCGGATTTGTAAATTTCTTGTTACAATAATATCAAGCAATACAAAATAAGTTCAAGACAATTTCATAAGCATTAGATTTTATCGGTATTCTTCCCGGTTTGGGAAATCAAGAATGCAATAAGTATGCATCAGATAAACGGGATATTTCATCGCGTCGAATTTTATCACCAGATATGAATAGGAGTAAAAGTAAAGAAAGGAGGTCTATCCAACAAAATACATTCCAATAGATCCATTCTCATTTTTGTATCGCAAGTATCCTTCTAAATCATTATCATAACTATCACTGCAGGAGGTGATTTTATGGGACCAATACAGGAATTTTTCACCCAACCACTGGGCAGTACACTGCTCAATTTGTTGATTGCCCTAGTAATTTTAATTGTAGGTTACATCGTAGCCCGGATTCTTGGCAGCATAACCCGGCGCTTGCTCAAACGTATAAGCCTTGACAATCGCTTGGCTGATTGGCTCAGCGAACCAGATCAACGCAGAGACTTCAATATCGAAAATATCGTTGGTACTGTCGTCTTCTGGCTGGTGATGCTATTCGTTCTGGTGGCTGTCTTTGAGCGCTTGAACCTGACTTTAATTGCCGCGCCAATCCAATCATTCCTAAATCAATTCACCACAGAATATCTCCCCAGATTGCTGGCAGCTGGGATTTTACTCTTTGTCGCCTGGCTGGTCGCCATTTCCCTGCGCTTCTTGGTGATTAAAGGAGGCGCGTTAGCAAAGCTTGACGAGAGGTTATCCAGATATGCAGCATTGAAGGAAGAAGAAAGGGTCTCTTTCTCAGAAACTCTGGGAGTGGCTGTCTACTGGTTTTCCCTCTTGCTATTTTTGCCATCTGTTCTCTCTGCACTAGGCATTCAGGCAGTGGCAGATTCGATCCAAGCGGTTTTCGCCCAAATCTTCGAGTACATTCCAAATGTACTGGCAGCAGGTGTAATTGTCTTGGTTGGTTGGTTCATTGCCAGGGTGGTCAGGCAGGTAGTGGAAGGACTGCTGAAAGCAGTTGGTACAGATAAAGCTGGACAGCGAGTTGGCCTTTCCGAGACCCGGTCATTATCTGAAATCGTTGGATTGATTCTTTACATCTTTATCTTTGTGGTTGCCCTTATCGCGGCTTTGGATGCTCTGGACATAGCTGCCATCACCGTGCCCGCGACCCAGATGTTGAGTACATTGATCAACGTTATTCCCAACCTTGTTGGAGCTGCTTTGATCCTGGTCCTCGCCTATTACATCGGACGATTAATTGCTAATTTGATCCGCGACTTGCTTAGTGGAATCGGAGTGGACACAGTACCAGAGAAACTTGGCATAACCTGGAGTGGAACAACGTCATTATCACAATGGGTTGGCTATTTAATCCTGGTCGCGGTAATGCTGTTTGCAGTAATAACAGCAGCTGAACTCCTGGGGTCCACAGCATTAACTGAAATTCTCAACGTGTTCATCGCCTTCTTCTGGAAAGTGGTTCTCGCCGTTGTAATTTTCGCAATCGGTCTTTACTTTGCGAACCTGGCATACAAAGCAGTTCAGAAAACTGGTATGAACCAGTCGAACTTCATCGGGAGAATGGCACAAATTGCCATCGTGATATTTGCAGCTGCAGTTGCCCTGCGTGAAATTGGCGTGGCAAATGAGATTATCAACCTTGCATTTGGGATCACACTGGCCGCGATCGGATTATCGGTCGCCCTCGCATTTGGACTGGGGAGCCAGAAGATTGCCGAACGTGAGCTGGATGGCTTCCTCACAAAGATGCGGAATCCAAAAGAGGGAGAATAATCTCCATAGATCATTAATTTAAAAAAAGATGCTTGGAGTGAATTCTCCAAGCATTTTTTTATACAATCGGATCAAAAATTATCAGAACCAGATTTTTTTTTGGCTTAGACCCCCTTGGCACTTTCTCGTCTTGCGATAAGCGCTAATAATCCGATCAAAATTAGAACCATGGCAATTAATATAAAGACATCCTGGGAAACTTGCGACCAGGTGGCATCCGATTGGCTGATATCAATGATCGGTCCGATCATGTAGTATGTGGGAAATAATTTGCCAATCCACTGCGGAATACCCGGAAAGATGTAAATCAAAACAGGGGCATACAAGAGGATTCCAATCGCTTTAACGACTGCAAATAAGGTGTTTACATCTTTAATAAAAACACCTATCAAGACACCGCCTGCTGCTGCCATCAGTCCACTCAACGCCAGGACACCGACGAGGAGAATAGGCTGGCTGCCCATTGCATTGTTGATGTATAACACTAGAATTACAACCAGTAGGCTCACCAGGAAACCAAATATACCCTTTGCAGCATAAACATCCCCCAGCCTGGTTGGGGTGATCACCAGTGCCTTTAACGTTCTCTTTTGCTTCTCATCCACCAGAGATGTTGCCGGGACCATGGTGCCGCCGAGGATAATTGCCATGAAAACCACAAACGGGAATATTCGCTGCTCCCAGGTTATCTCTTCACCATCTCCGAGCGAGTTCGTGATGATTTCGACCGGCACCTGCTGGTTCACCATTTCACGGACGAGTACGATCAGACTGGTAGCAATCGCCGCCCGATTCCTCAGACGACTTTCACCCCAAATATAGCCACTTAATTGGACCTCTTCTCCATCTTTGAGCTTCGTATCAAACGTCTCTGGAATGACAAGTCCAAAATCGACTGCACCGATTTCAACAGCGGTTCGTAATTCTTCTTCAGAGGTATATTCCTTCGAGAGCAAAGCATTTATATCGACCAGCTTCGTGGCCAACTCCGATTCACCCTGATCGGCGATCCCAAGCCTTGGTTTTCCAGAAAATAGAGAACCGAAAAGTAAGGTGACTACAAGGGACAAAACAACCGGAATAACTACTGCAAAGACGAAAATAAAATTCTTTGAGCTATGGCGAATTTCTTTCCCAAGTAATACAAGAGTTCTGCGGAAGTTCATGCCATCTTCCTCCTCAGTGCAATCACACCCAACCAGAGTAAGAGAATATCAATAACGAGCAGAATAGCCAGGTTGGTTAACGCCAGTTGGTTGCTGATTCCATAATTAATCGCCCGATTAATTGTATCTACTAGGTAGTAAGAGGGAATCAATTTAACCCAGGTGCTGATACTTCCGGGAAAGATAATCCCGAAAGCAGGCATACTCAAAACTAAAATTGCCAGTACTCCCCAGGCGAGAATGCCCATCAAATCCCTGCCGGAGGAAGCCAGCAAGAATCCAATGCCTGTGGCTAACAAAGCGCCCAAGAATAAAGCGACCAGGATAATGATCGGTTGGTTGGTCAATCCTCTTGTTATTACCACTAGGAGCAACGCCTGGGTGAAGGCCATGCCCACACCGGTAATCCCTTTCCCGATAAAGAGATTGCGAACGTTAAGCGGTGTCACCAGAAGCGCTTGGATCGTATGCGTTTCAATCTCGCTGCTGAGTAAATTTGCTAATCCCATAGTCTCTATCAATAACACAAAAACAGCGATCAAGGGTAGCATTCGATCCCGCAGCGGGATTTGCTGCCCGACCATGTCGCTCCCGAGGATCTCTTCATTGAATTCTATGTTTAATGGCTGTCCCACCATCATGAAGGATAATTCTTTTAATAAAAGGATGTATATATCTTTCGCCTCCTGAGGAAGATCAGCTGGAAAATATGCCTGAACGTTCGGTGTGCCTCCCCCAGATATGACTTCTACGAAGTTTTCCGGGAAAGCAAAACCTGCCGTCACCTCTGCATCCAGGACAGCCTTTTTTAGCTCCTTTTCGGATTCTGCATAATAAACTTCCAAACTTTCATTTTCCAGGACTTCAGTAATCTCAGTTGGCAATTCGCTTACATAAAAGCCGATCCGATACGTCTCATTCACTTCACTAGGCAATAAAAAGTAGATGATGATATATGCAATCAGACCGCCAATGGTTATGAATGCAAAAAAACGATTTCGCAAGAAAAGTGTCAGGTCTTTTTTGACAACAGCCTGAATTGTTTGCCGGTTCATCCCGCTAACCCCCGGCCAGTGATTCGGATGAAGATATCCTCCAGGGTAGCTTCTTCGCTGTGAATGGTGGCTACCTGTTCTTGATAGAAGAGATCGCGAACTTCATCAGCTGTTTCCGGTTGGTCCAGGATGATCTCCTTGGTTTCCAACCGGCCGTCTTCCCCAACAACCTCGGCTTTGATCGCTCTTTTACCATATTGCTGTTTCAGGTTCCGTGGAGTATCGAGAGCTGCAATTTTCCCTCTATCAATAAAAGCAACTCGATCGGATAGTTTATCTGCCTCGACCATGTCATGGGTGGTCAAAAATACAGTTGCCCCGCGTTGGCGTTCTTCTAAGATGACATTGCGTATGGTCTCTGAAGAAACGGGGTCCAAACCTTCCGTAGGTTCATCCAGGAACAGGATATCTGGCTGATTGACCAAGGAACGTGCGACCATCAGACGCTGCTTCATCCCTTTTGAGTATGTTTCCACCCGATCCTTACCGCGCCCATCCAAACCTACCCTAGATAATATTGATCCGGCATCAAAGCCGTGAACCCCAAAAAGTCTTGCGAACAAGATAAGGTTTTCTTCTCCACTCATCTGTTCGTACAAGTTGGTTACTTCAAAGCAAACCCCAATGCGTGCTTGGACTTTCTCGGTTTCATGGACAACATCCATGCCGAGCAGAAAAGCCTTACCCTCCCTGGGTCTTAATTGCCCGGTCAGAATCTTGACCGTGGTAGTTTTTCCTGCTCCGTTCGGTCCTAAGAAACTGAGGATTTCCCCTTTTTTCACTTTGAAATCAATATGATCGACAGCAACCAGTTTATCGTAGTTATAGGTTAGCTTGTCAGCAATGATCGCATCTTCCACGTTTGCTCCTCCATAAGTTATTATTCAGCTGAATATATAAGTGAATTATCGTCAATCCCTCGAACTTAAAATTATATCCCAGAGATAATCCTCCAGAATAAAATCATGCTCAAATGGAACAAGAAAGTGATGCATATTTATTCCAGGGACAGGAGATATCCATTGTCTTTCAACCAAGTCCTTTCTGCCCTGTAATCCGGGAGTATCTTCTCTACCTCCTGCCAGAATAAGCTTGAATGATTTCTGATCCGCAAATGGACCAGTTCGTGGGTGACTACATAAGTGACAACCTGCTCAGGAGCCATCACAAGCCGCCAGGTAAAATTTAAAGTTCCTTTTGGTCCACACGAACCCCAGCGCGTCTTCGCCGCTGTTATCCAAATCCGCTCATATTTAAATCCATGCTGGGATGCAAGCAGACTCGCGGTTTCCCGGATGACCAGGCCGGCTTGTTTTCGATACCAATCCTTGAATACGGGACGAGGATTTTCCTGGCAACGAGCGGCAAGATAAAATTTGTCCTCCAGAACTAGCAGCTTCTTTTGCTCAGTGACAATCTCCAGAGGGAATGGCTGACCAAGATATAGGAACTGCTCACCAGGCCGGAACTTCCTTGGAGGTGATGCGAGCATTTGTTGGTTTAAAATCGCCCTCTTGGATCGGATCCACCTTTCCTTGGATTTCACCAGCAGCTCGATCTGCCCCCGGGTGGCCAGGTACGGTGCACGAACGATCAACCGGCCATCGCGCTTTAATTCCAGGGAAATCGATTTGCGGTGGGAACGAAGGACTTGATCTATCTTCATCTCTTGGTCAGACATGATCATCTCAGATGAACTTCGAATACGTGTGTTTTCCAAGCGGGAATATCGATGTAGAGTCCAAATTCGTGCAGATCATCCCCCTCCCGCAGATAGCTCGCTTCACTGATTAAATCCTTGAATTCAAACAGTTTCCCTTGAAGATCACTCCAAGGCAGACTGACATAACACTGGCTCTGGTGAGGTGAATAGTTTGTAATCACCAACAGCCTGTGACCCTGGTCGTCCTGCCAGGCAAAGGCAATAAAGCTATCCCAGGTCCAATTACTTTGCCAAGCAGGCAGGCAATCCAGCAGCTGCCAGCGCCCATTTCTCAGTATAGGAAGCCGCAGGAGTTCCAGTACTTGCTCATAGAAGCTGGTAATCTGGAGATCAGGATCTTCGCCTGGAGAGCGGCAGATCTGCATGGGTATCCAGGTATGAAATCCCTGCAATTGCCCCTGGTGGAAAAATCGCAATCCAGGAACCAGGTATGATATCCAGGCAGCAGATTGATGGACATCCAGCGGGAAAGTTCGCGCCGCACGTGGTTCATCATGATTCTCTAAGAAACGCACAGAGTGAATTTGGAAATCCAGGTCTGCGAAGAGGTGTTCACGGACAGACCGGGCTTCCTGTGACTGCAGGCGATCATATAATCTTTTGTCATAGGTGTAATCAAATCCCTGCTGCTGTAATGTCCATTCCAAATCCCAGTATACCTCCGCCATGAAGGTGAATTCAGGATGTTTCTCACGAACCTTGCTTATCGTTTCCGGCCAGAATGGCTGCATTTCTAATCCCCAGGTCCTGTAAAAAACCTCCGGTAGTATGAGCATGGCCATATCGCAGCGAACCCCGTCGCAAAACTCAGCCACTCGAAGCAGTTCCTCCTGCATCGCAAACTGCAGACCGGGATTGCTGTAGTTCAACTGGAATGTATCGGACCAGCCAGGAAAGTATGGATCCCTTCCAAAGGCAATGATCCGGTTTCCTTGTTTGGTGCGGCCATAATTGAATGGCTGACTCAAGATCAGTTCTTGATCTCCGGGTACATAATATTCAGGGTGCAACGTTAACCAGGGGTGGTCCCGAGCGGTATGGTTGGGTACGAAATCGAGCATCAATCTGAAACCCAGCTGGTGCAATCGATCGCGGAAAATTGCCAACCCGGGATCACCACCTATGTGAGGGCTGACAGTGTACCCAGTGACTGCAAATGGCGACGAGCAGATATCTGATTCCTGGTATTCCGGGATCGCCTCATGGTAACTCTGGCGAAGTTCAGGCTTCTCGCGGGCAATTTTTTCCCCTAATGTTCCAGTTCGCCAGACTCCCAATAACCAGATCCACTCAAATCCAAGCTCCACCAGTTGGTGGAGCTCATCTTCGGGGATGTTTGCGAGAGTGATGGATTTCCCGTATTTTACCGTCAGGGATTTCAACCATACTCGAGTATTGATCTGATATAGGGATGGATTTTTAGAATGCATGGATACCATAATTTGATTTATTCTGCGGAGATCGGTGGTCTCAGATTCCCTTATGATCGATCAGCTTATTGAATATCCCAAACCTCACAACTTAATTTGAACCCGGTGATTTCAAAGACCTGCCTCAACCAGGGCACAGAGTCTTCTTAACCCCATACAAAATACAATTCTATCACCCAAAGATAGAATAATATGCAATTGTTCACATATCAATTGTTGCTAATTCGTGCCCAATTTAAGTTGAACAGCTCTTGACTTTATGTAACATTTTTGTTACTATTTATGTAGTTTAGGTTACCTATTATGTAGCATAAGTTACATGATGTTGTTAATGTTCAAGTCACGGAGGTACAAGGTGACTACCCAAATCGAGATTTTCGATCGGAAACGCATGCGGTATAGAGGAGGCGGGCTGCTCGCCTCAGTGATATTCTTCCTAGCCTGGATAGGATACGTAATCCTGCGTTTATCCTGCCAGAGCTTGGATATCTTGCGAACAATTCTCATGGTTGTCCTGATCGCTTCCGTGATCGGACAGGCTTACTTTGCATTGAGATCAAACCTGCTTGAAAAACAGATTCGCAAAGACCCTGCGCTGCAAGAAGCCCTGAATAATGAATTGGTGCAGCTCAATGAGCTGAAAGCTTGGCGCATTTCCTTTTTTTCTTTGATCGGATTTATTGTCCTCGCGGCAGTAATCTCAATCTTCCTTCCCATAGCGGACCTGATGCTTATCTTCCTGACTGCCTTGCTGGTAGGATTTGGTTCCCACAATATCGCCATTTACTTCTTGGATCGATAATCTCATGACCGAAAAAATGCTGAGTAATACCTTGAAAGTCCAGCGGGCAAAGAAAGATCTGACCCAGGAACAATTAGCAGAACTGGTCGGCGTGACGAGGAAAACTATAAACACAATCGAGAACAAGAAATACATTCCGTCAACATACCTGGCCTTGAAGATGGCTCAAATCCTGGAAGTTCACGTAGAAGAATTGTTCCAGATCGAGACTTGAATCTATCTATCGACCTTATTTCCAGGGTACCAAAAATACTTGTGGAATTCCAAGCAGAAATCAGCAGAGACTTAAGAGATGAGTTGGAAAGTTCGGCAAATCTTTATTAACTTTGAATACCTAAGAATTCCGGTCTCCTAGTAGTGCATTGATTAAAAATTCAAATGAATTTGTGTACAATAATTTCTACCCCATCATGCATCAACTTACTTTGAAGCCTCAAGCATCCAAAGAAATTGGGTGAGAGCTGGATCTAATCCATGTTCTCACCCTCTCCTCGTTTTATTAAAAAACACTTCGCTCCCAATCAATACTCAAGAAACTGCTCGATTTACATCTTAATGATCTCCCTTGAAGTGAATAAGGGTTTTCAGGATAACTGGAACGAATGAAAAATCAGGGGAGATATTATCAATACTTCAGAGACCCAGCTAACAAACCCCGTATGAAGAAGCGACCCAAAAAGATGTAGACCAGCAAGGTGGGTAAGGCGGCCAGCAGGGCACCAGCCATCTGCACATTCCACTCAACGATGAAGCTTCCCGCCAGGTTGTACAGGGCGACGGTCACCGGGCGCACCGCCGGATTCTGGGTCAAGATCACCGCGAAAAGGAATTCGTTCCAGATAGAGGTAAACTGCCAGATCAGCGCTACTGCGAAGGCCGGCATCGATATGGGAAAGAGGACAAAGCGGTAAATCTTCAACAAACTGGCCCCGTCTATTTTCGCTGCATCGATCAGCTCTGTGGGTATCGAGGCATAATAATTGCGGAAGATCAAGGTGGTAATGGGGATTCCATAGATTATGTGCACAAAAGCCAGGCCAGTGATGGAACCATATCCAGGCAATATCCAATAGAGATTCTCCGGCAGCCCAATCGCCCGAGATACCTGGTTGACTCGCTGTAAAGTCTGGACTAGTGGAATGAGGATGCTTTGGTAAGGGATGAACATACCGAATAATATCAGCGTGAAGAGCAAATCTGCCCCGCGAAATTTCCACTTTGACAGAATATAGCCCGTGATCGATCCCAGCAGTGTCGAGAAAACCGTGGCGGGTATCGTCAGCAGGAAGCTATTGAGAAAGTGAGGTCCCAGCTGGGCGAATGCATCCCGGAAGCTCTCTAAGCTGGGTGAAAGCGGGACCTGCCACATTTGCGCCAGGTTTGCCTCAGCATATGATTTCAAACCGGTGGACAAAAGGACATAAATCGGCATCAGGTAAAATGCAGCTGCCGCTAGTAATGCCAGATAAAAACTCAATCGCACAGATCGACGTGGGAATTGAGCAACCACGCTGCTCAAGCGCTGAATAAAACCGCGGTTCGAACCGCCTGGATCCGCTGAACCAGGATCAGAGACAGAATGACTCATACTTCTGCCTCCGTGCGGCGACCGTAATATAAATAAGGGATGATCAACAAGCTCACGCTCAACAGCATAAATATGGCGATGGATGCCCCCTGAGAGTAATGGTCACCCTGAAATGTCGTTTCAAACATAAAATACGCCGGGACATCGGTGACGAAACCAGGGCCTTTCTTGCTCATCGCAGCAACCAGGTCGAAGATCTTCAAAGAGATGTGTCCAAGGATGATTACCACGCTTAATGTCACTGGACGCAGCATGGGGAAAATGATATAGCGATAAATATCCAGCTCGCTGGCCCCGTCAACGCGGGCAGCTTCACGCAGCTCATCCGGTACCCCGCGCAATCCTGCCAGATACATCGCCATGACAAATCCTGACATCTGCCAGGTCGCGGCAATAACGATCGATACCAGAGCAACCGGAAAACCGAAATTTGGTGTTAACAAGAAATCAAGACCGATAGAATCGAGGATCCGCCCGAGAGCGCTGGTCGGAAGGATATAAATCACGTTGGGATCGGTGTACCAGCGTCCGGGACTGATACCTACGGCACTCAGCAAAACATTCACACCGGTCAGCCTTCCAGCTGCCGGATCCCCAGGAGCCAGCAGCCAGCGCCAAACCACGCCGGTAACGATAAAACTCACCGCCATTGGGAAGAGGAACAAACTCCGGAAGAAATTCTCCCCACGGATTCCCTGGTCCAGGATGATCGCCAACAACAAACCAACTCCCATCGTCGAGGCCAGGAACATAAAAGTGAAAACGAGCGTATTGCGGATATCAATCTGGAATCGGGGATTTGAAAATAACTTCAGATAATTGATGAAGCCTGCCCAGCTCATGTCAGGTCGTAAGCCATCCCAATTGGATAGCGAAACCCAACCACTCCACCCGATGAATCCATAGACAAAAATCGCCACAGCGATGACTGCCGGTGCGAGAATAACAAATGAAAGCAGCCGATCCCTGCTCAGACGCCGCACAACATTACCTCCAGACAGAACATGTTCCCAGCCGGTTGTCGCCGGCTGCAAGACTTGCTAGTACGTGGTGTATAGCGAATTGCAATGTAGTTCCTCAACCCAATACTATGGATAAGGAGCACTTGGTTGGTGACATTTTGGGGTAATTAAATAAGATGGAAGCCAGGCAGACGCTGCCTGGCTTCATAAGTTTGAACTAATTTACTGGCATACGCCGGCATCCACACACGCCTGTGCCAGTCCGCTTTGAGCTTTGGCTACGTCCAAGTCGCTTACAAAACTTGTCATCACATCATTGATCATGGTGACCCAAGATTCCGATGCAGCTGCGCCATGTGCCAGGCTGGGAACAATCGAATCTTTGGCCCAGTCATCCATCGCAGATTGCAGATAGGTACCAAATAGGTTCTTATCGCAATCGTTGCGAGCGCAGATTGATCCTTTGACAGGATTGAAGGCTTCCTGGCCAGCTTTCGAACCAGCTAACCGCAGCCATTCTTTTGCTGCCTCAGGATGCGGGACGTCTTTCGGCAGGCCGAAGGTATCAGAAAGCGCCACAAAGGTACCTTGTGTTCCTGGCGGCGGTGCCCAACCTGAATCGGGGAAATTCTTTGCCAGGTTATCTGCATCCACCCAGTCGCCCATGATCGTCATTCCAGCTGACCCAGCAATCACCAGGTCATTTGCCTGGTCCCAGGAAAGGGCTGAGTGATCAGGATTGGCATATCCCAGCATTCTAGCCATAGATTCCAACGCCTGTGTGACTTCAGCGCTGTTCCAATCTGTCTCCCCAGTCCATAAACCAATATACTTATCTGGACCAAGTGTTCCGGCTAAGACGACCTCAAACAAGTGGGTTGATGCCCAAATGCCAACATCGCCAAGCGCCAATGGTGTCACCCCAGCAGCCTGCATTACGTCAGCCAGGGCGAAGAATTCATCAAAGGTTGTAGGTGCGGTCCAGCCGTTTTCCTCGAAGACCTTCTTGTTGTACCAGAGCACATTTGCCCGGTGAATGTTCACCGGTACGGACCATGGATGGCCATCGTAGGACACGATCTCAAGGACACCTGGCGGAAATACTTCATTGAAACCTTCCTCCTGGAAGACATCATCTAAAGGCTCCATGAAATCTGTTGTGACCCAGGTATCGATCAATTCATGTCCCATATGCACCTGGAAAGAGTCCGGAGGATCGCCACCCAACATGCGGGCTTTGAGGGCTGGTTTTGCCTCGAACCCAGCGCCGCCTGCCACGGTAGCGTTAATGATCTCTGTATTTGGGAATTCCCCTTTATAGAGTTCAAACATCTTCTCCAAACCAGCAGCCTCTCCACCGGTCGTCCACCATGAGAAGATTTCAAGCTGATCTTCCACTGCGGGAGCTGCCGGCGCACAGGCTGCCAGTACCAAGATTGAGACCATTACAACACCAAAGACCCTTATGATCGATCTATTCCTTTCAGACATCTCATCCTCCTATCTATTTTCTGAAAACAATCGGTCAGACTTATTCGACGGGCCTAACGTCAATCTTATTCAGGCTGCATCACATCCTTTCGTATGTACAAAACATCTTGAAATTTCAGCAATTGAAGATAAACCTATTTGGTTCCGTGAATTTTCGCATTTAACATTATACAGTGAATTACCATTTGTGATAATTAATCCACAACGGCATTATTATTATCAATAACAAGCAAGATGCTGCTTGAATAATTTTCTTTGAAGCTAAGCCCAATATCCGATCCGAGAGGTTTCGATTCGGTCAGAACGAATATTCAGGCGCATCCAAAAACACTTTTTGGTCGCCAGTCGCTCCTGTGAAGTTCAATATACTGAATATATGTTAAACTTTCTAATCAATGATCGATGCAAAAGAGTACGAACGCATATACAGTTCCCTTGAATTCCTTCACGAGGCAGACCCGGGATTACTGAAAGAGTTTATAGATTCCGCATACCTGGCAAGGATTCCGGCCGGTCGTGATATCTTCATGGAAGGCGATCGCGTGGATGCCATCGCCCTGCTTGTATCCGGTATTGTCAGGGTGTACAACATCAGCGTCACCGGGCGGGAGATCACCCTTTACCGCTTCGGATTGGGTGATTCCTGCATATTAAGCGCAAATGCTATCTTCAACGACCAATTCTTCCCGGCGATCGCCACGGTGGAAGAAGCGGCTGAAGCTGTCATGATCCCGGCGGAAATATTTCGCGATTGGGTGAAACGGTACGACCTCTGGCGAAATTTCGTTATTGACCTGCTCTCTCAACGCCTATCAAGTCTCATGGAAGTTATCGACCAGGTAGCTTTCAAGCGCATGGATTCCCGGATCGCAGCCTTTCTACTCGAGCGCTCCCAGCTTGAAAATCCGTTATCCATCACTCATCAGGATATCGCTGCAGAGCTTGGCAGCTCGCGAGAAGTGATCAGCCGTATTCTAGAAGATTTCACCACCCAGGGGATTGTGCGGACAAAACGGGGAGAAATTGAGATCCTTGAATTCGAAATTTTGCGAAATCGTTCAGAAATGTGACTTAGTCACAGACAAACACCAAAAATATTCATAAAATAAACTCAAGATCCAGAAATCAATTATCCAAAGGAGTTTTACATGAATCCCTTCGTAAAATTTATGGTTACCGGTACAGGTCGTATAGTTCGCGTTATTGCAGGAGCCGCCCTTATCACTTGGGGTCTGCTTGGATTGGGTGGCACATTGGGGATTGTCATCGCTGTTGTTGGTGCAGTTCCATTGTTGGCGGGCTTATTCGATTTCTGTGTATTTGCTCCCCTGTTCGGTCAGCCAATGAGCGGAACCAGAATTCGGGCGAAAGAGTAATTTGCTTGTAAACGCTGATCAAAAGCACCTGGTTTTAATTTCCAGGTGCTTTTTTGTTTTCAATTGAAAATTAACCAAATCAGTCTTTATCGCCGCCTCTTGTTGAGCAAATCCACGGTGACAGCCAAAATGAAAACCAACCCTTTTATAACCTGCTGGTAGTAAGAAGGCACACCCATCAGGTTGAGCCCGTTAGAAAGCACCCCAATAATAAATGCCCCGATTACAGTTCCGCTGATGCTGCCCACACCTCCGAAAAGACTGGTCCCACCCAAGACAGGGGCTGCAATCGCGTCCAACTCCCAACCGGTTGCCGCATTGGGTTGCGCCGACCACAATCTGGCTGTAAGCAATACTCCTCCCAACGCGGCCAGAATACCACTGATCATGTAGACAGCCAGTTTAATCCGGTCAGGAGAAATACCCGCTAAGCGAGTCGTTTCTTCGTTACCTCCAGTTGCGTATACATGCAAACCAAACGGAGTATAGCGCGTGATAATATGGGCAACCACAGCGATGACTGCCATCATTATCACCGGAAGCGGGATACCGAAAATCTGCCCAGTACCCCAATAAATAAAGCGCTCGTCGAGGCCGGCGATTGGTCTGCCCTGAGTGTAAACAAGGGTCAGGCCGCGGGCAACGGCCAACATTGAGAGCGTGGCAACAAAGGGAGGGATACCGCCCTTTATGATCATCAAGCCATTTATCGCGCCTAATATCAGACCAACACCAACAGCGAGGCTGATGGCGAAATAAGTATCCATCCCCTGGCGAACGGCTAATCCAGCCGCGACCGCACCACTCAAGGCCATCAGTGAACCTACAGAGAGGTCTATCCCGGCAGTAAAGATCACAAAAGTCATGCCGATGGCGACGATGGCGATTATTGAGGTTTGCAGGGCAACGTTGATCAGGTTGGAGGCGGTCAAGAATTCACTTGAGCCCAGGGTAAAAACGATACAGATCAGTAACAAAATGCCCAGCACGCTCAAGCTGCGGATCGCTTCAGCAGGTTTTTGCATGATGCTGCTACGCATGGTTTTCCCTCCCGCTGGTGGCAGCGTGCATGATCTTATCCTGGGTTGCTTCCTTACGAGAATATTCGGCGACTATCCGCCCGGCGCGCATGACCAAGATCCTGTCACTAACACCTAAAACCTCCGGGAGATCGGAAGATACCATCATCACAGCCACACCATCTTTCGCCAGCTGATTCATAAGAGCGTGTATTTCAACTTTTGTTGCCACATCGATCCCCCTGGTCGGTTCGTCCAAAATCAAGATGCGAGGCTTTAAAGTCAACCAGCGGGCAATAATCACCTTTTGTTGATTACCACCGGACAGGTTGCGGATCAGCTGCCTGAGATTGGGGGTGCGTATCTTGAGTTTTTCCACAAATTCCCTGGCCAGGTTTTCTGCTTTTGAAAAATCGACAAATGTGATCCGGCTGATTTCCGGCAAGGCACTGATGACCAGGTTTTCCCGCACTGCCATGTTTAGGAACAGCCCCTGTAGCTTCCGGTCTTCAGGGACAAAGCCCATGCCCAAGCGGATGGCATGCCCAGGATGCTGAATGCGGACAACCCGACCCATGATTTTAATCTGACCTTTGACAGATGGTCTCACACCAAAAAGAGTCTCCACCAATGCTGTTCGGCCTGCCCCGGCCAATCCTGCTATACCGAGAATCTCTCCACCTTTCAGCGAAATATCAACGGAGCGAAGCTCCCGCCCATCTTCCAGATTGGTAGCCTGCAACAGGATTTCCTGCTGTTGAATATCATCTTTTGGGTACAACTCACCGAGCTTTCGGCCAACCATCATTCGCACTACCTGATCGACATCCAGCTCTTCAATTCGATTCGTGCTGATCCACTCACCATCCCGCAGCACAGTGATGCGATCGGCGATCTCGAACACTTCTTCCAACCGGTGGGAGATAAAGATGATCGAGATACCTTTCTCTTTGAATGAACGCATGACCTGAAATAGGATTTCCGTCTCACGATCTGTGAGTGAGGAAGTTGGCTCATCCATGGCGATCAGGTCGGCATTAAACGACAGGGCTTTCGCAACCTCTACCATTTGCCGTTGGGCGATACTCAAATCCTGGACATTGGCTCGAGAATCCACTTTCACATTGAGCTGATCGAGTAAGGCCTGTGCCTGCTTGTATAGCTCCTGCCAATCGATGAAAACCTGGGTCCGGGATCTGGGCTCGCGGCCCAGGAAAATATTCTGACCTACGGTTAAAGCGGGGATTAAGGATAATTCCTGATGAATCATGCTGATACCCAGCTGCTGGGCATCAGCAGGGCTGTTGATCCTTACTATTTGATTTTCCAATTGGATCTGACCCTCGTCTTCGAGGAGCGCGCCGGTGAGGATCTTCATCAAGGTGCTTTTTCCAGCGCCATTTTCACCCACCAAGGCATGGATCTCTCCCCGGTCGACAGCGAAATCAACGGACTTTAATGCCTGGACTCCTGGAAAAGACTTGCTGATGCCCTGCATCCGCAGGTAGGCATGGTTTGAAGACATATATATGTATGAGGAGAGGACTTATCAGGCGGGAAATTATCCCGCCTGATAAATTTTATTGACACCTATGGCACGTTTTCCAACGTGACCAGTGAAAGGTCAACAGGGATATAGGATTCCACCTGTTCACCGCTCAAATAACGGATAGCGACTTCCACGCCCAGCCGGCCCATCTCAGCTGGTTGCTGGGCGACGGTCGCGGCTAATTTCTCATCCCGGACCGCCTGGAGGGCGTCGTCTACTGCATCAAAGCCAACGAAGATGATCGTCTCTGCACGCCCTGCAGCTTCAGCTGCCTCGATAGCACCGAGAATCATCTCGTCGTTGTGAGCGAATGTTCCGTCGATTTCAGGCTGCGCCTGGAGGATATTTTCAAAAACAGTCAAACCTTCGGCACGGTTGAAATTCGCGGTTTGTTTGGCAACAATCTCTACACCCGAGCACTCTTGACTCATGTATTCATTGAAGCCTTGGCCACGATCCCGGGCAGCGGAAGTCCCTGCGATCCCTTCCAGCTCGACAACTTTACCAGCGCCTTCCAGCGCCTCACAGAGGTATTGCGCCGCTAATTTTCCACCAGCGACATTGTCGGAAGCTACATGAGAGATCACTACCCCGCCATTGGCTCCCCGGTCGACGGTGAAGACAGGAATATTGGCATCGTTCGCTTT
>CP070764.1:2893122-2919101 GCA_020349245.1 Chloroflexota bacterium | reverse complement strand
AACCAACCCAGATGATCACTGCCCACTGCCACCACCCCCAATCCTTCCGGTCTATACCTGTGCGGTTTTTCCGAGGAGCTTTCAACGCGAGAAATCCAAACCCGACACCCCAAAATCCCAGCAGCGCTGCACCGCGGATAAAGGATGGTCGGATGTCCATGGATATTGATTGGGAGAGAAAATAAGCGATGCCAGCCCCGATAGTAATGGCACCGGCAGCCATGACTCCCAACCGAAGCCAATAAAGTCGTCTTCCCTCGGGTCTCCGCCAGGTTTCAGCTCCTAGTGCGGCTAAGATTGCCAACGAGAAAACTGCTAGAATGGATATCCGGGTTGGCGCTTGAAACATGGAAAAAGTTGGGATATTCTGATAAAGCCAGGGGAAGATAGGAGTGTTTTGTCCCAGGGCAATCGTAAACGTCATTAAAATAACGATCAGCAAAAACCAGATTAATCTCCGCCTGAAGCTAGTTTGAGCAGTTGAATTATCCTTTCGCACAAATATTGCGGAAATGGCTAAGATAAAAGGAATTAGTCCAATATATACCGCGTCCTCCCAATAATTTGCATACCCCCAATAATCTCCAGTAACGGGATTTCCAAACAGATCCGGTGAGATGAACGAAAGGAACCGCCAAGGCCAGAAAGAATATGACATCGCAAATTCATAATCTACAGCTGCAGAACGCTGTGATTGGAGAAGGTATTCCCCAGTTGGTAATAACTGAATCGCGGCAATTCCAACCGCAAAAACAAATGCCGAGGCGATTGTCATGAATGCGATAAGCTCAAGATATCCCTGCCTAGGATTTTCTCGATTATCAGTGGTCTTTGAGCTCGTCTCATTTTTTTCGAGAGGTGAATCTGGTGCTAACTCATCCAAGGAGAGAAAATTACGCTGCTTCCGTCTCTGGTAAGAAAATACAATAAAGAATATCGTCCATGCGATGGTGAAGATAAGTGTGTACCAGGTGGATTGGGCATGCCCGGAAAGCAGCTGCAGCGCGAACACCAACACTAGAGAAATGAAGGCAAATATTTTTTTTCTTTGCTGGGAACTTCGGAGGTTATCATTCCCTTCTTCTGGTTGGACAAAAACCTCTATCAGATGGGTCACTGCCAATACAATCCATGGTAACCATGAAACGGTAGCATTAATCGATAAAAATCCCGCCCGGGAAATAAGGTATCCGCTCATCCCGAAAGCCAAGCCAGCGATCAGCTGGGCGAGCAAGCTGAGGTTGAATTTGCGAATTAATAGCGCCATTCCCAGGGAAGCCCATGCAAGGTGGAACACCACAACCAAAGATTGAAACCATGCCAAAGCGCCGATACCACCGATGGAATAAAGAATGTAATACAACCAGGTGACAGGGTAGAAAAGGGCAGATTGGTAATTGGCGATCAGGGGTGCTCCCATACCCAGCATGTCATTCCACAGTGGGAGTGAACCTCGTGAGATTTCATCCCAGGCAAAAACCCACCAGGGGATGAACTGCGTCATAGGTGTCCCCCAAAACAATGCTCTCCCACTCAGGATGATCGGAGCAAAAAGTATAAAGGGAAATAGTACCAGGGACAGGTAAAAATACCACGGTGCGCGAGGGGACATTCCAGAAAATTCTATCAGATAAACACCTAATCGGTTACCCAGCTGACTTAACAAAAAAGACCGGGCAGAATTGCCCGGTTTCTGAGATCACTTTCTCGGTATAGTACGAGCTCAAGCCAGCTTATTCGCCGATATTAAGTTGGTATCCCAGGCCCTCCCGGTTTACTATCAGTTGCGGGTCATCCGGGTTAACTTCAACTTTTCGCCTGAGTAGATAAATCAGATATTTAATCCGATTTCGTACCTTGTAATTGTCAGTCTCCCAGATTTTTGTGGCAATCTCTTCATATCTAACCAACCGGGGAGCCCTGGTTGCAAGGACTTCGAGCAGCGCAAATTCCCTAGACGAAAGATGAATATCCTCGCCCCGCAGTACAACTTCATGGGTTTCAAAATCGATTGACAGCTCTATTGATGGATATATTCGCCTGGTTAGAGAACCTGTCCCGCTCGCCCTGCGCAGGACTGTATTTACCCGGGCGACAAGCTCCGGTGGGAAAAAAGGTTTGGTGACATAATCGTCGAATCCAGAATTCAACCCTTTTACCACATTTTCTTTCTTGGTGTCTGCAGATACCACGATCACTGGAACATCTGTCACCTGGCGCAGGTTCTGGTAGGTTTCCCAGCCATCCATATCCGGCATCATCAGATCCAGCAGGATAACAGAAGGCACAGTATCAGAACATTTCTGGATTGCCTCTTTCCCGCTAAAGGCGCCCACAACGTCCATCCCCGCGTTTCGAAATATTATTTTGATCAGATCTACCGTGTCAGGATCATCATCAACAATCAAGGCTCTCCGGGCGGAAGGCCTCGTCGTGATAGTATCCAGATCCAAACCTTTTTTGGAGGTGATACCATCATGGTATTCGGTGGGGAGGTTGAGCATGCAATGCCTCCTTACAAAACCCAAATTCTCTTACGTAACTGTTATCAATTTGTTACCATTTTATCATCAAAATGCCCCTAACACAACTGTTAGTTTTGATTTGGTTTTAATATCTTGCTATTTAGCTTTATTTTCCTATGCCAGGTGAGGACAATTAGTGCCAATAATCCACAGGCAAATAAGGCCAGACCTGCAATCAAACTCACCGGGAAAAATGAAAATTCAACTTCCTGGAAACCTGGCCCTAATTCAACTGACATCAATAAGTTGAATTCAGTTGACAGTTCACTCTTTGTTCCGTTTATCTTCACCTGCCAGCCAGGATAGAAAATCTCCGAAAGAACCAGTTTCCCGGGACCGCTTGCATTGATAATCCTCTTGTTGGGATCACTCTCGATGATCTTGATATCGGTGGGAATAGATTTGTCCTTCTCATCAACTGGCACAATCCACGCCCGCGGCATTTGATATCTATTCCTGTATATGTTTACCCCTTCAATTTGCCGTTCAAAATCCAAGCCTTCCGCTTGAACTTCGAAATCTGCTATCACATACCGTACGTTGAGGATGCCAAGCAGCTTTGGATGCGGAAGATAATCCGCATTATCCTCTCCGGGATCTCCATTAGCGTAAGGAGGTACGGTCACTGAGTATCCTTCTCTGGGTACACCGGTAGCCTTATCCATGAATTCAACATACTGATTAATTTGCAGTGGATCAACCCCATCCGCCATCTGGATATTAAATTGCACTGCAGTTTGCTGCGGAACGCTGTAGGATGGTGAATAAGTTCTAAATATCCCTTCTTTCGTAGAGATATACTCGGCGATTGAATATCGGTCTGATAATACTTCAGCTCGAACACGCGGTTGATAGCTCGAAATGTTAACGAATCCGAGGTCCAATACAACTAAAATAAAAACTAGTGGTATCCAAATATTTTGTTTTAATTTGTCCCTGGACTTTGCCGTTATCAAGATAGTTCCCAGGACGATCATAGCGGTACCCCAAATAGACCCAGGAGCTACCTCGCCCAGCGTAAATCGCATGCCCAAGGTAAGCAGGATTGAAAAACCTGCGATCGAGAAGATAAAAAGTAAAATTTTTCTTAACTGGGTGGATTTCATGCCCTTTTGGATTGTTTCAAAGCCATAACCCGCTAGCCCAGCAATGCCCATTCCAGTCAAGAATAACGCCCTGGTCGGTACTCTCAGGAGGTTAATCAGAGGCAATTTTGCGATATAACTTGAACCAGGTATATAAAGTCCCAGGGCAACCACCGCGCTTATCATTGTCAGGCTTAACCAAAAGTATTTCTTTCTTCCAAGAAATCCAGAAAGGCTACCAACAACTGCCAATAAGATTATGGCCCCACCGCTGTATAGCACCCACTCATGAAGTCCCTTGCTGTTGGGGAATAATATCCCCACTAAATTCACCAGCGGTAATGAGTAAATCAGGATTTCATCAGGGCGTAGCGCGGCTCGCGTGGAGAGACTTGAAAACTCAATTAACGGAACCAGTAGCGGGGCAGCAAGGAGCAATCCCAAGATGGTTTGGATAAAAAGATCCAGAATTAATTTGGAAAATTTCTGCCGGTGATTTGCACAAGCATAAACCCACCACAGGAGAAAAACAAACGCGCCCCAGCGTGGATCAGCAAGCAAAATCAACCCGAATATCACCCCCGGAGGAATGCGGAACCTCGGATGTGTACCAGCAGGAGCACCAGCATATCTCTGGTACAGCAAGAGCCAGGGAGTCCAAGGTATCGCGTACAGCAAAGTGAGATGTCCTGCAGCGAGGTGAGAATAGAATTTTGGCAGTAAGCTGAACGCGACCCCAGATAATAGGGCACTGGCATGGCCTAATCCCTCCTCCTTCATCAATAGGTACATTCCGATCCCTGCCCAGACAAGGTGTAACGCTGCCAGCAGGTTGAAACCAAGGGGTAAAGGCAGAATGTAAGCAAGCCAACCAAAGGGGTACCACAAACCTGAAAGAGGATTTGCGGCAAATGGGTATCCGCTTAGTATGGTCGGTGACCACATTGGGATTTCACCCCATCTTGCCATACTCTGCAGGAGAAAAACTGCGTTGGGGAAATGCGTGATGGAAATATCTGAGAAGGGCGAGCCTGATCCTGGGTAAAGGAATTTATTGATCCCGGGAAAAAGGATTAATAGTGGTGAACATAAAATAAAGATTGAAAACCAGAAGGAAGACAAGTGCAACATACCCCTGAAATTTTCCCGAGGTACATCATTTTCTTCTGCTACCGGGACCACATTCTCATTCACCGAAATCTCCGATTATTGACAGATGATCAGGGCTCCTCATCCGCGTATTCAGATAGTATGTCCTCGACATCAAAAATTTGCACATCACCCGATTCGAACGCGGGCAAAAAATCAGGCTCCAAGTTCTTCTTGGTGAGCTCACGTTCCCGGGGTCCAAAGAACACATAAGAAATATCATACAATTCAAGATCCTGCACTGGGTTATCCAGATTCAGGAGTAAATTCTCTACAAGCGCTACCATTTCAGCTGCGTTTACCGTTTCAAAGGGATGCCCGTATAAAACTCGTCTCCCGGTGTATGCAGGGATGAACAGTCCCATCTCCGGGCTGGCTAATACCAGCCCGTCTTGCGGAGAATTCGATTTCAGCCAATCCAATCCTTTCATCTCCGGGGAGGATAAACCCAGGCCGGGCTCCTGGGCATTAACAGCCTGCAATCCTCCGGCAACGATCATCAGATTGGTTGGGATAAATAGTAGGAATGTCAAGCAAAGAAGGATGAGTGCTGTACCTCTATGCCGAAAAAATATCCGATCCAAAGCAATGGACGCGAGACCTGCCAAGGGAATCATATAGCCCAGGATAAATCTTCTCTGCAGATTCCAGGGAAAATACAGCAGGATTAAACCTAAAACAGCCCAAACCACAATGACGCGCATTTCAGTTTCACGATTCCGCCAAACCCAACGAATACCGAGCAATGAAAGAAGAATCAGGGGGGAAAATGAGAGTAGAAGATCCAGTGGTGAGGGTGCTAGCGTTAAATTCTGCTCATTCCAAACTGAAAAGATAGGATCTTTATTGGTAATCCAATATTCGTAGATGAGGACAGGCAATCCACCAAGGACCACCCAAATTAACTTTCGAAACCCTTCTGAAGCCCGGAGCAGCGCAAATACTTCGCTCCATAAGTTTCTCAGTTGCCCTTTTTTAGCAAGAAATCCAGATAAATCCCACAATCCAACCCCAGCCAAAATTAAGATCACCACGACACTTCCGAAGGGAAGGAGTATCCCAAGAATTATTGACGAACAGATGATTAAAAATGCCTGAAACCAATTTCTGCCAACCCACTTCGAGACCAAAGTATCCTTCTGGGGTGTAAGGATTAAAATCATGATGGCAATACCAAGTGGGAAATGAGGGTTGGCATAGCCAGCCAGAAAAGGATAACCTTCTGCTACCCAAAAATCGGCAGAGAAAAAGCCAAACATAGCGCCGATCCAGCCCATACCAGAGCCGAACAGAGCTAATACATAAGCAAACCATTGGGCACGCTCTGTCGGCAATACTCGTCCGAAAAATCTCCACAGGCTGAAAGCCATTAGTCCTGCACCAAGTATGCGCCATGAGTGAAACGTAAAAATCAAGCTCCAACCCAAGAACCGGGCAATCTGTCCCAAGCCAAGGTAGAAAATGAATAAATACCCGCCTTCCCCTGGTTCTGCGGTATACGGCAAATGAAATCGCCAATTTCCCAACCAGCCCTGATACATTTTAGCGAGGTAGGAATTGCCATCGATTGGATTTAGCAAGAATCCCCCAAAATGATACGTTTCACCCATGCTTTGGAAAGACCAATAATATGGAACCGTTACCATCAGAAGAAAAAGGATCCCAAACACAATCGCGACTGCGGAATGATACTTTCGCGGCATAAAAATATTTTATCCTCGTTCCCCCCTTAGCTATCCCGGTTGACAAATTCGTTAGTTGCAATATCTTTGCCGGAGGATTTGAACCAACCTGATCATAAAACTTCTGGTTGCCTCTTGTGCAGAATTAATTACCCTTCTATAATTTTCCCTATGAGCCATTCATTCAAGCTTTTTCGCCTGCAGCAAATTGATTCCACGCTGGATAAAAACCGGACACGCCTGAAAGAGATCGAACAATCACTCAAGGATGAAAGCCGAATAAATGCATCAATGCGGAGACTTGATAAAGCAAAGACTGAACGATTTGAAGCCGAAAAAAGACTCCGCCTAGCCGAAGAGAATGTTAAAGATCAGAGATTAAAAATCGAGCGGTCTCAAGCTGCCCTTTACGGGGGCAAAATTGTTAATCCGAAGGAGCTCCAGGACTTACAGCACGAATCAGAGGCATTGAGAAGGCATTTGGTAACCCTGGAGGACAGGCAATTGGAAGCTATGTTTGCTTTCGACGAAGCAGAAGATTTATTCAAACGAATGGAAGATCAACTTGAGCAAATAACTGCCCAAGACAGCCGCGATAAGGATGAATTATCCCTGGAAAAAGCTAATCTACTTGCTGAAATTGATAGACAAGAAAATGAGCGGCAAGCTGCTTCTGTTGACATCGTGAGTCCAGAGCTGCAACTCTACGAGGCATTGCGCAAACAAAAAAACGGTATTGCAGTTGCTCGGGTGCTTGAAAAATCCTGTTCTGCTTGTGGCTCAACACTCACAGGATCAACTTTCAGTTCAGCCCAGGTGCCCTCGAAGATTACGCGCTGCACAAGTTGTGGCCGAATTCTTTACGCAGGTTAACCATGTCAGGATTATTTCAAAACCTGGCTTTTGACCAGATCTCTTTTTGGATCGGCTTCTTGTCCGGCGCTCTGGGATTGTGGTTGGTCAGCAAGCTGCTGCCTGCCATTCCTGAGCTTTCACGTAGCCTTCGCAACAGATCAAGATCTGCAGGAAGGAGTCTGGCCAGGGGGAATGCGAACCGCCATCGCCAGGACTTGCTTCGCCATGTTCAAGGGATGCATCTGGCCTCGTCATTATTTGCCCTGGACGAGATTCTGATTGAGCCGCAGGTATTAGCCTTTCCGTCTAATTGGCAAAACCCCAGAGAGATCCACGATCATAATATCTACACCCATACCATTCCCTACTTGCCTGATTGGCCGGAATTGGCTGCCCGTTTCTCGGCACCTGCGATATCGATATCGGAAGCATTAAGTGACGGCGCAAATCTGATATTAATTGGTGGGCCCGGCTCGGGAAAGTCAACAGCTTTGTCTCACCTTGCATGCCAAATTATTCGCAAGGAAACAAACATTCCAGGGTTGAATGAGCTCTTACCAGTATACATTCACGTTGCAGATCTTTTTCCACAGGCTGGCCTGAATGAAGATCCAATCATCCAGATTCTCAGTGCAGTGAGTCACTATTCAAAATCAATATCTGATAAAAGACTGGAGACCTTACTCCAGCAGTCACTGCAAACAGGACGGGCATTATTATTACTCGATGGGCTTGATGAAATTGCTCCAGACTTCCACCAGGAAGTGGTGACCTTTATCAAGATTATTCTTGAAAACTACCCCAGTATACGTTTGGTTGTATGCGCTTCACCACAAAATTTCTCTGGCTTGGTTCAGATGGGTCTTCTCCCCGTCGCGATGGCAATCTGGGAAAATCGTCAATATATATCTTTCATCAACAAATGGTCACGGAGCTGGTTCCGATATATCCGCCCAACTATCCAAGAGAAAGTTAAACCGATCGATCCGCGCTTATTAAATGCCTGGCTGCAGGCAGAGCATCCTGTAATCACACCTTTTGATGCCACATTGAAAGTTTGGTCTGTGTTTGCAGGGGATACTCTCGGTCCCAGCCATATTTCTGCGATTGAATCTTACATCTGGCGGGTGACCAACCCACTTGAAAATTCGCGTCCCGGACTTGAGGATTTCGCTTTACAAATGGTTGCTTCATTGAGAGTTTCCCAAGATTTGCGCAGCGGTCGTGGTTGGGAAGTTGAATTCGAGGCAATAGGACCTGAATCGAATGACGAGGGATCCACTGCAAGTCCTCCAAAACGTAATAGGAAAGCCTCCCGAAAACTTCCCGGAGTGCTCCCAAAATTACTAGAAAGCGGTATCCTGGTGCAAAGGACGGACGATCAGCTTGCATTTTGTCATCCATTAATCATGGCTTACTTGGCTTCGAATGCTCTCATCGATGTTCCCATCTCTCATTTTCTCAGCAACCAGCCCGACTGGACCGGTAAATCACTAACGATGTTATTCCTATCAGCCTCACGGGAATTATCCCCGGAGGTCTCCGAATTGTTCTCGCAAAATAGCGATCCAATTCTGCGAAATGCCCTAACCATTGGCCGCTGGTTGCGTTATGCTCCTCAATCAGCAACCTGGCGAGCACAGGCTATGCGTTTCTTGGCAACGGAGCTCCAGCGCGAAAATATCGCCCTGGGATTGCGAGCTCGCTTGCTCTCCGCTCTCTTGCAATCAGGAGATCCTGGAGTAAATGTTCTCTTAAGGCAAATCTCCCACACGGGCAATGATGATTTGAGATTATTAGCAGCTTTGGGAATGGGTTATTTGTTAGACACGCAAGCACTTCCGAGATTGAGCGAGATGCTCACTGAAGCTGATAAACGGATATTCCAATCTGCATGCCTGTCGCTTGCGAAAATTGGTAACAAGCAATCCATGGAGATACTCGGGTCTGCATTACTCAAGGGTAGTGAAGACCTTCGCCGAGCCGTAGCGGAAGCTTTAGCTGTTGACCCCGGGGAAGGTCATGAAATGCTCAAGGATGCTTCTGAAATGGACGATCTCCTCGTCCGGAGGTCCGCAGTTTTTGGACTGGCATTGATAGATCAGGACTGGGCCAAGACTGTCCTTAAAAAGCTCGCACTGGAAGACAAGGAATGGATCGTACGGTCAGCGGCAACGGAGATTATCGAAGGAGAAGGCGAGGTGCATCGGGAGATACCCCAGTCGGTCTGCCCTCTGCACGAACTCCCTTGGTTGATTGAATTTGCAGGAGAACGCGGTCTGGGAATTGCGCCAGGAAGTCCTGCTGAAAATTTGCTGCTTTCTGCCTTGAGTGAAGGCACAAGCACACAGCAGGTGGCTGCAATGAACACGTTGCAACTTCATCCGAATCCAGCTGCTCTGCCAAGAATCATGGAACTACTGGAAGAGAATCGAGGCATTATCCAACAGGCAGCTTTCGAGACTCTCTGGTTTTTTGCTGGAGAGGGAGTTGAAATTATTACTTAATCTTTTTCTAAGATTGATTTTCCCCCGAGAAGCAAACAAGTTATCTGCTGGTATTTTGTAGAATTCTGAAAACGGATTCTTTATCCAATCCTGTAATCAAAAATCTTTTGAGCCTAGCTTTTTCACCTGAAACGAGAGCTAGATTCGAACTGGGGATTCCAAGAGTATCAGCCAGGAACTCTACCAATGCGTGATTTGCTTGGCCTTTTATTGGTGGAGCGGTGACCCGGATTTTAACCGTTCCATCCTCGAGGAAACCCGAAACTTCATTCCGCTTTGCTCGAGGTATGACCTTGACAGAGAGCGTAGTTTCCTGTTCACTGTCTCGAAAATCTGGGTTCATGACTGCTGGTTAACTTATTAAGGATAGAAGTAAACTTCTCAGAATGTATTCAAGTATCTGCACGAGGATGATCGCGACCAATGGGCTGAAATCCAACATCCCCGTTTGGGGAATCACTCGCCGAATCGGGTTCAAAATTGGATTGACCATCCTATCGACTGTGTGGCGGATCGGGTGGTATGGATCCATAAAGTAGGATAAGACCACGTAAGCAATAATAAGCAGGCTGAAAGCCAAAGAAATATAGTCCACAAGCATGATCAAGATACTAATCATCGTTTTCCCTCAACTAAATTTTCCGTTCACCCAGGATAGCCGTGCCAACTCTTATGATTGTGGCACCTTCTTGAATCGCGACCATGAAATCCGCACTCATCCCCATGGATAACTCCTTCCAACCAAAACCAGGGAATTGAAGCTTGAGATATTCTCTCAAATTCCGTAAGCGGATAAAAAATGGGCGCGAATTTTCTGGGTTTGCAAAAAATGGCGGCATGGTCATGAGGCCGTGCACTGAAAGATTTTCCAGCTCCAGAATAGGGGCAAATTCACCAGCCAATTGCTCCCATTCCAATTCACTCCAGGCTCGCCAACCAAACTTCGATTCTTCTCCGCTGACATTACACTCGAGCAAGATAGGAAGTTTTATTTCCAATTCCTTGGCAAAACGATTGAGGCGATGGGCTAAACGCAGGCTGTCCACGGATTGGACCCAATCAAACTGCTCGCAGACTTTCCTGGCTTTCCTGCTCTGTACATGCCCGATCATATGCCATTCAATCCCGCTTGCCTCACCTGTCTCGGCTATCTTCGGGATAGCTTCTTCAACGTAATTTTCCCCGAGGAATTTCGCTCCAGCCTCAATCACCTCCATCACTTTCTCATAAGGCTGGCCTTTCGTAACTACGATTAATCGGATATCTTCACTCTTCCGGCCAACAGAATTTGTTGCGGATAAAACCTGCTCCCTAACCATGGTTAAATTTTCCGCTATCGAATAGTTGCTCATGATTTTTTTGACCAACTGAATACTGCAACCATAAAATATTATATCCAGTCACTGTCAATCATCCAGGGTGATCAACGCCCCAAATCTCCCGGTTCTCCCCGATTCTCCCCGGTGTGAAAACCAATCCTGCAAATTACAAGCTGTACAGATACCGGCTATTTCTATGTTTCTGACCCCCATGGTCTCCAGGAGGAGCTCATTTGCTTTCCACAGATCGAAATGACTAGAATCATTTTTTCGAACCAACAACTCATTCGCATCACGGCCAAATTTCGATTCAATTAAATCCACAACTTCTTGCCCAACTTCGTAATGATCTACTGAGATTGATGGACCGAGCGCGGCGAGAATATCTTTTGGGTTGCAGCGATATGCTGTTTGCATCGCTCGAATGACTTCAACCACGATCCCATTAACTGTCCCCATCCAACCCGCGTGCGCTATTCCGACCACGCCTTTCGCAGGATCACATAACAAAATTGGTACGCAGTCCCCGAACCGCATAAATAAAGTCACCTCAGGACGGTCGGTGAGGATGGCGTCTGCTTTACGGTGGCGTACACTGGCAGGCCTGCTATTATTTGTCCAGATCACGTCGGTGCTGTGAACTTGCCAGACATCATAAACCGATGCCGGATCACAACCCACTGCCTGGAAAGATAGCACTCTATTCTGGTAAACACGTTGTGGATCGTCGCCTCTCAAGCCGCCAACATTTAATGAGGACCAGGGCTCGGGACTGAGCCCCCCCTTGCGGGTGAACACCGCGTGCTTGATGTGCTCCTCATCAAAAGATTGAAATGTATAGTAGCGGATCGCATCAGGTTGATGAAAAGTCATGCTTCTAATTCAACTTCCCAATTTGAGTATGTGCTCGTTCAAATTTCTGGCGATAGAATCGCCTCACATCAGTCATGGATTCTTCAACGATGGGATATCCGAACCAGGCAGTCGTAAATCCAAATAAAAACCCGGTAATAGATCTCAGCAGTGCTGTACTTTCTCGGTACGGGAAGAAATTTAGAGGAGGCTGGCTGAGTAGCTGGCTGAATCCATCCACACCAATTGGAATAATGCCCACCAGTAACCAGATGTACCAAGGTAATGGTTTGATCTTTCTGCCAGTTAAGCTAAATATTAACCCAAAAAGAAGGATACCACCATAAATTGCCACATCCCTTTGACACAATGCAACCTTGTAACCAAGATCTGGATTTCCAACAAATTGACGAGCGGCAAGTTCATCTTCTTCACTGATTCCGGTTGCAACCTCAAATGGTAAGAAATCCCCGGTATTGGCTGCTTCGCGGGGGTATACAGGCTGATCGCCAAAAATAAACCAGGAGCGGAAAGCAAGTTGATGGCAAACAAGACCGTAAAATCGGTAGAGTGGCATTGCCGCGCGGCTGTAACCAGCAGACATCAATACAGGTGCAAGAAAAGGTAAACCCAGGTAGATAATAACAATCAGATTTAGCACAAGCATATAATGCCTTGATATCCAATATGAAAACTTATCAGCATTTGTGATTTTGACTGGAAGTGCTGCTTCACCAGCAGCTACTTTCTTATCGATCTCTGCAATATTCTTTTCCCGTTCCACAGCTGCTCGTAATGTTATTTCAATATCCTGGGATGTAAATGGCGATTTTAACCGGTAAGGACCAACTTCAATAACCGGGATATCAAGTGCATATTTCTTCTCTAAATCTTGGTTGCCATTAATATCGACAACCTCGAGTTTGTGTTCGACAACCCCCTGCAGCTTACTTAATTGTTCAATCGCTTCATCGCAGAGATGGCAATCATCCTTGCTGTACAAGGTGACAGTAATCATTCATTCACTCCCATAGAAGAAAGATATTGATAAAGTTGTTCCTTGCTGATAAGCCCAATATGATGGTATCGGACAATACCTTCTTCGTTCAAAATAAAAGTCGTTGGATATCCGAGTACACGGTAGAGCTTCTGAACTGCGCCTCCAGGATCCAGCAAAACTGGAAAACTTAATTGAAATTCTTCCACAAATTCTTGAACTTTTGGACGAGGTTCATCGAAGTTGACTGCCAGGATCTGGACTTGGTTTTGCGATTTACTGAAGAGATCCTCGAACACCGGCATCTCAAATTTGCACGGTTCACACCATGTTGCCCAGAAATTAATTATGACAATTTTACCCCGCAAATCACGCAAGCGGAAAGTTTTACCTGCGATATCATTTAGCTCAAAGTCGGGTGCAGGAAAACCAATCGCGGCAGATTCCGGAAGGTTCACACCTTGGAGGACATCAGGGATCTCCCCATCCATACTTGATAAATCATAAACCCAATAGATGAAAATTGCGAAGCCGGCCCCAATAAGCAGGCCGGCTGCCAGAATCAACAAATCTTTCTGTTTCAAAGCATCCCCTCGAAGTAGCTCAAGTATTAACCCTCGACCGGTAATTCAATCTCCTCGCTTGCGTAGATTGAATCATTCTCAGATGGGATTGATTTGGGTTTTATCAGCAGGGCTGCAGGGAGAGCAACCGGGAAGAATGCTGCGCCAAAAAACCACCAATCATAGAATTTTCGCCCTTTAGACCTGGCGATGAAGGCTGGGATTAATCCCAAGATGATTAATAATCCAATCAAAGCCAGGAGAATTAACCCAACCCGAACTTCATCGACTGTACCAAAGAAGAAACCCAAACTTGCCACCTGCTCAAAACGGCCCAAGAAAAGCAGAATACCGATAATGATCATTACAACGCCCATGGCTATTTCAATATAGCGCACGATATTGCCGTATTTCTTGATGAAGGATGTGACCAAGCCGATTTCAACCGCTGCAATTAGGAATGGGATAGCCAAGCCAAGCGAATATGCAACCAGGAGCCAAAATCCTTGGAGTAAAGATCCGGTGCTCAAGGAGAGAGTTAAGATGGTTCCCAATATCGGACCGACGCAGGGTGACCATCCAGCAGAGAAGAAAACGCCCAGCAAAAATGATGAGGCGTATCCTAATCTCTTATCAGGAGCTTCCTGTCTACGCACGTCATACTGCAGGAAAGGAATTCTTATAATGCCAGTCATATGCAGACCAAAAATTACAACTACCACTCCGCCAATCTTCGAGAGATAAGGTCGTAAATCATACAGCAAACTTCCAATCGCAGATGCGCCTAATCCCAAGAGAATAAACACTGTACTGAACCCCAATACAAAGGCCAGGCCATGGGATAAAGTATAAAATCGGCTGTTCTCTTGTGCTCCCACCGAACGACCACTGAGATATCCAATATAAGCTGGAACTAATGCAAAGACGCATGGCGAGAGAAACGATGCCAGCCCGCCCAAGAAAGCAATACCCAATCCCAAATTTGTTGATTCCATTCGCCATGTGCTCCTAAAAAGTCTAATTAATCTTCAATCACAACGATCCGCGTGCTCGTCTCACCGGTGATTGTGATATCGTTGTCCCCAGAATTAAACGGCACGATCGGTTGAGTCCAGCGATAAATCCATTTTGCATCGTCTGGAGATGCATTTACGCACCCATGCGACATTGGTTCCCCAAAATTGTTATGCCAAAATGTTGAATGGATAGCTACGCCATCACCATGGAATAGTGATGTCCAGCCGATACCTGGCAAATCCCATCCTTCTGCATTGGTACCGCCTGACATATGAAGAGAATGCAGCTTTCGCCAGATTTGAAAGCCAGGACTTGCTATGGCTGATACCGGGGTTGAACCATCGGATTTTCCAGTCGATACGCGGCAGAAGTAAACCTCCGCATTGCCTTCATAACAAGATAGGATCTGTTCTTCCCAGCGGATTCGTATTTCTACATGTTTATCTTCGATTTCTGGTGAAATTGGCGCTAATTCCGCCTCGGTAATCGGCCGAAACGCCTCACCAGGGGCCCAAAACATATCACCGGGATTGCCATAGCGTTCATTCACTCGATACCAGATTTTCCCGGTATCATCGACTCGGATTAGGTCTACCCAAAGTATCTGACTGCAGTACAATCTCAGGGGCAAATTGTTCTCCACCCGGTATTGAAAGAAATTTGATCGGGGTGGAGGGTTGTCCATAACAATATCTACCCAGGGAACAGTCACTTCCACCCAAAATCCACTCTCTCCACCGGTCTGAGGTAACGTGGTCAGCGGTACATTTCTCACATTTTGGACAGGAATCAAATCACCAGACCAAATATACCCGTCCGGAGTTTCTACATATCTCTGGTTGTTCCGGAAAGGTCGATATCCAACTGTTTCACGCAACCACGGCACGACAGAATCTTCATACAGAACTCCTAATGTATTGCTGTCATGGTCGGGTCTTTGTTTTAATTCAACAGAATACCATCCTACTCGCCCGAGTCGTTCCGCATCAGGGAAATCTTGCAGAGCATGCAGCTGCTTCCCCCGAGGCCCAAGCGCGAGGCTGCCAAGCGATAACGCACTTAGCTTGAGAAATTCACGCCTTGAAAAATAATTCCTGTTCATTGTTCCTATAGACGATAAACATTTCCATTATCTTACCAATTAATTATTACAGCGATCTTACAAACATACATTCATCATAATAGAAATGCGATCCCAATATTAACATGGTTGAATATACTGCAAATTGGAAAGAGATTAAGAAATGGTTAGAGAGAAGGATGATCCCCAATTAAGATTGGGGGAATTTTTATTCTTGAAATGGGTAATATGACCTTATCCAGGCATTGTCATTTGGAATTTGAAAACCAAAATCAAAATAACTCAGAAAGGCATGAAATAGCATCAAGAAAATAATTTAGGTCCTGGTGGTCATCCCCTTCGTAGAATTGCGAAAAACACCTGTTTTATTGCTAGGAAAGGCCTAAATTCCAAATAATTTTAGAAATACTTCGAATAAATTGCCTTATTCAATCCTGGATTCGGAAACTTCGCAATCGCAAACTATTGGTGACGACAAAAACACTGCTGAATGCCATTGCCCCAGCTGCCAGCATTGGATTCAACAAACCAAACGCTGCGGCTGGGATTAATATCACATTGTAAAAGAACGCCCAGAACAGATTTTGCTTAATCGTTCGCAGAGTTTTCCTGGATAAAGCGATTGCTCGCGGAACTCCCCGCAAGTCACCACTAATGAGTACAATTGGTGCAGCTGCGATCGCCACATCCGTCCCGCTGCCGATGGCAATGCCGATATCTGCTTGAGCTAAAGCGGGAGCATCATTAATTCCGTCACCTACCATGGCCACGACCTCATTCCCGACCTGAAGCTCTTTAACCTGGTTTGCTTTGTCCCCAGGGAGAACATCAGCCAGGACATGCTCAATTCCGACTGTTTTCGCGATTGCTTCAGCGGTTTGTTGATTATCTCCTGTGATCATGGCGACGTTCAGGTCCATATTTAGTAAATTCTTGATTGCCTCCGGCGAGCCATCTTTTACTGTATCAGCGACACCGATCACGCTTACGACCTGATTATCCACGACAACCAGCATCGCGGTTTTTGCTTCATTCTGGAGCTTATCAACTATCGAGCGGTAACCATTCAGTTGCACTCCACGCTCATCGAGCATGCGGGTGTTGCCAACCATCACGTGGTGACCGTCTACCTGTCCCTCAACTCCGTGTCCTACCTGTGCGAGAAAGTTTTCCGGTTCACTCAGCTGCAAACCTCTCTCGCCGGATTCAGCGACAATTGCCTCTCCTAAAGGATGCTCACTGCCTTTTTCAAGAGAAGCTGCTAATCTAAGAATCTCGCTTTCATCTAGCTGCATCGATTCTCTTGCACTTATCCAGCCCGCAGGAACCGGTTCCCGAATTTCGCTGATCGGCAGGGTAACAAAATCTGTCACTGCAGGTTGGCCGCGTGTAATTGTTCCAGTTTTATCCAGGACCACCACCGATGTGCTTCCAGCCCTCTCGAGAGCCTCACCAGATTTCAATAAGATCCCCATCTCAGCGCCTTTTCCCGTGCCAACCATGACCGCGGTGGGCGTTGCCAAGCCCATTGCACACGGACAGGCTATCACCAGGACTGCTACCGTGTTAATTAATGCCCTGGTGAACAAGTTGACCTCCGAATCTGCTGGGAGGGGGATAAAAAAGTACCAGACAACAAAGGTAATCGCGGCAATTAATATGACTGCTGGAACGAAAACCGATGAAACCCGGTCGGCAAGTTGTTGAATCGGAGCTTTACTCCCCTGGGCCTGTTCAACCAGATGGATAATTTGTGCGAGAGCAGTTTCTTTGCCAACCTTAGTTGCCTCGAATTTGATCAAACCAAGCTTGTTCAATGTTGCCCCGATCACTGGTTCTCCCGGTCCTTTTTCCACCGGGAGTGATTCGCCAGTCAACATCGACTCATCCACAGAGGAGTGACCTTCGACAACGACCCCATCGACAGCAATTTTTTCACCAGGTCGAACACTCACGATGTCACCCACGAGAACTTCATCCACAGGGATTTCTAGCTCGACGCCATTGCGGACTACCCGCGCAGTTTTCGCCCTTAGTCCCATGAGTTTTTTGATCGCTTCGCTGGTATGGCCTTTTGCGCGGGCTTCTAGGAATTTTCCCAGCTTGATTAAAGTAATAATCACGGCTGAGGTTTCAAAATAAGTATGCCCAGGGATTAATCCTAGAACGACCGGGAGGGAGTAGAAATATGCTGCTGATGATCCCATTGCAATCAGCACATCCATATTTGCGGAACCATTGCGTAGGGCTTTGTATGCACCCACGTAATAATCCCAACCAACATAGAACTGGACAGGAGTCGCCAGGACAAGCATGATCCAATCCATCCAGACAGCTCCAGCCAGGGAGGCAGGCAGGAGACCCAGGTCTCGGGACATCGAGAGCACAAACAGTGGGATTGTGAAGATCAAGCCAATTATCAGCAATCTTCGCTGTTTAGCAATTTCTGCGGTACGAGCTTTACGTTCAGCATCTTCCGCATCACCACCGATTTCAAGTGCCTCGAATCCTGCTTCCCGGACAGCTTTCCGCAGGTCAGCTTGACTAACCATCGTTGGAATATACTGAATATGTGCTTTCTCTGTCCCATACACGACTCGTGCAGAGAGTACACCTTCAACCTGGTTGAGTTTTTTCTCCAAGCGTCTGGCGTCATTATCGTCGCTCAATTTTTGGATGACTAGATCGGCATTCCCCGAGGCCACCCCGTAACCAGCTTGCTGGATGCGACCAATAACATCATCGAGTGTTGCCAGCTGGGGATCAAACTGGACTGTAGCCCTCTCCGAGGAGAGATTCACAGATGCCTGACTGACTCCGTTAACTTTCTTGATATTTCTCTCAACTGTAGCAACACAGTTCGCACAGGTCATACCAGTAATTGGTAATGTGATCTGCCTTTCATCAGCCATTTCGACCTCCTCAAGTACAGAATGACTTGAAGTAAGAATTTTGTCGGTTTATTCAATCATTCCGCTGCTGGATAATTGATTTCAGCAAGTAATCCCTTGATGGCTTCTTCAGAGGCAGGAGGTTGGAAAGTAATGGTTGCCTTTTTTGATTCCAGATCAGCAACAACACTCTGAACGCCCTCGAGATCGCCCACTTCCATCGTAACCGTATGGACACAATGGTTGCAGGATATATTGGGAATGCTGTATGTCACGGTGGTGGTCATTTTTCCTCCAAACAAATACTTTTTAAATTTTATTTTTTGGTTGAGGTCGCAAAGACCTCTGATATTTCCTTCAGAACGCGTTCGCGGTCATCGGGATTATCACCGCGCACGGCGTTGATCAGGCAGGAATTTAGGTGGTTATCAAGTATGATTGTGCTCACTTTGCTTAAAGCAGCTTGGACAGCTTGGATTTGACGGATCACATCGATGCAATAGGCATCCTCAGCAACCATGCGCTCAATCCCGCGGACATGCCCTTCGATACTTTTCAACCTGCGGACAACGTTCTTGTTATCATCCATCTTTAACTCCAATCCCCCCCCTGGGGGGGTGGGGTATTTATTGTACTGGATCAATTAAACTATGTCAAGCCTTAATTAAATAATCTGGTTGGCAGCATACTGCTGCCAACCAGATCTCAATTCCGACCTATTGAGAGAGAACTTCCTCAAATACGGCAACAAATTCTTCTCGAGGTTTAGGACCAATCCACTGGTGGAGAACTTCTCCATCACCATCAATCAGAATCAGCTGCGGCTGGTAGCGGAATTCTAGCATTTCCTTGAATGTCTCATTCGCTGGATCGTCAATATCCAAGTACACAAAACCGATCCGGTTATAATAGTCAACTTCCAACCCATGCACGATGGGAGCCAAAGCTTGGCATCTCGTTCACCAGAATGCAAAGAATTCGATCAGCTGCAGCTCCCCAGAAGCCAGGTTAACGGTGCTTGGATCGGTTGCTTCTAATTCTGTTTTCGGTGGTGGAGCTGTTTCTTCTGGGCTGGGGGATGCGCTGGGTTGAAGAGACTCTTTTGGAGATGAATCACCAGGAGCCGAGTCTTCTCCATTCAAGCCAACCGCATCTGTCTCCTCAATACCTTCAAGGCCCTCAACCGTGACTTCATCCTGTTCATTCGGTTCGGTTTCTAAAACTGGTGTCTTCAGGGGTATATCATTTTCTTGCGTGGTAACCAAACTCATTTCACCTTGAGATTCAGGTGCAGTTTCTTTGCTGGGACTGCATCCTGCCAAGATAAATATCCCGGCTATTAGCATACTGACAGCCAATGGAAAGATTTTTTTATTATTATTATTCTTCATTACCTAATATCTCCGTTGTGGATTTGAGAGAAAATAATATCATGCGTCGAGGAACGGATTTATTAAGTAACTATTAACAGGAAGAATCAGGAAAGACTACATCGGGACCACTGTTCGCGCTTGACACACCAGAGAGGATATATTTAAATTAGCCATTCTGAAGGTATAAAGAATTTATGGATAGAATAACAACCGCAAAATGGGGTATATTCTCAATCTTCGTTTTATCTCTGGGTGTTGTATGGATTTGGGTCAGTGCCATTCCCCAAGGAAACGCAACGCAGGAGGAGGTATTCGCGCCCCAGGAAGGTTTCCTGGCCCCAAATTTTACCCTGCAAACCTTCAATGGAGATGAATTCACCCTATCCGATTACCGTGGAAGCCCTGTAGTAATAAACTTCTGGACCAGCTGGTGCCCCCCCTGCAAATCCGAGATGCCAACAATTCAAAAGATCTATGACGAATTTAGTGACCAGGGTTTGGTAGTTCTGGCAGTAAACTCAACCCACCAGGATAACCTTGGAGATGCGATAACATTTGCACAAATTCAGAAATTAAGCTTCCCCATATTGCTTGATAAGGATGGTTCAGCTAGCAGGACCTACGACGTACGATCCTTACCGACAACTTTCTTTATCAGCCGAAATGGCCGCATCAAGGAGGTGATAGTGGGAGGACCGATGTCAGAAGCCCTTCTACGAATCCGGGTAGAAGAGCTGCTGGAAGGGGGAAAATAATGTTTCCAATAATACAGCTCGGTCCAATCGCTCTGCCTGTACCAGGTCTGATTTTGATTGCCGGTTTATGGGTTGGCTTATCACTTTCTGAATCCCGCGCGAAGAAGATTGGAGAAAACCCGGGGCACCTTTATAATCTGGTTTTTTTGGTTTTGATTTTTGGAATTATCGGGGCAAGGCTTACATATGCGGCAACTTACCCAGACGCTTTCATCAAGAATCCGCTAAGCTTGATCTCACTCAATCCTGGACTGCTTGATCCTCTTGCGGGAGTACTTATCGGCATCACGGCTGCGATCATTTACACCATCACAAAAAAACTATCCATTTGGTCCACCCTAGATTCGCTGACACCTTTGTTTGCGGTGATGGGTATTGCTATTGGCATATCTAATCTCGCCTCTGGCAAAGCCTTTGGTGCCCCAACGGATCAGCCTTGGGGTATTACTCTGTGGGGGGCTACCCGCCACCCTACACAAATATATGATCTTTTCCTGGCCACCTTGATATTCGCGGTCATATTAATACTTGACAGGACGGATTGGGCTGCTGTTCCTGGCAATCTATTCATCTCCTTTCTCGCACTCTCTGCGGGCTCGCGGCTTTTTATTGAAGGATTTCGTGGAGATAGCGTCTCAATCGCTGGGAGTTTCCGTACTGCCCAAGTTATCTCGTGGTTTGTTCTCGCAGTATGTCTCTTTTTACTGGGTCAGCGAATAAAGAATAAGGTAACTGGTGTAGGAAAAAACAATGAAAAATAAAATCTTATACCCACTGCCTGCATTATTCATATTGATAATCTTTCTATCTGGTTGCTTGCAGAATGAAATTACCAATCCTCCAAATCAAGAGACCGTCCAAAAAACTGAGACGAGTACTTTAACACCCACGCTCCTGCCATCAAGGACGTTCACCCCCAATCCGTCTCCTACATCGACCCCGACCCCAAGCCCCACCCGCGTACCGACCCATCCTGCGGAATCCGTAATTTCTACAATCGGATTGTCAGGCCCAATTGCAACACCGAAAGCGCAGATTTCCGGTATGGCCTGGCTCGGTGAGACCCTCATGATTCTGCCCCAATATCCAGAAAGACTTATCAACCAATCTGGTTTTCCATCAATTTTCACGCTATCAAAACAAGAAATTCTTGCATACCTCCAGGATCCCAATCCAGAACCGTTGATCCCCAAGCAGTTAAGTTTTCAAGCTCCAGAACTGGATGCCCAGATAAAAGGGTACGAAGGTTATGAAGCAATCGCGATTGAAGGAGAAAATATTTTCTTAACAGTTGAAGCAAATGATTTTGGTACCATGCATGGCTTCTTGATCAGTGGACGGATAAATCCAGCCCAGACTGAAATCCGATTGGACCCGGCTTCGCTGAAAGAAATCTCCCTTCCCCAACAGATCATCAATTACTCTTATGAGGCACTCGTTCTAACTGGCCAAGAGGTGATAACAATCTACGAAGCAAACGGCCAGGAATTGAATTCTAATCCAAGCGCATACATAGTGGACAGAGTATCTTTGGAATCAAGATTTATAAATTTTGAGCCGATCGAATACCGCATCACAGATGCAACTGCGCTGGACGAAGAAGGTCATTTTTGGGTAATGAACGTCTTTATGCCGATCGAGTTCTGGCTTTACACTGAAGCGGATCCAATTTTTGAACAATACGGACGCGGTTCAACCCATTCAACATACCTGAATGTTGAACGCATGCTAGAATTAGAGTATACCGAGAATGGATTTGCTCTCACCGGTCGTGAACCGGTACAGATTGAATTGGTTAATGAATTAAATTCAAGGAATTGGGAAGCCCTTGTTCGTTTAGATGATTTAGGATTTCTTGCGATGACAGATACATACCCGGAGACAATCCTTGCCTTCATCCCATTTCCATGATGGTAAATTGAATCAATCAGGATAAATCTCAAAAGAATGAGGAGGAGTCATTGTGACAGCAGAAATCGGATTTGAAGTTCGCCTGGAATTACCCTATGGAGAAGCACTTACACAGACAAAAGAAGCCTTACAAGGTGAAGGCTTTGGAGTATTGACCGCGATCGATGTCAAAGCAACCATGAAGGAGAAATTAAACATCGAATTCCGTCCCTACACGATTCTTGGTGCATGCAATCCACCATTAGCCCATCGAGCGCTCTCAGAAGATGCGGCAGTTGGGTTGCTGCTACCCTGCAATGTGACGGTAGAGGCTGGAGACGAACAAACATCTATTATCCGCATCGTGAATCCACAAATCTTATTGGGTGTAGGTTCGTTAGAGGAGAACTCAGAAATCGCAGAGGTTGCCCGAGAAGCCCGCACCCGATTAGAGCGTGTGGCGGAGGCTTTGTTAGCAGGATGAGTCTCTCAAATAAAAAGATTCTGATCACAGGTGGTGCAGTCAGGCTCGGCCGCGAGATGGCATTGGCCATCGCGAGGGCCGGAGGGGATCTGATAATCCACTACAACAGTTCTCGACAACCTGCAGAAGAGTTGAGAAACGAAATTATCGCGATAGGTAGCAATGCATCACTAATTCAAGCTGACCTCGCCGATCCTGACAGCATCTTTTCACTGCTCGCACACCTACGGGAGAATGTACCAATTTATGGTCTTGTGAACAGCGCATCGATATTTGAGCCTCTGGATATCACCTCAACCACGCGAGAGTCCTGGGACCTCCATTTTGATATAAATTTGAGAGCACCATTTCTCTTGAGCCAATCTTTTGTTGATCTAATCGAACCAGGTCAAGGAGGGCGTATCGTCAATATCCTGGATTGGCGGGCATTGCGTCCGGGTGAAGATCACTTCCCCTACACGATATCAAAAGCTGCCCTCGCTGCGCTGACCAAATCACTCGCGGTAGCCTTAGCCCCAAAGATCACCGTTAATGGGCTAGCCTTTGGAGCTATCCTCCCGCCAAGTGACGGAGCATCGACAAACAACATACTAGATTTTGTCCCTGCTGAACGCTGGGCAGATCTCGATGAAGTTGGAAAGACTCTGCTTTTCTTACTTGATGGTCCCACCTATATCACCGGGGAAATCATTCACCTGGATGGGGGACGTCATTTGATTTGACGAAATTCTAGATCTGAAGTTTGGATAGATTCTTTATTTTTAGAAGGAGGAGACATGCATGGATGAAATTTTTATCAAAGACCTATTGGTAAGAGGGATAATTGGAATAAACGACTGGGAACGTGAAAAACCACAGGATATCATCATCAATATCACGATATTTGCAGATTTGACTCAAGCCGGCAATACCGATGACATCTCCTATAGTGTTAACTACCGGACTATCGCTAAAAAAGCCCAGGTTCAGGCAGAGAATGCTGAGCGATTTACAGTTGAGGCGCTGGCAGCTGATATAGCGGACCTTTGTCTCGAAGAGCCGGGGGTGATCAAGGTCCGTGTAAAAGTAGAAAAACCCAACGCGGTTCGTTTTGCTCGTTCAGTAGGTGTAGAAGTTGAGCGGAGTAGAAAGTAAGGATTTCCACCAAGTTCTTATTGGACTTGGTTCGAATATCGCCCCCCGGGAGAATTTAAGGAGTTCTTTATATTTGTTGGGCAGGTTGGTCCCGATCCAAGCAGCCTCGACCGTTTGGAAAACTGCTGCTGTCGGATCCAGCGGACCAGATTTTCTCAATGCGGCTGTGATGATTGAAACTGAGCTGGCACCCGAAGGATTGCGCGAGCAAATATTACGTCCCATAGAAAACCTTTTAGGCAGAATTCGGACAAGAGATCCGAACTCGCCGCGGACAATAGATTTGGATATTTTGGTCTATGATGGAGAAATCTTGGAACCCGACCTGTGGAATTATGCCCATATCGGGGTGCCAGTTGCCGAAATCTTGCCTGATTTAACCCATCCGGAAACTGGCGAATCAGTTAGCCACATTGCTGAACAACTCATCACTCAATCTCGAATTGAAAACACAGATTTAAAACTTCATTGGACCAGCCCCACGCGAAATATTATCTAGGAACTCCTGCCTGGTGGCAATACTGGTTCTAAATGCACCCAACATTGTTGAGGTCGTCATCCGCGCCTCGTGTTTTTGTACACCGCGCATCATCGCACACAAATGGATCCCTTCAACCACCACAGCCACTCCGTGCGGATCGAGCAGCTGGTCAATAAAATCTGCAATCTGGCGGGTCATTCTTTCTTGTAGCTGTAACCGGCGAGCAAATAAATCCACGACCCGAGGGATTTTTGACAATCCGATCACCCTGCCTCTTGGGAAATATGCCACGTGTGCCCTGCCCATAAAGGGAAGTAAGTGGTGTTCACATAAGCTGTAGAACTCAATATCGCGGACTAACACCATCTCGTCGTAAGTCACTTCAAATAGGGCATCATTGACCATAGCAATAGGGTCGGTGCGGTAACCAGCCAATAATTCTTTAAACATCTGGGCAACTCTTCCCGGAGTCCGATCTAAGCCTGACCTGGAGGGATCTTCTCCAAAAGCTTGCAGCATTTGGACGATCGCATTCTCAATCATCCCTTCATCAATTTCCTTTTCCAGGAATAATTGAGACATTTCATAAAGCTTCGCATAATTATTCTCATCCATCTCTGAGCTCCTAGGCAACATTCAAAAAATAGTTTAACCCCAATAAAATGCAAAGTCAACTCAAAAAGGATGGAAACTTCAATCTCATTCAGTGATAAAAAAATAGCAGGGTTATTGTAACCCTGCCAATCAATTTGCAGACGATATGATTACCCAATTTCAGGCTGGATCAACCCATAAGTACCATCTCGCCTCTTATACAAGACGTTGATTGCCTCAGTGCTCGCGTTGAAAAATACAAAAAATTCTTCATGACCCAATAAACTCATTTGTTCAATCGCTTCAGTTTCATCCATTGGTGAAACGACGAAATGTTTTCGACGTGCGATGAGTGGTTTTTCGACCTCTTCTTCCTCACTCTCAGGGTATGGAACAACCTCGGAAGCAGGTCTTCCGTCTCCGCGACCACGGTTACGCTTCCCTTTATAACGCTCAATTCGTCGCTGCATTTTATCTAATGCAGTGTCCAGAGCAGCATAGATATCATCCGCCCGCTCCTCCGAACGCAAAATAAACCCCTTACCTCTTATTGTAAGCTGGGCAACCTGTCTATCAGCAGCGCTACGGGCAGACTTCGCATATGCCAGATCCACATGTGCCTCATCGATGTCATTCAAATAGCGGTCAAGTTTCGATACTTTTTTCGTCACATAATCATTGAGCCGATCGGTAACTTCCATATTTCTTCCAGTAATTTTTATTTGGAACATGATGGATTCACCTC
>CP070764.1:2860871-2893022 GCA_020349245.1 Chloroflexota bacterium | reverse complement strand
CCCACCGCGAGGTGGGGACGCAAAGTCATGGATCTGCTGCGAGCAGACCGCCAGACTGCTGAAACATACGTCTGGCGGTTTTAATTTTGTTTTGTGAGCTCCTGAAAAATCGGACCAATGAGTTCGCAGTCCAGGGGTCATGACCAATTAGGTGCTAATGCATATTGCAGTTATTCAGGTAAATATGAACAGACAATTTCCTTCTGGAGAAAGGAGAGTATTATCCAAGATAACCAGTAAATCCATATCTTTCGAACATAAAACTAAATCAATCATCACTGGAGATAATAAAAAATGAAAAAAGTAATAATTGCACTTGTACTCTCATTGGTCTTGGTGTTCGGCGTGGTTGGCTTTGCCGGTGCGATTACCGATGGTGAATTAGACGGCGATGGTCATCCCTATGTAGGGCTGATGGTCGCCGATGCGGGTCCTGGACAACCTGCCTGGCGCTGTAGCGGTACATTGATTGCGCCAGATGTCTTCCTTACCGCTGGGCACTGCACGGACGGTGCGTATGCTGCACGCGTCTGGTTTAACGCGGACATGACCTATGACAGTGTTCCATTCCCGCTCTATCCATACGGCGGCCCTGGTAGCGGAGCCATCGAAGGTACGCCATATACCCATCCGGATTACAATCCCAACGCCTTCTTTTTCCGTGATGTGGGTGTGGTCATCCTGGATCAACCTGTAAACTTGGATGAATATGGCGTCCTGCCCCAGTTGAACCAGCTGGATAGCTTCAAGACCCGTCGTGGTCTGCAGGATGTCACTTTCACGGCTGTGGGTTATGGACTTCAAATGAGCTTTCCCGATGCGGCTTCCTGGAAAGAGAATAATGTTCGGGTCCGCATGGTGGCAAATCCCAAGTTGAACCAGATCAATGTCCCCGGCTTCACAGGCGATTTCTCACTTTTGCTCTCGAACAACCACTCCACCGGTGGCACCTGCTTTGGTGACTCGGGCGGTCCGAATTTCATTGACGGTACCAATGTAGTCGGTGGCGTGACCTCCTTCGGCATCAACGGCAACTGCGCCGGCACCGGCGGCGTCTTCCGCATGGATCGTTCCTGGTCGCTTGACTGGGTCAGTACTTTTCTAGGAAATTAACTTTTCTAAACGTGCTTTACCATAGAAATGAGACCCTGGGTTATCCAGGGTCTTATTTCTGTGCAAGGGGCTGTGTTTCAATTGGTAATCCTCGATGACCGGGCAAAGAATATCACCGTTGTCCTGATCAGAAAAACATCCTGACACCCAGGAAATTTTTTCCTTGATTTTTCGAAATATTACTATATACTTTATAAATCCAGCGTGGATCATCATAATTGCTGATTCCAAAACTACACCCATAATTATTGATCCGCAATAGAATTGGTATTGGAGGGCATAATGCATACCAAGATCCTGATCGTAATCATTTTCGTTTTCACTTTGTTGGCGGCAACAGTCGCGCTTGCCAGTGAACCTGTCCACCAAGTTTCTGCCGGGGGAAAGTTGGATCTTGAAGGCGGAAATTCTGAAACTTATGGATTTCTGGCTCAAATCGATGCAGAGGGGATTGTAAGTGGACAAGGCGAGTTTCATGAACAAGGGCAGCTGAAGATCCACTTTGAGGTAAATTGCCTATCAGTTGATGGGAATACCGCCTGGTTAGGAGGCATTGTTACCAGGTCAAACGATCCGGTTCGGATACCGGTCGGGTTTGATTTCACCTGGCAGCTTCAGGACAATGGAGAAGGGACTAACGCAGCCCCTGACCTGCAAAGTTTTATTCTCCCAACTGAACTGCTGCCAGCCTTGGGTTTCGGCTCAGACTGCAATGATCAGGGAAATCTTTTCAGTTTGGCTTTATTTGAATGGGGGAAAGGAAATATCCAGGTGAAATAACGGAGCATTCTCCTTTCTTCTTAAACATTTGCACAGGCAAATCTCCCTCAAACTCGCCCAGAACTCGCGACATGTTCCGGGTTGATGATTAATCTTTCCCTTGGTCTGACCAGGGTGGTTGAGAACAGGTTATCAGCCTGTCTCAGGCTCAATGCTATTGTCTATCATCCATAACTTGCTGGCGATCGCCCATCCACCAGGCGCAAGGAGAACCAAATCGCCTCCTAAAACCATGGGGAGGTACTGCATTACGGTCCAAGACTACTCAATACTTAACATTCAGTAAAAGTTCCTAGATATACCCTGGCATTTTTTCATCACCTTTTTTCCTGCTGGATTGCTCACTTCGCCATTCCTGGACTCGCCGCGGTTAAGAATGCGGATTTTTATCATATTTCTCACCTCCGTTCAGGTGTTCGGACAAGACCGTCTCATAAGAGGTGGGTTTGAAAATTGTCGTGCCAACGAGCATAGAGTATGAGCGGGACAAATACACCATCAACCTGGTACCCGACCCCCAATTATTCTCCCGAATATAAAAGTCATCGGGGTAAGAAATTCAAATCTTAACCAATAAGCACTCCAATTCTCTGGTAATCCTTTATTTGACCAGGGGAAAAATTGACCAGGATTTGGATGGATGAAAGAGGAGGTTACAAATAGCCAGATGTACTTTACCTACTAATCCAACTTTCAGTTTTCCATGAAAAGCAAGAATGATCACCTCTAAGCTGCATTCTCTGGCCGATGGGATTAAATTGATGGTGGCCAGAATCTTCAATGGATATTACCCATGGTTGGTTAAATTCATTTGGATACTCTAACATTTGTATACTATTTCCCCTCCTAAGTATCGGGAAAGAGACAGGACCCGAGTATAGCTCAAAATAGCTATACAGAAGCATGTCTTGGTTTCCCAAAGATGTTATCTTGTTTGTGCGTTCATTTGGATGTTTTGTGCGTCAGGTATATCGATAATAAAAATACATTCACTATGATAATGGACAAATCAAGGAGGTATCTCATGTCGGGGAACAATATTAAACCATCCCGCTGGTTTTACGTATTAGCATTCCTATTGCCGGTATTTACCTGTGGATTGACCGGAATACTCGTATACAGAAATGTACCGAAACTTCCTGGAGTATTGGAAGCTTTTGATATTGAAAAACTAGTCAGAGTGGTTGTGCCAGGTACTGCGGAAATTAATTTTACAAAGTCAGGTGCTTATGCAGTTTACTACGAATATCGGAGTGATATAGATGGGGTGTATTATGTGCGTTCACAATATCCGCCAAGAATTAATTGTAAATTGACCTCAAAAGCTTCTGGAAAAGAGATCGAACTTGTCACACCATTTGTTGAAGGAGAGATCTACTCCACCCAGGATAATGAACATGCTGGGGTAATGATGACGAGCATCAGTGTTGATCAGCCGGGCATCCACACATTCTCTTGCCGGTACCTGGATGGCGGTCAATTTCCACGAATTGTAATGGCTGTCGGGCCCAACATGGTCTGGGAGTTTTTCAACCTGGCAGCGAAACCCGTTGCTGCAGTGGTTAGTGGCTTGATCGTTTACTTCTTTACGTGTGTTATATCCTTGGTTATCGTGGTTATTGTCGCAATTATGCGGAACCAGGCAAAGAATCGCATGATTTCATGAACACGAGTCTGGTGATGAACTAGGTCAAAAAGGCATACCCAAGCTCTGATCGCCCAATTCAGGTGAAAGGCGATCAGAGTTGTTGGTTAAATTTGATTATTCCTGGAGGGGATTATGGTGTCTTGTTATGAATCCATTCACTTGGATTATTTGGATTCGAAATGGACGGCTGGGAGAAGCAGGATGAATAGCAGATAATTAAAGGTGGAGCAGAGCATCAGCCAGGTCTCGAATTGCCTGATCAGAGGACGAGGGTAGCTTGTACCAGGAAAATAAAACATTCAATCGTATAGACCCCCAGGTTCAATTCTGGTATTCCAGAAAACATTATATAGCCAGACCGCAGATATACAGAAGACTAGCTACAGGTAAATGGAATCACACAATCTCATTTGCACGGATCTGGCCGGTTTAATGGTGAAAGGATGCTGCTGATTTCGCCGTTCTCGCTTATCCCATTCCACAGCTCGGCTTGTTCGAACCCATCCCAGGTCCACAGCAGCCAGCCATCGAAGCCGTATTTGCATGATGCAACCTGCCATTCCTTCAATGCCTGCCCAGCACTGTCCGCAGTGGGATAGGCGCGGTTTGAAGCCCCGAACTCACCCAGGATGATCGGTTTCTCAGGGGTCTGATCAACTCCGAAGCGTTCCATGTACTGATCCAGGCTCAACCCCCATCCCAGGTAGGTGTGCAGATCGACAAAATCGGCTGTTGATTCCCAGATCGCGGGGCGGGGGTCCACGGTGGTTTGTCCGCTGTTGATGGCTGGAAAGCTGACCGTGACTAGGGCGCTGGGATCGACCTCCAGGATAGCAGCACGCTGTTGATCGATCCAATAGACCAGGTTCTCATCCATCATTCGCCGCTTATCCTCTGCTACGGCCATATCGTATGTCTTATTGTTTGCAGTAGTAACTTTCCCTGCAGTCAGGCTGAAAGGTGGTTTATCCAGGTTAAAGTGCACTTCGTTGGTCAGGTCATAGGCGAAGATCGCCTCGAGAGGTGCACCCGCATCAATGAGGGCGCGGATCAAATCCTGGTTGAACCTGCGTTCGCCCCTGTGACCTCCGGGGGTCAGGTAGCGCAGGTTTTCACCAGCGAATGTCTCGCAGCAGTGCTGCCACATATCGTCATAACCTCCCTGTGCAGGTGTGAGGTCCGATATCAACAGGACGTAAATCTCATTGGCTTTGGCCTTTTCGAGGAAATCGATCACATTCTCCAGGTAGGCGGTTGAAATCCCCCCTGCCGGATCCCCGACGTTGTTCCCTTCTCGGCAGCAATCGACGAATATACGCACAACGTTATATCCTTCAGCGTGCATCGCTTGCAGGGCTGCACCAGCTCGTTCGCGATCATAATAACCAGGATTTAAAGTGGAGTGCCATAATCCCGGATTGGTCTGTGACATGGGAGCCAGGCGAACGTAGTTGTATCCGCGTGGGACGAATTTATCCCCTGTCAGGCGATCGTAGAACTCGGCTTCCCCTGAAACCAACCGTATGCCAATGCGGTGTGAGAATTGGGGAGTAGGAGTCAAAGTTACAGGACTTGTTTTGGGGGTGCTTGTCTGGTTTGTTGTGGTCGCGGAAGCGATTGGCAAATCTGTGGGGACTTGCGTTTCAGGCTGAGTCGTTAAGACGATTGTTCGACTTGGGGGAGATTCAGGCGTGCAGGCGCTGGCGGATAACACCAGAAAGATCACCAATACAGGGAAGTAAGATTTTTTCATGATTTATATATCCTTGCTCAGGTAAACTACCGGTTCCCACCTGGTTAATCCCCCAGACGATTTTGACCAACGAGCTCCTCAGCTAATTACCAATTTTGAATGTCTAATCTTCAATGATTATCAACAAGCCCGGAAAGAACAACCAGTAGCAAATATCCCAACCCCGAACCTCAAGGACCGGGTCTATTATCCATTCCCTAATCACCGATCGATCCCAAGCGTTCTTCCAGCACCTTGATATAGCCCGGTGCACCCATCTCGATGAACATGTCCAGGGATTGCTGGTAAATCTCCCGGACTTTTTCGAGATCGCCTGGTTCGTTACGTCCAAGATATGCATCACCCAGATCGATCAACCTGCGCGCCCAATCCCAGCGGTGCTCTGAGCGCTCACAGATTTCAACCAGGGATTCGCAGGCCGCGATGGATTCTGACCAGCGCTCATCTGCATAGGCGAGTTCAAATTCGGTCCATAAGCGCAGCACTTGATCCATGTACACCTCCGGACCTGCAATGGTGTTTTTTTCTTCCTCATATAATTCTTGAGCTTTACCGGAGTCTCCCTTTCGGGCATGGGTGATCGCCAGTCTATACCGGGGATGGTTTGACTTTGTGATCTCTAATCCAATGTCTAATGATTCTTTTATTTCCCTTTCAACCTCGTTCCATTCACTCAAAGCCGCGAAACGATTAAGCTCTAAAGTAATAAGAGCTAGGTTGGAAACAAAATTGGATTGTCCCTGCATATCACCATTACACTTAGCTTCCTTCAGGAGAGCACGAGTTTCATTTAAAGCCTGCAACCATTGCCCTTTTGCATAAAAAACAATACTGCGCATTGTTTTGAGAAGATATTCTGTCCAAGCCCCGGGAGCAAAGCTTTGGATTTGTTCTATCTCGGTAAGGATCTGACTAGCTTCCTGCAACCGACCCAGATTACAGGCTACCTCATGCGCGTTTTGCAGAAAGAAGCAAACACCACCGGTATCACCCATCAATCTGGCGATTTCTGCCGCGCGTATAAAGTGTTCGAAAGCTGATTCAAGCTCTCCCAGATTGCCTACTAAGAAACCAAGGTTGTTGTGAGCCCGGGCAGCTGTCCCTAATAATCCATTGGCTTCTGTCAGCGCCACAACGTCTTTCAAAGTGGTCACGGACTGTACAAAATCTTCCGATAACATGGAAAGTGTGATTCTGGCATCGGCCTGCACCTCTATGCTCCCTATTCGCTCAGCCATACCCATGGCCCTGTTGCATAAAGGGGCCACTTCGTCACTGACACCATAAAAATATGCCACCCGTCCAGCCTCGACCAACAAACGAGCCAAGCCAAGGCTGTCTGGCGCGTTCTCTAATAAAGCCAGTCCTTCCTGGCAAAGGCCCCACCTCTTTTGATTATCGATATAATCCGCCTGGCTTGAACGAGTATACAGATACGCGATGCCATCGCAATCTTCCAGCGTCTGATATAAATCTATCCCTTGACGGTAAACCTGAAGTGCCTCTTCAGTTTGTCCCTGCCGGTTCAATGCCTCCCCTAATCCGGAGAGCAGCTTCGCCCGCTGGTCTTCGGTTGGGGAGAGCGTCAACGCTGTGCGGAAATAGCGTTCCGCTTCTGGGTTAGCGTAAGAGGCCAGAGCGGTTTCACCAGCCTGGATGAAGTACGGGAGCGCTTGGTCTTTTCTCTTTGCCAGGAGCAGGTGTTCTGCGATTAAGCCTTTGAGCTCGCCTATTCGCTCACCGCTGTTGGCGATCAGCCAATCAGCAACTATTCCGTGGTAGGTACGCCGCAGGCGCTTGAGTACACTCTCGTAGGTAACCTCGCGCAGCACCTCGTGCTTAAAGATGTATTCGCAGGTATCCACGAAGGCAGACTCCTCGTGACGGTAGACAAGCTCCTTGCCTCGCAGGGAGGTCAATGCCGGAGGAACGATATCCGGGTTGCCATCTCCGGCTTCTGATTGGATATAAGCCACGATGCGATCCCAAAACAAGCGTCCCACAACGGAGGCCTGCTGCAGCACAGTACGTTCTTCAGGCGGTAAACTATCAAGCCGGGCTTGCAGTACTCCTGCCAATGTTGATGGGACATCCACCTGCTCCAGACGGGTCGGATCGATCACCCAGGTTTCATCACCGGTGATCACCACACCATCCTCGATCAACATTTTGATTAATTCTTCCAAATAAAAGGGGTTTCCTTCCGCACCATGGATAACCAACTCTCGCAATTGTGTTGGAATGTCTTCAGCAAGTTTCAGAATCTCAGCCACCAGCTGGCGGCTCTCGCGCCGGGAGAGCGGCTCCAGTTCCACACGGCGGTGAAACGACAATCCCTCACCCCAATAGGGACGACGTTCAAAGAGGGAATGCCGTGCTGCTGCGACGATTAAGGTGCGTTGCTGGACTGTGCGATGCCCCAGATGATTAACGAAGTCCAAAGAGCTGTCATCAGCCCAATGGATGTCTTCCAGGAACAGCACCGTAGGTGCCTCAATTGAGACTGCCTGGAAGTACTCACCCAGATAAATCAGACCACGATTGCGCAGCTGTTTTGCATCCTCAAGCAATCCCATAAGATGGGGACTGCCGCTGAAGTCAAAGCCCAGCAGCTGGCCCAGGATGTGGGCGCGCAGGAGGCCAGCATCATTCACACCTAATATATCGCAGAATCCGGTTTCAATCTTCTCTCGCGCTTCATCCCCACTGTCATCATCCAGGATCTGGAAGCGGAAGGCAAACAGGTCGCGCAGCAGGCTGTATGGCAATCCCTGCGATTCCTGCCGACCCCGCCCCTGGTAGAAGCGAATCAGCGGTTCGGGCAGAAGCTCGATCCAGTTCTGAAACTCGTACAGCAGCCGCGACTTGCCTACCCCAGCTTCGCCGCTGATCGTGATCACCTGACCTTCACCTTCTTCGATGGCTGTCAGCAGGGCATCTTGCAGGAATTTTAGTTCTGCTTCCCGTCCCACCATGCGCGTCTCGATCCCCTCCACGCCTCTGGTCTGCACCCGGAAAGCCCTGGGTTTGAGTTCCCGCACCAGGTAAACAAGCACCGGTTCAGGGAAACCTTTAGCCGTAATCGCTTCTTGAGATTCTACATTGAAAACACCCCGTACATGGCGGTAAGTGTTATGGGAGATCAGCAATCCACCAGGCGGCGCGGCACTCTCAATGCGTACCGCCAAGTTAACCACCTTTCCCATAACGGTATCTTCAGCCTCAGTCTGTCCACCCAATGCAGCTAAACCAGTATCGATCCCAATCCGCACCTGGAATTCCTCAATCCCCCATTCGGTTTCGAGCTCTTGAGCAAGCGATTTAGCTACCTCAAGGATCTCCAAACCAGCGCGGATAGCATGTTCAGGGTCATCTTCTCTGGCAACGGGATCGCCAAAGACGGCCTTAAAGCCATCTCCCGTGTAGCGAGTGACATGACCGCCATGCACTTCAATTGGAGCTGCCAGGCGTGGTAGGGCATTGTCCATGATCTCGAGGGTGTCCTCTGGGTCGAGATGCTGGGTCATAGCTGTAGAGCCGACCACATCCATGTACAGCAGCGTGACCAGCTTCCGGTGTCTTGTTGGGATTTCCGCTGGTTCTTCTGGTGGGGTTTCAGCCTGCGCCTCAAGTTCCGCCAACTTCTGGTGTATTGGCGCCAGTGAAACATTCGCAGCCACATCGCCAAGGATTCGTCTTTGAGCCTCGATTTCTGCGATGGCCTGCTTCAGATGCTCGATCTGCTCTGCTAATGAGCTTCCCATCCATTTACCTTCTTTGAATATCTAATTCTCAATAATGCATACCGGTCTCAGCATGAACGACCTGGAGTTAATATCCCAACCCTGGGTCCTCGGGATTGGATATTAGATCCAATCCCATATCACCAATCGCCTCCAACCGTTCTTCCAGAACCTTGATATAGCCCGGTGCACCCATCTCGATGAACATGTCCAGGGACTGCTGGTAGGTCTTCCGGGCTTTTTCTAGATCGCCTGGTTCGTTACGTCCAAGATATGCATCACCCAGATCAATCAGCCTGCGAGCCCAACCCCAACGATTACCACAATTTCGTGATATCTCTATCATTGATTTACTCGCTGCTATGGCTTTCGTCCAAAGACCCTCCGCCATTGCAAATTCAAAATTAACTTCTAAATGTATTAGTCGCTCTAGATTATTTGAAAAATTGTTTTTCCCAATTTCTCTTTGTAATAAATCATACGCTTCTGGTAATCGTCCCTGCCGAATACGTACATACCCCAATAATAATAGTAAATCTTGATCTGATGGGGTTTGCTCGATATTCTCCAACAAGACACTTTCCGCTTCTGATAAGTCATCTGAGTACCCAAACCGATTTAGATCTAGTACGATATTTGCTATACGTAATCTTTTTCGGTAAATCTTTTGATAGTTGTCTTTTCCCTGAATATCTTTTAAAATCCTCCTCTGCGTTACCAGGGCTAAATACCACTCTCCGCGAGCTTCCATAACGAATAATCGTTCCTCATCCAAAAATTCTTCCACTTGATATTCAGGTGCTTCAGATGTTTCCAAGAATTCAGCCAATTTGTCCTCTAGATTGCATAATTCACCCAAGTTAACACAATATTCACTTACATTTCCCAAATAGAACATCAGTCTATCAATGTCACCAATCTGGTTAGCAAGTTCAGCTGCACGCCATTCATGGCTTAGGGCAGAATTTATATCAATAAAGAAATCCCCTAGCATTGCGCCAATATTATTATGAGCTCGAGATGCAGTAGCCAATAAGCTGTTTTCTTCTGCGATTTCAATTACTTCTTTCAGGATCACAACACTTTCTTCCTTGTCATCCGTATTTACAGCTAGCGTATTACTTGCTTCCAATTGAACTTCCAGGTTTCCTACCCGCTTAGACATTTCTACTGCTCTTAAGCATAAAGGAATAACCTGATCGGTCACCTCACTGAACAATGCAGTACGACCTCCTTCAGCGAGTAAACGAGCATATCCAGAGCTGTCCGCTGCACCTTCTAATATCTTTAGTCCCTCCTGGCATAAATCCCAAGCCTTTAGAAAACCATTCCGCCACCCAATTAATCTGGATAAACGCGCAAAAACATCCCCCAAGTGATCGCTATCTCCCAAATCCTGGTATAGCTTGATTGCTTGGCGCCAGGTCGCCTCACTTTCCTCGGATTCGCCTTGTCTAAACAGGGCTTCACCCAATCCAGATAACAATACGGCAAGAGGTTGAACAGGTGGAGAAAGCTCCAGTGCTTTTCGGTAGTAACCTTCCGCTTCACCGTTAGCGAATGAGGCTAAAGCAGACTCTCCAGCCTGTAAGAAGTATTCACAAGCTTGATCTATCTCCTTTGCTAACAGCAGATGCTGGGCGATCAAACCGCTGTACTCTCCGACGCGATCTCCGCTGTTAGTGATCAGCCAATCAGCAATCATTCGATGGTAAGGTATACGCAATCCCTTGAGCACGCTTTCATAAGTCACTTCGCGGAACAAATCATGTTTGAAGAGATACTCCACCGCGCCGGTAAAAGCTGATTCCTTATGGCGGTAAACTAATTCTCGATTTCGTAATGAGGTTAAAGCTTTATGGATGATTTGGGGATCATCCCCATCCCCTCCTTCTACCTGCATATAAGTCACGACGTGATCCCAGAATATGCGACCCACCACCGAAGCTTTTTGGAGTACCTTTCGCTCATGGATCGGCAAGCTATCCAAACGCGCTTGCAGCACACCTGCTAATGTGGATGGAACATCGACTTGCTTTTGATTTGTTAATTTAATTCGCCAAATCTCTTCTTCAGGAATGATTACGCTATCTTCGATCAGCAGCTTGATCAGTTCTTCCATATAGAGGGGGTTACCTTCTGCTTTGCTTATTACAAGTTCCTGAATATTGGTAGGTATCTCTTCCACAAACTTGAGAATTTCAACCAATAAACTCTGGCTCTCAACTTCAGATAAAGGAAGAAGCTTTATTTGGTTGTGGAATATCTGGTCTTTTCCCCATTGGGGATATCGTTCAAATAGGACACTGCGAGCAGTACACAAGATCAAAAAAGGCAGCTGAAGTGGGAATTCCGCTAACTTGTTGACCACATTTAACGAGCTGTCATCACCCCAATGAATGTCCTCCAGGAAGATGACAACCGGCGTTTCCTTCAATAATTGCCTAAAGAACTGAACCAGGTACATTTCCCCCCGGTTGCGCAGCTGCTCCGGGTCGTTGAGTACACCTTTCAGGTGAAGACTGCCGCTGAAATCAAAGCCCAGCAGCTGCCCCAGGATATGAGCGCGCATCATTCCATCGCTCTCAGTGCCAAACACCTCACCAAAGCCAATTTCGATTTTGTTGCATGCCATCCCACCTGTATCATCGTCGGAGATCTGGAAGCGGAAGGCAAACAGGTCGCGCAGTAAGCTATAGGGCAGCCCCTGCGATTCCTGCCAGCCGCGTCCCTGAAAGAAGCGCACGCGATGTGATGGTGGCAACAATTCGATCCAATTTTGAAATTCGTAAAGCAATCGCGATTTGCCCACACCAGCTTCGCCGCTGATCGTGACCACCTGCCCTTCACTTTCTTCGATGGCCGTCAGCAAGGCATCCTGCAGGTATTTCAGCTCGGTCTCCCGTCCAATCATGCGTGTCTCGACACCCTCCACGCCGCGGGTTTGCACCCGGAATGCCCTGGGTTTGAGCTCCCGCACCAGGTAAACAGGTACCGGTTCCGGGAATCCCTTGGCGGTGATCGGTTCCAGAGAATCGACATTGAATACCCCGCGCACATGTCGGTAGGTGTCGTGGGAGATCAGCAAGCCTCCCGGAGGCACAGCGCTCTGGAGGCGCGCCGCCAGGTTGACCGGGTTACCCTTGATGGTATCCTCCCCCTCGGTCTCCCCTCCAGCGAATACCAACCCCGTGGAGATGCCCACCCGCACCTGGAACCCCTGGATATTGCGCTCACTTTCCAACTCTGCCGCGATCTCGGTAGCTTCAGCCTGGACCGCCAGACCCGCGCAGATGGCCTGTTCAGGATCGTTCTCCCGGGCGAATGGCAGGCCGAAAACCGCTTTGAAGCCATCGCCCGTGTAGCGGGTCACATGTCCACCAAACTCGCCGATCTTCTCAGCCAGGCGGCTGATCAGCGGGTCGACCAGCCCCATCTGGTCCTCGGGGTCCAGGTCATGGGTCATCGCCGTTGATCCCACCACGTCCATGAACAGGATCGTCGCCAGCTTGCGCTGTCTTGTTGGGATTCCCGCTGGTTCTTCTGGTGGGGTTTCAGCCTGCGCCTCAAGTTCCGCCAACTTCTGGTGCAATGGGATTACGGCAGCCTCTACCGTCGGATCACCAAGTATCGACCTTTGAGTTTCTAATTCAGCTATGGCTTGCTTTACTTGTTTGATCTGCTCCTCCAGTATTGCTGACATACACACTCCCGTTGACCAGATGAATACCAAAAAATAATAAGGGCTTGTGCCTGGGAGTATTCCCCCTGCAATGGACTGCAGTGATCATCCCTAACTCATCTACCATTATACAGACGATATTGAAAGCAGACAAATAATCGTCCGGAACGATTGGATAGACATTTTTGTCAATCCGCCTTCCACCGCGGAGCACTCAAATGGTTTCCGTTCTCCCCGTAAGCCAGGTCCTGCCATTCTGGTAGCAGGCAATTGAATAATTAGCCAGAAAGCTATAAAGGTCACCCAAGGTCAGCTCCTTTTTTTAGATCATTTATCTTCAGTCTCCTGGAATAAGTTTGACTTCCTCCACCTGAAGGAAGACCAGACGGAAATAAATGTTCACATTACTATAAGATTTTATTAACTCCCATTTTATGCTTGCGCGAGCTGAATTCGTTCTGTATACTGGTATAAGCGTCCAATCACGAGACATCTCCATATTTGTGAATATCAAGGGGAATATATTCTCACCTATAATCAAGCTGAATAAATCATCCTGCAGAAATCTCTACTTCATGAATCTATGCTGTACTTCGATCCAGATATGCTGCGACATGCGGATCAATAAATGAACCAGAGCGATTAAGGAGAATACATGAAAACCGTTACGCTGCCCACAAAACCCGACGCTAAATCGCCTGCCGGTGCGGATATTCGCTTCCTCATCGCTTCTGAACCTGGCAACATGATCCACAGCACGGTTCCACCTCACCAAATTAACAAAGCCACAGTCCATGCAACCGTTCACGAATTCTGGTTTGTGCTGGAAGGCGAGGGGGAAATATGGCGAGATAATGGCCTGCAAAGCAGTGTCACTCCCCTGGTACCGGGCACTTCGATCAATATCCCCGCAGGAACAGCTTTCCAATACCGGAATGTGTCTGCCTCGGAATTAAAGTTCATCTGCATCGCTATGCCGCCCTGGCCAGGTGATTCAGAGGCCACGTTTGTCAGTGGAAAGTGGCAGCCATCGGTCGGATAGCGGATCAATATTCTCTGCCAATGTAAAGACATCCTTGGCTGCAAACTCTTGGTTGGTAATTTTCAGCAACGAATGTACAGCTGGAAACCCTTATAAAATATCTTCAACCTTTTCAAAAATAATCCATTTGTCAAGAATTATTCATAGCATATAATTTCAGTAGCAGGTAGAAGCGAAACAGGATTTCTTCACAACTCTATCTCATCCGGTGCACAAAAGATATGGATAATCGTCGACTTGATTCGATCGATGCCTTTCGCGGGTTCGCTATTCTCGGTATGATGGTTGGCAATTTCATTGCCGGCGTGAATTGGATCCCGAGCTGGCTCAAGCATGCCCCGGATATCGGCTACACGATAGCAGATTTGGGGGCCCCAGCGTTTATCTTTGCCATCGGGCTGACTTATGGAATTTCAACCCGGCGGAGACTTGAAAAAGATGGCAAGTGGAATATGACCAAGCATTTTGTGGTGCGCTACTTTGCCATACTCGGGATGGGCGCCCTCTTCAGTGCGGGTCAGATCTTGATGCAGGTCGACAACGTGACGATCAATTGGGGGGTGATGCAGGCGATCGGAGTCGCTGGGTTGGTAACACTCACCGTCATCCGCCTTCCCTACCAGCTGCGGTTTCTAATCGGGCTGGTGCTCTTGAGCGTTTACCAGTTCATGCTCAATCGTTACTGGCTGGCGAATGTCCTCGCTTCTCCACATGGCGGGTTGTACGGTTCTATGGCATGGGCGTCCATGCTGATCCTCGCCACTGTGATTGCCGACCTGTATTTCCTGGAAAATCGAGGATATCGGAACCTGGTAATTGCCTCGACGCTGGCTATACTGGTCGCTTTTACTTTGAGCGTCTTATGGTTCCCAATCAGCAAGAATCGCGTCTCGGCCTCATATGTACTGCTATCTCTCGGTTTGAGCGGATTCATCTTCACCTTGTTCGATCTCGTCACCGAGCGATTCAATTTGCAATTACATACGCTGGTGATATGCGGTAGAAATCCGCTGATACTTTATCTGCTACACCTTTTCCTGCTGGCATTCTTGACCCTCCCAGACGTGCCGGGCTGGTACCAATCCGCTTCGCCTTGGTTGGTACTCATCCAAGGGATCGCTTTGCTAAGTGCCATTGTGGGTATGGCTTCCCTGCTAGATCGGAAGAGGATTTATTTAAGTATTTGATAGACTTAGAGGATTTATATTAGAAAGGTGCCAGCGATGATGTGGCCGGTATACCCTACGCTGAATAGATATTTTGTTTGTCAGCCAATACTTTTTTTACTTCGCGAATCAATCCCTCAATACATTTACGCAAGGAACCATTCTTAAATGCCTTTCCATATTTTTGCAATTTATATCAATCAACATGCAATATATACTTGACATTTTGCCATTTATATGTTATATTATCTGCATGGAACACCAAATACGAATGAAACTTAAGTTAGCCAGAATTGAAAAGAACCTCACCCAGCAGGAGCTTGCTGATCAGGTTGAGGTCACCCGGCAGACTATCGGTCTCATCGAAAAGGGAAATTATAATCCCACGCTAAATCTTTGTATCAAAATTGCCAAGACCCTAGGCCGGACACTGGACCAGCTTTTTTGGGAGGATGGAACCCATGAACAAGAAACTCTTTAATTTCGATGAACGTGAAGCCAATATCTTTCGCTCGGTTTGTACTATCCTGTACCTCCTGACCATCCTATCCTTGATAATTATCCAGCTCTATCGGCAGTTTGTGCTCCACCAACCCCAGCAGGCCTGGAACGACATCGCCATCATACTGAGTGCAAACATCCTTGTCTTATTCGGTTTAACCCTTTACCTTACCGGCGCCATCGATCTCGGGAAAATGAAGGTTCGCCATCTACTGGCTGGATACACACTTTTCGTAACGTTTGGATTCCTGTTCACAACCTTTAAATACACTGTCCTGATGGGTCAGAATTTGACCTTCACCCAGATTTGGAGTAATCTCTCCACTGTAGTCATCATAAGTGGTATCCTTGTTCTTGCATTGGGACTTCTCGCTTACTTGGGCAATCGTAGAATAAACAAGCAAATATCATAAAAACCACTTCTGCAGTATCCAAATTAGCACATTGTCGAGTGAAAGGAAATTCATGGGGGGTTTTATTATATTTTTCCCATCAATCTGAGTTATCACCGACCTGAGGTGAGAACCATCCTGTGAGATCGGTTTTAAGGTAGAATAGTGAGGAACCGCGGAGGGTTTACACGAAAAGATCAATATTACCGATTATTTACTAATCCGTAAGGATCTATCAACCTGTTCCAGAATACAATATAATTACAGTTGCTTAGTGAACAGTGTTAATTCACCCCGATTCGCTTTTCTTGAACCGTCAATCTGGTAAAACCACTTTAGTCGGTAGATAATTATAGGGTAGGTATTTATCATGGCACTAACAAAATTCAAACCTGAAGTCGAAGTCTTCATTTCGAAGAGATTCCAGCAGGTGGTCTCCCTGCATATCCTGAAGAACCTGCTAACTCGTGTGGAAGCTCAGGTTCCTTTACTGCTGGGAATTCATGGTCCCTCCGGTGAGGGAAAGACCTTTCAGTGCGAGCATATTTTGAAGAACATGGGGGTCAAGCGCTTCTTGGTATCCGGTGGCCAGCTGGACAATCCAATCGCTGGGCACCCATCCGCCTTCATTCGCCAAACATATATCCGGGCCAGCGAGAGTATCCGCAGTGGTGAAGCCAGCCTGGCAGTCGTGTTGGTAAACGATGTTGACACCGGGTTGGGCACCTGGGGAAAATCGGAGAAACATACGATCAACCAGATCAATGTATTCGGTGAATTGATGCACCTGGTTGACTATCCTTCCCTCGTTGATGGTAAAGAAACGAAACGCATTCCGATCATTATCACTGGTAATGATTTCACCAAGCTCTATAATCCGCTCGTTCGTGCAGGTCGCATGTCAGCCTTTGAGTGGATACCGACTCTTGAGGAAAAAGCGGAGATTATCGTTGCCATTTTTCCCGAGCTTTCCCAGGACGAGTGTCAGCGGTTGGTCATGGAATTAAACGAGAAGCTGATGGGTGAACTGCCGGAGCAAATCAAGTTCTTACCGGTTGCTTTCTTTTCGCATTTGAGAGCGAATCTCTTGGATGAAGACTTGTGGGATGAAGTCGAAGAATTTGGCCTGGACAAAACGGTAGACAGTATCCTGCGGGGCTATGAGCCAGATCTCTCTCAAAAGATTTATTATGAGCGTGTCCTTGAGAAAGGCGTAGAACTTGCTCGTTCGGGCAAGTTGATAAACCACCTGCAGGCTTCCAGCATGATGAATTGGCGGGTATAAAATAATAAAGTAGAATCTATCTCAGCATCCTTGCGTTTCTACTAAATTTCAATCGGCATGGTTTTCGACCCTAACTTTATTAACTTGATTAGGGTCGATTAATTATGGGTGTTCACTCTGAATCGCTAGCTGCTCATACTATATACCTTTTAAATTCCTCCAAATATCAAGGATTGCCTTGTTTTTTCATCTTTTTACAGCAAAATACAACCGTAGCTCTTCAGAATATTTGGTGTTAATTGAAGTACAACGCTCGGAAGATAAGATGCCGTAAATCCAGTAATCCATTCCCCTTATCATCTACCAAGTCTAATCTTGAATTCATTACTTCATCAATTTCATGATCCAAGGCGGATGATAAATAAGGGTTATAATCCGGGTTGATTTTAAATCGATGCAAATTCGTTCGCAGGAGGAAATTCTGAAGGCTAAAGGAGAAATTATGTTCGAACTTGGAAACCTTGAGAAGGATTTAAATGTTGTTCCATTTTATCAACGCCCCCAGGTCCAGTTGATCGATCTTCCCTATGGGCAGGGAATACCATTTGGATTTGAAAAAATATCCAACCCGGAAGTCGGAATTGGTGGTGCCTACGGGGCTTGGGGAAGGAGTTACGATAATCGTTCATTAAAAGACCTGATCGAACAAAGCACCGGTTCACCCCTACTTGATGGAGAACAAATGGACCTAGCTCCATTAGGGTTCATCTACCGGCATCATCTGCCTGGGATTTCTGATGAGGATCATCTAAAAATCGAAATCGAAGTCGGTGCCCGCCTGCTCCAGGAAGCTGCTAGCGCATCAGGATGGCGGCCAGAAGATGTGGATGCAGTTCTGATCGGAACCAGCGGTCCTGTGAGCGAGTCTTATACAGAACAAATCGCCCAGCTTGCAGGCATCCGGGAAGACGCTATCAAAGTCAGTGTCCATAAAGCCTGTGATGGCTCCACAGGAGCTCTTCACCTGACTCTCAATCCTGATTTGTCTTATAACCTGGTTTCCCAAACAAACCTCGCCCAAAGCCTGTATGGAAAAAAAGTTCTCGTTGGCGGTATTGAAGGATTAAGTCGCTTCATCCAGAAATCCTTAGACAAGAATGCCCTGCAGTTGTTTGGCAATGGGGCCGGAGTAATTAGTCTAATCCCTGGAAAATCAATGGAATTCTTAGTGGGGGATACCCAGGAAGTATATGATGAACAGGGTGTGCTGGCAGTTCACATGTATTACCCTCACTCTGGAATGCGGATAAATGGGCAATCCATGGTTGAGGTAACTCAATCGCAACCGAACAGCATTCGATTCGCTGGCCTGATGCACGAACCTGAAAATGGTATCCCGGTCATGATGGCAGGACCCATGGGGATGGTCAAGCTGTTCGTACGCAACGGGGTTAAAATCGTCCGCAAGGTATACACCTCCTACCAGGAAAAGATGAACCAGCTAGGTATATTGGGTAAATCGATCGAAGTGGGGATTGTCCACCATGCCAATCTAAAAATCAATTCGCTGAAGGCCAAACAACTGAACAGTGAGGGGATCAATATTCCCATGCCGTGGGTTATCCGTGAGTTTGGAAATGTCAGCGCTGCCTCGAACATGATCGCATTCCTCCGAGAGCTGCCTAAAATGAAACCCGGTGATCACATCCTGTTCGATGGCTTTGGTGCAGGTACTTATTATGATGTTTTTGTTGTCTCCCTGGGAGACCAGGCGGAGGGATAATCAAATTAGTCTCAGTAAAAAAGAAGTATATGCAGCTGGTTGGATTTTAATTGGCTGCCAATTATCTGGAATAAAAAAAGTGGCGATAATAAAAATCGCCACTTTTTCATCAATCATATCAAATTTAGTGTTTCAAAATCTGGGAAAGGAATAGTTTAGTACGATCCTCTTGTGGATTATTGAAAATATCATGAGGCGTACCGCTTTCAACAATTAATCCCTCATCAAAGAAGTACATGCGGTCGGCGACGCCACGGGCAAATCCCATCTCGTGGGTGACCACGACCATCGTCATCCCACTCTGGGCTAATTCGATCATTACATCCAGAACTTCCTTGATCATTTCCGGGTCAAGGGCTGATGTTGGTTCATCAAAGAGCATAATTTTCGGTTGCATCGCCAGTGCCCGGGCGATTGCCACTCTTTGCTGCTGACCACCAGATAACTGGCCCGGGTATTTCATCGCCTGCTCCGGTATACCAACTCGCTGCAGGAGCTGCATCCCAATCTCCTCGGCATCCTGTTTTTTCCACTTGCGAACCCAAATTGGAGCCAGCGTGACATTCGATAATACGGAAAGATGGGGAAACAAGTTGAATTGCTGGAACACCATGCCGGTGTCCATGCGAATTTTCTCGATATTGCGTACATCGTGGCTCAGCTCGATTCCATCAACGATAATTTGTCCCCGCTGGTGTTCTTCCAACCGGTTAATTGTACGGATAAAGGTTGATTTTCCAGAACCAGATGGGCCAAAGATTACCACCACTTCACCCTGATCGACATTTAAGGTAATCCCCCGCAGTGCATGAAAGTCTCCAAACCACTTGTGCACATCACGGGCAATAATGATCGGCAGCTGCGTAGTAGTTTGCTCACTCATAGATAGCTTCTCCTTCCTGCCGTAAAATAATTTCTCCTACCCTTAGCGTTCTCCTACACCGAGTGCAGATTCCAACCTCCGACTGGCATGTGACATCATGTAGCTCAATATCCAAAATACCACCGCGATAAACCCGTAAACTTCCATTTGCAGACCGATATACTGTGGATCAGAATTTAAAACAGATCGACCAACCGCCAGAAGTTCGAGTACAGCTACACCTGAAGCCAACGTAGTGTCCTTGAACAAGGAAATGAATTGCCCGACGATCGGGGGAATTACTGCCCGCAAGGCTTGTGGTAACACAATTAAAGCTGTAATCTGGAAATTCGAGTGCCCCAATGCTTTGGCTGCCTCGGTTTGCCCGTGGGGTACAGCAGCTAAGCCGCCGCGCACATTTTCTGCAGTGTAGGCGGCGCTAAAGATGATCATCCCAAATAAAGCTCTGATTAACCTGTCCAATCGGATCCCTGTCGGCAAGAACAAGGGCAGGATCAAGGAAAACAGAAACAAGATGCTGATCAGCGGAACGCCCCGAATCGTTTCAATGAATAAAGTGCAGATGATGCGCAGAATGGGCAGTGAGGAACGCCTACCAAGGGCCAACAAGACACCAAAGGGAAAAGATATGATAATACCGCCGATGGCCAATAGCATGGTCACCAACAAGCCTCCCCACAGGTTTGTTGGTACGATATCGATAAATCCAATGAATGGTGTTCCATATAATAGGAAAAAAGTGAGAACCAGAGAAATCATCCAGGCGACAAGAACCATCCGGGGGGTAACTTTCTTGAACCCACCCAGGTAATACCCAACTGCAATGATTCCGATATTCGCCAGCAAAGTGATCCGCCTGCCGAGAGTCAGATATGAAATGGCAGCAGGCCAAAAAGCCAAGGCGAGCAGGAAGCCGGCAAAGGTAAATGTAAGCACCCGCATCACCCCGCTCCACTTGCGCCAGCTCATCCCGATTAGGAAAGAATAAATTGAAACGACCAACCCAATCCGCCACAGCAATTCACGTGGGTATTGACCGACCACGTAAAGAATTGGAAAATTCAACACTGGTTCCCAATTCGCAGATACAAATATCCAGCGGATCAAGCTGAAGACGCTCCAGGCAATGACCACTGCCAAGATAACCGTCAGCAAGCTGTTGAACCAGCCGTTGAAGAGGTTTTTACGCACCCAGGTGCGAAAACCAGGTGGTTCTGGGGGCTGTAAGTATCCGGAAGTTTCCGTTATCGAACTCATCTTTATCGCTCAACAAGTTGAATACGCCGGTTGTAAATATTCAGAATTAAAGAAGTGACCAAGCTGATGCTGAGATATACTGCCATAATTAATATAAAGACCTGCACTGCCCGGCCTGCCTGGTTGATCGTTGTCTTGCCGATAAAAAATATCTCCGGATAGCCGATGAAGATCGCCAAGCTGGAGTTCTTGGTCAGATTTAAATACTGGCTGATCAGTGGAGGGATTATGATTCTCAATGCTTGAGGCATTATGACAAGGCTGAGAATCTGAGAGTAGCTCAAGCCGGTTGCCCTGGCAGCCTCCAATTGACCACGGTCAACAGCCTGGATGCCTGCTCGAACGACTTCAGCGATAAAAGCTGCCGTATAGGTCACCAGACCCACCAGCAGGGCGAAGAATTCCGGTGTCAAATGGTAGCCACCATTGAAGTTAAACCCACTTAAGACTGGTACATCTGCTTTTAATGGATTTCCACCAGAGACCAAGTACCCAATCAGGGGAAGCAAGATCAGGATTGCCAAGCTGGCATAAGCAAAATATGTGCTGCGACCTGTCCTTTCTTGCAGGCGGCGTAAATATACCCATACGACGATCGCCAAAACCAGTCCCATGACGATTGAAATGACGAAGGGTGTTCCTGTTGGTGTCATGCGAGGCCAGGTTAGGTGTAAACCGCGCTGGCTGAGATAAATCGGACCCGGAAAGCTGATGCTGTTTTGGACATCCGGTAATCTTGTGAATACCCCCCGGTACCAAAGCAGCAAGAGAACCAGCAATGGAATATTGCGATTAAATTCGATATAAATTAATGCCAGCCGGCTAACCAGCCAGTTGCTGGACAATCGTGCGATGCCGACAAGCGTGCCTAAAATGGTCGCGAAAAAAATGCCAACAATGGCTACTTTGAGCGTATTCAGGACGCCCACTAAAAATGCATATAAAAAGGATTTTGATGGATCGTATGGGATGTCGGATTCACCGATAGGAAACCCAGCTGCTTCCTGTAGAAATTCAAACCCTAAGGATAAACCCCTTTGTTCAGCTGCGTTGATTACATTGATGATACCCAGGTAGAGTAATCCAATCACGACGATCGCGGAGACAACTTGGGCAGCGATCCGCAAGACCCGCTCGTCCCTCCAGAGAGGGACCTGGCTATGAAATTGGATTGCGTCCGTCGAAGGATTTTCGGGCGGCATGCCTGGGTCCAAGAGAGGGATATAGCCCTTTATTGAGAGCTATATCCCCAGAATGTTGATTATAGAAATTAACGCATAGGTGGCGCGTAAATCAAACCACCTTCTGTCCACAATTTGTTTTGACCGCGGGGTAGGTTCAATCCACCAGAGCCAATATATCGCTCGAAGATTTCACCATAATTCCCCACTGCAGCGACTGCTTTTGCGACCGCATCTGCGGGTAAACCGAGATCAGCTTGACCCCATTCACCTTCAGCACCCAATAAGCGCCGAACCTCGATGTTGTCGCTGGATTTCATTTGTTCAACGTTCGCCTGGTTTACACCCAGCTCTTCAGCATTGATCAAACCCCAGATAACGACCTTGACGATATCAAACCACTGGTCATCGCCGGAAGGAACAGCGGGGGTCAGCGGTTCTTTGGAAATGGTGATATCCAGGATCACGTGGTCATCAGGATTTGCAAATCCCTGGCGAACCGAAGCCAGCTGGGACTTGTCGCTTGTTGTCGCATCACAGCGACCCTCTTCGTAGGTGCTGTAGACCGTAGCGGTGTCTTCAAATGTTACAGCAGTGAAATCGAGCCCACGCTGGCGAAAGGCATCTGCCAGGTTCAGCTCAGTCGTCGTACCGCTGGTTACACATACTGTTGCACCACCAAGCTGCTCAATTTCCGTGATCCCGCTGGCTACCGGCACCATGAAACCTTGTCCATCGTAAAACCAGACCGAGGTGAAATTGCCCCATTGGGCATCTCGCGTGCTAGTCCAGGTAGCATTCCTGGAAAGGATATCCACCTCACCAGTTTGAAGTGCAGGTCCTCGCTCTGCTGCACTCAAAGGCACAAATTCAACGGCTTCTGCATCACCAAGCAGCGCGGCGGCGATCGCCCGGCATAAATCGATGTCAAAGCCTACGTTGCGACCGTTGGCGTCCAGCTCTCCAAAGCCAGCCAGGTCGGTCCGGCTACCGCAAACAACGCTGCCTCGATCTTGTATGCGTTTTACGATCTCTCCATACCCTCCAGGTGCTGCAGCTTCCTCTTCAGGCGCAGGTGTTGCTTCGCTGGATTGGCAGGCAGCAGCAAATAAAGCCAGGATCACCAATATTGAGGTAATTACTAAAATCTTACGGGACATTTTCTCTCCTCCAGCTATGAATTTTTTGGTACTTAAATATGTATCTATCTACTGACAAATCAAGATCAATTCAGTGCCTGTTCTCACCACCTCCTTCCAGGTTTACTCGGTTTCTATTAGGATTTTATTACTTGCGGGATTATCGAAATAAAATTGATTATCTGCGACAATAGAATTCCTATCATTTGGTCTTCATTGTCCCAATCAATATATTTAGACAATTATAGGTAAAAATGTGACTTTGGGCAAGAGATTCTAATAAATTCATAGACTAAAATCTGCAGATAGGTTTGAAGATAAAGCTCCACAAGGCTGTAAAGAATATTCATCTGGCATCAATTTCATAATAGCTTTTTAGGTTTATATCTTGAAAACCTGCAGACAAGTGTGCGGTAGCTGATTTACGGATAATTTATATTCCCTGGACATTCGATCTTTTATACTACCAGGCAGTGGGATTCCTGTTTTCGAAAAAACCACCAGTTGGACCATCATCTGGTAAAGTTGCCAGCCAGATAATTGTATCCGCTCCTTGGGAAAGACTCCGGGGCGCACTGGGACCACCCATATCTGACCGAACCCAGCCGGGAGCCATGGTATTGATCTTAATATTTGTACCTCTGAGCTCGTCTGCGCTGATGCGGGTCATACCGTTCATCAACAACTTCGAAAGTTTATACGCGGACGAATACCCACCCATTCTTGTAATTGAACCCATCGCGGATGAAACATTGACAATTCTTCCGTAGTTTTGATCTCTCATGATCGGGATAAAAGCGCGGCACATATTCAATGCTCCCAAGAAATTCGTCTCAATTGTTTTCTTCAGAGTGTCTAAAGGAACTTCGAGAATACTCATCCCCCTATCAAGGAATACACCCGCGTTATTCACCAAAATATCGCACCGCTGATATCTATCCATTACATATGATTTCAAGATGGATATGCTTCCCAAGTCAGCGACATCCAGTTGATGATAGGTAAGCTCAATACCTTCACGGGATAATGTCTCGGTTGCTTTCCTTCCCTTTGATTCATCCCGGCTGGTCAGTATCGTTTGAATACCAAACTTAGCGAGCTGCCGGCAGGTTTCGAAACCGATCCCCCGGTTCGCTCCCGTCACAACAGCCAGCGGTTTGTCATGCAGATATTGACTCATTTGACTTCCCTTCGAATTATTTCCCAGCACATTTTTCTGATAATTTTCCTTTTTAAGGCATTACCGAATGCAGGTCTTGCACCGCGTCGAGTTCAATATCGTGAATTGCCTTGATTTTATCTGCAATCACATTCCTGACCTCTTCCGCCTGGGAAGAATTTATTGGAAATTTTTCACTCACTTGTGATTTTATTTCATCAAGACGCTTATCGATCTGCTGCATTTCCTCAAGAGCAGTACTACCATGTTCAAGGAACAAATAATGTTTTTTCCACATCAGCTCCCGGGTTTCCCCGAATGACGGTACGTTGTCCGGTAGCAAGGCAACAGCCAGGTCATCCCAAGCATCAGCGCTTTTCATAAATTTTTTCGCAATATCGGTGAGCTCTTTTATTTCCAGCAAGAGGCTAGCTTCCTGGAGAAATTGAGAAAATAATTTACGGTCCGCGCCGCCCTCTTTGCCATAAATCGCGATCGAATTATACGCAGAGGTCAACCCGGCGTACATTTTCTGTCCAGGTGAGAAATCTTTATCCCAGCTGTTGCGCTGGTTGGCTTTCCTTAACAGATTTTCCCATTTCCTGTAAGCCAGGAATCCAAAATTATTCTTCGATCCCTTTGGTGGCGCCCCGGTAAATAGCTGGATACAATCTCTTAATCCTGTTTCAACTGCAGATCTTAATTTCTCCGGGTTGGGTGAACCATGAGTCTGGAGACGATACTTGTTTTTCTTCGTCCTCCCACGGGCAACCGCCAGCTCTTCAGTTGTAACATGCAAGGGTTTTCTTGAGCGATCTGCTATGCTGACTCTATCCTGGTCTTCTTCATATCCATATACCAGGATCGGCAACATCGCCCACATCCCTTTATCTGGTTTGAACGCATTGTACGGCAAGCTCAAAGAATCGGCAAACACAATCGCCGGTGACCCGCTCTCCAGCACCTGCCTTAAATTGCTGACACCTTGGGCCGGATTTGAGGACTGGCGTATATTGGTTTTTATCTCCAAGCGCTGGTAAATCTTTTCTAAAGGTTCAAATGTATTGCGAGTCAGGATCTGGACCATGGGATCATAACCCTGGTAAGCAAAGGTAAAGTAACCCATGGCGATCCCGCCGCTTATTCCAAGCAGCATCGCTTCAGAATATGGTTTGTTTGTGTGAGGCGCAGTAATTCCCTGGAAAGCAAGCAAATTCCGTAAACTGCCGGTTTCCCAGTGAAGACCTTGAAATTGATTATAGTCTTTGATAGTTGGCATACGAATTCCTCCTATTGAAAACCCATTATAGCAATTTATCGAAACCCTGGTCATCCCTTGGGAATTCTTCCAATAATTCTGACCCATGAAGAAAATATACCTGCACAAAGATTTCACTCCCCTTATGGGATACTCCACATTTCTACCGAGATTCACCCTCAGATGGGATATGAAATCAAAAAGTTTTCTGTTAATCTAAATTGCGGTAACTCAATCGATCTCTTGCTATAGCTCTGGTGATTAGTCATGGATACAAAAAGAAGCCACCTTATAAAGCGCCCGTATACCTTTGATCGAGGAAATACTTATCTCTACCGCGACCGCGATTTAAACGGGAAGCGAGGCAATCCGCAACTGGTCAAATTCGCTGCGTATGATCCCTGCCCTGCTTTTGTGATTATTTGTTTGAAAGATGGGAAAAGATTGCGCTGTTTGCGAGAAAACCTGTACGAAGTCACAGGTGTTAATCCAAACCAGAATGGGAACAAATGGACCCAGATAATTTCCAGCAGACATCACACAGTTTAATTTACCGAAAAGATAACAGGAACCCGACAACACATATCAATAGAAAGTTCTGGTATAGCTGCGCTGAATATTTTTGAGGGTGGATCAAATTGGTTCCATTAAAAGAAACAATGTCGGAAGAACCCTTCTTCATGGTAAGTCCAAAGCCGAGAAATTGAATGTTAAAATTATATCCACTCAAATGGATGACAATCAGGATAAGACAAAGAAGCAGGATAGAAAGAGAAAACATCTCACGACACTCGATCCGAGCAAGGTTTTAATACCGCTTGGATTGGGAACCGCGCTTTCATTAATGGGCGATGCAACCTTATATACCGTCTTACCCACTCACACAAGCGAGGCTGGGATAACGCTTGCCGCAGTTGGGATCATCCTCAGTGCCAACCGGGTGATCCGATTATTCCTCAACGGTCCTATTGGATATGCTTATGACCGCTTTCCTCGGCGAAGGTTATTTGTACCAGCCCTGTTTATCGGTGCAATTTCAACCGCTATATATGCAGCCTTCTCTGGCTTCTGGCCTTTACTGACCGGGAGGCTGATTTGGGGGCTTGCCTGGTCGGGTATCTGGGTTGGCGGGGCAACCATCATCCTGGATGTATCCAATGACCGCAACCGCGGTCGCTGGACCGGCTTGTACCAGACATGGTTCTTCTTGGGCGCGGCGATTGGCGCATTTGCGGGCGGGTGGTTGACAGATCAGGTTGGCTACACTTCTACAATGTGGATCGGTGCTGGTGTCACGACCTTGGGTGGGATTGCAGCTTTATTCTTCTTACCAGAGACGCGTTCAGTAGCATTGAATCCTCATCACAGTTCATATTTCGTGCTTCTGAGCAAGTGGCAGCCGAATCGAGAGTTATGGACAGCGATTTTCCTGAATGGGATCAATCGATTTATAACGGCTGGTGTGATCGCAGCTACTTTAGCTCTGCTGGTTCAGGATCAATTAACCAAGAACGGTCTGATCCTTGGTGTGGCAACTGTAACTGGAACGCTCCTGGGATTACGCACGATCCTGAGCATGGCTGCAGCTCCAATGGCAGGTACCATATCTGATCGGATGGGAAACCGCTGGGGGGTAACTATCGCAGGATTAACCACCGGCGGACTAGGAATGCTTCTCTTGGTAAATGAAAAATCTTTTGTGATTTTGATCGGCGTCGGTCTCACAGCTATCGCTGGTGGCGCCATCCAGGCTCTCGTTACCACGCAGACAGGCGATATGGTCAGCGAGGCACAACGAGGAAAAGCGATTGGACTCCTCCACACAGCTGGAGATCTGGGCAGTGCGCTGGGACCAATAACAGCCTACTTTCTCCTGCGCTGGTTCACCTTGAACGATATCTATATTTTGTGTGCGATCTTATTCATACTCGCCTCCGGGATCGCAGCCGGGATTTACTTTCACCAGCGCAGAACGAATAGTATTTCTACAAATGTTAAATAGATAAACATTCAAAATAATCCACAGTTTCTGCCAAGCAAGCTGGAGAAACACATCCCCATCTCAAAATTTTGATAGCATCAATTCGATAATTGGTCCCAGGAAAGTCAATAGCAATACTGGAGAATCAATTCTCCCTGACTGTCTGATAAGAAAACGCAATCTCCGTCATTATTCCATACCGCCGTTTCATCTTTGCACCAGTATAGCTCCGACCCGGTATTATCCCCACAACCAGTAATAACCTTTACCACAGATCCGGCTGGCAAGCTGAATCCAGGAAATTCAAAAGTCCAACCATAATCATCATGGACTGACCAACCGGACATGTCTGCTGCACTTGGTCCCTGGTTGACAATACAAACATATTCCTCTTTCTTATTCTCGTTATCATTGCCTGGGGCGTTAAATCGGGAGCACTCGGGGTCGACTGCCAGGTCAATGTCACTCTCGAGCCCAGGTAAGCTTGGTGTGGAGGTTGCCGGTTTCCATATGCAGGCAGCAGAATTCCTTGCTTCCAGTTCATTCAGATTTATGATCTCTTGATGCTTCGTGTCTGGAGGGTATGCAAGAGCTACGGCAAGACCTAATCGAACCAGCTCAGCATTCACCAGGGTTCCATCTGGAAGGTATACATAGCGTAATAAACGACCGTATTGATCAATATCAGAGAAATCTCGCTCCAATTCAACAATCTGGTTTTCAACCATCGAGCGGTTTGATTCTGTAGATTCCTGGGCGCAATCCGTTCCTGGTTCAGGCGCGTCGATACCGATATAGCGCAACTTATAGGATTCACCATTCAGGATTACTTCGATGGTATCACCATCAATGACCTGCATGACGAAAGCGATCTCTCGACTTTGCTCGCCTATACCAGGAATTGATTGAGTATACGCTGGTGATGATCCTGGAGTGGGGAGAGGGGTGCTGATCTCCTCTGCAGTAAAGCTGGCAGCTGGTATCACGGTTTGTTCACCGATCCCTCCCTGCGCAGGAGCAGAATCCTGCTGGGAGCAAGCCGCACAGATCAGACTGAAAATCAACCAAACCCAGAACTGGCTTTTCAGAGCTATTGGCTGCTCATCCTGCTTAGTCCCCAGCTTCCAGGCAAGTCTCGGGGAACTCAGAGAGAACTCACTAACCAATCTCCCCGGCACTTTGAACAGGGAATGACAAATCTTATCAAATCCTTCTTTATCCGAGGGGTTTAAATCTATCCACAGCTTCATTGAATTCAACTTCTCCCCCTATTCTACCAATATCGCTACCGGGTCCTCAGTATCCTGAGTTGCTCGAAATCCTGGTGTGCAAAGATACACAGACCCGTCTCAATGGCTTTCCAATAACAGTTAATGGTTTATTGATTCGCAAGCACTCCTGAATATTTCAAGTGCTTGGCTAACCTGGCTTTCTTCGACTGTCAAGGGGGGTATCCAGCGAACAGTGTTATCCCAGGTACCGCAGGTAAGGAGCAGCAATCCGTTTTCAAGGCAGGATTTAACCACAGACTTTGCGGTCTTCTTATCAGGTTTACGGTCCGCAGAACGAAATTCCGTAGCAATCATAAGCCCCAAGCCACGCACATCTCCGATTTCCGGGAAGGATTCTTGTAAATGACGTAAGCCGGTGATTAATTGCGACCCGCGTTCACGTGTATTCTCAAGCAGCTTTTCTTGGGATATCACCCGGATGGTTTCAGCTGCGGCTGCACATGCCACTGCATTCGCACCGAAAGTGCCTCCGTGAGAACCGGGCTCCCATTTGGTCATTAGTTCCAAACGGCTGATAACTCCAGATAACGGTAGGCCAGAAGCAATACCTTTTGCCACGACTATGATGTCTGGCTCGACGTTGAAATGCTCGTGGGCAAACCATTTGCCTGTCCGCCCAAAACCCGATTGAACCTCATCGCAGATTAGCAGGATGCCATGCTGGTCACAAATATGCTTTACACCTCTTAAAAAATTCGCGGGTGGGACAACATACCCCCCTTCGCCCAATACAGGTTCAATTAATATCGCAGCTGTTTCAGATGGTGCGGTTTGCGCATGCAGCAGGTATTCCAATTCATCGAGACACCATTGGTTGGTTTGTTTATCATCCCAACCATAACGGTAAGCATATGGGTAGGGAGCAATGAAAACACCAGGCATCAGGGGTTGATAGCCCGCTCGATAAATCGTTTTCGATGTTGTTAAGGACATGGTTCCAACTGTCCGCCCGTGAAAACTGCCTTGAAATACGATAATATTCGGCCGGCCAGTCACCTGCCGGGCAAGTTTTAGCGCACCCTCAATCGCTTCGGCACCAGAATTGCTGAAGAAGAAGCCATCCATACTATCTGGCACAATTTTGCGTAATTCTGCAATCAAATCAAGGATTGGCTCATGAACGACAATATTAATCTGGCCATGTAGAAGGAGTTTGGCTTGTTCCTGGATGGCTTTTACCACGCGCGGGTGGCAGTGCCCCGTATTCGTCACTCCAATCCCGCAGGTGAAATCCAGATATCTTTTACCATCCTGGTCATAGACATAACTGCCTTCGGCGTGTGAACCGATAATTGGCGTGTAATGAGGCCATACAGGCGAAAGATGGGATAACATCTCTAGATTTGCCATGGGTGCTCCTGGATAGAATTGTTAACCAGTGGGGAGCTGTTCAGCAGCCCAAAGGATGCCCAGCTCGGCTAATTTTGATCTCGTCGGGATTCCATTCTCTGTCCATCCCAGCACGGAGTAATATAAATCTATCGCTTGCTCCAATTGATCATGATCGACAGCGACACCAGCCGTCGGACCGCTGCCAACAAGAGGCTTGAAGAATTTCTTTGGCAGTGAATCATCCTTGCGATCAAATCCCTCCCGTGCGTTAAATACTCTCATCAGATTTAATCGCCTCTCTCCAACCTTCATCAATTCAAATAGACTCACATCCCACCCTGTGACAGCCTTGATCATGTCCACAGTTTCATTGGGACCATACAACGTCCATGAAGGTCCCCAAACAAATTGGCATAATTCCACTGTATCCAGCATGCTGAAAAAGAATTGGGTATAGGCTGCGAAGCGTATCATCTCCGGGCCAAAGTCACCGACTTCAGGAGGATCTTTCAGATCCAAAGCCTCCAAGCGGGTTAGGCTGAGCGAGCTGGCTTCGGGCTCATATCCAGGATCGTGTTCACTGGACTGGTGATCTGCCCCAAAGGGATTGACTGCGTAAATGAGACCAAGGCTCTTCTTCGCTTGAGGCATGTGGGCTGGCGCTTCCTGGTTCTTTACGGTAATGAGAAAATCTTCGGAATCAGGTCCCCAAATCTTGGCGGCGTATGCTGATCCTTGCGACAGGATTGAACCCAGAGGACCTTGATTTTCGACTATCTGCTGCAGGGTTTCCAGCATGGCATCGGCGTTCCCGAAACGCAGGTCAATTCCTCCAGTCTCCTTCAAGCCAATGACACCATGTTCAAAACACTCCATGGCAAAAGCTATCGTCGCTCCGCAGGAGATAGTATCCACGCCATACATGTTGCAAATCTCATTTGCTTTTGAAACTGCAGCTAAATCATCAATACCACAATAAGACCCAAAAGTACCAATCGTCTCGTATTCCGGACCACCATATATAGGGTCTACCTGGTATTTACCATTCGTAATCTCGACCACCCTTTTGCAGCGAACGATGCAGGCGTAACACGTATCCCTTTCTTTGAGGATCGTCTCAGCCATGACCTCACCGCTGATCGCTTCGCAGGTATCGAATTGCCCTTCGTTATAGTTCCTGGTCGGGAGGGTGCCAGTCTCACTCTGCCAATTGACAATGCCCGCGGTTCCGAATTCAGCTAATTCATCCATGTCAGAATTATCAGGCAACACTTTCGGTCCAACGCGGGAGATTTTTGCCAGAGATTCTTTATCTGCAACTTCAACTCGCATTTTCCCACGTACGACAACTGCTTTTAAGTTCTTGCTGGCCATTACCAAGCCCATGCCAGTACGTCCATTATTGCGATTTGCCATGCTGACTATACTGGCAAAGCGGACACCATTTTCTGCTGCAGGACCGTATTGCAGGACCTCAGCTTTCGCATCCCCAACTTCACCCTTGAGCATCTTGTCCACTTCGCCGGTTGTTTTTCCGACCAAGTGCTTGGCATTATGCAATTTGGCATTTCCATCCAGGATGCTCAAGTAAACTGGATTCTCTGATTTACCGGTAATGATGATGCCGTCAAAGCCAGAAAATTTTAGCTCCGCAGGGAAAAATCCCCCACCTTGCGAATCACCTATCGCCCCACTCTGGGGTGATCGGGCAGTCGCATTAATCCGACTTTGACCGGAAATTGGTGCTCCTGTAGTGACACCAGTCATCAGGGCAAGCACGCTTTCAGGTGCCAGAGGCTCTGTTCCCGGAGGCATACCACGAAGCAGGTAATACGTACCCA
>CP070764.1:2838468-2860771 GCA_020349245.1 Chloroflexota bacterium | reverse complement strand
ATCAGGCGATACTAACAACCTCCAGTCGGGAACCACACCTGGGACTGCTTAATATGCAGGAACGGGCACATTCGATTGGTGGATCGCTAACGGTCACGACGACCCCAGGACAAGGAACGCAAATATTGGTCGAACTTCAACGAGAGGTGAGAGATGATTAAAGTTGTATTGGCCGACGATCATGCAACCCTCAGAGATGGATTAAAAGTTATCCTTGAAATGGAGCCCAATATAGAGATCATAGGCGAGGCGAGCAATGGACGCGAGGCGGTCGACCAAGTGAGCAGATTGGAGCCAGATGTGGTAGTGATGGATATCTCGATGCCAGAACTAACCGGTATTGAGGCAACCAGAAAAATCACCCAGAATTGCCCAAATACAGGAATCATTATTCTCTCGATGCACAGCACGGCAGAGCATGTTTTTCAGGCTTTGCAGGCTGGCGCCAGAGGTTATCTTCTCAAGGATTCAGCCTCCCGGGATGTGGTGGATGCAGTGCTGACGGTAGCCTCAGGTAAGCGCTATCTCTCGGAACCAGTTACGAATACTCTGGTGACTGATTATTTGCAACAGCATGATGCTCTGCAGGAAAAATCTGTGCTTGAAAGTCTTAGCCAGCGTGAGCGTGAAATTCTACCTTTGGTTCTGGAAGGCAAATCAAGTGTTGAGATTGGGAAACTCTTATTCCTATCCCCTAAATCGGTAGAAACTTATCGCAGCCGGATAATGCATAAATTGGAAGTTAAAGATATGATCAGTCTTGTAAAATTCGCCGTCCAGCATAATCTGATGCCGAAATAGCATTATTCCATAGCGTTTGAGAATCTAATGGGTTTCAAGCCTGTCAGGCCTAAAGACTTAATATCTCGGGTTGCTGATACTAATTCCCCAATGCTGTTCGGCTCGTCCCCAACTCAATCCAATCAATATTTTTACCAGCTCCGGTCGCTGAGATCTATCGTGTTCCTCAGATGTTATGTTTATCATTCAGCCCGGATCTTCCTTGACACTCGTTCCAGATGATGCCCAACCCTCACCGAAGCGATAGCAGGATTATTTGCGAAACTTTACCAATATCAACACCTGGTGAATTACTTTCCAATTGCTGAAGGTTTGCGCAAGGCGCGGTGAAAATTTGCTGGCTATCTTGCGCCGAGATCGCCCAGTGTTCGCTGGGCGATTTTAACTTTTAAGCGATAACCCATCTGTGTACTCTTCAACACTGGTCAAATTGATGTGGGAAACAAGGAGGCTGGTTTCGACGACGACTCCTGTGTGCCCCTGAGGCTTCATGGCCTTCAGATTTCCCATAAATAGTAAAGAATCCCCTATCTTTTGCTAATTATCAGGGGCAGATGAAATCTGCCCTGGGGTTGGTTGCGTGGTTTTTCTTTGCTCCGCTTTGCGGAGTGGGGAAGCTCGAAGAATGAGGTCTGGGATTGTGAAATATAAATTTGGGGTCTGAATCTTCTTCTTTTGAAACCCCTATCACAAACTGGTGTGAGTGCAGTGACCAGCTTCCAGGGAGTAGGAAAAACTGGTATCGCCAGGCATGTCACCAATGCTCATTCGACCCTTTCTTTGCTCTATCCATCAGTCATGTTCGCTCTCCAGGTGCAAACTGTCGGGCATAATCATTCTAAGTCGGGGAGGCTTTCACCCAAAAGATGCGCCTGGTACCTGCTTCATAGAGAAATAAACTGGCTGGCATATTTGTTTGCAACAAATAAATGAATAAATATGGTTCCAACTATTAATGAATCGGAAATACGAATGTGATATAATAAAACAAAAGATTGAATAATTGTTCAATTGTTATCAGGAGAGACTTTATGAATCCAGAATTCCTCGATGAACACATCGCAGCCCATATAGCCGAACTATTTCGTTCCTTTAGCGACACCAGCCGTGTTCGCATTATTTATGCCATTCTGGACCAGGAGTTGAATACTACTGGTCTTTCGGAACTAATTGGCTTAACCCCCTCAGCGGTTTCCCATCATTTGCGTGGGCTACGCCAAATGAATATTGTTCAAGGGCGTCGGGAAGGCAAAGAAGTTTATTATAGCGTCGGCGATCCGCATATTGTGGCGTTATTTCAACAGGGCGTTGAGCATGTAAGGGAGAAAAGAATTCGATGAAACGCCTCGCAGACCAGCCGAGCTATACTGTACAAACCATTGTGGGGGAAGATAAAACCCTGACAACTATAGCTCCGGAACTCAATAGCTACCACAAACCCATGTTACTCACCGGGTTAACCGCTGAGGAGGTGATCGAACGCCGTGCCCAATTTGGCGAAAACCGTTTGCCCAGCGAAAAAGGTATTTCTGCCTGGATGATTCTATTGAATCAATTCAAGAGTCCGCTGGTATACATAATCCTGGCTGCTGCTGGGATATCACTTTTGCTGGGTGAATTCGGAGATTTCGCTATCATCATGGCAGTCGTTGTGATTGATGTATTTCTGGGCTTTGTTCAGGAATACCAGGCACAGCGTACATATGTGGCTTTGAAAAGTCTGCTTAAACCAACTACCACCATCATCCGTGACGGGCAGCGCGGGGAAGTGGAAGTGTGGGAGTTGGTGCCTGGAGATCTGGTGGTGCTCAATGCCGGGGAAAAAGTCCCCGGTGATGGTGAAGTGATCGAAGCCACCATGCTATCGCTAGATGAAGCGATTCTAACTGGTGAGAGCGAGCCAGTTAACAAGCAGTCCCTCCACTCGATCCAAGCCCCTTCATTGGAAAACGCTTCTGATCTCTCGACGAAAGCCTTTATGGGTACCTCGGTGGTTACCGGACGGGGAATATTACGTATTACAAGAACCGGAACGAAAACCGAGTTAGGGCAAATCGCGGCCAGTTTGAGCACGCACGTCGAAGAGGCCACTCCCCTGCAAGTGCGTCTGGAAGCATTCAGCAAAATCTTGACCTATATCGTGGTAGCTGCCACGTTAATGATCCTGATCGTGGGCTTAGTAATGGGAGCAGGTTTTTTCGATATGGTACGCACCTCCATCATCTTGGCCATCGCAACGGTTCCAGAGGGTTTACTGATCGCTGTGACAGTGATCCTGGTGTTGGGTATGCGCAAAATTCTCAAACGCGAAGGCTTGGTGAAAAGACTCCTGGCTGTAGAAACACTCGGTTCAGTAACCGTAATTTGCACTGACAAAACCGGCACGCTCACCGAAGGGCGGATGCGGGTTAACCGCGCTGATCTGCTTGACCTGGAACGCGCCTATCAAACCATGGTGCTGTGCAACAACCTAGAAGGCCCGGTGGACATTGCCCTCTGGGAGTATGCTGAAAACCACATGTCTGGAGAGCCTCAGGACCTCTTTAATAGCGCCCAGCGCTTGGATGAGGAGCTATTTACCAGCGAAACGAAATACATGATTACCGAGGTGACCAGCAATATCTTCAATGGCGAACAAATATTCTTCCTCAAAGGCGCACCGGAGATTGTCCTGGCAATGTGCGATTTACCCGCCTCAGATCGGCAGCATTTCCTAACAGGAGTAGATGAGTGGGCTGGTGAAGGTTTGCGGCTTTTGGGTCTGGCTTGCCGTCAAGATGGAGTTATCAATAACTATAGCGGCTATACCTGGCTTGGACTGCTGGGGTTGGAAGACCCTGTTCGCCAGGGAGTTGTAGAGGCAATCCAGGTCGCAACCCATGCCGGTATCCAGGTCAAGATGATCACCGGCGATTATCGACGCACCGCAGAGCGCATTGGAAGCAATATCAGCCTGCGGCAGGAAGGCGATCAAACCCTGGAAGGTGGGCAGGTCGCCGCCCTGAGCGAAGAACAGCTTCAGGAACAGGTAAAGAAAATCGCGATCTTTTCCCGTATTCGCCCGCAGGATAAATTCCGCATCATACAGGCGTTGCAGGCTAACGGCGAGGTCACTGCCATGATCGGTGACGGTGTCAATGATGCCCCTGCGTTGAAACGAGCCAATATTGGTGTGGTAGTTGGGAGTGCCACGGATTTAGCCAAAGAGACTGCTGATCTGATCTTGTTGGATAACAGCTTCCGCACCATTGTGGCAGCTATCGAAGAAGGACGGATGATCTTTTCCAATATCCGCAAAGTGGTCGCGTATATGTTATCCAACTCGTTTGCTGAATTGTTGACGATCTTCACAGCCATGATGCTACACTGGCCGGTCCCTCTGACAGTAGCGCAAATCTTATGGATCCATCTGATCTGTGATGGCCCGTTAGACATCGTGCTGAGCTTTGAACCCAAGGAAGAAGGCATCATGGATGAAAGGCCGCGCTCGTTGAAAGCGCCTATCCTCACTCGTCTGGGCGCCTCGCTGATCGGGGTGATTAGTATCGCCAGTTCTATCTTTGCTCTGGGATTGTTTGGGCATTATTACCAGATCCACAGTAATCCCATAGAGGGACGGAGCATTGTCTTTGCCAGCTTTGCCATCAACTCGATCGCTTATATCTTCGCCTACCGGAGTATGCGCCAACCCATCTATCGCATGAACAAGCTGACCGCGAACAAACCGCTGATCCTGGCTGTCGTAGCGAGCATTTTAACCATAGCAATTGCCTTTCTAATCCCAGGGTTAAGAGAACTGTTGGGGATTATGCCCTTAAGCCTGCAGCAGTGGCTGTGGGTGATCGGTATAGCTTTCACCTTATTGGCTTTGGTCGAGATTGCCAAGGCAATCAGTAATCGACTTCACCTCGATGGTTAAGACCAGGCGTGCCGAAAAGGATAAAGGATATGTCTCGCATAAATAAATACGCTCCTGTTATCCGTACCGTGAGGACAATCCCACAAAACGATGAAACGTGGAGGAGTCGTGAAACGTAAAAGTGTTAACCTCGGGCTCGGTTTAGCCCTGGGTGTTGGAATATCTGGCCTGGTCCTGCTGAAGCATCAACGCAGAAAAGCAGCTGAATGCCTGGCATGGCAAGAGCAGCGCCGCCCTGCTCTTGATGTTTTTGCCTGCCCGGATTGTCATGGAGTGTTAAAGGTTGCAGCTCTTGCTGAGGCAGATGGATACTATTGCCCCGCTTGTAGCAAAAACTATCCAGTTGTTTCTGGCATTCCCCATTTCATCCAACCACAAGATCTAACCGGTCTGAACAAGCGATTTGCGCGAATTTATGATTGGGTTTCATGGGGGTATCGCCTCTTCTCAAGGCTTGCTTTTGCTTTTATTGGGATGAGTGAAGAACAAGGACGGAGGGAGGTCACTGACCGCCTAGAGCCAAAGGGGGGACGCGTTCTGGAAGTATCTATTGGGCCCGGTGTGAACCTGCCCTATTTGGTGGGACGTGCTGATGTGGGCGAAGTCTTCGGGTTGGATATCTCTCTTGGCCAGTTGAAGCGTTGCCGGGATTATGTCGCACACCAAGGATGGGATGTACAGCTTCAACTTGGTAATGCTGAGCAGCTTCCTTACCAGGATAACACCTTCGAGGCTGTATTCCATATTGGCGGGATCAACTTCTTTAACAATAAGAAGAAAGCTATCGATGAGATGGTTCGTGTGGCCCGGCCTGGCGGGCGGGTTCTCATTGCCGACGAATACGAAAAGGGTGCCCAGAAGTACGAGCAGCTCTTCCCGGGATTCGGAAGGCATTTCGATGGCAAACGAGCAGCAATCGTGCCACCGTTAGACCTAGTTCCCGAAGCCATGCTGGAGCAACAGGTGTTCGATATATGGAAGGGCTGGTTTTATTGCATCGATTTTCGCAAGCCAGATACGATGGATGAAAGGAAAAGGTAAACGTGCGGAAAAATCGTTCCAGCCTGACCGCTTCAGGTATCGCCCTTGCCCGTGCCGTAGAAAGCGAAAAAACCGCTGGGGAGCGCATCTGTTATGACCCTTATGCCAGGCAATTTATCCCGTCCTGGATGTACCACCTTTTAGGGTTTTTCATCAAGGTTGGCTATGCTGAACTGCGCGGGCCGGGGGTGAATGGTTACCTGGTGGCACGCGAGCGGTATATCGATGATGTACTGCAGAAGTTCGTGGATGAAGGCATACAGCAGCTCGTCATCCTGGGTGCCGGCTACGATTCGCGCGCCTATCGCTTTGATCTGCCAGGTGGGGTGAAAACTTTTGAGGTGGATCACCCTCTCACACAAGCGGATAAGTTGGAAAAAGCGCAGCGTATATTCGGCAGAACCCCCGAGAATGTAACTTATGTTTCAGTTGACTTTAACACACAGCAACTGTCCGAACGCCTGCTTTCCTCCGGGTACGATCCAGGCTTGATCAGCCTGTTTATCTGGCAGGGAGTCACGATGTATTTAGGAGCGGAAGGAGTTGCTAACACGCTGACTTTCATCGTGAAGAATGCCGCTCCAGGCAGCGCTATTGTTTTTGATTACGTTTATCAGGCTGTGCTGGACGGTATCCAGAAGCACAATGAGATCAGCAATATGAGCCGCTATCGCTTTATGACCGGTGAAGGGCTGACCTTTGGCATTCCCGAGGGTACGGTGGGGGCGTTCTTGCGGAGGTACGGTTTCCATCAGGTAAAAGATGTCACCAGCGAAGAATTGAAAGCGGCCTATTTTACCGGCAAAAATGCCAGCCGGAAGGTAATGGGTGGATATGGCATTGTAATAGGAAAGATTGAGCTGCCAAGAAAGGAGGGCGTATGAAAGCAGATGCTTTTCGGGATCAGGTTGCAATTGTCACTGGTGCCTCGTCGGGGATTGGCCGGGCGCTGGCCATCCAATTAGCCGGGCAGGGGGCAAAGGTTGTACTGGCTGCCCGGCGGGCGGGTCTGCTGGAGCAGGTCGCGGTAGCCTGCCGCCAGGCAGGGGGGGAGGCTCTGGCTATCCCCACCGATGTGGCTGATAAGGACCAGTGCCGGGCGCTGGTCGAGAAGACTGTTGCTGTGTTCCACCGGTTGGACCTGCTGGTAAACAATGCCGGCCTGGCCGTGATCGCACGGCTGGAAGACTACTCCGACCTGAGTCTATTCCAGCACACCATGGACGTCAACTTCTTTGGCGCAGTCTATTGCACTTACTATGCCCTGCCACATCTGGTCCGTAGCCATGGGCGTATCGTGGCGGTTTCCAGTCTGGGTGGCAAGGCGCCCTTTCCATATAACTCCCCTTACATTGCCAGCAAGTTCGCCATGCATGGCTTCTTTGACTCCTTGCGCATTGAACTTCAGCGCCATGGTGTGAGTGTCACCATCATCTGTCCGTATTGGGTGGTGACCGGATTTCACGAAGCGCAGATGGACAAGGATGGTGTGCCCAGAGGGGCGCGCGGGCGGGCTATCTATTCGAAGAACATGATGACCTCCGAACGCTGCGCCCAGATCATTTTGCAGGCAGCCTATCAAAGGCAACGCGAGGTGATGATGGGTCCCGGTCGCATGATAGCCTGGCTTAAACTCCTTGCGCCAGGGCTGCTGGACCGAGTCGTGATCGCTTTCCTCAAGGCCACGGTCCGGCGTGAGCAGGAGAATGCCTTGCGATCGCAAGCCTGAAGTTCGGTGCTATTTTGAGGACACCGGAATGTCTGAGGCTGTTGTTCGAACCTTGAGCGGTGAATCTGAAACCTGCCTCGCTCCTCTCTACTGGAGAGCTGTGGAATCACAGCGCCCAGATGCATTGATCAAAGACGAGAAGGCCGTAGCGCTGGTCAAGCAGATGAAACTCGAGTTCTCGGGGATCAGGCAGATTCCAATGACGGAATTGTATTATGTAATGCGGGTCATGGTCACGCGCGAGATGGACCGCTACGCCCGAGATTTCCTCAGCTTTTACCCAGAAGCACCGGTCGTGCACATTGGCTGCGGCCTCGACTCGCGCTTTGAACGGGTGGACAACGGCTTGGTGGAGTGGTATGACCTGGATTTACCGGAGGTTGTTGAGTTGCGCCGGAAGTTCATCGGCAATGAAGGCCAGCGCTATCATCTGCTAGGATGCTCGGTACTCGAGGAGGCTTGGATAGAAGCTGTGAAAATACATTCTCAGCACCCCATCTTGTTCTTGGCCGAAACAGTATTTGTCTATTTCAAAAAAAACCAGGTAAAGTCGCTGGTGCTCACGCTGCGTGACCAGTTTCCAGGCGCAGAGCTGGTCTTCGATGGCTGGAGGCCATTCGAAGTCTGGGTGGGCAATCGCTATCTCTCTCGCACGCAGTTTGCAGGTATTATGCGCTGGGGCTTCTGGCGCGGCCAGGAGATCGAAGGCTGGGGCGAAGGTATCCATTTGCTTGACGAGTGGGCTTTCTTCGACCAGCCTGAACCACGGCTGAACCCCTTTCGCTGGATGGTCCCCCTCTTTCGTCTGTTCAAGCCGATCCGCATCTTCCACTTCCAGCTTGGAGAGCTTGGGACATGATAAGGAAAAGGCCATGCAAATGAAATCGAATTTCATTTTGACTCTTTCCGATGCAAATGCCACCATCGAGCAGGTAGGTGGAAAAGGTGCGTCGTTGAGGCGTCTGGCAGCCGCCAGTCTGCCCGTGCCGCCTGGATTTTACATCACCACGGCAGCCTACCGTCGGTTTGTGTCAGACCACGGGCTGCAAAAAAAGATTCTAGCAACTGTTGCTGTCGTCCCCCCGAGTGAACCTGCTATGCTCGCGCAGGCAAGCAGCCAGATTGTACAACTTTTCAAAGAGTATTCGATTGCGGACGAAATGGCAGAGGAGATCCGTCGAGCATATGCAGGACTTGGTAAAGGGGATATACCTGTCGCCGTACGCTCCTCAGCTACTGCAGAGGACCTGCCGGAGGCTTCCTTTGCTGGGCAGCAGGAAACCTACCTGAATATCCATGGCATCAACGAAGTCCTGGAGGCAGTAAAGAAGTGTTGGGCTTCTTTATGGACCGCCCGCGCGATCGCGTATCGCATTCAAAACAAGATTGACCAGGATATGGTTGCCCTGGCAGTGGTAGTGCAGCAGCTGGTCTTTGCCGATGCTGCAGGGATCATGTTCACCTCCAATCCGATCAACGGGAAACGCCATGAAATAGTCATCAATGCAGCTTGGGGTTTGGGAGAAGCGATCGTGGGTGGCGCGGTAACACCTGACGCTGTGACGGTCAGCAAGCCGAAAGGTAAGGTAATCCACCGCCAGACGACTGAGAAGCAGGTGATGACTGTCAGGACAGATCAAGGCACACAGGAACAGGCTGTACCTGATTCTCTGAGAAAGAAACCGGTACTCAGCAATCTCCAGGCTGAAAAACTCGCTGGCTATGGACTCAAAATCGAAGAGCTGTATGGGACACCGATGGATATTGAGTGGACTCTTAAAGGCGGCCAGTTCGCCATTATCCAGGCAAGACCAATCACGTCCTTACCAGAAGAACCGCTGGAATGGACCACCCATGCGGTCAAGGCTGTTATTATGGCACGCGGCAGTTTTGCAGAGTTCGTGCCGGATCCCGTTTCACCCCTGTTTGCCACACTGGCTGTACCGATTGCTCAGGATGCAACTCAAAAAATGATGGCTGATTTCATTGGGATAAAAGAAAATGATAGCTACCTGTTTGAGATTGTCAACGGTTATGTCTATGTTGGCATGAAGTCCAAATACCTGTTGAGGATGATCCTCGCCACAATTACCTATACAAAAAAGATGTTGCAGAACAGCAAAGAGCGCTGGGCGGTAGTGCGCGCCAGAAGCCGAGAGGTGGCAACCAAATGGCAAAGGAATGATCTGAAAACACTGTCAGCTCCGGAACTGGTGAGGGGTGTGCGCGAGCTCTTTGGAGCTACTGCAGAGTACTATACCGTTGCGCAGTCGGGACCTATACCTGCGGCCTTGTCCAGCGAAGTAGCGTTCGGTCGCTTCTATAACTTGCTTGTGAAACGTAAGGACGATCCTGTCTTCACAACTTTCCTGCTCGGGATCGAGAACCTGCCATTACGGGCAGAGAAATCGCTTTATGACCTGGCAATTTGGGCTGGAGAACAGGCTGAACTGGCGGATTACATAAAGCAGACTCCAAGCGAATCCATTTGTTCAGCATTGCAAGCTGACTTCGCCCCCGCCCCTCTTTCGGGAGGATTTTCAGATCGATTCGCTGCACACCAGGCAGAATTCGGCCATACCCTATATGACCTAGACTTCGCCAAATCCATCCCTGCGGATGATCCCCTGCCGCTAGTGGAAGCCCTTAAGGCATACCTTGAAGGAAAGGGGGTAAATCCTCACGAGCGCCAGAAGAATCAAATGGAGCGTCAGGAGCAGGCGGAACAGGTCATAACCAAAAGGCTTGGTGTACTACGTAGGAAATGGTTCTTGAAGCTGCTCAACTGGGCCAAAGATAACGCACCTGATCGTGAAGATTGTATTTCGGATATGGGTCTGGGTTATCCACAGTTAAGACGATTATTGAAGGAACTTGGCCAACGCCTGTCGGCGAGCGGTGTTATGGCCAGACCCGAAGATATCTACTGGCTCGAAGGGCAGGAAGTTGATCAACTAGCAATCTCCCTTGAAAAAGGCACACCCCTTCCAGATTACTCTGCGCAGGTTGAAAGGCGCAAATCCTTCTGGCAGAAAGCGCGCAGTGTCACCCCCCCAGCTACGCTGCCCGAAAGATCTTGGTTATCGAAGTTTTTTGTCCATGACAACCCGGAAGGAAAGACTCTGAAAGGCTATGGCGCAAGCGCGGGCAAAATCACTGCGCCGGCATGTGTTATGCGAGGTCCGGATGATTTCGACTTAATGCATCCTGGGGATGTGATCGTTGCTGTAACTACCACGCCTGCCTGGACTCCTCTCTTCTCCATGGCTTCTGCCGTGGTAACTGACATCGGCGGACCGCTCAGTCACAGCTCTATCGTTGCCCGCGAGTATGGCATACCTGCTGTGATGGCTACCGGTGTTGCATCCAAGCGCATATTGAACGGACAGATGATAACGGTTGATGGTGGGGCGGGGATCGTATCATTGAACTAACTAACATTGGGACACACCCGGCAAAGTAAAACATTGGAGACGATCATGGATCTAGCATTTCCAAAATCAGGATACAACCCTATTACCGGCGAATGGAACGACAGCCTGACCGGTGATTACCTCTGGTCGAGCGTTAACACCCGCGAGGCAACTCCGGATGTGACCACACCGTACACATGGTCAGCTTTGCGATATGGCTTTGCGCAGATGACCATGTTGCCCGGCCACCTTCCGGTGGGGAATATATGCGGACGCGTCTACAATAACGCCAGCGTAGGTGCAACTGCATTTCAAGCGCTTGGCAGGGGCAATTCGTTCGACGCTTCCAGCAGGGAATTGTATGGCATCGATCCGAATGATATCGGTGACTGGAATGTACCGTTGATCCCGTTTGACTTTCGGGACCGGGTGCTGGTGCTGCGCAATGCCACCCAGATCATGATTAAGGTGAAGGTGGCACTCAAGAGCGTAGATGTGTTTTTATCTACCAACCCGGGCTGGTGCGCAACGCACCTCGCCGAGCTACCCACGTATGGGAAGGAGGAACTTGTCCACTGGTTGGATGAGATTACACTTCCCTACGTGGTTAAATGTTTCTGGTGGATGGCCAGCAGCGCGATCACGCAGGCAAACCTGATCAGCAAATTGCGCGGGGATCTGCTCAAAATCGTCAGCCCAGACGATACTGTCGCGCTGCTGTCGAACGTGAGCAGCGAGGATGAATTCCTCTCCAGCCTGGGGATCGTGGTTGGGTTAGATAGGTTGCGGCGCGGAAAACTGAGTCTTGAAGCATATCTGCAGAATTACGGGCATCGCGGACCGCATGAAGTGGAAATGTACATTCCCCGCCCGGCAGAGAATCCAAGTTGGATCGAAGAACAGGTAGATGGTCTGGAAGGTGCACTTCTAGATGTGGACACATTATTAGCGGAGCAACACGCCCGTTACGAAGCTGCGCTGAATAATCTGCGCAAAGCTGACCCGGGAAAGTACGCTGCGTTTTTGGGAAGATTGCAGGAAGCTGCCCGCCTGACCCGCATGAGAGAAGCGGCGCGGTCCGAGGTCGTGCGCACCTTTTGGGTTCTGCGCACCTTTGTCCTGCGGGCAGGGAGCTTATGTGGATTGGATGAGCAGGCCTTCTTTTTGGAATATGACGAACTCAGAAACTTGCTCAGAGGGCAGGATGATGCCAGCGGTCAAATAAACGTTCGCAAGGCTGCCTATCAAAAATTTTCCGCCCTGCCACAATATCCAACCATCATCATGGGCGGCTTCGATCCTTTCGTGTGGGCAGCTGATCCCAATCGTCGTACCGACATTTATGATGCGGCTGGGCGAATTAACCATCGGATTACAAACCAGATCAAAGGTTTGCCAGGTTCAGCCGGACAGGTTGAGGGGCGCGTGCGTATTTTAAATTCTCCGAAGGAGGGCGACCAACTCCGGCCAGGTGAAATCCTTGTGGCTATCACCACCAACGTCGGTTGGACACCAATCTTCCCCCGTGCCGCGGCTGTTGTGACCGATGTGGGCGCCCCGCTTTCCCATGCTGCCATCGTTGCCCGAGAACTGGGTGTCCCTGCCGTGGTGGGGTGTTTCAATGCCACCACTGTCCTCAAAACGGGCGACCACGTGCGCGTGGATGGTGGTAGCGGAACTGTTGAAATATTGTCCAGCTAATTTCGATCAGGGAGGAAATCGATGAACCTTGATTTGATACGATTGATCATTCAATGGTTTGGCGGGCTGCTGGCGTTTGTCGCATTGGGGTTTGTTCTCTACGGTATTTGGCGCGGAACCCGACGCAAAACAGGACGCACGACGGGACTCGGCGGAAGTTGGTTGCACTCCCCGTGGTTGTATTTTGCGTCTGCGGTTTTCTTCTTTGGCATTGCCTACCTGGGCTGGACTCCCCTGCCTCTGACGTTTTCAGCATCCACCCGTGTCCTGATGCTCGGACTTGGATCACTGCTCTACTTCCCCGGTATGTCCTTATTAATGTGGGGCAGGTTGGCTCTTGGGAATAATTATTTCGTCTCCACCGGCCTGGGAGCGCGCTTGTATTCAGACCACCAGTTAGTGAAAACCGGTCCATATGCCTTTGTGCGCCATCCCATGTATAGTGGGCTGATCCTTTCCGCGGTTGGCAGTCTGCTGATTTACTCGACCTGGACAACAGTCTTTTTTGTCTGTTTTGTTCCATTGATGTTTGTCCGCGCCTGGCGCGAGGAAATGGTATTGTCGGCGGAATTTGGTGATGAATGGCAGGAATACTGTAAGTGTGTTCCGGCCTTCTTTCCGCGTTTTGGAAAAGGGTGATAATCATGATGTCTGAACGGGTATGCCGTAGTTCAATTGTAAAATTCGTCACCGCCTTCTAAATTTGTGCAAAGGATGATTGAATCCTTTGGTGGCGAATACAAAGCCCCTATGAATTTTTCCTGAATTCTCAGAAGGAGCAAATCTATGCCCGAAATAATACTTGAACCACTTGAAGGCGTGTCTGAGACTCTACTCATTCCGTTATGGGTACGGGCGTGTGAATCACAACGACCGGACGCCATGCTAAAAGATGACCTGGCAGTAGCGATGATCGACAAGTTCGATTACGATTTTTCGCAGATCAGGTTACAGCAGCATGATAAAGTCGGCGTTATCATGCGTATGAATAAATTCGACAGCCATGGGCGTGATTTCCTAAGCCGAAACCTGGATGGGGTCGTGGTTCACATCGGTTGCGGGCTGGATACCCGCTTCGAACGCGTGGACAACGGCCGCGTTGAATGGTTCGACCTGGATCTGCCGGCAGTCATGGCATTGCGACAACAATTGATCCCCAGCCAGGGCAGCCGCTACCATACCCTGGTCACATCTGTTTTCAACGATGATTGGCTTGAAGAAGTAAACCAGTTCAAACCCCGTAGGTTCATGTTTTTAGCAGAAGGAGTGTTCCCATATTTTGAAGAAGCGCAGGTCAAATCGCTATTCCTTAAACTGCGTGACAGGTTTCCTGGGGCAGAGTTGGTTTGCGACGCGCACACCCCTTTTGTCATCCGGACAGATAACCTGCAGCTGGCCTTATCCAAAGTTTCTGCCCGCCTCCGCTGGGGTTTGAAACAGGGTAAAGATGTGGAACGCTGGGGAGAGGGGCTTGTCCTGCTGGATGAGTGGTTTTACTTCGATGATCCTGAGCCTCGTATGCGTTCCTATCGCTGGATGCGTTATTTTCCAATTTTAGGAAAATCTACCGGCATATTCCATTATCGGTTGGGAATGTGAGTGACTGCTGTATCCGGCCAGTCTGATTTATATCGAGCGCGCGGGAAAATGAGAAGAGCAGACCTGACGCAATAACGATAATTAGCGCGCCAAGCTGTTGGCTTTACCCACCCTTTGCAATCTAGCAGGCAGTGTGTACTTCCTCTCTACCAACAATGGCTCAGCTAAATTGAAGCGGGATCGAATTAATATCACCACCAGGGGTTCGAATTCCACTTTCTCTGCTGAGTGTATAGTATGTTGGGTGGAAACTATCAACTTCTGGCTGAAGATAAACCAAGGGGTATGAGCAGGATATACGAGGCAATCAGGCAGAGCAGGTTGGCCCAGAAGATGAAACCGAGGAAGCCGTAGACCTCATGATCGCCGATGAGATAGAAAGTGACCATGTTGGAGAGGCTAATCGATAATACCAGGAGAGTGAGCAAAATTCCTGTAGTGAGCTGATTACGGGGGGCATCCGGGCGAGGAGGCTTTCCCTCCAGAAGCTGCCAGGACAGGAATGCCTGGGCAAAGGAGATGTAGACGAGATCGACAGGCCAGGAAGTCTTTAGAAAGAAGGGGATGGATAGGAAGAGCAGGTGAATGCTCCACAGGTCAGCGTGGAGCAGGCGAGCGCGCTGGACAAAGTAGACAAGCACCAGGCTGAGGACAGCAAGACTGAAAGAGAATATGTTGAACAGCGGTAGGTAGGGACGGGCAGATAATCCCATCTCTCCTGAAAGGCGCAAGAGAACGTGAGGGAAGTACTGGGAGTTGTAATTATTGACAACCCATTCGGACGCAGCGAGTGTACCGAGTAGACCACGGTAAAAGGTGAGTGTGTCGCCTGGCCCCATCAGAATTCCAGGAACGACAACCAAGAAGGCAACACAGGCAAGGGAGGCCAGAAGAAGGAAACGGAAATCACGGCGGAAGGCGAAAGGCGCTAAAAAGATAAAGGGGAAGAACTTGAAGCTGGCGGCAAAGCCAAGCAGTGCGGCGGCGGAGAGGCGGCGGCCGCGTTCAAGCAAGGTGAGCATCCCCAGAACAGCAACGGTAGTGATGATACCCACCTGCCCCCAAGAGAGATTGTGCCAGAGCGGGAAAGAGGTTAGCGCGATAAAGACAAAAAGCAGCTGGAAGCGCAAACTGGCGGGAACAAGCCAGCGGAAGAGGAGCAGGTAGAGGACGACACAGCCAGCCTGCAGGAGACCCCAGAGCACGATCGAGGTATGGATCGCCAAGGACGAGAAGAGAGCCAGCAAGAGGGCGGTAAAGGGGGCATACATGAAGCCCTCCAGCGGTGTGCCACTGCGGAACACTGCCTTACCCATAGGGTAGTAGAATGTGGTGAAGTCGCAGAAAGGCTGAGTGCAGGTATCGATGGCAGCCTGAAGTTCGGGGAGGGTGCGCCAGGTGTACACAAGGTAAGCAAAAACGAGCAGGGCTATCCCCAGGGAACCGAGGGCAAACCAGAGGGCGCGGCCGCGGGATGGGGCAGGCAAATCATTGTCCAGGTTCCACCTTCCTCTCGGGCTTGGGCATGATCCGGTTCCAGGCTGCCGCGCCTGCCAGGATGAGCAAGATCCAATCAATGGGCATCCGGTAGCGAGGCATGTAGGCGACAAAATAGTAGGTGAGCGGGTATGCTGCCAGGGGAATGATCAACACGGCTCGCTGGGGGGTTGAAAGGGCTGGGAACGTCCACCACAGCCCCAGGAGAGCCAGGAGGGTGAGGCCCAGAACAGCGGGGATCCCTGAAGGCCGGTGAAGGGGTCCAATCCACACATTGGCGATGCGCCGCATGGTCAGCCAGAGGAACTCATCAGGGTGCGAGACGATCCATGCCACGGCATCGTGTTGTGCCTCCCGCATATATTCGATCTCACCCAGGTCTTGCACCTTGCGTGCTTCACTTAAATCCAGGCGAGGATGAAGGAGCTCGCTACCGCGGGCATCCATCTCTTCAAACGTGGCGAGCGCTCCTGGATTGTTGCCCATGCGCAGCTCCAGACCAAAGTTGCTGCGGATAAAAACGAGGGTATTAAATACCTGGTAGTTTCGCCATGCCCAGGGCACGCAGGTCAGCAGGATTGCCAGGATCAATACGATCAGGTAAGTGCTCTGCCGCTGGTGCTTGCTCCACCAGAGCTCGAATGCCAGGCAACCCAGTACGACGGTCAGGATAGCAGGCTGCAGGTGCAATGCGATGCCCACCCCCAAGCCGAGAAGCAGCGAAGCATGCCAAGAGAGGCGATTTCTTGTCCACCTGTGCAAAAAGGCGACAAGCAGCATCCCCATAAAGAGGCCGGCCAGGTACTCGCCATGGCTAGGCCAGGTGACAATCCAGGCGCTGATCAGTCCAGCGATAAAGCCTGATTGCCTCCCCAGGCCAAACTGACCTGAAAGCCAGGGCAGCAGGGCGACTAACAGCGAGCCTGCCAGGACGACCAAAAGCATATTCATATAACCTGCGATCCAAGAAAATCCGAACAGGCGGAAATTCAGGGCGAGGAGATACGGGTAAAGCGGCGGCAGGTGGGCAGTGGCACCCGTGGGGAGGAGATATGGATCGGCAAATTCGCCGGTCTGCCTCAGAGAGGTAACAATAGCGCCTAGCTCGCGTTCAGGGTTGGGATAGAACACTCCGAAGGGAATCTGCGCTGGGTTATGGAGGCGAATGACGAGGGAAAGCAGGAAAAGGAAAATGAAGGCTCGCCGTGGTGAACAAACCATCCAATCCAGCAACGCCCGCAAACTGCTCATTTATTAATTGTAGGATTAATTTGGAATTTCGCAACCAGGTTGGGAGGCTGCCCATCCCCACCGCACGTCACAACCCCACCTGGCGACGGAAGTCCCTCATCATCGCCGCCTGTAGTCATTTTGGCGATCGATCTGTCAAAGATCGAAGAGTGGAAAACAGGCATGATCTCCACGCACACGATCGCCCAGCAGACACTGGGCGATCTTAACTTTATCGCCATAATCCATCCTTGGATATATCTCTCGACGCTGGTCAGTGTAATGTAGACACCAGGAGACTGATTCTGACGACTAATCCCGTGTGTACCCAATTCACCATCACCTCCAGAACACCCGAAAGATTCACAATCGTACACCTCCAAATTTGGCAATTGTAAATATTGTCAGAGGCCTTGTCGTCTAGAAGCACTTTGTAGGATTTTGTGAAATAATTCCTAAAATTGAATGAATAAGAAAAAAAGCGTATACTAGTCCAACCAATCTGGTAATACCTTTCTTCAATTGCTTATTGATATTTTTGATTGCTGAACAAACAAGATTTCTAATCCAATAAGGAGTTTAAGAAAATGGACGAGTATTATCTATACGGGAATTGGTGACAAAGTTTCCCAATTCGAATCCCCTTTGTTTCAAAATTAAATTGTTTTATTGGCCAGGCTGTAGAGGGATAGAGGATTTTAGGCAGCCTTTGGTTACCATATTGGCATGGAAGGTAAGGCGAATTCCAAAAACCCACTGAGGAGCTTGTTCTATGAATTCATCTCTCACTCCCCTGCTGCGTCGAAGAGAAATCGTGGCTTATTTTTTCCTCGCATTTGCCATATCATGGATGATCGAGATTCCAATTGCCCTTTCTTTTCAGGGGATAATAGACCTCCGAATACCACTTGCCATTCATTACCTCGCCTCCATCGGTCCCTTCATGGCTGCACTAATTGTTGCCATCTTTGCCGAGGGTTCGCAGGGGGTAAAAAGGCTCTTCAAAGGAATAGTCAAATGGCGAGTTGGTGGCAGATATTATCTCTTTGCGATTGGTCTCCCGATTATCCTGTTCGCTGTTGCAGTTGTTGTGTCTCGAATAATACAGGGAGCTTGGCCAGACCTGGGATTACTTGCAGAAGTAGATTACCTCCCACGCTTGGGTATTCCGCTGGCCATGGGATTGTGGCTGTTGACATTCGGGTTAGCCGAGGAGACAGGATGGCGCGGTTTCTTGCTTCCACGCCTTCAGGCAAATCGTACTGCAATGTCTGCTTCTATTTTCCTTGGAGTGTTTTGGGCTTTTTGGCATCTACCTGCTTTTTTCTATCGAGATACCCTGCTGGCCATGGGAATTTTCCTCGGGTTCCCCATGCTTCTCTTCACGCTGCTGGTTACATCCGTCATTTTCACCTGGCTCTACAACAGCACCCAGGGCAGCCTGTTGATCGTGACCTTGTTCCATGGTCTGTTTGACTACTTCTCGGTCTCTTCAGCAGGTGGACCAGCAGCTGCGATTGTGATGAGCGTGCCAGTGGTTATAATCTCGATTCTCATATTCAGAATTTATGGCCCTGAGTACCTGGCACCGGAGGAAAAGGTGGTCGTTTAAGATCAATGATCTTCAACAAATCAATTCAATTTCGATATTCAGCTCGCAGGTTTTTCTACGATGAGAGCTGCTGTTCTAAAATAAGGAGGGCTTCTCATGCAAGGTAAGGTATGCATCATAACCGGCGCAAATTCAGGCATAGGAAAGGCAACTGCCTTGGAGCTGGCAAAAATGGATGCCACCGTTGTATTGGTTTGCCGTGATAAGGCCGCGGGTAAAGCAGCAATGGAGCAGATCAAAGTCGAGAGCGCCAACAATAATATCGCTCTCTTGGTCGCAGACCTTTCCTCACAGGCGGCGATACATCAGGTAGTGCATGATTTCCAGACCGAATACACCCAGTTGCACGTGCTGATCAACAATGCCGGAATTGCTCCTATCAAGCGCTCCTTGACCGAGGATGGAATCGAGATGGCTTTCGCGGTTAACTACCTGGCGCCATTCTTATTATCCAATCTTTTATTGGATGTTTTAAAGAATAGTGCGCCCTCCAGGGTGGTTAATGTGGCAGGTGACTTCCATCGCAAAGCGACCATTAACTTTGACGACTTGATGTCCGAGAAGAATTACTCTGGAACCCAAGCCAGCAATCAAGCCAAGCTAGCTTTAATCCTCTTCACTTATGAATTAGCCCGGCGACTAGAAGGGACAGAAGTTACAGTTAATTGTCTCCATCCCGGAGCAGTTGCGACTGACGCACCACTGAAAGATCCCAATCTCTCGTCACTTTCGCGCTTCATGTATAAGGTAGTAAGGACCTTCTTCTTAAGTCCAGAACGTGGAGCAGAGACAGCGGTCTACCTGGCTTCGTCCCCTGAAGTCGATGGTGTGACTGGTAAGTATTTCATCAAAAAATCCCCTGTCTCATCTTCACCCGAGTCGTATGAAGTAAAGATCGCGAAACGCCTGTGGGAAGTCAGTGCCGAATTGACTGGGCTGTAATGAGAACTGATTCCTATCCGCGGATGGCAATTTACCCGTATAGTATCGCGAACGAATCTCATTGGCACCATTTGGCCATCTCCATCTACCCGGCTTTACTTGGAGTTATTTGGGTTGAATAAATGCTGGGATTTTGCAGATAACTCTTCTGAGGTATTGGGTGATTTTGACTCGACTGCTGATTTCCCTTTCTCTTGCCTGTGCCATCAGTGCTCACCTCAGTTTCTTTTTACCTCGATAAAAGCCGAGTTTGTTATCCGGATGCACACTGTTTTTTATCGGAAATACTATCTCGAGGTCCGGATGAGCTCTTGTTACGTCAATTTCACAAAAAGGGCATATAATTTGAACTATAATTGTCTTAATAATATTATATTATACTGACCAAACCAGAGGACTTTCCAAGCCTCAAATTTGGAATCCTTTTTGTGGTTGATCCATTTTGGCCTGAAAATGTGTCCATAAAGGTTAAATGGTCGAAATTCTTAAAACAAAGCTATATATTCCCAGAAAGCGGTCAAATCTTGTTCCGCGTCCACAGCTAGTGGAACGGATAAATAACGGGCTAGAGAAGAAACTTACCCTGATATCGGCGCCCGCCGGTTTTGGCAAAACAACTTTACTTAGTGAATGGATCCCTAAAAGCCCGCGCGCTGTGACATGGCTATTCCTGGATGAGGGTGACAATAATCCAACCCGGTTCTGGGCGTACTTTATCACGGCCTTACAGGGATTGCATCCTGATCTCGGCGCCAGCGCGTTCGCCCAAATACAGTCTCCTCAGGCTCCCCCGATAAAATCTATCCTGACGGAATTGATCAACGAACTGACTACTTTCTCGATTCCCGTCGCAAGCGTACTGGACGATTACCACTTCATTGATTCACCACCCATCCACGAAGCACTGTCTTTCCTGATCGATCATCTGCCAGCCAATTTGCATCTGGTAATTACAACTCGCGAAGACCCTGACCTACCTCTGGCCAGGCTGAGAGCCAGAGATCATATCACCGAAATTCGCACCCGGGATTTGCGCTTTACCCAAGAAGAGGCAGAGGCTTTTTTGCGAGACGTAATGGGGCTGGATCTCTCAAGACAGGATATGGTCGCGTTGGAAGATCGTACGGAAGGATGGGTAGTGGGTTTGCAGCTCGCTGGGCTATCAATGCAAGGACAAGCCGATCTGAAAGCATTCATAACAAATTTTTCGGGTAGCCATCGGCATATTTTGGACTACCTGACTGACGAGGTGCTCCAGCACCAGCCGGAGGACATCCGATCCTTCTTGTTGCAAACCTCGATCCTTGACCGCCTCAGTGGTCCGCTATGCAACGCTCTGACCGGTCGGGTTGATGGCGACATGCTGTTAGCGCATCTGGATACTGCCAACCTGTTTGTCACTCCCCTGGATGAAAAACGGCGCTGGTACCGCTACCACCGTTTGTTTTCCGACCTGCTGCGTAATGAGCTAAAGCGCTCGCAGCCGGAACTAATCCCAGAACTGCACCGGCGCGCCAGCCGCTGGCACGAAGGAAATGGGGACATCCAGTCTGCGATCGATCATGCTTTACAGGTTTCCGATCTATCTCAAGCAGCTCGACTGATCGAGCAGCACGCCCTACCGAATCTGTATCAAGGTCAGGTCGCCAAGGTTGTGGGTTGGTGTGACAGACTGCCTAAGGAGATCTTGGAGTTTGCTCCCATGCTGTGCATTTGCAAGGCGTGGTCGTTGGTTTTAACCCAGGGCGGGGCACGTAGGGAAGAGGTAGAGCCGATTTTGCATGCCGCAGACCAGGCCTTGGATCGGTTGCAGGCAGACGTAGCGTTGCGCAACCTGGTTGCTGGGCACGCTGCAAGCATCCGGGCATTTATACAGCGGGTACCTGCATTGAGGAACAAAGAGCCGGAAAAGGTGATCGCCCTTTCCCGGCAAGCCCAGCAGCTTCTGCCGATGGAGGAGAAAGCAATCCGCAGCACCACTTCCTTGAACATCGGGTACGGATATTTAGCGCTGGCTGACTTGGAGGCTGCCAGCTTGGCCTTTAATCAAACTCTGGAGGACGGCCTGGCTGGGGGAAATTATTACGCTGCCATCTACGGACCTATCAACCTGGCCAATATCGCAATCTTACAGGGTAGCCTTGGGGAAGCATTGCAGATATGCGAGACCAATATCGATCGATTCAACCAGGTACAGGCTGGCAAATATTTCCCCCCGATCGGCGGACTCTATATCCTCAAGGGCAACATCCTTTTGGAATTAGACCGCCTGGTAGAAGCAGAGCAAGCGTTGATGGAGGGTCTCGATCTGGTTCGCTGGACAGGGGAATTTGTCGCTCCTAAAAAAGGCTACACAGCCCTGGCGCGCCTGCGTGCCATCCAAGGGGCTCGACAAGACATGCAGGAAACTATCAAGACTCTGCAGGAGACCTGGCCAGAGGGCACCCACTACGCCGAGGCTTTACGCTATCGCCTTTTGATGTGCTATTGGTCCGATGATGGGGAAGTCCGTAAGGATGCTTTTTCCTGGCTAGCCAAGTCGGGGATCGGGTTTGATAAGCTGGCGGTGATCGATGGCATTGATCCCGTCAGCAACACTACTTTCGAGAGATATCTGAACGCGGCTTATGTACTTGCGCACCTGGCGAAAGAAAAGCCAGACATATACCCGCTGGAGGTCGTTCAAGATTATCTGAAGCGCCAGGGAGATTTCACCGCATCCCGTGGGTTCGTAAGCCGGGTAGCGGAAATCGCTATCGCCAGGAGCCTGCTCTACCAGGCGGCAAAGAAGAAGGAGGCAGCGCTCAAGACCCTCGAGA
>CP070764.1:2769547-2838368 GCA_020349245.1 Chloroflexota bacterium | reverse complement strand
ACGATTCCGATCCATTTTAGTATTTTCTGCATGATTAAGTCTACTCCAGCGGCTTACCGATATCGATAGTGGTTATTTTAGAGAATAATTGTCCTCTTGTCATGGGGCTGGTGTCCCATTTTCTCAGGAAATATTCAAGTGGTTAGGTACAACTCCCCTTATGCGCGGGGGCGAATCAAGCGTTGTCTCGGATTCCTCACGGGATTGCATCGAATTAGGGATTATTGATGAAAGCAATGGATCCCTATCTCTGGTTGGGTATCCTTGGAATATTGGGCATGAGAAAACAAAAATTGCCTCTTGACATATACATACATACATGATAGTATGTATATCAAGGTGAGCATATGAGACGAACCAAGGAAGATGCAGATAAAACCAAGCAAGAACTGTTGAATGCAGCCCTGAGTGTTTTCAGCAGAAATGGCTATACCGCCTCCCGCTTGGAGGATATCGCCCGGACAGCCGGAGTCACACGGGGCGCCATCTACCACCACTTCGGCAGTAAAGCGGACTTGTACCTGGCCTTGATCGAAGAGGCCTCCTCCATCGGCAATTCGGCAATCGATCGAGCCATCGAAGAGGGTGGTACATTTGTCGAGATCTTATCCCGCATCTTGGTTTATTCCTTCGCTCTATTAGAGGATGACCGGCGTTTCAGGGACGTGATGGCACTGCAGCTGACCACGCCAAGCATCGATGCCTTTTCGCAGCGCCGTTATGAGGAGGCGCAGCAGCTGGTCTCTAGCATCAGTGGATTTTTCGAGTTGATTATCGCCCAGGGAGCGCTGCGCCAGGATCTGGATCCCACCACTGCCGCCAGGGCATTCCTTGGATATCAAAATGGGCTCGCCAGTTTGTGGCTTTTCAACAGGGATGAATTTTCTATAAAAGAGAGTGCTTCCGATCTGGCAGGGATTTTTGTACACGGTATCGCCGGGTGAAATTTTATACAAACATGAAAGAATGAATAATGAGAGAAATATTTACGATAAAAGCTATACACATCAATAAATTTTAAGGAGATCAACAATGAATAACAAAAAATATGCACAACCAATCATCATATTCGTCGCCCTTCTGATCACTGGTTTACTGATGGTGCTGTCTCCCTACTTGACGCAACTGGAGCAACCAGCCACAGAAGTGATGTTGCAGAATACGCTTCCACTGATCGGGAGCGCTCTAATGACCGCCGGCCTGGTATTTTTCCTGCAAGAGATGACTCGCCTGGCGCGGGAATAAACCGTCAGAATATTCGAGAATAGACAGACCCGGCCAAAGTTCCATGGCCGGGTCTGTATCTTCCTCTCGGAAAAGAATGATTGATTCTAGGCGATCACCCCGGGATCGATGCTCGGGCGCCATTACTACTCGCGAGCACGGCGTTCCAGCCGCGACGCGGGTGAAGAAGCCAAGATCGGAAATTCTGGAGTTCATTTTTACAAGCTAGATAACTGCCGCAATGAAAAGAGAATGCGTCTCTATCACTGCTGTTCCTAATTTTCGGCGACGACACCATCCCGAATTTGGATAACGCGCTGAGTTTGTTCAGCGATTTCCGGGTCGTGGGTAACGATAATCAGAGTTGTGCCCCGGTCCTGATTCAATCTCAGCAGCAAATCCATGATCTCGTCTCCAGATTTTGTATCCAGGTTACCGGTTGGCTCGTCCGCCATGACGATCGACGGCTCATTGATAAGCGCCCGGGCGATGGCCACACGCTGTTGTTGACCGCCGGAAAGTTCATTGGGTCGATGGTTGATCCGATCACCCAATCCGACATCTATCAACGCTTCTTTTGCCAGCTCGCGGCGTTTCTTACCATTCGGGGGGCTGTAGCGCAGGGGCAGCTCTACGTTGGTCAGGGCTGTTGAGCGCGGAAGCAGGTTGAAGCTCTGAAATACGAAGCCCACCTTGCGGTTGCGGATCTCGGCTAATTGCTCATCCTTGAGATTCCCGATACTCTCACCATCCAAGCAGTATTCACCAGAAGTTGGCCGGTCAAGACAGCCCAGGATATTCATCAAAGTCGATTTGCCAGAACCAGAGGGTCCCATAATTGAAACGACTTCCCCACGCTTGATTTGGACCGACAAACCCCGCAAGGCGTGAACTTCGACATCACCCATCTTAAATACTTTTGTCAGGTTGTTAGCATCAACGACGATGTCGTTCATGGTCCAAAACCTCCTCCGCCTCCACCAAACCCACCCCCGCCGGGAGGACCACCAGAGAAGAAATCACTCGGCGGGTTGAGCACGATCAAATCACCGGTTTGCAGGTCGCCTTCAAGCAGCTGGCTGTATCGTTCTGAACTGGCACCCAATTTGACTTCAACCTTGGTTAATTCGCTATTTTCGCCGAGAATATAAACCACCCGAGTCCCTTCTTCAGCGCGCACGGCTTGATTCGGGATCAGAACGACATTCTCCAATTGGCTGACGATAATTTCCACCGCGCTCGTCATCCCTGGTCGGACATCTTCATCAGCATCCAGGATCTCGACGGTTACTTTGAAATTGACAACTCCCTGCTGTTGAGTTCCCACTGGGGAGACTTCTACGATTTCTCCCTGGTATTCCTTAGCCAGGATGGCATCGAAAGTTAAGATTGCCGGTTGTCCTTCTTTCACCTGGTTGATATCAACTTCAGATACCTCAACATCCACCCAGAGATGGGAGAGGTCATCCAGGCGGAATGCCGGAGTTCCTGGATTTACCTGGTCACCAGGTTTGCTTTCCACATCTGTAATGGTTCCCGAAAATGGAGCCAGGATGCGAGCTTGGTCCAGGGTAGCCTGGGCAGCCGCGAGGCGTGCCTGGGCAGCGGTAAGGTCATCCTGGTCTGGACCATCCTTGAGCCGTTCCCACTCACGCTGGGCATCTTCCAGCTGGGCTTCCAAGAGGGAGAGATCGGCAGGGCTGGTGCCGTCTTTGATCCGTTCCCCTTCCCGTTGAGCTTCAGCCAATCGCGCGATGGCGGTATCCAATTCTGCTTGGCGGACGGCGATATCTATCTCCGCGGCAGTTCCTTGCAAGCTGTTTAACTGACGGACCGCAGCATCATAGACCTGCTGAGCAGTAGATAGCTCGCTGAGCAGAGTTGCCCGAGTAACATTGTTCTCGGGTTTGTTCGCATAAGGTTCATATTTTTCACGAGCCCGGTCGAGGCGATCTTTGGCCAAAGTCACGTTTGCCTTTGCCTCGTCGATGCTGCTTTGGCTGGCGGTAGACTGGGCTACACGGAGGTTGCGTTCAGCGGTTTCGACCAGCTTTTGTGCATCGGCGATAGCTTTGATCGCACTGGCTTGGGCGAGCTCCGGGTTCTTTCCGTCGTCCAAGGCTTGCTGGGCTCTCTCAACCGCTTGCAGAGCTTGGGCTTGCTGCACATGCGAGTTGAGCAGATCGTCCAAAGCTTTCTGCGAATTTACCAGATCGGCTTGGGCAAGGATTACATTTTGGGCCAGGGAAGTTTGGGCTAAATTTGCTAATTCCTGATCCTTTGGTACCTGATCACCCACGCCTACATCGACCTGATCAATTGTCCCGGAGGTCTGCCAACTCAGGTTGGCGCTTTGGTTTGCACGTACGGTACCTGTTGCGCCAATCGTGGCTGCCAACTCGCCTTCTTCTAAAGCGATTGTTTGTAGATTTTCTTTGGCAGCTTGGGCACTCCTCGAAGCTGAATAGGCGCGGTAGGCGAAGAACGCACCAATCAAAATGACAAGGATTCCGATAATCCATATTGCTCTTTTCATCTTTTTTACTTCACCTCATGACTTCCCCTGCTCTATTCATCATTGAGGATTTACAGAACAGGTAGTTCGATTTTTAATTCATAACCAGGTTGGATTAGCGAAACCTGAATTCCCAGCAGAGAGATGGTTATCCAAACGCAAGGAGTATATTTTTGAAACCACAAGGGAGGTGTGTTCCCCAAGTTTCAAGCTTCCATGTGGATTCAGTATGTTTTGACCAACCATAGAAACAGCTTCTTTGCTGGAGTCAAGCAGTGCTTCACGATCCTGGCTTGCCTGGATCTCTACCGCGGCGGTCATTCCCGGGCGGACATCTCTATCTGCATTTGATAGTACGACCTTTACCTCGAAGTCAACCACCCCGAGGCTTATCGTGCCAACCGGGGATACCTCTGCAACCTCTCCTTGATATTCCTTGGCCAGGATACCGTCAAAAGTTAAGAAGACTGGTTGTCCAATCTTGACTCGATTGATATCAATTTCGGAGACGCCAACTTCTACCCAGAGCTGAGATAAGTCATCCAGGCGGAAAGCAGGTGTTCCAGGGCCTACCTGGTCATTTACCTGGATGTAAACTTCGGTGATTGTACCGGAAAAAGGTGCCACGATCACTATCCTCTCAAGAGCAGCCTTTGCAGCAGCTATACGTGCCTGTGCTATTGCAAGGTCCTCCTCAGCGGGACCGTCCTTTACCCGTTCCCATTCACGCCGGGCGTCAGTCAATTGGGCTTCTAGCAAGGCGATATCTGCCGAGCTCGGCCCATCCTTGATGCGTTCCCATTCTCTTTTTGCTTCGAGAAGTTCGGCCTGGGCATTTTGTAAATTCGCTTCTGCCAGGGTGGCATCAATCGGATCTGGGGGGTTCTGCAAATCAAGGAATTTCTGCTTCGAGTCCTCGTAGGAATTGTGCAGTTGAAGGTGCTGAATCTCCAAGACCTCCAAAAGCTTTTTATACCTGCTCCGGCTTTCCCAGGGCTTGAACTGCTCATCACGGCGATTTAATTTCTTCTGGATGCGATCGATCATCCCCTGGTTGTCATTGATCTTCTTTTCCAGAAGTACTAAATTTGCCTGGGCCTGGTCAAGCACTGCTTGGGATACCGGGGCTGTTAAAATTCCCAACTTATTTTCGGCTTCCTCAACATCTTTCTCTGCTTCGCTTAGCGCTTGAAGCGCAGCTGCTTGTGCCAGCTCGGGATTGAGTGCATCATCGAGTGCTTCCTGGGCAGTCTCAACAGCCTTCAGAGCACTGGCACGCTGGGTATGTGATTCGATGAGGTCATCGAAAGCTTTTTGAGCTTCGACGAGATCTGCCTGGGCAAGAATATCCATTGGCGATAGAGAATTCTGTTCTAGGTGGGCTAATACCTCACCTGCTTTCACAACGTCACCTACATTAAAGTAAATTTCACCGACAACGCCAGAAGTCTTCCATGAAAGGTCTGCAGATTGGTTACTGCTGACAGTTCCCGTTGCGCCGATGGTTTCACCCAACGATCTTGTACTCTGCGGTGTATTTTCAGCACCCATTGGTGCAGAATCTACAACCGGTCTCGGATTGGAGAGGAAATAAACAATCCCGACCAGTACCAGTAGAATAACGACTGCGGTGACGAAATAAACTGATTTCTTCATTCTTGACATTGCACTTATTCTCTCACGCAACTTACCATTATAGAATATCTGGACCATGTGCGAGGTAAATAGTTTATAAGAATCCAGATTGGCTGAATTTATGGCAAAGTCCAGCATGAATCTAAAGGAGCCGCAAGGGAGCCGAAATATTTGCTGATCTCCTGGATCTACAGTTGGGACTCTCCTTATGTTGAGAACAAAGAGGCAAGGTAAATTTGCAGCAAGGCTGTCTGCGAATCATTGGACCGAGAAACCTTTCTCTGTTCTCCAAAGTGTGTTGAGGGTGTTTCGCGGGCAGGCTGGATCGCAGCCGGTACGCTAACTGCTGCTGGGATGGTCTCAAATGATTGGAACCCAGGCTTTCGAAGGCGAAGATCGTTGAACGTCTTTTTCTGCTGGAACGGTTTGAAAATTTTCCAGCAAGATCATGAAACAGCTGAACAGTGAGCATCACAGCCAGGATGCATAACTCGTCAACGGATATGGATTTGTGGAAACCGGAGATTTTGAATAGGGTCTTGCCAAATCTATCCAGGCCGTTAAAGAACTGCTCCACTCACGATATGATCTACAGCTATCGTTATAAAACCTCGTTCAGGTCGATCTGCCGGAAAGACGCACGCTGCTGCAGCCACTCGGATTTCGATCGAGGAACAGGCAGGACATCCGGTTCTTGACGGCGGACGAGGATCAATGCATCTTCAGGGCAAGCCTGGACACAGACGCCGCAGCCGACACAGCGAAGTTGATCTACCTGGGCGATCAAGTCGATACTCAAGGCTTCAAATTGGCAGTATGCCAGGCAATCTTCACAAGCCAGGCACAGCTCTTCGTCCACTGAATTGACAAATGCCGAGTGTGCGACAGCATTGGCGATGCCCAGCTCACTGATTCCGCGCAGAATGCCACAGGAGCAGGTGCAGCAGTTGCAGATATATGATTCGCCGTGCTGATTGTTGCTGACCGTGTGCACCAGACCTGCTTCCGCGGCAACTTGCAGGGTCTGAAGCGCTTCATCCAGGGTTAGGGCCCGGATGTAGGAACTGCTGTCAAAAGCGCCGGGTTGGTTATTTAACATCATGCAGACTTCCAGCGGGTGATCGCAGGGGTCACCAATCAGCGTTTTTTGTTTACGGCAGATGCATTCCACTACTCCCCAGGCATTCGCATTGCGAACGATGTCTGCTGCACTTTCATATGGGCGGATTTCCATATCCACCTGGACACTCTCGCCAACCGGGATGACCCGGTGGACAGCGGGTTCGATTTTGAGCATCTGTCCGAAGGATTGCTGGTAATACTGTTCAAAGAGCTGTGCCAGCTCTGCATCCAGATTGTTCACCTGCAATTCATAAATTCCGACGACAAATGGCAGCAACCCGTACCCTATGCCTCCTTCGACCCGACCAGCGTTGATCAGGCCGCGTTTTGCCATGCTTTTGAGCATCTCGCGAATCTGCTTATGATCACCGCCGATCCTCGCCGTGATCTGGTGAGAATTCTCCAGGGTTAAACGAAGCAGTGCAGTCAGCGCTGCTTCTTCTGGGGTGTAGAGTCTCTCCAGCAATCTTATCTCCAGGCCATCTGGGCTGGGTGGAAAGCCGTTCGGCAGGCTGTCGAGGCGCTGGGCAAGCAATTGGTATGGGTTAGGTGGCATTGGTCTCCTCCTTGGCAAAACTTTATCAAGAATAGCGGAGAACATGAGGTTGCGCAAGTGATAAATATCCTCGATCGAGAAATTTAACACCTTTGGAGGTATATGTTTTGGAAATTGATTTTTACGGGTCGCGATAATCAGTGACAATCTGTACAGTCAGGGTGAAATAAGTTATGACAAAATAAGATTTTGCGAGTATTTTCTCGGTCAATTTAATGTGTTCAGCGATCAAAAAACAGCCGGAGAGGCTTGTTTCCAGGGTTACCTCAAGAAACATTTTTGTCAATGGTTGGATAAGTATCAGGGCTTGCTGGCAATCAGCGCTGTCTTAGGTTAGATCCATCTTTATTCTTCGCAGGGTGCTTGATACCTTCTAAGATTCTGGGGAAGATTGCTGGGGGATGTTGCTGGATTACCGTACGCTTATTTGAGAGAAAGTAGTTAATCCTTGCGAGACCGGACAATCACCAAACCAGCAATAAACATAAGCAAAAGTGAAGCGGTGCCGATCAGGATAAGGCCTTGCTCGAAGTACAGCCTGGTGTTGAGCCACCAGATGGGGAAACGGAGCAGATCGGCGGGGGAAAATACTTCCTGCGTACCCGTATCAAGAACATATTTTCCTGCTAAACCTTCAGGATTCCATACCAGCAGGTAATATCTACCGGTCTCTGGTAAATCGATATCCAGTTCCTGCCGTCCCCAGTAACGGGTTTGGGTGAAGGGCTCAAAAAAATCCTCCCCAATCCGGTTTTCTAGGATCAACCCGCCGATCTGCTCCAGGCTAAGATTATCCGGTACGGGGAGGTTGGTGGTCACCAGCCCAGGTTTATGTTCAACACTTGTTAGCTCGCCGTGGGTAGGTGTTTGATCGTTTTGAGTATGGTTATCAAGTTTAGGCAAGCCAGGTCCGAGTATCGCAAAAGAAACCTGGTAGTCCTCTAAACCTTCTATTTGGGGGATGTTGATCCCGGCATGGAAAAACTGTCCAGCCTGACCTTCGAAGGTGTACACATGAACCGGGGAATTGCTGTCCAGCTCGCGGTAATAAGCGAATGAGGTGTTTGGGTCTTGTATCTGTGTCACCCCGGTCTCGTTTCCCTCATCCGGACGGTGAGCGGAAGCCATTGGTACGATGAAGAATATCGAAAAAATACTGGTGAACAGCAGGTAAAACCGCAAAAGTCTCATTTGGAAATCGTCCCCGACGAATTATCATTATATTGTCTATATTTTGTCAAAATTATAACCGGATATTGGAGGATGTCAAGGGTGAATTTCCCCATCGCCCAGGCAGGTGCCAGAAGGGACATCGGTTGGTGAGAAAACCCCTGGATGAAACTAGCATAGATTCAGAAATCAACAAAAAGAGACCCTAATAATTTATGTCGCAAAGTGCGGATCCCTCCTCGCTCTCTAGTTGTTCACCTGATGGTCTGTTGAAATAAGAAAGTCCGCTCCGTTATCAAGGAGCGGACCAATATTGTTGGATTTTTCTGCGGTGATATTGGCTTACTCGGTGCTGTTGTTGTAAAACCAGTTGTAGCTGTAATAACCAGAGGAACTTTGCAGCCGGATAGCGATCTGGCTTTCCCCGCGCAGGGCATTGGGGATTGAGTAGGTAGCGGTAAACGATCCGCCGCCACCCGATTGCGTTTCAGCGACCTGGAAGCCATTGATGCCTTTTGTGCCGTATTTTCCCATCGTCACGACAAAGGTTTTATTGGCGGGATAGTTTTCAGTCTGGATGGTGACCCGTTTATCCTTGACAACACTGAGAATTTCAATGGTCGGAATACTGGAAGGTTGGTCTTTCACGGAACTGGTGGAAGTAGATTTCGGGATGCAGAGCACCTGTCCCGCATAGATCAAATCCGGATCTGAGATCTCGTTTGCATCGGCTATCGGTTTCCAGGTCAGGTTATATTGCATTCCAATCCGGAACAGGCTTTCTCCCCAGCGCACCGTGTGATAAGTCGAGCAAACCGGAGACGTCCTGGAAAAGGAGGAATGATCTGGCCGAGGTGGAAAAGTCCCGACGGGTGCATACCAATCCAGCAGGTCGATATCACTGACGATGTCTCCAGCTTCGAGGACGACAGGCAAAAGTGTGTGCTCGCGGCAATCAGAACCCAGGTTGCAGGTTGCAAATTTTGTGTACCCTCCTGCAAAGTCGCCATGGTAAGCCATGACCTGGTAAACACCCGGGTCGACCCTGATAGCATAGGAATCTTGGTTGGTAGAAGTTTGGGTCGAGTAGAAGGTTCCCTGCTGATTGTCAATCCGCACGGCAAAGATAGTTAAGGATGGAATATATTCGCTTGGATATGCCAGTCTTCCAGTGATCAATCCGGTAGCAGCGGTGCGGCTGTTCACCGAGGATTGGATATTCACCAGCTTGGGCCTGGTAGGGCTGTCGTACAGACGGCTTGTTTTGGCGCTGACATTCACCGGTGTCATATTGAAGAGTGAAATCAAGGCGATTATCAAAGATAGTGCTGTACCGATTAGGACGTTTCTTTTATTGCGTAACATGTTTACCTCCGTATTTACTGATCAAATGATCATTGTCATCTATGGAGATAATAAACTTCCAATGTGGCGGGATGATTTCAAAGGTGTAGCAGCTAGGTCACGAGTTGTGATGATTTCGTTACAGGAATTTGGGATCAGGATGTACAAGTAATGGCAGCTTCCCCCCTGTCGATTAACTACCCCCAATGTGGTTATTTTAGGATTTACAGCGTCGGCACAGTTTCCAGCAGAAGAGTTCTGTCAGCTTGTTCATCGTCTGATTTATCGGGAAAATTGTGAATACAAAGGGTAGCTGGCTATTAGTAGCCGATGCTGATCGAGCTTGGGAGATGGCTGTGTGGTGTCACATCTTGAAGGGGGTCGATTAATGCTCTCAGCTGCAGGCGTGCCCGGGCAAGCCGACTCTTTACTGTCCCCATCGGAACGCCAAGTACCTGCGCGGCCTCCTCGTAAGTCGAATCGAGAATATCGACCAGGATCAGTGTTTCCCTGAATTCGGATGAAAGCCCCTTGATGTGGGTGATGATATCTGCCTGCAGTTCGAGCTCATCGATGGCCCGCTCAATGGATGACTCCGGATCAGCAAGGTAATCCAGAAGGTCGATCTGCTCTCCGTGCGCGTCATGCTGGATAAAGGAGATATCTTGGCTGCGCTTTCTGCGGCGCAACTCGTCGTAACAGGTATTGGTTGCGATTCGCAGCAACCAGGCGCGGAAAGAGCCGTTGCGGTATCGTGAGAGGTTGCGGTATGCCTTGATAAATGTCTCCTGGGCAGCGTCATCGGCTGATTCTGCCTCACCCAGTATCCAGAAGGCACGCTGGAAAACCAAATCCTGGTATTTTAGGATAACCTGGTTGAAGGAATCCAGGTCTCCTTTTCTGGCAGATTGGATCAACTCGTTTTCATCCATGATAACCGCTCATCTACTCAAAATTCCATTTTTTCAGCGTTTCACGATAATCCTGCTTTGGCAAAAAAGCTGCTGGAGAGCAACAGTGGATTATTTGCGCTGTGCAACATTGCTATTGACCGGACCATTGTATTTGCAGGCTGCCGCGGGATAATTCGAGCGGAACCGGCTGCCAATCATCCCGCTCAACCAGCAGGATCTGGCTGTCCAAATAAGAACTGCCCTGGGCGTCGTAACGGATAAAAACCAGCTTGCGGCTGTCCGGAGACCAGAGTGGTAAAGTTCCGCTGCCTAATGGAATCACCTCGCTGCCATCGACGCGCATGGCGATCAATTCAGGTACCCGTCCCTGGCCTTGGGTGGTGAAGACCAACCATTGTCCATCTGGACTCCATTGGGCGGGTGGCTTCCAGCCACCCGAACCTCCCAGGGGTTGATATTGGTGGATGAACTGGACTTCTCGAGTTTGCAAGTCGAATAATGCAAGGGCGATTATCCATTCACCACTGGGAGGGAAAGAGCCGCCAACCCACCAGGTTATCTGTTTTCCATCCGGGGACCAGGCGGGACTGCCGATCTTAAAATCCTCAGGGGCATCCAATCCATATGCCCGGACATCGAAAAGCTGTCTACCAGTGTCCAGGTGATATAACCAGGCTGCAACGCCAGTATCATAGGCAATAGTCTTGCCATCTGGTGAAGGTGCGGGAGCCCATAATGAGGAAGATTCATCCAATACCTGGAAATCGCTGCCGTCCTGGTGCATGATGGAGGCCTGACCAAAACTCATCCCCCAGCCATCCGCACTGTCCGTTGAATTGAAAACGATCACCTCCGGATTGGCTGGCCACCACTGACTACCACCTGCAAGTCGATCGCTGTCCGCGGTCAGGTTTATCTCTTCGCCGCTGATCAAATCCACCAGCCAGATATCATCTTCACGATCGATAAGAAGCTGACTGCCTCCCGGTGATGGTTTCGCCTCCCGTTCAGGATATAACCGTTGCGGGAAGCCGTTTGCGGCGATCCACCAGGTTTCTTCTGCGTTGATGTCGCTATAAACCAAGCCAGCGATGTCCAAGTATGGACCATTTTGGAAAGTCTCCCCCGGGAGAGGGGGGAGCTGGTCCTGGGCATACCAGTCGCAAATGTCTATGCCTTCGGTTTTCTGCCCAGGAAGGACCGTGAAAACCCGCAGGGAGTGGTCCGTGCATTCTGCGGACAATCCACAAGCAACTGCTTCCGAGTACATGCCTCCCTGTGAGTCATCCCGGTAAGCGAAAGCAACATAATCTCCAGGTTCAATTTGCAGGGTATAGCTGGTCTGGTTTTCGGTAATTGCCAGTTGGTTTATTGCCTTTGTATCCTGATTAATAAAATAGGCTATCATGCTGGGAATGACTTCACCTGAAAAGCATATTTTTCCGGAGATTGTTCCTGTTTCATCAACCGCTACAGCCGTTTCGCTGGATTGGATGATGGTTGCACTGGGAGAGTGGATCGTCTCCTGGGTCTTGGCAACATTTTCAGTTTCCAGTGTGCCCAGGAGAGGGGCACAGGCTGTGGTCAATACACCGAATAAAATGATTGCAGTAGACCAGATTTTTTTCATGGGGTATGAATGCCTTGTCAAATAATCATTAAATATTCTGATGGTCTGTTTTACCGCCAGGCGATCACTTGCGCTTCTGCAGGTAAAGGACTCAACTGCTGTTCTCCGCTGGCTAAATCAAATATCCAGGTCCTGCTCTCCCCTCGTGATTCGTCAAACCTGAAATATGTCAGGATTTTCCCCTCGTTGTTCCAGGGTCCAAACACGGGGTTGCTGCTCGATGTTCCCATGAAAAATTCCTGCTGGGGGTTGAGCAGATTTATCAACCACACGCCGCTACGGGCGGGATCTTCGTCGATGGTTGTAAAAGCCAGCCACTCGCCATCTGGACTCCACACCGCTCCGGGAGGGGTTACGTCAATCCCCAGTGCTTTGTATGGATGAAGTATCTGGAAGGTCTTATCGGTCAAATTGAAGATGCCGATCCCCTGTGTGTTACCATCGCTGAAAAAACCGTTTACCACCCAAGCCAGCTGCTCTGTATTCCATGACCAGGATGGGCTGGTTATACTTTGTCCTTTCGGACTATCCATGCCGTATTCCCGGGGATTAAAAATCTCAACACCAGTATCCCAGTTGTATAGAAAGGCGGTTTCTCCAGCTCCGTAGGCGATCAATTGGCCATCGGGGGAGGCTGCAAAATTGCCCGCGTTGTTTTCATTGTCTATCGTGCGCTGATCCGTGCCATCCATATTCATTATGTATAACCCGCCGGTATAACCGGGCCAGATTTCCGCATCAGCAGGTAAAGCACTGAACAATAATTGCTCTGGTAAGCCAACCTCAAAATGGAAGCTGGTCTCTCGCAGCTCAGGGGTGTCTGTCAGCTGGTAGCCCTCACCTGTAAATAAGTCTAGCTTGTAGAGATCATTTTCTTTCGAATAGACGCCATACGGACCTGAATAGGGAACTGCCAGGTTGTCTCCATCGAAGATATAAAGGGAAGCACCATTCGATTCAACCCGGTAATACACGCCTTCCTTGGTTCTGTAGATCATCCCTGAAAGAGAAGACAACCCAGCCCTTGGATCTGGGGGTATATCTTCTTGTGAGTACCAGTCACAGATGTCGATATTATCCAAGGACTTTCCAGGGACAACTTCGAATTCAATCAGCGAGTGATCATTGCAATCTGTGCCCAATCCACAGGGCACTGCTCTCGAATATGAGCCACCCAAAAGAGCTCCGCTGTTCAAGTACGCAAAAGCGATATAAGTTCCCGGGGAGAGCTGCATGGTGTAGCCGGTTTGATTTTCAGCAATGAGCAGCTCGGTTATCTGAAGGGTTGATAAGTCTTCAAAGAACAGCGTCATTTCAGGAATGAATTCACTTGGATAGCAAATCCTACCGCTGATACTCCCGGTTGGCTTGGCTGACTCTGTTCCTTGAGCGGCTTCCGGGTTCGCGGGAACGTCTGCCGGTGAATACCAATCGCAAATATCGACCTCCTTGACTTCCGCGCCAGGTTTGACTTCGAATTCCACTGGGGTGTGATCCGTGCAATCATTCCCCAAACCGCAGGGAACAGCCTGAGAGTAACTGCCGCCGGTGACTTCCCCTGCGGAATTGACCGGGTAAGCAAAAGCGATATAGGTTCCCGGTGCCAGATTAATTGAATAGGAAGATTGGCCCTGGGGAAGATTTTGGTACGATAGATCGCCGCGGGTTAATTCTTGAAAATACAATGTCATCTCCGGGATAGTTTCACTTGGAAAACATACGGAACCCGTCACAATACCGTTATCAAGATCAACAATATCAGGTTCCTTGGGAGTATGTTCTGCCGTCCAGACTTGGGCTTTGTCTGGGGGTAGCAGGATCGCCTCCAGAGGAAGCTGTTTGATCAATTCCTCTGGTGCGGTGCCGAAATGATGAACGATGCTGACAATGCGACCATCATCGACATATACCGTTAATGGAAAAGGAACAGCGTTCATTTCCCGGGTGAACACCAATCCATACTCAGCAGGGGGCCAATAATCTGCCTTGAATGCATCCTCTGGGACCCGGTAGATACTGTATAACCCCATCACGACGAAATCCAATGCAGTATCGATTTCCTGGGGACTTGCAAACGTTCCCTCCCCGCTTAATATGGGAAGAACTTCTAGCAAAGTTCCCTCATCCTGCCCTGGTTCGCACTTGGGGGGTCCCCCCAGGCCATCAGCGTTTGTGCAGGCGATAGTTGTATAGCTGACTAAATCCTTGCGCTCGTCCATGGTGCCGAATATAATGGCCTCCAGCACGGGCGAGAGTTCTTCCAGGAATAATGTTTGCGAACTGGTCTGGGACTCAGGCTGAAGGCTTACCTCCAATGTTCCCGGAAGAGCTGCACAGGCAGCCAGTAACATTAATAATGGGGAAACACACAGGATGTATATCGGAAATGCAGGTTTTCTGAGTCTCATGTTAGTCACCTTATACAAGAATACCGTTAACACGTTAAGGTCAAGGTGACTACAGGATAAAGGATATTTGTTTCAGATCGGAGGTGGTCTTGTGACGGTCTTGTTGAGAGCTGTTACAGTTTGGTAACTTCTTTGATCGGGAGTTTCATCGTGACAACGGTGCCCTGCTTGACCCGGCTGCGAATGGTTACCTGACCCCCATGTCTTTCGGTGATGGCGCGCACTAAAGCCAAGCCCAAACCGCTGCCTGGAACTCCCCGTGCACCCTGCCCGCGATAGAGCTCCTGCCAAACAAATGGTACTTCACTCTCCGGAATCCCTGGTCCGGTGTCCGCCACTTCGATAATTACCATATCTGCGTCCTCAAAGGCCCGTACCTCAACGGTTGCTCCTGGTTGAGAGAATTTGACCGCGTTGCCCAACAAATTGAGTATGGCAAGCAGGAGCAGATCCTCATCGCCTTGGACATCTGGCAGCGGCCAGGGTGCTTGAGGTAAGCGCAAGTTGATCGAACGCTCTGCAGCTTCTGGTTCATCCTCCACTATTTCTACAGATTCCAGTAGAACTTCGGAAAGATTGACCGGAGAACGCTCAATCGGGCGAGTCTCCAGGTCAGACAGTTTGCGCAAATCTGCGACCAATCGGCTGAGACGCTGCGTCTGTGCTTTGATGCTCTCAATAGTAGGTTCGTTTGCATCCTCATTTAAATTCACCAAACCAGCCTGTATTGCGGTGAGCGGATTTTTCAGCTCGTGATCCAGGCGCTGCAGGAACTGGCGGTGTTCTTCGGCGGTTTTAGCCTGGAAATTGAGGAATTCCTGGTTAAATTGATGATCCTGCCACAGGAAAATCCCCCAGATGATGAACAGCAAGGTGGAAAGCATAAAACCAAATAGAAGAGCCAGTGTACCCAGATCAATGCGCAGATAAAGGATGGAGTTCTCCAGCCAACCGCGTTCGAAGGTAATTTTGAATACCATGCCAAAGACTATTGGCAGAAACAGCAGGATCCAGATACGCTTCATTTTGCGCCTTCCACAGGTTGAATGAATCTGTATCCCAGGCTTGGAACGGTTTCGATGTAAACCGGGTCCCCGGCATCATCGCCCAGTTCACGCCGCAGCTCGGCGATGCGGGTATCGACTGCTCGAGAACCGACGGGATATTCCCAGCCCCAGACAACATCGAGGAGACGTTCCCGGTTGAGCAATTCATCCGGATGGGTCATCAGGTACTCGAGCAGCAGCAGCGCTTTCGGGGTAAGGTTGAGCTCTGTATCCTGCAGGAAAGCCCGCCGGGAATGGCGGTCGAAACGCAGCTCTCCGCTTACCAGGATCCAGGCAGCGCTGAGAGGAGGTCGTCCAGGCCTGGCGCGGCGCAGTACCGCCCGCATCCGCGCGATCAGCTCATGGGGGTCAAAAGGCTTGTTCAGGTAGTCATCCGCCCCTTCTTCGAGGGCCATTGCACGTTCGCTGGCTTCCCCCACCTGAGTGAGCAGGATTACCGGTGTCCAGTCTCCAGCCTGGCGCAGCTGGCGCAAGACTTCCCGCCCGTCTACTTTCGGCATCAGGACATCTAGGACGATTAAATCTGGAGGTTTGCTACGAACCCGGCTTAATGCCTGCTCACCATCCCCGGCGACCGAAGTTTCGAATCCGGAGCGGTTTAGATAAGAGGCGAGGTTGCTGGTAATGGCTTCCTCGTCATCTACAAGTAAAATGTGTGTCTTTTTATCCATCTCCACTGCCCCGTCGCCTCGGTTATCTCCAGACTGATTAATTTTGATTATGAATATCCGTATTGTATTATGAAATTCTGTTTCTGGGATTGTTGGCTTGAAAAAATTATCTATGCCAGCTCGTTAATTTGCTGCTCCTGAAGTCTTAAAGAAGATCATCTGGGTGGAACGGCAAGCGCCTCAGGCGCTTGCCAGTGGCGTTAAAGATGGCATTAAAAACTGCGGGAGCCGCAGGCGGAACGCCCATCTCACCTACGCCGGTGGGATGCCTGCTGCTGGGGAGGATGTGCACCTCCACATTGGGCATCTCATCCATCCTCAAGAGGGGATAATTATCAAAATTGCTCTGCAAGACTCGCCCGTTTTCGATGTCTATGGCTTCCTTGAGTGCTGCAGTTAAACCCCAGACGATACCGCCTTCCATCTGGGCTGCCACCATGTCTGGATTGAGGGCCAAACCGCAATCGATAGCACAGACGACACGCTGTACTTGCACCTCTCCCTGAGGTGAGACAGATACTTCCGCGACCTGGGCAACAGGAGTCACGTCCCAGGTGGACCAGCTGGCGATCCCCCGTCCCCATCCCGCTGGCAGCGGTTCTCCCCAGCCAGCTGCGCTTGCCGCTACCCGGAGTACTTCGTGCAGTGAAGCTGGTGCAATCTCCAGTCTTAAATCCAGTGGGTCCTGATTGAGCGCCGTTGCCATCTCATCCAGGAAGCATTCTCGTACAAAGGCATCGGTAAAATTTGTCACCGAGCGCCAGGCGTAGGTCAGTTTATCCCAGGATTGAAAAGTGCTCGAGCTGATTTGCGGCATGGTCGGATTGGATAAATTTGCCCTGGCGAAGTGGAGACTCAAGGGGTGAAAAAATCCCTGCTGGATATCTTCTTCGCGAGTCCACATCAGTTTTATCGGTGCCCCAGCCTTGGCGGAAATTTGAACTGCCTGCAAGACGTAATCGACCTGTAAGCGGCGGCCAAAGCCTCCTCCTACCCGGGGGATGTGAATCTGGATATTCTCAGCTGGAAGGCCTGTGAAACTGCGGATCCTTGACAGTGCTTCACCGGGATTTTGAGTCGGTGCCCAGACCTCACAATGATCCGGGCGTACGTCGGCTATGCAATTCATCGGTTCTTGAGGCGCGTGGGTAAAGAATGGTACTTCATAGATGGATTCCAGAATTGTGCCGCCTGTGCTGGCCTCAGCTAATAACCTTTCCTGAAATTGATCCCGCAAGGAGGAGCTATTCAGGAGTGCATTTCCCCCCTCCTCCCAGGTCGCTTGTACAGCAAGCTGGCCTTGCAGGGCAGCCCAGGTGTTGTCAGCAACCACGGCTATCCCGCTGTCGATGGTGAAAACTTGTCGGACACCAGGAATGGCTAAAGCCTGGCTGGCATCAAAGTCGGAGACCCTGCCTCTCAACACCGGACAGCGCAGAAGCGTGGCGAACAGCATACCAGGCAGGTTCAAATCAAGAGCATAAATTGTGCTGCCTTCCACAATTCCCAGGTTATCCAGATGGCCAACAGGTGTACCGATGATTTTATAGTCTTCAGATTCCTTGACCTCAGCCAAATCTGCGATCTCTTCCACCGGGATATAGGCTGCAGTTTCAACCAGCTCGGCGAAGGTGAGCACCTCCCCGCTATCGTCGTGGATCACGCCTCCATTTTCCAGGCGGCAAGACTCGTAGGGGACCTGCCAAATTTGTGCTGCAGCGCTGAGGAGCAGGGCGCGAGCTGTGGCACTTGCCTGGCTTAGCTGGCGATGGTGAGAACTGATGCTGTCACTTCCACCAGTGCGCAATTCACCATAGGCGCGTTCGAGGGGGCTGTGTTCGATCTGGATGTTCTCGAGTGGCAGATCCAGCTCCTCCGCGACGACCATGGCCAGAGAAGTCAGCGCTCCCTGGCCTAATTCAGTGCGTGGGAGATACACAATTACCATCCCGGTTCCCAGGACCTGAATGTATATCCCTGCCGCAAGGACAGCCTCAGGGTTGGGGGTTGGTCTTGGTGTTTCGGTAGGCTCGCCAGTAGGTACGGGGGTGACAGTGATAGTGGATGTGGGAAAGAGCGTGGGCGATTGCGTTGGGTTTTCTCCACAACCGGAAAGGTATACCCCGATGAACAAACCTGCCCCGCTGGTGGCAAATGACTTGAGAAACTCGCGGCGAGTTAATTCGGCTGATTTCTTCATCATCTGCTTCCCTCCGCAGCTGCTGATTGAATCGCCAACTTGATTCTCTGGTATGTTCCGCAGCGGCACAGGTTCCCAGACATGGCAGCAACGATCTCCGCCTCACTAGGCTGAGGATTTTTAATCAGCATGGCTGCCGCGGTCATGATCTGGCCTGGTTGGCAGTAGCCGCATTGGGGCACCCTTGCAGAGATCCACGCCAGCTGTAGCGGATGTCTGCCTGCTGGGTCGAGTCCTTCAATGGTGGTTATCGCTCTTGGACCCACGTCGCCAACCCGGGTAATACAGGAACGCACCGCTTCGCCATCCAGGTGCACAGTGCAAGAACCGCAAAGTCCTTTCCCGCAGCTGTATTTTGTACCGGTCAAATTGAGCATGTCGCGGAGCACCCAAAGCAGGGGCATTTCGGGATTGACTTCAATCTGGTTGATTCCCCCATTGACGTTTAACGGTATAGATGGCATGTGCACCGCCTTTTGCTGAATGAAGGGTTTGTGAGATTAAGGAATTGCTTCATTGAATTTGGTGGTTAATGCTTTTGTCTTCTATTCATGAAGGAAAATAATTCCCTTTACTCTTGCGCCTAATTGCACCGAGTAGTTAATTTCGCCAAGATAAAAGTCTTACTCTCTGCAGGTCGATTAATATACCAATTGAAGTGTATTTGGGTTTAAACCGCATTTGAAGAATCGAAACCTTGTAAAGTAATCAGAGTCAAATTGAATTTGGTAAATAGTATCTTATAAATCTGTAACACCCGGATGTCTGATAGGTTACAAATCTGTAACAGAGTTTCTGGGATTTATTATTCTCGATAGACGACGCCTCATTCGAGTGGAATTCCCTTCGCTCACGGTGGAATGCAGTCAATACCAACCTCTTCTGGAGCGACTGTTTCAGGAGGGACCCTTCAGATCACTGGTTGGGAAGCAGCGTGGACGGATATTATTTCCAAGATGAAACGGCTTGACAAAAGCTTGGGTAAGTATATAATGAAATTGAAAATCATTTTCAATAATATGCAGATGTCAATTCACTCAGAGAATGTCTTGGAAGAATCGTGGCTTCAAAGCCTGCAGGAGAGCGGCTATCGTCTTACCGCCCCCCGCCGGGCGATAGTCTCAATCGTCGCCCGTGCCCCTCAGGCCCTGGATGCTACCGCGATATTCGATCTGGGTCGCAAAATGCATCCTCAACTGGGTCTGGTTACAGTTTACCGGACGCTTGAAAAGCTGGAGCAATTAGACCTGATCCAGCGGGTCCACCAGCCGGGCGGATGCAACATGTACCTGCGATCTCCCGAAGGTCATGAACACTTGCTGTTGTGCAAAACCTGTGGACAGGTAGAGTATTTCAGCGGGGATGATTTGTCTGTTTTGATCAACAAGACTGCTGAAAAGAGCGGTTTTCAGATTAAGGAACACTGGCTGCAGTTCTTTGGATACTGCACTAATTGTCAAGCTTCGCCTGACTTAGAATTTATGAAATGACCCTGTTGAGGTTGGGCTGAATAATTGTACTTTCGGGAATGATCCCATGGACAGAAGGCGAATTTTTCTAGAAGCGCTACTCGTGCTGGGGAGCTTGTTTCTCGCTTCCTGCCAAACGAGCGAGTTGCCAACCGCCCAATCCAGTAGCCGGAGTGCAGCAGAAGACGGCTTGCACGTACTAGCAGTTGAATCATTTCTGGGCGATATCGCCCAGGCTGTGGCCGGGGAACGGTTTACTGTAGAAGTATTGGTTCAAGGGAGTAAGGATCCACATACTTTTCAACCGACTCCCCAGGATGTAGCCAAGATTGTGGAGAGCGATGTCGTAATTATCAATGGTGCCGGTCTGGAGGAGTGGCTGCAGGAGGTCATTGATAACGCAGGAGGTGAGCAGCTGGTCATCGAAGCGGCCCAAGGCCTTGCAGAGAGATCCACCCGCCCGGGTGACCCTCACTTTTGGCTAGATCCAAATTACGTGATCCATTATGCGGAGTCGATCCGGGATGGATATATCACTTTGGATCCAGCCGGTAAAGCTGAATATATTCAATATACTGATGACTACGTGCTTGAGTTGAAGGAATTGGATGCCTGGATCGACAACCAGGTTGCACAAATCCCGAAACAGAAGCGCAATCTGGTCACTAACCACGAGAGTTTTGGCTACTTCGCTGAGCGATATGGTTTCGAAGTTGTTGGGACGATTATCCCCAGTGTAAGCACAGGATCTTCTCCGACAGCTCAACAGCTGGTTGAATTGATCGAAGCCATCAAGAACTCAGGTACGGGTGCGATTTTTCTCGAGTCTGGTACCAATCCCGAGCTGGCAGACCAGGTAGCCCGGGAGGCAGGTGTAAAAGTGGTAGGAGATCTGCTCACGCATTCGGTGGTCCCACCGGGTGGCTATATTGAGATGATGAAGTACAATACGCAGTTAATCGTGGAAGCACTCAGGTAGCTGGGCGCAGATTTTGGAAACATGGAGTCTACAATTCGCATGGAAAACAGCGATATTCCTGCAGGATTTCCCCAACCTATACCGGACGAACCGGCGCGCTTGGATATCAGCAATGTACGGGTAAGCTACAATGGTCATGCAGCACTGCAGGATCTGACCTTCCAAGTGGCCCATGGAGCGCGCCTGGCAGTTGTCGGTCCAAATGCCGCTGGAAAAACAACGCTATTCAAAGCGCTGGTAGGACTGGTGCAGCTGAGTTCAGGCCAGATACAAATTCATGGGCAACCTCTAGGCCATCACCGGGATTGTGTGGCTTATGTTCCGCAGCGCGAAGAGGTCGATTGGCGTTTTCCAGTCACCGTTTTCGATGTGGTCATGATGGGGCGCTTCGGCCGGCAGGGCTGGTTCAAGCGTGCCAGCAAGGTCGACAGGGAAATTGTCTTCCACTCCCTCGAACAGCTGGGCATTGCAGATCTGGCATATCGCCCCATCGGGGAGCTCTCTGGCGGCCAGCAACAGCGGGCTTTCCTTGCCCGTTCCCTGGCCCAGGAACCACATATCTTGCTGATGGATGAACCTTTTACCGGTGTGGATTTTACTACCCAGGAAGCGGCGCTGGATCTTCTGGAGCACCTGCAAGTCCAGCAGGTAACTGCAATGGTTTCCACGCATGATCTGACCCTGGCCTCGGAGCGATTTGATCAGGTTCTGCTGCTTAATAAGCGCATGATTGCGTATGGCTCCCCGCAGGAGGTGTTCACGCCCGCCAATCTCAGCCAGGCATTTGGAAGCCAGGTCTTATTCTTGGATGGCGTTGCTGTCGTGGATCAATGCTGTCCCCCAGAAGAGGAGATCGGCTGATGGTTGAGATCCTTGAATTGCTGTTAACTCCCCTGAGCTATGGCTTCATGCAGCGTGGACTGCTGGCCGCCTTGATGGTTGGTGTGCTCTGCTCGGTGATCGGTTGTTATGTAGTCCTGCGTTCAATGGCATTTCTTGGAGATGCCATGGCCCACGCGGTGCTGCCTGGAGTTGCAGTGGCTTACCTGATCGGTAGAAACCTGACCGTCGGCGCGCTGGCTGCGGCATTGGTGGTAGCCCTAGGTGTGGGACTTTTCTCACGGAGAGGGATGATCAAGCAAGATACTGCGATCGGAGTGCTTTTTGCGGCGGCTCTTTCCCTGGGGGTGGTGCTGATCAGCAGCATTCGTACCTATGCAGTCGACTTGAGCCATATCCTGTTTGGCAACGTGCTGGGAGTCAGCGACCTTGATCTGTGGTTGACCGCCGGCCTGGGGGCAGTGATCCTTCTCTCTATCTTGGTTTTCTATAAGCCATTCTTGGTGATCTCGTTTGATCCAGTGCTGGCAGCAACCTTGCGCATGCGGGTCGGGCTGTTGAACAACCTGCTGCTGGTGCTCCTGGCGATGACGATCGTGATATCCATCCAAACCGTGGGCGTTGGATTGGTGGCGGCTATGCTGGTGACGCCAGCTGCGACAGCATTTTTATTCGTGCGCCGTTTGCCAGCCATGATGCTACTATCTGGATTGATCGGGGGATTTTCCAGCCTGATTGGATTATTTGCCAGCTATCATCTCAACGTGGTTTCAGGGGCTGCGATTGTGCTGACAACCACGATCATATTTCTACTGGCTTTTCTTTTTGCCCCGCAGCGGGGGATGATCTGGGAATATTTTCGCCGCCAAGCCATATAAAGGTGCACAAATAATCTATCTGAGCGCTGTGTCCATAATATCTACGCTGAATCTGAATAATATCTTTATTTGATCGAGCTCGAATTTTCTTTTGTTGGTGGTTGATCCATCGTTGCCGCGATCGGGCAGAGCTTCAACCACCATTGTTCCTTGGGTCTTTGGAAACCTGGTTCGATCAACCGGGGAAAATCATAAATACTAGTAAATTGGATTTCTCCCCCCTTCAAGCCGATCATGGAAGCAGCCGGTGTTGGCTTGCCAACTTCAGCATGCAGAAAATCAATGCATTGGGAGGCAAGACGGGTCGCTTGTATACGGTCAAAGGGAGACGGATTACCACCCTGTTGGACATGCCCTAGAATTGCCTGGCGAACATCGAAGAGACCCCCTCCTTCTTGTTCGAAGAGGGTGGACATGAATTTGGTATCGTATAAACCTCCGGCATATTCGTTGCGGATCATCAAACCCAATCGTTTACCCCCCCTGAATCCTGCGCTCAGCTCTGCAACATCGCCCTGCAGATCGGCGAGGGTAATTGGTTCTTCTGGTAGATAAGCTTTTTCCGCGCCTGTGGCCATACCGCTGAGCAGGGCGAGATAGCCACAATCGCGCCCCATGACCTCCACCACGAAACAACGCCGGGAAGCAACTGCGGACTGCTTGATTTTATCCACGTTGGTGACGATATTGTTGAGGGCGGTATCCGCACCAATACTCAGCTCGGTGCCGGGCAAGTTGTTATCAATCGAAGCAGGCAGACAGATAATTGGTATATTAAATGAGGGGAAATCATTCCGCCGGTTGAACAGCTCGTATGCACCTTGATAAGCAGCCCAACCGCCGATGATCAACAAGCCATCCACCTGGTGCGCTTCAAGGTTCTTGGCGATGGCGTAAAAGTCTCGTCCTGCAGGGATATGACGGCTTGTCCCTAACCCAGCTCCGCCCCTGGATACCCAACCGCTGATGCTCATCCAGCCCAGCTCACTGACATCGCCGCTGATCAGACCAGGAAAACCACCCCCAATCGACAGCAGCCTGTGGCCTTTGTCCATACCGAGCCTAACGGCGGCGCGGACCGCGGTGTTCATCCCTGGCGCGAGTCCCCCTGCATGTAAGATGGCAAAATTATGTTGACGTTCACCGGGCTTTGCGGGATTCGGGTGCGAGCGCAGGATGGTGCGGAAGATGCGATAAGATTCTGCGAAGCTCCCCCCGCGCATCTTTAGGGCAGTATCAAAATCCTGGGCTTGGATCACCCTGGCAACTTCCTGGGTTTGGGCAACACATTCCACCAGGGAGGAGCGGACAACGCCGTGCTGGCGGATGCCAACCAGCTGTGGTTCTTGATCAGGTTGCTGATTCAGCAGCTCCTCCAGCGCGGCATATCCCTGGACCGTGCCCAGGTAGCGATCGAAGGCGCTGGGCGCCCCTCCTCTCTGCACATGACCCAAAATAGTGACCCGGACTTCTTCGCCCAATCGCGTTTCTAAAACCTGTTTTGTGTAGGTGCTGGTGATTGGATTCCCATTCCTGTCATGCGCACCTTCAGCAATGACAACGATCCCATGCTGGCGACCGATATCCCGACCAGATTCCAATGCCCGGCACAACTCGTCTTCCCAATTTTCCTCAGGGGGATTTTCTGGGATCAGCACCCAATCAGCGCCAGTGGCGATTGCACCCATCAAGGCTAAATAGCCGCAATGGCGCCCCATGACTTCTACAACAAAGGTGCGGTTGTGGCTGGCAGCTGTGCTAGATAGGGCGTCGATGGCTTCCGTGATGCGGTGCAGCGCGGTATCCGCCCCGATAGTCATATCGGTCCCGAACATATCGTTGTCGATCGAACCGACCAGGCCAACGATCAACAGATGGGGATGACTTTCAGCTGTTTCCTGGTCGATTAAATTCTGGTCTACCAATTCCTTTATCAGATCCGGCCATTCCTGGCGAAAGAGATTTGCGCCGGTCAAGCTGCCATCGCCCCCGATCACCACCAATCGGTCAATGTGCTCCCGGATCAAGTTCAACGCAGCTTTCCGCCTTCCCTCCCGGGTGCGAAACTCATCCGAGCGAGCAGTGCCGATCACCGTTCCCCCCTGCTGCAGGATTCCCCCAACGGAATCCCAGTCCATCATCATGATATTATCCCCGCCTGCAACCATCCCGCGGTAGCCATCATGGATGGCATAGACCGCAATACCCCGGGTCAAGGCTGTCCTGATCACAGCCCGGATAGCAGCATTCATCCCAGGGGCGTCACCACCACTGGTGAGAACAGCGATATTACTCAATTTGATTTTCGACATAATCGACCTTCGCTAGAGCCGCTGGGTAGCCCAATCCCACTTGAAAACCTCCTCTGATGCGGTCTTCGCTGCTAGTTAGTCCGAGGACCAGAATCCTTTATCGGTCCGGAGACCTGATCTGCAAATTGGGTGAAATTGTCAGAAAACATTTTGGCTAATTTTTGAGCCTGGCGGTCATATGCTTCTGAATCTTGCCAGGTGTGGCGCGGTTGGAGAATGGATTCAGGCACTTCCGGACAGCTTGTCGGCACCTGGACACCGAAAATGGGATCCTGGATATATTCAACCTGATCGAGTTTTCCACTCAAGGCAGCATTGACCATGGCCCGGGTGTAAGCGAGCTTGATCCGCTCCCCCACGCCGAAGGAACCGCCGGTCCAACCGGTATTGACCAGCCAGCATTTGACATTATGTTGGTCGATCAAGCTGCCCAGTAAATCAGCATAGACGGCTGGGTGTTGAGCCATGAAGGGTGCTCCGAAGCAGGCGCTGAAGGTCGCTTTTGGTTCAGTGACCCCCCGCTCGGTTCCGGCGACCTTTGCCGTATAGCCAGAGATGAAATGGTACATGGTTTGATCAGCATTCAACCTGGATATAGGCGGCAGTATGCCGAAGGCATCTGCAGTGAGGAGGATAATGTTCTGGGGATGATCGCCCATTCCTGTCCGGGTCGCATTGGGGATGTGTGAGATGGGATATGCAGCGCGCGTGTTTTCGGTCAGGGAGGCATCGTCCAGGTCGAGTCGCCGGTTATCAACATCAATGCCGACATTTTCGAGGATTGTTCCGAAACGGCGGGTCGTCTGGTAAATTTCAGGCTCGGCCTCAGGCGACAACTTGATTACCTTGGCATAACAACCCCCCTCGAAATTAAAGACTCCATTCTTGCTCCAGCCGTGCTCATCATCCCCGATCAGGGTGCGGCTTTTATCGGCAGAAAGCGTTGTTTTGCCTGTACCACTGAGGCCGAAGAATAAAGCCACATCACCCTCTGCTCCATAATTTGCAGAACAGTGCATGGGTAATACATCTTCAAATGGCAGGAAATAATTCATCGCGGTGAAGACAGACTTCTTAATCTCACCAGCATATTCGGTGCCCCCGATCAGGACTAGTTTCTTGGCAAAATTTACCAATATAAAGGCATCCGAATTTGTCTTATCCACTTCTGGGAAGGCGTGGAAACCAGGACAATCGATAACGACAAATTCAGGTTCAAAGGTGGCCAGCTCGTCTTGGCTGGGTATGATGAACATATTGCGGGCGAACAGGCTGTGCCATGCATATTGGGTGATGATGCGTACCGACAATCGATAATCTGGATCCGCACCTGCATAACAATCCTGAACAAACACATCTTTTCCTTGTAGATAAGATGCCATCCGGCGGTGAAGTTCCTCAAAACGTTCTTCACTTATTGGCCGGTTGACATCTCCCCACCAGACACAGCCGCGGCTGGTGGGCTCATCGACGATGAACTTGTCATTTGGTGATCGACCGGTAAATTGGCCAGTGCGAACTACCAACGGGCCAAGATGAGCCATGATGGCTTCATTACGCTTCAAGGACTCCTCGTAAAGAGAAGGCGTGGGCAGGTTCCAATTCATTATTTTCAGGTTTCGTAAATTATGCGTGTCCAGATCAACAGGGCTATGTGGACGAGGTGAGCATTCTTGAACCATATATTTTTCTCCTGAATTTTGAATCTGATAAGAATGGACTCTATTGTAGCAGTATAAATGCTATTTTGAAGTTCCTCAACTGATTCCCGGGTTGCTGCAGGGATAATAATGCACCAATTTACCGGGATAACTAGTCGCTAGTTAGCTTTTATTTTTGCCTGTTATTTAAATTTTCATGCGGTTGATCGACCCATTTATGTAAGTAAGAGAAATTAAGGTGCAATGACCCTTGGGGATTTGAGCATTGAAAAATCCTATTTCCAATAATCAGAGTCCCTGAAGATATGTGACGATAAGCATGGAGCCAGCAGTAAAACGTTCCCCTGGACATGCGGAAGAAGCATAAAAAAAAGAGCCCGGAATGGGCTCATCTTTCTGGCAACCTGTAAAAGGTTTCTTTCTTCATCATTCTTTCAGGGAACGGGCTCGGGAATCATCTCCTCAAGGATCATCTCGAGTGCGATCGTGTGGCTGCAGCGTCCCCGGGTCTGAAAGAAATCGCAATCACAACGCCATTCACCTACTTCGTAATTAACTGTGTGAGGGTTGTTTTCTCCCTCAAAAGTCACTTTGAACGTTTCGAAATGTATTCGCTCTCGTTGATTGGCATACCGCTTCGCTTTTTCCAGCTTGCCGATCATCCCATAATCCATCGTATATTACCTCCTTAAAGGTGAGATAGATAACGAAACAGGCACGCGTCAAGAACGCGTGCCTGCATTAGTTTTACCTGTATCGAGAACTCCCATAACAGTATCTCTCCAGTGTTCAGAGTATAAGCCGACTTGCTTGATTCGTCAACCGATCCGTACAGATTCGTCGGGCAGAGCATTGCTAGCTGACTTTGCCAGGTGGTGGGCGAGGCGGATTGGTTCTGGGAGGCGGTAACCCCTACTGCAAGCGAGAATTATCTGCTGGGCTGAGATCAAATCCATGCGGTGGCCGGTTGAAAGATAAACTGGTTTGACATTCGTCCTGGTCCGCAGACCGATGCCAAGAACCTCTTTCTCCAGGGAAAGCGCGGCAGTACTGCCGCTTTTCAATCCTAATGGTGCTAATCTGCCAACCAGGATTGATTTTGCACAACCAATGGCTGGTAAATCAAGGCAAACGCCCAGGTGGCAGGCGAGTCCAAAGCGCCTTGGATGAGCTTGCCCGTGTCCATCTACTATGAGCACGTCGGGCAGCTGGGTTAAGCGTTCGATCGCCTTGAGCATACCAGGTGCTTCGCGAAATGATAACAAGCCAGGTATGTATGGAAATGAAAGCTGAAAATCGACAATAGATTGTTCGATTGGCTCAAGGCTGGGGAAATCAAACACAACTACTGCAGCACAAGCAAGATTATTTTTATGACTGGCATCGACTCCAGCAACTCTGTGAATTTCATCCAAGGGCAAAGGTTCTGGGCGAACTTTTTCTCTCAACCTCTCTTGGATCTGCCTAGCTTCTTCAGGAGTCAGATCCCATTGTGATTTGTGCGATTCATTTTTAGGGATGGCGGTCGTCGGGTGGAAAGTTTCAGCTGCTGAAGGGATGATTACCTTCCTTGGTGATCGTTCAAGTTAAGCGCATCCACACCAGGGTCTGCTGGATGCGGAATCCCTGATCATGGAGGGCTAATATCGCACGCCCCGCAGGGTAATCCAACAAGATGCGGCGGCGGTTATTGAGCTGCTCAAGGGCGACAGGCATCAAGGCGGTGATCACGCGTGATTCGTTCTCAGGAGCGGATGCCAGCCATAAATGGTCGGCGTGCCTGCTCCGCAGCTGCCAGGTCAACAGGCCAATATGGTTCGGTCCTTGCTTAGCAGCCCACTGTCGAATGTGGTTACCCGTGATAAAGCGGTAAATCCCCCCCGTCCAGCCTGGTCGCAACGCGGTCACTTGAAATGGCTGGTGCCAGGTCAATTCGGGAGGATAGATCAGCTGCAGCCATTCACGGTATCGCTCCCAATATCGTCTGCTGGGTTGTGTTATTTTTATGCCAGTTACCTCGGCATTATTGTTGGGAAGATCTCGCTTATGTGCCCTCGGTTTGATCTCCCAGGTTGTTCTCTGGGCGCGCTCTACAAAACCAAGCGACTGGTATAGATTCATCGCTGCTGAATTCTCGCTGCGAACGTGCAACCAAATTTCATCAATTCCCCGCATTTGGGCATGTCTGATCGCTTTTTGGGTCAAAGCTTTAGCGATTCCCCTCCTCCGGTAAGCTGGATCGACAGCTACATTAGCGATCAAGTAGCAGCGCTTACCCTGGTAGTTATAGGGGATCAAGCTCAGATTGCCGGCGATATAGCCATTCTCTTCCCAGACATAGCCGCTGAAGGGCATGGGGACGTTTTCTGCAACAGCCATAGCCCAGCGCAGATAGCTGGGATTGCGGGCAGCGGCATGCATCTGGTCAACATAGCGACGACCATCTTCATCCAAGGTGTCTGCAAAACAAGTCTCCACTAAGTCTGCGACGGCGTTCAAATCTTTGCGAACATTAAACTGGCGCAATTGATCGGGAGCTGCAGTTAAGGGTTTGGTGATAGCACTCATTTTATTCCGAGTAATTTACCCATTTTACACTATCCTACCAGAGAAAATCACCCTCCTGGCAAGATTCTCCTCAACATTTTCTTTATCAAATCTTTATATCTTTTTGTTATACTGAATCGCGTGCATTCAAGGTTGAGAATGGCGCATGGAACATACATCTGATTAATTATTATGAAGCCAACAATATTGGTCGTCGACGATGATAGAAAGACTGTCGATTTGATCCGCCTATACTTGGAAAAAGATGGTTACAAAGTATTGGTGGCCTATGATGGCTATGGAGCAATCGACATCGCTCGCAATAGACGTCCAGGATTGATTATTTTGGATTTGATGCTCCCCAAAATTGATGGGCTGGATGTATGCCGAGTGCTGAGATCTGAATCTGACGTTCCTATCATCATGCTGACTGCAAAAACAACCGAAGATGATAAATTGATCGGATTGGATTTAGGAGCGGACGATTATGTTACCAAGCCGTTCAGTCCCCGTGAACTAGTGGCCAGGGTGAGAGCGGTTTTGCGACGGGGGATAGCAGAAGAGAAATCCGGCCCGAAACGAATTTTGTACGGTGATCTGGAGGTGGATTTTGTGCGCCATGAAGCCCGGGTGGATGGTGACGTGGTGCATCTGACACCCAAGGAGTTCACATTATTAGAGATTTTGATCAAGCAACCCGGGCGGGTTTTTTCCCGGTTAGAGCTGTTGGAATTAGTATTTGGATTTGATTACCAAGGCTTTGAGCGAACTGTCGATGTGCATGTGATGAATCTGCGCAAGAAAATCGAATCAGACCCCAGCCAACCTCGTTATATCCAAACTATCTACGGGGTGGGTTATAAGTTTGAAGATGGTCTCAATGTTTAACAGTTTGCGGTTCCGATTATTACTGATCACAATTGCAGTCCTGGTCGTGGCGATTGGCACGATAGCGATTCTTGCCAGCCAATCGACATCTAGCCAGTTTAAAGACTCTTTAGAAGGTATTCTAGACTATCCCAGCCTCAATATTGATAACAAGATTAATACGATCAACAAGCTTCTGGTTACTCGCGGCGGTGAGCGGGGGATTTGGCAGGATATGCAGGGAGTGCTGGAAGGTATGGAGCGCACTTCTCGCGCTAGGTATGTCATCGCTGATTTAGATGGCAGGGTGATTGTAGATTCTGCAGGGACCTTGATTGGAGAGAAAATCAATACTTCGCTTTCAAAACCATTTGCCGCCTTTCTAATCGAGAAGACACCTGTCCTGGCGTATATCGTACCGGTAGAAGATTACAGCTTGGCCACCATAGAATCGCAATTTAATTCCTCAGTTAACCGTTCGCTTCTGGTGGCGATCGCTGTGGCTGGAATGGTCGGTCTGTTGCTAACCTTCTTCCTCTCACGAAGCATCCTGCGTCCAGTGGATGAATTGATTTCTGCCGCAAGAGCGATGGAAAAAGGCGATCTCAGTCAGCGGGTGACGGTCAGGACAAAAGGAGAGCTGGGCGAACTGGCCAATGCTTTCAACGCGATGGCGGAAGGTTTGACCCGCCTGGAGCAGCTGCGTCAGAATATGGTCACTGATGTTGCCCATGAACTGCGGACACCGCTCTCCAATGTGAGAGGTTACTTGGAAGCATTGCGCGACGGTGTTGTTGAACCATCTCCAGAGACAATCGCTTCCGTTCATGAGGAAGCGATGCTTCTCAACCGGCTGGTTGACGATCTCCAAGAGCTTGCCATGGCAGAAGCTGGACAACTGAAGCTGGTTAGCCAGCCTGTAGATATGAAATTGCTAGCTGATAAAGCCGTCCTATCTCTCAAAGCCCAGGCAGATGAAAAGGGGGTCAAGGTCGAATCTCACCTGCCGGAAGATTTGCCATTGGTGGAAGCAGACGCAGAACGGATGGGACAGGTGCTCAGGAACCTCTTAAAGAATGCCATCACTAATACTCCCTCAGGTGGCGAGATCAAAATCTGTGCCCGTACTATCGATTCGCAGGTTGAGGTAAGTGTTCAGGATAATGGTATGGGCATTTCAGCAGAACACTTACCGAATGTATTTGAGCGTTTTTATCGAGCTGACCAGTCTCGAGCCAGGTCAACGGGAGGAGCCGGTCTTGGATTGGCAATTGTCAAGCAATTGGTTGAAGCCCAGGGCGGGCATGTGGGAATTGACAGCCAGGTGAATGTGGGCACCAAGGTTTCCTTTACCTCTCCAATCGTACGATCATAGAATGGTAAGTAGATGGACCCAATTGTTTGCCTGATTGAAGCGGGGATCATTAAGGCAGGTTACTTGTGATCCGGTTTTTCCTGCTTCGCTTGGCGATCATCCCTCCTGCTCTCTTGTTAATCAATTTCATGGGGTATGCATACGCGCACCTTGTGAAACCACTGCGTGCGTTTCGAAATCCATACGTGGCTGCCACTGTAGATACCGGGCCTTTACTTCCCAACTATCTTGAATATCTGCGCGGGGTAGCTCAATTTAATTTCGGCACTATGATCGATCCATGGGGTTTGCGCGGGGAAATACCCATTGGCCAGGCAATCGCAAGCGCCAGTCTGGCAAGCCTGGGATTACTCTCTATTGCATTACTCTTGAGCGTGATTATCGGAACACTGCTGGGATTTCGAGCTGCTAATTCCGAGCCCCCTTCAGTTGCCCGGTGGTTGACATCTCTTTCAACAGCCGGATTGGCGATGCCGACCTTTTTCATTGGGGGTTTGTTCTTCGCATTTTGGTTTATTTTTACGATTTGGGGTGGTCCAGGCGTTATGCCTGTTCCCCTATCCGGGTTTGGATGGGATAGCCATCTTGTGGTTCCAGTCCTGGTATTAATGGTCAGGCCTGCGGTTCAGCTCGCCCACGTCATCGCGGGATTGCTGACGGACGAGTTCAATAAACAATACGTGGTTGCAGCCCGCAGTTTGGGCCAAACCTGGCGAATTATCCGCCGACGAGATGTTTTCCGAAATATTCTCGTCCCGGTTGCATTAACCATAGCTGCATCGGTACGCATCCTGGTAGGTGAATTGATCATCGTGGAATGGCTCTTCCGCTGGCCGGGATTGGGAAACTTGCTTGCCCAAACTTTGATCCCTTCGGGATTAATTTCAACTCGGGGGTTACTTGAGCGCAATTTATTCTTGGACCCGCCTGTTGTGGCAGCCATTCTAACCGTATTTGCCGTCTTGTTTATTTTGACTGATCTATCGGCTTCGATTTTTGTGCGAGTATTTGATCCTCGATTGCGTGGGTAAAGCAGTGATTTTACCGCTTATCGAAAAAGCACAGGAAGCAATTGAAAGGGGTGAAAGAGTACAGGCACGCCGCTATTTGAAGGAGGTCCTTCTACAAGATTCGCACAGCGAGGAAGCCTGGTTGCTGCTTGCGCAGGCGGTTGATCGCAAAGAACAAACGATCGATTGTCTTGAAAGAGTGATTCTGCTTGACCCTGATAATCAATCTGCGATGAAGGCATTGAAGCGCCTCAAAACCAAAGAGAGTCCATTAATTAAATCTTCAACGAAAGAATTTCCTTCTCTGGATGATGGGTCAGCTTCAGCTGCAACTATTCCTGGCGATGAGAGAGGTGAAGTGGCTAAGCGGGGTAAAGGAACACTAACTTTACCCCGTTTAGATCGCCCCGACACTTTATCTCAAAAGGGGCCCCGAAATTGGTCAATAATCGTCGGGGGATTGCTGGTCATCCTGGTCGCCTTGTTTGCGATCAGCGGACCTTTTCTGGCACCGAGAGATCCGCTTGAACAAAGTGTAATCATCAAGGCTGGTGATAAATACTTTGCCGCCCCGTATCCCATGTTCACTCCTGGGTATCCGCTTGGCTCGGATGGAGAAGGGCGGGACCTTCTTAGCCGCATATTATGGGGGATCCGGCCAACGATGATCCTGGTGATCATCGTGGCAGGCGTGCGTCTTGCTTTGGGCACATTCATTGGTTTGATCGCTGGTTGGTCAACTGCATGGCCGGGACGCATGTTTGACGGTATCATTGCTGCAGCTATCTCAATTCCCGTCATTATTGTTGCCTTGGGGGGAATTGCGGCAGTGGGGGTAGATCTGGGAATATGGGCATTTGTCTTTGCGCTGTCGCTGACTGGTTGGGTTGAAACTGCGCGTGTGGTTCGCGAGCAGACTCAAGTTGTTCGCGGACAGGCGTTTATTGAGGCCGCCCGCAGCCTTGGCGGTACTAACTCTCAGATCCTGCGTTGGCATGTTCTTCGCCAGGTCACTTCATTGCTCTGGATGTTATTTGCGTTCGAGATCAGCAGCACGCTATTAGTGGTGGCTGCACTGGGTTTCCTTGGCTACTATATCGGGGGGGATATTTGGGTGCAAGTCACTGATGCGACCGCAGCAGCTGTCAGCGGGATGCCTGAATTGGGACAAATGCTGGCGACCACGGAGGCAAGCCTTCTCAGACCTTGGCCGCTGATCGTAATCGGCGCTTGTGTTTTTTGCATGGTCTTAGGATTCAACTTGCTGGGAGAAGGACTGCGGCAACAATCCAGCCAGCAGGGGATTCGGCCAATCCTGATCACTGGCTGGAGCTCAAGATTTCGATTTTGGATAGACCAGAATCTTGGTTGGCCGCTAGGAGAATTTTTCAAGCGACCACGTAACAGAGCGTTTTCCGCTAGCCTGGTGCTTGTCCTGCTTACCGTCATTTTGATCCTTTGGCGTTTGCAGAGCGGGTTTACATTTGATGAGAATAATCTGCAATCGGCGTTTCCCCAAGAGCATTATTGGGTTTCCTCCCAGCACGATCCATTTGGTACCCAGTGGAGTCAGGTAGTGGGCCCAAGAAATGCCCAAATAGCCTGGACCTTCAAAGATCCTTCGGGTTTTTCCGGTGGCCCAGTTGTGGCTGCTGATGGCGGGCTGTATATCGCCTCAAACGCAGGTGTCCTGTATGCTCTCGAACAGAAAGGGAATGTAACCTGGCAGATTGACCTTCCCGCAAAACCTGTGGGTACGCCTGGCCTCAGTCCGGAGGGGACGATTTACGTCTCAGATGGCTTGGGTGGGCTTTCAGCCATCTCACCTCAAGGGGAAGTCGAATGGCATTTTACTGTGGAAAGCGGTCTGATTGCCACAACTGGTCCAATTGTGAGTCCAGCGGGTGTCCTTTATTACGCGCAGGGATTGAAGATACAAGCCGTTTCTCACGAGGGCAGCGGGTTGTGGCGGGTGCAGCCGCCAGGAAGTGTGTCACCGATAGAGGTGCTTCAGTTATCTGCGGACGCAAGGATGATCTTTCGAGGGGGAATTGTTCTGGATGCGGCTAACGGGGAAACATTGTATTTACAGGACCATCCGAAAACGGATAATTATTTCTCCGGTGCAGATGGAAACAGCTACTTGGTCGCTTCTCATGAGATCATCCGTTGGGATGACAAATCCCCCTCTGCTGAAATTCTAGACAGCGTTACCTGGGATCATGAAAAGTATGTTATTTCAAGTACCAGTGCCGCTGTAGGAGTGACACCGGATGAGAAAATTTGGCTGCTGTATACTGGATTTGCTCGCGGTTGGGGTTACGGAACTGATACCCGGCTCATCTGGTTGGATAAAGCAGGTAATGTATTTGGGAATGTTCATTATCAGACAAGAAATACCAAGGTGATCGCTGTCGATCAGCAAGCTCGTATTTTCTTATGCGGAAACCTGGATTACGGCTATGGTCTGCCAGAGTGCCAGGCATTCTCTCCGGAATACGAAGAACCCATATGGAAATTGCTCCTGGAAGAGAGTCGCGAGGTAGTAGGGGGGAGTCTTGTCCCTGGAAGGTTGTACATCGCCACGCAAGAAGGTTTCCTTTACGCAATAAGCGATCCTGGTGAGAAAGACCCAAGCGACAGCTCGGGTGGGGAGACCTTAGGGCTGGAAATGCTGCCCGGAAAGGAAGCCGTCCTCAAAAAGGCTGGTGAACCTTTGGGACCAAGATCGCCAACTGCCCACCGGATATTCGCAGATGAAGATGGATTCTCCGGTAGTTTGGAAATTGGCCAGGACGGTACGCTCTACTTGGCTTCCAAGATAGGTATCCTTTATGCCTTGAACTCTGATGGTGAGATCAAATGGCAGGTCAGTTTACCCACTGAAGCGGTTGGTAACCCAGCTGTAGGCAAGCAGGGAGAAATTTATATCGCCGATGTTGAGGGAGGTTTGTCCGCATATTCAACAGACGGGGAATTATATTGGCATTTCCAATCCGAACCCGGCATGAAAACCATATCGGGTCCGGTGGTCAACCCGATAGGCTCTATTTTGTATGTTGTCGGGACGCCCGGTAGAGCCAGCATCCAGTCCGTCTCTGCACAGGGACTCGCAGAGTGGTTGGTAAGGGTAGAAACCCGTTCATATTACACTTCTCTTCAGGTGAGTAGTTCTGGTGATCTGATATTTTTTGCCGACGAGATATACAGGGCGAAAGATGGTGTTCGCCTGGATCAGGAAATGGATTTCGATTTCGAGGTTGACAAGTTTATCTCTGGTCAGGATGGTAAGAACTATTTGATTGCAGGAGGGACTATCAGAGCCTGGCATTATGTTGCCGGGAAAGCTGAATTAGAGGAGGCGCGGGTTATCTCCCAGTTTGGACGTATGGAGCATATCGGGGTCACAGAGCAGGGTGTGGTTTGGATGACTTATTTCCGAGATGTACTGTGGTTTGCTCCGAACGGGCAGGCTTTGGGTGCAAATCAGCTGTCGAAATGGTGGATAAGGGATGTGCCAGCAGTAGATCGTGATTACACGGTTTATGCCTGCCAGTCCGGTCAATCGAACAGGTATGTGGCGGATATAGCATGTTTTGCGTTATCTCCAAGCGAAGAGAAGCCAATTTGGGAAATCACCCTTGAAAATGAGCAGGGGGAGATCCTGGGGGGTGGATTAGCAGCTGGCCGTTTATACCTAGTTACCGATACAGGACAGCTATATCTGATCGAAGAAGCACAGTAAAGCTCATTACTGGTAGATCGGCGGAAATATCCCTGTTTTTCAAGATTAACTTGCGTCCAGAGACTTGAGGCTTTACAATTACAAAACAATTGTTCTGGTATCATTTCTTTTTGAGAAAATAAAGGAAAGAGGATTGCTGATTCCGAGATGAGCCTGGATTTTCAATCAATTCGCCAACAGGTGATGCTGCTGGGTGAGAACGCGCTCGAGCAGGCGGGAGAGCTGCAAAACAAACGCGAGCAAGCACTTGAAATATTGGTGGAAAACGCTCAAAACTTGAGTGATCTGCGCCAAAAGGTCGAGATGGTTGTCCGCAGCTATGATCCTTCTTTACGCTGTGCTTTACCGGTTGCTGAACCCTTAACCCTTGCTTCTCCACTTCCCAATCTTCCAGAGGTAGCCACCTTAATCGCAGCAGATGGTTCACAAATCACGCCTGATCGCCATGCCGAGGTCAACTTTGCACTGATAAACACCGGGGCGATCCAGATGAAGTTTGGTTCTGCCGATCCGCCGGAAACATCAATCTCCAGTGAATTGCTTTATGACGAACAGCTGTATTCAGCTGCTGGTACTTTAACTGAAGCCCAGGTCGCCCTGTTGCGGGATATCAAGGAGCGAGAGATCCTAGTAAAGTTGGCGAAAACCGCTGCTCCACCAGTCGTGACCTTCACAGATGGACCGATGGAATTGTGGGGTGCAAAGAGTGGAGAGAGCGCTGTACGGGCTGATTTTCAGGAACGTCTTAAACAGTATCTGGAAGTATTAAACCAGTTATATGACCTGAACGTGATAACCGCAGGTTATATCGATAAACCCGCTGCAAATCTGGTAGTGCGCACTTTAGAAGTGAGTATGGTTCCAGACGCGAAGCTCTCGGAAATTGCTGATTCACATCCTCTTTGGGGTGTGACAGATATCGCGCTGTACCGGCAAATCCTCCAGGCTGGAGAACGATCCCCGATTTTTGCCATGCAGTCCCAAATGTTAAAGAGCTATCGAGGAGCGCTGAGGCTGCATTTCTTTTATCTCAATGTTGGGCAAACCGGACGTCCTTACCTGGTGCGTGTCGAGATACCCGCTTGGGTGGCAGAAAACGAAGATTATATACATGCCTTGCACGCGATACTAATCGATCAATGCCGCTTGATGGGAGGGCGTCCTTACCCTTACCTGCTGCACCGGGCCCATGAAACTGCCGTAGTCAGGTTAGAGGAGAAGACCCAGGTGACTCAGATGATCACGCAGGAATTGCGCCAGCGTGGTTTGAATGTTGGAGAGATCTCATCCAAGCAATATGCGAAGCAGGTGCCTGGGAGGACGAGATTTTCATTATGAGGACAATTGAAATTGGACGATTATTGCGAGCAGGCACAACCGGTTTCGTGGTTGGTTGCCGGGTTTCCCAGATTAGCGCACCATCTTTCGGTGCCCTCGTCCGGGTGCCGGTGGAAGATAGCTACCAGATTTATGGTCTCATCTATGATATCCATATTGATGATGATGGGTTGATCCGCCAGCTGGTGACGACGGAAAGAATCGATGACGCAGTCATCGCAGACAACCGGGTTAACCGGAACGTGCCCATCGAAATGAGTGTCCTCTCAGTGGGCTACCTTGAGGAGGGACAAATATCCCACCTGCTCCCACCCAGACCTGCACTGAGTCTCGACGCGATCTATTTATGTGAAGAAGGAGAAGTGCAGAGATTTACCTCTACTGGACGATTCGGATATTTTCGTCACATCTTGAGCCGTAGCGAGTTACCGGTGAGCGACCTGCTGGCGGCTCATCTGAAGCAAGTGCAGGAGGCTCAGAAACGGACAGGAAATCAGAGTTGGGCGCGGCAGGCGACCCGGGAATTGATTATCCTGCTGCGGGATGATTATGCAACCTTGATGCGGGTGATCAGCACCCTGGCTGATGCAGTCCCAGAAGCATGGGAGGAAATTCGATCATGACCGAGTATATTGGCTATGTGGTTGGGGGTGGTCTTAAGGAAAACCTCAGCGTTCGCCTCACGGTGCCTTCGCACCAAATACAAGAAGGTGCCTTTGCGGTCATTGAAAGTGGGAATTGGCTGTTTTATGGCCTGGTGACAGATTTGCTCCTTGGGGCGACCGATCCAAGGTTTGCTGATGAACAAAGCGAGGCGCGACTGCCCGGGGAGCTGGCTAACCTGCTTCACGGGCAGACCTTATTCACCAATCTAGAGGTCCTCCCGGCGCTGATGCTGGAGCGTGGCCCAAGCCTGGAGACCCCGGAGTACCAGACCTGGCTGGCTGAAATCGAATCTGGCACCCGCCCACGACCGAGGCCTTTACCGGTGAAGACCATCCCCCCGCACCATGCGGGTGTTCGAATGGCCACCCCTGGAGATATTGCCGAGATATTTGGCGAAGCTGAAAAGGAAGGAAACTTCGTCATCGGCTACACCCGGGAACAGGCCCACCCAGTTTGTCTCAACTTGGAGAAGTTCGTTCAGCGTTCATCAGGCGTTTTTGGGGCTACTGGTACAGGCAAGTCTTTCCTGACCCGCCTGGTGCTGGCAGGCTTGATCCACTACAATCGCTCATCCATCTTGGTTTTTGATATGCATAATGAGTACGGTTTCGATGATACTGCCTCAGACACCGGCGAACGGGTCATTGGATTGAAGTCGAAATTTCACAGCCGGGTGAGAGTGGTTGGCCTGGGGCAAGGTGCTCAAATTCGCGGCCAGGCGCCGGATTTCAATCTTGAAATCGCTATGCAGGATATCCAGCCTGAAGATATCGAGCTGCTCACCCGGGAGCTCAACCTTCGAGAAACCACGCCGACGACATTGGACGCTTTGGTGGCGACATTTGGCAAGGATCACTGGTATAAAAGATTCATGGGGTTAAAGCCTGGAGCGGTGATAGAAGATCAAGATGGAAAAAAGATAGCCGCGCCGGATAGCGTGGAAGCCTGGGCTTTGGAAGCAGGGGTGCATCCTGAAGCAGCCAAAGGCCTGCATTCAAAAATGGGACCACTCTTCCGCAGAACCTACATTGTTGATCAACCAGCGAGTGATACGGTGAGTGAAATAATTAAAGCGCTGGATGCAGGTCAGCATATCGTGCTCTCGTTTGGTGACCATGATAAAGACTTGGACTACCTGCTGGTGACAAATCTCCTCACCAGGCGCATCCGCCAGGTATGGGAAAAACGGACAAACGAGTACCGCGCAAAGGGGGATAGGGAACCGCGACCGCTGGTGATCGTGCTGGAGGAAGCCCACAAGCTGCTCAACCGGGAAATGGCCGTGCAGACTACGTTCAGCACCATCGCCAGGGAAATGCGTAAATATTACGTCACTCTGCTGATCGTGGACCAGCGACCATCGCAAATCTATGATGAGGTTCTGTCGCAGCTCGGCACCCGTATCTCTGGTTGGCTGGGTGATGATGATGATATTCGGGCGGTGCTATCTGGTCTGGCTGGGCGGGAAGCGCTGCGTGGTATGTTGGCCCGTCTCCAGCCCAAGGAGGAAGTTCTCCTCCTTGGTTGGGGCGTCCCCATGCCGCTGCCGGTTTCCTCCCGCCGCTATGACCAGAATTTCTGGGAAGATTTGTTGGGTTCTGGAAGGGGGAAAAGGGGTGAAGCTGAGATCTTGGAAGAACTGGGTTTTTAATGAACGATCGCAAGGTACTGTGTTTAGCCACTTCCCATGGAATTGCGATTTGTGCCAAGGAAGCTGCTGGTTGGCAGGTTATCCAGCGTGAGCTACAAGGAGCTTCTGTGACCAGTATCGTGATTAATGGAGATATTTGGTTAGCAGCCACGCGAGTGGGCATCTTTCGCTCAGATGACGCGGGTATTTCTTGGCGGGCAGTCAACCAGGGTTTGTCCATACGCCAGATTCGTTGGATCGCCGCCGATCCCGATCAGCCTCGAAAGGTATGTGCAGGTACGGAACCAGCCGGAATTTTCCTGTCCCGGGATGGCGGCATCTCCTGGAAATTCTGTTCAGAGGTAGCTGAGATGAGGCAGCAGCTGGGTTGGTACCTGCCCTATTCACCGGAAGCGGGGTGTGTTCGCAGCTTTGCTTTCAGCGGACTGGTTGCCTATGCAGCAGTAGAAGTTGGTGGGATATTAGTCTCCAGGGATCGGGGAGTAACCTGGAATCTTGGCAGGAAAAGCCCTTCCGCGGATGAGAATATTCACCCGGATGTGCACGCGATAATCACCCATCCCAGTTCAGGTGATCTGGTTGCTGCAACAACTGGTGGAGGCCTGTTTATCTCCGCAGATGCCGGTGAAACTTGGGTTAACTGCTACCCGGATTGTTATTGCCGGGCAGCATGGTGGGATCCAAAGGATCCTGGCCATATGCTGGTGGGCTCTGCAGATTGGGTTGATCGAAATGGGCGTATCGAAATGACTTGGGATGGGGGCGTTACCTGGCAAGACGCGTCCAGGGGACTTGATCTGCCCTGGCGCAACCACATGGTGGAGCGTTTTACCCAGGTTGGGGCGCAGCTGCTGGCAGTATTATCAAACGGAGAATTATTTTCATCGCCTCTCGATTCGATTCACTGGCAGAAAATTCTCCCCGAAGTGCACGATATCAACGCTGTCGCAGGTTTATCCATGAAAGTTTGAGGTGCTTGATGCTGGATTTGATTGGAAAAGTAGCGATTATCACTGGTGGAGGTACAGGTATTGGGCAGGGTATCGCCTTGAGACTCTCGCAACAAGGCTGCAAAGTCGTCTTGAATGGGAGGCGAAGAGTGCCATTGGACAGGACGCTGCAGGAAATTTCTGCCCGGGGTGGTGAATGCTTAGCGGTAGCCGGGGATGTCTCTTTGGAAGAGGATGTCGCTCGCTTGCTAGAGACCACACAAAACACTTTTGGGCAGGTGGATATTTTAATCAACAACGCAGGGATTGATGGCGGGGGTTATATCCACGATCACGATGTCCAGACCTGGGATCAGGTGCTGGCTACGAATCTGCGAGGACCGTTCTTAACTGCAAGGGCAGTCTTGCCGATGATGCGGGAAAGAAAACAGGGACATATCATTAACATCAGCTCGGAATCTGGGCTTGAATATTACCAGGGGAATGGTGCTTATGGTGTCGCAAAGCACGCCCTCAATGCCCTGGGGGAGTTCATTCAGCGTGAGAACCAAGACTTTGGGATTCGGGTAGATACAATCTGTCCGGGTATGGTTGTTACTGAGATGACTAAGGAATCGTCTGGATTGGATCACAGCAAATGTCTCTACCCGGAAGATATCGCAGAATTGGTCTTGTGGCTGGTTACCCGCAGGGTAAATATAAAGATCGGGACGCCGGTATTGATTCAAACGATGGAAAATCCTTGGCACTGAATCCGAATGTCCCAAATTATTCAGATTGCGTGCTGAGTGTCTTGGGAAGTCTCGAGCGTGGATTCAGCAGTGGTATCGGTTCTTGTGCAGTACCCTTGCGAAAACCAGGTGAGCCCCGGGTTCCAGGTTTGATTCCAGGATTCGCTCATTGGATACAACTGCAATTCATAGCGCAGCAGTCTCTGGCTGAGTTTTGAATGCCTGAAACTTGCGCAATAAAGAATTTATGGGATGTAAGTTAACAGGATATGACAGGATGAAGCTGGCAACCTTGTGCTACCTGAAGGTGGATGGAAAAACGCTGATGATCCACCGCATCAAGAAGGAAAATGACATGCACCAGGGGAAATGGAACGGTCTGGGTGGAAAGCTACTTCCAGGAGAGACTCCTGAGGAATGCGTAATCCGCGAGGTTCGGGAGGAATCAGGGCTGACAATTGTGTCACCGCAACTGAGAGGGATAATCACCTTTCCAAAGTTCTCTAATAATGAAGATTGGTATACATTCCTGTTTGTCGCCCGTGGTTATTCGGGTCAACTGATCGAATCCCGCGAAGGGGTTTTGAAATGGATCGATGATGATGATTTGTTGCGCCTCAACCTTTGGGAGGGGGATTTAATATTCTTGCCATGGCTGGAACGAAAGGAATTTTTCTCCGGGAAATTCACCTACCAATCCGGACGCCTCGTTGATCATCAGGTTGTATTCTATCCTTTTCCTGCTGTCGGAAAGTTCTCCAATTGAGGCTCTGGATTCGTAATGGCATCGTCTGGACCAGGTTTATACTCTTCGAGCCTTATTAACTTTATGGCGGGGTGTGAACCATTTCAAAAATTATTTATCTGGGGATTGGCTAATATGAGTGAATATCTGCCAGTTCGAAAGATCAGCGAAACCGATTCGCTATTTGTTTTTCATCACCCCCAACCAGAATATCCTCTGCATATCCTATTGGTGCCCAAATTAAAAATTCGCGATATCTCCCAATTTGATCCCCAGGAGGGTCAATTCTTGCAGGATGTATTTATGGTTGTGCGCGATCTGGTTCAGGAATTTAACTTGGCCGAGCAAGGTTATCGACTGATCGTTAATGGGGGTGAATATCAGAAGTTTCCCCAACTGCATTTTCATTTAGTTTCCGGGGAGAAGAGTTAGCCGCCATTTGCCTTGAAAATTTGCAGCACCTTGTCTGCGTAGCTGTAGCCAACATCCATTGGGCCATAATATTTCAATGCCTCTCTGAGGTTGCCATATTTGTTCAACAATCCAGCCAGCATACCAGTTCCATACTTGATATTAAAATTTGGCCTTTCTAGTTCGCGGATGGTCGGGCGGTTCGTAAAACAGGGGCCATTAATACACTGAAAAGAAGCGGCAATTCCATCCCGGGGCATGACCTGCATTAATCCAACCGCGCCGCTCCTGGAGTAGGCGGATGGGTTGCCTCCGCTTTCCTGCCAGATCAGGGCGGCAACCAGGTTGGGATCCAAATTGTTCTTTGCTGAATGGCGCATGATTTGATTGCACCATTTCCGTATTTCATGGGGGAATGATTGGCTGATCTTGCAGCTTGATTGATCGCCCGGATTTTCTTCGGAATCAATTTCGGGGTCCACCATGTCCTGTTCGCTATCAGATAGGGTGAAGAGCTGAACTTCTCCAGCAGGTAAGTCGCTTGCTGGAACGCTAGCCATCACAGAATAACCAAATGAAGCTAAAGCAAGACTGCCAAAAATAGCCCCGGGGATGAGAAATTGTCTGACATTATTCATTTGCTGCTCCTAGACCAATATATTCTCGGGTTGACATAATTCTGGGTCCTGATTAAAATAGCACATATGTTCTATTCCGTCAATACCGCAGCGGGCGGAAATTGCCTCTTGACAAATAAGAACATATGTTCTATATTATAAGCTAGATTGGCATTATCCTGGAAGAAAATCTTCCTAATAACGCTCAAATTAGATCCCTATTGTGAAAAGGTTTGAGGAGGTACGAAATGAATTTATCAATTGCTAGAAATCAAAAAATCAATACAGCCCTCACCCGCTTCAGCTTTCGGCGTGGCTTGGCATTCGGTTTGATGATAATTTCCGCATTGCTGGCCTTTGAATTATTCAATTACAGTACAACCGAATTTGCCCTGTCTGACTTGCTTGGCGACCTGGATTTCCTGGGGATCAGCTGGGCAACGATCTTGGCACTTGCCTTTTGCGGGATCGATTTTGCAGGAATCGCCAGGCTGTTTACTCCTGAGGAAGGGTCAAAAGATGCCAACGAGGTGTGGTACTTATTTGGTGCTTGGTTGCTGGCTGCCACGATGAATGCCATGCTGACTTGGTGGGGTGTCTCCATAGCACTGCTCAACCATGAAAGTCTGGGTAATGCTGTAGTTGACCGGCAAACGCTTTTGAAGGTGGTCCCACTGTTCGTGGCAATCCTGGTTTGGTTAATCCGGGTATTGATCATCGGGACGTTTTCTGTCGCTGGTGATCGCCTATTCAGCCAGTCTTCGCAATATCGCCCAAGCACTCTCCCCTCAAGACCCCAAAATATGCGCGATAACAGCACCCCCGTTCAGGCCAGAAAACCTGCAACACGTACTGGTTACAAACCAACCCCACAACCGGAACAATCCTACTCCCGGACGGAACCGACTTACCACCCGCTTTCAATGAGCGCATCTGGAAGGAACAGGAGCAACAGCTCTCGATAATCCTCCTAAAACCTGAACAAGTTTGTTTGGTAGGAATCAAAAGTGCTAAATTAATAAATCCCCAGGCATCAATTTTGCCTGGGGATTTATTTAGAAGCAATGGGTTATTAATTATGCCGATTGGCAGTCTTCCTTGGCAAGAGGTAACCAGACGAAGAAAGTTGTTCCTTCACCTTCCGGTGATTCGACTTCTATACTGCCCCCATGGTTACGAATAATCCAATAAGCAATCGATAACCCAAGACCAAAACCCTTGCCATCCGGTGAGCGGGTACGCGATTTTTCACCCCTGTAGAATCGTTCAAAGACGTGAGGCAGATCTTCGCTGGGAATCCCGGGGCCAGTATCGTGGATGGTTAACCTTGACTGATGATCAACTTTTCCAAGGCTGATCGTTACAGTGCCGCCACTCGGCGTATAGTTGATGGCATTCCCGACTAAATTAACCAGGACCTGTTTCAGCCTGTCCTGATCACCGCAAACTAATACTTGGTCCATCTCTCCAAGGCGCAGGGTTAGCTTTTCTCTGGCCAGAACGCCCATCTGGTTGAGAACCTCCAAAACCAGAGTATCCAGCTCAACTAGGTGGATATCGAGGGGAAGTTTTCCCGATTCAGCTTGGGCAAGAAGGAGCAGGTCTCCCACCATGCGGGTCAGCCGGTCGACTTCGTTCTCGATACTGGTTAAGGATTCCTCATCGAAGCTGCCGAACCGCTGCATCAGGTCGACATTCCCTTTGATCACTGTCAGTGGGGTACGCAGCTCGTGCCCGACATCCGCCAAGAATCGTCTCTGGGTATTGAAGAGGTTCTCAAGACGGAGAAGTGTTTGATTGAAAGCAAGGATTAACTGGCCGACTTCATCATCTGGCGGGCCTTGGTAGGAAATCCTCCGAGAGAGGTCATCCGCCCTGGTAATACGAAGCGCAGTTTGGGTGACCGCTTCCAGGGGTGCCAATGCTCTGCGAGTTGTCAGCCATCCGACGACCGCAGCGACAGCCATGGCAATAATGGAGCTCATCAGCAAGACAGTAACCAGTAAATTGAGTGTTCGATCGACAAGCACGAGGTTGGCTGCCAGCTGCAGGGTTCCAATGGGACGATTTCCAATAACCAGGGGTACACTGAGCACCCGAAGATGGATATCTTCGATATAGACGTTCCGGTAAACTGGGATGGAAGATTGCAACCCAAGCGGATCAAAGGGATGGCTAAATTCTCCCGTGTAATTCTTATCCTGGAGTTCACCTCTCCGATCCCAGGCCTGGACATAGACGCTGCCGGTTAAATCCAGTGGTGGGAGTGAAAGGATTTCCATGTTCCCGACCGCCTGGACATTTGCGGCGCGAATCTCATCAAAGGCTTGTTGTAAAGCCAGATCGACCTGGGCGATAAGAAGAAAGCTAATGATAAGGTAGACTGCAACTCCGAAGAGCAGCAGGATGCCACCAAGAAGTGATGTGTAAAGGAGGGTTAGCCGGGCGCGCAGGGACATTCTGAGAGTTTAAGCGGGTTCTCTCAGAACGTAACCCATTCCACGAACAGTATGAATCAAGCGGGATTCTTCGTCGACTTCTAATTTCTGGCGTAAGTAGCGGATATAGACTTCAATGATGTTGCTTTCCCCTCCAAAGTCATATCCCCAAACACGATCAAAGATCACATCCCGAGTTAAAACCTGACGCGGATGGCGCATGAAGAGCTCTAGGAGTTCATATTCTTTCGCGGTAAGGGAAATTGTCCTATCACCGCGATATGCCTGGCGAGTGCCTGTATCCAGAGAAAGGTCAGCAAAGCGGAGAACTTGGGGACGGCTGGGCTGTGCCCGGCGCAGTAATGCGCGGATACGTGCCAAGACTTCATCCAGGTTAAATGGCTTGACCATGTAGTCATCGGCGCCCATGTCCAGGCCAAGCACGCGGTCATTCACTGAATCTTTTGCTGTAAGGATAAGGATTGGTACTGGTCCGCCAGCACGCAAACGGCGGCAGACTTCGAGACCATCAATACCAGGTAGCATTAAGTCCAAAACCACCAGATCGGGGGGATTATCCCTGGCTAAACCCAATCCCATTTGCCCATCTGTGGCAATATCTACTTGATAACCTTCGTAAGCCAAGCCGCGACGGAGAAATTTTAGAATCGCCTCATCATCTTCAATCACTAAAATTCGAGCGCTCATATGCCCTCCTGACTAATCGATGTCAATTAACCTGAAGTATTTGTTAAGGTGATCTTATTATCCCATTAAGGTCTGATCATAATTAATCCATCGATCAGGGATTAATTGAATTCTCATCAATATACCACACCATGGGCAAAGAAAAAAGGCCGCCTGGTTCCAGGCGGCCTGAGCCTTCATGTAGGTAAATTAAGCAACTTCAACAGTCGCGCCGGCCGCTTCCAGCTTGGATTTCGCATCGCTGGCAGCTTCTTTACCAACAGCCTCGAGCACTTTCGCATCCGGTGTTTCTGCCAATTCTTTCGCTTCCTTCAAACCGAGACTGGTCATCTGGCGGATAGCTTTGATGACCTCGATCTTCTTCGGTCCGGCATCCTTGATAACCACATCGAATTCGGTTTTCTCTTCTTCTGGTTCAGCCGCGGCAGCCGCAGCTGGACCTGCTGCCGCGGCGACAGCGACTGGTGCAGCCGCAGAAACACCCCAAAGTTCTTCAGCTTTCTTAACCAACTCTGCCATTTCGAGTACGGTGAGTTCATTCAGTTGGTCGAGGATTTTTTCTACATTAGCCATTTTAATTCTTTCTCCTAGTAAATAATAATTTATATTGAATATTTGATTGATTCATGTTCAGCTTTCCGCGGGGACAGCTTCTGAATCCACACGTGCCTGCATAACAGAAGCTAACTGGCGGGCTGGTTCGATTATTGTGCGAACCAGTTTGGTCGCGGGTGCCATCAGGGTACCGAGCAGCTGGGCTTGTACGATAGGTAGGGGTGGCAGTTCAGCAAAAGCCTGGACTTCTTCGGCGCTGAGAAAGTTTTTCTCTAGAAAACCGCCTTTTACCTTGAGGAACCCGACGGATTTAGAATAATCCGCAATTGCTTTTGCCATTCCAGGTGCATCCTCAAAAGCGAATCCGGCTGCAGTGCTTCCCGAGAAGAAATCTAGGGGAACTTCATAGCCCTCACCTTCGAATGCCAGCTTGGCGAGAGTGTTCTTTATCACGTGAAACTCTCCACCAGCCTCGCGTACCTTGTCCCGCAAGGCGTCCATATCTTTCATGGTTAAGCCTGTGTATTCAGCCAGAAAGACTGCCTGACTATTTCCTAACCAATCTTGATAGGTAGCCACAATATCTTTTTTACGTTCTTTTGATACAGCCAATGGTTTCTTGCCTCCTTTCAAAAAAAATCTTTGCCTCGCAACTTGCCGGGCAAAGACTCTCCTCTCCCTGGAATCGGGATTTGCATATATTTGCAGGAGTTGTCTCCACCTCGGCAGGGGATTAAGCGTTGGGAGTCAATACCCAATGCACCTGCTGTCTCTGGCGAAGCAGTTTGTTATCCGGATTAAACCGGTAGCAGGAAATCTAAGTAGTTGTTACTCGCTTGCCTCCATCATTTGTGCTTGGTTTGCATCAACCTTAATGCCAGGTCCCATCGTGGTCGTCAAGGTCACGCGGCGAATATAAGTGCCTTTTGCTGCAGGGGGCTTGGATTTCTTGATCGAATCCATGAGCACAGCCATATTATCATACAATGCATCATCTGAGAACGACACCTTGCCAATTGGGACATGCAGATTAGCCGTTTTATCCACTCGGAATTCAACCCTGCCTGCTTTGGATTCTTCAATCACTCGCGGTAGGTGTTCTTCAGGGACAACGGTTCCTGCTTTGGGGTTTGGCATCAAGCCGCGTGGTCCTAGAACCCTTCCGAGGCGACCAACTTTGCCCATCATGTCTGGGGTGGCGATGGCGACATCGAATTCTGTCCAGCCATTTTGAATTCTATTCAGCGTTTCCTCGTCATCAGCGACAATATCTGCGCCGGCTTCACGGGCCAGGGATGCCCCTTCGCCTTGGGCGAAGACTAACACCCGCACAGATTTCCCAAGTCCATGGGGGAGAACAGCCACGTCACGTACCTGCTGATCCGCATGTCTGGGATCCACGCCTAGGCGGATGTGTACTTCAACAGTAGCATCGAAGTTCGTGGTTGAAGTATCCTTGGCTAATTTTATTGCCTCTTGTGGTTCGTAATCTTTTTGGCGGTCAATTTTATCGACTGCCGCCAGGTATTTTTTTCCATGCTTTCCCATACTATCTCCTTGGTGGTTCAAATGGGCTCACCGCAGATTGGATTATCTGGCGAGGTGATGCCCTCCCACAGGTTATTTTTCGACTACATCCAATCCCATATTGCGGGCAGTGCCTTCAATCTGGCGCATTGCACTTTCAATATCGTTGGCGTTTAGATCTTTCATTTTGATCTCTGCGATCTCTTTCACCTGGCTGCGAGTGACAGTACCAACTTTCTCTCGCGGAGGGTTCGCAGATCCTTTTTCAATCCCCGCGGCTTTCCTCAATAGAACGGAAGCTGGTGGGGTTTTCAGAATAAAAGAAAAAGATCCATCGGTGTAAACGCTGATCTCAGCAGGAATAATCTCACCCGGGCGATTTGAAGTGCGGGCATTATATTCTTTACAAAATGCCATCAAGTTGATCCCATGTCCTGCCAATGCAGGGCCGATGGGGGGAGCCGGGTTTGCTTTTCCCGCCTCAATCTGTAAACGTACGATTGCTTGTATTTTCTTTGCCACTCTTTTCTCCTTCGTGGTTTTATCGGGCGAGATGCGCTCACCCTCCCACTAAAAATGAAATATTACTCAGGTTTTTTCAACCTGAAGAAAATCTAATTCTACCGGTGTTTCGCGCCCGAAGAAATTGACCATGACCCGAACTTTTGCTCGTTCCATATCGATTTCGGATACCGTCCCGCGAAAGTCGTTGAAAGGACCATCGACAATCCGCACTCTTTCACCAGATTTAAAGGTAACCTTGATCCGGGGAGCTTCTGCCTCCATGCGCTTAATAATCTGGGATACCTCTTCAGGGCGCAGCGGTGTCGGTGTATTGCCCATACCAACAAACCCAGTTACTCCAGGGGTATTGCGGACAACGTACCAGGATTCTTCGGTCATTACCATGTTCACCAGGATGTATCCCGGAAATACACGGCGCTCAACCGTTCGCCGTTTACCTTCGCGAACTTCAATTTCCTCTTCGGTAGGTACAACGATATCGAAAATTTTATCTTTCATGCCCATCGTCTCGATTCGCTGTTCAAGGTTATGGCGCACTTTGTTTTCGTATCCGGAGTAGCAGTGTACAACATACCATGAGCGACCGTCTTCTTCACCTTCGACCACTTCCATCTGATCTTCATCAAGGAAATCGAAGGACATATCCGCGGAGTCTGCCTCATCTGGGGTTGTGTCGGATTCCTGGACTGCCTCAGGCAGCAAATCATCCGCTTCGACGCCTGGTTCCTGCTCATCCAGCTCGCTTTCTGCCAGCTCATCACCATTGGGTTCTGCGATTGTCTCTTGAATATCATCTTCTACCATCGCAGATGGCGTTTCAATCTGTTCATTTTCCTGCAGTTCACCTGAGGTGAGATCGGTCTCCAAATCAGGCAGCTCAGCTTCGGTTGTTTCAACTTCCTGCGCCTCTTCAGGCTGGGTGGTTGACTCCGAATCACTCTGTCTGCTTTGATCGGAAAGCGCTTCAGTTTCTTCTTCTGCAGCAGGTACCACTTCTCCTTCAGCAGGTGCCTCAACTTCATCAGCGGCCATCTCGGCTTCGACCGATGTTGATTCGACCTCGCCTGCATCGGGAGTTTCTGCAGAGTTAAAAGTTTTTTCTTCCTGTTCGGAAAATACCATAGCTTCCATTCCTACATTCTAACAAGTGCGACCAAAAGACTGATAATTCCTCAAGACTTTCCAGCGATGTTCAAGATCCCAAAATCGTGATGAAGAATCGTGAATACACAAAATCTAAAAGACCGAGAAATGTGCTCATCAGGGCGATAACAATTAACACAACGATGGTCAAGCTGGTAGCCTCCTGGCGGGTTGGCCAGGTTACTTTACGCAATTCACCGGTAGTCTCGCGGAAATATCGCGTCACAAAATTTTGTTGTTTGCGAGCAGGTTTTTTATCAGCTTTTGCCACAGAATTCTCCTTCTGGCATTTCTGTTCGGCTTACGAACATGATTTACAGTGACCAGGCACTGCAAGTTACGGGCAAAACGCCGCCTCTATGGACGGCGTTGCCTTCCTTCAGGCAGGCCAGGTAGGACTTGAACCCACAACCGCTCGTTTTGGAGACGAGTGCTCTTCCAGTTGAGCTACTGGCCTTTGTTCAAGGCTGGTGGCAAGAAATTCATGGCCATTCGCCAGATGCCGCCAGCCAAGGTGACTACTTTGTCTCCCGGTGTAATCTATGAGTTCTACACCGTGGGCAATACTTATTTAATTCTAAACGACCCGGATCATTTCGGCGGTTCTTCTCCGAGGTATAGTTGCGTTCTTTACACTCGGTGCATGCCAAGGTTATGACAGGTCTGATGTCTTTAGCCATAATCGATTACCAGTTACTATTTAATGATCTTAGTGATCACACCAGCGCCGACGGTCAGACCGCCTTCACGGATGGCGAACTTGGAGCCCTGCTCCAGCGCCACCGGCACGATCAACTCCACTTCCAGGTTCACATTGTCCCCGGGCATCACCATCTCCACGCCTTCCGGCAGCTGGATGGTCCCGGTCACATCCATTGTGCGGACGAAAAACTGCGGTCGGTAGCCACTGAAGAAGGCTTTGTGCCGCCCACCTTCATCCCGCTTCAACACGTAGACCTCGCTCATGAACTTGGTGTGGGGTGTGATGCTCCCCGGGGCGGCGATCACCATGCCGCGCTCCACTTCGTCCCGGTCAATACCCCGCAGCAGCAGGCCCAGGTTGTCCCCTGCCTGACCCTGGTCCAGGGTCTTGTGGAACATCTCCACACCGGTCACCACCGAGCTGGGGATCTCTTCCTGCAGGCCAACGATCTCAACCGGGTCGCTGGTTTTGACCTTGCCGCGGTCCACACGTCCGGTCACCACCGTGCCACGACCCTTGATCGAGAATACATCCTCCACAGACATCATGAAGGGTTTGTCTACCTCACGCACCGGCTCAGGGATGTACTCATCCACGACCCGCAGCAGTTCCTTGATGCTGGCATACTCTTCAGCGTCCGGGTCAGTCGAAGTGCTCTGCAGTGCCTCCAGGGCGCTGCCCCGCACGATCGGGGTCTCGTCCCCAGGGAAACCATACTCGTTGAGCAGTTCGCGCAGTTCCAACTCGACCAGCTCCAGCAGTTCCGGGTCATCCATCATGTCGACCTTGTTCAGGTAGACCACAATGGCTGGCACTTCCACCTGCCGGGCCAGCAATACATGCTCACGGGTCTGCGGCATGGCACCTTCAGGGGCCGCAACCACCAGGATCGCCCCATCCACCTGCGCCGCACCGGTGATCATGTTCTTGATATAGTCCCGGTGTCCGGGCATGTCTACGTGGGCATAGTGACGCTTTTCCGTCTCATACTCCACGTGGGCAATGTTGATCGTGATGCCGCGCTCTTTCTCTTCCGGGGCATTGTCGATCGATTCAAACGGCCGGTAGTCACCATAACCCGAAAAGGAACAATACTTGGTGATTGCTGCCGTCAGCGTCGTTTTGCCATGGTCGATGTGTCCCATCGTGCCCACATTCATGTGTGGCTTCGTCCGCTCAAATTTCTGCTTGGCCATAATTCCTCTCCTGCGAATAATTCATTGTGATAACTTCTATGCTATAACCAATTTTGCTACGCTCTCAGACACTTGGGCGTAATGATCGAATTCCATGGTAAATGCGCCTCTACCCTGAGTAGCTGACCTCAGGTCAGTCGCATATCCAAACATCTCTGCCAGTGGAACCATCGCTTTAACTGCTTGCGAATTGCCCGGTCGCATTTCAGTTCCCATGATTTCTCCACGGCGAGCGTTTAACTGACCAATGGTGTCACCTAAATATTCTTCAGGTAAGACAACTTCTACTTTCATGATCGGTTCCAACAAGACTGGGTGTGCTTTTTGTATCCCTTCTTTAAATGCTAGGGAAGCTGCCATCTTGAATGCCATTTCACTCGAATCAACCTCGTGATATGAACCATCATACAGCCTGACCCTGACATCTACCACAGGGTAGCCAGCCAAGACGCCTGCCTCTGCCGACTCCACGATTCCTTTTTCAATTGCGTTGAAATACTCCCTGGGGATAATACCACCAACAATATCATTTTCGAATTCTATACCTGATCCGATTTCTCCTGGTTCTATCTCCAAGACAACATGGCCGTATTGGCCTCTTCCACCAGTTTGCTTAACATAGCGGAACTCCGCTTTCTCGACAGGTCGGGTGATCGATTCGCGATAGGCGACCTGTGGTCGACCTACCCTAGCCTGGACCCTGAATTCCCGGAGCATGCGGTCGACGAGAATTTCCAGATGCAGTTCGCCCATGCCTGAAATAATCGTTTGACCCGTATCTGGATCCTGGCGAACATGGAAAGTAGGATCTTCTTCCGCCAGTTTATGTAAAGCCTCACCCATCTTATCCTGGTCTGCAGTTGTCTTAGGTTCAATCGCCACCGAGATGACCGGTTCTGGGAAGGAAATGGCTTCGAGCAAGATTTGATCCGAAGATATGCACAACGTATCGCCTGTGAATGAGTTCTTAAGACCTAAGGTGGCACCGATATCGCCAGCCAGGACTTCCTCAACATCTTCCCTGCGATCTGCATACATGCGGAGCAAGCGTCCGATGCGTTCCTTCTTCTCCTTGGTCGAGTTATAAACCATTGTGCCTTGTTTTATTTTGCCTGAATATACCCGCAAATACGCCAATCTACCCACGTAAGGATCAGTGACGATCTTGAAAACCAAGGCACTTAAGGGTGCTTCATCATCTGGGTAACGTTCAATTTCCTTGTCTTTATCTGGGACAAATCCCTTCACCGGGGGGACTTCCGTTGGGGAGGGAAGATAATCGATAATTGCATCAAGAAGCGGTTGAACGCCTTTATTCCTTAACGAACTACCACAGAAAACCGGCGTGGCCAGGTTGGCAATAACTGCCTTTCGCAGAGCAGACTTTAATTCCTCAACCGAGATGAACTCCCCTTCAAGGAACTTGACCGTTAAATCATCATCCGTCTCAGCGATTTGTTCAACCATGCGGTCACGCATTTCGTCGATAGCAGTTTGCATATCAGATGGGATATCAGCCTCGCGGGGAATATCCCCCAAGCCCTCATCCCAATAAATTGCTTTCTGCGCGAGGAGATCAACAACTCCCTTGAATCCAGCTTCTGAGCCAATGGGGACTTGAACAGCGATCGGGTTTGCACCCAATCTGTCTTTTATCATCTTCATTGTTCTTTCGTAAGATGCCCCCAGCCGATCCATCTTGTTTACAAAACAAATCCGTGGAACATGGTACCTATCCGCCTGTCGCCAGACTGTTTCGCTTTGCGGTTCAACCCCCTGGACAGCATCGAAGATGACAATTCCGCCATCTAATACGCGCAAGGATCGTTGGACTTCAGCTGTGAAATCAATATGTCCTGGTGTATCGATGATGTTGATCTGGTAATCTTTCCATACTGCTGATACAGCAGCTGATACAATCGTAATACCGCGTTCCCTTTCCTGCTCCATCCAATCAGTGACCGTTGTCCCATCATCGACAGAGCCAATTCGGTGAGTCTTTCCGGTATAGTACAAAATACGCTCGGTAGTGGTTGTCTTACCAGCGTCAATATGGGCAATGATGCCTATATTCCTATACCGTTCGATTGGGTGCTGACGATCCATTATGATGAATTATCTCCCAATCCGATAATGTGAAAATGCGCGGTTCGCTTCCGCCATCTTGTGTGTCTCATCTCTCTTGCGGATCGAAGACCCAGTATTATTGTAGGCATCCATTAATTCGCCAGCCAACTTTTCTGGGAAAGACCTGCCGGAGCGCGATCGGGTTGCTGCCAATATCCAGCGGGTGGCAAGGGCAAACTGTCGATCTGTGGAAACTTCCATTGGCACCTGGTAGGTGGCACCACCAACCCGGCGGGGTTTTACTTCCATCACCGGGGAAACATTTTTAAGCGCTTGAAGGAAGACCTCCAATGGATCTTTCTTCGAATCCTTCTCAATAATATCGAAAGTCTTGTACACCAAGCGAGTCGCGGTGCTTTTCTTTCCGCGTTTCATCACCCGGTTAATAAATGATTGAACCTGCACGTTATGAAAGCGTACATCTGGTTCAATCTTTCTCTTCTCTGGTCGATAGCGTCTTGGCATTCCAATTCTCCAAACTATGATTCAAGAGTTAATCTGCAACTCATCAACAGAATAACTTTTCGATCACATCCTATTCCTTGGGACGTTTTGAACCGTATTTAGATCTCCCCTGGCGGCGATCCGAAACACCACCTGTATCCAAAGTTCCACGCACAATGTGATAGCGTACACCTGGCAGGTCTTTAACGCGACCACCACGCACCAGAACAACAGAGTGCTCCTGGAGTGTATGCCCTTCTCCAGGGATGTAAGCCGTTACTTCGATTCCGTTTGTTAAACGGACACGAGCGATCTTGCGTAAGGCGGAGTTCGGCTTCTTGGGAGTCATCGTACGGACGATTGTGCAAACACCCCGCTTTTGAGGCGCACCCATCGGCTGACGAACTCGGCGCTGTTTGTTCGTATTTAATGTGTACAACAGCGCGGGAGCTTTGCTTTTCACTTTCTTCGATTTACGTCCCTTGCGGACTAACTGATTGATCGTTGGCACCTGTGCCTCCAATTCTCTTTCTGTTAGAAATACCTGCCTTCACTTGTTTCAAACCAGAAGGTATCTAATTTTTTCATAAAGGGAGGCCATCGGTCGTGCGCGATGGCCTCGCAATTCTATCCGACATCGATATAGGCAGGTAATTCCCTACCATTATGAAAATGGGCAACGATCTGGGATTTTACCACGCTCACCAGTGAGCGTCAAGCTATCTTATATCGAATATTTGTAATCAGAAATCCTCTCCAAGGCCAAGCAATCCTGTACTTACTCTTGGCGGACGAGAACGCTCCTCATCCTTTCCAAAGCGAATGATCTCACCAGTTTCATTCACCGCTTCAACAGCCAGCCCCAAGCTCTGCAACTCCTTAACCAAGACTCGAAAAGATGCTGGGATACTCGGCTCTTCGATCGGTTCGCCTTTTACAATCGCTTCATACGTCTTCACGCGACCCTGGACATCATCCGATTTCACAGTAAGCATTTCTTGCAGAGTATAAGCAGCACCATAGGCTTCGAGCGCCCATACTTCCATCTCACCGAATCGTTGACCACCAAACTGCGCTTTACCACCTAAAGGTTGTTGAGAAACCAAGCTGTATGGGCCTGTTGAGCGAGCATGTACCTTGTCTTCCACAAGGTGGTGAAGCTTCATGATGGACATGATCCCGACTGTCACCGGTTGATCATAAGGCATACCTGTTTTGCCATCTCGCACCTTCTGCTTTCCTAAAACTGGAATTGGCAGGCTGGTTTCCATCATCACCTTCTTAGCGCGTTCCCACAACTTGTTTTCTGGAGTTCTATCCACTTTGTATCCCAAATCGAGCATCCAGAGTCGTAAGCAGGCATATAAAGCTCTCTCATCCTGGGCAGGACCTTCACTTTCCGGTATTTCCATGTCCTCAAAATCTAAGATTTTTTCAGGATCGAATCCTTGATCCTTTAACCATTCTTTCAATACAGCTCGCCGTGAATATTGATAATCTGAAACGATCTTGTAAACATCGTAATCTCGTTCACCTAGCCAGGCTTCGAGGTACAAGTTGCGGACTTCAACATCATCTTTGATCGATTCTGGATCGTATTCAAACCCATTTAACCACTCCCAGGCTTTTTCCCCGGCTTCTTTCCAAGCTTCTTCAATCATCCATGCTCGAGCAAGTTCAGCTTCGATCTCCGATTCCTTGGCACCGTCGAATACGGGTGAAATTGCCCTGAATCCGAGTCGGCTGGCTGCCCAGCCTAGATGAGTTTCAAGAACCTGTCCCAGGTTCATTCGCCCCGGGATACCTGTTGGGTTGAGAATGATATCGATCGGTGTTCCATCCTCCAGGAATGGCATATCCTCTGCAGGAACGACGCGGGAGACAACCCCTTTATTGCCATGACGGCCAGCCATCTTATCACCAGCGGTAATTTTTCTCCGCTGTGCAACAGACACGCGGACCATCATATCCACACCCGCGGATAGGTCCGAATTGTCCTCTCTGGTGAATACTTTCACATCGACAACTTTTCCTCGTTCACCATGCGGCATCCGCAATGAGGTATCTTTAACATCGCGTGATTTCTCCCCAAAAATTGCCCGGAGTAATCTTTCTTCTGGAGACAGTTCCCTTTCACCCTTCGGGGAAATTTTTCCCACCAGGATATCATTCGGACCAACTTCTGCTCCGATGCGAATAATTCCCTGTTCGTCCAAATCTTTAATCGCATCTTCTCCGACATTTGGAATATCGCGGGTGATCTCCTCAGGACCTAACCTGGTGTCCCGTGATTCAACTTCGTATTTTTCGATGTGCACAGAGGTATATAAATCATCCTGGACAAGCCGTTCGGAGATAACGATGGCATCTTCGAAATTTGCCCCCTCCCATGAAAGAAATGCCACGGTTACATTTTGACCAAGAGCCAGCTCTCCAGCATCTGTAGAAGAAGAATCTGCGATTACATCCCCCCGATGGATCCGTTGACCTTTTACCACCGCGGGACGCTGATCGATACAGGTGCTCTGATTTGATCGTTGATATTTCCGTAATTGATATAGGTGATCGCCATCACCGTTCCTGACCAGCACATGCTTGCCAGTCACAGATACGACTTCGCCATCTTCCTCAGCGACAATCACCTGCCCAGAATCTCTGGCAGCATGGAATTCCATACCGGTTGAAACTTGGGGAATATCTGGTTTTACCAGGGGAACTGCCTGTGCTTGCATATTCGATCCCATCAAGGCACGGTTGGCATCGTCATGTTCCAGGAAAGGTATCAAGCCAGCACTGATCCCAACTGTTTGGTTGGGAGCCACATCCATATAATCGATATTTTCAGGGGCAAAGAAATCGAATCCTGAATGCAATCGCCCTGAAACGCGACCCCGGACAAATTCATTATTATCTGTTAAAGGAGTGTTTGCCTGGGCGATGACAAATTTATCCTCCTCATCTGCAGACAAATACTCGCGTTCATCGGAAACGAAGGGAACTATAAGAATTTCTTCCTTTCCGGAGGAGGGAATCGATCGAGCCATCTGCTTTGTGATACGCTCCCCGGCTTTGCCTATCGCTTTTCCGGTTTTCTCGTGTTCGAGGTCTTCTCGTAGAACCCTGTCAACCAGCCGATCATCCCTGGCTGGCAAAGATTTCAAAACTTTTCGGTATGGAGTCTCGATAAACCCGTATTGGTTTACTCGGGCAAATGAGGCTAAGCGACCGATTAGACCGATATTTGGTCCTTCCGGTGTCTCGATCGGGCAAATTCGACCATAGTGGGAATGATGGACATCCCGCACATCGAAACCAGCCCGTTCTCGCCGCAGACCGCCTGGACCTAGGGCTGATAAGGTTCGCTTGTGTCGTAATTCGGCAAGCGGGTTCGTTTGATCCATGAATTGGGATAACTGGCTCGAACCGAAAAATTCCCGCAGGGCAGCAACAACCGGACGGATATTTATCAGCGTGATTGGTGAAAGCTGATCTTGATCACGGATTGACATACGTTCCTTGATTACCCGCTCCATACGGCGCATACCGATCCGCAGCTTGTTCTGTATCAGTTCTCCCACGGTTTTTGCGCGGCGATTACCTAGATGGTCAATGTCATCCGCTGACTGGATGCCATTATTAATTGCAATCATCCGCCGCACCAGGAAAATAAGATCCCACTTGGTGATCATGCGGTGGTTAATATTCACGTGCTCGTAAAGCTGCAGTTTCTGGTTGAGTTTATAACGACCCACGCGTTCCAAATCGTAATGGCGCTGATCAAAAAGCTGCTCTTCAAGGAATTCACGGGCGTTATCCAAGGTTGCAGGATCACCCGGACGCATCCGCCTGAAGAACTCGAGGAGTGCCTCTTCTGCGATCGAATGTCCTTGAGTCAGATCCCACTCAGGTTCTTGAGCAAGTGTGGAGGCGATAAACATCCGGTCTGGATTGTTATCGACATCGCTGAAGATTTCGAGAAGCTCCTCGTCGGTACCTTCCTTTAATGGTGGATCAGGCAATCCATCATCCACGGTTGCAAGTGCTCGTAAGAAAATGGTCACTGGCACGATACGCTTGCGGTTAAATCGGAGAGTCAGGTAATCACTCTTGCGCGTTTCAAATTCCATCCACGCGCCGCGATCTGGAATTAACTTTGCAATAGCCAATGGGCGTCCTGTCGAGCGATCAATAGGTGCTTCGAAGTAAACGCCAGGAGACCTGATTAACTGCGAAACGACAACCCGTTCAGTACCATTAATAATGAAAGTGCCTTTTTCAGTCATCTCTGGGAAGTCGCCTAGGAATATGTCCTGCTTAATTGGTTCAGGGACATCCGGTCCTGCGAGCAGGACCGACACATACAGTGGCGAAGCGTATGTCAAATCACGCTCAACGCAATCTTCGATTGAATATTTCGGCTCATCAAACCAGTATTTGAGTCCCCATTCTTCGGACTCGGGTGTCCGGCTTGGAAAGTAAAGCTTCATGCCCTTGTTATACGATTCAATGGGTGAGATCTCGTGGAAGAGATCCGCCAAACCCTCCGATTTTAACCTCTGGAATGACTCAATCTGTACTTCAATCAGATCAGGGAGTGGAATCGTTACATCTATGCGAGCATAAGATTTACTTGCTACAGAGGATGCCATAAGTTGCTCCTAATAAATCCAACTTCTTTTGTTACTAACACGCGTATTGCGTACAACGCGATGGCTGAATCACCAAGCGTTCTACGCAATCTTGATTTGCTTTATAATAAATTTTCGATCAATATCTTCGCTAACGTGTGTTTAACCGAATAGACAAGAGATAATTATAGCAGAAATATTTATTTAAAGTCAAGCTAATTATGCTTATGTAGTCAGAAAACTAACATGAAAATTCACTCTGCACAGCAATTATTCGAGCAATTCTAACTGTTCCCGGTGAAAATCTGCATGATATTGGTTAATTCCCCGTTGCATCTAGCCATCACCAGCTTTCTTGCCCAGCTGTTGACATCCAATCCACTCTTATCATCAAGGGTTACTCTTATTCATTTCCCAATGATAGAATAGTGCTATGGACCAATATCCTTCAAATTTTAAGTCCGGGTTTGTGGCGGTCATGGGACGCCCAAATGTAGGCAAATCGACATTAATTAATCAGCTATTAGGCACAAAGATCGCGGCAACTTCACCCTGGCCGCAGACAACCCGCAAAGCCCAAATGGGCATTCTTACCCTTGAGAAAGCGCAGATTGTTTTTGTTGATACACCGGGATTTCACAATCCTATTCATAAACTTGGTGAAAGGATGAACCAGGAAGCACTCCAAGTGCTGGAAGAAAGTGACATTATCTTATTCTTGGTCGATATCAGTCAACCACCACACGAAGAAGATCGTTTGCTAGCCAACGCGCTGTCTGGCATCAAGAGATCTATTCCTATCCTGATGGCCTTGAATAAAGCTGATATCGAATCTGAGGAGATCAATAAGAAACACACATTTTTGTACCAGGAATTACTTCCTCACGCAGACACACTTTTAATTTCATCAACCCTGGGAATGAATCTTGATCAATTGGTTCAACAAATGATCGTATTACTCCCAGAAGGACCACCTTTCTTCCCCGAAGACCAGTTAACCGATCTTTATGAGCGAGAAATCGCTGCAGATCTCATTCGCGAATCAATATTGTTTAATTTGCGCGCAGAAATTCCGCATAGCATTGCTGTGCGTATTGATGAATTTAAAGATAGAGACGAAAGAACAACTTATATTGCTGCGACCTTGTTTGTTGAACGCGATTCCCAGAAGGGAATCGTTATTGGTCAGGGTGGAGAAAGGCTGAAGAAGATTGGAATCGATGCACGCTTGAAAATTGAAGAATTACTGGGGCGCAAGGTGTATTTGCAGCTCCGTGTAAAAGTGCGCAAGAATTGGCGAAATGATGATGCAGCCCTTAATCTATTTGGTTTTAAATACTAAATTCGATTTCCTCATGCTACCTGTGAAAAATAGATTAGTTCAATATTAATTAATTCCCCATTGAATTTCACGCTCACTCTATTAATTAAATACGCAATCTCAACAATCTATCCCAAGCTCTCAATTTTCTGGTGTAAATTGTTCTGAATCGGGTATATTCAACAGCGGGATCAAGTCTCTCTATACAAATCAATCCTTACTTGATTTCATTTTCTATAACTATCAATTATCCCAGCTGAAAAGATCACTAATAACAAAAATACCCCTCCCTGTTTTTTTGAATGAAATTCAATCAGTATTCCGGGGAGGGATATTCTTTTTTATTCAATTGTTGAAGAAGAATTTTTTTATCTCATCGATTCTCCATCTTTATTTTTCTCCTGACGGATCCGGAATCTCATCAGCTGGATCAGCGTCTGATGCCTGATCCTCCAGGGAGGCGGGTTCAGGGCTGTCGATGAGCTCGGCTGGGAAATCTGCCTCACCTGTTTCAGCAAGCTGGCTTTCTTTGGGATGTGATTGTGTACCAAAGCGTGTGAGGAGAACACCACCGAGTCCGAACATTCCCACAATTGTTGGGATCAACCAACCAACACAGAAAATGAATGTTCCGAGGCCGTCGACAACGAGTGCTAATCCGAATGTACCGACACCAGCCGCAAGAGGCAAAGGCCACTCTCGGTTGAATGCTTTAGCAATCCGCAGCCCAATTTCGAGACCAATTGCTATTCTTCCAAAAGCCCAAGCGATTACCAGTACTAAGATTCCTAGCAAGCTAACCGGGGAAAGAATGCACGTGATCGCCAGTAACAATAAAACGATCGGTGCAATGATTATAGTTAGCAACCCTAGCCCACCTGACAGGACAGGTTCTTTGACAATCGTTTGAGACACCCGAGTAGTTTGCTTCGGCAAGAACATAGCCACCAAGGCAGCTAATGCACCCCACAATAATATACGGAAGATAAACCAGAATACCCTCCATACCGTGTACTCGCCAGGATTATAGAAACTTGGCTCAAATCTCGTGATGGCGGGGATGTCGATTGAGCTGGGCAGCATAGAAAGCGCCGGAATATCCACACTTGTGATGACCTGGCCATTCACCTGGGAGCCAGGATCGCGGTTCAAGGTTGCTGCAACAGTAGTTAGGTCACCTCCGACAGTTGAAGTTTCTCGGAGGTTAATAACACCACCAACACCGACAACATTCCCCCCCACATCTCCCTCTATAGTGGCTATGCCGCCAAGAACAACAACATCTCGTCTAACGGTGGCATTTTGTTCAATGGATACCGTACCGCCGAAAACGATCAAGCTGCCATCGAGCGTTTCACCGCTTTCTAGTGAGAACGTACCTCCGGCAACCACGCGGTCATCTTGGTATTCTTTCGCCAGTGCAGTGCCTGGGATAGATAGAATCACCATGACGACCAGAAGAACGAGTAACTTGTATTGCTTTTTCATAAGGATACCCTCCTTGGATATAGAATTCTTCTTACAGAAAAAGTAAGTGCTAAAATTAATATGCATGCTGAACCAGCGATAGCAAACCACCAAACACTTGGTACCCTGACAACTACCAACTCGACAATTGGGATAAAAGCAACCTGCGCTGCACTGGCGAGGTTTACCAATCCGGCAAACATGGCTGCACCGGTGATAAATACTTGGAGTGGAGTTTGGAAAGAATTTAAGAATTGGACGACCATGATTAGGAACACAACAAGTGCTGCTGCCGCGGTAGAAGCAAAGAAGACCCATGAAGCCCGTTTTTCCCTTATCTCGAGTTCCCGTGCATTGAACACAATTAATCTTGCCTGCCAGCGGCTGGTAAATCCTGCCAATGGCTTCGCTAAGGGTTGAATTTCGAAGAAATTATTCACCTCTCCCCAAGAAATAGATAGCTGGCGGCAAGATGCACATGACTCAATATGCTCCTGTAACAGCTGTTTCTCAACTTGGGAGAGGGGCTCCTCCGAAACCAGCATTGATTCAAAAGGCTTGTGATCCATATGATTGCCTTTCCAAACCTGTGATGGTTTGTTTCTGATCATTCCAGGTTTTCGCAAGTTCCAACCGCGCTCGGTGCATACGGCTCTTCACAGCACTGATCGATAAATTCAAGGCTCTGGCTATCTCCTCGTAAGAAAAATCGTACCAATAAAACATAATCATCGCTGCCCTGTCAGTCTCGCTAAGAACGTTTAATAAGGAACGAACTCTTTTTTGTTGCTCACTATCGGCAATCAAGCCTTCTGGCGTTGGTTTTGGATCCGGGACATCTAAATAAGGATTTTCTTCAAAATGAGTCACACTCAGCCGGTTTCTACGAAGTTGGTCAATACAATAATGAGCAGCGATCGACAATAACCATGTGGAAAATGATCGTTTACTATCGTACGTTTTCATGGCTTTATATGCTCTGAGAAAAGTCTCTTGTGCTGCATCTTCAGCTTCATAAGGATCACCCAACATCCGCAGGCAAAGGTTATATACAGCCACCTGATGTGCCTCAACCAATTCCGTAAATGCCTGTGTATCTCCTTGTTGAGCCAGAATCAGGCTATCTAAATCCACTTCCGGCACTGCATTGCTCCTCTTTTTCTTGTTAGGACATCATCTAGTCCGCAGACAATCGCTATTGCTTCACTCTGATTAAGTATACGTGGAAAAATCAGAAAAGTTGCACAACCAATATTCACCTTGCAAAGAAATAATACAGACAAATAAAAATACACCAGGGAAATCCCTGGTGTATTTATCATCCAGATTGGGTATCTCAATTAATCTGCAGCAACGGGTGGTGGAGGTGCCCCAAGACCGTCATCTGAAAGAGCTTCAGCCAGAATTGATTCTTCGAACTCTTCCTCTTGTTCACTTTGGATTAGTTCTTCCATTTCTTCCTCAGTGAAGCGACCAGGGACAAATCCTGTTCCTGCAGGTATTAATTTTCCGATGATCACGTTCTCTTTCAAACCATACAGGTTATCTTCAGAAGCTGAAATTGCTGCTTGGGCAAGCACCTTTATCGTGTGCTGGAATGAGGAGGCTGAAAGGAAAGATTCGGTGCTCAAGGAGGCTTTGGTAATCCCCAACAATACCTCCAAAAATCGAGCTGGTCGTAAATCCTCGCCTAGCAAGCGCTCGTTTTCTCGTTTCAGTTCAAGGTAATCCACGAGATCTCCAGGTAGAAATTCTGTATCTCCGGGACGGGTTATTTGAACCTTGGACATCATCTTGCGGATAATGACCTCGAAATGTTTATCGTTAATATTTTGCCCCTGCGACCGATAAACTTTTTGAACCTCGGAAAGCAAGTATTTCTGGCATTCTTTACGTCCCTGAATACGCAAAATTAAGTGTGGATTAAGGGAACCTTCTGTCAGAGGCTGTCCGGGTTCTACATGATCACCGTTTCTTACTAACAAACGGGCATTGCTTGGGATCTCGTACTCCTCCTCCTGGCGGACTTCATAGGAGACGATAACTTTTTCGTTTTCCTGATCCTCTGCCTGCTCAATACGAACCTTACCCGCGTTTTCGGCAACGATCTGTGCATCATCAAGACTCGCCAAAAGCTCGCCTTCCTTGACTTCGCTACCATCCTCAACTGCAATGCTATATCCAGCAGGAAGCGTGTATTCTTCGCTGACCATGTCGCTTTGTTCAACACGAACAACTCGCAAATCACTGTAACGATCAGATTGCTCAATAAATGCCGCGCCTGCAATTTCAGTAACCACGGCTTCACCTTTCGGGGTTTTCCGGGCTTCAAAAAGCTCTTCAACACGTGGCAGACCTGTGGTGATGTCACCGACTGCAGCTACACCACCGGTATGGAAGGTACGCAACGTCAATTGGGTTCCTGGTTCACCGATCGATTGCGCAGCAACAATCCCTACAGCAGCACCAACGTCGACCAGCTTCCCTCGTCCCAAATCCATACCATAGCATTTAGCACAAATCCCGTGGTTCAATTCACAGGTCAATGGCGAACGCACCAGCACGGTTTCAATATTGGCATTCGTTATTCGCCGAACCTGGTCTAAGTTGATCATCTCGTCACGGTCAACCAATATCTCACCAGTTTCTGGATCGATGACTGGGGCTGCAGCATAACGACCAAAGATTCGGCTGCCCATGGATTGTCCGGCGATATCATCAGTAGACCTGATCATCTGTCCATCCATGGTCTCGCAATCATTATCATTTATGATCACATCTTGGGCGATGTCCACCAGGCGGCGGGTCAGATAACCAGCATCGGCTGTTCTCAAAGCAGTGTCCGCGAGACCTTTGCGAGCACCATGAGTTGAGATGAAGTATTCCAGGGCAGTCAGACCTTCACGGAAATTAGACCGGATCGGAAGTGGAATAATTCGTCCTGAAGGATCTGCCATCAAACCGCGCATCCCAGCCAATTGTGAAATCGGTTGAAAGCCACCTTTTGTAGCCCCAGAGTTCGCCATTGAAGCCAAATTACCATTTGGATCCAGGGTTTCTTTAACGATATTGGATAGATCATTTGTCGTTTTTTGCCAGATCTCGATCAAACGCTCATTCTGTTCTTGTTCAGTGAGTAAACCACGGCGAAAATCCCGCTGGATACCCTCTGCCTGCTGTAGGGAATCGGCGATAATTTCACTTTTTGCCTCAGGCACTGTTATATCAGAGACTGCCAACGTATACCCTGATTGGGTTGCATACGCAAATCCAATATCCTTAATCCTGTCTGCTACCTCTGGAGTACCTGCCTCGCCAACGATCTCATATAGCTCAGCTACCAGATCTTTTAGTCCACCTTTTTCCAACACAAAATTGACGTACTGTACTTCTTCTGGGAGGACATTATTGAAAAGAACACGCCCAACAGTTGTATCAAGCAATCGGTGTTCGGGTTCTGAAAGGCGATTATTCTCATCATCGTACCAAGTTGATGTATACAACTTGATTTTTGTATGGACTTCAACTTGGTTGAGTTGGTATGCCATTTCAACCTCGTCCATGGTTCCGAAGATACGTCCATCCCCGCGGTGCTCTCGGTCTTCACCTTCTGTAGTCAGATAGTAAACACCGAGGACCATGTCCTTGGAGGGGCTGATAATGGGTTCACCGTCTGCTGGTTTGAGCAAATTCCGGGAGGAAAGCATCAACTGCCGTGCTTCCCAAACTGCTTTCTGGGACAAGGGAACATGGACAGCCATCTGATCCCCATCAAAGTCTGCGTTAAAGGCCGTGGTAACTAGGGGGTGCAGTTGGATTGCACTGCCCTCGATCAACGTAGGTTCAAACGCCTGAATACCGAGCCGGTGGAGAGTGGGAGCACGATTAAGCAGGACTGGTCTTTCCTTGATTACCTCTTCCAAAACTTCCCAGACTTCGGGGCGATTGCGCTCGATAAAGCGTTTTGCACCGCGGACATTCGCAGCATAATTATGCGAGACTAAACGGGAAATCACAAAAGGCCTGTATAGCTCGAGCGCCATGCTTTTTGGAAGCCCGCACTGGAAGAGCTTCAGGTTTGGGCCCACTACAATCACTGAGCGTCCCGAATAATCGACTCGTTTACCGAGCAGGTTTCTGCGGAAGCGACCTTTCTTTCCCTTAAGCATGTCACTGAGTGATTTGAGTTCTCTGCGCCCCCGTCGAGAAAGCGCTTTTCCGCGCTGTGAATTATCGATTAATGAATCGACAGCTTCTTGAAGCATCCTTTTTTCATTGCGAACGATTACATCCGGCGCACCAAGCTCAAGGAGACGCTTTAATCGATTATTTCGATTTATCACCCGGCGATACAAATCATTCAGATCAGAGGTTGCAAAACGACCACCATCAAGCTGCACCATGGGTCGCAGATCAGGAGGGATGACAGGGAGAGCTGAAAGGACCATCCACTCTGGTTGGTTTCCTGAACGGCGAAAAGCTTCCACAACCTTTAACCGCTTGGTCGCTTTTTTCCTTTTTTGTTTGCTCCGAGATGTGCGTACCTCGTGCCACAGCTCTTCCGCCAGCTTATCTAGGTCAATTCGCCGTAAAATATCGTAAAAGGCTTCGGCACCCATGTCTGCTCGGAAAACCTGTCCCCAGCGAGACTTCAGCTCACGATAGCGACTTTCACCCATAAATGTCAGTGGTCGCAGCTCAATAAGTTCATCCCGCAAACGAGTATTCTGATCTCTTGCTAGAGCTGCGTCGTCCTCAAGCTGATTGCGAAGTGCCTCCATATCCATATCTGCTTTCGCACGCAAAGACTCAAGTTCACTATCCACAAGTTCAAGCTCTGTATGTTTTTGTTCATTTAAACTGCCCTCTAACGCTTCCAATTGGTCTTTTACAATTTTTTGAACTTGCGAAATATGCTTATTACTTATGGCTTGATTTGCTTCAACAATAACAATATCGGTATCTGGGAAGTGAATCGCAGTTTTTGGCTTCTCGCCCATGTCTTCCTGCAATTTTTGTTCGAGTCGCTGACCTGCTTTTAATATCGGATCAAGTTTTTCAGCAATCTCTTCATCAAATTTTGTTTCAATCTCTTTTTTGCGATCCCTTAGCGCCTGGATATTATTGTCACGGCCAATCTTGATCTCTTTTATTTTGGAGTTGATCTCGCCAATCTGTTCCTGTTCAACTACCGAGATTTTTTCTTCCAAGCGATTTAATGCTTTTTGCCTGGCATCTTCATCAACGTAAGTGACGACATATTGTGCAAAATACAGGACCCGGTCAAGGTTTCGCCGAGAAATATCTAGCAGCAATCCTAAATATGAGGGAACACGACGGGTGTACCACACGTGAGCAACTGGAGCCGCCAAATCGATATGCCCCATCCGCTCTCTACGCACAGATGATCGGGTGACTTCAACACCACATTTATCGCAGACAATACCCTTATAGCGGATATTTTTGTACTTTCCACAATAGCATTGCCAATCGCGTGTAGGTCCAAATATCGCCTCACAGAACAAGCCATCCTTTTCTGGACGGAGACGCCGGTAATTTATTGTCTCAGGTTTAAGTACCTCACCATAAGACCAACTTCGAATTGTTTCTGGCGATGCCAGACTGATGCGGAGAGAGGTTAACCCTTTGGTTTCCACTCGGAATCCTCCTTTATAAGCTCTTCTTCCCGATAATGGCAACAATTCCCCTATACAGCGTGGAAAATAAGCTGTTTAAACAAGCATGTGCTATATCCAAGGTATTACGGGAATTATCTGATTAAATCACTATTTCTTATAAGCATAGTAAAACAAGCGATTGAGACTCTATCTCAAACGCTCGCGGCGTATGGTCATCTCTTTATTTGACATGTGCAGGTGATTATACTAATTCTTATAGCATTTCGTCAAGATACAATTTCAAATTTTTGTTATGATTTATTCCTTTGAAGTTCTTCCCTCATTAGTGGAAATCGAGATTGGGATACGTTTGGCCATTCATAAATTCAAAGATATTCTTATCTTACAGGAAAGATCTTGGAAATCCAAGATCAAAACCAGGTAAATTTTTGATTTCCTTGAATTATTCAACAAACGGCTCAAATTCGAGGAGTCCTGGATTATCAATGGACCTAGTTCAAGATCCGAGCACCTAGAATGGGAATGATTTGAACGTCAGTGCTTTGCTGCTTTACCCAGTTTATTGCTGCCTGGGAAGGAGTGCAGCCAATTTCTCAGGTAATTTCAACAAATTTATCAGCCACTAAAAATTGATTCTCGTCTACCTGCTTGTACCGCTTGTCCTCACCCCCACCCCGGTATATTCTGTTAAGAAAACGCCTGCGAGTAGCCCCCTCGCGGCTATGCCAATATCTTCTTCTATCGCCATTTGAATTAGCTCTTGCTCCGGATATCGTCGATTAAGATTGTACGGAATTTGAAATGCCACCACAGGGGACATAGATCTTAAGTCGGTAAGCACTTTTGTTTTCGAAAGGATATAAGCCAGTGTATCAGAGAATTCGATATAGTGAAAATTTCGATGTCTGACCAGATCATCCAACCCCTCATTAATTCTCCCACTGAGGTTGTGTAATCCCATAAATGCAGATAGAACTAATCGATATAACCAATACCCAAACCTTTCAGACTCGCATCATCTGAACGTATTTAGTTCTTGCGGTGATTTCCCCCAAATTCAGATTCATTAGATTTGCGGAGCGGGGTTTCATGGTGTACTTTGTTGCAACTACAATATAATCTCGGTCTGAAGCGATAAATTCGCCGACATAT
>CP070764.1:2752053-2769447 GCA_020349245.1 Chloroflexota bacterium | reverse complement strand
TCACTGATGCAACCAGCCCCACAATGCAAGCCAGCATAATCATGGCCACAAGGATGGTGATTATTGCGCGCGCGTTTCTGCTGCTTGGATTTTGAATTCCTTCGCTCATTTGAATCTCCTTCCACCTGAATTCCAACGATGTTCTTTATAGAATAATCTTTTAATTGGTGAATACATTTTCACCAAAATTGACCGGAATTTTTATTACCTGAACTGGTTAAAAACTGAAACAAGCATACAGAAATCGCCAGCTTTTGTCATCAGAGGGAAGTGGAAAAATGATCAACAAAAAGACCACTTTTTTAGTGGTCTTTTTAATCAAAAGTGGAGATGCTGATCCCGGAGAGGGTTTCCCTATCCTATCCCCCATTCTCAGTCTCATCCAAGGAAGCTATCCCTTCCCGTAAGGCATAAAGCGCAGCCTGAGTACGGTTAGCAAGGTGAAGTTTATCCAAGATATGACTCAAGTGTGAACGCACTGTAGCTTCACTGATTACTAATTCCTCGGCAATTGCAGCATTTTCCGCACCTTCTGCGACCAGCTTTAGCACTTCAAGCTCGCGCCCGGTCAGAGGATCGCTTGTGCGCTGCACCTGCGCGGGCTTATTGATTTCCTGCAGTACTTTACGGGCAATTTTTGGATGCAGGGAAGATTCTCCAAGGTAAACCTCGCGAATGGAGCGGATAAGATCTTCGGATTTCGAATCTTTTAATTGGTATCCTAGTGCACCCGCCTTGAGGGCAGGGAAAAGGAGTTCCTCACCTGTGAAGGTTGTAAGCACAAGGATTCGTGATTCAGGATATTCACGAGCAATAACTTCAATGGCTTCGATCCCATCCATACCCGGCATCACCAGGTCCATCACAACAATGTCTGGATGCAGGGTTGCCGTGAGGGCGATCGCCTGCTTTCCATCAACAGCTTCACCGATTAGATCGATATCTGGAACAACTGCCAAGACAGCCCGCAAACCCTCACGAATAATCGCATGATCATCCACGACGAGAACCCGGATGATTTCTTCTTGTTTAGGTACCATCATTTGGGACCTCCACTTGTATGCTGGTTCCTTCATCGACACTGCTGGTAATTCTCAGTGAGCCACCGATGGCTACCGCTCGTTCTCTCATCGTGGGCAACCCAAGACCACTAATTCCTCCGTATTCAGGGCGAAACCCCACTCCATCATCACGAACTTCGAGAAGAAGAGATTCCCCCTCAAATCTCAGGGAAACCAGCACTTCCCGCGCATGGGCGTGCTTGAGAACGTTGTTCAGGGCTTCAAGCGTGATTCGGTAAAGACCCTCTTCGATTTTAGTATCAAGATGACCTGAAACCTCAAACCGAAAACGGGTCTTCAATCCAGCCCGGCTTTCTACCGTCTCCAGGCGATAAGCAATGGCTGCTTCCAGACCTTCGTTTTCTAAAATCACTGGGCGTAATTCATGGATTAGCAGTCTCATCTCTCCCAACCCCTGTTGAGCAGTCTCGCGCAGATTATGGATATGTTCCTGTGCGGCTTGAACCTGTCCCTGATTAAGCTGCCCTGCGGCAGCATCACTAAAAAGCATCACACCATAGAGAGCCTGGGTAATTGAATCATGCAAATCCCGTGCTAACCGCTGCCGTTCTTCCACTACTGCTACCTGCTTTGATTGGGAATAAAGTCTAGCGTTTTCGATCGCCACGCCAATTTGCATGCCAATGTAAGCCAGGAGATCCTGCTCTTGTTCTGAAATCTGTAAACCCGGAGGAAATTTCCCAAACAAATACCCCAGTGTTCTCTTTCGGGCTATCAGGGGAATGGCAAGCATGCTGCCACCTCCCCTGGTAATCTCAGCCGATCGCTCTGCAATCGGGTCGGCCTTATCTGGATGCCCGATTTCTGTCTCCATTGATACACCAGAAAAGGGGCTACTCGATATTATTTCTGTCAATGCAAGGGGATCGAATCCCACCTGGGCTTCCACTTCAAGTTTTCTTTGGTCAACCTCGGGAGAGATGTCCGGCGAGTCCCCATTTTCAGGATACAAACAAATCGCGCCTGCCTGGATGTTTGTGTACTCCAAGATAGTTACAAGCGCATTTTCCAACACGGTCGATAGATCGAGAGAGCGGCTAACGACACCACCAACTGCATTGATGGCTTCCAGCTCACGGGTGCGGGCTACCACCTGTTGCTCTAACTGTCGACTGCGAGCCTCAATCGTCCGGATCCGAAAACGGTAGGCAGTGAACGAAAGTCCAATTACAACAACCCAGATGATTGACCAAAACCACCATGTCTCCCACGTTGCAGGGAGAACATTCACTGTTAGCGAGAGTCCCATTTCATTCCACACCCCATCATTATTTGCACCCAGGATACGAAGAATATACGATCCTGCAGGTAAATTGGCATAAATTCCAAATCGCTGAGTGCCGATTTCGACCCAATCTTCATCATACCCCTCCAACCGATACATATATTGATTTTTGTCCGCTTGGTTGTAATTCAGGGCAGCAAACTCGAATTCAAAATAACTATCGGGTCGTTTGATCTGGAATCCCGACAAGCGGTCAACCGCCATCTCAAGTGCCATCGGCTTACCAGCTTGGGTGAGGGAGGTGAGAATCATTGGGGGCGCGTCTTTGTTATCAATTATCTCCTCCGGATCAAAAAAATTCATACCATTAAATCCCCCGAAGAAAATTTCACCATTAGCCGCTTTCTCGCTTGAACCAGCAAGGAAGATATCTCCCTGCAGACCATCCTGACGATCGTAGGTTTTAATTATCTCCCTCAGAGGATCAAATTTCACCAGTCCATTACCCGTGCTGATCCACATCCAACCTTTTTCATCCTCCTGGATTCCATAAATCTCACCACTGGGGAATCCCTCATCTGTTCCATAGCGAACAAAACTCCCGGATTCGCTGTCCATTCTGTTCAAGCCGCCACCCTCTGTACCGACCCATAGGATCCCAGAACTATCTTGGAAGATCACATTGATCGCGCCCTTCCCCAAACTGTAAGGATCATCCGGGTTATAAACAAAATTGCTGAACTCACTGGTTGACCGATTGAACTTGTTGAGCCCAGCATCGCGCGTACCAACCCATATAGTTCCAGAAGTGTCTTCCAGTAGTGCATAAATCCAATCATCACTCAGGCTGCGCGGATTTCCTGTATCATGTTGGTAATGGAAAAACGAACCATCTTCGGGATCCAGAGAGTAAAGCCCATCTCCATGAGTCCCGATCCATACCACTTGTAAGTGATCCTGAATCATAGAGCGTATTCCCGCATCTGTAGTCAGTTCTACAGAACCCGATAAACCGAAAGATATCTGTTCAAAAGTCTCCGCTACCTGGTCGAACCGGTTAATTTTCCCAATTAAGGTGCCCAGCCATATAGCGCCCTGTTCATCCTGGAAGATTGTAGTTACGACATCGTGGCTTAGGCTTTGCGGGTTATTGGGATCATGAAGGTAATGGCTCCAGGAATCCGAGGCACGATCCCAGCGATTCAACCCCCCGCCGAAGGTCCCCAGCCATACTACACCATTTTGATCTTCAAGAATAGCATTGACAATGTTGTTGTTCATTCCATCTGAATCGCCAGGCCAACTATACACATGCTGGAAACGATTTGAATAGTGATCAAGGCGGTTCAATCCACTACCTCGCGTTCCAATCCACAGATCACCGGCATGGTCCTCATACAATGCATTTATCAGGTTACCACTCAAACTTTTGGGGTTACTCGGATCATTGCGATAGCTAATAAATGAATCGCTTTCCGCATCGTAGCTGTTTAATCCATCCGCTGTAGCAATCCATATATTCCCAGTGTGATCAAGCATTAAGGCATTGATGGTGTCATGGCTTACAGTTCCCAAATCACTTGGGTCATGCATATAACGGGTGAATTTCTTATCATCCATCGAGTAAACATTTAACCCTTGAAAAGAACCCACCCACAGCTCACTACTGGGATTTTCAACAATAGAGGAAAGCAGGATATCGCTTGCTAGACTGTGTCCATCTTCAGGTTCGTGAACGAACTGGCTCATCTGGTTTGTTTCTCGTTCATATCGAAACAGACCTAGATCATTGCTGCCAATCCATATCCTGCCATCTTCAGCTTCATAAATCGAGTCAACGAACCAGCCTGCTGCACTATCTGGATTTTCTGGATCAGGACCAAGCACATCGAATGTATTCTTGGTTGGATTGAATATATTCACACCACCTCCGTGGGTGGCGATCCAGATAGTCCCTGACTGATCCAGCATTAAAGAACGAACCCGATTATCTCTAAGACCTTTTGGATTACCAGGTTGGTTGCTGTAATGGTAAAATCTTTGTCTTCCCGGGTCTAATCGATCAAGACCACCCCCGTAGGTACCAATCCACAGGTTACCTTGAGAGTCCTCGACCAGGCCCATAATCATATTGTGACTCAAACTATCAGGATCATCCGGGTCATTTCGATAGACCTTGAATTCATATCCATCGAACCGGTTTAATCCATCATCCGTTCCGAACCACATAAACCCCTGCTGGTCTTGAAGGATGCAATTAATTGTGCTGTGCGAAAGCCCATCTTCTACTGTGTAGCGTTGGAATACAGGAGAGATTTGACGGATACCTGCAGGGCTTTGAACAGGAATATTTGATTGTAAGATTAAAGGTGATGTGATCCCTGACGGTGAAATTCTTGGGGGAGAGACTTCCTCACCCCACCTCGCTGACCCTCCTGGTGAAGCGATGACACGACCAGCAAAACAAAAGATAATCGCTAAAGTAATAAAAAAGGAAGAATAACTTTTCCCTCTAAAATTCACCGGGTGATGCTCCCCATCAAAAAGCCCTCACAAAGAAAAATCAATATATCAAAATTGGATATTCCCTGCAAAAAAAGGCGCCAGCTATCCATTTTACCATTCGCTTTTCTGATAAACGGTGCTCATGACAACTTCCTGAGAGATAATATTGCCCCCTCAGGAGGCCAACGAATAAATTTCCTGGTTGAATTTCCTAATTACGAGACAGCCTCAAAGGATAAGTGCCAGGTTGATAACTAACAGATCTAAGACAGTGTGAGTTAAGAGGTTAAAAGAAGCCACCCTGTAAAATGCTCCAGTTTACAAAATCAAGGGCAGTCAGGTAGCCACAAACCAGGAGGGTGAATCCGCCCCGACAGCTAGATGAATTATTCGGTTATTCTTCAGTGATTATTTATAAGTAGGAAAATATTCCATCATCCACAAGCAGGCTACCCTGCAGCAATCACGAAGCTGGTCCCCCCGTTTGGATAAATCCTGGCCGGCGTGAAGGAGGATAATCTTTATCGAGTCACCACACGCCCTGCGACCTCAATTCTTCCATCGCAGATTTATGGATCTCGATCAACCTAGTAATATCTTCGTCTGTGTGTGCAGCGCACATGAACCCATGGTTTGGCGGAATGTGCAGCCCATTCTTGCGGTATAACAATCTCAAGCCCGGGCTGGCGAAGCGATCCCCCCGCCGCGCATCCCTGACACTTTTAACTGGCCCTCGGGTGGCGTGCATCCAAAACATGGAACCGGCTCCAACAGCAAGCGCTGGATAGTCCTCATTTTGGATAAACTGGTTGATCTCTGCCCGAAAGCGATCACCCATGGTATTCAGTCGCGAGAACAGCTGCGGTTCTCGGCTCAGGCGTTGCAGAACTGCTGCTCCAGCTGCCGTAACCAATGGACCGCCATTGAAGGTACCCGCCATGAGAATCGAACTAGGTTCAGTATCGTACTCCATCAGGTGCATCGCCTCTGCAGTTCCGCCAACCGCCCCGAATGGAAAACCACCACCAGCAACCTTGCCATAGGTGCTGACATCAGGAATGATCCCAAAGTACTCCTGAGCTCCACCTGGAGCCAAGCGGAAGCCGGTGATCACCTCGTCGAAGATGAGCAACGCGCCAATCTCAAGCGTGATCCTGCGCAGTTCTGCCAGGAAATCCCGATCTGCAGGGATTGTGCCAGCTGCACCCTGCACCGGTTCGATAATTATCCCCGCTAACCGGTCTGCATGGCGAAGGATTATGTCAAAGGCTGCCGGGTGATTGTAGGGCAGGATGATAGTGTCTTTCCAGGCCATCTCAGCCAGCCCGGGACTTTCAGGGATGGCGATGGGGTCATCGATGGGTCCACAATTATTGGCTTGTGAGCCTGGTCGGCCAAAGCTGACAGCCAGAAGATCATGGGTACCATGATAGCCGCCTTCAAATTTCGCCACCAGCGGACGCCCAGTCGTAGCCCGTGCCAAGCGGAGTGCATACATGGTTGCTTCGGTTCCCGAGTTGCAGAAAGTAACTTTTTCTACCCCAGGCACCATATCGCAAAACAACCGGGCAAACTCGTACTCGTGCTCATGGCATTGACCGTAATGAGTTCCGTTCGGCAAAGCCTGCCTTATGGCTACCTCAACTTCCTCCGGTGCGTTGCCGAGAATCATCACCGAGAAACCAAGCATGAAATCCAGATACTCATTGTCATCCGCATCCCATACCCGACCGCCTTGGGCCCTCTTTATCACCATAGGAAACGGATCCGCCAGACGGAAGAGGCTGCCCACACCGGCGGGCATGACCGTGCGGTTTTTCTGCCAGACCGCCAGGGACTTTGGGCTTTTAGCCATGATCTCGTTGCGGTACGTGTTGAGAATATTTGCGATTCTTTGCGTACTATCCAACATTTGTGCCCCTTTCATCGTGTGATCATTCACTGTTCATCCATCTCTTCCAGCCCATAGCCGCTCTCGATCAGCTCCACCAGGCGACGGGTGAATCGGGTGGCGGGAGCCCCGTCGACTACATCGTGGTCGAACATCACGGTTAGATTGAGCATCTCGCGTGGCTCAATCCGCCCCTCCACTACGGCAGGCTTCCAGGCAATGCCTCCTACCACCAGACCAAGCGATTGGGGTGTGGGTGTGACTCCCCAGCCACTGTGACCTCCGCCAAACATGCCGACCGAGGTGATGGCCACCGTGCCTCCCATGGACACGAAACTCAGTGGGTCGCGTCGCCTCTTCATCCGAAAAAGAGCCATCGTCAGCCGGGGTAGCAACCCCGGCAGCTGCATGGCGGACCGGAACCAGGACGGCATACCTCGGCCTGAGGGCACTGGAGCGGATTGTACTGTGCGGATCTCTTTGTGGATTTCCCGGTAAGTCTTGTGATTGGCTCCCTGGATCACGTGCCCCATCAAGGCGCCCTTCCCTCCGGCCTTGTGTTCGACCATCAAACCGATGTTGACATCGTCGAACATCACAATCTGTCGGCGGCCTTTCAGGCAGGCCTGGACCTCCTTGTGTTCCTCCACAGCACGAGCCAGACAAAAGGCCAGGAAGGCTGTGAAGGACAGGCTCTCTCCGGTACGTGCCTTGTGTTCGCCGATGTATTTGCGAGCGATCGTCACGTCCACTTCAAGCAGTCCGTAGATCGCGTGCGCCGTCCAGGACAGCTCGAGCGTGTTCAGCCAGATCCGGCGCCCAGGTGTCAGATCGACGATCTGGTAAGGTATTGTATGTGTATTCATGGGTTTGTGTCCCCTTTCTGGATAATTGAGGCCGACAATTCACGCATGGATTTCAGCATCAACCCAGTACGCAGGAATATCCAAATTGTGGCAAAACTTCCGCAGATCCAGGCGATCCATGAAAAGTCGGGCATGAACAGCCTCATCCAGCCGCGCATTTTGCTCATCATAGGGACCAGAGTGAGGGCGATCAGCAAGTCAGGGAATAATGTAAGCAGGAAATTCTGCTCCCATAGGCGCCTCCGGCTTGGGCGATGCTCGGGGTCTGCCCTCCAGCGGCGGAGCAGCCGCAGCGTGGCGATGACGCTTGCAATCTGAAGAATCGGGATGAACAACATAGCGCGCATCCCCAGGTAGAGTGCACCGAAAATGGTCCCTTTCGGGCGTTCCCCGGCAAGCTGCTGTGCTGCACCCAATCCGAACTCATCCAGAGTTACCTTGATCATGGCGTGGTTGGCATTGTATAGCAGGACAATGCCCTTTTTCTGTTCGGGTACCAGGGCTGCAAAGGCGCCAAAGTCCGGGACGGTTCCACTATGGGAGACGATGGTCGACTTGCCAAACACCTGGCTGACCCAGCCCATGGCGTAGTGCCCGAAGTCTAAACCCATCTCTCTCCATTCCACCGCTCCCCGGTGAAGCTCATCGATACCGGCAGGTGAGAGGATCTGTGCCTCCCCAAAACGCCCTTCGTTGAGATGGGCGATCAAGTAATTTGCCATATCTTCGGCACAGGAGATGAGCTGCCCGGATGGAAGCGAGCTCAACGGAATGGAGAGATTCGGAGCAGGAATGGGGTGACCAAACCAGTAGCGGTGGCCCCTAGCGAGACCGTTTTTCTGTGCTTCGGTCTTTGATGTATAGCTGTGGCGCATGTCCAGAGGATCAAAGATATGCTTCTGGATATAGCCGGGGTAAGACTCCCCGCTGGCAGCCTCGACGATCCGGCCAAGTATGTTGTAATTCGTGTTGTTGTATTGGAATTTTGAGCCAACCGGGTGAGAAAGCTCGAGTGTTGACAATTGGCGCTTAGTTGCATCGGGACTATCCTCGAGTTCGGACAAGATCATCTGTCCTTGCAGCACCGACATACCGCTGGTATGGTTGAGCAGGTGGCGTACCGTCATTTGGTTGGATGCTTCAGGGTCCGCCAAGCGGAACCAGGGCAGGTAGCGCTTGACTGGGACGTCCAGCTCGACCTTGCCGGCTTCGACCAGCTGCATGATCGCCAGGGCGGTGAAGGATTTGGTAACTGAGCCGATGAAAAAGGGCGTTTGCGGGGATGGCGCTTCGCCATCCGGTCGAGCTCGGCCAAAGCCGCGCAGGTGAACGATTTGGTCACCCTCAACGATGGCGAGTGATACGCCGGGGATTTTCAGGCGGTGCATTTTCCCCTCGATGTAGGCATCGATGGCAGCATAGGAGGGGCCACTGGCGGCTGGCGCTGCAGCCACTGGCTCCGCGAAAGCACGTGCAAATAGCCGGTAGAAAAGTGCCAGCACCGCGCCAAGAAGCAATACTGGGAAGACGTGCTTTTTTTTATTCATATCAGCTGTTCTCTCCACCGTTGGTTACCCACTCGAGAGTGAGTTTAAGCACATTCAGCAGCGGCTCTATGGTCAGGATTTCAGGGGTATCCCACTTCTGGTGATAGAAAGCCACCAGCTGTTGTGGGAATTTTATTGGATTGAGTGTTGTGGCTTTGAGACCAGCCCGGCTGAAGGGGCCCGCATCACTCGCAATTCCAAGGAACGCAGGCTGAACCCTGTAGGGGATCCCGGTGCGCTGCGCCGCTGTGACCACGCTTTTCACCATCTCAGGCGAATTCTTCACTGTGCCGTTAATTTCCGAGGTGAGGATGGTGATCTCCGGATGGACAACCATCTCGTAATTGAGAACGCACACGTCCAGACGTTTTAGTTCATCCAGATGGCGCTTCACGTAGCGCTGCGATCCCCGTAGCCCTACCTCCTCACTGCCGAAGGTTATGAAACGAATCTCCGTCCCATCGGGGATGAAAGCTGGGTTTTTCGCCAGGAACCTGCACATAGCCACCGTGATGGCGCAGGCTGAGAGATTATCCATTGCACCTGGCACATTGCCTCCGTTTTTCATTCCCCTTGTGTGGAAAGCTATAAAGATGATAGAAGGTACGATTGGATAAATGAGCAATACCCATCCCAGGGTCCCGAAGTGGATGATATCGGCATTGTCGATGATCAGACCAGTAAGCTGGATGATGTTCATCACCAGCATGGTGATCAATCCGATGAAATAGGTCGCTGATAGGAAAAAGAACCCATACCCGAGGAAACGCAGCCAGGTATTCTCCGGAGCACTGTCATGATGTCCGCAAAGGATGATCAGCCGCTTCACATTTTTCGTCCCAGGTTTATGCAGCGTGCCGATTAAATTGATCGACTTTTTTATCCGGAATAATGGATCAACTACTTCATAGCCGAGGATGAACTCCATGATGAATACCAAGGGCGCAAGTATAGAGAACAACAGGGCCGCAATGGAGGTTACCCAAGGCCAGACTCCCGTAAGATGAACTGTGGATATATTAAGCAGGACGGCGAGTGCCATGAGGAGCACACTAGGGATTGGGCTCAAGCAGGCCTCCGGCGCCAGGGTAAACTCCTCCACGGTAACATTTTCAGCGTCCAGGTGCTTTTCCAATTCTTTTTTTAGTATCTCAGCCCGTTCCCGTTCCTGTGGGCTGGCAGGCAAGCCTGGCCCCACTTCCGTACAGATTTTCTTTACGATATCCAGCGCATACTGGGCATCGTCAGTAGTAATGACCTCTTGCATAGCACGATCCTCCCGTTCAATTAATATTCAACCTGTTCTTTTACACCTGACGGAGCTCATACTCGGCTGACAGGCGTGTTGGGATTGATGATGATTTCTCTGTCTGCCTGGCTCGAGCTTGCGACACACAAGAGAATGACAGCCAACATCAGCATCCACACCATAAAACCGTAGGCGTTAATGCGCTCTGTAAGTCCAAACCACGGTGGAGGCTGGCTGCCTTCAATCCCGGGGGTATTCAAAAAAGCCATTATGCCGCCAGATACGATAATGACCAGGAGTGTCCCATACGAATAGAAACGGAACCATGAGCCGTCAGCTTTTGCACCGAAGCCTATCGTCAACAGAAACAAAAGCCCGGTCAGACCACCCGCAAGAACGCCGTGCATAATATTGTTAAGCGTTCCCAAATTCTCACTGGGATTCCACGGGAAGAAAAATGCAGCTAAATCGATAAACCCGGATGTAAACAGCATGATCGCCATGATGCGCAATGGCCGCTTTCCAACTGCGGTCATCCAAACCCCAACTGCGAAGGCGATCTTAAGCAGAACATAGAGGTTGACTAGCGAACTTACGAACGATCTCATCGGTGAATCGAGCGCTGACAACCCGCTGATGGGTTCAAAGGGGTAGTTATAGCCTTTGTAGCATACAGCCGCGAGGATATCAGTACCCATCCAAATCAACGCGGAAAGGATACCGCAAATGAGCAATGTCTTTCGTACCTGCGAATGGCGGGTCACAACAAAATCAATCATTTTAATTGAACCTGCAAATGGTGTTTTCATGTTTTCCTGCTCAATGCGCTCCCGCGGTGTTTATTTGAAGCTGGTCCCGTAACCGTGATTCACATCAGCTAAAAAACTTTTGACGATCCTGATGACTTCAGCGGGCTGTTCATCTTGAGGATTATGGCCGGCGCGATCGATGAGCACCAGGCGTGCGTTAGGGATCCTCGCAGCTAACTCTTCTTGGTGTTCAGGAGGAAAGATGAAATCTTCGCGTCCTGCCATCACCAGGGTGGGCACCTTGATCTCATTGAGCCGGTCCATCACTTTCCAATCTTTAAGATAATGATTTGCTGCAAAGATTAGTGCCTCGGGCCGCAGCTTGGTTTGTAATCCCATGATAATCAGATGAGGTGTCTGCGATAGACTGGTGTGGGGGTTGTAAGCTTTTCCTAGTTTCATCAGGTTTGCAAGCATTTTGTTGGGTTCAAATTGCCCATTTAAATGGCGCCGGGAAAGTTCCACGATATCTGGGCTGAATCCGCGTTGTGCCAGTACCTTAGGGGCATTCTCGTGCGCCCAACGGTAATCACCGCCTGTATCGACCAGCAGCAGGTGAGACAGGTTTTTAGGGTAACGCAAGGCATATTCAAGGGCAACAAAACCACCGAAGGAATGTCCGAGCACTGCCCATTTTTGGAAGCCCAGCGCCTGGCGCAGCGCCTCTGCATCGGCGGTCAGGTTATCGAATGTCATGGTTGAGACTTCCGCTCCAGTGGAACGTCCATTGCAGCGATGGTCATAGAAAACCAGGGTGAATTGATCCGCGCAAGGCTTGAATGACTTTAGGGTATAGAGATCTCCACCCGGCCCGCCGTGCATGAGAACCAGCGGATATCCCTTTCCCATAACTTTCACGAATAAGGACACGTCTCGAATTTGCATGTGTGTCATTTTTTACTCTCCTAACCTCGATCCTGTTTGGACGAACCACCAGTGTTGACCGAAATCAATGTCAGGTTCAGATCGCGGATATGCTCGAGCAGGCCATGAAGCGCAGCTTGGTCGGGCAGCATGCCAGAAAGCACGGTTTGGTCCTCTTCTCGTTGGGTGAGCTTTAAGCCTTCGAACCATTCCGACCAGTATGGGTCCAGATGGCCTTTGATGATGATCTCGTAGTATTCCGGCATAACAGCACTCCTTGACGCTTATCCACTTGTAATTTATGGCGCAACCTGGAAACCACATCTGCCATACTCCCACGCTGCTCACACCCTTTTACTCGAGCAGCAGCCTCGAGCTGAAGTTAATTCGGACCCAAACCGTAGAGAACAATGCTAAGCAAATACTTGTAAACCTCCTAATTTACGACAACAGTAACCTGAAAAATCTGCGAATTACTACCTTCGTTTTCGAAGGAACGGCGGTAGACCAGTACCAATTCAGTTTCACCTTCACCAACTGCTTCGAAGTGCAATTTCTGCGATCCTTGTGCACCAAGTTGAGCATTACTACTCAAGAATTCAGGCTTTCCACCAGGTTTAAGCACGGATTGGTTGTAAAAACCGACTTCCCACATATACCCCGTCGATGGATTGGCAGGGAGGACAACCTCTAAAATATCACCAACCTCCAAGCCTACCCCCTGCTCTATCTCCGACCAGATTATTGAAACCTCTTTTGGGGTGCTTGGTTGCGGTTGTGCACAGGAAGCAAGGACAAATGATACAGTTATTAGCAAAAGAGTTGCAGTCTTGATTTTCTTGAAATTATTTTTCATCATAGATGATTGATGATTCTCCCTTCACGCTTGGGCTACTAACAGTTTAGCGCACGGCGAGAAAGACCGCATCTGCCAAACGGGATATTTAGGGGTTATTTTTGGGGGATTAGGAAATCAGGTCGAGCTGCCGGGCGCGCATCACCGCTTCAGTGCGGTTGGCAACGTCTAGCTTACGATAGATACTGGCTGCGTGAGCCTTCACGGTACCCGGGGAAATAATCAGCTGCCGGGCGATCTCCTGGTTGGTGCTGCCCAGGGCCATGATCTCAAGCACCTCCAGCTCACGCTGGCTTAATGGCTCGATCAATTCCTGTCCAGATTTCGTCGGGAGACCATCAGGCGCAAGGTTTCTTTCAACCGCCAACTTTTTCATGCCCAGTTCTTTTTCTAATTGGAGCAGCAAGTGAACAGCGTAATTTCTCACAGGATGAGATTCGTTATGGGACAGCCATTGATTGAGAAGGTACTGCATGGGTTGCCCTTCATCAAGAAAAACGCTCACATACCCTTCAGGTTCAGCTAACAGCAAACTTTCTGCCAAGGCGATGTTCGCCTGTGAAATATCTCCCGCCTCATGCAAGGCAAGAGACTCAAGAACCATGATCTCGATCAGCCTGCCGATTCTCCCCCACGATCGGGCTGATTTTTCCAAACCCGATAATAAGCGGATCGCCTCTTGAGGTTGATTCTTTGCTATGAATATACGCGCCCGGGTAATATTGATCAATTCACCTTCATATTGAAATGGATCCTGTGATGCCAGACTCCTGTCCCTTGCGGTGACCCAGCGATCGATTGCGGACCATTCTTTTTGTGCTACCCAAAATCTTATCTGACTCGTTTCCACTGCGTTGCGAGCTTCTGAGAAGATACCGCGAGTCTGAAGGATCTGGGAAGCATTCTCTATCGCCCTGGCAGCTGCTGCCTGGTTCCCTCGGGAGATTTGGATACGCGCCAGGGTGGTGTAAGCCAGGCAGAGATCGTCAGCTTTTCCCCACCAAGCGAGGAAATCCAGCCCTTGATTCAAATGATCAAGGGCAGCCTCCTTGTCATTCCATTCACACGATAAAGCAGCTTTTTCGACCTCGATAAGTCCAGTCGCACCAAGATATTGTCCACCCTGATCTTGGATTAGCTGCCCAGCCTTCTTCAGAAGATTAAACGCTTCCTGCAACTGACCCTGGTACATATGTATCCTGGCCAGGATTGCATAAGCAGCAACAGGGTTGTTTATCGCCTCGACGGCATAACCTGAGCGTATCGTCTCTTGCAATACCTTGCTAGCATTTACAAAATCACCATACAAAAAATATTCATATCCAAGGGTGATGCTAAATTCGTTTTGCAAGGCGAGATTGTCCTCAGGAATCAGTTCGCTTGCTGATCGGCACAACTCGATTGCCCGACGATTATTTCCCTTCATCGCGGTAATACGGCTCTTAACAAAGGCATGATAACCTAACATGGTTTGGTTACCAGTAGCTGAATCTTCGGATCGAATACGCTTCTCTGCTTCGGCCAGCAGTAGATTAGCTTCTTCAAGCTGTCCAAACCAAGAACGACTGAGGGCGTCGTAAAGACATAACCAGGGGCGCCGATAAATCATATCCTTGCTTAACTTTCCCATCCAATACCTAACCCAGGACATTTCGCCGCGATTGACCATTTCGATATAGTGCTGTTCGATCAAACGCTCAACCAATTCCTCATCGGCAGCCAGAGATGCGTGATTAATCGCTTCCAACAATGTGCCGTTTTTTTCATGCCACTCAGCTGCGCGCAGATGTAATCCTGCAAGGCCCTCGTCTCCGAGGGATTTGTGTGCCTGGGTACGAAGCAGGTCGGCAAACAGGTGGTGGTAGCGATACCAGGAGCGCCTATTATCCAAAGGTACCAGGAAGAGATTCGTCTTTTCCAGGTATACCAGTATGGAAGCAGATTGGCTGTCGGGAAGCGATTCTGAATGAAAAGCCCGAGCTTCTCTTTCCATCATCGATTTCTGACCAGCTTCCAGGACAGCATCGCATAAGCTGGAAGTCAGTCTATCCAAAATTGAGGTACAGAGAAGAAAGTAACCAATTTCCGGTGGTTGGCTGATCAAAACCTCTTCCAACAGGTAGTCCAAAATGTACCGGTTTGTGCCCGAGAAGCCTTCAATAAAGCCATAAATATCTTTATTTTCACGCATTGACAGCGCTGCCAGCTGCAAGCCAGCAATCCAACCTTCCGTACGCTCCGTGAGTACTGCGATCGATTTGTCATCCAAGCTAAGCCTCATAACACCATTCAAGAATTGGGCCGCCTCTGATTCCGAGAAACTGAGGTCGGCTGCTCTCAGCTCAACTACCTGACCACGGGCTCGCAAACGAGCTAGTGGCAGCATAGGATCAGAACGCGTAGCGATCACCAGGTGAAATGTCTCCGGACAATGCTCGATTAAAAAAGCGACCACCTGGTGTACAGCCTGGTTGCGGATCTCTTGATAGTCATCCAACACCAGGACAATCTCCTCACTGCTGCCGACCAGGTCATTAACCAGGCTGGTCAAGATTGCCTCAGGAGACACCTGCTGGATTCCCCCAATGAGTTGGACAGCTTCCTTTCCAATCCGATTATCGACACCGTGTATGGCAGCAATCAAATAATCCTGGAAACGACTTACCTGGTTGTCATCCTTATCCAACGATAACCAGGCTACAGGTAAACCACAACCTGTGATGCAGGATGCCACCAGAGTTGTCTTTCCAAATCCGGCTGGGGCAGTTATCAGCGTAAGGGGACCGCGCAGTCCCAGGTTTATCTGTTCCTGGAGCTGCACTCTCGGCACCAGCTCTTTACGCAGGAAAGGCTGGCGCAGCTTAGTACGGATGAGGTGGTCATCCTTTTGCATACGGCAATCTCAGATCTATCCTTCAGGCAAAGCAATATCCCTGTGGACTTGCAAACAGGATGGATGAACTATGTGCTGCGTGCATTTCAAGAATACCGAACTTCTCAGAACCTTTAATTGAACCGCGGGAACCAGTACAGCTGTTTAGATCCCCTGAGTATTTTGAATACAAAATTGGCCGTCGAAAATTATGTATTCAGATTTCGGAAAGGCTTCTCATCTTCATTTTAGATGAGGACCATAGTTGAGACAAGTAACATAAATCACAATCCATGAGAGAACCCGTGTCTCCAGGATTCCTGCTATTTCCGGATGCCATTCATAAAGGGATTTTACGAATTAGACTCGCAGACAGGGTGTTTTGGTAGACATCTATCATACCCACCTGATCCGGCGAAACCTCAATTCCTTAGGTCAAATTGTAAAAATGAGAACCGAGGCTTCGTTCTTTCCCCCATGAGCACAAACATAACCTTTCCCCGTATTGGGGACGACCACACTGCTGTTTGAAGCTTTCTTACCTAAGCGATGGGTAAATCACGCTGCGCTTTCAATGTCCCCCATTGGCGCAATTCATGCCAAGTTAAATCGCGATTGGAATCGTAATTGCTAATAAGGCATGGTCAAGACTGCCAGCTTGATCAGCTGGAGGTAAATCTTGAATAACGGTAGCAGTGGGATTTTACTACGGTTCCAGCACCACGACTTGCCTGATCGCTCCATAGGGCTCAGTCTGGTGGACAGGGATCTCGTCGATGAGTAGCGGCAAACCTTCCATACCCAGCCCATATAAATAAAGACCAGACGCGTATCGATCAGGGATACCTTCTTCTGGCAGCGTCCAGGCCAGGAAACGCCCGTCATCCAACCAGAGGACCTCACTGATGATAACACCCGCAGGAACCGGCATTTGCTGGGATTGCTGGCACACGCTTCCCAGGGAAAATCTCTTCCGATCGAGGTTGGGGCCACCAACCGAGCTGTAGGTGTAGAGAAATCGCTGGCTGTCAGGATTCCAACTGCTCAAACGCAAGCCAAACTGCTCTTGGTAAAGCACTATCTCCAGTGATTCGAGGTCCATTAGGTACAGGCTGACCCAGTTCATTTTTTCCTCGCTGGCATCAACCGAATCCCAATCTGGTTGGCTCCAGTATGATAAGTAGGCGAAATCCGGTGCAAAGTCCAGGGTAAACGGGTTTGCCCGGATCACAACCATGAGCTCTGTCTCCAACGTGGACCCCAGTCTGACCTGGATCAGCGAAGTTTCCGCGCGCCGATCGAAATAGTCATTCAGAGAGGTGGAAGTGAAAAACCTTTTGCTATCACGATGCCATACAATTGGTAGTCGTGGTCCCCAGTAGCAATCTTGGCAGGGATTTTCCAGGGTTAAAAATTGCATACTCCCATCTTGTGAATCGATCACCGCCAGACCTTGATCGACCTGCAAGGCCATATACGCACCATCTGGCGAATAAACCGGAGCAAACACCAGCCAAGGGTTGTCCGGAAGCGGTATCGATAGGAACTCTTCTCGATCCTTTGGGGGAAGGTTGACCAAGTACACTTCACCATTCAGGTTAAGGGCAGCAATCTGGGTGCCATCCGGG
>CP070764.1:2693632-2751953 GCA_020349245.1 Chloroflexota bacterium | reverse complement strand
TCCCGCAGGGCAGCTAATAACAAGGTCACATTCTCACGGCGGCTGCTGAAACCCATTAAACCAATGCGCCAGATTTTTCCCACCAGGGGGCCAAACCCACCCGCGATCTCCAGGTTGTAATCATTCAACAATTTCTGACGCACTTCCAGACCGTTCACGCCAGGCGGGATTATCGGTGTGCTGAGGGTTGACAGGCGATGTTCCTCGGGTACCATCATGGATATATCCATTTCTTCCAGGCCATCCCAGAGCAGCTTGGCATTTTCCATATGCCGGTCGAACCGCGCCTGTAAACCTTCCTCGGCCACCATGCGTAGCGCCTCCCTCAAGGCGTAATTGCTGTTGATCGGTGCTGTATGGTGATACGTACGTTCACTGCCCCAATATTTTTCCAATAGCGAGAGGTCAAGGTACCAGTTTCCAACCGGGACAGATCGATTGCGTAAAACCTCTCGCGCCCGTGGGGAGACAGTCACTGGTGCCAGTCCCGGGGGTGCCGAGAGGCTTTTTTGCGTGGCACTATAAGCAACATCCACCTGCCAGGCATCGATCTCAACTGGTAATCCCCCCAGGGATGTAACGGTATCCAACACGACCAGGGTACCCTTGCGATGTGCTTCGGCGGTGATCTCCGCGATTCCTGGTTGGCGTATACCCGTGGAGGTTTCTGCATGGACCAGGGCCAGCAGCTTATACTCCTTCTGGTTGAGAGCAGCCTTGATCTCCTCTGGATCGAACACCTCTCCCCATGGACGATCGATGCGATCAACCTGGGCACCGTATCTACCTGCCATGTCGTGCAGGCGTTCACCAAAATATCCCATTATGGCGATCAAGACATGATCACCTGGTTCAATAAAATTGCACAAGGCGGCTTCCATGCCAGCACTACCGGTTCCCGAGATCGGGACGGTGAGCTCGTTCTCTGTTTGGAAGACAAAACGCAGCAGCTCCTGCACCTCCTTCATCAATGCCAGGAATTCTGGATCAAGATGCCCGATGACGGGTGTGGAGAGCGCATTTAATACTCTAGGGGCAACCATGCTAGGCCCGGGACCTAAGAGGATGCGTGGTGAAACATTCAAATCTTGATATTTCTTCCCTTCCATTCTTTACTCCTCAGTAATGATAGGATCTTGTCAATTATTAGTTTACAACAAACTTGCTAGCGTGCAAAGCTCTTCAAAGAGAAATCAGGTCAGTACGAACACTTAAGAGGTTCAGACCCATCCTACGCCATCGCAGGAGACTAATTGTTGAAAATAACACCATCGAAGACTCCGGAGATTATATAAAGAAAAACATCCTTGAGCTATTAAGCTTTCATGGTTCGTACATTTGTTACCAATAAACTTTCCCACCCTATTGTTTCCCGCTAAACAAGAACTGGAATTTTCCTCTTCCTGGTCGTCGAATTTGCCTGCAAAGCTTGCTACGCGCCAAAAAATCCTGTAGAATCAAGTCTAGACAATTGGATTAGCGCACAGGCACAAGATTTTCTACTCCTCTAAAGAGGGTTCACTCATTGTTGCGATCAACGTGAGGAGTGCACAATGGACGTTATCAAAGTAAAAGGCACCTCCCGAACATCTGCTGTTGCCGGGGCGATTGCTGGAGTGTTCCGCGAACATCAACTAGCTGAAGTTCAAGCTATTGGTGCCAGCGCAGTGAATCAAGCCGTTAAAGCCTTAGCGCTTTCAAGGAGCTACTTGGCCCAAGATGGCATAGATGTCGTCTTCGTCTCCGAGTTTGTGGACGTAGAGATTGACGAAAAAGTTCGCACAGCGATCAAATTCACGGTTCAACAGCGCTAGTACCACTTGCGACCTGGTACAAGGCAATTAATACAGCTCACCTCACATATTTTGTTAGGTATATTTCTGGTTCTGGTAAACATATCTGCGCCAATCAATTGGCGCTTATAATTTAAACCGCGGCTGATCAGCCATCAGCCAATAGATTTCATATTACTGGTGCATCATTGAAGCCATATTACTTACGAATTGCCTTGGTCTTAATCGCTATCCTGGTTTGCGCTTGTTCAGCGAACCAGGCGGCGACGCAGCCAATTCAAGAAACGCCACCCACGACCAAAACGCCGAGATTGACCGCATCTCCCTTGCCCTCTGCCACCAGCTCACCAAGCCCTATACCAAGTCCAAGTCCAAGCCCCACCTCTTCCCCCTCACCCCAGCCATCACCTGAACGCCTAGCATGCTGGGATGCTGGCGGGCGCGTTGAGCAAGGTGAGCTGCGCACCAATTCACTTCCCCTGCCACTCAGCTTCCGTATTTACCTGCCTCCCTGCTACGAACAGTTGCCAGGTTCACGGTACCCGGTCCTTTACCTCATCCATGGACAGAATTTTAATGATGATCAATGGGATAGGTTAGGTATAGACGAAACCGCTGATCAGCTGATCGCCGCCCAAGAAATCCCCCCTCTGTTGATTGTTATGCCACGCGATAGGTCTTGGAGCCAGCCAACCGAGGACAGGTTCGGCCAGGTAGTCTTCGAAGAATTGTTGCCCTGGATCGATCAGAATTTCCGCACTCTGCCTCAGCGGCAGTACCGGGCAATTGGGGGCTTATCGCGTGGCGCTGGTTGGGCTCTGCACCTTGGTTTCTCCCACTGGGAATCATTCGGCACAATTGGCATGCACAGTCTGCCGGTATTTTGGACAGATCTACCCGATATCAAGTCCTGGCTGGGGGCAATTCCCCTCGAATCACTGCCCAGAATTTATTTGGACCTGGGGGACAAAGATCGCCCTCAAATCACAAAATCTGCAATCTGGTTCGAAGAATTGCTCAATGAAAAGAAGATCCCTCATGAATGGCATTTATACCCTGGATATCACGAGGAAGCGTATTGGCAAGCGCATATCGAGGAATATTTGCGCTGGTACACTGAAAAATGGTGATTTCCCATTGCCGATCTCAACTACCGCTGAACCTTAGTTGCCGATGATGCACATGATATAATCGCTTCCATGAAATTGACGCTGCAAGAAGTCGAGCATATTGCAGAATTGGCTCGTTTACAACTTTCTGAAGGTGAAAAAGTGCGCTTTGCTGGGCAGCTATCGGATATCCTGGAGTATGCTGCTCGCCTGCAAGCTGTTGACACAACCCAGATTCCACCAACTTCCAGTGTTTTACCCGCTCGTACAGCCCTTCGTCCGGATGAACCCCGGTCTGGCTTGAGCTTGGCGGATGTCTTACGCAACGCACCGGACACCGAAAAAGATCAATTTCGGGTTCCCCCTATTCTGGAGTAAACTCAACTCAATGAGTGAGATAGTTGATCTCCGCGTTGGAGAAATCATCGCTGGTTTACAATCTGGCGATTTTTCCAGCCGGGAGGTGACAACCGCTTTTCTTGGACGGATCGAACAGCTAGATGAGCATATCCACGCATTCCTGACGGTAAATCCTGAGCAATCGCTCTCCCGGGCCGATGAGGCTGACCGGAAACTGCTCGCTCACCGCCGCGGGCAGCAGGAATCTCTTCCATCCCTTACCGGTATTCCCCTCGCAGTAAAAGATGTGCTTTGTGTCAAAGACATGCGCTGTACCTGCGGGTCGCGGATTCTAGAAAATTTTATCCCCCCGTACAGCGCCACTGCAGTTGAACGCTTATCCAAGGCTGGTGTGGTCATTCTGGGAAAAACAAATACAGATGAATTCGCCATGGGTTCATCCACTGAAAACTCCGCTTATGGACCCACTCACAACCCCTGGAATTTGCAGCATGTCCCCGGCGGTTCAAGCGGTGGCAGCGCTGCCGCAGTAGCTGCAAAACTCGCTCCAATTGCGCTCGGGACAGACACGGGCGGCAGTGTCCGGCAACCGGCCTCCTTTTGTGGTGTGACCGGCATCAAGCCAACCTATGGTCGGGTTTCACGGTTTGGCCTGGTTGCTTTTGGGTCTTCGCTGGACGTAGTTGGGGCCTTTGGTAAATCCGCCTCTGAGATCATCCCCTTCTTGAACACAATGTCGGGCTACGACCCATCAGACGCCACCTCGATCGATTTGCCTGTCCCTGGTATAGACCTCGCCAGCGCCGCGATAGAAGAGACGATAAAAAATCTTCGCATAGGTGTACCGGAAGAATACTTCATCAAAGGGATCCAGAATGAAGTTGAAGACCGGGTACGCAAGGCGATCCTGCAGTTTGAAAAGCTCGGCGCGCAGATTGTAGATATTCGCCTGCCATTCACGGAACAGGCTTTGCCGGTATATTACATCATTGCCCCAGCCGAAGCCTCCGCGAACCTGGCCAGGTTTGATGGTATCCGCTACGGACCGAGGGTGCCAGCCGATGAGATGTGGGATATCTTCCGCCGCACACGGGGAGAAAAATTCGGCCCGGAAGTTAAGCGGCGGATCATGTTGGGAACGTATGCCCTTTCCGCGGGGTATTACGAGGCCTATTATGGACAAGCCCAGAAAGTCCGCACGCTGATCAAAAATGACTTCGAGGCAGCTTTCGAGAAGGTGGATGTCATTGCTGCGCCTGTCGCTCCTACAACCGCCTTCCGAATTGGAGAACATGGCGATGATCCGCTTTCCATGTACCTGGAGGACGTCTTCACTCTTCCAGCAAATTTAGCGGGCGTGCCCGGGATAACCTTTCCGGTTGGCTTTGATGATCAAGGGCTCCCGGTCGGTATGCAGCTCATGGGTTCGCATTTCCAGGAAAAATTGCTCTTCCAGGCTGCTCATGCCTACCAGCTGGTGACAGATTGGCATGTACACCAGCCGAACTTGGACCAGTATCTGTAAAAACTAACATTTTTCGCATTCGATCTGCTTGTAAAATTAGAATAAGACATCCATTGTTATTTCACAAAATCTACCAACGGAAAGAATATCATGCCTACCTCTTACCCAGATCCAGTTGAATTCCTTGAGTGGGAGTGGTCTCAAATTGAGCCATTATTTAATACACTCAATCAGCGATCACTGACTGAATCCAACATTCAGGATTGGTTGTATGAATGGTCCGAATTGGGGAAGCTCCTGGATGAAAGCTATTGGCGTCTCTACGATGCAACCGCGATCGATACTTCCAACCAGCTGGACGAAGAGAGATTCAAGCGCTTCCTCGATCAGATCAGACCCCAGGCGAAATCTGCTGAGCAGAAGCTCAAAGAAAAACTGCTTAAGTCCGGCATCATTCAACAGGGTTTTGACATACCCCTTCGAGATATCCGTACCCAGGCTGAACTATTCAGAGAAATAAATTTGCCGCTGCTCAGCGAAGAGAAGAAACTAGTAACAGAATATGACAAAATTATTGGAGCACAAACTGTTCTCTGGGAAAGAGAAGAAATCAGCCTGCCCCAGCTTCTTCCCGTTTACCAGGATCCTGACCGAACAAGAAGGGAAAGAGCTTGGCGATTGGCTGCAGATCGGCAGCTGGCTGACCGGGAAACCATAAACGAGCTTTGGGTGAAATTTCTAAACTTGCGTCAAGAGATTGCCAGCAACGCTGACCTGCCAGATTATCGCTCTTACCGCTGGCGGGAGCTGCTGCGCTTTGATTACACCCCTGAGGACTGTTACCAGTTCCAGGAAGCCATTGAAAGTGTGGTTGTCCCCGCTGCAAAATCGGCTTATGAGAAACGCCGCCAGAGACTCGGGCTTTCCACCTTAAGACCTTGGGATTTGGATGTAGACTCTTTTGGAAAACCTCCACTGAAACCCTTTACCTCAATTGAGGAGCTCAATAAGACAGCCGCGCACATATTCCAGATGGTTGATCCGCAATTTCACGACTATTTTGAGACAATGCGTTCAGAAGGTTTACTCGATCTCGAAAACCGGATTAATAAAGCCCCTGGGGGGTATTGCAGTCACTATCTTTCTTCAGAGAAACCTTTTATCTTAATGAATGCTGTTGGAGTCCACGATGATGTGCAGACAATTTTGCATGAAGGTGGACATGCGTTCCATGTCTTTGAATGTTGCCATTTGCCTTACTTTTTCCTGAACATTCCCTTGGAATTTGCGGAAGTTGCTTCAATGTCGATGGAATTAATGGCAAGCCCATACCTCACCGAAGATCGAGGTGGCTTTTATTCAATGGGGGAAGCTGCACAGGCAAGAATCCAGTTTTTGGAAAGCACTTTGTTATTCTGGCCATATATGGCTGTTGTGGATGCGTTCCAACATTGGGTCTACACAAACCACCAGGCTGCTCTGACTCCTGAGCGATGCGATGCCTATTGGGTAAAACTTTGGGAACGATTTATGCCAGGGGTAGATTGGTCTGGAATTGAGGCCGAGAAAGAAACCGGCTGGCAGAGAAAAGTTCATATCTTCTCCGATCCTTTTTACTATATAGAATATGGCTTGGCGCAGCTGGGAGCACTGCAGGTTTGGCAAAATGTCCTTAAAGATCAACCAGGCGCGGTTGCTACTTATCGCCGTGGTCTCTCATTAGGCTCTGGGGTCACTCTCCCCCAATTGTACGCAACCAGCGGGGCGGAATTCTCTTTTGATAAGAAAATACTACGCCAAGCTGTTGAATTAATTCTGGAAACGATATCCGATTTGGAACGAGATATTCATTAAAGCCCGGTACCAGAAATCCGATACGCCAATATATAATCGAAGGGAAAAGATATGGAATATCAAAGATTGGGAAAAAGTGGGCTGGTTGTATCCAGGATTTGCCTGGGGACAATGACATACGGATCATCAAAATGGCGGGATTGGGTTCTTGATGAGGATGAGTCACGTCCATTTATCCAGCGATCGCTTGAATTGGGTATCAATTTCTTCGATACTGCGGATGCATATTCCTTGGGTGTCAGTGAAGAAATTCTCGGCAGGGCTCTCAAGGACTTCGCACGCCGGGAAGAGATCGTTATCGCCAGCAAGGTTTTTTTTCCGATGAGCGATAAACCGAATATGGGCGGGTTATCTCGTCTCCATATCATGCAGGCAATTGATGCCTCGCTGCGCAGGTTAGGAACCGATTATATTGATCTCTACCAGATCCACCGTTGGGACCCGCATACACCCATTGAAGAAACTCTGGAAGCCCTTCATGATGTTGTGAAATCCGGAAAAGTACGCTATATCGGTGGATCGAGCATGTATGCTTGGCAATTTTCTCAGTCGCTATATCTTGCTGATCTAAACAGCTGGACACGCTTCGTATCCATGCAGAACCACTATAACCTGGTGTACCGGGAAGAGGAACGCGAAATGATCCCGTTGTGTCTCGCTGAAGGCATCGGGGTTATCCCCTGGAGCCCGCTGGCGCGCGGTTTCTTGAGTGGAAATCGTTCAAAACATGATTGGGGAGAGACAACCAGGGCAAAGAGTGATGATTTCGCTCACCATATGTATTATCAGGAGAGTGACTTTGAGGTTGTTGAGCGAGTGGTCAAAATCGCCACCCAAAGAGGAGTGACCCCTTCACAGATGGCACTCGCCTGGCTGCTGCACAAACCGGCGGTTACCGCACCGATTATCGGAGCCAGCAAAATGAAGCACCTGGAAGAAGATCTTGCTGCTTTGGATATCAGATTAGATACCGATGAGCTAAAATATCTCGAGGAGGCTTACCTGCCTCACCCTGTTCTAGGTCACAGTTGAGTTCAAGATCCTCCGACATTTTTTCAGGAATGACCACCCACGACTCTCAACCCCCTTCATCCTTCCGAGTGCGCTTCCTTTACTTCTGGCGCCGAATCACCCGCCCGATCGATAAGGAACGACAGGCTGAAGTTCGCGTTCGCTTGCGGGAAGCCTCCCATCCTGGCTTCGATTTCTTCCTGCTCGTAGTCCTCTCCTGTACAATCGCCACGATGGGTTTGATCACCAATTCGGTGGCGATTATTATCGGAGCGATGCTGGTAGCGCCGCTCATGTCACCGATTCTGGGCATGGGTATGGCCTCCATCACTGGTGATGGACACTTGTTGCGTGACTCGATCAGTGGAGTCATCCAGGGTGCGATTGTTGCCGTTGTTGTTTCATTCCTGTGGACCTGGTTAAACCGGTATCTGCCCTTTATCCTACTCCAGGAGATTCCAAGTGAAGTCATTGCCCGTACAAATCCCAGCCCAATTGACCTGACTGTTGCCGTAGCAGGCGGGATTGCTGCGGCATACGCCTTAGCCCAACCGCACTTATCTGCTGCGCTGCCAGGTGTGGCCATTGCGACAGCATTGATGCCCCCATTATGCACAGTGGGTGTAGGTCTCGCCTTGGATAGGATGGATATCGCCGGTGGTGCGGGGTTATTGTTCATCACAAACGCTGTCGCTATTGCTTTTGCAGCAACCTTGGTTTTCTTCGCCCTTGGTTTTGGTCCGAAACCAATTACAGTGGCAAACCGATTACCGCGCAGCCTGATTTTTGCAGCAGTTCTAACCATCACACTGATGGTACCTTTAACCTACCTGAGTGTTAATTTTGTGCGACAGGCCTCTGAAAGAGGGCGGATTGAGGATGTCGTCCAGGAGGAGGTTGAAAATGCACTCGATGCAGAGCTTGTAGAATTATTTGTTTCTCGTGCTTCCGATGGCTTGAGCATGAATATGACCTTGCGTACAGCGCGGCCATTGTACTACCAAGATAGCATCGCTCTGCAAGATGCGATTACAGCACGCTTGCAGACACCTGTTGAACTTGTCATCAACAGCGTCATCGTTTCGCGTTTGGATCCGAAAATCCCACCGACTTTAACCCCCACCCCTACCCGAGGTCCATCTCCAACACCTACCAGGACAGCCACCCCTACCAGCACCGCGACTTCTACCCCAACCCAAACACCGACCAACACCGCGACCCCAACTCAAACGAATACGCCCACTGCGACTCCCACAACCTCAGTTGGCATGGTCGATAACACCTTAGGCCTTGGATTGAGACTGCGCCAGTATCCGGAAGGCCCTATTATCGGCACCATGCGAGAAGGGGATCCTCTAATCATTTTATATGGTACTCAAGTTGTCAATGGCCTGGTGTGGGTAGAGGTACAAGACAAAGATGGACGAATAGGGTGGGTTCCCCAGATGTTTGCAACCATCGTGACGGTTACCCCCACTCCCAGCCTCACCCCCTCCAGAACCCCAAGACCTTAGAATCAGTTTAGTTAATTACCGGATTTGGCACAGAACTTGATACGGGAATATACAGCTGTTTCAAATTCATATACATTTCTAACAACCCGCCCTCATATCAGCCAATGAAGCGATGATATAATCCGAATGGCAAATATGAACTTGCCAAAGGAAGGTAAGAATTACTATGATGAGATTTGATCGTTTTACTGAGCGTGCCCAAGAAGCCGCCCAACGCTCAGCAGAGATTATCCAACGCTATGGGCACAATCAGATCGATACAGAACATATCTTATTGGCATTAATTGAACAACCGCAAGGTGTGATCAGCCAGATATTGGAAACCTTGAACGTCGATGCAGCTGCATTGACAGAACGGCTGGATTACATATTACGTACCAGCCCGAAAGCGAATATATTCGGAGGTGGTGCCGGACAAATTTTCATCACCCCGAGGGTGAAACGAATTATTGATCTAGCAAACGAAGAAGCCAACCGCTTGAAGGATGAATATATCTCCACCGAGCATATATTTCTGGCGATTCTCAGTGAACGCAGCACACCCGCTGCCCGTCTCCTGGAAGGAGCAGGCGTAACGCGGGAAAGAGTGAATGATGCCATTCAGCAGCTTCGTGGTGGTCAGCGGGTGACCGATCCGCAGGCGGAAACTCGTTACCGCACTTTAGAAAGATTCTCTCGCGATCTGACAACCCTGGCCCGCGAAGGAAAACTCGATCCGGTGATCGGCCGCGACGGGGAAATTTTACGGGTAATTCGCATTCTCTCCCGGCGGACAAAAAACAACCCGGTGCTGATCGGTGAGGCAGGCGTGGGTAAGACAGCGATCGTAGAAGGTCTTGCTCAGAAAATTGCCTCCAATGATATTCCCGAGATCTTGAGCGGCAAAAAAGTGGTCGCCCTAGACCTGGGGGCCATGATCGCTGGCTCACGCTTTCGCGGTGAATTCGAGGAACGATTAAAAGCGGCTATTGAAGAGATCCAGCGTGCCGAAGGGGAAGTCATCATGTTCATCGACGAGCTACACACGGTGGTTGGTGCGGGAGCTGCCCAAGGTGCGATGGACGCTTCCAACATGCTGAAACCAGCCCTGGCGCGCGGCGAACTGCATGCCATCGGGGCCACCACCCTGGATGAATATCACAAACACATTGAAAAAGATGCTGCCCTTGAACGCCGCTTTGCCCCCGTTTACGTGGAAGAGCCAAGCGTCGAAGATACCATCGAAATGCTCAAGGGTTTGCGAGACCGTTACGAAGCTCACCACAAAGTCCGTTTCTCCGATGAAGCCCTGGTGGCTGCGGCGCGACTCTCCAGCCGCTATGTTACCGATCGCCATCTTCCTGACAAGGCTATCGATTTGATGGATGAAGCCGCGGCCAAGCTGCGTGTCGCACTTTATTCCCTGCCTCCCGAATTAAAGGAGATGAAAATTGAGCTCGATCGCCTAAGAGGAGAAGAAGAGCAAGCCGGTTTGGCACGCGAATACGAACGAGCTGCGGAGAAAAAATCCGAACGCCTGCGCCTCGAAACGGAATTCAACGATCTGCGAGACAAGTGGGAATCTGAGCATGAGCTCGATGAAGTTGTCGATGAGAGTGATATTGCAGAAGTTGTTGCCCAATGGACCGGTATCCCGGTCAGCCAGATGATGGAGACAGAAGCTGAGAAGTTGCTGCAGATGGAAGAACGGATACACGAGCATATTATTGGTCAGGATGAAGCCATTCATGCCATTTCCGATGCTATCCGGCGCGCTCGATCGGGCTTAAAAGACCCACGGCGTCCGATCGGCTCCTTCATTTTCATTGGACCTTCTGGTGTTGGGAAAACCGAGCTGGCGAAAGCCTTGGCAGAATTTCTCTTCGATGACCTGGACGCAATCGTGCGCATTGATATGAGCGAATATCGAGAGCAGCATGCAGTATCGCGATTGTTTGGTGCCCCCCCGGGTTATGTTGGTTACGAAGAAGGAGGCCAGCTTACGGAAGCCGTGCGCCGCCGCCCTTACCGGGTAGTATTATTTGATGAAATCGAAAAAGCCCATCCAGAGGTCTGGAACTCTCTACTGCAGATTCTTGATGACGGCCGTCTGACCGATGGGCAAGGCCGCGTGGTCAACTTCCGCAATACGGTGTTGATCATGACCAGTAACCTGGGTACAGAGTACATAAACAAATCGGGTACCCTTGGTTTTCTGCAGACCTCAGGTGATCAAGACGAGCGTGAAGCACACGAAAAAATCCAGAAAGCTTTAAAAAGCACCTTCCGGCCCGAATTTCTCAACCGCATAGACGAGATCATCACTTTCTCTTCCCTTTCCAAAGAGCAAATGCAGAAAATTGTTGATCTACAAATGGAAGAAATTCAAGAGCGGTTAGCCGAGCACGATTTGAGCGTCAAGTTATCTGATCCTGCTCGTGAGTGGCTGGCTAACGAGGGTTATGATCCTGCTTTCGGTGCAAGACCACTGCGTCGGGCCTTGCAAAAGCATGTCGAAAGTCCACTATCTGTGAGTTTATTGAGTGGTGAATTCAAATCAGGCGATACAGTCATCGTTGATGTCGATGAGGAAACAAGCGAACTGATCTTTCGCGCCCTCGGAGAACCGATCCCCGCTGAAAATATCCAATCGGTTGAATCCCAGAGCTAAATTCGGTATCAGCAGGTTGCACAATCAATTTTTACCCGTTCACTGATAAAAGGTGAGCGGGGTAATTTTTTTTAATTGATTTTAGGGGGAGCTAAATATTTTTATCACCCAGATCAAGATAATATCTTCTATAGGACAAATGTCTATGAGCAGGTGATATTTGTCCATGGTTTGAGGATATTTGCCACTTGGAGATTACTCCCGGACAGGATACATTGGTTACATAGCAAGGTGGTTCTATGTCAAAGGATCTGCTGGAACAATTTCCTTTATTTGAAGGTTTTTCTGAAGAACAGATTAAACTCCTGCGTCCGCTTTTTGTACCGAGCGAATGCCATGCAGGAACTGTCCTGTTTGATCAGGGCGAACCTGCAATATATTTCTACCTGATGGTGTCTGGCGAAGTTGCCATTCACTACAAACCCGAAGATGACCAGGACATTGTTATCACCCGCATTAAGCCTGGGGGGATGGTCGGCTGGTCAGCGGTGATCGGCAGGCGCAGCTACACTTCCGCAGCAATATGCACTGAATATACCGAATTGCTGCGGGTGCGGGGTTCAGACTTGCAAACCTTGTGTGTAAATCACCCCGAGACTGGAAATAAATTTGTTGATCGGATGGCAGATGTTGTCGCCCATCGGCTGGAAAGTAATCACCCACAGCTGTTACAATTGTTGGAAAATGGCCTACGTAACGGTGTCCATATGGAGACAAAGTGAGCGATGACCGACAACAATATCATAGATGCTACCGATGAAGAACGCATGCAAAACCTGATCGATAGATTGAGTGCATATATCGAACAATTCCACGGCGGTTCGGTGGAAATGGTTGATTTTGATGGTGAAGTGGTGACCGTGAAATTGGGGGGAGCCTGCCTCGGTTGTCCCCTGCTACCCAGTACTTTACATGGATGGGTTGAAGGCACCATCCGCCAATTCTTCCCTGAGGTAAGGGTTGAATCAGTCCCATCTTAGATTTACCAAGATCTATCCCGGCTCACCCCAGACATCTCCGCTGCGAGATGTCTTTTTTTATCCAGCAGCAGAATAATTCGCGCTCAGACGAGCGAACATTGAACCGGAAGTAAATTATGACCTGCTCACGCGAATAAAATAACTGGCTCATTGAATTAATGGGAACGGATGGCAACTCCTTCTGAATTGCCATCCGTCTTTTCAATAGTTCAGATGAATTGCAACGGTTATTTTTCCACCTGTTCACAATCTTCCGAACTGCTACTTATGCGATGTTCTCAATTTCTGACAAGTAATAAATTCAAGCCGAATGAAATCTTGGTAGGAGACTCATCTCACAACCAGATATCCTTACTCATTTGCCCCGTGGTCTTCAGCTACAATCGGGTTGCGGGCGAGAAAATCCTCCACCCACAGCAAATTCTGATCAGCCCGTTCGACTACGGAGAGCAGGGTATCCATCGTTGACACTTCCTCCAGCTGCTCAGCGACAAACCAGCGCAAGAAGTCCTGGCCGATGTGATCATTCTTTTTGATCGCCAAGTCCATCAGCTGGTTGATCTGGTTGGTGACTTCCACTTCCCAGTTAAATGCAGCCTGAACGGCTTCTTTGGCTGATTTGAAATCGGATTGTGGGCCTTCAACACTCGGAACCCGTACCTGGCCGCCTGCCTCAACGATATAGTGAACAAATTTCATGGCGTGCATTCGCTCTTCTTCTGCCTGGCGGTAGAAAAAAGCTGCCAGCTGCGGTAAGCTGTCTGCGTCAAAGTAAGTGGCGATGTTAACATACTGCAAACTTGCCCCGAATTCCCGCCCAATCTGCGCGTTCATTGCACTTTGTAGTTCTTCGCTGATTAACATCTAATATGCTCCTTTCAATGATATTAAATTTTTGGGTAGATTGAACAATTTTAAAACCGAGTGATTATAACATGCGGGGTTAGCATGGCTGATCACTCACAGGCTCATTGCACAACCATCTGCTCGCGGATCACTTCCTCCACACAAAACGCCGCTTCCAGGATCTCTCAGGATAATTTGTCCACGTCCAAAAAGCGACCTGCCATGACCGCGAACCTGTTCAACGCCATGCCCCATTGCAGACAGGGCCGCGACAACCTCACTAGGGATGCCCTCTTCCAAGGCAACCCGGCCTCCAGATTGACCATCCTGGATGCAAAAGCGCGGCTGGTCTAGCGCCTGCTGGGGATCCAGCATGTCATCCACCAGAGATACCACTACCTGGAGATGTCCTTGGGGTTGCATGAAGCCTCCCATCACCCCGAAGCTGGCATATAAATATTCACTGCCATCCGGATTTAGCCCGGTTGCCATGGCTGGAATGATCGTATGGTAAGGACGCTTTCCCGGTGCCAAGGAATTGGGATGCATTGCATCGAGATAGAAATTATGCCCCCGGTTATGAAGGGTAAATCCCCAATCAGCGGGGACAATACCTGTACCAAAACCCATGTAATTGCTATTTATGAATGAACAGGCATTTCCTTCCCCATCCACCACGCTGAGGTAAACCGTGTCGGAGAAAGCATGGGGTGTTCCAAATTTCTGATCCAGGGTCGCCCGGGAAGTATCAACCAGTTTTCGACGCTCATGCGCGTATTCCTTGGAGAGCAATTCTTGAAGCGGTGCTGGGCTGAAAAGGGGATCTGCCACGTACCAATTTGCATCCGCAAAAGCGATGCGCATGGCTTCGATCTCTAAATGCAAGCGTTGGGAAGATAAAGGAGGGAACTCTCCGAGATCAAAACCTTCCAGGATATTCAATCCCAATAAAGCTGCCAAACCCTGCCCGTTTGGAGGACATTCCCAGATGCGCAGATCGCGGTATTTAGTGCTGATCGGCGTTTCCCAGGAGCTTTCATGGTCCGCTAAATCCTCGAGTTTCAAGCATCCCCCCGCCTGCTGCACAACCTCAACAATCGACTCGGCAATCTGGCCCTGGTAAAAGGATTTACGTCCCCCCTCAGCCACAGCCCGTAATGTGCGACTCAAGCCTGGATTGCGGAAGATTTCGCCAGCACGGGGTGCTCTTCCATCGATAGTTAGGGCTGTCCCACCAGGAGCGTTTTTCAATTGTCTCTCTACGCCACGCGACCAGAAATAGGCCGTGATCGGCGCCACCGGAAATCCACCCTCGGCAAGGCGAATAGCAGGTGCCAGGATTTGAGGCATATTCAAACGGCCAAACTCAGCAACTAGATCACACCATCCCGCGCAGGCACCGGGAACGGTGATCGTATAAGGATGGAACGGTGGCAATTCCCCTTTAAAGCCTTCTCGACACAAACGCTCCAAGGTTAGATCTGCCGGTGCCCGTCCGGAACCGTTCAAAGCGCTGAGCTTCTGTTCGGTTGCGTTGAAATAAATTGCGAAGCAATCGCCCCCGATCCCTGTGGAGGTAGGCTCCGTAACATTCAGCGCAGCTGCAGCTGCAACAGCAGCATCCGCCGCGTTGCCACCCTGGGCGAGTATCTCAAGTCCTGCTGCAACCGCAAGGGGTTGGGAGGTGGCTACCATGCCACGCCTCCCGTAAACCGCAGATCGACGCGCCTGAAATTCGAGATCGCTTTCTGCTTTTAGGGACATAGAACTCATTTCTGTGATTTGATTGAATTACGATTCGGAATCTTTCTTTCGTTCAAGCGCTTTTTCAATGTGCTTAACTCGTTGATTGATGCGCAGAACGACAATTAAAACAACAACCGGTACCCCCAGGTATAGCAGCGCGATTACAATAGAGAGCAGCAATTCTACCTGACCCATGATTTGTCAATCTCCAATTACTCTCCTTACTTAAATTATTACCTCTATCCCAGAACCTTCTACAACCTCCCCAACTTCCCACAACGCTAGTCCAATGTGCTCCGCTTTCTCCAACAGGAGGGTGATCTTCTCGGGTGGTACAGACAGGAGCAAACCTCCGCTGGTTTGCGCATCAAATAAGAGCATTTGGGAAGGTTCATCAATTTGGGGGATGAACGTCACCCAAGAACCAAAATATGCCCGGTTATCCAGCGACCCGCCGGGGAAAATCCACTCCCGGGCATAGCGCTGGGCCCCACTCAAAAATGGAATCTGGCCGAATGAAAACTTGAGGCGAACCCCGGAGGCTTGCGCCATTTCATGTCCATGACCAAGCAGGCTGAAACCGGTAATATCGGTGCCACCCCGGACCTGCAGATCAACCGCAAGTTCAGCGGCAGATTTGTTCAGCTGCTGCATCCATCTCACTGCTTCAGCAACATCGCCCGGTTCCGCACTCCCGTTTTTCAAGGCGGTTGTAGTGGTACCGAATCCTAATGGCTTGCTGAGGACCAATTTATCACCTGCAACGGCGCCACTCTTGGTGATCATCTTCGTCGGATCCACAAAACCAATCGCGATCAGCCCATATTTTGGTTCCTTGTCCTGAATGGTATGCCCACCAGCGATGACCACACCAGCTTCACGAGCTTTCTCAGCCCCTCCACGAAAAATCTCTGCAGATATCTCCGTAGGGAGCGTGGGAGGTAACGCAGCGATATTGAGAGCCAAGAATGGACTGCCGCCCATAGCATAAATATCCGATAAGCTGTTAGCGGCTGCTATCGCTCCATAGTCATAGGGATCATCAACGACCGGTGTGAAGAAATCGGTGGTCACCACCAGGGCACGGGCATCATCTAAGCGCCAGACAGCCGCGTCATCAGATTCTCCCAGACCGACCAGCAGATCGGGATAATCAGCTGAGATGAAGGTATCTCTAAGGGGACGCAGGACCTGCGCCAGCGATTCCGCGTTCAGCTTCGACGCTCAACCAGCACAGCTGGAAAGGCTGGTTAAGCGGATTTGACGCCCGGAGGAGGCAGCAGCGACCATTATGGGGTGGCCTCTGGGGTCGGCAGTGGTGTTGGTTCCGGCGTGGGTATAGTGGGTACTAAATTTGAACCAGGTTCAAGAGTGGGGAGCGGGAATAAAAACTGATTGTCACTGGGCAAAAGCATCACTTCGATCCCGGGCGCGATTTTGGTTATGTATGTATAGGTGAGCAATTCGGTATTATCGCGCAGTGCTTCCGCCACCAGAAGGAGAGCTTTCGATTCCGCTTCTGCTTCGATCAGCCGTGCTTCAGCATTTCCTTTCGATCGAATGACCGCGGCGTCGGCTTGACCTTCCGCGATCTGCCTGGCTTGCTCCGCTTCCTGGCGTCGCTGTTCCACGACGAAGGCTGCCTGCTGGGCTTGCTGTTCAGCGATCTGTTTCTGTTCAACCGAAGCCGCATATTCTGGGGAGAATTGAATGTTTCGCAGCACAAAATCGGTCAGGATGAGACCATTATTCTTTAATAAAGTGGTCATGTTTTCAGTGATGAACTGCTGCAGTTCAAATCTTTTTGTACTGACCACTTCCTCCACCCCGAATTGCGAAACTGCATCTCGTATCACCCCTCGCGAGAGAGGCCGCACCAGTTCATTGGTATATCGATTCTGCCAGTCAATATGCACTTTGACAACCTGATTAGGGTCGATGGCATAAATGACTGAAGCATCCATAAATATCTCTTGACCATCCGATGTTCGTGCAGCCACAGAATCATCACCTATTACCTGACCTTCTGCAGGTGCTATCGACATTGTATAGGTTTGCCGAGAGATCGGATAGCGGACAACCGATTCAAAATAAGGGATGATCCAATTCAAGCCTGGTTGAAGTGGATCCTGGCGGTAGCCTTCATCAGCGATCGCAGAGATAACCACGCCTCGCTCCTCCGGCTGGATGAAGACCAAGCCAGCACTCACGGTAGTCAAAACAACTGCAACGATAGCGATAGCCAATATTGCTAGAGAAATTGCCCTGATTTTGTAGCCGCGCGTAGCGCGGATAACTGCCAGGACCAGGAGGCCAACAACGACGATCCATAAGACCGCCACAAGTCCTTGAAGCACACTGGCGAAATTCATATCTTTACCTCCAAACCAATCTTAATCATCATTGGGGGATTATACTCGAAACAACCTCTTCCAAATCACAGCATGGCAAAGCAAGTATGTAGCTGAATAACAGAGAGCATTAATATTGACTTGGTTATTATCGGCAGGAGATTTCTCCACGGATGGTGATCCCCTTCATATTATTATGGCATTCTATACATAGGCTATGAATTGCCAGAATGGCGCAGCTGATCGACATCATCTCCATCGATCAGCTGATCAGCGAACCGCCAGATTTCATTTCGGACAGCCTGGGCTTTGATCTCCCGAATTCTGTATTCTGGCAGATTCGAACAGGCCGTCTCGACAGGTCGGCCAAAAACATCTTGAAACCAGCATGATTCTCTTACAAACGGATAGTTTGCAGCCGTAGAATAAATCTCCAGGGCGCGTTCTACCTTTCCACGGACTGTGTTAAGCAGCGCATACCCAACAAAGGCATACAGGAGTCTGTCTTGCCGCTGGCTGACGATCGCCTCATGCATAAGTTTTCCATACACTTCCTGCGCTTCAACTATTTGGTCTGAACTCAACAGCGCTGTTCCCAGACCGACCTGCCAGCAATCCTCTCCAAAGACAATCCGGGCAGCCTTTCTCGATCCCTGGGTCTTTGCAGCCTCTTCAAAACCCAGCAACGCCTCAGGATATGCCTGATTGACTAATTTTATCGCCGCGGATATCATGTGAGTCAGCGATACAACTTCTTCATCATTCGTTTTTTCTGCCAGCAGGAAGGCATCTTCGATCAATTGGGCAGCTTGGCTATACTTACCGAGATGCAGCAGGTCGTATGCCAGATAAGATAGGGAAGTAACCTGGTAGAGTGGTAGACCATGTTCAGCGGATTCCATTACACAATATTCCAGGATGCCCTGTGCTTGGCTGAACTTTCCGGAATATAAACGAACTGTCCCTTGATACATTGAGGCGATAATTGTCCGCTCAATGCTGTTCATCTCCCGGGCAATTTCCACCGCGCGCATCAAATACTGATCTGCTCTTTCATATCGATTTTGTGCAAAAGCAAGGTTCCCCAGACCGGTCAGCGATATTGCACAACCAATCTGGTTGCCTGTTTGTTCATAGATTTCGAGACTTTCTTGCAAGAATTCCTGCGCTTCATCCAGGCGACCAGTGACCAGGGCCAGGCGTGCGCTCGTCGTCAAGGCGAATGGCAAGCCATACCGGTGATTTACCTCCCGGTATAAAGTCCTCGCCTGGGACAGATTCCTGTACCGGGTATCAAAAGTTTGTAGCCAATCGGCGCGATTAATGTTTACCAAATTCTGTGCGCGTTGTGCTTTGATATCCACCTGATCCAAGATTGGTGAGTCCAGCAGAGTTCTGCATTCACTTAGGAGTTGGACAGCTTTTGCCTGATCGCCTATTTCGGTTGAGAAGAAAGCTTGCCAATTTAATATCCCTACTTTCAGCAAAATCTGTTTAACTTCTGAAACATCTTTGAGATCAACCACCTGCTCAGTAAAAGACCGGAAGGTACGCTCGCCCTCTCGGAATCCCCCTCGCCAAACATAGTACATACCGAATGGTGAAATCATTTCCAGCAGGCGGTCAAGATATCTATTTTTCAAAGCCCAATGCCATGCTGCTCGAATATTCTCGATCTCAGCTGTCACCTTATCCAGGACATGCTTTTGACCAACCGATTTCAAAATCGATGGGTCGATCTGGTCATGAAACCAGCGGCAAAAATATTGGCTATGTTTGTCAAACAAATTTGGAAGGTCAGCACCCGATTCTAACAATCGGTCACCAGCATACTGCCGCAACAATTCGTGAAGATAGTACCGGTTTTGCGATTTCACATAGCGCAGCAGTGATTTGCTAACCAGAGACGAAAGATTTTCCACCGCCACTCCGGCAACTGCTGCTGAGGCTTCGCGGGTAAATCCACCCTGAAAAGCGAATAACTTTGTAAACATGCTTTGTTCATCAGGAAGCAACAGGTTCCACGAAACATCAATTGCAGCGCGTACGCTTCGATGGCGGTGAGGCAGGTTTTGATATTCTGAACTCAAGAAGTTAATATTACGCTGGATTTCGGTAGCAATAGCGGAAAGGGGTAGTGTATCCACCCAAGTCGCTGCCAATTCTAAGGCTAATGGCACACCATCTACCAGCCAGCAGATGCGGGATAAACACTCAACATCATCCTCATCCAGGGCAAATTCAGGAACCTGGCGCCTTGCCGCACGCAGGAACATTTCCCCGGCAGAAAAATCCATCACCCTGCTGGCCAGCTCGGGCTCAGGGAAATCAAGACCATCGAGTGGATAAACCTGTTCCTCAAGAAGTTTGAGCTGTTCACGAGAGGTCACCAATAGATAAATCTCCGGTGCGGATTTTAATATCTGCGAAAGGAATAACCCGCCTTCCAGCATGTGTTCAAAGTTATCGATGATGAGCATTGCTCGCCTGGTACTCAGAAATTCCATCAGATGGCCTTCATCACGGTCCATCCGAATCTGCATTACTTCGGCAATTGCTGGCAAGATTTGTCCGATCGATCTTAGTGATTCCAATGACACGAAAAAGATACCGTTGGGGAAAGGCGGGTCCCCTGTTCCGGGAATACCATCTTTTGCAGAATATCGCTGGAGAAGTCTGCTGGCGAATTCAAGAGCAAGGCGTGTCTTTCCGATACCCCCCAGACCAACAAGCGTGACCAAGCGTTTTCCCCGCTTCAGTATCAGGTTTTCGAGAGCATTCAGTTCTCGCTCACGGCCAACAAAACCAGTTGGTTGGGGTGGTAAATTTGACGGGATGGGAGGTGTGTATTGTGAATATTGGTCGGCAGACTCGATTGTACCGCCGATTTCCTTTTCCAAAAATGAATGGCCAACCTCCCCGCCTGGAGCAGGAATTTCTCCATCCCTGATGCGCTCATAAATCTCGGTGGTGTAATTACCTGGTTCAACACCCAATTCATCCCACAGCCTCTGGCGACATCTCTCGTACTGCATCAGGGCCGCGCTTCGTTTTCCTGTCAGCGCAAACAGGATCATCAATAAGCGGTGTGCCTGCTCATGCCAAGGCTCAATCGCTAATAAACGGGTTATGTAATTTATTGCTGCTTCCCATCCATCCCGTCCTTGCCGGATATTGTGTTTCGTCAGCCTGTCTAAAGTTCTTATTGCCTTTTCTCGCAGGCGCGCCCTCTCGATCAGCAACCAAGTCTCAAATTCTTGAGCACCAGGAACATAAAAGCGTTCTAATAACTCACCACGGTAAAGTCGGACGGCATCGTTCATAGCCACAACTGTCTCTTCTTTAAGCGCCGCCTCAAAAGAATTCACATCTATCCAAGTATCTATGCCGCTAGTAATTGCGACTTCCTGGTGGGAGATACTCAAATGATCCGGAAAGTATCTTCGCAGTGTGGTTAAAGCTTGGCTTAAATTCATGCGAGCCCTTGATTCCGGCATGTTGCCCCACAACAAACCAGCCAAAGCAGATCGGGAGTGTGCTTGACCAGATGCAGCCAGGTAACACAACAAGGCTTTAGCCTTGGTTGATTTAATGTCAGTTACTGGGGAACCGCCCAGGCTGATTTCTAAATTTCCGAAGAGTTTGATCTCGAGTTTTTTGCCCATAAAACTCCTGGCTCAGCTAGCCAAGGAAATAATTTACAGGTTTCTATTACCCCATGGATAAGGTCGGTGAATTGATCTCGATTCAAGATTGATTCAAGATCAATTCAGATTAATTTGGTAACATTTACATGAATTATTGTAGCACGGATAAGATGCTGCGTGGATCAAAATGGAAAAAAATCCCTTCTTTCCAACATTGCGATGCAACTGAAGCTTACACGAGGGCTGAGTGCCTGAAGCTTATTGCTTCGCATCACATTGGAGATTGCCGAACCTCCCAAGAGGTATTCAAATTTTCTTCTTGGAATGGAGGGAAATTCCTAAGGTTTGTGAGATCCAAACAGCTGGCACAGGACTTATCCCTTTAGCAACAACCGCACTTTGACTTAAAAAACACCAACAAAGGAAATTTAAATGGATGCTCAACCAGCTGGAATGGACGCCCAACTGCGCAGGAAAATATACCTGCTTACCTGCTGGCAGGAACAGGATCATCCGGCAAATTCAGTTTCCTGGAGGTTTTCCCTGGAGACCCCTGGATCGAATACTCGCGCCCTGTTCACGAACTTAAAAGACCTGATGATATCCATAGAATCAGAGTTGTCTGCGGACCGATAAGTTTGCGATTAGATCAAATTTTCCGGAAGCTATCCGCAAACCCATGGCCGGGGATTGTTCAACCACCTGACGTGGAGTAATTCTGCACCATACCAATTTTTGGAGGTAATCAGAAAATGAAATCAACCTATATCTTGCTGCTTATTGTATTGATCCTGGTAACTGGATGTTCGCAGACTGCTGCTGAGGTCCAACCTACCGAACAGCCCCTGAAGACTGATATACCCTTATCGCCAACGAATACCCCCGAACCCATACTTACTTCTACCCCCTCACCGCCGACTGACACACCTGAACCGACTGCCACTGCCACGCGTGAATCCTCCCCCACCCCGGATATCCCCAAGGAAGCGGTGACTATCTCGTATGATGAGCAGGTCATTCGGGGCATCCTGGTGGGTGAAGGCGATATCGCGGTAGTCTTAGCCCCCATGTACGGAGAATCGCGGGGGAGCTGGATGCATTTTGCTGAACACATCGCCTCGCTGGGTTATGCCGCGCTGGCTTTCGATTTCCCGGGTCCCTTCGGAACCTCCAGTGGAACCTTCAAATTTGATGGCGTGCAGTTTGATGTCCTGGCAGTCATTGATTTTCTGCGCCAGCGAGGTTATGAGCGTATTGTTTGTATGGGTGCCAGTATAGGTGGCACAGCATGCTTCGAAGCCGCCCTTCTCGATCCAACCCTGGCAGGTTTTGTTAATATCTCCTCTCCCATAGAAAAAACATCTGAAGAATTGTCGATCTTATTAATGCCGAAATTGATCGTGATAAGTGATGATGATGAATTCGATGTTTCCCCGTTAAATGATGTTTTCGAGTTACTGCCAGCACCAAAGCAAATTGAATTCATCAATAAACGAGGTCACGGCACCGAGCTATTAACAATGGGGAACGAGTTACAGGATATTCTGGTTGCTTTCCTGGATAGCTTGCAAGACTTGTGAGGGCGAGATTAACCATGCCCGAACAAAAAACCCTCCCTGGAATCTTGCCCAATTGATGATCCAGGATAGTCGTGATGAGGACATTGAAATGCCCTGAAAATCATGGTTGAAGAATTGACATGAGAAAAATCCTCACAAAAATTCAGCTTTCTTTACTCCTGGTGGTTGCCAGTTGTGCTGCACCAACTGCACAATCAATACCAAGCACCGAACCCTATCCTGCTGGGCCAATCCAATCCAACCATAAACAGTCACTGCCAACGAACACTCCCGAACCCACACTTACTTCTACACCCTCACCACCGAGTGACACCCCCGAACCTTCTCCAATATCAACCTTGTCCTTGCCATCGATGGAGGAGATCGAGAGCGAACAAATCGAAACCTCTTCTGAAGATCGGATCCTTCGAGGCACGTTAATCAAGAGGGGAGATGTCGCAGTCATCCTTGCTCCGATGTTTGATCGCACCCGTAACAGCTGGATGACCTTCGCCCATACCATAGCCATGTCAGGTTTCACAGTGCTGGCATTTGATTATCCAGGTTTTGGAGCATCATCAGGGGAGTTCAGATGGTCAAATGTCAATACGGATACGGCTGCGGTGATCGATTACCTGCACCAACGGGGATACAAACAGATAGTTTGCATCGGAGCCAGCCTGGGTGCATTCGGTTGCCTCGGTGCTGCACTACTCGATCCATCCCTCAAAGGCTTAGTTATCATCTCAGATGGTCTCACTACTGTATCTGACAATGAAGCTGCCGTGCTCCTCATGCCAAAACTCTACATCGTCGCAGATGAGCCTGATGACATAAAAATCCCCATGGAAGAAACATTTCAGAAGCTGCCTGAACCAAAGCAGTTTGAAAAACTGGAGGTGAAGTCACACGGCACGAATTTATTTAGATCAGAGAAGGGGGAGGAGTTCCAAGACCTCTTGCTCGATTTCTTGGAAAATCTTCCCTGAAAACGAAACCCCTGATCCTGACGCCTACATTCCTCACAGACAACAATTACATACACGATGGGTGCTGAACAGAAGGAGAATCCGATCCACAAATCTCCATAGATAGGAAGGAGGCTTGCATGCATAAAACCATATACAAAATTCTCTGTCTTGGGATGGTGCTGATAGCCAGCTGCTCAGCACCAGGTTCGCCGGTGACAACAGTTTCCCAGGCAACCATGCCAATTTCACCAACCGAGACGCGACCACCAACAGCTGTCATCGACAACCAAACGAGCCAGGACCAAATCATGACAGAGGTCCCCACGCTCGAGCCGGCCTCTCCAACACCCACCTTTTCGATCATAAATGAAATTCCTTACGCCACCTCCCTGCAGCCTGATGCAACCAGATGGAATCTGGATATTTATGTACCAAATTCAGCCGTGGAAGCTCCCGTCGTCGTATTCGCCCATGGTTTCAAGGCAGTCAAAGAGGGCCATAAACGCGAAAGCAAAGTTTTTGCGGAAAACGGGATCCTGGTTTACACAATCACCTGGCCTACTTGGATAGCCGACCTGGCAGAAGAAGAGAATGGTCGCGGGTATCGCGAGATGTTCGAAGTATTCAGTTGTGCGATTCGTTACGCGCGGGGGACTGCCCAGGATTATGGCGGCGATCCGAGTCAACTGATCCTTGCCGGATTCTCAATGGGAGCCACCGAGGGGGCCTTGACTGCGCTGGGTGGAGAGGCTCATGCCACTGATTGGGAAACATTTGCTGCAGAAAAAGGTGGTCCTCCTCAGCAGGTGGACTGTGCGGTAGAAGGTGCTTCGCAGGAAGTTAATGCCTTCCTTGGGGTTGGAGGATATTACGATTTGCCAGATAGATTGCTGGGACGAAAACCAGAACTGTGGAACCTTGCCAGTCCTTATGCCATCATTGGAGGAAACCCTGATCTGCAATTACGCCTTCTGCATGGCGCCCAGGATGAAAACCGAGATCCCGAAACTTCCATTCAATTCAATCAAACTCTCCAGGAAGCAGGATATGACTCCGAGCTGATCCTTTACGATGGCGTTCACCTTGTCCCGGCAGAGCTCACAGCGGAAGTGATTTTGGAATTGGCAGGTGAGTAGGTAAAACCGAATCATGATTGAAACTTCAAAAGATTAGTAATTTTATTGAATTTCCCAGAGATAAAGACGGCACGGAAATTTTTGGGGTGAAGTGAGCTTCGATTCCCAGTGTGTTGTCCCGCCTTGAAAATCGTGATACCATCCTGCCATGCAGAGATACACAGGTCGCATCGCGGAAATCCAGCTCCACCTGGGTGAAAGGAATGCTTTGATCGCCTGCCCTGTGGAGATTGTCCCAGAACCAGGGCAATACCTGCTTGCGGTGAATGATGACTCCCTGCAGGCTACCCCGCTCTTCATGGCCGATTTCAGGAGCCAGGGATTTCTGGCAGCTCCTCCAATTCCAGAGTCTTGGCGACCAGGTGATCAGATCTCGCTCATGGGCCCATTGGGACATGGATTTAGCTCACCACAATACATCCAGCGCCTTGCTCTGGTTGCGCTGGGAAACACGAACGCACGACTACTTCCGCTGGTAAACCATGACCGCCTCAACCAGCCCAGCATCACCCTGTTCAGCGACGCCCCGCTTGTCGGTCTGCCGCCAGACCTGGAAGCATTCCCCCTGGAGGACCTAGGAGATTCATTCAACTGGGCAGATTTTTTTGCTGTTGATGTTCCCCGGGAGCAACTGTCAATTCTGGGGGATAATTTCAGAAATTTCCAGAGAGAGCCCGTTGTCCTTCGCGGCCAGGTCTTGGTACATGGCTGCATGCCATGCAGCACGCTCGCCGATTGCGGGATTTGCGCGGTGAGAATCAAACGCTCTTGGAAGCTGACCTGCAAGGATGGGCCGGTGTTCGACCTCGCTGGTCTGCTAAGGGGGATTGCTTTGTGAACTTGCTGGCATTCTTCGCCCATCCAGATGATGAAACCATCCTGGCAGGTGGCACGTTGGCCCTCCTTGCTAAAAATGGGGTCCATGTGCATTACTTATGTGCTACCCGGGGTGAGGGAGGTGAAACAGGAGAACCACCATTATGCTCAATGGATGAGCTGGGTCAGGTTCGGGAAAAAGAAATGGTTTGTGCCGTTGGTGCTCTAGGAGGCCGCAGCTTAACGTTCCTTGGTTACACTGATCCGCATATCGGTGCTGATAACCAGTTGCACGCTTATACAGAAGACCTCACCTTCCTGGCCGGACAGATTGCGGCCAGCGTTCGCCAGTTCCAGGTAGATGCCTTGGTCAGCCATGGTTCGAATGGAGAATATGGACATCCAGCACACCTAGTCACCTACCAAGCTTCCCTGGCAGCAGTTTTATCGTTTGAACGACATACGCCAGCTTTTTATACAATAGCAGCAGCATACCCTGACCACCCACTGCCCATCCTGGCAAACCAAGCTGATCCGGCAGATATCGTCATTGACATCGAATCTGTATTTGAAAATAAGGTCAAGGCAGCCTTGTGTCATCAGACCCAACATGCACTCTTCGTCCGCCGGGCATCGCAAGAAGCTGGCAGGAAATTGAGCATCCCCGAGGTTTTACTCAAGAAGGAAAGTCTCCACCGTGTCCGCCCAGCAGAGATAAGTAATCGAAAGGATCCTTTGCTCAACCTGCTGGCACCCTGGGCAGTTGACTTTACTCACGATCGCTAGGAATTCACCCGAATATGGAAAACATCGATCTGTTCCTCTCCGGGCAAAAATACGACCTCACCATCTCTCCCCCCCTGATGAATGCGGCTGGATCTCTTGGGTTTTTCCCAGAAACAACCAATATGGGGGATAACCCCAAGCTGGGCGCGTTCGTCACCAACCCGATCAGCTTGCACGCCCGGACACCCGCTGGGACTCGGACTTGTCTTCCATACCCAGGGGGTTTCCTGCTCCATTCCGGATACCCCAATCCCGGATTACAGGTCGCTCTCCGTCGATTTAGGACGCACTGGGCGAGGGCGAAACTGCCGATCATCGTACATCTCCTGGTCGATTCAACCGATTCTGCCAATCAGATGGCTCAATGTTTTGAAGGGATCGAGGGCGTCATGGCAATTGAGATCGGCCTTCCCCCCGAGATCGACTTGCACAGCGCATATGAGCTGGTCGAAGCTGCCTCTGGTGAACTACCCCTGATTGTGAGGCTGCCAATGACCAGAGCAGGTGAAATGGCAAGAGCTCTGGTCGGTTCTTCCCTGAACGCGATTAGTTTTGCACCACCAAGAGGAATGCTAATCGATGAGCATGGAAAAGTAGTCAGCGGGCGCCTATTTGGTCCCGCGATTTTCCCCCTTACTTTAAGAAATACGCGGGAAGCGATCGATTCCGGTTTGCCGGTGATCGCAGGCGGAGGTGTCTATGAAGAATGGCAAGTTGAAGCACTGTTGGCAGCCGGTGCGCAGGCTGTCCAGCTGGATGCGGTATTCTGGAGTTTCAACTGGAAATGAATTGGGGGAAAACCAAATTACTTCACTGTTCTAAGATGATTGTAACCGGGCCATCATTACCAAGCTCAACGAGCATGTGCGCACCAAATTCTCCGCATTGCGTCGGGACACCCTTTTCTTCCAGCAAGGAAGCGAATCGTTCAACCAGGGGTTTTGCGATAGCCGGTGAGGCGGACCCGGTGAAAGAAGGTCGACGCCCCTTGCGCGTATCAGCAAACAAAGTGAATTGTGAAACCACAACCGCCTGCCCACCTACATCCAGCACAGATCGATTCATCTTGCCATCTTGGTCTTCGAAAATTCTCAGGTTCGCGATTTTTTCAGCGAGAAAACGGGCCTGCCCTTCCCCGTCTTCCGGACCAATCCCAACCAGGAGCAACAATCCTGGCCCGATTTGGGCGATTGCCTGTTCATCAACCAGGACCTTTGCTTGGCTGACCCGCTGCAATACAATACGCATATAAGTTTAGTAGGCAAGGGATTATTTGTATCTTCCCTTGCCTAACCCGTTCAAATTTTTATTTAAGGACTTTTCGAAGCAAAGTAGCAACTTCACCAGGTTCGGGATGGCGGTTGGTCTTGAGCTTCGAATAGATCAAATCCCCGTTTACGCTGACTTCGAATCGCCCTCCATCAGAAGGCACCAGCGAGAAAGATTCGATATCGTACTCGAATTCATTCAACAATTCGGCTGTCAAACTGACAGCCCGGTCAGTGTAGTGTCAAACAGCGCAATATACCAACTCAAGATTATATGCCATCTGCATTCCTCCAATTATCGATTCGATTGAAATCTATTTTTTTAACCCCAGGTAGAGTTATAGATTTCAGAGCAGGTAGTATATCATAGGATGCATCCCGGACATTCCCGGCGACCAATAACAAGATCTGCAACATCGCCAATCAGAACACCCTGCTGAAAGAATATTCGACCCGTATTATGTTAAAATCTACACACAGATGCCCACTGCTTCTGTGAAATGAAGGTGTAGTATGGATGTCCGCCCCTCGGCAATCGCAGGACGCTGGTATCCTGCTGATTCAGAGAAGTTAGCCGCTAGCGTAGACGGTTATATTCAAGAAGCGGATTTGCCGGAAATAAAAGGGCAGGTTATCGCCATCATGGCGCCACATGCCGGACATATCTATTCCGGTCCCGTGGCAGGGTATGCATTCAGTGCAGTACGAGGTCTGCAGCCAGATATTGTCGCAATCGTTTCACCAATGCACCAGCCTTATGCACAGCCATTGCTTACCTCCGCCCACCAAGCATACCAAACACCCCTCGGTTCGATCCCGATCGATCAAGAAGCAGTTTCTGAATTGAACTCTGCTCTAGAAGAAGACCTGGGGTTTGGATTGACCCCCGTACGGAACGATGCCGAGCATTCACTGGAAATCGAAATCCCCTTCTTGCAGCGAGTATTACGCCGCGAATTTCGCTTGCTCCCGGTTATGGTTCGTGACCAAACAGCGAAGGTTGGGCAGGTATTGGGAAAATCTCTGGCCATAATCTTAGCTGGAAAAAATCCGCTGCTTGTAGCCAGCACTGATCTCTCCCACTTCTACAATCAGACGCAGGCGGTGCAGTTGGACTCAACAATGCTCGACCAGGTTGCATCCTTTAACCCCATGGGGGTATTGCAGGTTGAAGAGCAGGGGAAAGGTTTTGCATGCGGACGAAACGCATTAGCGGCTGTTTTATGGGCGGCACGTGATTTAGGAGCCAATCACGTGCAAATACTGAAACACGCCACATCAGGAGATGTGACCGGAGATTACTCTGGTGTGGTCGGGTATGCAGCCGCGGTGGTTACCCGATATATGGGTGAGGAAGATAGAAACTAATTATGGAAGGTACGCTCACCCTCGATCTGCTAGGGTTGGTTGCGGTAGTTTTCTTGGTCCTCCTGAATGGCTTTTTTGTCGCAGCCGAGTTTTCCCTGGTCAGTGTTCGCCAGACCCGCATTGCTGAGCTGGTTGATCAGGGCAATGTAACCGCAGAATCTGTACAGAAGGCACTTGAAAATCCGGATCGGGTGATTGCAGCGACCCAACTTGGCATTACCTTAGCCAGCCTTGGCTTGGGTTGGATCGGAGAACCGGCACTCTCACACTTCATCGAACCCATCATCGAGTTCTTTCCGCTAGAATTACGTCCCGGGCTATCGCATTCCTTATCCGCTGGAATAGCATTCGCAGTGATTACCTTTCTCCACGTGGTAGTGGGAGAATTAGCACCAAAGTCCATCGCCTTGCAGAACCCCGAAGGTACTTCACTCATGGTCGCTCGACCCACCTTGTGGAGTGAGAGCCTTTTCAAGCCGTTCATCTGGGCCCTAAACGGCACCGGAAATGCATTGCTGCGGTTGGTGGGCGTCCAGCCAGCTTCCGGGCACGAGCTTGTTCATTCAGTTGAAGAGCTCAAGATGCTCGTCACCGCCAGCACCGAGGGTGGTGCCGTTGCTGAGCAGGAGAGTGAACTACTGCATGCCATATTCGATTTCGGTGATTTGCTTGTTCGCCAGGTTATGATCCCTCGCACTGAGATCATCGCCGTAGAAGCTGATCTACCGCTGGCTGAAATTATCCCCCTGATCTCCGAATCTACTTATACCAAATTCCCCGTATATGATGACGATCTCGATAACCTTCTGGGGGTCATCCACGTAAAGGATTTATTGCGCACGATGCAAACGACAGATTGGCAAAATTCAATTGTACGGTCCCTGGTTCGTGAAGTTATGTATGTTCCAGAGACTTTGCCAGTCAGCACTTTACTGCTACAATTCCGGGTCAACCGCCAGCATATTGCCATCGTATTGGATGAATATGGGGGAACAGGGGGATTAGTCACACTGGAAGACTTGTTGGAAGAGATCGTCGGTGAAGTCAGCGACCCATTTGATAAATTTACCCCAGAAATCGAGACGCTCCCAGACGGTTCGGTGCTGATCGATGGCTTATGCTTGATTGAAGATGTGAACAACCATCTCAATCTCAACCTGAGTGATCCGGCGTATGATACCATTGCAGGGTTCACCATGGGGAAGTTTGGCCGCATTCCTAAAGTAAAAGAGAGCGTTGAATTCGACGGAGTTTTAATCCAGATTGAAGCGATGGATGGGATGCGCATCGACCGTTTGAAGCTAACCCGTCTTGAAAATAAACCACCCAGCGATTAATTACGCGGTGAAGAGATCCAGCTGTCTACAGCAGATCGAAGCGCAGATCGAAGCTTAGCACAGAGTTAAATGCCCACCTTTTTAGAAATTGTGGTCAATGTACCCCATGTAGAGGGTGTGTTTCATTATCACCTGCCTGACGATATGGAGGGACAGGTGCATCCTGGCCACCTGGTGGAAGTACCCTTTGGGAAGCAGCAAGTTCAGGGAGTTGTTCTCAGACAGGTAAACCAGCCCTCCGTCCAGGAGACTAGGCCAGTATCTGCTTTAATAGACAACTCAGTAGTGTTAACGGGTGCTCAATTAGCCTTGGCGGAGCAAATGGCAACCGATACACTCGCGCCTCTTTCAGCTTGCATCAACCTGATGCTTCCAGCTGGATTAAGCCAGATGGGGGACACGCTTTACACCCTCCATATTCCACCAAAATCGAGAACCAAGCCCGCACCTACGGATCTTCAGCGCCGCGTGCTTGACCTGCTCAATAAAAGAGGTCCACTTACCGGTCGCCAGGTCGATCGGGCAATACCCCGGACACGATGGCGTCAAGCGATCCGGCCTTTAATTGACCGGGGATATCTCGCGGTTAAACCGATATTACCAGCACCAAATGTTCAACCAAAATCGGTACGCACGGTGCGCCTGGCAAGCTCTCCTGCAATTATAGAAACTAAGATGGTTGACCTGGGTCGCAAAGGCAGCCTTGCGCTTGACCGGCGAGAGGCGATCATGCGCTACCTGCTGGAAGAACCTGGACCTGTAGAGGTGAGCTGGGTATACGCTGCCTCGGGTGGCAACCTCCAGGATTTACGCTATTTAGCTGAACGGGAGCTCGTTGTGCTTGGAGAGAGCCAGATCTGGCGAGATCCCCTGGAGGGAATAGAGTTTATCAGCAAAGAACCGCCGACTTTGACCAGAGACCAAGATTTAGTATGGAAAGAGATAATGTCTGGTTTCGAAGCCATACAACTTGGAAAACCCCAGGCACCATACCTCCTACACGGGGTAACTGGATCAGGGAAAACAGAAATCTATCTGCGCGCAGTGAATGCGGTGATCCAGAATAAGCGGCAGGCGATTATTCTCGTCCCAGAGATCGCCCTGACGCCGCAAACCGTTCGGCGATTCTTGGCTCGCTTCCCAGGTCAGGTCGGCCTGGTCCATTCAGGCCTATCTACTGGCGAGCGGTATGACACCTGGCGTCGAGCTCGCCAGGGGGATCTGGGAGTCATCGTAGGGCCACGCTCAGCTCTGTTCACTCCACTGCCTAATTTGGGGTTGATCGTGGTGGACGAGTGACACGATGACACCTATTTCCAGGCGGAGATACCCCCCTATTACCATGCCCGCCAGGCAGCTGTTGCCTATGCGAAGATAACCGGGGCAATTTGCCTGCTCGGTTCCGCAACTCCAGATCTTGAGAGCCAATACAAAGCTGAAGAAGGTCGCTGGCATTATCTACACTTGCCAGCTCGCATCCTGGCTCACCGGCAAGCAGTGGAACAACAGCTCCAGCGCTTCTCATTGAAGACTGAGGCCTCGCGGTACCAACCCCTGGAATACCAGGCGGAGACAATCGACTTACCTCCTGTCCATGTGGTCGACATGCGAGAAGAATTGAAATCTGGCAATCGTTCGATCTTCAGCCGGGTCCTGAAGGAATCGATTTACCATGTATTGGACAATAACCAGCAGGCAATACTATTTCTAAATCGCCGGGGGACCGCAACTTATATATTTTGCCGGGATTGCGGTCATAGTTTGCACTGTCCGCGCTGCGATACCCCCTTGACCTACCATCAACCCGCTTATTCGCCTGATGCGCAAACACCTTCCTCAAGAATTGAAACGTTAACCGAGACGAGGCAACCCCGGCCGGTTCCTCTATTGACCTGTCATCATTGTGCATACCAGCGAAAAATGCCAAGTAAATGTCCCCAATGCGGCAGCGAGCACATCCGGCAGTACGGCACCGGTACAGAAAGGGTAGAAGCTGAACTGCAATCTTTGTTTCCCCAGGCTCGAACCTTGCGCTGGGATTATGAGACTACCCGCAAAAAAGGTGCCCACGAGATCATCATGGGTCACTTTCTCGCCCACCGGGCAGATGTTTTGATCGGCACGCAAATGCTGGCAAAAGGATTGGACCTGCCGCTCGTTACCTTGGTAGGCGTGGTTCTCGCTGATGTCGGGCTTAATTTACCAGATTTCCATGCTGCTGAACGAACATTCCAGGTACTCACCCAGGTGGCAGGCAGGGCCGGGCGCAGCCCTCTGGGCGGCAAGGTAATCCTGCAGACTTACCAGCCGGATCACTATGTTATCCAGACGGCAGCAAAGCACGATTTCTTTTCTTTTTATCAGCAAGAGCTGGATTACCGCCGTCAGATCGGCTATCCCCCCTTCAGCCAGCTGGTGCGGCTCGAATACAGGCATTCCGATCCCACTCAAGCGAAGAAAGCTGCTGAAGATTTGAGCCGGCAAATTCAAAAGTGGTTGCACAGTGAGGGCAGGAAAAACACTCACCTGATCGGTCCAGTGCCACCTTTTTATCAACGCTTGAAAGGCTACTACCGCTGGCAATTGATCTTGCGTGGGCCTGATCCGCGCTCGTTGTTGCGCGGCCGTCAATTGCGGGACTGGCGGATCGAGATTAATCCCCCAAACTTGCTATAATATCCCCAAATAACACCACTTTAGGAAATAATTTATTTAAGTTCCCAAAACTTCACTAGATGTAAATTTATTTTTGGTAGGAGATCGATATGGATAGAATGCGGCGTGAATTGCTCACCTGGAAAGATGTAGATGGCCTCGTCGATCATCTGCTGCCCCAATTTGAAGGTGGCTTCGAGGCGATGATCATCATCACTCGCGGTGGGATCATCCCTGGTGGTCTGCTTGCCGAAGCGATGGATATCACCCATATCCTCACCGCGGCGGTTGATTTTCCGGCACAAATGGAACAGTCCGGCCTATATGCCTGGCCGCGCTTCATCCAGTTTCCCGAGGACTCATTACTTCGAGACAGGCGTACTTTGGTTGTTGATGACGTCTGGGGGTCTGGAAGAACAATTACTTCGGTCAAAAATCGTGTGGTAGCCGCTGGTGGATTTCCATTCTCCTGCGTTCTTCATTTCAACCCCTACCGCAGTCTGTTCAGTGACGCTCAGCCAAATTATTATGCTGCCATCACCGATGCCTATATCATCTATCCTTGGGAGATTGACCGCGGTGCCGACCGGGTTCTCTTAGAATCCTATCCAAAACCTTCATCATAGTCACAGGTCCAATGTCCAAGAAAACGAAGAAAATCGCCCTCCTGGGCGATGTTCATGCCAACCTGCCAGCTCTGGAGGCGGTTATCACTCATGCTCAAAACCTCGGGGTTGAAACATTCTGGAATATCGGTGATTTTGTCGGGTACGGAGCCTTTCCAAATGAAGTGGTGAAACGCATGCGAAAGAAAAATTTTGTCAGTATCATCGGGAACTACGATCTCAAGGTGCTCAATTTCCCTCTGAAAGATGACAATTGGCGTGAGAAGAAACACCCGTTAAAATATCTGGCTTTCAAATGGGCCTACGAAAATTTATCCCCCAAAAGCCTCGAGTTCTTGAGATCATTGCCAGAAGAACGTCAATTGAAAACCAGGCAATTAAATTTCTTGCTGGTGCACGGAAGCCCAGTTTCCAACGAGGAATTGCTGGAGCCTGGGACACCCGAGAGACGCCTGCTTGAATTGAAAACCTTAGTAAAGGAAAAATTCAGCACTGATTTTGCTGCCATTATCTGCGGTCATTCCCACCAGCCGTTCACCCGCCGAATTGAAAATACCTTATTCATCAATACTGGCAGCGTTGGTAGACCAGATGACGGCAGTCCCCGTGCGGCATATGCCATTCTGCAAATAGATAAAAATGGCCTGCATGCTTTTCATTACCGGCTGAATTATGATGTTGATGACGCTGTCGCAGCTATTCGCCGCAAAAATTTACCCGAAGCCTTTGCCAAGATGATGCATCAGGGAAGAGATCTCGAAACAGTGTTGAAAAATTAATCGTGTTTGGTGTGTGAATTCACAAGACAGATACCGCAGAAGCGAACTTGGCACGTATCTCCGCCTGGTCAAACCCGGACCAAATCCCCTGAAAATTTGTGGTTAAGAAATAGCGTTCAGCGTGCTTACTTGCCAGGTAAGCCACGACAGGTTCAGGATTTTCCCGCTCGCTGATTGGCTTATAGAATTGGCGTGATTCCCACTCATCCAGAAAGTTCCGGAGAATTGAACAGGCAACATCCGCGTCGTTGAGGTCACCCAGGTGATCCTGGAGGCTTTTTATCTCATCGATAAGGTCTTTCACTTCCTCACCGAGAACTTCCCGGAAGAATTCAAGCGTATAACGCAACTTCTTAAATTCGATTCGCAAGCTGTGTAGCTGTTCTATGGTTGCTGATTCAAGGATGAGACCGTACGCTCGAACTGCGGCGAAACGGGTATAAATTAACACCGGGACAACATGCCGGACCAAATTCGGCGTCGTCTCATTTACCGGGATTGCGCCTTCACCCGGTGTGGTGACAAATTCCAGAAATGTCTGCTTGAAGTCAGTATAATCTTCGCTGTCTAAATATTCCAGCATTTTTACCCGGTCTGTTTCCCGTTCATTCCGCCAGAGTTCCAGCAGGGGTTCCAGACCATTACGCTGCTCCTGGGGAAGGGTCTCCAGATACTGGCCTGCTTTTTCAACAAATACATCCAAATCGCGAACACGACCTAAGGCGCGGCCGGTTGCTCGCAGTCCCTTGAGATGTTTTTTCACTGCTTTCGGTTCAAATGCATCTTGGAATACCTCAAAAGCTGCCCGCATACGGCGTGTTGCCACGCGCATATCGTGCAATTCCTCGATATCCTCGCCTAGTCGGGTGCCGGCCTCATGGAGAATCATCTGGGCGAAGTGGAAGCCCATAACTTTGCGTCCTGCTTCTGACAAGCTATCCGCGGTTTCAACACCAGGCCGTTCCATGGACAGCAGTGTTTCCAGACGCTCATCTCCGGCCTGTTCCAATTGGTAAACCACCTGAAAGCGCACTTTCTGTGCAAACAGCTCTTTCCATAACTTTGCTAATTTACTTGCCTTCCGGGCATCTTTCTTAGCCCGGGTGCCTTCAAGGCGGACGACCATCCATTCAGGGGTCAATTCGACCGCTTGAATATTGGTGCTCTGAGTCTGCGAGGCATCCAAGCCACTGGCCATCCGCAAGAGCGCAGCCAGAACCAGGGCTTCTGGTGCAGATTGATTGCCTCCATCCTCCAAGCCTGTAGAAACCGCGCGGGGGGCTTTTCCATGCAGTGAACCTAATATTTCCTCGACAATTTTATTATCCTGATCGCTCAAGTCCGTCAGGGGATGTGAAAGGATAAAGAGATAACCGGATTTATTTTTCCGCCCATCCGCTTCATTCTCCGTCAGATACTGGAGGAGAGCCGCAACCTCTAGCAACCTGCGGTTCTCATCCGGCAACTGGTGGATCGATTGAGTGGCGTCGAAAAGTCTCAAGGCTAAGTCGCGCCGATGTTCTGCACGGCGAAGGTTTGTCGGATAACGCTGACAGAGCTCATCAAGTGATATGGGTTTTGTCTCAGGTTCTTCAACCTGGTCTCTATCCGTTTCAAGACTGACCTGCTCATCTTCTTCATTCCCTTCGAGTACTTCTGCTGCAGCTGAATCATCTTCAACAGGGCTATTATCTGGTGTAGCTCGATCACTGGGCATTTCTTCCGCTACCTGGTCAAGAGAGGCTTGGTTGGAGTTTGCCTGGTTTTCTGCAAAAATCTGCATACCTTCAGAGACAAAACGCCTGCGCCAATATCTTGTCCTGCTTTCGGATAAATCAACCTGTACTGCAACATCCCTGGTTGGCAAACCCTGATCGTAAAGCAGCAGTAATTTGGCCCGTCGACGAATGGCAGCCGAGGTGCCGTTTTCCTCTTGATCTTCGATTTGTGCCTTATCCGCTGCGTTAAGTAGGGTTCCCATGATTAACAAGTATCCTTATTTCTCTGATTGTCTGATTTCGAACAACTTGACCTGGATATTCAGCCGCGGCTCATCTGCTTTGGATCTAATTCTCTCAAAGGTACCATCGGCTTTCATCAGGCGGGCTTTGACATTGTCACGCTGGTATTCAGCCAGTATATCCCGCAGGTAGTGGATGAGCTTGCTGTCCTCCACAGGAAATAACACCTCCACCCGGTTGTTGATATTGCGTGGCATCAGGTCCGCACTCCCCAGTAGAATCTCTTCATTCCCCCCATTGCGGAAATAATATATTCGGCTGTGTTCCAGGAAGCGTCCCACAACACTGATCACCCGGATATGCTCACTGATACCTTTTATACCAGGTCGCAGGCAGCACATCCCGCGCACGATCAAGTCGATTTTCACACCGGCCATGGAGGCTTCGTAAAGTTTCTTAATGATCCGCTTATCAACAAGAGAGTTCATTTTGAAGATCAAATGACCATTGTCCCCGTTCCGCTGGTGTTCGATCTCCCTCTCGATCAGAGCCGTCATTCGCTCCCGGAGATTGACCGGCGCAACGAGCAGTTTCCTGTAATCCTGCTTATTGGAGTAACCGGTCAGGTAGTTGAACAAATCTGTTGCATCAGCACCGATATCAGGATCACAGGTAAACATCCCAATATCTTCATAGGTAAGTGCAGTGACAGCATTGTAATTCCCTGTAGCCAAGTGCACATAGCGCCGGATATTTTCTCCTTCCTTGCGCACCACCAATGCCATCTTGGAGTGAGTTTTTAAACCCAGGAGACCATAAATTACATGGACCCCTTCCCGCTCCATCGTTCTCGCCCAACCAATATTGCTCTCCTCGTCAAAACGGGCTTTGAGTTCTACCAGTACTGCGACCTGCTTACCAGCCTCACGAGCATCCAGAAGGGCTTTGATCACCGGGGAGTCGCTCCCGGTTCTGTAGAGTGTCTGTTTAATTGCATAAACGTTGGGGTCTTGAGCAGACAACTGCAGAAAATCCACAACAGGCAGGAATGAGTCATATGGATGATGGACCAGGATATCCCCTTTGCGGATGGCCGCGAAAATATTGCCATCAAATGAGTCGCCCCTTAATGATTCTGGAATTGAAGGTATAAAGGAATGGTCTTTCAAGTCAAACCTGTCCACATGATAGAGGCTCATCAAGCTGCTCAAGCCCAGGGGACCTTCCAGGGTATACATATCATTAGGTTCCATCTCCAGATTCTCAATCAGGATATTACGGATATGGTCCGGCATCTCCGGATTGACGGTGACTCGCACAACGGAACCAAAGCGACGCTGACGGACACCCTGTTCAATACTTTCCAGCAAATCGGATGCTTCAATCTCTTGAATCAGCACATCAGCATCCCTGGTGACCCGGAACGGGTGGGATTCGACCACTTCCATACCAGGAAAAAGGATGTGCAGGTTAGCGGCAATAACCTGTTCCAGCCACACAAAGTAATGGTGGTGGGGGACAGTTCCATCCCGGCGCACACTACCCGAAGAACGTTTAATCGGTACCAGGCGAGGTAAAGTGCCGGGGACTTTTATCCTGGCAAAATGCTCCCGAGAGTCACGGATCAGAACAGCTAAATTTAAACTGAGGTTCGAAATGTGCGGGAATGGATGCCCAGGGTCAAAACCCATCGGGGTGAGAACTGGGAAGATGACCTCTTCGAAATAGCTGTCTGCGTTTTCTTTCTGCTTCTGATTTAGATCATCGTAGTTCAAAATGTGAACCCCGGCCTTATCGAGTGCAGGTACCAAATCATTCTGGAAGCTCTCCTGGGCTTCGGTCATGATCCGCAGGGCTATTTTTCGTATCGCAGCCAGCTGCTCAGCTGGGGTCATGCCATCTGGAGGGAGTTCAGCAACTCCAGCTGCAATCTGCTTCTTCAAACCAGCTACCCGGACCATATAGAACTCGTCCAGATTGTTTCCCACAAATCCCATGAACTTCGCCCGTTCTAATAATGGGTTATTTACATCAAGTGCCTCTTCCAAGACTCGGGCCTGGAAATCGAGTAAACTCAATTCGCGGTTGATGTACAAATCCGGATCGTTCAAATCTACTTGGACTGCCTCAATCTCTTGTGCTTTTTCGGTTATTTCAGCTTCTTGTGCTTTATCTTTTACTGTTGCATTTGATGGTGGCATTTCCACCTCCGCTAAATTCAAGTGATCTACTCGTTATTTCTTCTTCTTCCCTTTACCGGTAGTAGCTGTCTTGAACAAACCATCTTCGAACGGGTTATAATTTAATTCATTACTCAGTTTGTCCACTAAGGTTTTCAGCACCTTGATCCGGGCATAATACTTATCATCCCCTTCGACAATTGTCCAGGGAGCGGTGACCGTACTCGTTTTCAGCAGCATCTCATCCACTGCCTGTGCATATTCCGACCATTTTTCTCGGTTCCGCCAATCTTCTTCAGTTAGTTTCCACCTGCGCAGCGGATCGTCTGCCCGCGATTCGAATCGCTGCAGTTGCTCGCCCTTGCTGATGTGGATCCAAAATTTGAACAGGATGGTACCGAAGTCAACCAGCTGCCGTTCAAATTGATTGATCTCGCGATACGCACGCTTCCAATCACTCTCAGAACAGAAACCCTCAATGCGTTCCACCATCACCCGGCCGTACCAGCTACGGTCAAAAATGGCGATCTGACCGCTTTCCGGCAGGCGCCGCCAGAAGCGGTACATGTAATGACGAATGGCATCTTCACCATCTGGAGCAGCGATTGAATAGACCACATATCCCCGCGGGTCAAGCTTTTCCGTAACCCGCTTGATCGCACCACCTTTGCCCCCTGCATCCCAACCTTCAAACACCATGACCACTGGACGGTGCTGGACATATACCTGATAACCAAGTACATGCAGGGCCACCTGGTATTTGATCAAGGATTCTTGATAAGTTTCTTTATCGAGTGCTAAGGTGAGATCGATCGTATCTAACATATTGCCTGCTTTTCAATGATATAAAACATGAGTAGCCACATTGCTCAGGAAGTAGAGTCCGACTGCTCGTCACTGGTATCGTGAAATTCAGAATCATCCATGACTTCAGTTTCTTCTTCATCATCTCCATGTTCGTCAATTTGATCATCCATAGAATTCTCTTCTTCTGGCTCTTCCCAGTACGCGGGATCTGGTAAGGCATCCATCATCGCCAATTGTCTTTCCAGGGCAGCAATGATCGTGTTAAATATCTTTAAGCTTGTAAAACGCCGGTTTGTTGCCTCTACAATCGTCCAAGGACCGGATTCGGTTTCTGTCCGTTCAAATGTCTCTTCATAGGCGAGCAACCATTCATCATAATTCTTGTGATGTTCCCAGTCTTCTGGAAGGACCTGCCAGGCCGTCAGGGGGTCCTTGATCAGCTTGTCAAAACGCTTTTTTTGCTCCTCGCGACTGATATGCAGGAAGAATTTTATGATTAAGTAGCCCTCATCGGCCAATGTGCGTTCAAAATTTACAATATCACGATATGCTCTGCGCCAACTCTGCTCAGGGATCAAACCTTCTACTCGTTCGACAAGCGTTCTTCCATACCAGGATCGGTCAAAAATAGCCCACTCCCCCTGTCCAGGGATCTTCAACCAGAAGCGCCATAACCAGGGTCGTTTACTTTCGTAGGTACGTGCAGCCCGGATCGGGTAAAGTTTAAACCCACGCGGATCTAATCTAGAAGTCAGCGTTTGGATTGAAGTCCCCTTACCTGCCGCGTCCCAGCCTTCGAAGAGAATGATCACCGGTATTTTTGCATCCCAGGAAGCTTTTTGCAGCGCGTACAACTTCGAACGAGTTTTGGGAAATTTCTCTTTGTATTCCTTCTTGGAAATTTTCTTATTCAGATCGATTTTTTCTAGCATGGATTTCAGCCATGTCCCAGGAAATTTACGGCTTATAGATTAATAGATGCAAAAAACATACCCAATGAGACTCAAATCATTTGGTTACCTATTGTAAGCTAAAATAGTGAATTTCCCAAGTTTCAGGCTATGCGTGGATCGTTTCATCAAAGCAGCTGGCTGTTTAGGTGAATACTCTTGGCCTGACGGTCGTTCCACCAACCTTATTCGAACTCCAAAAGAATTCTTGAATTTTCCCCCCATCAAATATCGCTCAGCATCGATAACCCGGTGGTGCTATTTGGAAATGGACAGAAAATTAGCAGAAACCACCTTGTGGCAATCCATGATTTTTGTTCACTCATGAAAACAGTTTCGGGAACAGCATAAGGATTTCTTCGTATCAAGTGGCAAACCGTACTTCAATTTATCAACAACCGATCGACCATGCCCATGTTTCGGAACAAACCGATTTGACCCGGAAAATCCTGGCATCAAGAAAGGGAAACAAATGAGAAGGAGTCATCCTATCTTCAACCAAGATGAGTAGGCCCCGGCGATTCATGGGCATCGCAGGTAAAACCTAATTATCCATCCCGATCGGACGACGGAATGGATATGAACCCAGTATAAACAAGAGCGGCATCTTGCCGCTCTTGTTTTATTCGAAATTATTCAATTCGTCTCAGCTGGCAGAACTTCTGGTGTTCCCGCTGCCTGGACCGCTTTCATTGCTGCCTGGCGAGCTAGGTCAGTCGCGGAAGCCAGGATACGGAGTGCTTCTTCGGGGTTGTGAAAACCCATGCTGTTTTCGGCGGCGATGAAATCCCAACGCAACTGTGCTTCCCTGTGCATCCATCGGGCTTCATCCAATAATTGACCGTCGGTTCCAGATTCTAAGCCAGCAGCCGCTATCGTCGAGATCGCTGTCAAGATGGCTTCTTCGGTTGCGATCATCGTTTCATTAACTTGGTTCTGAATGGTGGAGACCCTGTTGGTCACATAGGCCACGTCAGTATGACACTGACCACAAGCAGATTCTGCATTGAGCAGAGGGCTCTTGACGTCATGGGTTGAGTATTTGGCTGCACCGTCCCGGGTATAAGGCATGTGGCAATCTGCACATGCCACACCAGCGTTGAAATGAGTGCTGTTGGCAGTGAATAGCTCATATTCGGGGTGTTGCATTTTGATCATTGGCGCGCCAGATTGCGGGTGCTCCCAATCATTAAACTGCAGATCGGCATAGTAGTCGGCGATATCTTCGATCGCCATACCATCTTCCCAGGGGAAGGTCAGATATTTTCCATCACCCTTGAAGTAATATTCGACATGGCAGTTTGCACACACCACAGTCCGCATCTCTTGACGCGTGAATGTGGTCCAATCCTGGCCTCTTGCCCGCAGCGCCTCTTCTAGAGCTGGATTGGTAACGACTAATGCCATGCTTTCAGCATCATGGCAGTTCGCACAGCCAATGGCGTGATCGATCTCCGCTCCTAATTCCATAAAAGGAGTCTTATCATATTCAGCCATACCCATCTGGTTCCAGAGGCGGGGGTTATCAGCAGATTTGCAGGAATAGCATGTACCTGGGGTGGTTTCACCCACCCGGTCTGTCGCTTCAACATCGATTAAGCTATTCAGGTGACCACGTTCTTCGTTGTAATCTTTGCTGAAGCCGTATCCAGCAAATAGGGTAACCAGGCGCGGATCGGTCTCCAATTTCGAGTAAGGATTTGAACCCCCGAATGCAGTACGCTCATCGTTCGTTTCGGTTTTTTTCAGCGAAGAGTACTGGTTGGGAAAATTGATCCCCCACTGCTCAGAATCAGGTTCAAGTGGATCGACTGCAGTCAATGGCGGGATACCCCGAGTCGGTGCCGGTCGACTGTTCATATAAAGCAGCACGCCGATCAAACCTGCTGCCAGGACAACGATGATCCCGAAAAGGATGAAAATCGTCGTTGAAGATTTCATCATCCTGCCTCCTTACTTATCTTGGTAGGGGAGGAGAGATACTCCCCGTTCCCCATGAGAAACATGCCGATGACAATCAAAACAAAACCGCTCATAATTCAGCGACATTTCTAAAATCGCGTCTACTGTATCGGTGTGGCAGCGAACACAATTGTCCTGGACTACTTCCAGTGAGTCTCGCTTCGCGCGAATCGCATCGGGAATTTTTCCGAGGATAAAGGCAGAAACATGGTGATAACCTGAGATGCCCTTGGTGATGTATTTAGGTATCAATGCATGAGGCGTATGGCAGTCCCCACAGGTTGCCCAAGCCTGGTGAGAACCATGGTACCAGCTCTCATAGACACTATCCATCACGTGGCAATTGTTACAGGTTGTCGGATTATTTCCAAGGTAAGCGACAAAATCCGTGACATACAATCCAACCCCTACCACGATTAATAGCGCAACAATACCCAACACCAGGATGAATTTCATCTGCCCAGGCTTACCTCTACGCCTTTTCCTCAAAAGAAAGTCAATAGTTTGTGATATTAATCACACATCTAATTATACAAGGAGATTTGATTTTTCGCTCACTGAGATTGAATTCAGGAATAAGACCGCCCTCTCCAGGTAACACCCTTCCCTGAGAGGACATAGTAGGCTGAAGCAAGCATCATCATGGTAAAGATGAAGGCTCCCAGGGGCAAGGTGAACGCATACGCAGGTGAGATTCTCATGGCGCGGCAAATCCGGATTCGATGGTAGAGAAGATAACCCCATAGACCGAGTGCTGCCATTGCTGCCAGGTAAGCCATCCACTCTCCCCCACGCAAGGCCCAGGCGATGCTGAGAAAAGACCAGACGGGCAGCACCAGAGCACCGATCAATCCGACCAGGCCTCCGAACGCCAGCAACCACACACGGTCCCGGAGACCAAGATAGATATTCTTTGTCCAGCCCTCCCAGATCTCACTAAAAGAGGTGTACATCCGGGTTCGCGCCAGTGATCTGCCATCGCCCAATACCAAGCGGTATCCAGCTCCTTTTACCTGGGCAGCTAAAGCCTTATCCTCCGCAATCTCACTGCGAATGGCTTCATGTCCTCCAACTCTTTCATAGACAGCTCTGCGAATAAGTATGAATTGACCATTAGCAATCGCATCGGGCTTGCTTGGATCGTTGACCCGCTGTGCAGGAAATCCAACGGAAAGGGCCGTGAATACGATTGGCAGGATCGTTTTTTCCCAAAAACTACCCAATTCCTGGTCGGTAAGCATTGACAGCAGGTCGGCTTGGAGATGATTGGCAGCCAGGAATGCAGATGCGATCAGTTCCGGCCTGGCAAAGGTATCTGCATCAATAAAACACAGCCATGACCCGCTGGCATGTAAGTATCCCTGGTGGAGAGCATGGGGTTTCCCCGCCCACCCCTCCGGAAGAAGTTTGCCCTGGACAATATTGACCAGGGGCTTCAAACCGGTGGAGCTTTTTTCATGGATTCCTGCCTGTAACTCGCCCAGAATTCGCGGTGTTTCATCGGAGGAACGGTCGTCGACAACAATGATCTCGATATTGGGATAGGTTTGGGAGGTTAGGGCGAACAAACATTTGCGGATATTACGGGCTTCATTCCGGGCGGGAACGATGATCGAAATTAATGGTGAGGCGGATGGTTCTGGCGGTGGGGATCGTGGGATTTCTATGTCAATTTGATACTGGTGATGGACCCAATAGGTGATACCCAATCCCAGGAAAAGGAAAATTGCAGATAGGAGCAGGAAAATTATATCTGGGTTCAAAATCTATTCACAAGCCAAAAATCATGATTGCTGGTAATGCTGGGTTAACTCGAACTTAGTTCACCAAGATTGTTGAACCACGGGTAATTTTTTCAACCTGTATACGGGTTGGGAAATGGTCTTTCAGCTCATCAATATGCGTGATAACCAGAATCTTAGCAAAATCCTGGCGGACCATGTTGATCGCTTCGACCAGCCGTTGGCGACCTTGGGCATCTTGACTGCCAAAACCCTCATCGATCACCAATGTCTGCAAGCGAGCCCCCGCCCTTTGAGCCAGAACTTCTGACAGGGCTAACCGGATGGCGAAATTTACCCGAAAAGCTTCCCCTCCACTGAACATTTCATAATCACGCACGCCCGCGCTGTCGCTGATCTGGATCTCCAATGTCTCTCGGAGGTCATCCCGGCGTTTATCTTTGTAAGCGGCCTGGGTAACAAACCGTACGGACATTTCACCCATGCTCAACCGGTCCAGGATTTCGTTTGTCTTGGATTCGATCTGGGGTAAAGCTTGTTCGATCAGTAGGGCGGGGACACCATCTTTTCCAAATGCTCGTTCAAGCTGTTTATAGTAAGAGATCTGGTCCGCCAGGTCGTTTCTCTCCAATTCCCAGCCAGCTTGGCGGGTTCTTAGATCATCCAGGATAAGAACTTTTTGTTCAGCAGCCCCCACTTCCATCCGCAGGCGGTTCTCACGCTCCTGAAAGTTGATCAAAATCCCCTCTGCAGCTTCCTGATCTGGCGCCTGCTGGCGAGCGATTTCCAGTGCCTCTGCAGCCTCAGCATATTCTGCTTGTTTACGTGATACTTCCACCTCCAGGCCGGTTGACTGGTTCTCCAACTCGGCGATCTCACGCTCGAGAGGTGCAATAGCAGACCTCGCTTTTTCAACCGCGCGCAACTCTTCTTCACTATTCCGACCTTCACTCACCACCTTGCGCAGGGAATCATGGGCAACGGCATCATAACCGAGAGTTTTTAATTGTTCGTCAATCTCAGCCAGGCGCTGGCGGGCTTCAATTGCAAATTTATCTTTTTCGAGGCTGCTGTCAATTTCTGCCAGGCGAGGGAGAGATTTATCTTCCCACATGCTCACCTGCGCGTTCATCAATTCGAGCTGGCTGTTGAGATGGGCGATGGTTTTCTCCTGGGCGCGCAATTCGTTTTCAGCAGCTGCCAGGGAACTAATCTGGTCTTCCAGGTCGCGCACACGCTGTTCGCTGAGCTGCATCAATTCCTGGTTCGCCCGGTATCTGTCCCCTAGATTTTCGCCCTCTGCCTGCAGGCGGTCGATCAATTCCTGGCGCTCTGACTGACTCAAGGGCTGTCCACAGAGTGGACAGGTGACACCTTCTGCACTGGACAGCTGGTCGATCCGGCCTTTTAACTCGTTCATCTCCGCTTTCAGGCGGGGGTTCTCTGCCCGGGCATCGGCTTGTTTTTCCAGGGCATCCTTTAGCTCCCCCTGAAGATTCTCGCGCTGGGCTAATTTGTGCTCAGCATCCTTAAGTACTCCTCTCACCGAAATGAGTTCTTCTTCTAACTTTGGCCCATCGTTGAGCAATACTTGGATTTCTGCTTGTTGGCCTTCAAGACCACGTTTCTCCTGCAGCAAGCTCGCCCGGGCAGCATTGATTTCATCCAGCGGAGCTTGGCGGCGTTTTTCTTCCTCACGGTAGCGCTCCGCAACCGCATCCCAGCTTTCCAGGCTTTCCCGGGCCACTTTCCAATTCTCATATGCGGATTCGATCTCCTCGGCCCGCGCCAGCAGTGTGTTGAAGGAATCTCGTTCTTCAACGCGCGCCGCTAACCGGTTTTTGATCCCCGCTTGGTTTTGGAGGGCTTCATCCCGCTGGCGGGCCAGTACACCGACTAATCTCTCCTGTTCTTTCAAGGCAGCAGTGATCTGGCGCATATTTTCCAGGGCATCCTCTTGAATTGCTCGAGTCTGTGAAAGCTCTCCTAGTTCATTTTGCAGCTCTTCTAGCCGAGCGACGCGGGTATTTTCCTCGGACAATTCTGCCGTGATTTCCTGCAGTCGCCCTTCAATTGCATGGATTTCGTTCTCTAATCCCCTGCGACGTTCACCAGCACGCTGGCGGTAATCCTCCCAAACCTCCAGGCCCAAAATACTGCTCAGGATGCGCTTTCGATCTCCCGGGCGCTGCTGGGTAAATTGATCTGCCTTTCCTTGTAAGAAAAAAGAGGCGTTGACAAAGGTCTCATAATCCAGGCGTAATGTCTCCTGGATGCGAGCTTCCGTATCACGGAGTGTCCTTTCGGTGAGTGGTTTCCAGGTTCCGGATTCGAAATCGAAAACACCGGTGAGTTTATCGAATTCTTCCTGCAGGATATGGAATTCCAGCTGGGTGGTCTTGTCGCGCGGTTTAGATCGCAGGACGCGGTAGCAGTTGCCCTCATAAGCGAATATAAAACTCACCTCGGCGAGATTTTCTTTGGAGTTGATCAGGGAGTCATCCCGCTTGCGAGCCTGACCAAAGAGCGCCCAGGTAATGGCATCGAGCAGGGATGATTTCCCGGCACCATTTGGCCCTGCAATGCAGGCAAGATTAAAACCGGTGAAATCCAGCTCCGCCCGGTCACGGTATGAGAGGAAGCCAGAAATTGTAAGTTGAAGAGGTATCATCGGCAGTCCCCGAGTCTGATTCTGGGTGCTGTGCGATTATATCAAATGGTTGCTGTTCTTGTTTTACCAGCTCACTTGATTCAGGCTGTTGGTAATCCAGACGAAGGAATAATCTAAAGATATCCGGCTTATAAACCTCCACTGCCTTGACCTCTACGATCCAGGTCCCTGCTTCGGGATCAATGATTTCAACCAACTCAGGCGAATTCGCGGTTACCCCGTTGGACGAAGCGAGTTCCCCGGCAGGATTATAGATATACATATCGATGTCGCTGGTGGGGAATTTAGTCCAATCCCTGTTCCAAACCAGTTTCAGGGTAGCCTGGCTGACGCCCTGGGGGACCTCCACAGGTATCTTGAACTCGTCCCCCAGTTTGAAAATACTCTTGGCAACCGGTTTCTCTGGATCTGAAGAATTATCATTTTCACGGGTGACCCGTACCCGGAAGGATACTGGTGATTGGTTGGCAAAATCCCCCATCAGGGAGATCTTCATTAAACCAGGTTCCAAAGGAAGGTGCAGCGGATTAAAACCGGTCATCTGCCAGAGCCCATCCTCCATTTCGATCGTGAAAGTACGACCCGATAAATTCGGATCCCAGTAATTGTTGATCGGAATATCAAAATCGCTCCGCTTGGCACTCTGGACCTGCACCTTCAACGCATTTGGCCAATATGCTCTTTCGGCATTATCCTCTGTGAGAATATCGAAAACCTCCACTTTGACCTTTGTCGTGGCAGGCGCGATTTCCATGGTGAGCGGATATGATTCGCTCGGATTGAGCTGCACGAGACCGCTTTCAAAGAATCGATTTTCTGCACTCATGGGGTTACCCAGAATATTTGGCTTGATTTTCGCTGTTTTCAGAGGTTGAACATCCCTGATCTCACCGCTCTTGAATAGCCCAAAAGCAGCCACCGCATCCACAGCGCCATGACCAGCAGCGTTTATATCCTGCCAGCTGGCTCCGATACCATTGAGGTCAGCACTGGCGAGTAGAGAATTTCGCAAATCTTCCCAGGGAGTATCAAGCTCCGGACCATGTTGTCCCTCATAATATGCATTCAGCAGTGCTGCGACACCAGAGACAACTGGAGCAGAAAAGGAGGTACCGCTAAACCAGCCAAATTGATTACTCGGACCAAATTGATAACTCCACATCCCCGAAGCAACCAGGTCGGGACCTGCACGTCCATCACTGGTCGGTCCCCGGCTAGACAAATCAGCCACCCGGGTTTCATCGCCAGGCCGCATTATCATCCCCATCCCAGGTTGACCAAAATCAATGCTCGCCAACCCGAGATACTCGTAAACCATTCGTGAATTCTGGGCGTAATCTAAAGCACCAACGGCGATCGAATCAAAGGATGTACCAGGCGATGCAAGACTATTTGGCAGAGAGCCGGCATTTCCAGCTGCCGAGACGACAAAAATATTCTCCTTCCTGAACTCGGCTAGGGCTGTGTCCAGGATATCACGCCCGTCATACCAGGTAGGCCCTCCAAAACTGAGGTTGACGATATCAATATCCAGGAGATTTTCTCGCTTGAGAGACAGGATGTGATCCAAACCCTTTAGGATCACCGAGACGGGAGAGCCACCACCCATGGTCGGAAAGACCTTTACCGGATATAGCTGCGCTGCAGGAGCCTGCCCAAGAACCGGCAGGATGCCATTCTTGAAAGGCAGGTGTGTCGTCACAGCTTGGTAAAGCGGGTCCTGCGGTTGCGAGGACAGATCCAGGTAGCAATTGGAGGCCAAGATGCCCCCAACATGGGTGCCATGCCAATGATTCGCGGGATGGGTGGCAGGCGTGTCATCATCGATGGCATTAAAACCCTGCGGATATCCGGGGGCACCAATTACGGCATGCTGCAAGCACAGGTTAGGTACTGTGCCCGTGTCCACCACGGCGATCACCGAACCTCTGCCCATATGTGTTTCTCCCCAGATTTGATCGGCTCCGCTATAGAATAATTGGCTGTAACCTGATTCGTTGCTGGCCGATTCAACGCTCAAAGGATCAATCAAACGAACCGAATAATCAGTGCCATCCATGGGAGTTAGACTCGTTGTTCGGTCTCCTGCGGCAATACCTTCATCAAGGTAAATCAGGCGGTCTTTTACGACCTTGATCACGCCAGGAAATTGATACACCGATCCCAGGTGCAGGGTAGGAATTCTCGCCGCCAGGAAAGGGACATTCTTATAAGTAAGGCTGATCTCCCCCCCAATACTCTCGATATAGCGCTGCACCGGCTTTGTCATGCCTTCTATCTGGATGATCACATCGGTCTGATTGGAACCTGCCCTATTTGCCTTGACAAATTCTGGATCCTGACCAAGAAACAGCAAGCCCAAGATCGATGCGACAAAAATTCCCATCAAAAAAACGCGTTTCATTATCTTCCTCCCCACCATGCCAAGAAACCTCGATGCTGATTAAGGTATCAACAGACAAGTCCTCAAATATTAAAAGCCTTCAAGATTCGTTTTTCATTGGTGCAACCGGGCGGATTGCGCTTGGATACTCCAGGTATCCCCTCCGAATCAAAAGCAGCGAAACAACCTGAGATTCATTAATCATTTTCTAGGGAAATCACTGCTTGCAATTATCTTAATCCAAAAATGTACGAATCCAGCGAGGTTGGCAATTTTGAAAGCTTAAGCCTGTCATCGATCTTGGGTGCAAGAACCAAACCAAGGGAGGATTTCTTAGTTTACAGAAGGAGGCACAGCCCGGGGGATATTTGCGATCATTTGGGAATAGATTGGTAGCAGGGGTTTGCGCGTAAAGCGTGTCTTGAAGGACGTTTCTGTGTTTATACTGATTAACCTGTCTGTAATTGGAGGGATGTTTACCAGGATATTAGGTTGCCCAATTTGAACGCATATGCTATAGTTCATTGATTTTCGCTACGCTATAAGTCGGAAGCCAAACCCTGTTACGTGGATAATGATTAAAAAAATGGATGATGCCTTCACAAAATTAAGACTCGCAAACGATTTGACTGTCCTGCTCAAGGAGATACACACTGCACCGCTGGCAAGTCTATGGCTCTGGTATCGAGTTGGATCACGGAATGAAATTCCCGGAATTACGGGGATATCACACTGGACAGAGCACATGCAGTTCAAGGGCACCGAACGTTATCCTGCGGAGGTTCTTGATAAAGCAGTTGCCCGCGAAGGCGGCTACCGCAATGCGATGACTTTCCTGGATTGGACGACCTATTTTGAAACCCTGCCAGCAGATAAGATCGACCTCGCTCTCGACCTGGAAGCCGATCGCATGTACAACAGCCTCTTTGACTCAAGGGAAGTGGAATCAGAACGCACAGTGATCATCTCAGAACGGCAGGGAAATGAGAACGAGCCAATCTTTTTGTTGACCGAAGAAATTCAAGCCGCTGCATTCCGGGTTCACTCGTATCACCATGAAGTGATCGGTGATATGGCCGATTTACAGACTATGCAACGAGAAGATTTGTACACACACTACCGTAAATATTACGTACCCAGCAATGCCATTCTGACCATCGCTGGTGATTTTGATACCGATGACATGCTGATCCGAATCCGGGAGCTGTATGAAGTACTGGATAATGGCTCCCCACCAGATATTACCACCAGACCCGAGCCTCCTCAGTCTGGAGAACGGGTGGTGAACGTCGAAGGTCCGGGAGAAACAACATATGTTCAGCTAGCATATCATGCCCCAGCAGCCAGCGATCCAGATTTCTTCCCCTACCTGGTCACCGACAGCTTGCTCACAGGTCCCAGCAGTTTGAATGTATTTGGAGGCGGGATTTCAAATAAAACCTCCCGTCTTTACAAGTCCCTGGTCGATGGAAAATTTGCCGTCAGTTTGCATGGCGGGTTAACTGCCACGATCGATCCATACCTCCACACCATTCTGGCTACCGTCCATCCTGAAAGCACTGCCGAAGCGCTGGTCCTCAAGGTGGATGAAGAACTCGAGCGACTTCAAGACAATCCACCAACACAAGCAGAAGTAGATCGAGCCGTAAAACAGGCTCGTGCCTTGTTCGCCTATGGAAGTGAAAGCATCACGAATCAGGCTTTTTGGATGGGATACGCGGAGATCTTCGACTCGTATGAGTGGTTTCTATCCTACCTGGATCGATTGGCTGAAGTAACTCCCCAGGATGTGCAAAAGATCGCTCAATCTTATTTACGACCTGGAAATCGAGTTCTCGGTGTCTACAGACCCAAGAGCAACGGGGGGAAACCAGCATGAACAAATCAGCTTTTATGGCCGTGAACAATTCCCTTCCGGGACCGGATGATATCTACCGCGTTCAATTTGAAAATGGTATTGTCTTGCTGGTTCGTTCGAATTACAACAGCCCCTCGGTTGTCGTGAGCGGTTACCTGACCGCGGGTAGCTTATTTGAAAAAGATGAACAGCTGGGTTTAGCAGGCTTCACTGCAAGCACTTTGATGCGCGGCACAGAAAAACGCACGTACCATGAAATTTATGACGCCCTTGAATCCGCTGGTGCCAGTCTGCAGATCAGCGGCGGAACCCATACAGCTGGATTCGGCAGTAAAGCTCTGGTTGAAGATTTAGATTTGCTGCTGGAGCTTTTATCCGAGTCTTTAATGTACCCTGTTTTTCCTGAAGAACAGGTGGAACTTCTCCGTGCCCGCCTGCTTACCAGCTTGGCGATCAGAGCGCAAGATACTCGGGAAATGTCATCTTTGACCTTCGATCAAATTGTCTACGCAGGGCATCCTTATTCTCGACCGGAGGATGGATACCCGGAAACTATTCAATCAATTAGCCGGGCTGATTTAAAAAAATTTCACCATGTTCACTATGGTCCAGAAGGCATGGTGATCTCTGTTGTGGGTGCGGTTGATCCTCATGTGGTGGGAAGCAAGGTTGCCGATCTGTTTGGCGATTGGCAGAACCCCGATCAACCTGCTCCTGTCAGGTTGCCCCCGAACCCGACTCCAGACGATCCCCGGACGCGTAAAATCGATATCCCTGGAAAATTCCAGGCAGATATCGTGACTGGTGTTGTTGGTCCTGAACGCCGGGCAGCTGATTTCCTCCCCGCGGCGCTGGGTAACAATATTCTTGGGGTCTTCGGAATGATGGGGCGCATCGGTGAGACAATCCGTGAAAAAGCTGGACTGGCCTATTATGCATACAGCAACTTGACAGGTGGTATGGGACCAGGTCCCTGGTATATTTCTGCAGGTGTCGATCCACAAAACGTCGATCAGACAATAAATCTGATTAACCAGGAGATTACTCGCTTCACGCAGAAGCCAGTCTCTATAGAAGAGCTGTCAGACAGTCAATCCAATTTTATCGGTCGCTTGCCCCTATCCTTGGAATCAAACCACGGCATGGCCTCAGCTATCCTAAACCTGGAACGTTATAATTTGGGATTGGATTACTACCGCCGCTATCCGGATTTGATCAGCGCGGTAACCAGAGAAGAGGTCCTTGCTGCTGCCCAACGTTATTGGGATGTAGAGAAATTGGGTATCGGCATTGCAGGGCCATGAGACAATTGTGGGAGCTGGAAATCGTTACAGAACATGAATTTGCGAACCGGTGTTGATTTGATCGAAATCGAGCGCATAAAACGCACGATTCAACGATATGGGGATCGTTTTCTGAAGCGGGTTTTTACACCGCAGGAGCTGGCAGAGGTTGGTGAGAACATTTCTTCTCTGGCAGTCCGGTTTGCAGCAAAAGAAGCCACAGCCAAAGCTCTGGGTACCGGGATTGGTGATGTGGGTTGGCAGGAGATTGAAATACTCCGCGGACCTTCACGCCAACCCAATCTCTACCTGCATGGCCGTGCATCAGAACTGGCAAACAGGCTGGAGTTAGAGACCTGGTCACTCAGCCTGACTCATAACCAGCGCCACGCGATCGCAGTGGTCGTGGCACTCGGTGAGTAATGGAAGGTTTTGCTCTTGAAAGAAGGCGAGTTAATCACAACAAATTCTGGTTAATGAATTTTGACTCTGATTGAATGCGGTAAACATGCAGGACCCCATTTCGTTTCATTTTAAGGAGGAATAACACCATGTCTCGTACTGCCCGCAACATCGTCCTCGGGGTACTCATCTTTTTCTTGGCACTGAGCCTGATTCTCGTTATCCTCCTTCCATACAACCTTACCCGTTCCTTTCCCCAGACTGAGGGGGAGATCCAGCTCCCGGGATTAGATGCCCAGGTCGTTGTGTATCGCGATACTTTTGGTGTGCCCCATATTTACGCCAGCAATCAAGCGGATTTGTTTTTCGCCCAGGGATATGTCCATGCCCAGGATCGCTTCTGGCAGATGGATTTCTGGCGCCATATTGGCGCAGGGCGCCTGTCAGAGCTGTTCGGCGATTCCCAATTGGAAACAGATCAGGTATTGCGTACCCTGGGTTTTACCCGTACCGCCAAAGAGGAATTTGATTCGTATGACCCGACAAGTAAAGCTATCTTGGAATCATACGCCCGTGGGGTGAATGCTTATTTAGCTGATCACCAGGGTGCTGATCTCAGCCTGGAGTATCTCGTATTAAAGATGATCAACCCGGATTACCAACCGGAACCTTGGGAACCAATCCATACACTCACCTGGGGGAAAGTAATGGCCTGGGACTTAGGAGGCAACATGGATGGGGAGATTGAGAAAGCTATCTTGTTAAATGAGGTTTCACCAGATCGAGCAGCTGATCTCATCCCTCCTTACCCGGCGGATAAACCCGTGATCGTACCAAATTACCTGGCCAGTTCCGAGCCAGATACGAAAGCAGTGAAAAACACCCAGGGAAAGGTCGACTTGGCAATCCTGACCAGGTCATTAACCGCTATCAGCCGCGAATTTAAAGCCCTGGATAATCTTATTGGACCTGGTGGTATCGGGATCGGTTCAAACAGCTGGGCTATTTCCGGAGATTTAACCGATACGGGAATGCCCTATCTGGCAAATGATCCCCACCTGGGGGCACAAATGCCAGCGATATGGTATGAAGTCGGTCTGCATTGCAGAGAAAAAAGTCCTGATTGCCCCTTTGAATTGACCGGTTTCTCTTTCGCTGGTGTACCGGGTGTGATCATCGGCCATAATGACCGCATCGCCTGGGGATTCACCAATACCGGTCCGGATGTCCAAGATCTGTATATTGAAAGGATCAATCCTGAGAACCCTAATCAGTACGAAGTAAATGGGGAGTGGGTTGATATGCAGCTGGTCGAAGACACCATCCAGGTAGCAGGTGGTGAAGCGGTAGGTATCACCGTACGTTATACCCGCCATGGACCGGTTATCTCCGACACAACTTATTTTGGTGATGATTTCAGGGACAGGATCGGGGTGGAGTTACCGGATCAATATGCGATCGCCCTGCGCTGGACTGCCCTGGAACCCAATTTTCTCTTCCGGGCTATCTGGCAGTTTAACCAGGCGACAAACTGGCAGGAATTCCGTAAAGGAGCGCAAGATTTTGCTGCTCCTGCTCAAAATTTACTTTATGCCGATGTGGAGGGCAATATCGGTTACCAGATGCCTGGCCAAATTCCGATTCGGGCCTCCGGTGACGGTAGCTTGCCAGTTCCAGGTTGGACCGATGACTACGAATGGAGAAACTTCATTCCTTTCGAGGAACTGCCGTTCAGCTTCAATCCCCCTGAGGGATATATCGTCACAGCCAACAACGCGGTAGTTGGTCCTGATTACCCTTACCTGATAGCCACCGTTTTCGCTCACGGGCACCGTGCTCAGCGCATCGGCGAGATGGTTGAAAATGCTCCCGGGCCGATCGATATCGAATACATACAGCAGATGCAAGGAGATGACAAAGACCTGAACGCCGAGATCCTTGTCCCCGTTCTGCTGCAGGTCCCGGTTGGGGAAGAAGGTGAACCTTATCGCCAAATACTTGTTGATTGGGATTACCAGGCACACATGGATTCATCTGCAGCCGCGTTATTCGAAGTTTTCTGGAAAAACCTCATGGCAATAACTTTCCAAGAAGAGCTCGGTGAGGATACTGCACCTGCAGGAGGCAGCCGCTGGTTCGAAGTGTTCGCTAATCTTATTGAACAACCGGACAGCCCTTGGTGGGATATTCCTTCAACAACACCGGTTGAAACCCGCGATTTTATCTTCAGCATGGCATTCAACGCAGCAGTAGACGAGCTCAAGGAAACCCTTGGAGATAATCCAGACAAATGGGCCTGGGGTGATTTGCACACATTGACCCTGGTGAACCAGGCATTGGGAAATTCAGGAATATCTTTGATAGATGCGCTTTTCAACCGGGGACCATACCGCGTATCTGGCGGCAGTGAAATTGTTAACGCCACCGGATGGAGTGCAACCAAAGAATTCCCTTACCAGGTAGGTTCTTTACCTTCCATGCGTATGATCGTCGATTTAGGTGATTTAGCAAACTCGCGAACCATCCACACAACCGGTCAATCAGGCCACAGCTACCACGAGCATTATGTTGATATGACGGATGCCTGGCGTATGATCCAATACCATCCAATGCTGTGGGAAGATAGTCAGGTTGAAAACGACGCAGAGAGCAAGTTATTGCTCACTCCCTGATGGAACAAAAGCCCCTCCCCAGCTTAAAAAGCAGGAGAGGGGTATTCAAAATTCTTTGAAGTCTCGCTCAGGCTTCAACCTCAGCTCGCGACTTGAGTTTTTCGCGTAAGAATTCAAACACGCCTGGCAGGACGGAGATCACAATAATCGCAAGAATGACGAGGGTGAAATTGTCTTTGACAAAGGGTAAATTCCCGAAGAAATAACCCCCAAATGTAAATATTGAAACCCACAGAACCGCCCCAATTACATTATAAACGATGAAGCGTGAGTAATTCATGGCGCCTATCCCCGCAACGAACGGTGCAAAAGTGCGGATGATGGGAATAAACCGAGCCAGAATGATTGTCTTGCCGCCATGCTTATCATAAAACTCATGCGTGCGATCCAGATATTCTTTCTTCAGAAAGCGAATATTCCCGCTGAATGCCCGCGGACCAATGAAATGCCCAATCCAATAATTGAGGGTATCGCCAAGGATGGCTGCTGCGGTCAGTAATAAGAAGAGGGCAATGATATTCAGCGATCCCAGAGCAGCAAATGATCCGGCAGCAAAGAGCAGCGAGTCACCCGGTAAGAAAGGTGTGATCACAACTCCTGTCTCCAGGAAAATGATTAAGAAAAGGATCAGATAGGTAAAGACACCAAAGTTCTTGATAATCTCGTTGAGATGTACATCCAAGTGGAGGATAAAATCCACCAATTCGCTGATAATTTCCATGCATTACTCCACGAAGAATTTATTTTTCCTCGATCGTGATAGTCAGAATCTTGTCTCCAAGAGGTAGGTTAGGATTTTGGCTGGGATCACGTGGGGTGATCTGGTTAACCACATCCATTCCCGAGACTACACGACCAAAGATGGTGTAACCACCATCCAAATGAGGCAGCGAGTCCAAAGTAATAAAAAATTGGCTGCCATTTGATCCGGGTCCGCTGTTTGCCATACTTAACAATCCAGCCTGGTCGAATTTCACCTCTGGAGAGATCTCATTGTCGAAGGCGTAGCCTGGTCCACCGAACCCTGTTCCAGTTGGATCTCCACCTTGAGCAACAAACCCCGGGATCACCCGGTGGAAGGTGACCCCATCATACCAACCATTTTCAACTAAAAAGATGAAGCTGTTGACAGCAATGGGTGCCACTTCTGGGAAGAGCTCCAAAACAATATCACCCTTCTCTGTTTGTATGGTCGCAGTGTATCCCTTGGTTGGGTCAATTGTCATGGGAGGACAAATTGTGAATTGTTCATCTTCCAGCTTGACCATTTTCGTTATTGCTTCCAAGTTCCAATAATCGTTCGGACCACTGTAATATTGACCATTGACCATCAGCAGTGGTGTACCGGGAAAACCAACTTCAGTGCCATCATCCCAGGCTTTTTGCGCTAAGGCAATATTCTCTTCGCTGTTCAAATCGGCGACGAACCTGGGGACATCCAGGTTGAGTTCTCCAGCCTTCTCTGCCAGCCAATTCTCAAATTCCTCCACTGGCAAACTAGACCATTCACCCTGGCTAGCGAACAATAAATCATGCATTTCCCAAAACTGACCTTGGGCACCAGCTGCCTCAGAGGCCTGCAGGGACAGAGCAGCCTTATCATGGATACTGATCAGAGGGAAATGACGATACACAACACGCACATCTTCAGGATAATCTTCTGCGAGCTGCGCCAGCACGGGCGCAAGTACTGCACAGCCTGGTCACTGAAAATCTCCATACTCGATGATCGTCACCTTGGCATCCTCAGGGCCGTGGACCCAATCTGTTCCACTAACTGGAGGGATGAGCGACTGCTCGGTTGAGCCAGGTGTCGGCTGGCGGCTGACGACCGTACAATTTGATTCATTCAAGGCAACCGATTTCTCAACCTCTGCGGTTGACGTCGCAGCCGGGAGTGTGGCAATCTCTGTCGGAGTACTTTCCTCAATGGTTCCAGCAACCTCAACTTCTGCACTGGGAGGGTAGGTCACAGTAGCCTGTGTATTCTGGCAAGCTACCAGGATTACTGCCCAAATTATCGACAAAATAAAAATCTTCTTCACCATAAAGATTCCCAAATCTTCCAAGTAAGTTAATTTAAGTCCCCCAATTTTACCAACGAACCAACGAGAAAGGATTAGGTGATGATTAACCTTCTCAATTTCACCATATACTGGTTGAAACTCACCTGTCAATTAAGCAAGCTTCAACCATAATTCGTTCAGCGCTCGATTGCAGTCCGAGTCGCCATCGAAGTGGCTTAATTCAAGCTCGAGCTCACTGATTCCAGGAGTTGTTCATAAGAAGTCATCCAGGCGATTCTCTTCAGGAAGCTTGCCAGAGAGAGACTCTGCTTGAAGAGATCGCGTACTGCTTCACCGACAGGATCTTCACCGGCTGCCCCACCAGGTTCATCTGCATATGCCCCATGGAAGGCAAAATAAGCCTGGTTGAGTTTGCGCAGGTGATAACCATTATCCCAAAAAAATCTCCGCCTTTCTTCCATGTAATCTTCCGCTTGATCAACCTTTCCTGCAGCAAGCAGCTGGTCCACCCTTACGCGGGTCTGACGCATTTCATCCCGAAAATCAAATGCTGGCGGTTTTTCAGGTTCACTTGGCTCTGTCACTTCTACTGGTGGAGGTGGTGGCAGTAAATCTGGATAAAACCGTTCCATCACCGCTCGCCCGATTTCAGTACCGGCTAATGAAGCTGCAGTTTCATTCATCGTGCGCAACTCTGGACTGGCATAATATTTTACCCCCAGTGGGCGCAAGGAAAGGAAATTATGCACCCACTCATGAGCCACGACCTCCATTAAGTAATTCAGATCGCTAGTTT
>CP070764.1:2689988-2693532 GCA_020349245.1 Chloroflexota bacterium | reverse complement strand
CGAGACCCGGTAAGGCTTTAAGACTTTACGCTCAGCGGAGAGGGTGGGTGCCCACCCAGCGGAGCGTAAAATAGGAAAAGAACTTTTTTTCCGGCTCTCGATCTGAAATCTGTGTTTTCACAGGCCAGATTGAGAGCCGGCTTTTTGATTCTCCCAAAATGCTGGCGGGAGTAAAGGAGATGAACACACAATCTACACATCCACCACCGGGCACCTGGAACGCCCGAAACTTACTGACCGTGCTCGAAGTAGCAGAATGGGCACGTGTTCACCCCAAAACAATTTACTGCTGGATCAAGGAAGGCAAGCTTGAAGCTATCCAATTTGGAACCCGGACTTTCCGTGTCCCAGAGGATGCCATCGGCAAGTTTCTGCACAAAACCGGTTACAGCAAGACCACTGAACTACCCAAACCCAATGGAAGAGAACAATCATGAACGGCTCCAATATCCAACCGGAGAGGGCTTGGCAAATAGTCCTTTACCAGCTGCGTTTGAATATGCCGAAGGCTTCTTTCGATACCAGGGTGCGTGACACCAGCTTTGTGTCCTTCGAGGATGGGGTGTTCACCATAGGCACGCCCACTGCCTACGGCCAAGAGTGGCTGGCAAGCCGCTTGACCAGTACTTTGACGCGCCTGAAGACTGGCATTTTGAACCAGCATTTGGAGATCAATTTTATTGTCGTTGAAGATTACTTTGAAAGCGAGGATGAAGATTTCCTGGATGATGAAGCATAGATAGCACATAGAACTCAGCCGCAAGATTTGTATTATATGTTGTCATTGAAGCATCTCATCAATCACTTGAAAAAGCCATTGTCAGGATTCGGGCGCTATTGTTTTTGGAATTTTTACCGCGTAAATCCGATTCTAATACGCGAATTTTAAAACGTTGGTTGGTATAGATAAGAATACAAATTTGGAGGTGAGACTCAACAACATTTTAGATTAGGACCCTCTTTCACAGAAGTGTTCGAAACCCTTTTCCCCCAAGGGGACAATCTCCCCTCATGAGGAATGGGCCTACTTGGAGTCATTCACACGGAGGATACACTCATGAGACTTGCAGGAATTGAATAGGGTGGGTACTATCCATACCCACCGCACATGGCGGAAGCCACTGTCACCGCTTTGACCCTGCTGAGCCTGCGCCGGTGCGCGCCTTCGCCAGCTTCTGAGCGCAGTCTACGCCTTGCAGGGGATTACAGGTAAATAAATCACCCTATAATTACCAGATATATCCAAATATAGGTTATAATGATCTGCATGTAGCCACGTTCTTCGGAAATCCCTGGCGAGCCAGTGACTGCCAACGGGGGATAATCAATAGGGACTTCGAGACTGCATTTCTGTTCACTCATATTATTCCTGGAAATAGTATGAGGTCGATGATACACGGCAATTCCGGATGTGGTCTCACCGGCATTTACCTTAACCTCCTACCAATCCAGCTTTGCCCCCGAATGTGCGCACGGGGAAGCGCGCACAACCAGACCCAAAGGAGAGCGAGATGAGTAGTAAAACGGATGTCATAAAAATGTGGCACGCCGAGTCCTGGGAAAACCCTCCCTCGAGCGTCGTAACAGCAAACGAGAAGTATCTGTCAGATGACTACCAAAACCTCGACAAAGAAGGCAACGTTGTGGGCAACAAAGCAGGCATGATCGCCATGTCCCAGATGATTTTTCAATCATTTACAGGCTTCAAAGGGGTGTTGCATGACGTCCAGGAAGAAGAGGATGGCAGCGTCATAATGACCTTTCATTTCGAAGGGACGCACACTGCCGATCTTGACCTGTCGCCGATGGGCCTGGGCGTCGTCCCGGCCAGCGGCAAGAAATTCATGACACCAAAATCCAAAACCAGGTTTACGGTTAAGGATGGTCAGATTGTGAGTGCTCTCCCGATTTCTGGCGGCTTTGATTTTGTCCTGGCAGAGATTGGGGCGATCCCGTCGGCATAAGCAGGCGTTGACGCCGGAAGCGTGTTGTTTTCCTCCGGGTAGGGTGGGAAGGCTCTTGCCCTTTCCCGGAGCTTCCTTCTCCCAGGCAGGCGAGGGAAGGCGAGTCTGCCCAACTGTGTACCTTGCTTTAACCCGGACAGGTTTCTAGAAACCTGTCCGGGTTACCCTGCACGCTGATTTGGGGAGTTAACATCAGCGTAGATCAAAGATTTTTCACCCATGCGCTCACCACCGGACCAACCTCAACGAATCTTGGAACTGCTTGATGCGGTTTACCCGTCCTTTGCCCTGCTGGCAGGGATGGAGCTGGGGCTGTTCAGCCTGATTGGCGATGCATCTCTCAACCTGGAGGAGCTTGCCGCTCGCCTGGATGTCCGCGAGGATCACTTGGGCGCGTTGGTGTACACACTCGTGGTCGCCGGTCTGCTCGTTGAATCCGGTGGGGCATTCTGCAACTCAGCAGAAGCCCAGAAATTCCTCGTGCGCGGCAGCCCGGATTATCTCGGGGATCAGCATGGACTGCTGTCCAATAACTGGAAACGCATCCTAGATACGGCTGCCATGATCCGGAGCGGCAACCCGCTGGCGAAATATGATTACCAATCCGGGCACGCCGAACTCGAATCGATCCTCAGCGGGCTGCATCCGGGTTCGGTCAGGGATGCCAGGCTGCTGCTGGACCGCTATGATTTTTCGGACCGTAGGTCACTGCTGGATATCGGCGGAGGCACCGGCGGCCTGGCAACCACACTGGCAGAGGCATACCCTGATTTGCAGGCGACTGTTCTGGATTTACCGTCCGTGATACCAATCACGAGGAAGTATATTGAGTCATCCGGCATGCAGGATCGTGTCCGCATAGCGACCGCCGATGCGGTGCGTCAACGGCTCGATGGTAATTTTGATCTCGTCCTTGCAAGGCACCTTTTCCAGGTCCTTTCATCTGATGAGAACCGCGCCTTGCTGCAGAATCTTGCCGATGCCGTCCAGCCGGGGAGCTGGATCTTCGTGTTGGGCTGGGTGCTGGATGACACGCGCGTGCGCCCGGAAAATATAGTCGGATACAACCTAATCCTTATGAACGCATACGAGCACGGCCAGGCTTATACGGAAACGGAGTACCGGACCTGGCTGGAGGATGCTGGCTTTGAAGAATTTGAGCGTCATCCGTTGCCGGATGGTAGCAGCATCCTGCGTGCGACCAGGTCAGGATAGCAGCAGCCGCTTCCCAATCGCATGGGACAGCATCGCCCCTGTGGGGGTTGCTGTGATGCACAAAAAACTGTCTGATAAAAATATTGATATAATCCTTTATCGCGAAGATTATTCGGATATGCTTCACTTTTTCACTTAATAAACAGGATGTGCAAAATCCATTGAGTTAATACTGCACGAAACACGAACGTCTCGCCAAGTTTTGGCGAGATGTTTTATTAACCCTATATTACCAATGTCCAAGTATTTTTTCTTGATTATTATATCCAACGCCGATAAAATTAGCGGCCGCATCACACGCGAAACATTCCTGGAATGTGTGTCAACCCACCGTAAACTGACCAAATTGAGGAAAGCACGCGAAG
>CP070764.1:2673083-2689888 GCA_020349245.1 Chloroflexota bacterium | reverse complement strand
CTAATTTATCCTTATACTCTTCAAGTTTGGATATGGGGTCGAATTGATTGAGAATTTTGGAAATATCGATTAGGGTCTGACATTCCCGATATAGGAAGGCACATAATGAGGGGCTTTCGACGGTGGTGATATCTATCCCTTGCGCCCAGGAGTGCCATCGGGCGAATAATGGATGGTCATCAAATCCGGCCTGGATGGGGTGATCCCATTCAGGGATTCCATCTTCATCACGGTCGTGCCTGGGGGAAAACCAGGAATAGAAAAAGTCCAATAATTGGGGATAAATCCCCTCGAGGAATTTCTTGTCTTCGAGAATTTCATAAATTTTCCAGGCAATACTTGCAAGGATTGGGGTGGCTATCCGATTGCTTCTTTGGCCTCCCAATCCGGGTTTCCAATCAAGTTCTCCACTCTCATTCGTAGACGCTAATGAATTTTCTAATACACCTGCTGCGATTTCAGCTGCTGAAGGGAGAATGATGTTTGTCAGGTAATATGCATCCAAAGGTGTCTGACCACTCCATTGGGGATCATAATCACTCCCATCACCCCGATAAGAATAGCCATCGTCAGGATGCCGAGTAGTAACGAAGGAATGTTCTTTGAGGTGGGATGTTTTCCCGACAATTAGGCTTAGCGCTGATTTTTGAGATAATGAAAATGCAGTGTTCCATTCTTCGCTGCCTGTAAGAACTTCAACTTGGGATAAATTTAGGTTTTCAATACGGGCAATTTCCGCTTCCCAATTTCTTGCCGCGATCTCTCGTGCCAGTGAGAAAGAATTTTCAGTTGAGTCTAAGGCAGCTTGACACCAGATAAACTGACGGGATTTTCCGGGAGGCAATTCCAAGCCGTGAACAAGTGCTGGATATGGGCTGTCAACTATAGATGCGCCGCCAGTGATAAATACGACGGGGTTAATATCTCCTGTACTGCCAATCATAACCGGAACTGATTCCACTTCACCAGGCCTCATTCTGGAACCATTTTCTGAAGGAGTCAGTAGAATAATCCACTCAAATTTAATTTGTCTATTCTGGGTGCTGGTATTTGTAATCCGGATTCTGCCCGCCACAGCTGAGGAAGCAGGCACCCAGTATTCGCTAGTGACTTCGATTGAATCTAGGGGCGAATAGGAAGCTTTTATGAAGTTGGGGAAAGTGGATAAAATTTTTGGTTTCTTGGGGAACAAATGGGGATCAGTAATGCTTTCATGTCCTTCGGAAAATCTAGGCAGCATACGCATCTTTTTTGCTCGCAATCCGTAAGTTGTTTGCAGCGTGATGGCTTGAGGTTCACCGCTGTTTTGAGTTAGCTGCCAGATCTGGTCATCCAAGTAATTCGGATTTGATATCCGGCCATCCGCAGCAATCGTTAGATCGACTGGCCAATCTTGGTCGAGACTTATTTCGCCCATACGATTTAGTAATAGTCGCGATAATCCTCAGATACAAATTCAGTCAATTCGGATACACTCATCCGATCGATCCCCAATTTACGCAATGTGCGTCCCCGTCGCCAATAATCTGTGCGATGGATAATACAAGCAATCCGGATAATACTTTCAATCCCTCTCACCGATACGCCATATTGATTCGCAAGAGAGGCTATCGGGACCAAGCTCATTGGTACGTCCTCGAAAAGATATCGATGATTTAGAGTATTGGGTGCCTTGATTCCATAATATCCTGGTTGGTTGTGAATGGCTTCATGGAGGTCTTCACCCGATGTAGTATATGCCATTTTCAACCAATCCATCGCAGTTTGTGCCCGAATGCCTAATGCCGAAGCAACAGTCACCCTTTCGCGATCCAGAACTTCAAGGAGCCGAGCAATCGATGGGGTGACACCATCGATATAGAACTGGAACTCCCCGTAGGTTGATTCTATCCAACCTGCATTGAGTAGGGTTAATGCCGGATGGAATATCGCCCCCATGTTGTTTAGACCTGTGTGGAGAACATTGATCCCATCGATGAATTGTGGATAAGCTGGGTTGATCGTCTTCAGCACTTGTTCAGTGCGGTATGCAGGTAAAGCAGCAAGGGGAACAGCATCTTTTATTCTGAATATCCTTGCTTGAGCAGGTCCATCAGAACGGCTAGCATAGATGAATGTAACAGCTTCAGAAATAGTAATATCAGCGGTGCAACCGGTATCACGGACTACTTTACTGAATTCGATTGCCCCACAAGTGCGTCCCGGGTGAAGGATAACCGTTTGCCCATCATGAAAATATGGTGCAGCGTTGCGAGCAATGTTTGCATGAGCCGAGGAGGGGACAACCACCATTATCACATCTGCAGCTTCGATTGCTTCCTGCATGTTGGAGGTAACAATATTCAATCCTCCAAATCCATGGGGACCACCTTCGTAGCTTTCCAATTCAATACCACCCCGGGCTTTAATTGCCGCGATATTCTCTCCTGTCCGGTTGTAAAGATTCACCTCGAAACCTTTTAAAGAAAGGTGAGCTGCCATCGCCTTTCCCCCATGGCCTGCTCCAACAACTGTATACCGGGTTCCATTTCCCATCTGAACTCCTTAATTGGGCCACTCTTTTGTGTTCATGATATTGACTATACTTTATCCATAATCAGGCTTGATATGCGCTCTTCTTCTGACAACTGCTGTCGGTTTGAATCGACCGCAATATTGGCTCCTTTGATGATTTGGGAGCGGATCTCCCCCCGGGCAAAGAGATTATTACGCAACTGTGGGGCATCCAAGATACCAATTTTTACTGCCTTAGTTAATGTAATCGGGTCGATAAATGGGTCCATCTTGTTCGAATCTCCAAGCTCCCTTATTGATTTCAGTGTAACACGGCTCTCTTGGATTATCTTCTCCTTACGATCCAAAATCACTGGATCGGATTTCATCTCAGGCTGTCCGGCAAGTGCATTTTCAATAGCTCGACGGGCAATTTTGCTGGCTTCGATCACATCCTGAGCAGTTGCGGCATGGTCTGCTTCGGTATGACCGACAATGTGAACGATATGAGGTTTGATCGACATCTGGAGATAGACACTGGCTGCGAGGTGTGCTCGAGCTGCATCAATATCCAATGGATAACTGAGCAATCCCGTTCGAGTTTGACGCCAAACGCGAAAATTCTGGTCCGCCAATGGCGTTATTAACTCCAGGACTGCCAACATTTTTGCTAAATCCATTGCATCACTCAAACCTGGTGGGCTGTTAAACATTAATTGGGCGATATAATCCTGGACACCGAACTGTTTTGCATTGTAGGCTGCCAAGTAAGCAGAAACAACAAAAATCACATCCGGCGCATCACGCATTCCCCAATGATGAGGTTCGTTAAGTTCGACGGGAAGACCCTGTTTTCCATACCACGCCATCAACTGTTGGTGCTCGCGTATAGAACCTTCCAGATCCCATGGACCTCTACGGTCCATTTGGTTGAACCAGAAAAGTGGAATTGCACACCAAGCATTATTTATCGTTGACCGGTAAAGTTCTGCAAGCTCGATGAAGTTATCTGTACCAGAATAGGTTCGCATGAGGGGGTAATTTCCATGTCGGCTGGCAGCGTACAAGGCTTGGTAATCCTCTGCCGTTCGCACTGGAACACCCCCAGCCCCGCGACGTTGAGGATTTTGTTTTTCCGGGTTAAAGAAGTTTTCTTGTGCATCCTGATCGATTCCCAGTGAAATAACATCAATTGCTTGTGCCTCGGCGATTGTTCTAATCCCATCTCTTGTTTTATCCAAGGTTGGCAAACCAAAATGATGGCGTAGAATCGGGTAAGGTGATTTCCAGAGAATGCGTTCGATTGTATTTTGCGGGAAATCCGCTTCTTCTTGGGAATTTACAGGTTGTCCTTTCAGGTAGGCTAATACGACATCCGCTGGCTCGCCACCTTCAAAGGTGCGATCAAAAAAACCAAGTGCCTTTACCCGGTTGGCGATTGGAGGAGTGCCCCCAAACGCGAAGCGAACTCCTCGACTGTGCAATTCATCCGCTGCTTCTGCAAATTCCCCTAGTAATCGCTCACCAGTTTCTGGAGTCAAGCGATATGAAACAGCAACGAGCTCGGCTTTTTCCTTCTTGGCTGCCTTAATCACCTCGCCAATGGGAACGGCAGGGCCGAGAAATACAGTCTCCCAACCAGCTTCTTCTGCTAATTTGAGGAATTTCATCACACCGGCAACATGTACACATTCACCGAGTGCAGCAGCAACTACAGTTTTTTTCAGGTTTGGCATTAATATTTTGGATGTTTGTCTTTCAAATTTCTGGATCGCCTGCAAGAAAATTAACCACGAATTACATTCGATGGTCAATCAGTGCCCAAATTGCGTATCAACATAAATGGGAAAGTGGAACAAAATATGCTCAATTTCCGTCCTTCAAATGATGATATTTCTTTAATCCATTCTAACATAAAGCATGGATGAAGCGTTATCTTAACCAAATCTGAGAGTGATCTCTCAAATAACCCTAGGTGATATAATTTTTTTCAATTTCAAGGAATGTAATTCAAAATAATAATAAATCTGGACCTGCTCAAACATAAATCAAGTTTTTCTATACCGGTACAAAGATACATAACGCAAATATAATGGAACTGTTAGAGACTGATGGGTGAAAATACTATTAAGTGAGCGCTATGGAGGATTGATGACAACCTTAATACGTGGAAAATACTTTGAAGAATTCGAGGTTGGAACGAGTTATACCAGTCCAGGACGGACAATTACTGAAAGTGATATAGTAGGTTTCGCAGGTTTATCTGGCGATTATACACAGATTCATACAGATGCTGAGTTCAGTAAGACGACTATCGTTGGTCAAAGGGTTGCGCATGGATTACTCGGCTTGGCGATTGCTTCTGGTTTAGCTGTGAGAACCGGGGTTCTCGAGGGTACGGTACTTGCCTTCAGAGAAATTGTAGAATGGAAATTTGTCAAACCAATTTTTATTGGAGATACAGTTCGAGTTTCTCTGAATGTACTTGAAAAGAAAGCCTTACCCCGGTTGGGGGGCGGATCGCTGAACATCGAATTGAGGCTGGTAAACCAATCGGAGGATGTGGTGATGAAAGGAATTTGGAAAGTATTAGTGGCATCAAGACCCGAGTAATGTCATGTCTTCTGACCCAATAAGTCATTCTCCAGACGAGGAAAAGAATCCCTCCGATATTGAGAAATCTACTCATGAAGGGGAGGAACGAGGGATCTCTTCTCCTTTTCAACCAGATAATCAATTGACTGATGATGAATCTCAATTCGAAGAAGATGAGTTTTCTGAAGACACGCGAAATGGAACCAGTGATACTGGTCTCGATCTACCGCAAGAGGTGATCGAGGCAGGTGATGAAACCGACGAACAAGACATTGATATCAGCAGACCTGAAAATGAGAACATACCTGTTGGTGCACCATTAGATACTGAAAAAGAGGAAGAGGGTACTGATTCTTCTGAATTCTTCGCGGCGTATACTTCTCCGGGTTGGTATAACGCAGAAAGCGAGATGCAAACCAAAACAAGAAGCGGGGATGCGGAAGAGGGAGAAGAGGCCAATCTCATCACGGGAGATACCCAACCGGTTGTCTTGAGATCAGAAGGACCCTCGGAGAATCCTCCTCCAGAATCGACTTCTCAAACTAACCGAGATCCAGTGGAAAGCAGGGTTCCGCCGCGCAAGGTAGGATCGGACGCAACCCGGGTGATGGCAACTACCAGTGCTGCTTCCCATGTTCCCTCAATCAACCATTCAACCCCTTCCCTGCCTGCAAAACCACAAAATTCAGCTGTTATCAGAACCACAGCTGCCAAACAAGGTGGCGGCACATTTGACATGCAGCGGGGTTTGGGATGTTTACTGCGTATATCAGTCGTTGGCATTTTCATGCTGGTGATTATTGGGTTAATAGGGGTTTCTGTCTTATTATTTCAATATTATCGAATTGCTGCAACCCTGCCACCAGTAGATGATCTTCGCCAAAAAGCGGCTCAATTTGAAACCACTCGAATCCTAGATCGTGAGGGGAATGTCCTCTACGAAATTTTGGATCCAAATGCTGGTCGCCGCTCTTATGTAACTCTGGACAAGATCTCCCCGTATCTTGTAGCCGCGGTTGTGGCTACAGAAGATAAAGGCTTTTATAGTCATCCGGGTTTTGATGTTACTGCGATTGGGAGAGCTTTCCTGCAAAATTATCAGGGTGGAGAAACAATTTCTGGTGCTTCAACGATCACCCAGCAGTTAGCTCGTATGCTACTCTTTTCTCAAGACGAACGATCGGAGATATCATACACACGCAAGGTAAGGGAAGCAATTTTGGCAGCTGAGATCACGCGCCGTTACACAAAAGATGAAATTCTTGAACTGTACATCAATGAGGTATATTTTGGAAATTTCGCTTATGGCATAGAAGCAGCCGCGCAGACATATTTTCGGACTTCAGCAGACAAATTGACCCTTGCCCAGGCTGCTTTTCTGGGCGGCTTGATCCAAGCTCCTTCGGTCTACGATATTTATACAAATCGAGATGTGACTTTGAATCGTTTCGAGCAAGTTCTGTTTTTGATGTATGAAGCGAGCCAGGAACAGGGATGTATATATGTCAGCAATAATCCACAACGAATCTGTGTAGATGCCCTCATCGTTGCTGATGCGACAAATGAGATCGCGGCATACAGCTTCCAATCACCAGACATTGATATCACCTATCCGCATTGGGTAACCTATATCCAATCCCTCCTTGAATCACAATTTGACGCTCAAACGATTTACCGTTCGGGTTTTGATGTCCATACGACAATAGATCCCACTTTACAAAATCTGGCTGAACAAACGGTTTTATCACAGGTATCTGCATTAGCTGACCGTAATGCAACCAATGGTGCCTTGGTTGCGATACGGCCAAACACCGGCGAGATCCTCGCCATGGTTGGTTCAGCGGATTTTTATAATGAAAATATCGATGGTCAGGTGAACATGGCAATATCTCCCCGTCAGCCAGGTTCGTCGATCAAACCGCTTACCTATCTGGTTGCTTTCGAAAAAGGCTGGACTCCGGCAACTTTAATTTGGGATGTTCCTTCTGAATTTCCTCCATCAGGAGATCCAAACGATACCCGCAGTCCGTATAAGCCGGTAAATTATGATGACCGATTCCATGGACCGGTGACCGCTCGGTCCGCCTTAGCGAATTCATACAATGTTCCCGCAGTCAAAACGTTGGATTTCGTCGGTATTTATGATAACCCCGATACTCCTGGAGAAGATGGATTTATACCATTCGCACAACGTTTGGGCATATCCACGCTCACGAGAAGCGACTATGGATTATCTTTAACTCTGGGTGGTGGCGAGGTAACCCTGCTCGAATTGACTGGAGCTTACGCGACTTTCGCTAATGGAGGACGACGAGTTCCCCATATCGCGATCACCCGTATCACAGATTTCAACGATAACGTGGTTTACCAATATTCTCCGCCTAATGGGGAACAGGTTGTTCGTCCTGAACACGCTTTCCTGATATCGTCTATCCTCTCGGATAACGAAGCCCGCACACCCGCATTTGGTCCCAATTCAGTCTTGAATTTGCCTTTCCAAGCTGCGTCGAAAACAGGCACTACGAATGATTTTCGAGATAATTGGACAATGGGATACACACCAGACCTGGCGGTAGGTGTGTGGGTTGGAAATGCTGACTACACACCCATGCAGAATATCAGCGGTCTGACAGGAGCAGCGCCTATCTGGTCTGCCTACATGCAAGAGGCAGCTGTACGAGTTTCAGGAGGCAATCCTTCTCCATTTATCAGACCCGCCGGAATTGTTGAGCGGATCATCTGTGCAATCTCTGGTACAGAACCCTCTAGCAAATGCCCGCTTCAGAGAAGTGAATTATTCGCAGCAGACCAGCCTCCACAACCAAAGAATCAAGATTTATGGAAGGAGGTCCTGATCGACACATGGACCGGCCTTGAAGTCTCATCAGCCTGCGATAAATTTACTGACCAGAAGCTGGCTGTCAATGTTAACGATCCTTGGGCAGTGCGTTGGTTGAAGCAAGATGCGAATGGGAAGTCATGGGCAGAAAACAACGGATTTTCGAGTCCATTGTTCTTTGTTCCAAAACGCAAGTGCACTGTGGAGGATCCTCGTCCATTATTGCAATTTACCTCTCCGAGAGATGGGGATCAAATAACACAGACTCCTTTAGAGATATTTGGACAAGCCGGTGCGACTGCAGATTTCGAATTCTACCGCTTGGAGTATGGCTTGGGTAATAAGCCTGTCAAATGGGAATTACTGAAAAGGGAAGGAATCCCAGCAAATGAATCCACGAAGTTGCATGAATGGGATCTGGAGGAATTACCCGCCGGGGAAATCACATTACGTTTATTCATCAGTAGCATTCGTGATACTTATGCAGAATTACGAATCCGTTTGAATTTGCAAGTTCCAACGCCAACACCAACACCGACTCCTACATCTACGCCTACCCTGACTCCAACCCCCACTCCGACCTATACACCGACACCAACATTCACGGTCACGCCAACACAAACATATACTCCCACGGTGACACCTACTCCACAAAATACACCGGTTCCATCGCCAACCCCAATCGATCCATTCTGGACCCAACCCCCCAGTCCTACACCCTAACATGTGTAAAAAAGCCCACCATGTGGTGGGCTTTTTTTATAGAGGATCAGGACGGTTACTCTGTCGGTACCACACTGACATTATCTGGTGCTTCTACCTGACCGAACAAGTGCGCCAGAACAGTAAAAAGATAAACGCTGCTCAGCGCGCTTGCGACCCATGAAAGTATCCATCCTATGCAGACGATAAAACCTAATACACTGGTCAAGATTGATACCACAACACCCACTACGATTCCACCGACGATCGAAACAAGCCAGGCGGTAAGATATTTTCCCGTATTTTGGGACACAACCTTTATGATCTCACCGATCTCAAAGCAGGAACCAAAGGTACCCTTCTTGGCAAAATTAATGAAAACAGCAGGGAAGTAAAAGCTCAATGCTAAGGCATATAGGAAAATTATGCAGGCGAATAATATCCCTACTCCGGTGAATATTGAGAAAAACGTATCGGTCGCTGTGGTACTACCTGTACTAACCTCCCTACTTACCGGCAATATGAATAAAATTCCGAGGGGTAAGCAACCGAGTAGGATCGCAGGTAAAGAGTAAATAAATCCAGCCGCCCAGATAATGAAGCCTTTCACAAATTTGTCTCCAAAATCACTCCATTCGGGCATTGGGCGGGAAACTCCATCAATAACATTGCGAACAATGTCGACAGTGTAACCTGTCCAGGCGAAATTTAATATTGGAACAATGGATACAACTGCCCCGAGAAATAGTTTTGACAACCAATCGTCATCCTCAAAAGGATATGAAAATGATTTGCCGATATCCATAATGCATTCTCCTTTGTCAATATCATGATTTCCAAGTCGTTTAGATGATATTTTCTATTCGAATAAGCCCTCCTAGTTTGGATTAAGGTTAATTATCTCTGTTCGAAAATGGCTTGAGCGTAATCCCAAACTATTACCGTTTTAATTTTACATCAGGATAATATGTTTATTTATTATTCTTTCTGGATAAATTTCTTTTGAATTCGTAGCAAATTTAAAATCTTCTATAGCTCCCTCAATCAATAATCTGAGATAAGTTATAAGGGTGGATTAAGGTCACAAGAGACGGAGCTGGGCTGGTGATTCGGTTAGCGGGTCGATTTCCAGAAGGGTGTCCAGGTTGTCTTTGCTGAGCGTTGGCATTTCTAGAAGCTGTCGAAGGTGACGAAATTTCAGGAAGCGCCACCCGCTATCGATGATTTTCTTAATGAAGAAGTTAGTTTGCTGTTTATACATGATAAGGTTGGCCCGGGCTCCGGGTAATACAATGATTGACTTGCGCGGTGGGTGGGGAGAATTAATCAGGATATCTCCGACAGATGCGGTCGCCGAGATATAGAAAACAAGACGAACTTTTTCTCCCGATTCCTTCCATATTACGGGGTTGTCACCTTCCGCTGAGTAACTAAGCTGCTGCCCTAATAAACGGATTGCACCTTTGATTATCTCAAGTTCCTGTGAGCGTTTTTGCCAATCATCTTCCTCGCGCAGAGATATTTTTTCATTTATGAGTATCGCGCCGCTGCAGTATGATTCAATACATATTGTTACAAAATCATACGCCGGCGTTAGGATACCCAGGAACCGATCGCAGATCAATTGATCCAGTTGACTGACTGTGAGGTTAGGGTATTGGTTCATCAGACTGAGAATTTCGATTTCTACCCTGTCTGTCAGCATTGATTGTGGATTGGTGATCTCTTGACGCCAGATCATGGCGTTTTCAGGAGATTTCTCACCGCCCCCGAAACGAATAAACCCGTTTTTGAAGGAGAAAGATTGTTCAATCAATTGATGGATGCGGCTGTATTCATCTGCAGGTGAATGTTCTTTACCGCTATATAATCCGTGGTTATCAGCAAGAGCCATTAATGCAGCAGTATTCATCGAGAGATAAGGTGTTGGTTCCCCTCGTTGCTCAAGGTTGTCTACCCCTTGAGATATTATCAATTCACGAAAGTGATCTTCCATGATCGCTGGGGAATAAATTTGGTGGTAATGTTCAGTGGCTGGAGGATAATCACAACTTATTTGAGCGATCTTGGCATCTGGACGCAAGGTTATCCCTCGGATAGGAAAACCAGCCATTGCGATGGCAATCCCTGCAGCATTTATAAAACTTGCCTCAGCTTCTGGGATCAATCCAAAGATTGGTTTCTGATCAGTGAGTATTTTTTTTAGGGATTGGAAGGCATAAGTAAGCGCATTGCAATGCCAAGCCCAATCGTAACGGCGGCGACGCAATACAGACCTGAAAGATCCGAGTGCTCCATGTCCCCAAATCCAACCTGCCCAAAGGGCAGATAGGGTCCAGAAAGCTTGATTATGACGGGGAATAGCCATCATGACTCCATCAATCTTGAAGGTGGTTTTGGGTCCATCTCTATGGAGTTGTTCGCATAAATCTCTCAAAGGACCTTTGAATAGGATTATCCCATTACCTTTTTCTGGAAACTCTGGAAATATTTTTAATGGCGTTGAGAATTGATCACTGGCAAGCTGGTCTATAGCTTCTTCTAGGACAAGCCATACATTATATTCTGCAAAACGGGGAGAGGAAGATAACTGCTTTGGTCTTGGCCTGCCAGAGGGGTATGACCACAGCGAGTTCCCCTTATCTAATGCAGCCAGCACGAGTGCGATCAGGCAATTGTCCCTAATCCTCTCCACTCTGTCGTGGGGTGGCGGAGACGCGAGCAAACCATCTAGCCGGTTTATGATCACAGCGAGGGCATAAATTGCTCGAGGGGGGTATACCGATAGTGCTTCCTCAACATTCGGGCGTTCTGCGTCACCGGGAGGGGCAATTCTTTCTAATACTCTCAAGCGGTGCAGTGGAGATGTGAAGAAGGACTCGGCGAGTTCAATATCTTTCTGGGTGACTGGATGTTCACCTGAATCCCCGCAGTGATTGCATTCATAAATTTTTGATCTGGGGGCGGAGGCTTCACGCTCCCAGACAAATGCACTTGCTGAGAGAGACTGTCCGCATTGAGAACAATTAGTTTGGTAAATCTGATTGATGTGCAGCTCCAAGCGTTCTTCTCCCACACGGGCAGCTGCCAGTTCTGCTAAAGCAGCGTGCAGGTCTTCTTCACTTGGTGGGTCAGCGCCATATTCGATGATAAATTGAACAATAGGATTATTTGAACACACGAGAAGTGTTTTACCTGTCTTGGCTGCCTCAAGGATAAGTTCCGGGGAACTGCCAAAAGGGTCGAGGATTAATGCATTACTGGCTAGATTATGGTGAATCCACTTGCTGGCAATTCCATCAGGAACCGGGGGTAGAAATCTAGAGAGAAGCCCAATGGAGATTGGCGGATTCCCAGAGATAAAGGGTATCTGTTCGATCATCGTATCATTCCAGCTTTAGTATAGCGATATTTTAAGATAATTCAAACCATCGATGGAATTATTCCAGAAAGTTTGGTATTTACTCTGGGAATATGCTTAATTAATCGATCACTTTATCGACCTTTTATCGGATCGTACTTTAAGGATTGGTGGTGTTGAATCGGAAAGGTTTTTTTGATTTTCTTGGAGGTACTCATACAAATCGCATAATTCCCGGAAAAAAACACGATTATGATAAAATGATGTATTATTCGATTTAGGGAGGATTAATTCAGCTATTTTTGTTCATGGAAAAATCAATTGTTAGGTAGTTATCAGGAGTGAAAATTGATCAATCTATCAACACTTGTATATTATTATTCAATTAATTCTGGCTTTATGCTCGAAGAAAAACCTGTAAAGGAAATAAGGTTTGTCAACCTCACCGATTGGGGATGGATACTGTTTATCGGTATCCTTATCCTTGTTGCTTGGTTACTGATTGGGCTACAAGCGAAATCGAGATCAACTCACGAATTTGGTCAGGAAGGTATATCAACCTCATTCGAGCACGGCGATCATCAAGAATAATCAATTTGTCCACTCTGCAATTACTCAAGAAATGGACTTGGTAATTTATTTAGGGATTAGTGGTTTGGAAGAATTAGCGACGGAAGGGAATTCAGAGCCTGTGGTTTAACAGTTCGTTAAACATATTATTCAAGTTATCTACAAGGAGATTTGATATGGCCTCACTCATGAAAATCGAAGGTATTGGAGAGAAATACGCAACAAAACTTAAAATGGTTGGGATAAGCACAACCGAGGCTCTCCTGGAGAAAGGAAAAACACCCCAGGGAAGAGAAGAGATCGCAAAAAAATCTGGCATAACGAAGACCCTCATCTTGGAATGGGTGAATTTGGCTGATCTTTTCCGAATAAAGGGAGTTGGTGAAGAGTATTCAGATTTGCTGGAAGAAGCAGGCGTGGATACGGTAGTTGAATTAGCTCAACGAAATCCAACAAATCTTTATCAGGCAGTCGTTGAAGTAAACCAAAAAAAGAAACTGGTGCGTAAATTGCCGACACAGCATCAGGTCAGCGATTGGGTCAAGCAAGCAAAGAAACTGCCGCGCGTTGTAAAATATTAATCAAACTCTTTCTTGGGCATGGTGTGAGTGATGCCCTAGAATTTATTATTGACCTGAAGCCATATACACGGTATTTCCTGAATTATCAATACCCTCATGATGGGAAAATATTATTCTAAACTCATCTCTTGAGTGAGCTTCACGGATGAGTCTTATCTAAGTCTTTGCGGACGAGATTTATGAAGGCGATTCAATTTAATTTCACCATTATTAGATATGTCTTGGGATTGTCATTGGGGAAAATAATCCCGGGATTTTATTGGAGTGGATTATCTTGCACCCAATACAAAAATATGGATCCTCCTGAATTGCCAGGAGAAGATTGGGTGATGGTGAAAACCCAGCTTGGGGGAATTTGCGGTACGGACATGTCTGCGGTTAATTTAAAGGCAAGCACATATTCAACGCCATTAGTATCATTTCCTTTTGTTCTAGGGCATGAAAACATCGGTTCTATTGAAAAACTCGGTAAAAACGTATCGGATTGGCGAATTGGTGATAGGGTCGTGGTTGAGCCTGCATTATGGTGCAAACCGCGTGGATTTGCTGAATTATGTGAATATTGCGCAATCGGTGAGATCAACCATTGTATTCGAATAACAGAAGGTGATGTCCCTCCGGCTGTTCAAATTGGATTATGTTCAGCCACCGGGGGAAGCTGGTCCCAATATTTTGTCGCCCATCAATCTCAATTATATAGCGTTCCGGATTTGATCTCTGAAGAAAACGCTTTGATGATAGAGCCATTTGCAATAGGTCTCCATGCGGTGATAGAAAAATTGCCTGATGATGATGATACGGTTTTAATTATCGGTGCAGGGTCAATTGGATTGTGTACACTCGCGGCATTGCGGTCTTTGGGATCGAAAGCTGAGATCATCGTGGTGGGTAAATATGATTATCAAGCTAAAGCTGCTGAAAGATTAGGCGCTTCTCGTGTGTTGATGAGCTCAGGATCATCGAATTTGTATCAAGCGATTGCTGACGAAACCAACGCGGTTTTGAAGAAACCAGTCATGGGAAAACCTCTAGTCATCGGAGGGATTGATGTCACCTACGATTGTGTGGGGAGCAGCACTTCGCTTGAAGATGCTTTGCGGTTTACTCGCAATGGTGGCCGGGTGATATTCGTTGGGGAACCCGGTGTGGTGAAGAATCTTGATTGGACTCCAATGTTTACTCAGGATTTGCAGGTAAAGCCGGCATATTTATACAGCCATGCTGAAAACTACAATGACGAAATTTGGAAAACTTTTGATTTGGCGATTGAATTGATGAACAGTGGTAAGGTCGACCTGGGGTGGATGGTAACCCATAAATTTGTACTTTCAGATTATCGGAGAGCGTTCGAGCTGGCCAACCAGAGGGGAAAAAACAAGGCGATAAAAATAGTTTTTGAATTTTAAAAATATTATTCTCATCTTACAACCTGGGTTTACGGCAGGCGAGACTCAACCTGAATCGCGTTTCAGTTGAGGAATTGCGCTTTGGTTGCCTTCCAGGTTTGGATGCGAAATGGGTTAATTAAAATTGAGGTACCATCAGATTGCGTTAATTGGCAATGAATAATTGGATCAAACATGATTCTAACAAACCAATGAGATAAATCTGGTAAGATTTACCCAGTAAGATGCGTCGAGGAAATATACAACGCGAATTGAGATGATTTGCATGGCTTATTAATTTCGCGAGATTGGAGAATTGTGATGAAAAATGAATCTAAACTTGATTTGAACTGGCTCAAGGATGTTTCGCTGGCTGAAGAATTGGATGAACACGACGATGGTCACTATGTAGTCGGGACGGAAAAGGATAAAGCTCGCAGGAATAACATCGAAACTGCTGTACGAAATATTTTAGATAATATCGGTGAGGATATAAATCGCCAGGGATTGCTGGGTACGCCAGACAGAATAGCACGGATGTACGAGGAGGTGTTGGGGGGTTACCAAGTAGACGTGGAAAAATTAGTCAATGGTGCATTATTTGACGTCGCATACGACGAAATGATCGTGGTCAAAGACATTGAATTTTACAGCATGTGTGAACATCATATGCTGCCTTTCTTTGGACGAGCGCATGTCGCTTATATCCCATCTGATAAGGTAATCGGTTTGTCTAAAATCCCAAGAATTGTGGAGATGTTTTCCCGACGTCTGCAGGTGCAAGAACGATTGACGCGCCAGATAGCGGATACTATCCAGGATATTCTTTCCCCCCAAGGTGTTGCAGTTGTCATCGAGGGCAGCCATATGTGCTCGATGATGCGTGGGGTGAAGAAACAGGAAGCCTCCATGGTTACAAGTGCAATGTTAGGGTGTTTCAAGGAAAATGAAAAAACGCGCAATGAGTTATTGAGCCATCTTCGTGGCAGTATCTAGATGACTCGTTATAAAAATGAAATAAAAGAAAAGCGATTGTATAACTTGATTGCAATCGCTTTTCTTAATGAACCATTGATTTGAATGAGGGGAACATCCATTATAATCACATGGGTGCAATTCCAAACTACATGTTTGTATGCTCAGTATTAGATGATTTTTTTTCGGGTAAATCTTGAAACCTGCAAAAATGCCGTTGGAGCTGTGATTGTTATCGATGTGCTCCGTGCATTTTCAACAGCAGCTTATGCATTTTCATTGGGTGCTGAAGATATCCTCCTGGTGAGCTCAGTTGAAGAAGCATTTCAATTGAAAAACATAAACCCGGAGCTGTTATTGATGGGGGAAGTGGACGGATTACCTATACCAGGATTTGATTTCGGCAATTCCCCGCCGCAGTTCGAAGGATTAAATCTAGCAGGAAAACACCTAATTCAAAGGACAACCTCTGGAACTCAAGGCGTGGTCCGCAGCCAGAAGGCTGACCTCTTATATGCAGCCAGCTTCTGTAATGCTTTTGCTACCGCGCAACAAATAGCATCTCTCTCCACTCCGGAAGTGACTTTTGTCATCACCGGATTGCGACCTGGTGGGTGGGGAGATGAAGATCTTGCCTGTGCGGATTATTTAGAAGCCTTGATCAAGGGCAAAAAACCAGATCCAGCTAATTATTTACAGCGCGTGAAGGCTTCCCTAACTGGAAAGATGTTCCAGGATCCCAAATTGCCTGATTTTTCGATACAGGATCTTGATTATTGTTTGGCCGTCAATCAATTTAATTTCTGTATGCCAATTTATCGATCTGACGGACATTTACTCATGAATGCTGCTGATTTATAATCAGGTTTCCTCGCCGAATGAAGTGATAGATATTCATTCTATCTGAGAGAATCCGGTCTCTATTGATAACGGTCCAATTCAACATAAGTTCGTAATTAAAGCTGGTAAAGTTATTATTTAGGCAAGAGAGGCAACATGCAAAGGAAAGAAACTAATTTTTTAAAAAGTATCCTCACGAGTGGTCTTGCATTTGGAATTGGCGGTGTCCTGGGGATATTGGGTTTATACCTGGTAATTCGCAGTGAAATACTTAGTAAGTCTCTCAGCCTAATTCCAGAAAATCAAAGTTTTGTTTTACTGCTTTCCGCAATCGTGTCCTTGATCCTTGTGATCGGAATTTCATCAGGGATTGGAGGAGCGATTGGTGGGTTTGTGATCAGCAGGATCGACCCCATTTATGAGAGAAGGAAATACATTTGGAGGACCGCACTCTCATTCGGCAT
>CP070764.1:2671685-2672983 GCA_020349245.1 Chloroflexota bacterium | reverse complement strand
GGCCGCAGGCATCCACCAGGGGCTTGAGGATGGCGTTGATCTTCTCTTCCTCTGCACCGGACCACTGGTACATCACCGAGAGCTGGTCGCCAGCCTGGACATCCATGCAGTCGATCACCGCAGCAGCAGGTTCGCCACTCAAAGCTTGCGCCTGTACAGCAGCAGCGGTATCCAGGGCCGCCTGGACATCACCACCCTGAACGACTGCGATGATGGCAGCCCATTCAGCTTCGCCGAAGGGGGCCGGGATCGAGTCGCCGAGGTCCGGGGTGAAGCCAGCTGCGCCGTAAAGGGCATCGGCTTTCTTGGCCAATTGGACGTCTGCGTAGAAGCCCTGACCGCCCATGTTGGGGGAGAGGTCGAAACCGACTTCAGCCCAGGTCTGGCCGCCGAGGTCACTGGACAGGTAGGCGATCATAGCCTGGGTGGCAGGAGAGTCACCGAAAGCCATGACATAGTCTGCACCGCCCTGCATGCCCTGGGCACCGGGGAAGGCGAAGAAGTCAAAGTCGACACCGTACTCGAGGTCTGGGAACTGCTTGACGACCTCACCACCGGCGAAGCCAGACTGTTTGACCATCATGGCTTCTGGTGGGTCGGAGAAGACTTTGTAGATCGCGTCGAGGAAACCGGTATTGACGGTGCCGTCAGCGCCGCCGACGGTGTAGGTGGGGTCAGCAGCCCACTTGGCATAGGTCTCGTAAGCCTGGGCGACTCCGGGGTCGTTGTAGGCGACTGAGCCATCGATGAGGCCGTTGACGAAGTCCGGGCCCTGCTGGGTTAGCAGGAGGTCCTGGATGAAGTCAGAGCCGGTCCAGCCGGTGGCAGCATCAGACTCAAAGCCCATGCTCCAGGGGACGTTGCCGTCGGCGACCATCTGCTCGACGAGGGCGTCGAGTTCTTCAAAAGTGGTGGGGACAGTGTAGCCGAAGGCCTCAAACTGGACAGGGGAGTACCAGATGATGGTCTTGATATCGGCCTTGGCACCGATAGCCAGCCATTGACCGTCCATGGTACCGATCTCTTGCCAGTAATCGGCATAGTTGCTGGGGTCACCACCGACGCTGTCCAAGGGCTGGAGCAGGTCGGTATAGAGGCCCAGCGGGGCGGTGGAGGGCCAGAAGAGCACATCTGGGGGTGTCGATTTGACCTTGGTGTCGAGAACGGCAGAGTCGCGAGTGGATTCTGCCACGATCTCCAGGCCGCAGGCATCCACCAGGGGCTTGAGGATGGCGTTGATCTTCTCTTCCTCTGCACCGGACCACTGGTACATCACCGAGAGCTGGTCGCCAGCCTGG
>CP070764.1:2664840-2671585 GCA_020349245.1 Chloroflexota bacterium | reverse complement strand
GAAAATTGACCTTGAGGTATGGTCCCGGAGTGAGCATTTCAAAATATTTTCAGCCTTCGATTACCCGCATTTCAATATGTGCGCGAACATGGACCTGACAGCATTCTATGCAGCTATCAAACAACAACAAATTTCGATCACTGTCGGACTCATGTATGTTCTCTCCCGGGCAGCAAACGAAATCCCTGAATTTCGCTATCGAATCCAGTCCGGGGAAGTATTCGAGTATGAAGTCGTTCACCCTTCTGCTACCATTATGTCAAAAGCGAACCTGTTTGGGTTTAGCACGATCGAATTTTCCCGGGATTTCCCAACCTTTGCGACCCGGGCAGCTGAAGAAATCGCCCGGGTGAAAGAATCTCCAGATTTAACAGACCCAGAACTCATTGACAATCTGCTTTTCATGTCAGCCATCCCCTGGGTATCATTTACCAGCTTTATGCATCCCATTCATCTAACTCCGATCGATTCGATACCCCGTTTTGCCTGGGGTAAATTCTTCCGGGAAGGCAAAACCCTGAAGATGCCGCTGAGCGTACAGGCTCACCATGCGTTAATGGACGGATTCCACATGGGGAGATACTATGAACTGGTTCAGGATCACTTCGACCATCCAAATAATTATCTTTGAGACCTATAAGCCGGGCAGGTAATCTTCCTTGCCGGGATCCGCCATTCTGGAAATCACAACGGCCCGTTTGTACAGATAGGAAAATCATTACCGCTCAGCCAGATTTATCCGGGGACAGAAGCGTGAGAAAACTTCTCAGGTTATCGCAATCGCAAATATTTTGCAGAATTGGGTAAAAATTACCCTTTTCAAATAAATTAAATCTGGTACAATCGCTTTTCTTATTCTTCAAGAAACCCAAGATAGGATCGAAAAATAATCTCGCCAGGGATACCGCGATGAATGATTACCCATGGAAAGAATTACTGGTCGATAAAGCCGTCAATTACTTGATTGAAGAGAACGGCGAGCTGATCATTGTTCAAAATGTACCCGCCAGAGTGAACCCTGAAACCGGGGAGCAATTGATCTCCCCCAACACGGTCAGGCAATTAAGAGAGCTGGTCCGGGAACGAAAATCACCCTCCCGGGTGGTAGAAACGCCTGTTTACGAATTTTCAGACCAAATTAGAAGATCCTATTAAGTTAACCAGAAAATAAACAAACTTGCGGCAAGTACTTCTCCTTTACAGCAATCAATTTCTCCTAAATTAAACATCAAGAACCTGTTTTGCAATCGAATAAAATCGGCAAGCAGGTTCTTTTTTTCCATCGCGTTTGCTGTACGTTTTTTACTATGCAAATATCACGTACTGCCTCAAGAAGCTTTCCACTGCAGTATAAAAATGTTCGATGGTCTCATTTTTGCGAAACCCATGACCCTCCCCCTGGTATAGGTGGTACTCGTGAGGAACTCCCCGACTCTGCAGCGAGGCGACGATTTCATCTGATTGCGCCCGCGGCACAACCACATCATCTTCACCCTGGAAAATGATCAGCGGATCCTGGATTCGATCGGCATGGAAGATAGGCGATCGCTGGCGATAGAGTTCGGCAGCGTCGGGCAAGGGACCCAGCAGCTTATCAAGATAGCGAGCTTCGAATTTATGCGTCTGGGCAGCCAAGGTGAACTGGTTTGCCACACCATATAAACAAACGCCCGCCTTGTAGAATCCCGGGAAATCGACGAAGGATTGCAGAACAGTGAAGCCGCCCGCGCTGCCGCCCATGATGACCGCGCGAGATTCATCCACCAATCCCTGCTGGGCCAATTCGCGCACACCGCTGATGGCATCCTCGACATCATACTTCCCCCAGTTCTCAACCAGGGCTTCCCAATATGGCCGCCCGTAACCCGTGCTGCCGCGATAATTGACCTCCAGAACGGCAAAGCCGCGCGTGGCAAAAAACTGTGCGCGGGGGTTAAATATTGCTCTGACCTGGCTGGTTGGTCCCCCGTGAATATTCACGATCACGGGGGGCTTCCCACTGCAGCTGAAACTTGGATTGTGCGGCGGGAAGAAAAGTCCATGAACTACCCCACCATCCATACCTTTCCAGGAGATGGCCCGGGTTGGTGAATATGCCTGCGGGGATAAATCTTCTGCTGCGCCACGCTGCAGGATATGAATTCTAGAATCCTCCCTTTTATCGCTCTCCGGTTTCGCAGCATGGATTTCAATCACCCGCGGTGGGATACTGCTCCCGGAAGCGATTACGGCGACCTGCAGCAGGCCATCCCGGTCAAACTCTGGCGCGACCGAGATCTGTTCAAACGAAGTATAAAGTTCGTCCGTGGGGATATGTAGCTCCTCGCCAGTGGCTATATTTATTTGCCCCAAACTGGAGAAACCGACCTTGTTGCGGATGAACACCAGCCACTCACTATCTGGACTGAAGCCGTATCTCCGCAGTCCCTGGACCCAGGCGGGAGCACCGTGGTCAGCTTCGCCAGCTGTCAGCTGGCGATAAGTTTTTTTCTCCAGGTCGTAGATATACAAATGCCAGAAGCCGGTGGAGTCACTGGCGTATGCCAGGAAGCGCCCATCTGGTGAGAATTGAGGTTGAACAATCGAGGTCTTCTCATCTCCAGCGATCGTCTCGATCATTTCAACAACCTGCAAAGACCCACCCTCAAATCTCAAGCGCCCCATCCGCAGGTAAGTGCCATCCCAGGGCATATTGGGTTGATCCCAGGCGATCCAGGCAATTCTCTCCCCGTCTGGATGCCAAGCCGGCTGCATATAGAAATCATCCCCGCTGACCAGTTTTTGCGGCCAGGATTTCCCTGCTGCATCAACGATCCCCAGGCTATCCTGATTTTCATAAGTGTGCACAAAAAGCAGCCAGGCCTGATTGGGCGAGAGGGTCGCTGCGGCAAAATTTCCAAAGGCAGGTGTAATCGCCCGGGGAGTGCCATATGGCAGCTGCTGGCGGTATAAACGCCCTGAATCTGCTTCGGTAAAATAGGCAAATTCTTTTCCCAGGGTAAAATCACTTCCCCCGTAGCCAACTTTCGCCCGTACAGAATATTCGCTGTTCAAATCGCGCCCGGCTTGATCTGCTGATTCTTTCAGGACGATAACCCCCCGATCGGATCGCATTTCCCGCCAGGCGATGGTTTCCCCTTCACCCCAGAGGACATCTGAGAATCCGATGTCCCGGGACATACTGATGGCGGAAATCGGGCTGTCCCAAGTTCCAAATTGGCGCTGAAGAATTTTTTTATCCATGGACTGCTCCCTGTAGGTAACTCAAGAATTTTGCAGCATTATAATCCGATCAGAACTGATTGACTCCCAGGATCGGAACTGCGGGGAAAAATTGTCTTGTTGCAGCTGTTCAGCTCTGCAAGCGCTCCCTGACTGGTGCGAAACTGCAGCGATGGACGGGGCTGGGACCTCTCTCATCCAGGGCTGCCAGATGCTGGCTGGTGGCGTATCCTTTGTGCCTGGCAAATTGGTAGCCGGGAAAGTCAGCATCCAGCGCCACCAATTTCTCATCCCTGGTGATTTTTGCCAGGATAGATGCGCCGGCGATGCTCAACGAACGCTCATCCCCTTTGATTAAATTGGTCTGCGGGATCTGATTATCGGGCAGGAAAAGGTAATCGAGCAGCAGGTGCTCCGCTTCTTTCCCGCATTTCTCCAGAGAACGCTGGGCTGCCAGCCGGGTGGCAGCGATAATCCCCTGCTGATCGATCTCGGCGTGCGAAGCAAAACCCACGCCCCAGGCGGTCGCGATCCGGCGGATCTTCTCCAACCAGTCCATGCGCTGCCCGGGGGTTAATTGCTTTGAATCCATCATGCCCTGCAATTCGCGCAATCGTGGAGGGTCGGGCGGCAGGATCAGGGCAGCTGCCACTACCGGTCCGGCGAGTGCCCCCCGTCCAGCCTCGTCGATCCCGGCTATGGAGCTTATCCCTGCAGCCCAAATGCTCATTTCTAATGCCAGGTCGGGTGCAGGGGGAATTAATCTGGGATCTATACGGCTTTTCATGCCGGATTGCGTCGGGATTGGAAGCGAATTTTGAATATGTCGATCGCCATGTGCAATGAATCGTTCACAACACTGATATGGCTGTCCGGGTTGAAATACCAGGGGATCGGAATTTCGGCGATTTTATAACCAAGTTTCTGGGCAAGGTACAGGATCTCAACGTCGAATGACCAGCCGGTGATAGTCATCCTGGCAAAAAGGTCTTCTGCAGCCGCCGCTTGAAAGCACTTAAACCCGCACTGGGTATCATGCAGCCCGGGGAGGGCCAGCAGGCGAATTAATGTATTGAAAACCCGTCCAACAAAGTGTCGATAAGCTGGTTCATTGTACCTGACTGCACCTGGTGCTTCTCGGGAGGCGATACTGATGTCAATGCCCGCTATGGCGGGAGGTAAAAAGCGGTTGATCTCCTCCACCGGCATCGAGAGATCAGCATCGCACATGAACCGGTACTCCCCGCTGGTGGCAAATACACCCCGCTTGACTGCAGAACCCTTTCCCTGAGCTGGTTCGCGGATCACTCGAACGGGCAGCTCCAGGCTATTGTGCAGATCGGCAAATTCCCGGGCAACCGCGAAGGTTTTATCCTGGCTGGCATTCTCGACAACCAGGATCTCGGAGGGGTAAGACTGCGCCTGCAGGAAAGCCAGGACCTGCTCTAAAGTTTGTGGCAGGCGCTGTTCTTCATTAAACGCCGGGATGATGAGTGACAAGTATGGTTTCTTCAAGATCCAGTCTCGTTCGATCGCAGATTTAGAATGCACTGACGATGATCACGGCGGTGACAATCACGGTGATCAGCATCAGGACGGTCAGCACGAAAAGCAGTATCCACTGCCAGACCTTCAACTGAAACTCACCGAAACCGATCGTTTCCGCTGGTGGTTTTAGAGAACGCAAATCCTCGTCCCGCTTCGGTCTGGAAACCCTTGATTGAGCCAGCAGCTCGGCGACATGCTGAATCTCACGCGCATCCAGAGCTATACCCCCGTCCGCAAGATCCATCGCATATGCCTCCACGCCATCTGCCTGCAGCAAGCGGAGCGGCGGATCGCTAGCATCAATGTACGTGGCGGGATGGGCAAAGAAGAGCACTGTTTCATTTTCTTCCAGGTAATAGCCTTTTTCCTTTAAATACTCGATGACCGCCCGAGACATGAGCAGCGTTCTTCTGGCCAGGTTGGGACGAGAGGCCTTGTAGCTTTCATTCTTCTCGTCCAGCTTGTACCAGTTTTCCCCCTTGAGGCGGAAAATCCCCTTAACAGCGCTGGTGTAGAGGGTATGCACCCCGCTTGGCCCGATCAATACCAGCGGGACCGGCAGGGAAACCCCGGGTATGGTCACGTTGCTCACCAGGGTATATGAATTGTCCAGAACCGCTCCCAGCTTTTCGACCAGGGTATGCTGGGATTGCACATCCTGGTCCCACGAATACCCGAACCTCCAGATACCCTGTAGGCGATCAAGAATGCTGATCGAGCTGGCCTCACCGCTGATTGGTGAGCGTTCAACGAACCTCATGGCGTTCTCCCTTCAAATGGTTGGGCAGAATTCGATGAATCCCCGGCGACAATCCCTTCTGGCAGGTAATTCAGCAGCAGTTTCAGATTCGCCGCGACCACCCGCCTGCGGTAGGCTGCCAGGTCGCCGCGGGGTAAATATCTGAATATATTGGCCTCCATCTCCTCTTCAGACTCCAGCAGGGCATGGAATTTCTCGGGGTCGATTCCCTGGCGGGAGGCGAAAACTTCCACGGTTTTGACTGCCTCTCCCGGCCGCAGCTGTTCCCAGAGAAAATCTCTCCAGCGCACCAGGCTGGGGTCTTCAACGAACGGCAGCCAGCGATCCGGGGCAGCAACGTGCAGCTGCTGGGGTATCCCGGGAGGGAGGTCTGCGAGCACCTCCAGGTCCAGGTATGCACGCAGCACGTTGTGCAGGTAGAGGCGCTCCGAAAATCTCTTCCAGGTCAGCTGCGGACCGAAAACCGGCTGAAAAATATCCAGGACCCAGACCCAATCCGCCTGGAGATGACAGAGGTAGCCGGCGATAAATGCCGCCTGCTCTGGCGACAGGCCTCCCACCTGGTTTAACCCGGGGTACTGGAGGAGCATTTGCCGCCAGGGTGCCGGCCTGCTCCCCCGGGCAGGGACCGAGAAGAAATGTGTCTCCTGGCGGGATAGACCGGACAGCGAATGAACATCCGGCGCGGTGTTGCCAAGCAGGAACGGACCCATGTAGGCCTGCAGGAAGCGCTGCAAACCCGGGCTGAGGGTGCGGTCTTCAGCGATTTCCTGCGCTAATCGTAAATGGTAAAAAGGTGTCGGCACTGATCTGGATTATATGATTGGTACCCCTTGCAGGCAATCGGTATCGCCTTTTACCTCTCCGGAAACCAGGTGCTCGTGATTATTATCCTTGATCACCCGCACCGGATCAACAGTCTCAAACGTGCCGCCGTAATAGGGCAACCTTTTTCCCGTCATGAGCTGCATCCCCGACTGGATCTTCTCGATCAAATCTTTTCGCCCGAGCTGGACATAATCCGACCAGATCGGTCCACGGCGGAGGAAAGCCCGAACCCAAGAGACATTCCCCGCTTCATCGTAGTGCACTGCCTCGATCACGCCGTCCAAGGTTGGTTTTGCCATGCAAAGATCTCCGAAGTTAAGGTGGTGAATTGGAAAAAAAAGAAACGTGCAGCGTGTTCCAGCATTCCAAAATCACGACTCACGTTTC
>CP070764.1:2655780-2664740 GCA_020349245.1 Chloroflexota bacterium | reverse complement strand
TGGCTATTTAAGAATTGCCACTCGGAATGGATGAAGATACTGCCAGGAGCAATGAGTCCTCTTACCTTTTCGAGGATAAGCTGGCGGAGTGCAGAACTGGGAATGTGATGCAGCACGGCAAAAGCCGATACAACCTCATATTGGTTGTGCGGTAAATTGCGGTCCCAACTTGGAGATGTAAGATCTCGCTGCAGAAGGTAGGCAGAATCATTTCCAGCAAGGTTCGTTTGGGCGATATCAAGGAGCTGCGGGTTGCTATCGATACCAACATAAACTCCTCTATGCCCCCTGCGGAAAAGTTCTTTGCCGAATTCTCCGTTCCCGCAACCTAAATCCAGTAATTTGTCCCTTTTGGAAATTCGGGGAATAATTTTGATTACCCCCGGTTGCAATCTCTGGCGAGTTGCTGAAAACTGTTCGGCGAAGGTCTGGTAGAATTTACGGTTGAGATCGATTAACTGGTCTCTTGTATTTTCATCCATGAGGGTATTATAAAGGCATCCTTTGACAGGGAAAGACTTTGTAGCTCATGAAATCGATTATGGATTTGTTTGCTTGATATGAACAACCGAGATTGGATCCTGACCCGGAAGTATTCGCTGGAGAAGATAGCACTTGCACAGGAAGTGCTGAAGCAGATCCGTATGGGCATGGACGTTGAAGAAGCCGTCCGCAAGTACCCATTACCTGGTGGTGATGGGTATTTGGGGAAGAATGTGCTTGTTGCTGCATATAACCAGCTCATCGATCAGGGTGAATGGAAACCGGATCCAAACCTATTGGCTCGCATCCGCATGAAACCTGTGCGGACTCTCTCGGGCGTTACGGTGGTAACAGTCTTGACAAAGCCTTATCCTTGCCCGGGGAAATGCATTTTTTGCCCAACAGATGTACGCATGCCGAAAAGTTACCTGCCAGATGAGCCTGGGGCTATGCGTGGGCTTTACCATGATTTTGATCCTTTCGAACAGGTGCAGGCGAGATTGGAGGCACTCCAGGCTGTTGGGCATCCGGTTGATAAAATTGAGCTGCTGGTATTAGGAGGCACATGGAGCGCATACCGCCGGGATTACCAGGAATGGTTTATTCTGCGCTGTTTCGAAGCGTTGAATGGAGCCTCTTCGCTTACTCTCGATGAAGCCCAGCGCCTCAATGAGACCGCAGGATCTCGCAGCGTTGGCTTGGTTGTTGAGACGCGTCCAGACCATATCGATCGAGACGAATTGGCCTGGCTGAGATACTTGGGGGTGACCAAAGTTCAGCTTGGTGCACAGAGTCTGGACAACCGAATCCTGGAGATGAATAAGCGTGGACATACGGTGGAACAAACGCAACATGCCGTTAATCTTCTCAGGGCTGCAGGATTTAAGATCGTGCTGCACTGGATGCCGAATCTCCATGGAGCAACCATCGAATCCGACCACCAGGATTTCGAACGCATGTGGATCGATCTTTGTCCAGATGAACTCAAGATCTATCCCAACCAGCTTTTGGTAAACGCGGAGTTATATGAATACTGGCAGCGCGGGGAATTTACACCTTACACAACCGGGGATTTGATAAATCTCATTGCGGATATCAAGACCACCATCCCTCGCTACTGTCGGGTGAACCGCGTGGTCAGGGATATCCCATCTACAAACGTCGTTGAGGGGAATAAGCGCACTAGTTTACGCCAGGATATCCAAGCTGAGATGAAGAAGCGCGGGACACGATGCCAGTGTATTCGCTGCCGGGAAGTGAGGCGAACAACCATCCAGCAAGATGATCTGCGACAAGAAGACTTGGTGTATCGAAGCGCTGATTTTGAAGAGCATTTTATCTCTTACAATACGCCTGATGACAAACTGGCAGGTTTTCTGAGATTGTCCCTACCAGGGGTGAATGCGCCAAATTCTGGTTTAAGCGATCTTGCAGGGGCGGCGATCATCCGGGAGGTGCATGTTTACGGGCAGTCTTTAGAAGTTGGGGAGAAGCTGGCAGGTACGGCTCAGCATGCTGGTATGGGGACTTCCCTGCTGGAGGAAGCAGAAGCTATCGCCTCGGATTCAGGCTATGCGCGCATTGCTGTAATTTCAGCCGTGGGTACTCGCCAATACTATCTCGAGCGGGGATATCTGCGTGGGGATTTATACCTGGTGAAAGACCTGGTTTAAGCCCCCCAACAAATTTTCGTAATTAAATCAGGAAACGAGCTCTACGCTCCCCGCGATCTCAGTGACCATCCAACAGGACCAGGGGTACATCTCGATATGGATGCGGGATGATATCCAGCGGCACTTTGTAAACCTCAGACAGGTTTTCTTGAATGAGAACTTCGCGAGGATTTCCGACTGTGAGTATTCGCCCCTCGCTGAGCAAGGCGATGCGGTCGCTGTAGAGACTTACCAGGTTAAGATCGTGGAGGGACATCAATACGGCAAGTTGCCGCTCACGGGCTAATTTATGCACCAGGTCGAGTATCGTCGCCTGGTGGCGCAGGTCCAGGTGTGCAGTAGGTTCATCCAAGAGAACCACGGGGGAATCCTGGGCTAACGCTCTGGCAACCAGGACAAGCTGCTGTTCACCCCCGGAAAGTTCATCCACCCGGCGACCTGCAAATTTCGTGATCTGAGTGCGATCGATTGCCCAATTCACTTTTTCAACATCCGCTCGGCTGGGGTTGCCCAGCCACCCCAAATAGGGTGTGCGTCCCATTAATACCGCCTGTTGGACGGTATATTCGGGTGGCAGTTTACGTGCCTGCGGAACTACTGCTAGGAGCTTGGCTCGTTCGCTGATAGACACATTTGCCAGATCATATTCCCCGACCTTGACGATGCCCGAGCGAAGAGGAAGGACACCGCTTACTGCCCGGATCAGCGTTGTCTTTCCAGCTCCATTGGGTCCAATAAGGGAAACAACTTCTCCTGCCTCAACCTTTAGCGATACTTGATGGAGAATCTCTGTCTCTCCATAATTGACTGTGATGGATTGAATATTGAGCATGATATTGCACCTGTATTTGTCAGACCTGGATCACCCCACGCTGTGAGCGTCGCAAGATCCAGAGAAAAAATGGCGCTCCAGCCAGTGCAGTAATCACACCTACCGGCACTTCTTGCGGAGCGAGAAGTATTCGAGCGAGAAGATCGGCGATCAACAGGGTTGTTGCCCCAGCAAGGATGGAGAGGGGGATCAACCGGCGATAATCGGCACCCCATAAAATACGCACAAGGTGGGGAACAATGAGCCCGACAAAACCGATCACACCAGTAAAAGAAACCGCGGTAGCAGTGGCCAGGGAAGCAGCTAAAATAATGACGATTTTTATCCGCTCCACGGGCAGACCGAGTTGTTGTGCTTGCTCGTCACCAAACTGGAAAACGTTCAGGGCATAGCCGGAGGAAATCAACAATCCCAAGCTGATTGCGATATAAGGCAGGGAAGCGATCACTGGAGACCAACCACTGAGCGTTGAACCACCCAACAACCAGGCAATTGCCCGCCTGATCTCCCCCTCCGATCGGAGCATTATGAAGGAAGTCAGAGCCGAGGCAAACGAGCCGACTGCAACACCGGCTAAGATCAGATTGGTGGTAGAGAGCACCTTGCCAGATTTAGCAAGCTGGTACACCAGCAGCACGGTTACTGCTCCCCCGATGAAGGCTGCAAGTGGTATGGAAAAGAAACCCAGCAACTCACTTGGCCAATGCAGTGACATGGCCAGTACAGCTCCCAAACCGGCTCCAGAAGCAACACCGATTAAATATGGATCAGCGAGAGGGTTCTGGAAAAGACCCTGATAACCTGCTCCACTGGCGGCCAAGGCTGCTCCTGCCAGGGCGATCAGGATGGTGTGGGGCAAGCGTAGCTGGAAAAGGATTGTTGCCAATTTATCCGACAAGATTTCTGCATCAGGAGTGATCGATAAAGCCGCCAGGAGAAACCGCAGGATGGAATGTGGAGGGATGTCCACCGTACCGATGGCAATACTGAGGATCAATGCTACAGATAGCATTAGTACATTCAAAATGTATGGTCTCTGCATCTCTTTGGAATCCCTTCCATTCTGCGAAAGATGGTGGAGTGAATTAATCTTCCGGATACAGCTCCGGGTGAAGCAGCTTGGCCAGTTGTTCCATGCCCTCAACCAGCCGAGGACCAGGTCGACTGGCAAGATTATCATCAAAGGCATAAATTTGATTATTTACCACGGCGCTGAGTTCATCCCACCCTGTTCTCCCGGCAAGTGATTCAGGCGTGACCCCGTATGCTGCATCACCCAACAGAATAACCTGCGGATCGCGGATAATGATCTCCTCAATGGAAATCTGCAGATATTGTCCTTCCAAATCTGAAGCGATATTTTTTCCACCAGTCATGGTAATCAAGGTATCAATAAATGTGCTTGCCCCTGCTGTCCAGGGTGCGGAGGGATCGGTCGCATCCAGCTCATAAAAAACGGTGGGGATATCTTTGGCGGATTTCACGACAGCCTCTACCTCAGAAACCCGTTTTCGAAGTGATTCGATCAATGCTTCGGTTTCCTGGGAATGACCAGTCAGGTTCGCAATTGTGAGCAGATTTCCGTACATTTCTTCCAGTGAGGTAGGATTAGAAAGGTAAAAAACCGTCAATCCCAGGTCCTCCAGGGATTTGACCTGCTCGGCTGTGTTGATCTCAGCTGCTAGCACCAGATCGGGTTCAAGGTCAACGATCGCTTCCAGGTTGTAATCACCAAATCCACCACCTATGCTGGGTAAATCAGCAGCCTGGCTGGGATAATCTGAAAATTCATCTCTCCCGATGATTTGTGCTCCTGCACCGACTGCGAACAAGATTTCTGTGTTAGAAGGAGCCAGGGATACAATCTGTTGGGCTGGTCCCGGGAGGACTACATCACGGGCCAAACCATCACGCACAGTAATGGGTTCGCCTTCAGCGGTAGTAACTCCGGGCTCGGGATTTATGTTTTCGACTGGCAGCGATTCCGTGATGGTATTCGTTGACTCGGGGGTTTGGATCTCAGATGATGGTGAACAGGCGACAAGCAGTATTGCCAGAATACCGAGTATAAGGCCACTGAGAATTGTTGTAAATCTTCTTTTGGCTACCATATTTCGCTCCTGAAATTTCACCGTATATAACGATGAGTATAAAATACCCCTATCCAGGGGATAAGGGTATGAGATCAGTTTCGCTATCCTGTTCCCACCCTCTATCCGCGAGGAGGTGGAAATCTCAGCCTGGGCGGGCGTCCTGACTCGTCAGCTGATCAGTTTGTGAAGCTTTGCAGCTGGCTTACAGTTGCGGGACAGTGCCGGACTTGAACCGGCTTCGCCATTAAACCTTCCCATCCGGGGGAATAGGTACCAAGGCTGAAAACATATTTAATTATCTTTGAATTTTATGCCAGTTGATTGGAAAGGTCAATAGTTTTATGGTGATCGCAGGTGATTTCTAAAGTCGAAGGCGACCAGTTTGTCGTCCCTTCATCGAAATAGCAAAACCGCCTCTTTCTCGGGAGGCGGTTTTCATTTGACAATTACCTATCCTTATCTCGGGGTATCAGCTGATTATTCAAATCTGGCTGTTTGGGTTTCAACTTTCTCCAAATCGGCAAAGATAACTAACCGGCGCAAATAACTCAGGGTGGCCTCATCCCAGGTTGTACAAGTGATCAGCGTCAATTGGGGCTTCAGGGTATCGTTGAGTACGTAACTATCATCTGGATAGACCAGGATTTGTTCCCGGACAATATATGTATATACCAGATTAGCGCTTTGCAGGATGATTTCATCACCCGGGTTTAATTTCCAAAGGTACCGGAAGGGTCCATGACTTCCGTTTCTCACCGTAACATGCCCGGCGAAGATAATGTTTGTTGTCTTTTTTTGATTTGGTACATTCTCAAGGAATGCAACATCCTGTCCTAGGTTGGTAAGATCCCAGGATAAATCATCGTAAGATTTAGCCACGATGGAAGCGTTCACTTTTAAGCTCGGGATAACCATCTTCTCGAATCTTGGACTGGATTGAGATAATTGTTTCGTTCTTCCCTGGTATCTCCCACGAACAATATTATTTCTGGACCAGGTGTTCTCATCCTTGCTCACCGGGGAGTCCGTTCCATTATTTGGATTTCCCCGGCGGAGAAACTCATCACGGAAGGATCCTGAAACATTTCCAGGTGAAGATGAGGTGGAATGATGATCCTCGAACCCAATCGAAGACTCCACCCGAGCAGCCTGGGCGAATTCATCCCGCTGTGAAGCTTTCCAAATCGTCATTCCGATAAGAATCAGAACGAAGATAACGCCAATATTGCGCATATGAAAATAATTAAGTTGGTTATTTCCTTATTCTTGCCTTGACGACCGTGCGGATCAGGACCATCCCGATCAGGAAGATTAGAGTCAAGGCGAACAACCACTGCAGTCCTGTCCCGGGGTCGATGGGGAATTCACCTGTTTCCGGCAATAGAACCACTTCCGTTGCTTGAGGCCTGGCTGTTGCAGCAGGGGTTCGGGGTGCAGCCGTATTTGTTGGAGGCGGTGGTTCTGTGGTCGAAGGGGGTTCAGTTGCTGGCGGTGGTTCCGTGGTTGGTGGTGGCTCAGTAACGGATAGGGTCGGTGTGGGTGTATCCACCGGAGGTACGTCGGTAGGTGTCGGGGTGACCGTGATCCCCAGTAACTGGGTGGCAGTGGCAGCTCCGGGGAGTGCCATGAGCCCTACAACCAGGATGACTGCTGTGGTCAACAGGATAGGTAGTATTTTCTTTGACATGGTAAATCCTCCAAAAGATCAATTTTGTGTTAATGGCAAATAGGTTTGATAGGCGCGCTCGAGGTTTGTTGCTGGATCTCCAAGTATGGTGAATGTGTCAATTAAATCAAGGTTGCTACCGATAGATAACAAGTGGAGTTTCCCGGCCAGTGCGGCTGAGCCGATGTCAGGGATGCTGTCTTCATATATGGATTTCATAAATCCTTCTGCTAACCAGTGATGGCCGGTGGCGATGCCCAATCCAGTTGGACCCCAAACTGCAACTGCTCCACCGCCTGGATGTCTTATTAGAGCTTCATCTAGGGTTGGATAAACTGGGATTTGGAAAGAACCAGTGAAGCAGGTCATTTCGAGAACCACGGGCAATTTCTGCCCATTGGTCAGCGAGGGAATAGTATCCAAGTGAAATAGGATCTCGTGTGCCCATTGGTGAATCGAAGAATGACCTGAAAACATCAGCAAACCACTTCCAGCATTCCAAACCTGTTTTAGCTGATGGCGAAACTCCTCTTTTAAAGCCTCGATTTCTGGCTCGGGCAAACCTGGATCAGGTGTTTGAAAGTAAAGGCGTTGGGCGGCGAAGGGATGGTCCGGAAATTTGCCGATCAAGATATCAGAAAGACTGTGGAAGTTCCCACTCCATGGATCAGGATCATCGGCAACAAAGACTGCCTGGGATTGCCATGGTTTTTGGAAAGTATTTATCTCGTGAAGAACAATCTTCGCTACCATGGTCTCGAGTTCAGCTACGTTGTTTGCGGGCAAACGACCAATAATCATGTCGGGAATTACATCGCTACCACCGTCGAAGGTAACATAGCGGTTGTCTGCAGCCGTCTCACCCATCCATGGATCGACAACAGCTAAGAATGGAGGGATGATTGTCTCGGATGAAGAAGGCAGGTAATGACGGGGATCATGGGTTCCATCACCGACGAGGAGCACGTAGGTAGGGACAGGATTCCAGGAGGAATAAGCATCCTTTAGGAATGTATGAATCGCGCTGGGTATCGGTCGCCCACCTGAATAAGCATCATAGATAGCCTGGAGATCTTCAACGGCAACTTGCATCCCCTGAGACTTGTGCAGGTTGACGAGATCATCTAGGGCGGGAATGAAGGCTGCAGGAGAGATGATAAGGTAATCAGCACCGGTAAAACCAGGATTTAGCCGGGATTGCCGGATTAGTCGGAGACGGTCGGCTTGCTTGGTGACCTCTGTGGGGAAGAGCCAATAGGCGTGCTGAGTATTGGGTTGGGTGGGATCGGAGATCGTTATAGTCCCGGAAGGAATACCGCTGAGAAATACCGGTTGGTCTGGATTGGTAACCTCTAGGGCTGAATAGCTGCTTGAGGCTGGTGTGCTGAAGGTATATTCTTTCTGAGTATTTTCTCCAGAGAAGTGCAGGGATTCACCCGCACTAAGACTGCCTGCCCGTGCATGCTGGATGGAAAAGGCATCCAGCCAAATGCCATCCACAGGGATACCTGTTTGCCCAGGTAGCGATAAGGTCAGCGTGTTTTCACCCTCATTTAAGTAATTTGCTGGGAAAGTGAAATCAGTGGCATAGCTGTTTTTTCCATCCCACTGTCTCGTGCCCAAATTCTGCCCGTTGACGGCAACGTTGACTTTATGGTCTGGGGATGGGAACAGTTCGGTTTGACCGATCAACCAGAGGGTCAGGGTGGGATTCTGTGAACCATTCAAGCCCTTTAGATTGAAAGTGAAATCCTTGGAGACGGGTGTGGATGTCTCACCGGGTAACGGTTCGGTATATAACAGGTGTTCCCAGACCCATCGATCTCCATCGCGGCCCTCCGGGATGGGTGCACAGTAGCATTCCGGTGTATAAATCTTGTTTTCTTCGAACACCACTTTAACCCATGGAGTACCGGCACTCGCTGTTAAATCCGCAGCTCTCGAATTCATCCGGCCATCGGTGCTGTCCATCGATAGGAAATAAATATCGGCACCTGTCCAGCGGCTGAAGCGTGGACTGGCGAAAAAGAGTAGTTCTTCGCCCGCTTCAAAATATGCATCTTGATCCCCCCCGCGAAGCATATATGCTACTCCCTGACCAGCCCTGGTGAGATTGGGGTACGCACCTGAAGAGAAATCAAAACCCAAATTATTCAGCTGCGAGTACGGGATCGAGAAGACGCCTGCTTCTGAGACTTCAATTGCGACTTGGG
>CP070764.1:2649909-2655680 GCA_020349245.1 Chloroflexota bacterium | reverse complement strand
GAAATTAATTCTGACCAAGCGAATCGCATCATCATATTAAAAGGGAGCCCACCTCCTCGCCCATATTATGCTTCACTGCTTGAATCACCTAAGGCTTCCACAATAGCTTTAACCTTCGGAATACTTAGCTTTGGGCTTGTGGCAGGTTTAGTACTTGTATTTGGCTCACCGGAAAATCTTAATCGTTTTTGGGAGCGGTGAAGAATTTAAACCAGCAGCAGCTGCTTGAATTTGGGGGGATTCTCGTGGTGCTGCTCTTACCCCTTGCCTTCAACCCGTTTGCCACACAGCCATCAGAAGCTGTAAAAGTGGTATTTCTTCAAGCGATAACCATACCGATGGTTATCGCTTTCATTCTATCCTTTAAGATTAAACACTCAAGCCAATCAGTGCCATCCTGTCCAGATGGGCGAACTCTGACAGTTTCTGCAAGGCTGGGAGACAATGCTTTATTGATTCCAGTTCTGATCTATTTTGGAGTTTATGTCATAGCAACAATCACCTCCATCGAGCCGTGGCGGAGTCTCTGGGGTACGAGCACCAGGCAAGGAACTCTGACGGTCATGTCTCTGGTGCTCTTCTTCATTATGATCACTGTAGCTTTGCGATCGAGCGCCCCTGTTGACCGATTGATTACAACTTTGATAGTGGTCAGCGTACCGGTAGCAATCTATGGTTGTATGCAATATTTTGGATTGGACCCTTTAGATTGGGACACAACTTCCCTCTCACCTGTGCACTCAACAGTGGGTTATTCGCTTTATCTGGGTGCCTTCCTGGCGATGGTTATCCCATTTACGTTGTTTAGAATCTTCGGTGGAGAAGAAGATGGTCGAAATCGACCATTCCCATATTTTCTAATTCTGGTATTACAGGTAATGTGTCTGCTTTTTACGCTTTCTCGTGGTGCCTGGTTGGGCTTATTGGGTGGGTGTACAGTATTCTTCTGGCTTATGGCATACCGATGGCAATTTAGGCGCGTGTTTATATTTTCCATAATTATGTTGATTGTGGGAGGTTTCCTGCTTATTTCTATGAATCAAGGTTCAGTTTTACCATCAAATTCAGGGCAGAATGGATTGTCTGATGCTATCCTTGCCAACGCCAGGAAAGTATCAAACAATGAAAGGATGTTGATCTGGGTTAATACGCTGCCGATGATTTCCAGTCGATTACTACTTGGTTATGGACCTGAAACCTACTCCAGTGCGTTCTGGCTTACCCATCCCATGGGATTATTTTCCGAAATTCCCAACTTTACTCCTTGGGACCCTCACAATATATTCCTATATCATCTTACCGGCATTGGTGTATTGGGGCTAATTGTTTTCTTGTGGATATTGGCCAGGTTTTATAAGATTACTTATCAAGCTTTTAAAAGTGCTTCAGATCGCCATTCAGGAATCATGATTGCTGCAATTATCAGTTCAGCAACGGTATTCCTGATTCAGGCTCAATTTAATCCCAATGGTATCGTACCTTTATTTCTTTTCTGGTTAGTGCTGGCAATGGGAGTGAGTACCAGCCGTTGGGTCGGAGAACCTGCCTCAGAAGTAACATCTGATCAATGATCCTCTCTAAATTTGGACCTGAATAAATGTACCAAACCAGTCGCTATTTCATCGATTCCTTTGAGTTTTGATCCTAAGTCTTGAATTTGTGTTCCAATCTTAAGCTTGATAATCACAATAATAGTTGAACCTAGATAATTTGACTTCTGATACGTAAAAATACACGATAAGTCAATAGACTCTAAGTCACAAATTCTTGTCTGACTGATTTTGATAAAACTAGGAAAAAGGAGATTAGTGTTTTGGTATCCTTGATTTATTTTGGAACCCTGATTGAATTAATTGAACGGCTGGTTTCTTATGACCATATTTAATTGAATGCAGTTAGTTTTTTCGAAGACTTAGTTTGAATCTGAGAATATATAAGAACTTTAATACTCATGTGAACCACTCAACTGCTTCTGGATAGATTTGATCCCCATTTGTCATAACTCAATCTGTTTTCAACCCTCGGGTAGGCTTTATATAAGGCTGAATCATAGTGATGCTTGAACCACATTCCGGGTACGATTAAGTGCATGTGCACTCCTCAAGTCGGTCGATCTAAAATTTAACGCATCCGGGCTTACTCAGGTACGCAGTCTGAGTTGACCTTTTTTGTTCTTGAATGGCTCGGATTTCGGTGCTAGTTATACAAATTTCTTGTTGGATTTTCATCCCTGGTTCTTGGCTGGCGCCACCCCTCAGTGAAGAATGAGTTCTAGTCCTACAGTGCAGAAATACTCAATTGCACGCAAATCCACAATTGCTAAAAGAAATGTAAAATGACCGCAAATGCTGACAGATTAGAAAGTGGATTTTTCCTACCTTCCAATTTTTCAGGCGCGAAAAACTCCGCGGAATTAATTCAATCGCGGAGTTTCTGGTCGGGGCGGTGGGATTTGAACCCACGGCCTCTTGCACCCCATGCAAGCGCGCTAGCCGGGCTGCGCCACGCCCCGAATGCGAACTGATTATAGCGCGTTACCCCTGTTCTGACAACCCGAGAGCTTTTCCAATAATATCCAGAAACCTGTATAATCTGCCTGATGATACGCAGAATCGTGCCAGTTTTTATCGTCCTGCTGGTGGTTGCCTGTTCGAGCGATCCTGACCCGGTGAGGAGTCCCACGGCCGGCTTGGTGGCAGATAGTGTACCTCCTACAGAAACAGCGATTCCACAATTTACCCACACTTTGGTTCCCAGCCTAACCGCAAGTTCTCCAAATCCAGATATAAGTATGGGCACCCTGCAGCCTTCTTCAACACCTGTTGCGGGAGTTGAGCTCTGTTCACCCCTGGTGATTCACCCACTGGTGGAGCTACCTGAGATCATCGGGGACGCCTATGATCCTCCAAGACCGGGACGGGAAGAGCGCCATCATGGGATTGATTTTGCTTATTATCATTACCAAGAGCGGGATTCTATGCTGGGGGAACCCGTCCAGGCAATCTTGCCCGGAATTGTGGCTTCCGTGTTGAATGGTCAATACCCGTATGGAAATATGGTGATCGTTGAGACCAAGGAAAGCGATCTCCCCATTGAAGCGCAGGAAATACTTAAAATACCTTCAGGCCAATCCCTGTACATCTTGTATGCTCACATGGACCAGCCCCCGCAGGTTGCGCTGGGTGAGCAGGTGCAGAGCTGCCAGCTCTTGGGAGAAGTTGGGATGAGCGGCAACACGGATATCCCCCATTTGCACGTTGAAACCAGGTTGGGACCTGAAAATGCAGTTTTTGAAAGTATGCGCTTTTACGATACGCGTGCCACGGTTGCAGAGATGGAAGCTTATGTCCTGTGGCGGACAAGTGGGGAATTCCAGCATTTCGACCCAATGGACCTGCTTCTGCCAGATCGAATTACTGCTACCCCTCCTGGAGAGAGCTGATCGCTGGTGGTTCGCTTCTAATTGGGAGCAACTCCCGATTGTTGAAGATTGACCAGGCAAAGAGGAATACAAACACCTGGGATATCCCCAACCAGATGAAAATAACAATCAGTGCAGCGCTGAGATAGTCGATCCAGATGGGCAGGTTTGTCTCGAGGAACCGCAGCTCTGCCTGCGTGGTTTCAATTTTTTCTTCATAAACCGAGAGTGTATCCAGCAGGATAACCGTGGAATCCTCCAGCTCGGCAAATCCTGTGACGAGTGAATCGACGGTATCTTGAGTGGTCTGCGAGAGCTGTTCAATTTTCCCGCTCCCTTCCTCGATTTGATTCTGCAGCGAATCTAATTGGTTTACGCCTTCCTCGATAGTTTCGATACCTGGCACTTGAATATTTATCAGCGGCAGTTCATTAAGGCGTTCCAGGGTTGTCTTGATTGTCTGTAGAGAATCCCGGATCATACCAATTCCGTTTGCCAGGCTGGTCAGTACTGGTGTCAGGGTGTCTTCAACCCTGCTGACAATGTCAGCGAGGCGGTTCAGATCTTCCGCTGCATTGACTCCCAGGGTATCCAAAATCGCCTGGAGAAGATCAAGCTGAGCCTGGACAGATATCAGCTCGGCTTTCGATACCTCGATCGCCTGTGCAGCTGCTTCTAAATCCGCTTCAGCTGTCTGAATTGTGGTTAAGGCGCGTTCGGTTGCGGGCTGGTTGTACACTAAAACAGCGATGAAACCTGACAGACTGATGATGAAGAAAATCACGCTGAAGATTAATAACACCAAACCGAATATGCGTCTCGCGGGACTTTTTGATAAAAATTCCATAGCACCCTTCTTTTAAAGAAGCAGTTTTCCAATTGGATTGCCGGTTCAAATCGCGTAGATTATAGCCTAAGTGCAGCCCAATTGCTGTTCAGATCCTCCTCATTTACTATCTTCTCATGATGAATCAGGGATGATTGACTTTCGGATTTGGTCTCGCTATAATTGACTCACAATTGAATAAATCGAGATTAATATCGAACGCAGGATGCAGTTCACCAAACTGATCACCATGATGGTTCCGTAGTCGCCAGCGAATCTGTTGCTGGCGATATTTCTTTGCGGTGATTGGGTGAATATCAAAGCGAGGCATCGATTTTTAGCTTTATGCTGCACGGCAGCATTTCGCTGGGATTGGTGTTGTTTGGAAAATCATTTGTGAAGGAGCAGGATGATGAAATATCTAATCGTTGCAAAACCCGGTACCATACCCATTCCAATTGACACTGGTGCAAATATGCTTCAAGGGGGGGCTGCCTGGATAAAGGGCAAATTGGCCGATGGCAGCCTGGACTGTGTTTACAATGTTTTTGGCGGGGGAGGGATCGCGATAGGGAATGCGGAGACTACAGAGCGTATGTTGGCTGATCTCCTCGAATACCCGCTTTATCCATTCTTTACCTGGGAGGTGACTCCCCTGATGGAATTTGAATCCAGCCTAAACGAGTACATAAAATATTATCAGCGCCTCAGCAGCATGTAGTTGTTCGAAATGCATGCTGGGAAATATATTTTCCTCCAAACATCGCCGATCTCTGGGTTGCCAGGTAATAACGCATTATGAAGATCTAAATCCAATTGACCTGGCAACCCCATGATTTATTCCTCGTAGAATTATTATCGATTGGTGAATTCCCTTCCCTGCTGTTACAGAGTTGTATGGCAAATTGGTCCAGTACGATGGGCCAAATCGTCTGAAGGAGTGATGGGGAAATGTCGACTACGGTAACCTTAACCGCGATATCTTCATTTATCGGGTTCGTCTTGAATTCCACAGTTTTATACCTGGTTCTCTCCCGGGGCAGGAAGACATATCATTATTTGTTTGCAGGCATTCTTTTCATCTGCGCTCTCTGGGATTTAGGCATTGTAATCTCTATGCTGCGCAACGATCAGCATACGGATTTAATCAATCTTGGCTACCTGGTAACTGTCCCGTGTTATTTCCTGGTGCCGGTCATCTTTCACTTCACCTGCAGCTACCTGGATTGTCCACGGGTAAAAACGACTATCACTTTGTGGATTTTCACGTTTTCTCTCGCGCTCGTAGCGGTGATTGGATTGATCTGGCAGGACACAGCAAGCTTGCCCTTAGGGAGAATAATTGGCGTGTACGAGTATAGCTGGGGTAACATCTGGAGGGGGGATGCAGCCTGGAGGAATGGACTGATGGCGGCAGTTCCCATATGGTATGGGGTCTTCCTGGTTGCTTGCTGGAATTTATTCAAGCGGTTGCAGGAAGAGACTTCACGTGTAGCCCGGCGACACTTGCTTTATATCCTTGTC
>CP070764.1:2641716-2649809 GCA_020349245.1 Chloroflexota bacterium | reverse complement strand
AAGGACCAACCTGTAATGATAAGCAGTGTCCGAAGCCTTGACGAAAGCGGCTTTCAAATCCCAACTGCAGTATCGACGCAGAATGAAATCTTTGCCGCACAAGGGAAAACAACCTTGGCAGTTGGCTTTGGTCAGGAATTGCTAGGCTTATTCGCTGTCGCCGATACAATTCGCCCTGATATCCAACCAACAATTCAAGAACTGAAAGAACTAGGCATCCAGCATACCGTCATGCTCACCGGGGACAACCTGCGGACAGCAACCTATATCGGGGAACAGGTTGGTATCGATGAAGTCCAGGCGGAATTGATGCCGGATGATAAAGTCACGGCGATTAACGCTCTGGTCTCCCGCTTCCAGGAAACCGGAATGGTGGGAGATGGAGTCAACGATGCCCCTGCCCTAGCAAACGCCACCGTGGGGATCGCGCTTGGAGGTGCCTCAACCGACGTCGCCTTGGAATCAGCAGACGTGGTGTTAATGGCTGATGAACTCGAGAAATTACCCTTTGCTGTCGGCTTAGGCCGGGCGACCCGTCGAATGATCTCCCAGAACCTGGCGATTGCCCTGGGAGTGATCGCTATCCTGATGATCGCAGCAATTTTTGGATGGGCGGGGCTTGGATTCACCGTGATCCTTCACGAAGGCAGCACAATTGTCGTTGCCCTGAATGCCTTGCGATTGCTCAATTACCATTAAAAAAGCCCCACCCCTGCTAGGAGATAAGCGAAAATTCCAGGGACGTCAACAAAAAGCACCGAATTGTCCGGTTCCCCCGATATATTTATCACAAGTGCCGGTTAATCCGAATTGGATATTGATCCATCGATAAACCTGGCTGAATTCTCAAAGACCTGCACGGGACCTTTCCAGCGAGAATCATCCAACAAAACCTCGCCATATGCCCCTCTGCAGTATTCGCCGATCACTTTTCTCCAAAATGCCTGGCCCACAAAATTCGTCTTCATCTGGGCAATTTCCCAACGACCCGGGAATTGGTCAAAAAGCCAGCGAGCAGCCTGGCTTCCCAATCCCTTCCTGCGGTCTTTCTTGAGAATAAAAAACTCCGCCACCACCATGGGCATCCCCGGAAGGTCTTCAGGAAGCGAAAAATATGTTGCCCGTCTCAATAGTGCAAAACCTGCCAACTGGTTTTCAACCCGGATTAAAAATGGATAGCGATCAGGTTCATTCCAGTAGTGCTCCAAGTATGGGTAAACAAACTCACCCAACTCATTTAACTCTATTCCGTCATCCTCGCTGAATTCATAGAGATAATACTGCATCAAATTCCGCAGAATGATCTTTTCCTGGATAGTCGCCAGCGATATTTGGATATTCATTGGCCTGCAATTAATCCTTCAACTCCGGTCGCCGCAGATGCCAATCAGTTGCGCTCTCATACGCTTGGGCAGCTCTCAGGAGGGCAGCCTCTCCCCAGGATCGGGTGATGAGCTGCATACCAATTGGCATGCCCTGACTATTAAACCCACAGGGCAGGGAGATCGCCGGAAGCCCGCTGAAATTAAATGGAGCCGTGAAGCGGGTCAGGGTAGCTGCCTGTTCAACTGCATCCGGTCCTTCCAGCAGGGGGGCTGTGAGCGGTGTGGTCGGAGTGAGGAGCAAATCATACTTGCCAAAAAAATGTTCAAACCTGCGCCGCAACAGCGACTGGTTTCTGCGCGCCTGGCTATACTCACTGGAAGTATAAGCAGCGCCAGCCGCCAATCTTTTGTGCACATCTTCTCCGAAATGTTCGGGCTGTTTGGCTAAACGCTCCTGGTGAAAGGCAGCGGCATCGCTGGTAACCATCAAACCGTTATCCCGGGCGGCTTCATAAGCACCCGGGAATTCGACTGGCGTGATCTGAGCACCAAGGCTGGCGAAAACTTCCGCAGCCGTGCGCACCGCGCGAATTATTTCCTGCTCTGCCTTATTGAAAAAAGGGTCATCAACCAGCGCGATCTGCCAACCGCGCACATTGCCATGCAGCTGCGCCTGATAATTTGGTACATCCATATCAACCGAGACAGGGTCTTCAGGGTCGTAACCCGCGATGATTTGCAGGAGAATTGCCACGTCTGCCACCCGGCGAGCCATCGGTCCGGGATGATCCAAATTCCAGCTCAAAGGAACCGCGCCGCGCAGGCTGACCCGACCAAAAGTGGGTTTTAGACCCACGATGCCACTCAGTGATGCGGGGATGCGGATTGAGCCACCAGTATCGCTACCCACCGAACCGATACACAAGCCAGCCGCTAAAGCAGATCCACAACCCCCTGATGAACCGCCAGGGGTTCGCTGGAGATCCCAAGGATTATGGCAGGAACCAAAGTGGGGGTTCTTGTTGGTCACTCCGAGAGCGATTTCGTGCATATTCAGCTTGCCAAGATTAACCGCCCCAGCTGCATTCAATAGCTCAACGATCACGCCATCCTTTTCCGGAATCCAATCTTTAAAGAACCACGAGCCTGCCGAGGTGAGTATTGCGCGGGTTTCAAAGAGGTCTTTCAATGCTATCGGGATGCCGTGAAGAGCGCCTCGATATATACCATTTTGTAATTCATCATCCAGTCCTCTTGCCTGGTCAAGAGCCAATTCTGCGGTCAGCGTAATAAAACAATTCAATTGGGGTTCTAATAGGGAAATTCGATCGAGATGCGCCTGGGTCAGGTCTTCGCACGAGATCACTCGCTTGGCAATTAGATCTGAAGCTTCGAGCAGAGACAAATTTGTGAGTTCCATGGGTATAAGCCTCCAATGAGCAACTGAGGACAAGGGATCAAAGCGAGTCCAAAGTTTCCTGCATCATCATGTGTTCACTTTCCGCCAAGCAGTATCTGCAGTTCTCCCAGTACCTGGCTTTTTTCGTGGAATTGAATGGTTGTCAAGCCAACCCTGCGGGCTCCTTCTATATTCTGGGGAAAATCGTCTACAAAAACAGCCTCAGCTGGCTTGACCCCCAACATTGTGAGCAACTTCTCGTATATGCGCACATCTGGCTTAACCAAGCCAACTTCTGAGGAAATTAAAATATGGTCGAATGCATCATCGATCTGCCAGGTTTGTTCAAGCGCCGGGCGCAGATCATCCCAGGCATTGCTCAGCAAAGCAGTTTTATATTGGGAACGGAGATCTCGCAGGTAGGTAATTAAAGTCTCATCCAGGACATCACCACTCCAAAAATCTGCAGGAACCGAGGCAAATTCTGCTGGTGAGATTCCGAGGGATTCGCGTATCCTTTCCCAGTGTTCAGCAGTGGTGATTTCCCCCTTCGTCGCCTGCAAAGCACTTGGGCTGTCAAAAACTAATCCGCTTAGCTCGTCATAAGTCATACCCAAACGGGCGGCGAGCTGGGTACGGGGTGCCCGGTTCTCCGTGCGAACGAGCACCCCACCAAAATCAAAAATTACAGCTCTGATGGACATTCATGCTCCCGGAATTGAAATTTGCAGTCCAGCTGAGATTGTAAACCAAAGCTTTGCTCTATACCATCCTGCTAAAATTCCTTCCGGTAGACAGTATGCTTTTTTTCGATAACAAAACCAACACTCTCGTACAAATTCAATGCACCAGATAGGTTCTGTGTATCCACACCCAATGCTGCATGGTCCATGCCCATATCCTGAAACATTTTCAGGCTGCGGGTGAGTAAAGCCCGTGCTAATCCACGCCGACGCCATGGCTTGCGAACCGCGATATTCTCTGTCCAGCCGCGCAGACGGTTATATTCTTCGTTCTCCTCTTTGTTCAGGATGTTCAACACCATACCAGCCACCTGATCGCCTTCCCAAGCTACCTTCCACAGGCCAGGATTGTGCAAGGGATCCTTCAACCATCGCTGGTAATCCTGATCAGTTCCTGGCACGTACCCCCAATGGTCTTTAAAGGCTTCCTGATCTGCCTCCCAAACCAGGCGGAATTGGTCCCGCCGCACGGTGCGAATTTCTAAACCCGTTGGCATGGGAGTGATCGTTACCGGATCGGACAGCGATCGAACCATTGTATAGCTGAAGCGGACCGGTTTATACCCGGCATTGCCCAGCAAGTCCTCTTTATCTACCTCGGTGTTTGACGCATAGGTTTCGTAAGATTTTGGGGTTTCTTGGGTGATCAGCCCCTTAGCCAGTAAGTCCTTTGAAATATCACGGAGACGTTCTTCCTGGTAACGAAGGATTGCTGTACCAATTCCCCTGCGGCGCCAATCTGGATCCGAGATAGCAAAATGGAAACCTATCCATTGGCCTTTTGCATCCAAATCCCACTCAACGCGCCCATAGGCAATAACCTGGCCATCGATTTCAGCAAAAATCATATCCCGGTAAGGATCGCAATTATTGAGGTGGGCGTATAAACGGGCAACATCCTCGACGGAATCTGTCCGCTCAATCTGGTCAGGACCTTTGCTGGCATTGATCACATCCAGCATTCTCTGGTAGTCCGCCTCGCCTTGAAATCCGCGAAAGATCAATCTTGGGATATCTGGGGCATACGACAATTCAATCTTTTCAATAATCTCTGTTTGCAAACTCATTTTTTACTCCTCTTTGTGCTGAGCCCCTTTTATGGTTACCTCATCACCGGAACCAGCTTGCTCCCCTTTAGCTGGTAATTTGAACTTGAACCAAACTGGAATTATGGACAACAGGCCCATCCAGGCAGTCAAAGTAAAGGTAAAACGAGGGCTGACCCTTTCCCACAGTTGAGCACCGATCCACGGGGCGGGTAGGGATACGACTCCCAAGCTCGTTTGGAAGAACCCGAAGGCTGTACCGCGCATCTTTTCAGGGACCGCTTTACTGATCAGCGATTGGTAGGCTGGAGACATCAAACCGACTCCTAGTCCGAAAATCGCCCAGGCAACAGCATATCCAATAAAATTGGAGACCCGGATTAAGGTCATCATGGCGACAAATTCCAGGAAAAATCCGATGACGATCGGCACCCGGTCGCCTTTTCTGTCTGCCAACCACCCGGCAGGCATGGTGACCAGCATCATGAAAATCCCAAAAATCGACTCGAGCCAGCCTATCTGTTGGATCGACATACCACCGATATCTTGGAGGTAGACGGGGATAAGCGTGAAGGACATCGAGAAAGCGATGTCACGGACGCCATCGGTTAATAGGATCCAGGTGATCACGCCACCAGCCAGGATCATCCCGATCATCAGCCCAAGGTCTCGTCGGAGGCTGACCATGGAAAGTTTTTCCGGGTTAGCTTCTTTTGCCTGGGCAGCACTGCGGGCCATAGCAACGCGAATAATCGTGGCTATGAAGTACAAACCGCCCGCTGCTCCCAGCATGATTCTGAAACCATAGACATCTGCCATCCAGCCACCCAATGGAGGACCAACGACCGCGACCACCATGAAGATTGTCTCGGTAATACCGAATACCCGTGCTCGACTCTCCTCGGCAGATTCTTCGGCGATAAATGCGCTGAAGCTCGGTCCAACCAGAGATCGGGTAACTGAAGACAACCCCTCACCGAGAAGTACCCACTGCCAAGTCGGGGCGAGGATCAAGCCCAGGTAAGAAAACACACCGGCGACACTGCCCATGGCAATGCTCCGTAAGCGGCCCAACGAGTCGGAAATCCAACCACCCAAAATTTGCAGGGCTAACGGCACGATTTGGGCCAAGGTAAAGAACAACCCAATCTGAACCACGCTGGCATTCAGGGATTTCAAGTAGAGCGGCAGAAGCGGCCCGTACATGTTCCCCCCAATATTAGCCAGCACCATGGCTACCATGAACAGGAGCAGCTTGCGGGAGATCAAGGGGGCTGCTTTTATTTCCTTCCCAGCTGACAGATCGGTGCTCGTCGCAGTGTCTATTGTTTTAGTCATGATCTGCTTGCTCGCTTGAAATATTCATCGGGTTCTCAAATCAAGCCCAGGACGCAGCTCCTTCTCATAAGTCACAAAGCGGCGCCCAGGAATTGGGTGCATACCTGCTTTTTCGTATATGCGTAACGCACCAGTCAAATTCTGTGCGTCTACGCCCAAGCCCACCCGCGGGTTCCCCCGTCGATAGAAATCTCTAAAGGCATGATGCAGCAGTGCAAGCCCGATACCCCGCTTCCGCCAAGGACGACGTACCGCGAGCTCTTCAACCCAACCCATTTCGGGGTCTTCGTATGACTTGGACCAGCATACACATAGTCCAGCAAGCTGGTCCCCATCCCAAGCCAAGTAACATAGAGAGGGATCAAAATCTTCATTTTTCAGGACCAGATGCATCCAGCGTTCATGTTCATCCTCTAACGGTCTTTCAACAAACCCCCAATGGTCCCGAAAAGATTCGATAGCTGCTTTCGTCAGCTCCCACTCGTCTTGGCCAACAACCAGGTTGCGAACCTCAATCCCCGGTGGAAACAAGGGTTTTGGCGGTTGGGCATCCAAATCGATCACCATGTGCAACCAATATCTGACTGGTTGCATACCCGCCTGCCGAAATAAATCTTGAGCAGTCTGGTTCAGGCAGATTGATGAGCAATTCATAGTCACCTGTGACTCGGGCGGGGCTTTTGGCAAAGCTTTATGCGCCCGGTTTTCTGCCCATGCGAGCAGATATGATCCCAAACCAATCCCGGCGTGCGCTGGATGAATGCACCCCCAGCATTCGACAACTGTATGGGGAGTTAGATCCCACACTCCACAGAATCCAGCGATACTTCCATCTGCAGTAAGCACGATTTGGGTGTCGGTAGCCAGGTCAAAACCGGGCATTTGCCAATCAAGCATGACATCTTGCAGGAAAAATTTTTCAACGCCAATCGTATGCTTTGACTCAAGATTGAACATCCCAACCGCGGCTTCGAGATCATCCATTTTCGCCGGGCGTGAACGGTACCCATCAACTAAATTATTCTTCATTTTAATTCTCTTTCAACAACACTCATTTCTATCATCAGCCTGTCACGCTTTTCATCTCTCAGGTTCTTTCAAGGAGAGTGGATAAATTCACCGCAACCAAATCAATAATTCCCTGGTAGCGGGAGCAGCTGTTCACTGACTTGCGGATCAGAAAGAATTTCCCGCGCAGACCTTGAACATTACCCATTGCGGTGGAGCTTGCCAGCACGTTTGGCATAACGCTCAGCAAGGCTGAAGATTTTGAGGCCAACCGGGATCGCAATCAACCCCAGGATCAGCGTTGGCCAGATATATGACCAGAGGTCTACCGTTGAGGTACCCTCCAGCAGAGCCAGACGGGTGCCATCCAGCACATAGGTGGCCGGGCTGATGATCGCCAATTTCTGTAAAAATTCAGGCAACACGCTGATCGGGTAGTAAACGCCAGAAACCAATAACAAGACCGCGATGATCACATGGGTCATCTGGGACCCACGCTCGGGAAACAGCAACGGCAGGATAGACCCCATGATGCCAACCCCAATAAACGAAAGACTCCCAACGATGAGCATTAATGTCCCCCCGAGTAAATTCGCAGTACTCAGGTCGATATCAAATAATACGACAGTTACCGCAAGGATAATCGCGGAGAATATCAGGCTGTAGATCACCGCAAATATGGTTTGTCCAGCCATATGGGTGATCCTGTGCACAGGGGCCATCAAGGTGTATTCAATTGTCCCCTCCCAGCGCTCCATACCGATCACATCCGTGATCCAATAGAAGATCAGGGAAAGGTAGCGCCACACCAGGGTGCCAATGACAAGGTAAAGAACCAGGTAGCGCCCATCAATATTTCCACCTCCCAGCTGCTCCATCCCCATACCTATATAGCTGACTGAGAGGCTGTTGGCAATTGAGTATGCCAACCAGACTACCTCCCAAGAAAGATAGCGCTTGACCAGGTTAGCATTCCGCTCCATAAAGGCATAAGTCGCCTGAAATTCATGCATTAAAGTCGCCACGATTGCTTACCTCTCTTTCCATTCAGTGCTTAAAATTCCCATGAAGAACATGTCAAACCGCCGGCCATCCCGCATCAAGCATTTGCGGATGCACCCTTCGCTGACAAATCCCACTTTCTCGTATGATCGTATTGCCCGCGAGTTGTACTCAAATACGCTCAAAGACAGGTGGTGCAGGTTGAGCTCTTCGAAGGCATACCGCAGAAGAA
>CP070764.1:2624438-2641616 GCA_020349245.1 Chloroflexota bacterium | reverse complement strand
TTGCCTTTTCCGGTGACGCCTTTCACTTATGGCGAAGATCCAGAAACCTGGAATGCGGCATTCCAAGAAGCTTTCGGTGCAGTGAACTTACTGAAGGGAAGAGTCGGTATTGAGCCCCGCAATCTGCGGCTTTTGGAATACAGCTTTCTTCACAAAGCGGCTGCAGATATCGAGTTCGTTTCCGGTGAAGATCAACTGGCGGAGATGCGAATGATAAAGGATCACGCAGAACAGACTGCCATGCAGCAAGCTGTACATACCGCTCAATCTGCCTTGGAATCAATACTTCCCCTGATTCAACTGGGCATGACTGAACAGGAGCTTGCCGGTGAATTAGTAATCGGATTGCTGAAGGGCGGGTCTGCAACTGAAATACCCTTTTCTCCAATCGTCGCCTCAGGTCCTAATAGTGCGAATCCGCATGCCTTCCCGACAGCTCGCCGCCTGCAAGATGGTGACTTACTGCTAATTGACTGGGGAGCCAATTCCAACGGGTATTACTCAGATTTGACCCGCACATTTTGTCTCGGTAAGCCAGAGGATGAAATGATCCGGGTAGCGAAAATTGTCCAAGCATCAAATCAAGCTGCAAGGGAAAAAGCCGGACCAGGAGTCACTGCCCAAGAGGTAGACCGAGCTGCTCGGCAGGTGATCGATGATGCAGGTTATGGAGACTTCTTTATCCACCGCACCGGCCATGGACTGGGAATGGAATCCCATGAGCATCCGTATATCCGCGAGGGGAACTTGATGGAATTATCAACTGGTATGACCTTTACCATCGAGCCAGGAATATACCTGCCAGGCAGGTGGGGAGTCCGAATTGAAGATAATGTTGTCATCACCGAGGATGGTGTCCGCAGCTTCAGCGATATGCCGAGAGCGTTGCGTACCCTAGGGGATTGATCTTTGTCTGATAGTAGAAATCGAGCTTTGAGCCACGATGAGGACCAGCGAGATTTTGGCTTCAATGCTTGCTTCATAAAGGATTCTTTATTCATCACCGGATATTCATGAGATGAGTCGAGACTTGCTCCTGATCAGTATTGCAATGTTCACTTGGGGGATTGGGGATGGGTTATTTATTTTTTTCCAGCCGCTTTACCTGGAAGAATTAGGCGCGGATCCGATCATGATCGGAACAATCCTGGGGGGATTTGGTCTGGCAATGACCATCTCTCACATCCCTGCTGGTTACCTTGCCGATCGAATTGGTCGGAAGCCGGTGCTAGTTGCAGGTTGGTTTACCGGGGTGGTATCTGCATGGATAATGGCTTTTGCGGATATCCTGCCAGTTTTTGTAATCGGTCTGATCCTCTATGGCTTGACATTATTTGTCATGTCTCCGTTGCAGAGCTACTTAACAGCTGCCCGGGGGAATTTTTCCGTTGGTCGCGTGATTACTCTCATGTCAGCGAGCTACAATTTGGGAGCAGTGATTGGTCCAATGCTGGGTGGTAGGATAGGGGATCAATTTGGACTCCGACAAACTTATATTGTTGCAGGGGCGATCTTTTTGGTCTCACTAATAGTTCTCGTATTTATTCGCTCCCAACCAGTTGAACATCCATTAACCAGCGATATGGGAAAGCGCTGGTTCTATTCTCCTCGCTATCTGGTCTATATGCTGGTGATTTTCTTATCCATGTTTGCTATGTTTCTTCCCCAGCCATTAACGCCCAACTTCCTTTCTAACCAAGGTGGTTATGATCTCAGTCAAATTGGTTTACTGTTCTCTGTATCCAGTGTTGGGGTTGTGGTGTTAAATTTAGTCCTGGGTGCATTACCTACTCTGACCGGATTTCTGTTAGGGCAGGCAGCTGTCGCTGTGTTTACCCTTATCCTCTGGTGGGCAAACGGTTATGTCTGGTTTTTGTTCGGCTTTTTCATGCTTGGTGGTTTCCGCACTGCCCGAAATTTAGGCATGGCTCAAGTGCGTGAATTAGTACCCTCTGCCAAGATGGGTTTAGCCTATGGCGTGTCTGAGACAGTGAGTGCAACAACAGTCATACTGGCACCCATTGCAGCGGGTTTTCTGTACACGCAAAATCCTGTGATCGTATATGCCATCGGGTTCGGTTTGCTTATTGTTTCGATAATCTTTAGTGCGAAATATTCTCCAAAACCAGGGGATCGGTCGGTGGAAGCGACTTTGGGTGGCGTGTCGAAGGAGAGTTCCACCAGCATAACTGATGGTTAATTGAAAATTCGGAAATTTCCTCGGTAACAATTGAGATTCGACGAAGGGATTGGTGCAGCATGAATACCCTCTACGAACTGGGCATCAGCCTTGTGCTCTACCTGCAAAACCTGGGGACATGGTTGGATGGTCCCATGCAATTCTTCTCTTTCTTGGGATCTGCTGAGTTTTACTTGCTCGTCATGCCAATATTATATTGGAGTATTGATGCTTCGTTGGGTTTTCGTCTTGGGATTATCTTGATGCTCAGCGACGGACTCAATTACATTTTAAAAATAGGTTTTCATACTGCTCGTCCATTTTGGTACAGCAGCCGGGTGAAAGCATTGGCATATGAATACACCTTCGGATTGCCGTCCGGTCATGCACAGGTTTCGGCTGCAGTTTTCGGCTTGATAGCAGCGAGTGCCAAGCGCTATTGGGCATGGCTTTTGTCACTGCTCGTAATATTGCTGATCGGTGTTTCCCGAATCTACCTTGCTGTGCATTTCCCCCAAGATGTGATTGTGGGGTGGATGATTGGATTCATCACAGTCGGGCTGTTTCTCCGCTTGGAGAAACCAATCGGTGCCTGGCTTTCCCACCAGACTCTTGGGATCAAAATTCTGGCTGCTTTCCTATTTTCTATCTACCTCCTAACCCTTGGCGTTATTGTCCGATCACTGGTGATCGACTGGCCGATTCCCCAATCTTGGTTGGATAATGCCCGCAATGCATTTCCAGAAGAAGAGCCGATCAATCCATTGAAATTGTTATCCCTGATGCGTACATGTGGTGCGCTGTTTGGATTTTCTGCAGGAGCGGCATGGCTGTCGGCTCGCGGCGGGTTCAGTGCACGCGGAAGCTGGAAACAGAGAACTATCCGCTTTCTGCTTGGTATCTTGGGAGTGGCTGTCCTGTGGCTCGGATTGGGTGCACTCATCCCTGAAGAGGAAACCCTATTGGGATATTCACTTTATTATGCCTGGTATGCCAGCATCGGTTTTTGGCTCTCTGGATTTGCGCCAGCAATTTTCGTCCGCCTCGGACTTGCTGAGGCGCAATAAAAAAAGACCTCGTTCTATTGCAAACGAGGCCTCTTCCAGCAGATCCAATTAATCACTCTTCTTTTTGCGCTGCTAATTCCTTTTGCCTGCCATCGATCACATCCTGAGCAATATGAGTCGGTACTGTTTCATAGAAGGCAAAATCCATTGTGAAGACTCCCCGTCCACCAGTGATTGAGCGCAGGTCTGTGGTATACCGCTGCATTTCAGCCAGGGGTACATGTGCGGTGACCACTGACCGTCCTCGATCGGTATCCATACCCTGAACGCGTGCCCTGCGGGTATTCAAATCTCCCATGATATCGCCCATGTTTGATTCGGGGACGGTGATTATTACTTTCATGATCGGTTCCAGTAAAACAGGTGACGCGTCTTTTACAGCCAGTTTGAATGCTTCCCTACCTGCAATTTCAAAGGCGACTGGTTTGGAATCAACCGGGTGTTCCTTCCCATCGAATACTTCCACGTGAACTTTTTCCACGGGGAAACCCGCGATGACTCCTTTCTGCATCACTCCTTTAATACCTTTTTCTATTGCCGGCATGTAATTGCTTGAAATTGCCCCACCGAAAACTTTGTTTTCAAATTCATAGTTCGCTTCTTCGGTTGGTTCAACCCGCATAAATACTTCTGCAAATTGTCCGGCACCACCGGTTTGTTTCTTATGCCGGTATTGAGATGCCCCAAGCCTGGTGATCGTCTCCCGGTATGGTACTCGCGGTTCGTCGATGTCTAAACCGGTCTGAAATTTCTTCTCCGCTTTACGGATAGCGACATCAATGTGTTGGTCACCCATACCCTGGAGAATGGTCTGGTTAGTGCTTGGTTCCTGGTACCAGGAGAGAGTCATATCTTCTTCGCACAGTCGGGTCAGGGTTGGACTGATCTTTGCAGAATCTGATTGGGTCTTCGGGGAAAGCGCGACGCGGTAGAGTGCTGAAGGGTATTCAGGAACGGGGAGCTCCAGCTGGTGAGCCCGATCGCAGAGTGTGTCTCCAGTGGATGTAACGGTCAGCTTGGGGACTGTGACGAGATCGCCAGCGTGCACTGTGGATACTGGTATGGTTTCCTTCCCGCGCAGGAGGTTGATATTCCCAAAGCGTTCTTCCGCTTCCTTGGTTTGGTTCCAAACGCGGGTATCCGAGGTGAGAATTCCAGAATACACGCGCAAGTAAGTGATCTTGCCAACAAATGGATCCGCAGTGGTTTTCCAGGCGTACACAGCCAGCGGACCAGAATCGGATGCAGAGAGGTCCTCCTCTCCAGCTTGACCCTTGGCTGATACCCCTGGTGCTTGAGAGGGGGAAGGCATGAGATCGATGATAGCTTCTAATAACGGTGCTATCCCTGTTTCACTTGTCGCGGAAGCCACGAATACCGGTACAAAGGATTGTGATTTCAGCACTGCGACAAGACCACGCTTGATCTCTTTTGCATCCAGCTCCTCACCTTCCAGGTATTTCATCAGCAATTCATCTTCACCCTCTGCAGCAGCTTCGATAATTTCACTGCGGGCAGATTCTGCTTCATCCTTGAATTCAGGTGGAATTTCGGTTGCTGATTTTCCATCGCCACTATGGGCTTTCATGGTCAGCAAGTCGATAACCCCATTAAAATCCTGTTTTTCTCCCCATGGTAATTGCATTGGCAGCAAGCGGGTATCGGTGAGATTCTGGACCGATTCTAAGGATTTTTGAAAATTGGCATTGTCTCGATCCATCTTGTTGATCACGACAAATCGAGGAATTTGGAATTGGTCGCAGTAATTCCATGCGATCTCGGTTCCCACTTCTGCACCGGCAACAGAATCAACCACCACCAACGCTCCATCTGCGACTCTTAGGGCGGAGATCATCTCGCCAATGAAATCGGTATAGCCGGGTGTATCGAGAATATTAATCTTGTGGTTGTTGTACTCCACGGGCAGGATAGCAGTTGATAAAGATATGCCGCGACGGATTTCTTCATCTTCAAAGTCTGCGACTGTACTGCCGTCTTCAATTTTTCCTAAGCGAGTTGTTGCCCCAGTAGTATGCAAAAAAGCTTCCGCCAACATGGTCTTCCCTGCACTGCTGTGTGAGACGAGAGCAATGTTGCGGATGGAATCGGTCATATATTCTTTCATCTAATGGTCTTCTCCTGTAATGATTGTCTAACGGCTAGATTTTAAGGTAAGTCGTTCCCCTTGTCAAAGATCAAATAGGTTTTTGGGTAAGATCTCCGGCTTGAAGCGAAAAAAACATCAATTGTCGTGTAGAATACTCTGGATTATGCGCTGGTTTCGTCGCCTTTATTTCCGTCTGCTTTATTTGCGTAACCCCCCCTGGGATACACAGGTATCACCACCCGAATTAATGGACTTTATCGCCAGGCATGCACCAGGGAGAGCGCTAGACCTGGGTTGTGGTACGGGTACAAATGTCATTACCCTGGCCAAACATGGTTGGCAAGCAACCGGTGTTGACTTTGTTGGGCATGCCATCGAACAAGCGAAGGTCAAAGCTCAGCACGCGGGTATTGAAGCTGATTTCCAGGTTGATGATGTCACCCGGCTCAAGAATGTTCGTGGAAGTTTTGACCTAATCCTGGATATTGGATGCTACCACAGCCTTGATGAGGATCAAAGAACCCTATATGTTAAAAATTTATCGCGGCTAACATCTCCGGGGAGTATATATTTGTTATATGGATTTCTGCGCGATCGTGGTGGGAAAGGTCCCGGTATTCAAGAAACTGATTTTAGAGATTTTGAAGAGATCTTCGATCAGGTTGACAAGGAACTCGGTCTTGATCGTGGCGAAAGAGCTTCCGTTTGGCTCACTTACCAGAGAAAAGCCGCCTAGCCTGAGGTATTGAAAGAAAATGCGATGAAAGTGCTTTTTTTGTTCTTGGATGGAATTGGATTGGGAATTGATGACCCGGAAATTAATCCATTTGCAAAGGTACAGATGCCTAATTTGCAGGGAATACTGGGAGGGAATAAACTGCTCATGGATTCTATCCATGCCTCCGGTGGAAGAAGGCTGGAAAGTACCCGGGCATCGCTGGTTGCCCTTGATGCCGGCCTAGGAGTGGCGGGATTACCACAATCTGCAACAGGCCAAGCAGCATTACTGACGGGTAGAAATGTTCCGGCTGAACTCAGCTATCACTATGGTCCCAAGCCCAATCAAGAGGTGGCAGCCCAGCTGAAAAATGGCAACCTGTTCAGCATGCTGTCTCAAGAAGGTTTCAAGTCGGGTTTATTGAATGCTTATCCGCCAGGATATTTTTCTGCTATCCAATCTGGTCGGCGGCTTTACTCCGCGATTCCACTCGCTGTCACCCATGCGGGAATCCCATTGAAGACGATTGATGATTTATTTGAAGGCCAGGCGCTTTCTGCGGATTTCACTGCGCAGGGCTGGCGAGATCGTCTAGACCTGCCGGATACACCAGTTCTGACACCTGTTCAAGCCGGAGAGCGATTGGCAGCCTTGGGCCGTGAATACGATTTATCTTTTTTTGAATATTGGTTGAGCGACTACGCTGGGCATGGGCAGAATATGCAAGCTGCGCAGGAGCTTCTCACCACTTTTGACCTGGTTATGGGAACCTTGTTTGCTCGTTGGGACGATCGGCAGGGAGTTATTTTGATCACCTCAGATCACGGAAACATGGAAGATCTATCCACTCGCCGGCACACTTCCAATCCAGTTCCGGCACTGATAGTTGGAGATAAAAAATTAAGGGATGATTTTACCAAGGATTTAGATGATCTCACTGGAGTTACACCTGCTGTCCTGGGAATTATCCGTCGGGTGGCATTATAATTAATATCACCTGGAGTCAAATATGGCTGAGGTCGCAATTGTTACCGATAGCACCAGCTCTATTCCAGAGAAGATCTTGGAAGAGCTAAATATCCACTGGTTGCCTTATTACATCCATCGCGGGGCTGAAGAAATGCGCGACATGGTGACAATAAAGCCTGCAGAATTCTACCCCTGGCTTGAAGGTACGGATACATTACCCCAGACCGCATGTCCTGGTCCGGGTGATTACTTCTCGATGTATGAAAAGTTGGTTAAAAAAGAAGGAGTACGGGAGATTGTCAGTATCCATATGACCTCCAAGGGAAGTGGTGCTTACCAGGCAGCGCAAACAGCGCGAGGCATGGTTCAAGAAGTCTTTCCGGAATTGGTGATCCGGGTTGTCGATACTCTGAATGTCTCCATGTGCCATGGTTGGATGGTGATTGAAGCTGCCCGTACAGCGCTGGAAGGGAAGCCGGTGACAGAGATCGTTGATCGAATAAGCCAGATGATCCCGGTTACCCGGATGCTACAAACCGCTGATACGTTGAAGTACCTGTACATGGGAGGGAGAATTGGTCGGGCGAAGCACCTGGTCGGAAGCCTGTTAAATATCAAGCCGTTGATCAGCATGGAAGACGGTATCATCATCTCGATTGGTACTGCCAGAAGCAGAAACCGGGCATACCAGATGATGGTTGAAAAAGTCGAAAACGTGGTCGGGAAGATGGGGAAAATCAAAGTCGCCTATGTCCACGCAGCAGCGGAAGAAGAAGCGTTGAAAATCCGGGAGCTGGTAGAAGCGCGCCTGAAAGTCATTGAATCTTTTGTGGCTGAGCTCTCACCAGCACTCGGCGTGCATACTGGACCTGGCACAGCTGGATTGTGTTATTTCCCAGCCGATGTATTAACCTAGAACTTTTGAGCGGACATTTCCAGGAAACTTGGGAATCTCCGCGAATGGTGCCTGTCGACTGTGTTTTCAGTCGATTAATTCAAACTGTCAATCTACTAAATTAATTTTCACCAGGGAAGATCCGCCAGTTCCGCTCCATAGCCAGTTTCATTAATGCTTCATCGGGATATGTTGCTACTGGGTTGGCCACCAATTCCAGCATGAAACGGTCTGAGATCGAATCTGCATATGCATAACTGGCCTGATAATCGATATTGATTTGATTTCGGTTCAGGTAAGCCGCGGTTAAGGTTACCTTATTGTCTGCAATGCACGCTGGTCCACTGCTCTTACCAGTGAACCTGCCACCCCGGATTTCAAATTCAGTGCCAATCCCGTGGTCGGCTCCAATCTCCTTTGCGAGACGTTCCAGGAGCGGGGCAGGGGTCCCGGATACAAGGATGGTGAGATAACCATCTTCCTTGTGCTGCCTTAGCAAACCGCAGGTGTCCATCCGCCAGGTGTTCTTAACCTTGACATCGCTGATCCAGTTCCAAATTAGGTCTGCTTGTTCCACCGTATAACCACGCAAATACCAGGCCAGATGTGCTGGCCAGGGCTTGCGAAAGGCACCATCAGAGATCAACCCCATTCTCAGGAGAATATATAAAGGAAAGTGATAAGCCATGTAGACTCGATGAGTCCAGCGGCGGAGATTATGGGCTGCAAAGTAATCCATGACGCCCTGCCAAACATGGGCATCTGTCAATGTGCCATCAACATCGAAGAGGGCAATTTTTGTGGAAAAATCTCACACTCCCCGGAAAAACACGGTGCGCCGCAGCGTCTACCAGATATGCGGCGCACCTGAATTTTTACCGTGATGATAGGATGATTAGTCTTAAGCTTCAGCTGCGCCCTCTTTATGTTCGCGGACAAGTTCGCGGCGCAGGATTTTACCAACGGTCGTTTTAGGCAGCTCGTCTCGAAATTCAACCAGTGTGGGGACTTTGAACTTGGCTAGTTTTTCGCTGCACCAGGCTTTGATTTCTTCCTCCGTCAATGTCTCCCCGGGCTTGACCACGATCCAAGCTTTTACTGTTTCGCCCCGATATGGATCGGGAACACCGGCGACACCGACCTCTAAAACCTTGGGATTATCGCAGATAACCTCCTCTACTTCCCGTGGCCAGACCTGGTATCCACCAGGCTTGATCAATTCTTTCTTGCGGTCCACAATGTAAAAATAGCCATCGGAATCCATGCGGGCGATGTCACCCGTATGCAGCCAACCATCTCTCAACGTGTTGGCTGTTTCAGTGGGCATGTTGTGATAGCCTTTCATCACCATCGGGCCTTTAATCACCAGCTCGCCAACCTCGCCTGTCGATAGGTCAGTGATTTCGTCGTCCAGGCTGACAATGCGGCATTCAACTTCGGGCAATGGCAAGCCAATCGATCCGGTGCGGTTTTCACCGAGTAAGGGATTGCAGTGCGAAGCAGTTGGCGCCTCAGAAAGCCCGTACCCTTCGAAGACAACTCCACCAGTTAAAGCCTCAAACTGCTCCTTAGTTTCTCGCATTAACGGTGCTGAACCAGAGATGCAAGCTTTGATCGAGCTGAGATCGTATTTTCCTGCCTGTGCTTCCGGATTATTGTTGATTAGATTGTAGAGTGTTGGAACACCGGGGAAGATGGTCGTTTTGTATTTCTGGGCATTAGATAAAACGTCTGCCACATCGCGAGGATTGGGAATCATGACCAGCGCAGCACCTGTGTAGATTCCGAATAACATCCCTGCCACCATGCCGTAAACATGGAACATGGGCAGCGCCATCAATACAGTTTCCTGGCCATCTTTCGCTTCCACCATCCAGCTGCGGATTTGGATCACATTGGCAACCAGATTACGATGCAAGGCGATCGCGCCTTTTGAAATGCCGGTCGTTCCGCCGCTGTATTGGTATAAAGCCTCATCATTTGGAGTGACTTCCACCTGGGGGCGGTCTGAGGCTTGAAATTTGTTAATCAGATCCTGCATCCAGTGATCCCCCTCTGCGAGCTCGATGCGGAAGCCATCTTTCTTCTCCTTGGTTAGTGTGAAGAGAAAAGATAATACGGGCGGTAAAGTTTCTTTAATGTTGCTGACAACGACTGTCCTGATCTTGGTTTTTGGTTGTACATCCTTGATCAGGTTGTAGAAGTTACTCATAACCAGAATGACTTCCATCCCAGCATCGTTGGTCTGGTGTTCGATCTCGCGGGGAGAATACATGGGATTGACCGCAACGACTATTGCACCAAGCTTGAGAATCGCGAAAAAAGCCATAACAAACTGCGGTGTGTTAGGCATAAAAATCCCCACCCGATCACCCTTTCTGACACCGATGCTTGCCAAACCAGCTGCCAAACGGTCGCTGATCTCATCCATCTCTGTAAAGGAGATTTTTGCACCTTTAAATATTGTGCAGGTAGATTCGGGATATTTTTTTGCTGCTTCAGATAGTAGTTGGAATAACGAGATATCAGGGAAATCAATATGCTGGGGAACACCTTGATCGTAATTGTTCAGCCAGGGCCTGTCACTCATTGCATGCCTCCTTATCGATTAATGACCCGCGATCGAAAGAATTCAAAATGGACTCTGGGTGAGTCTAGTATATGGATAATTAAATCAATTGTCAATCAAGCTGCAGCTTACAACATAGTAATGATAGGATCCTTTCCACCGCATCACCATCCCCAAGGAACCACTGAATTTGTGGATCGGTATCTTTGAACCAGTTCGCCTGGCGACGAACGAATTGGCGAGTTCGCCGTTTGATCATTGTCACTGCTTCATCCAAAGAGATTTCACCCTGAAGATAGTTGATTAATTCTTTGTAGCCGATCGCTGAAAAAGCCGGGAGATCCGCTGGATATCCTTTGGATAAAAGGGTATTGACTTCTTCAATAAAACCTGCGGATATCATTGCATCGATGCGCTGATCGATTCGGGCATACAATTCAGGACGGGGCAGGTTAATACCGATCTGGATGGTGCAGTATGGGGCGCGACCAGATAAGCGCTGATCAGAAAAACGCCTTCCACTGCGAAAAATAACCTCCAGGGCCCGGATTGTACGGCGGGTATTGCGGAAATCTATCTTGGCTGCGGCTTTGGGATCTAGAGCGGACAATCTGGTGTGCAATCCTTCGCTGCCAATCTCGCTTGACCAGTCCTCCAGCGCCTGGCGGAGCTTTTTATCCGGTTTGATTTTCGGTATTTGCCAATCATACACGACAGCATGGATATACTGACCCGTACCCCCGACCAGAAATGGCAGGCGGCCTCGCGCCTGGATATCTTTGATGACTCTTTGAGCTGCGCGCTGATAGAGGGTAAGACTCCAGGTTTGATCAGGATCAGTGACATCAATCAGGTAATGGGGAATTTGCTCGCGCTGTTGAGCTGATGGTTTTGCAGTGCCAATATCCATGCCACGGTAGATCAGTGTCGAATCAGCCGATATAATTTCACCATTCAATTTGTTTGCCAGCTGGATGGCGATTTCAGTTTTTCCAACAGCTGTGGGTCCGAGGATCACGATTAACGGCTGCTGACCAGCAGATATGCAATCCTGGTCGACATGATCCTGGTCGGGTGATTTTGTTGTTTGACTAGGGACCGGTTTATTGGAAGGCATTCTCAAAATGGTTGATTATCGGGATGCTTTCTGGATACAATTCAATGGCGATCACATCAATCCGCCAGTTGGTTTGCAGTTCAGGATGTTCTTGAAGATAATGTTCTGCAGCCGAGATAATATGATCTTGTTTGCGGGGGGTGATTGCTTCTTCGGGAAATCCAAATTTCTTTGATGAGCGAGTCTTTACTTCGATGAAAACCGTTGTGATCTCGCCTTCAGCATGGACAGGGAATTCCTGGGCGATTAAATCAATTTCCCCATAGGGGGTGCGTACATTGCGAGCCACGATCACGTATCCCAGGTCCTGCAGGAATTCGGCGGCCTGTTCTTCACCCCATTGCCCTAATTCCATTCTGGATGGATTCATTATGTTTTCCTTCGGAACCTTCTTGCTATGCGCTGTACAATCCCGCCCTTTTTACCGGCATACTCAAAATACAACTTCTGGTAGCGGTTGATCATGAGTTGGGTGGTATTTTCAATCGCATAGGTTTTTGCTACTTCTGAGGCATGTTGGGACATTTTTTCACGAGCATCTTTATCGACGATTATCCGGGAAAGTTTCGCTGTGAAAACTGCCATATCCTCCTCCGGAGCGAGCAATCCAGTGACGCCATCTTCTATCGTGTCACCGACACCGGGTGATTGTATGCCAACTACCGGTAATTTTGAAGCCAGGGCTTCAATCACTGATAGTGGGTGTACTTCGGTGACTGATGCGGTTACAAAAGCATCCGCAGCAGCCATATAAGACGGTAATTGAACATAGGGTATCATGCCGGTGAAGTGAACGCGATCGCTGATTCCCATTACTCGCACCCGATCTTCCAGGTTTTCCCTTTCAGGACCATCACCGATGATGAGCAATCCTGTGTTTTCGTAGGTTTTGGCAATCCCAGCGAAGGCACGCAGTAAGAAGGGCAAGTTTTTTTCCGGGCCGACACGCCCCATGTAGGTCAGGAGAACATCTTCGTCTTTGAATCCCAAAGCTTCCCGGGGGATTTTTTCTTGCACCGATTGAAAGGGTTTAATGTCAACACCGTTGGGAATCACGTCTATTTGAGTTTCGACACCGAAATCAAGTAGCACCTCCTTCAAGCCAGGTGAAGGCGCGATCACCAAGTCGCAGGATTTACAGAAAGAAGGCAAGTATGCGCGCAGGAATGCGTCACCCAGCGCTTCCGGGACCATCGGCAGGTAAGCGTGCGCATAGAGGTCATAACGGGTGTGATTGGTAAAAACCAGTGGAATCCCCTGGGACCGGCAATAGCGGATAGCTAATTGCCCGCTTGTGAAAGGATGATGCACATGGATGATATCCATCTTCCGGATCAACTTTTGTGCTTCTGAACTGTGGCGAGCGCTAAAATACAAGCCAGTATCCACCACTGGCATTCCACGTGTGCGGATAATATTCGGCTCGTCATCCTTGTAATCGCCACCCCCAAAGGTGAATATATACACTTCAAATCCCGCTTTTTCCAGAAACCGTTTACTCAGCGCGATGCAGTTGGTTATCCCACTCACATGCGGTTTATAGGCATCTGCCATCATACCAATGCGCATAGGGACTCCTCTCGAATTGTCCGGGTTATACTCCCTCTCAATCCTAAGCGCGGAATTAAATTCCGTCAAGAAATCTGTTAGAATGCGAATGTGGAAAAAACCAGCTACCTTCCAAGAACTGACATGTTAAGCATCTTATCGGCTGTCATTTTGCTCGCCTATGCAGTCAGTCGATTTGTTGACATACCAGTCAGCGAGCTAGGCATGCAGCTGCCGGGTTTCTACCTTGCATATGAGATCAATATTCATACAATTGTTTCTGTCTTGGTTGCCGGATTAACTGCCGCCGGGGCGGATATGCTCGTGCTAGAACATCCCGCTCTCGGCAAGAAGCGAACGGTGGAGCACTGGCTGCTGCCAGCCCTGACTGCTTTGACCCTGGGGGTTCCCTTAAACCAGCTCCCAGTCAGCCTGGAATGGCTGGTAAGTTTTGTGATCGGAGGGATTATTTTGATGCTGGTGTTGGTGGCTGAATACATCGCGGTTGATCCTGGAGATGAACGCTTCCCCATAGCGAGCGCTGGACTGACAGCCGTATCCTATGCCTTGTTTCTCATCCTGGCAATCTCTCTTCAATCAGCGGGGCTGCGTTTATACCTGATCCTTCCCGCCTTGGTTTTGGCAGCTGCCCTTGTTTGCCTGCGGACTCTCCATCTTCGTTTGAAAGGTCAATGGTTATATCTAAATACCTTCGTGGTGACTTTGATATTAACCGGGATTATTGCCGCCCTGCACTATTGGCCGCTGACCCCAATCACTTTTGGTCTTCTTATCCTGGGTCCAGCATATTCCTTGACCAGTTTAATGGGGGCACTTTCCGAAGGCCAACATTTAAGAAGAGCATTGATAGAACCAGGAGTTGTCCTGCTGGTTGTTAGCGTCACGGCAATCTGGATCCGATGAAATCACCCTTGATCTTGTCTAGAACGCACTGGTGGGATATGGTTCATGATATCACCCAGCGCAAGAATGAAGAAGCCTGTGGAGTGATCGCAGGCAAGAATAATCTCAGCCTTGCAGTATTTCCAGTCGTGAATATTTTACATAGTCCAGTGCAATACCGGATGGACCCCGAGCAACAACTGGAATGCTTGATGAAGATTGAGGAGAATGGGTGGGATTTATTAGCAATCTACCACTCGCACCCGGGTGGTTTGGAAGAACCATCTGTGACGGATCTTAACGAGGCATATTACCCCGGGGTGGTGCATCTGATCTGGTACCAGGATAATGGTGAGTGGGGTTGTCAGGGATATCTGATCAGTAAAGGTGCTTTCGAAAAAGTTACGATAAGGGTGCTCGAAGAAGATTCCGGGCAGCCAGCTTAGCTAGGCATATTCAATCCTCATCATCCTCTGAAGAGGCAGGTGGTTCCTCGTAAAGCTGCTCGTAGAGCGCGCGTAGATTTCGACTGTGAAGATCCTCAGCAAGTCCCCCGATCAATACTCTGCTTTTTCCACAATCCTCAACACCGACTTCTTCCAATAAATCCCAAGGGTATTTTCTCCTTCCTGCTTTCCGAACAGCTCGCCGTATGGCGGATAAGTAAGCAAGATTTTCTTTTATGGATCCTTCAACTTCACCCCGCAGCACGATGTCACCATGACCTTGAACGACGTTTTCCAGTCCCATTTTACCGATTTGTTTCAGGGAAAAGATCATGTCATCTGCATTGCCATCCACAATATAAGGGATCGGCATAAATACATCCCCAGCAAATAAAACCCGGTCTTCTTCAACAACAACGCCTAGGTTATCAGGGCTGTGACCGGGAAGGAAGATCATGGAGAGGGTTTTTTTGCCTACTCGCAAGCTCATGGTTCCTTCGGCGAAGGTTAGGTGGGGGAGAATGATGCGTGTTTGTCGAAAAGTCGTGGTTTGTTTCTTGGCTGCATCCAGAGAAGATCGGCCTCGTGTATCCAGGAGTTCGCGGCATAGATTGCTGGCGAGGATGGTTGCATTGGGGAAAAGGTAATTACCCCATGTGTGATCTGCATGGAAATGGGTATTGATTACATACCTTACAGGAACCTGCAGCTCCTGCTCAATAAACTGGCGGATCTCCAACGTCTCCTCTGGCAAGGCGAGCGTATCGATCACAACTGCCCAATTAGGTCCCACCACTGCACCAGCATTCACCTGAGCATACAAATCACTTTGGAAGGAGTATACATTTTCAGCTACTCGTTCACGCTGTAACATTATTACAATCCTGTTCTGGTTTTTATTCTTTCACCCCTCGAAAATCAGGTTGATCTTCGAGCAATAGCATGTATACAACTAGGGAAGAATAGCACAAACCGGGTGGCAAAGTCAAGATTGTTTGACATAATATATTAATGCTAGCAGTTAGAATGGCGATATGCGCGGGTTGCGGGATGCTTTCCTTGACAGGCAAGAGTCGCTCAGGTACAATTCCGCTACCCTAAAGCCGGGGCCTGTAGCGCAGTTGGGAGCGCGCTTCAATCGCACTGAAGAGGTCGCGGGTTCGAATCCCGCCAGGTCCACTGGTCCGGGATGGAGAATCCGCCCCGGCTGGAAGATGCTGAGGGCCCATGGCGCAGTTGGGAGCGCGTCTCAATGGCATTGAGAAGGTCGAGGGTTCGAGTCCCTCTGGGTCCACTGAACAAATCCAAACCGCTCACCATTCCGGTAGAGCGGTTTGTGTCTATGTTGCCCTTTGAAAATAAAGGAAAATAAGGGGGAATACCAGAATTAGGTCCCAACTGCAGTGCCTTTCTGCAAAATCCGGTTCGAATCTCTGTTGTGATTTCTTAAGATTGAAACGGCTGTCGAGCATATTTGTAATAATTTATGGGGTGTAAAGGAAACATGCGATTCTGGAATCCTTGGTCCGAGTCCTATACCCAGTTATTTGACCGTATTTCTAATTTCTACACAAGCGGATACCTTTTGTGAAAAAATCTCGAAGACGGGTTTTCTAGGTTCCATCCCCAAATGCTCATAACTTTGTGTAGAATTTCACTAATTTCATGTTATGATTATATTAGAAAGTTTTAAGGAATTTCACCGGTTATAACGTTCCGGGATGATTGCGCCTCATCACTTGCAAACAACGAAGCGATTCCACTTACTAAGTTTCGTTTTTGATTAATAAAATCAAAGGTGTACAAGCAATTTTGAGTGTCAGAAATACTTTGTCAGAGGGGCTGGGTGGATATTTATGGGAACCATTTTCCAGATTGAATTTGGTGGAACGAAATAGAAATAGAACCTGTGGGGTTCTTGGGTTATTTTCAGGCACAGGCTATAAACTGTTGCTAGGAAGGAGGTTTATGGATTTTCTAGATGAGGGATAAGCAGATCATCTGATCTGCGTGATTGGAGAGGATAGATGATTAGGAGGGAATGCCAATGATTCTTAAGCGAAGAAAAATATATATAGTAGTGATGTTCACCCTGGTCCTGCTCCTGGCGAGCGGGGCAATCGCCTATGCATGGACGGCAACGCCAGTTGTCGATGATCCGCTGGTGAGAATGCCCGGCACGCAACCGGGCCAGGTGGCGCTGCAGGCCCCGACCCGCTGCTTGAATTGCCATGCTGGCTACGACACAGCCGTGGAACCGGGCTTTAACTGGAAGGGCTCGATGATGGCCCAAGCAGCCCGCGACTTTTTGTTCTGGTCCTGTTTCACGGTTTCGGCCCAGGACTCCATCTGGGCCGTTGGCCAGCCCAATGCCACCGACATCTGCGAGCGCTGCCACTTCCCCAAGGGTTGGCTGGAAGGGCGCTCTGATCCGACCAACGCCTCGCTGATGACGGGGGCCGACTATGACGGGGTGCAATGTGACTTTTGCCACCGCATGTGGGACCCCTTCTTTGAAACAACTTATGCTGGCACACGGGAGGGGAACGAGTGGTTAGTATATTGGGACGAGACCAACGCCAGCGGCACGCCCTCGCAGCTGGCAGCTGACGCCACCTACGCCGAAGATGCAACTCTGGCGCTGTCCATCCTGCAGTTCA
>CP070764.1:2611894-2624338 GCA_020349245.1 Chloroflexota bacterium | reverse complement strand
TCTGGACATGTTCGATGCGATGGCGTAATTTTGTGAACTTTGCTTCGCGAATCGAGCGAGGTGATATTTGGTGTTCATATCTACGGAGTTGTTCATAAGCATTAAGGACTTCATGATTTGCAGAGTCTCCAATGGCGTGAATAGCCATGCTTAGACCATTTGATACTGCGACCTGACCAAGTTCGAAAATAGTCTCCGCATCCAGCATGAGTAACCCGCGATTATCTGGTTCGTTCTCATATGGTTGCAGCATAGCAGCCGTGCGGGGACCAAGAGCCCCATCGGCAAAGGCTTTTAGCGAGCCGATCCTGAGCATGTCGTCACCGAATCCAGTCTGCAAACCGAGATCAACCGCAGAAGAGAGTGATTCAATCGGGATACTCTTTGTAACTCTCAGTTTCAACTTCGCTTCGGCATGGAGTTTTTGAAGGGCAATGAAGCATGTTCGCCGATCGAAATCGTGGACTCCTGTTAATCCCATCGCCCAGAGTTTCGGCTGCGCTTCGCAAATCGCCTCCGCGACTGAATCCGGGGCAGGTTGCGGGATGATATCTGATACCAGTGACATCGCCGTTTCAAGCAGAATACCAGTAGGGTTTCCATCCGGGTCGCGTTGAATTCGGCCTCCAGGTGGGTCAGGAGTCTGTGCGGTCAACTGCGCTTGTTGAAGGGCAGCCGAGTTAACCCAGGCAGCGTGCAAGGATTTGGCAGTCAAGTAAATCGGGTGTTGCGCGGTGATTCTGTCCAGATCTTGCGCGGAACCAAAACCTTCTGACCATTGGTTCTGGTTCCATCCATGCCCTAGAATCCAATCACCAATTGGAGTTTTTTCTGCCTGGATAGCCACATTTTCCAGGCAATCTCCCTTGCTGGCTGTTTCGCAATTCACACGCAGCAAGCTCAATGCGTAATTTTGGAGATGTATATGGGCATCGATCAGACCCGGGATGACCATCCGGCCACCTAAATCAGTTCGCGGGATTGATTCATCGTAACGAGAAAGAACCTCTTCTTGATCTCCGGTCGATAATATGCGTCCTTGGTCAACGACGACTGCGCTTGCCGTTGAGAGTGGAGATAATGATGTGATTATTTCGGCATTGAAAAATATCTGCATGCGCTGCTTGCCTCTCCTAGAAACAGTTCTCTGACCAGGCTTCACAAAAGCTTTAGATTTGGTTTAAAAAAAACAGGGCTTCTATCAATCTCTCAATATCAGATCCAGGATCGTCTCGAGCTCTTCTGAAGAGTAATAATGGATCGTTAGGGTTCCACCCTTTTTCTTCTGATTCAGGGTAACGCGAGTTCTCAGACGCTGCCTGAGCCGCTCTTCGATTTCGATGGTAGCCGGATCGGGTGATGGTGCGGCTTCTTTTTTCGGTTTTTCTCCACCGATTTTGCGAACCAATTCCTCCGTTTGGCGCACATTCAAGTCGTTCTTGAGAACAGTCCGCAATGCTGCACTTTGCGCTTCTGATGTTGCCAGTGCCAGCAAAGCGCGAGCATGCCCTTCGCTTATCTCCCCTCCAACCAGGGCTGCTTTTGCATCCTCAGGCAGTTTCAACAATCGCAAAGTGTTGGTAATGGTGACCCGATTTTTCCCGACCCGGTCAGCAATCTCCTCATGGGAGAGACTAAAATCCTCGCTCAACTGGCGATATGCTTCTGCGGCTTCCAGAGGGCCTAAATCCGCCCGTTGTATGTTTTCTACCAGGGCCAGCTCGACCAATTGCTGTTCTGATGCTTCGCGAACGATCACCGGTATTTCTGCCAGCGGGATCAATTTGGCAGCCTGGAGTCTCCTTTCACCTGCGATCAGGGTGTACTTTCCGGAGGATTCATCCTCAGTGACGATCAGGGGTTGAATGACCCCGTGTTCACGAATTGAGAGGGCTAGTTCTTCGAGCTCTGCTGGATCAATCTTCGCCCGTGGTTGCCTTGGGTTCGGATTTATATCTCCAGTTGATATGAGCTTGATTCCACTCTCAGGGAGTGAGCTTTCCATTGTTGGCAGGAGGGCGTCCAAGCCTTTTCCGAGTCCAGTTTTTTTTGTCATAAGCTATGTTGGTTGAAATTTTCAGGTCACGAACTTTCTATAACCGGTATTTGCAAACCATCCCCGATAAGTATCTCACGCGCTAAAGTTGCGTACGCTTCGGCCCCGGGGGAGGTGGGTGCGTAGACGGATATTGGCTGACCGTAGGAAGGTGCTTCCGCCAGGCGAACTGTCCGAGGTATGACCGCCTCAAAAACGAGGTCTCTGAAATGCTGGCGTACTTCCTTGACTACATCCTGGGAGAGGTTCGTGCGCCCATCGAACATGGTCAGGAGGACACCGCGCACGGTTAATTGAGCAAAAATCGCTTTGCGGACACGGTCTAGGGTTAGGTTTAGCTGACTGAGACCTTCCAAAGGAAGATACTCGCATTGCACCGGGATGATGACGCCATTCTGTGCAGCGATGATGCCATTCAAAGTCAGTAAACCAAGCGAAGGAGGACAATCGATCAGGATGTAGTCATAACGTTCGTGCAGTGGGAGGAGGGCGTTCTTCAAAAAACTTTCTCTTGCCAATTCTCCAACCAACTCTACCTCTGCACCTGCGAGAGCTGGGGAGGCCGGTAACAGGGATAGCTTCAAGCGAGGATTATGCAGGATGTGCTTCGCGGCTGTCGAATTTCCGATCAGGGATTCATAGGTTCCCCCGCGTACGGTTTGTTTGTCAACCCCCAGGCAGGAAGTGGCGTTTGCCTGAGGGTCTAAGTCCACCAGGAGAACACGCTGACCATAGTAGGCCAGGTAAGCTCCAAGGTTGATGACCGTGGTGGTTTTTCCCACGCCACCTTTCTGGTTGACCAAGGTATAAATTCGTCCCATCCTAAAGCACCTCGGCCATGCATTCCTGTATTTCTTCTAGGGTTGGGATGCCTTCCATACCCGAACGTGTGACAGACATCGCAGCTAAATATGTTGCGAAGCGGGCAGATTCCCAAGGATCTCGCGTCGTGTAAAGGCGGAAGAAGAAAGCAGTGGCAAAAATATCACCCGCACCGGTTGTATCGATCTCCGAAACTTCAGGTGGGCGAAATCTGCGTACATCACCATTCCAGAATAAGCGGACACCAGCAGCATGCTCGGTAACCGCCAACACACGCGACGCAGTCGCCATCTCTTCGATACGAGCTTCATCGTGCCCCAAATCCTCCACACTGACTACAGCAGCACCGACATTGCTAAGAACGAATGAGGCTTCCGGCCATTCTGTTGGGATAACCCGCCCGTCCTCATCCCAGGTGCGCAGCCATCCTTGTGGTGTCGTACCAATCAGGGAATTCGATAAATGGCGAACGATCGTCGGTTCGATTTCTTGGGCAACAGGTCCCAAGTGGACAATCGGCGCGCTGAGCCATTGTTCGGGGATTAGGTTCAATTCTATGGTATTTGCTACATGGTAAACAGTTTGAAGGCGTCCCTCTGGGGTGGTGATATTCTCGAAAGTTGTGCTCTTTTCTGCGGCTAAATTGACAATTGGAACATCGCTTAGTGGTCCCAGCGGCAGGTCTTGAGCCCAAGAGGTGACAATACCCGTACGCAGTCCAAGTGCTTTGGCCATCAAGCTGGAAAAAGTCGCTGTACCCCCCAGGCGAGCTCCATCAGGGGTCTCATCCCTGGTGATATGACCGATCATTAAGTAATCTATGGGTTCGATAGACATCCGGCGGTACATGCTTGAATTATACCTGAAGAAAAAATATAGGATGCAGGCGGGTTAATTGCGCATGCATCCGAAAATAACAGCAGTTCTATGCTGGTCAGGTTTACTGGGGAATAATCGTGACTTTTCGGCGCGGTTCCTCCCCGATACTTTCTGTAGCCACATTGGGGTAATCCCGCAATTCAATATGGACGATCCGCCGCTCATTAGCAGGCATCGGTTCTAAAACTTGGCGGCGACCCGAGTTAATTGCTTGTTCAGCCATCCGGCGAGCGAGCTGTCGCAGCTGGTTTTCTCTCCTTGAGCGGTATCCTTCCACATCAACAATCAGGGGGATCGACCTGCCGATCTCTTTGTTAATGATCAAGCTGGATATGTATTGCAGCGAGTTCAGTGTCTCCGCCTGGCGACCAATAAGGTAGCTAAGATCATCCCCTTGGACATTTACCCGAACAGGAACTCGGCTGCGAGCATCGCTGGCAGGTAGATATTCTGCGCTAACCGTTGCCCGAACTTTCATCTTGTCGAGCAGCTCGCTGACAACATCCCGGGCAACTTCGAGAACATAATCATCCCCAATGAATGGTGGTTCTTCCTCGACTTCGCTTTGCTCTTTTTTTGCAATCACTGCCGATTCATTAACTTCTTCGCGAGGTTCGAATCCGGTAGTGGGGGGTGAGCTATCTAGATCGTCGCGGGGAGTGATTACAGTTAAACGGACCCGCGCTTGACGATTGCCGATACCAAACAGACCTTTCCCACCCTCATCTAATACCTCAACCTCAACAAATTCGCGAGCAATTCCCAGATCTTTCAGTCCCTTGTCTATCGCTTCTTCTACTGTTGGTGCAATTATCTCTAAATTTGTGCGTTTATCGTTCATATTTTGATTTGCTCATTAAATTTTAGCCAGAGGATTTCCGGGCAGGAAGAAGGTTCCGCCAATCCAATCTACCCATAATGCCGTATTGGAGAATACCCACCAAGTTGCTGGTGACAAAGTATATAGCCAATCCAGAGGGGAAGCTATAAGCGAGATACCCCATAAATAAGGGCATATAAAGATTCATCGCTCTGCTCATATTTGCTCCCTGGTCACCTGTGGTACTTGGAGGGGTCATCAGTCTGGATTGCAAGAAAGTTGTGGCGACGACGAGGATGGCTAGAATTGGGATGGTGAAGCCAGCAATGGCAATACCATAATCTTTTTCCGGTACGCTTAAGTCCAACCACAAGAAGTAATTATTCAGGGGGATCAGGGCGGCTGCAGCATAGAAGGGGTAGATGTGTTTGGTCAGGTTCAGCAGCTGGATCGGAGTCACTGCCAAGGCACGGATGATCGCTTGATACAACCCGATAATGATCGGGAATTGGATCAGGGTAGGAAGACAAGATCCAAAGGGACTAACCCCCATCTCCTTGTAAAGATTCATCTGCTCCTGGGCAAGTTTTTCACGATCACCCTTGTATTTCTTTTGAATATCCTGCCATTTCTTGGATTTTTGCATTTCCTGCATGGCTTTTGTGCTTTTTATCTGCGAAGCAGTTAGCGGATAAGTGAGCAACCGCACCAGCACTGTGAAGACAATTATCGCCAGGCCGAAATTTTGTGCAAGCCCGCTGTAAATCCACATTAGTGAATTTATCATCGGATTAAGAATTAGCGTATCCCAAATATTCATGTACGTACCCTGTCTAGATTAAATAATAACATTACCGCTCGACCGGTATGAAGGACCATTGCCGAACGCCGTCTTGATTCATGGCGACGAGAAGTTCATCAGATTCAACAAGTGCAATCAGGAGCAAATCATTTGCTACCTTTGGAGAAGTATAAATCTTTCCTCCAATAACTTGATTCCAAAGGATCTTTCCTGTTCTGTCAAGTTTGAAGAGCACACCGTCTTCACTGGTAAAGAATATACTATCATCGATCACCAATGGCGATCCAACGATATCTCCATTCAGCTGTTCTGGCGGCAGCTGCCAAAGTTGGGAACCACTTTGGGCTTCAACAGCATAAAAATATCCACTCAAGTCACCAAAATACAAGACACCATCAGAAATTGTGGGTCCAGACCAAATCCATCCGCCATCTGCAGTTGGGAATTCCCAGAGGATTGAACCGTTCTCTCCATTGAGAGCGTATAATTTTCCTCCGAATGTTCCCACATATAACACACCATCTTCACTGTAGGCCGGTGTGCCGACAACTGCCCCACCCAACTTAGGCGATCGCCATTTCTCAGTTCCGTTTTGGGGATCAATCGCATAGACCGAATGATCCATTGAAGGGAGGAAAAGACACTTGCAGTTCTCATCAGCGACCGGTTTTGCCCAGGATTCTCCTTCGGTTGAAAACTTCCATTGCAGGTCGCCGTTTAAATCAAGGGCGTATAATGTTTCATCCGCTGCAGGAGCGAAAATATTTCCATCCGCGACCAACTGGCTAGCAATATAACGATTTGTCGCTTGGGCAAAATTCCAATTCTGCACGCCATTTTCAGGATTAAGACTGTATAAGACGTGATCGTATCCACCGACAATCAGTTGCCCATCTTCGCTGGGTGAGGGATCTGCGAAGAAGGTAATATTATTGTTGGGTTCAGCTGGATACCGCCAGCGTTCAGTGCCATTGACCAGATCGACAGCATACACCTGGGTTTGATATGCGACGTACGCATATTGATCATCAACTGCCAAACCTGGCCAGCTCGAGGCCGTCGTTACATTTCCGGCACACGCACTCAGCGTCACTGCGAGCGTGATGAAAATTAAGATGAAAAGATTATGTTTTGGTTTCATTCTCTGTTGCCAATTCTTGTAATTTGCCATCAAGGGATTGGATCATACCCTCCTGGATTAAACGGGTTGCAGCGAAGAATACGCCAGATTGCCAGTAAGCTGCCCTTGATCGCGCCGTGTTTATAAATTGCCTGATATCCATAATGGGAGCAAGAGGGGTAAAAACGGCAGGAGTTGGCTGGTAAGCCTCTGGACAGGGTTTTTTGATAGAGTCGAATAATGGCTAGCAAGAGCATGCGCGGGATGTAAACAAGTCCGAATGGCAGATCGCGTAATCTTGGTTCATTCGGGTAATCGTGGTCGTGATTAAAATGAAGTTCGCTGGTCATGATTTTTCTTCTAATAGTTTTGCCTGCTGAAGCAGCATCTCCACCGCAGATCTGATTTCAGAAAAAGATGCACTGGTCATCGGTTTTCGAGCAAGAAAGATAATATCCCATCCGGAAGCAAGTTGATGGATGAGAGGTCGCATGATCTCTCTCAAGAGACGCTTTGCCTTGTTTCGATGAACTGCTTTTCCGATTGAACGTCCTGCGGCTATTGCAATGCGCGGCTGATCCATTTCATTCGGCAGGGTAATCAGCACGATAAACGGGTGGGCGTAGGACTTTCCGTAACGCCGCACCCGCTCGAAATCGGATGAACTGGTCAAGCGAAACCTGCGCCTCAACGAAGTGCCTTCGGGGGAGTCTTACTTTTAGCCGTTCCAATTTGTTCGCTTGACGTGGTTGTTTTTCTTTACAGTTAATCGATGACGTCCTTTGAGACGTCGATTCTTGATGATTTTGCGTCCATCTGCAGTCGCCATGCGGGAACGAAATCCATGCACCCGTAAGCGACGACGTATCTTTGGTTGATAAGTTCGTTTTGGCATAACACTTTCCTAATTGTTGTTTTTCAACCCACCTTGCTGGAAGTTAAAGATCTTTTTCTGAAACGTCCGGGAAGAAGGGTAAATTGTTAACAGACGAAAAAAGATTATACACGATGGAGAAAGTTTGGTCAAACTAATTTTGTCCTTGATATCACTAAATCCAGCGATCCGTGATTTGTATTACCTGATAAAAGATGGTCATTTATTAACCATGCGTTTTTATTTCTCATGCAGAGTCAGATTATTCTAGCGGGTTTCTCCAAGAATAACCTTTACTGTAATTTGTTCACCCCTGCGAACCAGGTTAATCTCAACCTCTTCTCCCGGTTCATGGGCAAATAAGGTATTGATATAAGTGTGATCCGCATCCAAAGTTACATCCCCAATGTGGGTGATGATATCACCCTCAGTGATCCCGCTTGCTGCTGCTGGGCTTCCGGGGAAGACGCCTGATATATACGTACCCCATTGGACTGGCAGATTGTATGCCCGGGCTAACCTAGGGGTGATTGCTTGCCAGCGGATCCCTAGCTGCGGGCGGGCAAAATAGCCTTTCTCAATGATGTGGTCTGCAACCAAGCGGGCAGTACTGATCGGTATGGCGAACCCCAATCCTTCTGCGATCGTATTGCTCAGCCTGTTGCCCCGTACAACCAAGGTGTTGATCCCGACAACCTCCCCGGTTGTGTTGATCAATGGTCCTCCAGAATTTCCCTGGTTGATGGCTGCATCTGTCTGGATCAGGTTCTCCATCAAGAAACCATTTCCGGTATCAAGCTCACGTCCGGTAGCGCTGATCACACCGACTGTGACAGTGTTTACAAAATCTCCCAAAGGTGACCCGATGGCGATCACGGTCTCACCCGGTTTGAGGTCATCAGAATTTCCAAGCTCGACCACTGCAGGAAATTCGCCCTCAGCCTGAAGAACTGCCAGGTCTGCATAGACATCTGTGCCAACGATCTTCGCGGGTAATTGTTCGCCATTTGCCTGGATCACAGCAATTTGCGTAGTCCCTTCGACCACGTGGTTGTTGGTCAAGATAAATCCTTGGGGGGAGATGACGAACCCGCTACCGCTGACGGGGCGACCAGATAATTCTCCAACAACGGTGACCACCGCAGGTCCAACTTTTTCAACCGCCTGGGTTATGCTTGTCACATAGGAAATTTCCGATCCGTTGATATCAACTTGCTGAGTTGGTTCTGTAACAACTTCAACAGTTTGGGAAGGTTCTGGCAGGGTTTCTACAGCAATGGTAGTTTCTACGGACCTGAGGTAGGAGAAAACAAAGACGCCCCCAGCGATTGTTCCGATGAGGGCGGAAAAGCCAGCGATGATCCCTAGAATCAAGATATAAAGGAACGTTCTTGCGGACATAGCAAGGTTCAGCGCCGGCGGCCCCCCATACCTCCCACCAAGCTGGTAAAGTAAAGCAGCTGCATGATGGAAGTGAGTAAAGCCGCGATATAAGTAAACGCTGCCGCATTCAACATACTGTTTACCCCTCTTTGCTCATCTTGGCCAACGATGATCCCAGATTGGACCAGCAATTTCTTCGCCCGGGAAGAGGCGTTCAGCTCCACTGGCAAGGTTGCAAGGGCGAACAAAGCACCGGCAGAAAAAACTATCACCCCCAACCAGGCTAATCCTGTCCACTGTAATACTAACCCGAGGAGGATGAATACCCAGCCTAATGTTGAACCGATATTTACTGCAGGGATCATAGCTGAGCGCAATCGAAGAAGAAAATACCCTTCTTGATCCTGCAAGGCGTGACCTAGCTCGTGGGCTGCTATTGCCACGGAAGCCACCGAGCTTGTTTGATAAACGCCTTGCGATAAACGCAACACTTTCTGGCGTGGGTCGTAATGGTCGGTCATCCTTCCGGAGACAGCTTCCACCCTTACATCATAAAGACCGCCTGCACGAATCAAGCGTTGGGCAGCTTCGGCACCGGTCATTTGACTCCGGTTTCGAACCTGGCTCCATCTCCGGTAAGTTGAGCTCACAAAGTATTGGGCAACCAGCATCAGGATGAATGCCGGAATCATGTATACCCAGTAATTTACATCAAAATACAACATTTCTTCTCCTTGAAATTATCAAGGCTGACTCAAGATTTCGACCGCCTTATCGAGCTGTGGATCGAGTTCATTAAGGAAGTCATCTTCGGTCAATTCGACCTCAACGTCTGGTGTTACACCAATTTCGTGGATTGTCCGACCGTTGGGTGTCAGCCATTTTGCGATCGTCACCCGTACCAACCCCTGATCCTTTACCAGGGGAACCCAACTCTGTACTGAACCCTTGCCGAATGAAACCTTCCCAACAACCGTACCCCTCTCATAATCCTGGATTGCACCTGCGACGATTTCGGAACCGGAGGCTGAACCCTCGTTAATCAACACGACCAGTGGGATTTCTGTAGCCAGGCCGCCATGGACAGCCTCGAATGTATCACGGCTTCCATCCCCATATTCCTGATACATGATGACCCCATCACCGATAAATTGGGAGGTGATCTCTACCGCGGTATCTCTTTCACCTCCAGGGTTGTTCCGTAAATCGAGGATCATCCCGGAGGGGTCCTGGTTCATGAGATCTTTGAGCGCTGCGGTAAATTCTTCAGTCGCATTTCCACTGAAGCTGAATAACTTGAGATAGGCGGTGTTGTTATCAAGCATCTCATATTCCACGGCGGGGAGGATGATAAGGGCACGCTCGAGGCTCACATCGAACGGTTCAAGTTCACCTTCCCGGAAGATGGTCAGGGTGACCGTGGTTCCCGCTGGTCCCAGGACCTTGCGGATTACCAGACTGCCATCGATTCCGGTCATGTCTTCGCCATCAATAGCAATGATCTGATCCCCGGGCTTGAGACCGGCTTTTTCAGCTGGAGAGTCGCGCATGGGGCTCACGATGGTCAGGTATTCACGAGTCGTATCCACCCAGGCGCCGATGCCTTCATATTCGCCATCTATCTCCATATTGGCTTGCCGGTATTGGTCCGGGTCCATATAGGAAGAATGCTGGTCCCCTAATGAATCCATCATACCCCTGATGGCACCCTGCATCATCAGTTCTTCATTCACCGGTTGGTCAACGTATAGGTCGTGAACCAGATCCCAACTCTGCCAGAACGGCTCAAAAAGGTTCTCGAGATCAGCCGGTGTGCTTGTGGCTTGAGGCGTTTCTGGCTCTAGAACTTTTTCAACCGTTTCCTGGAGAACAGAAGATGCTGTGGAGACCACGGATGGTGAAGATGTGACAGGCGCTTCCGTTGCAGAAGCCCCACTACCGATAAACATACCCATCGAAAATGAACCCACTACTAGCAATAGGACGATGATAGCCGCGCTGCCGAAGAGCAGGATTTTGTTGCGCATACTTTCTCCTGATAATTATTAAGTCGTTTGGCTTAGGTTACCATACAATAATTAGAACAAAATAAGATCAATGCTAATAATTAATCAGCATTTAAAAACCTAGAAAGATAAGTTGCAAATGAAGGAGGATCGCTAACTTGCTCAACATAATTAAGCAACGCATCTCCATCGATCTGGTAAAGCGGGTGGCATGATGTTGGTAAGGCGCCGAATTTAGAAGGGATAACACAATCGACAAATTGGGTTATGAGATCAACCTGCTCCAGTTTGGGGACAATTTCTTCTGTAGTGAGAACAACTTTATCCGCAGCTAAAATTATCTCCTCGTCGACGCCCTTATTTTTCCCGATGATGGCGTTACCTTGCTGGTCGGATGCGATCGCATGGATAACCGCTACATCTGGTTTTATTGCTGGAAAGGCAATCAATTCTTCCTGGGAATATGGATCGATAACTGTACGCACATCTGGGCGTAATTTCGGGAGATCAGTGCCTAACCATATCCTGCTGGGCATGAAGCCGACTCCGGCCAGGGTCGCTCTTAACCCAAGAGAAAGGCTGGCCTCGGTTTCCTCGAGGATCTCTATTTCACCCCGGTTGGCATAATACGTGAACATGGGTGCAAGACCGAATATCTCTAAACCAAAGTAGCAGGATCTCACGCGCTGGACCATGCCCGCGCCGACCAATAGATCACTCTCTATTCCGGCTGTGAAATTTGCGAGGGTCAGCTCTCGCGGTTCTCCCGTTTCTTTAAAATGCTGGATTAATGCCTTCACGAAAGCCATTGGCCGCCGGTAATTGGTCATACCACCCAGTGATAACGTCCCTCCAGATGGGAGATATTGAACAGCTTCCTGGAAAGTAGATCGCTTATCAACCATGATCACTCACTCATCATCCTCATGTTTTCCTATGTCCGAGTATTCTCCTTCGACCTGGTTGGATTTGAAGGTAGAAACCAAATCCGCAAGCTCCTTTAAAGCATCGTCTTCATCCTTCCAAGGTTCACGAGCTCTTTTGGTTGCTTTGCGCATGAGATCGATGGTGGTCACTTCGCTTCCACGGCGGAGAGATAAGTAGATCATCACGTTGAGGGCGATGACCCCTGCTATAGTCAAGCAGATGACCAAAAATGCTCTATCGAATTCCATGTGGGTTTACACCTAGACCTTTACTGCTCCCTGCGTTCATTGCAATGGATCACTGGGCTGCCATAACTCGGGGAAAACCTGGGGGAGATCGGTTATTTTGATTAATGAATAATTGGCTCCCTGATCGTTTCCATCTGAACCAACCAGAACGGTCGTAAACCCGATTGTCCGGGCAGGTATCAAATTTCGCAATGAGTCATCAAAAAGGACACAATCTTCGGGTGCAGCTGCATCGGAAAGATCCAGGGCGCGCTGGAAAGCTTCTTTCTCTGGTTTGCACAAATAATCTAGAGAACGCACATCGATAATTCCATTAAAACATCCCTCCAATCCGAGAATGTCCAGGACACGTTTAGCGTGATTTGCGTCTGCGTTCGTAAAGATCCATTTCATTTGCGGCAAACTGATCAGCATTTCACGCAGGTGCGGATCGGGGGTTAGAAATTTTTCAAGTGGTAAATCATGGACATAAGCAAGATAATCATCCGGGTCAACGTTGTGGTGGAT
>CP070764.1:2605359-2611794 GCA_020349245.1 Chloroflexota bacterium | reverse complement strand
AGAATGGCAAAAGTTTTTCCAGAAAGGAATATTTCACCTGTGGGAACGCCGAGGTTATCCATTTCTCGGTGTCATCCTGTGAGCCATTATCGATCAGAACCACCTCAAGGTTTTTATATGTCTGCTGGAAAATCGATTCGAGACAATCTTCCAACCAATCCCGACTATTATGAGCCACGATGATGATCGAAATTAGCGAACCAGTCTTCTCTTCAGCTTCATCAACAACTTCCTCCCGATCTCGAATCAGCAATCGCGCTTCTGTGAGGCATGCCAACCCGGCTCGTATCTCGTCCTGTGTGACTTCGCTATCCGGATAATCTCCCAGGATTTCAGGCAGCGTTTTTCCATCAGCAAATTGCCACAAATTCAATATTACCTGGTCAACGGCCACCTGGCCACCTTCAACGGTGGAAATGACGGGACGGCCGTCAATCAAAAGTGTATTTACCCCTATTGGTTTAAGATACATGGATGGAAATACGATTATGCTTACTGGGGCTTCTTCTGACCGAGGAGAATCTGCTCCAATTTGCTCCCCTTGGGGAAAATTTTCAAACGGAGATTTTGAAGGCTCTGAATGATTTGCCAGCTGCGGCTGCCTCGGATTTCCTCGAGCTGGTTGCTGACCGCATACAAGCTGTTTTCAAGGCTTGATTGGTAGTCTTCAGCATGAGAAATGATTCTCATCAGGTTCCTGTGCTTAAGTGAATTCTTAGAAATTCGATTGGCGATAAATTGACTCTGGCGACAAGCGTCCGACCATTCCGAATAATTCTGTGATAAGAGCCAGTGATTTACAACTGTCTTTTGCGCCTTGTCTCCAATCCATCTGCGCAGGGAGGCATCTTCTATCAAGTTCGACAAGTGCATTTCCCATTCCTCAGCACTGCCTGCAAGGAATCCGTTCACACCATGTTCAACGACTTCTGCATAGGGTGGTAAATTTTGATACACTCCAGGAAAACCAAGTGCGCTGTATTCAAGGAATTTCAAGGAGCTTTTTGAACGGTTGAAATCATTATCTCTGAGCGGAGCGATCAAGATATCACAATTTTGGCGACTGAAATATCTGGCAAACTCAGCATAACTTTCAATATCCATCTGGATCCATTCAGAGGCAGGAGATTCGAGTAGAGTCGTTGGCGGACGAACACCCCAAAAACGCAGGCCAATTCGCTGGTTGTATTTCTCACATAACCTTAACAAAGGTGAAGCGATCTCACCCAAATCTCCTTCGTGGGTCATCCCTCCCATGTATCCAATCATCACTTTCTGCGTTTCGTTTTCCAGCTTTGGTTCAACGATTTTCCAAATTCGATCGTTAAGGTAATTCTTCACCAGTGAAGTATTGGAATTTAATTCCGATAGATAATCAACTAGGTGCTCAGAACTTGCCGTCACAACATCCGCATCAAGTATTGCATAGAGCATGGCAAGCAGTTCACCCATGTAATCCCCGCTGTGGCTGTGTCCAGAAGGAATCTCAACCAATAAATCATCCAGGTCATACAACACCGGCTTATTATCTAACCGCGCGGCATCACAAACTTGCTTGTATTCAGACCAAAATCTTGGAAAATCACGCTGGATGACAACCAGGTCGGCTTCAGCAACCATATCTGGATTTACTTGCGATCCCTGGTTACCTTTGAGCACCTCAAACCCAGCAAAATCCGCCGGGCCTATTATGCGCAGGACAACCACGGCACTATCCCAGGGTGCAGCAGTGTATACAGCTATCTTCATCGGATCATGCCTGGATAAAAAGGGTTGATTATTCACCACCAGCAGTAATTCTACGACGCAGTTTCTTGACCCATCCCCAAAAGCCAGATCCGGACGGGTTTTTTTGCGCCGCATATTTGCTTTCCCCTCCGGTTAACTCAGCTCTCATTTCAAGGGTTAATTCTCTTAAATCAGTATTTTCTTTCCAGAGTAACCAGAATTTGCGTTCGTAGTCTCGCACAATGCGGTGGACAGGTTCATCCTTCTTTCGGAAGCGAGCTGCCCAGGGGGTGATAAAGGAGGCATCAAAGTCAACATCCCGGTAAAATCCCTGGCGGGCAAATAATTCCGCCCAGTATTCTACAGGTTGGACATTGAAGTGAGAAATCTCCTTGAAATCAAAGGGTGTAGATGAGAACAGGATATCATCACTGAATGAGCAAAGGTTTCCCAAAGCTTTCTCAGACTCATCTTTGGGGAGGTGCTCGAGTACCTCGATACTTACAATCAGGTCATATTTTCTTGGCAGGGGATCTGTCACCGAGCCCACCCAGCAATATTGGGCGATCTTTGGCTCAACTTGACCTATCGCATATGTGGATATATCAAAACCCCAAGCTTCAACACCCCGATTGCGAAGGGCTTCCACCAGGAATCCCATCGCGCATCCTGCATCGAGAACACTACCAGGGTTTATCTCGGTTTTAATTTGATCCGCGAATGCCCCAAATAAATTCAGCCACACTTCGCTCCGCTGGTAGGGCTCGCCACAACCATGGGCGTAGTAATAGGCATCATAAAGAGTCTGCGGGTCAGAATCTATCATTGTTGACAGCCATCGCAAGTGCTAATGCTTCCTGCCACTCTGGCAATTGAAATAAGAACGCTTCGCTGAATTTTCCGCAATCCAGGGCAGAAAACAAGGGTCGTTGCGCAGGTGTGGGGTAATCGCTAGTTTTCGCTGGTTGCACCGCTGTTGTAGTTTGTTCCCCGGGGTGTGGATCCAACCGCAAGATTTCCCTGGCCCATTCCAATCGACTTGTAAATCCACTCCCAGCAAGATGGTATACGCCTCGCCGCTCATAGATCCATCCATGAGGATTCTTCCCTGCTTTTGCCAATATCAATGCTGTGGCTTCAGCCAGCATCCGGCACCAGGTCGGATTACTGACCTGGTCATCAACGATCCTCAGTTCAGGTTGATGTCGCGCCCAAGTGAGCACCTTGGTAACAAAACTATCCCGTCGGAGGCTGTAAACCCAGCTGGTGCGAAAAATCAGGTAAGCACAGTCTACCGCTTCAATGGCCTCTTCACCAGCCAGTTTGCTCTTCCCATACACACCAAGAGGATTGGGTTGATCTTGTTCAGTATATGGACTACCTTTCTTCCCATCAAAAACATAATCCGTGGAATAATGAATGAGCACGGAATTATTCGCTGACGCCCATTCAGCCAATCGCCTGGGGCCTTGAGAATTGATCGTATACGCCGTCTCGTCTTCCTGCTCAGCACGGTCCACAGCGGTATAAGCTGTTGCGTTAATAATCACCTCAGGAACCGCTTGTTGAAGGATCTCTTGGATGCCCTCAAATTGCATTAAATTTATTTCAGGGTAATCAAGCGCTTGGACCTCACCAAAAGGTGCTAGAGTCCGTCGGAGCTCCCAACCCAGCTGACCAAATTTCCCTAGGAGTAAATACCCTGGCATAGACGCTATTTAACCGGTGTACAGAGAAACTCAGCCATTATCAAATGGGAGCTCCTCAGCCACAAGACGTAGTAGATAATCGCCATATTGATTGTTGATCCGTTTTGCCTGTTTCAGCAGCGTGGATTTATCGATAAAACCCATTCGAAAAGCAATTTCCTCAGGACACGAGATCATCATTCCCTGTCGTTCTTCCAGCGTCTGCACAAATTGAGCTGCTTGAAGTAACGATTCATGGGTGCCTGCATCCAGCCAGGCAACCCCACGACCCAGGACTTCAACGCTCAATTCACCCCTTTCGAGGTATTCACAGTTCAAATCCGTGATCTCGAGCTCACCTCGAGCAGAGGGAATAAGGGCCTCCGCAAATTCAACAACCCGGTGATCGTAAAAATAGATTCCGGGTACGGCATAATGAGAACGGGGATTCTTAGGTTTTTCCTCGATACTCAAAGCTTTCCCGTCTGAATCAAATTCGACCACCCCATATCTCTCCGGATCGCGCACAGGGTATGCAAAGATCATAGCTCCTCTATCCAGTTTCGAGGCTTTTCTAAGGCTCATTGGCAAGCCATGCCCAAAAAATATGTTATCCCCAAGAATTAAACTGACCGGTTGATGGTCGATGAAATCTTTTCCGACGATGAAAGCGTCTGCCAATCCACGCGGCTTATCTTGTGCTTTGTATTCAAAATCTAAACCCCATTGTTGACCATCCTGGAGCAGTTCTTTAAATGCAGGCAGTGCATCTGGCGTACTAATAACCAGGATTTCTCGGATGCCTGCTAGCATCAGCATCGATAACGGGTAATAGATCATCGGCTTGTCATAGACCGGGAGCAGTTGTTTGCTGGTGCTGATTGTGAGTGGATGAAGGCGAGTTCCCTTGCCTCCGGCCAAGATTATTCCTTTCATTTCTGCCCTCCCCGCTGAATATAATTCCTAGAAAGCCATTCTTGATAATCGGCCTGATTGCTGATCGCTTCCACCCATGCTTGATTTTCAAGGTACCATTGGACAGTCTTGAGTAACCCTTCTTCCAAAGTCAACTTTGGTGTCCAGCCAAGCTCCGTGGAGATTTTTGAAATATCCATCGCATAACGTCGGTCGTGGCCCGGGCGATCAATAACATGGGTGATCAAGGACTCGTGGGGGACAAATTTAGAGTTCGGTAAACATTCATCCATGATCTCACACAAGGTCTGCACCACCAGCATGTTTGTTGGCTGGGTATTGCCTCCCACGATATATGTTTCACCGGGGTTACCTTTCCTGATAACTTCTCTGATTGCTCGACAATGATCTTCAACATACAGCCAGTCCCTGATCTGTTTGCCGTCGCCATAGATCGGCAGCGGCAGCCCATTCAGCGCATTGGAAATCATCAAGGGAATTAGCTTTTCAGGAAATTGGTATGGTCCGTAGTTATTGGAGCAATTCGTAATGCTGAATGGTAAATTGTAGGTCTTACCATACGAACGGACCAGATGGTCGCTGGCAGCTTTGGAAGCAGCATAGGGAGAATTCGGAGCATAGGGTGTTAATTCAGAGAATGGCGGGTCCTCCGGTCCCAGGGAACCGAAAACTTCATCTGTCGAGATGTGATGAAAGCGAACCTGGTCCGATGAAAAAGCGCTTTCGTTTATCCAATAACTGCGGGCAGCTTCAAGAAGCTCAAAGGTACCAACGATATTTGTTTCGATGAACATTGCCGGTCCCAGAATTGAACGATCCACGTGGGTTTCAGCTGCGAAATGAACAATGGTGTCAATCGCATGGTCACGGAGTATCTGGTCAACTTTGGATCGATCGCCTACCATACCGTGAACAAATTTGTAGCGATCCTGGGATGATAAATCCCTTAAATTTTCCAAGGAACCGGCATACGTGAGCGCATCGAGATTGACGATATTAATTTCCGGCTCTATAGCAAGCATGTAACGGATAAAGTTGGAGCCAATAAAACCCGCTCCCCCGGTGACTAAAACGTTGCGCATCAAAACCTCAAATATCTAGCTAAGCTATAGGTATTCCAGCTGTCAGCTGAAGGTCTCAGCATTAGATAATGGTATTCCTTCAGCATCTTTCTTGGACACCAGCAATTCTACATCTTCATCCAGCGGCCAAACAATACCTATATCAGGATCATTCCAAAGCAAGGTGCGATCCCATTGCGGAGCATAATATTGGGTAACTTTGTATATCACGTTTGCCCATTCGCTGAGTACATAAAAGCCATGAGCAAACCCAATGGGTATCCACATTTGCCGTTTATTCTCAGCAGATAAGATCTCACCTACCCATTTACCAAAATATGGTGAAGAGCGTCGCAAGTCCACCGCAACATCGAAAACCTCACCGGCGACTACCTGAACTAATTTTCCCTGGGGTTGATTTATTTGGTAATGGAGGCCTCGCAAGGTCCCGCGAATTGAACCGGAATGGTTATCCTGGACAAAATTGTGGTTGATTCCTGCCTGTGCAAATTTCTCCGCCCGATAAGTCTCCATAAAAAAACCGCGCGGGTCTGCATACACTGCAGGCTGGATAAGAATCACTTCGGGGATTTTTGTCGGTTTGAATTCCATTTGATGAAAAACTTATTTTATCTTATTGTCGCAAGAATAAATTGATATATCCCAATCATACGAATATTTTGCACCAATAAATCTCTTGGTTTTTTTACAATTTTGCCTGGCAACTTCTTCTTCTACCTTGGGTAATAATCCATCTTGGAGGACGATGTATTGGGGCGAAAAATTGGTTATTGCCCAGATCGCTGCATCTTCATAGGTTGCCTCGATATCGAATTGTTCAGCGACTGTCGGTTGAAGTAATCCCGCAAAATCTACCATCTCCCTGTTTGCGAAGTAACCCATTATCCCGACTTCAAGACTGCCGATTCGCTCACTTGGCCTTGTATTCTCCTGCAACCACTCTCCAACTACCCGGTAAATATCATAGCGGGTATCGATGCGCTTGCTCATCTGCCATAATG
>CP070764.1:2577656-2605259 GCA_020349245.1 Chloroflexota bacterium | reverse complement strand
TCAATCACAATACAGCGTCTTGATCGTGCTGGTTGTTGTCTACACCCCAATTGTTGCCCGCGTAGTGCGCAGTGTTGTACTATCCGTGAAACCCCAAGGTTTTGTAGAGGCCGCACGCCTGGGGGGAGCTTCGCAGTTTGCGATCCTATTCGGTGAAATCCTGCCCTCTGTAATCCCCACTTTATCAGTCGAAGCTGCACTTCGATTTTCCTATGCAATCTTTCTGGTAGCGTCATTGGGCTTCCTCGGAGTTGGTGTTCAGCCTCCCAGCCCAAACTGGGGTCTAATGGTAAAAGAAGCAAGGACCTTCGCCAGCTCAACACCTTGGGCGCTTGCCTTTCCTGCTGCCGCCATCTCCATTGTGGTTATTGGGGTAAACCTGGTGGCTGACAGCGTCAAGCAAATTGTCACAGAAGGAAAAACCAATCCCTGACCCAAACGAATACGAATGACAGAAAGAGAATTTTCGGCGAAATCCATCCTTGATATTTCTGATTTAACCGTTGCTTACCGGTACGGGGATGAATGGCTGGAGGCTGTGCGGGATGTCTCCCTGAGCATCCACCAAAATGAAATTTACGGGTTAGTGGGTGAGAGCGGCTCTGGAAAAACTACGCTTGTCCTGGCGGTCATGAATTACTTGGGCAAGGGAGGATCGATCCGTCTCGGAAAGATCAAACTAGGTGAAATTGATCTCCTTTCCCTACCGGTTTCCCAACTCCGGGAGGTTTGGGGCAAGAAAATCACATTCGTCCCACAAAATCCGCAATCTGCCTTGAACCCATCTCTCCAGATTGGAAACCAGATGATCGAAATTCTGCAGCACCAGCTGGATCTCTCCCGCAAGGAAGCAGAAGCACAAACGCTTGAATGGTTAGAGCGAGTAAAGATTGCAGATCCAGATCGGGTAGTGACCTGCTTTCCGCACCAGATCAGCGGTGGGATGCAACAGCGGATAATGATCGCCATGGCATTATGCACCTCGCCGGAACTGATCATCCTGGACGAACCAACCACCAACCTGGATGTCACCACACAAGCCATGATCCTAAATTTGGTATCCGATCTTATCCAGGAGCAGCAAGCTGGCGTTCTGTATGTCACCCACAATCTGGGCGTTGTTGCCCAATTATGCGATCGCGTTGGTGTGATGTACGCCAGCGAGCTTGTGGAGGAAAGCGGCACCCAGGACCTCTTCAATAACCCCCTCCATCCATATACCCTGGGACTGTTAGACAGCCTGCCCCGTCTGGGGAATACCAAGAACAACAGCAAATTGCAGGCTATTACCGGCCAAATTCCTCCCCTTGGGAAAAGTCCTACGGGTTGTATTTTCAGGACCCGTTGTCCGATAGCCATCGAGAGCTGCTGCGATAAACCACCTCGATACCACATTGAAGGTGGACGATATTCTCGCTGCCACCGCTGGCAAGAAATTCTGAGTGGGGATGTCAACGCTCATCAAGGCATGCCTGCAGATTACCGGGATCATCCAGCCGGACAGGACGATATTCCCCCCATTTTGAAATTGAATCAATTGGAAATAAGTTTCCCCATGCCGCGCTCGTTTGGAGAGATATTTCAGGGAAAGCCCGCACAGGAAATCAGGGTGGTGAACAAGGTAGATCTCAAAATTCCAGCCTCCAGCACGGTTGGTCTGGTCGGAGAGAGTGGTAGTGGGAAGACAACCATTGCCCGGGGGATCATGGGACTGGAGAAAAAGAAAAACGGCTGGATAGAATTCCTGCAAAATCCATTGCCAGATAAACTCTCACAACGAGATTTAAGAACGCTGCAGTTGATGCGGATCGTTTTTCAGAATCCACAGCAAGCGCTTAATCCTTACCTGACTGTCGGTGAATCACTGCGTAAACCCTTGGTCAATCTATTGGGCCTATCCAAATCCGAAGCGGATACCAGGGTAATTCAATTGCTAGAAGCGGTTAAACTCTCCTGGTCTTATGCTGGCAGATTGCCCAACCAATTAAGTGGTGGTGAAATCCAGCGAGTGGCAATTGCCCGGGCGATTGCTTCCAATCCAGAACTCCTAGTCCTAGACGAACCAATCTCCTCACTGGATGTCTCTGTGCAAGCATCCATCTTAAACTTGGTCCAAGAGTTACAAGAGGAACATCACAACAGCTTGCTGTTCATCTCCCACGACCTAACCATTGTCAGTTATATCGCTGATCGCATTGCCGTGATTTACCTGGGGACCTTAATGGAAATTGTACGTTCCAGCGATCTCTTCCACCCACCGTATCATCCCTATACCGAGTCGTTACTCTCAGCTATCCCGAAAATCGAAACCAGACGAAGACGGATAGCCATAAATCTGAGTGGCGAGATTCCATCCCCGGCCAACCTGCCCAGCGGTTGTCCATTCCACACCCGCTGTCCCCGGTATTTGGGTGAAATTTGCAGGGATAAGAAACCACCTTGGCAGGTGGATAGAAACACTGGTAAGCGTATCTTCTGCCATATTCCACTCGACAAGTTAGCCAATAATCAAACAATAATGGTTACTTCGGATCCTCGAAAAAGAAAGCTGTAGATGACTACCTATATCCTTCGACGACTGGCATTTCTATTCCTCACTGTGATCCTTACTTCACTCATGGTGTTCCTGGTCACTCAATGGTTACCAGGGGATGTATGTCGAATTATCCTGGGCAGGGAAGCAGGTCAAGCTGCCATTGAAAACTGCCAACTGGAGCTAGGATTGGACCAGCCATTGCCAGTTCAATACTTTCGCTGGCTAGGAAATTTCCTTTCTGGTGATTGGGGGATTTCCTTCAGTACCGATCAACCTATTTATCCAATTGTGATGGATCGCCTGCAAAATTCGCTCCTCTTGGCCTTGGTGGTGCTGGTGATCTCAGTGCCAGTGGCTCTTACGTTAGGAATCATCGCCGGCCTAAATGAGGACAAACCCGTCGACAGCGCGATCAATGTCGGGTCTTTGTCTGTTGTCGGATTGCCGGAATTTGTCACCGGGTTGGTTTTGATCCAGATTTTCTCATTTGGATTCAGGAATTTGGGATTACCATACTTGCCTGCCAGTTCATCTATCCCTCCCGGGGCAGGCTTTTGGGAGAGTTTACCCATGCTGATTTTGCCAGCTATTACGGCAACGCTTGTTCTCCTAGCTTACATCGCCAGGTTAACCCGCAACGGTGTCATTGAGGAGCTGAAGCAACCTTATGTGCGTACCGCTGATCTGAAAGGTTTACCACGCCAGAAAGTGATCACCCGGCATGTCCTGCGAAACGCACTCCTACCAGCCATAACGATCATCGCCATTAGCACAGGCTGGTTGATCAGTGGATTAGTAGTGATTGAGAACGTCTTCAATTACCCAGGCTTGGGTCGCCTGATGATTTTCGCCATAGATCGCCGGGATTTACCCCTGCTCCAGGCGGTGACCATGGTCACCGTGCTGGGGTTCGCCCTGGCGAACCTGGCTGCGGATTTTCTTTATGCCCTGTTAAACCCCCGAATCCGGTTCGGAGAATAAATAACGAAGTTCACAGGGAAATGTCTGCTCTTCAGTATCAGGGACTAACGAATTACCGGCAAAAAGTCTTCGAGATGTATGCCCGAGCCCGGGAACCAGCAGGCTCTCCGGAGCTTCGCTGGGATAGATTTCGCGCGGATCGAGATAAGTTATTTCAAACCCATCCGCAAACACCGCTCACTCCTGAACAGGCTGCTCAATTTACTTCATTGCGCTATTACCCTTACGATCCATCCTACCGATTCGAGGTGCCAATCGAACCGGTCAAAAATAAAAAAATGATCACAATTCACCTGGACGATGATGGACCGATCAGCTTGCTGCCTTTCGGAAAGGTCTCATTCCAGATTGACCTCCAGCAGCTCTCGCTGACTCTATTTTGGATCAAAACGTATGGTGGAGGTATTTTCCTGCCTTTCAAGGATCAGACGAACTTCGATGAGACTTACGCTGGCGGACGTTATCTTATCGACACGATTAAAGGGGCAGACCTTGGCTGGCAGGATGATAAACTGGTGATCGATTTCAACTTCGCCTATAACCCTTCCTGTGCATACAACACCCGCTGGCAATGCCCACTATCCCCATCGGAGAACGAGCTGTCCTTACCGATCCATGCTGGTGAATTACGTTTTCAATTTTCCGGAGAGTGAGAGGTGTTGACGCATATTTTTAAAATGGGTATAATCCTAATACATTTTCAATAAGAATGGTTCTCTCTGGGAGGAGTAGGTGTTGAAGGCGCTGACAGAGAAGGCGTGGCCGCTGGCTGAGAGCCCCCACAGACGCCTCGCACTGAATGTCGCCCGGAATGATTGCCGAAGAAATCAGTTCTACACTTGAAAAAACAGTGCTGAGAGTAGAACGGTACGGGCAGCCCGTTACAGCGAAACCCTGATGGTGGTCGGGGTGATGAGTGCTCCGGGATTTAATTTCCGGTGAATTAAGGTGGTACCGCGGAAGTTTCCTTTCGTCCTTAATTGGGATGAAAGGAATTTCTATTTAAACTCGGATTTGGGGTGTCGGCAATCCTGCACCCATCTTATTGGAGGTTCGTGTGTCTTTACCCAGATACTATCATCCAAATGAAATGGAACCACAACTGCTGGATTTATGGGAAAAATCGGGAGTTTATCATTTCGATCCCTCCACTTCGAAACCGGTATTTTCGATTGACACACCGCCTCCTACTGTGTCAGGAAATCTCCACCTTGGTCATACATATTCCTACACACACACGGATGTCTTCGCGCGTTTCCACCGCATGCGCGGTTTGAACGTATTTTATCCGATGGGTTATGACGATAATGGATTACCCACTGAAAGGTTGGTTGAAAAGTTGCTGGGCGTAACCGCGCTCGAGATCGGTCGTCAAGCTTTCATTGACCAATGCCTTGAAATCAGCCAGGATATCGAAAAGGATTACCAGGACCTATGGCAGCGGCTCGGTTTGTCGATAGATTGGCGCTATACCTACCGAACCATCGATGAATGTTCCCGCAGGACATCACAGCAATCATTCCTGGAGCTGTACAAGCAGGGTTTGATTTACCGCCAGGAAGCGCCTACAATCTGGTGCCCAGAATGTCAAACCGCCATCGCCCAAGCTGATGTCAATGACTGGGAGCGGGAAACTGAATTCGTAACCCTGGCTTTCTTGCTGGATAATGGGCACAATCTCGAAATTGCAACTACCCGGCCTGAGCTTCTGCCCGCTTGTGTGGCAGTTTTTGTCCACCCAACGGATCAACGTTACGCAGATCTCATCGGCCGGCAAGTCTCCGTGCCATTGTTCAACCAATCGGTTACCATCCGCCAGGATTCTGAGGTTGATCCGGAAAAGGGGACCGGGGCCGTGATGTGCTGCACCTTTGGCGATACCATTGATAAGCATTGGTGGTACACCCACAATCTTGAATACATCCAGGCGATAGATCGATCAGGGCGGTTGACGGATGCGGCTGGAGAGTTTAAAGGTTTGCTAGGGAATGAAGCACGCGAGGCAATCAAAGCCCGGCTAGAGCGAGAGGGCTTATTGCTCTCTCGTCAGCGTACCTCCCAGATCGTACCGGTTCATGAAAGATGCGACACCCCGGTAGAGTTCCTGATGAGCAAACAGTGGTTCATCCGTTTGTTGGATTTCAAGGGAGAATTTATCAAAGCCGGTGAAAAAATTGAGTGGCATCCTGAGCATATGAAATCCCGTTACCAAAACTGGGTTGAAAATTTAGCTTGGGATTGGTGCATCTCTCGCCAACGCTACTTCGGCATACCATTCCCACTCTGGTATTGCCAGGCTTGCGGTGAAGTGATCCTGGCAACCTCCGATCAGCTGCCGGTCGATCCCGGGGAGACAAAACCCGAACAAGCCTGCCAGTGTGGGAGCACTGACTTTCTGCCTGACGAAGATATCCTTGAAACCTGGGCAACTTCATCTCTGACTCCCCAAATCGCAGGGCGCTGGATTTGTGATGACCCACATCAGCAGAATAAGCTTTACGATCAGGTATTCCCGTTCTCACTTCGCTCACAGGCACACGAAATCATCCGCACGTGGGCTTTCTATACAATTGCGAAATCTCACTTTCACTTCCAGAAGCTGCCCTGGCGAGAAGTTGCCATCTCTGGATGGGGTATCGCTGGGCAGGGAATGGGAAAGATAAGCAAAAGCAAAGGTGGGGGGCCAAGACCCCCACAAGAGATGATCGAACAGTATTCAGCTGATGCGGTCCGCTACTGGGCGGTTAGCACTAGCCTGGGTAAAGATGCTGTGATCAGTGAAGACAAAATTCAAATCGGTGCTAAATTGGTCACCAAGCTCTGGAATGTCGCTCGCTTCAGCGAACGTTTCCTTGATAATCCCTGGCAGGTTGAGATAGCCAAAGGATCTGAATACTTTGAGCAGCTAACACCAGCTGATCGCTGGATCCTTTCCAAATTGCAGAAGCTAATCCAGCGAGTTACCAGCTCGTTAGAGGATTACGAGTATGCTGCAGCAAAAAGTGAGATTGAAAATTTCTTCTGGAATGATTTTGCCGACAACTATTTAGAAATGTGCAAGCAGAGGCTTTACACAGGCACCTCAGTTCAAAAAGAAGCTGCGCGCCTGACCCTATCCTATTCATTGAAGAACATCATCCTGCTCTTTGCCCCATTCCTGCCCTTTATCACGGAATCGATCTACCAGGGATTCCTCCCTGATGAAGAAAAGTATGAAGATGGTCCATATCGTTCTCTTCACCGGGTTGGGTGGCCGGAGGTAAATCCACAATTAGACGATTCACAAGCAGAACTGGTAGGAATAGAGCTGGTGGAGATCGCCACTGCCGTTCGGCGATATAAAAGTGAGAACAGCATATCCCTGGGAACCGCAGTCCGGCATCTGCAATTGAGAACGGATGACCTGGCCTTCGCCAGTCAACTTGAAAATGCCCGGGAGGATTTGATGAGCATCACTCGCGCTGAAATAATTGAGGTGAATGGAAATCTAGCCGAGGGATCCTATAGAATCCTTGAATCTGCAAGAACTCATGCCTACCTGCTGCCATGAGACTACGAAACAGGGAGAACCACCACAATTTTTCAAACAATCCGGAGATGAGATCGACCAAATTGATACCCATAGAGCAGAAATTACTAAAAATCCTCTGGTAAGATCAACCGGTTGTACACCAGCGAATGGAAGACATGACACATATGACCGCAGTCTTTCAAGGAAATTGCTTATCCAATAGTTAATGAGTGACCGAATTTCTTTGTTAGAGGACAGAGCAGAGACCTTGCTGCACCATGACAGTTTACGAATTTAACTTTTCATAATTATTCAATCAAACATCAAATTCTCGGAGAATCCCGATGGCTTTATATTCACTACCAAAAGCATATGATTTCAAAACCACAGAACAGCGGATTTATAGCTGGTGGGAGGATCAAGAATTCTTCAAACCCAGCAACGATCCGAACAAACCGGGTTTCGATCCAGAGGTTAGGCCCTTTGTGATCTCCATACCGCCTCCAAATGTAACCGGCGAACTGCATCTGGGTCATGCCATGTTTGTCTCCATGGAGGATCTGATGATTCGCTACCAGCGCATGAAAGGCGTACCCTCCCTGTGGGTGCCGGGAACCGATCACGCTGGGATAGCCACCCAGCTGCAGGTTGAGAAATCCTTAGCAAAAGAAGGCCTCTCCCGGGAACAGGTAGGGCGTGAAGAATTCCTGCGTAGAACTTGGGAGTGGAAAGACAAATTCGGGGGAATAATTACCCAGCAGATTCGCCGGCTGGGAGCTTCCTGCGATTGGGAGCGGGAACGTTTCACGCTGGATGAAGGTCTCTCCCGGGCTGTGCGCGAGGCTTTTGTACAGCTTTATGAGAAAGGCTTGATTTATCGTGGACCGCGCTTGATTAACTGGTCGCCAGGATTAAAAACCGCGGTTTCTGATCTGGAAGTGGAATATAGCGAGGAACCCGGAAAGCTTTATTACTTCAAGTACATGTTGGCTGGATCTGATACCGAGTTCATCCCTGTGGCAACCACCCGCCCGGAGACGATACTGGGAGATACGGGGCTTGCAGTTCATCCACAGGACACACGCTACCAGAAATTCATTGGTCAAAGAGTGATTGTCCCCATCTTGGGCCGGCAAATTCCTGTTATCGCAGATGAATACGTTGATCGGGAGTTTGGCACTGGGGCACTCAAGATCACGCCCGGCCATGATCCCAACGATTACCTTATCGGGGAAAGGCACGGTCTGGCTGTTATCTCCGTTCTCGATGAATCAGCCCGGGTGAATGAACACGGCGGACCTTACCAAGGACAGGATCGATTTGAAGCTCGCCAGAACTTATGGGAGGACATGCGTGATGCGGGACTTGTAATCAGGGAAGAACCTTACCTGATGAACATCCCCCGCTCCCAACGCGGGGGAGAAATCATCGAACCGATGATCTCCACCCAATGGTTTGTGCGTATCCAGCCTCTGGCTGACGCTGCTTTAGAGGCAGTCCATGATGGTCGCATTCACATTATCCCGGATCGGTTTAAAAAAGTGTATTACAACTGGCTCGAGAACATTGAAGACTGGTGTATTTCCCGGCAATTATGGTGGGGCCATCGTATCCCGGTCTGGACTTGTCAGGATTGCAGCGAGGTGATCGTTTCCAGGGATGATCCCGCAGAATGCACACAATGTGGAAGCGCCAACATAACCCAGGATCCAGATGTACTTGATACTTGGTTCTCCTCTGGCCTCTGGCCGTTTTCTACCCTGGGTTGGCCTGACGAGACACCTGACTACAAGTATTTTTACCCTACCTCTGTAATGGAAACTGGGTATGACATTCTCTTTTTCTGGGTGGCGCGCATGATCATGGATGGCATTGAATTCACAGGTGAGGTCCCTTTCCACACGGTCTATCTGCATGGGCTAATCCGTGATGAAGATGGCCGCAAGATGAGTAAGACTTACGGCAATGTGATCGATCCCCTGGTGGTTATGGATGACCTGGGTACAGATGCCCTGCGATTCACCCTCCTGGTAGGTTCCACGCCGGGAAATGACACGAACCTGAGCTTGAAAAAAGTTGAAGCAAACCGCAACTTCGCCAATAAGATCTGGAACGCGGCGCGTTTTACCCTGGGTACCCTTGAACAAGTAAAGGAGATTGATTTCCCCGATCAGGAAACCGAGCCTGTCCCCAGCCTGGCGGACCAGTGGATATTAGCTCGGCTGTCCACGCTCATCCGGGATGTAGATCGTCTTTTTCAGAATTACCAATTTGGAGAGGCTGGTAGACAGGTTTATGATTTCTTCTGGAATGAATTCGCCGATTGGTATGTTGAGATCGCAAAACTCCAGCTGCGAGAAGGGGAGCAGATGGCATTCACCACTGCTCGCAACCTGGTTCATGTCCTTGATACCTGTCTACGCCTGCTCCATCCCTTTACTCCCTTCGTGACTGAAGAAATTTGGGGTCATCTAAAAAATGCAGCTACAATGCTCAAGAAACCGATCCACCCTGTCCACAATTCGAGTTGGGAAAAAGCTTTAATTGTTGCTCAGTGGCCTGAGCCATCATCGGAAAACCCCTGGGAAGCCCAGGCTGTGGCTGATTTCACCCTGGTGATGGAGCTCGTGCGGTCGATCCGCAATCTGCGTGCGGAGAAAAATGTTAATCCAAAACAAAGAATAGCGGCTGTTCTCGTCGGTGGCGAGCAGACGGCTGTCCTCGAGCACCAGAAGACCAATATCGCCTCCCTTGCCTGGCTTGATCCCGCGCAGACCGTAATTTACGAAAATATGGGAGAAAAACCTGATAATCACATCGCGCTGGTTGTTAATCAGGTCGAGGTATACCTGCCGCTGGCTGAATTGGTTGACCCTGGAGAGCAGCGGGAGCGATTGGAGAAAGACCTGGCTGAAGCCAGAGCCCAGATTGAACGCCTTCAAGCCCTGTTAGCCAGCCCATTTGCTGAGAAAGCTCCCCCAAACGTTGTCGAAAAAGAGCGCCTGAAACTTCAGGATTACCAGGATAAAGCAGAAAAAATCCAAAGCCAACTAGCAAAACTATCTTCCGGTAACAGCGGATGATCCGCCTGGTTAATCACCAGAGTAACCCAGCTGATAAAGGATTGTATTGAAAATAATTATGGATAAAGAAAGCTTACTCTCTGCACTAAGCTCAGGAAGATCCCAATTCCTCAAAACCATCGAAGGCTTGCCAGCACTGGAAATGGAGATACCGGGGGTTATTGATCAATGGTCGCTTAAGGATCTCCTGGTCCACCTGACTCGTTGGGAAGCTGAAATTGTCAAACTCATCTGGCAGTCAAAGTCAGGGCAAAAACCTACCACGGTCCATTTCAGCCAAGAGACAGTAGACGAAATCAATGCACGCTGGTACCAACAAAGTAAACACCGGGCGCTGGATGCCGTCATGGAGGATTTTATGGGTGTCCGCAAACAAACAATCCGCCAGGTAAAGGAAATCCCAGAGCAGGCATTGACCAACCCAGATCAATATTCTTGGTTGGAGGGCAGACCCTTGTGGAAATGGATCGCCGAAGACAGCTTTGAGCACGAAGCTGAGCACGCCGATCAGATCAAAACTTGGCGAGACAGGGAGCGCTGATATGGATATTGGATTTGTCTACCCGCAAACTGAATTTGGTAATGACCCCTATGCCATTCGCGATCTGGCCCAAACCGCAGAAGGTTTGGGTTTTACCCATGTTCTAACCTACGATCACGTCTTGGGGGTCAATCCTGACCGGGAGGAAGACTGGCAGGGTCCCTACGATTACCAATCACCATTCCAATCACCATTTCTACTCTTCAGCTTCATGGCTGGGGTAACTGGAGATATCGGATTCATCACCGGGATCCTGATCTTGCCTCAACGCCAGACCGCTCTGGTTGCCAAGCAGGCAGCCACACTTGACGTGCTTTGCGCCGGTCGTTTCCGATTGGGGATTGGTACCGGCTGGAACAAGCCCGAATATGTCTCCCTAGGGGAGAATTTTCATAATCGTGGGCAACGTATTGAAGAACAGGTGGAACTGTTGCGGCAGCTGTGGACAAAACCGCTGGTCAATTTCTCTGGCCGCTGGCACACCATCCCGGATGCAGGGATTAACCCCCTACCAATCCAGCGTCCCATCCCCATTTGGTTTGGTGGACATGCAGACGCGGTACTGCGCAGATCAGCAACCATCGGGGATGGGTGGCTTCCAATGTACCGCCGCGCACAGGATGCTCTCCCGGCAATAGAGAAGATTAGTGGATATCGCATTCAGGCTGGAAAAAGCATGGACAATTTCGGTATTGATGCCCGAATTCGCTATGAAAACGGTAATCCCGCATCATGGGAGGAGCAGCTGCGCAGCTGGCAGGCTGCAGGAGCTACCCACGTATCATTGAACACCATGCAGGCTGGTTTTGAAACCCCGGCAGATCATATTAATGCTCTAAAAATGTTCGCATCATCGCTTGACATCAGGGCTTGGAAATAACGGAAGGCAACCAAGATATGCAGCTCAATATCCAGGATACAAGCTTATTCGTGGAAGACGTTGGTCAAGGCCTACCGATTATGCTGATTCACGGTTTTCCGCTCAATCACGAGATGTGGCACCCGCAGATCACATCGTTATCCGCCTTTTCGAGAGTGATCGCTGTTGATTTACGAGGTCATGGTCAATCACCCGCAACAGAAGGAACCTATTCGATGGATTTATTGGCAGATGATTGTGCGCGAGTCCTCGAAGTGCTGCAGGTGAAAAAACCTGCGGTTATCTGCGGTTTATCCATGGGTGGATATATCAGCTTTGCACTTTATCGCCGTCACCCGGAGAAAGTAGCAGGATTGATCCTGGCCGCCACCAGAGCAGTCGCTGATAGCCTGGAGACAAAAAATAACCGCGACAAAGCCGTTCAAAACGTAATCCAATCCGGACCGGAAGCCGTAATTGAAAGCATGCTACCCAGTCTGCTGGCAGCCCACACATTTACAGAAAGTCCTGAACTCGTATCCCGTATCCAGGCAATCATGTCGCAAACCTCCCGGAGTGGTATGATTTCGGCCCTGATCGGAATGAAGAACCGATCTGACTCTACCGATATTTTGCGTGATATTCATGTACCCACCTTAATTCTTCAAGGTGCAGAAGATCAGATCATCCCCCTCACAGAATCAAAATCCATGCAGGCCGAAATCCCCCAATCGGAGCTAAAGGTCATCCCCCGGGCAGGTCACTTGCTGAATATGGAGCAAGCTGGATTATTTAATCAATCTGTTGAAGATTTTCTCCGGCTTCGATTTATCGGTTAATAGGCAAACATATCCATACCGGCAAATTCTTGATTAATTTTTGGTTGTAATCCAATCTGATTGATCACTGAACCAATCAAGCACCGCGAAAAGTAAACTTTATATGCAATGGAAGCAAACTGCAACATATATCCTGCAGAAATTTCACCCCACAGGATTTGTAATCCTCGTTTTTGTCATCTTGGCGGCAGGCTGTGCAAACCAGGCAAGCATAACAGCACGGATTTCCCCTGCTGAACCCAGCCCGGGCATCATCTTCACCTCAGATCGAACTGGAAATTGGGACATCTTTCTTATTCAGGCAGACGGAAGCGGTTTACGCCAATTAACAGACGACCCCCAGGTAGATGCTGATCCGGATTGGTCGCCAGATGGACGGCTAATCGCCTTTCGATCCCGCCGTGATGGCAGCTCAGATATTTTCGTGATGGGGTCAGATGGTTCCGCACCTGTAAACCTGATTAATGATCCAGAGTCAAGTTTCGATGATGAATTCGCCCCGCGCTGGAACCCCGATGGAGAGACTTTTTCTCTTTATACTGACCGCTATCCACCTAGAATGGCAAATTGCCTCGGTGGATACCACCAAATTGCCATCTTGCGCAGGCAACAGAATCGGTATTGGGTCGATCTCTTTGAAACAGTAGCGGGTGAACAGTATTCATCTTCCTGGTCACCGGATGGACGCTATCTGGTTTTTAATTCAAACTGCCGCGGTCCGGCATTCCAACTGTATCTTTATGACACTCAAACCGGGGAAACCAAGCAGATAACCACCTGGGAAGGAGGATCTTTCGGCCAACCCGCCTGGTCTCATGATGGGAAGTTCCTCGCCTATGCAGCAAATGTAAATGGGAACCTGGATATCTATATTCAAGATATAAATAATCACAAGCGTATCCGCCTCACCGATCATCCAGCCGATGATAACATGCCCACCTGGTCACCTGATGACAAAGAAATCGCTTTTGTTTCCTACCGAGATGGCAATGACGAAATCTATATCCTCCGCCTCAAGGATCAACACCTTACTAACATAACCCAACATCCTGCAGATGATTGGTATCCTTCTTGGTCGCCTATTTCTAAAAAACCTTGAAGAAATAGAACATCTGTACTATAATAACCTTCCACCGATTAATAAATAATCATGAAAAAAAGGAGAGTTAAGCATGGCAGACCATCCCGTACTCCATATCGAGTTTTCAGCCGCGGATAGAGTCGCGGCTGGCGAATTTTACCGTGACCTTTTTGGCTGGGAAGTTGTCCAGATGCCGGAAATGAATTACGCGACCTTTTCGACTGGGGAAGAACCAGGTGGTGGCTTCAATCCGATCTCCGAGGAAAATCCCCCCGGAACAGTGATCGCCTATATCGGTACAGATGATATCGATGCCTCCTTGGCGAAAGCAGAAGCTCTCGGCGGAAAAAAATTGATGCCCAAAACAGAGATACCGGAAACTGGGTGGGTCGGTCTTTTCTCTGATCCAACGGGAAATATTGTCGGTTTATATACCCCGCTTCAGAGAGCATCCTGATCCACCTAACAAACGGCGATTATTCGTCAATCAAAATTCAACTTCAACACTTCGCCGGTCAGTACCAAGATCGTTTAAAAAGTTTCAGCAGAGATATTTTAACTGGCGACATGAACACTCCGCGCGAGAAGATAGACCAACAAAATATCTTTCTCACGTTTTCAAAACCTCTTCCTCTAAACGTGTAGAAACTTCCAGGATTTACATTTTGATTGGAAATTTCTAACTTTCCCAGATCCACGGCCAACAAAATGATAGAATTTCCCGATATTATTGGCGGGTGGGAATTACACATTTCCACCCGCACCACGCCGGTTGCGAATTTGAGGCTTGATTGGATACACAAAAACAGAAACCCAGACGTGTGAACTTCTCCCAGCTATTTGGTTGGATTTTTGCTGTCTTGTTTGTCATCAGCATGGTTGGATTTATTTTCACTTATTTTCCCACCCGGAAGCTGCTCAACCCGCAATATTATAAAAACACTTTCACCGCGATTGATTTTTATCAGCAACTACCGCGATCAATTGCTCAACACCTGGCGGTTGACCTTACCGATGGTGGGGGCGGAGATGATCCTGCTAAGAAACCTGCTACCTACTTGCTTATCCTCGATCAGGATCAATGGGAAACTGTTATTGTTAATATCATTAACCCCGAATGGCTCCAATCTCAAATTGAACTTCTTATCGATCAGTTTTTTGAGATTCTTTTGCGTTCCCCTGAACCCGCATCCACCCCGCTGGTGATTTCAATTCAAGAGCTCAAATCTCGCCTCGCAGGGCCTGAAGGAGTACAAGCCTTCGACCAGATTCTCACCGCCCAAACCCCATGCACAATTGACCAATTGATGAGCCTGCTACAGCTGGGAATAGGGATAAATACCTCCCCAAACACCTTGCTTTGTCGACCTCCAGATTATATTCTCTCTGAATTGAACCCTGTAGTTCAAGGGCTACTTTCTGCCATTACAGCCCAGCTCCCCGATCAAATTTCCATCAATTTGCCATTGTCATCCACTAAAGAATCTGGTGTAGAAGATGGATCGAATCTCAGCGCTGTTACTATCCCAAAACCCTATCAAATCGTGCGCCAGGTAAATCGCTTCTCCACCTTAAGTCCATTGCTCCCACTGGTGATGATCCTAATGGTCACAGTTTTCGCCGTGCGTTCATTCGAAGACCTGCTTCGCTGGTGGGGTTGGACCTTTTCGATTGCAGGAGTGATCAGCCTCATTTTTTCACTACTGATGTTCCCCATCACCAGCTGGGGTTTCCGGAGATTTCTCCCCAGCGAATTTATTAATGGTAGCGAAATTTCCTCGCTTATATTTCAAAATGGATTGGGAGATTTCATGGAAGAGCTGCTGAACGAGTTGATCATCTCCATTGCTGTACCCGCAGGGATCACGCTGGCGATTGGTTTGGCCCTGTTACTGGGACTCTATCTGACTACCAAGCAACCCGCGATTGGGAATGGGCAAGAGGACCGGGGATCGGATATATAAAACAATCTGGGCGACATCTTTATTTCCCACCCATTTGACAGCCGAACGATTTCAACCTTGCATCATTGGAAAATTTCTGTCGATGCTTGACGGTTATCAGCAAACCCTGAGGCGAACAGTCGTTGTTGCTTATTGACCATCTTCCAAATACTTGCGCTTCCACTCATATAGCTTGTTGAGGGCTTCAATCGGAGAGAGGGTATTCATATCCAGCTTGTTCAGGTCTGCCAGAAGCGGATTGGTCTCAGGAAACAGGGCTAACTGCTGCGGTACATGGGGGTCAATCTGGACCGCTTTTCCAGAAGAAGCTTCGAGCTGTTGCAGGATTTCGCTAGCCCTTTGCACAACGGGACCTGGTAACCCAGCCAGCTGTCCAACATGGATCCCGTAAGAGCGATCTGAACCACCGGGAACGATGGTGTGCAGGAAGACAACCTTGTTGGCCGCTTCGCTGACCGCCACGTTGTAATTGCGAACCCCTGGCAGGATATCTGCCAATTGTGTCAGCTCATGGTAATGGGTGGCAAACAAAGTTTTTGCCCGCAACTTGGGGTGATTGTGGATGTATTCCACGACCGCCCAGGCGATCGAAACCCCGTCATAGGTGCTGGTCCCTCGCCCGATTTCATCCAAGATTAACAGGCTGCGACTGGTGGCATGGTGAAGAATGTTCGCCATCTCGATCATCTCCACCATGAACGTGGATTGTCCGGCGTAGATTTCATCCTGGGCGCCAATCCGGGTGAAGATCCTGTCTACCAAACCGATGCGGGCTGATTCAGCAGGCACAAAACTACCTACCTGCGCCATCAAGACGATCAAAGCTGTCTGCCGCAAGAAAGTAGATTTTCCAGACATGTTCGGTCCAGTGATAATCTGGATGCGCTCACCAGTTTCAAAAGATGCATTGTTGGGCACAAAGCGCTCTGCACTCATCAGCTGTTCTACAACGGGGTGGCGACCACCGCGAATATCCAGCACATCCTCGGAGACTACCTCGGGTTTCGAATAACCATACAGGGCTGCTGCTTCAGCCATCCCGGCCAGCACATCCAGCCTGGCGATCATCCGCGCAGTAAGCAGCAATCTTTCCGCGCTGCTCCCAAGACGATTACACAATTCTTTGAAAAGGCGTGATTCGATCTCCAGGATCTGTTCTTCGGCATTGAGCACCAATGTCTCGTATTCTTTTAATTCTGGGGTGATATACCTTTCAGCATTGACCAGGGTTTGCTTGCGGATATACCGTTCTGGGACCGAACTCGTATTCGATTTGGTTACCTCGAGATAATAACCAAAGACTTTGTTGTAGCCTACCTTCAACGATTTGATCCCGGTTTCCGCCCGCTCAACTGATTCTAGGTTGGCTATCCATTCCCTGGCATGCCTGGAACTCTCAACCACGCCATCCAATTCAGGGGAGTAGCCTTTGCGAATTACGCCCACATTTCTCAGCGTTGTCGGTGGATCGTCCTCAATTGCCATTTCGAGGAAATCCAGTTCTTCATTGCAAGGGTGGAGTTTATCAATCTCCTCGACGAGTGCAGGCTCTCCACCCGGGAGAGAATTTTTCAACCCGGGAAGCTGTTTAAGGGTGCTCCGCAAGGCAACCAGATCGCGGGGTAAGGCGGACCCGCTTACAATTCTCTGTGTCAGCCGCTCCAGATCCGCCAAAGGTTTTAATGCCGTGCGGATTTCCGCGCGGTTAAACCCATTTTGAACAAAATAGGCAACCCCATCCTGTCTCTTCCGGATCTGCTCTACGTCTAATAGTGGCTTGTTCAACCACTGGTACATCAAGCGCTTTCCCATTGGCGTGATGGTATGCTCCACGACTCCCAGCAAAGCGCCAATTTTTCCACCATCTCTGATCGTCTCTGTCAGCTCCAGATTTCGGCGCGTTGCTGCATCCAGGGTCATAAACTCGTTCAACTGATAGGTTGAAATTGAAGTGAGCAATTTAAGCGCGGCAGTTTGGGTTTCTGAAAGGTATTGGACAATTCCGCCTGAAGCTGCAACTGCCAGTGGTAAGCCACGCAATCCATACCCATCCAGGGATCCAGCTTTAAACTGATCCAGGAGAGCTTGTCGACAGCGTTCGAGTTCAAATCTCCAGGCAGGCCACACAGTGGAAAAACCAGGCAAGTCATTCTCCAAGGTCACCGCGTCAGAATGCAAGATTTCGGCAGGATTTATGCGCATCAATTCACCACGGATCGCGTGCATGATGTCGCTGGCCGTTATCTCTGTTACTGCGAATTCTCCAGTCGTGATATCAACATACGCAATTCCTGCCCGATCACCCTGGGAGACAATGCTGGCTAGATAATTATTCGCGTCCCCCGGCAGCAATCCAGGTTCAACAACCGTGCCAGGCGTCACCACGCGAGTGACTTTTCTTGGTACCAATCCTTTAATGGGTTGGTCACCAACCTGTTCGCAAATTGCGACGTGATAACCTTTATCGATCAATCTCGCCAAGTAGTTGTCAACTGCATGGTACGGGATCCCTGCCATCGGTACCCGCATCCCCTTGGCTACGTTGCGCGAGGTCAATACGATATCCAGTTCCCGGGAGGTCGTTTCGGCATCCTGATCAAATGTCTCGTAAAAATCCCCCAAGCGAAAAAATAAAATCGTATCCGGATATTGCCGCTTAATTTCCAGGTACTGTTTTCGGATTGGTGTGACGTCCTTCAACTTTGTCATGCAACCATTGTAAGATGAGGCGGAAAAATCATCAAGATAAACGTGGAAATTGATCAGCAAGATCGGTTATCACAGATCTTGTTGCGTTTTTTATTTCTTCCGCATATAATCAAATCACGATACTCGTTCAGAAAGGAGATGAATAAAATGGCAAGCGTAACGTATGATCATGTCACAAAGCGCTTCGGGGACGTAGTGGCTGTCAACAATCTCGATATTCAGATTGAAGACAAGGAATTCCTCGTCTTGGTCGGTCCATCCGGGTGCGGAAAGTCCACCGCACTGCGCTGCTTGGCTGGCCTGGAAGATATTTCTGAAGGCAAGATATTGATCGGAGACCAGGTCGTCAACGATGTCCCTCCCAAAGACCGGGACATCGCCATGGTTTTCCAATCTTACGCACTTTACCCGCACATGTCCGTCTACGATAACATGGCATTTGGGTTGAAGCTGCGCAAAACCCCCAAGGATGAGATCAAGAGAAGGGTTGAAGAAGCAGCCCAAATATTGGGGATCCAGGACCTTCTGGAACGCAAACCCCGCCAGCTCTCTGGTGGACAGCGCCAACGAGTCGCAGTTGGACGGGCCATCGTGCGCGAGCCCAAGGTATTCCTCTTTGATGAGCCGCTATCAAACTTGGATGCGAAACTGCGCGTGGAGACTCGGGCGAACATCAGCAAGCTTCACCAGCAGCTGCAAACAACCTTTATTTATGTCACCCATGACCAGACAGAAGCGATGACCATGGCTTCTCGCATCGCGGTTTTGGAATCGGGCATCTTGAAACAAATCGACACTCCCCAAAACCTGTATGATCACCCGGACAATCTCTTCGTGGCAGGCTTTATCGGCTCACCAGCAATGAATTTCTTTCCCGCCACGCTTCAGAAGAGTGATGGAAAACTGATCATCGATGCCGATTCATTCAACTTGGAGATCCCAGAAAATCGCAAGGAAGCATTCCAGGACCATGCAGGTAAAGCGATTATCTTCGGTATTCGCCCGGAGGATATCATCAATCCTGAATTTGCTCCACCCGGGATCATCGCACAACCTGTAGACACCAAGGTTGATATTACGGAGCTAATGGGAAATGAAATTTTCCTCTTTCTGAAAACAGGTGAGCATGAGTTTGTCGCCCGGGTAGATCCACGAACGCGCGCCACGATCGGGCAGGACATGCAATTGCTCTTCAATATGGAAAATATGCATATCTTTGATCGGGAGACTGAACGCGCAATTCGTTAAATGCAAGGTTCTGGTGGCGAACTTGCCACCAGATTTTTTCCCGGTCAGATCAGAAATCAAACAAAAGGGCGTAGAGGCATTCAAATTTCGCAGCTCTGCGCCTTTTTCTCTGTACGAATAAAGGAAAATATCACATGCCATTTGAATACATACCCCCATTATTACGACCTTCATCCGGCAAAATCGTTTTACTGGTGATGGATGGCCTGGGAGGTTTGCCGACTGAGGCAGGAGGACCAACGGAGTTGGAGGCTGCTGCAACACCCAACATGGATCGCCTTGCTTCCGAGGGAATGCTCGGCCAGATAACGCCTATCAGACCAGGTATCACGCCAGGATCTGGACCGGCTCACCTTGCCTTGTTTGGCTATGATCCACTGGAGTACGAGATAGGGAGGGGTGTCTTGGAATCTGTTGGCGTGGGTTTGCAGGTTGGCCGCGGGGATGTTGCCGCCCGCGGAAACTTCTGTACGCTGGATTCAGAAGGCAACATATCAGATCGGCGGGCTGGTCGAATTCCAACTGAAGAAGCGATCCCACTCGTTGAAAGTCTCAAGACGATCAATATCCCGGGGGTAAAAACCGAGGTGCGCCATGTGAAGGAATACCGCTTTGCAGTGGTGATGAGAGGCGAGTCTCTCAATCCAGATATCGAAGATACCGATCCCCAGCAGGTTGGCATACCACCTCTACCTGCGGTTGCCCGATCCCCGGCAGCCGAACAAACCGCCCAGCTATTCAACCAATGGATGAAGCAAGCCCGAGAAGTACTGGCCGGGCAACCGCAGGCCAATGGGATGACTTTACGTGGCTTTGCGACAGATCCCAACCTGCCGACCTTTTCCGATTCTTATGGATTGAAAGGGGCTGCTATTTCAGTTTATCCAATGTATAAAGGCGTGGCGAGTCTGGTAGGCATGCAGGTGATCAATTTCACAGGGGAAACTCCCGGGGATGAATTTGCTGCACTCGCGGATACCTGGAGCGATTTTGATTTCTTCTTTATCCACATCAAAAAAACCGATAGCAAAGGGGAAGATGGAGATTTTTATGGCAAAGCGGAGATCATTGAGAGTGTCGATAAAGCGCTGCCCCGCTTGCTGGATCTCGGTCCTCAGGTATTGGTCATCACAGGAGATCATTCAACTCCTGCGAAGCTGCGTACGCATTCCTGGCATCCAGTTCCTTTCCTGTTATGGGCTCCAGATACGGTGAGACCGGATAATCAGGAACGGTTTGGGGAAAGAGCTTGTGCAAACGGCGGGTTGGGGAATTTCCCCGCGGTGCAGACAATCCCCCTTGCCCTCGCCCATGCCGGGCGATTGGAGAAATTCGGGGCATAGTGAAAAACATTCTGGGCAGATAATAACTATCTGCCCTATTTTTTCACCTGCGTCGAAATGCTAATCCCAATCCTAAACCTCCTGCGAGTGAGAGTAAACCGATTGCGATGAATGTATCTCGCCAAAATCGCTCAGGGAAGAGGCGGATCAATGTATCGGAAAACCTGAATACCCAGGTCCCGCTCTCAAAGAATATTTGATGGAAAAAAACAAAGAATACACTGAAAGCGATCAAAACCGCCACCATGATAACAGCGATCAGGATCACCGTGATCCAGCCTCCCCTTCCTAAACCAAGTTTGAAATCCTCCCACCAACCACTCCAATAGGCAAAAATACCAAGCAACAGCATGACTCCAATAGCTATGTACCAGACAATTAATGCATCTTGAAGAACGTTCTTTACATCCACCATGTGCTTCAATTCCCGGGCGTTATAAACTGCATTACCATCCTCAAATTGCAGATCCTCAAGGAAGGAGATCCCCTCATCGTTAAGCAGGTATTCCAAGGCAACAAGGGACCATTGCAACCGATCCTCCTGGGAAAAGCCATAGGGATCAGCCGGAAAATTTGGTGTGCGATATTCCAGCTGTACGAACAAGGGGGTCAATAGTAAACGGACAGAGGTTAGGATGAGCAAAAACGGTACGAGGATGCTCACTATCCAGGCCAACCAGCCGCGGGAACCTGAACCTATCTGATCGTCAGCATTTTCCGTCATTGTAATACCTCCATGTCACCAAATAGAATGAAACGAAGGACCATGTTATTTGTGATCCATTCGACCGGCGCTAGGTCATCCGTAAATACCGTTTTTGATTCTGGTATTGGCTGCAAGTTCAATGCAGTGATTTTTAGGGACTCAAGCAATAAAGGATGGGTTTCACTATTCCCCATTAAGTTATATAGGTTGAGGTAGAGGTTTTCTACCTCGGTCTGCTGGTTCGTTACATAGATTATTGAATTAAATGTATCTGGCACATCCATAACATAAACAGAAGGAAAAACTTGCTGTAACGTACCAACAAGCGCGTCAATTAACCTGCGGTCATCTGGTGCACGCCCCACATTGATCGCAGCTGCACCTTTCTCTGTCAAGTGATCTTTGACGATCTGAAAAAATTCCACGGTCGTGAGATGCCAGGGGATATAAGGCGGTCGGTATGCATCCAGTGCAATCAGATCATACTTATTTGAACCGTGCTCCAGCCCCCAGCGTCCATCCTGGGCAATTGCATTAAGATTCGGTTGATTCATCCCGAAGAATCTTTCGCCAACTGAAATTATTCGTGGGTCAATCTCGAATCCATCAATCGGGATAGTCCCAAACACTTCGGTTGCCTGGTGGACAGACGTCCCAGCTGCCAAGCCAACAATTGCCATATTGTGAACATCATCGGGGAGGACCAATGGATTATTGAAGAACGGAGCAGCGAGAAAATGCTTCCAAGGGCCATAGTAGTTAATCTCGGTAGGATGATAAATTGAATGTATCCCCTGCCCTTCGTTCAACCTCAGGTATCGATAACCTTCACTCTCGAGCACCTGGATGTAATTGTATTCAGATTCGGTTTCAAAAATCTGTCCTGGAGTCTGCTTGATACCCCGTCCATATCCAAGAATCCCTAGTGCCAGGATCAGGATTGGCATCCATACCCATTTTAATGCGGTTTTCCAACCACAGGAAAGCCAGAGACCTGCTAAGGATACAATTAACAAAAAAGTGCTGAATAAAATGAATGTCATCGTGGTGCCGATTGTTGGAATGAACAGCAATATTGGCAGGAAAGTACCCAGAAAAGATCCCAGAGTCGAGATGGCGTAAATTCGGCCAGAAACCCTACCCGCTTCCTGTGGCGTGCGAATCGCCAGGCGGATAGCGAATGGCGAGATTGTACCCAGCAAAGTAATTGGAAGGCTGAACAGGATTAACACACCAGTGAAAGAACCAAAGAGAATTCCTACTGCGAGCTGGTCAAAAGCATCTGCAGCATATCTCAAAACTGGATTAGCGATCAGCGGTATCAACCCGATCAAGAATGCCCCCCAGACCATGATCTGGTACATCGTCTGCAGGGATGGAGAACGATCAGCCCACCATCCACCCAGGAAGTATCCGGCAGTCAAGTAAATCAAGATCAGGCCGATAATACTGGCCCAGACCAGGTTACTCGTTCCAAATATATTACCCAACAGGCGGGAAGCGGACAGCTCCACTGCAAGAGTTGTCATTCCAGAGGCGAAAACTGCCCAGTACAAATATTTTCGTTCTACAGGTGAGATCATTTGCGCTTTTCCAGGATCAACCAGCTGATATAGCCCACAAACCGCACCAACCAAAATGCGATCAAGCGGTATGAAAGTCCTGCTGCCAAGGCAACTGAACCCGGCACTCCTAAGCGGGAAAAAATCACTGGTACAAATGCATCGGTCATCACCAATCCACCCGGTAGTGCACTAACGCCACTCAATGTAAGGATTAACCCGTAGCCGATAAATAGCGTATCGGGTCGAATTGAATAGCCAAACAGCCGGAAGCACAAGCCTAAAGTGACCACATCCAGGACAACTTTGCCGTATGCAGACAAGGGAAACTTCAAGATGGAGGAGCGAGGATATTGCCTCAGGTTGTGGTTGAAATACACCAACCGCTGGTTTAATTCATTAAAATCCAACTCCCGCTGTTTCCTTACGTGGCGATTCCAGAAATTGACAAATTTTTTCAGGACCTGCTTGCTGCGCTTGTAATCGCTTAAGATTCTCCACGACACCCAACCAATCACAATGCTCAGCAAGCCAAGGGAAACCAGTCCGAGGATGTTGATGGGAGTCAATCCGCCGCTGTGGATGAGGTAAGCAATCCCAACCACAGCGACCGTTGCCAAAGCGACAAACTCCAAAGTCGTCTCCACCACCAGGGAGAACAAGGCCTCCTCAGGGAGATACTTATATTTCTTCAAGAGGTGAACCCGAAGTGCAACCCCGCTTAAGCCTGCACTTGGAATAGCCACCGCAATAAAAGCCATTGCGGTTAAGACCCCCATCAGCGGTATAAACCTGATTCGACCGGAAAATGGTTGCAGCGAAAGAGCGTTCAACCATGTCAAAAATGAGTAAGAGACGATCTGTACCAGGATCGCGATCAAAAACCATACCCAATCCGCAGTACGGAATAAATCCGCTGCTGCTCGGATCTCTCCCAGAAGCGGCCAGAAGAAATACAGCAGCAGACCAAGCAGCGCGATCGATAATGCAACTTGCCACCATTTCCTTGTTGTTTTCTGGGGAACCTGCTGGGCAGGAGTGATCCCTTCGCTATCTGGTGGAGGCATCTATTCTTCGCCTAAGCCTTATTTTCCTGTCCCTCTCGGAGGATCCTCGAGATCGGTCCGCTCTTGATGCAACCAGCCCGATGCAAATGACGCATTCCTCTAAATTTTCCCCTTTTCCCCGCTGAAATCCCAGAATTTGTTGCTCAGGATACATATCACTCATCTATAAATAAAATCGCCAATCCTGTTTTTGTGACTAACCTGGTACTGATATCTTCATCAAGGCTTACCACCGGGGTCGAGAGATCATCCGCTTATCTTTCCTATCTCAAGCCGGTACAAATTTCAATCTCAGGCGCATAACAATCCTTCGAAAGAATAGGATACGATCAAATATATATCAAGAGTTAATTTGTTTATTACTGCAGATTAATCATTTTTTCCTATCAGGCAAGTCATTATATCGTAGAAAGCATTTCTTTGACCTGCCTTCGAAATGAATAAGAACAAAATCCTAGTGTAGATATTCTAATAAATACCGAAATTACTCCTCTTGGTATAATTCAAATCTGATCGGATCATTATTCCAGATCAAATCACCTTATACTTACCTAAAAAAATTCGGGTAGGTAACACGCTCGGAAGTGAATATGTTAGAAAAGAAGTTTTCAGGTGCTCAAATTCGGCAAGCGTTTATTGATTTTTTTGTTGATCGAGGACATACCTTTGTACCGTCTTCCTCGCTCGTACCTGGAGGAGACCAGACCCTGCTGTTCACCAATGCAGGAATGGTTCAGTTTAAAGATGTTTTCCTGGGTCTGGATGAACGAGCTTACAAACGCGCCGTGAATTCACAAAAATGTATGCGTGTGGCAGGCAAGCACAACGACCTGGACGATGTCGGACGCGATGACACCCACCACACTTTTTTCGAGATGCTCGGCAATTGGTCATTTGGCGATTACTATAAGAAAGAAGCAATTGAATGGGCTTGGGACTTGCTGACCGATGTCTGGGGTCTGCCTAAAGAAAGCCTGTGGGCAACCTGTTTCGAGGATGAAAAAGGTGAGATTGAACGAGATGACGAGGCTGCAGAGTACTGGATTCGCCAAGCAGGCTTTGATCCTTCGCACATTCTTTTCTTTGGCAGGAAAGATAATTTTTGGGAAATGGCTGACACTGGACCCAGCGGACCGAACAGTGAAATTCACCTGGATCTTGGCCACGGGCATTGTGCCCTTGAGGGAACACCTGGACATACCTGTGCGGTGAATCTGCAAGGCTGTACTCGTTTCCTGGAACTATGGAACCTGGTTTTCATGCAGTACAACCGTACTGGACCTTCCACGCTTGAACCTCTTCCGGCGAAGCACGTCGATACCGGTGCAGGATTAGAACGAATTGCCCTGGTTCTGCAGGGCGTTGACTCGAACTATAAAACTGATTTTCTCAAGCCAACCATGGATTCAATCCAGCGGATGACCGGACATTCAGACGAAGAAAGGGCTTCCTTCTTGACTCCATACCGGGTGATCACCGACCATTCAAGAGCTGCAGCCTTCCTTATCGCGGATGGCGTCGTTCCAGGAAATACTGGTCGCAATTACGTCAGCCGGATGATCATCCGCCGGGCTGCAAGATTCGGCAGCCTGATGGGATTAGACGAGCCATTCCTGGCAATAATCACCGAAAGCATAATTGAAAATTATGGTGAATTCTATAGAGAATTGGTCCGCAACAAGGCTGCCATCCTGGATAACTTGACCCGGGAGGAAATTCGCTTCCACCGCACCCTTGAAGCCGGGGTATCTAAATTGGAGACTATCCTGGAGCAGACCCAAGCGAGTGATCAAAGAAGCGTTCCTGGGGAAAGAGCATTTGACTTATATGCGACTTACGGGTTACCTCTCGAGATCACCCGCGATATCGCTCGCGAAAAAGGCATTGAAGTCGATGAAGAGCGTTTCCAAGAAGCGATGGAACAGCATCGGCTTGCTTCCGGGGCCGGAGAAGTATTCGGTGTCTTCGGAGATGAAAATATCGACTTCTACAAGGAATTGCTGGCCAGATTGGTAAAAGAGGGGAAACTACCTGCCCAGGGTGTTGCCTATGATCCTTACGGGAATTACGAAGCACAAGGCACCATGCTCGCCATTGTCAAAGATGGTGAACTGGTGCAAAGCGCCCGCCCTGGCGACCTGGTGGAGGTGCTTCTACCAGGGACCTCATTCTACATTGAAGCTGGCGGGCAGGTATCTGATACCGGGACCATTAGTTCACTATCGGGTCCGGGGTGGACGATCGCGATCAGAGAGATGCGCCAGCCAATTTCAGGTTTGATAATGCATATCGGCGAAGTCCTCTCCGGAAATCCGAAAACTGGTGATCTGGTAACCGCCCAGGTTGATATTCAACGCCGGTTGAGCATCATGCGAAATCACACCGCGACACACCTTTTACATGCGGAACTACACCGGGTTCTGGGTGACCATGCCCGCCAGGCAGGCTCACTGGTCGCTCCGGATCGATTGCGATTTGATTTCACCCACCCAGAAGCTTTAACACCTGAACAACTTGATCAAATCGAAGCCGGGGTAAACCGCGACATCTATGCAAATTATGTCCTGAACATTTCCCACAAATCACTCCAGGAAGCGATCAATGAAGGCGCTATGGCCCTATTCGGGGAGAAATATGCTGAAACCGTCCGCACGATCGCTATCGGGGGTGATGAGCCGTTTTCCTACGAGCTGTGCGGCGGAACCCACGTTGATGAAACTGCGAATATTGGCACATTTCTCATCACCAGCGAAAGTAGCGTTGGTGCAGGACTGCGCAGGATTGAGGCGGTAACTGGTCAAGGGGCTTACAATATAATCCGCCACCGTTTCAATCTGCTGGACCAGGCTGCCAATCTCTTAGACACCAGTCCGGACCAGATCTTGGAAAAGACCAATTTAGCCTTAGACCAGCTCGATCAAGCTCAGAAAGATCTATCCACCTTCAGACGCCAGAAGAGTAGCGAACAATTCAACCAGCTCATAAAAGATGTCCCTCTTGTCTCTGGAGTTCCAGTGCTGATCGCCAATCTGCCTGGCGCAGATGCGGAAACTCTGAGGGAGATGACGGATCGATTCCGGCAGAAATACCCAAGTGGTGTGATCGTGCTGGCCACGGAAACTGCAGGTCGGCCACTTTTGATCGCGGCTGTGACTGAAGATTTGCTACCGCGGGGTCTACATGCTGGCGAACTCGTCAAATATGCTGCGGTTCCCCTCGGGGGCAGCGGGGGTGGTCGCCCGACACTCGCCCAAGCTGGTGGGAAAGACCCTGAACAACTTGACAATGCTCTTGCAAAAGCACACGAGTGGTTAGAGTTGAGATTAAAAAATTAGGTCGGAAATGCCAGGACAATAGCCCGGAATCGATATCAAGCCATCCACGCCGGACACAGTGAATCCTGCAGGTAGTTTTCTGAGAGTTTACAGGTTCGATATAAAGAATTTAAATTACTGTGAAAACTCAAATTATCCAGCTGGATACTTATGATGACACTATCTCGGTGAAAGATAAGCTGGGATGGAGTCAGACTGGTCGGGTTGTGCTTGTTTGGCCACCCCGTGGTCACATATT
>CP070764.1:2571732-2577556 GCA_020349245.1 Chloroflexota bacterium | reverse complement strand
ATTGGTCTCAGGTGACCATCACCCATGTAAACTAATTTGCTCTCGGAATCCGAGCCGTGACGGAAGGCTTCTAGCACCGTTTGGGGGTTCTTAATCTTTATTAAGCCAACAGTAGAGACTTCAAAATGCTCATTAAAGGAATTATCCTGAATATCGCCGATCACTCGATCAATTCGATCTAAATCGACCGCGTTTTGAACCACATGCATCCTATCTCGCCCCAACCACTTTAAGAACGCGGGAAAGCTTTCGAAGCTGGCATGACTGCAAAAAATCAGGTGCCTGAAATAATAAAAACTCGGCAGGAACATCAATTTATTGCGGAGTTTGAAGTTATGATACGAGTTTTGGATAGTATGAACGGTCAGAGGCTGGATTTTTCGATACATTCCAGAAAGAAGCAGGGTAAGGATCAGCAGCACGCCAGCATGAGGGGTATGTACATGGATGACATCAAATTCGTTTTCCTGCAGCGCGGTTTTTAGAGACTTGACGAACCCGGAGACAGTATTGTCACCGTCATACAGCTTGATCTCTTCTGGAGGAGTTATCGTGGATTTAAAATATGTGGAAATTGTGATATCCCGCAATTTTCGCAGAGGCAGGCAGTGTTCATTATATTGCCCGTTGGTTGGGGTCAATGCAAGGATGATATGCAATATCATAAATTTTCTGTCTTGTTTTGAAGAATTCATTTTGATTTCTGGTAAATTAAATGTAATTGGCTATGATTCATAGAAACCCCCGGATCGACCCTAAATTATCTGTCTTTCTAATAGAATAAATCTGAAAAAATGCGAAGACAATCGGTTAGTTTCCAAAACTAGGATGGTAGCTTGGTGTGATTCCCCAAAAGCATTGTAATATATTGTTCGACCACTGTGCCTACTTCATAAGGTTGCCAGCTTTCGACTGGAGGAGTAGTCGGATTATTATTGAGATTTTCAATGATGGCTTGGGAAAGTGCATCAACATCACCAACCGGGGTTAAAGTCCCGTACTGCCCATTTTTGAGGATCTCTCTTGGTCCGCTTGGGCAATCCGTGGAGACTGCTGGTGTTCCGCAGCACAAGGCTTCAATCAATACCGTCGGCAATCCCTCCCATCTTGAAGACAAAACAAAGAGCGAAGACTGGGCGATATATGCGTAGGGATTCTTGACAAATCCGGGCAGACTCACATCCTGTGAAATACCGAGCTCGGCGATCAATCCTTCAAGCGTTTCGCGCTCGATCCCCTCTCCCAAGATCATTAATCGAGCAGGTTGCACCTTGCGTACCTCAGCAAAAGCTTTGATTAATGTCGGGTAATCTTTTTGAATCTGCAAACGGCCCACAGCGACCAGCACTGGGGGTTGTCCGGGTTTGAACCAGGGGTGATCAAGTGGTGCCCGTGACTTCTCCAAGACCTCGCTTGAATTTACAGAAGGGTTATAAATTACCGTGATACGCTTTAATGGGATATTCGTTAACCTGGACATATCTTCACGGACGCCATTCGAAACAACGATTATGCCATCAGCCCAGGGGTAGAAGCGCTTGATCAATATGGGAGTCATTCGCCCACGCCAATTGGAGGCATTCCCGGCTTCTTGAGAAAGCGTGTTTTGTTCGTTCACAAATAACCTGGTTTCGACTGCTGCCAGCTTCCAGGCCCAAATAGCAATGATGTTTACATAGTTGAAGACCGAAATCATGGCCGCAGGTCGTTCGGCTCTCAAGTAACGAATCAGGCTAGGCAGGCTGGTCAAGGCACGAGAAGATTTAAGGTTAACGACATTTATGGGATCACGGACTTCTTCAACAAATTCACCTTCAATTTTTGCTAAAACCAAATCGATAGGATAGCCTTTGTCGGTAATGCCATGTGCCAGGTTGAGCATCGAGCGCTGCCCACCGGCACCAAATAAGGTGGGCATGAAAATTGAGATCTTTTTTTTGATTTCAGTTGCCATTTATCAATCTTACTAATTTACAATTAATTCCCTGGAGAGGTATTAATTTCCTCTCCGGGTGGGTGAAGGCTGGATTTGGTTAACGGGATAGGGGAGAATGGAGGTTGAGATTTTTTTTCAAGCTGGACATCTCTCTGCAATTGGCTGGCCAGAGATGTGCTGGCGATGAGTAAACTTAGAAATAGCCATGTAGACTTCCTGTGCTCCCAGGTGAGGGTAAGACTGCCAATTGCCCATACCAAAAGCATAGTGAGCCAGAAAAGCTTGTCCCATTTGGGCAAAGACCAGACCTGGATAATAGCAATGGCGAGAATTACGGCAAATAAGGCAAATCCTACCACGCCTAATTCGACCAAGACTGATATGTATGAATTATGGGCGACCTTTCCAAGGCTGTTCACAGACCGGTACATGTTGCTGCCAACCCCAAGCAAAGGATGGGCGGCGAAGGATGATAAGCCCTCTTTCCAGTTGTTTACACGATTGTTAAGGTCTCCTTGGGTAATTTCAGTTCCTATCGTTCCAAACCGCTGGAATGATCTCAAGGATTGGAGTTCAGGAATTATGATGATAAGTGCTGCGATAAGAATGATGAAAATGGCTATCCTTGCCCATGGCCGGAGGCGGGTAAGTGTCGCGAAGCCGAAAGCCATGCCTGGAATCGACGCGATCAGGGCAGTCCGGGTACCGGATAAGGCAAGACCCACAATCACCAGCGGGATAAAGGCAATATTAATCAACTTTAACATAGTCGCGTACTTCACATTTTCGATCGAACTTGCCAGGTACCAGGCAACTGGTATACCCAAGGCCAGGATAAATCCGAACCCATCTGGGTTCGTGTCTCCAGGAGTAAAACGTTCATAGTAGGTATAAAATGCATCTCCTGAGAAATAGCTGGAGATCGCCCCACCTACAGCTACGTAACAGCCCAAGACATACGCTTGAAGTCCGGCAAATACTGCATTGCGAGAAGTATAAAGGTCCCAAATGATATATGAGAAGACCAGCAGCTGGACCCAGGTGATAACTTGATTAATTGTGCGGTTCATGTTCTCGCTCCAGTAAAAACTGAATGCATTCCATAAAACAAAAAGGAATACAGCAACATGAAACGGCCCAGGTTTGCGGAACCCGCCCGCGATGAGTACTGATATTACCCAGATTGATGAGACCCCTAATCCGAAGAATTTCACTGCCGTGCTTTCCGAATCCCCAATACCTGCAAATCTGATGACCCCTTCCCAGGGGATCATGAAGATAAGAACAAGTGATAAAACAAAAGCAATTTTACGCATCTATTTTCTCAGATTTCCAGGAACTCATTTCCAGGAGAAATACCGATTAGCTATGGAACAGACTCATCAAGCAAGTTTGAGAAATTCGTTCCTTCTAGCACCTTTTGGACTTCATTATAATTGCTGATTACCTGGCGGTGTTTGCCTTTACGAATCTTCACCAGTGTTGAAGTCGGAATATTATCATCCGGATCAACGGATAGGAAATTCAAGATAATATTGAAGTTAGCTTGATCACGAAGCAGTTCCTCGTAAGTGATTTCGATATTTGGCAATCTGAACCATGCCAGCAGCTGGCGGGCCAGATCCTGCTTCCTTTGCAGCTTTTCAATATTATTTATAAGTGTCTTCGTGTCCAGTGAGACTTGGATCAATTCAGGTGCCGATTGACCTGCCAATACATGAGCCCGGCCAATTTTTCTCTTCAGTTCGAATGAGAGCAGAACATCCAGATGATTTTTACGAACCAGGTGGAAAACTTTGATCTTGTGTTGAATCAGGTAAATCATGATCTCTGGATAGAGACCCAGCTGTTTATACATCAGTTTGAAACCGACTGTACCGGGGGTGCAGTATAGGTCATCCAGGTAGGAAAAGACTGAAAATGGGCGGGGTTTAAACCCATTCATCGCTCTCTCAACATAGCGGGGAATAGCGAACTCAGAATCCCATCGCTTTTCAACTTTTCTCTTTCTCGGGAGAAACAGTTCTCCTTGTGCAGTGATCTCCGGCAGGCTGTTGAGGGTACTCATGACCCAGACTGATCCGCTACGATTGGTGGTGAGTACGATAAAATTTGAATTCATATGATTCTTATTTCAGGAAATACTTCTCGAGTGGCGTAAACAGGACTCTTAGACGGTTGTCAGGGATAACATCGAATATGAGTTCAAGCACTTGCCGAGACAGCTGCTTTGCAAAAATCAGGATTATTAGTATATAAGTTAATCCACCAACGATTAAATATATTGATAGCTCTACGTATATATGAAGGTCTACATTCTTGAGCAGGTTCTTAAGCAGGATCACAGTTGCGACCATTAACAAAGAAGCTGTAAGGGGAGTGACAAACTGCAAGAAGTAAGTTTTAAAATCTATGTGGATGAGTTTTCGGACCGCGAAAAATGAAACTGGAGCAACCAAATAGCCAGCAATTACGAAGGAAGTCGCAACAGCGACTATTCCCCACTGAACAGCGATCGAGAATCCAATCACGCTACAGGCAGTTGTCAGCAACATGATTCCAAAATCCCAATTCGGTTTTCCAGAAGCTTTCATCACATCGCCATTGAATAATAATATGGATTGGAGTATTCCAATGAATGCCAGGATTTGCATGACCGGAATACTGGGAGCCCATTTTTCACCAAAGAACGTAAAAACCAATTCAGGTGCCAGTACAGCCATCCCGAGAAATACGGGCATGGCTATCAGACTCGTGTATTGGGTAACCTTGTAGAATGCACGCCGCATCTTCTCTGGTTGATCTTGAAGACGGGAAAATGTTGGAAAGGCAACCGTGTTGATGATGTTGGTTGCCACCCGGATGAGGACGAGCAGCAGGCGGTATCCAATTGTGTAATAACCCAGCATCGTTGGTCCTAAGTAATAACCGATGAGAAAATCATCCGTCCGGCGGTTGAAAAAGACGAGAATTTTATTACCAATAATCGAGATGCCGAAGCTAAATAATTCTTTAAAATGCTTTCCCGAGTAGCGAAACCCGGGTCGCCAGTTACTCGCCCGCCAGAGAACGATGGCTGCAGCGACTGCATTTGCTAATGTCTGGCCAACGAGACTCCAGACACCGAAACCAGCCAGCGCCATACCAACCCCAACGATACCACCCACTGCTGTAGCAGCTAAGGATCGAGCAGCCAGGCTTTTAAAGGCAAGCTCTCGTTGGAGAATGGCTACCTGGGTGCTGCTCAGAGCAATAATCACAAAACTGACAGACAACCATTCTAGTATCGGTTCCAGGTCAGGTTCCTTGAATAAGGAGGCTACAAATCCTGAAAGAAGTATTCCTACAACGGTCAGTATGACCCCCATGAGCACACTTGTCCAGAAAGCGGTATCAAGATGTTCTGGTTCCAGGTCCTCACGCTGGACAATGGCTGCTGTAAAACCATTGTCAAGGAAGATTTCAACAAAGGCGGTAAACACAGTGGCCAGGGCTACCAGGCCGAATGCTTCAGGAGGCAGGATCCGGGCAAGGACGATAAAGGATATCGTAGATATCCCTGCCCTGCCCCATTTCTGGATAATTGACCAAACAACACCTTTGGCTGCTTTTTTACGAAGATTCATACTTTTGATTCCTGTTCCGGAAAAAAGATATCACATAAGGAATCAGATAACCCTGATCCCGCTGCGATTTAATAAAAGGAGTGGCTTGTAGACCATGAATTGTTTCAACCTTGACATAGTGAGATTTTTATTATTAAAGCTATTATTTCGCCTGTGTTGGTAATTTGCTAGATCTTCCTCTAACGAAATTCCATAATCCTTCTGAAAGGTTGGATATAACTCCTGGGTGACATAATTGTAGAGGCCAATATCCGCTGATTGG
>CP070764.1:2507647-2571632 GCA_020349245.1 Chloroflexota bacterium | reverse complement strand
TAGTATCCACATCATGAGTGAACCAGGTGATAAGCGCGCTCGGACTTTCTGGTTCTGAGATCACCGCAGGTTCAATCGATGAATTTTCATTATTAACTTCAGAATTGGCTTTAGTGGAAATGGGAGGAAGGATAAATACCAACAAAAGGAGTAGGGTAAAACCAACTATGAACCAGCGGCAAGTTTTCATGGTACCCCTCCTGCAGTGAAGTTGTCTGGTGGTGTTATCAAATACTATATATGATAAGTTTCTTAATGTCAATTAAACCCTTCAACGTGAATTTCGGCTCCAAATTCAACTCAGAAATATGAAAAGCGGGAGGATTTCATCGCGGATTGAGAGTTTTACCGAAATTAGCTATATATAAGGAACAATAATTTCAGATTTAGGAGCGGGGGAGTTTCCAGAAAATTCTCACCTGAATTTTTCCGGCAATCTAATTAATCAAATTCTGGTGGCAACAACGAATCTGGCGGTGAATGCGAGATTGGGTTCGTACTGAATTGAATGAATCGGACTTTCCTTCAAGGAACCAGAGCGAGATAATGGACTTTCATGGCGAATAGTTGTAATCGCATGAATGGGGATAGGCGTTCAATGAGCGAATATATTTTCGTTTCATTCGAATATCGAAAATATCCACATCCGCACCTGGCATTTCTCACGAAACATTAATGTTCAAAAGCGTTGCAAATACTTGACAAAACATTGAATAGTTGGTAATATATACACCATTAGAAATAAATCTAAATAAACCCGCTAATCTTAGCAAGGAGAGTATAAAATCATGAAGAAACTTCTTACCCCCAAAACTTGGACGATCGTAGGTATACTGGCTGCAGTATTGTTCGTAACTGCATTCAGTGCTCCGCAAGCCGAAGCTAGCAGTGGCGAATTCAATCTGGATGTCGCCCACCTGATCAATGGGAAAGATCTTGGACTGGATAAAGAATTACCGGTTGATGTTTATGTAAACGGCCAGCTGACAATTCCCACCTTCACCTTTGGTGAAAGAATCTCGACTTCCCTTCCAGCCGGCTGGTACACGATCACGGTTTACCTTAAAGATGGCACCCCATTGCCCAGCATGACAGTAGGTCCCGTCAATATCCCCGCTGGCGTAGATGTCTCCATCAATGCCCGCCTAGAAAATGATACCCCGGTCTTGAAGGTCAAGGCAACTGAATCTATAGAAGAAATGGCCAGCGATGGCACATTTGATGTCAAAGTTCGCCACAGCATCGATGGCAGACGCTTGGGGCTCAGCAAGGCCTTGCCCGTGAATGTCTACATCAACGGCGCCTTGGCTATCCCTGATTTCAGGTATGGCGACGTGGTAAACACTTCGCTGCGGGCTGGCTCATACACAATCACGGTCACCCTGACCGATGGTACACCCCTGCCCAGCATGACCTTAGGACCTGTTGATCTTCCCGCAGGTGCAGAGGTATCGATCAACGCAAAACTGAATTCGGAAAAAACACCTATCTTGTTCCCCATTGTAAAATAGAGAAATCAATCATCACCTGAAAAGATTCTCAAAAATAATTGGAACCGGCGCATCACTGTGCCGGTTCTTTTTTTATAATTATTGCCAGTTGATGGGAGGGAAATTACTATGGAGAGCAGTCTCCCTCGGCTATGGCAGTGTTGTATGGGAGGTTCTTTGCACACCGAAAGCGCGCATTGCTGGTGGCCAACTTTCTACTTCAACTCTTGCAATCGTAGGATCTTTAAAACCTTTCCCTCCGATGATCAGAGAAACCCAACTTCTCCGAACTCTGGAAATGCTCCCCAATAGAGCCCCCAGCCGATGTAGCAGAGAAAAGCAACCAGGCAGGCAATAAAGAAAAAAGCCAGTAAAGGTTGTGTGCCGAACTTTTTGGGTCCCCAAAATAGACCGAAAACGGTCACCAGGGCGGCGAAGGGAAAACCGATCGGTACAGTCTGACCCTCATTGGTGATGATGAAGAGGGTAAAACCATAGATGACGCCCCCCAAGATGGCCGCCCACCAGGTCGTTTGTAGCCCGGCAGGTTGGCGCCATTCTCGATAAATCAGCAGTGCGGCCAGCCCGAGCACCCCGATGTGCCACAGGTAGTGGCTCAGATATTCATCATAAAAATAGGTGAGCTGTGAGATTTCACTCACTGCGCCACTGGCGAGCTCATCTGGAAATTTGGCTCCAATCAGGTTGTTGATCGAATTTGCCGCCAGGTGCATACCCTGGCCCTGCACCCAGAAAACTACCAGGAGCATGAAAGCGATCGCTTGCCTCTGGCTGGGAGGCTTTTCTCCTGACTGTTTAAATAAATACCAGTAAAGCGGGATCAACACGAACGGTGTCAGGAGGTCGAAAGCATCCTGGTAGCTCATCAGGGGATATGGAGGGAAGGGGATGCGGAATAATATGAGCAGGATAAAGAAAACCACGAAGAGAACGGCGAAGAGCAGTGTCCATAAAGAGATACGGGTCATCGTCAGGCCTCCTTTTGTCAGGTTATGAAATGTCTTTTTGAGTTGAGGAGTGGTTTAGAACCGACCGTGTCTAGGTTATCACGGGTAATTACGCCCTGAAAATGGCAGGAATGTCAATTTCCCGGGTCCAAATTTCTGCACGCGGTGGTTATCAAGATCGGCGATGTAAACGCTCCCGGTATTGTCTACTTCGACTCCGCCCGGAGCGCGAAGTTGACCATTCCCAAATCCCCAACTACCTCCAATCGTGGTAAGGTACGCTCCACTCGAGTCAAAGATTTGTACTCGCTCACCGAATTTTTGGGAAGCATAGATTTTCCCAGATGCATCGACAGCGACCCCCATCGGTTCACAAAAATGAGTGGAATCGAATCCACACTCACCGCTAACACCAAGGGTCATCTGCCATACGTAATTGCTGTTGAATTTCTGCAAGCGGTGGTTGAATGTGTCAGCGACATAAATGTTTCCAGCCAGATCCACGGCGACATCGCGCGGCCAGTTGAAGTGACTATTATTACTGCCATCTTCACCAGTTACTCCTAAAGTTTTCAAATAGGCCAGGTTGTTATCAAATACCTGGACCCGGTGGTTAAAGGAATCGGCCACATAAAGGTTTCCATGGCGATCGAATGAGAGTCCTGCCGGGCAGTTGAATTGATAATTTCCTTGACCATACCCGGTTCCCAAGGTAGAGAGGTAAGTACCGGAATTGCTGAAGATTTGGATCCGGTGATTCCAGCAATCTCCTACATAGATTTTGCCATTGGTATCAAATGCCACACCATTAGGATCGTTGAGGTGGGTATTATCGCTGCCGGGAACCCCGGGCTCACCAATGATAAATTTCGGGGTACCGTTCGGCTCAAGGACAATCAGCCTATGCCCATACCACCAGCCTTCGACGATGGCGATATTCCCGTCACCATCGACTGCCACATCAAATGGTCCGTTAAAGTGGTATCCATCGGAGAGGTATGGGATGTCAGAAACGCCAAATGTCTTCTGGAAAACCAGGCTGCTGTTAAATTTCTGGATGCGATGGTTGAAGGTGTCAGCGACATAGATGTTTCCAGCCTGATCCACGGCTGCGTCTGCCGGCCAATCAAAAGAATAATCACCTGGTTGCCTGCCGAGTGTGCTTTTATAGCTGAATGTCGCCCTGTCAAATATCTGGATGCGATGATATCCACTGTCAACGACATAAATATTGGATGAATTTGCAGTAACGCCTTTGGGGTAGGTGAGATGGCTGTTGTCTGTGCCAGCCACGCCGGAGACACCTAGGGTGGTCACATACTCGTGGTTTTCATCAAAGATTTGTACCCGGTGGTTGGTTGTGTCTGTGACAAATAGATAATCATTTTCGTCAATATGGATATGATGTGGAGTATTGAAGTGGTTATTGTCCATGCCAACCCCGCCGGTCACGCCAATGGTCTTGACAAACACTCCATTGTGGTTGAATACCTGGATGCGGTGATTATCGGTGTCCGAGATGTATATATTCCCAGTGCTGTCAAAAGCGATTCCTGTTGGATGGTTGAATTGGTAGTTCCCAGTTCCACTTTGCCCTGGCTGACCCAGGTCAGTTAAATAATTTCCGAGGGGATCGAATTTAACCACCCGGTTTGAACCGCTGTCCACAACCCAGGGGTTACCGGAGGAGTCAACCGCAACCTCAAGGCTATATACGAAGTGGTTCTCATCAGCAATAGATTGCGTTCCCGGCGTGCCGATGGAAAGTAGCAATGTGCCATCGGGAGCATATTTCGCAATAAAATTGCCATTTGATTCTGCCACCCATACATTTCCATTGACATCTACATCGATACCAAATGGGGTATTAAGATACTGATGCTGGGGATCATCAGGATATGCTTCGTTTAGCTTACCAAAAGTCCGCTGATAATAGAAAAAATTTTGAGATGGGGCAGTGTAACTTGCCTCGCTTCTATACGGGTAGCCCTGTCTGGGAGGAATTATCAAAGCATCATTTTGGATAGATGCCTGTGCAGCAGTACCTGCGTTAATCAACAAGAATAATAGGGCCAAGCATATGAATTTTTTGTTAGCCATTGCCATCTTTCTCCCCGATCTCTGAAGCGGATAAAGCACCTTTTTTTTAAACCACTAGCATTTGTAAGAGAGGATAAACTGCCATTGCAAGCCTTATCAATTGAAAAAACCTATCTGCTCTCTGAGTAAGTCACCGAGTGGTTCGTATTGTTGTGGGCAATTGAAACGTCAAGCCAGAATAGACACAGCAATTGCTCCCAAGTAAGCGGTTCTGCTTCGCAGATCAAGTGTTAGATCAATGCGCGCACCCATCGCCGTGATATTGGCAAAATTCCTTTTTTTTATGAAAAGCTACAGGGGGATCAAGCAAATGGAGGCGAAGATCAGGCTGTGGATTGCTTGCTTGCTCCAGTTTATAGGGCAAGGCGTTCATTCTAACCCATCAACAATGAGAAAAGGAACAAACGTCGATTAATTATAGCAAAATTCGGCTTTGATTAACCCAGCGAATACTTGAACATCTCGAGCACCTGCAGCACGGAACCTTGTATGCGGGCTGAATCAAACACGTTTACCGGATAAGCGAACCATCTTGCGGAGGAAAATAATTGGGGTCTAATTGGGGCGAGGGTTCCATTCCCTCAAATTAATATTAACCGCCAGAATCCAGTCCAGGAGGTAATAATTCTGCGTAAAAGAGGGATTCTCTCGGGCATCCAATTAATTCAGAAATGGGTCGAGTTGGAGATTGATGACTATTTCTCTTTAAGCAAATCCCGGATCTCTGTGAGCAGCTGCTCCTCCGTGGATAATTCCGGCGGGGGTAGCGGTTCTTCTGCTTCGGCCTTTGCCAGCCTGGCTTGCATCTGGTTTATGCTGCGCACGATCAGGAACAGGACAAATGCAATAATCAAGAAATTAATAATCGCCTGGATGAAGTTTCCATAAGTAATGCTTGCATTGCCAACAGTGATCGCTAGACTTGAGAAGTTGACTCCACCGATAATCACGCCCACCAAAGGCATGATGATATCGTCCACCAGCGAAGTAACGATGGCAGTGAATGCGGTGCCGATCACCACCGCAACAGCTAAATCGACAACATTGCCCCGCATTGCAAAATCACGGAATTCTTTAAGCATGGCAATATTACCTCCGGCATAAAATGGATTTGAAAAATATATTAGGAAGAGATGATTTATTATCGCACATAAACGCTGCATTCGGATGAAGGGATATGGCCTGCAGCTGTTTACGCAGTCAGGAAAGTGAGGAGTCTTCTTTTGTTAACAGGCAGAATATCTTGGCATTAGCATCTTCCTGATTTGTTTCCATATAAAGCAGATCGATCCTGCCTGACCCGGCATGTGCTGAGGATGATTGTGAGGCTAGGCCATAAATAATTTAGGTTGATCAGGGCAAATTTTTGCGATAACATTCCTGCAGGTGGGTAACCAACCGATAATCTCGCTTGTAGAGGGTATTAAAAATTTTCTATTTTAAACATCCCTAGGTAGCAGATTTCGATCACCCCCTGGATTGCTCCAAGGCCGGGTTTCAGCCCGGATGAACCATTGTAATCTCCGAACATTGTATAGTATTGAAGCGAGGGAATGTATTGAGGTTCATAATTGAGCACGGCACGCTCCAAGGCATCTGCCAGGTTGAGTGCATCCTCCAAAAGGACGAAACTCCCTTCATCGCTCCCATACTCTCCTGCAGAGTCCCTGAACTGCGGAGAACCAAGACCAGCCAGGATCATTGTCTCCTCTTGATTGCCTAGAGGGACAGCACCCATCGGATTCCAGCCAAACTCTTCAGCCAGGGTCAAGATTCCAAACCAGCTTGAAGAGGTTAATCCGAGAGTTAGGCTAGGATCTTTGGTATTTCTAAGTCGAAATCTCAATTCCTTGCTCCTGGCTCAATATTTGGCCCAAGCGAAATCTTGGGTAGGAGGTAGCTTTCTGGGGCCTTCCTCAGCAGTGAGGGTACTCCTGATCAAAGACTCGCATCTATTCCAGCACAAGTGGAAAAAGCGAATTTGGGGATCATGCAGCCTTTTCTTTATTAGGCCAAGGGAGGATTATTATACCTGCATAGTTCTAGGATAATTTCCATCCGGGCATTATGTTTGCAATCATCCTTCCTGATTCGAGCTTCTGGGCAAATGGAGAAAGATCATGAAGGGACGAAATCAATCACTAGGAATCTGGAACCAGCCTGAGTAAATTGGCAGCAATTGAAAAACACTACCCAGCAAGATTAGGGTCTCTGCTGGAAGTTGGTTGGGGGAGAGGAAAAATGGTTTTGGAGTAAATGAATTTTTTTCTATTCCGGTTTGATTTCTTATTGCTCTATCGTCTCGACCATGAATATATTTGCACTCAATAACTGACCGTTATTCAGCTGCAGGATCGTTTGACTCACCTTTTTGCGGAGCTGGATCGACAGCTTCATTGAAGTGCTTGACGTCCTGTTCGTCCACTTTGAGGTGAATATCAAAGGTGGTGTTGGGCATCTTGATATTTGCTTCTTGGAAGGCGTTTAAAAGGGCTTCATTTACCTTGTCAAACATGCGGCGTGTGTCAATATAGGAGTCGATCCACCAGCGGATGCGGAAAACGATCGTTGATTCGCCAAAGTCAACAAATAGGGCATCGATGGGTTTGTCAGCTAGCACCCCGTCCACGCTACGTACAGCTTGGATTGCAGTCTCTCGGGCTAGCTTGAGATTGCTTTTGTAATCGATTCCAATTTCGATCTGCACCCGGTATCTTGGATCGGGATAGGTGTAGTTTACGATCTGGTCCTTAGCGATGGCAGAGTTAGGAACGATTACCAGGCGGTTATCCCGGGTACGAATCCGCGTACTGCGTGTCCCTATCTCCACAACATCTCCCCAGGTTCCTAAGCCTGCGATTTCAATGCGGTCCCCAACTCGGAAGGGCTGGTCCAGGAGGATCAAAAAACCGGCGATAGCGTCTGCCAGGGTATCTTGGGCTGCCAGTGAGATTGCTAAACCACCAATGCCAAGCGCGGCTGCGAAAGCGGTGATATCGATGCCGAAGTAGCTGAGCATAATCGAGAAATACGCAATGAGTAGCAGCCCTTCAGATATGCGCCTGATAACCATGAATACCGGTCGTAAACGCTTGATTTCCTCTTCGCTTCTCCCGCGCCTCAGTAGTATGTGGGTTACGGAGATTACCAGCTTCCAAAAGAATGCCGTGGTGATGGTCAGGTAAGCGACAAAAAAAGCCTGATTGAGGAATACTCTAAATCCTGAACTCAGGAAGCTTAACCTTGCCAGGCTGATCTGTAGTGCGAACGTGATTACATACCAGCTAATTTGAGGGCTGATTTGATCAAGAAAAGCTTCAACAGACTCAATCTCGGTTCGCTTGAGAATCCGCTTAAGTCCTTGGTGAATGACCCAATTCCCCGATAGATAAATCAAGAAGAAGATTAAGACGGATAATCCCAGGTTAATCCAATCTTCAACAGTCAATCCCAGAATTTTTACAACGTCTAATCCTGTCCTGGCTGCAAAATCAGAAACCCAGCGAGTGATTGGTCCCTCGTAGGTAAAAAGTGGTTTGCGATCAAACACTTCTTCTACGCCTGCGACGAGTGCCGATGTTGGCGTTGGGCTCGGTGTAGGGGTGACAACCTGGGTTGTGGCAGGCTTTTCGCCCGGGGGCTTTGTTTGATCCGGTTTTACTTCATCCGTCGGCGGGGCTGGCGTGCTTACCTCAGTTGTACTTGTGGTATCGGTCTGTGCCAAGCTAACCTTTGAGGTGGCTGCCAAAAGAGAGGCGGCAAACAGGAAAAGCGCAAAGAGAATAAGAATCCGTTTCATGGTTATGATCCTCAGCCGTGTGGCTCGGGTGGGCAGGATTGGTATTTATCTTTGTCGATGGACTCGATATTTCCCCCCAATTTTACACTGCCTTTTGGTTGTTTACACCAGGAGGGAACCTAAACTGTTTTGGGTGGAAAGTATATTCAACAGAGAATTCAGCATATGCGGGGTAGCAGCTCGCCGGCGGGCAAATCAACAACTCGAGATCCACCGATCCCTGTTTTGGCGAGCACAATCCCAGGGTGATCTGCCACTACTCGGCCGATAAGCGCCGCATCTTTACCCAGCGGGTGGCTTTGCATGGCAGCCAGCACTTCTTCTTCTATCTCCCCATTGACAATTGCAACCAGCTTGCCCTCATTGGCTACATAGAGTGGGTCCATGCCCAGCATCTCACAAGCGGCTTTCACCGCTGGACGCAGCGGAATTTTTCCCTCCTCGAAGGTGATTCCGATCCGGGATGATCTGGCCAGCTCGTTGAGGGCCGCAGCCAGTCCGCCGCGAGTCGCATCTCTCAGGCAATGGATCTCGAGGCTGGCAGCCAGCATGGTCTCCACCAGTTCGTGGAGTGGGGCAGTGTCGCTCACGATCCGGGTTTCGAATTCCAGCCCCTCCCGCACAGACATGATCGCCATGCCGTGGTCACCTATGGTACCGCTGACGATGACCCCATCGCCTTCCCTTGCCTTCTCAGGAGAGATATCAACGCCATCTGGGATCAGCCCAATCCCCGTGGTGTTGATATAGAGTCCATCCCCGTGACCTTTATTAACCACCTTGGTGTCTCCAGTGACGACCTGGACCTTGGCGGTTTTGCAGGCTGCGGAAAAAGCGCTGCTGATCTGTCCCAGAGTCTCCATGGGCAGACCTTCCTCCAGGATAAAACCCGCACTTAGAAAGAGCGGCTGCGCACCGGTCATGGCTAAATCATTGACCGTGCCATAGACAGCCAGCTCGCCGATATTGCCCCCGGGGAAGAAAAGGGGATTGACCACGAACGAATCCGTGCTGAACGCCAACCGGTTGGGGAACTGTTCAAGTTCCAGCACAGCAGAATCTCCGAGCTGGTTCAATGCCTCATTCTCCAGCAGGGGCAGAAACATGTGGCGGATCAAATCGGCCATCATCTTGCCCCCGCTGCCGTGTCCCATGACGATCTTCGGGTAATTCTGCAGGGGTAAGGGGCAGATCCAGCTGCTGAGGTCAATATGATCGTTCACCGGGTTGTCTCACTTTGACCCAAGCTGATCGCATAACGTCCATATTGGAAGTAAGCAGCGCAGGCCCCTTCCGAGGAGACCATCGTTGCACCCAAGGGATGTTGGGGCGTACATTCCACCCCAAATGCGGAGCATTCATTGGGCTTCTTAATTCCTTGCAGGATCAAACCGCTGATGCAGACCTGCGGCTCTTGTGGGGTGATAGTCTGGATGTCGGGGAAGCGCAATTCCGCGTCATAATGAGCAAATGTCTGGCGCAACCTGTACCCACTCTGCGGGATGACCCCGATACCGCGCCAGGCCCGGTCGGTAGGTTCAAAAACCTGGTTGATGAGATCCTGGGCAGGCCGGTTGCCTTCTTGGGCGACCGAGCGCGCATACGCGTTTTCTACCACAGCCCGGCCCTCTTCCAGTTGCTGGACACACATCAGCAGCGCCCGGACAATGTCCACCGGTTCAAAGCCCATCACCACGACTGGCACCCGGTATTTTTCAACGAGCTGTTCGTATTCCCAGTAACCCATCACCGTACAGACGTGCCCTGCTGCCAGGAAAGCATTTACCTGGACGTCGGGAGATTCCATTATTGCTGTGATGGCAGGTGGGACGGTCACGTGAGAAACGAGCATAACAAAATTGTCAATGCCTTGATTCCTGGCTTGCATTACGGCCATTGCATTGGCCGGGGCAGTTGTTTCGAATCCGATGCCGAAGAATACGACTGTTTTTTCTGGATTTTGTTTGGCGATATGGAGAGCATCCAGAGGGGAGTAAACAATTCGCACGTCACCGCCCTCTGCTTTCACACTGAAAAGGTCTTTTTCTGAACCTGGTACTCGCAGCATATCCCCATAGGAAGTGAAGATAATCCCCGGTTGAGCTGCCAGGGCGATGGCTTTGTCGATCAACTCCAGTGGTGTTACACAAACGGGGCAACCAGGGCCATGTACAAGGTCAATCTCAGGAGGCAACAATTGATCGAGGCCGCTCTTAATGATCGAATGTGTTTGACCACCACAAACCTCCATGATTTTCCATGGGCGGGTCACAGTCTGGCGGAGCTCATCCAGAAGTTTCCTGGTCAGTTCACCATCTCTGTACTCATCGAGATATTTCATGCCTGTAAACCCTCGTTGAGTTCTGGCAGTTCATCGGCCAGCATATCCATTTCGCGCAGCATTTCCAAGGTGCGCTGGGCTTCCTCCTCATCAATCTGGCTGATTCCAAAGCCTACATGGACAATCGTGTAATCGCCGACCTGGATATCGGGCAAGAAATCCAGGCAGGCTTCTTTGATCACTCCCCCAAAATCAACTTTTGCCATTTTCATTTCATTTGTCTGATAAATCTCAACCACTCTACCGGGAATTCCGAGGCACATATTCACTTCTCCTATAAAGGTTTGATCCAGTACAACCGATAAGACAATGGTTCAATTATATATCCAACTTATTCATCGCGATCACGGCCTGACCGAGAGAGATGCCACCATCATTGGTGGGTACCTGGTGGTGCAGGTAAACGGTGAAACCATCCTCTTGCAGCAGGTGGGTGGTCTTGTTGAGTAATACCATGTTCTGCCATACCCCGCCGCTTAAAGCTACTTCTCCAACAGATCTCCGGTTGCGAATTTCCTGGCACAGGCAAAGCAGTAAATCTGAAATTGTGTTGTGAAAGCGCCCGGCAATCGTTGCGATGGAAATGCTGGCACGCAGGTCAGCGAGCAATTCCTGAAACATGGCGGTTGGATTAAGTATATTTTCTTCGATGATGAATGGGTAACTGCCAGTCACGTCCGGATCGGCGAGAGCCTCGAGCTCGATCGCAGCTTGGGCCTCATAGTTTGCGGTATGCCGAATTCCCAATAGAGAAGAGACGGCATCGAATAGGCGGCCCATGCTGGAAGTCGGTGGGGCGTTGATCTGCCCAGTGATCTGTTTCGATAGTAGATTTAGCGGCTCCCCGGCCTGTGAAGACAAATTACGCGCATATATGATAGGTGGTAGATCCGCCTCCCAATCGATATTCGCCTGGTGCAAATGAGCCAACGCCACGCGCCAGGGTTCACGAATCGCACGATCCCCACCCGGAAGCGGTATATACGCCAGGTGATAGGGGCGTTCAAAGCCAAGATAATCAGCGAGAAGAATCTCGCCACCCCAGATGGCACCGTCCTCGCCGTAGCCGGTGCCGTCCAGGGATAATCCAATCACAGGACGATCGCCAGGGTGATCGTTCTCAGCAAGGCAGGCAGCTATGTGGGCATGATGGTGTTGCACGCCGAAAGCTGGCAAAGATTGCTCCTTTGCCCGCGCAAGGGCATAGCGGGTGGCAAGATAATCGGGGTGCAAATCGTAAGCAATCGCTTGCGGATGGATGCGGAATAAACGTTCGTAATGGAGGATGCCCTCTTCGAAGGCGCGCAAAGTCTCGTAGTTCTCCAGGTCGCCGATATGGTGGCTGATGAAGGCATAGTTTTCTCGCGTCAGGCAGAAGGTGTTTTTTAATTCCGGTCCCGTGGCGAGAACAGGAGGCATCTTCCAAATGAGCTGGAGGGGATCAGGTGCATACCCACGGGCGCGGCGCAGTGGCAGCTCTGCAGACCTGTTTTCTGCAAGGGATAGCCCGCCTGTTTGTTCTGGGTCGAATATCCTGAGAACAGAGTCATCACAGCGGATGTAGATGTCCCGGTTGTGCATCAGGAAGGCATCAGCTAATTCGCCCAAACGCAAGCGGGCCTCCTCGTTTCCGGTTGCGATCGGTTCTTCACTCAGGTTGCCACTGGTCATGACCAGGGCCTGTGGAAAACCCTCATCATGTTCCATGAGCAAGTAATGTAGAGGGGTATAGGGCAGCATGACTCCCAAAGTCCCTTGGTTGGGGGCGACCTGGGAGGCGATTGGAGAATCTGGGCGTCTTTCTAATATGACTACCGGGCGTTGTCGTGAGAGAAGCAGTGCTTTTTCGGTTTCACCGAGATAGCAGTGCCGGGAAACGATGTTCACCTCCGGCATCATCAAGGCAAAAGGTTTATCCACCCGCAGTTTTCGACGGCGCAGTTCCGCAACCGCCTCCGAATTTTCCGCATCACAGGCCAGGTGAAATCCCCCCAAACCCTTGATAGCGATGATCGCCCCTTGGGCGATCAAGCGGCGGGTTTCTCGAATGACTTCTACAGGGGATGATTCATCTCCAAAGCGGGCCTCCCTGGTCTCAAGCCAGATGTGTGGACCGCAATCAGGGCAGGCGACTGGTTGGGCGTGAAAACGACGGTCGAGTGGGTTTTCATACTCGCTGGCACAGGCCGGGCACATTTCAAATTGCCCCATCGTGGTTTTGGGACGGTCGTAGGGGATATCCTGAATGATCGTGAAGCGAGGACCGCAGTTGGTGCAATTGATAAATGGATAGTGATAGCGGCGGTCAAGGGGATCGAATAATTCTGCCAGGCAATCTGGGCAGACACTGACATCGGGGGAGATGGGGATAAAGTCGCCGGCTTTTCCCTCAGAGTGGATGATTTCGAATGTTGAAAAATTTTTGAGTGGAATCCAATCTACTTGGAATGAATCAATCCGCGAGAGAGGAGGTGCTTCTAACCGCAGGGCAGCGATGAATGATTCTAGATCCTCTTGAGAGCCATCCACCTCGATATCCACACCAGCCGAAGTATTACGAACCCATCCATTTAGTGCCAAGCGGGTTGCCAGCCCATAAACAAAAGGTCGAAAACCTACCCCTTGGACGATGCCGGTGATGTGGATCCGTGCGCCTTTCAAACCCATTTAATTGCGGTCGGCTTTCTTATGGTCGCTTACCTTTTTCTGCAGCCAGGTCACCCAAGCGTCAACACCTTCCCCCGAGCTGCAGGATAATGGGAAAGTAACCAGCCCAGGGTTGAGGACCTCCACGCCTCTTTGAAAATATTCCATGTCGAAATCTATGTATGGCAGGAGGTCAATTTTGTTGATCACCAAAGCGTCAACGCCCCGGTACATGGGAGGGTATTTATACGGTTTATCATCTCCTTCCGGGATGGAGGCGATCAGCACATTCTGGTGAGTGCCCAGCTGAAAGGAAGCTGGGCAGACAAGGTTGCCAACATTTTCTACGAGGAGGAGATCGAATTTTGATAAATCCAGCTGCTTAAGCGCGCTTTTGAACATGACTGCGTCGAGGTGACACTCGCCACCCGTGTTGATCTGGATGGCTGCAGCACCAGCAGCAGCGGCACGATCGGCATCAATGCTGGTGGCTATGTCACCATCCACAACCGCCAGGTCGAGGTAGCCGGATAAGCGTTTTATGGTTTCTTCGATAAGGGAAGTTTTTCCCGCACCAGGGGAAGCCATCAGGTTGATGGCGTACAGGTTTGCAGCATCTAAATGGCTGCGGTTCTCTTCTGCTAACTGGTCATTCGCGCTCAATATATTTTCGACAACCGGCAATCGCTGCTTCACAATTTGTCTCCACCAGCAAGTTATTATTACATCAATTAGGTAAATATTATAAAGGGTCTAGAACAAACTGTGTGGCGATCTTCAAGGCAGCGGTTTGTACAGCCTCGGCAGTCTCAGGAGTCAAACCTGGTTTAATTTCTTGTGACAAAGCACCTACATCGCATACCACGATAGAAATCTTGACTTGACAGTGCTCCTGTAATTCGCGCAGCATATTCGAAGTTGGAATCTGGTGCAAAGAAAAATCATCAATCTTGGTTATCGGTAGGTCATCCGGGGAAATGATCTTCACCTCACCAATTTTAGACCCCCAATCCACGGCGTCCACGATCACGATTTCAGAGGGATGAACTTCTCCTATGAGCAGGGTAAACAAGATTTTTCTTACCCCCGTTCCTGCATCCATGACGTACATTTCATCTGGGATCGCAAACCTGCCCTGGAGTGCTTCGATAACCGCTGGTCCGAAGCCATCATCGCCAAATAGGATATTTCCAACCCCAAGGATAAGCACTCGTGCCTGGCAATAGGCAGGTAAAACTTCTAAATCTACGGAGTTCTCAAGGACCATAGCACCAAATTATCCAGAATTATTAACCCCCAGGGTTTGAATTTCTCCCTGGGGGTTGATCCGCCGATATCAGTTGGTTAGTGTATCAATCACTTTCCCATCTGGAGAGAGAATCTCAATTTTCACAGGAATGGTTCCATCCATGCGGTGTGTAGCGCAGGATAGGCAGGGATCATATGCCCGGATGGCCATTTCAACAGTGTTCAGCGTTCCCTGATCGTATTTACCATCTTTGATCAATGTCTGCGCGGCCTGCCGGACCGATAGGTTGATTGCCGAGTTATTCTGGCAGGTCGCAACCAGCAGGTTGACATGGGTGAGAATGCCATCCTCATCGGTGGTGTAGTCGTGAATCAATGTGCCCCGCGGGGCTTCAACCACACCCACGCCGCGTGCTGCGCGGGGATTGACTGAATTACGCACGTCACGGCTGGTGATCTGGGGGTCGTTGAGTAGTTGTACAACGACTTCTGCATTGTAGAGCAGCTCAATCAAGCGCGCCCAGTGGTAAAGCAGTGTCAGTTGCGCTGGACGACCAAAGTTCGCCCGGAACTCTTCTAATTCTTTTTGAGCCAGCGGTGTAGTGATGTAGTCAGCAACATTGATCCGTGCAAGAGAATTCACCCGGTACAAACTGGGTGCGTTATCTGCTAATTCGAATGGACCACGCTGCTTGGCATATGGGAATTTAAGATAGGTCCATGGCTCAACATGTTCGCCAATGAAATCTGTGTACTGTTCAGAAGCAAATTCCTCGAAGCTGCCATCTGCATACATCATACGCAGTTTGCCATCGTATAGGTCCAGGGCACCGTCTTGAGCGACAGTTCCCAGGAAACCGCTGGTGATTGTACCAACAGTCTTCACCACATCCAGATACTTGGGGAAAATATTTTCCTTGGCGAAGGCAATGGTAAATTTTGCCAGTTCGAGGGCTTCTTCTGCCATGGGCAGCAAGGTTTGCCGTTCATCTTCCGGGAGTGGCCGGCTAAAACCTCCGGGTACCGCGGCGGCAGGATGGATTGCTTTCCCTGCGACCATCTCTAACATCTTGGCACACATGTGACGGACTTTTACAACTTGCCGACCAACATCCGGTACGGCATTCAAGATGCCAATCACGTTACGCACTGGGTATTCCGCGTCAGGACCGAGGACGAAATCAGGACCGGCGAGGACATAAAAGTGCAGAATGTGTTCCTCCATGTAGGCAATGCTGTTGCATAACCGGCGGAGTTTTTCACCTGCTGGAGGCAGCTCAGTGCCAAAAACAGCATCCGTCGCCTTGGCTGACGCGAGGTGATGAGACCATGGGCAAACACCACAGATACGAGTAGTAATGCGCGGCATCTCCTCTACTGGTTTTCCGACGCAGAACCGCTCGAACCCTCTCAATTCGATCACGTTGACCATCGTATCGGCGACATTCCCGGCATCGTCGAGCTGAATGGTAATCTTTGCATGTCCTTCAATGCGACTTACAGGTTGGATGACCAAAGTTTGACCCATTTTTAACTCCTCTTTGTTCGCAAGCGTCCGGAACCTGCAAAGCGATTAAACTGTGCTGCCCGGTCGGGGATTTCTCGCGGGTTGAGACCAATGGTTGAGATTGCACCCATCATATCCACCATTGGATTTGCCTGATCGGTGAGAGGTCCAAAGCAGCCACGGCAGGGCATGTATGCCCGAATGCAGCGGGGTGTACCCCCATCCATGCCGCCACATCCTGCGCGGGTCGCAGGCCCTTGGCAGAGAAAACCTTGTTCCATGAAACAGCGCACAGTATCCAGTGACTCTCCGACCCCCTCCACTGATTCCAGCGGGCGCTTAAGGGTAATGCCTTCCCCTGCTTTTTGTTCACGAATGGTTGGACATTGGTCACATACGCTTTTCGTTTCCAGGGCAAACGGGGAGCCCTTCAGCAGGTGTAATAATGCTGCGGTGAACATATCCGGTGTTGTTGGACAGCCCGGAAGCTTGAGATCTACGTCTACAACCTCGTGTACAGCGTAAACCCGGTCAAGCAAGGCGGGCAACCCATCAGTTGGTGTCTCGCCGGGATCAGTTGTGGAATTTCCCTTGAATACGCGCTGGTAAATTTCATCAACCTCGAACTGATTTGCCAACGCCGGGACACCACCATAGCAGGCGCATGATCCCATCGAGATTAGAAAATTCACTCGAGAGCGCATCAGCTCTGCGAGGGCTTTGTTTTCTTCATTGCGGATACTGCCTGTGATGATTCCTACATCTGCCTCGGGAATGTTTGCCTCCCTTTCCTCACCAGTCTGCCCATAAACTTTGTGATCCATGATCACAGGCATGTGGACGAATTCAAGCTCCGGAAGCAGGTCGATCAAAGGTTCGCCGACATCTAGAACGGTCACTTCACAACCGCCGCAGATGGCAAACCACTCTTGTGCGACTTTTACGGCCATGCGTCAACCTCCTTATAGATCCATTAACTTTTCGGTATCATTGAAATGACAAGATTTTCCAATACGGCCTCCTTTTCACATAGCGCATCTACTTGTGAAGACTATGAATCAAAAAATAAGGTCACAGGTTTACTTGTAGATGCTTGGTCCCAGCTCTCGTAAATCTTCGACCATATCTTTTACCACTTGGGCAAATTGCGGTCCTTCAGAAGCGGCTACCCAGGAAAGACGGTAGCGTTCCGGTTCCAGGTCAAAATCTTCCAGCATCATTTCCAAGGCATCTGCCCGTGCCTTGGCACGTAGATTACCCTCGCGATAGTGGCAATCGCCGGGATGACAGCCACACATGAGAACGCCATCTGCACCGTTTGTCAGTGCGTCAATGACTAAATTCGGATGGACCATACCGCTACATTGAACCCGGATAATCCGAACGTTGGGCGGATACTGGATGCGGGACGTTCCCGCCAGGTCGGCAGCAGTATAGGAACACCAATAACAGGTGTATGCGATGATCAGGGGTTCATAGTCGTTCAAAATTACACCTCCAAGGCAGCCATTGTCATGGCACGCAGGTAATCCAGCTTGAAGTGGGATATGTAAATTGCATCCTTGGGGCAGGTAGCCTGGCAGGTGCCACATCCTTTACAGAGGGTTTCATCGACTTCTACCCGTTTTTTCAACTGCCCATTCTCATCCTGGTATTCAACCAGTGAGATGGCATCGAACGGACAAGGATCGACACAATATGCGCAACCATCGCATTTATCTTTGCGTACATGGGAAGTGATAGGTTCTATCTCGAGGTTCTGTTGGGCGAGAATGGTGGCTGCCCTTCCAGCTGCAGCTTTAGCCTGGATTACACTTTCGGTGACAGCTTTCTTGGGGTAATGAGCCATGCCGCATAGAAAGATTCCGTCAGAGGCGAAATCAATCGGCGCCAGTTTCATATGGGCTTCTTGGAAGAATCCATCCTGCTGTTGGGGAACTTTTAGCAGCTGGGCAAGTTGGTGGGCATCCCCATGGGGACTGGTTGCCACTGATAGCACCAATCGATCCGCCTGCAAGGCAATATCGGTTTCAAGCATACCGTCATGGACAACAACCTGCAGATTTCCATCGGCAAGAACCTGGGGAGGTTGGTTCGGCTCGTAACGCAGGAAAAGAATACCTTCTTTGCGTGCTTGTCGATAATATTTCTCCAGGAGTCCATAGGTGCGGATATCCTGGTAGAGGATGAAAACTTCACAATCCGGATTGACTTTTTTGATCTCAAGGGCGTTCTTGATTGCCTGCCCACAGCAAATACGGCTGCAGTATGGTCTTTCTTTGGTGCGCGAGCCGACGCACTGGATCATGACGATCGACTTTAATTCAGCGACTGTGGTTGGATCGGTAGTGAGCAGATCTTCGAGTTCTAATTGGGTGAGAATGCGTTCATCCTGTCCATACAGGTATTCAGATGGCTGGTAGGGCTGGGCACCAGTAGCCACGATCACCACACCATGATTGATTTGTGGAGTTTCATTACTCCCGGCGATCTTCAAGGTGCTCTTGAAATTCCCCAGGCTGCCATCAAAGGACGCCAGCTCGGCTTCGAGGAAGGTCGTAATGTTGGGGTGCTGTTTTGTCTTTTTGACCAGTTCTTCTAATAACGCCTGGGGATTCGCATGGCTGAGTAAGAAATGCAGATGGCGCATGTTCCCACCCAGATGAGGTTGACGTTCAACCAGTGAAACTTTAAACCCCTGGTCTGCGAGTTCTAGGGCGGCGGTAATTCCGGCAAGGCCTCCGCCGATAACCAGTGCATCATGGTTAAATTCCAGTGATTTGCGCTCCAGCGCTTCCACCAGCCGTACTTTGGCAACTGCCATACGTACCAAGTCTTTGGCTTTATCAGTCGCGGCAGCAGGGAAGTCGCGATGGACCCAGGAACACTGGTCTCGAATATTAGCCAGTTCGAACAGGTAAAAGTTTAAGCCAACCTGGCGAATGGTGTCTTGAAAAATTGGTTCGTGAGTGCGCGGTGTACAGGAAGCGACGACGACCCGGTTGAGGTTATGCTCTTGGATGGCTTGCTGGATTCTGTTTTGTGAATCGGTTGAGCAGGTGAAGAGATTATTATCAGCAAAAACTACGTTGGGTAGTGTCCGTGCATACTGGGTAACCTCCTTCACATCCACAACCCCGGCTATATTCGTTCCGCAGTGGCAAACAAAGACGCCAACCCGCGGCTCTTGTCCGGAGACGTCAATTTCTGGAGGGTATTCTTTTGCCTGGATCAGGGTATGACGTCCCTCGGCAAGTAAAGTCATTGCCCGGGCTGCGGCAGCGCTGGCCGACATTACTGTCTCCGGGATGTCTTTTGGTTCTGTAATTGGCCCGCAAACATAGACTCCCTTTCGGGTGGTATCCAGCGGAGAGAGGTTTGTTGTCTGGCAGAATCCATCCTCGGTGAGGGCGACACCTAAATCACCAGCCAGTTTTGACATGCTATGCGGGGGCTGCATTCCCACGGAAAGAACCACCAGATCGAATTCCTCCTGGATCTGGCTTCCATTGGGAAGAACATATTCAGCGAGCAGGTTTTCTGTGCTGGGATTTTCGCGGATCGAAGAGGGGAGTGCCCTGATATAGCGTACTCCCTCTTCTTTGGCCCGTTCGTAGTATGCATCAAATCCCTTGCCATATGCCCGGAAATCAATGTAGAAGATTGTGCATTCGGTGCCAGGAGCATGTTCCTGGGCAATAAGTGCTTGTTTTGTCGCATACATGCAGCACACCGCAGAGCACCAATTTCGTCCGGCTTGCCGAGAACCCACGCATTGAATCCAAGCTATGCGTTTCGGCTCATGACCATCAGATGGCCGGAGGAGGTGACCCGTATAGGGACCACTGGGTGACAGCACCCGTTCAAATTGCATGCTTGAGACGACGTTTGGGTAGCGTCCCAATCCATATTCGCCGCTCAATCGAGCATCGTATGGTTCAAAGCCGCTGGCAAGGATGACTGCCCCCACATCAATTTGTTCGAAGGAGGCGATTTCATCATGATTGATAGCTCCCGCAGCACACTTGTAGTAACATGACAGGCACTCGGAGCATATGCCACACTGCAAGCAACGAGCCGCCTCGGCGTGGGCTTCTTCTTTGGTATAACCCAAATTTACTTCATCAAAGGTTTGGCGGCGATGGGTGATTTCCAGGGCAGTCATTGGAACTCGCGGTGTCCGCTTGATTTCGCCTTTTGCCAAGCGTAAGGATACTTCTGTTGGATTCATTTTCACCACTGGCAAATTTGGTTGTTCGCGGATTTCAAGTTCCTGGGATCGGAGATACTTCTTGATGTTCTCGGCAGCCTGATGGCCGGCAGCAACTGCTTCGATTACGAATGCCGTACCGGTGGTTGCGTCACCAGCAGCAAACACACCTTGGCGGCTGGTTGAGAAAGTATTTGGATTGACTGCTACAGTTCCTCTGCGGGTTACGCCGACCTGGCTATCTTCAGGGATAAATGCGAGTCCGGCTGCTTGACCAATGGCAAAGATCACCTTGTCGCCAGTGATGACATGTTCACTATTTGGTTCCGTCTCCAGGCTGAGGGATCCATCAATTTCGAATTTCATGTATTTAACATCCACGGCCTCCACGCCACTTACCAGCCCATTGGTGTGGATGACCTGGTTGAACGCTCGTCCGGGGAATAAGCGTATACCTTCCTCCTCGGCTTCGAAAATCTCATGTTCATCTGCCAGCATCGCCTCCCTGGATTCTAAACAAGCGATATCGACCTGCTTTGCTCCCAAGCGAACCGCAGTCCGGGCTGCATCCAGGGCTACGTTGCCACCACCAAGCACCAGCACGTGGTGACCCTTTAGATCGGGACCATTCCCGAGGCATACGTCTCTCAAGAAATCTACCGCAGTTAGATTCGCCGGGTGGTCTGCTCCAGGGATCGGCAGGTTTTTCCCTTTGTGGGCGCCCACCGCAATCAGGACTGCGTCAAAACCTTCTTCAAATAGATCGTCTAGGTTTTCAACCCGGGTATTTAGCCTTAATTCAATCCCGAGATCGATAATCTCTTGTACTTCACGATTCACAATTACAGTGGGTAAACGGTATTCTGGAACGCCCACTCGCAGCATGCCTCCAGCTACGGGGAGTGACTCAAAGACAGTAATTCCGTAACCTGCGAGGACCAGGTCTTTTGCCGCAGTAAGCCCACAAGGTCCTGAACCGATAATGGCGATTCTCTCTTTGTATATCCGTTTGGCAGGCTGAGGTGGTTGGTACGGTTTGTTATAAACTTGGTCGGTCACAAACCTTTTTAATCCCGCAATGGAGATAGGCTCATCGACCAGATTGCGATTGCAGGCTGTTTCGCAGCGATGGTTGCAAATGCGACCGCAAATTCCTGGGAAGGGATTATCTTCTTTGATGACACGCAGCGCATCATCATATCGGCCTTCTCTGATCAGCGCGATGTAACCCTGGGCGCGCTGTCCGGCAGGGCAGGCATCGCGACAGGGGGCAATACCCTTTTTTTCAATGGCAAAAGCATTGGGCACTGCCTGAGGGTAGAGTTTAAAAGCGGCCTTACGTTTGTTGAGGCTGCCGTTAAACCTGTCCTCAATGACAATAGGGCAAACTTCAGCACAATCACCGCAAGCTGTACATTTACTGATATCAATATAGCGTGGATTTCGTTGTACCGTTGCTGTGAAGCGCCCTGGTTCACCATCCAGCTTGAGCAATTCTGTATTGGTGAGCACTTCAATATTATTATGACCAGCAGTGGTAACCAGCCGGGGGCTGATTGTACACATGGCGCAGTCATTCGTGGGAAAAGTCTTATCAAGCGCTGCCATGTGTCCCCCGATGGCTGGTTCTTTTTCAACGAGATAGACTTTAAACCCCGCATCTGCCAGGTCCAGGCTGGCTTGCATACCCGCGATGCCACCACCAACAACCATGACTGCACCAACCGGATTACCATTTGAGGAATTGTAGATCTGGAGATCCTCCTTGGGAATAATCATGGCATCACCTCCATGGGTGAAGGGTGTTCTACTGCGCGGGCTTGACATCTCGCTGCCATCAATGGCAGTGGATCGACGAGGTGTTTCTTCAAACCCAGAGCACCCGGGTTTATGCCCAAGGCGAATCCAAGAACCTGAGAAAAGTATAAAATTGGTATGTTTACTGGATGACCTAACTTGCTTGCGATTTCCTGCTGGCGGGTGTCAAGATTGGCATGGCACATTGGGCAAGCAACTACGATCGCATCCGCGCCAGATTCAAGTGCGGATTCGACCAGTTTTGCGCACAACTCGACGACGATACCAGGTTTGATCAGGCTGAAATGTGCCCCACAGCAATCAACTTTTCTTGACCACTCTAATGTTTCTACCCCCACCCATCTCAACAATTGATCCATGCTCTGCGGGTCCTCCGGGTCATCGAACTGCATCACCTCGGCTGGGCGGGAAATATGACAACCGTAATAACAAACCACCTTCAAATCAGACAAATCCTGCCGGACACCGGATTTAATCCGCTCTTCAAATCCATCATTAATTAGAATCTCCAGTGGGTGGACTGTCCGGGGGAGATTATCGAGAGGCATTTCCAGAACCGCTTCAACATCTGAATACAGCTCCCTGTTTTTCTGTAATTGGTTTTCTGCATTCTTGAAGTGATATACGCAAGCGCTACAAGGTGCTACCAGCTGCTCTATTCCGGCTTCTTTTGCTTTGGCAACATTCCATAGAGGCGTGGCTACCCCTAACAGGCGGGAAATTGAAGGCGCCGCAAGGGTGCCGCAGCAGATCCAATCTGGTAAATCCTCGATCGTCACTTGAAGTGCAGAAAACAAGCTGCGCATCGAGTGGTTATATTCAACGCTGATGCCTTCAAGTGAACACCCGGGGTAGTAACCGTATTTCATGGTGAATTCCTTTCAAAGGATTGTGCTTGAGTTAAATTCGGAATTCTTGGTTGGTCTATTGCTGTGAGCCTTGTTCTATTTCGAAAGCTTTCTGGTAAACCTTTCTGAATTTACTGCCTCTAAAAGGTAGGGGAGGCATCTTTACCCGACCTCGCTTGAAGAGATTCCAGGCTAATGGAAGGTTGTCCACCAGTTGACCGGTGAGCAATTGAGTTATCCCCGCCACGGAGGCATCATGGATCTTGCCATTCAGGCGCATATTATCCACAAAGCCCCTGTAGTAGATAGCGACTTCCCTGACCCTGGGCGGCACACCCTCCTTCATAGCCATCAAGCGGGCGGAATTCATGGCAGCGGCTGGTTCTACGCCTTGGGGACAACGCGCTGAGCACGTTTCACAGCCAACACACAACCAAATAGCAGTGCTGTTAAGCACTGCTTCTTTCCTATTTAGCCTGATGTTATGCATTATTTGCGCGGGTTTAATGTCCATCATCTCGGCCATGGGGCAACCTGCAGAGCATTTGCTACATTGAAAACACAAATTTGCATTTTGACCGCTGAGTGCTTCGATTTCTGATCGGAAATCCATTTTGGGCTCCTGGAGTATTTTTCAGGAAATAGATACAGCAAAAGACAGGCATGGAATTCATGCCTGTCTTAATTGTAGGGAATTGATATAGGTTTTGACAATCTACAAAGAGCTCATCCGGTGACCCAAATGGTTCATTATTGTCCTATATCCAACCCTGCCGGACAGCTTCAGCAATGGCTTGTGCCCGATTGGAGACATTCAGTTTTTCTAAGATTTCCTGTACCCGGCGTTTAACCGTTGCTTCACTCCAGAACATCTCTTCAGCTATGGATTTGTTACTCCCGCCTTCGGCAATCAGGCTGAGAATTTTGAGATCATCTGCTGACAATCCCGCTTTCTGCTTGGCGTGTTCTTGAGCAAGCTTCTGGTAGTTAGACATGACTGTGCCTACCAGGGAAGGACTGAGTAATTTTTCCCCTCGCATCACCGCTCTAATCGCGTCGGGCAGTGTTTCATGGGATACACTCTTCAGCAAGAAACCGTGAACACCTGCCTGCAATCCTTGCTCGAGGTAAATTTCATCGTCATAAGTTGTCAGGATGATAATTTTTACTCGGGGATATGCCTGGAGCACCCTTCGGGCAACATCGATACCGCCCTGGCCCTTCATCTGGATATCTAGAAGAATCAGGTCGATAACGTTTTCTGCCAGCAGGGGAAAAACTTGCGCCCCATCTTCTGCCTCACCGATGATTTCAAAATCCGGGTGGGTGCTCAGAAGGTTTCGCAAGCCATGCCGTACGACAGGGTGGTCATCGACGATGAGAATACGGATTGGTTCCCAAGAGGTAGGTTCCATGATCAATATCTATGAGCTGCTGGTCTTCACTGTTCAAGATATGCGGGGTTATCCAGAATTAATTTAACCTCAGTGCCTTGAAGGGGTAGGGAATGGACCAACAGTTTAGCGCCCATGCCTTCTGCTCTTTCCTTCATGCCTAAAATGCCGAGGTGGTCGCCGGGAGTTTCCAGGGCAGTTTTTGGGTTAAAGCCATGGCCATTATCTAGAATTGCAACCTGGAAAGAAGGAGACACGAAATCGAAGAAAATTCTCACCTCATTTGCCATGGCATGGGAGATCACATTTTGCAACGCAGCCTGAATAATTCTATAGATGTTAATTTCTGTCTCTTTTGATAATCTCTGAGGCGTGCCCTCAACCTCAACCTGACAATCGATGTCAAACGTTGTCGCAAAAGTGCTCGCTAAGCGCTTCAAGGCGATAACCAATCCCATCATATCCAGAACCGGGGGATGCAGATCATAGATTACGCGTCTGATCTCACCATCCACCTCAGTGAGCAGGCTTTGAGCCCTAGCAAGGTTCTCGCCAGCCCGGTCGGGATCATCAATCAGTGCCTGACGAGCGGCTTGGGTCTCGTATAGGGCGCCTATAATCGTTTGGGTAACGCCATCGTGCATATCACGCGCGATTCGGGCTTGTGTATCCTCCTGGATGCGGTATGACTCATTGAGCAAGCGCTGTAATTGACGAGCTTTTTCTGCCAGGGCCCATCTGGCAGCCTCTAGTTCGCTTGTCCGCTGGTTGACTTTTTGTTCCAACTCAACATTGAATCCTCGCACACGTTCATATAGCCGAGAATTTTCTATGGAGATGCTGACCTGATTTGCGACAGCAGCCATGAAAGCTGTTTGTTCATTGGTGAAATGGTCAATCTCTGGGCTGGCTAGCTGCATCAATCCTAACAACTCACCCTTAACTTCCAGTGGAGCACAAGCAATTGAATGAAAGCCCTCACAGATACACACATCAGAGGTACAACGAGGGTCATTCTCAACATTTCCTGCAAATAACACCTTGCGGTATTCTACAGCTTGGCCGCAAAGGCATTGTCCTGGGTGCAACTTGGCTTCTTTCTGAGCCATGTCCATTGATATACCGCGGTGAGCCTCCAAGCGAAGCCCCGAATTGTTGGATCCACGAATAAAAACCATACCCGCTTCAGCATCCAGAGCAGTCATTGATTCTTCAAGAATTGTCGATATCGTTTTATCCAGGTCTAGTGAATGGCTTGCTGCAATCGAAAGCTTATTCAATGCAGCTAATTCCTCAGCGCGCAAGATAAGCTGTGACTGTGAAGAAAGATATGCTTCAGCAGTTTTGTAGGCCCAGTGGATCACCAGCCAGGAAAAAATTGGACCGAGTATTCCAAGGACGAGAATCCCGAGAAATGTTAGCCATGGCCAGGCTGGTTCACCAATATGGCGCGTGTGTTCGAAGATGGTATAGGAAATACCGATGATTGCCATCAGCAGCGGTACAGCCCATTGGGTTAATGATAAAACTCGGAGCAGATCTTGTTGGGGGTCCTGATCAAGTTTTGGTTTAGATATACTAGACATCCTTGAAGATTCTGAGGTGAAAAGATTGTTTAGTAAGACCCATCGTGGTAATTACTTTACAAGATTTCTCGTGTAAATGCAAATTAGTGAAAAAATGAACGCAAAAAAACTTCACAAGGCTCAGGCGAATCGTTCCTGGTTGAATCGGTGATGAATCCAATAAATACTAAACCATCTGCCTGGATGAGCTGGTTTACCTTCCTGCCTGCATACTCTGCAGAAGGTCCTACTTGAGGTGGTGAATATTTGCATAAAGGATCGGCGCTTATGCGCTGAAAACAGGGGGTGGTGGATGATCATCTAGTTGCTGGCAGAGAGAAATTATTATGACCTCTCTGCAGATGCTAGAAGCATTTACATTTCACGAATGACAACCCAGGTTTGTTGAGGGGCGCTTGCTAAGAAAATAATCATTCTAAAGAGCATATTCTGCTAAACTTTCTAGCCGTAAATCTCTAAACCGATCCCGGATAATTTGGGCTGCTTTGACTGTCAATAGGTGTCCAAAGCAACAGTCCCCATCAATAATCGGTAAGAGCTTTTGATAATCAAACTCCAAGACTTGACAAGAGGTCAGACTCTTGGCTGATGCTGTGGAGAGGTTTGGGGGGATAATTGCTGACCAGCCAAAAATCTCCCCTTCACCCACGGAGCTGACTGTGATGTCCTTTGTGATTAAGTTATTGGTGATTTGGCGAGTGAGAGATTGTTCGATTTCCCGATTTGGAATCCTGATACTAATGCCAACTGAACCCTTGAGAACCAGAAAGAAATTTGTTACCCGTTCACCTTCCGCGATAAACCCATAGTTTGGCACAACGGTTATTTCCCTGGCGACTTTAGCAAGGTCTTCGATTTGGCTGTGTGTGAATCCAGCGAAGAAAGGATAGCGGCGAAGCAATTCAATAGAGACCATATTTTCCTCCTTCCTACTGATACGTATTAATATTTTCTGATAAATCAATTTTTTTATCAGCGGGGAGAAGTGCCAGGAGTTTTGGCATTAATTCGCTCTGTAAGGCGTGTTTTGCCACATAGGCGGTTGCGCCTGCATCTCTGGCTTCCTCCCGGTAAATATCATCCTCATGAATGGTGAATATCACCACCCGAGGTGGAGAGGGGATTGCACGAACCTTGCGGGTTGCTTCAATGCCGTTCATCCCTGGGAGGCTGATATCCATAATTATGAGATACGGAGCTTCAGATAAAGTCAGGTCAATGGCTTCCTCGGCGCTACTGGCTTCAATCACCTGGAAATGTGAAAATCTTGCCTCAAGCAGGTTTCGTAAAGCCTTCCGGACTTTCTCGTGATCCTCAACGATGAGTATAGAAGCTACCATAAAATAAATTCTTCCACCTGGGAATAAACCAGCAGCTGAAGCGGATGCAGAATTACAGTTATCCTGACAGATCGTGAATTACTTGTCTAGCGGGAAATCTTGACTATATATGTAAGGGAAATTTGTAAATTTAATCCCTGGAGAGAGGGATTGCCAATCACGAACACCCTATCTCAGCAAAATATCCTTTTGTTTGCGTTGTTCATCTTGGGAACTTATCTGTCAATCTAAAGTGGTTAAGCCATGTTGAATAGCGAATTTTACAAGCCCAGGGAGATCACCTATATCCAGCTTGTGGAAAATTCGGCTGCGGTATGTCTCAATCGTTTTAATGGATAAAGAGAGTTCTGCAGCAATCTCAGCGCTCGATTTCCCCTCCACAACGAGCTGCAAGACTTCTTTTTCACGGGGGCTGAGGCGGTCCAAAGGGCTTGTCTCACCAAAGGTCATAACCTGGTGCAGGTAATCGTCAATTAACTGATCGGAAAGTTTTTGACTCAGGTAATGGTGGCCAGAATGAACTGCGCGCACTGCATTGACCACCTCAAATCCTGCGGATTCTTTCAATACATACCCACGCGCACCGGCCTGGAGTGCACGTGCAACGTGTTCTTCCGTTGAATAAATGGATAGCATGACAATTTGAGTAGAAGGGTGGATTCTGCAAATCTGGCGGGCGGTTTCGATGCCGTTCAATTTCGGCATCGCAATGTCTAATATTGCCACATCAGGTCGGAGGCGTTCAACCAAGAGAAGAGTCTGCCGCCCATCAGCAGCATCCCCTACCACAGTGAGATCGGACTGCGCTTCGAGGATATAGCGCAAACCGTCACGCACCACTGCGTGATCATCTGCCAGGATAATTGTGGTGCTCATCTGGGAACCTTTACACTCACGCGAGTGCCCTGGTGTGGAGTAGAAAGTATCTGGCATACACCACCCACCGCTTCAGCACGTTCGGTAATGGAGATGATTCCCCATCCCCCGCCAATTTCTGGCTGGGTGATGATTTCTGGATCGAATCCAATCCCATCATCTACGACGGTCAGCTCCAAGGAATCTCGTTCCACAACCAGGGTTATTCTTACCTTGGCAGCTTGGGCATGCTTGGATATATTTGTCAATGCTTCCTGAACGATGCGGAAGAGTGCATTTTCAACTTTTGAATCTAAACGCGGGTTGGGTTCCTCGCCTCGAACAGTAATGGGAACCTGAATGCGCCGAGAGATTTTCTCTCCATACCAGCGCAATGCAGCTAGTAGCCCGTAATCATCAAGGACCGGGGGGCGTAAATCTGCCATCACGCTACGGATACTTTCCGTGGTTTGTTCTACCAATGCGTGTGAATCCTTCAGATGGAAGCGAACTTGGGGGGCGACATTTTCTGGTAATTGCATTTGGATGATGTTCAAATTAATTCCCAGTGCGGTTAAATTCTGCCCAATCTGATCGTGAAGCTCGCGAGCCAGTCGCTGCCGTTCTGATTCTTCAATCTCGACAAGTTGAGTAGAGATCGCTTTTAGCCGTTCGGTGTATTTGATCAGGTCCTGCTCTGCTTGTTTATGTTCGGTAACGTCTCTCAAGGATTCAATGATCCCCTGGAATGAGCCATCGATGTTCCAAAGGGGTGCTGCAACAATCTCAACAAACCGGCGAGCTCCTTCGGCCTGGTAGTGTTCATGGATAACTGTGATAGGTCGACCTGTTTCTTCTACCTTGTGCAAGGGGCATGGATGCTCATTGCCTTCACATGGCAAATTCCTGTGATGAGACATTTGATAGCAATAATTTGGTTCTACTGATGTGGCGTTGTTAGTGGAAAACTCGCGGGCGGCATGGTTCACCGCCAGAATCTGGTAATCTGGACTAATAACGAAAATTGGCTCGGCAATACCATCGATAATTGATTGTTGAAAAGAATGGGCTGTGGCTAATTCAATCTCAACCCGCTTGCGTTCGCTGATATCGCGTTGGATAGCGAGAAAACCGATAATATCGTCCTTTTCTCCAAAGATTGGATTGGCAGCGCTTTCCACAGTAACCAGGGATCCATCTTTACACCTATTAACAAATTCCCCCCGGGCGACCCTGCGATCCAGCAGTGTTTCCCATAAGGACTGGTAATCCTGATGGGATAATTCCCCGCTTTTCAGGATACGAGGGGTTGTTTTGCCGATCACTTCTTCTGAGCTGTAACCGTATAAGCGGGTAAATTCGGGATTAATATATGTAATAATTCCTTCCCGATCAGTGAGGAAGATCACCTCACTGGATTTTTCAACAGCCTTCTTGAAAAGATTCTGAGATCCTCGATTTGAAATTTCTTGCGCTTTTCGCATCTTGCTTTTGATTGAAGATCAAGAAGAAACCGAATGGGTGTGCAGCTTCTCCTCTCAGTGTAGCATACAATTGATTTTCATTAATAAGAATCGAGTGGAGGGGATTATTCCAATCCGGCAATATAATCCGGCAGCTGACTCAAGTTCTCCAATTGGGCAAATTTCGCATCCCCAATCTCTTCCCGGCTGGCATTCTCGTTAAACCAGGTAAATTCATTTGGGATATGCACCGCTTGCCCCCCAATTTTCAGTACAGGCAGTACATCGGAGCGCAGGGAATTGCCAACCATGACAAATCGCGCCGGCTCAAGGTTGTACTGGCTCAAGATCTTTCCATATGTTTTTTCCGATTTCTCGCCGACCACTTCCCGGTAGCGAAAAAAGTGGGCAATCCCCGAAAGCTCAATTTTCCGCTCTTGTTCGAACGAATCTCCCTTGGTTATGAGCATTAAATCGTAAGTATCGGCCAGTTCCTTTAGCGTAGCTTCCGCGCCGGGGACTAATTCAACCGGTGCCTTGAGCATATTCCTGGAAATAGCGATGATTTCATTGATCTGCTCACTGGTGACTTGGCCCCGGGAGATGTCTAAAGCGACTTCTATCATCGATAATGCAAATCCCTTGATCCCATAGCCGTAATATGCGATATTTTCTACCTCGGTTTTATTCAAATTGGTTAAAATTGTATCCGCATCCCTGAATTTTGAAAGTATTTCTGAAAAGATTTTCTTTGCGTTGTGGTAGAGGTGTTCGTTATGCCACAGGGTATCGTCTGCATCGAACCCAATCGTGTTGATCATGACACATTGCTCCTGGGAGGGTATAGCATTCTGGGGACATTATACATCTGCAAGTGCACATGACGCTCACGATGAGTTAAAAAGTGGAAGTGGAAGGAGGCCAGCTCCCAGTATGCCTAAGCAGATTCCAGCTACTGAAATCCTCTGCAATCTATTCCAAACCGCACATCAAGTCTCGGCGATTCAGATAAGCGGAAAAGGCAGTGGTAAACATGTCTGTTTTTGCATGATCACCGAGAAGAGAACCTTGATCCCGGGGGGTATCGAATTTGGCTGGATCGACCACACTGGAGTTCAAGCCTGCGGCAGTCTGATGATACATTCCGGGGGTGATGTTGTATCGATCGTCAAATTGGCAGGGTTTTGCTAGACAATTGTAGATATCCGGATAAGGCCGCAAGCTCACTCCGTATCCTGCGATTCTCATGAAGTGCGGCTCACTTTTAATCGTGGAACCCCCATCGGTATTGAAGGGATGCAGGGGAGGGGGTTCATCTCCAGATACTCATCGCGAACTGCAAAATGCAATTCGCTTTCCATCGGAGCCATCATTATTGGACTTTCAGGTTGAGTATCAAAAGCTTTTCAGCGGTTCAAAACTGAAAGTGTGATAAGGACAATATAAGTCAAAACCGGATATAAACCCGGGTGGCTGTGGCAGGGAAGTGTCTTTGATGATATTTCGTTGTGCTGCATCTTGGCATTCTCCACTTTTGATTAATCAAATGCAAGCAACGATAATTTGTGAGAAAGGGTGGACCGAATTGGGTGGTTTAACTTATCTGATCTCTAGCATAATTTTGCGAAAAATTCCTGAGGGGCCATCCTGTACCCGATTAATCTTTTGGAATTAAGCGGAACTTTTTTATTTACTCGGTGCTTGGGAAGTATTATTTTAAGGAGAGGAGAGCACCTTCAAAACGGTGGGGTTGCGTACCCGTACAGTTTATGTTCAGGATTAGAAAGGGTACCCATGGGTTGCAGATCCTCTTATCCCTTGTATAATCTAGGAGATTGAAGAAGGTAATATAAAGATGGTAAGACGGGAAAATGAAACCAATTCATCTCACTGCAGCCAAGGAATAAATATATGCGCGAAATTTTCTATCCTTCTACGATCGCTGTGATCGGGGTCTCGGCAAAAGAGGACAACCTGGGGCGAAACATCGTCGCCAACCTGGTGGAGTACGGCTTCAATGGTATCGTGTATGCGGTTGGGCCAAGCGGCGGGATGATAGAGACCCGGCGCATCTATCGCTCCGTAGGAGATATTCCGGATCATGTCGATCTGGCGGTCATCCTGACCCCAGCAAAGACGGTGCCCATGATCCTGGAGGAGTGCGGTCAGAAGGGAATTCGCTGGGCGATCATCGAAACAGCAGGCTTTAGAGAATTCACGGAGGAGGGCCGCCAGCTGGAGGAAGCGATTTCCAGGGTGGCGAAAAAATATGAGATTCAATTTGTGGGACCCAACTGCATCGGCGCGATCAATATGGAGAACGGGATGTGTGTTCCCTTCCCGCGGCTCACAAAATTTGTAAAACAGGGGGATGTATCCATGATCACCCAAAGCGGTGGGGTGGGTATGAGTGCCTTGAACCTGATGGCCAATGAAGGCCTCGGGTTGAATAAATTTGTCTCCGTGGGAAACATGCTGAATATCGATGCAGAAGATATGCTCGAGTATTTGATCACGGATGAAGGCACCGGCTTGATCTTCATGTACCTGGAGAGCATTCGCGATGGCCGCCGGTTAATGGAAATTGCCCGCAGGTCCCCCAAGCCCGTGGTGATTTTCAAAGCGAATATTGGTGAATTGGGCAGAAACATCGCCCAATCACATACCGCCTCGCTGGCGAGTGACGACAAGATCGTTGAAGCTGCTTTTCACCAAGCCGGGATCATCCGGGTCAGTGATGCGACAACCTTTGGAAACAACTTGAAGATCCTTGGGCTGCCCCCGATGAAGGGAAAGAACCTGGCGATTATCTCTCGTTCTGGGGGTCACGCGGTCATCGCCGCTGATGCCACAGAATTAGCAGGCTTTAACCTGGCATATTTCCCGGAGAGTTTCCTGCGCGAGATTGAAAAACACTTCCGGGCTTCAGTCATCCGCCTTACAAATCCCCTTGACCTGGGTGATTTGTTCGATCTCAACGTTTATGCCCAAATTGTTGAACAGACACTGCAGCTGGAAGATGTGGATGGTATTGTTTTTCTGCATACATCGCTCTCAGAAGCAGAGAATCTAACCAGCCGCAGGTTATTGGACCATATGATCGAGCTGGTGGGAAAATACGAAAAACCGGTCGCGTATTACATTTCAGCCGCTGCGGAAGAAGTGAACTACCTAAAGCAAAACTATGATTTTCCGATCTTCACCCAGGTCGTGGAGACAATCCGGGCTTTGGAGATGAGTCATCGCTACTATGTGCAGGCTGGGAAGATCCGCACAAAAGCCGAGACCCCGATTTATAAAGTCAATCGAAAAGGGGTGAAAGATTTGATCGCGATAGCTAAAGAAGATGATCGCGATTTGTTGATCTCGGAAGCTCTCCAGGTTCTTGAGCATTATGGGATTACCACGGTACCCAGTTTAATCGCAGGAACGGTTGATGAGGCAAAAGCTGCGGCAGAAGAAATTGGCTATCCGGTGGCGATTAAGATTATTTCCGAACAGATTTCGCACAAATCGGATGTGGGCGGTGTCCAGCTGAACCTGCGCAACAGTTCTGCTGTAGCAGAGGCTTTCGAGGAAATGATGGGGCATATCCTTCAGGCATACCCCGATGCGAAATTGGATGGTGTTCTTGTTCAACCCATGGTTACAGGAGGCCGGGAGCTGATCCTGGGTGGGAGGCAGGATCCCCAGTTTGGAGCGGTTATCCTGGCGGGGTTGGGGGGTATATTTGTGGAGATTTTTGAGGAGTCTCAGGTGCGGGTAGCCCCAATCTCACAACGGGCAGCCAGGGAAATGATCCAGAACCTGCGAGGATATCAAATACTTGCCGGGGCGCGCGGGCATAAACCTGTCGATATCGAGGCGGTGGTTGAGATCCTGCTGCGCCTCTCCCAGCTGCTGGTCGATTTCCCAGATATCGCTGAACTGGATGTCAATCCGCTCCGTGTTTTCTACGAAGGAGAAGGCTGCCGGGCACTGGACGCGCGCATCATTTTAAGCTGAAGAATACTTGCATGCTGTCCCTGAAAGTTGTTCTGTCAACCTTCTGATGAGGGGCCATGGTGCAAAAACCTGGTAAGTTCAGAGCTCCAAATTAGCGGATGGTGAATTGCTTCGATATTTGATTGAGAAATTTACCTTCAGGAGTGCCGGGATATTAAAACGGCCAGAAAATGGGCATGACCAGCATTACTACCACCAGCAAGACCAATGTCAGCGGAAGGCCGATTCTTATATAATCGCTAAAGCGATAGCCACCGGGACCCATGACTAGTAAATTGGCTGGGTGTCCCACAGGACTTAGAAAGGCTGCGGAGGCGGCTACGGCGACGGTCATTGCCAGAGGATAGGGGGAAACTCCGAGATCGCTGGCGGTATTCAAGGCGATCGGCACAAGTAGCACCGCCGCTGCCGGGTTGGGCATCACCTGCGAAGCGAGGGAGGTCAGAATATACAAGCCGCCCATGATCACCACGGGTCCATAGCCACCCAATACATCCACCATCCAGGTTGCCATGAAACTGGCTGCGCCAGTTTTCTCCATGGCGATTCCCAGGGGGATCATGCCTGCGATGAGAAAAACAGCTTTCCATTCAATCGCCCGGTATGCCTCATCCATGGTCAAGCAGCCGGTGAGAACCATCAAAGCTACTCCGACGACAACCATAATCGCGATTGGCACCCATCCAAGGATTACCGGAAGAAGGACAACGGCCATGATCAGGACTGCCAACCATGCTCTATTCGTGCGTGGGGCTTCCTGTGCATCTTCGGTCAGCACGAGGAAATCAGGTTCACTGCCCAGGAGCCGTATCCTATCTCGCGAGCCGTGAAGCAGGAGTGCATCACCAAAGCGCAGTGCCATTTCCCCTAGGTTTGCATAATATGCACGCCCCTCCCTCCAGATAGCCAAGACGCTCAGTCCATATTTGACGCGGAAATGAATCTCGCGCAGGGTTCTACCAACCAATGAGGTGTGTGGGGAGAGCACGGCTTCGACCAAGCCGACTTCGGCAGATTCGAGTTCACGGAGATCAGGTGGTAGTTCAGTCTCGATTTGCAGGCTCTGTAAACCATCAACGGTTAGTAAATCCTCGCGTTTCCCTTTCACCAGCAACGTGTCACCAGCCTGGAGACGCTCTTCAGGATTTGGCATCAGCTGAGTTTTTTCTTGCCTGATAATACCCATCACTCCAAGCCCAAAAGCATCCCCCAGCCTGCTCTCCATGAGCGTCTTGCCGACGAGAGAAGAATCCTCAGGTAAGTTAACCAGCATTAATCTTTCTTCTAACTGGTAAACTTGTGCTTCCTGAGGGGGGGATAAAATAAATCCACTATCTTCCCGTATGGCGTCAACTTTAGTATGACTTCCTTGAACTAGCAGTTTGTCACCTGCCTTTAGCGGAATGCTTTCCAGGTTGGTACGCCAGATAATGCCCCCGCGACGGATAGCCAGAACAATGACCGCATATCGCTGGCGAAAATCTATTTGGCGTAATGTTTTCTGGATTAAGGAAGAATCCTGGGGAATTTCAAGTTCAACCAATTCGATCTCCGCTGAGATCAATTTCTCAATTCCAATTTTTTCATCCTCGATGATCAGGTGACTCCGATCGTGGAAATCAGTCAATTGGTCCAGGCGCCCTTCTAAGAGTAAGCGATCTCCAGTCTGAAGGATTGTCTCTGGAGAAGGAGCCAGCAGAGTTTGACCCTCGTGGATGATGGCCACAACGTTTAGACCCAGAATCGAGCCCAGCCTGCTTTTCCCCAAGGATTTGCCAGCCAAGTTTGAGTCATCTGGCAGGTAGACCATAGCCATGCGATCCTGGAGATCGTAGAGTTCTTTTACATCTGCTTGAGCGGCTCGAGAAGTTTCCCGGCTGATGTCACGGTCGGGCAGCAAGCGGCGTCCGAGCAAGATGATAAATACAATTCCTGCGATCAGGACAAATATGCCGACCGGAGTGTAGTCAAACATGCCAAATGGCTGCAGATTCGCAACCTGTAAGGCTTCACTGATCAGTATATTTGGCGGGGTGCCGATCAGGGTGATCAAGCCGCCCATAAGTGCAGCAAAAGACAAGGGGATTAACAGCTTGGAGGGCGAGGTACCCGTACGGCGGGCGATGTCGATCACAACAGGAAGAAAAAGGGAGGCAACACCGATTGAATTCATGAAACCAGAAAGGGTGCCGACCATCAGCATGATCAATAAAATCAGACGGGCTTCTCCTGATCCAGCAAGGCGAAGCACGCGGTGCCCAATCGATCCAGCAACCCCGGTTCGGGCTAAACCTGCACTGAGGATTAACACGGCCCATACAGTCACGACTGCCGCGTTGCTGAAACCCGAAAGGGTTTCAGCTGGTGTCAGAATATCAGTCAGGGCTAAGCTAGCCATGACCAATAATGCAACCAAATCTACCCGTACCCTCTCGGTGATGAAGAGGATGACAGCCAGCGCGGTGATGATGAAGACAGTGGCGATATCAAATGTCATCGGGATCTACATTTCCTGATAGCAGTTTTCTATTTTACCTCGTTCGGGCTGATGTTAATCGGCAAAAGGGGTGTTTTTTCTGATCAAGTGGAAATATAAGGGAAGATCAAAGAAGAAAAGGTGACTTGTGGGAAAAAATCTTCAGGCAAATGAATTCAATATGTGCATACCATGAATAATCTTGAACAGAATTGAGGCTGATTTACAGGTTATTCATACCATGTTCTTGATCAACCGCATGTCTACTACATCTTGGCAGGATACACTCAATTACGGGGGGTAACGCAACCTGGATGGAGAAATGAATCGGGGATTCGTTAATAAAACGGCCAGAATATCGGCATGATCACCATGACAACCAGCAGCACAATGAGGGTCAATGGCAGACCGACCTTAATATAATCGCTGAAACGGTACCCCCCCGGTCCCATCACCATGATATTTGCAGAGTGCCCGACAGGACTTAAAAAAGCGGCTGATGCGGAAACAGCCACAGCCATCAATAGCGGGTATGGAGAAATCCCTAAATCACCAGCCGTGTTAAGGGCGATCGGGGCCAATAATACTGCCACAGCGGGATTGGGCATCACCTGGGATGCCAAGGCAGCCAGGATGAACAAGCCCGCCATGACTGCCGCCGGGCCCCAGCCACCGACCAGATTGACCATTTCCTGGGCAAGAAAACTGGCTGCCCCGGTTTTTTCCATGGCGATTCCTAAAGGGATCATCCCTGCGATCAAGAAGATCGCCTTCCATTCGATGGCGCGATGTGCTTCTTCGATCGTCAAACAGCCGGTGAGGATCATCAAAACAACCCCAGCGACAGCTGCAATCGCGATGTGAACCCAACCAAGAATAACCGGGATTAACACGGCCGCCATTACCAGCACGGAGATTAACGCCTTATTACGCCTAGGCGCTTCCTGGGCCTCCTCTGTAAGCACAAGGAAATCGGGCTCAGATCCCAGCATGATGAATTTCTCTCGCGGGCCATAGAGCAGGAGTGCATCTCCGAAGCGCAGCGCTTCATCCCGCAAGTTGGATCGGTAAGCTTGGCCTTCACGAAAGATTGCCAGAACGCTCAATCCATACTTGACGCGGAAATGCAGCTCGCGCAGGGTTTTCCCAACCAGGGTCGTGTGTGGGGAGAGTACAGTTTCGATCAAACCAACATCTTCCGATTCCAGCTCTATGAGCTCGGGGGAAGATTCTGCGTCGATTTCCAGATTTTGCAGGCCTTCGATGGTCAGCAGGTCTTCTTGTTTGCCTTTGACCAGCAGGGTATCTCCAGCCATAAGCTTATCCTCCGGCTGGGGCATGAGATACGTTTTGCCCTCACGGACGATGCCCAATACACCTAGGCCGAATGCATCTCCGAGGCGGCTCTCTGTTAATGATTTTCCTACCAGAGATGAATCCTCTGTCAGACCAACAACCATGAGTCTCTCTTCTAGGTTGTAAATTTCCGCAGATTGCGGTTTGGACACCAGTAAATTGGAATCTTCTCGAAGGATATCGATATTGCCTTTGGTACCCTGTACCAAAAAGACATCATCTGGCTGCAGGGGAAAGTTCTCCAGGTTTGTTCGGCGGGGAATATTTGCCCGCTGGATGCTCAAGACGATAACCCCAAAACGTTGGCGAAAATCTGTCTGGCGAAGTGTCTGGCCGATCAATGTCGAACTTGCAGCTAGCCTGATTTCTACGAGCTCAATGTCCGCGGATACCAGCTTCTCTATTGTCAGCTCCTCTTCTTCAAGCGTGAGATGCTGGCGACCATGCAGATCGGCCAATTGGTCAAGTCGCCCTTCGACTAGCAGTTTATCTCCCGGTTGAAGAATTACATCCGGTCCAGGAGCGAGGTTAGTCTGGCCGTTGTGAATGATCGCAATTACATTTAGCCCCAGTGCTGAACCGAGGCGACTCTGGGCGAGAGTCTTACCGGCTAGGGCTGAATCATGAGGCAGCTGGACGGTACCCATCCGTCCGCCCAGGTCATAAAGCTGCTTGTAATCCTCACCAGAGAATTCTTTGGCGATGTCACGATTGGGAAGCAGGTGGCGGCCAATGAGTACCATGAAAAGGACACCAGCCAGCATGACAACGATACCTACCGGTGTGTAATCAAACATCCCAAACGGCACCAACCCCGATTGGCGAAGTGCCTCGCTGATCAAGATATTTGGTGGGGTGCCGATTAAAGTGATCAAACCCCCTAACAGGGCAGCAAAAGCCAGGGGAATAAGCAATTTGGAAGGGGGTAGTTTTATTCTCCGTGCGGTATCTAGGACAACCGGCAGGAACAATGTTGCCACCCCGATGTCGTTCATGAACCCGGAAAGGCTGGCGACAGTCAACATGATAATTGTAATGAGGCGTCCTTCGCTGTTGCCTGCCAGCCGCAGAACCCGGTGTCCAATCAATCCAGCCACCCCGGTTCTGGATAAAGCGGCGCTGAGAATCAACACAGCCCAAACAGTCACTACCGCAGGATTGCTGAAGCCGGAAATTGCTTCCATGGGTGTGACCAGTCCAGTGAGTGCCAGGGAGCCCAGTACCATCAAGGCTACCACATCGACGCGTACCCATTCGATGATGAAAAGCAGAACAGCCAGGGCGGTTATGGCAAAGACTATCGCGATCTCGAAGGTCATCTTGATTTAACTTTCTTTGGGTGCATTTATTCTACACTGGTTCAAGCACTATTATTTTAAACAAAACACTATTCAAGTCTGCAGATTGATTCCTTGAGGATCGCAAAAGATACGTATGTCAGATGGATATATCAGCTTGTGGAAATGCAAATACCAGGTTGTGGATCGAGGGTTAGGTTGGTTGCAGGTTTTTAAAAAAGGAATCCCGGATTTTGCAGAGTAAAATGGTAACGATCCCCAGACAAAGTAAAGTGTTGATCCAGCGCCCATCCCAAGTCTTTTTAATGATTGTTGTTGGTGTAATCTTGGTCTCCCCACCACGGGCAGCGAATATATAACTGAGGGCATTATCCAGTGGTTGGGCTTGATCTGTAGCCCAATGGTTGAGATCTTCTTTTGCATTGGTGAATTGTTCAAATTCTCCAAATGATAGGTGACGGCCATCATTTCGGTTAAATGCAACTGTTGGGGTAAGATCTTCTCCCCAGCTGGGATCTACAAGATACCACTTTCCCTCCGAGCTGTATTCAACCCATGCATGCCCTCCTCCCGGAATGCCGGTAGATAAAGTTTGCGGAAGGGAAAGGAATATATCGGGGAGGACGCTGCCGATAATCATTTGAGCGGGAATACCCGCAGCTCGGCAGAGAGCGACCATGAGTCTGGAGTAACCAATGCAGGCGCCAAGGCCTGACTGGAGTGCCTCGATCGCTGAGACGTTGGTTTCTTCGCAATTTTCCTGTGAATAATCAAGATGGTCGCAGGTGAAGCGATAAATTCTATATACCCGATTCTTTTCAGAGCTGGTAGATAAATCCCCGGCAATCTCTCGAATCTCTGGATGATCGGATTCGATCCCCGCTTGAGGGAGTAATTGGAATTTTTCAATTGGCGCATTCCAAGAAACCGCTCCCTGTGGCAAGATAATATCGTAGCCAATGTTCGCTTCAAGTGATTTACCTTCACCGATTTGCGACCACAATTTAAGCGAATCAACGTTTGGCAGGCTCTTTCGTTCCTGTTGCCCATCCCATCCAATGTTTAAATCATCCACTGTTTGGTATGGACCGCTGCGGGGGATGAGTATGCCTAGATATACCTGAGCGCTATCGGCACTCTGGGAGATGAGGAAGGATTTGGTTACGTGATAATGAATCTTCGCTGGCAGCCAAGTATATGCAAAATAAGCTGTCGTTGAAAGAATTGTCAGAACAAGAATTACCACTAAACCAATGGCAAGGATTCTCTTCATCCGAGGATTCCTGAGAATGACCTAATTGTGCAATTAATCACAATTATACCCTAGAATTCACTTTATGATCAATTCATTCCCAACGATTTTTTTAGAGGTCGCTGATTGAAGATTGGATTTCTGTCAATTTTGGTAAGGTAAATGGTTCCTGCAGAGAAAAGTAGAAAATTGGTTATTTGATTGGAATGGCAGGGTACATCGCTCTAGCTATCTGCTGAGCCTCCTGATGCCTCCATGTTGGAGAATGGATCTGGTTTAAACTCGGGATAGGACTTGGGCTTTATCCATTTGGATATTCATAGCTAATCGGTGATGGATGAGTTGGGACCAGAGTCTTTTCCATTCTAATTGATTTGGGCAGTCATAGAAATTTTTTTACCCCTCGTGAAGAAATCGATGTGTGCGAAGGTGATTTTGATCTACCTCGAAGCCAACGGTGAGGATTTTCCGGTGATGGTCGTTATTCTGCCAGCTATCAGGTTGAGAGCTTTTGAAAATCAAACTGCGACCTGGTTTCAACAAGAAATTCTGGTCGTTGACAAAAAAAAATCGAGCTTGCCTTCTGCGTGGGGTACAAATTCTTCACCGGGAAGTTTCAATGGAACCAAGGTCGTACTTTCCCCGGATTCAATCATGATTCTGAAGGGCTCAATCGGTGGTTTTGAATCCCGGCTCCCAAACCTTCAATGAAGAGTCCTTCTCTTCGGATGCGGAGTGTAATTTGCCGATCGCTAATATGGATAAATCAGATTGCCAAGTTCTGTCTCAAAAAGAGATTTCTCCCTCCGGTGAGGGATAGGAACTCCACCTTTATCACTATCAGAGGAATAGAGACTACTTGCCAGATATGAATCCTGTTATTGATGATTAACGGCAAGATGTTTTTCACCCAGGTACCCCGTTGCCCGAACCAGACCAGGTTGTCATGGGTGCGATTACTCAAGGTTGAATAAAATATCCTGAGAAATTAGACATCTCGGATGGCGCTCCAGCAGCGTGCTTAACAAACAATTCATTGAGCTGATTGAAAGTGGCTATGGCCTGGATTGAGCTTTGCATAAAGATGAGGTAATATTCTTCCTGGAAATAATTCGCAGCAATTTGCATCGTTTGAACGGAGTTGATATGGCGATCCCTGATACCAAACCAAAAATTCGAGATTTTTCTAATATGATCGGCAATACGCCGCTATTAGCGATTGAGTTTCTCTTCCAGGGGGAGAGACGAGTGCTGTATGCCAAAGCTGAAAACTTGAATATGACTGGGAGTATCAAGGATCGCATGGCTTTCCACATTTTGGAACAATCCTATCAGCGTGGCGAGCTGAAACCCGAAGACTTGATCGTTGAAGCGACCAGTGGGAACACGGGTATTGCTTTTTCTGCGATTGGCAGGGCTTTAGGTCACCCGGTGGTTATCTTCATGCCGGATTGGTTAAGTGCCGAGCGGATTAACTTGATCAAGAGCTTGGGGGCGAAAATAATTTTAGTTAGCAAAGAAGAAGGGGGATTTCTGGGCAGTATTGAACGGGCGGAAGAATTAGCCAGGAGTACCGAGAAAGTGTTTTTACCCCGGCAATTTTCCAACCATGACAACACCGGGGCCCATTATAGGACAACCGGGCCGGAAATATGGTGGCAGCTGAAATACCACTCCCTGGTTCCGGATGCATTTGTGGCAGGCGTTGGAACCGGCGGTACGATTATGGGTATTGGCCGCTACCTCAAGGAAAAGAATCCGAGCATAAAGCTATACCCCTTGGAACCGGCAAATTCACCCACGCTTTCCACCGGCTGTAAGGTGGGTATTCACCGCATCCAAGGGATCTCAGATGAATTTATCCCTGCCATTGTGGATTTAGACCAGCTAGATGAAGTAATCAGCGTCGATGATGGCGATGCGATCATCATGGCGCAAAAATTGGCAGGCGAGTTAGGTCTTGGGGTTGGTATTTCCTCGGGGGCGAATTTCCTGGGTGGACTGATTGCACAAAATCGGCTGGGCGCCAATACCGTGGTGGCAACGGTTTTCTCGGATTGCAACAAAAAATATCTCAGCACCGACCTGATGCGCGAACAACCCATCGGGAAAGATTTCCTTGCTCCTCAGATCGAGCTGCTGAACTTGCGGGCAATTAAACGGGTCTGTACCACCTGTTATGATCCCCAAGAATGCCTAGTTCTCTCTTCTCTGGATGCAGACCAGAAGGAATTGATCCCCTTCTGCCAGGTTGGCCGCTGACAGCACATCTTCATCGAATGTGGGTTTTCCCAAATAGGGTTAAGTGGTGAATAGCTGTGTCAATGGAAATTGGTATATTCACCCCACTGGTAGGTTTACTCTCCACACAGATCTTGCGGATAAAACTGGACAAACTTGCCAACGTCTTGTCGGCTGAAATCAATTCATGAAATCCTGTGCTTCTAAATAATTCAATACCTTCCTTGAAAATGCTTGGTGTGATTGGCGCGTGTATTTGACTTCTGTATAAACCTGGGCCAGGTTCTCAACTCCGGAGTCGATGATCATTTTTCGCAGCCGGGGGTAGCTCATATAGCGATCCCAGCCTTTGACTTCCCGCTCCCGGTAAATTTCTTGGATCTCTGCATCACTGTAATCATGGTATGTCTCTTGGTGAACCAAACCATCCAGCGGCAACCGATCTCGCAAGGGAGGGTCTTCGTTTGGATAGCCTAATGTGAATCCGACCACTGGAACAACATTCGCGGGAAGATTTAATATTTTTCCCACCCGATCGCAGTTTGAAAAAGTGCTACCCAGATAGCAGATACCCAGGCCTTGGGATTCCGCGGCCAGGGCAACGTTCTGGGAAACCAAAATAGCATCGATAGCAGCGATCATGAAGCTCATAAAATTGTCGAAGTTGTCTGGAGCACTGCTGATGCGCAGCCAATGACGCATGCGGTGAAAATCGGCACAGAAAGTGAGTAGAACTGGTGCCTCCAGGACCATGCTTTGTTCGTAGTGGGCTTCATATAGCTGTTCGCGCAGGTATCTATCGCGGGTCACGATGATCGAATAGGTTTGCATATTTCCTGAAGAAGAAGCCTGAATACCAGCTGCCAAAATTGTATTTAGCATGGCATCCGGGATCGGATCAGATTTGTATTTGCGGATCGAACGGTGTGCGTGGATTGTATCGATTACTGACATGAGGGTGACCTTTGAAACTTTTTTGGACTGGTTATGTGAATTGCCTTTAAAAAAAGTTCATAATTTCCCAATTTCGGGTGAGTCTACAATTGATTGGTAGCTCAACCTTTCGGATCCAAAATTGGCATGCTGCTCCTGCTATCGTAGTATACCCAGCGGAATATGATTGGTTTCCGCGAATTCTGCGATATGGGTCCTTATGCTGGCCAGTGTTTTTTGTTGTTGCGCAGTTAGCGTACGGATTGGTTGTCAAGTGCAAAGTGACAAATTTTCTAGCAAAGGTTTCCCAAGAACAAGAGGATACATCAGCCCCACAGGGCAGGTTGGAAAGCCAGCAAGAGGATGATCAAGAATGTGATGACGCTGATGGCAATACCAATGAGGGTGCTGCGCCAGGTTGCGTCTTTATATTCATCGCTGCCTGAACCTGTACGTTCAGCTAGGTTGATTTGATTGCCAATAGTGCTTCTATAACCCAAGAGACTGAGTATAAAGACAGCTATCCAGAATACGATTGTCAGCAGGATCCAAGGGATCGTTAATGGTTGGCCTGAAAAGTAAACCATGCTCACCCACACGATCAGAGCCAGGGCGACAGCCGGCAGCACGATGCGGTTGTTGATCCACAGAATAGTTCTTAGAAGAAACGGTGCAGTATCGCGATCAGATGCGAAGGACCGTCGTATCCAGAAAATGAAAGTGATGTTTGGCCCTAAGGCAACGATCATAAATATCAAATAAAAAAACCATAAGAGCTGATCTATTGTCATATGATCTCCTTTCTTGAATTACTCTGATCTAGGTAATACCTTCCCCTAAACTCATATCACTCCAGCTATAAGATAGCAATACCGGGCATATCCGATCAAATAGATTTGGAGCTGCAGCTTTTCTAGTGAAATCTGGCTGAAACCTGGTCCGGTATCCAAATCATTGGAGGGTGCATAATCTTGGACAGCCTGGCAGCAGAATTTAATATAGTTGATAGGTCCCATGGCTGAAGTTGAGATCAGTTTTTCTTCTCTCCTGGGAAATTCGGGCAGGCTATTTATGGACGAGAAGCTTATTATTAGTTCCTAACATCCTGGTCAACCTCAACCTGTTCAGAGCACAGAATAATTGATTTTACAGGCTTCTCCAGCGTGGTCATGTTCTGGGACTTAATTGCTTCAACGGTACCCTTATGTCTGGCTCCTGTTGTCCAATCTATTTGGAGCAATTGGTGAAGCAGCCTCAGTAGGGATACCACCAGTCCTTAACTTCTGGTGAAAAATCCCAGTGGACGTGCTTGGTTTCCAGGAAGCTGTTCAATCCTTCCAGGCCAAGTTCGCGGGCATTTCCACTCATCTTCATGCCGCCAAATGGTCCAGCGTAGTTATCGGTGAGCGGATCGTTAATCCAGATTGTACCTGCGCGCACTTCTTCAAAGAAGGTCTTGATCAAGCGAGAATCGTTTGAGCGAAGAACAGCCCCCAAGCCATATTTGTTTTCGTTGACCAGCTGGATAGCCTCGTCAAATGTCTTGTAGGTCATCAAGGGGATCGCGGGTCCAAACGTTTCCTCAGACATGATCAGCATGCTGTGATCGACGTTGGTCAAGACCGTTGGCTCATAAAAGAAGCCCCGCTCGAATTGTGGCGGTCGTCTTCCACCGGTCAGGATTTCAGCGCCGTGCAATTTTGCGTCCTGGATATGTGTCTCAAATTTTGCCCGGTATTGTTCGCCGATCATGGGACCGATATCAGTTGTCGGTTCAATACCCGGCCCGAGACGCAAGGATTTGACTTCTTCGACCAGGGCCTCGGTGAAATCACGGCTCACGTTTTCGGCAACATAGACGCGTTCGGTGGAAGTACACACCTGCCCACAATTAAGGAGCGCTGAATAGGCCAGGGCTTTGACCGAAGGTTCAATTTCGATATCCGGACCGATCACGAAGGCATCCTTCCCGCCTAATTCGAGGTGGAGGTGCTTAATCATGGGGGCGGCGCGCTCGGAGATGCGCTGTCCAGTTTGCAGGGAGCCGGTGAAGGCGATCACGGGTACATCCGGATGGGTTACCAAGGACTCACCGACCGGTAAACCATGACCGGTAACGACGTTCACTACTCCAGGCGGTAAATGATCCAGGCATTTTTCAGCTAAAAACAATGTCGAGAGCGGAGTCATTTCTGAAGGCTTGATCACCACGGTGTTTCCGGCGGCGAGGGCTGGGGCGATCTTCCAGCCCAATAAAAGCAGCGGATAATTCCACGGCGTAATGCAGCCAACCACGCCATAAGGCTCCTTGAGCACTAAATTTAGCTGGTTCTCAGGTTCTGGAGAAGGAAGGACCCGGCCCCTGTAGTGGCGGCCTAATTCGGCATAATAATCGAATGTCCCTGCTACCCATTCCATTTCCTCCTCGTTCTCGGAGACTGGTTTACCTTCTTCGAGGGTGAGCAGTTCAACAAGTTCCGACCAGTGAATGCGCATTTTGGCGGTCGCTTCATGCAGCATCGCCGCCCGCTCGACAGCCGGGATTTTTCGCCACACATCGAAGGCGGTTTTTGCAGAGTTCACTGCGTGATTGACCTCACGTTCGGATCCGGCTGAAACCTGGTCAAGGATTTCTTCTGTAGCTGGATTGCGTACTTCTATGTTCTCGCTGGTGCCATTTTCGACCCACTGATTATGGATCCAATGTCCTTTCATGCAAGCAGCTCCTCGTTCGGATTTTTGATGTTTTTGCGGGGGTGATAATGGAAACGATAGGCTGACTTTTTCATTTTAGTCAGCCTATCGGTAGATTCGAATTGATAGAGCAGACTACTCCTTACTCGGTACTAATTTCTGTCCAAATGCGGGAGTAGAGCTCTGTTGCTTCACCGACATTCTCGAGGAATTGTAACTTGGTGAACACCTCTTCTGGAGGATAAACAGCTTCATATCCGAGGATTTCAGGATCGATAAATTCCTCAGCAGCTGCATTGGGGGAGGCATACCATACAAAGTTCGTGTTCATGCCAGCGATTTCGGGGCGGTTCAAAAAGTCAATCCACTGGTAAGCCATCTCCAGCCGCTGTGGGTCAGCCGCCGCATCTGCGGTGATGCACAGGTTATCGGTCCATTTCACCGCACCCTCTTCTGGAATGACATAGTCTATGTTTTCATCCTCAACTTGGGCTGTAAAAACGTCACCGCTCCAGCCCAGGACAAGGGCTACGTCACCAGTCACTAAATTATCCTCATAGGTATCCGAATCGAAGGCGGCAACGTAGGGTTTGATCGCCAAGACCACTTCTTTCGCTTCTTGAAGCTCGGCTTCGTTCGTTGAGTTGGGGCTGTAGCCGAGGGAGATTAACGCTGCACCAAGAACCTCGCGCATGTCATCCAACAATGATATGCGACCTTCAAATTCGGTTGCATTCTCGGGATTGAAGAGATACTCCCAGCTACTCGGGGCTTCTTCCCAATCGTTCCAGTTAAAACCAATTCCTGTAGTACCCCAGAAATAAGGTACACAATGTGCCAACCCGGGATCATAAGGTGGATCGGTGAAGCTTGGATCGAGGTTGGCGAAATTTTCCAGCTTGCTGTGATCAATTTCTGCGAGCATACCCAGCTCGACCATTGTTGCTACCATGTAATCGGATGGTACGATGACATCATATCCCGTAGCACCGCCCTGGAGTTTAGCCAGCAGGTCCTCGTTGCTGCCAAAGGTATCTTCGACAACTTTAATGCCAGTTTCTTCCTCGAATAAGGCAAAAATCTCTGGCTCAATGTATTCACTCCAATTGTAGAAGTTGAGCACCTTCTCTCCAGCTTCCTCCGGGGGAGCTTCTTCTGCTGGGGGTTCTTCACTTTCAGCTTCAGGGGTTGCTGCTTCGCTTGCACAGGCTGTGGCAAGCAGGGCGATCAGCAGAATAAGCAGAAACGGATATAAGGCTTTTTTCATATCTTCCTCCTTTGTAAATATTTCAGAAGTCACCTGTTTGGTTGTTCTGATATTGTAATCTAGGTTTCATCGCTTTTCCCTTGCAACCAAAGAGATAATGGGACTAGGAACATGGAGGCAAGCAGCATCAAGCTCGAAACCGCGTTGATCTCAGGGGTAATACCTCGTTTTACCATGGAGTAAATTCGCACCGGAAGCGTCGTGGATCCAGGGCCAGAGGTGAAGAAAGTGATCACATAATCGTCCAGGGATAGGGTGAAGGCAAACAGGGCGCCGCCGAGGATCCCTGGCAGCAATAGGGGAAAGGTTACCCGCCAAAAGGCGCGCCATTCGTTGGCATATAAATCGTTTGCAGCTTCTTCCAGTGCAGGATCAATAGAAGCCATGCGGGCGCGTACGATCACCGCTACAAAGGCAATGTTAAAAGCGACATGTGAGATGATGATCGTAGATAATCCCAGTTGCATTTTCACCAGGACGAAGAATGCTAGAAGCATGATCGCCATAGCAATGTCAGGAATGATGATCGGGAGAAATAGCATGGCATCCAATGGTGATTTTCCCCGGAAACGGTAGCGTTCTATACCCACAGAGACCATTGTGCCAATAATGGTGGAAATAATCGTTGAGGTGATCGAGACGATCAGGGTGTTTTTCAGAGCCAGTCCGATTGCATAGTTTTGAAAAAGCTTGTCATACCAATCAAGTGTGAAGCCGGTCCAATGGGTGGGAAAGCGGGAGACATTGAAAGAAAAAATAACTACCAGGATAATGGGGGCATACAGGAAGAAAAAGAATAACAGGGCATATGTCGAAAATAGAAACTGCCCGATGCGTGAGCGCAGGCTGGGTTTGACCTGATCTGGATATACAGGTGTGCCTTTACGATAAATAGATTGGTCGGTGAAAGGGGTAGCCATGAGTTAATCCATTACCCTTGTTCAGATTCTTTCCGCAGGCTGCGGAAGTATAGCAGCGTTCCCCCGAGCATGACCACCATCAAGATGGTTGAGATAGCCGCTCCAAAAGGCCAGTCTGAGGCACTGCCAAATTGCTGCTGGATCAGGTTTCCGATCATGTCCGCCTTTCCACCACCCAGCAAGTCCGGGGTGACAAATGCCCCGAATGAAGGTACAAATACCAGGATCGATCCCGAGACGATACCTGGCAAAGTCAATGGCAGGGTAACCCGCAGAAAAGTGCGGATAGGATTGGCGTACAGGTCTTGGGCTGCCTCCAGTAGGGAACGATCGAGACCAACCAGGCTGGCATAACACGGCAGGACCATGCCAACCACCCATCCATAAACCAGCCCTAAAATCACCGCACGGTCGGTAAATAACAGCGTCAGGGGTTCATTGATCAAACCGATTGCCAGCAATGAATTATTCAAAATCCCTTCCCGGGCGATGATAAACCGCCACGCGTAGGTCCTGATCACGAAATTTGTCCAGAAGGGCAGCATCATCAGCAGGAGCAGCGTGTTGCGGATTTTCGGTGATCGGCCAGCCATCCAGTATGCCATCGGATAGCCCATCAACAAGCAGATCAAGGTCGTAGCCAGGGCGATGACAAATGAGCGCCAAAAAATGCGTAAATAGAGAGGATCGGCAAAGCGGATGTAATTCTCCAGCTGGAATTTCCAGACAATTCCACCATAGGTGCCCCGATCGAGAAAACCATATATCAAGATCACAAATAAGGGGACCATGAAAAACAGGATTAACCAAAACAACGTTGGGCTCAGTAAAACACCTAAAGTCAGTCGTTCACGCTTGGTTCTTGGTTCAGCTGCCACCGGTTCCCTCCGTCTATTCCGTCAGCACCAATGCATGCTCAGGATTCCAGCTCAACCCTACCCGATCGCCTACATTGAAAACATGCATGTCATCCGGATTCAAGTTCTGCTCCCGGACAGTTACCTGAGTCTCATCGGTTATTCGTAATATGTAGCGTGTGTCAGTACCGATGTAGATAATCTCCTCTACGGTGCCCGGGATCATCCCCTCTTTCTCCAGTTGGAATTTTTCCGGTCGAATCACAACACTTACCGATTGCCCCACGGAAAGGGGGGAGGAGCATTTCGCCCTCACGGTTACTTGATCATCTATCTTGACCTGTATTTCATCGCCATCAATCTCAGCGACTTTGCCGTTAAGGAAGTTCGTTTCGCCAATAAAATCTGCCACAAAGCGAGTCTTGGGATGTTCATAAATTTCATCAGGAGGTCCGACTTGCAATATATTGCCTTGGTCCATGACAGCAATGCGGTCTGACATGGTCAGGGCTTCTTCTTGGTCATGCGTGACATAGATAAAAGTGATCCCGACCTCATCCTGGAGCTGCTTTAATTCCAGCTGCATGGCTTTGCGGAGCTTCAGATCTAGAGCCCCCAGAGGCTCGTCGAGCAGTAAAACTTCCGGGCGATTGACCAGGGCCCTGGCTAAGGCGATGCGCTGCTGTTGACCTCCAGATAGTTGCTTGGGACGACGATTTCCCATGTTACCCAACTGGACCATTTCAAGCGCTTCTCCAACCCGGGTTTTTATCTCCTCCTTGGATACACCCGTCATCTCTAGACCGAAGGCAACATTTCTTTCCACGGATAAATGAGGGAAGAGGGCATAATTTTGGAAGACTGTGTTCACAGGTCGCTTGAAAGCCGGTGTGTCTCCTAATGGACGACCGTGCAGGTATACTTCACCGGCTGTGGCGGTTTCTAATCCAGCGATTAATCGCAGAGTTGTCGTTTTCCCACACCCGGAGGGTCCAAGAAGTGAGAAGAATTCGCCATCTTCAATGCTCAAATTTATGCTGTTGAGGGCAATCACTTCTCCAAAGAGCTTGGCTAGATTGACGAGACGGATGGCTGTACGGTTGTTTTCTGCAGGCATATCTTGATCTAGTTCTCCGTTATGAGCTTAATAGCAGGTTCCGATTTCCCACTTGTGACATGCAGCTACATGTAGCTAATTATCACAAACTATTAATTGGCTTGTGACTCCTCCTGGTAAACCATTGTCGAAATCCCATGTTTTTAACCGAAAAATGGCAGGTGGCCAGGTTGGAATGCGCTCTTCTATAAAACAAAAGTATCTGATTTGCCAAGCGAAGGGATCCAACCAGTGAATAGCTTTAAATCCCGCGGCTGCTAGAAGATGGGTATAAAAGATATCCAGGGAAAGATTCCGTTTAATTTCTTGTAGTTTGTTCAACTACGGTTCTCTGCGTACTGATTATTTGGGAAGTAAAGAATACTGGATATATGTCAAAATGTCAAATTCAATGAGAAACCCGTCAGTAATTTTTGGTTAGGTTATCGGCTGCCGGATCATGGGTTCGATTCCGGGATGCTTTCATGCGCTTCATAGTCTTTTATCCTCGCTTCTACATCCGCGTAATTTGGGGAGACACCTCAAATATTTTTATCCCCTGGCCTTCTGCTGCACCTGCACCTTCAATCTGCGGAACTCGGGCTTGACGTTTATATTTTTTTAAAAAGATCCGATTTCTTCTCAGTAGTCAGGACCATGATGACCAGATCGCAATTATCTCTCCTTATCCATAATTCCTTGCATAACAGGAACCCCGTTGTTTTGAAAGCAGCGAAAAGGACAATTTTAGGTTTGCTCATCAATTCCCCCGAGATGATGTTGACTAACGGATCCAATCGCGGTCACTCGGAGTATTCCAGCCAAATTTTATGCAAGTATGCGGAAAATTTCTAGTCTTTACGGGCAGCAGCAAATTTCCCGGATGATTTTGGATACTTTTCTGTTTTGGTGGAAAGGTTGCATGATACCAGATGATCTCACGAAGCAAATCACCAGGTTAACCTACAGGAAAAACAACACTGCTCGCTGATAAAACCAGCGAGCAGTTATTAGCTGGGATGCAAACCATTTACTGTTTTATCCTCATCGAATTGGGAATACACACTCAATGGTTAAGTACAGTAATTCCCTGTCAGGTCTTACCAGGATAATCCTGAAGCGGTGTGTTCATCCTCTCGATGGCGTTGCGCGCTTCGATACTGTTTGTCGATTGGCGATACGGTCCTTAACCGACCAGCTTGTCAAATTCATCCATGCTAACTGCTGGGGCAGTTGAGAATGAGATCCCCAGGAGTCTTGCCAGTCCCACAGATGTTTTCATGGCAGCCTGGTTGTTGGGGAAATCGGCGATTACTACCAGATCGGTGTCACCAAGCAAAGCGTAACCGGATTTCACCGTACCGCCATTGTCGCTAACCAGCTGGCTTGCTTTCTGGGTCCGTTCTGCGCTGATTTCCTTAATTGATTCGTGGGAATATTTACCGAACATAATGAAAGTAGGCATGGTTTTCTCCTTTTTTGGTTTATATGGGTTGATCAATAGTTGAAAGGTTGTTTTCTGCCTTTCTCTGCTCCAATATGGAAAGACCTGACAGGGTTCAGCATTTTGTTGATGGGTATAGAATTATTGCCGGGATACCAACTGATTTGAAATAACGACGGGCAAGACTTGCTTTGGAGCAGACTCTCTTGATTATTATACCTTGCTTATTCGCGGTGATTTTCGGTATAGATTTATTCCTGTGGAGATCGGTCCAGTCAATCTGTTGATTTCATACCAGGAGTGATGCTATCCCCGGAAACGTCGCTGCATTGTCGCACTCTCGCTTCTCAGGATGGAAACCGGTATGATGTTTTCAATGGTTTCTCGCCGAGGACCACCCTGATGCCAGGAAAAATTTACGTTTTGTTTTCCATTCTTGCTCGGGCCCAGGTGGAATTTTAAGATTTCACGAAGGTACCCTTGCGGAGGTCTTCCAAGGCTTGCTGGATCTCTGCAGGTGTATTCATCACAAATGGACCATAAGGGACAATTTCTTCTTGGAATGGCGCACCGGCTATCAGCATAAACCGCACATGAGAATCCGCTGTTGTGTTCACTTGCAGATAATCGCCTTCACTGAAGACGACCATGCAAACAGCCTCGGCGAGGTGGCCTTCGCCATTTTCACCTATACCGAAGTCGCCTTGTCCTGAGAACACATACGCGAGCGTGGTATGCTCGCGTGGTGTGGGCATCCTGAAAGATGAGCCTGAAGATAGATTTACATCCATATAGATCGGGTTCGCGGCGATCTCCGTCACCGGTCCTTCAACAGCATTGAATTCTCCGGCAACGATGCGAATACTCGCTCCATCCCTCTCCAAAATGGGTATACTGTCTGCAGAAACTTCCTGGTAGCGAGGCTGACCCATCTTGCGCGCAGCAGGTAAGTTTACCCACAGCTGGAAGCCGAATACATTGCCCTGTGGACTCCGCCGGGGCAACTCCTCATGCAAAATACCGCTGCCTGAGGTCATCCACTGCACATCGCCAGGCCCGATCAACCCTGAATTCCCCAGGCTATCGCGGTGATGGACAGATCCTTCTAACATGTAGGTAACGGTTTCAATCCCCCGGTGTGGGTGCATTGGAAAGCCAACCAGGGGTCCTTCAATTGGGTCGTTGAAGGCAAAATGATCGAAGAGAAGAAAAGGGTCAAAGCGGTTTTCACGGCTAGGCGCAATCGAGCGCCGCAGCAAGACGCCGGCACCTTCAATGACCTGGGTGGGTTGGATCACCTCGATAGCAGTGCGAGGTATTTTCATTCTATCTCCATTCATGTATTGGTTTGAACAGCCAATCGATCTGGATATATTATACCCATTAAGTGATAAATTATTCCTGCTTGAATCGGCTTTCCTGCCCGTTGCATGGTGTCTGGTTTGGATATTTAATGATTGATAGTCGTTTTAGAACTTTTTTTAGTCGGGCGGGGATTACACTCGAAAGAATATATGCTGGAAAAGGGATTGCCAGAAACAGCTCATCGAAATAGGTATCGATCGGCTGTTAAGTAGGTAGAAATAGGATCAGCAGGAGAACAATCATGCTGTGGTCATGCGTGACATAAGTCTGTTCGAGCTTTCGAGCAATAGACTGAATGATGATCTGACCCTGCAGCAGTATCGATCCAATATACTGCGAAATTACTCCTGGGAGATTGACGGGCTCCTAGATAAGGTTCGTTTCGTCTTGATGTCCTCGGAAAATTCAACGCTTCCTATCGACCTAAAGTGCAAAATGCTTGTATCGATAGGGATTGGGGGTAAAAGCTTGACTTTCCGCACTGTGTTTATACTTCTTGGCAAGGGCGGCAATGCACGTGCAGATTACAGAAGAGCTCAATCAAGCGGCTCAAAGCGAGCCTGGAAGAAACGCAGATCTTTCGGTTCGTAGACCATTTTTAGCCCTGTTGTTTGCTGGCGATTGTCGTAAACGATTTTTACCGCCTCGGCGACGACATCCATATGAGCCTGCGTGTAGACACGGCGGGGAATGGCCAGCCTAGTTAGCTCCAGGGCGGGATAGCGATGATCACCGGTTTTTGGATCCCTTCCTGCACTGACGTTGCCACGCTCCATACCGCGTACACCTGAATCCAGGTAAAGTTGAGCAGTAAGTACCTGAGCGGGAAATTGGTCCTGCGGGATATGGGGGTAGAATCCCCTTGCGTTCAGGAAGATGGCATGCCCTCCGATCGGTTTTACGATCGGGATTTCCCAGTCCAGGAGTAATTCTCCTAAATACAGGACTTGACCTACCCGGGAGCGGACATGGTCATCCTGAACTGCTTCTTCGATTCCAATAGCCAGCGCTTCCATGTCGCGGCCAGCCATACCACCATAGGTATGTAAACCCTCGTAAACGACCACCAGGTTGCGTAATGCGTCGAACAGCTCGTAATCATTTACTGCCAGCCAGCCACCGATATTGACCAGGTTATCCTTTTTGGCGCTCATCCAGGCGCCATCAGTCATGCTGCAGAACTCTTTTAGTATCTCGGCGATGGTCTTGTCTGCATAGCCTTCCTCGCGCTGCTGGATGAAATAGGCATTCTCAACCATGCGGGTGGCATCGAGGAAAATGCGTATCCCATGCCGGGTGCAAAATCCCCGCAGCTCCCGCAGGTTCTCCATGCTCACCGGCTGGCCTCCAGCCATGTTGACAGTGCCTGCCAAACTGATGTAAGCGATATTTTCAGCGCCAACTTTCTCGACCAGCGTCCCCAATTTTTCCAGGTCAATATTACCCTTGAAGGGATGTAAATCTTCCGGATCATGGGCTTGGTCGGTAATCACATCTATGAAGGTACCCCCTGCCAACTCCTGGTGGAGGCGCGTGGTTGTGAAGTACATGTTGCCTGGAACATATTGACCAGGCTTGATTACGGTCTGGCTTAATAAGTGTTCGGCTCCCCTACCTTGGTGCGTGGGCACCATGTGTTTGTAGCCATAATAATCCTGAACAGCCTGCTCCAAGCGGTAGAAGTTATTGCTACCCGCGTACGCTTCGTCACCCAACATGATCCCAGCCCATTGTCTATCGCTCATCGCGCTGGTTCCGCTATCCGTAAGCAGATCAATGTAGACATCCGCCGATCTCAGCAGAAAAGTGTTGTAGCCGGCTTCCTGTAGGGCGCGGGCACGTTGTTCTTTTGTGATCATGCGAATGGGCTCAACTGCCTTGATTTTCCACGGTTCTGCCCAAGATCGTCGTTTCATTTGCTGACCGAAGGTTTTGAGTTTAGCTGAGGTCATTCAGTTTCTCCTTGTTGATTGAGTGGGCATAAACAAGATTTTTATTTTTTTACTCTTCACCAATCTACAATTACTATTGGTACGTTTACATATTTTACAAGATGTTCGGGATTATTATCAGGGGATTCTAGTCAGAGCGAAGAAAGTTGGAATTAGTTGTGAATATCCCCCACGAGAACCGCAATCGATTTTGGTTGAGGAGTTTAGCGCTCAGGCATCTGAAGGACCTAGCTGCCAGCCAGTGAATCTGGACCAGTCTTCTGCGGCGAAGTAAATCAGATCCACCGCTGGATCTTTTACATCTGGATACAAATCTGGATCGGCGATATTCTCTGATAGGCGTTCTTTCAGCTCCGCGTACGCTTGGGCGACAGGCTGATGGGTGCGCAGGTAATCTCGGAAAAGCAGGGCATAGCGTTGATTCGTACGACCATTGATGCGCACGTGGAGGTTAGTAGGACGTTGATGGGGTGGATTGATGAATACCCACTTGACCCAATTGTCTGGATGAGATTTGATCCCTTTTGGAATGTGATCAGTGGATATTTGGAGCTTCTGGTAACCATCCCTGGTTAATAATTTCTCGATTGCAGGAGCAAGAGACTCAACAGTGATTTGAATATCGATACGATCTTTTGCCGCCAGGCCAGGAATAGAAGTAGACCCGATGTGATCGATCCGCAATGCTGTGTCTCCTAACGAATGACGTAATTTTCCCCCAATTTTCTGAAACTCATTTGGCCAATTTAACTTGTAAGGGATAATTGTAACCATACCTGCTCCTTTCCCAGCATTGTGCAAAGACAGGGGCATGAATTTACCCGGGGATGCACCCAGAGAGGGAGTGTATACAGGTCCGGAGGGCTATATATGGAATCTCGATTTCTTTCTGAATCGGAAACACCGCACTATCGATATCGATAAAAGATAGGAGCGTAATGGAATTATTAAATTGTTACGGTTGATTGTCAATGCACACAGATCGATTATCTGACTGCCAGACCCAAGTAATATGGCCAGATAATTATTCCCAGCAGCGCCTGCCACCAGACCAACTGGGCAAAGGCAATGGTGAACAGCCAACCGATAAACCAAATGATACCCATTCCTGTATCAACCCTGATTGGACTGGATCTTTCTCCTGAACCCATGGAATACTCCTTTCATTTTTAGGTTAAACCATGATAGGGATCGCCCTTTTGGGGAAGTAGGGCAGTATTGAATTGTTGCTCTCAATAAATCGCTGATCAATATTCTTTCATCAACAGCGAGATGCGGGTTGCAAGATTGATATGTGAACTTCTCTAAATTCATCAGCGGGCATAAATTCTCATCGTTTCCTGATGATCACCGGGACACCGCCTTTAGGACGCAGTGTACCGGGCATATACGGTTCCAAATCTGTACCGGGAATTAAATCGAGTTCGTAGCGTTGATTTATCATTGACAGGGCAAGCACAGATTCCATCAAGGCAAAATTATTGCCGATGCACTGGCGAGGTCCGCCGCCGAATGGGACATAAGCAAATCGGGGCACATCCTTGATCCGATCCGGTAGGAAACGTTCTGGATCGAATCCCTCTGGGTTCTCCCAGACATCAGGGTTATGATGGGCGCTGTAGATATTGATAAAGATTCCGCTGTTTGCTTTAATCGGGTAGCCTTCCAGGATGTCGTCTTCTTTAGCCTGGCGGAGGGTTAGTGGCAGGGGTGGGTAGAGGCGCATGGCTTCGCTGACCACGGCGAGTGTGAATTGCAGGTCATTAAAATCTTCAGCGGAAGGCAGGCGGTTCCCCAGAATGGTATCCACCTCTGCTTGCAGGCGGCGTCGCACAGTTGGGTGCTGGGAAAGCAGGGCGAGTGACCAGGAGAGGGCAATCGCCGTGGTTTCATGCCCGGCGAGGAACATCGTCACCAATTCATCGCGCAGCTGTTTGTCGTCCATCATTTCACCAGTATCTTCATCGCGAGCTTCCAGCAGCATACCTAATAAATCGTCGCCCTTATCCGCGGATTTCCTTCTATCCTCGATCAGGCGGTAAATGATCTTGTCAATCGTGGCTACACCTTTATCGAAACGCCGGTTACGGGCACTAGGTAATTTTTCACCGATGGGGAATATTGCTTGGCTGCGTTCTGTGATTACATCCAATAAGAAAGTTATCTGTTCACCGAGTTCAGCGACTTCTTCAGGCGTAAGACTGCTGGTAAATAGCGTGCGGGTGACCACTTCCATCGTCAAGGCCATCATCTCGGTCTGAATGTTCATCGGTTTGCCGATGCCGGCAAGTTTTTCCCACTCGTCAAGCATCTCCTCAATTGTCCTGACCATTTCTTCTGCTAAAACAGCGATTTTTGTCTTGTGAAAGGCAGGTTGCATCATCCGACGCTGGCGACGCCAAAATTCTCCTTCACTGGAAAACAGCCCATTTCCGACCAAGGGTGAGGCAATTCTTATTCGCTCACCTTTGGTGTAATTCTGATTATTCATCTGCAGGACGTGCTGGATGGAATCAGGGCTGGCAATGGAGTAGACGTACTGGTTTTTGGGCAATTCCAGCAGCACGATATCCCCGTATTTTTTGTGAAACTCCAGCAAGATCTCGAATACTTCACCCTGGCGCATATCAAGAATATTGCCCAGGATCGGTGATGGTTTGGGACCAGGGATTGTCTGACTGCTCTGAGCTGTTTTCTCAGGTGGCATGGGTTTACCTCAATCGTTTGCTATAGATCTTAGACTCAAGATGGTGATTATTTCCTTACCTGCATCCAGGTGACCTGCAATCTGATCATTATGAAATTATTCACAATCATACTATCCCTATTATACGAAATATTCCATTTTTTGTGCGTTCCTGGATTGATCTTTTTAGATGGATATCGTGGTCAGGAGTAAATCCGCTGCGAATACTGGTCCACTTCTTAGAATTCTAAGCCAGCACTTTTTCGGACATAAGCCTCGTCTCCCGGTCGGACCCAGCCTCCCCTGAGTACACGGGCCAGCATTCCTGCGTTTCGTGGATCCGGTCCACTGCCAGTAGTTTTTGCTGCGGCCTCTAATCCTGGATGAATAGCTTCCAGCTGGTTGCAAGGATTACGGATCTCTGTTATCTCCAGCAATGCTTCACCGACCACAATTTGTGAGCCAAGCGATAAGCTCATCAAGTCGATCCCTTCCAGGAGGATATTTTCACCCATCATGCCTGGTCTGAGATGAATGTTAAGCTGGCTGAGCATGGCCAAGATATTCGTGTCTATAAGCAGGACCTGACGTAGGTTGGGTTTTGTGGGATCTTTTTTTGCCAGGTAGCGATGGCGGACGAGTTCACCTGAATGGTAATCCCCAACTACCCCATGGTTTTTAAATAGCTGGATGGATTCAACCTCAATTTTTGGCAAGCCTGGTTTGTCGTTCTTGCACACCGCTACTATTGTCCCGCGTTTGTGATCAGCATTCATCTTTTTGCCTTCATGCCAGTGTATTTTCCACCCTGTTTTTAATCCCTCTCAAGATCTCTCTTTGGTGAGCTCGATCAACTAAGAAAAGCAATGGTTTCATGATCGTAAAAACGACTTTTGGAGAACCCTCTGCTTGCCACCAGCTGGTCAATTGGCAGTGGTTTTCATCTATTTGGTGAATGATAAAAGCCCAGCAAAACGCACCTTTTGGGGCGAATCTTGTCTGGTAGACAAATCGAGGTGCCATGTAATTGAAGTGTGTCGTTGCGTAGAGGAGTAGAAGCTGGTTCTCGATCACATTCCTGACTTCATAGTAAGCAGAATCTGGTGGCCCATCGGGAATGATGTCTCCGATGGAAATATCTTGATATTTGGCCAGAATCTCCTTTGCCGCGGGTTGATAAGTGCCGCGAGCTTCTGGGGGAACGACAGCAGGCCAGAAATACGCTTGCTCAAATCTATCCCACCATGTGTCAATATACCAGCCGGCCCTGTGGTACCCCATCTGCTTGAGCCAAGGCCAAATTTTCCCGGCTGTTGCAGCAATATCCATTTGATATTTGAGATCCAATATTGGATCGTTGATCAGATGTTCTCCTGGAAATTTCATTTTTTAGTTTGTGGGTGCAGATCAAAATCTTCGCTCTGGACAATAAGGAAAGTTCTCAAACTGACATCGGTATTGGATTATACGATCAAATTCCAGTTATCTTTATGTGCGGGTTGCATGCGCTGTCTTCCAGAGATTTGATGCTCAATGCAGTATTCGTCAGGCCGGGACCAGCGCAGATCGCCCTCATATTTGCATAGTCAATTAAATCGCTGTACTAAATATTTGCCCAGCAGATCGATAACCTGCGGCATATCCTCTCTACCGAAGCCGATGCGCACGTGGTGATCGCCGTATTGAAAAACACTGGAGGGAGCTAGCATGATCCCTGTGTCCGCGACCAGTTGTTGGCTGAACTTGTGCGTATTTTCCACCTGCAGCATCCTGGGGAAGCAAATTGAGCCTCCCATGGGCCGATTCCAGGTGAAATGTTCCCCGAATTTGCTGAAGAATTTGTCCAGTACGGCGACATTTTTGCGTACCCGTTCAATCTGCTGATTGGTGATTTTTGATTTATTTCTCAAGGCGATGATCGCCAGAATTTCACTCGGCGCACTGCTGCAAATCGTTGTATAGTCCTTGAGTCTGCTAACCGCCTGCAGTATCTGATGGTCTTGAGAGGCTAACCAGCCTATCCTCAGACCCGGTAAGCCAAATAATTTTGAAAGACCCGATAGTGAGAATGCACGTTCATAGAGCTCACAGGCAGCTGTCAAGCGATTTCCTGCATCGATTTCCAGGAAGCGGTACATCTCATCCGACAATAGGTAGGCTCCTCGGCTGCTGACAAGCTCCATTAGGGAATGAAACTCCTCTTGCGAGGGGAGATAACCGGTTGGGTTGTGGGGGAAATTAACCACTACCAATTTCGTGTTCGCGGTGACAAGTTCCTCCAGATCGCTGATTGCAAATTGCCAGCCGCGGTCTTCATTGGGTTCCCAGGTCGTGACCTCACAGCCGATGGCTCGAGCCACTTCGTACAGTGACTGGTAGCCCGGAAAGGTGGATACAACTTGATCGCCCGGAGCCAGCAAAGCATGCATGATCAGGAAGATACCTTCTTCTGGAACCAGGGTCAATACATCCTCCCTGGCAACTCCCTGGTACATGTTGGCGATTTCCTCACGCAAGAGAGGATGGCCCCAAGATTCCGTGTAACCCAGCTTCAATTCATGCCAGAGGTCTGCCATCTCGGCATCGGCCATTGCCAGGAGATCTGACAGGGAGATGGATTCGCAATCCGAACTGGATAGCAAGTAGCGAGATGAAAATTCATATTTTGCGAAATAACGCTCTAATTTAAAAGGTTCGATCTGCATGGCTAATTTCCCTCTACTTGATTACAAATTCTTAATAAAATGAGAGTGTAGGGTAATGTACATAATGAACTTGAGCTGCATCCTTCTTTACTGTTCATCCTGAGGATGGAGAGCTGAGGATCAATTCTGAACTTCTGGTACACTGGGTGCGTCTGTACCAGCGATGGTTTTGCGAATCCATAGGATTAAATTCATCCAGAATACATATACCAGCAATTGCATAAATTTAGGATGGGTTTGTGTTTCACAATCGCCTCACTTTCTGCATTGGATTTGCGCTTCATATTATTACCGGGTCCTTTCGGCTGGACATGAGTGCTGGGCGTCCGTTTGAATATTAAGCGAGTTCAAATAAACTTTGTAAAGAGTGTCGGTAAATACAGGATCAGGATGCAGTGAATTCCCGCATTAGTGGAAGAACCGTATCAATTGCTTCAAAAACTTGGTCGTGTTCCAGACCATCAATGATGTGAAGATCAATTAAAGAATCCTGCAAGGATTTCTTGTATTCATTTACACTTGCCATCGCGTCCTGATCTTCTGACCCGACCAGCCAGAGTGTTGGGCAGGGAAAATCCTGCGGATCCGTCCTCGGCCAAGCGAGCATAGCCTGGACCCAAGCCAGTAGCACGGGGACATTGAGTCGCTGGAGAACATCTTGATCTTCCGGGGGAAGTGAGGCGAATTCGACTGAACCGTTATCTAGACTCTCAAGAATTGCAGGCCAGTGGTCGCGGAATTCAATGGCCTGTTGGCGCAGCCTGCCTGACACACCAGGTCCAAGCTGCGTACTCATTAAGACAAGTTTTTCAACCCGACCGGATTGGACGGCGATGTAGCGGGAGACTTTGCCCCCGAATGACATCCCCCATAAAAAGAATCGCTTAAACTTGCATGCATCCACAACAGCCAATATATCCTGGCACATCTTGGAAATGGAGTAATCAAACGGGTCTGTTGGCTGATCGCTCTCGCCATGTCCGCGCAGATCGATGGTGATAACAGTAAATTCCTCTTTCAAGCGCTGGACATAACCTACCTCATGCCAATCCTGTCGCCTGCCACCTCCGCCGTGAAGCAAGACGACTGCTGGTCCTGAGCCCAGGTGGTCATAAGCGATCTGGATATGATCTGGTGATTCAGCAAATAAAGTTTCCATTGCTTCCTATCGAGTTTAAATAAGCTGGGAATTTGGGGTGCATATCACAATTGATATTCTGGATTGAAGGCCAAATGCTTGGTGGTATCGCCTGGGTCTTAATAATTTTAGTATTAATGAAAACGATCTTCACGCAGAGCGGTAAGCTTCCCAGCGTCCTGGGGGTTTGTTTTTACGAGCATGCAGACAAGTAGGCTAATTGCCTTCCTCCTTGGTCTTGACCTCGGTCAATTCAAAGACGGGTTTTGATCTTGCCTCTTCGATGAAATTATCTACGGCAGAATCTGTCGAAGCATCGAAATAAGGCGCGGTGATGGGGAATTTTTGCAGGTATTTCTTCAAAATGGGTGCGGCAGCTTCAGGCGGCAATTCGTTGATCCTAAAATCACCGCTCTGAGCCTGACGGGATAGATTTACAATCCCTGATGCTCGAGCGTTTTTTACCCAGTCGACCACGCCGTAGGGTGCCACCAGCCAGCGCTTATGCTCCTCTTCGACCAGCACGACAGGTACCTTATGTGGATTTCCAGTCTTGCGACCGCGCACTGTGAGGAGGTAGTAGCTGCTGGGAGCCAATCCGAACCTTAACATCCAGAGAAGGATTCGATTAACGATGCGCCTGTCTAATGTGTATTCAAAGGTTCTTGACATCCTCTAACCTCAAGATCGGTTATCTGGAAAACGTGAGTGAATTTTCCAGAAGCGATAGTATTTTTCTAAGTCGGTACCAGAATCTTTCTGGTAAGTTTTCCAATATATAATTTTTCCTTGGATCAATTCCAGATTCACGAATGAAAGGCTATTGATTGGGAGCGGCCTTCAAATTTGAAACGAGACGTGGATGAAGAATTGCGATCGCAGACACGATTAGCAATGTTGCCACGCCAAAGACCAGGTACAGACCAGCTCCGCCAATGCGTTCTAAGAGCAGTCCGCCAACAAACCCGCCCACAGCATTTCCAATTCCCAGCACCATCGCGTTGAACAAGCCTTGAGCGGTTGCGCTCAAACCTGGTGAAGTGTTTTCATCGGCATAGGTGACACCGGCTATCCACATGGTAGCGAAGGTTACCCCATTGAGCAGCTGAATTATGAGGATCATGCCTGGGGAATTGAACACGGCAAATAAGATCATGCGCAGACCGGTTATGAACATGGACATCATGTAAAGGCCGTATGAATTGAAGCGCTTGATCAGGTAGTTGCTGAAAAAAAGTACCGGTATCTCAGAGAGAGTCCCTACTAGGACCACCAATCCCATGAACGATTCGCTCGCTCCAAGATCTTTCATGTATGGGAAGAGGTAATTGTTGTATGCAGCCATCCCCATTCCGGCTGAAAACGCCACTATCAGAAACAGGATCCAGCGGGGATTTGAGAGTAGCAGCCGAATTCGTCCCTTGGCTGGACCTTCTGAGGTTGATTTCCCATATACCAGCTTTTGGCTGACGATAAATCCAAGAAACATCAGGACTGCAGATCCCCAGAAGGCGAACCTCAGGCCGAAGTTCTGGACGAACATCCCCGATATCGTTGCCGCCAGCCCGTAACCGATTGTACCCCCAAGGCGGATGCGTCCATACATATCTTTCTGTTCACCCAGCATGAACATGGCCGCACTGTCGGAGAATGGTGTTACGGGAGCCATGAAGAAAAACAAAACAATCGCCGCCAGGAATACCAACCAAAATGCGTTAACCAACGGGAATATTAATAAGCATATTGCCCCCATCAGGATCGCGGCGCTCATAAAATACCGGTGCCGTTGGGTGGTATCAGCCAGGCCTGTCCAAAGAGGGGCACTGAAGAAAATGATCAGCGGGGAAATCCCGGTTAATACGCCGATTTGAGTGCCGGTGAATCCCAAGTCTTGATAATATAGCACCATAAATGGCGATACAAAGGCTACCGCAGCAAATAGCACGATATTGAAGGTGAAGGGCCAGCGTTTTCTCATCGGCCACCAATCGGTGTAAATATCCTTTGAAGATAAATCAGAGTTATATAAATCAGATCCGCCCAAGGTTATTTGGTATTCTGGATTATACAAAAGAATTCTGGTATTTTGCGGTTAGGTTTTGGTGCTGGCCTGACTAGGTATTGTATTTGATTTCGGTGATCTCCAGGTCCGCATAAACCAAATCACCGGCTGGCAGGTTCCACACAGCTTGACCTAGAACCGGAAGATTCATTCCGGCGAATTCTCCATAACCCAAGATTGGAGTGGACCACGGATCGAGAGAGAATTCCCCCCGGGTTTCGCGATAGCGTTCTGCACTGAAATTTGTCAGGCGACCCTGGTCATCGAAGAACATGAGACCAGACACGCTTTTCCCTCTATCGCTAAAGTTTACCTGGGCAGTGTATTCATCCACGGTATTCCAGGTGATGTTTTCCCCCAAGAATGCGCTGGGAAACCAGATCATTTCACTCAGGTAGCGCAACATGGCACCCTGGTCAAGTTTTTCACCAAGAACATCAAGGACGGTGAATAGACCGAGGATTTTCCCAACCATGTGGGCCTTGCCGGATATGTATTGGTCCCGGGCGCGCATCAGCGGCAGGCCTGCGAGCTTAAAGCGAGCATTCCAGATAAACGAGGGTGGGTTTGTCGTGTAACTTTGCTGGACAACCATCGGCATCCACGGCCGGTCCAATCCCAGGCG
>CP070764.1:2482695-2507547 GCA_020349245.1 Chloroflexota bacterium | reverse complement strand
GATTTCACCAGCATCTTTGCGTGGCAGCATTCCTACAGCCAGCACAACCAGATCTGCCTCCAATTCGATATGTTCACTCAGCAGGGTGTCTTCAGCCCGGACGACCACATGATCGCCTCGCCGATAAATCTCCGATGGATTTCCGCGGCGATAAATCACTCCTTCTTGCCGAACCCGGTCGTAGAATTCCTCAAAACCTTTCCCAAAGGCGCGTACATCCATGTAAAAAACCGTGATCTCGGCATCTGTTAATTTCTGGTGAGCCAGGTGGGCTTGTTTTGCCACAGCCATGCAACATACCCGGGAGCAATTTGGTAAACCCAGGCTGCGATCCCGCGATCCCACGCATTGGATGAACACCACTCTGCGCGGGGTGCTGCCATTTATTGAAATGACTCCAGCGGTGGGACCAGAAGCGGAAACCAGTCGTTCAAACTCCAGGGTTGTGATCACTTCCGGGTAGGTTTTATAACCAAATTCGGGTTTCAAAATTGGGTTGAAAATGTCATAACCGGTAGCTATCACGATGGTATCAAAATCCATTTCTATGAATTCGGGGCTCTGCTCAAAATCAATTGCTTCTTCTGGGCAAGCTTCTTTACATTTAAAAGTTTTTCCACACACACCACGCGTCAGGTAAATGCAGGCATCAGGATCAACCGTGTAAACCATCGGGACTGCCTGGGGGAAGGGCACATAAACGGCTGCGCGTTTCGAGATTCCGGCATTGAAATCACTCGCCACACGCCCGTTCAGGCGGCAAGCTTCGGCACATAATCCGCATCCCTTGCATTTCTCCACATCTATAAAGCGAGGTTTCTTTTTAATTTGTACGTGGAAGGATGCCCCCACATTCTGAACATTGGCCACCTCAGCATAGGTGAGTAAGTTGATTTTGGGATGCCGGCCGACATCAACCATTTTGGGTGTCAGGATGCACGAGGAGCAGTCCAGGGTGGGGAAGGTCTTATCCAGCTGGGCCATCCGGCCACCGATGCTGGGTGATCTTTCTACTAAACAAACCTGAAACCCAGCATCTGCAATATCCAGGGCTGCTTGAATACCTGCGATCCCGCCTCCAATTACTAGCGCATTGGGTTGTTTTCCACGGGTATTGATCATTGGTATTATCCTGTCTCGCCAACGCGCTCCAATTCCTCTACCAGGAATGTGACCAGCGGTAATGGTTCATCAATATCTCTTCCGGGCCGGTAATCAAAGGCTGCCTGGACCTGTTCTCCTACAGCACTGAAGATGGTGCCGACAGGTATGTCCACCGGGCAGGCTGAGGTGCACATTCCGCAGCTAACGCATGAAGCTGACATGTGGCTCATTCGCGTCAGGTGAAATAGCAGGGCGTCTCCAAGCAAACGGGTGGCACCCTTATGCTGAGAGATATTCAGGTAGTGTTCAGGTGGGTGGTCAAATTCCTTTGTCCTGAACAGGCATGTCTTGCAGTAACAAATCGGGCACACGGTCATACAGTTATGACAGCGGATACAGGCAGCAAATAAACCTTCCATACCATTATCTGAGGCAAATAATGACTGGATTTTCTCGAATTCTGCAATCCGAGTCCGATTCTTGGCCTCAATGATTTGTTCGCTTGCTGTAATCCACTTGTCTTCTATTGGTTCGCCAACCTGCAGATAAGCAAATTCATGCGTGGACGCATCACTGATCGTCATTGGAATGCCTCGAGTGATATCCAATCCAAATAAGTGGAGATGAATTTCAGCATGCTCGGGGACAGGTTGGGTGCACATCTGGCAGGCCGGTCTCAGGCGTAAATCATGCTCAGCTTGAGGTACCTGATCAGCTGTAATCAGGTAAGAATCTAAGTCAAAATCACCATTCTTCTGGAATTCCAGGTACGTAGATATTTCATAGGTGCCTGGACAATCAAAACTAATCAGGAGAATTTCCTCCCTGGATGCCTGTTTTAATTTAATTAATTCGATTAATGCACGGATTTCGCATGGTCGCAAGACTACACCGATGCGGTCATGCTTCCGGGTGAGATGATTCTCATGTTCAGCATTGATCAAGCCATGGGTGATAGCTGAAACTGCCCGAGCACTATTCAGCGGCATAACCGGAGCGAAAGGGTTGGCGAATTCCAACTGGTCAGGATCGGTTACCAGGGTTGGGATCACCATTCCAAACTTGGTCTCCAAGGGAACAAAGATGCTTCCAATGGCACCACTCTCAAGCAGTGAACGCAGAAAGTCTCTTACCGCTGGTAGCAAGCCAGTCTCGATATCAATAACTGTATTCATCCATGAACCTCTCTTGTATCGCTACACTTCTGCTTTGCCATTGACGATTCCAATTCACACCATCCAGCTGGCTTTTAATGGATTTGGGCCCAATTCTTTCAGCGCAGTAACCATCTCGGTTATCGTGTCTGCGAACTTCTGTCCTTCACTGGCACTGATCCACCTCAGCCAGACTCGCCGTTCGTCGAATCCTGTGGCTTTCAGAATTTCAGCCAGCGCAACATACCGGCGGCGGGTTTTGTAATTACCGGTCTGGTAATGACAATCACCGGGGTGGCAACCACCGATGAGGACACCGTCTATCCCTTCAATTAGTGGCTTGAGCACATATACCGGGTCGACAGCCCCGCTGCACATGGTTCTGATCACGCGCACATTTGGCGGGTATTGCAATCGTGATGTACCCGCCAGATCTGCACCGGTGTAAGAGCACCAGTTACACAAGAAGGCGACGATGCGTGGTTCATATCCATTATTGTTCATAAGTATTGCCTTTCAATCTTTGTACACATTCCCAAGAACCATTTTCATTCCGAGTACCTATTCTTTTTTTCAGGCATATACTTCATCCAGCATGCTGAAAACCTGGACAAATTCAAAACCTTTTTGCTGGCTGGCTTTGTTTGGGCAGGCTGCGATGCAAGCCCCACAGCCCTGGCAGAGCACTTCGATTACTTCGGCGTGATCCATGCCCGGTTCAAGCAGGCGAGCTCCGTATGGACAGGTATCCACGCAAATACCACAGGCTGCACACAGTTTCGGGTTTACGGAGGCTACGATCGGGGTCGCTTGCAAGCGTGGTTGGGATAGCAACGCTACTGCTCGGACCGCAGCTGCCTGGGCTTGAGTAATGCTTTCTTCAATGAAACGGGGTGAATGAGCCATGCCGGCCAGGAAAATGCCCTTGGCGGCAAAATCTACCGGGGCTAACTTTACATGCGCCTCAAGGAAGAACCCCTGCTCGGTCAAAGGCACTTTCAAATTTTGAGCCAAGGCAGCATTACCAGGCTCAGCTTCGATGCCGGTGCTGAGCACCAGCCAATCGGGGTTGAGTGAGATTACCCCTCCTTCAGGTTGGACTGCCACGTTGACTGTAAGACTGTCGTTATCACGAATTGATGCCTGCGGCTTTTCAGTTTCGCTGTATTGCAGGAAAATTACCCCAGCCTCACGGGCTTGCCGGTAGAGCTGTTCCCGGAATCCATAACTGCGCAAATCGCGGTAGAGGATCACGAGTTTTATTCCTGGATTATGCTCTTTGATTGCCAATGCATTCTTAAGCGCCTGGGTACAGCAAACCCTGGAGCAATAAGGATGTCCATCTTCCCGCGATCCGACACATTGGATCATCACCAGGGAGTTAAGATTAGGAATGGCTGATTCTGATCCAGAAAGCCGTGCTTCTAGTTCTGTTTGAGTGATGATATCGGGGTGCTTCCCGTAGAGATATTCGTTTGTAATAATCTCCTGTGCACCAGTTGCCACCAGGATGACCCCGTGTTGAAGCTCGATTTCTGTCCCATCTGAATTTCGAACCCTGCTGCGGTATTGTCCTGCATATCCGCCGAGTTCTTTTACTAGGGAATCCGTTAAAACCGTGATGCGCGTGTTAGATAACACTGCTGCGATGGTCTCTCGCAAGAGACGCTGCGGTTCATCGCCGGTTGTAGTGCCTACGTGGATGTGGCGCAAATTACCACCCAGCTCGTGCTGGCGTTCCACCAGGTAGGTACTGTACCCTTGGTGGGCGATAGAGAGGGCTGCTACCATCCCGGTAAGACCACCTCCAATGACCAGAGCACGTTGATCTACTTCAAAGGTATGGCGGGAAATGGGCTCCAGATTGCGAGCTTTAGCCACGCTCATTGCTACTAATTCTTTTGCTTTTCCGGTCGCAATTTGCGGATTTGCCTTGTGCACCCATGAATCCTGTTCGCGAATATTTGCCATCTCGAACAGGTGCGGATTAATACCAGCCTGGCGCAGCGTGTCCTGGAATAGCGGCTGGTGAGTCCGTGGAGTACAGGATGCCACCACTACCCGGTTTAGCTGGTGTTCCTGGATTTTCTTTACAATGTTCTCCTGTGTATCCTGTGAACAGGTGTACAGGTTGTGTTCAGCATGGATCACACCTGGCAGAGTCGAGGCGAATGAAACCACTTCTGGAACGTTTACGACCGCCCCAATATTTATGCCGCAGTGACAGATGAACACACCAACCCGGGATGCTTCATCGGTGATATCGCGTTCCTGTGGATATTCAGGTACTTGAGTCATGCTTCCCCTGGAAATGCTTAACAGGGCGGAAATCTGTGCGGCTGCGCAGGAAGCCTCGATCACTGATTCGGGGATATCCTTGGGCTCCGCGAATGCTCCAGCAACGTATACTCCCGGGTGGGAAGTTATGGTCGGATGGTAAGAATCCACTTCTGCGAAACCAAATTGATTCAGGTTTATGCGTAATTTCTCAGCCATTGCACGTGTCTCGGCGGAAGGTCTTAATCCAACCGAGAGAACCACCAGGTCAAATTCATCTTCCTGTAATTTTGGTTTCTTACCATTTACAGGTTCACGAACCACGTATCCCAGGCGCAGATTGTGGGATAATGGCACTTCTTTTATCGAGGAGACCATGCAGCGCACATAGCGGATGCCGTGTTTGGATTTAGCGCCTTCGATATATGCCTCGAATCCTTTTCCGAACGAACGGATGTCCATATAAAAGATGGTAGGTTCGATGAGGGGATCATGTTCTTTGGCGATGATTGCTTCTTTTGTGGCATACATGCAACATACTGAAGAACAATATGGCGCGGTTTTCTCCGCATCTTTTCTGCCAGGCTGTGGATAGCCTGAGTAATCCCGTGAACCGACACATTGGATCCAGGCAATCTTTCTGGGATGAGTACCATCTGAAGGTCTCTGAACAATACCCGAGAAGGGTCCCGAGGCAGACAGCATACGTTCGAATTCCAGGCTGGTGACAACATTTGGAAAACGCCCATAACCAAATTCCGGGCGAATGCTCCCAGGGAGAGGTTCAACTCCAGGAGTCAGGAGTACAGCTCCAACGTTCAGGTCAAAAGTTTTCTCAACCTCATTGTGCAGGATAGCGTTCGCCTGGCACGCATAAGTACACTGGTTGCACTCAGAACATATGCCACATCTCAGGCAGCGACCGGATTCCTCATATGCCTGCTGCTCAGAAAATCCGTCGAAAATCTCTTTGAAATCTGAACTCCGTTCTGTCGCCAACCGGGCAGGAACCTCATTTCTTCGTGAAAGGGAAACATGAAGGGTATTAATGCGCTGGAAAACATCCTGTTGGGAGAGTTGGGCTACTTCCTGAAGTGGTGCAGATGGAATCTGGACACCAGAAAGGTATTCCTGGATGGAGCGGGAAGCACGATGACCTGCTGCGATGGCATCCACAATGAAGGTTGTGCCAGTGACTGCATCCCCCCCGGCAAAAATGCCCGGGATGTCTGTCGCCAGGGTTTCCCCATCAGCAACTATTCTGCCACCCCTGCCCCGGGAAGCCCTTTTTAGACAATTTGACTCTGGTTGCTGGCCGATGGCAAAAATTACCAAGTCAGCGGGGATGATTTGTTCTGTGCCCGGGATTTCATCGAAATCTGGGCGACCATCCACAAAACCACGGAAATTCACCTGGGCTGTACGCACACCGGAAACCTGTTGCCCTTCCCCGGTGATCTCCTTGAATGTGCGCGCAGGGTAAACCTGGATACCTTCTTCCTCTGCTTCACGCACCTCCCAATCATGGGCTGGCATTTGCTGGCGATCTTCCAGGCAGGTCATGCCAACCCAGTCTGCGCCCAGCCTTTTGGCGGTCATTGCCGAGTCGATGGCTACGTTTCCACCACCCAAAACCAAGACCTTTTTACTTTCAAAATTATTTGGCTGGTTTTGACCAGGAGCTGGAATTTCATCCAACTGCAGGCAAACCTGCCGCAAGAAATCTGTGGCGATCAGCACGCCATCGAGCTCGTTGCCTGGAATGGGCAGCTTGATACCCTTATGAGCTCCGATTGCAACAAAAATTGCATCATAATCATCCAGCAGCGCTTCGATGTCGTCCACACGGTGGTTGAGTTTGAGCTGTACTCCTTGGTCAATAATCTGGTCGATTTCGCGCTGAACGATTTCTGTGGGTAACCGGAAAGGAGGTATCCCAACTCTCATCATGCCACCAGGGACAGGTAATGCCTCGAACACTGAAACCGAGCAGCCAAGTTGATTCAGGTCGCGGGCACAGGTTAATCCGGCAGGACCGGAACCGACGACTGCCACCTTCTTTCCGGTTAATGGCTGCTTGATTTCACCAATCAGGTCAAAATCCACCAGGGATGGATTCTGCCGCGCCCAATCTGCGATAAATCGCTTGAGTGCCATGATATTGACCGGTTCATCAAATTGGCCGCGGTTGCAGGCTTCTTCACAGCGGTGGTTGCACACCCGGCCGCAGATTGACGGGAATGGATTATCCGCCAAGATGGTGCGGTAAGCATCTGCGAAGCGGCCTTCAGCAATTAATGCAACGTAGCCCTGGGCGCGCTGTTGAATTGGGCAGGCATCCCGGCAGGGGGCAATACCTTGTTTATCGATCGCATAGGTATTGGGGATCGCTTGTGGGTATAGTTTGTAGATGGCCTTGCGGTTGGAGAGACGGGTATTAAATTCATCTGGCACTGTGATTGGGCATACCGCGGCACAATCTCCGCACCCGGTACATTTTGACAAATCCACGAAACGCGGTCTTTGCCGAACCTTGACTGTAAGGTTTCCTGGTTCCCCGTTAATCGACTCCAGGGATGCGCAGGTTAGCAGCTCAATATTTAGGTGGCGGCCAACTTCCACCAGCTTGGGTGACATGATGCACATGGCGCAATCATTGGTGGGGAAGGTTTTATCAAGCATCGCCATTGTCCCACCAATCGCAGGTGCATTGTCGAGCAGGTAAACTTTTATCCCGGCATCAGCCAGGTCAAGGGCAGCCTGCATGCCAGCAATGCCAGCTCCAGCCACAATGGCAGCCCCGATTTTCCCGTTCGAAATTGATCGTGTAATGTCTTGAGAGGTCATCTTTCCTGCTCCATCAAACCCAGTGAAGCCAACAAGGGTCTGGGATCAACCAGGTGTTTGGACCACCATTGATGAGAATCAGGTAGGTTAAAAGCTAGCCCGAGTAATTCGGTGATGTAGAATGAAGGCATCCTTGGTGACTGGGTTTGCCGCATTTCAATGTTGACCTGGCATAACGGGCAGGCTGTCACCAGTGCTTGAGCCTGTGCCTCGACCGCTCCGGCTACCAGGCGATCAACTAATTGCTCCACCACGTCAGAACGGTAGAGGGATAGCCCAGCTCCGCAGCAATCAGAGGCATAAGACCAGGGCATCACTTCTGCCCCGCAGGCTTCCAACAGGTCAGCCATCACGCGCGGATTATCCGGATCGTCAAATTGGCTGATGGCGGGTGGTCGCAGAAGCAGGCAGCCGTAATACGGGACAACCCTTAATCCGCTAAGAGGTATCCTGACCATTTCCCGTATCTTTTCCAGGCCACAATCTTCATGTAATACAGCGATTCCGGGACGGATAACAATCTGGCCAGTATATTCAAAACCAACTATTTCCTCGATCTCTGCCTTCAGGTCGGGATCAGTTTGCAGAAAATAATCGGCTTGCTTCATGCGGCTGTAGCAGGCAGCACAGGGGGTTACCAGATCACGGAAATTTTCTTGGGCGATGGCGATATTACGGGCTGGCAAAGCGATCCCCAGTAAGTGGTTGAGTGAATGGGCAGAAGATGCCCCGCAGCAGTTCCAATTTGGGAGCTCGATTAGGGTCAATGCCAGGTGTTGAAAGACTGCCCGCGTGGACAGACCGTATTCAAGCCCGGTCGAATGCAAACTGCACCCAGGAAAGTAGGAATAAATGCTTGGAAGCACTTCAAAAACAGTTTTCTGGAAACCAGATCCTGTCTTCGTTGCATTGATGGTCATCATCTGCTCCGCTGATAAATCCTGCGAACATCCTTTACCGCACCGCTAGTACCCGGCAATATGGGTATTTTCCTGCGCAGGAACAACCCCAAACCTGCTTGCAGGTCATTAACAAATGGAACCCGCGAGCGTAACTTGAATGTCCCGAGCATCAGGGCTTCGTGGCTGCGCCCCAGGTATTTGATGACATTCAGGAATAAGCGGTGAAACAGGAACGCATCGCGTTCGCCTGCGGGATAACCATCACGGATGGCAATTTGTCTCAAAGCATCCATCACCGCACTGATGTTGATCTCATTTGGACAGCGTGTCCAGCAGGTATAACAACCCGCGCATAACCAGATGTCCCTGCTTGTAAGCACAACTTGTTCTTGGTCCATGGCTACCAGGCGCAATAACTGTTCAGGACCAAACGACATGGCGTCAATCACGGGGCAACCGGCTGCGCATTTCTGGCACTGGTAACAGAGGTGAACGTTTTGACCAGACAAGGCAAATACCCTGGATGCCAGATATTCCTTCACAATGGGAAGCTTATGGCTTTTTAGCTCACTGCCCTTGGCGAGCATGTTGATTAACCTTTCAGGTTGATATGGATACGCCCCTGCCAGAGGTAAATCGACCAGTACACCAAACCAACCATGACTGCTCCTCCGATGATATTTCCGATGGTGACTGGCAGCAGGTTTGCCAAGAAGAAATTCTGTACGGTGAGGTTCGGGAAATCAACTGGTGCATGTCCAATTGCATCCCAAAAGTTGGGACTGGCCCAGAAGCGAATGAAAAGTGCCTGGGGGATGAAATACATGTTTGCCACGCTGTGTTCAAAACTGCAGGCCACGAATGCAGTGATCGGTGGAATGATGAGAAAGACCTTGTCTGCATCACTGCGTGCGCTTGTGCACAGCCAGACTGCTAGGCAAACCAGCACGTTGCAGAATATCCCCCGCACCAGCGCGGGCATGAAACCAAGGGCTACTTTGGAATTGGCGATAGTTAAGGCAGTTAAACCATTTGAGCCATTGCCGATGGTATGGATTTCACCAAGGAAGATGATCAGGGCAGTGAGTACTGCGCCCACGAAATTTCCTGCATAAACGATGATCCAATTGCGGAGCAATCTGCCGCTCGATACTTTTTGACTGGCCCAGGCCATAACGATCAAGTTGTTACCGGTGAACAGTTCTGCTCCGCCGATCACCACCAGGATCAGACCGAGACTGAAAGTCAGCCCGGCGATGATCTTTGTCACACCAAGTGGTAAGCTGGCAGTTCCCATGATGCTGGTAGTGGAGAATACCGCACCCAGGGCGATAAATGCTCCTGCTAAAACTGCTAATGAAAATGTTGGAAAGGCACGCAGGTTGGCTTTCCCGACACCCACGTCTTCCGCTCTAACCGCCATTTCAGGCGGCAGTAAGGCATCAATGCCAAATTTAACTTCCATGACTTATCTCCTCATTGCCATCAAGTAATCATGCATGGCAGAAGAAACCCGGCGAGCATCAGCGATGGCAATCACCGCCAGCTGTGATTGACCTGTGTTATCACCTGCTGCAAAAACCCCTTCCTTCGTTGTCAGACCTGTATCATCATCCACCAGCAACCACCCTTCTGAGGCCGCTTCTAGATCAGTGGTTGTATTTTCAATTAACGGGTCTGGTCCACGTTCAGGAGCCAAGATGACCAGGTCAGCTTCCATGGTGAAAAGCGCGCCTTCCACCGGTATGGGTTGGGCTCGTGGCCCAATCCCTGATGGACGCAAGCGCTGGCATCGAGCCTGGCTGACATATTTCTGTCCATTCCCCAACAACTCGATTACCTCTGTCATTGGAAGAAAATCAACACCCTCCTCCTGGGCCGCGATCTTATCTTCGACGCGGCACAGCATTTCCAATTCACAGCGATAAATACAGGTGACTTCCTTAGCATCCATCCGCACGGCTGCCCGGGCACAGTCAACGGCAGCATACCCACCTCCGATAATCACTACATGTTTATCTTTGACCTGTTGCATTTCTTTATCCGCTGGGAATTCGTTCTCGGAAAGGTTGACGTACCTAAGAAATTCAGTAGCAAGGAAGGTTCCTTCCAGGTTTGTGCCAGGAATTTCAGTTCTCAGCTCTAAACCTGCTCCTGTTCCCAAGAATATGGCCTGGAATCCCTGCTCGAAGAGGCTGTCCAGATTCGTCTCCCGACCTATGCACATCCCGAATTTGAACTCAACTCCCATGTTGCGCAGCTGTTCAACTTTTTTCTCAACAATGTTGATTGGCAACCGGAAGCGGGGTATATCATAGACCAGCGTACCGCCTGGTTGAGAGTGCATATCGAATACTGTCACCTCATGACCCAGCTTGGCAAGCTCCTCAGCGGCAGTTAGACCAGCTGGTCCGGAGCCGATTACAGCCACCTTCTTCCCGGTTGGCTTTTGCATGACTGGAATGGGAATACCTCCTTGAGCTTCACGTTGCTTGTCAGCAATAAATGCTTCTAACCTGCCCAGGCGGATATCCGGGTGGAATTTGCCCACACCGCAGGATCCTGCGCACAAGCATTCATCCGGACAGAGCCTCCCACAAAGTTCAGGAAAATTGCTCGTCTGGCGGAAAATTTCGGCGGCAGCCAAGAAATTACCCTCAGAAATCTCCCACATAGCTGAAGGGATATCATTGTGCAGGGGACAGGCTAAAACACAACCCTGGGGATCGGGACACTCGACACAGCGGGAAGCTTCTTCCATCGCGGACTCCAGTGAGAAGCCAAGGCAAGCTTCCTCGAAATCTTGGACACGTTCCTCCACAGGCCGGTAATCCAGCCGGGGGGGAGGAATTCGCAGCCGCGCTTTGCGATCAATGTCATGTTCCCAGGTTTCCTTTCGCTTAATTCCTTCCATCTGGGACCTCCTAAACGCCATCTGCATGATGAGAAAATTTCTCAATCATGAGATTAGACGCCAAAGTTGTTGATCAATTTGCCGCGGTGATGCCTAACCAGATAGGCTTTGCCCTGTTATTACCAATCTACCTGAGGGGGATGACAAACCCTGTGATGAAATAATGACAATCCTGTGACAAATTTCACTACCAGAGAAAATAGTATCCAGATCTTACAGATAACCTAGGGTGATTGAAATAATTTTAGAATTCAGGCCCAGAAAACTATTATTTGGGTGAAAACCATAAGCCTTGTTTTATCGCAAACATAAAAGGAGGGAAGAAAGTAGATCAGGTGGGATCGAACCCGCACGGTGTTACCACTGGGGGATTTTATGAAAATGGGGCAGTCTAATCCACAAAATACGTGGTGCCGAAAATTCGAAAATCAGGGTCACTCTAGAAGGAATGTGATTGGTTATATAAATCACTCGATGGAGATGCCGAGCGATATCTTTGGACGGGATTGGAATATCTTAGTCAGTTCTTCCCCATGAACTTTGCCAATATCCGGGTCGTGGTTTAGAGTTGTTATACCTCTTGCAGCTTTTGGAAGTAATCCTGCACAGCTTGGATTACGTTTTGAATGAACAACTCCTGGTTTTATATACAGAGCCTGAATTGCAGTGAATTGCTATATTCCAGTATTAATCAAAATGATTTTTATCTGTGATCAGCATTAAAAGCTAACAATGGGGCTTATATACTTTCTAGCACGGTGATCAGGCGGCGGATATATTCGCCAGGTTGATGGTAATCAAAGGATGTTTCATCTTGATCTCCTGCGACTGCTGAAGACTAGCCAGAAAAAGCCAAGCCCGGCGTTTTCAAAATACCAGTGTCACCTTCGACATGAATGATTCACTCCAATCAAACGAGGTGCATAACAAAATCGATGATGTGAAGATAAACTGGCCGTTTACGATCCCCTGAACGCATGTCGATTGCCATAGCTGGGTGCGGGGGTACGACACCAAGGAGATTAACCAGCATACCATCCCTGACTCAGCCAGGTTTCTCAATATGTTTATAAACATAGTTACCTGCACACAGACTTGAGAGTAACCTTGTAACGGAGTGCTTTTCAACGGCAAGCATAATCATAATTATTCCGGGTTGACCAGAATTAGCTATGGTCTGTCGATATTTACAAGCAAAGGCTGGACCGAGATGGTTGAACTTATGTCAATCCAATAAAAAAATTAGATTGACATATATCAGAAAAGCTAATATAATGCTCCAATTTGTCGGAAACGGAAAAATTATAGGAAAATTATGTACGAAACCGACAAGATCGACATGAAAATCATCGAACTGCTGATGGAGGATGGGAGAATGCCAGCAGCTGAGATAGCCCGCCGAATCGGTGATGTTTCCTCCCGAACTGTGCGCTATCGGATCGAGCAATTGATTGAAAACAACTTAATCAAGATCAGTGCCATCGTAAATCCCAGAAAATTTGGTTATTCCACAATTGCAGACGTATTTATCGAGGTCGAAACCGGGCTGATCCAGGAAGTAGCCCAGAAGCTTGCCTTTTACGATCGCGTAAGCTACATCGCCTATGCCATCGGAGAAACTGACGTCAGCATACAGGTTGTTGCACGCGACACCTCCGAAGTGTACTCATTTGTCACCGATGTGATCGGCAAGATTCCGGGCGTCCGCAAGACGACAACATCCATCGTGCCACTCATCATCAAAGATGTCTACCAATGGCGAGTTCCTGAGTCTGATTCAGATATTAATGCGGCGGAAGAATGAATTTTAACCAGGGGCAGATCAAGGAGATTTTATGTCGCAATCTCTAAACGAGGCACTTCTCTATTCCCAGCGCTGGCTTGAAGTCATACATAAATCCGAGGTGTCCGAGGCTGAGGGCAGGCAGATTATTGCAGAGTCCAAGCATAACTTTGCCGAATACTTCAACCGAGGCTGGCTCGAGTACAGAAAATCAGTAACCGAAGCCGGTGATTGGGCGGTTACCGAATGGAAAGGTGATGGGGCGGTCTTTCGGGATGTGCTCGGACGGGAATACCTGGACTGCCTGGGTGGCTACGGCATGATGAACCTGGGATGGGGTCACCCAGAGGTGGTTGCTGCGGTACGCGCCCAGTTGCAGCATACTCCTATGCCCAGCCAGGAGTTGATTGACCCTTTGCGCGGCGTATTGGCGCGGCTGATGGCGCAGATCACCCCAGGCGATTTGAAATACAGTTTCTTCGCCGCCAGCGGTACCGAGTCGATCGAAGGGGCGATTAAACTGGCGAAGATGTACTCTCGCAAGAATGGCTTCATCGTAGCGCTGAAAGCTTTCCATGGCAAAACCATGGGATCGCTCTCGATGATGGGCAAATCTGATTTCCGCCAACCGGTCGGAACACTTTATGGTGGACCGGTTTATCACGTGCCCTTCGGAGATGCCCAGGCGGTCGAGCACCAACTGGATATCTGTCAGAAAGTTGGAGTCGATATCGCAGCTGTATTGATGGAGCCTATCCAGGGCGAGGCTGGCGTGATTGTCCCACCGGACGATTACTGGCCTCGCCTGCGTGAAATCACCCGCCATTATGGCGTACTCTTGATCGCGGATGAAGTGCAAACTGGTCTCGGCCGTACGGGCAAACTGTGGGGGGTCGAACACTGGGAAGTCACCCCAGACATATTGGCTGTTGCCAAGTCTTTGGGTGGCGGGGTGATGCCGGTCAGCGCTTTTTGTTCGACCGAGGAGATCTGGCAAGTGATGATGGAACCTAATCCCTTTATTCACACCACCACCACGGGAGGTGGGGCGCTGGCGTGTTCAGCTGCGATTGCCTCCATCCATGTAACCCTGCGCGATCGTTTGTGGGAACAGGCTGCCAACAAAGGCGATTACTTCATTCCTAAACTGAAATCTCTAGCAGGCAGGTATCCCCAAATCTATCGTGAGATAACGGGTAGAGGTTTACTGATCGGTCAGCACTTCCACGACCCGGAAACCGGGTATAAGGTTGCGGCTGGCCTGTTCAAGCGGGGTGTGCTGGTAGCCGGTACGCTGACCAATGCCCAAACCATCCGTATTGAGCCACCGCTGGTGATCACTTACGAACAGATTGATGAGGTGCTCAACCGATTGGAAGATACGCTTGCAGAAGTGAGCCGACTGGAGTAAATTGAGCTTCAGCGCTAAATTAACGGGTACGTAAGAGGATAAATGTGACCGTAGATTTCACCCACCGATTTCAATCTCGCACATCTGGCTCCCAAATCCTGTTCGAACGCGCCAGCAAGCACCTGCCTGGTGGTGTAGCTGGTAATGGTAAATTCTTACCGCCTTACCCAATTTATGTTCAACAGGCCCAGGGAGGCGAATTCCTCGATGTGGATGGGAACCGCTATGTAGATTTGCTGATGGGCGGAGGTGTGCACATCCTAGGCCATTCACCGGAAGTAGTGATGAGTGCTGTGGAGAACCAAATCCGTAAGGGAACTCATTACTACATGGCAGCTGAAGCCGAAGTGCTACTGGCTGAAAAAGTCTGCCAGCTGATGCCGCACATTGATATGGTGCGTTTCGTCAACACAGGCTCTGAAGCCACCCAAATGGCGCTGCGAGCAGGGCGAGCTTTTCGCAAACGTGATAAGATTGCCAAGTTTGAGGGTAATTTCCACGGCCAACACGAAGCTGTGCTGATCAGCACCTTGGGCGCTGCCGGTTCACCCGAAATGCCTTCTCCCCGTGTCGATAGCGCGGGAGTCCCCACCCAAACCAGAGAAAACGTGTTAGTGCTGCCATACAACGATGCTGAGCACGCCAGCACGCTGATCGAACAGCATGCCGACGAACTGGGCGCCGTGATCCTAGAGCCCGTCTCCGCCTTCGGCTTGGGTGTGGTAGCTGCCGAGGCGAATTTTTTGCATGCGGTGCGCCAGGTTACCAACCAATATGGCATCCCGCTGATCTTCGATGAGGTGGTTACCAACTTCCGCCTGGGATTGGGCGGTGCAAGCGAATATTTTGGCGTAACGCCCGACATCGTTTGTCTTGGAAAAATTCTTGGCGGCGGATTCGCCATTGGTGGTTATGGGGGCAAACGTGAAATCATGGATCAAGTCGTCACGCCGCATACTGGCTTGTGGAATCTCAGCGAACAAATCTTTCAATCGGGTTGTTTTTCTGGCAATCCCATCTCAATGATCGCTGGACTTGCAGTGCTCAATGAGCTTGAACAGGGATACATCTTGCCCCAGATCAATGCAACTGCCGAGAAACTGCAAGCGGGCCTGACTGAGATAGGTCAACGTCTAGGGGTCCCTATCCTGGTCAACCGGGCGGCTTCCTTTTTCCAGGTGCATTTCGGAGTCGAGCGCATTCGAAACAAGCGCGACCAGCTGCAAGCTGACAAGCAGACCGCTGACCTGTTTCACTTTGGCCTGCGGGCTAATGGCGTGATGGCCAGCTCGCACCCATTATTTGTCTCAGCTGCTCATACCGACCAACACGTAGATCTGGTCTTAGAAGTGGCGGAGCATGTATTAAAACAGATGTCCTAGCATCCGGAGGAGATACCAGCGGAAAAAGCGCATGAATAATACTTACAGCGTTGAGTTACGGGATGTGGTTAAGAAATTTCCCACCCCTGAGGGTGGCGAGGTCATTGCCGTCAATCATGTCACCATGCAGATTAACAACGGCGAATTTTTCTCGATGCTAGGACCTTCGGGTTGTGGGAAGACTACTTCTCTGCGTATGGCTGCCGGGTTCGAGTGGCCAACTTCGGGGGAAATCTACATCGAAGGCGAACCGATGATGCATAGACCCCCATATTTAAGACCAGTCAATACCGTCTTCCAGAGCTATGCACTTTTTCCACATATGTCGGTTGCAGATAATATCGCCTATGGACTTGAAATGGAGAGAACACCCCGGGCAGAAATAAATCGGCGAGTTGGTGAAGTATTAGATATGGTCAAGCTCACTGGCATGGAACGTCGCAAACCCAAGCAGCTTTCCGGCGGACAACAGCAGCGCGTCGCCTTAGCCCGCTCTCTGGTCAAGCGACCCAAAGTTTTGTTGCTCGATGAACCCCTCGGGGCGCTCGACCTGAAGTTGCGTAAAGAAATGCAGCTGGAGCTCAAAGCTTTACAGCAAGAGGTTGGCATCACCTTCATTTATGTGACTCACGACCAAGAGGAAGCCTTGACCATGTCTGACCGCATAGCCGTGATGGACCATGGGGTTGTACTCCAGGTCGGTGAACCTGTCGAGATATACGAACGTCCCAATTGCCGCTTTGTTGCCGATTTCATTGGAGAGACAAATTTCCTCTCTGGTGAAGTGCGTGCGATCGAAAGCGAACAGGTGACCGTTTACATTCCCAGCCTGAATGATGAGTTGATAGGTACACAAGCCACGCCTATGCAGGTCGGTGACAAGGTGGCCGTATCTGTCCGTCCGGAGAAGATTCACCTGACAGAGGAAAAATCCCCATCCATAAATAGCTTTCCAGGTCGTGTGAAGGATACAGCGTACATCGGCTCGGACACACGCTTGCTGGTTGACGTATGTGGTGAGGAGCTGGTCGTATGGGAGCAGAACAAAATCTCCTCGATTGATCCCACAACTTATTATGCGCACGATGAACAAATCTGGGTAGTAGTACTCCCAGAAAATGCGCTCATTCTACACGAAGGATAACCAGGACGACCATGCTACGTAAACTTCGAGAAGACAAGTCATTCCAGGGCAGCTTGATTATCGCTCCCACGATGCTGTTCATGATCGGGTTGCTGATTATTCCCCTGTTGCTGACCTTGGTGATCAGCTTTGGCAGCCGCGCCCCAGACGGGACAGTCATCTACGGTTTTTCGTTCGATAATTATATGCGCGTTATCGGAATACGCACTGAATGCGTCGACGGGAGACCAATCTGCTTTGATACGCTGTATCTTGATATCCTGCTGCGTTCGCTAAAACTAGCTTTTAACACCACTATTTTAGCCATACTGTTGGCTTATCCGCTGGCTTACTTCATCGCCCGGGCTCCGATCAAGAAGCGCAACACATTCCTATTTCTGGTACTTGTACCGATGTGGACCAACTTTGTCATCCGCGTCTACGCCTGGATGATGCTCATGCGCACACAAGGTGTGATCAACAGCGTGATTGGTTGGGCGGCAGGCCTGATTGGTGTGCATTTTACCCCACTGGAGATGCTCTACACACCGGGAGCCGTGCTGGTCGGGATGGTGTATGAGTTCCTACCCTTCATGATCCTACCGATCTTCACCTCGCTGGAAAAAATTGAGCTCTCAATGTATGAGGCTTCCTCCGATCTGGGAGCAAACTCCTTGCGTACTTTCTGGCGAGTGACCCTACCGCTTTCCTTGCCGGGCATGGTTGCCGGGACAATTCTGGTCTTCGTGCCGGTGATGGGTACCTTCATTGTTTCCGACTTATTGGGTGGACGCCAATATGTCCTTGTTGGCAACCTGATCCAGAACCAGTTCTTGATCGCTCGCGACCCGACCTTTGGCTCAACAGCCTCCCTCGTCTTGATGGCAATGACTCTGATCGTCACCTATTTCTATACCCGCAAATTTGGTTTCGGAGAGGAGATAGTGGCTGCATGAACCCGCATCGCCGCTCCCCCTTTGTCATCCTTTCCACTTTACTGGTTTATTTCTTCCTTTATGCACCGGTGATCGTATTGTTCCTGTTTGCCTTCAATTCTTCGCGAACAAACGTGCTTTTCAAAGGCTTTATCACGCAGGTGGGACCTGCAGAGATTGTTGCCGGGGATGTCATCCGCAGTCCCTGCGGGCCATTCCATTGGTTTTGCGAATTAGCTAAAAATATCGAAGTGCGCAACGCAGCCCGGAACACCCTGACAATCGCCCTGACTTCCACGATCATTTCAACCATCATTGGAACTATGGCAGCGATTGCCTTGCAACGCTATAACTTTCGGTGGAAACCTTTTGCTGAGGTTTCACTTTATATCCCCATTGTCATTCCGGAGATTGTAATGGGCATCGGGATTCTGGTGCTGTTCAGCCAGGTCTTCACCCTGATGAACAATGCTTTACAACTCACCGGGGATAGCCAGCTTTCCCTAGGATTAACCACGGTGATCGTTTCCCACATCGCGTTCAGCATCCCCTTCGTTACCCTGGTTGTCAGGGCGCGATTAACCGGCTTCGATCAATCTATCGAAGAGGCATCCATGGATCTTGGCGCCAATGAAATTATGACTTTCTGGCGTGTGACCCTACCAGTGATCATGCCAGGAGTGCTCTCAGGGGCATTACTAGCTTTCACCCTTTCGTTGGACGATTTTGTCATCACCTTCTTCACCACCGGACCAGGCGCATCCACACTGCCGATCTATGTCTACGGTTTACTCCGCCGTATCGTCACTCCTCAGGTCAATGCCCTGTCCGTGGTGTGGATCATGATTGTACTCATCGTAGTCTTCTTCATCCAGCAATTACAGAGTCGACAAAAATAATAGGTAGGAGGTGAATCGTAAAGGATAGGTTGGTTTGCGTTATTACAGGATCATTAAGACCAAACTTTCAACAAGTTAGGAGAGAGAAATGAACAAGAATACGGTTTGGAAGCTTTTTGTGCTTGTAGTTATGTGCACCATGCTTGTAACAGCCTGCGGTGGTAAACCTGCTGAAGAAGAGCAATTCACCACCAGCTCAGGGATGGTTTGCCCACAGCCCGAGCCACGCCTTGAGGTCACATCGAAGGAATTGAACCTTTTTGTGTGGACTGAGTACATACCAATTGAGTGGAAGGAATGCTTCGAGAAAGTGTACGGTGTCAGCGTAAACCATGACGAGTATTCCAGCAACGAGGAGATGTACGCAAAGTTATCTGCTGGGGCCACAACCTACGATCTAATCCTGCCAACAGATTATATTGTCAGCCTGATGGTCAGCCAGGGTATGCTCCAGAAGTGGGACCATGAAAAACTGGCGGTGTTGAATAACATCAATCCAGATTTCTTGAATCTACCCTTTGATTCAGGAAACGAATATACCATCCCATACATGGCTGGCACTGACGCCATCATTTATCACTCAGACCGGGTCACCAATCCACCAACCTCCTGGGAGGATCTGTGGAAATCCGAGTATGCTGGTCGCCTCGTGCTGCTGGATGATCCCCGCGTGGGAATCGGCTTCACCCTGCTCACGCTGGGTTACGACCTGAACACCAAGGATCCAACCCAACTGGAAGAGGCAAAACAAAAACTACTGACGCTGATCCCCAACGTGAAGCTTTTCGACAGTGATAGCCCCAAGACTGCGTTGATCGCCGGGGATGTGGATTTGGGTAGTGTCTGGAATGGTGAAGCTTTCACTGCCAAGCAGGAAGACCCGGCATTCGAGTATGTCTTCCCAAGCGAGGGCACAATCTTGTGGCAGGATAACTGGGCTATGCCATCCAGTGCACCACACGAGGATGCAGCCTACGCCTGGGTGAACTATGTTGGACAGAGCAGTCTCTTCTGGTTGATGCTGCGCGATTTTCCATATACTGTGCCGAACGCGGCTGCTCTGGAATATGCCAAAGCCAATCAGACCGATCTTTACGATGCCTACATCAACTCACCCATCACCAACACACCTTCGGATGTACTGGCAAAGGGCTTTTTCATGGAGGATGTAGGAGAAGCGACCCCGCTTTACGACCAGATTTGGACTGAGGTCAAAGGTGAAGAATAAACCATCCCAAACTTCTCGTGGGTGAGCATGTCTTATCGCAACTATCGGCGCACCGGGATAGGATCAATCATGGGAATCAAGATCCTCAAGGCAGTTGTAGTGCGTGGTGTAAAAAACCTGGCATCTCCAACCCAAGTGTGCTTAGCCAGCTTAATAGCTTGCGATCCGGTTGGCTTTCTCAAAACGAGGATGTGGAGGATGACCTTGGTAAATACAGAACAGTGAGCGCTGCCTTGCCACAAAATGCTTATGTCTGGCGACCCATCCACAATAACTACCAAGGCCAGTAGGAAATAGCCGAGACAGTCATCAGCGAGGAGATGCATGAGATAGATTTATGAGGCGAAAGCATGCAAACCAGGATTGTGATTCATGCTATGCCCGGATTGTATGTTGTAAAAGTGTTCTTGAGATCAGCGACGGGTAGTACAAGGTGATTACTAACTGCGGTGGCCTGGAATAAGACACACTGGTCATTTTCAGCTCAGCCTGCGCTGTTGATGGTCTTGCTGAAATCAGCATGGCAAACCGGATATACAACCAGTATGGCGTGGACACCTTTGCCTGTGGGGTAATCACTGCCTTCGGATTGGAACCCTTCGAAAAGGGCGTCATTAACCACCAGCGAACTGGTGGGCAAGGCCTGTACTATGGAAATACTTTATGGATTTGTTTTCCGTGAACCAGGAGGTGCCAATAAGATAGATTGCTTCATCAAACAAAATGGGTCTGGCTCAACCCCAGCGGTAGTGTCGTTCAGATAAAAACTGCCAGAGGAGGCATAAAAGTGAACAAAAAAATATTGTTGAAGTCTGTAAGTTTATTTATTGGTGTCAGCCTATTGATATCAGCTTGTGGTGGTGCTCAACCAGCCGAAGACCAGGGCGGTCCAATGCAAGAAATTGGTGAAGGTGAGGGGCAAGTGGACATCATCGCCTGGGCCGGGTATATCGAAAGAGGTGATACTGATCCGGCATTTGACTGGGTGACTGATTTTGAATCCGAAACAGGCTGCAAAGTCAATGTAAAAGTAGCCGCCACTTCCGATGAAATGGTGTCCTTGATGAACGAAGGTGGCTTCGACCTGGTGACGGCTTCGGGCGATGCTAGCCTGAGATTGATCTCCGGTGGAAAAGTCCAGGAGATCAACACTGATCTGGTACCGCGCTGGAACACAGTCGATTCCCGACTGCAAAACGCTGCATGGCATACCGTCGATGGCAAGCATTATGGGGTCCCGTACCAATGGGGTTCCAACGTATTAATGTACAACTCCGAGGCTTTTGGAGATTCCCCACCCACAAGTTGGGAGGTAGTTTTCAAGGAGATGACTCTGCCGGATGGTCAATCCAATGAAGGTCGAGTACAGGCTTTTGACGGCCCTATCTACGTCGCGGATGCTGCCCTGTACTTAAAGCATGCCCAACCGGAACTAGGTATTGAGGACCCTTATGCCTTGACCCGCGTTCAATTCAATGCTGCGCTGGAACTCTTGCGCGAGCAACGCAAGATCGTGGGACGCTACTGGCATGATGCCTTCGTCCAGATGGACGACTTCAAAAACGAAGGCGTGGTGGCTTCAAGCTCCTGGCCTTTCCAGGTTAACTTGCTGCAGTTCGAAGGCGAGCCCATTGCGAGTGTGATCCCGGTCGAAGGCGCGACGGGTTGGGCGGACACCACCATGATGCATATCGATGCGCCTCACCCCAATTGTGCTTACAAATGGCTTGATCATTCTGTCAATCCGAAGCTGCAAGGCGATCTGGCAGCCTGGTTTGGTTCGGTGCCTGTTGTTTTAGAAGCCTGTAGCGGAAATGAGCTCCTTGGAGATCAGGGATGTACAACGAACGGTTTGGATAATTTTGATAAAATCTGGTTCTGGAAAACCCCGGTAGCAGATTGCGGTGTCGGTGAAGAGTGTGTGCCCTATCACGAGTGGGTGACAAACTTCATAGCAGTTATTGGTGGTCGATGACCTAAGATAATCTCGGAGCAGTTCGATCTACAATTGGTCGTACTGCTCCGACATTTGGAGAATCATTCATGCAAGAATATAGATTGTGGATTAATGGTAAATGGGCCGACAGCCTGGGCGGGAGCATGATGGAAATCGAGAATCCAGCCAATGGCAAAATAATTGCCCAGGTAGTGGATGCGAGCCCGGCAGACGTCAATGCAGCCGTGCAGGCAGCCAAAGAAGCCTTTTATGATGGCCGCTGGTCGCACAAGACACCTAGCGAGCGCTCCCTGGCTTTACTGCGCTTGGCAGATCTTGTCGAGGCGAATGCAGAGGAACTCGCCAGGGTAGAATCGGAGAATACGGGGAAACCTTATGCCTTTGTCAGCCTCGGAGCAGATCTCCCCTTTATCATAGACAACCTGCGATTCTTTGCTGCGGCTGCCCGCGATACCCATGGCTCGCATGCCGGCGAATTTATGGCGGGCTACACTTCGCTGTATCGGCGCGAACCGGTTGGCGTGGTGGGGCAAATAGCCCCCTGGAACTACCCGCTCATGATGGCCATCTGGAAGATCGGCCCAGCTCTAGCTGCTGGTTGCACGGTGGTCTTGAAACCCGCACCCGCCACGCCGCTCACCACCTTGATGCTGGCGGAGTTGGCTGCTCAAGCTGGCATCCCCGAAGGTGTGCTAAACATCGTCAGTGGAGGTAATGTGACCGGGCAAGCAATTGTGGAGCACCCGGATGTGCGCATGGTAAGCCTGACAGGCTCTTCTGGTACGGGTACACGGGTGATGGAAACAGCCGCGAAAACGTTGAAACGCGTACACTTGGAGTTGGGCGGTAAAGCACCCATTCTGGTTTTCGACGACGCAGACCTCGATTTAGCGGTCGAGAAGATTACCCTGGGAGCAACATTTAACACCGGCCAGGATTGCACCGCAGCAACGCGTGTCTATGCTGCCCAAAACCTGTACGAAGATACCAAGGAAGCTTTGGTGGAATCTATGCGGGCTGTCAAGGTAGGCGATCCATTCGCTGAGGATACCACGGTAGGTCCATTGATCTCTCGGGTTCAATACGAACGGGTAAAGGGATTTATCGACCGTTCTCGCAATACCACTGCCCAGATTCTAACGGGTGGGGAGGTACCCACGGGCTTTGAGGAAGGCTATTTCTTCTCCCCGACCGTGATCTGTGATGTGGACCAGAAGTCAGAGATCGTTCAAAGCGAGGTTTTTGGTCCAGTAATCACTGTTCAGCCATTCGAAACCGAGGAGCAGGCTGTCCATCTGGGGAACGACGTTCTCTACGGATTAGCTGCCGCTCTGTTTACCAAAGATCTCGGGCGAGCAATGAGGGTCTCCAGCCAGCTGGAATTTGGCACGGTATGGATTAACGACCACATCCCACTCACCTCAGAAACCCCCCATGGTGGCTTCAAACAATCCGGTTTCGGAAAGGATCTGTCAGCCGAATCCGTTGGTGATTATCAGATCACCAAACACGTCATGATTTCCCATACTTGATGAACGGACAAATGCAGCCTGCTATCAGCTTTGTACATGTGAGCCGCCACTTCGGCGATGTAAAGGCAGTCGATGATATCACCCTGGAGATCATGGATAGGGAATTCTTTACCCTGCTAGGTCCATCCGGTTCAGGAAAAACGACTAGCCTCCGGATGGTCGCCGGCTTCGATCGTCCTACCAGTGGCGAGATATATCTGCTCGGCATCAATGTATCCCAGCTCCCACCTTACGAAAGGGCAGTTAACACCGTTTTCCAGGACTACGCCCTTTTTCCTCACATGTCCGTTGCAGAAAACATCTCCTACGGTTTAATGATCAAAAAGGTCCCCAAAGCTGAGCGCTTCCGCCGGGCTGAAGAGATGCTGGAAATGGTACAGCTACCCAACCTGGGAGGGCGCAAGCCCTCCCAGCTATCCGGTGGGCAGCGCCAGCGAGTAGCCTTGGCACGTGCCTTGATCAACCATCCACCTGTCTTATTACTTGATGAACCGCTAGGCGCGCTGGATCTCAAGTTGCGCCAACAAATGCAGATCGAGCTGAAAACAATCCAGCAGCAGGTGGGTATCACTTTCGTCTACGTGACTCACGACCAGGAAGAAGCCCTCACCATGAGCGACCGACTGGCAGTGTTCAATCAGGGGAAAATCGAGCAGGTTGGTTCACCAGCAGATATTTACGAACGTCCTGCTACTTCGTTCGTGGCTGGTTTTGTGGGCATCTCCAACTTGATTAGTGGAACTGCAGCCGAGGCGATCAGCGGCGCAAGCGATTCATTTGCCGTGCGACCGGAGAAAATCCACCTGGCTGATAGTGAAACCCCCATACCAGAAGGAATGCTATCAGCCGATGGCCTGGTGCGGGATGTGATTTACCTGGGGATGTATACACGCTACATTGTTGAGCTTGACCACGGCGGTGAGCTGACGGTTGCCCATCAGAACCTGGAGACCACCTCAATGGATGTGCTAGCTGCCCGAAATCAGCGTGTTCGCTTGATGTGGAACCGCACTCATATGCGACCAATTGGTGAATAGAACCTAAGCGGAATATATAATGCAGGCGACCAAAAGCACCTCATTTGCACAGCGTATTTCGAATTTCCTATATCTAAAGCCACGGCTGTTCCTGGCCTTGCTCCTGCTGCCTCCCGTTTTCTGGCTGGGGATTGTGTACCTGGGCTCGCTGTTAACTCTTTTAATCCAGAGTTTCTTTTATCTAGATGGCTTTACTGGTCAGGTAGTACGTGATTTCACCTTGATCACTTATAGCGAACTGCTCACCCGTTCCAACCTGGATATCATCGGCCGGACAGTAGGTATGGCTGCCGCGGTGACCCTGGCAGCTGTACTCTTGGCTTTTCCGCTGGCCTATTACGCTACGAAATTTGCTTCTCGCCGGGGT
>CP070764.1:2432442-2482595 GCA_020349245.1 Chloroflexota bacterium | reverse complement strand
GTAGCCGCTCATCTCACCATTGCAACGGGTAGACCCGTGATTTTTGAATACACCCGGGAAGAGCAGTTTATCGCAGCACGTTCTCGGCATCCGATGCGCATCCATATGAAAACTGGTGTCAAATCAGATGGCACGATTACCGCCAATGAAATGTATGCATTATCTGATACTGGCGCTTACGGTGGCCATGCTTTAACGGTAACAGGCAACACCGGGCACAAGTCAATGGCTCTGTATGTCGGGGATGGAAAATATCGGCAATCCCCAAATATCCGCTTCTATGCGGATATCGTTTACACAAACCACCCGCCTTCAGGTGCATACCGCGGCTATGGTGTTCCGCAGGGATTTTGGGCTGTAGAACGACATATGGAGAAGATTGCCAATGACCTCAATTTGGATCCAATCGAGTTCCGCATCAAAAATTCACTGCGCGAGGGAGAACTTCAACCTTTCAGCACAGCCTGGAGCGAGGGTCGAGAACCCCGACCGGAGACAATTGAAACCTGCGGATTAGAAGAGTGTGTCCGCCAGGGGAAAGCGGCTATCGGTTGGGATCAGAAATTTGGTAACCAGACTTGGCAGATGATTGACGAACAACCCCACCTTAGAAAGGGTATTGGCGTCGCACTTGTTATGCAGGGCACTGCTATTCCTTATTTGGATATGGGAGGGGCGAGTATCAAGATGAATGATGATGGATCCTTTAATCTGCTGGTCGGTGCTACCGACCTGGGCACAGGATCTGATACTGTATTAGCGCAGATGGCAGCTGAAATATTAGGTGTTCGGGTTGAGGATATCATCATATACTCTTCCGATACGGACTTCACGCCATTCGATAAAGGTGCTTATGCTTCTTCCACAACCTACATTTCAGGTGGTGCGGTGATTAAAGCGGCTGAACAAGCAGCGGATAGAATTCGTATCCGGGCTGCCCGTATGTTTCAGAATCAGGAAAGAGATCTTGCGTTTAGCCCAGATGAAATTCGTCTGGCTGATTGCCAGGCAATTTCTCCAGATGGAAGATCGATACCGTTGAAAGATATTGCCCTGGAGACTCTGCACCAAGTTGACCAGGAGCAAATTATGGGCAGCGGTTCCTTCATGTCGCCGGTTGCTCCACCTCCATTTGCAGCCCAATTCGCAGAAGTGACTGTCGATGTAGAGACAGGTGAAGTCGTTGTAGATCATCTTGTCATGGCAGTGGATTCTGGGGTGATTGTCAATCCGCTAACAGCCTCCGGGCAAATTGAAGGCGGCATGACTCAAGCCCTCGGTTACGCGGTCTGCGAAGAGATGAGATATGATTCACAGGGCCGAGCACGTGAGACGAATTTCAAGGATTACCATATCTTCCAAGCACATGAGATGCCCGAGCTGACCACGATTTTTGTTGAAACCTTCGAGCCTACCCATCCATTTGGTATCAAGGCAGTTGCGGAAATACCCCTGGATGGTGTCGCCCCTGCTGTCGGTAATGCCGTTTTTAATGCTGTGGGTGTGCACATCGACAACAATCCTATCACTCCAGAGAAGGTGTGGCGAGAATTGAAGATAATATCATAGCGAAAACCTTTGCTATCACATTTACTCCTCTATCACCATAATTCACAAGGTAGCAGCAAATTTATAGAGGGATTGAAATTATGTTATCAACGAAGTAGAGACATTTATGGCTAAAACCTATGTCATTGGCCATGTAAACCCAGACACGGATTCGATCGCTTCTGCGATGGGTTATGCGTGGTTTTTGCATGAGCTCACCGGTGAAGAATACCAAGCTGCGAGGGCAGGTCCAGTAAATCCACAAACCACCTGGGTGCTGAAGAGACTGGGGCTGGAAACACCATTGCTTCTTAATGACGCTTCCCCCCGGTTCGAATCCGTCTCCGTCAGGTTGGATACAACCACACCTGATGAACCTTTGAGATCAGCCTGGGCAATTGCCAGCCGTACATGGGGTGTCGCACCCATTGTGCGGGAAGATGGTACACCCTTCGGATTGGTAAATGGTTCCAGTTTATTTGCCTTATTGAGCAAGCTCGTTGGTCTCCATCCACGAAGGCAGGAGATGCGCATATCGGAGATATTGGATCTACCCTGCCGGGAAGCTGCAAATATCGATATTCCCAAGTTCCCAGTGACCGGTCGAATTCGTGATTCGATTTTAAGAATTCTGCGGGCTGAGGGTGATGATTTTTGGGTCATCGATGACCAAGGGAAGTATGTTGGTGTATGTCGTCAGCGTGAAGCACTTAACCCACCGCGCTTGCGATTGATCCTTGTAGATCATAATGAACCCAACCAATCTATCGGGGCTTTGGAAGAGGCGGAACTGGTAGAGATACTAGACCACCATCGTCTGGGCAGTACAACCACCCATGTTCCGATTCGCTTTACGATTGATGTTGTTGGTAGCACAAGCACCCTGGTGACAGAACGAATTGAGGAATCAGGTTTGAGTGCACCGCCGGCACACGCAGGGTTATTATTAGCCGGGTTGCTTGCGGATACCCTCCTACTGCATTCACCAACAACGACAGACCGAGATAAAAAAGCTGCTCAGCATCTTGCACGCTGGTCATTCATCCCTGGATCTGCGCTCGAGGGTGAAACGATAGAATCCTATGGTGAGCAGGTGATTCAAGCGGGATCGGGAATTTCTAGCCGTGAACCAGATGAAGTTGTCAATACGGATATCAAGGTTTACAAAGCTGGTGGAGAGGATTTTGCTATTGCACAAGCCGAAGTAACCGACATGGTTTTGTTGAAAGATCATCTTCCAGCTTTGAAACAGGCACTCTGCGATCTCAGGGATAAACGGGGATTGGATTTTGCCATGCTCATGGTGACTGATGTTGTTGGCGGTTCAAGCAGACTGATCCTCACTGACGATCTACCGATATTAGGAGAATTACCTTACCCCAAGCAATTTGATGGGACTTTGTACGCTGAAGGTGTCGTTTCGCGAAAGAAGCAGCTATTACCGGTGGTCCTGGGATTGCTTGAAGGGTAATTTTTGGAGAAATTTAGTTCAGGGTTAATTGTTTATGTCCATTTGGCGTGCCATCGCAGAGCTTGAAGAAAAATTTGAGCCGGGAGTTCTCTGTACAATCATCCACAGCCAGGGATCTACACCCCGCCACGTGGGCAGTAAAATGCTTGTCTACGCAGATGGTAGCATTTTAGGCAGTGTTGGAGGTGGTGAACTTGAAGCCAGGATCATTGCCGCGGCGCTGGAATCTATTTCGGATGGTAATCCCCGCCGACTCCCCTTCAACATGAGCGATCCAGCCCAAGGCGATCCAGGTCTCTGTGGCGGTCAGGTCGAGGTTTATATGGAACCCATAATACCAAAACCAGCGTTGGTAATTGTTGGAGCAGGACATGTGGGACGGGCTGTCGCTCATCTCGCTCATTGGCTGGATTTTCGGGTGGTTGTCAGTGATGATAGACCTGAATTCTGTGATCCCGAAATGTTTCCAGAAGTAGAAGAATTCTTCCCACTGCCATTTGAACAATTGAGTGATCACTTGAGAATTACTCCCTGGACCTATTTTGTCTTAACCACACGCAGCGTCGATATTGATGTCCCTGGATTGCCCAACATTTTGGCTTCACCAGCCGCATTTATTGGTGTGATTGGATCCAAACGGCGTTGGCAGACAACACGAACACAGCTAGAAGCGTTGGGAGTTGCGGAGGATCAGCTAGCCAGGGTTCAATCACCAATGGGGATTGAAATCAACGCAGAAACACCGGAGGAGATAGCAGTCAGTATCATGGCGGAAATCATCCGAATCCGGCATAAAAATGGTTAATTATTTGTTCGACACAACTGTACAACGGTCCATTTTGAGGAAATTAGATAATTATCAAGTCATTATCTGGAGAATTTCATGTGGCGTGAATACTTGAATGTAAATTCTGTTGAGGAGGCATTAGAAGTTCTCTCAGCGCGCGGTAAGGGCGCTCGATTGGTGGCCGGTGCAACGGATATCATGCTTGAACTCGAGCGTGGTGTACGACAGGGTGTTGATACACTTGTTGATGTGACAAGGATTCCAGGATTGGACCAGATTAGTTTGGATGAGGATGAAATCATCCATTTAGGACCACTGGTAACACATAATCACTGTGTGGGTTCAAAATTAATCCGCGAGTGTGCTCAGCCTTTGGCTCAAGCCGCCTGGGAAGTAGGCTCTCCACAGATACGAAACCGGGGGACAGTTGCGGGAAATTTGATCACGGCTTCACCGGCGAATGATACGATCTCTCCACTTATGGCGCTGGGTGCGGTGGTAACACTCCGTTCACGGTCACACGAGCGGATAATTCCGCTCCAACGATTCTATCTGGGAGTGAGAGAAACAGTGATGGAGCCTGACGAAATGATGGTTGATATCTCCTTTCCCGCAATGAAATCACATCAATCGGGAAGATTTATCAAGCTGGCATTACGCAGGGCTCAAGCAATTTCCGTGGTAAATGCAGCAGTTATCCTTAGTTTCTCGCCAGATGATGAAGGCTCGAAAAATAATCGGCTTGTCGCAAAGGCAGCAATCACCCTAGGATCGGTAACTCCGGTAATAATTCATGCTGAAGAAGCGGAGAAGTATCTCCTCAGTCGTGCGCTTACTGATGAAACGATTGAGCAAGCTGCCAAATTAGCGGAAACGGCATCCCAACCGATAGATGACGTCCGCAGTTCTGCGGATTACCGCCGGGAAATGGTCCGGGTTTGCGTATTACGAGCACTTCGTGAAATCGCCTCTGGAAGCAATTCGACCCCAGTCCCTGAGAATCCCGTGCTGTTAATGGGAAAAAATGAGACCGTTCATCAATCCAGATTGTTCTCACCTTCTAGTCACACAGAAAAATACTCCAGCATCCACACGCGTATCAATGGAAAAGCTTACACCTTCTCTAATGGATTCAGAAAAAGCCTGCTGCGATTGTTACGGGAAGATGCGGGTTTAATCGGGACGAAAGAAGGCTGCGCGGAAGGTGAATGTGGTGCTTGTACTGTATTCTTGGATGGGATGGCTGTAATGAGCTGTCTGGTTCCAGCTGCCAGAGCAAATGGTGCAGAGATTCAAACCATTGAAGGTTTGGCTCAAAATGGGGATTTACATCCTGTTCAGCAGGCATTTATCGATGAAGGTGCGGTGCAGTGTGGTTATTGTACACCTGGATTTATTATGTCAGCAGCGAAATTGATTGAGGAACGACCTCATCCCACTCGAGAGGAAATTAAGATGTCCATCACAGGAAATCTTTGCCGCTGTACGGGTTACTATAAAATTATCTCAGCTATTGAAAACGCCAGCAACGGGGAGGTGGTTCGTGACTAAATATGATCCCACATACCAACCGAAAAGTCGCCGATCAATACTTCCACCGGTACATCCTGTTTGGCGGGGTATCGGCTGTGTATTACTCATCATCTTGCCGATTGTTTCTTTCGCTGGAGCAAAGTTGCTTGTCCAAGCGAATGCTAAACAGAGATGGATTCAAATCCCAGCCGAGCTGGGAGGTTCTTTTTTTGTGCCCGTCATCGGACGCGTTTTGTACGCTGATTTAGCAGTAACCGTATTGCTAATCGTAGTTGGATTTGCATTATTAACTGCACTCTATGCAATCTTTTACCGGATGCTTGGCATTCCCCGCTATGGTCCCCTCGATTCACCTCCGGGTTGAAGCCTTAATTGAATTCGTATAACAGATAACCAATATGGAGAGAACGGTCCCCAGTACGGCGTCTGAAGAGATCGAACTGTACCAGAGAACATATTATTCTCTGTTGCGATCTACAGCTGAGGTTCAGATTCGGACATTAGAGGAAGCCCATGCGCGGATGAATTCTTTGCTCCATCCGGCCGCACGCGGAGATGCACCAGATTTATCAGCTTTTGTATATTCAATTCTCCGCTTGCCCTCAATCATGCATCATGTCCAACTGGTTGTTCTAGGACAGAGTCCAGAGGTATTCGCCCAACGGGGTATTGGAGAGGTAGAAAAGTGGCAACAGGTTTTTGCCCCAGATCGCCGCAGGCGGTGCTATTTCGATGGAGAGCGTGTGCTGGCTTGTTTCATTGCCAGCCGAACGGATATCGATGATGTCGTCCCATTATTAACTGCTTATCAAATTGAGTGGAACAAGTTTCACGCTCTTTTTCAAATATTGCCGGAATCGATCTCCTTATCAAATATTGAAACAGATGAGACAACCTTCGCGCGGGTTGCGGAATGCTTAAGTATTACCAAGACCGATCTAAGACAATTGCAGCAATTATTGGGAAAAGATTTCACACATATAATCTGTGAAATGGCTGCCAGACCCTGTCGCTTGCACCTGCAGCTACTCAGTGGATCTTTGAGTGATTATTGGCGGGCTACCCGGATCTGGTGGGATAACATCCAATCTGAGTGTCCCGAGCTTCAAGAAAAACCGGTCTATTTTATCTCCAGCAATACCCACAGCGTGGTGAACCTGTTATCTGGTTTTGCCTTAGAGCACCAAGATGATCTCTTGAAGTTTATCAATGAAGCTGGCGATGGTGATTTGGTGGCTGAATGGAACAAAATTAAAGATGATAGAGTTCCATCCAATCGTGAAAATTTTTTCTACTATGTTTTCAAGGACTACTTGGATCACCACCAAGCAAGCCAGCTCGAATCCCTGCTGGAGCGGCACGAAAAATCCCTGGGAATCCAGCGAATCCCCAGCCTGCACAGTTTTGACGTGGAAGCCCAGGTGATCCGTTTATCCCAATTAGATCCGGGTGAGATCGATCCACGCCTAGGTCAGGATTTGGAGTTCTTAGCGCACAGCGATGCCTTGATCTTAAATATCGATTACCCGTTGGGGATGGCTGCATACAATATTCTCTCAAAGGTGTCCACACAGGTGGGTGAAATTCTCGGAGTTTATATCACGGGCAAGGCCGCGACATTAAACGGTGTGATCGGTGATGTCATGATTCCTACGGTCGTCCAGGACGAGCATTCACACAACACCTATATTTTCCAAAATTCTTTTCAAGCATCAGATGTCATTCCCTATGTTGTTTATGGCGCGATACTTGACAATCAGAAAGCGGTCACAGTCAGGGGAACTTTCTTACAAAATGACAAGTATATGGATGTCTTTTACCGGGAAGGGTATACCGATATCGAGATGGAAGCAGGACCCTATTTATCCGCGATGTATGAGATGTATAGACCGGTAAGGCATCCCGTGGACGAGGTATTGAACCTTTACGGGATACCTTTCGATGTCGGCATACTGCACTATGCTTCGGATACACCGCTCAGCAAAGGGAGGAATCTCGGTGCAGGCAGCCTGTCGTATTTCGGCATGGATTCTACATATGGTGTGACTGTCGCCATACTACGCAGAATTTTTGATCTCGAAAAGAGGCGTTTGCAGAACCTGCCCGACGGCAACGTATAGAAATCAATTGGAATTCCGGCAATATTATTCTTGCGAGCAGACCTAAATTGAACGGGCAGTGATTGAATCTTACCTATGCTTCTACGGCTGCATCGGTAATTTCGAGCGCGTCATCGATCACCGCCATGCCCTCAGCCAGTTGCGATTCGTTGATCACCAGGGGTGGATTAACTAGGATAACATTCCAATGAACAAAGCAATAGAGCCCCTTATCCAACAACTGCTGGCGAAGTCGATCCATCTCTGGTGAGGAACTGTTGTATGGTGCCATCGGCTCTCTCGTTTTCCGGTTTCTTACGACTTCGATAGCGCTGAAGAGACCGATGGAGCGAACTTCACCAACGGAGGTATGTTTTTCTCCAAGGTCGTTGAGATGGTGGCGCAAAACCATTCCCATATTTCTTGCGTTCTCAACAATGTGATCTTCTTTCATCACATTTATCGTCGCGATTGCCGCAGCAAGAGAAATTGGATGAGAATTATAAGTTAAACCGCTGTAATAGACCCGGTCATTGAAGTATTCCGCAATATTTTCCCGCATTGCAACAGCTCCAAGGGGTGCATACGCAGAAGTGAGCCCCTTAGCCATGGTCATCAGATCAGGAACGACATCCCAATGGTTCACAGCAAACCATTGCCCTGTGCGCCCAAATCCACTCATCACCTCGTCACATATCAACAGGATCTGGTATTTATCACATAATTCACGCACACCCTGCAGATAACCATCCGGAGGGATAAGAATGCCATTCGTTCCGGTGACTGTTTCAAGCATGATCGCAGCAATTGTATTTGGCCCTTCATACAGGATCAGTTCTTCAATATGGTTCAGGTAATCCTGGGTGAAATCTCGCTCTGAGATTTCGGGGTTCAACCGGTGAAAAGTGGATCGGTAACGAAACGGATCCAAGAAATGAACAACCCCGGGCATTAAATTCGGTTCCCAGGCAAGACGGCGAGGATCTCCTGTCAGGGACATCGCCCCTGCAGTTGCCCCGTGATACGATCTGTACCGGGCGAGGATTTTATGTTTGCCGGTGTAGGCGCGGGCAATTTTTATCGCGTTTTCATTTGCCTCAGCACCACCGAGAGTGAAAAAGAAGCGATTGAGATCTCCCGGGGTAATCTCTGCCAGCATTTTCCCGAGAATCGCCCTGGGCTTGGTTGTCATCGAGGGTGCCGCGTACGGCAGCTGTCTTGCTTGTTCAGCTATGGCTTCAATCACTCTCTGGTCACCATGACCGATATTAACGCACATTAACATGGAATTGAAATCAAGGTAGCGCTTGCCTTGAGCATCCCAGAAATACACGCCCTGTGCGCGAGTTACCGGAATGGGGGATATTGCTCGCTGCGCAGACCAGGTCCAAAAATTGTGCTCTAGAGAAAGGGGGAGGATTTCGGAGTCATTGATCTCGATCATGATCACCTCACGGAAATTGGGTATTAAGCTGTCGCTAATCGTATCATAATATCCAGAAAAATTGACAGATCATTCCCGGTTGGTTAAAATCAAGGCGATAATGGTGGGACGTTACTGGTAAAAGTATATTATTATCCATCAAGAATAATTCAAAAGGAGCCGCATATGTACACTTTTTTGTTAGCTGTTCATAATCTTCTGCGCTGGATCGTTTTGGTATTATTGATCGTAGCCTTGGTTCGGGCATATTGGGGCTGGTTTGGGAAACGCCAATGGACACATGCAGATGGCAGAGTAGGAACTTTCTATTCTATCAGTTTGGATATTCAGCTGTTAATAGGTTTGATCCTCTACATCGCTCTCAGTCCTTTAACTCGAGTAGCATTTTCGGATTTCAGCGCTGCATGGTCAAATCCAGATCTGCGCTTTTTTGTATTCGAACACTTGTTAGTGATGATCCTTGCGGTTATCTTCGCACATGTCGGTGTTGCCATGGCGAAACGAGCCGAGGAGGACGTGCAAAAACACCGCCTAGCAGCGCTTTGGTTTACTCTCTCCCTGCTCGCGATCTTAGTGGCAATGCCCTGGTTTCGACCTTTGCTGCCAGGGCTCTGAAAATCAATAAGATTTTTCCGTGCGATTGAATTTACGCAACCACCTAGATTGAGAACTAGGTGGTTTTTTATATCTGAAGGAGATGAAATGTGCCCCCCTGCGGTAATAAGTGCAGGAGACAGAATTACGAGCATTAATTTGCGTATAGACAATGAAGATTTTGCTATCTTCTCATCATTTAGGAGACTTCCCACATTTACTGACCAGAATATATCAAAATATGACATCCTTCTCCTGATAAAAAAAACATTATTGATGGAATATAACAACGAACATGCGGGGTATAATCGATTAGTGACAATCGAAACACAATTGCATATTCGACGGAAGATGCTAGGAGAATCCTGATATGACCTCGATCGGTTTATCTGCGAAGCGATCTGATGCCTTTGGTAAAGTGACTGGTGAAACTCTTTTCCCTGGGGACATCAATTTACCGGATCAAGCATTTATGAAGATTTTGTTTGCTGGCCGCCCGCATGCAATTATTCGCGACTTGGATAGCAAAAAAGCTGAATCGCTTGAAGGTGTACTGGCAGTATTTACTGCAAAGGATGTCCCAGTCAATGAATACGGATTGATCATTCCAGACCAGCCGGTTCTTTGCGGACCAGGTTCAGACAAACCATTTGCTGATAGGGTACGGTTTTTAGGAGACCAGATAGCCCTGGTTGTTGCAGAATCTGAGGAGATAGCTGCACAAGCGTGTAAATTAATTGAGGTCGAATACGAAGATCTACCCGTGGTTACCGATCCGCTGGAAGCAAGAAAAGAAGATCAGACTTTGCTCCATCCGGAGAAGGGTTCGAATGTATTTTGCCACTACCGCATCCGGAGGGGGGATGTCGATTCAGCCTTTGAAGTCGCCGATGTAATTGTGGAGCAGGTTTATCGCACACCATCCCAGGAACATGCATATTTACAGCCGGAGGCGGGTCTTGGTTATATCGATGATCAGGGACGGGTTACCGTACAGGTCGCTGGGCAGTGGACGCACGAAGACCAGGAGCAAATTGCGCATGCCCTTGGTCTGCCAAAGGATCAAATCAGGGTAATATATCCAGCAATTGGAGGGGCTTTCGGTGGCAGGGAAGACATGTCCGTACAGATTGTACTTGCCCTGGCAGCTTGGCGGCTTTCTCAGCGGGGGATCAGCCGACCGGTGAAGATAGTCTGGTCGCGAGAGGAGTCGATCATTGGTCATCACAAGCGCCATCCCTATATTATCAAAGCAAAATGGGGTGCTAAAAAAGATGGAAAGATCATCGCCGCGGAGATGGAAGTGATTGCAGATGGCGGTGCGTATGCATATACATCCACAAAAGTTCTGGGAAATGCCACGCTGATGTGCACGGGTCCATATGAGATTGAAAATGTCAAGGTTGATTCTTACGCTGTTTACACCAATCATATCCCCGGGGGAGCATTTCGTGGTTTTGGGGGTCCGCAGGGCGCATTTGCTGCAGAGACACAAATAAATCATCTAGCGGAGGCACTCCGAATTGATCCCGTGGAACTGCGGTTGCGGAATGTCCTCCGCGAGGGTAGCTTGATGTCTGTAGGCACGCCGATTCCAGAGGGCATATCTTTAGCACAGGTAGTGGAAGCTTGCGCTCAAACCGCGGGCTGGCAATCACCAGCAGGGAATTGGGAAATGCCAGGCAAAGTGACGGGGGTAGCTGGGGACACTGTCTTTGAACCGAGCGGCGAACATATCAAGCGGGGTATTGGATTTGCCTGTGCATATAAGAATATCGGGTTCTCCTTCGGATTCGCAGAAGAATGCTGGGCGACTGTTGAGCTGCACGGTGATGCTGAAATAGAAAAGGTGATCGTACATCATGCTGGAGCTGATGTCGGCCAAGGAGCTCATACAGTGATGGCTCAGATTGCAGCCGATGCCGTTGGCGTGGAGCTTGAAAAAGTTGAATTGGTTACTTCTGACACTGCCACCAGTGATAATTCTGGCAGTGCCTCTGCTTCTAGGATGACTTTCATGGCTGGTAATTCAATTCGTGGGGCAGCTGATTTAGCGCAAGAACGCTGGCGGGAAGAGGATCGACCAGCGATTGGAAAATTCCGCTATATACCCCCGAAAACGTCTGCATATGATCCCGAAACTGGTTATTGTCTGCCGAATTTCAGCTATGGATATGTTGCCCAAGCGGTGATCGTTGAAGTCGATATGGAAACCGGACATGTTCGCATCTTGGATGTTATTTCAGCTGATGATGTCGGAAAAGCGATAAATCCACAACAGATTGAGGGCCAAATTGAAGGCGCGGTTGTCCAGGCAGCAGGCTATACAATTCTAGAGGATTTCCAACAGGATGGTGGTTATGTACAGACCCAGCATTTCTCTACCTACCTGATTCCAACAGTCCTGGATGTCCCTGCTCGAGTTAAATCGCTAATCCTGGAATACCCTGATCCATTGGGTCCAAGCGGCGCTCGGGGGGTGGCAGAAATGCCGTACCTCCCATTTGCGCCAGCTGTGATTCATGCCGTGCGAGATGCAACAGGAGTTTGGTTTAATGAATTTCCCTTAACCCCACAGCGTGTTTTGCGTGGAATTGGGAGACTCTAAAGCCAGCAATCCCTGTCGATCGGCGAAGGTATTTATTTCCTTGATGATTAGAATTGCAGAGAAAATTTTGAGCAGATCTTTTCTCGAATGCGATAAGGATCTTAGAGAGACTTATCAATGGATAAATTTATACTGATTCGCGGGGGCGGTGACCTGGCAAGCGGGGTTGCACTTCGCCTTCACAGGGTTGGGATGCACGTCCTCATCACCGAGCTCGCTCAACCCCTGGTTGTGAGAAGACTGGTTTCATTTGCTGAAGCTATCTATCGAGGACAAACACGGGTTGAGGAATTGCTCGCAGAGCAAGTAAATTCCTTTGTTGATATTCAATCTGCCTGGAACAGCGGGAATATTCCTGTTATGGTGGATCCTGATTGCTCAATTCTCAAGGAGGATGAAGAGACTGCAATACGATTTGATGTATTGGTGGATGCCAGGATGACAAAAGGTCCTCCTTACCTGGATCTCACGTCAGCCCCTTTGATCATTGGACTGGGTCCTGGATTTGTCGCTGGGGTCAATTGCCATGCAGTTGTTGAAACGAAAAGAGGTCATTTTCTTGGCAGAGTAATATGGCAGGGAAGTGCAATCGCGGATTCTGGAATACCGGACGGATATGGAACTAAATACCATGATCGTGTCCTCCGTTCTCCAGCAGATGGATTATTTATTGCTCATTCTGAAATATGCACTCAGCTGCAAGCTGGTGATCTCATTGCAGAAGTCAACAGCCACCAGATAAGGGCGCCTTTCGAGGGGATTTTACGGGGACTTCTCCATGATGGTCTGCAAGTTTCCAGGGGTTTAAAGGTAGGTGACCTGGATCCAAGAAATGATCCAATTTATTGCACATTAGTCTCAGATAAATCTCTGGCAATCGCAGGAGGGGTTTTAGAAGCGGTATTGTCCACAAAAACTTTGAAGGATCCGTAATTTATGGACCTGATCCAGGGATTTCGAGTTAATCCAGGGGAGTGCATTGCTTTCTGCGGTTCAGGTGGCAAGACAACAGCCATTTTTTCCCTTGCACATCAATTGGATGGTCCAGTTTTCGTGACGACAACCACCCACTTAGGAGCTGACCAAGTTGCCTTGGCGGATCAAGTAATCATTATCGATGATCAATCAAATATCGAGAATATCATTCGCCAAGTAGGTGATGAAGTTGTTCTGCTCGTTGGTGGTCGTCTTGAACCGCAGCGATTAACCGGCATTCCGAATGGAAAATTGGCTGAAATATTCGAGTACACAAAGCACAATGGCCATAATTTATTAATTGAAGCAGATGGATCAAGGCAATTACCTCTGAAGGCGCCCGCCACCCACGAACCAGTAGTTCCCCCCTTCGTGGATTGTGTGGTAGTCGTTGCTGGTCTCTCTGCTCTTGGAAAACCCCTGACAAGCGAATGGGTGCATCGACCTGAAATTTTCTCAAAACTGTCTTCGCTTTCTTTGGGGGATCAAATCACACCCAAGTCAATCAGCCAAGTTCTTGGTGATATAAGAGGTGGTCTGCAGGGCATTCCCCCCGGTGCGAGACGTTTGTGCTTACTCAACCAAGCAGACATTAAAAAATTACAATCTCAGGCAAGATGGATAGCCAGAGATCTGCTTTCCCATTATGAAGCAGTTTTGATCACCACCTGCATCAGGAAAAGATCTGAGGTTGATCGGGATGAAAAAGACTCGAAAGATATGGCTGCCAGATGTAATGTCCTGGCAGTCGAAGAGCAGATTGCCGCAATTATCCTTGCTGCTGGTGGCTCAAACCGCATGGGAACTGCAAAGCAAATGCTTCCCTGGAGAGGGGAACCTCTGGTGCTGCATGTTGTCCGGGCGGCAATAGAAGCGGAATTCGCCCACATATTTATCATCATCGGTGCTGCTGGAGATGAGGTGAAAGCAGCGATCAGAGGTCTGCCGATCAAAATCGTTGAAAATCCTGAATGGCAAAGCGGACAAAGCTCTTCAGTACGGGCAGGTCTTGCAGAACTTCCAAAAGGCCTTGGAGGAGTTGTATTTTTACTTGCAGACCAGCCGCATGTTTCTTCTGGATTGATGAAGGCTTTGATTGAAAGGCATGCAAATACTTTATCGCCAATCGTTGCCCCATTGGTCCATGGTCAGCGTGGAAATCCTGTTCTATTTGATCGAACCACGTTCATAGATCTGCACAAGGTACAGGGTGATACAGGAGGTAGAGCGATATTCTCGAAATATCCGATAGAGTGGTTAGACTGGGTGGACGAATCTATATTGTTGGATATCGATTCTGAAGAAGATTACCGCCGATTATTAAGCAGCCAGAATTAAAATCTCTTTGGGTGATGAAGATTCTTGAAAAAATGCTAAACTTATGCTATGTTTTGGGCTAATTAATTGGTTAAAATTGTTGAATAAATCATTCCCTGGGAAAATTTGATGTCATCAAGCGACAAAATGGTGATCATTATTGAAGATGAACCCGATACTGCTGAAATGTATGCGGAAATGATTCGTATCAGCGGATATGAAGTGATCAAATATTTTGCTGGATCAACAGCGGTAGCGCAAATTGCAGAACAAAAGCCATCTGCCGTTGTCTTGGACCTCATGATGCCGGATGTATCTGGTTTGGAAGTAATTCATTTTATGAAAAAGGAACCACACCTCGCAGAAGTGCCAGTCATTATCGTCTCAGCTAAAACCCTACCGAAAGATATTGAAGCTGGATTAAACGCAGGTGCGACTGCATATTTAACCAAGCCAGTTTCCTTCTCGGATTTAATAAATGCGATTAACAGTGCTATCGAGTTAAAAGGAGAAAGAAAGACATAAAATTATGTCCGTGTTACGCGCTTTTATTGCAGTTAATTTATCCGGGGAGATTTTGGAGAGGATAGACGGGGTTTCTCAAGATCTCAAGGCGCGCTTAAAAAATATTCCCATCCGCTGGGTTCCAGTGGAAAATATTCACTTGACCTTGAAATTTCTTGGAAATGTCTCGTCAGCAAACCTGGAGATTCTGAAAGACATTTTGGGGAAGGTCGCCTCCAATCATAGTGAATGTGATATCAGCGTTGGAGGGATTGGCGCATTTCCAAAAACCTATAATCCCAGGGTAATCTGGATTGGGATGGAAGTATCACAGGAATTAATTACCCTCCAGCATAATCTTGAAATCGAAACCGCACGGCTTGGATATTCCAGAGAGCGGCGACCGTTCTCTCCACATTTGACTTTTGGTCGCGTCTCGCGGAATGCTTCCGCACAGGATGTTCACAAGATCGCTGGTGTCCTGGAGGATTATAAGGTAGGGTTTTTGGGAGCTGATCGCCTCAATACTGTGTACCTCTATCGAAGCGATCTAAAACCAGATGGAGCGGTTTATACTCCGATTTACTCGGCAGCGTTGGAACGAAGCGATATAAGTACTGCATAATCACAAATTTTACAAGAGGTGTAACCTGGAAATATTAGATATTGCCCGATCGATAGTAAATTCTTTAGAAAATAAAAAAGGTGAGGATATCATCTTAATTGACCTGCACGAGATTGCCATATTTGCCGATTATTTCATTATTTGCTCGGGAACTACTAACCGTATGATCCAGGCTCTGGTTGATTCGACCGTAGAACAGGTTAAGAAAGATTTCAGGATTAATGCTCGTATCGAAGGTCAAGCAGAGGATGGTTGGATTTTAGTGGATTATGGGGACATCATTCTGCATGTATTTTCTCCAAAGCGAAGAGATTATTACCGCTTGGAAGAACTGTGGAGTGAAGGCAAGGTTTTACTTCACGTTCAGTAACCGATACAAGCGAATTTATTTGACAGGAAATTATAATCCGGAAGAGACCTTCTTGGGTTCGGCCTGATTATTCACTGATTAATAAGTGGCTTTATACATTCCTCCATCAACTACAATCATGCTCCCGGTGAGATAGGAAGCAGCAGGGGATGCAAGGAATACAGCCATATTAGCAAATTCCTTTGGTGATCCAAGCCGACCCAGCGGGCTGTCTTTAGCTTGCTTGGTAAGCTCCTCATCGATCGTGGTCTTGTTGTTTTCTGCACGGAAAGCCATTAGTTCCTGGACTCGTTCAGTTTCCGTCCATCCAGGCAATATGGAGTTGAAACGGATACCTTCATCTCCCAATTCGAGTGCCAGTGTCTTGGTTAATCCGACCGTAGCACTGCGCACGCTGTTCGATAAGACAAGATTGGGAACGGGCTGTTTGACTGACATGGAGGTTATGGTCAATACGCTTGCTGATGACGAATCTTTCAAGTAGGGCAAGGCTGTTCGGATTAATCTCACGTGACTAAGAAAGTTCAAATTGATTGCTGCTACCCACGTTTGATCATCGAAAGTTTCAAATTTCCCGGAAGGTGGCCCCCCCGAATTGGTTATCAATATATCCAGCCCTCCAAGTAAACCGGCAGATTCTTTCACAAGCCTATCTGCATCCTCCCCCAAGGAGACATCAGCAATGATGGAGAATATCCTTCCATTTGATTCTGCAGATATTTCCTCATTTGCTGCGGCAAGTCTTTCCTGATCCCGACTATTAATGGCGATGTCACAGCCTTCCTGGGCTAATAATTTCGCAGTCGCGAATCCCAGCCCACGGCTGGATCCGGTAATCAATGCTTTTTTCCCATGTAATCCGAGGTCCATTAGTTTTTATACTCCTTCTTGGCGATATGTCCTTGAAATCTGAATATTTAGTTTAGTATTATTACTGCACACCCTCTAAGAGATGCTAGGATTTCAGCTTTCTCTCCTTACTTAACTTGGATAGAACCCTAGTACCCTGGAAAAACAGATAACAAGCAGTAATTCCGAGTAAGATGCCGGAACTGCCTGAAACCAGTTTCTCAAGAATCTGGAGGAACTTGATTTCAGGAGTGAAAAATAGCTGTTGGAAAAGCGATTGGTAAATCACGCTGTAGAACAGAGCTGCTAGTCCAGTACAAAATAGAAACCCAGCTGGGAGTAATGTCCAAAGATGTGATTTCCCATTTGTTGCCAACCAGTTGGATGCGAGCAGCAAGGTTATCGCTGCGAGAAGCTGGTTTGCACTGGCGAATAGAATCCAAAGCTGCTGAGTAAAGCTTGAAAATATGATTAATGTAGCTACGACAAGGATAAAAAGCGTGCTTATTTTTACCTTCTTAAGGGATTGAATTTTTTTTCCGAGGAGCGCAGCAGTGACAATTCTTGCATACCGAAAGGCTAATTGGAGAACCGTAATCCCCATGATGGCGAAGAGAATGGTACCAAGAGAATCTACGAATGATTCTTTAAATCCGAGTACATTAAGAGTCTCGGCCAACCCAGCTGCGAATACGCTCGCCGGTCCAGCAATCAGAGCATAATCTTGTCCCGGGTCAAACGTTCCTGCAGTTATGCCAAAACTAGCAGCCAGGATGATAACGAAGACAACCATGATCGTTTCCAGAAATAATCCACCAGCAACGACCGGAAAAGCATCCGGTTCTTTTTCAACCTGGTGGGAGGAAGAAAATGTTGTGACCAATGAATGCCAGCCTGATACAGCTCCGCTGGATATTGTGACGAAAAGCATCGGCCAAATAGGTCCGAGGTGTGGTGGTAAAGATGATGTAATGGCGGGAATTTCAAAATTCTTGCTTATTGAACCATTCATAGTGCCAACTATTAATCCGATGATTGACAGCGAAATGATAGAGAGGATTATCCAGGATGATAAGGCATTAAATGGCACTGAAAACCGCCAGATCGGCAGGACAGCACCTAGTGCGCATATTAATAAAATAATCACGATCCAGAAAAAGGAAAGCCAGGTATGACCTGAGGATATCCCTGCGACCTGATGTGAAAGTGAGCCAAGACCAAGCAGTTCTTGGTTTAAAGCAGCGATCAATTGGTCTACACTGGGAATTAAGCTGATCCGGAATCCGATAAAAACAAGGGTAAGGGATATCGAAACTACCCATACCGGGTGTATTCGCCAACGATAGATCATCTGTCCGGCTAAGAAGGCTGTAATTCCAAGCAAGAGGATATTAATGGGAACATTTTCCCTTGCCATCAGGGTGGCAATTAACAGACCAAACTGGCCAATAATGATCAGTAAATACAGGAAAATAAATATCAGTAATGCAGTGCGGGCTCCCGGATTGAAATAAGAACCAACCAGATCGCTGAGATTTCGACCTGCCTCCCTCATTGAGATTATAGTGGATAAAAAGTCCTGGGCCCATCCGAAAAATAATGCACCGAATAACACCCAGAGAACAGCAGGTAACCAGCCAAATTGAACAGCAATTACTGGACCGATTATTAGATCAAGCGAAATTGATTTGAATTGATACCCTGCGAGAATTGATTTTGGCGTGGGGATAAATTCCACGCCGTCCATATTGCGGCGCGCCGGTGTAGATCTCGACATATTAGGGTTCACAACTTGGGTTATTTTCCCTGCTGCGTAATAGCGGAAAGCTAGCAACAGTATTACGATCGTGATGAGCAGCGTCAATATACCCATTTGGTAAGTTAATTGCCACCTAATCAAAAATTATCGAGCATCAATAGATTTCCAGGTGGTCATCCACCAGGGTGACATCTGGCCAGGAGGTTTCAATCCAGCGGACAACCTCTAGCAAGCAACGCTGGGTGTGGCCATTATCATTACTAATTAATGCACAGGCGATCAATGCTTCCTGCCAGCTATCCTGGAAATCCATCTCTGCGACAGAAATGTTAAACTCACGGTGAAGCCGGCTGATCAGAGGTTTTAATCGCCGGCGTTTTTCCTTGAGTGAAGTACATCCTGCGAGATGAAGATGAAGTCTTAATAATCCCAGGCTCATGGTGAAGATCTTTCCTTCTTGGAAAGCTCGTCGAATGAAATAAAATTGTGAAAAACTGACCTCCGCTGGTCAGCAACAGGAAATTATTGAGAAAGATATTATAATCTTGTAATGAGCATGATGTTTGCAGTGTAAGTGAGAAAACAGGTTGTTTTCCAGCATTACACTTCAGAATTTCTCGGTCCACTCCCGGTTATTAAATTTCTCCTGATAAAGTTCCATCGCACGTCGGCCTTCAGCTGCGGTTAAACCAGATTTTTGCAGGTTCAGGTTCAAAGCTGAAGTGAAACCGATCTGGAAGGCTTGAGCAGCTATCCACCAATCTCCCCGGTAGCCGATCACAGATTCGACTGTTGTTGCACGGGAGAGCAATCTCTGTCTAGAGTTTTGCCGCTGGCTGTGATTAGAAAATTTCAGCACCTGGATGATCCTAGTAAAATCACCATAGAGGGGCAGCGTGCCATGCTGCAATACGCTTGATTTTTTTCGTGATTGGGCACTGCCAACAATCTTCTTTCCGGAGACAGTGATTTCATAATTTGAAGGAACCTCAAAGCAGACCGGATTTTCCTTGCTTTGGGTATCTTCAAGAGAGTATCTCTTTTCTGCATCAGCATGAATCCCCAGTAATTGAAGCGCTGCTAATAAAGCCTGCGATAGGCGATGATAGCTTTCCAAAACGCTTCCTGAAAGGATGGGTTCGTCTTGCGGACCACAGACACAATATGTGAGTTCATCAGTGTGGAGGATTGCCCGTCCACCTGTCGGACGTCGTACCAATCCCCAAGCTCGTTTTTTCAATCGATCCAGGTCAGCGTCATCGACTGGTTGGCCGTATCCCAAGGAAAGGCATGCTGGATACCAGGCATACAATCTGAGAGTCGGAGGAACATCACCGCGGCCAGCAAATTCGAGTATGGCTTCATCAACTGCCATATTCCAGGCACCTTCTGCTGGAGGAGTACGGATCAACCGCCATTCTGCTGGAGCCATACTAGATTGAGGCCTACCTCCACTCGCTCATGGTGATAAATAGTCTATTGTATAAATATCATGGATAAGGATATCCTGACTGGGTACTGGTTGGAGTGCTCCCAGGAGGGGGATAACCTGGTGGTGGATACCCTTCCGGGGTATTCGTCACTGTGGGTGATGATGTCGCAGCCGTACCTGTTCCTGTGGGGGTTATTGTAATGACTGATGTTGGTGTTTGAGTTGAAGTTGGTATTGGAGTGATAGTTGATCCCAATTTAAATCTTGCCATTGTGGTAAATGGATGATCTGGGAAATCCCGCCATAACTCCAGATAGGCGTCAACTGCGGAAAAGTCATCATTCAAGAGTTCGAAAGAAAGACCCAGCAGATAGAAATAACGGGGACAAAGTATATAGGAACAGGTGAAGTATGATGATTTGCGGAGGGCTACCAATTCATCTTTTACGAATTCCGGATCACCACCACTGAACAAGATTGTCTCTAAATTATCCAGTTCCATTTTTGTGCGATCGGAGGCGAATATCACTTCCTGCTTGACCATGATAATGATTGGTTCATTTTCAGGACCCTGTGCGATGTATTGAAAGGTGATATCTGGATCGATTTTTACTGTTGGCGGCTCAGATATGGGTTCTAGAAAAGTGACTCGAGGCTTGTCATTTTCAAGCGTCTCAACATATGTAGCTGATAATTTATCCTCTCCAGGTGAGATGATCCAAAATTCAAGAGGGGAACCAAGTTGATGGCGAATCACGACCCAACGTTCAGTTGTTCCATCGTTATCAAAGTCAAAAAACCCATTCGAACGGACGGTCACCCCCCCTTCCTTGAGAACGGGAACCAGATCCGGGAACTCATCTGGCGTCAGAGTGCTGACCAGGCTTGCGAAAGCGGCTCCTTGATCACAAAATGAGGACGGCAGGCAAGCGTGGTAAATATCTTTAGGCGATTGGTAGGTTTCGATGAATTCGGCGGCAGGTGCAATCCAGCTGCTATCCGGAACAGCAGGTTCAGCGAGGATCGTTTCCGCATAGTCAATTGCTGTATCTCGATTTCCGAGCAGGGCATGGTAAATGCTGAGGCGATAAAGCCATTCGTCCTTGGCATCTTCTGGGAAATCCTTACCAGTGGTTGTGGTTTCCGGAGGCCAATCGGGAAGCAAGGCTTCCATGAACTGGATTGTTGGTTCCAATCCCCAAACGTTTATCGAGTGATCGACTACGAATTCACAATACGCTAATAATTCCGGATCAGGATTTATTTCATATGAAGCATTTGCGTAGGTGAAAGAATTTCCCATCAACTTATAAAAATGGGTTACGGTGACAGGGCAAGCCGGGAAGATGCTGTCGGAAAATTGAAGATCGCTTTCATTGGATGTACTGGGTTCCCAGGAATTCCTGAAGTCTGGACCGATTGGGGGAGGGGAGGCTGGTGCAAACGGAATTCTTGTCGGAGGTTGCGAAATAAAACTAAATACGTTTGGGAGTTTATATTCCAATGAATTGAAAACTCGCGAAGGGAAGGTGCCGATGACATTCGAATCGATAGCTGGAATTTCCGCTGTGAAATAATCTGTCTCACTGGGATTGACAAAATTGAAGTCACTTGTCAATGGAAAATGAGTATAGCCACTAGAATCTGCTAACAACCAAAAATAGCTGCTTCCATTATCACCAGCACTCACATTGACCAGACTCTGGTTCGATTCATTCTGAGCAGCTTCCAAGGGGATGATCTGGACAATGATTGCAGGTTCACCATTAAATTCCCAGAAGATTGGTTCATCCATCGAGAGATAACCGTTATTTAATTCTTGGGTGATTTGAGACGCGTAAACCTCACCTGCGGTTGGATCACCTGTTCTTGCCAGGTTGTAAGCCAGTCGCCAAGTCCAATCCTGTGCCTGGCTTGCCGTTGGGAATCTGTTCAAGGCTTCCTGCTGAGCGAAAACTGCATATTTGAAGGCATCATAATAACCTTGGTCATCAGCTCCCCGCGCATAGCTGGACAGGGTCTCGGGATACGCCTCCAAAATATCGATTAACTGGGATGCAAGTTCAGGTGACCATTGGATTAGAAAATACTGATCATTAAATTCACTGGCGAAAGCTGGTGTTAACGAAGGAACCAGGGTCGGAAAAGGGGTTTGGGTGTCTGTAGGTTTTATGGTTGGGGTTCGCGTTGGTTTAGGAGTAAATGTGAAGCGAGGGCTGGGAGTAATTGAAGAAGTGGGTGTTGAGATGGAAGGCAGCTGAGATGATGAAACGATTACTTCCGCCGTTGGTGATGGTGTTTCAGCTGCCGCTTCTGGTCTCGTGAGAATTAATATCGATATTGCGATTACGATCACAATTACAATCGCTAAGAGGCCGATCAGGAAAATTTGCTGATTGGTTGGTCTTTCTCCACTTACCTGGCCATTGTTTTCAGGATCTGGTGAATTCATAATATGAAGAGGATCATTCCATTGTTGAAGTTGGATTAATAGTTTTATTTTAAGCTAAATTCAGTTTATCGAAAACCAGATCATTACCATCAACTGTGAACGAAATTAGCGGTGGACAAACAGGCCAGTGGGGAAATTCGAAGTACTTGCTTAATAAATACTTGATTAATGGCGGAAATGGCTGGTAATTCTCGCAAACTTCGCGAACGGAATCTATGACCTTCTGCATTTCCGCCAGATTTTTATTTTCCTGAAAAGCAATCCAGAGATCCCGCAGATATGGGGAGATTACGTTTGCCATTGCCGTAATACTGCCAGAAGCACTATTCTGCAAAGCAAGTGATAGGTGTCGATCGTTTCCAGTGAAAACCGAGAGGGCATTCCCAAATCGTTTACCCAATTGGTAAGCAAAATCAGAGTCTCCGGACGAATCTTTGAGGCCAATGAATTTGGTTGGTTCTGAATCAAGTAAACGGGCTATCAGATCCATGGAGAAGCTAATGCCAGATACAGCTGGAATGTGGTATCCGAGAACAACCCCGCCTGTTGGTACTGATCTGTCCATGATTTCCTTGTACCAGGAGAACAGCCCTTCATCTCCTGCTTTTCGGTAGTAATAAGGTGGAACGATTATGACTCCATCCAACCCCAGATCAAAGGCAGCACGGGTTAACCTTGCCGTTTCATCTAAACTGGGTGTACCAGTACCTGCTAAAAGGAAAAAATCCGGCCATTCTTCGCGGATGCGCAATGAATTGTTGATTATTTCTACCCGTTGTTCAGGACTGAAGGAAGGTCCTTCACCGGTAGTTCCTAAAACCAGTGCGCCGTGACAACCTCTGCAAGCCAGGAAATCTAGGTAGCCTGGAATGGCTTCATAATCAGGTGTGAAATCAGGTTTTAATGGAGTAATGGCAGCAGCCAATATACCGTGGATCATTTTTTCCTTTGATAATCTCTCCGATTCGGTCTAGGAGGAAATATTAGAGATGGTTGCTTGTGATTGCTGTTTATCACTTGCAATCCATTTTTTGGTCAACTTCTATCCTGCACAGAAGATATCAGAGAACATAAGGACTAATTTTCTGGGAATTTCCCTGAAATTTGAACTTCTCTAGAATCTGAAGATAATATTGTAAACGATAAATCTCAACATGGCTGAGATCAAATCAAAGAAGAAATCTAAAGGATAAGGCTTGAGAGTATATTTCTAATTAATGCAGCAGAAGGTCGATGGATTGAAAATATTAGACCAGCTTAGATTGGATTCTTCGAGATATTATTTCATTGGCTGGTGCCACTACATCAAATAATTTATACCTTGAGTAACTGCTGGATTGCTACTGCCACGAATTCGAGTGTGAAATGATATTTCTTCTGGGTTAAGTTCATTCCCTGCAATTCTCGAATTCGAGTCAATTTAACCTGTTCGAATTTTGCTAAATTGGTGCTTGTACTTCCCATAAAACAAAAAATTTGGCCTCATATTCCCGCAATCAAATTGTGTTCACTCTATCACTTTAATCACCTTGGTCGGATTTCCGGCTACGATCGTATTCGCAGGAACATCCCGGGAGATAACCGATCCTGCACCAACCACGGCATTCCGTCCAATCCTGATCCCTGGTAAGAGAATAGCACCACCTCCTAACCAGACATTGTCTTCGATCACGATTGGCTTGGCTTCTTCCCAGCCTTGGATTCGAGCTTTCGCTTGAATAAGATGCGCCGCGGTATATACTTGGACGGAAGGACCGAACATGACGTGGTTTCCTCTGTGCACCTAATTGTTATCCAGAATGCTACACAGGTAATTCAAATAGACAGAATCGCCAATATGAATATTCTGACCATAACTGCAGAAGAATGGCGACTCAACGATCGAATTCTGGCCGATTTCACCTATTAATTTTTCAAGGATAATATGACGTTCTGTATCAACTTCGCTCAGATTGCAGAGGCGGAGAAGCTCCTTTGTTCTTTGACGTTCAGTTATCAAATTTGGATCTAGGCAGTTGTAAATCTCCCCAGATAGCATTTTCTCTTTCTCGGTTTTTACATTCACTCTGCTACTCCTTGTTTCGAAAATGGGTTTGATCCCTTTATATATCAGAATCTTCTTTGTGGAAGTTGACTGAATTTTCACTCAATTAAACTGCGGGATTATTGAAAGTGCTGAATTTCCAATCAAAGTTTTGAGCTCTCTTGGATTCATCTGGTTGATTATTCCCGCTTTATTGGTTGTAATACCTGCAACCTTGCCTCATTCTCCAAGATGGCAAAAAATCCCGCCTCAAGTGGGCGATGAAATGCAGATACCGCCGCACGAGGGACAAATTCAAATCGAAACCCAGGTATAATGCGGTTTACAATTTTCTTCCCGAAAGATGAGGTGGAAAAAGAGTTGAACGAATTTCTGAAGATATTTGCCAACTTTTGGATTTTTAAGTATTCTCTATGAAAACCAATCGAGATTTTTAAAAACAGGGTTATCCAAAACCAGTTACAAGAATATAATTATTTTCCCGTTTAGATGACTATAATAGGTATTCAACCATTATGAGAGCCGTTCGATCGTCAATGTCCAGGGCAGGTCAGATATGAACAATTTCCAAAGAAGATTTTTTTTCTATCTTTGCTCATTCTTTATCTTGGCATTCATCCTCATTGCTTGTACTCCAGCACTTGGGGAACCTCCGGCAGAAGAAGTTCCTACAAATGAAGCTGAAGTTGAGCAATTGCCTACAGTAGTCTCAGAGAGCGAAACAGACACTTCTATTATCCTTCCCACAGCGGAACCTGTGTTGGAAGAACTTACCGCACAAATATCAATGTGGCACTCATTTTCAGAAAACGAAATGGAAAGTTTTACCGCAATAATAGAAAATTTCCATGCCGCTAATCCGAAGGTGGAGTTTGATGTCCTTTATGTGCCACCATTTGACTTAGAGAATAAATTTGAATCAGCTGCTCAAATTGGTGGCGGTCCTTGTATTTTATTCGGTGAATCAAGCTGGGGTCCAACTCTATTTGATTCATCCCTGATAGCGGATATTTCGCCAATCGCGGATAATGCACTCCTGGGGACTATAAATCCAGCGGCTCTCAGGTCGGTGCAATATTTAGGAGCAATTATTGGTTTACCGATGAATTTAACCGGCCTCGTGCCATTCAGGAATAAAGATATTATTCCAGAAGCACCTACAACATTTGATGAATTGGTAGAATTTTCCCAGGAAGGGACCGCGGGTGATGTGGTTGGGGCATATCTGGATTATGGGTTATTTTTCTCTGCAGGACATCTGTACGGTCTTGGTGGCCAGTTGTTGGATGCTGAAGGGAACCCGGCTTTCAATGATGAGAAAGGACTCGAGTGGGTTGAACTACTCCAAAGATTTAAGGAAGCTGGACCCATTGAGAATAATAATGATAATGATGTCACCCAGTTTGTTGAAGGAAAAGCTGGCATTATCATTGAAGACTATTGGAAGTCTTCTATTCTTTCAGATGCGATCGGATTAGAAAATCTAGCAATCGATCCATGGCCAGCACCATTGTCAGGTTATGTTCAATCCCAAAACCTGTATCTAAATGTAAACTCAGCAGGGAATGAATTGAATGCGTGTTGGAAATTCATGCAGTATTTACTTTCCGAAGAGGCTCAAACCATATTTTCTGATCCCAGCATGGCAGGCTTTATCCCTGCTGTTCAAGGGATTGAGTTGTTCGACCCTCAACAAAAGATGGTCGCGGAAACTTTCCTTGGTGGTACAGAGTTTCCCGTAATCCCCGAGATGAGCGTTTATTGGGATCCAGTAAATAGCGCCCTCATAGCAGCTGTTGAACAAGGAGTCGATCCTGCTGATGCGCTACAAGGCGCATACGATGAGGTTGTAAACAAATTGTCCGAGCTGCGCGGAGAATCTCCAGATTCATAAAATTTCTGGGAGGAAGGTGACTCCTGCTTTATTTGAGATTTATCAAATCTGAATCTCCCATCTCATAAAGTTAGGGATTGGTCACTCAACTGGGAATCAGCTCTGGGAAATTACTCTCTCCCCCCAAAATCGTATGGAGAGTCAATCCAGTTATGCTGTTTTTCAAGCTGATCTGCTGGGATAATCCGAATTACCCCCAGGTAGGATCGAGAAAGCACCTCTTTTTGAGGTGCTATTTTGAATAGTATAGTCAGTTCTGTAATTAATTGTTCCCGTTTATTATTGAGTTATTCCTCGTCCCCCGGAGCTATAATTCCTGGCTGGTCGATTCTCACCACATCGCCATGGATATCGATAACTATCCTGAATCCCATCATACCCATGTAAGCTCGGCCCTCTTCGGGGATGCCGGTTTCGAAGAGCGTATCAAACTGTTTGTCAATGTTTTTCAATTGGGATTCAATCATCGCAAGAGTGAAGATATCTTCTTGACCGAGCATTTTCGCGGTCTGTTCACTCAACAGATCTTCATGACCCTCGATTAATTCCATCATCGAATTGAGAACTTGCTTGTCAACCTGTTCAGATGGGATATGCCGCATAAAACCGGCATCGTCTACCACATAGAAAGCTTCGCTCCCGATGAAGGTAACTTCAACAGGGTTGTCAAATTCATCAAAAACGAGTCCAGTGAATAATGCCCGGTGTGCCATTGGTTTATCCTGTGGAATTATTCTACTACATCCACCCTGGTTCCATAATTCTCATAAACACTCGTTTCACCCGGTGGGACGGATGGTTGGGTCCAACGATAAATCCATTTCGCAGCCGTTGGTGTCAGATTAATACAGCCATGACTACGTGGGCGGCCATAATCATTGTGCCAATATGTGCCATGAAATGCAACTCCCCTTTCATTGATGTAACAAATCCAGGGAACGCCTGGCAGATCGTACCCGTTTGAAGCTAAGTCACCAGCAGCCATGTGACGAGATGGCCTCTTGTGGAAAGTTTTGTGCTCTCCGACAGGGGTTAGGAAACGTCCATTACTGAACTCCGCTCCGCTGGCAACACGAGCCATAAAGACAGGCTTATTTTCTTCAAAGGCAATCGCAAGTTGTTCCCGCAGACGAACTTCCAACCGTTTATCTTTTGCTGGCACATCCGGTGAAAGGGGGGTAAGCTCCTCCTGAGGTATGACTCTCAGGTGATTTGCTGGAGCATAAAATGTTAAATCCCACTTATCCTCAAGTATCTTGTACCAAGGATCACCCTGATTATCTTGAAGGACGGCGGTTGCCCAGTGAGTTGTTTCATAATAGAAGCGATAAGCGAATTGATGGTTCTTTCCTGGACCCCAATATACATCGGTATAAGGAACAGTAACTTCGACCAGCGTCCCTCCAAAGGGGATGTCGTTTTCCACAGTATTGAGTTGGGTACGGACAGGCTGGATGCTTCCTGAATGGACAAACCCTTCTTGGCCTACCCGATACCAGATGCGGTTGTGTTTTGGTTCTTGATCACCTACCGTGACCTCGCTGATCGGAATAACCATGTCTCTCCAATAGATTTTTTCATGATTGCCATTCAATGAGGGACGATCGTATAAGATCGCTTTCGTTTCAGCCACCCTTCCAATCTGATCTTCGAATAAACTCCAGGTAATTTTTGCAGGATGAATAAATAGCCCCAACAACCCCAAGCTGCTGAATTTCAGGAAATCCCTTCGGGAAAGTACAACTGAATCCAACTTTCTATTAAAAAGAGAATCCTCAATAATGGACATAAACCACAGTTCCGATAGATACGAAATCGAAGACCCAGCTCGAATCGGGGATGGTGAAATTTACACAACCATGACTCATCGGTGTACCGAAATTGTTATGCCAATAGGTTCCATGCAATCCATACCCTTTGTAAAAATACATCACATTAGGTACGTCCGGGAGATAATAACCTGGACCAGCCATGTCGGCATAACGATATTTTACATAAACCCGATAGGTTCCAGTGACTGTTGGGTGGAGCCAAGTGCCGGTTGATACTATAAAAGTGCGGATGAGGTTTTTACCCTCATAAGCAGAAGCCGTCTGGGTTGAAAGATTGACTTCTATCCAGCGTTCACCTTGATCAACACCTTCTGGTAGTCCGGGGAAATTTGACACATTGGGAGGAGGGGGAGGGGGATTTGTAGGAGCTTGGGTAAATGTGGCTGTTGCTGTCGGTGTTTCTGTTGGTGTATTAGTCGGTGTTGGTGTTGGAGTATCTGTCGGGGTTGGTGTAGGGGTGAAGGTTGGGGTAGGCGTGAAGGTTGGTGTCGAAGTCGGAGTGCGAGTGATTTTCTCGATTTCAACGCGAGACACTGCCACTGGTTCCCGAGAGACAAATGCCTTGGATATTGTCGGTGTCCCATACCAGATAAATATTGCAAAAATTACAACCCCTAGAAGAAGAAGGAGTGGAAACAGAGATAAGGTAAACAGTGGTTTTGTTCTGGTCAGCGCAGAGGCGGCAGGTTGTGAAACTGGAATCTTTTGCCGCTTAACTTTAGCGATTTGACTCGCACGAAATCGTTTGATCGCCCAATGCATGCCTTTGCGAGCCCGCTGACTGCTCGGGTTAATCTCTAAAGCTTTGTTTATATATTCCAGGCTTGCTTCCGGACTCGCAACTGCAGCAAGCAACAACCAAGGTTCTTCTTGGTCAGGTGCCAGGGCTACTGCATCTTCCGCCAGCTGTCTAGCTTTACGGCGATCTCCTCTTTGAAGTGCTTGATATGCTTCTTGAATGAGTTTTCGTGCTTGCTGAGATGAAGGACTCATGGCTGGTCAGTTGGGGTGATATCCTCGTTACGGATATAGCAAAGAACACCATCTGAAATCCCGTCTGCAACCCGGTCTTGGCCTTTGGTTAATATCTGCCTATCCAGGTTTAGAAAACCAACCTCAATGATGACAGCATTGGTGTTGATGTCGATTTCATCAAAGGCATGATAGCTGCTCATATCATTAGTAACCGTACTTGAATGGTAGGGGAGTCCTGTCGCCTTTGAGTACCTATCTTTAATACAAGCGGTCAGGCGAGATGCTCTTTCAGGATACTGATTTGATAAGGCCGCAGCTACCTTGAATCCAGTAGCTTCATCATTGATGTAATCACAGGAATCTGCATGTATAGATACCAAAGCCAGAGCTTGATACCCTTGAAGTTGTGGATCGAATTCCCGTAATAAATCGACGTCGAAGCCTTGATCAACTAAGATTTGCTTCACCTGGGTTGCAATAGCTTGGTTGACTTCTATTTCAGTCAAACCATCGGTGCAAACCGCACCGGGGTCCTTTGTATTATCGTCCCAATGACCGACGACCAAACCAATCAGGGGTCGAGGACGGGCAGTTGGGGTGGGGAAGGCTGCTGTCTCTGTGGCCTGGAAAGCAAGTACCTCTGCAAATCTTTCACTTAAATTTCCCGGTAAGAGGCTTGCAGGAGTCCAGGCAGTGAATAAGGTTGCTAAGATGAAGGCGACAATAAGCACAATTTGCAGCTGATAAAACATGCTGCTTGCAGGTGTATTTGTAGGTGAAGATTGGTTATTCTCAGTTGAATTCATGGTTTTCTTCGAATCCATGGTACCTCAAACGCCTTCGAAAAGCAAGAGATTTTGGATAAGCAAGGTGACATTTCTTTTTGTATTGATTTTTTTTAAATATCAAATAAGGAGGGAATAATTTTCATAATCGGATTAAAAAATTATATCCCAGAAAGTATCTTGACTTCATTCCCCACGGCATGTATCATGAGATTTGTTGAGAGAGTACCAGTTGGTAATATTTCTGTACGTTGAGGAATTTCATGGCTTTTGATCAGAAGCAGCTTCGTTTAGTGATGCGGCAGTGGTCTACAGGTGTAAGCGTAGTTTCGACGCTGCTGAATGGAAAAAAACATGGCATGACAGTGAGTTCTTTTACTTCGGTATCGATTGATCCACAGATTGTTGTCGTGTCGTTGATGAAAATTTCTCGGACTCATGATTTTGTTATTGAAGCTGGATTTTTTGGTATAACGATTCTATCCGACACCCAAAAGTTCATCTCTGAAATATTTGCTGGGCAAGTTGCCGAAAGTGAAAACCGATTTGATGGCATTAATACCTTCGAAATTAAATCTGGATCACCGTTGATTTTCGGGGGTTTAGCTTTTATGGATTGTGCCGTGATCGATGTCATAGAATTTCAATCAAATTCCCTCATTTTCGGAGAGGTATTAGCAGCTGAAGTTGGAGAAACAGGAAAACCCTTGTTGTATTACAATCAGCATTACCATAAGTTGCAAGAATAAAGCCAAAGGATTTTCGGTCAATGGCTGATGAAGCAAGTTCACATGAACCACTGAATCGGTTAAATGATGAAGAGCGAATGCTGTTATTAGGTCTTGCTCGCGAGGCGCTGATTGCAGGAGTGCACGGTGAGCCGTTTCCACCTATTGCAGAAGGGCGCATACCCCCAAGATTGCTTCTTCCTGGTGCAACGTTTGTCACTCTAACAAAGCAAAATGAGCTGCGGGGTTGCATCGGTGCTTTGGAAGCAGTACGACCGTTAGCCGAAGATGTACAAGTTCATGCTGTTGCGGCTGCCTTGGAGGATTTTCGGTTTCCGCGCGTTCAACCTGGGGAGGTATCTCAGATTTCAATTGAGATTTCTCGATTAACTACTCCGGAACGAATTAATTTTGTCAATGAAGACGAACTTTTATCTCAAATCCGTATCGGGATTGATGGTGTAATCTTAAGAAAAGGGATCAGGCGGGCAACTTTTTTGCCTCAGGTCTGGGAAAAAGTGCCTGAGAAGGAAGAATTCCTGGGGATGTTATGCCAAAAAATGGGAGCTCCCAGGGATTGCTGGCGCCACAAGGATATGGAGATCTTCACCTACCAGGTAGAGAAGTTTCAAGAGGCTAAAGCAGAGTAGATCAGAACCCCCCGTCACTTAAGGTTCGGTTTGTCTACTTTGGGATAGTTTCCTACACTTGAATAAAATTGTCGACATTCAAAACGAATAAGGTTGCACAACGTCCATATTGATCACTGATATGACCGCATTCATCCCCGATAATATGGACAACTTGGTCAACCTTTTCATCTTCAATACCGATCATTAAAGTTGTCATCCCCCGCCTTAGGAATCCCCCGGTAGAAGCGATACGGGTGACCCGGAAATCATCCTTAATTAAAGATTGAGTTATCTGATCACATATTTCATCACGCACAATCGCGATGATTAGTTTCATGTTTCACTCCAGCAGTTCTGTCAACTTCATTTTACCATTTGTGGGATGTATCAATCTGAATAATCAATTTCCCAAGTGAGTAAGAAATTATTGGAGAGGGTTGGGTTATCTGATACAAGGGGAATTCTTTCCTTTGATTCATTAATCTCCGAACCTACAGGGTAGATTCGGAGTAAAAATATAAAGCAGTATCATAAGTTGACTGATACTCTACCAGCACAATAATCCTTTTAACTTAAAGTGAGCTGGGTGTAAGCATCAAACAAAAATGATTAAGAAAGATGAATTTTTATGGATTGATCAAGCAAAACACTCCCTTTTCCAAAATAAAGTTTGGGAATTATTATTAAATACCAAGATGCTATAATTGATCGATCTTCTCTGGTTCATCATTAACCTAAGCAAGGAAGGTAAATCAAAATAATAATTCGGAACTCACCTGATACAGCTGCAGTTGTTTAGGGTTGAGAGGCAGATGAATAAGAGATGAGAACGACCTGGAAATAATTTCATATCCCTGGTTGTTTAAAATTCCATTCGGTTAGTCTTTTTCAGCAACCTTTCATCACCTGGTCAAGTTGAATTTACCGAAATGAGGAATCCTCGACGGTGAAAATTCGCCCATGTATAGTCATATAAGTAAATCCAAGGCTTTTTTATCGTCTGTGCAGAGCTTTCTGATCCTGTTGGTCATCTCTGCCAATGGGGGAATGCAATTTCAATCCATTGAATATCAAAACGCTAAGTTAATTGAATCTAAAAATAGCTGGCAAATCTTTGAAGATCAGAATATATCTGAAAATGAATATGATATTGAAAGAACAAGTATTGGTACTAACTCTTCAGAGAAATCCACTTTTCGTTCGGAATTATCCAGTCAGCAAATCAGATTCGAGAGAATTTCAATTGAACAAGGCCTCTCCCAGAGTTCTATATATAGCATTTATCAGGATAGCCAGGGATTCATTTGGTTTGGTACAGAAGATGGATTGAACAAATTTGATGGATACGAATTCAAGATATACAGACATGATCCCGATGATCCTGGAAGCCTCAGTGATAATTCCGTTTTCTCAATTTTTGAAGATAAGAACGAGGTCTTGTGGGTAGGCACGTATGGGCGTGGATTGAACCGGTTTGATCGCAAAACTGAAAAATTCGTCAATTATCGCCATGATCCTGATGTACCAACCTCTGTCGCGCATGATTCGATCAATGTGATCGAGAATGATGCCGAGGGGAACCTTTGGATCGGCACCTGGAATGGTTTGGATCGGTTCGATGCGGTAAGTGAAGAATTTATCCATTACACACATGATCCAGATAATTTGAACAGCTTGGGGAGCAACACGATCGTCGATCTTCATCTAGATAATAGGGGAATATTGTGGGTCGCAACTTACGGCGGGGGATTGAGCCGGTATGATCCTTCTTCCGACTCATTCTATCGCTACCGTCATGACATCATCAACCCTCATAGGATTTCCAGTGATTTGGTCACATCCATTTGTGAAGATGCCGATGGAAATCTGTGGATAGGGACCGCAGATGAGGGGCTCAATAAATTTGTCTTCGAAAATGAAGAATTCTATACATTCAAGAGCGATTCAAAGAGCGAGTACAGCCTTAGTCAGAATTCCATTTCCGCACTGGCGGTTGACTTGCTGGGAAATATCTGGATCGGGATTGGTAATGGGGGAATCGATATCTTCGATCCGGAGGTTGATCAATTTCAAAATCTTTCCAACAACCTTGGTGATCCTTTCAGTTTAAGTGGAGACATGGTGACTGAAGCTTTTGTCGATCGCTCAGGGATTGTTTGGATTGGGACATTTGGAGCCGGAATAAATAGATTTGATCCCCAAACTGCTCGCTTTTCCTACTACCGCCATATACCCAATGATCCTGATAGTTTGGCCGCAAATGGTGTCATGTCAATTTCAGAAAATACCGATGGAAATCTCTGGCTGGGAATCTTGGGTGGAGGTGTGGATCTCTATGAGCGCAGTACAGAGAATATGGTTCACCACAAAAATATTCCAGAAGATCCTTCCAGCCTAAGCAGTGACGAAGTCTGGTCAGTATATACCGATCAATCCGGTACATTATGGGTAGGTACGAGGGGAGGAGGTCTAAATCGATTAGACCCTGATAGTGACGAGTTTATCCACTACACGCATGATCCAGAAGATGCCGATAGCTTGGCGATGAATGCGATAAATGCCATTTATGAAGACAGAGACGGGTATCTATGGATTGGTACAGCAGGCAGTGGGTTGGATAGACTGGATCGCACCACGGAAAAATTCAGCCATTACCGGTATGATCCTGAAAATCCGAACAGCCTAATTTACGATCTGATCTGGTCGATTATCGAAGATCGAACAGGGAAATTATGGCTCGGAACCGGAGGTGGCGGTGTCAGTATGTTCGATCCTAGTACCGGGACATTCATAAATTATATCCATGATCCAGAAGATCCAAATACGGTTGGAGATACCGATATTCTAACCATATTTGAAGATAGCCGTGGCTGGATCTGGCTAGGTACCTATGGAAGCGGACTTGACAAGTATGACCCTGCCACTGGGGAATTTAAACATTTCAGGGTCGCAGATGGGTTGCCAAATAACGTGGTATATGGCATTCTTGAAGATAAGGGTGGAAATCTGTGGTTAAGTACAAATTTTGGGTTATCAGAATTCGACCCAATACTGGAGACTTTCAAGAATTTCGATGTGAGTGATGGGATTCAAAGCAACGAATTTAATGTTGGCGCACATCTATTAGACAGCAAAGGCGAGATGTTCTTCGGGGGAATTAATGGATTGACATCTTTTTTCCCAGAAGATATTGAGGACTCGACCTATTTACCACCAGTGGTTTTGACTTCATTAAGACAGGGCGGTGAGGAGACCTCGAATATTGAAGGTTTGCAAGAAATCGTCCTAACATGGGGCAAGAATAATTTAGAGTTCAGTTTTGTTGCCTTGAATTATTCCCATCCAGAAAAGAGTGTTTACGCATATAAGTTGGATGGATTCGATGAAGATTGGAACGTGATTGGGTCATCTCGAAATGGGCGGTATACGAATCTACCTGGAGGCACCTATACCCTGAGGTTAAAGGCAACCAATAGCGATGGTATCTGGAATGAGGATGCCTATTCAATCACTGTCAGAGTAGTGCCACCATTTTGGGAGACCTGGTGGTTTATCGGAATAATCACTCTGGTAATTATGGCTGGAGTAATCAGCGGTTATCGTCTTCGCATAAGGTCTATAGAAGCACGTAGTCGGGAATTGGAAGATCAAGTAAAGGTCAGGACTGAAGAAATAGAACTCCGCAGAATCGAGCTTGAAGCCCTCTACCAGGCTGATGAAGTTATTGACCAAAATTTGTCTCTTGAAAGTCGATTGAAAGCCTTAGTTGATGTTTCTATTGATATCTTGCATGCAGATAAAAGCGCAATTTTTATTTGGGATGAAGCACGAGAAAAGTATGTAATAAAAATATCCCGGGGATTTAGCGCTGAGGCTGTGCAAGAGCTCGCCTTTGGAAAAGATGAAGGCGTGATCGGCGAAGCGGTAAAGACCAGTACAATGGTAGTTGTTCAAGACGGACATAATGATCCTCGCAAAGATTTGGAATCTCCTGAATTGGTGAAAGTTGTTCTGAATGAGGGTATTCGCTCATTCATGTTTTTGCCTATCAAGATTGGTGATGAGATCTTTGGGGTCTTCAATGTCAATTTCAAGGAACCGGATGCCATCGGATTGGAAGAGAAACGTGTGTTCACAGCCCTCACCCAACATTCTGCATTGTCCATTCAAAATGCTCAATTATTTGAACAATTACGGGATTTAGCCATTGCTGAAGAACGAAGCCGTTTAGCACGTGATCTCCATGATAGCGCTAAACAAAAAGCGTTTGCAGCGCTCGCCCAATTGGGAGCAGCAACTGGTATCATCGATAGAAATCCTGATGCGAGTAAATCTCATCTCCTAGAAGCAGAAGAGTTGGTCCATGAAGTTCTCCAGGAGCTGATTATTTTAATTCAAGAGATGTATCCGGCAACTTTGAGAGAGATGGGGCTAGCTTCCTCTGTGCGAGATTATGTATTTAATTGGGAGAACCAGTGTGATATATACGCTGATGTGAAAATAATGAATGAAAGACAACTGCCATTGGAAATTGAACAGTCAATTTATCGCGTCGTCCAAGAATCATTAGCAAATGTTGCCAGACACAGCCAGGCAAAAAAAGTTGAAATCGCGATCTCATATAACTCTGATGAAATCGAGGTGCTTATTGTGGATGATGGGATTGGGTTTGAGGTCAGCAGACAACCTGCCGGATTCGGGTTGCGTTCTATGCGTGAACGGGTAGAATTGATAGGTGGAAAATTGTTGATCGATAGTGAAATTGGACAAGGGACTCGCATAAAGGTAATTGCACCTATCACACTATAACCTGAATATCACTGGCGGAGACAATTATGGCGGAACCAATTACATTGCTGATCGTTGACGATCATGAAGTTGTTCGCAAAGGTGTCCGTGGATATTTGGATACGTTACCAGATTTCAACGTCGTGGGGGAAGCAAGTTCTGGTGAGCAGGCGATTGACATTGTTAAAAATCTCATTCCAGATGTGATTCTCATGGACCTGATCCTTCCAGGGATGGATGGCGTTGAAACGACGCGGGTGATCAAGAATATCAGTCCTCGGACTCAGATTGTCGTCTTGACCTCCTACCATGATGATGAATTAATTTTTCCAGCTTTAAAGGCAGGTGCAATCTCCTATATTCTCAAAGATATGAAAATGGAAAAGCTGGCGGAGGCGGTGATCAAGGCTCGCCAAGGGGAAGTCACTTTACATCCAAAAGTCGCCGCGAGAGTTCTTAAGAACATCCGTCACGAAAACCAGGACGAATTTGAAATTTACACGGAATTAACCGAACGCGAGTTGGATGTTCTTAAACTTATTGCTAATGGATATCCAAACAGTCAAATTGCAGACGAGCTGGTTATCAGTGAAAATACGGTCAAAGGGCACGTCAGCAATATTCTCAGCAAACTGCACCTAGTTGATCGCACGCAGGCAGCTGTTTTTGCTTGGCAACAAGGAATAGTAAAAAGGGATTCAGCCAGATGAATTGATCTTCGGATCTTTCCGTTTGTCGAAAACCTTTCCATGATCTTTTGAATGGAAAGGTTTTTTGTTTTTTTCCCCTAAAACCAGCAAGAAAATGGGAATTTGACGAAAACCCCTCTTTGGTGGGGTATTAAACCGTTCTCATGGGTAATGTGAAATCCAAGATTTGGAGTAATGTTAAATAAACGGATTTGGATCGGTATTTGAGTTTCAGGTAGGAGAAGCTGAGTTCAGGGAGATTTCTCGTGAATTGATTCCCCGGAGTTAGATTATGAAGCAACTAAAATATTCAGCAGATTTTCTCACCTTTTCAAGAGTTATTATTGCCGTGGGCATTGCCTGGATAGGGTGGTCGCTTGGTCTTGATGGTGTGCGGCTTGCTTCACTGCTGATGGTAATTTCCTGGGGCAGTGACGTACTGGATGGCTATCTTGCCCGCCGGAGCCAGGTGGTAAAGAACACTTGGATTGGGGACCATGATTTATATTTTGATATGTCTGTGGCACTTGGCTTGCTGATATTCATGACCACTGCAAACTTATTATCAACATCAACCAGTGTAATTTATGTCGTGTGCTGGATTTTGGTGTTCTCGAGGTTTGGAATCCTTTCAGTCTTAGGCAAAATGTTCCAAGCGCCTATTTATACATGGTTCATAATTAGCGCTTTTCGTTACGAGCCACTTTCTGGCTGGTTAATGCTGATTTTTCTCACTGGATTGGTTGCGATAACCTGGCCAAGATTTCCCCAGGATACTATCCCGAGTTTTCTGTCAGGATTCAAAAAACCAGTAGAACCAAGTCAAGGTCCTGCTTATGACCCGAGAGAGAGAACAAAACCGGAAAAGGCAGAGAAATCGCAGAGCCGACCTTAAATTGATATATAAGAACATTTATTCAAAGATAGAGATCTTCTGAACTGCCATTATTTATAATTCGTTTTGTGGAGAAAACCTCGCGTGAAAGAAATTAATAGTATTTTTATTATCAGGGATAATAAAGCAGAAGAAACAGTTTTGGAAAATAAAATAAAAAATCTCTCAGGCTTCGAGATGTTAGCCAGTGAATTGTTTGGAGATGGAGCTATAGATGAAGTCAAACGATTTCTCCCGGATCTTGTTCTATTCGCTCTTGGTTCCAATAATTGCTCTGCAATCGAGAAGATCCAGCTGATAAAGAGGACCAGTCCACGTACAAAAATCGTAGTAAAAACGAAAAATCTAGATGATAAATGTGAGATTGAACTTTTAATTGCAGGTGCAGATTACTGCTTTGTTAGTACGCCGAGCGATCGAGATTTGGCAGAATTGCTTCATGTGATTTTGGAGGAAAAACCGAGATTTCATCGACGGATCGCTGGATTGATATATGAGAGATTAAGTCAGGTGAGAGATGGATCATCAAAACCTGTGATGAATTTGTCGAATCAGGAAAAATTGATCCTCCAAAGAAAAGCTCAGGGGATTTCTAATAAGAAGATTGCACAAGAATTATCAGTCTCTGAGCAGGTGGTGAATGGTCATTTAGTAAATATTCTAGAGAAGTTGCATTTTATTGGGAGGTTAGAAATGTTATTGGCAGCTCACCAAGAGAGTGATTCGGGGAATCAGGTGTCGGTGAATTAATGGCAAGGGCAGTCCATTAATTCCTTCAAGGTTAAAAGCTGCAGCTTGTTCCATCAAACCTCAATTCTACGAGACATAAAAAGCTTCGATCGCTAGGGTGGAAAGGAATATCGTGGATAAGAGCCATCCGATCATGAAAACAGGTTAATCCTTTTATTGTTTCTGTTGTAGAATCAATAGAATCGGAGTGCGAAAATGGATCAAGAAGGTTTCACCTTGTATTTAAAACGAGGTGGGAGATCGCAGAACGCGATTAATCGCTGTGTTAAATATGTTCAGGAATTCGAGAGGTTTGTCATCGATTCTCGCGGCAAGCAGAAGCTGGCAGACGCAACTTCCGAAGACCTAATTGGTTTTGTAGACTTTGTAGAGCGCGGATCGCAGCAAAATGCTAAGGGTTATTTATGGGCAATCCGTTACTATTTTAATTTTCAAACAAATCACGAGTTGCATCATTTGGCTGGAACCATGCGGGAGGAGAGGATTTTTCGCGATCCGTTTTTATTACGAGATTTCCGTGGTGTGAACCAGAATTTCGTCTTAAAACTTAAAAAGCTTGGGATCTGCAACGCTGATCAAATGTTGGAAGCTGGCAAAACACCTGACAGCCGGAGGAAAATTGCGAGGTCAACTGGTCTCCCAGAATCTGTGGTCTTAGAATTTGTGAAATTGTCTGACTTGGCTCGAATACCTGGAGTAAAAGGGGTTAGGGCGAGATTATATTACGAAGCCGGGATCGATACAGTAGAGAAAATCGCAGCATTAAGCCCAGAGGAATTGCGGGAAATCGTCGTAAATTATGTAGCAGAATCTGGCTTTGATGGGGTGGCTACTTTGCCTGCTGAAGCGCAATATACCGTACTCAAAGCTAAAGATTTACCCAGGGTCGTTTATTTCTGAACACAGGGGATAAAATAAGAGCTAGACACTCTATTCTGGAGGCAATTTTGTGGTCGATATAACCGATGTCAATCTCGTATTGGAAGAATTGAGGGAAGCATTAACAGCCGAGGATTGGAAACGGGCAGTCGCCTTGGTGGAAGCATTACGACCGCCTGACCAGGCGGACGTCTTTGAAGAATTACCTCCGGATACCCAGTCAGAACTCCTTCCAAGGTTAAATCCCGAGGATTCAGCCGATATCCTTGAGGAATTGTCTGATGAGGATGCGATAGTAGTTGCGACCCGCTTGGAAGCCGATGACTTGACTCGCATCGTCAACCAGATGGAGCCAGACGAGGTTGCTGACCTAATTGGTGATATGCCCCCGGAACAAGCGGCAGAAACGCTTTCCGCGATAGAAGATGCTGCTGGAATCCTGCCCCTGCTTCAGCACAGTGATGATACAGCTGGTGGCTTAATGACTTCTGTGGATGTTGTTATCCACAAGGATATTACAGCAACGGAAGCGATTGCTCACCTAAAGACCATGGTACCTGGAGCTCGGATTGCATATTACCTCTACGTAGTCGATGATGATGTAAAGTTGGTGGGCGTGGTATCGCTATTAGAGATCATTGTGGCACCTTCGGATACCCGCATCAGCGAAATAATGAATAAGGAAGTCATATCAGCATTTGCAAATACTGACCAGGAAGCTGCTGCCAGGTTAATGGCTCGTTATGATTTGCTTGCCTTGCCTGTGGTAGATGAACAATACCACCTCCTAGGTGTGATTACGCACGATGACATGGTGGCCGTCTTGGAGGAAGAGGAAACAGAAGATATTTATCGCTTGGGTGGTGTTACCAACGAACGAATTTCTGTTTCGGTACCCCCAAAAGTGGCACTTCGCGCCCGTTTACCTTGGTTGGTGTTAAATTTGGGTACTGCGATGCTTTCAGCCTTAGTATTGAGCTTGTTTGAGAATACCATTGCACAACTGGCTGTTCTGGCGGTGTTCTTCCCAATTGTTGCTGGGGTAAGTGGTAGTGCTGGTACGCAGACATTAACGGTGACTGTACGGGGATTAGCATTGGGGGAAATAAGCCCAAAGGATGGGGCCGGGACTATGGTCAGGGAGATATTAATTGGTTTAGCAAATGGGATCATAATTGGTACGATCATAGCAATAATTGCGCTGGCTTGGAAAGGTTCACCGATTTTAGGTTTTGTTGTAGGTAGTGCTACATTTCTTAATTTGATCGCAGCAGGTCTGGCAGGTGTCGTTGTTCCCCTCGGAATGTCGCTAATCAAGTTAGACCCGGCGTTGGCTTCACCGGTGCTGGTGACAACTTTAACTGACACTCTTGGTTACCTAATTTACTTATCCATTGCCACAATTCTGTTATTGGGTTTCTTCTAGGTTTTAAATATTTTAAGGATGGGGGAGTTAAATTCATACCCCTCTCGAGTAGGGGGTAAGACGATTCTTCAGGCTCGTGTGAACAAAATTAAACTTCGCTATTATATATGCAATGAGTGTCCCGGTCTTATGGGTATGGAGCTATGGATGGTTAATGAAACAGACTGGCGTTCAAAGGCTTTATGGCTAGTAAGTTGTGATGGTCTCTGGGATATGGGTTTGGGTCTCACGTTGCTGGGATTCGTTTTAACGATTGGTTTAGAAAATGCGATCTGGTTTATCGGTTCAATATTACTCGCATACTTTATGGTTGTGATGGCTGGAAAGGAATACTTCACTAGGTCAAGGATGGTCTATTTTGTTGTTGATGAGCTACGACTCAAGCACTTTTCCACCCTGGTTAAAATTGGTTTAGCGCTGATCTTGCTGCTTCTCATAACCGGTACATTAACATTCATGATCTTTGAGTTTGGACCTACTTTCCATCAAATGTCTGAGTATAGTCCCAGCATTGTGGGAGGAATTATTACGATAATATTTCTCCTGCTCGGAGTTCTAACGATCGATGGTTCCCGATATTATTATTATGCAGGATTTGTCCTCTTATCATTCACAATTTGCCAGATCTTATACTTACCGGTTCTGCCTGTAATATTGGCAATTGGTGGCTTATTACTTCTTTCGGGATCATATTTATTGGTGAGGTTTGTAACAAAATTCCCGAAATTGGATACATCGATGAGTTAACAATTCGAGATTCCGTGTATCCTTATCCTTCCCAACGCTATCTCCCAACCTTGAGATAGCGAGTAAAGGTAGGGTGCGGGTCAGAAATCGCACCCTACCTCAAAGGTTTCAAAGAAAACTGAAGGCACCCAAGGTTCATTTCATCGGAAACAAAGGATTGAGAGCGAGAAAGTAATTTATCAATGAGATCAACTTATTCCTGCACCAGCAATAACTGGATCGAACAACTTGGAGAAGTTGCTGATGGACCACAATTTTAGAAGCATATTATTTCGATTAGGCATAATCCTGATTACCTGTGGGTTCTTCCTCGGGGTAACCTTTCACCGATGGACAATTATGCCGATCGCTGGGTTAGTATTAATTCTTCCAGAAGCTGTGGAATATGGAATGCTCAATTCACAAAGATTTTTATCCCTATGGAGATTCGGAGCGAATGATTCACCCTAGTTTGAGTTTTACCAGGAGGACACATGGAAAATCCGAATGACTACGTAAGTTTGCATGTAGCAAAAAGTTACATGGCGGATCGCCAGAAGTTTGAAAAATCAAGATTGATGCTTAAGAAACTCGATCATAAGAAACCTAGTCGTATGTATTGCGCTGTATGTGTCTCATTAGTCACAATTGGACGTATGTTCGTTGCTTTCGGACGCAGGTTGGAAAGATACGATATCGGTCTACAGCAGGCAAACATTAAATCATAACTGAAATCAACAAAGAAGCGACCGGGCACTTCAATGATCTTGGATGATAATCCACCACAGACGCAATCAAAATTTTTCAATCTTGATGAAATTGCACAGGGGGTTTATGTTGCCATAGCAATTAAAGAAAAGGGGGTAATCGGGAATGCTGGCATAATTGATCTGGGGAATCGAACGCTTGTGTTTGATACCTTTGAGACGCCGATAATATCTGAGGATCTGCGCATAGCCAGCGAGAAGAAAACCAGTCAATCCGCTGAATTTGTAATAAACAGTCACTCTCATCCAGATCATTGGTTTGGGAACCAAGTATTTTCCAATACAGCTGTCTTCATCTCTTCTCAGGATGCATTTTCGTCAATGACCCCATATATTGAAGAGGTGAGGGAAGATAAAGAAAATCCAGCAGAACTTGAGGAGGAGGTCAGAAGTCTCTTAAACCAATTTGATACGGAATCTGATGAGATCAAACGCCAACAACTCGCAGTCTCCATTGCACGCTGGCAGCTGTATCTCAATTCTCTCTCAGATCTAGAGCTGAAGTTGCCTGATCAGACATTCAAGGGCAATTTAAAAATTCACGGCAATTTACGAAGTGTCGAAATATTTGATAGTGGTCATGTTCATACGCCAGGGGATGTTTGCCTAGGTTTACCTCGAGAGAAGATTTTATTTATTGGTGATATCGGCTTTTTCAATGAGCAACCCTACATGGAAGATTCAAATCCCAGTAATTGGAAGGCCTTTCTGAATGAACTGCGGAATTCTGAATACAATTTTTTTGTGCCAGGCCATGGTCCCATAGGTACCAAAGAAAACTTGAGACAGATGGTCGAATACATCGAGCTGCTGGAAACTCTAGTTTCTGATGCGGTCAACCAAGGCAAACATATGAAATCAATTCTAGAGCAAGATCTCCCAGAGCCATTTGCAACCTGGACTCTTGGCAGTTCGCGGTTGGAAGTTAATTGTAAAATTATGTTTGACCAATATTTAGAATCGAAATGATATTTCGGGCCAATAACGTGCAAAGTCCTTCAGAAATGAGAATTTAGTTATGAGAAAAATGTGGCTCGCATTCTGCCACGAGTATAGTAAGAATGTCAATCAGAAGAGCTTCATAATTGCTTTATTCAGCCTACCAATTTTCATCGGCCTAATGGTAGGTTTGGGATATTTCATCAGTGCACAAGAGAGAAACTCTCGTCCAGTTGGATTCTTGGATAATTCTGATATTTTTGAGAATCCGATTTCTCTCTCGAGTATGGATGACAGAAGTAGAATAGATTTTATTCAATATTTTGAGGTTGAAAGGGCGGTCACAGCTCTATCTAATAGAGAAATCCAGGCATATTTTATAATCCCCAAAGATTATCCTGAGAATAAGAATATCGATCTATATTTCAACCAGGAACCTGGTGAAAATGCCTTTAGGGATGCCTATGATTTTCTCCAGCTGAATTTATTGAGCGATTCAGATTCAGAAATTAGAAACCGGGTTGCCTTAGGTTCAAATATTATCCTTCGAACACCGGATGGTACCCGGTCATTCCCAAACAACCAACCATCTATTAATAATTTTTTACCCTTGATTATAAGCTTTGGGTTTGTATTACTGCTGATGATTAGCTCTGGATTCTTGATGAGTAGTTTCCTGGAGGAGAAATCTAATCGGACAATCGAATTAATTGTGACTTCTCTTTCCCCCGCACAATTTGTTGGCAGTAAATTAGCGACCGTATTTGCTATTGGTTTCACTATGGTGGTTACTTGGATCCTGGTTGGACTTCTGGTTCTGTTTGTTGGGAATAACTTTCTTCACCTTGATTGGATGCATGGGGCATCAATTAATTGGCTGGATGTGTTGATGATACTCATTGTTACTCTGCCTTCGTATGTATTTATCTGTGCAGTTATGCTGGCGATAGGATTAATCCTTGGGAATAACCAGGAGGCCGAGTCTATTGGTCCAATCTTCTTTGTATTGGCGTTTATTCCTTTGTGGTTCATTATTCCAATTTCCAGGGACATTAACGGACCGCTGGCGGTGATATTATCTGTGATTCCAATCACCTCACTGTTAACCGTTGGATTCCGGAGTATGTTTATACAGATCCCCTACTGGCAGGTGCTGGTTAGTTTTGCTATTCAATCGATATTTGTTTTCGCAGCAATTTGGTTGTTGATCCGGGCCTTTCGAATAGGAATTCTGCGAACCGGCAAGAGAATTCGGTGGAATGAGCTCAGAATGAAGGTGGAACGTACTGGTCGTGAGGCGAGTGGATGAAGAAGACTTTTCAAATTATTCGATATGAATTAAATTCTGCTCTACGCAGACCTTCATTTCTCATTCTCGCATTTGGGCTTCCAATTATCGCCGCAATTGCGATTGGTGGATATTCATATATCAAATCCACGCAAGTTGAGCAGAATGAGTTGGAGCAAACTCCAGAAGATCAAAGTTTATCCAGGGAAGGATTTATAGATTTTGCGGGATTGATAGAAGAGATTCCGAGTGATCTTCCGGAAGGGATTTTAGTGCCGTATTTAAACGAGGCTGAGGCACAATCAGCGCTGTTGAGTGATGAAATTGAAGCTTACTATATTATCCCTGAAGATTTTGTTTCCAATGGTGAACTGATCTATGTGAATCCAGAAACCAATCCAATATCTGATGGAGGTCAAGATTGGTTGATGCGCTGGACACTGTATGTGAATTTGCTTGGTGGCGATATGGAGGCAGCTTCGAATATCTGGAATCCAGGAAATTTTCAATGGCACAACCTCTCGCAAATCAATCCGGGGGGCACAGACTCATCAAATGATTGCCTGACTCCGGGTTATTCATGTGATTCCAATGTATTAATCCAATTATTGCCTCTGGCTGTCATGGCCATCATTTATATATCGATAATCACTGGAGGTAGTTATCTTCTCAGATTGATCAGCAGTGAGAAAGATACAAGGATCATGGAAGTTCTCCTCTTATCCGCTTCTCCGGACCAGTTGCTAGTTGGGAAAATCATCAGCTATTGCTTTCTTGGTTTCCTGCAAGTATTAGCCTGGTTGGGTTCGGTTTACGTAATCTTCAATATTGGAGCCAAAACCATAAATATTCCTTCAGGTTTCACCATACCCGCCTCGTTGATTGTCTGGGGATTGATTTTTTTCCTGGTTGGATTTGCTGTATATGCTAGTCTGATGGCTGGTGCGGGCGCGTTAACCCCGAAATTATCCCAATATACTTCAGTATATTTTATTGTCTCGACACCATTAATGATCAGTTATGTATTATCATTGATCCTTGCCAGAAATCCGCATTCTGGTCTTGCAACGGGATTAAGTATATTCCCACTTTCAGCGCCGGTAATGATGATCACCCGGTTGACGGTCGGTGGTGTTCCATTCTGGCAACCTGTACTCGCTGCATTCCTTACCATATGTGTGGCAATATTTATAATCCGGGCAGTAGCGAGAATGTTTCATGCTCAGGTGCTCTTATCAGGTCAACCATTCTCGATTAAGAGTTATATGATTGCCCTGGTAAATTCCTAAAGACAGATGAGAGAGGAAAGATTCTGCCTCCGAGAGATGGTTTTTTTCCCTGATTTAAAAAATCGATATTCATCGTATCGCGGCAATCCTAATAAATCTGGTAATTCAACGGCTTCAGACAAATTTGGAGAATTCTGATAAACATATTATACGGAGTCAATATGAATCAAGTCGAGGTATCACATATTTCTAAGTCATTTGGCAGTGTTCAAGCGGTGCAAGACGTCACCTTTGAAGTCCAGCGGGGGGAGATCTTCGGATTGCTGGGACCAAATGGCGCGGGAAAAACAACCACAATACGGGTGATGCTCGATATCTTCAAGCCGGATTCAGGTACAGTTTCTATCTTGGGTGGTCCGATGAATGAAGAAAAGAAAGACCTCATCGGATACATGCCCGAGGAGCGGGGATTGTACCAGGATATCCCTCTCGAACGATGCCTGATTTACTTGGCTACTTTAAAGGGACTTTCTGCTAATGAGGCTCGCGATCGTCTGCAGGAATACCTTGAAAGATTCGATTTGTTACCGCATAAGAATAAGAAAATAAAAGAGCTGAGTAAAGGTATGCAGCAGAAAGCTCAAATTATTGTTGCGATATTGCATCAGCCAAATTTGATTATTATAGATGAGCCGTTCACCTCTCTGGATCCGATCAATACACAACTTGTAAAAGACTTGATGAGTGAATTGCGTGAACAGGGTACCACCATCATTATGTCGACCCACCAGATGCATCAAGTTGAAGAATTGTCTGATCGCATCCTTCTAATCAATGAAGGCGAGAATGTACTCTATGGAAACCTAGAATCCATTCGTCGAGAGCATGCGGGTCACGCGGTTATGGTGCGAACATCAGGGGAGATTCCACAATTGCCTCATGTAGAATCGGCCGTTCAGCACAACAATGCCACTAGATTGATACTGTCAGAGAGTTCATCCCCCCAAGAAGTATTGGAATCATTAGTCAAACATGGAATTCCACTTGAAAAATTTGAGATCGCTTTGCCTACCCTGGACGAAATATTCATCAAGGTGGTAAAAGAAGCAGGATAATAAGCTGATCTCAACGTGTTTGGTCTTGATATCGAGCCTCATTGAAGAAAATCATGATGGGGGAGATCCTTACTCAGTAGGCTGAAATTCGTAGGATTGAAGCTCACTACCAGTATGAAGATTTGGAAAAAACATTCCGAATGTGGGAAAATCCTGATCGAAATCACGAAGCCTCAAGATTTTGATGCAACACACCTGGCGTAATCTAATTCGCGTTTTGTATACCAGAAGATGTTTCTTAATATCCTAATATTTCCAAAAGGTTGGATATCCTACCTTTCCCTGGATTAGAAATGTAGAAAAAATTGTTGATTGAAAATTAGGAGGTTTCAGAATTCTTCGTATCGATCGACTTCAAATACAAAAATTGTTGCCCCGCCGACGTTCACCGGAATCGGGTTGGGGAAGGGGGAAGGTCCGATATCTATGGGAGTTGATACATACTCGACACGTTTTTTGCAGCTACTGGATAGTGCATCCACAGCTGTTTTTTCTTGTCCCTCGGCTAAACCGATTAAAAGGGTTACACTACGGCGTCCCAGAAAACCACCAGTACTGGGCAGGTGTGTGACGGAGAATCCCATCTTGGATAAAACACTGAGTGCATTTTCCAGATCTTGTTCTTGGATTACAGCACCCAGCAATCGAGTAATCGGTAAATGGACGCCAGATTGCTGGCGGATTAATTCCGGCCAGCTGATAATATCACTGGCCAATGCGGCATCCACCTCAGAAACGAGCTGAACGTAGGTTTCTTCACTTATCACACCATCATTTAACAAAGTGCTAAGCGTGCTTCTCTGGGCTTGCAGGGATTCCCTGCGGGCAATCTCCATATCCTCGGCTTCTAATTCCGGGTGATTGGTCAGCACTTCTTTAGTTGCATCTATAAGCACCTGATTATATTGATCCAGTAGGGGAGAAATCATCTGCCAGGTATGGGAGGATATCAACCCGTTTTGCCGCATCTGTTCAAGGTGTTCATAGGAAGTTTGTGATGCGATAGCTCTCGCGTGGCGTCGCTCAAATTCCTCTTTTATCGCCGATCGCTCGCTTATCCTTAACTTGCGGACTAATGTTCCTATTGAGAGACCTTGTACAAGCAGCGTGAAAATCACGACACCGAATGTCATAATCTGAAGCTGACTGCGTACATCCCCCAGTACCAGTGGCAAACTTAATGCGAGTGCAAGGGAGATCGCCCCACGCAAACCTCCCCAATTCAAGATATGTTGCCAACGAAGAGGGATTTCTCTCCCGATCCAAGCAAATCCATAGATAGTCACTGTACGGGCGATCAGGACAGCGATAATTGCTATTGCGATCAGCTGCCAGGAGGAATAAAGTGCAGAGAGCTCGATTTGGAGACCGATTAATAAGAAAATAAATGAATTCGCTAAGAAGGCTGCATATTCCCAGAAATTAAACAGAACGATTCTCGTGGTCGGAGACATTCCGGCAGGTCCAATATTGCCAGCGATGAGACCGGCACCAACCACAGCTAAAACACCGCTGACATGGAAAACCTGTTCAGCGATCAGAAATGAACCAAATGCGAGAATTGTGGTTAATGTCGTTTCGATTAGGTAATCATCGATACGATCGATGATCTGCGAGATGAGTGCTCCGAGCGCTAAGCCGATAACGATCCCACCTCCAGCAATTCGAATGAAATCAAGAACGCTGGTCAAGAGGTTGAACTCGCTTGCTGAAACCGCGACTGATAGTACTAACCCATATATCACGATCGAAGTGCCATCATTCAGCAAACTTTCCCCCTCAAGTAAAACTTGTAACCTCTTTGGGACGCCAAGGTTCCGAAATAAAGAAATTACAGCGACTGGGTCTATAGCAGCGACAATTGCTCCGAATACCAGTGCATAAGTGATTGGAATTCCAGTACCCCAACTGACCAGGGAAGCAACGATTCCCATGGTTAGAATTACCCCTGGGATGGCAAAAATCAATATTGGACGGAGATCGCGCCGTAAATCATTTATATTTAGGTGAAACGCTCCTTCAAATACGATTGGTGGGATTAATAATGCGAATATTAAAGTCGGTGGGATGCTAATATTTACTTGAGGTAAAAGGGTTATCAGTAAACCAATAACAACTAAACCCAATGTATAAGGAACTCGAATACGCCTGGCAGCAATACCGACAATCGAGGCGATGAACAGGAGAATTATGATGATTTCTTCAATTAAGATGAATGTTTCCTCGGCTTCCACCAAGTCCGCTGTTTCATCTGATTGACCTTCAACAGTGCTGCCAGGAGGGGTCGCTTCTGGTTGGATAATTAAATCTTGTAAAGGGGTTTCAAAGCCAAATGAACCACATCCAGCCATCAATACACTCAAACCCAATATGATGAACAGGAAGAGTATTCGGGTATATGATCGCTGATTGAATTTGAGCATATTATTCAAGCGATACCAGGCAGGTACCTGGGTCATCAATAGTAATGGTTTGCCCATCAGAAAAAATGACCTGTGTCTTCATTTGACCTCTCAGGACCGTTGTCCCGCGATATTTTACCGTAACAGGCCAAGGGAATGGATTGATTCCGTTGAGACGAAGCTTCTTAGGAGAGATCAGCTGCACACCAAGTGTATTCAAAAACAGGCCTACCGGGGCAAGTCCCCACAATGAATTCGATTCACCTTTCCCAATTCCAAGATCAGCATGATATGACTGGCGAAAACATCCATCGCGCTCCAAGTTTTGGGTGACTGCACCCATGATGCGGGTAACGAGTTCAGCTGCTTCTTGGCGGTACCCATAGGATATCAATCCCTCTCCGATTAATACACACCAAGGGAGATAAACCAATTGACAGATCTCATTTTTTTTGTTATCTATCTCCTGGTCAGGACAAGCGGGTAATCCATAGTCCCTCCAGAATAAATTTGGATCGAGAATGGTCTTTTCCACCAAGCGTTTCGCGCGTTTGTGTGTGGGGATATTTGCCCACAATGGTAATAAATTCGTGATATCTTGATTGGATAAATCGGCAATTGATATCTTAAAGGTGTCATTTTCAGAGAGTCCATTAATTTCAATAAATTCAAGAGAACTGTAAATTTGTGCACTGGTGGTTGTCGCCCAACCAGGAAACCAAAGTATTCTATCCGATGATATATATTCCACTCGGTGCTTTTTGGACTGACTCAATCCATGGATTACGATTTTGCATTTACGAGTAGTCTCTTCTTTTGTTGTAATCCGAAAAACTAATCGACTGGGCTGAGAAAGGTCTCGATTGATTTGAATGGTTCCCGAACCGGTGTGTTCGTATATTTTGGCTGAATTTGTCTTTATATGGCTGTCCCGATCCCAGTATGTGTATGTATTAAATTCTTCATTCCAAGAGTCCTCAACCGCGTTTCCTAATTTATCCTT
>CP070764.1:2428184-2432342 GCA_020349245.1 Chloroflexota bacterium | reverse complement strand
GATCATTGGTTTGGTCGCCCGAAAAATCGTCCACCAGCTGGGTGTGGTTCCACTTTCTCCTCAATGGCGTTCAAAAGGTAAGCCTTCTGCGGCGGAATGGGAGCGAGATTCGAATTGATGGCGATAAATTGCACATCCAACTGGGCTCATAACAAACTGGGTTGATTAATAGAGTGGACACCTGGGACATATCCAATCCCGAACTGCAATCCGGGCAAGAAAGAATAAGACGCAGGTATACCCTTGGTAATCTGATCACCAGTGCGATTTTCGCTATCACCCTGGTTGCTTTTCTCAATGCAGCCATCCTTGCCTTGGCTTGGAGTAAAAAACCTTTCTTGGGTTTCGTGGTTGAACCTACACTGGTTGTCTCCGATGTTGGCGGGGTGACGTGGAATGCGCAAAAAATTGGCTTGAATTACCCTGAACGGGTGCTTCGAATTGGTGAGCAAGTTGCTGATTCTAGTCAAGCTTATGCCAATATCACTGAAGATCTCCCGATTGGCGCGCCACTAGCGATCACAACAATATTTCCGGATGGAACCATGCGGATTTATCCATCGGTACGGGTGACAAATTTTCCGCCCGTTGATCTGGCGCGCTTTTTCTGGCTACCGTTCTTGGTTGGATTGGCTTACCTGGGCATCGGATTTTGGATTTATCGAATGCGGGGGGATGTTGCTACCAGCCGCGCCTTCGCCCTTTTTTGTGTTAGCGCGGCTCTCAGTACAGGACTTTATTTCGATCTGATTTCTACCCACGTCTTATCCTCTCTATGGACAGCGGGGATATCTTTCCTGGGAGGCACATTAATCGTTCTGGCGTTCGTTTTCCCCGAAGAATGGGCTGATCGAAAGTTCATCATGGTTCGTTATCTGCCTTACGTGGTCTCCCTGGGATTAGCAACCTGGGGCGTATTCGCTCTGAGGAACTCATCTGATCCCTGGAGCTATGTAAGTCCGTGGCGATTTAGTTATGTATATGCATCTTTTGGAATTTTCTTTTTCATCGGCGTGATGATCTACCGCCAGTTTCGCCATCCTACCCATGCAGTTCGCCGACAGGCGCGAATTGTTTTGTGGGGGAGCTTGTTGGCTTTCTTACCGATCGCGTTTTGGATGATGGCCCCTTATCTCGATTTGCAGATATCTTGGAATCCAGGGCTTTTTCTACCATTCCTGATTTTTTTCCCAGTATCCATTGCGATTGGGATCCTGCGCTATCGTTTGTGGGATATCGATGTCATCATCAATCGCACCCTGGTCTATGGTCTGCTGACGCTCGTTTTGGTATTAGTTTATATCACCAGTATCGTACTCCTGCAGCGTACTTTCCAGACATTAACCGGAGAAAGATCTGATTTAGCTGCGGTTGTATCAACCCTGGTTATTGTTATCCTTTTCAATCCCCTGCGGCGGTCTGTGCAGGATTTTGTTGATCGACGCTTCTATCGACGGCGTTATAACGCGGTAAAAACGATCGAAGCTTTTGGATTTGCATTGCAGGACGAGGTAGACCTCGATCGTGTTATTCAGAGATTGGAATCCGTGATCCGGGATACCATTCTCCCCTCGCAGGTGCATACCTGGCTAAAGATTGGTTCAGAATTCTCAATCCATGTTTCAGCAGACAGTGCGGCGGGAGATAATACGAATCAAGATAATCAGCACAAGCTGCTCAGAGATTCAGATCCCATCCTGCAAACATTCAGTAAGGGTCCAAAAACAATTGATCTCGAGCAGCTGGATGTGGAATCTGCTGGTCTGCAATTATTCTTAACCGCCGGTTACAAGCTGGTCGTACCTTTGATCAGCCGCGGCGAGTTGATCGGCTGGCTGGGCTTGGGCTCTCGTCTCAGCGAGCAGAAATATTCATCTGACGATAAGCTGTTGTTATCCAGATTGGCAGGTCAGGTTGCTCCAACCGTGCGCGTTGCCCAACTCGCAGCTGAACAGCAGTTCGCAGCTGTCCAGCGCGAGCGGTTAGACCATGAACTTTCAGTAGCCAGCCGAATTCAAACCGCGTTGTTGCCCAAGGAACTGCCCGAGTTCGAAGGTTGGCGTATTTCTGCTTATTACCAGCCGGCAAGGGAAGTGGGTGGCGACTTCTACGATTTTAAATACTTCGAGGGTGGACGCCTGGGTATCTTTATTGGCGATGTAACCGATAAAGGCATTCCAGCGGCGATGGTGATGGCTACCACGCGCACTTTGCTGCTGGCAATCGCGGAGGCAGCGCTTTCCCCGGGAGAGGTGCTAGAGCGGGTAAATAATCTGATTCAAAATGATATTCCTGCCAGTATGTTTGTCACCTGTTTCTATGCGATTCTTGACCCAGCGAAAGGAGAGCTGGTATTTGCCAATGCCGGTCACAATTTACCTTACCTGATCTCAAATCAAACGGTTACCGAGCTTCAAGCTGCCGGGATGCCGTTGGGATTGATGCCCGGAATACGGTATGATGTTCATCAAACTGTCATAAATCCTGGTGACCACTTGTTTTTCTACAGCGATGGTTTGGTTGAAGCACATAATGCCCAAAGAGAGATGTATGGTGCAATTCGCCTGCAGGGCTTGCTTAGCCAGAATGAGGGTGATGACCAGAACTTGATCGATCGCTTATTGGAAGCGTTAAGAGACTTTGTCGGCCCAAACCAGGAACAGGAAGATGACATAACCATCGTTGGGGTAAAAAAGATATAATACAGGTCATTCCCTTGAATGATGACGATTGTCGGTTTTATCGGGGTCACAAGCGAAATTCGTCGACATGAGATCGTGGGGAAGGAAAAAAATTGAAGAGGAATTGTTGGAGTAGCTGGAGACACAAGAATGCGTAGCGATGTATCAATCTCTGTTCGGAATATCAATGACCAGGTCAGTGCTATCGACATTGGCGGTGAGTTAACCTCCTTTGCCGAAAGTGAATTGTTTGCAGCCGTCGACCAGGCGAACCAGGAACAAACCAGCTGCATTTTGTTGAATTTTAAAGAGCTGACATATATGAATAGCAGTGGCATTGGTCTCCTGGTTACCACGTTAATCCGTCTGGGACGTCAGGAGAAACGACTGGTAGCTGTTGAATTGCGCCAACACTTTCGTAAGATCTTTATGCTCACCAAGTTAAACGAATCTATCCACCTTTATGATACTGAAGTGGAAGCCCTCCAATCAGAAGGCTTCATAGATTAAAAATCGGTAGGCGGCAGCTTTAGGAGATTAAAAATCCCGCAGAGTATGCGGGATTTTGGTTTATTAATGATTTCCCAGTTCAAGTTGAGACTCACTGAGGATATTTCTGCACAAGAGTTGCAAGGGATATCCTCGAGATACAAACAGCCGATCTCGCCCAAGACGTTTGAATACCTAATAAAGGAAGATGCCGGCAGCGATTGTTGCACCAGCGATGAAGAGCACCGGGTAAAACCAGACCATGGGTTTGTCGATCCGCCTGGCGAGTTCAGCACGACCATCGGCATCCAGGTATCCCCCAGAGGACCCTCTTCGAACTATTTCCTCAGACGAAGCTTTGCCTTAAAAAAACTACTTTTGAAACCACCAGCTGGGTATTTTTATCTCAGCGATGGGATTACTTGGCGCGCTGGCAATTTATGCCTGTGTGCAAAACTTTTTCTTGTGCCTATCATGATCCAAAAGAGAGGTTTGAACTCGCCGGGCGGGTGAATTCATTCCTCAAGGCAACACACCGCTTAATATCCCTATGGCTGAATTTATAATAACTACTGGTGACTTTAATAACCCGGAATACCTGACCCCTGAGTTCCCATGACAGCAAATTTAGCTACTACCTATTGCCATCCCCGCCAAAAGACCAAACCAGGCAAACAAGATAAAGACGACCAGAACGGGTCTTTCGATGACCTCTCTCCCTGATATCAGGAATGCCAGACCAAACAAGATAATTAAGATTGTCAGGGCAACAAAACCTACCAACAACCGGTTTGGTTTGCTTCTTTTCTTATTAGTGATACTTCCTTTATCAGACATCGTTCATCCTCAAGCGGCAGATTATTTTTTCTTCTTTGCCCCTTGTTTCTTCTTTTTTCCACTCTTCTTAGGTGGTTTCTTCCCTTTCTTTGCCTTTTTCTTCTTGGCACCCTTCTTCTCATCTTTCTTATCCTGAGATTTTCTTGATTTC
>CP070764.1:2421334-2428084 GCA_020349245.1 Chloroflexota bacterium | reverse complement strand
AATTGGTTGATTGCCTCTGATAAGTATTTTTATTATTATATACTCATCAAAAACCTGAGTTCGTTTCGAAATAATTCCAGAACCCAATTTCAGCTCAGCGATGGCACTAATTCATACCATATTGCCCCCGGCTTCCGATGTACATCGAGAAAGCCAGGTTTAGCAGCTACCCCAAAATAATAACTAGTAGGTCGTTCTGCAGGCGGTGAAACGTTCGAAGATGCCTGACATTGCCACCAAGAAGGGGATGCTGCAATTCCAGCAGCAATCGATTCTGGATAGGGCACGCCATTCTTTCTCAATCCTATCCGCTTGCTATCAATTTTCGTTGTGCAGCAGTTGATATCAATTTGCGATCGGTGTAATAACTGCAGTTAATATCGGTCGATTGCAGATGTGGTTAGATCTGGTGGAGTGGATACGATCCTGCCAAAGACCCGAAAAAATCATTCTATCCTTCTGGTAATTTTCTTCCTGGTTTTCATAGTCAGAGATGACGATTGTTTTCCTTATGCCCTTGCTGGTTGATCGCTCTATCCTGAATACAAATCTCGAATATTGATATTGATCCACCAGCCGGCCTTGGATTCAATATTCCTCCCAATAAACTCGAGCGATTAACTAGGTTCCAGTAAGTTGTGTTCGATACTTAATGTTATCTGCGTGGTTACCTGGATTTGACCAACAAGATTTCAATCATTCTCCTCCAGGGCGGGTAAGATCAGCAGTAACATCGCCCCCGCGGAATGCGCATAGGATACAAATTTATCAACGTTGCCGATATAGTCATCTGCCCCCATGGGGACATGGCGGTGCATGTGGCCATCATTATCCACACGGCCAACATATTCATCGAGTCCTACACGGCTTAGATATACTTTCCCATTTTCCAGGTCTACATAACCAACTTTCTTGTCCGGACCAAACTGATCAGCATAGATCTTCCCGGACGATAGGTCAACCTTTCCCAGATATTCGTCTGGACCAAATTTGCTGCGATATACTTTTCCATCGTCGGTTATATGCCCCAACTGGTCATCGAAGGCACGGGGAATTGCCAGGTAGATTTTACTCATGATAGTTCTCCTTATATATTTTGGTGTGGTTCCAGTAAACTCCACTAATTTCACCACGTCAAGTTGTGTTTATTTGGTAGACAGGACAACTTGATAGATATTTCGAGTCATTCCTGCGAATCAGGTTGCCAGGATTTCTAGCTGGTCAATGATATTTGAAAGTACAGCAAAAGCCCTTTCTATTGGTTCAGGTCTGCTCATATCTACTCCTGCCAATTTCCAAGCGTCCATTGGATACATTGCTGCGGATCTTTTTAAGAATTCAATATAGTCATCTGCTGCATCTGGCTTACTGGAGTAAATACCATCTGCGAGAGCCAAGGCAGCACTGATACCAACCGCGTATTGAAACGTATAGAAGGGTGTGTATAAATGAGGAAATTGTGCCCAGGTGATGGCGGTGCGCTGAGGATCATCTTCCAGCGTATCACCGTACCCTTCAGAAAATAAATCAACCATAATTGAATTAAGAATACTTGCATTCAGCGGTTCATCCTTCGCTAAACGATCAAATACCTCATATTCAAACCGGGATAAAGTTGGCATTATAAATAGATAGCGATGTAAGTTGTGCAACGCTTCATCGAGAATAGCAATTTGAAAGAGGCGATCTCCATGCTTCTCTGTTTGCAGGTATTGACGGGTCATGGCCTGGTGGAAATTTGAGGCTGTCTCAGCAACGGCTGATGATAAAGTCCGAAAGTCACTATAAATAAATGGCAGGTGCTGATTTTGATAATGGTGTTGGAGTGAATGACCAGTTTCATGGGCAAGGGTGCTGAAGCTGTTTATATCATCTTGATATGTCAGGTAGATATAGGGAGGAACATCCCCAATCGCGAGTGCTGATGCAGCCCCCTGGGATTTGCCTTCATTTGGGGCGTAATCAACCCAGTGGTCTTCATGGCAACCACGGGAAATAATGCCAACATAATCATCTCCAAGCGGCGCCAGCGCTTTACAAATCCAATCTACCGCCTGGTGGTAAGGAATTACCGGGGTTTGATCTACGATCGGTGCCCAGATATCATATGGATGGATTTGTTTTACCTTAATAATCTTTCGTTTTACTTCCCAATAACGATGGAAGATGTACAGGTGCTTCTTAAAATTATCAACAAGATTGTGGAAAACTTCAACTGGTAAGTTGGACGGAGTCAGCCTCATCTCCAGAACTGAATCATAGCCGCGAATATTTGCTTCCATTTGATAATATTGATTCATGGCTATGTAGTTGCTGGCTAATGTATTTTGCATAGCCAGATAAGAATCAGAATAACTTTCCCAGGTTGTACGCCTGTACTCCCGGTCTGGGCTGAGGAGTCCTGAGGGTGGTCCTGAGGATTGGCGAACCGGATGAGAATTCCCCTCGCTGTCAACTGCATCAATAAATGTTATATCTGAGTTGGTTAATTCAGAATATGTCAGGTACACAGATGTAATCGGGGAATCGATCATACCCAGAATTTCTTCCACCTCAGCTGATCGGACATAAGCCTCCAGGCGGATTAAGTTGTCTACATAATGCTTGTAATCAGCAAGTCCTGGATCTCTTCCAACCCATTCAAATAACTCTGCTCCTATCTCCTGCAGTTCAGGAATGGCAAAAGCGGTAACCGTGAAGAATTTTGCATACAGGCTGTTTGCCTGGTTGTGGTGTCCCTTGGCTTTTTCATCCTTGTTATCCACAATGACTGCCATATGTGTATATTTCCAAAGTTTATAAACTTGATGGTAATACTTATTGAAGGTATCAAACCAATTGCGGAGTCTTTGGGGACCTTGATTCAATTTTCCAGTAAATTCTGATAGTTCAGAAAGACCTGAAACTGCTCTATCAAAATCAACCTGCCACGCATCCCATGAGGGGTACAGGCGTTCTTGATCCCAGGTAGATTCGACTTTGACCTCATTTCTCTTAACTAACCTTGCAGTTTCCATTTATCGATGCCTCACTGTGAATAAGCTGGTCATTAATTATGCGTCAACCTAGTGAATTTATTTTCGTGACTGTGAATACCTAATTTCTGAATCGCAAAAATGTAGTTGTTTTTATGAAACAAGAATTAATAACTTGGAGGTAGAAGTTTAGGTGTTAAAAAAGTTGCTACAGCTTTGAGGGTATCCTGTTTGCAGAAGATTTTGGATTTTATTCATGAGTCATAGCAAATCCCGCAGTGTTCCAAAACACGAAGGTGGAGCTCAACGAAATATTCAATTGAAAATTCTATTGCCAAAGATTGCAGAAATATCCGGATAAAATTCCGAGAACCAATCCCATCGCTGCGCCGATCAAGAGGATGTATTCAATTTTTGTATTTCCAAATAATCTTGATGCGATCGCGATAGCAACAAAGGCAGCTACAATACCCGCTCCCAGTGAGATAACCAGCAGGAATATTGGTGCCAGAGAGGTCTGGATACTTGCCTCAGCGTAGCCAGCTGAATTTGATAAAATCACGAAATTTGAAAGGGCAGAAACAACCGCTGCAATGGTCGCTGAGATAGTGCTCAGCCTCAACCTGTTTTGACGTGTTTTCGCATATTCTGCGGATTTGATTCGACCTGAAGCAGGAGGACCAGGCTCATCATCCAAGATTTCTTCGAATTCTTCTTCATCCATTGTGGTATATGAAGAAGAAAAAGGGGAATATGAAGGAAATGTCGACTCGCTGCTGTGAATATCTAGTGCACTCTGCGCTGCGTTAGCCACGTTTTGATCGCTATCCTGAGTCGCTACTCGCAGGGCTTCAAGAGCACTCTCAGGTAATGAAATTTCATAGAACAATCCATTGCAGGCATTAAACCGTGTCTCCGGATCTTCGCTTTGCAAGTCTTGGATCAGCTTCTGTATGTCCGCCATTATTGGTTCCGGTGGGATCCATTGATCGTGGTTGAACCTGTTAATGGTTCAATGGCCCAGGCCAAAAATAAGTTATATAAAACGAGGCCAAACATATGCATAGTTTATGAGAGGAACGCTGAAAAGTCAATTACCATGGGAAAAAAACCAAAGGAAATTACAGTTGAAAATCGCGTGGGATGGAGTCTCAAGGTGCATTGTTCTTGTCTGCCAAACAATTTTGACACAAACTGTTCCACAAAACCTCCATTCGTGACTAATTTCCTATTGATATAACCAACCAAAATTGGGATACTGCTAGTAAATAAAGCATAGATACAAACTTGACGTCCTGATCGTAAAGTTCCTAGTGGGGATCGATGGAACCTAACTAACTGGCTAAAATTTTCTTGAATTTTCGAAAAATCGGAGGTATTGAATCATGGAGCTGATAGACTACTTCGTTTTAATCCTGGTGCTGTTTTCGTATTTGGGCTGGTTTCTTGCCCGTGATTCAGAAAAGCGATCCCAAGATACGCAACCCAGAGTTTAGCTGCAAGCTTTTGTTAATCCCCCTCATGCAAGTCCGCAGGTGGATGGATATATTCTGAGAGGCATCGTGTTATCCTGATGATCTCGTACCTGTGACGCATGGTGGAAATGCAGGAGGGATAGTATCGGTTGCAGAATGAAATCCAATGTCTAAAACTGCAACTGGTTTTACTCCCCGGGATGGTGCAAAACACTGTCCCGGGGAGATATTTTTATATTGATTTCCTCAAATTTTTTCGTCAATCCTATTACCTGACCGCACTGGAGAGCTTGTATGTGATCGCTTGAATCGTTGATGCAAAGCTAATTTCACTCCTGGAAGCACTCACTGTGAAGCTGGAGTCAGAAACACTTCCGCGATCAAACTTGTTATCCTCGATCATGATATACTTTGCCCGTATTCTTTAGTTAACTCGATTAAGCATTTATTTCGTGGAGCAATCAATATGATCAAGGATTACGAATTGCGGGAAGAATTAGAGAATGTTGCCAATACAATTTACCGCTATAATTCCAATCCCAGTTCGTGGTTGAGCTGGATTACGTATCTGCTTGCCCGACTGGATGATAAATCAATGGATGTCGATCCCTCCAACCAGCGCAGATATGAGGAGATGCTCTCAAACCTTCAAGACAACATCCATAACCGCAGACGGACTGGAGGCTGGTGAAAATTGTCCCGAGTATTCGAAAGATTTTCTTCGATTTAAGTCGCGTATTTTTTATTCTAGTTTGTGGAAATCCGAATAAAAAACCCGGAACAATTCGTTCCGGGTTTTTCGTTTTCTAATCGTAGGATGAATTAGCTGATGGGCACGACGTTCGCAGCTTGCAATCCCTTCGGGCCATTTTCAATGGTGAATTCAACCATTTGGCCTTCGGTGAGATTGCGGTATCCATCTGCCATGATCGCAGTGTAGTGGACGAAGACATCAGGACCACCATCCCGGGATATAAAGCCGTAACCCTTGTTCCCGTTGAACCATTTGACTGTGCCGGTAATACGTTCTGTCATGTTACTTAATCTCCTGAGTAAAAAATGAATATTTCGAGAGATGCTTTCTTTGTTCCATCGGAGCAGTCAACAAAAAATGGCCCAAGACATGTGCCTCCGGCCATCGTCTTTCTCACTTCCAACGGTAACTAACTGCATCCTTGCTATCGGAATATTAGCAGCAAATGGAATTTCTGTCAATAATGATAAACCGGTCAGTCGAAATCCACATCATTGTCCTGTTCTGTCCGGTCTTTAATTGCTTTCTTTAATTCTTTTTCAAGCAGACCCCAGATATCCTGCCGGGAGCTTGCGCAGGTATCGAGGAGCTGTTTGACTGGTTGAACAGGCAATTGTCTTGTCATTTCAGCGGTGGTGCTGGGAAGTGAATAATTGACAACTGTCAATACCTTCAATCTTTTCTCCTCCGTTCTATCCAGCAAGCCTCGTTCCGCCATTCCCTGTTTGACCATTTCGATCGCAGATTGCCAAGGTTGAGCTGAATCTTGCCTTAACCAGGCGTAGATTAAATTGGACACTTGATGGCTGTCCTCATCATTCATTAATTGCGTGGCAATCTCTGGCAGCTTAGATTCGAGGCTGTATTGTGGCCATTGGTTTGGCTGGGGCGTGGGATTTGCATAAAGGTTATTTACCTTTCGCAATCCGAACATCGCTTTTCCTTGCCGCACATCCAGATGGATATTGCCTGCCGCTTCATCCGCAAGGACAGCTGCAGTCAGCATTGCCTGAGCAAGCTGGGCGATAGATACGCTTACATCTGTGTGTAGAAGCTGAATATTGCCAAGCAGAACTTTCTTGGCGAACTGCTCACCATTCAACAAAACCAACTCACTGGGTGAGATTAGGTTTTTAGGATCTAGGGAGATATTTGCTGTCATGATCAATTTTCCTTGATTTGGGGAGGGATAGCAACCTGGTTTAGCTTCCGTGATCGTAATCTTATTTGTTTGAGGAAATTGCAGGTAAGTATAAGGTTTTATGCTTCTTTGGGTTTCAGCACTCACAAGTGTAGATTTTGATGGTAGTTTTGTCAATTCCAACAGGCATTACAAGTTTGTAAGATAACTGGCAGCCACAGAGTAACCCATAATGGAGACCTTTGATCCAATAATCCGCATCTTATCCAAATTTCATTCGCGATCTAGTTGTGTTAAAATATCTGCATGACCGAAGATAGATTGAGCGTAGAGACGCAACAACGAAACCCTCGAACCCATGAAGTTCACCGCCGACAAGCTTTTTGGCAAATCTATTTTCCCCTC
>CP070764.1:2378364-2421234 GCA_020349245.1 Chloroflexota bacterium | reverse complement strand
CAGGGTTGGGAATTCTTGGAAGATTGAGCTCTTCTCCCTGCATTGAGAATGGTTTGGATATCCTCTTCTTTGAGGTATTGATCTGTAAATTGTCGAACAGCACGTTTCATGCGAATGGCTTCGGATACATTCATGATTCACCTATTTCCTGCAAAGTTATGTTCATGGGTAGGCCCAAGTGTGATCTTCTCAATATTCAGAATGATCTACCTTCGTTCACGAAGAGGATAAACCTAATATCCGGTAGAACTGGTCAAAATCCATGTTTTCTGCAAAGATGCTCTCAAATTCAGCCAGTTTATCCGGTTGGCCTAAACGTGTTTTACCAAAGATTCGTTCGATTGCTTCAACGGTTTCCATCGTGTTTTCCCTCACTAAGAGGACAGATACCCCAAAATCCTCAGCTTGTTTTACAATCAGCGGACTTGGCTGAAGGTTCCCGGTGAGTATCAGGCAGGTTGTAGAGGTTTCAAGGGCAGCCAATTGAATATCGGTGCGATCCCCTCCCGTAATCACTGCCTTGTTGGTGTATTCACGAAATCGATGTAAAGCTGCATCGGCAGTCATGGCGCCAACTGTAAGCGTTTCCACCATTGCTTCCTGGTCACAATGCTGGGTGAGTACTTCTGCATTTAATACCTCGACCAGCTCCGAGACGGTGAGGGCAGCCAGTCTTCGTTTTTCTGGGAGAGCCGCGAGCACCGGTATGCCCCGCTTTTCTAAGAAAGGTATGGCTAATTGGTGAATATAATCAGTCGCTTCGAGGGGTACACGATTGATCACCACTCCGCTCAGCAGATCACCAAGGCGTACTTTCGCTGAAATAGTGTCATCCAATACCCGGATATTATCACGGTATTTTACGGTTACCAGCACATGGCTGCTCAATTCTCTAGCCACATCTGGGGTGGGTAAAGACACCGCGTGGCCTTCCCGCAAACTAGCTCCGCCTTCCAGCAGGAGTACATCTTTTCCCTTGCCCATAGCGGCCACGGCAGACTTTACTTGCTCCATCATGTTTGTTTCCTCACCAGCACTGATGCGCTGGACGAGAAATTCAGGAGTAACTACAACCGGTGATAATTGCCAAGGATCTACGTCTAAGTGTAAAATTTCTTTGACAAAAGCTGCATCTTCATCAGCAATCTGGCCAGATATTCGCCAGGGTTGCAGGCTGAGCGGCTTCAAGTAGCCCACACTGAATCCATCCGCCAATAAGCGTTTTCCCAATGCTAAACAGATTGCAGTTTTTCCGGAATACCTTTCTAGGGAGGTGATATAAATTGATTTCACGGGGAATCTCCTTACTCACTTAAAACCATGCGCATGTCGATGGCGATCGCCCCCTGTCCCTCGGGATAAACCATCAGGGGATTGATATCCAGTTCAACGATCTCTGGAAAGTCTTGAACCAGCTGGTTTATCCGCAGCAGGGTATCAACAATGGCTGCTTTATCCGCTGGGGGTTTGCCGCGTACGCCATCCAAAATTGCGTGGGCGCGGATTTCAGCGAGCATATTTTTTGCGGATTGGATAGAAAGCGGAGCCACTCGGAAAGTAACATCCTTTAACGTCTCCACGTAAATACCTCCCAATCCAAATGTTATTAAGGGGCCAAATTGAGGATCCCGTACCATACCCACCAAAACTTCTTGCCCACCAGCAGGCACCATTTCCTGGACCAAACAACCCCATAGATGGGCATTCGGCAGGTAACGTTGGGCTCTATAAACCATCAATTCGAAGGCATCCCGCACCTGCTCAGCATTGTTGAGTCCAATTTTAACGCCGCCTACATCTGTCTTATGCAGGATATCTGGAGAAGCAATCTTGAGCACAATGGGATAGCCGATCTGGTTGGCGATTGAGACCGCATTATCCGGAGTGTCTGCCAGCTCTGAATGTGGGATAGTGAGTCCATAAGCTGTGAGTATCTGACGGGCTTCTGAATCACCGATCGACCGGCGGTCTTGGGCACGGACTCGAATAAACACTTCATGCACGGTTTGTTGATCGACCTCGAATTCGAGATACTCCGGTGAGGGGCGGGAAAGAACCTGTCGGTATTCTGACATCGCTTTGAACGCCAGGGCAGCCCGTTCGGGGAATGGGTAATTTGGAACGCCTGATTTTTCAAGCCGATCGACACCGCTTTCCACTTTCGCCTCTCCCATGAAACTGGTGATAATCGGCTTATCCGTTGATTGTGCTAAAGCGCCGATGGCATCAGCAGTGGCTTCGATCTCAGTCATTGCTTGTGGAGTCAGCACGACCAGCAAACCATCCACATTAGGATCGGCGGCTACAGTTTCTAATGCCAGGTTGTAGCGGTCTGCGCGTGCATCTCCCAGAACATCCACTGGATTCGCTGCGCTGGCTGCATCCGGCAGATACTGGGCGAGGGTGGTGATTGTCTTATTTTCAAAGCGGGCTAAAGACAACCCAGATCTCTCCAGGGCGTCGGTAGCTAAAATACCCGGTCCTCCGGCATTGGTAATAATCGCGATGCGGTCACCTTTCAGGAGCGGTTGGTAGCCCAAGGCCAATGAGACATCAAATAAGGACTGCATCGAATCTGCGCGTAAAACACCAGCCTGGCGAAACGCGGCGTGATAAGCCTGTTCTGAGCCAGCCAAGGACCCGGTATGTGAAGATACAGCTCGCGAACCAGACTGGGTAACCCCAGATTTTATGGCAACAACTGGTTTTTTAGCTGTAATCTGTCTGGCGGTTTTAATAAATTCTTGACCATTGGACATTCCCTCGCTATAAATCATGATCACGCGGGTGTGGGGATCATCCCCCCAGGCATTTAATAAATCTATCTCGTCGACATCAGCCTTATTCCCAAGGCTGACAAATTTTGATAAGCCCAAGCGCCCAGCCAAAGAGATATCCAGGACAGCCGTACCCAGAGCGCCGGATTGAGACATAAAAGCCATCGGTCCACTGGGTGGTGTTCCTGCTGAGAAAGACGCGTTCAAGGGGGTAAATGTGTCGATAACACCCAAACAGTTCGGACCGATCAGGCGAATCTTGTACTCATTTGCGATTGCGATTAATTCCAGTTCACGTTCCAAGCCAACCTTTCCGGCTTCTCGAAAACCTGCACTGATCACAATGACAGCTGGAATCCCCTTTTCCCCACAGATACGAAGTGCTTCCGGAACATGTTCATAGGGGATTACGATCACTGCGAGGTCGATCGCTCCGTCGATCTCCAGAACTGTTGGGTAGGCAGGTAATCCAAGTATCTCTTTTGCAGTTGGATTCACTGGATAAACCTGACCTACCTTGGAATATCCCCCCGCTACGAGATTATGCAGCACAGCGTATCCTAGTTTCTTGGGGTTGGTGGAGGCACCAATCACTGCAACTGAAGCTGGGTTGAAAAATTCTTTAAGGTCCATTAATCATTTACTGGTGGTGGTGATCAAAACTAAGGTCTGAGTTGTGAGTGGATTTGAGGTCAAGGATACCGTGGCAACCCGATCAGGTTTAAAGAACTTTAAAATTACTACCTCCTCAGGAGAAGAATACTCCTCACTGATGTCAAACCAACCTAATTCAGGCATTGTCTCCCGGTAGAAACTTTCAACAACGGGTAGATCGAGGGCAACGGAATAAGACACAGTGTTTTGATTGGAGAATAGATTGGAGACTTCGCCAAGTGTGATAATCGGGATATCGTCTGGTGGGGGAGCCGGGTACAAATATTGGGTCGCAACGGCTTGAATAGTAGGCAGCAGATCCTTCGGTCCCAGCGTGGCGAGTGCCTCGGCGGTCTGCAGGTAACCTTGTTCGAATGCTCCGGTAGCCAGTGCCTGGGCCGTGGCGATGATTGCCGGTCCTTGTTCGCTGGCGATCGCACGGGCAGTGCCAGCTGCTTCACTGTCACTGAGCTGGGTGGCGATGCCCTTCGCCTGGGTGATGATCATATCAGCCTGGGTAGCAATTGCGCCGGCTGTACTGCGAGCTTCATTGTAATCCCGACTGATCGCCGAAAGGGATTCACAGGCGAGGCTGAAGCCGATCAATATGGTCAGCGCCAAGATAATTCTCAGGGGCTTTCTAAGCATTTGGTGTGGTCTCTCCCAAAATTTCCTCATTTTGTCTTTCATTAATATAACGTAAATATAGAATGTTTTCTGGGAAAACTTATTCGCGCAGCTGGGGCAGTACCTTGTTTGCGATTCTCTCAATGCCATCCAGGTCATCGAGGTCGATCCATTGTAGCATTATCCTCTGCACGCCGGCTTCCGCAAGCTGGCCGAGCTGTTCAACCATCTGGTCAGGGGTACCTATAACAGCACCCCGCTGGCGAAGATCCTCAACAGTACGCTGCCCGTTTGTTCGTTCTGCAACCCGCTTCTGGACTTGAGCTTCGTCATCTCCAAATATGGTGGCGACCATCATCGAACGACGCACCTCGCTTGGTTTTCGTGATCGTTCGATGAGCAATTCATCTAGGTGCTCTTTGAGCTGAAAAAACTTATCGGGGGTTACCATCAAGGCGTTCCATTCTCCTGCAAACTGGGCAGTGAGGGGCAATGTTCGTTTTTTGCCATTGCCGCCAATCAATATCGGTGGTCCACTTTTTCTCCCTGGGCGTGGCAGTAAGATAGCCTCATGAAGTTGAAAGTATTTTCCTTCGAATTCAACTGGTTGATCGTTACTTAGCAATTGGGTAACCACCTCTAGTCCTTCTTGAAAGCGGTCAAAGCGCTGGCGGGTATCCAAAAGATCGAAGCCGTAATTTGTATGCTCGCGTTCCTGCCAACCAGCCCCCAACCCGAGTATCAACCTTCCCCCGGATAGGTCATCCACGGCAGCTGCCATTCTGGCTGTAAAGGGGGGATTACGAAAGGACAAAGGGGATACCAGGGGACCGAACTCGATGCGCTTTGTATGACTCGCCAGCCAGGTAAGTGAGACCCAGAGCTCCAGCGATTCCTTGTCTGGGGGATTGGCATTCGTGAAATGGTCTGAGCGAAAAAGCCCAACATAGCCAAGTTCCTCAACCGCAAGGGCGATCCTCTGCCAACGCGGCCAAGTGAGTCCATTTTGTCCCTCGAGGAAGATTGCGATTTCGATCATTGATCACTCCCGGCTATCATAGGTGTGGATGAATTCTTCTGCTTTTTCAACCAGGTCGCGGCTGCCGATGAACATGGGCGTGCGCTGGTGAAGGGATTCTGGTTGGATATCCAGCAGGTTTTGATTGCCATTCGAGCTCGTACCGCCAGCCTGCTCAACGATAAAAGCAAGCGGTGCTCCTTCATAGCACAAGCGAAGTTTCCCATGGGGAAAATTAGGGTCTTTATTATCTGCGGGGTAGAAAAACACACCGCCACCCAATAAATTCCGGTGGAAGTCTGCAACCATGGAACCGATATAACGCATCGATAAACCTTTGCAGTACTGCCCTTGAAAATCCGGTTCATCCCCCTGCAGGTATTTTGTGAATCGGCGGATGCCTTCGCTCCAGAACTTCTCATACCCCTGGTTTACACTGTAATATTTTGGCTTCTCCGGGATGCGGATGTTAGGATGGGTTAAGAGGAATTCACCAACAATCGGGTCGAGGGTGAAGCCGTGGACTCCCATACCGGATGTATAGACCAGCATTGTGCTGGCACCATAGACAAGATAACCGGCTGCGATAAGGTTGCGCCCTCTCTGCAAGCAGTCTGCCAGTATGCCTGGACCACTTGTACTGGTCCGTTTGTAAATCGCGAAGATCGTTCCAATGCTGACGTTGTAATCGATGTTGGAAGAACCATCTAGGGGATCGTAGAGAAGGACATACTTCCCAACAGGGTAGCGCGGCGATACGGGCAAGATGTCTTCCTGTTCTTCGGATGCCATCACCGCCAGGCGACCGGTGTGGTCATTAAGACGGTAGATCATGCGGTCTGCCAGCTCGTCAAGTTTCATCACTTCCTCACCCTGGATATTGGTTGTCCCGGTTTTGCCAAGGATTTCCACCAACCCCCCGCGTGTGGTCTGGCTGGCGATGACTTTTCCGGCTAAGGCAATGTCGTAGAGCAGTGAGGTTAAGATGCCTGTTGCTTCAGGGTGACTTTGCTGTTCGTCAAGTATATGACGTTCAATTGTATTGATCTTTGCATGATCCATGGTCTGGTTTAACATTGGACTCTTCCTCTCTTACAGATTAGGCATGATGCTGGAAGGGTTTGATCCGGGAAGATGGGTTGCGATGATTTTATATTGTTCTGCAAAGCTGGGAATTGAGAGAAAATTACTTTTGGAAAGGTGGATTTTATCTTCCCCAGGTTCATTGAGACCTTTCAAAAGCGAATAAATGACCCTCTGTCCACCAACCCTAATTCTTAGGTTCATAATGAGATTATACAATAACCTGCTCGGATGAGAGGCCAAATATCCATCCCTCGGTTCGCCTGACACTTTCCATTTCTGGTTCCGTGAAATCTATTTCCTTGTCGAGGATTTTAAGCATACCGAGTAAGCCAATTAATGCATCGAAGCGGTCTTCTCCACTGGCTTGATTCCCAAAACCATTGCGGATTTCTTGCTCGAGTTCACTTTCGAGCCGGATTCCAGAAATCGATGCATGCTGAAAGAGATTTTGGGAGATAAATTTCCGATCTCCCTGCTGCCTTTTGCTGAAGCGCTGTTGGGCACCAAGCAGGTCGAGTTGTTTGAAAGCCTCTGCTGGATAACTCTCCACAGCGATGATCCGCCCTCGTCCCACGAGATCAGCCAGCTTACCTGAGAAAGGCCAGATTGACAGGTCAAGTTCTGGATCCTGTAGTCCCGGAGCGAGGACATATTTCCAGCCATTAATTGCCGCCTTGCCGACTTGCTGGGCCCCTAGTGTCCAGAAGAGAGGTGCAGCTGTGCGCTGCAGCGGGGGGGCTTTATCACAGGTGCGGAGGAGCTGGTCAAAAGATTCCATTCCTAAGCCATCGATCAGGTGCTGGCGCAGTGTCCCGCCGGGACGATATGGGTAAAAAGGGCGATATAGGGAGATTTGATCGGCTGTTTCGGCAGGATCGTAGAAGCCAGACCAGCGATGCTTGCCGAATAAAGATAATCCTGAGATAAAGTCCGGGAAGCCTGCTCGCTGCGCATAGGTATTAGGCAGGCCAATAGGGAAATCAAAACCGATCAACAGGCAGCTCGCCTTACCAGCCCGGTCTGCTAATTGGTGGAGGAATGTTGAGAGATCGCCAACCAGTTCAGGAGAATGGACAAGGTAAATTTGCTCCACCAGTTCCGCTCTCGCCAGCCAGCGTTTTTTCGCGCTGGTGCTCCAGTCTGCGTGCACCACGTGTATAGGTAAGGTGGGAAAAAGATATCTGGAATTCACAACAATGCAGGTAAAGCAACCCATTCCTCTGAATCTTCCCCCAGCAGCACCCCCCGGATTAGAATTTCGGAATACACCAGTTTATCAATGGCCTCATCGATTTGGGGGATAGGCCATTGGAAGAGTTTACCCAGGTCTCGGTGCGGGGCAGCCCCGACAGAGTCTAGGTAGAGGTGGACGAGTTTCTGCCGGGCTTCACCTTCCTGGATCTGGCGCGCTTTTTCAAGAAGATCGGGGAGGTGACGATGGACGGTTTCATAGATGAATGAATATCGCCAACCCCCCGCTTGGCTTGTACCGACCGGTAGGATTTTAAACTCCGCCTGTAAATCAGTCAGGGCACGGTTAAACCTCGAATCGCTCTCCCGGCTGGAAAGCTTGGCCTTACGGCGCAGCGAAATCGTATCCAATGGTCCTTCAGAGAGCAATACTTCGTAGACTGTTTTAGCCTCTTGGGTCATCCTGCCCTGCATATACTCAAGCAGGTAATCTTCCTCGGGAGAGCCGTAATTTTCAGTGAGTGCATAAAAATACGGGGCGATTACCAATGAAATGATCGTTGACTTTTTCCTCAGCACCTTGGCGTAATACCATCGGTGCCCGCCGAGTAATGAATCTTTCCAACCCCAGGTTACATGACCAGGATCGTCATGGGCATCTGCAACAGGACGATCTCCAGCAACTGCCGACCACAAACTGGGCAGCTGGATTCCCTTGATCGGCCAGAAGAATATGAATCCGCGCTGGTTGACGAAGCGAATGGCTTGTTCCTTAGAAGTTATTCGCCTTCCTGGCTCCAGGTTAAATGTCCGTTGCTGGTATTTTTCTACCCTATCACGAGATAAAATCTTCATTGGTGGGTATTATATCGAATCAATGTGCATGAAAAACTCAATTGGAATTGGAATAGGAAAGGGTGATCAGTTCATTCACTCCCACCAGCTGGATGCAAAATCGGTTCTGGTTTCGCCCTCAGTTCGCTGAAAAAATCTGCCGGGAAGGGTATTTCGGGAAAGACCATGCTGGTTTCCAGGGCACCATAAGGGATGTAGTACATTATTGCAGCTGGAAGAGGAACTTGCTGAACATCTCGAAAGATAAAGGCAAGGAATTCACCATCTGGGCTGAAGACCGGATCGCGGTAACAGCATTTGCCCTGGATTGGATTTACCTTGAAGGCCTGGTGCTCAGCAGTATTGTAAATCCACAGGTCACCAAAGCCATCATTGCGTTTAAAGCTGGTCAAGGCGAACAAGTCTTTTCCATCCCACGCAAAATCCTGGATAATCGGGTATTTCTCATATCCATCCATGGTGAACCGTGTGGCTGGAAATTCATCGATCCTTGGGAGCGGCATGACACAGCGGTCAATATCAATCACCTGGACCATCTCAACCTGGTGATCGACATCATATCCCTTGCGGATGATTGTCAGGCGATGGCCATCATCAGACCAATCTGTCCTGCTCACTGTAATCATGGATTGGCGGTGTTTATAGGGGGCCAGGCTTGGACAATCGGCGATCTGCAATAAATCTTCAGCTTTCTGAACTTGTTGGAAAGTATCCTGCTTGTATGGGACCACATACAGCTGCCCATCGAGGCTCACTGCAACCCGCTCTCCATCCGGGGAGAATTGGAATGAATCGAGGTGCTTCGCCTGCTCAAAACAGGCCAGGTTATCCACATGCAAAGTATCCAGGTTAACTTTTTTGGCGCAAGTTCCGGATATGTAGACGATGCCTTGGTTGTCAGGAGACCACTGCAATGCTGATTTTACTGAGCCATCCTCCGTGAGCTGGGTCAACTGGCTCCCATCCAGGTTTGCCATCCAAATCTCATCCAGATTGATGAATGCGACTTTGTCAGCACCACCGATGATCGGGACGAAAGTTACCTCAACAGTTTGAGTTGGGGAAACAGCAGCTGGCATCGCTGTAGGCTGAACAGCAGGCTCTGTCAGCGCAGCTGTTTGTTGCAGAGTGGAGGTCTCACTGGAGGGAAGCGGGGTGCGGGTCGCAGATGGAGAGGCTGATCCTGAAATCTGGTTATCATCCTGATGGGTAGGCGAGGGCGTGATCATACGTGATACATCCGGTTGGATGGTACATGAACTTACCAATTGAAAAAAAACAAGGGCGATCGCCGCGATCGCCCGCCTTTCATCCATGGTTCGCTTTCCCAGGAGAGCACATTTCATTGGTAAGAGGTCAATAAATCAGCCAGTGCCAAATTGGCGGTCACCAGCATCCCCGAGTCCCGGCAGGATGAAGCCATGTTCATTTAATTTCTCGTCAATGACTGCCAGGTGGATCGGCACCTCTGGATGATGCTTCTGCATTAATTCTATACCCTCCGGTGCACCCAGGATGCCGACAAACTTGATCTTGCTCACGCCCCAGCGTTTGAGGATGTTTATCGTTGCGACGGCAGAGCCACCAGTTGCCAGCATGGGATCCAAGATCAATGTAACTGATACTGTCGGCTCAATTGGCAACTTATTGTAATATTCCACAGGTTTTAAGGTGCGTTCATCCCGGTATAAGCCGATATGCCATACCTGTGCATTCGGCATCAGCTCCCAGACCCCCTCTACCATGCCCAAGCCTGCGCGCAGAATTGGAACTAAACCGATGTGTTCCTGGAGTTCCAGGCCTGGGGCGACTGCGAGAGGTGTTTCAACCGAGATGGGTTTGGTGCTTAGATCAGCAGTAGCTTCGTATGTCAGCAAGGCAGCGATCTCGCGAATCAGCTCGCGGAAATGCTGCGGATCGGTATCCTTTCTTCTTAATATCGCTAATTTGTGGGCAACAAGCGGGTGGGGGGATGGAAAGACATTACTCATCGGAAACCTCATTTTATGAATAGAAGTGGCTTATTGGCTGAATTCCGGGTAATTTTAAACGAGAGGATCAATTTCTTGATGGGGGCTTGTTCTGGAAAAGCTGTTCTCATTTTTGACAGAACGAAGCCAAGTTGAATGGTTGGAAAATATTATAGTCGTAAAAATCCGGTTTGGAGTCTCCGGTTCAGATCAGGTGAAAATATGTCCAGGATGGAGAGGTAAGATTAAGTCTTACTGGAACGGAGACAAGATTGTTTGCTGGATGAGCTCTTGAAATCCGGGTTATAATCAGCGAGATGAGCACCCCAGAAAACAGGCTGGTAGATCGGAACCTGAAACCAGAGGATAATTTCGACCAGGCATTACGGCCGAAATCCTTGGCTAATTTAATCGGCCAGGATCGAGTAAAGGAAAATCTGGGGATCTTGATTGAAGCAGCACAGCAGCGAAGCGAACCGATCGATCATGTGCTTTTTTACGGGCCGCCAGGATTAGGTAAAACCACCCTGGCCCATATCGTGGCGAATGAAATGGGGGTGAATATCAAGGTCAGCGCCGGGCCGGCTATTGAACGTCCCGGGGATTTAGCTGCGATCCTGACCAATTTACGGGCAGGTGATATCCTTTTTATCGACGAAGTCCACCGTCTTGGACGGTCGGTGGAAGAGGTTTTGTATCCTGCGATGGAGGATTATGCGCTGGATATTGTTATTGGGAAAGGACCTTCTGCACGCTCGATTCGCTTGCAGCTGCCCCGTTTTACCGTGGTTGGAGCCACCACGCGCCTAGCGTTGGTGACAGCACCCTTGAGAGCTCGCTTCGGGGCAGTTTATCATCTTGATTTTTACGAATTGTCTGCTATGAAAACCATTGTCGAACGGGCAGCCGGCGTTTTTCAGGTCCAGGTAGAACCAGAGGGGGTAGACGAAATCGCCACGCGAGGTAGAGGAACCCCGCGCGTGGCTCTACGCCTGCTTCGTCGAGTGAGAGATTATGCCCAGGTGCGCGGCGATGGAGTCATCACCCGGGAGATCTCTGAACAAGCCCTGGACCTTTTGAATGTGGATACTTTGGGGTTGGACGAGATGGATCGGAAGGTTTTGGAAACCGTGATCATGAAATACAATGGTGGTCCAGTAGGATTGAACACCATCGCGGCATCCATCAGTGAAGAAGCGGACACGATCATGGATGTTGTTGAACCATATTTGCTGCAACTGGGATTTCTGGAGCGCAGTTCACAGGGTCGTATTGCTACCAGGTTAGCTTATGAACATTTGGGGGTCGCCTTTCCCGGGGAAGAGCAACCAAAATTATTGTGAACGAGCGGGTGGTTTCAAGCCATGTCTTTAGAACCTGTGGGTCGCATACTAATGATTGCGGGAATCTCCCTCTTTATTGTTGGGGGCTTGATCTACATTTTTCCTCGCCTGGGTATCAACCTTTTCCAGCTGCCTGGGGATATCCGTCTGCAATCCGGAACTGTTACCTGTCTAATCCCGCTGGTCTCATCCATAATACTCTCGATCGTTTTGACTCTGATCCTCAATATAATCCTCCGCGTGATTAATAAGTAGCGGTGTCGCTACCTGCAGACCATTGAAAACTTCTGATTTTGATTTCCATCTGCCAACCTCATACATCGCCCAAACCCCGCTCGAGCCGAGAGACCATTCGCGGCTGATGGTTCTGGAACGCAGGGGATCAAAAATTGAACATTTGATCTTCAATCAAATTGGAGATTTTCTACAAAGAGGGGATTTATTGGTTTTAAACGAGACCCAGGTAATCCCCGCTCGGCTTTATGCGAATAAACTACCTGGAGGGGGTAGGGTGGAATTACTTTTGTTACACAAAGATGCTGCAGGAGCCTGGGAAGTACTGGTGGGTGGTAAAGGGCTTCGGGTGGGCCGACAATTGCAGGTCGATGGAGGCCCGCTTGCAGAGGTGGTGGAAGAATTGGGCGGAGCTCGGCGAAGAGTGATCTTCACCGAGCAGATCGAGACTTTTCTACCAACTGCAGGACATGTCCCTCTACCACCTTATATCAAGGAACCGCTGAAAGATCCTGAACGTTACCAGACGATATATGCTCGTCAACCCGGTTCAGCTGCTGCTCCTACTGCAGGGCTGCATTTCACCCAGAGTTTGATCGACCAGCTGCAGAGTGGTGGTATTCGTTTTGCATCCCTCACGCTGCATGTCGGTTTGGACACCTTTGCTCCGGTCACAGAAGAGGATCCTCACTTGCATGCTATCCATACTGAACTCTGTGAACTTAATCCAGAAACAGCCCGTGCGATCAATGAGACTCGCCGCGCAGGTGGACGTATTATCGCCGTGGGCACAACTTCCGTGCGCACATTAGAAAGTGCCGCTTTGTATGCGGAAGGAGACGCGATTGTCGGTGCTTTTCAAGGACCAACAGATCTTTTTATCCTGCCAGGTTATAAATTTCGGGTCGTAGATGCGATGATAACCAACTTCCACCTGCCGCGGTCCTCTTTGATCATGTTGGTCAGTGCATTTTGCGGTCGTGAGACGATCCTGAACGCATATGAGATCGCCAAGGAGCAGAATTACCGCTTTTACTCATTTGGTGATGCAATGTTGATATTTTGAGGAGCGAGAATCCTGATGACGGATGAAAATTTATCTTGGCAGGATATGAACCAGGTATTGGTTGAATGCCGAAAATGCTCCCGACTTGTTGCGTGGCGGGAAGAAGTAGCAAAAGTAAAACGCAGGGCATACCTTGAGTGGGATTATTGGGGCAAGCCTGTGCCAGGTTTCGGCGATCAGAATGCATCCATCCTTGTTGTAGGACTCGCGCCAGGGGCTCATGGTGCAAATCGCACTGGTCGCATGTTTACTGGAGATGGTTCCGGGGATTTCCTTTACCCTGCCTTGTTCAAAGCTGGTTTTTCCAACCAACCCCAAGCTGTCAAGCGAGGTGATGGCTTGCAGCTGTGCAATATGTACATTTCTGCGGTTTGCCGTTGTGTCCCCCCTGGCAACAAACCTAAAGCAATTGAGATCAGCAACTGCCTGCCTTTTTTGGAAGCAGAGATAAGGCTGCTGCCTGATCTAAAGGTGATTGTTGCCTTGGGGCGGATTGCATTTGATCAGACTTTACGTATTTATCGCAGTTGGACAGGAGAGCGCTTGCCATTTAATTTCCAACATTGTGGACAGTATTCGCTCGGTGATAGTTTTCCGCAGTTGATCGCTTCTTATCACCCCAGCCGACAGAATACACAGACCGGTAGATTGACAGGGGAAATGTTTGAGCAGGTCTGGGAGATCGCGGGTGAATATCTTCAGTCAGCAGGTCAGTGATCCCGAAAGTTTTTTATTTGGCGTGAGCGGTTCTCCAGGGATTAATAATCTCGCTAAATGATCCTCCACCGGATGTTGTGGGAAAAAAATTACCAGGTGCCGATGAATAAGCGCTCAGCACCTGGTCGATTGACCCCCTCATCAATCATGGAGGATTATTCTCAAGCATTGAAACAAACTTCCAATTTCTATTTAATTAATCCAATAACCAAACCCAGGAGTTTTCATATGAACACCTAGTCTCGCCTGATTCTTGCCAGCCTGTGAAGGCAAATTTACCTGTTTCTCGACTGAGTGCATAATCGAAGTAGGAACCAATTCGCTGCTCATTAATATAGATCGTAAATTTCCCTTCTTCCGCGACGAGCAGGTATGAATTTGTACCCCCCTGATCCTGGTTGATGGCTGCTGCGGTGACAACACCGGTAACATTTTTCTGGAATTCACCATCTTTGATATAGATAATATTCCACGCTGGGAGCCCAGATAATCTCAAGAAGGCGAGTTCATAGTGCGAACCATGGTCAAGATTCGCCTCAGAGCGGAACAACAGGCCGCAACCAGCTAATCCGCTTGAAGATTCCCAGGTAACATCTGTCCCGAGAATGAAATTTCCTGCTTCCAGATCTTCAGCGAATTCTTTGAAGTCCCCCGAGTCATAATCCTCAACGAATATCGTTTCCGAACCTTCCTGAACCCAACCGAGATTTCCGGAATCCTCGGGGAAGCCGAGCATCTCCAAGTCGCCGCGGATCGAATCCATGCTGCTTTCAATCATTTGAGTTGCTTCAGCGTCTGCAGTTGCCTGGATATCTTGGGTTGGTGTGGATGTTGGCGCTTTTGTTGCTGAGGGAACCGGGGTATTCGTATTGGTAGGGGTGGCAGTAGGAGCGGGTCTTACCGTGGCAGTTGCCTGTGGCCTCAACATGGTTGCAGTTGGCATTTCCAGAGTTGCTGTAGCTACAGGTCCATCGGCAGAACTGCAGGACGAGAGAAGCAGGAGGAAAACGACCAGAACCGCCACCTCCCAGATCCAGATTATCTTTGATTTGATTGTGATAAGAAAAATATTCATGAGGTTTACTCCATTTGCCTTGTTGGTTCAGATATTTTTGATTGGATCGCGCATCTTCGATGTGCCTGATTCACTATGGCAAATAAAATCTGCCATGCCAAGTCAAATTTCTGCCAAAAACCGCCAATCTGGGTGATTGGCGGAAAAACAGAGCTCTTGATCAGGATATTCAAGGGAAAAATGCGCTACAAGGTGGCATCTATGGATATTTCATGTTATCCGAGCCCTTTCTCTGCTGATCAGGTGAACGCACCTCTCGCGACTTCAAAAAATTCACCAGGGTGTTATCGCTGCAGTAGCTTGAGTTGAGGACAAAGTCGTCGAAATAAACAGAGAGATACGGCTGGTTAAAGGTAACTGCGATGAGGCCAAAATAGTTCCTTCCAGTGTATGTGCCATCGGTTATAGTGCTGAGCAGGTGGTCATTCGCGTAAACTTCGATCAAGCTTCCCTGACGTTTGACTTTTAGTTGATTACTTGCACCGAAGGGGTGGATATGAGGTGAATAATCAACATTCAGCAGTGTCCAACCTTTTTTATCACTATAGCGCCAGACAACAAAATAGCCTTCAGGGTCAACCTCGAAAGAGTAAAAATGACTCCAATCTGCTGCTACTTCGAATAAGATTCCGTATGTTCCATAAGAACCACTTGGGTTGCGCACATCAACACTGACCAAGAAATCTTGAGCCTGGTTATCAGGTGAAGCAGCTGCCCACCAGTCAGATGTATAAACCAGTATCTGGTATTCACCATTCACATAGTTAAACTGCATTTCCGAATCGCTATAGATTGGCCAGCCGCTGGTTGGATCGTTGAATTCATCCCGATACTTTTCCTGGCAGTGGTTTCGGGTGATACAAGGCAAGAAATTGTAGGCAAGGGGAATGTCGAAACTGGCTCTACGAGTCAGGCGAGCACTATCCCAGAGAATTTCTGCAAGGTTTGTTATTGTTATTCCCCTGGGAGCATTTTCGTCGATGGTGGCTTTGTAGGTGATAACAGCTGGATCATTCGCTGTTAAGGTCCCTGACCAGGTAATGAGGCCATCATGTTCCTCTGCATCGCCGTTGTTTGCAGTAAGTGAACCAGGGATGTATTCCACGTGGGCGCTGATCCTATCAGATACAGAAACCATTGAAGAGCTTGTCCTAATGGAGCTGGTCAACCGTATGGTATATGTAATTTGATCCCCGGGTATAAAAGAACCATTGACCATATTGTTGGCTGAATAGCCAGTTTCAAATGCACCAATATCGATAAAGGCCGAGCCATCGTTATCCCCGTCCAGGGGCCTCGGGAAACCATCATGATCATCTGCAGGAGCGGTTTCGATGGTTCCATTATCAATTGCAGGCGATCCAGTTTTTACTCGGAAATCTCTGGTCATTTCATCTTGGAACACGGGATCAGCAGAGATATTTCCTCTCAGCCCTGTTTGATCCGGTATCCCAACGTAATTAAACTCATTGCCATAGACCAGATTATTCTCCCAGGTTGGAGCATAATCTGCAGACCGACTTGACAGTTCCAATCCTGTACCATTATTGAACAGGATGTTGTTGCGATAAACTTGGTCGCTTGGATCGATAAACGCGCCGACCTCGATGCCTGATTGGTTACCATAAATTGTGTTGTTGACCACCAGCGGCTGGTTTCCGGTGGGGAGGATCATTGAGATTGCCCGGCAGTGATTGTCGGTGATTATATTGTTAATAATTTGCGGAGAAGAGCTGTTGACAAAACTTATCACCCCTGAATGATTCTGCTGGTCGCAGGTGTTGCCCCTGAACAGGTTATTTGCGATGATTGGTGAGGCGCTGTTCCCTTTAATCCCCACTTGCATGCCTATACCCTCTCGAGGACTGTTTTCAAAAATGTTTCCATTGATCAGTGTTCCATTCCCATGGACTTCGACTGCTGCACCAAAAAGATTCAGCGGACCGGTAATGGTGAAATCAAGGATGGCCCCAGCAGGACCAATGACAATCGTTGAATCGTTATCTCCGATGATCTTCGTTTTATCTGGACCAGAAACACTCCGCAGGGTGATATCCTTACCCCCGAAATTTAAATTTCCTTCGTAGTTCCCAGCTTCAACCCAGATCATGTCGCCAGGAGCGGCGATATCGATCCTGTCCTGGATTTGTTCTCCCGGGGACACGATATGAGTAACACTGGTGATCTGACTGTTAACACTCTCGAATAATGAGAATTCTTCAGGGAGGGTGGCAGTCTTTCTTGGTGCGACCCTGGTTGCAGGTCCATCCTTGAGAGCCTGTGCATTTTCCGGAATAAGAATTGTAATGACTAAAAAGATAATGGAGATTCTCCATAATAAATTAATTCTGGTCATAGTTCGCCTCCCTCCCAAGCATTCTGCTTAAATCCCGGTTATCATCAAAGTTTTTAGATCTCTTGAAGGATCCAAAATCTATATTTGTCTGTGATCAAGTGAACCATGACAGGAATATTGAATGTAGTCGGAAAGAATGAATATTCCAGAATGCCATGCCAAATATTTTGTTTGGAAAGAATCCATATACCAAATTTCTGATATTGAGATCGAACTGGATGACGGAAAAGAAAAATGAATATGAAGCGTCCATGATTTGAGAGCTGATCCCGGATATAAGTTCAGAAATTGCCCTTTGTTTTGATATTATGGGGAATATTCGCGCCAGGTCAAATCCTTGGCGCAACATTTGGATATATGGATACCAGTTGATTTTTTTCATAATTCTCCTCATTTCTATTGGGCATAAGTTGTATTTCAGCAGAATAACTATGGCAGATCTGAGCTGCCAAACCAAGAGAATGATCTGCCAAAATCTGCCAAACCAGTATGTTGCAAGAGCTTTCTGCAACCGCTGGAAAGCTGAGGATGATGAAAATTTTTGCAGGCGGGAATCCTTGGGTACCATTTATCAAGGATCTATCCCTTGGAAATGAATTGTGTTTGATGTTATTGATTGGTGGGTGATTGATCAGGTGTATTCTATAAGGTCAACGGCAAGCAGGTGTTTTTCGAAGAATCGGCATAATTTTTCCCCATACTCATCTGGTCGCTGAACCGCTATCCACCCATGGTTAGCTTCGGGGACCTGCCAAAGATCTTTCGGTTCACCTGCGCACTGAAAATAGGAGCTGCTCAGCTGGGTTGCGGATCCCATTCCAGAGGCGATCAACAGGATTGGGCGGGGAGATATTTTCGAGATCGATTCACGTACTCCTCTTGGCGCTGGTACACCGCACACAGCTTCCTGGAGTTTGTATCCCAGCCAAATAGCTGGATAAGCCACCAGCTTTCGGAGAGAAGCGGAGCTTGAAAAGACGTGATCATCGACGGATGCCGGTGAGGGATCTTCTGCGATGATAGCTCTGATACCCTCATTTTCTGCTGCGGCCCGGATAGTGATCTGTCCTCCAAGTGAATAACCCATCGCACCGATTTGTTCAGGATTTACCTCTTCCCGGGATTGTAAAAAATCAACTGCACCATGCAAATCATTTACTTCTATCCAACCCCAGGTGCTAATATTTCCAGGGGAACGGCCATGAGCGCGAAGGTCATACATTAAGACTCCGAAACCGCGGTCAAGCAGGTGAGAAGCGGCAATCAGCAGGTCTGAACGATTCCCTCCAAACCCGTGAGTAAGGATCAATGTTGGACCCACCTGGGAAAGGAAGAACCAGCCTGAAAGCATGCTTCCATCACGACTCTCGAACACTACCTCCTCAGGTAATCTTTTCAATTGATTTGTTGGGTTTGTGAGGAAAGGGGAGCGCACTGGGTTAAGTGCGCGGTATACATTCAGCAGTATGAACCCAAAATAGATCAATACTATAGTCGCCAGGAGTGCGGGAAAAGAACGCTGGTTTAACGCAGTTGCTGCGGATAGCAGGAAAAATATTCCCCAAACCAGCATCAAACATAACAACAGGATGTAGCGGACACCTTTGCGAACCCGAGGGATTCCCCGTTGAATTTTGACATTGCTGGTTGTTGTTTTCATTTTCATGAGATGGCTCGGGTGACCCTGGTGTTTTCTTCTGGAGACATTCAATTCCATACAGAATACTGGCACAATTGAGAAATGGTTCGGATTGAGGTCTTAATGAAAGAAAAGCAATAAATTTTTGATATTAATTGAAAAAATGATAACTCTATGAGAAGTCTCTCAGGGAAATGAACTAGGAATTTTTATATGCTAGGATCGGGATTCTGAACAATATGGTGTTCAATCCACAGGTTTTACACTTCTGGAATGCAATAGATCATGACTTTTTTGAAAAAAACCCCGATAGACTTTGGTAAAAATAAAGAAAAGTGGCTATTTGGGGGTTGGTTTGTACTCAGCTCCTTGTTCTATTCTTGGGTAATTTTGGGACCATACGGAAATTTCCTCGTGGGGATTGAGTACCGTCTGGCCTTACTGGCAATTCCAATCGGAATCAGTCTGGTACTCCTGAGGAAAATCAGGGGGAGTATCTCCACCCTCCCAGCATTTCTGCTGATATTTATCGGGTATGGTGTGGTTTACAAAGTTATTACTTTTCTGCCAACTATCACTTCCTACCCATTTACCCTGACCTGGTCTGAGGGTACGGCGTATTACTTCGCTTCACTTTTCTTTTCAGATCAAATTTACGGGGTTGAGGCGAATCTGCCGATGATCAATCCCACTCGTCACATGCTCCTGGCAATACCATTCCTCTTGCCTGAATTACCCATCTGGTTCCACCGGCTTTGGGAAGTGGTGCTCTGGTTGCTCATCAGCGGAATAACCGTTGCCGTCATCAGTCAGCGCCTGGCAATCCAAGAAAATGTCATCCGCTGGGCTTTCGCAGGATGGCTGTTTTTGTACCTTTTCCAAGGACCGGTTTATTATTTCCTGCTATTGAGCCTGATCCCAGTTATATGGGGGTTTGATGGAAAAAATTTCAAGAGAACACTCTTACTGGTCCTGATAGGTTCAGCCTGGGCTGGAGCGAGCCGGGTAAATTGGGTCCCTGTACCTGCCCTGGTAGCTGCTGCATTGTACTTTTTGGAAGAAAAGGTTGGAGATCAGGATTGGGTACCATATCTGCTGAAACCAAGCATATGGTTGGTCTCCGGGGTAGTTGTTGCCTTTCTTGCCTGGTTTGGATATATCCTTTGGTCGGGGAATCCAATAGAGAATTTTAGTGCGCATTTCACTTCAAATCTCCTCTGGTACCGCTTATTACCAAATGCAACGATGAGAGGGGGGATCTTGCTGACCATCCTGATTGCTTCAATCCCTCTGGTAGGAGTCATCGCTGTACATCTATATAAGAATGCATTCAATTACCATGTCGTCCGGCGGATAGGTATCGGTGCCATTCTGCTGGTCCTTTTCCTGGGCGGTTTGATTGTGAGTACGAAGATAGGTGGGGGCAATAATATTCACAACTTTGATGCGTATTTAATCATCCTTTTGTTGACTGCCGCCTATCTCTACTTTGGAAAATCCGCACCGGATTTCAACCATCCAGAGAGAAAAGTATCCAGAAGGCGTCTTGGTATATTGATTCCACTGGCAATCCTGATCCCGGCAATATTTGTCCTGCAGGATGGCAGACCGCTCTCGTTACCGAGGGAATCCAGGGTGGAGGATGCATTACTGACGATCGAGGAATATACCGCGGAAGTTGTATCTGAGGGTGGTGAAGCCTTATTTATTGCTGAAAGACAGCTGCTGACTTTCGGGGAGCTGCAAGATGTTCCACTACTCCCTCGCTATGAGCGGATGAATTTGATGGAAATGGTCATGGCCAGGAACCTTGATTACCTCGATGAGTTCCACCAGCGGATTGAAAACCAGGATTATGATCTCATTGTCAGTGAGCCATTATCCACGAATTATAAAGGCAGAGGTGAACCCTTCGGAGATGAACACGATATCTATGTGCGCCTGGTTGCAGAACCAGTGCTTTGTTACTATGAACCAGTAAAAACGATATCAAAGTTCCCCATCCAGCTGCTGGCACCAAGACCAGAATCAGAAGTATGTTCATAGATCAGGAATCCCTGGCATAAAAATAAATTTGATCAGGTTCTCAACTTTCCCCCAATTTTCAGGTGAAATTTCAACAGTCCCCTGAAGTTAATCAGGGAATTACCCAATAATGAAGAAAAACCAGGTTAGATTATAATGATTGTATTCTCTGGTGATGGAAAAGGCTGCTTTAAGGCTGTATTGAGGAGTCAAGAATATGCGCGCCGTAGATATCATCATTAAAAAGCGAGATCGTGGGGAGTTAACCCGGGAAGAGATCAAATTTTTCATCAACGGTTTTAACAATGGGGAGATCCCAGATTACCAGGTCTCTGCCTGGGCAATGGCGGTACTCCTCAACGGTATGACCGCGCGGGAAACCACAGATTTAACCCTTGTGCTGGCAGAATCTGGAGAAATGCTCGATTGCACAGTGGCAGTGCCAGTGGCTGTTGATAAGCACTCCACTGGTGGGGTGGGGGATAAAACGACCTTGGTTGTGCAGCCTCTAGTAGCTGCCTGCGGGTTGCCAGTGGGAAAAATTTCAGGCCGCGGCTTAGGATTCAGCGGCGGTACGTTGGATAAGCTGGAGTCCATTCCCGGCTGCCGGGTAGATTTGACCACCGAAGAATTTCTCGATCAGCTCCGATCTGTGGGTGTCGTGCTGACCGGTCAAACTGCCAATCTCGCCCCTGCGGATGGAAAATTGTACGCGCTGAGAGATGTAACCGGCACTGTGCAGTCTATCCCTTTGATTGCATCATCCGTGATGAGCAAGAAAATCGCTGGCGGTGCTACTGCGGTCTTGCTGGATGTGAAAGTCGGTTCAGGGGCATTCATGAAGGATCTTGACCAGGCACGGCAGCTAGCGAGATTGATGGTTGAAATTGCAGAAGGTTCGGGGCGAAAATCTGTGGCCCTGCTTTCCAATATGAACCAACCTCTCGGGCGGGCAGTGGGCAATGCCTTGGAGGTGCGCGAGGCGATCGAGACGCTGCACAACCAAGGTCCGCAGGATTTCAGGGAGCACTGTCTGGTGGTGGCTGGGCACATGCTAGCACTTGGCGGAAAGGTGGATAATGCTGAAGAAGGCCGCAAAGCTGCAGAAGTCTCACTTGAGAACGGGTCAGCCTGGGACAAATTTAAGACATTGATTACCATTCAAGGTGGAGATATTGAATACCTGGATGCGCCAGAGCGTCTACCCGTGGCAAGATACGTAGAACCAGTCCGATCCACCAGGGCTGGATATCTCAGCTGGGTGGATGCGCAGATCGTTGGTGAAACTTCGGTAGATCTGGGAGCTGGCCGGGCGAAAAAGGGAGAACCTATCGATCATGCCGTGGGAATCGAAGTCATCCATAAAGTTGGGGATTACGTGGAAAAAGACCAAGCCCTGTTTATTGTGCATGCCAACGATGAGTCTAGATTTATCGCTGCCAAGGAACAGCTCCTCGATGCATTAGCTTGGAGTGAGCAACCTGTGGATTCCCAGCCCCTGTTTTATGAAGTGATAAGCTAAACTTTCATAAGTTTCATCTATATCCTAGCAATCGACCTCATTCGGGATAGGAAATCATTTCATATACATTCCTGGGAATTGTCGATAGAAGCCATCAATCTGGTGGAGTAAATAAAGCAATTCCTCTTTCGGAACCAATCCACACGCGTCCCTCATGGTCTACTTCCAGTGTGTTTGGATTTTCAATAAATATGCCAACTGCGTCAGGCGTATAATCAATCCAGCCACTTTGTTGATCAAGCATATAAACCCTACCGAAGAATGGGATAACCCAGATTCTATCCTGTTGGTCAATAACCATATGCTGGACAAAGTTCAGGGGAAATCCACTATCTTTCGGGTGGTGAGAGATCCAGGACTTACCATCAAAGACATGTAATTCACCATACTGAGTTAATACCCAAATCTGGCCCTTACTATCAATTTGCATATCTGCGATATTTTCAAATATTGGTTCATCATGGGTTTCCAACATTGTATCGATTTCCAGCCACCTTTCTTCGTCAAGATAGTAGAGACTATCTGTGGTTGCAACCAACAATCTGCCATTTAGATCGAAGTCAAAGGCTGAAATCCTATCTAAGCTCTGGTACGTACTCCATTGTTGACCATCAAAACTGCTCACTCCATCCGATCCTAACATCCAGGCTGTACCCTCTTCATCGAAGATTATCTCCCTGATCAATCCGACACCGGTCTCATCATTGCTGAGATTTTTCCATGTTTTCCCGTTGATAATATTCAATCCCTCGCTTGAGCTGATCCATATCCCACCTTCAATATCGGCTGCAATGGCCTGGATATCATCATCAAGGAGATCAGAGTTTTTTGTTGAATAATTTTTCCAGTCTTTACCATCAAAAATGCTGATCCCGCCAGCTTTCTCTGGTGATTCGTGGCTTGTACCATCCGCAGTTATTGAAAACCAACCACCTGTAGTCTTAGAGCCTATCCATGTCTTTCCTTGATTGTCGAATGCAAAAGCCGTTACGGAATTGTTGACCAGGTCGGAATTTCCTTCATCATAGGACATCCAACCGGAGATAATCGCTTGAAGGATTTCCTCGGCTGGAGGAATAATGGCTGTAATCAAAGATGTTTTGTGCACACCATCCTCTTGGATCACCAGCAGGGATACCTGTTCTCGTTTATACTGGATAAACACACGTGATGGCTGGATTTGGTAATAGATCTTTTCTATATGCCAACCTCGATTTACCATCTTGTCTTCATAAAAGGTTAGGATTTGTTGTCTAGACATATTTGTTTCAACGACGGTGATCCTTTCTCTAGGTATCCTGTACCAACTAGGTCCAGAGAAGTATTCCAGAGCAGTGTTTGAGGATTCATAATGCGGCCAAAGATATTCGCGGGGAAATAATCTGGCACTCGTTTCTTCCCCCAAAAATCCCAGGTTTGATTCGATAGCATCCTTGGGTAAAGGAAAATCAACATATGCTGAGTCCTGAGATTGATCAAAGAGTTTTTTCTTCGCTGATATTTCTAAGGCAACCTCGGACTCGGGTGGGGCGTTTAATTTTATGCGATCGCTTGAATCATTGATTTCCATCCATAGCAAGAACTCTCGCTCTGTTTCATGATCTAGGAATTCTTCTTCCGCGAGGCGTTCAGAATCGTGTTTTCCAGAGACAATCAATCGAAGGAGTTTGGTATCCTCCGCACCGGTCCAAAGATGCACCTCAACATCTTTTAAGAACGTATATATGGAGTCATAATGGATCAAATAACCTGAAATTCCTTCATAGATCTTTGGTGTTGTCCAACAATAATGTTGAGCATCTTCACCACCGATGATTTCTGGTTGAATGGAGTCAGGGATATCTGTTCGAATTCCGGGTAATAAGCTCCCACCGCCAGTCAATAAGAAGAAGATCATTGATGGAGATAACATATCTGCGAAATTTAGAAACTCTCCTTGTTTCAAGTTGTTGATTTTCAACCAACCAGGGTCTCCAGGTTCTCTTAGCCAAGCACCTTGTTCGGAGAAATAAACTTCAGTTCTAGAATTTTCACGCAGGTCTCTTTGCACGATGAATGATTTTTCGTACATTTGCGCTGTTAGAGGATAAAAAAATAAAGTATCACCCCCGGGTTTTTCAAGCAGTCCTGAATGTGAGCCAGTTAACTCTATGGATAATTCGTCTTCTGGGTATGTCCCATCCACTAGATAGCGGTAAATTGTCCTGTAGTTGAAATTGTCTAATTCTAAGACATGAGGATAAAGGGAATCCATAACATCACTAAAAACCACTTCTTGCGTTACATCTCCTTTAACACATTCCGGGATAGCCACATCCTCTACATAAGGCTCCATGGTTTCGGTTGGTGTAGCAGTTGCTGTGCTGGTTGGGGGAAGTTTGGTTTCCAAGGGTGTTAATTTTGGGGATGATGTAGATTCATTTTCAGAGGTTGATAACAATTCTTTTTCACTAGGTCCAGAGGATTGGCATGCATTAAGCAGCATGGTTGCTGAAAGGAAAAGATAAATAAACTTTTTGAACAATACTCTTCTATTTGAGTCGAAGTCCATTGAGTTTCTCCGTAGATCTATTGATTTACGCTATCCAGCTTGGAAAATAAACTGGAATTATTGTGGATCATCCGTTCAATCCACCAAGCCCTCTAGTGTCCCGAGCATTGTATCCAGGATCTCCAGCACTTGATTGGCTTCTGGTTCTTGGATGATCAAGGGTGGTAGGATTTGGACCACGGAAGGATCGTTGTTCGCGTAGATGGTCAATAAGCCTGCCTCAAATCCGATCCTGGTCATCAACGGACCCAGATTATCATCTCTCAACTTGAGACCCATCATCAGTCCTCTTTGCCGGGCATCAATAACTACCCCGGGGTGATCCTGGAGGAGTATCGAAAAACCCCGTTCAAAGACCGCAGCAATATGACGGACATGCGCTAAAAACCCGGGTTCTTGAAGTATATTGAGTACCTCCAGGGCAGCAAAGCAGCCGACCTCACCACCGCCAAATGTCGAGACGTGGATGAAAGGGTTCTCGTGCATGAAAGGATTGAGCTCCTCACGGTAAATAGTTGCCGTAATCGGGTAGATGCCTCCCGATAGGCCTTTTCCTGTAACCAGGATGTCGGGGATCACTTGGTAAGTATCTATGCCCCAGATTGCACCACACCGCCCCAAGCCGGTTTGAACTTCATCACTGATCATCACAATCCCAAAGCGATCGCACAATTCACGTACGCCGGTAAAGTAATCTTCTGGCGGGATTGAGATGCCATTGGTGGCGGGGATAGTTTCGAAAATCACAGCTGCTGTTTCTTCATCAACCTCCCTTGCCAGGGCGTCGAGATCACCGAATGGAACCTGGATAAATTCGGGTGAAAGCGGTTCGAAAGGTTTTCGATAGGCTGCGTCACCTGCTGCCAGGGCTAATCCGGTGTGACCATGGTAACCTCCTCTGGCTGAGATTACCTGACCCCTACCGGTATGGGCACGAGCCAGCTTGATCGCCATATCAATCGCCTCGCCTCCGGAGACACCGAAAATAACCCGGTTCAGATCACCGGGTGAAATTTCCGCCAGGCGAGCGGCCAGGATCGCCCGGGCTTCACTGATAAGGTGGTGATTGCCAATGTCTAATTCATCAAGGGCTTGCTTCAGAACCGCAATTATCCTGGGATTCCGGTGACCAAGGTTGAAAACGCCGCCATTACAGTGGCAGTTGATCAAGCGCTTACCGCTTAAATCCCAGATATGGATCCCCTCCCTCCGACCAATGATGAAATCAATTCCTGCTGCAGAAAAGAATGCAGCCTTTCCCGAAGATACGTGTGAGGCGAACAAATTTGTAATATCTTTTTTTCTTTGTTGTCCGATCAGCGACATTTTTTCTCCTTTTCGAGATTCTTGCCAGTCAAGTCCATTGCAGGAGATATTACCTCCGCACTTTTCCAGGCAGGATGTATGGGTATTCTTGTCTCATGACTTTATGGCTCACGAAGCGTTCTGTTCTGCGGGCTGCTGAAAGAAATGACCAGATGAATGCATCTTCCCGGTAGAAAGCTCTGATTTCCTTTTCCTCGATTGGATCGAAGTTTAATTCTCTGGACGTCCTCTGTTCAAAAAACTGGTTGGCTGCCATGATCAGTTCAGGGACCAGGTCTGGTCTCTGCTCTTTGTAGAAGTTGGCAAGGAGGTCAACAGTCACTTTACGAGGATCATAGTACCGAGTCATAACATCTTCCAGGAATAACATGCGGATTATCACGGCTAACAGGCTGGGGGTCGTGCGCAGGATTAATTCTGGATCAAATTGTTCTACATCATCCACCTGGTAAAGCGGAGTGCTGGTATCAATGTATTGCAGGGGGTTGTCCTCGGTCAGTTGTTTTTGATCCGGGTCGAACCCACACACCACCCAATTGGAAATCTGACCATCCAGCGAGACCTTATATTTATCCTGGCTGGTGTTATATGTCCACAGTTTGAACAGTTCTTCAAGCACGCGCTCGAATAAGGTGTGGATACCGACTCGGTCCAGCAGGTGGATAGCGTTGTTCCCCAGGGTGTAGGCCGGCACCTTGCATTGGATGATGTAGAAGATAGGCCTGCCAGAGGGACTATGCAGGATTGCATAACCGTGTTCCGGTAAATTGATCCCCACCTGTTCTTCCAGCAGCTGGTTGTATTCAATATAAGCCTGGATATACTTATCCAGCTCTGCCTGGGTCTCGAAGATGGACATGCGCTTGAAGGCCACACCCTCCATCTGTTCGGTCTTCAATTCGAAAACTGTGCTGATTTCTCCATATCCCATGATGTGGCATGGCACCTGGCATTTTTCTGGATGTTGCGGGTCCAGGTGATTTTCGAACCTTTGCAGCAGTTCAAAGTCCAGGTCAAAACCCGGTGGATTCTGGCAGGTCATTGGATACCTTTCATCCATTCCGATTCCCTCCTAGAGATTGTTCCCGTTCAGGAACGATGAGGTGGATTAATTATCATCGATAGCCCGGCAGCCATGATGGCTGCGCCGGCCGCCACATCAATAAAGCTGAACATCCCAGTGGAAATGGCACTGATGAAATACCACAGGAATCTGAATCCATAGCGGAGAATTCCAAAACCGAAAAAGTAGATCAAAGCATAGAGCATTAATCCACCCAGCAGGAAGAGAAATATATCCAGTATTTTCCAGGCACCCGGGCGACCGCCAATCAAGAACCAGGCAAGGACTGGAAGGACGAAAATCAGGGCAAATGGATCGGTGAGCAGGATGAATAAGCTGATCACACCGATAATCAAGAATCCCAGACTTTTGATGCTGCCAAATCCAGGTGCTTCAAAACCACCTGCCAGGCGGCTGACCAACCAGCGACCAAGGACGAAGAAGATCGTTGTCCCAAGCAGGAATATTGTTATCGCTAGCCAACCGGGATTCAATTGGGTGGCATCCTTCGTGGTTCCCGGATAGCTGGTGAATTCCTGCATGATGCCCACGGCAACCAGCAGGTAAAGTAGCAAGATGGCTGCAACCAGGGGCAGCCAGAGCCCTAGAAAGTGAGGGATGGCCTTTATCCAGCCAGTAAGCTTGCCTGCCAGGGATGTGCGGTTAACCAACAAGCTGCCAGCAAAGAAAGTGCTGACAAAAGCGATGAAAACCAGGTACAAAGGCCAACCTGTAAGGAGCTGGTCACTGGCTTCAAAGTACAGGTAGGGTCCTGTGTTTTCCGGAAAGCTGTCCATCGCCAGCAGCTGGCGGATCAGGGCTTCGCTAATGACACCGGATTGTTCCAGTGAATCCGGGCTTTGAATATCCATGGTGTCACAGGGGGCATGCCAGCACTCGTAATGCAGTTCAGCGAACTCGGGCGGTTTTATGCCACCGAAGCCCATGGCGGGCACGCCCAGGGCGTTGATCGGTCCCTGGTCGGTCAGGGAGATGGTGACCGCCTGGTCGAGCAATTGTTGAACCGGCCCGTAGAGGATAACTTTCCAATCCGTCGGCGCGATGGCAGCAGCTTCCCGGGCAGCCAATCCGAGCCAGATTGGACCGTAGCCCTCGTACTGGCCGACCAGCACAGTTTCCATATCCTGGTAATAGAAGCGCCCCAGATTGTCCAGGGAGAGTCCGGCGATGATCTTTTGGGGATCAGAGTGGGTCTCAATATATCTCCTGCTGCCAATCATGCCGTACTCCTCGGCATCGTCTGAGACGAAGACCAGCGTATAACGCGGGGTTCCCTCAGCTGCAAATATCTCTGCCAGGTGCAGCAGGATCGCCACCCCGGAGCCATCATTGTCCGCTCCTTGCTCAGTGGTTGGTGCGATGTCGTGGTGGGCTAAGACCAGGATCTCCCGGTCAGTTTCCCCGGGCAGCTGGCAGACCACGTTGCGCAGTTCTTTCGTTTCGCTGTAAAGCACCACCTGCCATTTGTCCATCGCGCAATTCCAACCATACCCGGACAGCTGCTGTAGGACCCAGTTAGCTGCAGCCAGGCTTTCATCGCTCCCGCTGACGCGGTTGGTGTGGTTGGGGACAAACTCTTCCTCGATCGCAAAGGCTTTCTGGCCAGAGAAACGGATCTCCCCAGGATCGTACTGGGCAGTGATTTTCGGCGCTGGTGAACAGGCACAAAGAGCCAGGAGAAACACCGGAATTACGATCAAAAAGGTGACTTTTATGTTCTTCATCAATTTGCCTCCTCGGATCAGATATTCGATGATCAACTATGGTTGGATTGAAAATCAAGTGGTATTCAGGGGTCGATTTATAGATTGAGACGTTTGAAATCCTGATTTGCTGGATCCAGGGATGATTGACTCATTGCGTGATTTTTACCTCAGGTACATTTCTATGGCAGGTAGGAACATGGCGACGAGGAACAATACAGTCAATAAGTAATGCACTTTCTGGACTTTCGTTATTCTCATGGCAGCTCTCCTTAGGTTTCAATCGGCGGATTGAGGCTTGATTCAGATTATGCACACCGGGACTGCCACTGCAAGATAACCAAATGCCAAAATCCGCCAATCTTCGATTCAGTCTTGCACATTAAATATTTGAGAATATTTGCCCATTTGATGGATGATTCTTTCTAAGAGTCAACAGATTCGGTTTTCATCAAGTGTTGAAAAGGTGCTTTGCCAATGCATATCCCTTATCGGTGTGCAATGAAACAGCAGCGCGAACAAATTGGGAGCATACCCTGCTCGTTCAGCAGGTGACGAAATTGTTGATACCCCTGGCTGTACCAGATTTCATTCGCATGCTCTTTATTGATATCGCCAACCTCCCAATCTCGACAGGGTTTTATCTTGCCATCTGCCCATAATTTCATCCTGATCCAGCCACAGCGGACGGTTTGGTGCTTGACCGGTTTCGTAGGTTCCCGGTACCAATCATAAATTTCTTGGCGATTAAGCAGGGGCAGTTCAGTGACGATCATTTTCCCACCCCAGCTGATTTCCCGGATGATTTCGAGGCCGTCTGCTAATATTTCAATATCAATGTCATCATTGTTCACTGACCAACCAACATGGTCTCCTGCAAACAATGCAGTGCTCGAATTCAAGTCCTCAACCATTTCATCCGTTTGCATCCAAAGGTGATTGAAATTTATGCCATCCACCCCCCATTTTTTTGCCAGCTGGTAGGTAGCAACTAATTGATCGTAGTTCTTATCAGAAATCGCTAAAGAAATGAATAGGGTGGGGCGTTTGGGTTGTTCGAGTATTTTTTGTAAACCTTTCTCAAGTCGTTCAAATGAGTTCTTGCCTCGAATTTCATTGTGTGTCAATCGCGGACCATCCACGGAAACACTGAGCAGGTCAAGATTCGATTTGCATAAGTGCTCGGCTTTATCCTCCAGGAACCAACCATTGGTGACCAGCGTACACATCCGTCCCTTATTTTTTGCATATTTGATCAGGTCAAAAATCTGTGGGTGGATTAAAGGTTCACCCCCAGTAAATGAAACCAGTGGACGCCCAGGTATCTCATCGAGAAATCTATAAAAAATTCTCGGATCCATATGTCCTACCAGGTTCAGACTGAAGCCGGGTTTATCTGAATTCGCGTAGTGACATTCTCTGCATCCCAGGTTACAGATATCTGTAACAAAGGCATTGATAACTTCTGGCGGATGGCTCCATCCATTCATTTTGCCAGAAGAGATCTTGTAAATCAGCTGGTGGCTCAGGTTATCGTATGCCACTCGAATCCAGCGTGGATTTCTTCGCAGTAATTTCGCCACTCCTCGAAAATTGGATAAATACATTTTCCCTCCTTTTCAATTGAGCCAAAATGATTTCAATAAGGCTGAAATTATGCTGTGGTCAAATTTGCCCGAAGGCTGGCAGAAACAGGGCAATAATGAACAATACTGTCAACAAGATGTGAATTTTGCATAATTTAGAAATCTTCATGACATTCCTCCTTACTCAAATGATTGTGGTCATCGCTTGATCTCCATTATGCAGATAGTATCTGCCAATACCAGATTCCGAACTGCCAAAAAATGCCAAACTTATAGAGCTCTTGCTGGTTGATGAAGCTCAGGATGCATGCCCACCCTGATAATTGGATAGATTCCCACCTTTCCCTGGAATAAAATACCGCGTAAACACATCGTATTGTTTACGCGGGCCCATGACAATGTTTTTCTGATCTTATACGATCAGCTCAATGCCGCTTCCATTTCCTCCAACATGCGTTTCACCGAGCGAACTGCCGATCGGCGGGTGCGGTTGAAGGTTCCTTCGGAGATGTACAGATGCGACATGATGTCGCGATTCAATTTGTCGTCAATATAAGCGCCATGCAGGATCAGGTACGGGTACCATTCGCGCGGAACTGGTTCGCCGGGCAATTGGGCAGCTGGTTTCAGTTTCTCCACTGCCATTGTGAGAATGTTATTGAAGGCTTTACCCCGGTCAATATGAGTCACGGGACCAGCGGTTAATTCGCTGTTCACCAGTTTCATCCCTGCCAGTGGAGAATCCCCCAGATGAGCGAAATCATATAGGTTCCGCAGCGCGTCTTCCACATCTTTAATGGATATCTCTGGATGCGATTCTTCAAAAAGCTGCTGAGCCTGGGTGAATTGTGGCAGCTGGTCTAGATATTTTTCTTCCCGTCTCGAATCTTGAATCACGTCTGATATCAAGTCGCTGGGGTAAAGCAGTTGATTCACGTCGGATTGGGAATACCTGACTCCATTGATCGGTCTCCCAAAAAGGATCGCACCAATCTGATCTGAATTGCGATATAGAGGGATTAGCAGTACCAGATCATCTAGTGGGTGGGGGAAGGACCCTGGTTCGAGATGCTTCAGGTCGTCACTGAGCAGATCGCCGCGGGACAGCGGCAGGTTTGAGTGTCGCCAGCGGTACGTGGCGATCGGCTTAATATTCAGCGTATCAAATATCACTACCAATCCAAAGGTTGCCCGGACAGAACCGCACATAGCATCCAGGGTTAAACGTAACCCTTCTTTCAGGTTTTCATCTCCCACGGAACTGGCAAGATCAGCCAGGTTCTGGCGAATTGCGCGCCGTTCTCGATCGTAGAAAAGATAATCGAGAATCCGGCGTCCATTATCGATGAGTGAATGAGTGAGAACTGCAAGGATGACGATAAAAATGTATACCGCTGCAGGAACAGCAAACAGGATCGCAGATATTCTGACCACCAGGAGATACAGGCAACTGATCACCGCAATGGCAATGGCGTTGTAAATAAAATCTCGCCGCACAGTGCGGCCCTGCACCAAAGCGCTGTATTGGGCGATACCATACCCGAGTAATACTACGGCGATGCCAAGCAGGATTGACAGGATGACCCTGGGGATGGCGATCGAGAAGGTCTCTGCGATTAATCCCAGCGGTCCCGTCAGTCCCGCAATGATCGTGGCGATAGTTAAGATCCTGAGCTGGTTCCGCTGCATTTCAGCTGAGGCTTCTCTTACCGACCGCGATAGATTGACCAAGCTAAAGGCAGTGAAAAGGATCAGCAATCCCATGAATATTGAGTACAACGGCCCTGGATTCAAGGAATCTAGAAAAATCGGGTCTCCGGGACTTCTATAGAAGAGTAGATCAGTGTAAACCAAGAGAATTATGGCTACGATCGCCGCACCGTAGCCGAGGAGCACCCGGGTCCACCGCCAAGGATTCATCGAACCAGGACGGAGAAGCATCGTCACATGGTGCCAAATAACGATTGCCGGGATCACCAGCCAACCGAGAAGCCAACCGCTGGAGCTTCCTTCGGTCGTTCCGATCGGCCAAAAAGGCAGCAATATGTATATCCACCCTGGCATATTCTGCGGGAGAGGTGGCGGGTTGATTGCAAAAAGCATATTCAGGAACAAGCCTGCGACCGACCACAAGGTGAGTCCAGCCAACCAGGAGATCAAGCTGCGTGGGTTGCGCGTGACCACGTATATTCCTAACCAGATAGAAGCGATCAAGAAAACAAAATTTATGAATAGGGTTATGGAAAGTAGCATAGAAGGTAATCTGCTGTGAATAAAAAAGGTGGGTAATTCTCCCTCAGCACATTAACACCCTTTTTACCTGAAGACCAAAAGCTGATTGTCAATCACCTCGTAATCTTTCTATGAAAGCTACCTTTAATGTTCCATTAATATTATACATGAATTATGAAATGCCTCTCAATTAATGCGAGTCACCTGACAAGTTTGTAAATTCTCGCTTGAATTTCTACGACTCGCGGAAATTATTCCCCACTCAGGGCGAGTAATTTTGGAATTGCTGCAGCAACCAGATATGCCGCAAGGGGTCATAACTGATGGCTGCGAAGGTGGTGTTGCGGAAGTAAAACCTTGCGCCGCTGAAATTAACTTGAGGCAGGATCCCCAGCATCGTGTACAGGACTCGGTTCAGGAAACCACCGTGGGAAACGATCAAGTAATTCCCCGCCGGTCTCTTGATTAAATCCTGGACAACCCGGCCAGCGCGCAAATAGAGATCCCAATTGCTCTCTCCTGATTCCCCGATCGGATCAAAAGGGGACATGAATTCCGGGAAGGGGACCTGCGCCTCGGCCTGTTCTGCAGTCAATCCGGCCAGGCGGCCGTTGTCAATCTCTCTCCAATTTGGATCAAATTCGATCGGTATGGATAGGATATTGGCGATAATCTCAGCTGTCTGGCGGGCTCGTGATTGGGGGCTGGAGATAATCGTGTGAAATTTCAGCCCTTTTTTATCCCAGAATTCAGCTACAGCCTGAGATTGAACCCGACCCGACTCAGTGAGATCATATTCACCGCTACCTTGGTAGACACCCTCGGCATTTCCAATGGATTCACCATGCCGCAGCAAGGTGAAATGATGGCTGAAAGAGTCAGGAAGGTCGGTCATTAATATATGTATTGGTCCATGAAGGCGCACCGCGCAAGAAGACCTCGCCAGGCATTGATTTTCTTCCTGCGGGTTGTAATTCTTCCAGGATCAACAAACCATCCCGGGTGATAATAGCAGGTTTTCCCCCGAAACTGATTCGCTCACCCGGAGGGAATTCTTCAAACCGCTCTATGTGCAAGGATCCCACCACACCTGCGCGATGTACCTTCAGACGGCCATGCTCCCATTCCAGGTATGTACCGGGCCAGGGATTGAAAGCGCGAATTTTTCTTTCTAAGAGGGCTGCATCATCAACGAAATTAAGTTCTCCATCACTTTTCTTGAGCATGGGAGCATAGGTGGGTTCTCCCACTTGGGGTTGCTGCCTGGCTTCTCCGTTCAAATATTTTGGTAAGGTTTGAACCAAGAGATCTGCTCCCAATCGGGATAATTTTTGAGACAGGCTCCCTGCCGTTTCATATTTTTCGATCGGGATTGATTCTTGACTGAGCAGTGGTCCGGTATCAACCCCCGGGTCCATTTTCATAATTGTTACGCCGCTGAGATCATCGCCATGCAGTATCGCGGCCTGGATGGGCGCTGCCCCCCGCCAGCGCGGCAGCAATGAAGCGTGCACATTCAAGCATCCAAAGGCCGGTAAGTCGAGGACATCTGGACGTAAAATCTGTCCGAATGCGGTTACGACGATTAAATCAGGTTTCCAGGATCTCAATTGTGCCATCCCTGCTTCTTCCCGCAGACTGTCTGGCTGGATAATCGCGATCCCCAATTCTTGAGCAAGGATTTTTACAGGTGGGGGAGTTAATACTCTTCCCCGTCCTGCTGGCCGATCAGGCTGGGTCACCACACCAACGACTGGATAAAGGTCGGCCAGGGCTTGCAGTGTGCTTACTGCAAATTCTGGAGAGCCCATAAAAACAATTCTCATTGCCATGGAATAATTCTAGCATAGCGGGGGTCAAACTAGCTAGGCAGCTGTCTGACAATTAGGAAATTGGGTCTATCCCGGGAGTTTTCGATCCGGATTGGTGTAAAATCAAGGCCTGATGTATGATGTAAGTTCACCTACTTACTGGGACGAGAGTTATCGCAGCGGGCGAACCGGATGGGACCTCGGTATGCCAACGCCTGTATTCCAGCGGCTTGCGCAGAGCGGAAAATTTCAACCAGGGAAGATGCTGGTTATTTGTGCCGGGAGAGGGTATGACGCCCGCTTGTTCGCCCGGCTGGGCTTTGAAGTCACAGCTGTCGATTTTGCTGAAGCGGCAGTCAAGGAGATGAAGTCCAGGAGAGAATTAAATGTCTCCTTGGAGGTGATGCAGGCGGATATCTTCGATCTACCGTTCTTTATGAGCGAGGAATTTGACTATATCCTCGAATATACCTGTTTTTGTGCGATCAACCCGGATCGCAGGGCGGAATATATTCATAGTGTGAGCAGTTTGCTCAGGCGTGGGGGAATCTTTATCGCTCTCGCCTTCCCCATTGGAAGTCGAGCAGGTGGACCGCCCTTTGTTGTCTCCCCGGACGAGCTGATCCTTCCTCTGGCCGAGAGGGGATTTAGGCTCATCATGCGGGAGGTACCTGTCGATTCGGTTCCCGGTCGGGAGGGAATTGAAGAGCTGCTGATCTTCAAGAAGAAATAGATCAACTTTATAGAGCAACGCCTGTGGGCAACCTCTCCACTGCTTTGAACACCTGTATATGTTCATGGAAGCGGAGGTTGATCATTTATAATTCATGTTGATTCAGCATGCGAAATCGATTTATTTTGACTCCTTATTTCCTTGACCAACACCTGCCGGGATTAATACCGCTGGTGGACCGTGACTGGCTGCTCAATGACCGGCCGCTGCCCGAGGGTTCTCAGCAAATCAGGATGGCTGCCATTTATGAGAGGTTGGCTGAAATTGTGGGTACAGCAATGAAGAGCGGTGAACGTCCTGTCAGTATTGCCGGGGATTGCTGCACATCAATCGGTATGTTGGCAGGTTTGCAACAGGCAGATATCTCTCCAAGCTTGATCTGGTTTGACGCCCACGGTGATTTCAATACCTGGGAAACAACCCCCAGCGGATTCTTAGGTGGTATGCCGCTGGCCATGCTGGTGGGCAGGGGTGAACAGACCATCATGGAAAGAGCCGGGACGAAAGTCCTCCCGGAAAATCAGGTGATCCTGAGCGATGCCCGGGACTTGGACCCCGGGGAACAGGAAATCTTAGCCGATTCGCAGGTAACTCACCTCCTGGCAGTGCAGGAATTTTTTGATCACCCACTACCCGGGGGAACTGTTTGGGTGCATTTTGACACCGATCTGATCGATTCTCGCCAAGCCCCGGCCATGAATTACCCGGTACCAGGAGGGCCGAGCCTTGAAGATTTGCATAGCTTGTTTCGATTCCTGGCAGGCACAGGGCAGGTAGTGGGAGTATCCTTTTCCTCCTGGAACCCTGATTTGGACCGGGATGGACAAACCAGCCGGGTTTGCATGGATTTGCTGATGGAACTGGTCCAGGATAAATCCGGAGATCCTACCGCCAGTTCAGATTCATAAATTAAAATTAACCAGCGTATAATTCGATCAACTTTATTAACTTTGCTGGTTGAGGAATTCTGAAATGACTGTTAAAGCTGATCCAGAAGGTATCTCCATCCGTGTGTTGCGCAATTTTATCGACCTCAAAGATAAGCGCCTGCTGGAAGTTGGCTGCGGTGCCGGGCGTCTGACTTTTCCCCTGGCACAAACAGCCGGCCACATCACCGCCATCGATCCCTGCCAGGAGGACCTCCAGGCTGCAATTGATAATACCCCCAGGCGCCTGGCCGGAACAATTGAATTCCTGTCATTGGGCATCGAAGATTACGAATTACCACCGGGTTCACCGGGTTTTGATATCGGGTTGTTTACCTGGTCGCTTTGATGAATTGAAAACCAGGGCATGGTGCATGCCCTTGAGAAAACTGGAAGATTCTTGAGACCAGGTGGTTGCCTGCTGGACATCCATGACCTGGTTGACCCACCGCGCATCGAAATCCATGCCCGCGACCAGCAGGTTTTTGCCGGTCAGCTGCTGAGCACAAGCGGTTTTGAGAGCCAGCGCCAGGCGGACCAGGCTATGGACCAAGTGATCCAGAAGGGCTTGTTTTCGAGTACTCATTCGAAAATATTTGAAAACTTTATCCGCGCGGATTCAATTGACTCGATGGAAGCCTGCCTGGCTGAGGACTGGGAGAGTGCATACATGACCGATGAAACCCACCGAACGGTGGAGGCATTGGCTGCCGGGCTGGGTGAAGAAACACAAGTGGTTTTGCGCATGATCTCCAGGATCACCAGGCTGGACCCAGTTAAATCCTGTACTTGAAATCCTGTGACGGAATTGTCACACCTTGCCACCAAACTGTCACCGCCAGGATACGAGGCTGCCATCTGCTCCTTGTATACTAGCTTCAAATCTGAGTGCAAGGGATTCACGTGTCCGGGAGTTAGATCATGAAAAAGAACTTGAGTATTTTTCCACTGCTTGTCCTGTTAATTAACCTATTGCTTTCTGCCTGTGGGACTTTCGAGATCGGTGTCGAGAATAATTTTCCCATTGAAACGGTAGATATAATCCCACCAACGGATACACCTCAAGATACTGCAGTTCCTATCCAGCAAGCAGAGCAAACCCAGGCACCTGTTCTGACTGATGAGCAGGTGATCGCTGCCGCGCTGTCTGAAAAATTAAGCAGGCCGGTCGAAGAGCTGGGAGTCAGTTTTGATGCACTCACCACAGAGTACGCCAAGGGGTTGGTGGGCATGGGCTATTTCCTGGCTGCCAAGCAGGGTGATAGCTGGTTGATTGTCTATGACGGGCAGGCTATCCCGCCTTGTGCGGATATCGAACTGTATCGATTCCCAATTGAGATGGTCCCGGAATGCATTGATGAAAACAGCCAGCTGGTGGTGCGCTCTGGCGGTAGCGACCCCTACAGCGAAGCCATCAGCAGCCTGCAGAGCCTGGAATGTGGTCCGGGCGGTCCAGGTGCCACGCCCGGTACAGTAGAATCAGTGGCCTGCAATATACAGGATGCCCTGCGCTCCAGGAATATATCTGCCCTGCTGGGTTATTTGGAGGATCCATTCCTAATTGGCTATTGGCTCTCTGAAGGTGTATTCTATTCGCCCCAGGATTTCTTACTCTATCTTCCCCAGCTCTATAATTTTAATGATCCCAACTACACGCCTCGCCTGAGCTTCACCACGGATCGCAGCCAGTTCCCTGATCTGGGTGGCAGACCGGTTGAGGAGGTGTTTGGACCGGAAGTGAATATCGTGGAGGTAATTTTCAGTGAAGGTTGGGGGTTCGATGGTGATCAAGAAACCTTGATCTATTTATCACAGGATTCTGCTGGGGATATCAAATGGCATAGTATGCTCACGGGTGATTTGGATGTACCTATGCCTTAACCTGCAGATCCATAGAGTCCTTTGTATAAATTCGTAGATTTCATCCCATTAATGTGCATGATTTAATCACCGGGTGCAACTATTGTCTGCACCCGGTATTTTTACCTGGCATGAGCTTTCTAATTCGGAACTTTTATTGGCTTGATATTGCGTGCAGATAATCGAAATTGCACCAGGTTGGGGGAGTAAGCGTGCCTGGTCGTTATTGTGGATTAAAACCTGAAAAATTGTCGATGATGGTGAAAAATATCACTAAATGTACCAAAATACATCTGATTTATCCAAGCATATGCTAAAATATTGTTGGCAGAATTATTCACTGCGAACGCCAAGCACTGCCTGCCAGGTATAAAAAACTCGTTCTACTCCTAATGTTCAATACCTCAAGTAATCAATTTTGATCAACTCTGGAAGATTCTTCTCATCCACCGGTTTTCTGATCACAAGTTTCTTTAGTGAAACGAAATCTCTAATTCAGGATAACCCACAGATGCAACCAATCGATTCTGGTAAATTCTGGGACGTGTGGAAATTGGGATCGAGATAATCCAATCCGGCTCTGGTTGGTGCTGCCCGATCGAGTTCATCCTGATTAGAGGTTGATCGCATGGTTTTCCTCGGAACGAAAAACAAGCGGCCTATCGGGAGTGATTTTTTATCGCTGTGCTGTTCCCGATACGGGAGCCACCTGCTCGCCGGCCTGGACCAAGCATAGAATTCAGGAGGATCAGATGAACCGGTTTCGAATTCTTCAAGTGGTGCTTTTGCTCACGTTCGCAGGCTGTTCCCCATCAAGTGAAGCCAATGTAACAAATCAAGATGAAGTGGAATCGCCTGTTTTGCCGTCTCCTGCCCCTCTTGAAACCCAATCTGCCACATCCACGTCGACCCCTGACCTTCCCGTCCAGACTTCCACGCCGACAATTTCTCCGCCTGATCCAACCGCAACGGCGACCGCAACTGAATTGCCAGCCACTCCGCCAGGTCCATTCAGTATTGAATTGATCGCTCCTGGCCAGGAAAAAGCTTTTTCTTTTCAATCCAGCTCGGGGGAAGAAATCCAGTACTGGTTTTATTTGCCTGAGAATTACGCTGGTAACCAAGAATGGCCTTTGCTTATCTCCCTGCACGGCTTCCTGGGTTTCGATTCGAGCCTTGAGAAAGTTCGCGGGCAGTACCCACCGGCTTGGGTTTCTCCGGATACCGAGTTTCCCTTCATCGTGATCGCCCCCCAAGCCCCGAGTGGTTCGTGGGCAAAATACCATCAGCCCATGGAAGAATTAATCCAAACCTTGAGTGAGTATATTTCAATCGACCCGGACGCCCATTTTCTTACTGGTCTCAGTGCAGGAACAATTGGTGTATGGCAGTGGGCGCTGGCTTACCCAGACCGATTCAAAGGGATCGCGCCAATAGCTGGAGGGCTCTCCATGAATCCCGGTGATCCAGTTCTGGATACAATCTGCGAGCTGGAAGATCTGCCTGTCTGGGTTGCTCATAGCGAAGGCGATCAGCATGTTCCCATAGGAGTTTCGCGAGAGGTGGTTGCAGCTTTAGAAGCGTGCGGTAATTCCCTGGTGCGGTTCACAATCTATCCAGATTTGAATCATATGGACTCGATCAGCAGGGCTTATGCTGGGCCAGAATTGTACGATTGGATGCTAGAACTTATCCGATAAAGCGTATCCAGAGGGGTCAGCATCACTAGTTTCTGTTCTGAGCACTCATGCCATAATTCATAATCCCTCACTGATCCAAACCATTATTTCACCCGGTGATTGGTCACGGCCCATTCTTTTTCCTGTGCGTTAGCTGCCGCGACCCAGCTGATCGCCAGGGAAATTTTCGCCCTGGTCTGCATGATTTCCTTTTTTCTCTGTCAACCCCACAACTGATCTGCCAGCCAGGCTTACCTCACCGGGGATCTTTTTGCGTGGCAAATTAGTTCCTGTGAGTAGGAAACAAAATTGAATCAGACTCACCTCCTGGCGGAGGTGGAGCAGCTGGTCGCTCAGCCGAATTTGCCGCGTAACTTTTAACCGTCTCGTGCGTCTTAATTAATGCGGGAGGCATGGCGTGAGTGAGCATAATTCGATCAGTTCGCCGCACACAATACTTATGCAGGCCAGTAAAACCGTCACCCGGTCTTGGCTGGCAGGAATATACGATCAATATCACCAGCCCATTTACCGCTATATCTTCCGCCAGGTAGGTGATATGGAGACCAGCAGGGAATTAACCGGGGAGGTATTTCAGCGTTTGATCAAGGCGGTGCAGGGTGAGGCGATTTCGGATTCATATGTCGCCCCCTGGCTGTACCGCACCGCCCACAACCTGGTGGTCGATCACCACCGCCGACAGCAGCACCGTCAGCATCTGCCCATCGACGAACGCCAGATCGAAGCCACAGCCGACACCGAACAGGATGCTGAACTGCAGCTGTGCATGGATGCGGTGCGGGCAGCCCTGCAGGACCTGACCTACGACCAGAAGCAGGTCATCCTGCTCAAATTCCTGGATGGTTTCTCCAACCAGGAAGTGGCTGATATGCTGGGTAAATCGGTGGGCGCGGTCAAATCCCTGCAGCACCGGGCGCTGGCTGTCCTGCGCCACCGGCTGGCAGACCTTGATTTGGAGGGGATCGAATGAAAAATTCATTTGCTGCCATGCTTGATCAGGTACTGGCTCAGGAATTCTCCGGGGAGCCCCGGGAACAGGTTTTGCAGGCTTTCCCCCGCCACAGAGTGCGCCTGGAACCTTTACTCAAGACTGCCCGCATCCTGACCTGCATCCAGGAGGTGCAATTCCCGGGTTGGGATTCACTGCGTGATGATCGTCGCCGATTCTTGCGAGCTGTGAATCAGGTTGAAAATTCAAGCGTATCTCCTGGCCTGGTGGATCGTATTAATAGCTGGATAACAACATTGATCCCCTTTAATGCATCCAGACCCCGATCTACACACCAGGAGAAACGAAAAATGAGCGCAATTATTGCCAATCTCGCCCTGTTGATGGCCTTGTTGCTGGCTTCGGCTGGCGGAACCGTGGCCGCGGCAGCCGGCAGCCTGCCCGATTCACCGCTTTACCAGGTGAAACTGGCCATCGAACAGGTCCAGGTAGACTTTATCGATGATCCCGAGCAAATTGCTGCCAAGCACCTCGAATTAGCCCAGAACCGGTTGCAGGAGATGCTTCTCCTGGCGAAGCAAGGTTCACCCGTCCAGGATGACTGCAGCTTACGTTTACAGGAGCACTTCAATTTTGCCCTGCAGTATGCCGCCCAACTGGATGAGGTACAGATGGCAGGCTTGTTAACCAGGGCTCAGCATTTGCTGCAAAACCAGCTGCAGGAGATGGAGCAGGTTCGATCGCAGTTGAAAGTGCAACAGCAGGACCCCCTTGCAGAACCGGAGCGCATCCTGCAGCGGACCCAGGCCAGGGTGCAGGCAGGCCTGGAGGACCCCCTGGCATTCCGCAAACAAGCCCGTTTTGGATTCGGAGAGACCGGTGGAAACCCTGATTGCCCTGAAGGCGAATGCCTGCCCACCGGTGATGAATACCACTCCCGTTTGCGGCGCGGTCACCCCCATCCGCGCTTGAACAGGAACCGGGTCCGGTTTTCAGGACCTGCCCAGGAAGATCAAACCCCATTAGAAGGACTGATCGGCGAGCAGGATTGTGATACCTGCCTCCCAATTGGAGATGCAAATCGCTTTGGTCAAGATCCATCCGGTGATCCTGGCTACGGTCCAGGTCAGCCTGGTGGCAACCTCGACCCGGACTGCGAGGATTGTACCCCCAGTGGCGATGAGCATAAATACGGCCAGCAGCCCGGTTCAGACCAGGATGGCGACACGAACGGCAGTGGTCAAGGATCTGCAGGCAGCGGCGGAGATGGATCGGCAGGTAACGGCAGCGAAAATGGTTCGGGAAGTAGCAGTGATGATTCTTCAGGTAGTGGCGGTGAAGGTTCTGGCGGCTCTGGCCGCCCGTAATTTAGCTGTTGAAAAGGGGTTTACCAACCTCCTTCCCGCATGGTAACCCCCCTCCCCAGCCGGTGGATGGCTCTGCATCCGGGTGCAGGTTCCCCCTCCACCGGCTCTTTTATTGGTTGCTGCGCCCGGTGACCTGTTAACCCGAGATTGCAAAGATCCCGGCTGGGTTTTCAACTTCTGCCGGGATCTTCAGGTATCAAATTATTATTACACTGCGCCTGTTACCAGGGAATATCCAGGGTTGGCGTGTGGTAGACCAACCTATTCGCTGAAATCATGAATGATGTCAGACCAGCGTAACGCCTGGAACCTTAATTTCTGCCAGATCTGGCGCGCTTCTTCCGGCTTCAACCCGGTGTTCTCTTCGAAACGCCGCCAAAAAGCATCCCACCAGCCTGCTGGTTCTTCTTTTTGGCCTTCGTATTCAGTGGGCCGATCAGAAGCGCCGTCCACCACCAGGCTACCGACATAATCTGCTTCTTGATAAACCCTTTCAATCTGATCGGCGATTTGTTGCACGTCTGCTTCTGAAATCACGCCATTGCCTGTGGCTTTGTAGAATTGGACAGTGACCCGGATGGGAAAACGGGTGTCGCGTTCGATATCCAGCCCATCTATCTCGGTAAACGGGCCCTCAACTTCGCCATGTCCAATAACGGCAGTTTCAATATCGCTTTCCATCGTCGAGGAAGGCGCTGCCAGTCCGGCGATAGATTCGGCTGCCTCCATTAAAAATCCTTCTAGGGGGTGCTTCTGCTTCAAAGGTACCTGAATGATCAGCACCAAATTCAATCCGTTTTCTCCAGCCGCCTGAGGCGTATCGCCGGAGGGCTGTTCCTGGGCCCGAAAGTCGCTCAGCCGCTCACCTGTAAAGCTCGCCCGTTCTC
>CP070764.1:2375221-2378264 GCA_020349245.1 Chloroflexota bacterium | reverse complement strand
CTGTGTATTTGCCAACGTGGAAGCTAACAAGCCAATCCCAAGGCTGGTCATTAAGAAGATCGTAGAATATAGGAATATCAAGCCAAGGTTTCCCCGGACCGGTACATCAAACCAATAAGCACCGATAGCCAAGATCTCAACTGCATTGAATAACGCAAGCAAGACATAAGGGACCAATTTACCAACAATTAATTCCCAAGGACGAATCGGGGTGACAATTAATTGCTCAATTGTGCCACGCTCGCGTTCGCGAACAATAGCAGTCGCAGTCAGAATAGAGGTCAAAGTAAATAGAATCGTCCCGATTACCCCGGGAATCATGAAATAGGCACTGACTAAATCGGGGTTGTACCACACACTCGTGTGAACAACCAGCGGGAGAGAGACATTTGATGAAGGAATTAAGCCAGCCTGCTCGACCATGATTTCCGTAGCTTTTGATTGACCGATCAGCTGCGCAGCCGATAAGGCAGTAGAAGCGCTGGTCGGGTCGCTACCATCAAGGACGAACACAACGTGGGCATTCTCACTTGAATAAATTTTCTCCCCGTAATCAGGTGGAATGATTAAACCTGCCCTGGCAGAGCCATTATCGATGAGATCACGCAATTCAGCTTCCGAACCAACTTCGAACTCGAGACTGAAATAATCCGCAGCCCGGTATGCGTCCAATAGTTCCCTGGCTTCCGTGCCCCTATTTTGATCAAAGACCGCCAAGGGAATATTGCGCACATCGTTCGTGGCAGCATAACCCATTAAAAACAGCTGCATGATTGGGATGATCAGTACGAGAATCAACGTTCTTGGATCCCTGATTATCTGGATGAATTCTTTGCGAATTAAGGAAATCAATCTGATATTGATCATTTGCGTTCCTTTCATGCCTGGATCCAAACTTTATTGATCAAGAAGACAGATACGATATCTTAATAATTTAGACTCGGTCAAATGCTAGAGTCGACCATCACTCCATACAGATAAATATCGATGAAATAATCAAGCGATTTATCCGGCTGCTCAGTCGGTAAAAACTGTCCTATCGTGATCTCAGTTAATAAATAAGAGAAAAAAAGACCGATGAAAGCCCGAACCAAGACTGGTGCAGGGATATCCCGCAATTCTGAATGATTCGCAGAAAATCGCCGCGCAAAATCCATGATGTCTGGATATACAGCTTTAAATATTTGCGGAATATGTTCACCGTTGAACTCAACTAATTCGATAAACATTAGTTTCAGAAAATCCATACGAGCACCCAGATTGCTAACCAACCGCTCAGCAGCATCGCGGACGAATTCTTCAACCGTTTCTCCCTGGGCTGCCTGTAAAGCCGGGACTACTTCATAATAAGGATGGTGTGTAAGGATAACTTCGGAAAAGATTTGATCCTTTGAGTCAAAATGATTGTAGATCCCCCCCAAAGCGATGCCTGTTTTTTGTGCTATCTGGCGCATAGAGGTGCCGTGATAGCCCTGTTCGAGGAAGAGACGGTGAGCGACCTGCGTGATTTCAACTTTTGTTTGTGCCCCCTGGGTGCGAGTTTCTTGATCCATGTTACCCTCCTGACTTTGCGAACGAACGTTCGTACTTATAATAGATCAAGAAATCAGACTTGTCAATCAGTTAATATAAAAACCAGCCAGAAAATCGCTGGCTGATTCTGATTTAGGTGCTTATTTTTAGCTCAAATACAATTCGTCTGATTTTGCTGCGGCGATGAAATCATTGAGATGCAATCCATTCACCGCATGCGTCCACCAGGTAATTGTCACTTTCCCCCATTCAGTTAAGATCGCTGGGTGGTGATCTTCCCGTTCAGCCATCTCACCGATTTTATTCGTGAAGCTTAATGCTTCCAAGAAATTATTGAATTTAAATTGGCGGACCAACTTCATTACGCTACCTGAATCGATAATATCCCAATCTGGGGTTTGTACATAATAATCTTCAATTTCAGATTGACTTAATGGCGGTCCACCCATCTTGGGTGCTACACAGTGCATTGATTTCAAATCATCCATTCTAAATTCCATCAACGAAAGTCACATAAGAATATCCAACGGCAATTACAACTCAGCAATCTGGCGCAACAGCGCCATGATGATCAAGCTCAATTTGACTCCCTCGCCAGCTGAAACCTGAAGCTCCGTACCTTTCCTTTCATTGTTCTTAATCAACAGGAACGCGCCTGCCAACCCAACCAAGGCACCAATTAAAGAACCAATTAGCAGCACCTTGGTCTCGTAGTTACCTCTTGATTCTGTTAATTCGGTCTGGTCACTCATCAAACTCTCCTTTTGAAGTATTCAATCTCCAATGAGATAGATCAATCCCAAGATTGCAGTTAAATTTACTTCCGTCGTAATGCTTGTAAACCAGCGATATATTCGTTCAACCGCAAAAAAGGCTCAGCAGCCATATCCGCAGCTTGCTTAGTACGGATCTCTATCATATAAGTAAATCTTTGTACGGAAAAAAAGAAATAAGGTGTCGCCTTCAATAAGCGCCTGGTGTAGACAATTGATACAACCAACAAGCCAATCACGATCACGAAAACGATCAGAGTGATTGATATCATGAATATCAGCGAGATATCAGACCATTTACTCGTTTTGGTATCTTCTGCCAGGATCGCAAAAACAACAGCAATAACGACCAATACGCCAAAGACAATGAGGGGAAAATAGATTTGCCAAAAAGCTTGTCGGCGGTGAACCTCCTGGGTTCGAGGATTTCGTTGTTGCATCTCTACGCTTAATCTGTCTTCGGTCATGTAGATATTTTAACACAACTGGATCGCGAATGAAATTTGGATAAGGTGCGGATTATTGGACCAAAGTTCCCCAATATTGATTATCCTGTGACTGACAGATATCTTGCAAACTTGTAATGCCTGTAGGAATTGACAAAACTATTATCGAAATCTACACTTGTGAGTGCTGAAACCCAAAGAAGCATAAACCCTTATACTTACCTGGAATTTCCTCAATCAAATAAGATTACGATCTCGGAAGCTAAACCAGGTTGCTATCCCTCCCCAAAT
>CP070764.1:2325617-2375121 GCA_020349245.1 Chloroflexota bacterium | reverse complement strand
TAGCATTTTTCCTGACTACAATCATTGCGGCATATGGGGTAGCAGCTGAACTTACCGCTCGGAATCACTCATTACGTTGGTTGTTGCCTTTAACAGTATTGCTACTGCCAGGATTTGTCGATATCCTGACATCAGTCAACAATGATGTTGGCGCAGTTGCCTTTTTTTCATTATTCCTCTGGTCAGGATTGAGATTAATCATTCGAGGATTCAAATGGTCCCGAGCATTGCTGATGTTGATCCTGGCCTTGATTTGTTTTTTTACCAAGAATACTGTTATGCTAGCGCTTTTCATGGTCCCTATTCCACTTGCCTTATCCTATATTCCCAATCGGCGATTTGTATGGGCTGGGATTTCAAGTTTAATTGTCTTGACCCTGTTTGGAGTATTCACTTGGGGAGCACCGCTGAATTGGTATAGCCAGAGAGACCAAAGGAGCGTAGATCGTGTATACGATGCCCAAACGCCAATTGGAAAATTTGTCTTCAAATTTGACCTTTCACCGGGGGCTCCACCTTCCAGGGTTTACCAATTGATTCCATCTGGTTCATACCCCTTGGATAGTGAAACAGTGACATTGGGAGCCTGGATCTGGGCAAATAAACCAGTATCAGTGATAACTCCCATCCTGCACATCGGGGATACGCAGATCCAAAAAGAAGTGAAAGTGGATGTTACTCCAAAATTCTTCACGGTAACAGGCCAAGTAGATTCATCCAATCCTCCGACCTTGATTACAATTTCACCAGTCCTTTCCTCAACAGATGAAACAGTGTCGGTATTCTATGACGGGATCACGGTGGTTCCTGGAAGCTGGGGTAATGATCAACCTCCTGCTTTTTCAGATACTTCAGGACGGGAAGGGGCTTGGGGAGGTAAGCAATTCCAGAACTTGGTTCGAAATCCATCTGCCGAATATTCTGGCCCAAGATTGAGAGGCTGGGTAGAAACTTTCATTGCTCAACGATATCCCGCGAATCCAATCCTCTTTCTGGGATTATTATTGGACCCAGTCCCCCTCGAGAATTATTACACGACCACGATAAAATCACTCCTGCAAACCTTTTGGGCAAAATTTGGCTGGGGACATGTTGTAATCAGGGGATTTCACCCCTATACAATACTAGCCGTGTTCACCCTGATGGGGATATTTGGTGCGGCTGTTTCCCTGGTAAGAACGCGAAAAAACATCCGCTGGGATATCTTCTTGTTCCTGGGGTTTGCCCTTTTGATTGTTTGGGGATCAGCGGTCTTACGTGGTTTGCCGAGCGTTTTGGATGGCAGCTACTTTATCCCCGTGGCGCGTTACGCATACCCGGCAATCATCCCGACGATGCTTATTCTGAATATTGGTTGGCTGGAGGAAATCAGCTGGATTGAAAAATATATTAAGATTCCTAAAAATGTTTTGCTTGGAATATTGATTCTCTGTTTCGTTTTGCTTGATATGATCTCTATCTACAGCATCAACCAGTACTACATTCAATAGGAAAACGAGGTCTAATCTTCTCATCACGCAATCCTTAACTGAACAGCATCACAGCTCAATTTGTGTAAATTAATTTCAACCTGTGGATCGAGTAAAATATCATTATGGGGGAGGTTTAGTTACCTTCCTTGTTGTACCAAAACGCGATGATATATGAGATGAGCCAGTCCGGATAATGCCTTCAGTATTATTTATATGTACCGCGAATATCTGCCGGTCTCCGATGGCCGCTGGGATCTTCAAAGGGTTGATTGAGGATAGACAACCCCTTGGTGAATGGCAGGTTGAATCTGCGGGTACCTGGGGTTTGGATGGTGAACCCGCAGCTACAGGTTCGCTGCGGGTCATGCAAGCTATTGGAATTGACATCAGTAAACACCGAGCCCGTAGTGTAAACGCGGTATTGCTGCAGGAATTTGACCTGATACTTACCATGGAGCTCAGTCAGAAAGAATCGATCCGCATGGAATTTCCTGAAACTTCTGAAAAGATCTTCCTCCTTAGTGAGATGGTAGATCGTTTGCGGGATGTTGAGGATCCATATGGCGGTACTTTTTCAGAATATGAGTTTGCTGCTGGTGAGATTATGGAATACCTCGAACAGGGGTATGACCGGATCGTTGAGAAAGCGACGATAATTCATGACGAAAAGCGAGGGTTGTAAGAAGGAAAGTTTGAAAAATAAGATTGAAGGATTTTGGAGGCAAGTAGATGAAGGTTATCTTTAATTTTCGTGTTTGGTTGATGCTTGGACTTTTTGCAGGCATAATTGCGCTTCAATTGAGTGCAGAATCGAGCTTCGCGCAAAATTCAGAAGAAGAAGTGGGTATTGACAGTACACAGACCTATTTACCACTAATGGTAAACCGCTACCCCTGGGTTACATCCTTCGGGTCACAAATCAAGTATCTCACCAATCCCGAGATTGCCAACTTTGCCCAGGATGCAGGACTCAACTGGGCAAGGATCGATGCTTTTAACTGGGCAGAGATTGAACCAGTAAATACGAATGCCTCCGGTTATAACTGGAGCTCTGTGGATGAAACTACCCTGCGGGTTGCGAATGAGAGGGGTATGAAAGTAATAGCCGTTGTCCGTGGGACACCAAGCTGGGCTCAGAAAGTCCAGCCATATACCTGTGGCCCGGTAAAAGAAGCTGCCTTGGCGGATTTTGCGGAATTTATCAAAGACCTGGTGAAGCGCTACAAAGAATATCCATATCACATTGAATATTGGGAATTGGGTAATGAACCAGACGTGGTTTATTCACCAGAATTGGGTTATGACTCCGTTTTTGGTTGCTGGGGAGACGCCAGCCAGACCTACTACGGGGGGGAATATTATGCCCAGATGTTAAATGTCATTTATCCCGCGATAAAATCTGTGGACCCAGATGCAAAAGTCTTGATCGGGGGATTGCTCCAGGATTGTGATCCAACGTTTGATAAAACCTGCCATACTGGAAAATTTTTTGAAGGCATACTGCGAAATGGGATCAACCAGCGTGGAGATAATTTTGATATCGTCAGTTTTCACGGTTATGTACCTTATTCAGGTTCTTCCAAAGGTTTACAGTTTGACGAACACAATCCTAAGTGGGAACATCGCGGTGGTGCTGTCTTAGGGAAGGTTGATTTTCTGCGTTTTGTTATGGGCAAATACGGCATCAGTAAGCCGATCATACACACGGAAGCCGCGCTTCTCTGCCCGGAGTATAACGTTACGGATTGTGCAAATCCTGATCATCGGTTTTATGAATCCCAAGCTGATTATGTGATTTGGTTATTTGTGAGAAATTGGGTGAACGGAGTTCTTAGTACAATTTGGTTTACATTTGATGGACCAGATTGGCGATTTGGTAGTCTTCTAGATGAAACCCAAACTCCAAAACCTGCATACAATGCTCTCAAATTCCTTACTCAGGAATTGAACAGCGCATCATATTCAAAGCGAGTTCTGGAGAACACATCGGTTGCTGGCTACGAATTCACGACAAACGATAAAAAGATCTGGGTGCTTTGGTCACCGGACGAAAGCACCCATACAGTGACCTTTTCCTCTACAGCAAAGAAAGCCTTTGATAAATACGGAACCGAAATATCAATCACTGGGAACCAAATAACCGTGAACAACCCAGTCTACGTGGAATTCTCCCGGTGATTTGAATTTGGGATTCAGATTGAAGAAGTAATTCAAATTTCTCATGAAGTTAATCCCCAGTATTGTACTTTCATTATTTGTGATATTTCTCTATGGCTGTGCAAACTCACCGGGTGAGGTGGAAAGCCTTCCTGACCCGAGTTTGCGGATTAATCCACAGAGTGAACCAACACCGTTACCTGAGCCAAACGAGAGTTCTTCACCATCTACAAGTGCTGTGGAAGAACAGATCAAGGCGAGCGAAGGATTTCCATTTCCAAGAATGGCATTTGGCACCGAATCACGCATGATGGATTTTGAAGGTCACAGTGATATTCTGGGGATAGATAAATTACAATTAATCCGTCATAATGGCTTGCTATGGCATGAAATTGAATCGATAGAGGGAGTGCGGAATTGGGAAGCTGCAACAAACCTTGAGGAAAAGTTGATCCGTGCCTCCACGAATAACCTTTCTACCATGCTGATCGTCCGCGGAACACCCGAGTGGGCTCAGATGGTTCCCGGGTCCTACTGCGGTCCGATAAAGCCGGAGAAGTTAGCCGCCTTTGCCCAATTTATGATCGAAGCCGTGAGCCGCTACAGCCAGGCACCCTTTAATGTAAAAATTTGGGAGTTGGGCAATGAACCTGATGTTGATCCGACCCTCGTATCAGCTAAAAGCATGTTTGGCTGTTGGGGAAACCAGAATGACCCATACTACGGGGGTCAGTATTACGCAGATATGTTGAAAACAGTCTATCCAGCGATAAAATCAGTGGATCCGGAGGCGACAGTTCTCATTGGTGGATTATTGCTGGATTGTGATCCAACCAGACCACCGGAGGGAAAGGATTGCAATCCCGGTAATTTCCTGGAGGGGATCCTTTTAAACGGTGGTGGGGCGTTCTTCGACGCTGTAAGTTTTCACGGGTATGCGCCATATTTTCGGCCAAACCAGGATATATCAAACCCTCTTTTTTACGATGATCACCATCCCAGCTGGGAACACCGGGGTGGCGTGGTGATTGGGAAAATTGATTTCTTGCGAGAGGTGATGAGTAAATATAACTTATCGAAGCCTATTTACCATACAGAGGGCGCGTTGCTGTGCACTGAATATAATCCTATTGATTGCGATCCACCTGTCGACGAGTTTTATGAATCCCAGGCAGATTATTTAATCAGAATGTACCTGCGAAATTGGGGTAATCGTATCTATGGAACCATCTGGTTTTCTTTTGAAGGACCCGGTTGGCGATACGGGAGTTTATTGGATGGGAATCAGAATCCAAAGCCAGTCTATGAAGCCTTGAAATTTTTACTTTCTGAACTCGTGGATGCAGAACTTTCCGGGAATATATCTCTTGATGGCAACCTGGAGGGGTATGAATTCACCACACCTGAGAAACGAATCTGGGTTGTGTGGTCACCACAGGAGGTTGATACAGTATTAATGGTTCCTGGAGATATTCAGGCGGTCTATAATAAATTTGGTAAGGATATTTTCCAACCTGGTATGGATACCCTTGTCATTAATGAGCCAATTTATATTGAACTCTATCCCTAGGTAATAAAACTTCACTAAATCGTCTTTATAACAGTAAACTGCGTATAGTCTAATAATAACTAAATTAAAGTTGATTTTTAATTAACTGTGAATAATCATATCTACACTCGAAAAACTCCCAGTCAAGTGACTGGGAGTTTTTCTTTTCCCTCTTGAATAAATCAAATCCGCACAATAATCTTGATTCATAGCAGAAATAATGAATTCTTCTGGGCAATTGAAATATCAGTATCCGTAAACATGACGAGGTCCCAACCATTCGGAATAATCGTCAATTATCTGGTGGCGAATCGAATAACAGCAATGACAGGCATCAATGTATTGACCTTCATGGTTGTCTGTTGTATCGGTGATTAACCCCGAAGGTCCATTTTCCAAAAGGGGACCCAAGATCGGGTGGTTATGAATATCAAAATTGGTTATGATCTCATTTAGTGGGGTTTGGTATGCATTTCCGATTGCAATCCCAGGACATGTTTGTACATATCCATAAGCATCAATAAATAACCGTTCCACCGAATAGAGATCCTCCCTGGGACATTCTGAAAATATTTTCCAATCCATCAATGGGTGCCCAAGGGGCTGTGTTTCAGCCGCCCGACCAATATACATTACCTCCTGATCAATGACCTTCGCCCTGGAGATCGTGGGAAGATCACTGTAGTTATTGTTGCCTGGGAAGCTAGTACGAACCAATGTGGAAGACATTCCCAGCTCTTGTGCTGCTTCCAAGGCATGCTTCGCCGGAGAATTTTCAACCTTTTTGTAATGGAAGAAATCGTTGCTAATTCTGATCTCTTTAACTCCCAAGTTCGCCAGAGGTCGCAGGAACTGTATTCCACTGGATTTTGTCCTGGCAAAGTAACCATTTGTCTCAACCCCGACATAATAATTGAGTTTGCGTGCCTTTTGAATTGCTTTTAGCAACAATGGGTATCTGGTAAAAGGTTCACCACCCCCAAAAAAAATCCACTGCAAATCGGGAACTTTCCGACCTTCATTGAGGTAAGTAGAAATTTGCCCGAGGGAGATATTTCCAGTTGCTCGCTGATCGCTATAAACATAACAATGGTGGCAGCGTAGCGAGCAGTTATATGTCAGTATTATGTGTAGTTGTTTAACCATTTTCTATAGACCTGCAATGGGAATGATATAAAGAAGGACTTTGTGAATTTATTTAGGAGAATAGTTTTATTCACCATTATTTATTTTACGATCTTCGGGGGTAATTGGAACATGAATTTGAGAGTGTAAACCATACTTATATCGGTTTAAATGATGCATTATGCTTACTATACCACAGGAGTGTAAAATCCCAATTCCAAGAAAAAAATCGTTGGCTTGATTGGTTTTGGTGATAAAATGGCTAATCTCTCTGAGGAGGTTTTGTAATTGAAGAATTATGGAAATATCGTAGGTTGGGGGAAGTTCATCCCGGAAAAATCTCTCACCAATGAGGATTTTGAGGCTTACTTAGATACCTCCGATGAGTGGATTTATGCCAGAACAGGGATCCGCGTTCGGCATGTGGTTAACCAGGAAGAACAAACCTCACAAATGGCGGCCGACGCAGCAAAAGAAGCATTGAGAATGGCGGGCCTAAGGGGACATGATTTGGATTTAATCATACTTGCAACCTCAAGCCCGGATTACTTAACTCCACCAATATCCTCACAGGTGCAGCATGCATTGGGCGCTAAAAAGACTGCCGCGTTTACGCTGGTCACTGGCTGTACTGGATTTATTTATGCCCTTGCTACTGCCCAACAATTCATTTCCACCGGAGCTTATAAAAGAATTTTAGTAATTGGAGCAGAATTGATCAGTCGCTGGTTGGATTACAACGACCGGTCAACCTGCATATTATTTGGTGATGGCGCAGGCGCTGTCATTCTCGAAGCAACTGAGAAGCAATCTGGTGTAATGTCATTTGTACTTGGTTCGGATGGTTCAAAAGCAGAGCACCTCATTTTGCCGGGGGGAGGCAGCAAACATCCGCCAAGTCATGAAATGCTTGAAAACAACCTTCACTATCTTAAGATGAATGGCAATGAAGTATTTCGTTTTGCGACTAGAATTCTTGGCAGTAGCCTGCGTGAGGCGATCCGCGAAGCTGGACTAGAACCTGAAGATATTGACCTGTTTATCCCCCATCAAGCGAATCAAAGAATCATTGACAGTGCAGCTCGCCAAGCTGGTTTGCCACCAGAGAAGGTTTTTATCAACATTGAAAATTATGGGAATACATCTGCAGCCTCCATCCCAATAGCGCTCTGTGAAGCATTAGAATCTGGCAGGGCAAAAATCGGGGATACTTTGGCATTTGTGGCCTTCGGTGCTGGTTTAACCTGGGCTGCTGCCGTGGTGAAGATTATTGAGCGCGAGGAACAACCACGAAAATCTATTTGGAAGCTGCCGATCCTGCGCTGGTTTTCTTGAATTTATTGAAAAAGAGAAAAACGCGGGGAGATTTCTTCTGAAGGAAAGATCCTCAGCTTTTGAGTGGCTTCAATCCCAACTTCTCTGATCTAGAATTATGGGTTCATCAGGACCAATCTGCTCACGGTTGACGAAAATTATCTGGTCAACGTTGACACGGCAATAAGATTTAACCATCTGAATTACCATTTCCTGGATGGGTTCTGGATCTTGATCTGAGGCACTCAGGACGACCTTCAGCATCAATGAATCGCGATTATTCGGCCGGGAGACAATCGCTTGAAATCTTTCGATACCAGGTACCTGCCCTACGCTGTACCGCAATTGGTTTGGATGCACTAACATACCCCGAACCTTTACCGCCTCTCCACTTCGTCCTACTAAAATTATTGCTCTCTCTTCTTGTTGGCTTTCACCCGGTCGAGGATCAACATTCATCGCCAAGTCCCCGGTTCCCAAGCGTATTAGTGGATAAGTTTTATTAAATACCGTGGCTACAACCTCCCCTACATCCCCTGGGTTGACTTTCAATCCGGTGTCCGGGTCAACTACTTCAATGATGGAACTGCCAAGCAGCTGCATTGGCATGCTGCCATCGATATTTACCGCTAGGAAACCTAATTCAGCTGTACCATAAGCATTGATCACTTGTAGGCCAAATTCTCGGGTGAAAACCTCTCGCATACTTGGTGGCAGAGGTTCAGCAGAAACCAACACTTTTTGGAGAAATAAAGCTGCGGACAAATCTTGATTTGTTTTTGGTATTTTTTCGAGCAGAGTCATTAACCAAGAGGGGGTGCCGACGTACCCTGTTACTTTTAGATCTCGGAGGATCTTGATTTGAAGTTCAGCATTGCCAACGCCAGCAGGGATCACGGTTGCTCCAATTTTCCGCAGCTCCTGATCAACGAGTAGACCGGTCGGTATCAAGTGATATCCGAATGCATTCAGTACAATATCCCCTGTTCCAAAACCGGCAATTGATAGCACCTCCCCAATCGAGTCAATCGCTGCAGAATCTCCACTGCTAGGCTCGTAAAGTGGTCCTGGTGAAAGAAATACATGCTGCAGATTGTCAATGTGTATGGCAAGGAAACCACCAAATGGAGGATTCGAATTCTGTAATTCCACCATTTTATCTTTGCTAGTCACAGGCACTTTTTCGAGATCAGCAATCGATTGGATATCACCGGGTTTCAAGCCGGCTTCATCGAAAATATTCTTAATTGCTGGAGATGATTGATATGCGAAATTAATGTTTTGATCCAGTCTGTATTTGACCTTATTTTCCATCATCCGCTCCCGAACCGTTCTCAACCAAGCCAGCGTTTGCGTCTCTTATAATGTTTGACCTCTCGATAGCTTTTCCGTTCTCCCATTTGGGTCAACCCAAGGTAAAATTCCTTTATATCCTCGTTGCTATTTAATTCCTCTGCAGTTCCATCCAGGACTATTCTACCGTTTTCCATAACATATGCATAATCAGCCAGGGAGAGGGCAATTCTGGCATTCTGTTCAACAAGCAAGATCGCCATACCTTCCTCTGTGCTAATTTGATTGATCTCCGAAAATATCTCCTGGACCAAAAGTGGTGCCAGGCCCAGGGATGGTTCATCGAGTAACATCAATTTCGGTTTTGCCATGAGTCCCCGACCAATGACCAGCATTTGTTGTTCACCACCTGAAAGGTATCCACTGATTCGATTGCGCAGGTCTTTTAATCTGGGGAAGTAGCGATATACATTTTCGAGTTCATTCTTAGCAGAAATTTGGTGAGCAGTTTGACCACCTGCGATTCTTCCTAAAAGAAGATTTTCCTCTACGGTCAAATGTTGGAAAATCCGTCTACCCTCCAAGACTTGGACAACTCCTCGCTTGACGATTTTTTCAGGAGGCATCTGCTTTATAGATTGGTCTTCAAAGATAATATCGCCCCGGGTGACCTCACCTTCCTGGGTATATAAGAGTCCAGATATGGCTTTCAGAGTAGTTGTCTTTCCCGCGCCATTCGCTCCTAAGAGGGCGACAATTTTACCCTGTGGTACACGTAGAGATATCCCCCTCAGCACCTGGATGACATCGTGATATACAACCTCTACATTTTGGAGAGATAACATTTTCTCAAAATAAATTTTGGGCGAACATGGGATTAACTTAATCCCATGTTCGCATTAATTTCTATTGACCAGGACGGAGATCGGGCATCTCGGACCAATCTAGGAGAACATTGAAGGCATCCGGTCCACCCTGGATCATTCGAATTTGAGACATATGGGGCGAACGGTTGTCACCCGAAAAGTCGACCAGACTCACCCCCTCCAAAGCTTCAAAGGGGCTGAGCTCAATCATGGCATCATGGACTGCTTCACCGGTAAGATTCTCGTAGCCGACTGTATCGATTGCCTGGGTGATAGCCTTGACCGCCAAATCCACTGCTGCGACAAGCAATATGTAACCGACATTGTGTTCGCCGGGTTGCCGCTCATTTGCCTCGAATAGCTGCTGCGCATACTGCACACCAGGATTATCAGTGTCTGTCCACCACAGGTAGGGGAACGGGGTAATAAGTCCAACTCCGTACGCCGGATCGGCGAGGAAAGCATAAGTCGCTAAATCCATCGCCCAGTTATCGCCGGTGACAAGGAACTGGTCGCGTAATCCCAGCGCGTTGAGGTCATTGAGTACTGCGGCAGGACCGAAAGCGAGCGTATTCGTCCAAATGACGTTCGCACCCGCTGCTTGGGCATTTAGAATCGCGGTAGTTGTATCTGCTGTCGGAGAAACATCGTAGGTTTCCTCAGTGACGATCTCAACCCCAATTTCCTCGAAGTATGCCCGGCTCTCGTCAGTCAATCCACCCTGACCGAAAGCTGTCGGCCAGCTGATGTAAGCCAGCTTGATTTCATCTCCTGCGGTCTCTGGTTTATATGTGTCCCAATTATTGACCAGAAATTCCATGACGAAAGCAATCTGATCGGGGTAGATTGGGCCAAGACCGAAAGTGTACCCAGACCCCTCGCCGTAAAATGCTTTCGCGCTTAATCCAGCTGTGAGGTTAACAATTTTATCTTCTGCAAATCTTTCTGCCAGTGCTTCGGCTTCCCCGGAACCGTAGCTGATCATCAAGATAGGCTTCACATCCTGCCCGGTAAAGCGGTCGTAGGCAGCCACAGCTTCATCGATATTCCCCGCATCGTCGGCAAACTGCAGTTCAATGGTTGCCCCATAGATCCCCCCTGCTTCATTGACTGCATTCACAGCATCCTCTGCACCCAGGATTAAAGGTGAGGTGATTGCTGCATACGGTCCCGAAAGATCCCCGAAGTGATACAGCGTAATGGTTTCACCAGTAAGGTCTGGCGGACCAGTTTCTGGTTCCTCGGTCGGTTCCACTTCAGGAACCTCGGTTGGTTCCGGAGCCGCGGTGGGTGGTAAATCTGTTGGAGGTGGAGCCTCGGTGGGTGGAGGAGGCTCGCTGACCTCTTCCGTTGGAGTGGCAGCTGGAGCGCAAGCTGTTAAAACCAGAGTCAGGACCATCATCAGGGAAATTAATTTAAGTATTGATTTACGCATGTCGTCTCCTCCAGGGACTAAATCGATTGGCAAGTTTTTTTACAAGTTTCTGAAGATGAATTTCATTGGATTAAATTATTCTCCTCTTTCACCTCCTCAATTGTTTACCAAAAAGAAGTCAGTGTGAGAATGGGCGTAACCGCCAGGCAGCTTTGATCAATTGCCAGCGGTGTGCTAATCCACGCGGTTCAAATATTAGAAATACCATCAACGTGATCCCAAAGAACAGGGGTCGTAACGCCTGAACTGCCCCGGAAGCCGTGGAGGGAAATACCGAGATGAAAAATGGGCCGAACAGCGTTGCACCTTCTGTGAGCAGCTCGATCAAGATCGCACCAAATATCGGTCCCAAGTTAGATCCCAATCCACCAATTATGAGCATACCGAGAAAGATTATCGAATCGATTAAGTTGAATGTTTCGGAATTGATATGGCGGATGTTGTGAGCTGCCAGAGCACCAGCCAAGCCCGCAAACACAGAGGCGAGGAAAAATGCCTGCAGTTTGTAGCTGAAAGGATTAACACCCAATAACTCGGCAGCCAGATCGTGATCCCTTATGGCGACAAAAGCTCTTCCCAACCTGGATCGTGAAATATTAAAAGCAATCAGGGTAGTTAAAATTAATACCGTCAAGGTCAGGTATAAATATCGTTGAGGTGAGTTGAATTCAACACCGAGTATCACAGGAACATCAACGTTCAATCCTTGGGCGCCATTCAATAACTCGGGATATACATTACGCGTGAACCAGGGAATGATGAATTGAGCAGCCAGTGTTGACATCGCTAAATAAAATCCCTTGACTCTCAACGAAGGTAACCCAAAAATCAACCCCACCAAGCCTGCACCTAAAGCAGCCACTGGCAACGCAACCAAGAATGGCCAACCCAATTCACCAACGAGTAGTGCTGAAATATAACCACCTGTTGTCATGAAAGCTGCCTGACCGAGTGAGATCTGACCGGTATATCCAGTTAGGATGCTCAAGCCTTGAACGGCGATAATTGTGATGCATATCCGGTTTACCAAGGAAACTATGCCCTGACTGGCAAAAAGGGGAAGTGAGTACAGCGCAAGTATGAAAACCATCAAAACCACCCATTGCCACGGTTGGCGAATGATTTTCAAGTCATGAGCATAACTTGTGTCAAAGTCACCAGCTGGTCGTATGACTGCCAATATTAAATCCTTTCTATCCTTTTTTGACCGAAAAGGCCTTCTGGTCGAATCAACAATGTGCCAAGCAACAGTAAGTAAGGGACAATTTCTGTCATGTCGCGAATTATGGGTACTTTTGCTGCGGAGGTGATCCCCATAGAAATGCCAATAATCAGTCCTCCAACCAGTGTCCCGGGGATCGAATCTAATCCTCCAAGTAAAACAACTGGAAATGCAGATAGAACAACCACGGATAAGCTCATGTCCAGTCCACTGGACGTAGCCAGCAGAATGCCTGCTGTCGTTGCCACACATCCCGCTAATGCCCAGGAAATTCCAAATACTCTGTTGATATTGATGCCAATGCTTTGGGCAAGCTCATGGTCCTCGGAGGTTCCCCGCATAGTCAAACCAATTCGAGTAAAACGAAAGAACAAGCTGACCAGGATGACCCCCAATACAGCAATCACAAAAGACCAGACCAGATTTTGTTTAAGAATGATGATAATGTTGCTTCCATTAAAAATAAAGGGGGTGGTGATCTTGTAGGGGTTTGCAGCAGAAAACATTTGTGGAAAATTTCGCTGGACGCTACCAAAGAGCAAGAGCGATAACCCTTGGAGGACTTGGCTTAAACCCAAAGTCATAAGAATGATGACGAGCAGGTGTTGTCCAGTCAATGGGCGCAAGGCGAATCTTTCGATGATAAATCCAAGGATAGCAGCTAATATCATGGCAAAAAGGATCGCCAGCCAAATCGGGAAACCCTGAACCACGGCAAACCACCATGTCGTTAGCGCTCCAAGAAGCAGCAGCTGGCCTTGAGCGAAGTTGAAAATATAGGTCGACTTAAATATCAGGACGATTCCCAGTGCATTTAGCGCTAAAGGTCCCGCTAATAAGACGCCAGTAACAACGAATTGCGGCAAAAGTTGCCAATTCATTCAATGCTCTCCTCGATTACTAAAGTAGCCACGCGAATATTTGTCTCCGTGGTACCTTCTCGTCCATCCCGGTATTGAACAGTGGTGCGGACCTTCACAATTTCTCCATTCCCATACATCGTATCAATAATTTCGGCGTATCTTTCGTTTAGTAGTCGCCGACGAAGTTTTCGGGTGCGGGTTAATTCACCTTCATCTGCATCAAATTCCTTATGCATCAAAACAAATTTATGAATACGGATCGCAGGCGGGAGAAATCGATTTACCCGCTGGATGTCTTGGCTGATCAAATCATACACCTCTGGTCTCTGCGATAAATCAATAAATGTTGTATATGGTACGCTGTGCTTTTCGGCCCAGCGGCCTACATTATCAAAATCGATATTAATCAAAGCGCTTAGGAATGGTTTTTCCTCACCACCCAGGGTCATTGCGTCGCGGATATATGGGCTAAATTTCAACTGACCTTCAATGTATTGGGGAGAATAGTGTTCCCCGCCTTCGAGGGTGATCATTTCTTTCACCCGGTCCATGTAGATCAAGTGGCCATCTTCGTCCAGATATCCAGCATCCCCGGTTTGGAACCAGATTTTCCCTTGCTCATCCTTGGCTAAAGCGTTTTCCGAGGATACCGGGTCTTTATAATAACCTTGGAATACGGTACCCCCGCTGATGAGAATTTCGCTATCTTCAGCAATTCTTATCTTCTGACCTGGTGCTGGGACGCCAACGGTCTCAAACTTGACATCTTCACCGATATGTAAAGTGTGAACCTGTGCTTCTGTGGAACCGTATAACTGCTTGATATTCACCCCGATGGCCCTGAAAAAACGGATCACTTCGGGGTTTAAGGCAGCCCCGGAGGAATAAGCTGATTTTACGTTTGTTAAGCCGAATTTATCCCTCAATGGTTGGAAAACCGCAAATTCCCCAATTGCGTTGAGTATTTTCCAGAGGAAGCCAACCGGCTTTCGCAGCTCATATCGCAAATGGGCGACCCTGTAGCCGATTGGCATGAAGATTCGATACAAGACCCTATTGATCCAGGAAGTATCTGCTAACTTCACTTGGACAATAGCCATCATGTTCTCCCATAATCGGGCACTGAATAGTAAAGCCTGGGGGGTAATCTCGCGAATATTATCCTGAACGGTTTCAGGTGCTTCAGGAAAATTGACTATCATCCCTGTCCTGAGGTGAAATGTCAGGCCAAGAACATTCTCGGTGATCCAGGCAGGTGGAAGGAAAGAAAGGTATTCATCACTCTCTTTACGGGGGTCTACGATCAAAGTTTGGTCACATCCCACGATCAGATTTCTATGACTGATCATGGCACCTTTTGGTAAAGCTGTTGTTCCAGATGTATAACAAAAAATTGCCAGATCCTCCCCTTGACCTTGATTCACAAGCTCTTCGAAAGCTCCGGAATTATCACTTTCAAATTCCTTTCCTAAATTTTGAATGTCCTTATAATTTCTCAGCCATTTTTGCTGGTAATTCCACAGTCCTTTATCATCCCAATAGATAACATTTTTTACTTTTTTGATTTTGTCGCGTATGTCTAACAATTTATCGCATTGTTCTTGATCCTTGGCAAAGACAAATACGGCGTCAGAATGGGTCACTATATATTCAATCTCTTCTGGGGTACTATCAGTGAAAATACCGACTGCTACTCCTAACCCGGATTGTATAGCGAGTTGAGCCCAGAAATATTGAGGGTCGTTATCCCCGATGATGCATACTTTATCTCCACGTTGTAGTCCGAGCTGCACCAGTCCCAGACACAAGTATTTCACCTCGAAGAAAGAATCTTCCCAGGTGTACGAGCGCCAGATCCCGAGATCCTTTTGCCGCATGGCAGTCTTCTGCGTGCCAAACTTTGCGTACGCTGCGATGAGACTCTTTGGTAAGGTATCCGCGTCAATCATTGGATTTCTGGTTTTCCGAGATAGGCGTTGATGACAGCTTCATTGTGGCGAATTTCTTCCGGCATCCCTTCAGCGATTTTTATCCCAAAATCGAGGACGATGATATGATCGACGATATCCATCACTACACCCATATCATGTTCGATCAATAAGACCGTGGTACCTTTGCGCTCGTTTATATCGAGGATAAAACGAGCCATGTCCTCCTTTTCTTCTTGGTTCATGCCAGTCATCGGTTCATCCAAAAGTAGCAGTTGCGGTTCAAGTGCCAAGGCTCGACCCAGCTCGACTCGCTTGCGCAATCCATGAGGGAGAGCACCCACGATAGATTTCCGGATGTGAGCGATTTCGAGGAAGTCAATAATCTCTTCCACGATTTCCCGGTGTGTGAGATCTTCTTTCTGGGAAAGACCCCAATAAAGGATGCATTTCATTAAACCTGAACGCATGTGGATATGGCGGGCAGCCATCAGGTTATCCAATGTGCTCAGGCCTGTATACAACGCCGTATTCTGAAATGTCCGGGCGACACCCAATTTAGCGATTTTATATGAAGGGAGTCGGCATAAATTTTCCCCGTTATAGAGTATTTTGCCACTTACCGGTTGATAGAAATTGTTAATGCAGTTCAACAGGGATGTCTTCCCAGCACCGTTTGGACCGATGATGGAAAGGATTTCTCCGGTACGGACTTCGAAATTGATATCTCGCAGAGCATGAATCCCCCCAAATACCAGGTTTATATCTTCAACGTTGAGAATCGTTGTTCGGGGTCTCACAAAGGTCTCCAGATGTAAGCTGGTTGCCTCACAAGTCGCATTTTTATCGAGGTGGGATTGCTTTTAAATATATTCGTTTGTGTGCAGGTTGTTGATTTACCATGATTTTACACGAATTTTCGAGATAAGCAATTGGTTGCCGATTATTTCTTTTTTCTCATGGTTGCGAAAGGTCTGGCAGGGCATATCAAATCCATTGTTCGACCTTGGTATTATTTTGAATATTTACAGATTGGAATAAATAGAAATTTTCACAGAAGAGTAGGATTTCTGCGGTTATTCAGTGTTATGATCTTCTTTTCGGACTCCGGCATGATCTATTTCAGGTAACGATAATTATTGTTCAGGCGCAGTTGTGTGAGAGAACTGAGGAAGTATGGAATTTCAATGCCCGGATTGTAAATTAGAAACCTTGGTGATTGTAAAAAGTATAGAATTACCACCGGATGTGCGCTCGGATGAGATTAGGCTACAGGTAATCCGATGTCGAAGTTGTACATTTGAAGGAGTCGCAATTTATGAAGAATCCCGCCGAGGTAAACTCGACTCAGAATCGTTCGATCATTATGGTTATCGATTACCGGAAGCGGATTTAAAATCAATCAGCGAATTAATCAAGCGCTGTCCAACTCCTGGAAATGCCAGGTGCAAATGTGCGAGCCACCAAGAATTGGGTCAGCGGGATGGAGCCGGGAGGTGGATAAAACCAAATATGAGTGCAGACACAAATATCTTTCCTATCAAGTGGTAAGGAAGTTCACTCACAGATTCAACAAAAGAGATTCATGTGGTCAATCTCTTACTGGATGTGTTGATTGAGCACCTGCTTTCTGGAAGATACGAGTCTTATTAGTGCAAATAAACTTTTACCATGTGGGTGATCAAAGAATTGAACCAATCTAATTATTTTTATGCACTTTTTTCCACTGAAAAGTGGAAGGATTTCATAGAAGATTTAATAATCCCCAGTCTGGTAAGCATCATGATCGAAGAATATTCAAAGAATTTAGGGCTATTTCTACCTGGTTGATAGAGACTTAGAAAGAGGGTGTATACTTCATAATCATGAGAAGAAAAAAGAATCCTTCGCCGCCTTTGAAATGGGGATTATTAAGCACTGCGCGCATCAATCGGGCTTTGATCGAACCCCTGCGCGGTTCAGAACGGAATGAATTACAAGCGGTAGCCAGCCGGTCAGAAGTACGAGCACAAGTTTATGCAGCGGAAAGGGAAATCCCGAAAGCATATGGCAGCTACCAGGCCATGCTTGATGATCCCGAGATCGATGTGATCTACAATTCACTGCCCAACAGCTTACACTCAAAGTGGTCGATAAGAGCCTTACAGGCAGGTAAACATGTACTATGCGAGAAACCACTGGCGACAACTCTGGAAGAAGTTGACGAGATGCGTGCTGCAGTCGAAGCAACTGGTAATTTCCTGGCTGAAGCCTTCATGTACCGCCATCATCCCCAAACTAGGAAAGTCAAGGAGCTAGTCGACTCGGGTATGTTGGGCAGGTTACGCCTGATAAAAGGTGAGTTCACATTTAATATCGATGATGAGAGTAATGTTCGCCTGAAACCAGAGCTAGGTGGCGGCAGCATCTGGGATGTTGGTTGTTATCCGATCAGTTACACACGCTTTATCATGGGGAAAAACCCAGAGGAAGTCTTTGGTTGGCAACATGTTGGGGACTCCGGAGTGGATGAGGTATTCACTGGACAACTGCGCTTTGAGGGAGATGTATTTGCCCAGTTTGACTCGGGTTTTAGAAGTCCGTACCGCTCGCGCATGGAAATCGTTGGCAGTGATGCTACCCTCATTATTCCACATCCATTCAACCCCGGTTTGGAGGTCGACATTCAAGTCTGGCGCGGGGAGGAATCTGAAACATTACAGATGCCATCTCAAGAGCTGTATATTGGCGAAGTGGAGGATATTGCAGATGCTGTTCTGCTTGATCGTTCACCTGGCATCAGCTTGGAAGACAGCCGTGGAAATGTAGAGGTTATTCTGGCTTTGTTAAGCTCCGCTCGGAGTGGAAAACCGTTAAAATTAGAATGAGTTTTATGGATCAGCAGGATGTGGCTGCATAGGATTCCAGAATCAATCCCCTGACTGCATAAGCGCTGAAAAAATAAATACATTTAGAGTGAGGCAATAATATACAGGAGTTCGGGATAAAAATATCGTGAGCGAATTTTATCAAGTTGAAGCAAAAAAAATAATCGATGAGCTAGATACCAATATCGAAACTGGTCTAAGCGTGGAGGAAGCGGCGCGCAGGCTGGAAGAATTTGGGCATAACGAAATAATCGAAACTGGCAAGAAGAGTATTTGGCGCATCCTTTGGGAGCAGATGACCTCGATCATGGTGGTGATCCTGATTATTGCTGCGCTCATCTCCGTGGGATTGGAAGAGTATCTGGATGGGATCGTGATAGCTGCAATTATCCTGATCAATGCGGCCATCGGTTTCCAACAGGAATACAAGGCGGAAGAAGCCATGTCGGCATTAAAGAAGATGGCTGTTCCTCTGGTGAAAGTTCGCCGGGATGGGCATATCAGTGAAATCTCCTCCCGGGACCTTGTTCCAGGGGATATAGTATTACTAGAAGCGGGTAACCTGGTGCCTGCAGATGCCCGTCTTGTGGAGAGCGTAAACCTGAGGATTGAAGAAGCCGCGCTGACTGGGGAATCTGTGCCAGTTGAGAAGAACGCGAAATTTGTCGCTGAAAAGGATATGCCGCTCGGCGATCGTCTCAATATGACCTATATGGGCACCGTGGTATCTTATGGTAGAGCGACTGCCGTTGTGGTTGAGACGGGTATGGATACCGAGCTGGGACATATTGCTACCCTGATCCAGACCACAGGACAGGAGCTAACTCCGCTGCAGAAACGCATCAATCAGCTCAGCAAAGGTCTCGCGGTTGCCGCGGTAGCACTTGTTTTGCTCGTTTTCATAATCGGCATGCTGAGAGGTGAACCATTCCAGTTAATCCTGCTCACCGGTATCAGCATGGCAGTTGCCGCTGTCCCGGAAGGATTGCCTGCGGTAGTCACGATTGCGTTAGCCCTTGGGGCCCAGCGGATGCTCAAAAGGCGTTCCTTAATCCGCAAGCTGCCTGCCGTTGAGACTTTGGGTTCAGTGACAGTTATCTGTTCTGACAAAACCGGGACTCTCACTGAGAACCGCATGACGGTCACAATTCTGGATGTGGCTGGTCATACCGTCGATTTCGTTGAAGATCTGCGGGACAAACCAGCGCCGCATTTGGTTCTTGAGGATGAAGAACCAGACCAAAAGACAATAGAGATGCTGTGCCGCTTTCCAGCTCTCACTCTCCTGCTTGCTGGAGGGGCATTGGCTAATGATGCAGTCTTGGAACGCCAGAATGGTGAATTTGAATATGTAGGCGATCCTACGGAGGGAGCGCTTGTCGTCGCTGCAGCCCGGGCAGGTCTTGAGAAAACGAATCTGGAAGAGACTTTTCCCAGGCAAGTCGAAGTACCCTTTGATTCTACACGCAAACGCATGACCACAGCCCATGAGTTTCCCAGAATATCCAGCGATATATCTCCGCATTTTAAAGATATTTGGAATTGGAGTGGTTACATTGGAGAATTCTCATATGTCATCTTTTCCAAAGGCGCTGTAGACAGCCTGGTACCGATTTGTGACCGCGTGTGGGTGGGTGACCAGGTGGAACCGCTAACTGAAAGATGGCTCGAGCGAATCATGACCGCCAACAACGAACAGGCGGAAGCAGGCATGCGTGTTCTGGGTGTTGCCACGCGCACACTCGACCAACTGGATGATGAAGATGCAGAAGAGGCATTGGAGAGCGGCTTGATTTTCGTTGGCATGGTGAGCATGATGGATCCTGCGCGTCCAGAGGTAAAGGATGCAGTGCAGCTCTGCACCGCAGCAGGAATTCGACCTGTTATGATCACCGGTGATCATCCGTTGACTGCAGGAAAAATTGCTGACGAGCTTGGAATCTCCAATAACAGCCGCATCCTAACCGGCCAGGATTTGGAGAAATTAACCCCCGAGGAATTCAAAGAAATCGTTTGCGAGGTGGATGTATTTGCCCGCGTATCTCCGGAACACAAGCTCAAAATTGTGCAGGCTTTAGAGGAACAGGGGGAAATCGTGGCAATGACCGGGGATGGAGTGAACGATGCACCCGCGCTGAATGCAGCAGATATTGGTGTGGCGATGGGCATCACCGGAACCGATGTTGCCAAAGAAGCCTCGGACATGATCCTGCTCGATGATAACTTCGCTACCATCGTCGCAGCTGTTGAGGAAGGTCGGCGCATTTATGACAATATCCGAAAATTCTTTACCTATACGATGACCAGCAACGCAGGGGAGATCTGGGTCATGCTGATCGCGCCATTAATTGGCATGCCCTTTGCTCTATTGCCATTGCAAATCCTGTGGGTCAACCTGGTAACTGATGGCCTTCCGGGATTGGCTCTGGGCATCGAGCCAGCAGAAAAAAACGTGATGCATCGTCCGCCGTATCCACCAGATGAGAATGTGTTTGGCCGCGGTATGGCCAGACAGATCCTCTGGGTAGGTATCTGGATGGGTCTCATTTCCCTGGGAATCGGCTATTATTATTGGTCGATAGGGAATCCCAACTGGCAAACGATTGTATTTACCACTTTGACCCTCTCCCAAATGGGAAATGCCCTGGCTCTGCGATCCCAGCGTGAGTCCCTATTTTCAATTGGATTGCTATCCAATAAATCAATGCTGAACGCAGTGCTGCTGACCTTTGTCCTGCAGATTGCAGTCATCTATGTGCCATTTCTTCAATCGATATTTAAAACTAATCCATTATCCTGGCAGGAGCTGCTGATCAGCTTGTTCTTAAGCACGCTTGTCTTTTGGGGTGTGGAATTTGAAAAGTGGATAAAACGGCGAGCTGACCGCAGATAGCATAAAAGTGAGTTTAGATTGTTGGTAGGAGTGATCTGATGAAACCTAGGGAACGCAAGATTGCGGAGGGTTTCTTGTACACGGATGAATACCAATTGACGATGGCCCAACTCTATTACCGGGTGGGCTTGCACGATAGGTTGGGCCAATTCGATCATTTTTTCCGCAGTTACCCAGACTACGGGCTTCATAAAGCTGGATACTGCATTGCGGCTGGACTCGAATGGCTGCTGAATTGGATGCAGAACACGCAGTGCCGGGATGAAGATATTGAGTACCTGAAAAGCCAGGTTAACCGCACCGGAAGCAGGGTGTTTGCAGATGATTTCCTGGAATGGCTGCGTAAAAATGGAAATTTCGATTCTATCTCCTTGCAGGCGATTCCAGAAGGTCGTGTGGTCCATCCAAATGTACCCTTGACCGTTGTTCAGGGTCCATTGGCGATTGCCCAGATCTTGGAGACCTCGCTACTTAACCACTTGAACTACCAAACATTGATCGCGACCAAAGCTGCCAGGATAAAGGAAAGCGGTAGAGGAAAGGTCATGCTTGAATTTGGATTGCGCCGTGGGCAGGATAGAGGGGCCAATGCGGGTACAAGGGCTGCCTTGATTGGTGGTGCTGATTACAGCTCCAATGTGGGACTTTCCCATGTGTTGGGTTATCAGCCAAAAGGCACCCATGCGCACAGCATGGTACAGCTTTTTATGGCCTTGGGTGAAGGGGAACTGGAAGCATTCCGCGCCTACGCGGATGTTTACCCGGATGATTGCCTGCTCCTGGTGGATACGATCAACACACTGGAAAGCGGGATTCCCAATGCGATAACAGTTTTTGAAGAACTACAGCGGAAGGGTCACCAGCCAGTTGGTGTTCGCTTGGATTCGGGTGACCTGGCATACCTGAGCATCCAGACTGCCAGGATGCTCGATCAGGCAGGATTTCCTGATACGTTGATCGTTCTTTCTAATAATTTGGACGAGCTGGTCATCTGGCAGATCCTGACTCAAATCCAGGAAGAGGCACCCCGCTATGGGGTTGATGCTGACCATTTAATTAACCGGCTCGTGTATGGAGTCGGAACAAGGTTGATTGTTTCTGATGGTGATCCCGCCCTGGGTGGGGTTTACAAGCTGGTTGCCGTGTGTGATGCCAACACCTGGGTCCCGGCGCTCAAGATCTCAGAATCATCCAACAAGACTCCTAATCCCGGGCACAAGCACGTGTGGCGTGTATATGACCAGCGGGGAAAAGCGACCGCAGACCTGCTCGCTTTGGAAGATGAGCAGCCTGGTTCTGAGGAACAAATTATTCTCCACCATCCCTTCCAGGCTTCTAAATACCGGGTTTTGCACACCAATGCCGTGACGGAAATCGAGCCCTTATTAGAGGATATCCTACAAGAGGGAAATCTTGTGGCTGAATTACCTCCGATAGAAGGTTTGCGAAGGCGAAGGGATTTAGATGTTGAGCGTTTAGATCCTGGCGTACGTAGGCTGATGAATCCCCACATTTACCACGTATCCTTATCGGCGAAATTATGGAAGATGAAGCAGGAATTAATCTCATCTGCATTGAGTCCAATCCGAAATAGAGTTGCACCGTAATTAAAAGGAAGGTGTCAGGATGAAATGGCCAGTATTACGTATCTTATGGGGTTTATTGTTGATCTCAGCCGGAATCTTATTTTTCCTGAACAGCATTGGGACAATTACCATTGGGGAGTTCATGTGGGCGATCTTACTTGCCATTGGTGGTCTCGCCTTCCTATCTGTCTTTATCGCAGATCGGAATCATTGGTGGGCATTGTTTCCTGCGTTTGGCTTGCTGATCGGGGGAACAATAATCCTGCTGGAAAATATTAGTCCAGATTTGCCAGGTGATTTCGGGGGTGTGATTGCTATGGGAGGGATAGGATTGGCATTCTTATTGATCTTTGTCAGCAATATCGCTAATTGGTGGGCTCTCATCCCAGCAGGAGTTCTGATCAGCTCAGGGATAGCTTTGTTCTTGAGCAACTACTCACCAGGCTTGGAAAGTGGTGGGATTTTCCTGGTCGGTCTGGGATTAACCTTCGGGGTCATTGGATTTGTCCCCACTGATCAAGGCCGGATGCGCTGGGCCTTTATTCCAGCTGTGGTCTTATTGGCAGTTGGCGCGCTGCTCCTGGTCGCCTCGGTTGATTTGTTCGCATATTTGTGGCCGTTGGCGTTGATCGGTGGAGGCGGGCTGATTATCTACTATGTTCTCATAAGGAGAAAAACCTGAAAGCGAATTTCGCGTTCAGGTAAAGTAAACAAACCAGGTCTTCAGATAATAGATCTTGTGAACAGGGGAGATTCTATAGGTTCAGCCAGTGCTCTGCCGCTCGCGGTAAATCGCCGAGTGGGCCAACGCGGGTAGTACAGGGAGGCAAAGACTCGATAAAGATTTTGCCATAGCGTTTGCTCAATACCCGTCGATCGAGGATTGCCACAACGCCTCGATCAGATTGGGTGCGGATCAGCCGTCCGAATCCCTGTCGGAAGCGCAAGATCGCTTCCGGGAGGGAGAACTGGAAGAACGGGTCTTCGAATGTCTCTGCACGCGAGGCAATTATCGGATCAGATGGGACGTCGAAAGGTAGCTTGGCAATAACCAAAACCGAGAGTGCTTCACCAGGGACATCCACACCTTCCCAAAAGGCGCGAGTACCCAATAGAACTGCTTTGTCTGCACTGCGAAAAGATTCAAGCAGGGTATGCGAGGAGGCCCCTTCACCTTGCTCGTAGACCAAAATTCCGTCTTCTGCCAACGGGGGTGAAATGGCCTGGGAGGTGGCCCGCAACTGAGCATATGAAGTAAAGAGAACCAAGGTTCGCCCGCCGGTCTTCCTGCAGAGATGCACCAAGCTCTGGTTGATACCGCGCTGGTAAGCCTGGCGCTGGTTGGGTTCAGGTATATCATTGGCCAGGTAGAGAAGGGTGGCATTTTCGTAATCAAAAGGTGAACCGACCATTAGCTCATACGCATCCATGGCCTGCAGTCGGTCGCGTAGATAATCGAACTCACCTGCGGCGGTCAGCGTGGCTGAGGTGAGGATGACCGAGGATTTTTCATGCCACAGGTATCGCTCCATGAGGGGACCGATATGGAGGGGAGCTTCGTGAAGCGATGGCATGCGACCATCGGGTTTTACCTCCACCCAGTAAATGCGATCAACCTGCGGTTCGAAGACAAACCCATTCAAGTGATCCTGCAACTCTCCGAACCGGCGGTACAGGCTACTGATTTGGTTGAAGACTTCCTGGTCCTCTTCTGAGAGTACATCGAGCTTTTCAGAAAGCACCTTGGCAATTATTTCCAGATTTTCGACCAGTGTCCCCAGCACAATTTGGGTCCTATCCCAGTGCGCTTCAACTTCATCCCAAGCAGGTTGTGAGCGGGACGCAGGCAGGATACGCTCTTGGTGTGGGTACTGTCCTACTGGGTGCCCTTCACGCTGTTCGAGCAAGAATTGATCCAAGCCGGTGAAGAATTGTTGGGAGAGCTGCTCGAATTGAAAAGCCTTGTCAGTTGTCTGACTTACCATTTTATTGAAGGCCGCGAAATCCGTTGGTGATAATAGGTTTTCTAGTGATCTTAAAGCCCACCCGAGTGAGCCTACAGTGCTGCTGCCCAACTCGCGCAACATGCGTACGACCTCGAAATGCGTCACCTGATAGGAAAGTGCGTTGGTTGAGGCTTCCTCAAGGTGATGGGCTTCATCAACGATCAAGTAATCATATTCAGGCAACACCCGGTTGCCTGTGGCGACATCAGCCAATAACAGGGCATGATTGACAATCACAATGTGGGCGCTGTGGGCAGCTAATCGAGCGCGGTAAAATGGGCAGGCACCCCCGGTTCGCTGGAGACAGGTTTCCTGGGTGCAGGCTTCATCGTCAGCGGAGATTCGCAACCATATATCTCGCTCGGAGGTACCATTCAGATTTAATTCAGCCCGGTCGCCGGAATTCGAATCCAACAACCAGACAAGAATTTTTCCGAGGATGCGAACTTCTTCCCCAGATTCCGGTCCCCGGTGGCGGAAATTATCCAACCGGCGCGGACAGAGATAATTCCCCCGGCCTTTCAACACTGAGACCTGGAAATCAAGATCCAGTGAATCTCGCAGGTCAGGTATATCCTTGTGGATCAGCTGGTCCTGGAGATTGATCGTATTGGTCGAGATTACCACCCTGGCATTATTCTGTTTTGCCCAGAGAGCAGCAGGGATGAGATAGGCAAAGGATTTTCCAACACCAGTGCTGGCTTCCACCAAGAGGTGACGCGCTTTTGACAGGGCTTGGGTGACTGCTCTGACCATTTCCACTTGCTGGGGCCTGAATTCATATTCAGAAAAGTGTTGAGAAAAAGCACCACCATATTCAAATATAGCGGCAACTTCATCCGAATCAAGGGGGATAAATTCCTGGTTTGGGGATAATGGGGGAGAACCTTCGCCAATGGGTGCATCGCCGAATAGGGGCCCAGCATGCACATCTGCTACTTTTCGTGCCCGAACTACCTCTTTTGCACGTTCTTCAAGAGCCAGGCGGAATCCCCAATAGCCATTCCACTCCGCCTGTTCACCCATGCGTACAATCTCAGCCAGCAATTCAATGGGCAGGTCGACAGCTAATTCGTGCAGGCGCAGGTATACCCCATGGGTTACCAGGGAATCCTCGAGGGCACGGTGGGTAGCTCTCAGGGGAACTGCCAGCAGGCTGGCAAGGGATGCAAGGCCATAGCGGCTGGCTTTAGGGAGCAGAACAGATGCCATTTCGTATGTGTCAATAGCGTCGTTGTAGTTGAACAAACGCAGCCGTCTCAAGAATGCCAGGTCAAAGCTGACATTATGACCGACGATGCGTAAATCCCCAACAAAATCCGCCAGCTCTGCGGCTACTTCGCTGATCGGAGGTGCTCCAGCGACCATTTGATTGGTGATTCCAGTCAGCTGGCTGATAAAAGGGGGTACCGCGCGACCGGGATTAACCAGCGTGGACCATTCTGCTTCCACACGGCGACCATTAAAACGAACTGCCCCGATCTCCAATATGGAGTCGCGCTTGGGATCGAGGCCAGTGGTTTCAATATCCAGAACCACTAAATTCGGCATGAGTGGATTATACCATTCGCACCTTCCTGGTTTGGATTGGGCGAAATCACTCGCTGGATGCTCCTGGCCGAAGGGCGTTCCTTGAATTGATTTCAATTAAATCGGCCGCCAATAAAGCCATGATATGTGATTCGAAAGCCAGCTGTGCTCGAACATGTTCCAGTGTAATTTGAACGATAATTGTTTTATTGAAGTAAACAATAAGAGCTGATAAGATAGTTTACGATGAGGAAAAATCCTACCAGCCAACACCTTTTCCAGAACAAATCCCAACTTCTTATTTTCGAGATGTCGTGCCCACTGGTATCAAAATTAAACTTCTTTGCCTGAGGTGACCATGATCGCTGAATTAGCTCTTCGACTGAGGGAAAATATTCAAAAAGTAATTGTAAGCAAGGATGACGTGATTAATCTGACCCTCGTGGCTGTGCTTACCGAAGGACACTTACTGCTTGAGGATGTCCCAGGAATCGGGAAAACGACCCTTGCCCGGGCTCTAGCGATTTCATTGGGCTGTTCGTTTAGACGCATTCAATTTACACCCGACTTACTTCCATCAGATGTTACAGGCTTGAACTGGTTCAATCAAAAAGAGCAAACATTCGAGTACCGACCAGGGCCGATCATGAGTCAGGTTGTCCTGGCTGATGAAATCAATCGAGCAACCCCACGCACGCAATCCGCTTTACTGGAAGCGATGCAGGAGCGCCAGGTAACGATTGATGGGGTGACGAGGCAAGTTCCCCGTCCTTTCTTGGTGATGGCAACTCAAAATCCGGTGGAATTGGAGGGAACTTTTCCCCTTCCGGAAGCCCAAGTCGACCGCTTCCTGCTGCGATCAGTGATTGGATATCCAACCGAGCAGGAGGAAAGCGCCATCCTTGAACGTTTCCGGGCGGAAGATCCCCTGGCGGAATTAAAAGCGGTGACCACACCTGAAGAGATCGTAAATTTTCAGCAAAAAAGAAAAGATGTACGGGTGGAGAGTTCCATCCGGGATTATATCGTTTCCGTTGCCCGGGCAACGCGCCAGCACCCCGAAATTGAACTTGGTGCCAGTCCCAGGGCAACCTTAGCCCTGTATTGGGCATCCCAAGCGTGGGCTGGGATCCAGGGGCGTGAGTACGTGCTACCCGATGATGTCAAATATCTCGCGCCGCATGTGCTTACGCACCGCTTGATGATTTCACCGCAGGCACAGTTGCGTGGGCGGCAACCTGAAGAACTAGTGGCGGATATTGTGGAAGCAGTTCCTGTGCCCGTAGAGGGTTAGATGGATTTGAAACGCCTTCTGCCACTGTTCGTGGTGGGGATTATCCTGGGTGTGATTTTCCGGATTCCCCTGCTGGTCACCTTTTTGCTGATATTGTTAATCATATTAGGCTTGGCGACCTGGTGGCAGAAGCGCTCCCTGGATGGAGTGCAATACCAGCGAAAACCATTCTATAGGAGGACCTTTCCCGGTGAAAAGGTTCCACTGCAAGTTGAAATTGAAAACCAGAAATTACTCCCGCTGACCTGGTTGCGAATCCAGGATCCATGGCCAAAAGCTGTGGGTCCAGAAGATGAAGAAATTCTTGCCCCCACTCACCTGCCTGATCAGGGGTTGCTAACGAACGTCTTCAGTTTGCGCTGGTTTGAACGGGCGAGGCGCGCTTATACATTGGAATTTCGCAAAAGAGGGGTCTATGCTGTGGGGCCGGTGAAGATGGAATCCGGAGATCTATTTGGGATATTTGCTCACTCAGAACAAAGAGAGCCTGCCGAGCTGCTGACCGTCTTCCCGGCTTTAATTCCCTTTAACCGGCTGCATTTGCCTGCCGAAGACCCCTTTGGCGATCGCCGTTCACGACGCCGACTCTACGAAGATCCAAATCAACCGATTGGAGTGAGAGATTATCTACCTGAAGACAGCTTCCGACAGGTCCATTGGCCAGCGACAGCCCATACTGGCCAACTGCAGGTAAAAGTATATCAACCCACTTCTGCGAACATCATGGTGGTTTGCCTTAACATCAGCACTTTCTCCCGCTTTTGGGAGGGCACCAATCCTGAGCTGCTGGAACATATCATCAGAGTGGCTGCGACTCTGGTTACCAGGGGTATTGAGGATGGTTACCGGGTTGGACTCATCGCTAATGGCTGTTTGGCCCATGCCGACCAACCTTTCCGTATCCCACCTGGTCGATCGCCGAAACAGCTCGCCTCCTTGTTGGAAGCGCTGGCTGGTGTGACCCCAGTTGTCACCGGGCCCTTTGAAAAATTTCTCATCCAGCAGGTGCCAAGAGTAGCATATGGAGCGACTTTGCTGATCGTCACTGCAGTTACCAACCCGGAATTGTTTGAAACCTTGGTCCAGCTCAAGCACCATGGTAGGCGAATTTCCCTACTCTCTTTCGCCAGAAAACCACCTGAGATTGTTCCAGGGATCCAGACATACCACCTACCCTTTGATCCTGAAGACGCTTCCTGACTTATTTGTGATGGCTTCCCAAGAAATAACTACGCTCCGATTACCGCAAATTCGCTATTGGCGAGAGCTATCAGTGTTCGCGTTGATGATCATGGAATTATCCTGGGTGGTTCCCTGGTACCGCTCCCTGACACCCGCGACCAATGCTGTGTCAAGTTGGAAAGTTTTCCTCGTGTTTTTTGTTTTTTTGTTGGTGGCGAATCTCTCCACCCGGCTGATGAATTATCTAGATATCAAGCTAGCCATCCGCAGAGGTATTTCCCTGGGTTTGATCGTCTTGTGTGTGTTTCTCGGATTAAGGCTGTTGCTCTATGAAGCCGAACCGCTCAGTTTTGATGAACTTGTCAACCGTCCCTTCAGGGCGTTCAGTGACATCGGTGGTCTCATCCCGGATGAATTCCTGGTGCTCGTGCTTGTACTAATAGTATTTTGGCGAGGTTTATCTTTAGCGACCAAGTTCATTGACCCGGTTTCGGTCCGGCAAAATTTCTACCTCGGTTTGGGGATGTACACGGCGTATATATTCGTAAATACAATCGTAACTGGAGAAACCCCGGGATTCTTGTTGTACCTGTTCTTCGTCTCTGCGCTGATCGCTCTTGGGGCTGCTCGAATTTTCACGATCACTCAGCTGCGAGGTGGGACGGACAATCCATTCGACTTGCGCTGGTTCCTGGGCATTTTCTTCACTACTTTGGTGATCGTCGGTCTGGCAGCATTCATTGCCTGGTTGTTCTCTGACCGCACTAACTTGCTGAGCGTGATCGGGGGATTATTCCTGGGTCTCTTCGGTCTGCTGACACTGCTGATCATCAGCCCGGTGATTTTCATTCTGGAAAGATTCGGGTCCGTGTTACCACAGGATTCAGGAGCTTTTCGAAATCTGGTGTCGGCATTAGAAGACTTACGCAATACATTCGGTAATCTGGCGAACAACTTCCTGAGTTTAATCGATATTCCCAGCCTGGCAAACTGGATGCAGTTAATAAAACCAATCTTACTCTGGACTTTTGTGATATTGATTGTTGCAGCCATCCTTTTCAGCATCTCACGCTGGTTTCTGCGTGAAAGATATTCAAAAGTGGATGAGCGCGAATCCATAATCGAGCGAGGGGACATACTTAAGATGATCCGACAGGCTATACAGAAAAGGCTGGATGAATTGAGTCAATCTCTCTCCAGGCGCAGGAACCTGCGCGCCAGCCAGCGCTGGTTAGCTGCTGCGAAAATACGGCGGATATATTCCCGCTTGATGGATTTAGCTGAGAAGCTGGGGGAGCCTCGACCACCGGCTTTTACACCGCTTGAGTTTTTGCCAGTCTTGGAAGATATCCTGCCGGAGAGGCAGGATGAAATCGAATTGATCACCCAAGCCTACCTGGGGATAAGGTATGGCGAACTGCCCGAGACAAATCGGGAGGTTGAGCTCGTCGAAGATGCTTGGGATCGGGTTAATACCCTGGGCAAAGAGAAATATGCAGCGATGAAAAAAACACAACGCTAGATAGCCACTAAAGGAAATCGATAACTGAATATGAAGTTTGTACCTGCAAATAACCGCTGAATGCGTATAGATAAAAGGTTTTCGCGGAGATTTACAGGTCCGAATTCCCAAATTCCCGGATAATCCGGGTGATATGCTCTGCGCCTTTCAAATACAAGTCTATCCGCATATTCTCGTTGGGGGCGTGTGCCTGCGATCCCGGATAGCCAACACCCGCCGTAGCCACAGGCAGGTTCAATGTATGGATGAAGGGGTAGTTTGGACCAGAGCCGCCGATCATTGGTGCGATCTGCATAGGTACTCCGTAAACCGGCTCGGCAGTTCTGACAACCAGATCCACAAACGGGTCATCGGGATCAGTGCGTGCCGGGGGTTCGCCACCCAAATAAGTGATCTCGATATCCTCGAAACCACCTTCATCCAAGAAATTACGCAGGCTGATCAGCACATTTTCTGGTCTTTGATTCGGAACCAAGCGGAAATCAACCTTGGCAGAAGCATAACCGGGTAAGACAGTTTTTGCCCCTTCACCCTGGTATCCCGCGTTGAAACCACAGATAGTGCAGGTGGGTTCAAAGATTTCCGCAAGGCGCAAGTCAATCCCACCGGTTAATCCTTTGAGGAAATGCTCTACACCGTATCGCGTTTTAAGTTCATCTGCAACCTCTGGAAGCGCCTCGACCAGCTGCAGGTCTCTTTCGCTGGGTGGGACCACATCATCGTAGTGACCTGGAATACGGATGCGTTCGTCTGTGCCCTTGATGTAACGGAGCGCCCAGATCAGCCTCCAGGCTGCGTTGGGAAAAATTGATCCGCCTAAGCCGGAGTGGGCATCGATCGCGGCAGTTCGCACGGATAGTTCAACATAGCAAATACCGCGCATGCCTAAATACTGGATCGGCACTTCCCGGTGATCGACACCTCCAAATTCCCAGATGCAGGCATCAGCTGCTAGCTTTTCCTTGTGGACCTGGATGAAGTCGTGAAGGTGGACACTGCTGGTCTCTTCTTCACCTTCAATGACAAACTTGATCTTACAGGGGAGCTCGCCCGCGGTTGCCAGGATCGCATCGATCGCATGGAGCCGGCTGACGATGTGTCCTTTATCGTCGCTGACTCCCCGGGCGTACATTTTGCCATTGCGGATGGCAGGTTCAAAGGGAGGGGTATACCACTCATCAAGTGGTTCCGGAGGCTGGACATCGTAATGGTTATAAAATAAGAGAGTTTTATCTGTTTTTCCATCTTGTTCTGCAAATACGACCGGAGCACCTTCGGTAGGCATTATCTCGACCGTAAAATTTCTCTTCCTCAACATCTCCGCGACCAGCTCTGCGCATTCCTGCATACCCAAATTTTGGGCGGCCACACTCGGTTGAGCACAGAGTCGAGATAGTTCCGCTAAACTCTGGTCAAGGTTTGATTTCAGGAAGTCATTAATTTCGGTGTAGTCCATCATCGATATACTCTCCTCAGAAATTAAAACAGGAATTCGATTGATTTTGCCCCCGCATAAGCAAAGATTGCCATTTTGATGATTTCCCCCAGCCAGCACCAGACAAAAAACCGGATTACGTGCATTTTTAAAGAACCTGCTGCAAGCCCTGCCAAATCAAAAAATGGGTTCGGTATCGCAGCCAGAAACAGGATCGTGATTGAGCCGTACTTCTTCATCCAGGAAATTAGGCGCCCGTAAATATCAACTCTTTCCACGACGGCTTGACCGCTGAAACCCGCCAGATACCCAGAAAGTTCACCAAGCGCTGCACCGGTGCCGGCAGCAACCGCAACGCCGATCGGATTGAATACGCTACCCATAGTGAAAACAACTGCTACGCCAGGTGCCGGTAACAACACGGTTGCGTATGCAAGAAAGGAGAGGACGAAGATCCCTGGATAGCCATAAACAGCTAATTGTTCGGCTTGGTCTCGGATGCTAAAGATATACACACTCAAGGCAATGACCACGAATAAAGCCATTATCCTGGCGATGGTTAATCGTTTTTCAGGTGTCAATAATGATTTAAAAAAACTGGTTATGCGCCTGGTCGAGCGCTGCAACCCAGTTTCTGAATCTGACTTGGATTTTGAGACCATATTAATCCTGCTCACCGCGCAGCAAATCACGTAAGCGTGATACGACCATATCCATGGCAACGGTGTTTCGTCCCCCCTCAGGAATTATCACATCGGCGTAGCGCTTCGAAGGATCCACGAACTCCAAGTGCATTGGCCGGACAGTATTCAAATATTGCTGGATCACAGAGTCGGTTGTGCGGCCACGTTCGGCGATATCCCTTTGCAGGCGGCGGATGAAGCGAATATCAGGATCGGTATCAACAAAGATTTTCACGTCAAATTCATCACGCAACTCTTGCTCGACAAATATAAGGATCCCCTCCACGATGATCACCGATTGCGGTTCAACAGTCAACGACCGGGAGGTCCGGGTATGAGTTTTAAAGTCATAGACCGGGAGTTCGATCGATTTCCACTCCTTCAGCTGCCGGAGGTGTTGTATGAGTAGACCTGTATCCAACGAGTCGGGGTGATCGAAATTGATCATGTCCCGCTGTGCGACGGGCAGGTCTTTCAGGTCTTTGTAATAGGCATCATGTGGTAAATAGGCGATGTGCTGGGTGCCAACACGACCAAGAATGACATTGGCGATGGTTGTTTTTCCGGACCCGGTTCCACCTGCAATTCCAATAATGAGAGGAGTGGTACGCTTGATCATGGGTGAATTATACTGGATGAAAGCTGCAACGACCAAAGGTTTTTGGAGTCCGAGCACTACCTCCGCAAAAGTCAACCAGAGATCGAGATAGATTCCGTCACTCTACAAGAGACCATCGTTTGAAAGTCGGATGCTACGAATGGTATCAAACTATCAAGCTGGATTCTCGAGTATATTAATATCCCCATCCAGGAGGTTGAAAGAACGGATAATATTAAAGTCTTGTACCGAATTGATTCGTGTAAAATTCACATATTGGTTACGCGGATGGTAAATTTGAGTTACCAATCAATTTTACTTTGCATGTTTGTTCTCTGAATTCGCTTTCGATTTTTAAGAGCTGCACCAAAATTCTTCCTGTGTGGAGGTATCCGGAAAAATGGAAAAATACCCATTTGAAATCAAACCAGAATCGTGGCTCGTCACGGCGGGACGATCTTCGGAGGCTGGTGCTCCACTGAATGTCCCATTGATCCCCGCATCGAACTTCATCATCGGCAAGGGGCGGGAATACGCGCGCGGTGATGGTACTCCGACCTGGGAAGCGCTCGAAGAAGTCGTCGGCGGGCTTGAGTCTGGTAAGGCTGTTGCGTTTGCTTCCGGAATGGCTGCCATTGCCGCAGTGTTTGATCAGCTTGAAGCTGGTGCCATTGTGGTACTGCCGGAAGATTGCTATCAAGGTGTTGCAGGCTTGGCTGCAGCGGGTGCTGAAAAAAGGCGCTGGTCGGTGCAGCGCCTGGCGATGGACGATACAGCCGGCTGGATTCGCTCCTGCGGTGTCGCAGACTTGATTTGGCTTGAATCACCCTCCAACCCGCTGCTGACAGTATTGGATTTGGAAGCTGTCTGCACAGCACCACGCAAGCCCACAGCGATAGTTGTGGTGGACAACACCTTTGCCACGCCTCTGAATCAACAACCTCTTGAACTCGGTGCCACGGTGTCCCTCCAATCTGCAACCAAGTTCATTGGCGGCCATTCTGACTTGTTAGCAGGGGTCGTCACGACGAAGGATGAAACATTCTGGCACGCCCTAAGGAAGTCTCGCGAGTTGACTGGCGCAACCCCAGGAACCCTAGAAGCCTTTCTTGCTGTGCGTGGTGCAAGGACTCTTGCACTTCGCTTGCAAAGGGCTCAACAAACAGCCATGAAGCTTTCAGAGCAGCTTGAGATGCACCCACTGGTCACTCGTGTCCGTTATCCCGGCTTACCTTCCCATCCGACGCATGGAACTGCAAAACGCGTGCTTAAGGGTTTTGGAACCATGATTTCCTTCGATCTGCTTGGAGGAGCCGAGTTTGCTGATGGAGTTTGCCAAAGCGTCAGGCTGATCCGCCATGCCACCAGTCTGGGAGCAGTGGAATCAACTATAGAACGAAGAGCTGCAGTTCCAGGACAGGGACACCTTCCACCTTCACTTCTGCGACTTAGCGTTGGTATCGAAGACCTCGAAGATCTCTGGGTAGATCTGGATTCGGCAATACGTTCTGCTGCACCGTGAACCCGTCTCCTGTGAGGTAAACATCGCGCGAATAACCTGTCATGACACTAGTTCATCGCAAACGGAGCTTGAATAGCGAGTTGTTTTGTTGCGAGTTTGTGCTTGCGCCTGAAAGTCCCTGCTTCATCATTGCTTGATTATTATCCAAAAAATTATCCATTGCATCTACCCAAATTGTCAGATCACTTTGAAAATGTTCATCAAATTTCAGAAATGAGAGGAACGACAAATGAATGATAAAACTCAAAAGGATGGCTATCAAATCGTCGATTTCCCACGTGTGCGCGAAATTATTGTTGATGTCATGATCCCGGCAGAAAAGAAGCATATGATCCATGTTCTCTTCGAGGCGGATGTCACTGAAGTGAGAGAGTACCTGAAGAAAAAAAAAGGTGAGGGAGCAGCAGTCCCTTCGTTAACTTCTTTCATTATTAAGTGCGTAGCTGACGCTGCTATGACCAATAAGCGTATAGCTGCGCTCAGATTCGCGCCGAGGAAACTTGCGGTTTTCGATGACATGCATGTATCCTGCAATGTAGAAAAGGAGATCGATGGGCAAAGTCAACCTATGGCGATCGTTATTCGTCAGGCTAATAGAAAAACCATTAACGAAATACACGACGAGATTCACGGCTATGCGGAAGAAGGATATAAGCAGCAGATTGGACCCCTAAAGAATTTTGCGAGATTTCCCAGGTTCTTGCGAGCACTCCTTATCTCCCCCATGCTGAAAAATCCAAACAGGATTGCCAAGCAAGGGTTCAATATAATCGTTACTTCTGTGGGAATGTTCGGTGCAGGAGGTGGTCATGTCATTCCGTACCAGCACGCCTCTCTGTGTATCTCGGTTGGAGGAATCACCCAAAAGCCCGGTTTAGTTGACGATCAAATTAAACCTCGCGAGTATCTCTCGATAACAGCTACTTTTGACCATGACATTACCGATGGGGCTCCCGCAGCACGTTTTGCGCAGGTGCTCCGGGAGCACATCGAAGGCGGTCATGTCCTGCTATCCGAGGGATAACGGCAGTAGGGTAGAAAATGTTTTTGCTAATCTCGAAACCTACGAACCTGCCAATCTTTTAACAAAAATTTTATGGATCGTTGTCGTAAAATCGGATCTATTTTCGAGGAACAAATCTGGACCATTCGCAACATTTACAAAAATGCATTAATTGTTCATAAATATTTCACTGAAAGTGATTTCTGGTGTACAAGCGATTTGTGGAAATTGGATTAAGGATTGAACAATCAGAAAGTAAAAAGGTTCATCCAGAGCTGAGTTTACTTCCCCTGAAATCTTACCCCGAGCTGCAAGCAGCAGGGCTGTCCACCTGGTTCTCATCCATCTTGGATAAATTCCACTGGGATTACTCCCATAGATTCTCACGAGTGGCAATTATAAAAAAACTCTTCCAATACTGGAAATTCTTGGCAAGATTGTTATCTTGACCTATTGAAATCCCACAAAAATCTCTGCTAGCATTACTGCTTTGCCATCACCGTCAGCCGCGATGGAGGTCAAGACTGGGATTACATCGGTTTTGGTGAAACTATTAAGTTTGGTGTGACGTATCGTTTCCAGGAGATTCTTGAACAAGACATGGACATGACGACAATCATCCATGATTTCCGAGATCCAGGTTTACAAAGAATACATTTAATTGAAAAGCATCATCCTTATGAAAAAACATCGAGACCTTCATTCGGCTGATGTCATATACCTAGATCTACCTCTAGGTGTCAGTGGCAACGCCAAGCGAAAATATTCATTCGTTGTACGGTATGGGTAGTTGTTGATATTATTTGTGAGTTATGCGCGATCGGCGGCATTCCTCCTGAAGTGAGGTATACCATATCAATAAATAAAAATCCCGCAAGAGGGGGGAACGTACCCTGCACATTACCTTATAATTAAGAGCCACCGAAGGGAATCGAACCCTTGACCCGTCGCTTACGAAGCGACTGCTCTGCCGGCTGAGCTACGGTGGCATGTCAGCATCAGGCAAAAATTATACAAGGTAAACCTCGGAATGGCAAGGAGATGAGGTAATTTTGAGAATTGCAATGCTTTCCTACCATACCTGCCCACTGGCAACGCTGGGTGGGAAGGACACCGGTGGGATGAATGTCTACGTTCGGGACCTCACCCGCAAATTGGGGCGCCTCGGCGTCCAGGTGGATGTCTTCACTCGCTCCCAAGATGAGCATGTACCACATGTGCTGCATGATTTAGGTTACGGGAATAGAGTTGTTCATATCAAGGCTGGACCAGAGGTGCCACTTCCAAAACAAGAGCTTACCATTCACCTGCCTGAATTCCAGCAAGGCATCCAGAAATTTCAGGCGGAAAAAGGTCTACGATACGATCTGATTCACAGCCACTACTGGATGTCTGGCTTAGCGGCCGTTGACCTGAAGCAGAGTTGGCAGGTGCCATTCATTCACATGTTTCACACCTTGGGGGTGATGAAGAAGCGCGTTGCCCGCCCTGAAGAAGAAGTCGAGGGAGATTACCGCCTGATTGGAGAGCGTAAGGTTTTACAAGAAGCTGATCGAATCATCGCCGCGACACCTGCTGAGATGGCTCAAATTCAGTGGCTCTACCACTCTGATATCCAGAAAATCAACATTATCCCTCCTGGGGTTGACCTAAGCCGTTTTTACCCCATTCCAACCGATGAAGCGAAAGAAGTTATCGGTATCCCCCCATGCGACCAAGTTTTATTGTATGTTGGACGCATCGAGCCCCTCAAAGGCATCGATACTTTGATCGAAGCGATCGCTTACATGCGTAAGAACGAAAATTTCAAGGAGTTCTCTTTCTGTCTGGCAGTCATCGGTGGTGATCCTGAAATGGCAGATTCAGACAGCAGCTCCGAAATCTCCCGCTTGAAAGACCTTTGTCATGTGCATGGTCTGGACGATTTTGTTACCTTCCTGGGAAAACGGGATCAAGATATGCTTCCTTATTATTATTCTGCAGCTGAAGCAGTTGTTGTGCCCTCCCATTACGAGTCGTTTGGTATGGTTGCCCTGGAAGCTATGGCCTGTGGTACACCCGTGGTCGCCTCCCAGGTAGGGGGATTAGCATATCTGGTTCAAGATGGGATTACCGGTTATACCGTGCCGTCCAGTGATGTGGAATCTTTAGCTGATCGCCTGGTGGAGCTGGTAAAAGATCCAAAACTAAGGGACCAGTTAGGTGCCCAAGCAGCAAGATTTGCGCAAGAATTCAGTTGGGATATTATTGCCAGAAGGATTGTTGAATTATACGGGGAAGTTATCAACCGGTTTTCTCCATAACCCATTGACAGGTGGGTCTTTGCCAATTAGAATATCAATAGTAGTTCTAATTAGGATTACTATTATTGGCTCATGTCATTATTATCTTTGTTAAGCGAACTAGGTTTCACCGAATACGAGGGGAAAATTTACCTTGCATTGTTAAAAGATAATCCCGCTAATGGATACCAGCTGAGCAAAAAAACAGGGGTGCCGCGTTCCATGGTGTACGAAGCTTTAGGTCGTTTGCATACCCGCGGCGCGGTACTTAAAACAGGTGATGAACGCACAACTTTCTACAGGCCAGTGCCACCAGACCAACTGCTCGAACGCTATGACCGGCAGCACCAGGAGTTGATCCATAACCTGAAAGATAAACTGCTCGAACTCTATACTCCAAAGGAAGAAGACTCACTCTGGACTATTGGCGGCCAGGATTCTTGTTTTGCTTATGCCAGCCAGATGATCGAGAATAGTGATAGAGAGGTATACCTGGTTCTTGATGATGTATCCCTGGAACAACTTGGCGATAAAATCCTGGCTGCCTGTGCACGGGGGATCGAGGTGGGGGCGTTGTTAACCGGAATCGGAAATCTTGATTGCCATCAGGTCTCACGACACCCTCCTGCTGAGAGTGAGCTGCAGGGGCTGGAAAACATGCTGGTCGTGGTTGTAGACGGTAAAGAGTGCCTGATCGCAAACCTAAATTCCGAGATGATGGCTACCATCACTAGCAACCGCAACCTGGTATTAATTTCCAGGCAATTTGTCTGGATGGAATTATTCGCCCAACGAATCTATGAACGCCTGTATCCTGCAATGTACGATCTGCTGGATGAGTCCGACCGCAATATCTTACAGAGTTTTTCAACGAGATCATAATCCACGAAGGATGACCCATTGAGAGAATTCGATTTTCCGAAAAGTAAGATTCATAAAGATGAATACGATCATCACATTCGCAAGGACCCGCATCAGCAAGCCTCAGCGCTGTCTGATATCATCCTCGGTGGCCAGGATGGTTTGGTGAACGTGCTAGGGGTGATCCTGGGGGTCGCAGCTGCCACCGGGGATCCCTACATCGTCCTGGTTGCGGGTTTAGCGGCGACCTTTGCTGAATCGGTGTCAATGGCTGCAGTGGCATACACTTCCACGATCGCCGATGCTGACTATTATGAGAGCGAGATGGAACGAGAATACCGCCACATCAAAGAAGTTCCTAACTTGGAGCGGGAGGAAATCCGCAGTATTTATGCTGAAAAGGGTTTTTCTGGCGGTCTCCTCGAGCGGATTGTAGAAACGATCACCGCCTCACCGGATGTCTGGGTGGCGGTGATGATGTCTGAGGAACACCAGATACAGCCTGTCAATCGGAAAATAGCTTTCCGTTCCGCGATCATTGTTGGAATTGCCGCAATTATTGGCTCGTTGATTCCACTGCTACCTTTCCTATTCACTACAGTTTCTCTCGGGATCCTCTTGTCAATTGGCTGCTCTGCTTTGGTTTTGTTTATCGTCGGTGTGGTAAAAGCACGCATGACTGTGGGTTCTCCAGGAAAGAGTGGTCTGGAGATGGCTGTGATCGGTACTGTAAGCGCGCTTGTAGGTTATGGTGTTGGTGCGTTACTCAAAGCCCCCTCAGTCCCGTAAACTAATTCGTTCTCCAAGGGGAAAGATCTTTCAGGTTCACACAGTTTGTTCCTGATATGTTTGCCAGTAGCGCAAGGTGCCCCGGTAAAGTGCACGTTCAAAGTGATCTCCTTGAAGCGAGAGACCTTCGTACCCACGAGCGCTCAAGCGCTTCATGAGTGGTCGTAGCTGCTGGCCGTAGTGTTTCATGCAAGCTTTTGGGAATATACCTGGCCAGGAGTAACACGAGACAACAGTTCTGCGGTGTTCACTGGGAATAGAAGTAGGGACAGTAAGGTCCCATTCGGGATCAGCGGGAGAAAACAGGTACTTATCCAAATTGCCTTGGGGAATGCCTTCGATGCCGCGAACGACTGGAGGGACTGATTCCAATAAATAAGGATCAACTGCGAGATCGGTAATGATCGCATGTTCTGGCAGCCATGCCAGCCAATGATTGGGGATCACGGGTTTTGAGGGGTCTGGTCGCTGGGTGGCATCTACCAAAATGTCGGTCTTTGATAAGATCTGCTGCATAAATCTTCGATGATTTGTTAAATCATAATCAACAACAGTCACCATCACCCCCGGAATTTTTTCCTCGACGAACTTTTCTCTTAAATCTTTGTCGCCGTATGAAACAGCCGCCTGGATGACCTGTTTACCTACAGCTCCGGCGCCCAGCAGGGTGACCTGCAGTGGATTTCTTCCTGGATTTTCAAAACCAGGCTGGGGGTAGTTTTCTGAGAGAGCCTGGAAAGAGATCTTCAGGCCGTTCCAGGCCACTGCAGCCAGATTCTCAACCAAGCGACGCCCGTTATCATCCTTGATCGTGTCCAAAGAGATTGCATTTATTCGAAAAGACTTTAATAACAAAACCCGCTGCGGACGGGTTGGAAAGTGCAGCATCGAGATCAAACAAGACCCCGGTTTCATCAACCCGAGCAACTCGTCTCCCGGAAAGCGCAAGACCAGTACAAAATCCTGCTGATACACCTCTTCTTGAGAGGCAATCCTGACATTTTCAACCTCATCGAGGTAATCTTGGACCGATAAACCAACGCTACTTCCATAACCTTCTTCTAAGTAAATCTTGAAACCAAAATCCGCTAACCAAGCAACAAATTTTGTCAGAAAGACTCGTCTCTCACCGGGTTCCAGGTGCATTTGTGGGAGTCCGATGCTGAGTTCATTATTTTCCATGATCGCCTCGCTTGGGAAATTGGAGGATAAAAAAATATGTGATAATCTTACCAAAAATAAATATCTGTCGAATGCTTGGCGGTTCAAGAGTCGATGGGGGAACCTTTTGATAGGGTCTTCATGGTAGAAATACTCCGGTTTTTACCAGTCAGGATCATTCAAATAGCTTTGAATTTGCAAGAAATTTCAAGCTGGAAATGTATTCTGGATATAGGATTATTATTCAGGGATCTACTGGTTGAAGTAATTATATATCGCTTCAGAGAGGGTCGCGACCAATTCTGAGGCAGGCTCCCAGATCAATTGGTCTGGATGGTGAATAAAAATCGCCAGGACATAATTCCCACCGGGGGTGTATACGATCCCAGCATCCCCGAGGGTATTCATCACCCCAAAATAGGTCACCCAACCGTGTTTATGTGCCACGGGGGTACCATCCGGTACACCTGCTTCAATTAGTAATCCGATCTTATTGTTCACCAGTGAGTTAATCATCGATTGGCATTCAGCCTGGTCGAATTCCTCCTGGAAGACAGCCATCAGATTTCCTCCACCAAACTCGGCACATTGGTAGATATCTTCAAATAACATTCCGATATCTGAGGAAGTTGTCTGATTGTACACGTCAGGATCTGTATTGATATCTGTACGCTGATTTGCAGGGGTCTGGTATACAGATAAAAGCGGAGCCCCTGGATAGAACTGCCCAGCTAAAAATGTGTTTTCCAAACCAAGGGTATTCATGTCTGCAGTGACATCCAGTGGTCCAGAAAAAGGATCAATTACTCTTTCCATTAACCAGTCAGCGGGATCGTTACCCGATTTTTGGATCATCTCTTCGATCAAACGTGTAGTTTCAGAATCTGGATTTTCATCCAGTCGTCGATAGGTGGATACCATGATCGGAACTTTTGTAATGCTGGCAGAGGTAAAAGCGACATCTGGATTTGTTGAGAAATCCTCCCCCTGTTGGTAAGCAAAATTTATCTCTTCACCGGTCTGCAGATCTTCCAAGTACAATCCAACCAGTCCATCAAATTCTGCCAGGTCCACAGTCTGTTTTAGCAGAATCTCCAGGTTACTAATCGAAGGTCTTGGGGGATTTTTCCGGGATAAGGGTAAATCGACGACCCTCCTGGAATTGGAACGAAGGGCTGTCTCAATCAAACCCACCGAACGGTTGATATCTAATTCAGTTCCCTGGATTCCGGGTTGGAAATTTACTGTGCCAACGCTTGGAATTGATGGGATCGGAGGCTGGTCATAACGTTGGGCAATTTCATTCTCAAGATACGATCTCAATCGTGGTTCTGAGAAGGAGGCTCTCAAGGGGATAGACGCTGGAGGGGGTGTTCTGCCCCACAAATAATCCCAGAATTCCACCCAAAAAGGCTGTTGACTCCTGACGAGATCAGCAGCTGCCAGCATGCTTTCCAAGTCAAGTTTAAATTCTGCAATTGCAGGATCAAGATGGATCACCTCCTCCGCATAATGCAGTTCGACCGGTGTAGCTGAATATACCTCTAGCAATTGCTTGGCACTCGTGGACCGATCTTCTCCGCCAACAGGAACTTCGGCGATCTCCATTCCTTCTGGAAAATTTGCCCTTAAGCGGCTGAATCTCACCAGCTGCAGCGTAAACAGGGCGACTGCTCCTAAAATGAGGAAAAGTGAAACCCATCGTAATGCAGAAAATGAACCGATTCTCATTACGCTGAAATATATCACACCACACGGCATTACATTGGGATCTATAAACATTCTTTAACCTTCAAAATCGTATAATCTACCGCCCAGAAGCTATATTTTCACCATCGAATCTTGGGGAGAAGACAATTAATTGGCAGAAAAATTCGGTTTATTGAAATATTTTCGGTTGAGGTGAAATAATGATTAAGGTGACCGGTAAACACCAATCTCTATGGTATGATGCAGGTTTGAGGAGGTGTTCTTGCCAACAGAAAAGAAACGACCGATTTATCCATTGTTGTTGATCTTTGGTGGGATTGTGTTGATCATTGCTGCGGTTGCCAGCATTCTCATCCTGTCAGGTGATAATTCCTCACAACAGAATGATTTGCAGGATCAGGCAATCCCTTACCCCCAGGTAGAACGGGTGAAACTCTTTGAAGCCAAATCTGCTTTCGATCAAGACTTGGCAGTCTTTGTGGATGTGCGCGATGAAGAAAGTTTTGAATCCGGGCATATCCCAGGCGCAATATCAATACCACTAAATCAACTTTCTGAGAGGTTGGAAGAACTTAATCCGAATGATTGGATTATCCTTTATTGCACTTGACCAAGCGAGGAGACAAGTGCCCGTGCGGCGGACATTTTAGGTTCAAACGGCTTTGGTAAAGTAAATCCAATTCAAGGTGGTTTACAGGCTTGGAATGATGCTGGATATCCGCTAGAACCCTAAGGAATTGATCAGTGAGTCAGCAAATTCGCCTCCTTATTCTTCTTTCGCGTCCTTTATTCTTGCTGGGTGGTTTTCTTGTCTACGGGTTAGGAGCTGGAATCGCCAATTATCTAGGTGCAAGTATTGATTGGAGTATGTATGTGTTGGGCCAGGCCTACGTTACAACCATGCAGCTCAGTGCTCAATACTTGAACGAATATTTCGACGCCCCAGCAGACCAGGAAAATACGACCCGCACACCATTTTCTGGGGGCAGCGGAGTGGTTGGGGAGGGGAAATTATCCCGGGAAACGGTCATGTGGGCCGCATTAACCACTTTGACCATCTTGGCTTCCTTGACGGTTGTTTTAATCAGTACCGTACCAATATCCCCAATTCTGGTCGGTATCGTCGTCCTGGCATTTCTGGGCAGCTTCTTTTATTCTGTGCCACCCGTGAAATTGGCGAATTCCGGATATGGAGAATTGACAACCTCGTTTCTCGTGGCAAATTTAGTCCCCATTTTTGCGTTTATTCTCCAATATTCGGAACTTCATCGACTACTGGTGATGACAACCTTCCCACTTACCGCCCTGCATTTGGCGATGATGATCAGCTTTGAGTTCCCAGATTACTTAAACGATATAAAATTCGAAAAATTCACCCTCTTAGCGCGTGTTGGTTGGGAACGGGGCATGATCCTGCACAACATCTTGATCTTGACTGCCTTTCTACTTTTAGTATTGGCTGCGACTTTTGGTCTACCATTAGCCATCGTTTTGCCAGCTTTCATACCTTTTCCTCTTGGTATCCTCCAGATTTGGCAAATGCGGCGCATTGCCAGTGGAGGTAAGCCAAATTGGACCACGCTTGGATTGACCTCGGTGGTTCTCTTCGGTAGCGTAGCCTACCTGCTGGCTTTTGCTTTTTGGATACGCTAATCACTCACATTTTCGATTGAATATTCACCATGCCAGAATTTATTGACCTCCTCCCACCAGATATTGCGTTGACAAATTTTCTGGAGCAGATTCCAAGGCAGGTCGAATCCGAAGTAATTGAAGTCAAATCTGCGCTTGGACGCGTGGCTGTAAATGACGTCCATGCTCCCCACTCGCTGCCTGCATTTCATCGCAGCACGGTTGATGGATATGCAGTAATTGCGAGCGATACGCATGGTGCGAGTGATTCGCAGCCAGTGTACCTGGTGCAAATTGAAGAAATAAAAATGGGTGAAAGCCCCGATTTCACACTGCTCACCACCCAATGTGGATTAATCCACACCGGAGGGATGCTCCCAAAGGGTTCGGATGCAGTTGTTATGCTGGAGAATACACAGGTCGCACGCCCCGGAGAAATTGAAATCTTGCGAGCTGTCGCGGAAGGTGAAAATGTAATAAAAGTTGGTGAGGATATCGCTGCGGGCGCGGTTGTTGTAGCTGGTGGGACCCTACTACGAGCTGCAGAGATCGGAGGGCTGTTAGCATTAGGTATTACCGAGCTGCAGGTGGCAAGAAGGCCTCGAGTTGGTATTATCTCAAGTGGTGATGAAATCATCCCGCCTGAATCAGTTCCCAATCCAGGCCAGGTGAGAGATATTAATTCCTATTCTCTATCTGCATTGGTGGAACAAGCTGGAGGGGTTCCGCAGCGATATGGGATTATCCCTGATGATTATGAAAAGCTGCGGGGGGGATTGGAACGGGCAATTGATGAGAACAACATGGTTGTCATCACCGCCGGGTCATCGGCCAGCAGCCGGGATTTGACCGCTCAAGTGATCAATAGCCTGGGTGGTCCGGGGGTCATTACGCATGGTGTGAACATCCGCCCGGGAAAACCGACCATCCTGGCAGGATGTCAACCGGCGGGAGTAGATTGGATAAAACCAGTAATCGGTCTTCCGGGCAATCCTGTCAGTGCCCTTGTCATCGGAATCCTCTTTGTAGAACCTGTAATAAATTTTCTGCATGGACAGGATTATCTCCGACCCAGAGGTCGGCTCGAAGCAAAATTGGCGATCAACCTGGCATCAAAGGCCGGAAGGGAAGATTGGGTACCGGTTAAGATTTTACCGGTGGAGAATGGATTTTCTGCTGAACCAATATTTGGGAAGAGTAATTTGATCTTCACACTCTGTCGCGCGGATGGTTTATTGCATATTCCTCCACACTCGACAGGATTAAATGCCGGAGAGATCGCAGAAGTGATGCTACTCAATTGATTTGGTTAATGCTGGTGTGAAGGAGTTGATGGAAACCTCTCAATTCATGGTCCAACTGGATGTGAAAATAACCTTATTTCTCAAGGAAAAGATCAATCCTTTGACCTTATCCAGGCTCAAGAGTATTCTTGTTTTCTTCGGGATAGGTATTTTTCTCTTTTTTTCGGTATTCATTATCAAAGCGGAGGCTGCCGATCTAGATAGAGATCTCCAGGTCACCGTGCCTATTCTGCTATATCACAATATTTCAAATGATGATTCAGCCAGCAACAGGTATGTGGTCGACGTGTCTGATTTTAAGAAGCAGATGGAGCAGCTTCGAAAGTGGGGATACTCGTCTATTACCATAAAAGACCTGATTGACCATATCAGTTATGGGAAACCTCTTCCCGCAAGACCGGTGGTGATCAGCTTTGATGATGGGTATATTGAAGTATTTACAACTGCTTTTCCGATCATGGAGAAGCTTGGTTTTCGCGGGACTGTTTATATTGTGGCGAACAGGTTGAGTGCGGATGGCTTTTTAACAATCGAGGAGCTGCAAGAGTTAATTGACCAGGATTGGGAAGTGGGAAGTCATGGTATGACTCACACCGAATTAACCCAAAATCATAATCTGGTTCGCAATGAAATTCTGCAATCACGGCTGGATCTTGAAAATGCCTTGGGGGTTAAAATCTATTCCTTCGCTTACCCATTTGGGGCACTAGACTGGTATGTTTCCAATAAAGTGTATGATTATGGTTATCAAGCTGCGGTAGGTGTGGGAACACTTTCAAACCATTCAATTGGCACGATTTACAATCTCAGCCGCCGCGAAGTGCAGGGAGATTATTCCCTCGAAACATTCTCCGGATTATTGCCCTGGACAAATTACGCGCCAGAACCAGTGCGCAAATACAAGCCGGAATAAGCTGGAAATTGTGCCGTGTACTTAGAAGATATTCCCCTCCCAGAAGCGATTGAAAAGCTTGAAAATGCCTTAACTGGTGCAAACCTGTGGGGCGTGCTGGGTGAAGAAACGCTACCTGTCGACGAGACATGCTTGGGCAGGATCCTGGCTAAACCAGTTTGGGCGAGAATCTCCTCGCCGCACTATCATTCGGCAGCCATGGATGGTTTTGCGGTCCTTGCCCAAACGACTGCCGGGGCGATGGCCACGCATCCGACAACGTTGCTAGTCGGGGAGAGCGCAGTTTACGTGGATACAGGCGATCCCATTCCTGAATCTACGGATGCAGTTATCCCGATTGAAGATGTTGAGGCGTTAGATGCGGAAAATCAGCCGGCTGGAGTACCTCGCCAACCACACGCTATTCGGATTCGCGCCGCAGCTACTCCCTGGATGCATATCCGCCCAATGGGTGAAGATATGATTGCGTCCCAATTGGTATTGCCTGCCGGGCAGCGATTGCGTCCAGTGGATTTGGGGGTGATCGCCGCCAGCGGGAACACCGAAGTCACTGTTGCCCGCAGACCAAGGGTTGCCATCATTCCAACTGGTAGTGAACTGGTTCCTATCGGGCAGACGATTTTTCCAGGAGAGATTATTGAATTTAATTCTCTTGTCCTTGCCGGACAGATCATCGAGTGGGGTGGTGAAGCCTCAAGGTTTTCAATCACTAAAGACGATTATCAAACTCTCTGCGAAACTGTCCGTCGAGCTGCGCTTGATCACGATTTGGTTCTAATCAATGCAGGTTCCTCTGCAGGCTCTGAAGATTTTACTGCACGTGTGGTTGAGGAACTTGGTGAGCTATTCGTGCACGGCGTGGCCGTGCGCCCGGGTCATCCTGTCATCCTGGGTATGCTCCGAACAGGGCGTAGATTGGATGGACAAGATTCGGGAGTAACCAGTGAGAGAAGAATTCCGGTAATTGGTATACCTGGATATCCGGTATCGACCGCGCTGACCGGGGAGCTTTTTGTTCAGCCAATTCTAGCTCACTGGACGGGCATAAGGGTGCCTCGCTCAGAGAAAGTTCAGGCAATTCTCACCCGGAAGATAACTTCACCGGCAGGCGATGATGATTTTGTGCGAGTCGCAGTCGGGAAGGTTGGGGACCGCATTTTAGCCGCCCCGCTGGCTCGAGGCGCTGGAGTGCTTACCTCCCTCGTTCGAGCAGATGGCCTCGCTTTAATACCGCGTGGCTCTCAAGGTTTACCAGCCGGGTCAACAATGGAAGTGAAACTTTACCGATCAAAGGAAGAAATTGAGCGAACGGTGTTTGCATCAGGTTCTCATGACATCACGATGGATATCTTGGCTCAATTCTATTCTCAGTATGGTATCCGCCTGGTGGCTGCAAATGTAGGTAGTATTGCCGGTTTGGTCGCCCTGAGCCGCAGGGAGGCTCACCTTTCAGGCGCACATCTCCTAGATCCGGAGACAGGCGAGTACAACCTCCCTTACATCGAAGAGTACCTGCCAGATGTTGCAGTGCGTGTAATATCACTGGTTGGTCGCTCACAAGGATTGCTTGTTCGCAAGGGTAATCCCCAACGAATTTCCTCGCTCCAGGACCTCACTCGGGAAGATATTACTTTTGTAAACAGGCAGCGTGGCGCAGGCACGAGAATTCTCCTCGATTATCACTTGCAGCAACTGGGGATATCCGGCGATGCAATACGCGGCTACAAGTATCAAGAATACACTCATTTAGCGGTCGGAGTTGCCGTGGCCTCGGGGCGCGCAGATTGTGGATTGGGTATTGCTGCCGTAACAAAATCGCTTGAATTAGATTTTATCCCCCTGGTAGAAGAAAGATATGATCTGATTATCCCTGAAGATTTTATCGACCTGCCCTCAATACAACCATTGTTTGAAATATTATCCGATCCAAATTTCCGCAAGATGGTTGCTGATTTACCAGGCTATGATATCAGCCGTATGGGAGAGAGGATCACAAATCAAACGGGATAAATTCACCAAATCAAAATATACGGAGGAAAACCATGCCAATCTCAGCCGGGGTTCAAGCCCCTGATTTCTCACTTCCGGATGATGAAGGCCGGAAGCATTCCCTTTCTGATTATCGAGGCAAACCGGTAGTATTGTATTTCTATCCGAAAGACAACACTTCGGGATGCACAAAGGAAGCATGTGGATTCCGGGACGATTATTCTGCTTACCAGGATACAGGAGTCACGATCCTTGGTGTCAGCCCTGACTCTTCAAAGTCACACGCGAATTTCAAGTCCAAGTACGAACTGCCTTTTACACTTCTCGCTGATACTGACCGGGAGGTGATAAAAGCTTATGGAGTCTGGGGCTTGAAAAAGCTTTATGGACGTGAATATGAAGGCGTATTGCGAACGACATTTTTGATCGACAAAGATGGCAAAATCGCGAAAGTCTTTGAAAAAGTAAAACCAGCGAGTCACAGCGCAGAGATTCTGGCAGCATTAGGCGAATTGGATGAATAAATGCCGGGAAGATTTGATTACATACTATTTATCCTAACAGCATTTCTTATCCTATTCTTAACCGGGTGCCGTGGCACATCTGGCCAGAACTCACTCCTGGGTGGGGATGAGCGGGAAAGTATTCCGAGCGTTCCAGATGAGTACTCAGGCTATGCAAATCCATTCACTGGGGATGCAGATGCAATTGCTCAAGGTGAAATTCTTTACCAGGCAAACTGCTCTTCTTGTCACGGTTCTACCGGTGAGGGAGATGGCCCTGCTTCTGGGGGAATAGATCCAAAACCAGGAAACATCGCCACCAGACAGGCCAATCTGAGTGATTCCTATCTTTTCTGGCGAATTTCTGAAGGGGGGTTGATGGAACCTTTCAATTCAATCATGCCCGGGTGGAAAGGTATTTTGAGTGCGGAAAAGATTTGACAGGTCATCACTTATCTGCGAACCATGGTAGTACTCTGATGGTATTAGGGAGCAGGCGGCTTACCTCTATGTAAATATTTTAAAGTATCTCAGGTACAATACACGGCGTGAAAACAAAATTAAAAATCCCACAGGCTATGCCTCTCTCGAGATCAAGTCGCTGGATTGCGGCTGGTATATCCCTCCTGATGATATTGGTTTTTGTCGGGGCGCTGTGGATTTGGCCGCAAAACAACCTGCTGATCAATATCTTATTTGGCCTAGTCGTCGCAGGGGTAATTTATCTGATAGCCAGTCGTTTTATTCAGCTGCAGAGTGAAATGCTCAGCCTGCAAAGCCGCATGGTTGAGGTTGAATCAAACGCAGCCGCAGTCAGCCGTAAAGCGAATGCCGTCCTGGAGCTCAGCCGAAGATTTGTGGAAGCCAATGAAGAGAGTGAAGTTATCTCTTCCCTGCTCAATGTATTCATCGACCTGGTTGATGCACTTGGTGCCTCAGTTGTACCGCTAGACGAACGTGGCCAGCCGTTAACAGCCATCAGTTCTGGGGAAATCCCCGACCCTCTGATGAACGA
>CP070764.1:2324103-2325517 GCA_020349245.1 Chloroflexota bacterium | reverse complement strand
TAACTAAATTCTCGCCGCACGCATACTGAAGGTAAACGTGCTGAACGAGATCGCATACACGGCGCACGCCGAATATCTGAGTAATCCGGGAGGGTGATATGGAATCAATATTCAATATGCAATTCATCATGGATATCCTGCAAAAGGTAAGCGAGTGGTTTTTAGGACAGGTGCTGGTGATTAGCAATCTGGTTCAGGTAGCGGTAATACTTCTCCTGCTCCTGCTAGTCAATTTGGTGGGAAAGCGGTTCCGTCCCCGTTTACCGGCGAGGATCAGCAGGTTCCTGCGCCGCAGCGTTCACCTGAGCAACCTGCTGGAGACGTTCACCAAGCTGCTTCCGGCGCTGTATGGATTAATACTACTAGGCATTACCGCATTGTTGTTTAGACAGCTCGATGTCGCCCCGGTGATCATCAATCTGGTTGCCACCTTGCTACTGGCGTGGTTTGTCATCAAGCTGGCTTCCGCAGTAATCCTGGACCCCTTCTGGTCACGCAACGTGGCTATCGGTGCCTGGTCGCTGGCCGCCCTGAGCATCTTGGGTGTTTTGAAACCCGCGATAGACTTCCTCGATAGTTTGGGATTCACCATCGGCGATGTTCACCTGACCCTGCTCTCAGTGCTGAAAGCCCTTATTTTTCTGTTTGTAGCATTCCGAGTCGGTCGCTGGATGGGGGAATACATCGAAAAGCGCCTGTATAAGATCCCCGCCCTCTCCGCCTCAACACTCGTTTTGTTCAGCAAGATCGTGAAGATCACGGTCTACGTAATCGTCACCATGATTGCCCTTAGCAGCGTGGGTATCGATCTCACAGCATTCGCATTTTTCGGTGGTGCTTTGGGTGTTGGTCTCGGTTTCGGTCTACAGAAAGTCGTATCCAATTTTATCAGCGGTCTGATCCTTCTCACCGACAAGTCCATCAAGCCGGGGGACGTGATCCAAGTGGGGGACGTGTACGGTTGGATTTCCAACCTGAAGGGGCGCTATGCTTCGGTGGTCACCCGCGATGGACACGAGTACCTGATCCCCAACGAAGATCTCATCACCCAGCAGGTCGTCAATTGGTCCTACACCGACCGCAAAGTCCGGCTGAATATCCCCATAGGCGTCTCATACAAGTCGGACATCCACCAGGCTATACAACTGGTACTGGGGGTCGCCAAAGAGGTGGAGCGCGTCCTCAAGTATCCTGAACCGATCTGCCTGCTATCCGGATTCGGGGATAGTTCAGTCGATCTGGACCTCCGTTTCTGGATTGAGGACCCGAAGAGGGGGGTAGGTAATGTGAAGAGCGAGATTCTGCTGAAGGTCTGGGACAAATTCCATGAGAACGGGATTGAGATTCCCTTCCCGCAGCGGGACGTCCACTTCGATGCCGATAAATCCCTGGCCGTGAACTTGACAAGGGAAAT
>CP070764.1:2278382-2324003 GCA_020349245.1 Chloroflexota bacterium | reverse complement strand
ACGAAATTCCTTGGCAAACTCGTGCATCTCTTCAAAGGGGATTTCGCGCAGCTCCTCCATCGATTTCCCCCAAAAACGCTCGAATACCTTCGCCTCCGCTTTCGCGATGAGATCCAAGTCCGCCCCCGGCAGGAGCATGTTCAGCATCTGGTACGACTTGACCATCCTTGCACTGTCCTTCGTTGCCAGGCCGATCGCTAATTCTCGCAACCCGCCCCTGGCAACTGGGGTAACATGCCCAACCATGCCGAAATCGACAAATGTCAAGTTCCAGGACACCTGGTTATTCTCATCCGACCCAATTGATTCTACAAATAAATTCCCAGGATGGGGATCGGCGTGGAAAAATCCGTTCTCAAAGATCTGGAAGAGATAGATATCGAAAACCCGATCAGCGACCTCAGCAAGGCTGATCCCCTCATCTTTAATCTGCTGGTAATCCGTGATTTTGATCGCATAAACATCTTCCAGGGTCAGCACTCTCCTGGTCGTCTCTTGCCAGACAACACCTGGGATCCGCACACCAGGATAGTCCTGAAAATTATTGGCGAATGCCTCCGCATTACGCCCTTCAGCTAGATAGTCAATCTCCTCGTACAGGATCCTAGAGAATTCTGCAAGCAGCGCAGGTACATCTGCCCTTTTGCGAATAGGTTCATATCGCATTGCCCAGCTGCCGACGGTGCGCAGCGCAGCAAGGTCTGTCGCGATTACCTTCTCGATATCTGGACGCTGGACCTTAACCACCACCTTCACCCAGCCGAGATCATTTTCAAGCAATTTTGCCCGATGGACCTGGCCCAAGGAGGCTGCAGCAAAGGGGACTTCATCAAATTCTGCAAATCTTTCAGGTAATGAACCGCCGAGTTCAGTCTCGATTAGATGACGGATGGCATTGAAATCTTCTGGAGGCACTTCATCCTGCAATCCGGATAATTCAGCGGTGATCTCTTCTGGGAGAACGTCAGCCCGTGCGGAGAGGAATTGCCCCACCTTGATCAAGACACCCCCCATCTCAACTGCCAAATTATGGTATCCCCGGGCAATGCTTTGCAGCCGACCTGATCTTGTGCGGTTTGCAGCTTTCTTGAACCCGATGCTTCTCAGGAAGATATCCCAGACGAATAAATTCAGAAACACCCCTGCAAAGAAGATTACAATTCGCCTGTACCTTGATCTGTCCACGGCAGGATTATAGCATGCAGAGCATTTGGAATGAGTGGGTGAAAGGACTGGGGAAACAGTCAGGAGCAGGCGTTATGGGACAAATGTGATTGATGATATCAGTCCCAAAGTTTTTCGATTATCCCCTTATCCGGTGATTCTAAAGATAACTTATAAATATCAGGGAAAGTCAAGGATCTCCAGAATGCGAAGTCAATCGAGGGATCATACTTTTGCAACAACACCGCCAGCAGGTTGCCATGAGTTGAAAGCACGATGTGTTCATCACTCTCGCTTTCCAATATCTTAGTTATAACCCCTATGGCCCGGTTTTGAGCAGTACGATTTGATTCCCCTCCCGGGTGGGCAAAGTACGGATCCTCCCAGGTTTGTTGGATGGCATCCAAGAAATCATCTACTGCTTTGCAGCTGAGAATACGCTCCTGTAGATCGGATTCAATTTGGACTTGGATATTCAGCCTGGAAGCGAGCTGTTGTATTGTTTGCCGAGCGCGCAGGTAGGGACTCGAATAGATTTGCGTAATTGGATAGGCACTCAGCACATCGGCCACTCTCGCTGCTTCCTTGAAACCTTTTTCGGACAAAGGTCGATTTTCGTCAGGACTCCAATCGGAATGCGCATGCCGCACCAAGTAAAAATGTCTCATAAGGACCTTTTCCAGGTGAATCATATCCTTAAAGGAAAAACTGGAGGTAGCTTTCTAATATCACCCATTCGATCAATCCCATGAACAACGTGAACAAGATCAAAGTGCTGATCATAGCAATCACCAACCCCGACATTCAACCTGCAGGAATGGATTTTCTGATATGTTCTTTCATCGAAGTCGATCCCAGTGAATATGATAATTTGAAAAACTTCGGGCACCAGTATCCAAGCAATAGTCCATCGATGAAGATCATGTTGGATAAAAAAGCGCCAGGTAGGGCGACATATTGATCACATCGCTAGAGAGAAATCTGAACTGTAAACCTTTCACAAATAAGCCAGCATAATTGGACAGAACCAGAAATCCTACAAGGAAAAATTAAAATCTTCCCATGACCAGGTAACCTCGCAAGGGAATCTTCTCTCTAAGCAGCCCTTTATTGTCTCTTATGCATACTATCCCGGTCCTGAACACGAAAATTACAAAAATTGAAAAGTTCACCGCCTCAATTATCCCCCACTTGATCAAATAAGCGCTTAGTTCAATAACTGACACCGGCTAAGCTTAAATCCTGCTGAATAATGCTGGCTTATATCAGCTAATTTAAAGAAGTTTCCCCTTTGATGGATCTCCTCTCAAAAGTAATCGGCAATTAACTATTCCCATCCTTTGAGGTCTAAAAACTAAACATCCCTTGATGATTTCAGGGTTTGATCACCTTCATGATCTCCCCTTGATCGACGATAATAAATTCAACCCCGGTCTTCCCGCTGACATGGGTCATTAATTCGTGGAGATAATCTGCGGTAATCACGCCAGTATCGCCAGAAGAACTCCCCAAGACAACAGTTTCGATATCATATTCTTCGATCACTTCAATTAATACTACGCGGAAATGACCCCGTTTCACAAGGGTCAATGCATTGATACCGGCTCGCTCTGCTCTTTCCTGGGCCATCGTCAACATAAATTCCCCCATTTCATCCATTTCAGCTTCGATATCGATCAATTTTGGAGCAGCAGTTAAACCCAAAAATTCAACATTGGTTATATACAGGAATAGCACCTCTGCACCGCGTTCTTTGGCAATCTCGATCGCCCGATCCTGGTTAGGGAAGCTTCCTTCACCCCCGCGAGTTGGACAAAGAATGATATCTCTCATATGATTAGCCTTTCAATATCATAAACTCAAAAATGGACCAACAGCCACAAGAATCCCACAGTCAAGGTCAAGTAGGTTACCGGTAAACCTATTTTGAGAAATTCCTTAAAGCTGATGGGAGTATTGGCCTGGCCGGTGATACCTGCAGTCACCAGGTTGGCTTCGCCACCGATCAGGGTACCATTGCCACCCATCGCTGCCCCCATGGATAATGCATAATAAAGCACCTGGGACTGTGCGCCAGGAATCGTCGCGGTTAGGTATCGAACAATGGGCAGCATCGCAGCAGCCAGCGGTATGTTGGCGATGATCGTGGAAATCGTTCCTACACCGAATACGATCACAAAAATTCCCAGCTCCAGGTTTTCACCTATCAAGCGGCTCATGCCATCGGCGGCCAAACTGATCAAACCAACCTCCTGGATGGCTCCAACAATCATAAACAGCGCCATGAAGAAAACCAGTGTTGTCCAGTCTACGGTCTTGATCATGTGCTGTACATCCGGCTTCAACCAAACCAGTAGCAAAGTGGCACCCGCGATCGCGGTGACAGCCAGGGTTAAATGGATCCTTTCACCCAAAATAAACCCGATCAGGACAAGACCGAATACAACCCCAGACTTCCATAATCCCTCTGGATTTTCAATTCGGGCATTCTCCTCCAGCTTTTGATACAACTTTGGTGAGATGCCGCCAGTCTGCTGGCTGTATGTTTTACGATAGAACAGGAGTACAAATCCCGCCATAACCAGCAAGGCAATCAGCACGCCGACAGTTTGATTTACCAGGAAATCCGTAAAGCTGATTCCAGCATAGGCACCGATCAGGATGTTGGTGGGTGTACCAACCAGCGTGGTGATTCCACCGACGTTTGAAGCCAGTACCTGGGGGATGATCAACGCCAGGGGGTTAATCCCCAAGGCCAAGCCGATCTGCAAGCTGATCGGCGTCATCAACAGCATCGTCGTGAAGTTGTCCAGTAGAGCAGAAGCAACAGCCGTGATCAGCATTAAGATCAATACCAGCAACCAGGTACGCCCACGGCTGATTCGATATGCCTGGAAAGCGAGCCATTGAAAAATGCCGGTGCCTTCCACAATGGCGATAATGATCATCATCCCCATGACCAGGAAGACAACTTCCCAGTCGATGTAGCTCAGGCCGCGCTCGTAGCTAAAGATAAAGAAATCAGGATTTATTGCACCACCAATGTAGGAGGTCAGGAAAATAATTGACACACCAGCCAAGGCTGCAGTCGTGCTGTGCAGGATTTCAAAAGCGATCAGCAGCAAGACACCAAGAAACACGATCGAAGCGACCCAAAATCCCGCGCTGATTCGCCTTTGCAGGACCACTTCATCGATCTGGAAAATATCATTACGATTTAGATTACTCAGCTCTGAACTATGCAGATAAATTGTCTCGGATTGAAAATGCGGGTGTTCAACCAAGATGTGCAGCTCCTCCAGGGGGAAATCCGCAAAAGCCAGCATCCAGGAACCATCCTCCTGGCTTTGAGTCTCCGCTAACGGCTCAGGCTGCAAATCGGTCAATGCCACGACCTCTGCTTCGGTGACGGGAACTCCCTGGGAGTCAACCACCTGACCGACGAGCACCATTTCGGCAGGAGACTCTTGGAATCTGATCTGGTGAGCTTCTGCCTCTCCCGGACTCAGCAAAATCAGAGCCAAAGAAATAAATAGAATCAGATAGTGCAACGGAGGTGCATATCTGAGCCGTATGAAGATATTTTTCTTACCTGATAGGCGTTCAAAAAGATTCGAGTGTTGAATAATTTTCATGTTTACTGAGAAAATCGGTAAGTTTCTGATGTGTAAATTTAAGTGGGAGAATACCAAGCGGTTAATCTGGGAATAAATGGAATTTACCAATTGGCAATAAGATTTTCAGTGTGGTTTAAGAGAACAAATTCGCATTATCATAACATATTGATTATCTCATAAATGTGCAGGCAGATTGCTTTTCACAGGTGGCGGATTCTGGGATTTGTTATTATCGATATTGTTCCAATGAGGAAGTAAATGAACTTTATTGGATGCGCGAAAAACCTCATCAAAGAGGCGAGTTTAGCCAGAATTTTTATGCGGAAGAGGCTACCGAAAATTCACTGCACTACCAGATGTTGAGGATTCATGCTGGTAATAGAATTCACGGTTGGTTGAGGCTGGCTGGATATAATCGATCTGCAATCTTGGAAGTTCCTCAATTACAGTGTTCTCCTTTGAGGAATATCGCAAAATGTGATTCGGTCCGATAGCATATAATAAGAATCCATAATTATGGACACCATTGACCCATTCCTGTACGAGAACCGTGAGATCGATTGCCAGTATGCAGTTGCTTTGAATTGGAGGAAAACTCGCATAGGGATGTGATGAATTAAAATCACCACCAGGATTCAACCAAGGAAAATTCCAAGTTGCAGAATCTTCATCCCACGGCGATGTAATCTTGTATAAAAGGGTCACCTGTTCCAATCTTCGATCCCTTTCGAACAAATATAGCGTGGCCTTGGTAACCTTGCTTCCCGGTGGAATTGAACTCAAATTAAAGCGTATTAACCCTCTGCGGTTTGCACCATTATCTGGTCTAACTTCAATATCCTGCATGCTGCCAAAATTAGAATTCGGACTAGAGGATCTGATATAGGTATCATCAGACGGTAGGATACCTGTAGGAATACCTGTGAAGCAGATTGGTGAAATATCCGTGGGTGTGAGTGTGGGTGTATCTGATACAGTGCTAGTAATTGTTGGTGTAATCGTGGGAGGTTGGGGGGTATCTGTTGATGGAATTATTGGTGTCAGACTCGCAGTAAATGTATACGTTGGCGATGGCTGAGGAGTCGTTGAAGCGGTTGGGGTTGATCCAAAACCTGGAGTGATCGTAGGTGTATTTGTAGATCCTGACAACGTGCTGGAAGGTGAAACAGCGGCTGTAGATGTATCCAAGGGTATTGAAGTGGAAGTCTGAGAAGGCGTAGTTGTAAAAACGGTGCTGGGTTGCACTGTTAGTGTGTATATTGGGGTCGGAGTGGAAGGATCTGGGGAACTTGTAGGGGTGACCATACCAAAAGGCGTAGCTGTTTGGCTTGGATTTGCTACCGGTGTTGTTGATATCACTGGCGTGTTGGAGGGTGTTTCGAGCGGGGTTGATTGGGCTTCAGTCGGAGTGCTGGTGCCGACATTAGTCGCTGTACTGGTGCTTGTTCCTGACGAATTTTCTGTAGCTGTGTTTACCAGACTTGGCACTACAGTTAGACTATTCGTCGCAGTCGGAATCGAGGCAGTCAGAGCTAAAGTAGGTGTATTCGTTGAAGTTGGATAAATAGTCATAGCTACAGTACCAGTTAAGGCAGGTGTGCTGCTTGAGGATGGGCTGAAGGTGTTCGCAGCTAAGGTAGCTGTAGCTGATGGTGTTGAAGTTGGTTGGTTAAAAACGGTGGGTGAAGGGTTGCGAGTAGCAGTTGCAGGCAAGATGGAATTCTGGCGTGGGGTAAGCGATGCCTGGGGGGAGTTTGGGACAGGTTGAGTCACATAAGCAATAGGAATTGAAGTAGAACTTATAGTTGGGGCTAGTTCTCCTTCTCTGGGCAGGGAATTCGTCGCAACAATCGTTGCTGCCTCCTGCAGCTCAGATGCTGGCAATAGAGAAGTTGTCCCCCCGACAGCTTGTACCGTTAGGGATGAAATAAACGTGTCAGCCAATTTCGGAGTAACTGAGGGAACTGGAGTTAGCAGGATTTGTGCAACCACTGTAGCCCGCTCATAGATGTTTTCATCCCGTGGGCTTCGCTCTCGCAAAATATCCAGAATGAGATCAAAGCTTATTTGCTGAAATTGGATATCTAATCTATCCGCGCTGTAGTCCCCTTGAGACGAGGCACGCAGGGGGACGGAAACAAATTCTTCAGCTGAAGAATTCTGGATACCCAATACGAGCGAGGATAAACAAAAAAAGATACTCGAACAAATGATGATACCTAAGAATAAAACCCCTCGAAGACCCCGTTTGGATTTTCTTTCGTCAAGATTGTCATCCATTATCAGGCTATACAAGTAAATCAAACTTACTGGTAGATTTGGAAATCATTTAGCTCCGATAAGCTTTACTAGGTGTTTCATTAATTACATGAAGAAAGGCATCGATAACACGGGAGTCAAAATGCCTGTTTCTATTTTGCTCGATATATTGCAGAGCCATCTGCACTGGTAAAGCTTTTCTGTAAGGTCTCTCAGATCTGAGTGCATCCCACACATCAGCGACAGCAAATATCCGAGCTTCTAATGGGATTTCTTTTCCCTTGAGACCTCTTGGATATCCATTACCATCCCATTTCTCGTGATGGCAATACGGTATGGCTAAGGAGGGACCCAGGTATTCAATTTTTGAGAGCATGTCATAGGCATATTCTGGATGCTTTCTCATCTCATTCCATTCCGTACTGGTTAGCGTTCCCGGTTTTTTCAATATCGAATCAGGGATAGCCATCTTTCCAATATCATGCATTAGGGCTCCCCGACGGATATGGACAAGTTTTTCTCCCTCAACGCCCATCTCGCGGGCAATCTCTAAGGTTAGATCGGTGACTCGCTGGGTATGGCCCTCTGTGACATTGTCCCTTAGCTCCAATGCTTTACACCAGCCTTCAATTGTCCGATCATATGCCTGAATGGTATTTTCATGGGCAAGGATCAAAGCCGATTTTGATGTTTGTAGTGAAGTAACCATCCGGTTGAATGATTCGGTTAATTGGGTAACCTCATCATGCCCTGATGGAGGCACAAAAACATCCAAATTTCCCGCTGCAACCTGGGAGGAGGCATCTACAACCCTCAACAACGGCTTCGATAAGCGGTCTGCGATAAACATTCCTACCAAGAATATGACCAGTATTGCTGTGGTAGCAAAAACAAATATTTGAGTCCTGGTGATATTGCTTGCTCGCACAAGAAACGTCTTCGCCAAGGAGGTGCCAATGATGCCTACATCTTCACCAGACCTAAGTTTAAAAGGTGCCAGGGCTTCTTGGTAGGTAATATTTCCATTCCTGACTTCCTGCAGATAGCTTTCTTTAGCCTGACGCGTAAGTATCTCACCTGTTTTCTCTTTTCCGAGGTCTGCAACAGGATCGATAAATGTCGTCTTGATCTCCTGACCATTCAAATCATAAAATGTCACTTGAGATAGAGTCGTCTCTCTTATCTCCTGGGCGACCTTATCTAAAGATTCACCAACGAGTATCACACCAACGAGCGATTGACTGTGATCGAGTATTGGGCCAGAAATATAAAGAAGATCTCCCCATCCTGTCCGTTGAACTCCTGCAAATTTGTCCCCGGTTTCGTCGGCTTGCTTGTCTAATACCTGCTCAACCATTTCCCACTGGATAAAGGAATTATCTCCACGGGATACATCATATATCTCAAAGGATTCGCCAGCCTTATGCCGTAGGGATAATACACTGGTGCCAGAGGTATCTAAAATCTCAAGCGCCTCGATTGAAGAGTTGATCAAAATGGGTAGTGAGATTTCTCGAAGGGCTTCAGAATCGAGATTCATAATCGCTTCGGCAACACCTTGAGTATAAGCAACCAACCGCATGGTTTCAAGGAGCTTATTTTCTTGATCGACGATCGATTCTGATGCAATTTTCCCTGTTTCGAGAAGTTGGTTAACAAAGCGTTCCTCTATGGTGTCAAAAACAACTCGTGTGACGATATAGGCACCAGCCATCGCAATAACCAAGGTGAGAACCAGGTACGGCAAGGTGATTTTCATCCGAATCGGGAATTTGTACCTTGATAACAGGGAAATAATTGCCTGCAGCTGTAGGCTTTGTTCACCTGGAATCTGGCTTCCAGGGAAAAATATCCCGGAAGAGTTCATCCTCTTCAATGAATCATCTCGAGTAACCTGTTCGGATTCCCCAACAGCACACATAGACTTTATCCGCGAATCTTGATTTTGGATAACTAATCAGTCAATTTGGTCTCCATTTATCCCCGCCTAATTGAGATGATGTTAATCGATGTAGTCAGCCATGTAACCCTAGCTATTGAAAAATGGTAAGTAGAAGGTTATTGTGATGCATCCAAGTGCCTTGATTATCAAGCGAGGAATTCTGTGAAGTCACAGCATCGACCACTTTTCCACAATAAATCATAGCCCAAAGGATGGGGAACCAGCTTGCAAATAAAATAACTTACAGAATCATGATTTGAAGGTTCCAGGTTAGTATCAGAGACTTTATTAACCATTGGATAATCTTCAATATCCAGAAACATTATGACCCGGTAAGGTTATATAGGTCGAGTGAATTTCTTTCCGATAGAGGAAGATTTTTGGGTTCTTCTGGAGATCAATCTTGATGAATTACCTTAAATATATTCCCCAAGCCTTGAGAGATATCCAGGTCGCGCAGATTTCCTCTCCAGCTAACGGAGAGAAACTTCAGCTTGCATGAGCCTGGTCTGAAAACCCAGGATTATTTGCTGAACGAGGCTCTCAATCTGGCAAGATTTTCTGCCACACTGGCTTGTGAATTGAATATACTTGATCCGGCTACCAGGACATTTGCCCCAGCCTGGACAACCTCACTTGCAGTCGTAGGATTGATACCCCCATCAACTTCTAAATCCACATGCTCAAGGTTGCGCTCTTGGATCATCTGGGACAGGCGGGTAATTCTCTGGAGGGAATTTGGTAGAAAAGATTGTCCCCCAAAACCCGGATTTACTGCCATGATCAGCACCAGGTCTACATCATTGAGGATTTCTTCTAATGCAGACAGGGGTGTGGCAGGATTAAGTGTAACCCCCGCCTGGAGTCCAAGATCTTTAATCTGTTGGACTGTACTATTGAGATGCGGGCAGGTTTCAACATGGACAATCAACAATTCTGCGCCTGCTTGCGCAAAGTCCGGGATCAGGCTTTCTGGTTCTTCGACCATTAGGTGGGCTTCCAGGAGCGCGCTTGCAGCCCGGGTAAGAGGTTTAATTGCTGATACGACCAAGGGGCCAAAGGTTAGGTTTGGCACGAAGCGACCATCCATTACATCGACATGGATGCGCTCTGCACCTGCCTGCAGGACCTCATTTACCTGCTCACCTAATCGAGTAAGATCTGCTGTAAGCAGGGAAGGGGCGATTTCAACGGGCATTATTTTCGCTCCTTGATCTGGATTCCATCCACACTAGCGATAATTACCATGTCCGCCATATTCAAGAATAAACCGTGTTCGACCAATCCGGGTCGATTGGCAAGAGTTCTGGCTAACTGATAAGGATCGCGGATCCCCTCTGAAAACCAACAGCGGATCAAGTAATTTCCATTATCCGTGAGGGCAGGCTCCCCGGACTCCTCCAGCCATAATTCTGCCCGGCAACCGAGGCTGCTAAGCCAGCGAACATGAACCTCAGCTTCAAAGGGAGTTACTTCAATCGGCAGCGGGCCGCGGCCCAGCTGGGGCACCAATTTTGATTCATCGGCGATGACCAAAAATAATTTGGAATGGGATTCAATGATTTTTTCCCTCAGGAGTGCCCTGCCGAGACCTTTAATCAAATTGAGGTCAGGGTCAACTTCGTCAGCACCATCCACCGCCAGATCCAGTTCCGGCAGGGCTAACTCTGGCCTCAGGCCAGAAAGCGATCCGAGGGGAATTCCTAAATTGCTTGCGAATTGGGATGTCCACTCTGAAGTCGGCACCCCGAGGATGTTCTTGAGCTCTCCAGACTTGAGCTTTTCAGCCAGCGTCTCAATAAAATAGGTCGTCGTGGATCCTGTCCCTAAACCGACTACCATGCCATCCTGCAAGAAACGCGTGGCATGGGCAGCGGCTTGTTGTTTCAGATTCATCCAGGAACTCCACTTTGTCTGCTTTTCATATGCTTTTAAGTATACGTCAGATCGGTGGACTTTTTCGGCTCGAATGCACAATGTATATACCCAACAGGACTGCTAAACCACCTACTACCTGGGGAAGCTGGAGTGATTCGCCTAACAATGGTATGGCAAGCAGCGCGGTGACAACGGGTTGCCCAATCATGGTCGGCGCGACCAGCGAAGCTGGTAGATGCCCCAAGGCATAACCGACTGCCAGATATCCGCCTGTCTGGGATACCAGGGCTGCGCCCAGGAAGGCTAGATAAGTTGGAGGAGGATATCCACTGATCGGCATTCCGAGACCGAGACTGATCCCTAACAGGCAGAGGCTGCTGACGAAGCTCACTACCCAAATATAAGAAAGCGTGTCCCAATTAGTCCTTCCGCGCTGGGTGACAAGGAAATATCCCGCGTAAAAGATCCCTGCGGCAATGGCCAGGATATCCCCAATTCCAAGTGCGGGGTGGCGAAGAAAATCGGTTCCCAGCACGATGGCTGCCCCGCTGAGGGTAAACACTAACCCGATCCAGAATGTGAATCGCATACGCTCTTTCCATACCAGCCAGGCAAATAAAGCCACCCACAGTGGCGCTGTATTTCCCAACAAAGTGGCATTTGCAGCCGAGGTGAAATTTACCGAGGTATTCCAAAAACCATGGTCGAGAGCGGTCAGCAGGCCTCCAAGAACAGGGAACATGAGAAACTTTCGGCTGATTGGCTTGCTATTGTTTCTGCGGGCGATGAAAAACGGGGCTAGGATCACGGTCGATATTCCGATCCGGTAGAAACCCACCACTGGGCCCGGCGCGTTCGCCCAACGAACAAACATCGCCGAGAACCCCAATGCAATCACCCCTACGACCAGAGCCATGTATGGCATCCATGCCCGGTATACTGGTGAGCTAGCTGGTTGAGACGCCATAAGTTTCACCAAAATTTAATGTTAACAAATTCGTTTTAAGATTCACTTTGCGGATTCTTTAAGATTAAGGTATAATACTGCCCCCTGACGAAAGTGCTGATCTCCCATCCTGGGGGGTTTTTGGTTCGCCAGAATTAGATCTTCGAGGCGAGTGAGGATGAAAGCCAAGATACTTTGGATTGAAGGAAAACGGGCTGTAGGTCCGTATTTTATCCCCGATCTGCGCAAAAAAGATTTCATCGTCGAAATCGTTTCAACCGGTAAAGCCGCAAACAAATACCTTTCACAAGACAAATGTGACCTTGTTGTCCTCAATGCTGCCACTTTCCGATCCAGCGGGATTCGTATTTGCCAGGAGATCAGGGAAAACTGGGGCAAGCTGCCAATCCTCATGATTGCGAATCCAGATAAACCAGTCTCGAAAGATGTTGGTGCTGATATCGTGCTTGAACTCCCTTTCACGATCCGCAAACTAGTCAACCGCATCAATCCTCTGCTCCCATATTCCAGCAATAAAGTATTACGAGCAGGTCCAATTCACCTAGATTTGGAACGCAAGATCGTCCGTTGCTTAGATAGTGAAGCTCACCTTACTCCCAGGCTGACCAGCTTGTTACAAATGCTCATGGAGCATCCTAACGAGGTCCTCGAGCGCGAAGATCTTTTTCGCAAAATATGGAACACGGAATATACCGGCGACACGCGTACTCTGGATGTCCATATCAGCTGGATCCGGCAAGCAATTGAAAAAAATCCTCGCAAACCAAGGTATTTGATCACCATTCGCGGGGTGGGCTACCGGCTGGATATCTAGCGCCCACTTAAACCCCCTTTTTTACGAAAGTCTGCAGTGTATCCAGGTAATACTGGGGTAAGCCGATATCATAGCGACGACCTTCCATGATCAGACCTTGGAAGCCGTCTTCTTGCCGCAAGCGATCGAGAGCCGATGTAAGTTGAAATTCGCCACGTTCGCGGACGTTGTGCGTGATGTGCTCCTCCAGGAAATCAAATATCTGCGGTTTAATAATGTAGAGACCGAAGACGGTCAGGTATTCACCTGTGGAAAGTCCAGGCACGAGCAAATTGATACGGGCGTAATCCACAGTCGGTTTTTCAGCAAATTCGGTGATATTCAGCAAGCGATTTTCATCGAGCCAGACTCCTGAAACGGTACCAAAATTGGCGATCTGGTCTTCAGGCGTATAGCGCAGACCCAAGACGTTGATGCCATGCTGCTCGTAAGCTTCCAGGAGCTGCTTTGCGCAGGATTTCTCACCATCCGATCGATAGAGGTGATCCCCGAGCATTAGCAGGAACGGTTCATCGCCGATCGCCTCCCGAGCGCAGTAGACTGCATGCCCAAAACCCTGCTGGTTCGGTTGGGTGACAAATGTGACCCGCCTGCCAATATCCAGGATCTTTCGGGCATAATCCTGGAAGTAGGGGGATAATTTATTGTAATTTTCAATGGAGACCTGGGCGTTGAAAAAGGAGCGGAAATCTTCCAGGTCACCCTCTTGAACAATAATGATCACCTCTTCCAAGCCAGCTTCTATCGCCTCTTCCACAATTAATAAAATGGCAGGTTTGGCGATGCCATCCTGGTCAATGACTGGGAAAAGCTCTTTCTTGGTGGCTTTGGTTGCTGGGAAGAGACGGGTCCCAAATCCAGCTGCTGGGATGACTGCCTTGCGGACTTTTTGTCCCGGGCTAAGGGTGAGCTGCAAACATTCAACCCCTAAGTCCCGTTCCAAGATTTCGATCACGGCTTGCTGATCTGACGAACTGCGGGTAATAAATTGTGCGGTGCCATCTCCCTGGGAGCCGACCCCCTTTCCGCCCCAGATATGCTGCTGGAGCGGTTCGTGATTCAGGACACCGTGAAGCACTGGTGCAGTGAGTTCCTCCGGGCAGGCCGGGGTGGCATACCGGTCAAAGAATGCCTGCGCTTCAACCATTAATCTGCCAAGTTTTTCACCGTCGGTGCTGCTGAGCGCTTCAACCGCTTGATGGGTGATACGCTTGTTGATCGGTCCGAGCAGCTCCTGAACACCGCGTTCGATCTCATTCTCCGCAAAAGGATAGCTGCGGTTAAGTCGTTTCAGGATCTCCATGGTGTTCTTCTGGGCCCCCAAATCCACGATCACAAAATGCAGTTCATCCTCCACCTGGAGTTCTTCCGTATCCAGACGATCACCATCAAAGACCATCATCACCGGGCGATTTCCATATGCACAGCCTTGATCCATGCGTCCGCATCTTGATGGCGTCGTAATCTCCCCCATATAAGCCAGCTCCATCTCCCCCCTTATGGTAAGTTTTAAATCATAAGTCCGGTTAAAAGCTCTGGCTGTGAGCACGCAGATAGCTGCGCTGGAAGATAATCCCTTCTTGACCGGCAAATCTGTCTTATAGTTATCAATCACAAGACCACGCACGTGATAATTGGTCATCACCTGGTATGCAACCCCCGCGATGTAGCTCCAGAAGCCCCCTTTCTGAGCTTCTTCTAACAATGCACTGGGCACCATTGGAATTTCATGGGGACCGATCTTTATACCGTCTGGTGTCGTGGATGTAAGGATTAGTGATGTCGGATGGGGTTCCACCTCGGCATAAATCCCCTGATCTGTGCCAGTAATCAGCGTGTATCCTTTCTCAATATCAGCATTCAAACGCCTGTATCCCCCCGCCCAATCAGAATGCTCACCAAACAGGCAGATACGTCCCGGTACAAATAGTTTCATAGTGTCACCCCGTGCGCGAGTATTGGATTTGTTCGCCGTCGATTTTCACCAGACGGAGGGCTATTTTCTTTCCTTTGGTAGGTTGTGGGAGGTTTAACTCCCCCGCTATCGTCCCTTTCTTTTTCGGGCGGACAGCCTGCATAGCGCTGCAGAAGACCTTTTCATCCCAATCTGGATCCAGCTCCCAGTAATCTAATTCGGGTTGAAGGTGTGGATCAATGGTCAGCAAGTTCTCCTTTTGATGAACATCTTCCGGTTGGGCTGAAGATCGCTGGATTGTCAGTCCTGATTCTACCAGCAGATTGAATGGCACAGGTGAGCCGATCACATGCCTCGTGCGGGCAGTGTGAATTGCCCGCCAGGATAAATCAGCTGCGATGAATCGCCGTTCGAGCTTGGCCGCAACCAGAGATGTGGTCCCAGAACCACAAAAGAAATCTGCTACCAGGTCTCCAGGATTTGAGCTCGCCAGGATTATACGTTCCAGAAGGGCTTCCGGTTTTTGGGTCGGATAGCCAGTGCGTTCGCTATGCAGGCGGGCTACCACTGGGAAATACCACCAGTCTTCAGGCACCTTGCCCCGCTCCAGGTCAGGCACCTTGCCAAAGCCGGCTTTTGGTGAAGAGGAAAAGGTTTTGACCGTGCTCGGATTGTACGGCTCACGGACTGCATCGACGTTAAAAGTATATTCCTTGCTCTTTGTATAAACCAGGATGGTGTCATGCTTGCGGTTGAATGCAGTGCGAATGGGAGAGGGGCCGTGATAAACCCAGATGATCTCATTTAACAAGCGATCTGGGCTAAAAATTTCATCCAGCAGCAAACGGGCGTAATGGTCAGCATGCCAGTCCAAATGCAGGTAGAGGGTACCCTGTGGCGCAAGCAGGCGATGCATGAGCTGCAGCCGAGGGTACAGCATGTTCAGGTAGGCTTCAATATTCTCCCAATGATCGGGGTAACCATCAGCCAGCTGCCACTGCTCTGGTTTTCTTGAATCCTCATCACGTCCAACCCGGGCTGGGTAACGCCGATTGGTGAAAAACGGAGGATCGGCATAGATCAGTTCGATCTTCTCTTCATAATCGGGCAGCAATGCAGACATAACAGCTAAATTGTCGCCGAGGATCAGCTGGTTTTCCGGTGCTTCATGTGGATACCCGCTGCCTTGAGGAAAGACCTTGGCATCCAGCTGCAAAGAGGCTGAGACTGGTTGGGGAGTAGTTTTTGAATCCCAGGATAGTACAGGCATTTGAAAAAAAGGCAAGGATGGGTTGACACCTATCCTTGCCAGTATACGATTCACGATTTAGAAAATTTTGATTTAAGGATATCGGTTAAGGTTGGCTGACCAATCTCCTGCAGGTCATAGCGAACTCTCTGGCTTGGTTTATTGATTTTCAGCAAGGCGGCCAGGTCAATGGGTGTGCCAATGATCACCATGTCCACTTCGGCATTATTTATGGTCGCCTCCAGCTCGCGGATCATTTCCTCACCGTAGCCCATGGCGGGTAAAACCTTTCCCGTGGTTGGGTAATTGCGGTACGTCTTGAGGATCGAACCAACCGCGAATGGCCTGGGATCAACGATCTCAGCTGCCCCAAATCGACGAGCTGCCACCCATCCAGCACCATACGCCATTTCGCCATGGGTCAGCGTGGGTCCATCTTCAACAACCAGAACGCGCTTCCCCCGGATGGCAAGTGGCTCATCAACAAAGAGTGGAGAGGCTGCCTCGATGATCGTTGCCCCAGGGTTAAGTGAATGCAGGTTTTCGCGAACTTTCATTACATTTTCAGCTGAGGCTGTATCAACCTTGTTGATCACAAACACATCTGCTGCTCTCGCATTCGTCTCTCCTGGATGGTAAAGCAGCTCATGCCCAGGCCTGTGGGGATCAGCCACAACGATGCGCAGATCGGGTGTGAAGAACGGTAAATCATTGTTGCCACCATCCCATAAGATGATATCCACCTCTTCTTCAGCCTGCCGCAATATCCGTTCATAATCAACCCCGGCATACACCACAACCCCATTATCGATGTGAGGTTCATATTCCTCACGCTCTTCTATGGTGCAGTCGTGCTTCTCGAGATCTTCATACGTTGCGAATCGCTGGACGGCCTGCGCCACTAAATCGCCGTATGGCATTGGATGGCGGATCGCGGCGACCCGGTAACCCATATCGCCAAGGATCCTGGATACGCGCCTGGTAGTCTGGCTCTTGCCTGCCCCGGTTCGCACGGCGCAAACAGCGACGACTGGCTTGGTGGATTTTAGCTCGGTCCTTTTTGAACCCAAGAGCTGGAAATCAGCTCCTGCATTCAAGACCTGGGATGCCTTGTGCATCACGTATTCATGGGTCACGTCACTATATGCAAATATTACCTGGTCGATCTGCATATCTTTGATGAGCTTGTCTAAATCACTCTCTGGGTAAATAGGAATCCCTGCGGGGTAATTTGGACCGGCTAATTCGGGTGGGTATTTGCGTCCTTCAATATTGGGAATCTGGGTTGCAGTGAATGCGACAACTTCGTAATCAGTATTCCCCCGAAAAAATACGTTGAAATTATGAAAATCACGCCCTGCGGCGCCCATGATCAGAGTTCGGATGGGTGGCATAAAATTATACGATCTCCTTATAAATGAATATTTTCAGGGAACGGTGATATCCCTTCCTACATGACCTCAGGTGCTTGTATACTCAGCAAATACAGTGCGTTGGCTATCGTTTGCCGAGAAGCAGCAACGAGGCGTAATCGGAAAGCCCGGATTTCCGGTTCGGCTTTTAACACCGGGCATTTCTGGTAAAAATCATTGAATAAACGGGCCAGATCATAAGCCAGGTTGGTGATGTGCAGAGGTTTGTATTCTGCTGCAGCCCGCTGCACCTCGCCTGGGAAGCGGGAGATTGCATCGATCAACTCGATTTCCGTAGCATCAAGTTCGTGATTAAGGTCTGCAGAAGCTGGCAGGGATTCATCCAAACGGCGCAAAATGCTGTTCGCCCGAACGTGAGCATATTGTATATAGGGTGCTGCTTGGCCATTGAAATCCAGGGCACTATCCCAATCAAAAGTAACGATCTTGGCGTTATCACGAGCCAACATGGAATACTTGATCGCCCCTAAACCCACCGCTTTAGCAATATCCTCTTTCTGGGCAGCCTCAAGTGCCGGGTTTTTCTCTTCAACAATCTCCAAGGCACGCCCGCGCGCCTCGCTGATCAGTTCGTCAAGCAAGACAATCGTGCCGTCACGCGAAGCCATAACCACGTTGCCCGGTAAATTCACAACCTCGTAGGGTATGTGTTTATTGCGAGCCGCCCAGGCATAGTTAGCGATTTCAAGGGTCTTGAACACTTGCTGGAAATGCAGGGATTGGCGTACATCGACTATATAGATTGATGAGGAGAGATCATAATCGCTGAATTTACTGATGGCTAACGCCAGGTCTTCGGTAGCATAAAGAGCGGTACCATCTGAACGCAAGACGACCAGCACCCGGTAAGTCTCCTTCTCCAATCCCAGCTTGTCATCGATACGAACGATTACCGGGCCTCCTGAGGAACGCTCATCTTCAGCGATCTGATCAGCGATCAGCTGCTCGACTACTTGTTTTCCCGGCTGTTCCATTTGCGAATTGGAATACCACCGATCGAAGTGTATGCCCAAAATTGCGTAGATCTTTTCGAAATGGTCCACAGACCACTGGCGAGTTTCTTCCCAGAGAGCAACGACTTCCGGATCACGCCGATCCCAGCGTGAATACAGCTCCCGGACTTCGGCCTCCAGTTCTGGATTTTGTTCTAAGCGCTGGTTGGCTTCGCTATAGAGATCCCCCATCCACCTGGTCGTGTCGGCAGGCGGTTTTTCACCCAGGTGATAGCGCTGGTAATTCCACAGCCATTTGATCACGTGCAAACCCATGTCCCCGATATAATTCGCCCGCACCACATCATGCCCGGCGAACTCGGTTATGCGTGCCAGCGATTCGCCAAGAATCGCACTGCGCAGGTGGCCCACATGAAAGGCTTTATGGGTGTTGGGATTTGAGTATTCAAGCATCACTTGCATCTCAGAGGGAGCGTGGCGTCCAAAAGCCTCTCCTTCCCGGAGAACATTATCCACAACTCTTTGGGAAAACTCCCTGGAAGAAAAGTACAGGTTCAAATAACCTTTTACCGCTTCCACGTGCCTGAATCCTTCCGGAAGGCCAATGTAATCCACGATGCCAGCAGCGATCTCCTGCGCCCGTTCAGGAACGTTGACCTTTTTCCCCGCTCGAGCTTCTCCTGCTGCCAGTGGGAAGCACGGAGTCGATATCCCCCATTCACCGCTGAAAGGGATCGGATTCCATTGAATTTCCTCCGGGTTGGGGATATCTTGTCTGGCGAGGTATTCCCTGATCTTTAATTCTATCGCTTCCTGTTCACTCTTAAACATAGGTTTTCCACCGGGGAGGTGATATCCTCTGCAGCGAGCACAGACCGCCGCCGAAAAAAGATTATAACATTCATCCCCGCCATTAGATTGTTTTTAAATCGGAAACGGGAGCTGATTGGCTCCCGTTTACATTTTGTCATATTTATACTTTCACGTAGACTCAAGCTTTTTCGCTTTCCAAAGCAGCCAGCTGCTTCATCAAGCGGCTTTTTCTCCGGGCTGCGTTATTCTTATGGATAATCCCCTTTTCAGCAGCTTTATCCAACGCCTTAACAGCTTTAAGCGTGGATGCACGTGCTTCATCCAAATTCTCTTCTAACAACGCTGTTTTCGCATCGCGAACAAATGACCGAGCCTGTCCACGGTATACCCTGTTGCGTAATCGACGTTTCTCATTTTGGCGATTTCGCTTAATTGCAGATTTTAGATTTGCCAATGTATTGCCTCCAACTATTTCTTCCGTTTATGCAGCGCGTAATTTTACTTGATTAGCTTAGTTTTGTCCAGTTTCCTCACCAGAATTTCCCAACCTCACCAACCAAGCTTTAAGATCAGGTGAATTTCTTTAGACGGCCGCGGACCAAATTGAGTATTCGCACCAGGTGAAAACAGCTCAGCCGCTTTTTATCCCGGGCTCAGCTACCCGGCGAGGGATGTCAGCCATCTATAAAACCAGGAGCGAGGCTCAACAAAGGAGCTGGTATTAAGGTGTGCCTGAATGTATTGGTTTATGCCGCTAATCACTCTCAACTAATTGCCTGAGCTGGGACAAAATTATTTTAATTGTCGATTGTGAACTGCCTTTTCCTACGAGTTCAATTAGCCTGCCGATAAATCCGTAGGGGAATTCAATCTCTTCTTTAAGTGTAAACTTGCTGCCAGAATTCTCCGGGGCAATTGTCCACCACTGGTGATATTTTTTTACGCCGCCTTCCGAGATCTTGGCAAAGGAGATGATTTCATTTTCAACCCATTCATTTGATTTGAAATCAATTGCTGTTACAGGCAAGGGGCCTGCCTTTTCCTCGACATGAAAGGTCGTCCCCTTTCCTTCGTGTTGCTCACTGGTAAATTCAAATTTCTTGAAAGTTAGGTACCACTGCAGTATCTTCTCGGGCTCGGTCAGATAGGGCCAAATCTTTTCCCGAGACGCGTTGATATGGATTGAATCCTCCACGATCATGATCGCCTCCTGAAAAATAAATAAACCACTGAGTAATTCCAGTGGCTAGCAGGGTCTTGGATATTTTGAGGCTGCATTCTATGCAGGTTTCCACTGTTCAATGAAACGAGATTGTCTGAAATACTACAATTTAATTATACCCGGAAGCGTTCTCCTGAATCCCTTAATATCCGATGCTCGATGGTAATAATTCCAATCTTCTTTGTGAGACCGTATCTTCTGCCTGGATTCTAAACCCAGATTATTCACAGGGTGGAAATCCCAGTCCGCCTGCACCATCCCCAAAGAGGCGGTATCGCGCTTACAGTTGGATTACCTGGCAATGCAGGATCTTGAACCACCCCACTCATCCTCCGAGTCCAGGCCAGCTGGCGATCGGTTGGGTTGATTGTACAAGATGCATCCCTGCCCCAGCAAAACGCTGAAAATCTGCCTCTGCCTGCTCCGTATAATCGATTACTCCAGGGACGACAACCGAGGAAGTGCAATCCTCCAGCAGGTATACTCTCTCGATCAGCTGCCGATTGCTGGCTAAAATTTGGTCCAACAAATCTGAGATCGTCCAGGCTACACAATGACTCTTCGCCTGGCCTGCAATGATCACCAAATCATATTCCTCGACCTTCTTGAGGAGCTTTTCACTTTTTTCGCCCAGCTTTTCACCTTGCGGTCCTGAGAGCACTTCCGGTCCTATTGCCGAGTAATGCTCGGTGAGAGGATTGGCCCCTTTGACCTCAAAATCGGGTCGACTGTACCTGGCGACGGTGTGAAAAAATACCACCTCTTCGACAGCTGGTACCAGGGCATGGCCAATCCCACCCAGCATGGCATGATAAGGCCAGATGGTTAAGTCAAATTTACCTCTCTGAGCTAGCTGGTCAGTGTAATATTCTAAGTGGGATTGCCCAAAGCTTGGATCGATATCCAAATCAGCCGCCAGGATAGAGTTGAAGCGCCAGCGCCCAGATTGGATATCCGCAGCTGTGACCAAGGTATACGGGGCTGGGTGCTCACCATTTTCATCCACCAGGAAAATAGGGTGAAAGATTTGGGTTGCCAGGTGGGTATCCATGGTGAGTGACACCTGCGAGATCGAGCCCAGGTTGCGGTATATGAATTCGACCAAGCGGGTATTGTCATCAACTGCGCCAGTCCCGGAACGACCTCCAACGTATAGTTCGAAACCAGGTATACAAAAAGTATTTTGCACATCGACCAGCACTAGAGCGATCCTGAACTGATCTTCTGCACTCGGGGATAGATCATACAATTTTGACCAATCATGTGCCGAAGCAGAAAGTTGCTCGTATGGGACCCGCCAAACCTGGCCCACTTTTTGTGGTTCAAAATGAGCTGGTAATGGCAGTTCCGGGTGAATTTGAACCTTGGTCATGGTGAATCTCGCAAATTCCTTATCGAACCGAGTACCGAATGTCTTCTTCGAAACTCAACAAAAGCCTCAGCTGAAATTCTTACCTGTGGTGATGTTCTTCAGCAGGGGGTAAATTTGCCAAGCCAGGCAGCTTATCGGCTAATTTTGCCGGAGAATGGATCAATATTGGTAAATGCTGGGGGCAAATCCACAAATCTTTATCTTGATAAGCAAGGGCGATAAGCGGTACCTGCTGGCTATCACGCTCGCAATATAAACAATAATCATCTGAATCGGGCATAGAATTTCCTTTATGGATCTCGGGGGATCAGGGATTTACTTGCGTGAAGAGCTCTTCCGCTGCGGCTTGACTCCGTGAAATGAGGGGACAGTGATAGCGTAAATTCGGCACAAGCGATTATCCAGCATCCGGCTGCGGATACGGGCATCGATCTCATCTATACTTAGAGAGGTGGTGATCACGGTGGGTAACTTCGCGTTATACCTGGCATTTATCAGCTGGTAAAGTCTTTCCTTCACCCAGGGCGTCATCGATTCGGTCCCCAAGTCTTCCAAGATTAGCAAGCTACTCGTCTGGTATTCCTCAAATCGCCGATCGAAGCGCACCTTGCTCTCAGGATTAAATGTCGCCCGCAGGTGATCCATCAGCTCGGTAATGGTGACATAGATCGGAGGTTTCCCTTTCTCATTGCGGTAATTACCGATCGCGGCTGCAAGGTGAGTCTTCCCACAACCATAGGACCCAATCAATACTAGCCAGCCATTTGGATTTTCGGCAAATTCGAGTGAGGCATGGAAGGCTTTTTCGAGACTCTGCAGATCCTGGCTGGATAAACTTTCTCCACGGCGATCACTGAAATTGCCAAATGTCAATCCCTGCATTGTACCGAGAGAAGAATGTTTTGGGTGACCCGAATCATCAAGCGGTTGACGGTAATCCGGCGCAGTAATCTCCACTCTGGTGACCAACCCGGGATCCTGCAGGCGGGAGCTGATGCGTCCTTCAATTTCTTCCAATGCCAAGTTCGTGGTCACGACCATCGGAAAGTGGTTAATATAGCGGTAGTTCACAATCTGGAAGAGCTTCTCCTGCGCCCAGGGAGTCGCGTTTTGGGTCCCAAAATCATCTAAGACCAGTAATGAGATATGGCGAATCTCCTCAAATCGCTGTTCGAATGAAGATTCTGGATCTTCGTAGGTAAAGCGCAGCGCATCCAGCAGATCTGGGACCGTGAGGAAGAGAGTCGGGACACCCAGCCTGACCACATAATTTGCAACCGCGGCTGCCAGGTGGGTTTTCCCACTGCCATATGGACCTTCGATGAACAGCCAACCTTGCAAGGATTGGGCAAACTGCTGTGCCTGGTTGAAGGCAAGCTCGATCGAATCGGCCTGGTATTCCTTGACACCGATTAACCCGCGAGGCTGGAAATTTTCAAACGTCAGGTGATGCAGCTCGTCCAAATTGCTGAGGGAATACAACCGCCGGTGAACCTGCTGGCTTACCTGGGATTGCCGGCAGGTGCAGGTGCGAATCTTACCAAAATTCGGATCTCCCAGCGGAACTTCCTCTCTCAAGTAACCTAAACCACCACAGTGGGGGCAGTTCGGATCACCCAACAGGTCGGCTCGACCAGTTGGGATTGAATCATCAGTGCTCGATGAAGTCGGAGAATTCTCCTTCGACGTAGCGGCGGCGATCCTTTTCAGTGTCTCGTCGATCCGTTCGCTCATCTCGTCCTCCTTCCTGCCAACGTTTAAGAATCGCTTCTACATAACTCCAGCGGCGAACATTGTTCTCAACCGCGATGCGAACAGCCTCTTCAATCCACTTTTCTGGATAATTTTGTTCTGCATCTTTCAATGTCTCCGCGATCATGGGGGTGAGAGGCCCAATATTCTCTTCGTAAAGATCAAAAATGTTTGGTGCGCCGATCGTGAGTTCAAGGGGAAAATCTGGATCTCCCGAGTTACGCCATTCGCCCCTATCGATAGCCTGGACAGCGGCCCTGCCTTTCGGTGTGTTCAGAAAGTAATAATCTTCTTTGCCGGCATCCAAGTCTAGCGTGGCTTTAAGTAGCGTGTTACGCCTAATGCAGCGCTCCAAGGATTCTAACAAAATAAGTTTCGCTTGTTGAGGGTCTTCAGCCAGACTGGAAAGGAATGTTTGATCCTCCATAAAATCTTGAAAACGGATGTAGCGGAATATCCCTTCCATGTGATCCAGATACCAGAAGACATAAAGCGTGGTCTTCAGCTCTCCTAAATGATCGATAAGGGGGAGCAAGCTGAGGAAGAATTGATCCGGAATGCTTGTGAACTTCGCTTTACCTTCAGGAAACCCAGAAAATGATTTCATCAGCATGTAAGGTCAGGCAAGCTTGGAGAGATCAAGGTCTCGTGTCGCGGCGTTCTCAAACTTCGCTAATCCACTTCTAAAGATCAATTCGATGGAACCGGTGGGTCCGTTGCGGTGTTTAGCAACTTTAATCTCGGCGACATTCGGACGGGTGGAATCTTTGTCATACATATCCTGACGATGGATAAACATGACAACGTCGGCATCCTGCTCAAGACTGCCGCTTTCGCGCAGATCGGAAAGCTGCGGTTCTTTATCCGCACGTTGCTCGATGGCGCGGGATAGCTGGGCAGCCGCCAGCACGGGTACATTCAATTCCCTGGCCAGGATCTTCATATTGCGCGAGATGTAGGAAACCTCTTGGACCCGGTTTTCTATGCGCATCCCCCCGCTCATCAGCTGCAGGTAATCGACGAGGATCAGATCCAGCCGATATTCCAGGTGCAGTCTGCGGCACTTGGTGCGCAGCTGCAATGGGGTTAGACCAGGCGTATCATCCAGGAAGATGCGGGTATCACCCAGGACTTCGATAGCATGGGCAAAAAGCGGCCATTCATCTTCGGTAAGCTTTCCAGTACGCAGGTGGTGGATATCTATACCGGTTTCCTGGGCTATCAGACGCTGAACCAGCTGTTCGTTTGCCATTTCCAGTGAAAACACTGCTACGTGCTTCTTGTGGATCTGGGCGGCGTTTTTCGCCGCGGAAAGCATAAAAGCTGTTTTTCCCATCCCTGGGCGACCGGCGATCAGCAAGAAATCAGAAGGCTGCATACCCCCTAACAGGCGATCCAAGTCGATAAAACTGGTTGGCACACCAAAGGTGTCTTCTCCTCGGCGCATGAGGTAATCAATTCTGTCATAATAATCACTCAGAACTCGCTGGATTGGCTGCAGATCACGGGTAAGACGTCTCTCGCTGACCCCAAAGATGGCTTTCTCAGCACTGTTCATCACCTCATCGATGCCGCTATCCTCTTTGTAGGCCATTTTTGCTATCTGGTTAGCAGCATCCAGCATGCGGCGGCGGACAGCTGTCTCTTCGACAACCCGGCCGTATGCCTCCGCATGCAGGGAGGTGGGGACGTTATTCACTAGGGCAGTTAAATATGCCGGGCCTCCAATTTCCCCGAGCTGTTCCATTCGGTCCAGCTCTTCGGTCACCGTGAGAAAATCGATCGGCGTGCGTTGTTCTTGCAGGCGGGTGAAGGCTTCCCAGATCCATCGGTGGCGATGGATGTAAAAATCATCCCTCACCAGAAATTGGGCGACATCGTAATAAGCCTCCGGATTGATCAGGATCGCTCCAATAACAGCTTCCTCAGCCTCCCGGCTGTGGGGAACCACCTGGGGACCTGGGGAGGTATTCACTTCTGTAGGGGAGAATTCAGCCATATTAATTAATAATCAAGAATTATAGCCGTTTAACCTTTTCCTTGAGGAGAAGAGGATAAAAAACCGGGGTCAGCGGCTTGGCTACCGTTTGCCCCGGTGTAATCGATTCACAATGTATAACTATTCTTCTTCCTCCCCACCATCCTCTTCTTCGTCAAGGTCAGCACCAAGGTTTTCGAGAAAATCTTCAAATACGGATAGGCGTTCAGATCCGACCTCAGGCGCATCGAGCACCTCTTCGCCTTCCTCCTGCAAATCCTCTTCTGGAATGATCCCAGCTGAATCCATGACCGAGCGGGTGACCATAATGGGTACATGGGTACGCACAGCTAAAGCCAAGGCATCAGAGGGCCGGGAGTCGATGTTTACCGTGCGCCCGTTCAGCTCTGCCACGATGTTGCCATAGAATGTATCGTCTCGTAAAGCGATGACTTCCACACGCACAACCTGGGCATCCAGAGAGGTAAAAATATTCTTCAGCAAGTCGTGAGTCAAGGGTCGTGAAACTTCCACTTCCTGCAAGGCCAAGGTAATTGAATCTGCTTCTGGAGTCCCAATCCAGATCGGCAGGTACCGTTCGTTATCGACTTCGCGTAAAATAACGATCCGCTGCTGCGACATGAGGCTGACGCGGATGCTATCAATTACAACTTCCACCATTTCTGTCATGCAGAGCCCTCCAACACAGTTGTTCCCGCTTTATACCATAAAATACCTGATTGACCCACTAAAGTATTCTTAGAGAGAGTTTTTTCGGGGAAACTTCACTGTTATTAACCGTGATGTATTTTAACATGGTGGTGAGTGCGGCGCAACTTCCACCGGGGATATTAATGATCTATTTGCTTCAGAAATAGTGAAAGTGATCCTCATGAAGTGGGATATTGTTGTATTTTTACAACTGATTCGCTTTAATTTCCCCTTTATGGAAATTTGAACGCAATTAAATTACTAATTCTGGTATTATGGCGGGATATTTGAGCAAGAATCGGGTGGCTGGATAGAAACAAGCTCCTATAATACCTGTTATGCAATCCAAACCTTTTGAAATCACACTTATCGAGAATACGACAATGGAAATGCAAGAATACCAACAGCTATCCCAGGATTACGCAAGAATTGAACAAGCGATTGGTTTCATCCGATCGCATTTGATCGAACAGCCAACCTTAAGCGAGATGGCTCAGAGTGTGAACCTGAGCGAATATCACTTCCAGCGCATATTTTCCCGCTGGGTCGGAATCAGTCCAAAGAGATTTTTACAATACCTGACCAAAGAACAAGCGAAACATTTACTAGCCCAATCCAATGATCTATTGAGTGCCAGCTATTCCGCCGGGCTCTCCGGGCCTGGCCGGCTTCACGATCTATTCGTTACCTGCGAGGCCGTGACCCCTGGTGAGTATAAGCTCGCTGGCGAGGGAGTCGAGATTACCTTTGGCATTCACCCCAGTCCCTTTGGAGAATGCCTGGTCGCCTGCACCCGGCGAGGGATCAACAATTTGGTCTTTATCAATCATCAATCCAGAGAATCAGCGATATCGAACCTAAAGAAACGCTGGCCTGCTGCGAAGTTCATTGAAGAACCTTCTCAAACAGCCCCGGTTATCGATGAAATGATGAATATATTCCATCGGGGGTCTGCAACACCGGTGAGATTATATTTGCGAGGCACAAATTTTCAAATCAAGGTATGGGAAGCCCTGCTGCAAATAGAACCAGGCTCACTGGTATCCTATCAGGATGTCGCCATGCTGATCGGTATGCCCAAAGCAAGCCAGGCAGTTGGTAATGCGATTTCCCATAATCCTATCCCGGTGCTGATCCCCTGCCACCGGGTGATCCGCAAGAATGGGGAATTCGGTAATTACCGCTGGGGTGCGAATCGCAAGATGGCGATCCTGGGCTGGGAGATGGCCAAATATGACCTCGCCCACCAGGATTCCAAGCGATTATTGGAAGCTGCATGAACAACAATTCGAAACAAGGCGAAGCTTCCAGCGCTGCGATCTGGTCAGGTATGATCGCTATTTACATCGTCTGGGGTTCGACATACCTGGCGATCCGTTTTGCGGTCGAAACGATGCCGCCTTTCCTGACTGCTGGCTTTCGTTTCTTGATCGCCGGCAGTGTCCTGTATCTCTTCCGCAGGTTGCGTGGAGACAAAGCACCCCGCAGGATCGAATGGCGTTCAGCTGCCATTGTTGGTCTTTTCTTGCTTGTCGGCGGTAACGGGGGTGTGATGTGGGCGGAACAGCGCGTGATTTCCGGGATTGCTGCTCTGCTGATCGCTTCAGTTCCACTGTGGATAGCCCTGCTCGACACTTTGCGACCTGGGGGCCGTCGACCAACCGGGTGGGTGATCCTCGGAGTCTTCATTGGGTTAATCGGGATTTTTATCCTGATCGGACCTTCACAGCTGATTGGCATCCATGGACAGGTCGATCTGGTTGGTGCGTTGGTTTTACTTTTCGCAGCCTTCTCCTGGGCAGTGGGATCGCTATACAACCGGGAAGCGATCCTGCCAGATTCAGCCCTGCTTGGGACTGGGATGGAAATGCTGGTGGGCAGTTTAGGGTTGCTCTTCTTGGGCACCGTGAGTGGCGAATGGTCCCAGATGGATCTGTCTTCGTTTTCCCCTGAATCGTGGATGGGGTTCGCCTACCTGGTTGTGTTTGGATCATGGGTGGGATTCGCTTCTTATATTTGGCTGCTCCGAGCAGCCCCCACCATGCTGGTATCCACCTATGCCTACGTCAACCCGCTTGTCGCCATCATCCTGGGCAACTTGCTAGCTGGGGAGGAGCTGAACTCCCGAATCATCCTGGCTACGGTTTTAATCTTGAGCTCAGTCGTTTTGATCACTGTGACAAATGGCATGAATTCCCGACGTAAACAAGTTCAGACCGCCACAAGCAATGATTGAATAATCCAGTCTCAACCTGAGATCTGCTCACATCTTTCATAAAATTCCCCCAGCATCGCGATGCTTCCCCACAAATTGCGCGGGACGAGCTTCGAAATCTCTATCTCTATTCACGAAAGGGGTAGATGTTTCACCATTATGATCATAAATATGGAAGAGAAAACGAATTAGGTGAGGGCTTCAGGGGGTTTTACCGCAATCCCGTGAATTTTCCCGGAATCCCAAGCTTTTGCAAATGCTTCCACAACGAGGGGGTCATAGCGCGTCCCGGAACCAGAGCGAATCTCTTGATAGGCTTCATCAAGGGATCGAGCACTGCTGTAAGGTCGATCGGTGGTCATAGCGTCAAACCCATCTGCAACCGTTACAATCCTGGCAACCATGGGGATCTCTTCCCCGTGTAAACCCTGGGGATACCCTTGCCCATCCCAACGCTCATGGTGATATCGCACGACCGGAATGGCCGGGGAGAGGTAAGGAATATCCTTGATCATCTCAGCACCGGTCAGGGGATGAAGTTTAATCTCCGACCATTCATCTCCGTTCAGGTTATCATTTTTACAGAGGGTGGTCTCGCGAATGTGTATTTTCCCGATATCGTGCAGCATTGCTCCAAAGCGTAATTGATCGTAATCAAATTCACTGGTATTTAAGAATTCTGCGATGGCAAAAGCATATGCCATAACCCGTTCGACATGACCCCGGGTATATTGATCTCGAACCTCGATCGCGTTGGCGAGAACGGTCAGGCTGGTTTCATAAGCCTGCTGAAGCTGGACAACATGCAGCTGGTGGGAACGCTCCAGCCGCGAATTCACCACCGTAACCAAATCCTCCCGGGTGACAGGTTTTACCAAGTAATCTTCTGCACCCATGTCCTTTCCAGCCAAGACATCCTCCCGCTCGCCGCGAGCAGTGAGGAAAACGAATGGAATCGAGACCCATTCTGGCTGCTCCCGCACGGTACGAAAGAATACATGACCATCCATGACAGGCATGGCAATATCCGAGAGGATCAGGTCTGGGCTGTTATCCTGCATCGCATCTAGTGCTTGCTGTCCATTTGCGGCAGTAAAGACCGAGAAACCTTCCAGCTCGAGCATCTCCTGCAGGCCTTCGCGCAGGATGGGGTTATCTTCCACGATCAGGATGGTTTCATGGCTCATTGTTCCACCTCCGCGGCGCAGGGCAAATCAGCTGCTGGTTTTGCAGTTTTCACTGCCCGCAGAATTGCCTGGGCGAATACCTCAGCGGCAAATGCACCCACGATATTGACATCAGCTTTTTTCTCACCGGTTGCCAGGGCAAAAATCGTATCCCCGTCCAGCATGGTGTGGGCGGGGCGAACCGTGCGTGCCAAGCCATCCTGGGCCATCTGGGCAACTTTATTGACCTGCTCTTTATTTAATGAGGCATTGGTGGCTACCACGCCAATAGCGGTATTCTCACGCGCAGAAAAGCCCAACACAGTTCTCCCGATCAAACTTTCCATCACGTAGAGTGTATCCGCGAAATATGGACCTTTGCCAATTTTCACCGGTCCTTTCTGGACAACCCGGGCACCGGCTATAATCTGCCCGGTTTTTGGGTCGATAACATCCCCAAAAACATTAACCGCTGCGATTGCGCCCACCATAACGCCCCCACCGATCTCCATACTGGCCGTGCCAATACCAGATTTCATCGCCCCTGCCATGCCCAGTATTTTGCCGACGGTAGCACCGGTACCCGCACCAACATTCCCCTCGGCCGGGGGATCCGCGGAGGCATTCAGACAAGCCTGGTAGCCCATCTCCGCGTCCGGGCGGATATCTACCCTGCCGATGCCCAGATCAAACAGGATCGCTGCGGGTACGATAGGCACCTTTGCCACCCGTACATCAAATCCAATTCCCCGTTCTTCAAGGTAACGGACAGCACCTGATGCCGAATCCAGCCCAAACGCTGAACCCCCGGATAGAACCACTGCATGAACTTCATTAACCAGGTGCATGGTTTGCATGGCATCAGTCTCACGGGTACCCGGGGCACCTCCGCGCTGGTCGACCCCACCGACGGGACCACCTTCGCAGATTATTACTGTGCACCCGGTTAACGCCGATTCATCCTGGGCATGTCCTACTCGAATTCCAGGGATATCAGTGATCGCATTGTTTAATTTCTTTGGCATAATCGATTATCCAATAATTTATAGTTCAGCAATCTGAAAATTAAATACCTTCCCGATCATTTCGATATCTGCCTGGTGATGACCGGTCATCAAAAGGTAATGGTGGGAGGTGATGCGGTCCAGCATGCGCCGCCCATCAGCAACCCTGAGGATAGCCCCATTAAGACAATCTGAATCTTCATACTGCACATACTCTGTCAGGCTACCTTCGGCAACAGACATCACCTCCAGGCTGGAATCAAATTTTGCCAGGGTCATATCACCTAGTGGCAGGCGGGCATCAATCGCCGAGGCATTCTCATCCACGATAGCCAGCACTTTCGGACTCAGCCTCCATTGGGTGGCAAAGGTTTGCGGCACCACGCCCAGGTAACCGCAGTGGGCAGCCAATATATGATTTTCAGGTTCATCCACCGCTGGGAAGTAGGGAATACGCTCGTGAGCCAGGGCAGCTTTCCCCATTAGGAAGGGATATAGATTGGTCATCATGATCGGCATATGCAGGGTTTTGTGCAGGATGTATTTGGTCAGCATCGAGACAATATCTGCTTCGCAACCCCAGATCATCTGTTCTTCCTCGTAGAGCAGGTTCCAGGCCAAGCACGGCGTCGTGTCAGAATAACGCGACTCGTTGAGGCAGTTGATGCCCACCGCACCAATTCCATTCATTGACCTAATTTCATCTCTGACTGCCAAATACACCTTGGCTGCACTCCTGACTGCACCTGGAGCCAGCCCTTCCACAGCGAATTGGCGTTCCTGGATGATCTCTTCGGCCTCCCCATCGGAGATCAGCTTCGCTTTACTGGCCAGATCCTTGAAGCTCTTCTTTAGAATAGTTAATCCAAATTTATCCTGCATGCGCTGGATGCATTCATCTTCAAACCAGTAGAACCGTTTGAAAATCTCCGATTGGAAACCCTCTCCAGGATTGTCCTGGTAAACGAGGAAATTCGCGCTATGGGTGGACCTTTTGAGCTGCAGCGCATTCAGGATTTTCTGCGTTTGTTCCAGGCTGCTGGGAGCGATCGTTTTCACCCCCTCTGATCTTAAATAGCTGACGATCTCCCAATCCCACATCAGCACAGTACCGAACTCGGAGGTGATCACCAGGATCGGCAGCTGGATCTCCCGGAAGTGATCCACCGTGTGGTAGGCTTCTCCCAGGAATTGAGGGAAAATCACCGCCTCCGCTTCGGGAAGTTCACCTCCCAGGGGCAGCGGGTCGAGAAATTCTGCCTGGTCGGAGAGGAGTTGCTTCAGGCGAGACAATTGCAGGTCAAAATCGGGGTCGCGGCCATTAACGAAATAGAGGGGAACAAGACGAGCTTTCATGATGTCGCCTCCATGATGAAAGGAACAATGGATTGCATGAGTATTTAGCAATGACGAGAAGGTCCATCAGCTTGAGTTAACACCAAAAACGAGCAGGGTTGCGCACCTTCCAAGTATAACAAAAGTAGACGGGTAAAGACTATTCATCGGTAGAGGCTGAAAGTTGACAGTGCGCGCACATGGAGTATAATTTTCTCGTCAGTTGCACAACAACCGGCCCCGTAGCTCAATTTGGCAGAGCAAGCGACTCTTAATCGTTAGGTTACAGGTTCGAGTCCTGTCGGGGTCATCTGAAGAACCGCTCGATGATATTGAGCGGTTTTTGTCAATGAGTCGCTTTGAAAACAAGGCGAAACTGCATGACTTGGGACTCGAATTTGAATCAAACACCCTCAAATTTGGCGATTAGCGGTTCGAGTCTGGTTTGTTGTTTTCATCAGTTTTAAGATTGTTGGTTCGAGTCCAACACCGTCCACAAAAATCGCTTGATATGCCTATCGAGCGATTTTTCGCATCATTACGCTTCGAACAAAGGGGGAAACTGGATCAATTGGGGATTGAAATTGGTTCTTTTGATTGAAAATTGGTAATTATTTGGTTCGAGTCCAATTCTCAAAAATCACGATTTTGAAATGATAAGTAGGGTCATACCCTCCCGCATAGTTCTAACTGCCCAAAGAAAGGTAGTATCGAAACCAGATAAGCGTCATCATGCTATAATGAATGGAATTAGAACACATACCCTTATCTTCGAAAGTAATACCGGTCTGCCCACAGTTGAGGAGGTTTCTTTAACCTGAGCATCGACCTAATGATGAACCAACACGGCTTTGGTTCTTTTTTTCTCTGATAACATCATAAGAAGGAGATTGAATATGCAAGATACGAGGATAATACTTTCAGGGATATGGGTAGCTATCATGCTTACCTTTCTTTTGGGGGATGTGCTGCGAATATTTGCCGGTGATTTTGAAACCGGAAAACTTGTCGGGGGTTTTCAACCAACTCAGGGAATGTGGTTGTTAATCGCAGTTATCATGTTGATTCCGATCCTTATGGTTGTGCTGACCTTGACGCTGCCGTACCCCACAATTCGCTGGGTTAACATTGTCGCCGCCATCTTCTGGGTTGTTTTTAATCTCGCTGGTTTGCCTTACAAAGGCGCTTATGACAATTTTTTGATTGTTGTCAGCTTGGTATTTAATTCGCTGATTGTATGGTATGCATGGAAGTGGGTGGCCTAAACTGGAAAGGAGAAAATTCATGAAAGCAATTTTACACACAGAATACGGACCACCGGAAGAACTTCAGTTCAAAGATGTAGAAAAACCTGTTCCCAAGGAAAATGAAGTCCTGATAAAAATCCAAGCGACAACTGTAACGACATCAGACTGTAACTTTCGAAATTTAACATTTGTTCCTACATTAGTCCGGCTGCCGATGCGATTGCAATTTGGATTCAATAAACCAAAATACAACATCATCGGTCTGGATCTAGCTGGCGAAATTGAAGCCGTGGGGGCGGATGTAACAAAATTCAAGAAAGGTGACAAGGTATTTGGAACGCCCGAACCCGCGCTTGGCACGTATGCCGAGTACATATGCATTCCCGAAGATGGGGTCCTGACCATAAAACCGGAGTCTTTGACGTATGAGGAAGCCGCCGCCATTACCAATATGGCCAATGCCGCGCTGTTTTTCACCAGGGATTTGGGGAATATCCAGGCCGGCGATAAAGTGCTCATTAATGGCGCCTCTGGAGGTATTGGCACTTATGCGGTTCAATTAGCTAAATTCTATGGGGCGGAAGTGACCGGGGTATGCAGCACCAAGAATTTAGAACTTGTGAAATCCCTGGGGGCTGATCATGTTATTGATTACACAGAAGAGGATTTCACCGATAATGGTCAGAATTATGATGTCATTCTTGATGCAGCGGGAAAGAGTTCATTTTCTGCCTGTAAAGGCTCTTTGAAGGAAGGTGGAGTCTATCTTCATACACTCCCTCAATTGAATGTCATTCTTCCAATGCTATGGACAGCATTCATAGGCAGCAAGAAAGTTAAAATGGGGAGTGCGCCCGCCAAAGTCGAAAATTTGGTTACCTTAAAAGAGCTTGTGGAGGCAGGCAACCTGAAATCGGTTATTAGCCGGCGCTATCCGTTGGAGCAGATCGCCGAGGCATTTCGCTATGTCGAGGGTGGGCACAAAACCGGAAATGTGATCATAAATGTTGTGCAAAATGATAAAACCTGACATAGTGCTACGATTGACAGAGGGGCTGTTTTCAAAATACGAACGGCATATTGTAGCTCGTATTTTTTTACCTCTCACATCCACAATTAACCCTCTGAAAAACACTTTTGGGGTATGACACTAATACCACTTGGTTGCTACATTTGCCGTAAGATATTCCTAATCTCGAAACAGTTAGTGAGTAGACAAAAATGGATAATGAAAAATCACCCAATGCCAAATATAAAATTATCTCTGATGAATTGGTGAAGAAAATTGGTGTTGACAAGGTAAACCGATAGATCCTGACCATGTTTCGTGGGTAGATACCGTCATGAATTTTTATGAACTATTCCCCTTGTTTACTTCTAGAATAGTCCATTTGATTTTGAAACCAATGTGGGGAAAGATTTTTTAATACTTTGTAATGTTCCTATTAAGAAGGCTGGTAAAGTAAGATAGAAGTAAGGTTGAGAAATACTAATCCGACGTCAAGTTACATATTAACTTTGTTGCCATTGGCTTATATCCAGAAATACATTCGATCTTTTCTTGAACTCGGTCGATGAAGTCTATAAAATGATTGAAGCGGAGGGTCGTGATGATTAAATCTGGGATAACCATTCCGGTACTTATCATGGTTCCAAACATAATCTATTACCTAAAAATAAGAAATTAAAGCGATGTTCCTTCCAGTAATAAGTCTGCGCCCACATTATTAAAGATAATCGAAAACATTGGTCGTCTGGGAATTCTCATTACCCCACTTTTCTATAGTTTGAACCTTGATAACAGTTTTTCGATGTATTTCCTGGTATTGTGTCTGCTCTTTCTGTTGTTGTATTACGTTTCCTGGTTTAGATATTTTATGAGTGGCTCGGATCAAATTGACTTGGGAAAGAGATTATTGATTCCCCTTCCCCAAGCAGTATACCCATCCTTATACCTCATCTGTTCCTCTTATTTACTATCATCAATCCCTATGCTGATTTTCTCATTGGTTTTCGCCATAGGTCATATCTGGGTATCCTACATTGAAAGCTAAAAGAATAAATCAAGGAAAATTCCATGTAATCGACATACCTTCACCACACTTTCTATTGTATTTTTTCTGTTTCACACAACTCATGGTGTTATAGCATATTTGAGTCAATATGAACAAGCCATGATAAATATTCACATGAGACCTAACCTAGCTCGGAATAGTAATTTTGGAAAAAACAATGACAAGGAGTCAAAAATCAATGAGCAAAAAGTTTGCATATTTCTATTTTTTGAAAAAAGAACCGGAGAAAATCGGGCAAATTGTTCCACAGCATGTTGAATATTGGCAGAAACTCAATCTCATGGGTTATATGGGCGGCCCATTTAGCGATAGATCCGGGGGGCTGATCATTTTCAATTCTGAAAGCAAGGAAAAAGCAGAACTCCTAGTTTCTGGCGATCCATTCGGAAGCGAAGGTTTGCTTGCTCAGACGTGGCTTAATGAGTGGATCCCAGAATAGGAGAACCATAAAGTAAAATAGGTAGCTACCATCACTTTCATTGTCAATGGGATTGGACCCAAATTCCGCTAGCTAGCAGCTAAGGTTAAAGATTAGGTCTGCAGCCACCCTGTAGACCAATCGATTTCTTACTCGATGTTGATTCGTACTTTGACGGAGTTCCATGGTGAAGATGGAGTCCGAAAATAGATTCGGTCAGAATACACTGCTCGAGGATCTTGTGGAACGGAGCCAACTTTCATGGTTGCAGATAACAATCATTGTCAGTGCGGCTTTGGTTGCCTTGCTGCTTGGGGTAGCATTTCTAAGTGGTGTGTTGCCTGGCCCTTTTGATACGGTTTTTTGGTTTCGGGTCTACTACCGCCAGTGATCATCGGATACTTATTGCTATCTCAAGCTAGATTAAAGCGTTTGCGCAACAATGCTGTTGGAGCCTTGCGACCACTGGTGCGAATCGATGATGATTGTTTTGATCGCATGATCCGGAAGGCATCTATGTTCAACCGTCGTCAAGAATGGCTAGCAATTGCCACTGGGGCGACGGTTGGATGGCTGCTCAATCTAGCCTGGGGTTATCCCTCCGCATGGATAAATCTCTACATAGTGATTTCCAACGGATTGATGTATGGCCTATGATCTGCCCCCACAATATGTACCAGTCATAATGTTAGACTAGCTTGCGGAACTTGAGAAGGTTGCACCACGACAGTCGCCGGTACTGGTGATTTGTAACCAAGAGAACTATGCGGCCTGACTGTATTGTAGTGCTCCATCCACATTTCAATTAGGACTTGCGCCTCCTTTAGCGAATAGAATATCTCTCCCGAGAGTAATTCGTCCCGCATCTTACCGTTGAATGACTCGATGGAGCCATTCTCCCACAGACTGCCAGGTTCGATAAACAAAGGTTTGACGGACAACCGAGACAAGAACTGGCGCACCTTCTTGGCGATAAATTCTGAACCGTTATCTGAACGGATATGGACCGGAACACCCCGAAGAGTCTTGCAGCTCAAACACTTTCCAAGTGCGCGGAGGACTCGGAAGAATTTTGCAAGATAGAACACTAAAAAACCGCCACATATAAGGGTTTATCAAGAAACTACCCCCGTATATGGCGAGGTAGCTCAGTCGGCAGAGCAGAGGACTTGTCGTGGGTTCAAGTCCCACCTTCGCCACTTTTTATTTAAATCCACATTTACTCTCAAGCTACAAAATTGAATAATTTGATAATCAATAAATCCTGGGAAATACTTTTGCAGGACTAGAGAAATATATTTATTTCTTCTTAACTTCTGTATTCGATGCTTCCTGTCGGGCTTTATCTTTTGCTTCACGAGCTGCTACCATTCTTTCATGGAAAGCTTTTTTCTCTTCTTCTGACCATTCCCGCTTAGCTCGTCTATTTTTGATAGTTTTCTTTCCAGTTAACCGGGCAGCCAATTTTTCAAATGTAATAGTGTCCTTCAAGGTGGTTTCTAACTGAGTACACCGTTCTTCTAACTCTTCTAGGCGTGTCAGAATTGGTCCTAAATCAACTTCTGGTTTCTGGTTCTTAATTTGGGTTACGGTCTCTTTTGAGTCTTTCATTTTGATCTCCTTAGTTTGAGCAAGAAAGTTTGACTCAGCAGAGCGTATTGGATAAAAGGATATATGACAAGCGGATTTTAGGACTCTAATTCAACTGTGATATTACTGCACTACCCGATCTGGGTTGCCAGGCACCTGAAGACATGGATTGTTTTCTTTAGCCCGGAATTGAGGAAAAAAGTTTGAATACCCCTTGTAGCTCTAGTTTCTAGTTTGATTGTAATCACGCTTTCCTGGTAAAGAAAAAAATCCTGAAATCGATTTTCACATTCTTCAACAATTCAATTAGCAAGATAAAGGCTGTTAATTAGTTTAAGATTTGAGATCTTTGTTTCCCTAATAAAAATGCAATTAAAATTTCCAGTTGATTATTAGGTGCTATACTCAGGCTCATGAAATGGGGATACCCTTGGGTTTGTTGGAAAAATTATCTCTTCGAGGCTCCCTTTTCTTATTCTTCATTAATCATCTAAGGAGAATCCCATGCTCTCGAAATCGGTCAAGCCATTAAGTTTTATGTTGTCAATTTTATTGTTCTTCCTGGTAGCTTGCAGCTCTCGTGAACCGGAGCCAACAGAAGCACCAGCGGCAACAGTAGCAACAGAGGCTCCTGATGCTCAAGCGACCGAAGAAGTGGTAGCTCCAACTGAGGAACCAAAAGAAGCTGAACCCGCTTCTGGCGCCATCTCTACCCTGGACGAAGTGAAGAACGCTGTAATCCAGATCCGATCGGAAGGCACTTTTGTTAATCCTGATTTTTCGGTTTCCTATAATGCTGCTGGATCGGGATCAGGATTTATTATTGATCCAAGTGGGTTGGCATTAACTAATAATCATGTGGTAACCGGAGCAGCTCTGATGAAAGTTTGGATTGGTGGGGAATCTGGTAAAACTTATAATGCAAAGGTGCTCGCAGTTTCCGAGTGTTCAGATTTAGCATTAATAGATATAGAGGGAGAGGATTTTCCTTACCTGGATTGGCATGAGGGACCAATAAATGTTGGTTTAGAAGTTTATGCAGCAGGATTTCCACTTGGAGAACCACAATTCACCCTGACAAGAGGAATTGTCTCCAAGGAAGAGGCTGGAGGAGAGACTTCTTGGGCGTCAATTGATTATGTTATTGAACATGATGCCACGATAAATCCGGGAAATTCAGGGGGGCCACTTCTTGATAAAGAGGGCAAAGTCGTGGGGATAAATTACCGGGGTAGAGAGACAAATCAATATTTTGCTATTGGTCGTGACCTGGCAGTGAATTCCTTGGACAAATTAAAGCAAGGGCAGGATATCGAAGCCATTGGAATCAATGGTGAAGCATTCGCAACCGAGGAATTCTCTGGGATCTGGGTATCCTCTGTCGAATCTGGATCTCCCGCTGATGAAGCCGGGATTGAAGGTGGTGATATCATCACCATGCTGGAGGATCTAATCCTAGCCTCAGATGGCACAATGTCAGACTACTGTGATATTCTTCGCAGTCACGATATGGAGGATACCCTCGATATCGAGGTCTTGCGTTACGCTACCGGGGAAATTCTGACAGGCCAGCTCAACGGTCGGAAACTTGAAACCTCGGTAACGTTCTCGGATACGATCGAGGACGAATCTGATGTTGTGGTGGAAGATGCAGGAGCTTATTCGGGATATTCCACCGTGATGGATGATTATGGGTCTATCCAGGTGAATGTTCCCAATGAGTGGACAGAAGTTGATGGGGGTTACTGGTATGGAGAAGAAGATATCATCGGATCGCAAATAACAGCGGCGGCCAGTCTGGACAATTACTGGAATACGTGGACCGAATCGGGCGCATTTTTTGGGGCTTCCGATGATTTGGCTTTATTAGGTGGCTACGTCAACTTGCTTGATGTCGTTAGAGAGACGTTCTCAGCGGAATGTAAGCTTGCAGGTCGTTATGATTATGAGGATGTAGTCTACCGGGGGAAATATGATCTTTACGAAAATTGTGGAGACTCTGGGAACGTTTTCTTCGTGTTGACTGCCGTCCCGATCAATGATCCCCAGGCATTCCTTATATTGGTAGAGATGCAGATTACAAAGGATGTTGATTTTGATGCTCTGGACCAGATATTAGCTAGTTTTGAGGTGGTAGGATCCCTTCCTTAATTTAACCTTATTGAAAATTGATATTGATCAATAAAATCTCCCGGTCTTATGAAACGGGAGATTTTATTAACGCTTTTGCGAGTTTAGGGCGGAATGCCCGGAACAAAAACCCGCCTGCTAAGCGGGTGAAAGAAAAGGACTTATAGAAACGGAAATCACTCCGTTAGAATGGCAGAGTTTAGGCCACCCTAAAAAGGAGTGATTTCCATGGCAAAAAGTCTCGCACATTCGAAGTGGAAGTGCAAATATCATCAGCCTTTTGAAAAACGCCAAAACACAGGAGGTGCTATTTGCCAGCGGCAATATCATTTTTCAGCTGTTGAATCATCCCCTCAACCTTTTCTTTATCGGGTGAGTCCGGGTTAAGTCCAAGGTAAATTTCCAAATCTTGGAGCGCAAGCTCTAATTGCCCAGATATTGCATAATCAATTCCACGATTTAAATACAGCCCTGTATTTTGAGGATTTAAAGATAATGCTTTTTGGTAATCTGAAAATGCTTCCGGAAATCTACTTAATCTGCCCAATGAACTTGCTCGAATAGCATATGCGTCTGAAGCCTCCGCATTTATCTCAATTGCTTTGGTTGCTTCTTGAACGGCGTGTTCATAATCGCCTAGTGAAAATAAAATATCCGCGCGATTTATGCGTGCATAAATATCTTTAGGATCAAGTTCCGCCGCTTTTAAATAATCCTCTAAAGCATCATCAAGTTTCTGCAATTTATAATGAGCAACCGCGCGGTTGTAATAGATAGTAGGAGAATTGGGATTCAGTTGTATTGCCTGATTGTAGTCAAGTATAGCTTTTTCAAAATTTCCCAAATGGTCGTATGCGACACCTCGACCTTCGTAATCAACAGCCATTTGTGGATCAAGGCCAATAGCTTTTGAAAATTTCTCCACCGCTTTATTAAGCTCATTGGCATGTAGAAATCTTGAACCCTCATCGTAGTATGATTTTGCGGACATATTTGGTGACGGAAGTCCTGAACAACTGGCGACGGGAATAAGTATTAGTAAGGAAACCAGAAAATTTTTATGTTTTGTATTCATAACGATTTTTATTCGATCTATGGTGAAATTACGGAGGTATTTGATTTGTCCCCAAAATATGTCCAGTCACAATGTTAGATTAACTTCCTGAGTTTGAGAAGGTTGAACCACGACAGTCGCCGGTACTGGGGGTTTGTAATCAAGAGAACCGTGTGGTCTGACAACGGTGTAGTGCTGCGATCATCACTCCTTCGATGTTCACTTTTAGCAAACGCCTAAAGCAGAAACGTCTCAGCCGGCGAAACTCCTTGGCCTCCCCAAACAAAGGTTCGACCCACACACTTCGTTTACGAATGGCTTTTTGAATTGAGGGATCTTTTTCGGTTACGGATGGGTTCTACAAAATTCATAAAATCTTGTGAATTTAATTTGCGTCAAATCGTAATGTGTCCACTAAGAAAACCCTAGCAAATTTAGAGATAAGAAGCAAGAGTTGATTTATCGGTCTCTTTCGTAATTGAGTGAACAAAATATAGATTTTGTATCCATTGCTAAAAACACATATAATAGTAATGAAAGATTCGTCACTAACAATTCGGGAAAAGTATTGGACTAATAGTGTAAAAATGCAATAAATCCAACCACTTCCGAATAAACATAGTTGAGCGGCGGTCTTTATAATATCTATTTTTCCTTCATAGTAAGTTTATAACGAAATATTTACTGATAAACTGACACTTGAGGGTATTAGCAGGAAGATTTTCCATACATAGGTTATTAAGGATGAAAAATTTCGGGTTTATCCCAAGTTAGGTGGCTGAAAGTGCCATGAAAATTCACTATCTTAATTGCTTTACTTGTAATGCACGTTTTCCGTCTAGCTGGAGGACAGGAACGCTTTGTTTATTAGTTGAACATGACCAGGGTCTTATTCTCATTGATACTGGGCTTGGGGAGAGTGATTATATTCGACATCCTGGCATCCTTAGAGTTTTTCGCATTGCTACACGAGTTCCATTGAACCAGAAGGAAACTGCTGTTCAGCAAGTCCAGCGTCTGGGCTACCACCCAACCGATGTGCACCATATTATCTTGACTCATATGCATTTTGATCACTGTGGTGGTTTGCCAGATTTTCCCCATGCAAGTGTTCATGTTCATCGTAAAGAGTACGAAGCCTTTATGGGAAGACCCCGTCGGTGGACTGATTTTGCTTATGTTCGTAAACATATAGCTCATCAACCGAAATTTGTCTTCTATGAAGATAAAGGTGAAAAGTGGTTTGATTTTTCGGCGATTCGATTACCATTCGATCCTGAGTTATGGTTAGTGCCACTCTTCGGGCATACTCGTGGGCATTGTGGAGTAGCCATTCGTACCGATGCAGAATGGTTATTTCATGTTGCTGATTCAGCTCCAATTGGGTTAGGTGAATACGCCCCTGCGTGGACCATCAACTTGGTAATGGGACCACAAGCGCCTCACTTACGAGATTTCAGCTCAGCACATCCTAATATTCAAATAACAACTGGTCACATGTGGTTAGATTTCTTTGAAAATATCAATAAATTGACAAAAGAAGCGATTATAAGAGAACTATAATAATTCTACGTGAGTATGCCACCAATCGTCGCGTGCGCCTGACAGGTGGGATTCGCACCGCCAAAAGGAGTTGATTCTATGCTCGAACAGTTTCCGTCAAATCAACCTCATCTTGTCCCTCCCACCTGCGGGTAACGCAAGCCGTTATTTTTTCAACAACCTGAATGATTCCACGATTTCAAAAGAATTATTCAAGAAAGTCACAAAGAAGTGAGTTGAGTTTTTCTAATGCCCACAACTTCCTTTAAATATAGGTAAGAACTCTATGAGTCAATTTCCTCCATTAAAACGAATAGCGGAGGTAGTGGGATTCGAATTCATAGAGAATTCAGACTAACACTTTCAAGGTGTGCGGAGGACTCACATAATTTATACTAGATAGCACTTTAAAAAAACCGCCACATTTAAGGGTTCTCGAGATACTTTCCCACATATTGGCGAAGTAGCTCAGTTGGCAGAGCAGAGGACTTGTCGTGGGTTCAAGTCCCACCTTCGCCACTTTTATAAAAAAAGCGTATTTCCCAGAAAACTTCGTTATTATTGCAGTGCATTATGGATTATCTTGGAAATATTTTCTAGATAGTCCTTTGGTTATTAATTCACTGATCTGCACCAAATTTGCGTATCAATCTTTGACAGATAGAACCCACTATAATAATTGATAAATTTTTGGGTAGAAAAAATAGATTATTGATTCTTAATCATTTCAAAAACTGTTATCTTTCTCATGGGATATTTGAATATTTTTATTTACTAGAATCGTCTCTTGTACACTTTAGCGCCAATCTTATGCTTCTTCTTCTTAATCTTACAATGAATAAATTAATCTGATACAATGAGTGGAAATTATCCTATATGTGATCGGAAATTGGCCGGGGTAATGTTGGCTCCATTGATCACATCCTATGCAGGTAGATAATTCATCCAAACAAATAACAGTTATCCGGCCAGGTGGATTCTTCCCATCGATTTCAGCCAACCTTTCATATCTGCATTTCGAATATGTTGACATACCCGCTTCTACTTGCCATAACGACTTGAGTATATGCTTCGCGAAATTCGTACCCAGCTATTCATCATTATCATCTCTTTTACATTTCTGGTATTAGGTTCATTTTCTGTATCCTACCTGTACATTCAAGATCATGCAGCTGATGAAATTTCATCCGGAATAATTCGAGAACATCGTCTCTCCATCCAACGCTTAACCTGGTTAGCACTGGTTGATCCTCAAAACCCTTCAGTTTCTATCTATAAGAAAAATATTGAAAATAACCTTGCTTCTGTTCCTGGGACGGGTATATTAATCCCAATTGAAGGTGCGCCTTACCAGTTACCAGGTCCCACGGATTCTCAAATCCGGGAGCAGTACCAAACTATTGCCCAAATTTGGCCTGCATACTTGGAAAAGCTTGAATTAGCCCTCTCCCTTCCAGAAGATACGCGTGCAGATGAAACTACCTGGCTTGCTCTCCAATCCCAATCCCGAGAATTAATCGATAGAGTCGACTCAGCTTCTGAGATTTACAAACAACATACAGATAATCAGCATTTGAGATTAAGATCATTGCAAATAGTATTTATCCTGATGACGGTTCCCCTGCTAATCTCAGGAATTTATATTATTGGTTATCGAATAGTTCACCCGCTCGGCTCCCTCAACCAGTCAGCCCTTAGCATCAGAAGGGGAGATTTGCATAGTTCCATAGAAGTATTCCGAGAAGATGAAATCGGTCAGCTTGCACGCTCTATGGAAAGAATGCGCATTCAAATTTCTGCGAACCAACAAAACCTTGAAGCAAGTATTGCAGAGAGAACCCGCGAGCTGACCACCGCGACCAAGTTCAGCCAGGAAATTGCCAAGGTTATGGATGCAGATGAAATTATTAAATCCATTACTAACTTATTAATGGACCTTTTCTATGCGAAAGATGTTGCCTTGTGCTTGCTCACCCCAAACGGGGAGTGCATCGAGATGGTCGCCAATGGGACACAAATCCTTGCTGGCGATAGACCTCAGCAGTTTCCTAATACAAACTTGTTGATTAATCACAGTGGGGTTGTCCGAGCTACAGATATTACCCGCATGGGCTGTCAATTTATTAACGCCAATTCTACAGATCAGGTTATGTCTGCTTCCTTGCAAGTCGGTGAGAAAATCATTGGAGCGCTATGTGTACAAAGGGGAGAGAATAGACCTTTCAACGAGAATGAACAACGTATTTTTACCTTGCTGGCGAATTCTGCTGCCATTGCAATCTACAACAACCAGTTGGTTGAAGTAGGAAAAAAGGAGGTAATGAAATCTGCCAGGCTTGCCGAACGTGAACGCTTGGCTTCAGAACTGCATGATGACCTTGCCCAAAATCTCGGTGTCTCCCAATTGCAGGTAAACCAGATCTTGAGTTTGGTTCCAACTAATGAGCTATCCGAGATAACCCATATGCTCGAAACCCTGCAGGCTAATCTGCGCGTTGCCCAGGATCAATTGCGCCTAGTGATCAGGGGCTTAACTAACCAGCCGAAAGATAATATCCTTGGTCTGCAAACAGATATCAAAAACTCTATTGCGGATTTCAATAAACTTTGTGATGTGCCGGTAAATTTAGAGATTTTCGGTATCCCATGGGAAGGTGCTTCGACGATCGTTCAAAGACAACTGCTTCTGATCCTGCGAGAAGCCCTGGTAAATATCCGGCGCCATGCACAGGCAAGCAAGGTTGATGTCAGTATCATAAAGAACAATAACCAAATTGATATGCATATTAAAGACAATGGACAGGGGTTCGATCATGACCAGACGAGGGGCGACCAGCACTTTGGGCTCGAAATCATGCAGGCCCGCGCTGAGCGTAGCGGGGGTAGGTTAGAGATCATTTCGTCCCCTGGTTCAGGTACCGAGATCAAAGCCAGCTTTCCTCTAAATAAAAACACGCTCGAATAACTTCGTAATTGGAGAAATGCAACGTAAATGAAGAAATCACGCATCCTTATAGCAGATGACCATGATCTATTCCGCGATGGTGTGGCCAGCATGATCAATGCTCAGCCAAATTTGGAGGTCGTTGGACGCGCCGAAGATGGCTTGGAAGTTTTTAGCCTGGCACGGGAGCTGGAGCCGGATTTGATCATCATGGATGTAAACATGCCCATTAGTGATGGGTTAGAAGCAACCCGCCTGATTCACAATGCATATCCGCAAATCTCCATCCTCATACTTACTGTTCATGAAGAGGAAGAAAAGCTGTTTGAAGCTATTAAAGCTGGTGCAATCGGTTACATGCTCAAGAATTCTAACTCAGATGATTTCCTGGATGGTATTCGAAGGGCCATAGATGGCGAGGCTGTCCTTCCTCCGATGCTTGCCCGTCAGCTGTTGGAAGAGTTCGCAATTCTTGCTTCCAGACCGAAATCAACACCCAATGAAGATACAATGCCTCTGCTGACCAGCCGGGAAAGGGAAGTCCTTGAACTGATCATGGCTGATGCCACCAACAAGGAGATCTCTGAGCGCCTGTCTATCAGCCTTTACACGACCAAGAGCCATGTACGAAATATTCTCTCTAAACTCCAGGTTGCATCCCGCAAGCAAGCTGCACGAGTTGCTCTTCGGGATGGACTAATAAGCAACAATACATCCAGTTCTGATAGTACTTAAGGACTAGTCCCCCCTTAGTTTTCCAGATAAAAAAATACCTCCTCTTTCATCCCTCCCGACCTCAGCGAGGGATAGATTCTCTATTGTTTATTTGATAAATTTATTGTGCGATGATCCCTCAACGTGT
>CP070764.1:2261302-2278282 GCA_020349245.1 Chloroflexota bacterium | reverse complement strand
CCGCTGTGGGAGGTGCACCTGCAGCTCAACCATCTGCTCGAGGACATCGACGACGTCCGGCGCAGGATCCGCGAGGCGTTCTTCGATGATTTACGGCTTGAAAATATCCTAAAAGAGATCATCTACGAAGTCAGGGTTAATTTCAGACCTACTTTTACCAATGCCAATCTCTCTTGAGGTTTCTCCCTGATAACTGCGAAGACCTCGCAGGAGACAATGAATTGCACATAATGCAATTGTTGAAGGGAATATAAATTATCGAGTGAATTTATATCGAAGTGTTATGTTTCCACAAAACCAATCATCATCACAACAATGTTTCATTAGACTATATCTCCCCGGAGGATTCTCGATCACAATCCTGTTCCGAATATGTGCCTCCTCTCCAGTATTTTTTCTGATTCGCAAATTTATGCTTTATTAAACCAACATGGTTTTACATTTATTTGTACTGCAGTGGTACTCGGATTATCGTGATGACAATTTAATAATTGCTAGTAGGGGCACTCTCAGGCTAGAGTATGCAACTCAATTACTTATGTCTTTAGAGTAGCAGGGGTACGCTTGTCAAACTCGAGGCAAGAAAAGATCAACCTCCAACACCCCTACCTAGATCGCTTTCATATTTCTGACCTGAGCCGAAATCAAATGATTGTTCATATACATGATTGGAATCTGCCTATAAATATTCGACAGGAGGAAAGCCAAATTAAAGTGAAATGTGCATGCTCATTTCCCGATCATATGTCTGATTTATTCAGGGTAAAGAAATCTATATTGGAAATACCAGAACAATTATGGTAAAACTGATGATATATGCCCGAAATTAACCTGAAGCAAACTATGGTCCATCCCCAATTGCCCACTGGGACTGTCACTTTTTTATTCACCGATATTGAAGGTTCAACACAACTTTGGGAGAAATATCCCGAAGCGATGAAAACTGCCTTAGCAAAACATGACTCCATTTTGAAGGATGCGGTGGAATCAAACAACGGTCAGATCATCAAAACCACAGGTGATGGGATTCACGCAGTCTTTGCTAAGACCCTGGATGCGGTAAATGCAACACTTGTCTCACAACACAAATTGCAATCCATCTACATTGATAAACCGAATTCCATTTTTATTAAAGTCCGCATGGGTATTCACACCGGCGAAGCAGAATTGCGCGGTGGTGATTACTACGGCAGTACACCCAACCGGGCTGCACGGATAATGTCCGCTGGGCATGGTGGGCAGATTTTGATATCTGAGACAACCTTTCATATCGCACAAGAACATTTGTCTGCTGATACAAATGTAATCGACCTGGGAGAACATCACCTCAAAGGATTGAAACAGGCTGAGAAAATATTCCAAATCTCAGCCCGAAATTTGTTACAGGAATTTCCTGCACTCAAATCACTTACCCATGCAACAAACAATCTACCTACGCAATTGACATCCTTCATCGGGCGCGAGCATGAACTTGCCGAGGTGCAGTCAAAGCTTGAAGACGGACGCCTGCTCACCCTGATCGGACCTGGGGGTACAGGTAAAACACGACTTTCGATCGAGCTTGGTAATCAACTACTCCCTTCATTCGAAGATGGTGTCTGGCTGGTTGAGTTTGCACCGATTGCTGATCCTTCTCTAATTCTTCAGACCATTGCTTCCACGTTTGATCTTGGTGAGGTGCCATCCGTGCCGTTGAAAGTTCTCGTGCATGATTATCTGCGTGAGAAGGAGCTCCTGCTCATTCTGGATAACTGTGAACATCTCATCGAAGCCAGTGCAGATGTCGCGGATGAACTATTGCACGTGGCTGCCAATATCAAGATAGTTGCCAGCAGCCGTGAGGCACTTGGCATTAATGGCGAAACGGTCTATCGTGTACCGTCGCTATCATTGCCCGATGAGGTTGAATTCAGAAAAGAGACAGCAATGGGATATGAGTCTGTGCAGTTGTTCGTAGAACGGGCTTCGCAAGCCAATCGTAAATTTCAACTTTCGGATGAGAATGCTCCGGCTATAATCCAAATCTGCCGCCGCCTCGATGGGATTCCCTTAGCTATTGAACTAGCAGCTTCTCGGATCACCGCTTTCTCGCTGGAACAGATCGCAAAACGACTCGACGATCGCTTTAAACTGCTGACCGGAGGAAGCCGAACCGCTTTACCACGCCAGCAGACCTTGCGCGCCTTGATTGATTGGAGTTACGATTTATTGGAACATCCTGAAAAGGCATTGCTGCGGAGATTATCAGTCTTTGCAGGTGGTTGGACTTTCGAAGCTGCTGAAATGATCTGTAACAATGTGGATGTACTTGAATACCTTCCAAGACTGATCAATAAATCATTGGTTGTGATAAACGATGAAGGATACGAGCCGCGCTATTCCCTGCTAGAAACAATCCGCCAATATGCTCGTGACAAGCTGCTGGAAAACGGTGAAGGCGAAGGCACGCGGGATCGCCATCTCGCATACTTCGTTGAAATGGGGGAGATTTCTGTACCTGAAATATTCAATAAAGAAAAAGAATTAGAATGGCTCAACCGCCTGGAAACCGAATATGACAACTTCCGTACTGCTATAGAATGGGGGTTATCCAGCGATCCATTTGCTGTGGCACGATTGGTGTATTCATTAACATACCTGATGGTAATTACAAGTTATGCAGGTGAAGGACATCGTTGGGGGGTAGAAGCTCTTGAGAAGATTAAATTACTGAGAGACTCGGGACATGTATTAACCACAGAAGAAAAAGTCTATAAAGCCAGGTTACTTGTTAGCCTGGGAATCATGTCTTTTTCAATGGGTGATAACCCAAGTACGATTCGGGAAGCAGATGAAGCCACAAATGATTTGCGCTCTCTTGGAGATAAGCAGCCTCTTGCTTTGGCGATGGCTTTTCTTGCCGCGGCGTGTTTGATCACCGGAAATGTCGATAGGGCTATCCAAGTTAGTGAAGAAGCCCTTGCTGTAGCAGAAGAACTAGGAGATAAGTATGTTCTGGGTTCGGTATTATCAGCTACCAGCAGAGTGGAAGCTTTTGCAAAGGGGGATTTCCCCAAAGCTATCGAGATGCATGAAAAAGCGGGCAGATTGCTGAAAGAACATGGTAGCCGCTGGTCATATGGAATCAACATGTACGGATTTGGGAATTTATATACTTTGCAGAATCAATTTGAAGAAGCACGGGAAAAGTATAAAATTGCCATGCAAACCATGCAGGAATTAGGTTCGCATCGGAATGTAAACATGATCAAAAGCGATCTCGCCCATATTTTACGCCAGGAGGGGAATTATCAGCAGGCAATATCAGCATATCAAGAGACAATCAAAGAATGGCAGCGCATGGGTCATCGCGCCGCCGTTGCACATCAATTGGAATGCTTGGCCTTCATAGCTAGGGCCCTCGGGCAAGCAGAGAAATCTGTAAAATTGCTTGGCGCGGCTGAGGCGATACGCGAGAGAATTAAGATTGACATGACTATTCAAGAACACGCAGAGTACGATAGTGAAGTTGCCAAGCTAAAGGCGAACATGGACGAAGAAATGTTTGCTTCGCTATGGGTTGATGGACGGTCGATGACGATGAGCCAGGCAATTGATTATGTCGTTGATAATTGGGGGATTTAAGGTCACAGGGCTTCTTTGACTTGCCAGCGAAACCGGTGACCACTTTCAGCCCGCTCTTTGTAAGTGAGGTAAATTCACGTGACACACGTCCATCGTCTTGCCCATCCAAATAACGTCTTATTCAAGTATTTAGGAGATGCATATACCAGGTTGAGTATTCACCTGAATCGCTAAAAGTTAATTTCTATTTTGTGTCTTGAAATACCTCAGCCTGAGGATTTGTAATTCTTCGTTTGCAGATGAAATACGTAATCCTTTCCAATGATTTTCATCAACCAGCCAATCCTTTTAGGGCAGTTACCATTACTTAACTGATTTCGCCCGAGTCCTCTTGTATCCAAAGTATCCCGCGATAATCAGGACTATAACCACAGCAGCTACGATGACAATCCCAATGTCTGTCGTCGATCCTTGCAGGGCGGAGGAGGGCGTGGCAATGGTGGCAACCACTGGGATTGTCGGTGTTGAAGAAGGTGGGGGTGTCCTGGAGGACGTTGCGGTGGGAGATAGAGTGGGTTTCTGGGATGGAGCAGAAGCCGGGGGAGATTGCGGTTGCGGGGGAGTGAATTCCTTGTCACCTAATCGAGGCAGGTCGCTGATGCGCAGTTCGTCGATGACCGCGTTTGCCTGATATGCCCCCTCTACTGCTGATGACCCGATTGAAATCGTATCACCGAGTACCTCTGGCAAGTTGATATTCCTGCTCTTCTCAACCTGCTGACCATCGATAAAGAGGGCGATATTTGTATCCTGCCAAGTGACGGCGAGGTGATGCCACTCACCGGATTTCCACTCCGATACATTGTGAGCCACTCCATACTCGTCTACACTGTCCCAGACCATAAAACGTAAATTATTTGCTCCATCTTTCATGATCCGCATGCGGTTTTCCCAATTATTCCCCACCTCAAAAAAGACGTAGCTTTGTTCATCATCGCCATCCCAATTTGGAAGCAACCAGAATTCGATAGCGCCTTGCGTGCGGCTCAGGTTGTCGGCGGTGGGGAAGCTTAGTGTGTCACTGCCATCAAACATCACTCCTTGGCCATAGAGACCGGCGGCGAATTCAGCCCCCGTGGCATCGCCTGCCTCACCTTGCACTCCGTCGTAGCTGCCATCCAGGTGAAGTAGGAGCAGAGTATGGCTGTCTGCTGAGTACGGCTTTCCATATACGATTACATTTGAGGGAGCAGCTGGATTTGGGGGAATAAGTGTCGCTCCTGTAGCTGCGGTTTTTGTAGGCTGTTCCGAGTTTACCGTTGGAAAATTCGATATTCTATTGACCCAATTGGTGATGTATTGCGCTGGCGGGTCATCCAAACCAAATAATGGTAAGAAAAAGTACACCTTATCTGATGGGGGCTGGGCTGATTCTAGCTCTTGCCCAATTTCTAGTTCATCCAGCACCGGTTGTAGTTGTGCTTGAGATGGGCTGCTTGAAAGCTTTGAGAGGTATAAAATGGCTAATCCGTAGTGAGGCGCTGCATCGCCAGGCAGGATGCGAGCTGCCTCGTGGCAGGCTTCCACCGCCAAGGATAGATCAGGAGACTCGCCTTCACTCAATCGATAATAGGTGGCACAAAGACTCAACCAGGCTTGCCCATCACTCGTGGTTGTCTTAGGTAGAAAGTGAGCTGCTTCCTGACAGGCTTCAAGGCCCAACGCGGAGTAGACCTCGCCAAAACCAAGAATTTTATGCCAAAGACTATAACTCAACCCGTGGTAAGTTTCGCAGAGCTTCAACCAGGATTGACCATCTTTTGGTTTGCTGCGGACAGCTAAACGGGCAGCCTTCAAATTCTCCCAGGGTTCTGGTTGCATCATCATTATGGAGAAATCATCCCCCGGGCCAGGCTCGAAGTTTTCCCAGGTCCAGCGTACCTGATTTCCGTCCACCTTGCCCCCGGCCGGCATTGACATGATCGTCTCTGGCGAGGCAGGATAGGGCAGGTAGACCTGCAACTCAGCTTTACCAATCGGTCCCGCCCATCCAGCTCCCGTCTGGAATACATAATTAAATGTCATCACCAGGTCTTTCCACTTCGCTTCTGGCTTCTGCGCCGGTAGGATGTAGCTGATCTTGATCCGAACTTTTTCTCTTGCTGGGAAGGTAACCGGGAAGCTGGCCCACGGAAGCGGAGGCATATCTCCGCCCTGCGGGTTGGGCAGCTCACTCACGCTGTAATCGACTATCTTCCCTTTCACAGTTACCTGAAATCTCCTGATTGAGGGGACAACCTCGCCGCTGCGACCTTCCCAGTTGACATCTTCTAGGGTCGACGCCAGTGGGAACCAAACCTGCATGCTCACCGCCTCACTGGTCGGGTTTTGCATCGTAAATTCAGCTTCCACATCGGCCACAGCTGGAAACCAGGTGGGGAACATATCTAAACCATAGTTTCCAGGGCTAATATTGATCGCAGTGTTATCTGATCCGGTTGCCTTGCGCACGGTAAGGACTACTGTCTCTGACTGCATTTCGATGGAGGTTTTACCTTCCGGCTTTATATTACTCCCGGGCGGTAAAATCGGCTCGGGACCAACATCAGCTTGGCCAGACCTGATAAAAAAAGGTGCAAAGAAGATCGAAATTAATACTAAGAAACTCACCAGTATTTGAAGTGATTGACGTGGAAAAGTATTCATGGAGACATCTCCTTCGCCAATTACGAAGAATCTCGAAAAAAAATGAGATTAACTGGTTACAAATTAATCTATGATATATGTTGACCAATAAAATGAGGGATAGAAGAGATCAATTCTAGATTTCTTTCACGTCTCATTTTGTGAGGAAATAAACTGAAGAGGTTAATTTGATAAGAAACGAGCCTTTCCTCATTGGGTCCGTCGGGTGCTCATGCCGCAGAACCTGCTCATTCTTTTTTAAGTTTGGTTTGTCAAATATTGTCCTTTCTGGTGTAGATATTGGTTACCTTCGTTAAAGAGGAGTACACACTATTATTTATCCCACCTGGTTGTCAAATTCCCATCCAATAAACATAGCAAACATGTATCAATTTATTGGATTTGTATAGAATTTTTGACACGGTAATATCGAGAAAATTGAAAACGTCGTTTACAGCAATCCAAAAGACAAAAAGGTAAATTTGCTGCCTGCAATCAGCACTTGCTCTCGCTTAAACCAATCTAGTCCATATGATCTACCGCAAAAAGACAAAAGTTTTAGCAATTCATGGTGAAATTGATGGTAAATAGGGCAGCGACATAACCGGTCCACGAACCAGCTAACAACATAAACGCCAGGCTCACTGCATGGCGTTTTAGCGACTGCTACGGAAGTTCGCTGTCACATCACGATAAGGTTCTCATGGTTGGCTGGGAATTGTGGATAGAAAATTTTCCCGAGAGTCAACTCAAATGCATCCGTAAGCCGATGGGCGCTATAGCGTCGCAGACAGATATTTTATCAAGCTTAGTATGGCACCCTTGAACAGAGCGCCCTTGAAATATATTTTTCAAATGTGCTCTTTTACCTGGAATATCTCTTGTCAAATGCTTGATCAGGAATTGACCACTCTGCACCCAATATAAAAATTAGACCCTCAGTGAGCCACGGAATCCCCTGGCGCCATAGTAAGATTCCGCACCATTGTGATACATGAAAACATGGTCGTAGCGACGATCGCAAAATATGGCACCGCCGAGTTTTCTTATAGCAGCCGGTGTTTTTACCCAGCTTGATGTTTTCGTATCAAAATTCCCTAACTTCTGTAGCTCCCGATATTGATCTTCCGTTAATATCTCGATGCGCATGTCAGCCGCCAAATCCAACGCGCTGGTCGCCGGTTTATTTTCTTTCCTTGATTCCCACGCTTCGTGATCGTAACAAAGACTTCGCCGGCCTGTTGGGCTTTCTGCTGAACAATCATAAAATATGTATTCGCCGGTCTTATTATCCTGACCTATAACATCCGGTTCTCCGCCTGTGCTTTCCATTGCATTGAGTGATGACAGTTTTTCAGGCAGAGCTTCCAGTTTTGCTTGTATCTTGGTCCATTCAAGACCTTTGTGGCGGTTCATATTTTTCTCAAAACGGACCTTCAATGTTTTGAGAAGTTCTTCACCTTGTTCTGGTGAAATTTCCAAATTAATCTCAATTTTTGGGATTGGATGACTATTGCCTTTCGATGATTTTTTTGCCATGAATTGACTCCTCTTTATCGTTATTGATGTTGTTCACACTATTTAATTATCCCAAATATTTATATACTGCATCTGACTGCATAAATTTATCACCAAAGCTCGCCAGCCTAGTCGTCAAGTACATCGCTAAACATTGATGACCTCGCAGGGGGGTTCATCTGCATAAGTCGATCGATACAAAATTAACCATGTGCCATGTTTTCGCTTGCTTTACCTCATGAATTAATCCTGCCCCAGATAAACTTGCACGGCTCGATGGAAATCTATTTTGTCCTTGAGACGGGTGAGGCTTGAATAGATGGTTGATTGCCCTCGATGGAAGGTTCATGTATTTCTTTCCAATGAAACTCCTGAGTGCTGAAAGAGGACCTTGATGTGTGTTATTTCTCATCTCATCCATTATCCTGTTGAGATCCTCGTGATTTTCTGCCTCTGTTCTACTCTCTGGTGATATCCCGGTTACAGACTACCCACAAAAGGGCAGACCAACTGCCCCAATAGATTATTTTAAAGATCTTGTCATCCGAAATTTTCCGCAGTTCAAACGCGGGATAGGGGTAAATTTGTCTGGGTATCCTCGAATAGATATTTAAAGTCAATATGTTTTCTACCTACCCAAATTTAATTGCAAAAAGCCAGTTGATCATCCTCCAATCCTCAAGTGTCACAATTCAATAACAGGAAGATAGTATCGAATAATTTGATCACTGATCATTTAATCCTTTTCCATCGAGAATATGCTGGATATGTTTTTCAACCCTTGCCTCCCGGGTTTTGGATTGCTTGGGTTGAGAAAAAAACAGGATATATGCCCTTTGCCGTCCCGGGGTCAATGCCTCAAAAGCAGTTTTCAAGCCAGGAATTTCATCTAATTTCTTTTGAAATTCTTCTGGAACGATATATTCCCGGGTCTCTTTAAATTTCACTGTCAAACCAGCTTTTTCCACCTCTATGGCTTCGTGAATATAGGCTGTCAAGATAGGTTCGTTCTCTTCAATTTCTTTTACGTTGGTGAAGCGTATCTGGCGGGCTGCCTGCGTATTTTCCGTTTGTGTAATCAGAATGCCCTTGGGATCCTTTAACAAGGCACCTTTGAAAAACAGGAGGGCACAGTACTCTTTAAAACCATGGAGTAATACGATGTTTTTTTTCTCGTCTGTGTAGCATGGTTTACCCCACTTTACTTCTTCGGTTAACCCACAATCGAGAACGATCATTCTTAATTTCTCATATTCACTCTGCCACCTTGTGGCTTTACTGATAAATACATCAACCTTAGGATTCAAACTATTCATTTGCAGGTCCTCTGAAATAAAGTGACTCGAGAAATTCTAACGGCCTGCGTTACCTGCGCTGGGGCGGGGATGGCGAACCCGTCCAACCAAAAAAATGACAGGGGTAGAAAAAAGCTTGAAAACGGCGCAGAATCCCCAGTGTCAGGTGCACGCTTTGTAAGCCCACGTTGTCTTTTCATGTCATTCTGTTTAGGAATCAAGCCAGCCTGAGTTTAGTGTATCCAATCATATTTGACAATGATTCATTGCCACCACATAAGAGCAAGACAACATCGTCATCCTTTTTGAAATGATGACGAATCTTGCGTGCCGCTGATAAGGTACAAGAAGCGGCTAATTCTGTCAGTACTTTTGTGCGCTCAAGGAGAAAACGCTGGTCATCAACAGCCTCTTGGTCGGAAACTACAATATGCTGTTCAAGATATTGCTGTGCAATTTTTAAGGCGTCTTCAGCAACATAATTAGCGCTCAAAGTTTTTGCGAGCGAATTGGGCGTGATTTGTACTACTTCACCCGCTTCCAATGCTTTACCCATCGTTTGCGCCCCTTCAGTTTCGACACCCCAAATTCGGACATCTGGTTTAAGTGTCTTGATGGCGACCATAATGCCTGCAATTAATCCTCCGCCCCCAATACTGATGACAATATCTGTAACACTTGGAAGCATATCAACAATTTCAAGCCCTATAGTTCCAGTACCAGCCATTTGATTTTGATTATCCCACGCATGGAGAAAAGCGTACCCATCTGCTTTGAAGGTTTCTGCTTTGACGAAAGTTGATGGAAAATCTGGTGAGAGTTCTATCCGTGCTCCATACGATTTCGTAGCTTCCACATAATTAGAGGGAGTATATTCAGGCATACAAATAATGGCTTGTATACCTAATTTGCTTGCCGCATATGCAACACCTTGGGCAAAATTACCTCCACTAACGGCGACGACTCCTTTAGTTTTGGCATCATTGTCTAATTGCAAAATTTGATTGAATGCACCACGAGGCTTAAATGAACCAGTTTTCTGAAAGAGTTCCATTTTGAGGTAAGTATTTGCACCCAAAATGTTGCTAATGGTTTGACTTTCCTCCAAAGGGGTTTTAATTATGAAAGGGGAAATTCGATCAGAAGCAGATTTAATTTCTTCTAAAGTAACCATACGACCTCCAATAGAAGTAGTACGCATAAAGTGGGCTAACTAGGATTCTGCGACAGCAATCATGTCTCCGATTGATAAGTCGACCCACAATATTTTAACCATATGCCAAGTTTTTTGTTCTGCTTCTTCGTTTGGATTAATGTTGCCACTCAAATGGACCATAGAGGAAGGACGGGAATGAAACCACCCTTAACCTTGTCAAGCCTGAAAGGTCCCGGTTAGTAAGCGCACACTCCAAGATAATGTCGATTATCTCAAGAGATCCCGCTGGATGGGGCGGTGAGGATGGCACCGCCGGATTAGTCGAATTGCATTGTTGGACATATATACCGCAGCAATAAAAAAAATCCCGGGACCAAAAGATTAAGAAAAGCCGCTTGATGGACATGACCGACAAGATTTTCCACGAAGTCGAGCTGAGGATAAAATCATTCTCGGTCAACTCGATTAAAGCTCTCAGCTCGAGGGTTCCAGGCTTCGCTGTCCAATCCATTTCGCTGTCATTGTGCTGGCAGGCTGGATCACTTATTACCATCAACCTGAGAAGCCTGCGCGGAAGCATGCTGATGTCCTATCATGAGTCCTGCACATCCGAAATCTATAATGATACTAATAAGACCTAATATATCTTTGAATATAGTATAATCTCTTCACTATCAAAAACCTGCGTGCAATCTCGCAATTCTATGACTTTAGTGGGGCAACAGTCATAGTCAACACTTTGTCAGGTTCCTTTTCATCTGCCCCGTCAGGAGATATTCTCATGGTCCAGTTAGAAAGTAAAGTCTTTATCAACCGTCCTCCAAGGGATGTTTTTGATTACATCAATGAACCTTCGAACAGTCCCAATTATCAGAGCGGAACAAAATCAGCTTCATGGGTTTCGGACGGCCCAATCGGGGTCGGTTCTACTTGGAAAACGACAACCAGTCTGCTCGGACGCGAGATCGAAGCGGAACTGCAGATCACGGACTACCAGCCCCCAAACCAAACCACCTTTAAATCGATTAGCGGACCCATCCCGATCGAAGTGACGGCAAAGGTTGAGCCACAGGACAGTGGATCACTGCTTACCTTTTCTGGAAAGGTGGAATTAGGCGGCTTTTTTAAGATTGCAGAAGGATTGGCAGCCAAGCAGTTCGAAAAACAAATGAATGAAGATAACCAGAGGCTAAAAAAGCTGCTCGAATCGAACACTGCATAATTTCATTTTCCAGAAATATTTGTCCTTTCAACCAGACAAGTTGAGTCGGTCAGGCAACTTTTTGTTCCGTGTTCCGGTCCCCCGAAGGAGCACGGCAGCGCTTCAGCTGAATAGTTTCCATTATATAAATTTCATGATGGCTTGGGCACGGAGTTTGCTGAAGATGTGGTTGCTCACCGTCTCGTCGTTAATCACCAGGGTATCGGCAATCTCGTTTCTTCTATAATCCTAGGCAATCAGGTTAAAGACTTCCATTACTCTTGAAGTCACTTTGGGGAAGGTTTCTTCTGGCACAGTATCCCTGAACTCAATCCGCTGATCAGCGAAGAAACGCATGATCCACGCTGCGATTGCCAAACTGAAAAGTGCTTGACCTCCCGCAACAGCCCAGATCACCTGTACAAGTTCTGCAGGTTTTTCCCCCTTCAATAGTCAGCCGCCTGCCCCAGCCCGCATTGTTGAGAAAATGGACGCATCGCCCTCCACAATCTTGATCCGAACAAGGCCAATGGTCAGAATTCAGCCTTGAATTGATCGTGGGTTCCTAAAACTACCTATCATGGTCATGTCGATATCCATGAGCAAAATATCGGGATGGTGCTTCTCAGCCGAGGTGGCACCAGCCTCACCGCTGCCTGCTTCTCCAACCAGTCCCGTCCCTGGGAAGGTTGAAAGAAGTGCCCCCAACCTCTTTTGGAAGTGGGTGTGAACGTCCGTGAAGTTCAGCCGCATGGTATCCAAGATCTCTCTCTTGCAATCGGCAACTCTGCGACCACGCTTGTCCCGGCCTTAGATGAGGGCAGAAGATGGGAAATACCGCCGATCTAATCAGGGGGCTGTTTCTTGGATTCAAAGCCCACCCCAAAGGGCAAAAGTAAGAAGATCTATGGTTTGTTCGCATCGCTGATCCAATCCTAACTCATAATATGCAGAATCTCACTTGCGCTTGTTGAGAAACTTGCTATACTTTAATTGTCCTTGTTATGCGGGAGGTATTTTGTATTACCTGCAGAAAGTTTCGAGGAAGACTGAACGCCCGAAAAGGCAAACCTGTCGCGAGATGGGGGCGCAAAGTCATGGGTCTGCCAGTGGAAAGAGGACAGGACGCCAGACTGCCGAAGGTCAATCAGGGTTCAGCGGTCAATTATTATAAAGGAGGGTTATTTAGAAATTTCTCAAAAAAAACTCCAAATATATCAGCCTGTTTGTTTACCCACCTTCAAGGGAGAGTATTGAAATGAGAATAAATAAATTTATCACTTTTGTTGTTGTTCTAGCTCTGCTATTGACTGTCATGCCAGCACAGCTGGCGGCTGCCGGTAAACCAGCTTCTGTCGAAGTGCAGATCCTGGCTGTAAATGATTTCCATGGAGCACTCGATCCGTCTTTAACGAAACCTGGTAATACGACTGACGAGAGTCTTTGGTATTACAGAGGTGGCGTGGAGTACCTTGCCAACTTTGTCAATGCTGCAGTTGATACGAACCCCAACACAATAGAGGTTTCCGCTGGCGATATGATCGGAGCCAGCCCGCTGCTCTCGGCTCTATTCCATGATGAACCGACAGTGATGGCCTTCAACCTGATGGGCTTCGATTTCAGCAATACGGGGAACCATGAGTTCGACGAAGGCTGGCAGGAACTTCTGCGCATGCAAGAGGGTGGCTGCCACCCGGTAGATGGCTGCATCACGGGTGTCCCGGCGTTTCCCGGGGCAGCGTTCGATTATTTGTCTGGAAATGTCATCCGCCTGGATACCGGTCAAACGCTATTCGCAGCTACCAGCGTGCGCCAGTTCGATGGTGTGAAAGTGGGCTTCATCGGGATTGCCCTTGAATCCACGCCGACCATCGTCGTATCCTCGGCAGTAGAAGGGTTGATGTTCGAGGCTGAAGTTAGCACCATCAACCGCTATGTCAAATTCCTCAAGGACACGCAGGGACTAAAGGCTATCGTTGTCATCCTTCATGATGGCGGAGGGGCAGGACCAACCATCAACTCCTGCAATGAAGATGATCCATTCTTCGCCAATGTTGTCAAGAAAATTGATCCCGAAGTGGATGCCCTGATCACCGGCCACACCCACAACGCCTACAATTGTCAGGTCAAGGTCAAGAAGAATTACGATCCGATGATCGTGACCGGCGCCGGCTACAATGGGCGCTACCTGACGGATATTGATCTGACCATCGCCGGCACTAACGGTCAGGTGATCAGCCGCGCGGCAAACAATATCCCGGTTGAGACTCCTTACCTATCCGCCGTCCCCGATCCTGACATGAAAGCGCTAATCGACCAGTACCGTGATGCCTCTGCGCCGTTGAGGAATCGTGTGGTCGGCTCGATCACAGCGGACATCAAGAGAGGGGGCAATATGGTGGAATCAGCCCTGGGTGACGTGATCGGCGATGCGCAGCTGGCCGCGACCGCAGGTCCAGATGTTGGGAACGCGGTGGTAGCTATGACCAACCCGGGCGGAATCCGCACTGACCTGCTCTATGCCCAGATCAGCGGTGGAGAACTCCCTGGCCAGGTAACCTACGGCGAAGCCTTCGCCGTCCAGCCGTTCAGTAACAGCCTGGTGACGATGTCTTTGACAGGTGCCCAGCTCAAAGCGGTTTTGGAACAGCAGGCAACGGCTGGCTCGGATGGATCCGGAAGGATGCTGCAGATTTCGTATAGTCTTTCTTACACGTGGACTACATCAGCTCAAGCAGGCAGCAAGGTCAGCAATATGAAGATCAACGGCGTGGATGTGGACCCAGCTGCAACCTACCGCGTGACTGTCAATAACTTCCTGGCCGGTGGTGGGGATGGATTTACATCACTCCTGGAAGGCACCGACCTGTTGACCGGCATGATCGACTTGGATGCATTCGAGGCTTACTTAACAGCGAACTCGCCTGTCCCTCCAGGCCCGCAAAACCGGATCACAATCGTACCGTAAAACCTTATAGTCTATAGGTGACGGCCTGGCAGGTAACTGCCAGGCCGCCGTAATTTTCCTGATTCACGCCATGCTAACCAGGTAGCCACCTGGATAAGTTTAAATCTCGGAAAAAGTACTGGCTGGCTGGATATGGCCTGGAACAGTCGATTTTCGTTTTTGATATGAGCCAGGTTGATTTGAAAAGGCTGGAAGGTGGGAAAGCATTCCCCTCGTTCCTCATGCTTGAGTCCAAGGCTTAGGAATTATAAGGAGTGCCGGCAGTGATCCAGGGAGGGAATGTTGTCTGCGAGCATTTATCTTGGCAAATGGGCTTTCAGGTGAGGGATTGAAAATTAGGATTTCTTCAGCTGTAACCTTTCTCAATGGCTTGTGGCAATGTGCTCAAAACCTTTAGCCTGAACTTGGAATAAATTCTTGGCTGAAGTCTATTCGAAGCGAAATCGCCAGGCACCCAGCCCAAAAAACAGGGCAGCAAAAACGGCGAGCACGGAAACATTGGGGAGAACCCTGATCAATCCAACTCCGTCCACCATCATCTTGAGGTATGCATCGACAGCCCAAGCGTGCGGGGTAATCAGGCTGATTGTTTGCAGCCAGGGAGGCATTACCCAGCGGGGCACGAAGCAACCCCCCACGACGGCCAGGGAAAGCAACAGAATGGTAGCAATTGCACCTACCTGTGCATCCGTACGCGCCAGAGCAGCTACCAACACACCAAGCCCGGTGGCTGCAGCTGCCGCAGCGAGGCTAATTGCTACCAATCCAGCAAAGGAGTTCCCCAGGCTGACCTTGAACAATGTGCTGGATACGCCCAGCATGACAGCTATCTGGAGCAGATTGATAATGTAATACGGCAGTACTTTGCCAGCCAGCATGACTGAGCGGCGAATTGGTGCAACCAGGAGTCGCCTGAAGGTGCCCTCCCGCTTTTCCTGAAATACCGAGCCAGCCAGTAGGCTCACTATCCAGAAGATCCCATAGATGGTTAATCCGGCAATATTTTGCTGGATCGTGCTCGGCTGCCCGGTAGCCACCTCGCTCTCTCCAGCAGACATGCCGCCCATCACGAAAGTGAGGGCGACCATCAGCAGGAATGGCTGCAAGAACATCCAGACCCAAACCGCCGGATCTCGCAGGTAAATCTTCAGCTCTTTCCAAGTCATGGCACCGATTTGTTTCAACATTTCCAGAATTCGCCTCAAAAATATGTGGGGCTTGAGTGGCAGGCGGTGGATACGCTTATAAGCTCAATCTCTCAGCTGTTTATTGGTCAGGTGCAGGAATACACTCTCCAAGTTAGGTTCCATGACCTGCAGGGAGGTGATTCGCAGCTGCTGTGCAAGGCAATACTCGATCAATGCCAGCAGCGTCCGGTTGGCATCCTGGGTTTCAATTTTAGCCCGCTGTTGGATAGGGACAGGCTCCGATTGAGGAGAATCCTGAGATGCATTGCGGACAAAGGGCAGGGCTTCTAGGTCTGGCAGCAGTTCGGCAATGGGTTTTTCGAAAGCCACATAGATCAAACCACCACCCAGCAAGCTGAGCAGGTTAGCCGTGCTGTCCATAGCCAGGATTTTTCCTTCGTCCATGATAGCCACCCGGTCGCACAGCCGCTCAGCTTCTTCCATGTAATGGGTAGTATAGATGACCGTCATCCCCTGGGCCTTGAGAAGCTCGACGTGCTCAAAAATGAAATTTCTTGATTGTGGATCGACCCCGACGGTCGGCTCATCAAGCAGGAGAACTTTCGGCCGGTGGATCAAACCAACAGCAATGTTCAGCCGCCGCTTCATACCCCCGGAAAATGTTTTGACCCGGTCGCTCGCCCGCGCTCTCAAACCAACCAGGTCGAGTACTTCCGGGATGCGCAACCGCAGATCAGACTCATCCATGCGGTAGATGCGGCCAAAAAAAGCCAGATTGTCCCAGGCACTCAAGCTGGGGAAGAGGGAAAGCTCCTGTGGCACGTAGCCAATTGCGGATTTTGCCTGGTCGGCTTGTTTGTTGACATCGAACCCTGCAACGTGAACCAGCCCGGCATCAGGCTGTAGTAAAGTGCACAAGATATTCAGAGTAGTCGTTTTGCCTGCTCCATTGGGTCCAAGCAACCCAAAAACTTCCCCCTCCCTGGTACTGAAGCTGATCTGGTCTACTGCCACCCGATCGGCATAGAACTTTACCAAACCTTCTACTTCGACTGAAGGCATATGTCTTTTGTAATCTTAAGGCATGAAATTAGGCGAAATTATATCATACCCTAGATGGTCAAGCGTGACCTCTCCCGCAAATCGGAAAATCCTATCTCGGATTTATGCTCTGGATTCAGAGGCAGGTGAGAATCATCTCAACACAGGTGTTGGTGTAAAATAAACCAGAGATTGATTAAAAAGGTGCCACCTATACCATACACAAGATGTGATATGGAGAAAGCCAGTTTTGAGGAGATTCGCCATATTATTGAAATGATTGTAATTGGTGGTACACAAGCCTTCGAAGATATTGAGAAAGTAATTCTTATAATATGCTCCCTTGGTTCGCACCAGCAATCCGCTGTCCGAGCATCGCTTCATTCAAATAATCACAATCGATA